>NZ_SMSE01000009.1 GCF_004354085.1 Seongchinamella unica | reverse complement strand
ACGGGGTTTTTACTCTGACCCCAAATCTGCGGGTGCCTGGCAAGGGCCTGCCCCGCTTTACCGGGTTTGACCGTAGGTCATTGCCATGTGTAAAAGGCCAACCGACCCATAAAAAAATCCCGCCACTCTCAGAGTGACGGGATTTTAGGTTTAGGTGCCTGGCAATGACCTACTCTCACATGGGGAGACCCCACACTACCATCGGCGATGCAACGTTTCACTTCTGAGTTCGGGATGGGGTCAGGTGGTTCCATTGCTCTATTGTCGCCAGGCAAACTGGCTTGCTGTCGTTGGTCTCATGTCCTTGCGGACCGCCTCGTTTCAACAAATAGGGTGGTAAATTAAGCTGTCTGTTCTTCGGTGTAGTTAACACCATGACTCGATCACAACATGCCCTACAAGGATGTAGGGCCATCGACAATCGCCAGGAGCGATTCCGATGCCAACTGTCTTCTCTTGTGCACTCTCGTGCGCAAATAACTTGGATTATATGGTCAAGCCTCACGGGCAATTAGTACTGGTTAGCTCAACGCCTCACAACGCTTCCACACCCAGCCTATCAACGTGGTAGTCTTCCACGGCCCTTCAGGGGAATTAAATTCCCAGGGAGAACTTATCTTGGGAGGGGCTTCCCGCTTAGATGCTTTCAGCGGTTATCCTGTCCGAACATAGCTACCGGGCAATGCGTCTGGCGACACAACCCGAACACCAGAGGTTCGTCCACTCCGGTCCTCTCGTACTAGGAGCAGCTTCCCTCAATTCTCCAACGCCCACGGCAGATAGGGACCGAACTGTCTCACGACGTTCTAAACCCAGCTCGCGTACCACTTTAAATGGCGAACAGCCATACCCTTGGGACCGGCTTCAGCCCCAGGATGTGATGAGCCGACATCGAGGTGCCAAACACCGCCGTCGATGTGAACTCTTGGGCGGTATCAGCCTGTTATCCCCGGAGTACCTTTTATCCGTTGAGCGATGGCCCTTCCATACAGAACCACCGGATCACTAAGACCTACTTTCGTACCTGTTCGTCTTGTCAGACTCACAGTCAAGCGCGCTTGTGCCTTTACACTAACCTCATGATTTCCGACCATGATTAGCGCACCTTCGTGCTCCTCCGTTACTCTTTGGGAGGAGACCGCCCCAGTCAAACTACCCACCATACACTGTCCTCGATCCGGATCACGGACCTGAGTTAGAACCTCAACATTACCAGGCTGGTATTTCAAGGTCGGCTCCACAATGGCTGGCGCCACTGCTTCAAAGCCTCCCAGCTATCCTACACAAGTAAGGTCAAAGTCCAGTGTAAAGCTGTAGTAAAGGTTCACGGGGTCTTTCCGTCTAGCCGCGGGTACACTGCATCTTAACAGCGATTTCAATTTCACTGAGTCTCGGGTGGAGACAGTGTGGCCATCGTTACGCCATTCGTGCAGGTCGGAACTTACCCGACAAGGAATTTCGCTACCTTAGGACCGTTATAGTTACGGCCGCCGTTTACCGGGGCTTCGATCAAGAGCTTCTCCGAAGATAACCCCATCAATTAACCTTCCGGCACCGGGCAGGCGTCACACCCTATACGTCCACTTACGTGTTTGCAGAGTGCTATGTTTTTAATAAACAGTCGCAGCCACCTGGTCACTTCGACCAGCCTCAGCTTAGGGAGCAAGTCCCATCACCAAAGCCGGCGTACCTTCTCCCGAAGTTACGGTACCATTTTGCCTAGTTCCTTCACCCGAGTTCTCTCAAGCGCCTTGGTATTCTCTACCTGATCACCTGTGTCGGTTTACAGTACGGTTCCTCATTATCTGAAGCTTAGAAGCTTTTCTTGGAAGCATGGCATCAACCACTTCATCCGCAGCTCTCGCCTTGGACTCGTCATCAGCTCTCGGCCTTAGCAACCCGGATTTACCTAAGTCACCAGCCTACAACCTTAAACAGGGACAACCAACGCCCTGATGGTTTAGCCTTCTCCGTCCCTCCATCGCAATAATAAGAAGTGCAGGAATATTAACCTGCTTCCCATCGACTACGCATTTCTGCCTCGCCTTAGGGGCCGACTCACCCTGCGCCGATTAGCGTTGCGCAGGAAACCTTGATCTTCCGGCGGGGAGGTTTTTCACCCCCCTTATCGTTACTCATGTCAGCATTCGCACTTCTGATACCTCCAGCAAACCTCCCGGTTCACCTTCAACGGCTTACAGAACGCTCCTCTACCATGCGTGCAAGCACGCATCCGCAGCTTCGGTTACCAGTTTAGCCCCGTTACATCTTCCGCGCAGGCCGACTCGACTAGTGAGCTATTACGCTTTCTTTAAAGGGTGGCTGCTTCTAAGCCAACCTCCTAGCTGTCTAAGCCTTCCCACATCGTTTCCCACTTAACTGGTATTTGGGACCTTAGCTGGCGGTCTGGGTTGTTGCCCTCTCGACAACGGACGTTAGCACCCGCTGTCTGTCTGCCGTGATTGTACTCCTGGGTATTCGGAGTTTGCATGGGGTTGGTAAGTCGGGATGACCCCCTAGCCCAAACAGTGCTCTACCCCCCAGGGTAAGACACGACGCTCTACCTAAATAGATTTCGAGGAGAACCAGCTATCTCCGGGCTTGATTAGCCTTTCACTCCGATCCACAAGTCATCCCCTCATTTTTCAACATAAGTGGGTTCGGTCCTCCAGTGCCTGTTACGGCACCTTCAACCTGCTCATGGATAGATCGCCCGGTTTCGGGTCTAATGCCTGCAACTGTGTCGCCCTATTAAGACTCGGTTTCCCTACGCCTCCCCTATACGGTTAAGCTTGCTACAGACATTAAGTCGCTGACCCATTATACAAAAGGTACGCAGTCACCCCATCTTTAAACCATCTCTGCTTCTCTTGAGCGGTTGATCGTCGCTGCGCGACGCTAACCTAACCCAATCATCGATGGCCTCATCTACCATCGAAATGGTTTAAAGATGGGGCTCCCACTGCTTGTACGTACACGGTTTCAGGTTCTATTTCACTCCCCTCTCCGGGGTTCTTTTCGCCTTTCCCTCACGGTACTGGTTCACTATCGGTCAGTTGGTAGTATTTAGCCTTGGAGGATGGTCCCCCCATCTTCAGTCAAGATAACACGTGTCCCGACCTACTTGTCGCAAGCTCAGTACCACAACAGCGCTTTCGTGTACGGGGCTATCACCCTCTATCGCCGGACTTTCCAGACCGTTCCACTAGCACTACTGCTATCACTTGCAGGCTGATCCCCGGTCGCTCGCCGCTACTGGGGGAATCTCAATTGATTTCTGTTCCTAAGGGTACTTAGATGTTTCAGTTCCCCTCGTTCGCCCCTTTTACCTATGTATTCAGTAAAAGGTACCTGGCTTACACCAGGTGGGTTTCCCCATTCGGACATCTCCGGATCAAAGTCTGTTTGCCGACTCCCCGAAGCTTTTCGCAGGCTACAACGTCCTTCATCGCCTCCAACTGCCAAGGCATCCACCGTATACGCTTAGTCACTTGACCATATAATCGAAATTATCTGCTCAAGAAGACAATTCCCTGGCCCCCTTTGGCAAAGACCAGGTACTTAGTAGACATGCACCGATCAAAGTGCATGCCCGCCGGATGTTGTGACGCTTAAGTCACAGTGTTGTATTACAACTCGTCGTAGCAGCGGGGAATTGAAACCCGCCACTACAGAACAATTTTATCTATGAACCGTGTAACTCACCGATACCATCTGGTGCTTTACATCAGCTCAAAGACTCAGCTTAATTTACCTTGTTAAAGAACAATTCCGGTGTAAAACCAGAAACAAACACACAACATGCGCTTGTTTCTGACTTCAGTGATGCGTTGATATGGTGGAGCTATGCGGGATCGAACCGCAGACCTCTTCCGTGCAAGGGAAGCGCTCTCCCAGCTGAGCTATAGCCCCAAAAAAATGTGTCAGCAATCACACTTTCCAGGTACGCCAAATTGTTTCAGATCAAGGCGTGGAATGGCGACGCATAGCCTGCTATGCGAGTCATTTCACAACGAAGAGCTGGGACAATTTGGTAGGCCTGGGCAGATTTGAACTGCCGACCTCACCCTTATCAGGGGTGCGCTCTAACCAACTGAGCTACAGGCCTATTTTAACTTGTCTGAACTCGCCCTGGCCGCGTTGCATCACTCGCTCAGTCGGTCACGTACTGCCTGTACGATCCCTCCTTCTCTCGCGCTGCGCCTTGCCAGACCAACCTCATCCTGCGTTAAAAACGCCAGAACTCGCGATTACTGTCGCATCAACCGAATAAGACAAAGACAAATGTGTGAGCACTTGAAAGGTAGCGTCACTATCGTTTAAGGAGGTGATCCAGCCCCAGGTTCCCCTAGGGCTACCTTGTTACGACTTCACCCCAGTCATGAATCACTCCGTGGTGATCGCCCTCCCGAAGGTTAGGCTAACCACTTCTGGAGCAACCCACTCCCATGGTGTGACGGGCGGTGTGTACAAGGCCCGGGAACGTATTCACCGTGACATTCTGATTCACGATTACTAGCGATTCCGACTTCATGGAGTCGAGTTGCAGACTCCAATCCGGACTACGAAACGTTTTGTGGGATTCGCTCCCCCTCGCGGGTTTGCTGCCCTCTGTGCGTTCCATTGTAGCACGTGTGTAGCCCAGGTCGTAAGGGCCATGATGACTTGACGTCGTCCCCACCTTCCTCCGGTTTGTCACCGGCAGTCTCCCTAGAGTTCCCACCATTACGTGCTGGCAACTAAGGACAAGGGTTGCGCTCGTTACGGGACTTAACCCAACATCTCACGACACGAGCTGACGACAGCCATGCAGCACCTGTATCAGCGCTCCCGAAGGCACCAATCCATCTCTGGAAAGTTCGCTGTATGTCAAGACCTGGTAAGGTTCTTCGCGTTGCATCGAATTAAACCACATGCTCCACCGCTTGTGCGGGCCCCCGTCAATTCATTTGAGTTTTAACCTTGCGGCCGTACTCCCCAGGCGGTCTACTTAGTGCGTTAGCTGCGCCACTAAAGAATCAAGTTCCCCAACGGCTAGTAGACATCGTTTACGGCGTGGACTACCAGGGTATCTAATCCTGTTTGCTCCCCACGCTTTCGCACCTCAGCGTCAGTATCGAGCCAGGAGGCCGCCTTCGCCACCGGTATTCCTCCACATATCTACGCATTTCACCGCTACACGTGGAATTCTACCTCCCTCTCTCGTACTCTAGTTAACCAGTATCGTATGCAGTTCCCAGGTTGAGCCCAGGGCTTTCACATCCGACTTAATTAACCACCTACGCGCGCTTTACGCCCAGTAATTCCGATTAACGCTCGCACCCTCCGTATTACCGCGGCTGCTGGCACGGAGTTAGCCGGTGCTTCTTCTAAAGGTAACGTCATAGTTACAGCGTATTAAACTGCAACCTTTCCTCCCAATTGAAAGTGCTTTACAACCCTAGGGCCTTCTTCACACACGCGGCATGGCTGCGTCAGAGTTGCCTCCATTGCGCAATATTCCCCACTGCTGCCTCCCGTAGGAGTCTGGGCCGTGTCTCAGTCCCAGTGTGGCTGATCATCCTCTCAGACCAGCTAAAGATCGTCGCCTTGGTGAGCCTTTACCCCACCAACTAGCTAATCTTACGCAGGCTCATCTGGTAGCGTGAGGCCCGAAGGTCCCCCACTTTCACCCTTAGGTCGTATGCGGTATTAGCATGCGTTTCCACATGTTGTCCCCCACTACCAGGTAGATTCCTACGCGTTACTCACCCGTCCGCCGCTGTACTCACCCCGAAGGGCTTTCTCGCTCGACTTGCATGTGTTAGGCCTGCCGCCAGCGTTCAATCTGAGCCATGATCAAACTCTTCAGTTTAATCTTTAACCTCTACCACCAAGGGCAAGAGGAGATGTTTACGTGGTTAACCCCACTTCAACATCCAAAATCTCGGCTCAGACACAATTCGAAATCAATGTTCCATAAAACTATGAATCAATGGTCACTTGTTGTGTCTGAATAGTCGTGATCAACTATCCCAACAAGTGCCCACACATCTGTCTTCGTCTTCTTGTTAAGCAACAC
>NZ_SMSE01000008.1 GCF_004354085.1 Seongchinamella unica | reverse complement strand
TATCGGCCAATACCTGATGGGCTACTACAACTGGCAGCGACCGCATCAATACAACGGTGGATTACCCCCTGCTGAAGCAGAGGAAAATCCTAAACTACTGTCCGGGATTAGTTGACCACTACAAGCGGTCCTTTTTGTTTCGTCAGGGTGAAATCTGGCCAAAGGTCTCCTTTCGCCTATTTTAAGACATCGGTCTATCCTTATCCCAAATACTTTGGATTGAGCTTTCGATGAATAGTCATGAGCTACAAATAACGCAGGCAGTGATGGCGATAGCTGATGTTCAGGCGACTCATATTTCAATCTATCTAACTATCGTTTTCGCCTATTTCGCTGTTGCTTACGTCGTGGGATCTAAGCTGACCAGATTTCAACTCACGCTAGCGACTTTGATTTTCGTGTTTGCTTGTGCCTGGGAGTTGTTCATGATTTCGATTCTTGGGCAGAGCGCATCTTCAGTTGGGCGAGAATTGCTACAAGCCTCAGAAATTCAGCTACCGTTCAACGCGTCAGCAAGAGTATGGATCGTCAGAATATTGTGGTCGTCAGGAATGTTCGCCGCCTTGATATTCATGTGGAGCGTTAGGCACCCCAAGAATTAGTGACCTCTGTGAGGTGATAGAGGGCCCTTCTGGATACCTGGGCCGATTAAGACCCTCGAATGTCTGCTTTCGCCTAGGAGCAGAGATTTGAGGTCAATCTTAGAGGTTCGGTCAATGTTGCAGAAGCGTTAGTTAGTTAATTAATGCTCATATAAAAAAAGATATTGCTCATATCAATTTCGTCTAACGACGCGCATCACTTTGACTATTATTAATTTTCTGAAGCGGAGTTGCTGCAAAGCTTAGCTAGAGGAAATCGGGCTTACGGTGCTCAATTCTGATTTGGCGCCAACTTCTGGAGAGAAAATCGTCATGATTAAATATAACGGTCTGCTGTTTTGCGCTCTTTCCTTGTTGACTAGCAATATTTCGTTAGCGCAGCCTCCGACACCGGACGTGAATGTCATCAACACGCAGTCAAACCCCATTCCCGTTAAAGTTCAGGGCGGCATCGCTCCAATGCCGGTACTGATCCAAGCGTCGATAAGCCTGAATGAGCAAGGGGCGAGTACACTCTTTATTGGCAGTCGCTTCGAAGCATGCGTCGGAAGCATACCGGTCTGTGAAAGCGCGGAAGGTAGGTACTCTGTCCCGGAAGGCAAGCAACTTGTGATAAAGCACGTCTCTTTTCGGAGCCGTTCGCTTTTTGTTAATCCGCCACCTGAGCCTGTTGGGGCGACACTGGAATTTCGGAAAAATGACACGAATGGAAATACATTGTTGTCGCAGTCCTTTCAATTCGGATTATTAGAAGCAATTGACCCCCAACTTGCGATATCCGGCAAGGGGTTTCACACTCAGATTACGCTCCCTCCCGGTACTCAGGTCGTAGGAAGGCTAACCTGGGCACAGTTTTTCGATGGCCGTCGTGATGGGTCATTTTCGATCGCGGGTGAGTACATCGACGTGCCATAAACCAGGTAGTTTCTGCTAGATCGAGTATCGTAGCTGGGCTTTTGCAGGACACATTAGCTTTGGTCTATTCTAGACGGTGCGGACGTCGGCAGCCAAAATTTGCCAGTAATTGTACCACCAAACAAAGCGGCCCCGGTTCACCAGCGACATTGCTCGATCAGCAACCATCCACTCTTAATGGGCTCTCGTAAGCAACTCGACGATAGCCCTCGCTTTCCCGCTCTGTGTCCGGCATTGGAGGCTCGCAGGAGTTGCATCGCTAGA
Source organism: Seongchinamella unica (assembly GCF_004354085.1). Taxonomy (GTDB): domain Bacteria; phylum Pseudomonadota; class Gammaproteobacteria; order Pseudomonadales; family Halieaceae; genus Halioglobus; species Halioglobus unicus. The sequence goes on along the minus strand of NZ_SMSE01000008.1, from coordinate 16,882 downwards.
TGGCGCAAATGAGGTGAAAGCGGACCTCTCACCCTCCAGAGAGGTTTTTGACCGTAAAAGTTCCGCTTTCTCCTACAGGGAAGCACGCAGTCTTTGTCGCCAAAGTATACATAATGCTAATAGCATCAAACTGTTCAGAGAGCTCAAGGGATAGCTAAGCACGAATATTATCGGGTAAAGAAAAGCTCTCACCAATGCCCGCAGTACTGGTTTCTCTGCAATCCTTTTAGCAAAAGCCGGTGAGTACCGATAGTAATTTTTAACAATAGCTTTTCCCGGCGCATTGGTTAGAAGCCACCGATCCCGAAAACGGCGCAGCACAGTAATTCGCTCATCGAGTGGAGAACCATACGCAGCAGTAGCAATGAAACAGCTTGCAGCGCCACCTGATCCACCTCCACCAAGGCAAAACCCCTCATTGCCCCCAAATTGAAATTTGTGGTCACTACTATTGTTTTCTGTGGCGTAGTCATTACTTTCCGTCGTCGCCGACATTCTTAGCGAGTGTCCGTCTACAGGTTGTGCACTGAATACTTTGGATTGTGCTATAAAACTATGAGTATCGCCCGCACGAAGTAATTCAATACCGCACTCGAACCCTGTGCATCCGGAGGATATAAAGCGGAGTCCGGGCATCTTGAATTGACCGATTTCTGCTATCGAGAACCTCACATTGCGAGCATCATCTGGCCCGGCATTAGTCACATCAAAGGTATATGTTAGCTGTTTATCTGGATCACAAGGGTCCTTGACATCGACCTCTTTCGAAGCGGATATCCACAAATCTACGCAGGCTTCGACCCCAGGAGCTCGCAGTGCTACTCGGCTTTCATTGTTACTGGCGTCAAAGTCACTACTACTAATAAATTTGGCGATATTGACGGCACACGGGGATTGCTTTCCATCGCTATATACGGCCGGAATGATGAGTACTTCGCGCTGCCCCTCTTGAAGCAACTCGATCACCCACTCCCCAGAATCAATATCGTATTTTCCAGCAGAAACGTAAGGTACCATTACATCAGGTAAACGCAGTGCCGATGGAAGCTTGTCCCTGATTACCACTGTTCCGACGGAGGCACCGCGAAGGTGCTCTACAGTGACTTTGAATTCAATGGTTTGATCCGGGCCGGTAGGATTAGGGTTGTTGACTTCTTTGTTAATCGAAATATCGTAGGAAGCCCACGCTTTTGACAGCACGCACCAGAAGAGCAAAACACCAACAATCACTACCCAGAACCTTTGAGTTGCCATGGTTACCCACTCAAAATCTAAGCCCACGAAATCACGCTAACAGAAAAGCTCGGTAGTTCGCTTTGACTAGGATCAATCCCAACAGAAAAGGGAAAGCTCGATGCCTAGAACTCGCAATGTCTGCTTTTCTATTCGCGACCGCTATGAGGCGGGCATAATGTCCTCTTTCGCCTATATGCGGCCTGTTTCGCTACATCCAGAGCGCTGATTCGTATTTCCCAGGCGGCCGGAAGATGTATATAATTGCGGTATCTATACACGGCTAGTCTAGAGAGTTTATCCGAAGTATTCTAACAGGGTTGCCACCAGGAGCAGATCATGAACAAAACGAAACTTATTGGCCCAATTTTGTTGACGTTGGGCATGACGAGTACTGCGCTCGCTCAGAATGGCTTCTATGCGGGTGCGAGCATCGGGCAGGCAACCATAGATGGGTGCGATGGTCTCACCAAATGCGACGATGAGGATACGGGCTGGAAGGTCTTCGGCGGTTGGGAATTTAATCGGAATATCGCCATTGAGGCCGCTTGGGTGGATTTTGGTGAAGTCAGTGGATCCATTGGCGAATCAAAAGTCAGCGCCGAAGTAGACGGCTGGGTACTCGCAGGGAAGGGCATGCTGCCGCTCACCGAGCAGTTCAGCGTGTTCGCCAAGCTCGGCATGATTATGTGGGATGTCGAAGGGAGTGGTGCTGCTTCCGGTATTGACGACGATGGCACCGACCTCGTATATGGCCTCGGCGCTCAATATATGTTCACTGACCGGTTCGGCGTTGTCGGGGAGTGGGAGTGGTATGATATTGACAATGATATTGATCTGTTTTCCATCGGTGCATTGATCAAGTTCTAATCTCTGCAGCTCGATCCAGCCCTAAAAGAGGGCTCCGGCAGGGGTCTTCTTTCATTCACATTCTTCCGGCCCAGCTCAATCGGTGATTAACCCCGTATGTGAGTCGGCGAATCCTTGTTCAGTCGAAATGTGCGGCACATGCGTCGAAGTTATATAGCCGCTATGAGGTGAAAGCGGACCCTTTCATCAACATTGTGGTGATTTCTGGCCAGGAGTCCGCTTTCGCCTATTTCGTGACTCATGGACTATCCTGAGTAATAGGGCAGTTTGTTGGCGAAACTGGACTCTCTTTAATTCCGGGCTTGGGAAAGTCGTGCTTGTAGAGCGTTTCAAACCTAGAGGATAAACAATGGACTGGGCTGCTATTGGAGCCGTGAGTGAGGTCATCGCGGCGGTTGCTGTTGTGGTATCTCTTGTTTACCTAGCAACTCAAATCAGGCAGGCAACTAAGATTGCCAAGGCCACCACGCGCAATGCGATTGCTGAATCTGCACAAGCCTTAAGTCAAGACGTAATCGATAATGCCGACATGGCCGAGATTTTCGTTAAACATCTGAACGGAGAAGAGCTGAACGCCGTCGAAATGCTTCGTATGCAAGGACGTTGTTATCGCGATATGCGGCACTGGGAGAATATCTACTACCAAGTGCGAGAGGGTCTGCTAACCGAGGAGGAATGGTCGGGTTTCCGTAAAAACTTGGTAGCCCTATTTGAGATTGGGGCGTATAGAGAATACTGGGCTAGTGAATCAAACCTGTATTCGGATTCATTCCGAGAGCAGATTGACAGTCTCCTCGAACAGACTTCAGAAGATACCGAAGGGGTCAGGTTCGCCGAAAGATTCAAAAATAGCCCTGAAGGAAAAACCCAATAGTTTCAAGATTTCCAACACAATTCTGGTCATTGATGGATTCCTTAGTTTTTCTCAAAATGTCGGAAGTAAGGTGAAAGCGGAGGTTTTCACTTCTCACATCGGAATTTCTAGCCAAACGTCCCCTTGCGTCTGGGAACGGCCACGAGAGCTGGCTATGATTATCCTATAGAGTGCCCCGGCTCTGCCTGTAGACGTCATTAAGTAATGCGCGATCAACACCATAGGCCCATAAATATGGGTCTAGACATCAGTTACCCCGGGAAAGGCGAGGAAGGTATCTGCCTTTCCCGTGTTAAAAGTACTTCAAGGTAGAAAAATTGCCAACCACCACTCGGCAGATGTTCCAATAGGGAACGTTATCTGTGTAGGTAGTAAGTCGGGCTGTAAGCCACCATGGGGAGCAACTGCGAGGTGGACTTCGGCTCCAAAAGGATTATCAATTGACGCTCCCGCAAACGGCTCAGACATTTTTGAAACATGACCTGTCAGATTCAGCGTAGAGCCGCCTACAGCGTGCCCTGCGAAGTTGAAGGCTCCTCCTCTCGCCGGGGTGTCTCCCAGATCGTCCCCGTTGCATGGGTCAGTACAGCCCTCTGGATTATTGAATACAAACATCCAGCCGGTGAAGGCTTCGGGATGTCCGGCGAATACCAGTGGCTGGAATGCATTGCCCGCCGGATAATTATAGGAACCGGATACTGGCGTCGGCATCGTTAGAGATGCCGTTATGCCGTTCTTTGTGCGTATCAAGGTAGCTCCATTTTCTGATACAACTGGGCCCGCCATTCCTTGCCCAACCACATCAATGGTCTCTTTGAGGCTGCTTTGTGCGTGTAACTGGCTGCAAAATGCAAGCGCAGCTAGAAATGTTGAGACTCTATTTCCTGTATTCATGTTAATTTCTCCCATATTAAGGACGATCAGGCACCAATAAAGCGGTACCCGTTCGGCGCATAACGTGAACCCGTTAGGTAAAACTAATTGGTATTTTCGGCGGCAAGACCACCGAGAAATGCGGTGGGTTCGCTCTTAAGACTATGCATTACATGAATAGCTGTGAAAGATCGTTTGGGCATTACCTCCGACTTGCTAATAGGATAGAGCTATATTTTCAGGATCAAACCTATCTTTATCAGGGAGAGAATGCTCCTTATGAGGTAGAAGCAGAGGTATTCCATGATCAAGCGACACCCTTGCAGAATGTCTGCTTTTCGCGGAGGCCAACTCTTTCAGAGCGTGTACAGCATGGCCAAAGGCGCCACTAGCAACTTGGTATCTTGCCAGACGGATCGACTCCTGTGGATTTGTGGAATTATAGAGACTACAACTGTTGCCTTTAAGGCAAGTGCTGCTGCCTTTTGTCGGTGGGTGTATAGTAAGCCCGTAGCTCAGCTGGTTAGAGTAACGAGGTTCAGCGGGGCGGCCTTCGGCCAGTTGGCGGGAGCGGACGGCGTTCCGCGAGGCGGCCTACCGGTTCGAATCTCTCCGGGGGTTCCATTCAATATTCGCGCGACAATATTCAGGGCTAGATGGATAACAAAGATCTGCTGGACGCAATCAATCAGGTAATGCCCTATGGCAAGTACAAGGGCCGGCAGCTACTAGACCTGCCCGAACACTATCTGGTGTGGTACCACAGCAAGGGCTTTCCTCAGAGCAAGCTGGGATCACAACTGGCCTTGATCTACGAAGTAAAGCTCAACGGGCTGGAGGGAATGCTTCGACGTTTCCAGCACTAGCAGAGACCACCAACCTTCGAACATCTTTCAGTTGTTTAGGCTTCTTCTGCGTAACCAGGTCTGGTCGGAGCACCGATATGCTATTCTCGAGCGGGATTGGCCCGGTCGTGCGTTGTGCCATTAGTCGCTGCATTGTGTGCCTATCCTGCACTGCAGCGCTTCGCCTGGCCATGCCATTGTGCCAATATTAGCTGGAGTTTTTGCCATCAATACAGATGCACGTTACATGATCTGGTTGTTCGACTTTTTGTCTTCCCAGGGCCTTAACACTGAGACGCTAGCGAAGAAAAATAATATAGGAGCTGCGCAATTACAGGACCCGGACAGCGCGGTCACTGCAGAACAACACCAGGGCGTTCTCAGAGATGCTCAATTGGCGAGCAAAGACAGTGCTTTGGGCCTGCGAATCGGCCTGCATCGTTCAATGGCAACGCTCGATCAGCTGGCCTACCTGATGATGTCCAGCGCTACATTACGGGAATCAAGTACTGTGGGCCTGCGCTACCAGAACTACTCTGGCCGTTTTTCGGGTGGGCAAATCGTAACTTCATTCAGCGAGCTAAAGGGTGAAGGGTGCTACCAAATTCAGGCACAGGCAAGCCTGGGAGAACTGCGCCTACTCGCTGTTGAAGACATCCTGGCGAATATAGTCACCACTTGTCGATGGGTTTTGGGTAAAAACCTACCGATTACACGTCTGCGTTGCGATTATCCCGCCCCGCCACACGCAGCGCTTTACGAGACCATTTTCAATTGCCCAATTCAGTTTGACTCGGCTGCAACCCAGCTCTTTTTCGATGCCTCGATTCTGGACCAGGCGCTACCGCAGGCGAGTCCACGAAGTGCCGCACTGTATGAGGCCATGTGTGAACGAAAAAGCATCTCACGCAATCAGGGCGCTGTCGCCTGGCGAGTCTGGCAGATGATTGTCGACAACCCGGCCGATCCCCTGCGTTTCGATCAAGTCGCCGAGAAACTGAACTCCAGCAGCAGAACACTCAGTCGGAAGTTGCTGGAACAAGGATGGACATACCAGCAACTGCTTGACCAGGTACGCGAGATACATGCGCGCCGCTACTTGAGTGACCCCACCCTATCGGTCACTCAAATTGCACACTCGCTTGGTTATGCAGACAGCTCCGGCTTTCAGAGGGCATTCAAGAAGTGGACCGGGCATTCCCCCAAGCGCTACCGCAATGCTATTTTCGGCTGACCGGACACTGGCGTAATCGGACATAAACTTGGCCTGATTTGCGCTGTCAGCACCGCCTGTATGAACTACTATCACTCCGGTAGGATATTTCTGAAATTGGTGCCGAGGTATAAGCAGGATGAATAAATTTGACGGATTGAATCAAGCAATGGTGGAGCAATTTGCGCCAATGCCCGGTCGCCGACCATTACTGCCTCCATTGAGCGAAAAAGCTTGCGTCGCCTTGATGTGCCGAATGCTGTTCAAGGAAGGCTGGAACGAGCACATTGCCGGGCATATTACCTACCGCCAGCCAGACGGCACGATTCTGACTAACCCCTGGGAGTTGGCCTGGGACGAATTGACGGCCAGTGACATTATGACGCTGGACTCAGAAGGCAAAATTATTGACGGGGAGTGGAATATCACCCCTGCTATAGGTTTGCACATTCAATTACACGACCTGCGCCCCGAGGTTAACGTAGTCATCCACAACCATGCCAGATGGAGCGGCATCTGGGCCAACCTTCAGCGCGTGCCTCCAGTATACGATCAAACTGGCGCACACTGCGGGGCGGAGCTGCCCATCTATAACGAATACACTGGCACTTTTGAGAACGAGAAAAGCAGCCTGTCAGCAGCAGAGGCACTGGGAAATGCCAAATGGGCGCTGCTCGCCAATCACGGCTCACTGGTCGTAGCCAAAGATTTACGCCAGGCCCATCTGCGTGCCATTACCCTGGAATGGCGCTGCAAGCGCGCCTATGAAGTTGAGCTGGCGGGCGGCGCAGAGCCTCTTAGCACCGAACAAATCGAAAAAGTTGGGATTACTGATGCGAATGGCTTTCCCTTTTGCTGGGAAGCAATGGCGCGCAGGGAATTGCGCCTTGATCCCAGCATAATGGAGTAAACCTGCCCGCACACAGTTGGGATTAATCAAGGAACTCGTCATGACTCTTACTGTTACAGCTCTGGATAACGTCGGTGTGCAAGTCTCCGGCTTTAACATCAATGATCCGCTTACCGACGAGATCAAAGCCGAACTGAAGGCGCTCTGGTATCAACATGCAATTTTACTGTTTCGCGATCAGGACATTTGCCCAGAAAAACAAATAGAGTTCAGCCGGATTTTTGGCCCGCTGGAAATGCACCCGCTAGAGGCAACCACCAGTGGTCAGTATCCCGAACTTTTTGTTCTGGAAAACGGCGGTGACAAAGATAAATTCTTCACCGCCTACTATAAGGGTGAAGAGATTGTCGGGCGCCTGGATTGGCACATGGATCTGCACTACACGGCTCGCCCGAATCATGGCGCACTCTTGCGTGCGGTGGTAGTGGCCGAAGAAGATGGCCTAACCGGGTTTGGTGATCTAGCCAAGGCCTATGACGCACTGGACGATGACACCAAAGCGCTACTGGAAAAACTGGAAGTTGCCTACAGCTTTAGCATGCAGCGTCGCCACATGCGCTATGTGGACCTGGAAGGCTATGAACCTGGCCCCTATAGTCCGAAAAAACCGGCCGATGTTAACTTTCCGGATTTCTCCGACGCGGTTTATCCCGCTGTTGTCACCCACCCTATTAGTGGCCGTAAAATACTTGAGGTGGTTGAGCAGTTCCTGGACCGGGTCGTTACCCCACAGCAGTTTGGTTTGTCTAATGACGAGTCCATTGAACTGCTGGAGCGATTGGTAGCACATGGCAAGAAGCCGGAGTTCACCTATTTCCATAAGTGGCGTGAAGGCGATATGGTGCTCTGGGATAACTGGCGGGCCATGCACTGTACAACGGGCACCAAGCCCGGTATCAAACGGGTCATTAACCGCACCACTATCGAAGGTGATATTACTCTGGGCCGTTCACTAACTTCAGAATGAGGCGGCGCTTGATCGGTAGTTCAAACAACAGCATCTGATGATATTCACTCCCGAGGCAGTTAATGAACAAGCTTGATCTCTCCAATACCGCCGAGAGGACGTTTCCGCTCATCCTCAGGCGCAGGCCACACTGTACGTCGGCAAAGGATATGGCACCAGGCGGCCGGCTTCTTGTTTGTACTCAGGCGAGTACCGTCTTCTTTGGGACATGGGATACCTCTCTTAAGTGGTAATTATCCACTCTTTTCTGAGTATCCGTCATGCCCGGGTATAACCAAAATGTCGCAGAAGAGGTGAAGGCGGGCTCTCACCCGCCAGGGCCGATTTTGGCCTCAAAAGGTCCGCTTTCGTCTATCGAGCGACTTCGGTATATCCTTTGTCAATATTAATAACGATGGAAAAGCCATGAATTGGGATGCAATCGGAGCAATTGGTGAGACTATCGGTGCGGCGGCAGTAGTAATCTCTCTGCTTTACCTAGCCGTGCAGATCCGCGGACAAAACAAGCAGTCTAGGCTCTCCGCGCTCCACGATATGTCACGCGAACTGCGTGAAGTTACGGAGATTTTCGCTACTGAAGATATGACGAGCATCTTTGTGCGCGCCAACGAATCTTACGCAAGCATTACCGAACCAGAATCTGTGCGCTTGATCATAGTAATCACTAACTTCTTTCGTGCCTGGGAAAACGCCTTTCTCGAAAACAGGGATGGTTATCTCGACACGCGCGTCTGGGCTGCCCTTTCCAGGGAATACATTCGACCGATGGGAGCACCGTCATTTCAACACATCTGGAAACTACGCAAACAGAACTACGCCGCCGATTTTTGCGATTACGTGGATAGCCTCGAAAAGGAAGAATACATTACCCGCTAATCCGGGCCGTCTTTGGAACTTACAAGGGTCTTCTCTAGCAGATTTTTGAGCTACACCTCCAACGTCAGCTTTGGAATACTTTGAGACGTTCGTCCCGGAAGAATTCGATGGCGGCTTCCCACCCTGGGTAGCCTGTTGAAGTCGAGTTGCAAGTGTGGGGTTTCGCCTACAGCCGACAGTCGGCTAAGATAAACATTGATGCCCGCTATGGACCCGGAGCGGAGCCCCAGAGCAGGCTCATGTAGACGGAAGAACGGGGGCGGCCGGATTGCCAGCCTGCTGAATCACCTGGCGTGCCATGAGATGATGCTGCGCAGCCCACACAATTACGAGCACAGGAGCAAATGAAAGGAATTCTGGTCAAATCGATATCCATTGTGGCCCTGGTAATCCTGATGTTCACGGGGTTCCAACCTGGCGCCTACGCTGAGGATGCGCAGCAGCCACTGGGCGGTGCAGCCGCAGAGCTGGCGGAGCTTCTCGAAAGCGCCCCCCAGGTTAGGGAGATGCTTGCGGCTTCTATCGAAAAAGCAAAACAGATAAACCCGGACGGAAATAGTAATCCGGTGCAGTCCGTCGACGACTATCTAGAGTTCGTTTCCTGGGCTGAAACGGCCATGCCATGGTCATTGCTTTATCAGAAAGACTACCCCGACATCTATGACGACACGTTTCAAAGCTTGGTCTATTTCCATTTCCTGGTGGATCAGTCACTGCCGCAACTGGAAGGGCGGGGTCTGGTAAATGATTCGCTGCAGTATGCAGAGCCGTTTGCGTCCTGGATCGTGAGCTTCAGTCGGTCCTGGGGCAGCTACTTGGACACGGAAGAATCCTGGAATGAAAGAAACTACCAACTGGCCCTTGAGAATCCTGCCTATGGTTTGCAGAACGGGTGGTACGAAGCCCCGTCGAACTGGAGCACGTTCAACGACTTTTTCGCACGGTATCTGCGCTCTCCCGCACAGCGCCCGATCGCCGAGCCGGAAGACAATTCTGTCGTAGTTTCTTACGCAGATTCGACGCCCCAGGGGGTATGGGCCATAGACGACGACTCAATGCTGGTGGTCGAGGACGGCGCACCGATCAAGTCATCGAGTGTACGTTCCATCCGGGCCTTGCTGGGCGAAAACAGCGGATACCGCGATGCCTTCGCGGGGGGTAGCATGACCCACTCGTTTCTGGACGTGAACGACTATCACCGTTACCACTTCCCGTTGGCGGGTACAGTGAAGGAGGTCAGCATTATTCCCGGAATCAACCCCAGCGGAGGCAGCGTGTGGTGGGATGCCAGTAATAGACGCTACGCCTTCAATCCAGGATCACGCCTTGGCTGGCAGAGTGTGGAAACCAGAGGCCTTGTTGTTCTGGACACAGGCGCTTTCGGACTGGTGGCCCTTCTGCCGATCGGCATGTCCGCCGTTTCCTCGGTCAGCTTCGAGGACACCGTAAAACCGGGAGCCGTTGTAGAAAAAGGCGATATGCTCGGCCATTTCGCATTCGGTGGCTCCGATTTCGTAATGCTATTCCAGAAAGGCGTGAACTTTACGATCGAGGCCCCGGAAAAGGACGGCGGTGACTACGGGCATCTCCTGATGGGCGAGCGTCTCGGAAATATGAAGCTGGAAGCCAATCCGTAGATCGCGATTTCGGTCCATGCCCGCTTCGGGCTCGCGCCGCGCGGCGTGGATACAGCTTCTGGCCGATTGCTGCCCTCAATACCCCGAAATCCGGCTGTCATCCAAAGTCTACTATGAGTTCAATGCGGGCAAAAACAGCCATTTCACCTCAAACAAAGCAATGCCCCCACGCTATGTGCTGCTATCTGTTCTAAAGGGCCAGTGACCGCCATGAGGTGAAAGCGGACCCCTTGATCAAAATTTGACCAGAGCCGCTTCCAGGGTCCCCTTTCGCCTACTTTCCGACATGCGGGCCGAGTTGGGGCGACGGCCGTTTTCGACGCATTTGAGACATTCCGAGACTGTTCAGCTACCCTACCGTAATCAACAATAATGGAAGAGTCGAGATGAACTGGGAAGCAATAGCGGCTATTGGAGAGATGGTCGGGGCCGTGGGAGTAATTGCAACACTTGGATTTTTAGCCTTTCAAGTTCGTCAAAACTCGTCATTACTCAAAAACAATACGCGTCAACTGGAACAAAATCATCAAGTTGCAATCGCTCAGGCAATGGCTACTTCTGACCGCCAAAGCGATCCAATGCTAATCGTAGCTCAAAGCAATGAGCTGAGCCGTATCTTTTACAAAGGCTTGGCAAACTACGTGGAGCTTGACCCAGAATCCAAGATGCGCTTTTCCTTAGCGATGGGGCCAATAATTGCTGGCGTCTCGGTTAAGTTCATGGAACAAATAAAGCTTGAAATTGCCGATGCAGACTACCTACCAGATCAAGCGAACTTTTTGATGAAATTTCTGGACACAGTCGGAGGGAGACAATGGTGGAAAACAAACATGCAAATGTATCCGAAGCCATTCGTTCAGATGGTAGAAGACGTTCTCAATAAAAGAGAAGTTAAAAATAAAGCTGTATAACAATTGAAATTCTTTCATTTCATTGGCTCGGACAAAGCCTCCGGCTTCAACGTTACTCTTGATGGTTCAATACCAAAACAAATAGCTGATTTGCTTGGCCTTACTCACCGACCGCAATTGGCACAAAGCGGACTATACAAAAGAACAAAATGCTGGAGTTCTCACTGATGCCTAGCCCCACCGACCATCTTGTTTTCGCCACTAGAGACCTAAACGAAGGTATAGAGCAAATTGAGGATTTGTTGTCAGTATCTGCCGTTTTCGGTGGGCGCCATCCTGATATGGGCACCTGCAACGCACATATAGCTCTAGGCCCTAGTTGTTACATTGAAATTATTGCACCTGATCCTGAGCGGCCAGATTTCCAGGGTCTAAGGCCATTCGGTATCGGCCAGCACGAGACCTCGCGGCTTGTTGCATGGGCAGCCCGCAGAGAAGACCTAAGACATTTCGTACATTCCGTCAGAGTAGCGGGTTGTCACCTGAGTGAGCCGATCTCAATGTCTCGGATAACTCCGGAAGGTGAGACAGTTTCCTGGGAATTATCTTTTCAAGCCGAATCGCATCAAGATGAGGTTAACGTGTTGCCTTTCTTTATTGACTGGGGCAACACTGCGCATCCAGCGTCGCGCTGCAAACAAGGAGCCACTTTGTTGGCGCTGAATCTGGAGCATCCGGAGCCAGAAAGAGTGGCTAATGCCGCTGAGGTTTTGGAGCTAGATGTCAAGGTAGGTTCGGGTGCTTTACCAAAAATCAGTGCGCACATAAGTTGCCCACGCGGTGAAGTGATATTTAGCTAATCGATGCCGTTTGCGGACGGCAGCTCCTGGTACAAAGCGGCTGCCTACACGTCCGAATCTGAATTCTCTAATCAGTCCCTGTCGAGGTGAAAACGGTCATCAGCCCGGTCGAAAAAATCGTTGGTTAATATTTGATCAAGTAGTCCGCTTTCGCCTAATAGCGGTCAACGGTCTATGCTGACTAGCAGTTTGATAAGGTGGATCGGGTGAATATGAAATCAAGTAAATGGATTGCAGTTTCCGAGATTGCTGGAGCGCTTGGAGTAATAGCTACATTGATCTTTGTAGGAACTGAGATTCAGCAAAATACAGAGGCTATTAGAACTGCCACTGTGCAGGCAATTGCTGATCAAGACACTACCATTAATCTGACTTATGCCACAGATGACAGAATCGCAGAACTTTTTGCCCTCACACATGAAGATCCCGAAGCCCATACAGACGAAAGCAAAATGTCTTATCCAGATCTAATCAGGCTTGGCATGGCGTTGAGATCGGCCCTGAGACGTGTAGAAAATATCTACCTGCATGTGCAGGCCGGGGTTTTAGAACCCCAGGCCCTCGACCGAGTTGGATATGGTTGGTATCAGACGGACTTTGTGCGGTACTATTGGGAGGGTGCGCAAGATGGATTCGATCGAGATTTTGTAAAGTTCATGAGCCCAAAGATTGCGGAGAAAAGGGCAAATGAAAATACTGAATGATTGCTGAGAGGTGGAAGCGGCCCCTTTTTGGCCTAATGCCCGTCCTAGGGCCTAAACGGACCGCTTTCGCCTAACACCTGCCGTTTTGGTTGTACTGGCTCTGAAGGCTGCTTCCGAGCCGAAGCGGAAGTCATAGCCGCCAAGATTTTCTTCTGGGGCTGCCATTTTCAGAGCGTGGAATAAGCGGTACGATCATCCGTTAACACCTGATAAAACACCTGGCCTATGAACCTAAAGTTTTTTGCCGCTAGCATATTTGGCGTCGTAATCCTCGCCTCGTCAGTTTCCGTGACTGCCCAAATCAACGTTACAAACACCAGTTGTATCGGCCCAGATGGGTTGCATGAGGCAATTACCACCGCCAATGGAAACCCGGGGCCGGATACTATATCGATCACGCCGGGACTGGTCATCACGGATGACTGTACGTTGAACGGCGTCGCAATGACCCCAGACGAGTCGATTCTGCACGTCACAGATTCACTCACAATCGAGGCCAATGGCGCAACATTTGTCGGCAACAATCAATTTGTTACTACAAGTGGCCAGGTGACGCCATTCAGCTACCAAAACTGTCCATCGACAGAGCGCACGGCACTGGTTGTTGGTTTCAGTCGAGGCCTTTTTAGGGTCGGGGAGCGGGGGGTCGACAACAGCGGCATCGAGGTCACAGTCAACGATTTAAGAGCGACGCGTATAAAGCAGGTTGCGCTGGTGCACGACGGCGCGAAGATCACCTTCCAGAATCTTGAAGCCATAGATCTCCAGGATATGGACCGATGCGACACAGCTGTGATCAGCGCCGAGGGTTCAGCAGACGTTACGCTCGAGTCTTCAACCATTGATCAGTGGACTAATTACAGCGATCTGAACACACCGAACTTTCTGATCGCCGGTGGCGACGGCAAACTTGAAATCTACGATTCCACACTGAGCCTGGCACGTAATGCCTACGCAGTAGCGTGGCGCGGGGATTCCGATATCGTGACCACTCGCATCGAGGACGCCGGCGGTCTTTTCTATCTCGGAAGTGGAACCCACAACCTGATGAACTCTCTCGTTCTACCTGCAGTGGGTGAGATGAGTACGCTAACGTTCGTCGACAATATCTACGTAGGCGCGGGTGCAACGTTAAACGTGCGCGCCTCCAGCATCATTTACCCACTGACGGAGTGTTCTCCATTCGGCACCACTGGCCGCCCCCGGTGTACCTGGCAACCGGACGGTGCGGTTAATCGATCTACTGTACAGGTGTATGGAACGCTAAATTTACTTGAGTCCGCCCTACATGTGCAGAACGTCGACCCGAGCTTCCACCCCTCCGAAGGCGCACTGCTTATTGAAGAGCTGTCGGGCGGCGTTGTGAATGTCGACCAGGCTTTTATTCAGCCAATTGCCCTTCAAACAGCGATCGACCTGCAAGCGTTGACCGGAGCATCTGCACCTGATCTGCTGACGGGTGCAGACGCATTGCCACTAGGCCTGGCTATAGGACTCAGTTTCCCCTCCTTCGCCACACCGATTACTTCGGGTGGTGCGCAATTGGTGGATCGAGTGCTAGACGCAGGAATCGGGGGAGCGAACGACTTACTTGATCCCCGTGGTAATCGCCTGACTACAGATATTCTCGATGCGCCAAGAACCGATGGAGCACCCGAAGTGCGATCAATTGGTGCAGTTCAGAATCACGTCATTCCTTTCCTGGCTGTCACTACCGACCCCTCTGACCCCAATCGTGCCGATTTGGCGTGGACCCAACCCAAAACCCCAGGGATTAATGGTTACGACCTTTGCTATGGTTCTGGCTCTGCACCCAACCTGGCATCCACGACCGCAGTCTGTCCCGGGACGCAGATACCGCAGTTCAGCAGCAGTGCCACGGACCTCGTGGGTGAGATCAGCGGCCTTCCAGACGCCGCCACGGTCTGGTTCTTCGTTCGTGCCTCCGTCGGCGGCACGGGCGAACCTTGGAGCAATGAGGTGGAAGTTAATACGACAGTGTCGATCACTTATCCTCCCGTGAGCATTGCTACTGGACCGGTGCCACCTGTCGCACCGGCCGTTTCCGGAACACTCACCGCGCCGACATTCACGGTCGTGAGCGGTTGTTTACCAGCAGGGCTGGTGTTGGATTCCACTACTGGCGTAATCTCAGGTCAGGCTAGCAGCGTGGGTACTTGCGGCTCAGTCGGCATTCAGGTGACCTACCAGACGAGCAGCGGTGCTGGCGTTGTGCTTGCTACCGTGCTTTTTTCAATAACCGAGCAGGTGCCAATCCCGGTTTGGATGGCGGCCTTGCTGGCTCTTTCCCTGGGAGTGGTCGGCGTTCGCTCCTTGCGCAATCAGTGTAAAAATAGCAATTGATTAACGGACTGCTGGCGTCCGCTTCTGGCCGATAGACAACAGAGAGGCTACGCCAGCAATTAGTACCCTACGAGGTGAGAGCGGTCCTTTTTGTTTCGTCAGGGTGAAATCTGGCCAAAGGTCTCCTTTCGCCTATTCGGGGAACTTTCTGCTATCCTGCTTTCAACGTCCGCTCTCGTCCCCAAAGCTGCCGCTTATGAAAAATCAGAATTCGCTTTTTCAACGGAAGTTTTCCGTATAACAAGCTGTTATGGCGCAGGCGAGAGCCCGCATTCGACCCAAGATTGAAGGCGCATTGAATGTCGTACCCCAGACTCTTCCACGTTGCAGTTCCTGGCGTTGTCCACTCGAGATCGTTTCGTTGCATCTGGCTCTTGGAGGAGATGGATGTGGAAGACTTCGAAATATGTATGCTCGAGCCGGGAAAACCTTATGCCGCTCAAATGCGTCAATACGGCGTAACACAGTCACGCAAGATCCCTACATTACAAATCGATAACCTTGAGGTCCGTGAGTCAGGCGTAATTTCTCAAGTCTTGGCGGAGCGGTATGCAAGTAGCCGCTCAATGTTTGGTATTGATTCGGAACGTATCGAAGTATTGGAGTGGATTGCGATGGCCGAGACTTGCATTACGTTCCGGATTCCCCTAATTCCCTCACTAATGCAGCTGGGGAAAAGCCTGTCTGAAATTAGGTCACACGTTGTCGAGCCCATGGAGCACGTATTTCGGGATAATGTAGCCCGATTCGAATCTCACTTTGAGGAGCGAGGCTCTGACTACCTTCTTCGAAGCGGTTTTAGTGTCGCTGATACAATGTGTGGCTGGAGCCTTCATACCTTCCACACTTGGGGGCTCATGGATTTAGACACGGGAGCGTCCCCATTAACCTTAGCGTATCTTGAGCGATTACGGTCTCGCAATGGATTTCAGAGGGCTGAGAAATATGCTGAAGTTTCACCAGGGCTTTACCGACGCGGTTGCGTTTCAGTTAGCTAGGTGGAGGACTCAGTGGCCATAGTAATGCACCATAACAAGTCAAGGCAGCAAGGGCGCTTCGCGACGTTCGAACTTGATCTTGTTGTGAGCTAGACTGGAACCATGAACCAGCGATATGGACATCCGGTCTCCAACATTCCACGTGGTGCATATTCCTCGTTGTTCTTTCCTGGCGTGGCTTATAACCAATTTACGTTTCCGCGGAAACGTCTTTTCCGTTCATTGTGCGTCTCCCCAGCATTGAGGGTGCGCGAAACTTTGGGCAGTTTCCTTGCGGCTACCAATTACAAGCTCTGGCCTGCGCTTTCGCTCCGGCAGCGTTGTATTGGCGTGGTTCACGGAGGCGCGTTAGTAACAAGTACAAGCAAGGGACGCGCAACAAGCGCGCGCCCATGTTGTGGGCGTTGACTGACGCAGAAAGGAACATGGAGAGTTTACTTGAACGGGTGGGGGCGCTTTTAGAGCCAGGCCGGATTGTGTTTGCTCTGCTGGCAGTGGTTTGCTTCCTTGCCGATCTTGTACTTTTTGCCCCAGGCGAATTATCCAGTCTACTGAGTGTCCAGGCAGCGCTCTGGGCCACGATGCTCAGCCTACTCGGGTTTGTCTACGGACCTTCCGCTTCAAAACGGCCAGAGGGTCTGATTGGCAAATACTATCTGATTATTTGGCCGGCGTTATTTCTGGGATAACGTAAATTATCTTTCGCACTTTTGAAGAGGGGCGGTGATCCCCCGAGTTGATAAGATTGAGTTGCGAAGCTTAATCCGACAACAGAAGGAAGATCACCACCATGACTAACAATAGCGA
>NZ_SMSE01000007.1 GCF_004354085.1 Seongchinamella unica | reverse complement strand
AAAAAAAAGTGCGAAAAAATATTTACACTACCATTTCTGGTCATTGTGTATCAGATTCTTTCGCTATTTCTTAGCTGGGTTCAACATGTCGCCAGTTAACAATGCCCGCCCGTACGCTCCCTGCGGTCGCCAGACGGCCTACTGGCCGACCCCTAATGCGGGCATTACCGAGCGTCTGCTTCTGGCCCCAAAGCGGACCTTGGTAACAGGCTGATTCGCTATCGAAAATAGTCGCAATTGAGGTGGAAGCGGACTCCAGCGTTTTCACCACAAGCGGGACAAACGGTGGCAATAAATATGGCTAGTACTGGCGTCCGTTTTGGGGCAGCATTTTCCTCCCGGAGTGCGGTTTGCTGCCTTGTTATCTGGATAAGAAAGTCGTTTAGTCGCGTTCATCTATCCTGACTAAAAGGGGTACATACACTGGAGAATGATGTTCGTGAACCAATTTCCATTTACCTTTTGTTTTAACAAATAATAAGGTAATTAGATTATTGACCGTAATTTCGCCATACTCCTTATGCATCAGTATAAAATCTGAGATAAAAGTTAAATTGGCTACATTTCCATAGTATACCGCAACTTTCAAAGTCCCCTCTTTAGCGGCGAACTGTATAACATGGTCAATATCTACACCAAATAGCTCACGTTCATTATGTTCATTACCGGCACTATCGAAAGACTGTCCTCCATTGAATTCAACAAACTTGTCTCCATAGGCATGAAAAGAGATAAGTCTGTCCATATACTCACCATCATATCCCTGTCCGGCTCCGGCCGTTATACTTTGTGCAATGGCCCCGAAAGTCTCTAAAACTTCTGCTTGAGCTTGTGGATAAGTTTGGTCAATTACAGAATTTGCTGCGACCAGGCTTGTTGTTGAAAGGCAGGCTCCCAAAAAAAGTAGCCTAACTCCTACAGATACATTCCTCCTGAACTTTAAATGTGTCATCGTAATTATCCTTTTTCCCGATTTAATTAAGGCCATACAACCTTGACCCGAACCAGTTGAAAAACTGATCTGCGCAAAGCCTAGTTAAGAATTCTCACTTTGCCGTATAACATTTAGTCATATCACATGTTGTCTGAGGCAGCCCATCGGTTAATAGCAGCCGCAGAGACAGCTACAGAAAGTAGTCCGGAAATAGGCGAAAGCGGCCGCTACGCTGACTCTACCAAGTGTTTGATGTACAGCACCTACTCCCCTTGAGGGAGGAGGAAAATGCTATGTATATGAACGCGACATGTAACCCCACCAGAACGCCATGGAACAAAGGGAAGCTCGTAGGCCAGAAGCGACCCCTCCGACTGCAGGAGATATGGCAAAGCCGATTCATGCTGGACTCCCAGAATCGGAATCGAGACCTGGCTATGTTCAATCTGGCGATTGACAGCAAGCTTCGCGCCTGCGACCTGATGCGCCTCAGAGTTGCCGACATTACTCAGGCAGGCAACGTGCAGAGCCGTGCCAGGGTCATTCAGATGAAAACCGGGCGCCCCGTCCAATTTGAAATCTCGGAACAGACACGACGATCCGTCGAACGCTGGATAGACCACAAGGCTCTGGTTCCCAGAGACTATCTGTTCCCCAGCCGCATTCTACGGTCAGGCCATCTGTCCCGGCGACAGCACTCGCGGATCGCTCGCCGCTGGATGTCCGAAATCGGCCTCGATCCTGCTCTGTACGGCACCCAGTCCATGAGAAGGTCGAAAGCTTCAATTATTTACAGCAACACCAAGAACATCCGAGCAGCTCAGCTTCTGCCGGGGCATTCCAGCCTGGAGAGCACGGTCAGATACCTTGGAATTGACGAGGATGATGCCTTGACGCTGCGGAACAGATCGAGGTCTGAGTAGATGCGCGGACCCTCCAAATGGGTCCACTTTCGCCCAACAAGGGACATTAGCCTGTCCCCCGAAATCACGAGATAAACCTTGATCCTGATCATGAGTTGGTTGCTTACCCCGCAAAAGACAGCATGTCAGCACCCCGACCTGCTACGCTTATTCATGCAGCATGTAGGAAACAGACAAGCGGAACCCAGTAGAGGAGTAGTTGTCATGACGAGTGGAAAAACCGATGAAGCGAAGGGCCGCGTGAAGGAAGCCGCGGGGGTTCTGACCGGCGACAAGAAGCTGAAAGGCAAGGGAAAGGCCGACCAGGCCGCTGGTAAGATCAAGCAGGCAGCCGAAAAAGTCCAAAAGAAAACCGAGGAGGTCATTGATGAGGTGAAGGACGCACTCAGCTGAACCCTAAATACTATGAGCCTGAGGGAACGACTGCTGCGATCAGGGTAGCTGCGTACGGTAGCTTTCTCCTTTTTCAGCGTGTCGATAACAGCTGACAACCTGGGGAACTTGCAAACTTTTAGGTGACAGGCAGGAGCGCGATTATGGATTTAACAGGACTGATAATCTTTCTAGCAATAGGCGCACTGGCCGGTTGGCTGGGCAGCCTAATTATGAAGGGCGGCGGACTTGGTCTGCTCGGCAATATTGTGATAGGCGTATTGGGTGCGATTATCGGCGGGTTTCTTTTCGAAGTGTTGGGACTCTCGGTGAACGGCCTCATCGGCTCTATTGTCACAGCGACAGTTGGAGCAGTGGTACTATTGTTTGTTGTTGGGATTGTCAAAAAGGCATAACAATACGCTCCTTTGTACTATACTCGGCAGGAGTTGTTCAGAAAACCATGATCAATCTATAGAAGAAGGAACCAGCCCATGGCATCGAGAAAGAGCAAAGTCTCACAGATCCAGAAAGACGCAAACAAGCTTCTGGCCGACACTGAAAAAAGCATTCAAAGGCAGGCCAGGGACGCCCTAAAAGGAATCCGCAAAATGATTCTGGAGCTTGCCAAGCAGACCGAGCAACTCGAGAAAAAACTTGAAGGCAATAAGAAAAAAGCGGCGCCCAAAAAGAAGCCGGCAGCGAAGAAAAAAGCTGTAACCAAGAAAAAGGCAGTCGCAAAAAAGAAAGCTGCGCCCAAGAAAAAGGCGGCGGCTAAACGAAAGACCGCCGCGAAAAAACCTTCTACCAAAAAATAACAACCGGGGAATGACGACGGACCTCGGTTAGCAGTATCGACAAGTTGACTCAGGCGGATCTGAGAAATCTGCCGCCTGATCTCGCACGACTACCCTTGAAGTGGCGGATCCAGACGGCTACGCGTAGCGTCTTGATCAACTCGGATAGAGTACAGCGTAATGCACACTGCTGATGACGATATTCCTCAAGTGTTGTGCCACGGTCGTTGCGATACCGGTGTGGCAGCAAATTTCTCTCAACACTCACGCTTATAGCTCATTAGCCTGCTGCAACTCCCGGCGTTGGAGCGTTGATCTTACGATTGCTCGCCGCGACTCCCAGGCGGCAGGTCGCAAGCCTCGCCGGCCGCGTTTCCCAGGACCAGGCACTGGCTGATGTCGGCTTTCGCCTAATTTGAGGCACAATCATTTAATTATAGTGTCCGTAAAACTCTGGTAACGCCAGACCTCAGGTCAAAACTCGTAGCTTAGTTCCACACCATAAGTCAGTGGATCGCCAAACCACGCGACGTCCGGCGCATTGAATCCATCGATTTCGGAGAAGTTGATTCTATCCAGGTGATACTCGTCGTCCAGCAGGTTCTTGCCCCAGACTGCCAGCGTCAGCGCTCCTGAATCACCCATATCCCAACGAGTGGCAATTCGCGCATCGAGAAGACTGACGCTCATTAATTCTGTACCTGGTGTTACATCGTAGGAATCCGTATAGGAGTAATTGAGATTCGCCATCAGCTCTCCCCAGGACACATCGCGACGGTAATTGAAGTTTGCAAACACCGAGTTCTCCGGCGCGCCAGAACTGCCGCCCTCGTTGACCACTGTGACTTCATCCGGTGTTCCCGGGCGAAAGACCGCTTCGTAGCTGTCCTGCTGAGCATCAAGATAGGCATAACCGAGCGATGCCGTGAGATCGTTGATCAGCTGTGCTGTGGCTTCTATTTCAAAGCCCTTGCTGTCCCCGTCCGTATTGAAGACGTTTTGGCGAACAGGGTGAGCAGGGTCCTGCTCGGTAACCTGGATATTACTTTGATCATAATAGAATACCGCCATGTTAAGCCGGAGACGACCATTCATGAGCTCGCTTTTATAGCCAAGTTCAAACGCTTCCATATCCTCCTTGTCAAAGGTGAAGCCTTCCAATGTAGTCGCGTCGGTGTTGTATCCACCGGACCGGTATGCCGTTGAGTAGCTCGCATACACATTGGCGTTATCATTCAAGTCATACTGCAGGATAATCTGGGGGTCAAAGTTGTCCCAGGTATTTGATTCCCTGTTGTCCGAAAAAGGCAGGCCAGTCGCCGTATCGTAGGTGAAAACGAGAGCAGAAAAGTCGGGCAGTGGCCCTTGATTTACGAATGTCTTTACCTTGCCCTCGCGCTTGTCTTCGGAATACCGTCCTCCGACGGTAACGTGTAACCGCTCCCCAAAGGCCCCGGGAGTCCAATTCAAAGTTCCAAATACGGCGTAGGCGTCAGTTTCGATTCGACCAGCGGAACGTACTGCGCTGGGACTGAAAAAATCAACAAGATCCTTTGTCAGCGTATAATCCTCGCCGGCGCCGGTGTCCTCGTTAAAATAGAACAGGCCCGCAGTATAGTCGAGGCCGTCTGCGATTTTTCCTTCGAAGTTTAACTCTAAGCTGTATTGTTTATGGTCATTGAGCACGTGGTTCTGCCCGGTAGTAGACACAATACGGTCAGTCCAGGGCAACAGTGAACCATCGGTCTCGGGCCAGAAGCCCCGTGAGTCCGTGGCGTCTGCCTTTCGGTAGGAACCTATCAGCCGCACCGAGTGTTGATCCGCAAAATCCCAGCCGGCAAATACGCTATAAGCCTCCAGATCGAGATGCGATTTTTCCAGGGCATATGCCGTTGTAACTTTATCCAAGCGGTCGTTTGTCTCCGGTGGGTTGATCAGACTGCCAAGTCCGGGACCAATGGTTCCGTCACCAAAAACGGATTGGGAGTATTGTGGCTCCAGGTCCGCCTCATTTTTCTCATAGGCAACGTCAAATGACAAAGTGCTTAAAGGTTCCCAGCGCAGATCTGCGCGCCAAGCTTCGGCGTCACGACCGTTGAAATCAGGGCCTGGTCCTTTATTTTCCACCCAGCCATCGCGTGATCTGGTCATACCGGACAATTTCACGGCGACGGACTGAGAAAGCGGTACGTTAATATACCCATTTGCTTCCTCGAGGTTATAGTTTCCAGCACCCACCTTGAGTTTGCCGCTAAACGACTCGGTGGAAGCTTTACGGCTTATAAGATTGATCGCCCCGCCCACGGCATTTCGTCCATAGAGCGTACCTTGCGGCCCCTTGAGTACTTCGATGCGCTCCATTTCCAGCGCATCAAAGGCCAGCCCCGGCGTTTTACCCAGATAAACACCATCTGTGTAAAGTGCTACCCGCGGATCAATACCGATGCTCACCTGAGCTGAACCAATACCCCTGATCCAAATTCTGGTTCCGCTGGCAATGCCTGCGGCGGGAGCAGTGACCAGGCCGGGCGTAGTTGGCCCCAGGTCCGCCACATTTTCGATTCGAAGAATGTTCAGGCTCTCTTCCGTGTAGGCGGTGATACTGATCGGTACATCCTGAAGGTTTTCCGTTCGCTTTTGGGCCGTGACTAACACTTCCTCCAGGCTGGTCTCGGCCTGTGAAGGTACAGCCAGGAGGCCGATGGCAAGCGGTAGCGGTAAAAGAGAAACAGCCAGTTTTTGTCTCGGTATTTTTATCATTTTCTTACTCCATTGCCGTATATCTATCAAATTCAGGCGTTGTTCCCCACCTTTCTCGCAGGCTTTTCCCTGCTGAAGTCTGTACTCGGGTCAATGGCTCGATCACTGATCCCTGGACAAAATGGCCGCAGACCAACCCGAAGCCACCAGCACATTTTGAACATTGAATACCTGATTGACCGCTTTACCCCTGGCCTGCCGAACGCCTTCTGTCAACGAGTTCAACCCGTGGATATAGGCCTCACCGATCAGGCCACCGTGGGTATTGGTGGGAAGTCGACCGTCAATGGCAAGATGGCCATCACGTACGAAGTCCGCCGCCTCACCCACCCCGCAGAATCCAAAGGCCTCAAGCTGATAGAGAACAGAACAGCTGTAAGCGTCGTACAACTGGGCAACTTGTATATCCACCGGCGTTATATCTGCCATCGCGAAGAGATGCCTGGCGGTCACAAAGGCTTCCGACATCACCGACAGATCCTCTGCGTAATGATTGGTTGCAATCTGGGAACCATTGCCGCCACCTTGCGCTGCAACAACAGCGACAGGTGGCTGCCTTAAGTCGCGCGCACGCTCTAAACTTGTGAGTACTACAGCGACACCGCCGTCACTTTCCTGGCAGCAGTCAAACTTTCGCAGGACCGGTTCCACGATCCACGGTGAGTCCTGATGTTCCTCCAGCGTCACCGGCCGCTGGTAGAAGTGGGCATTTGGATTCGTCGCCGCATACCTTCGCTGTTCCACCACTACCCGACCAAAATCCTCATTGGTAACCCCGAAGCGATCCATGTACACCTTCGCGTTGAGCGCCTGCCAGGCCATCGGCGTGTAGGCACCCATGTCAAAGGCCCAACTCATATCGGAGGTACCACCGCCGCCCACGGTCCTGCCCCGGGTCGTATCTATCTGGCCGAAGCGGTTCTCGGATCGCTCATTCATGGCGCGCCACACGACGACGACATTTGCAACGCCAGCGCGTATCGCTGCGCAGGCATGGGCAATGGTGCCAACGGCACCAGCACCGCCAAACGGCACGCGCGAGAAGAAGCTGATATCGCCCATGCCCATCGTGCGAACCAGATCTACCTCTTCATTACTGTCTATCGTGTAGGTAACCAGACCATCCACATCAGCAACCGTGAGTCCCGCGTCGTCGAGCGCATTCTTGACACTTTCCGCCGCCAGACTGAGTTCGCTGCGTCCGGAGTGCTTGGAGAACTCGGTCTGGCCAATGCCGGCGATCGCCACTGCTTCGATTTGTTTCAACATGGTTTGGATGAGGGGTGGGATTCAGTACGACGAGGCCGGAATTGCGGTACTTTTCCCTGTTCCTGCGTATCGGCAAAAAAGACGTCCACCTCCATACCGCTGGTGATCTCCTCGGGCTCAATCCCGCACAGGTTCGACAGTACCCTGACGCCCTCCTTCAGGTTGACTAACGCCACAATGAAACCTTCTTCAAACATTGGCACCGCTGGATACCTGGGTATGATCCAGCTGTACAACTGCCCCTGGCCGCTGGCGATGGTGTATCCCATGTCAGTACCAAGGCAGCCGGGGCACATGGGGCCAGGCGGGTGTTGCATTTGGCCGCAGTTGTTACACCGCTGAATTCTCAGCTCTTGCTGAATCGCGCCATCCCAGAAAAACGCATTGTCGCGGTTTCTGATGGGCGCGGGCCGCAGGGGGTTACTCTCTCGCAAGAACATTTTCCTCTGGGAACATTGAGTCTAGGCGTCATCCTGGGAATAAAACTGCCGGTAGTATTTTCGCCACTTGGCGATCGGTCCATCGCCATCACAAAGAATCGGTTTCGGCCGATATTTCTTGTTGTTCCAGATAACCATATCCACGGCCTCAAAGCCTGCAGACTCTTCACCGTCGGCGGCGCCGATCGAATGCTGATAGACATGCTCGGCAGTCGTTCTTCCCGCTGTGCCCTCGGCGGCATCCCTGAACGTAAAGTGCATGCGGCTGAGGGTCATATCAGTAGACTGCGGCAGAGGGGTAGAAAACATGAGGACGGTGGTATCTCCGGCGGTATGGCGTACTACTTGTGCTCCCGGACCGTGACACTCCCCCACGATGGTGGTCGAACCTGCGTCTATATCAAATTTGAAGACGTGCCCATCAGCGACCGCGCTGCCCAGTGGCATTTCTGGAGCGCCGTGCAGAAACTTGAGGTGTGGAAAGTCGACACTGTTTTCCCCGATCTCCTGCAGGCAGGTCCCTATTTGCCACTCGCCATGCCTTACAGGGATGTATACTTCAGCCTCGAGTTCCGGCACTTCAGGCAGGTCGAAGCTTGGCGCTTCACGCTCGGGGTGGTACCAGGCCCAGATCAGGCCGTAGCGTTCGCTTGTGGGAAGGACCCTGAGAACGGCTTGATCCTGGCAGACCTTTGGCATGCGCTTTGCGTAGGGAATATTTTTACACCAGCCCTCGCTATCGTATTCCCAGTGGTGAAAAGGGCAACGAATATTGTTCCCCACTACCTCGCCCCCCAACCCCAGGTGCGCGCCCAGATGGGGACAGAAGGGGTCAGTGACCCCGACAGAGCCGTCCCCACCCCGGAAAATCACCCACTCCTGATCAAAAGCCTGAATATTCCGAATTTCCCCAACCTCGAGCGATTCCGAATAATCGATGACATACCATCCAAATGGGATTGGGAAGGGGCACCTTTCCAGTTCACCGGATGTCTGAATATGTTCCGTTTTCATGGTTTTGCTCATCTAATGCTTCCTTTAATCGATCTGCACCTTGAATTCATTCGATGTGGTGGAGCATATAATTGTCACCACATAGTCTAGAAGGAGACAAACCCGGGAAATAGTTCATTGCATGACATTGACTTGTCCCTGGATGACAGGCGCTCCCAATGGAGGCCCTCAGCACTAATGGAAAGTGCGAGAAATCCACTGCTTTGTCTCACTCAATAGCGTTTGTCGAGAGTCATAGACAAAATGCATATGACCCGTATCGGACAGCTCCAGCGCCTCCACCGACGCAGCGCTGTCAAACTGTCCCCTAATCTCGACCGGGCTACCGCAGATATCCCTGTCTCCGGCAATTATCAGAACAGGCACCTGTATCCGCTCCGATTCATCCCGCAGACAGCCTGGCACAAGCGAATAGGCGCCCGGCACGGTCAGCAGAGGACCACGCGCCAGCGACAACGCAGCGTAGGCAGCTTGCGTCACTGAACCTCGGTGAGCTGATTCGCCGACATTGATGTTCGCGTAGCCCACACCAAATTGCTGCCGGGCGAGTTCAACACTCGCGTTTTTCAACCGGTGGAGATTATTTGCCAGTTCCAGGCCATAGGGACACAGGTAGTGCCGCATGCCGCAGTTACTGAACCCGAGCAGGGCCATGGCATCAAAACTCTGGTAGCGGTCCTGTTGAAGTATGGCCAGCAAGGCTCCCATAGAATGCCCCACAGCTACGCAGGGAAGTCCCGGGGTGTTGCGCGACCGGAATGTCTCGACGATATACCTGTTGGCGGCTATCAGCCGATCGAGCGTAAGGTCGAATCCATCCGGCGGCTGTGTGCTGCCTCCGACTCCCAGGTGATCGACGATGACCACGATACTCCCAGCCTTACTCATGGACTGGGCAAAACTATAGCTGGGGTCCGTCGGCACATTCAGATCAAAATACTTACTGTTGCAGCCGCCACCCGGAAAACAGAACAACAGGGCCACAGGGGCAGTCTCTGGAATGAACTCCTCCACCGCGACCTCCATCTCTCCAGGAAGATCAACCACGCTACTTACATCGATTAACTGGTGCACAGAAACACCGATGCTAATCCTCGCAGCCGGTCAACTTATCACCTATGTCGAACATGTAGCAGGATTCATCGGAGACCACCTGGTCCGCCAGCATCTGTTCCTGTTGATCCTGCGAATAACCCAATTCAGTGAGTATCTCTCGGGTTTGTTCACCGACGATAAGAGGCCCGCCTTGAATCACCGCAGGTGTTTCGGAAAGGTCGTGGGCCAGCCCCACGTGGCCGGCGTGACCGACGATGCGGTGCGGCAAGTTTACCAGCCAGTTTCTCTCCATCATGAAAGATCCCTCGCTCCACATTTCCTTGCGAAAATCCGTGTTGGCGATCTCACACGGCACTCGGGCCGCATCGAGCAAAACATGCCATTCGCCGGCCGTCTTGGTTGCAAATATTGATTCAAGCAAAGAGTTCAATTGTCGATCATTTACAGCACGGACTTCCGGATCGGTAAATCTGGAATCCTGCATCATCTCCGGACACTCAATAGCCGCAAACAAATCATGCCAGTGTTTTTGAGTATGTAAGACGAGACAAAGGTAGCCATCGGCCGTTTTGTAGAGCCGGTATCCGGCGGAATAGCCGAGCCCGTCGCCTGCCAGATGGGGTCGGTCAAACGAACCCTCACCAGCCGGTGCAATGACGTGAGAACAATTGAACAGGTGTGCATTCACAATGGAGGTGTCGACGAACTGCCCTTCCCCAGTGCGCTCACGCAGTCTCAGCGCCTGCATAATGGCCGTGGCGGCAAGATAGCCATTCCCCATATCGCCCAATGTGGTCAGGCTCCAATAGGGCCGACCACCGCGGCTGCATCCGCCATCTTCCCACTCCACGCCGGTAAGCGCCGAACCGGTCTGGTCATTACCTGGCAGTGCCTGACGCGGGCCGTTCTCGAACCCGCGGCTGTGGCAATAGATCAGGCGAGGGTTGATTTTTTTCAGGGTCTCGTAGTCCAGGCCCTTTCCTTCAACGGCCTTGTAGCGCATGTTGTGAATGACCACATCAGCGTCCGCCACCAGTTTCTGGATGACCTCCACGCCGGCGCTATCACGCATATTCACCGCGATACTTCGCTTGCCACGATTGGCCCCCATGGCGATGGCATTCGAGTGCCAGAACCAGTCATAGGTTGCGTTAACCTTTATGACCGTAGCGCCAAGATCCGACAAAACCTGTGCGCCAAAGGGCCCGGCAATCGCCAGGCCGAGGTCGACGACCTTGACTCCCGAAAGGGGATGCTCAGGCGCCGCTGCGTCACCTGCCTCTACAGTCGATGAGCTGGCGCCGGCGGCTTCGGTCTTTACTTCCTCCGTATGTTCGCCGGAGGTAGCGATACCCGACGGAATGGAGCAGGGGTTTTTCTCCAGCCGATAAAGCACTCCCGCCTGCCTGGTGACGCCTAACGCAGGATCTTCCACCTCGACGACACAGCCGTCGGCAAGAAACAGCGGATCGTTCAGGGATTCCTCGGGAGACCGCACTTTCTGTATACACTGCCCTGCCAATGCACCCGCCTCCACCCACTCATCAGCACTGTAGCGCTTGAATGCCTCGACCATCAGCGGGTAGTAGTGATCCAGGACGAACATATCCTCCATGGCCGGCATAATTCGGTCGGGATCCTGTCGGGCAGACATATCCGGGGTCGGGTTGAGCTCGTCGCCCTCGGAGGCCCCCAGTATAAAACTCGGGTTGGGCACCCAGTTGATGATCCAGCGACCATCAGCACACTCAAAGTTGCCTTTGGGCGAACGGGAATCATTTATCCAGGTAGCGTAATGCGGAGCATCCGGTTTGTCTGCCCGGCAATAGGCCATGCCACCTGCAGAGAGGGCACCCTGCAACAGGCTTGTTTCCACCCACTGCCCCCGGCCCGTGGTCTCGCGGACCAACAGCGCAGCGCTGATACCCGACAGGGCCGCGTACCCTGCCCCCACGCTGGGCCAACAAATACCCGTGAAAAGCGGTCCGTCCCTGTCTTCGTGCCGCGGACCCACGACACCTTCGGGATTGAACTCGAAGTCCTCGAAGGGAATATTACCGCCACTGGCAGCTGCGACACCGCCCAGCCGGCCGCGTTGTTCATAGTGCATTCCCACCCGTGCCGCAACAAGTGCATCGTATCCCGGCCGATCGGAGAGGGGGTTGTTCCTGCCATAGCCGGTAATTGAACAATAGATAAGGCGGGGATTGACTGCGGAAACCGCCTCGTAATCGATGCCCAGTTGCGATGCTACGCCCGGCTTGTAGCTTTCCAACAGTACATCGGCTGTTTTCACCAGATCCAGGAAGGCAATTCTGTCTTCAGCATTCTTCAGATCAAAAACAGCATTGCGTTTACCGCGTTGCCAGGCCCGGTAGCCCAACTGGCTGGCGAATTCGTCACCACCCGGCGGGTCGATCTTGATGACCTGTGCGCCGTTAGTGGCCAAAACCATGGACGCCATGGGACCAGCCACGCCCCTGGAAAGGTCGAGGATACGAATACCTGCAAGTGGAGAGGTCACAATCCAACACCTGTACGGGAAGATTTCGCATCTCGCAATACCGCTGAGGCACTTACGGCGCAGGGCACCGGAGGGTTGCCGTTGAACCCACCGAAGCCTATATCCAGGTGTGTATAGTCGGAAAAGAACTCGCCAATGCTGGCAGATGTCATGTTAAGCACTTGGGCAGCGGCCTTATAGAAGTTTGACCTTCGCAGTCTATGACGCTGCCCGGATCCGAAAAAGCGACCTACATGACAAGAAATTATCCCCGAGTGACAATCTCCCCGGGGACACCTGTGGAGCACGAGGTGCTAGCACCTCGCGCTGGCGCTGTTCCTCGCCTCGAGATAGCGCGCGCGGTAGCGGCGCGGACTCACTCCATACCAGGCCTTGATCGCTCGGGTGAGCCCGCTGGCTTCTGCGAAACCCCCGAGACGAGCGACCTCCGACAAAGACAACCTGTCGTTCTCGAGGTATTCGGTCACCAGCTCGCGCTTGATCTCCTGCTTGATCTTGGTGTAGCTGGTATCTTCCTGGTGCAGGCGACGGCGCAGGGTTTGGCTGCAGACGAAACATTCACTGGCGATACGCTCTATTGAAGGGAACTGGTGATTGTGTACGAAGTATCTACGCAGGGCCCACTCGATACGGAGCTTCAGGCTGGTCTCATCTCCGGGAAATGTCACCAGGTCGAGCCTGGGGAAATGCAGGTAAGCTTCCAACTCCCCCAACTCACGGCAAACCGGCCGCTCCAGCCATTTGGCGTCAAACTCAAGCCTGGTACTGGGCTGTTCGAAAAGGCATGGACAGGCAAAAACCTGTTCATAATCTTCTACACTCCCCATCGCCTGGTGGGAAAATAGCACCTGTTCGAGCGGCACGTTCTCACCAATCAACCAGCCAAGAAGGCGATGCCACATTCGGGGCCACCACTCTCGCATGAGATTTTCCGGATCTGCATCCTCATCGAGGAACAGGATATCGATATTCGCCGTCGCATCTTCCAGGACCAGGTTGATTGATACCACGTCCGACATCAGATTGTAGTAGCGGAATCCTCGCTCCAGCGCCTCCCCCAGCGTATTGCTGAGCAAACTGAATTCGCACATGAGGGCAAAGGCCCCCGGTTTCTCGGACCCCGGAAATTGGCCCAGAAAATCATCATACCTGGACATCTCGTGCACAATAACGGCTAGTTGCTCAGCGGAGTACCCCCTACGGCTATGCCTGTTCTCATCCAGGATTTGCTCGGGTACTACACCCGCTTTGGCGCAGATGGCGTTCACTCCCCAGTTGGCCCTGTGGGCCGTTTTTACCAGGATATGCACATAGCGTGTGATCAGGTCGCTGGTGGACAAAACGCCTCCCGGACGGTTCTCCTCAAAAGCTTACCCATCTCATTATAGGGAAGGCTAGGAAGAAAACGAATTTCCCCGGGAACACGGGAAGAGCGCATTTTGCCGCGCACCAGTTGCTGCAGCGCCGCAACATCCACCCACTTCCCGTGGGCGAGCACCACAGCCGCTACAACGCACTCACCCCAGTCACTGTCCGGTATACCGACCACGCAGGCATCCGCTATCGCTTCGTGGCTGGTGAGCACATCCTCGATCTCGCCGGGTGAAATATTCTCCCCCCCGCGAACTATGATATCGTCAGCCCTGCCCATCAGGTACAGGTATCCCAGTTTGTCCAGGTAGCCTCTGTCCCGTGTCGGGAACCAGCCGTCAGAGGTGGTCGCCTTTCGCTCGAGGTATTCGCCGGAAACCTGAGCACCCCGAACATAGACCTCGCCGACACTTCCCGCTGCCAGGACATTTCCCGAATCGTCGCGAATCTCGACCTCAACCGAAGCCAAGGGCTTGCCCACCGACTGCAGACGACCGGCAATTTGCGGATCGTTACTGCTCAAAGCCTCCCTGTGATCATCCGGCGTCATCAACGCGATTGTGGAACTGGTTTCAGTCAGGCCATAGGCGTTGGTAAAGGCCACCTGGGGAAATATCTCCAGGGCCCTGCGGATTACCGCTTCTGGCATATTGCCTCCGCCGTAGGCAATCGCCCGCAAGCTGCCCAGGTTGCAGGCATTTCTTCCCGCGTCAATCGTCTCCACGATACGGGATAACATCGTCGGCACCAGGAAGGCGTGAGTTACTTGTTGATTTTCGACCAGTTTCATCCAGTCGTCCGCATCAAAATTCGGCAGCTGTACCAGCTTTCGACCCGCATACACGGCACTGAGCACTGCTGAAATACCCGCAATATGGTAGGGCGGAACCGACACCAGGCTGGCCTCGTTCTGATCGGCTCCAGCAAACTCTACCGTTCCCAGTATGTAACTCATCAGATTCTCATGCCGCAGAACGGCGGCCTTCGGTGCACCCGTGGTACCACTGGTAAACAACTGAACCGCGATGGCCCGCGGATCATCAGGCACTTTGGGGCTCTCGCCTTCATATGCCATGCTCTTTGCGATGAAATCCTCGCGCCCGACCTGGTCGACGAGGTAAAGAGGCTGGATGCGGGCCTTCAACTTGTCGAGCTCAACTTCGGTCAATCGGTAGTTTAGTGGCACAAACGACAGGCCCGCGGCCGCCGCACCGTACAGTGCGATCGGTACCGCGGGACTGTTGACATCAAGCACCGACACATACTGACAGCCGCTTTTCTGGAAGGTCGCGGCAGCGCCGCACGCGGCCCGATACAGCGCGGAGTAGGTGATATCCCGGCCGTCACTGTGGACCGCGATCCGCTCGGGAAAACTCGTGGCAGTCATTTCAAGGAGGGTAAACGTGTTCATACGGATTCAATCAGACGACGGCAGCGCTTCCGCCCTCTTCACGGACAGTTTTACCTCCCCTAACGAAAGGGATCCGGCGCCACCCCTGATACACAGCAGCTCAATATTCGCCTCCGTATCGACATAGCGTTTGCCGATCAGGCTGCCAGCGGCGAAATCCTCCGACGGTGTCCCACCGGCCGAACCGCCGGATTCGGTAAGCGCAGAGCCACCACACCTGAGGTCGATTTCCCCGGAACCTCTCACGACCATCACTTCGGTGTCGCAGACGGTGCTTTTTAACCGGGCACCTGGTTTTACCGATACCATAAACCCTCTCTCCACATTCTCCTGACCAGGACAAACTTATCTTGAGATGACAGGGCAATCAATTGCATGGCGTGACAGCATCTTACCTTCAGATGACAGTGACCCCCTATCAACTTGTCGGGCAATGCGATAGCACATACCCTTGCCCCATGCAGAAGATTTTACCAGCGAGCGGCGCATTCCAGGTTAAAGGTAACGGCGACGCCTCCCGTTATGCCACGCAACTACTGCGGGACCTGGGGGCTCTGGTGTCATCGGGCGAGACCCGGCTCCACACCTCGGCGGCCCAGCGCTGGTCGGATTCAGGTCTGGCGGAGCTGACCGGGTTTTTCGACCAACCTCCTGCCGACTGCCCGATACCGCTTGCCAGCTATGGCGACGGGGTACTGCACGCCTTCGAAACGCTGCTGGGGAAGAAACTCCCGACCTCGATGCAGGGGGGGGATCTCATGGCACAACGAGCGACTGTCTGCGGTCTCCACCGGCGCGGCGAGGTATCTCCGGGGGGCAGCTGCAAAATTTTACCCACAGCAGATGGCCACCTGGCAGTAAACCTGGCCCGGGACAGCGACTGGCGACTGTTGGACGCGTGGCTACAAGCTGAAACCGCACCAACCTGGTCGGCGGTGGAGGCACAGGTGGTGCGACTGCCCACCGCACAGCTGGTGGAGCGGGGACGCCTGCTCGGCCTTGCCATCACCTCGACCAGGATTGAACCATGCCTGGACAGGAGCTGGTTCGAAGTGACCCAGCAAACTGCGACGGCCACACGCCAGCGTGGTCTGCCGCGTGTTGTGGATTTATCCTCCCTGTGGGCGGGGCCTCTCTGCAGCCGCCTGCTGCAGTGGGCGGGGGCCGAAGTGATCAAGGTGGAAAGCCGCCAGCGCCCGGATGGCGCCCGGCACGGATCCCCGGAATTTTTCAGCCATCTGAACAGCGGCAAGCAGCAGTTGCAACTGGACCTGCATAAACCCGGTGGAGTGAAAACACTGGAGGAATTGATCCGCTCTGCGGACATCGTGATTGAAGGCTCCCGACCCCGTGCCTTGCGACAAATGGGCATTCAAGCCGAGTCCCTCCTGGTAGAGGTGCCGGGCCTTACCTGGGTGAGCATTTCAGGTTATGGCCGCAGTGAACCCCAGGCCAACTGGATCGCCTACGGCGACGACGCCGGTGTCGCGGGGGGGCTATCCGCCCTGTTGCACCAAACCACCGGCCGCTGGATGTTCTGCGGCGATGCAATCGCCGACCCGTTAACGGGGATGCATGCAGCACTCGCTGCGCTGGCCTCCTGGCAGGGGGGAGGTGGTCATCTGCTGGCATTTTCGCTGGTTCAAACCGTGCAGCACTGCGTGGCGTTCAGCCAGAATCCTCTGCATTGATGGACTTCCTGATCAAACAGTGCGAAATCGACGACTCCGGAAAAAGGCAAGACGTGCGCCTGACCGCCGGCGTCATAGCAGAAATAGGCAGCGTACTGGCTCCCCGACCGGGAGAGGCGTTGATCCCGGCCCACGGCGGCCGACTGCTGCCTGGCCTGCACGATCACCACGTGCACCTCGCATCCATGGCCGCCTCACTCGAGTCTATTCACTGCGGTCCGCCAACGGTGACCACACAATCCTGTCTGGCGAGACACCTCGCGGCGGAAAACAACAAGGCCGATCATGGCTGGCTGCGAGGCATTGGTTACCACTCCTCCGTCGCCGGCGATATCGATCGGTATTGGCTGGACGAGCATATACCGGACCGCCCCGCCCGCATTCAACACCGTGGCGGACGCCTTTGGGTGTTGAATAGCGCAGGACTGGAAGCGCTGGGGCTTTTGCGCAAGCGTTCAGTCCCTGGCATACCTGCTGGGGTCGAGCGTACAGGGGGCGTAACTACGGGCCGCCTGTACGAGAGTGACGCGTGGTTACGGACACAGCTGAACTCTCGCCCGCCCCCGCTTCACCGGGT
Source organism: Seongchinamella unica (assembly GCF_004354085.1). GTDB lineage: Bacteria > Pseudomonadota > Gammaproteobacteria > Pseudomonadales > Halieaceae > Halioglobus > Halioglobus unicus. The sequence continues at coordinate 10,933 of NZ_SMSE01000007.1, read as the reverse complement.
CAGCCGACTGCTTGCTTCTTACGGTGTCACCGGCGTCACCGATACCACGCCCTCCAATGCGGGTGAAATGTGGCGGCATTTCAAGTCTGCCGGTGCGCGGGGAGAACTCATGCAGGACATTCGCATGATGGGTAGCCTGGAACTCGCCGGCGTCGCTGGCTCGCCGGAGATACAGCACGGCGAATACAAGATCCACCTGCTGGAGGCGCAGCTGCCCGGGTTCGATACGCTGTGTGCCACTATCCTCAGGGCTCACCAGGTCGGTCGCACGGTGGCCATTCACTGCGTCACTCTCACTGAGTTGCTCTTCGCTCTGGCCTGCCTGGAAGAAGTGGGCAGCGAAACAGGGGACAGGATAGAACATGCCTCCATCACCTCGCCCGAAACACTTGCAAAGATTGCGCAACAGGGTTTGCGCGTGGTGACCCAACCTCACTTTGTCAGTGAGCGCGGTGCCCAGTACCTGAGGAATGTTGAGACCGGTGAGCTGCCCTGGCTCTATCGTCTTCGGAGTTTCCTGGAGGCAGGCATTCCGCTGGCGGGTGGCAGCGATGCACCCTTCGGCAGCCCGGACCCCTGGGCCTCGATGGCGGCGGCAGTCCACCGCACAACCAGCAGCGGAGAATGTATCACGCCGCATGAAGCTTTGAGTCCCGAGCAGGCCCTGAGATTGTTTACCTCTACACCCGACTCTCCCGGGCTCGACCAGAGAGTCGTCAAAACGGGCTCAGAGGCCAGTGTTTGCTTGCTGGATTGCGCCTGGAAACTGATGCGCCAGAATTTCTCCAGTGACCGGGTCGTCGCTACCTGGAGCAGAGGGGACATGATCTATCGGGCCAGCGGAGATCGATTTGCACCAGAGACAGCCCCGGGATCGAGTGCAATTTAAGAAACTGTGTCTCATCACTCGCTAATCGCGTCTACCAGGCCCCAGGCCAGGGCTGTCCTGGAATTGATTTTACGACCTGAGAGGGCCATCCAGGCAGTACGCTGCCGACCGATACGCCGCGATATACTGACGCAACCCCCCGCACCGGGTATCAGGCCAAACCGAAGTTCAGGCAACTGAAAAAAAGTTCGCCTGTCAGCAGTCACCTTCGCCGCAAATGCGGGAATCTCGATTCCCGAGCCCATACAGGCGCCGTGCAGATGGCAGTGCACTCTGTCGGCGACCGCTGCGATCAGGCGGCTGGGATTATGAACCGAACGCAGCAGGTGCGCCTGCGTCGCCGAGGGCATCAGGCCAAACTCCCTCAATTCGCCACCAACGCTGAAGCAGGCTCCCGCAGCGCTCAATTCCAGACACGTTATGGTATCGTCGACACGGACCAGATCGAGGAGTTCCACCAGCGCATCGCGCATCTCCACAGACAGTGAGTTACGTTGCACCGGTCGATTCATTCGGGCCCTGAGCACACTTCCTTCTCGGGTAATTTCAATCGCTTCACCCTCCCCCTCAACTACCAGGGCCGGGGGCTTGGAACGCTCGGTAAGCCACCGCTGGTATTCCGGGCCCGTCTGCAATAGGCCAAAAGCGAGGGATTCGAGCGTCATCGCATGTGGGACCGGCATACCCTCAACAGCGCGCAGGACCTGCACCAGGACCAGTGCTGCCGTGGGGCTGTTTTCGATTGCAGCGATCAGCGCCGCCGCCGCGGACTCGTCAGGCAGCACGACGTCGGCTTGGCGATCAACGCCGCTACCGATCGCGATCACCGGGCAGGGTTGTTTTGCCAGCCAGTCGTCATCGCCCAAACAGTCTCCAGCAACTTTCAAAAGGTAGGGTAACTGCATGTCACTTTTCCACTGTCATCCTCATTAATGAGAACCCGCAAAATACCCGCAGATTGTGCCTTTTTAGGAGAGAAATCGCCTCAATCCCCTATCGCGGCTGTTACCTTGCGGCTGAGCTGTCATCGCGCGAATGAATACTTCCCAACTGCTACTCGTGGCCGGCGTGTATAAATGCCTGTGTGAGCTGACCAGGGCCTGTGCACGGTGCTTGTTGATTCAGAAGGCCGGGGATTGTCGGACCGGCTCAGGGCTTTCTTGCAACAATCACGAAAGCTTGCAGGGGCATGACCTCGCCCAAGTGCTGCTCCAGAGCGGCGGCAATTGCAGAACATAGGCTGTCCGGCTGCCCGCCTCGCAGGATAATCTCTTCATGGAGCGGATTGCCATAGACCAGCCCCCTTGCAAAGTCACTTGCCGAGGGAATACTCGAGCTTATCTCTACCTTCTCAATTTCTATGCCCGAGAAGCCCGCTTCATTGAGTGAATTCTCGATGCTGACAGGATCGTTGTAGCCAAAAGGGACCTTATAAAATCCCGGCGGATCTTCGGGATAAAAACTTGCAACAGTTTCGTGGGCAATTTTGGCGAAGGGATTGCTATCCATCGGGCCCCAGACATTGAAAATGTAGTGACCACCGGCCCGTAAAGTTCGAAAAACCTCCTCGTATGAGCGCTGTTTATCCGGGAAGAACATGACTCCAAACTGAGATGTAGCAACATCGAAGTCCGATTCAATGAAGGGTAGATGCATTGCATCGGCGGCTTTGAATTCGACGCCCTCGTTGCCTTGAAATTTACCTCGGGAGATTTCCAACATCGGTGGGTTCAGGTCGGTGGCGGTGATGGTGCAGGCTGCCGGCAGAACGTCCCGAAGCCTTCTGGTAAGTATTCCCGTTCCAGCAGCAAGTTCTAGGACTTTGTCTGGCTGCAGTTCAAGAACTCTTCGGGCGAGGTCCTCTGCGAAACCGACGAATATCCTGGGCCCCAGATAGAGGTCGTAGTTTTCAGGTATGGAACCCGTAAAGCGCGCTGCATGTTGACTCAACGTGGAGACCTCAAAATATCGGTTAGCGGACCCACCGCAGTGTAGTCCAGGTTTCCCCGATTGTCCCGGATGAGGTGAAAGCCAACCCCGGTCCGCCAGGCGCGAGACCGGACAATGGGTCCGCCCTCGCCTGTTTCACGTGGTTCGGCCTAGTTGTGTGGCAGACACCACTCGTCTTGACCGGCAGGGTCTCTCGGCACCGCGAGACAGGGTTAGTGGGTTTCCTTCTTGCCAAAGCCTTGATTCCTCTTGGCCTTTGGATGACGCTGCGCACAGTGGAAATACCTTCGAAGACTCCCAGTTTATTCTCGTAGGTACCTTTAATACTATTTTCTCTACATTTCTAATAAGATCTGGTTTAACTGGCTCAGGGAAATAGGCGCGTTATGTACTATGGGGAAAGACTGAACAGTATCAGCCATCTAGTGGGCGCCGTCTTCGCCCTCATCGCTCTGGGTGCCTTACTAGCGTTGGGTATTCAGACACGTGATCCAAGGATTATCGTAGGTTTCACCACTTTCGGACTGACACTGGTCTTGCTGTACACCATGTCCACGCTTTATCACAGCTTCAGAGGTCCTCGACTAAAAAAACTATTCAAGGTATTGGACCACATCTCGATATATCTCCTGATTGCCGGTACTTACACGCCGTTCATGCTGGTGAGCATGCGCAGCGGCAGTGGCCATCTGATCCTGGCCATTGTATGGACGTTGGCCATTCTCGGCAGCATTTCCGAACTGGTATTGTCTGGGCGGGTTGTGAAAGCCAGCCAGCTCATCATTTATCTCGGGATGGGATGGTTGGTTTCCCTTGATCTGACAGGTCTCAGGGCCATCTTGCCCAACCCCGGGTTCTACTGGCTGGTCGCAGGTGGCATCGCCTACACGACAGGGATCATCTTCTACCTGTTGGACAAGACGAAATGGCTCAATCACGCGCATGGAATCTGGCACTTCTTTGTATTGGTTGGATCTGCATGCCACTTCATCGCTGTCATTGGTTACCTCAGGTAACAGGCATCAGGCGGTCGAATTGGCCGATTGAGTTCGCATTAAGGGTATGCACTTTCCACGGGCGTAGGATCGCTCCTTCGAATGCAAGGGCAGTTCCTTGTACATGGCTTCGTGCTGCTACAGCATGTCACGAACATAAGCCGTATACTTTTCGTCCTGAAGAATCTGGTACAGGGCGCCGGCCCAGGTTTTTCCTTATTTTCCACACCGGCCCGGGTGAGAATCAGTCTGGGGGTTCCTGCGAACGGGCTTCCCGGGGTATCGTGATCGTTATCAGCAACAGGCACAGAAGTAGAACTCCGGTCTTGGCTCTAGTCATTTGCTCAGGGGTCCTTCGGCATGGCGTCACGGGGAATAATCGCGCCACTGTGCTGGATGACCACCGACGCCAGACGATGGCCTACGGCCGCTGCGTCTGCCGCGGAAAGCCCCTTCAGGCGCGCAGCCAGGTAACCGGCATTGAACGAATCCCCCGCTGAGGTCGTATCGACCACGCGGACCGGGTTGGCAGCCACCAACTCCCGATCCTGATCCGTCACCACCAAGCATCCGTGCTCTCCCATCTTCAGTGCGATCTCGCTGACACCCCAGGACTGCAGTCGATCGACAATATCGCTCTGCTCGGCATCGCCAAACACCAGTTGCTCATCCTCTATCGTCGGCAGTGCGAGGTCTGTGAGCCGGTACATCGCCTCATAAGCTTCACGGGTAGATTCGCGGCTCGGCCAGAGTTTTGGCCTGTAATTGCTGTCGAACGCGACCCGGCCACCATGCCGGCGATAGTCTGCCAATGCGTCATACAGGCGCTGCCTTGCAGCCTCGCTGAATATAGCCAGGGTGATGCCTGAGAGGCAGAGCCAGTCACGTTCCTCCAGTTGCGAGAACAAATGCTTCGCCTTGACCGGGTCATCGAGCAGACGCCGTGCGGGGGCACTCTCTCGCCAGTAATAAAACGAGCGTTCGCCCTGTTTGTCCGTCTCGATAAGATACAGGCCGGGTACAGTGTCTGCCTGGTAATCAATGAGCCCACAAGCGACCCCTTCACTCCGCCATTGCTCGGTCATCCAGGCGCTCATCGGGTCATCGCCCAGCGCGGTCACATAGTCGACCGCAATCCCCTGTCGAGCGAGATACACCGCCGCATTGAGCGTATCGCCACCGTAGGACAGATTCATGGGCAGGCAGCGACCGCCCGGGGCCCCTGTCTGGTGGGTTAGCTCCAGCATACACTCACCGATCAACGCGATGTTCTTTGCCATATTCAATCGGTACTCAACCTATCGTCTTGATTTACACAGGAGCGCTCTAGCGTCGGGCATTTCCAGCCTCACCTTTCGAGTGTCAGGAAATAGTCGAAGATTTCCGGCACGTTGCCGCTACCCATTCCGCCATCAACCGCGGCCTGAAGGTTGGCCGAGGTACCCTAGACCGTACGTTCGGCAAAGGATATGACCCCAATCGGGCCGTTTTCTAAGAGACCTTTTCCTGCCAACTGTCACTCCAGTTTAGCGTGCCATCCGCAGGTTGTGTATTTTCCTCTGGGCAATGGTCCTGATTTTTACCAGGGCTCGCTGATCCAGAATGTCGTTTCGCCTCCCCTCGCACACATCAGCCAGTGTCACGTTATCCAGCGACTCGTGATACCGCTCATGAATATAGTGGTGGACCCCCTCCCTGATCACCTTCTCCAGTTTCCACGGATAGTAGTAATGCTTCAGCTGCAACGGACATTTCACCTCGAGGCCCTTCCAGAACGATACGGATGGCCCGCCCTAAGAAGCGCTTTGGGCATCTTCTCCTCGGTGGAATGCTTGCGAGGTGTTTTACCACGAAAATCTTTAAGCGTCTTGTCAGTGTTGGACGTGCTCAAATCGAGACGCCCCTGCTTCAGTTAAAAGTAGCAGATCTGTGTCTTATTGAATCAGGTCGATTGGTAACTCATGCTTTGACGGCGCGCACATGGACTTATAGTGACTGCAACTGTAGATTTTATGGATGGGGTAGATGACCTAACGTCTGCAGGTGATGTGTATCCCCGATGGGTCCGCAGTTGCCATATCGCGGCAGGGACGTCTAATATGCGCTGTCCACGGCAACGCCTACCTGAACAGGAACCACATTTATGATCCAACCACTGGGCACCCGCTTGAAGTGGTGGTTGAACATCTTCAAGCAGGCCGCACACATCTGGCTCGAGAGCAACGCCTTCGCCAACGCGGGTTCCCTGGCCTTTTTCACCCTGTTTTCCATTGCGCCGGTCATGATCGTGGTGGTCAGTGTGATCGGTGTCTTCTACGGCCAGGAGGCAGCGGAAGGACAAATTGTGATTCAGCTGCAGGAAACCATTGGTCCCGAGGCAGCGGCCACCGTGCAGGCCGCCGTGGCCCAGTCCAGCCTGAAAGAAGGCGGCTTGTTCGCGACACTGGCGGGTATTGCTGCGATGCTCATCGGCGCGACCACCGTATTTGGCCAGATGCAGAATTCCTTGAATTCCATCTGGACCGTGGTTCCCAAGCCTTCGCGTAGCGGCATTCTACTGTTCCTGCGAAAGCGCCTCACTTCACTCACCATTGTACTGGCGGTGGGCTTCGTGATGCTGGTCTCACTGTCGCTGAGCGTCGGCCTGCGGATCTTGTTGCAGCAGGTGCAGGGCTGGCTGCCCTGGTACGATGTCGCCTTCGGCGGTTTGGACCTGGTAGCGTCCGTTCTGGTCGCCTCGCTCTTGTTTGCAACCATATTCAAAGTGCTTCCCGACGTGCAGTTGAGCTGGCGCGACGTGGCCCTGGGATCGGTGCTGACCGCGGTGCTGTTCACCATCGGCCGCTCACTGATCGCCATGTACCTGTCCTATACGGCCACCGCATCCACCTATGGCGCCGCAGGCTCACTGGTGCTGCTCTTGCTCTGGGTGAATTACTCGTCGCTCATACTGCTTTACGGTGCTGCGTTTACCAAGGCGCACTTTCTCGCCAGGGGGCTCACGGTCAGGCCCCGCAGCGTTGCCGTGCGTGTTCATCGAGAGCTCATCGAAGACTGAGAGCGACGTTGCCGTCGGCGAACTCACAGCTGGGCAGCCGCAGGCGGCTTGTCCGCTTTTTGCGACCAGATACTGGGTGTGCAGTTACCCTCTATACGCCATATTCGCTTCTTATGCACTTTGCCAGGAGTCTTCTATACTGAACCGGATCAAACGATGGAAAGAGGGACGAAGCCATTCGCCTCGCCATTCGAATGTTCATCCTTGCTCTAAGCCTGACTTCGGCTGTCGCGTACACAGTACGGCCCCTCGCAGACCAGGCGGTTGCCGAAGCATCACGGAAAAAGCCGCCGCGCATCAAGGTTCCCGGCAATTTTACCTCCCTTCAGCAAGCCATCGATGCAGCACCGGACGTGGCGGCGATCATCGTCGAGGCTGGCGTGTACGAAGAGACACTGTGGATCGCTGGCAAGGAAATACCTGCAGGGCGATGGACAACCGCTAATCCTAGGGCCAGAAACGCGAGCGCTTGACTCCTTTGAAAGCGCCACCGGCTTGGTCAACTTTGGGGCCCGGGGCAGCGGCAGCGTGACCGGTTTTGTCATGCGCGGCGGCAATAACTGAGTGGTCGCGGTTGACCGGGAGGGCGGAATTCGCATCGTGCAGTTCAATGCCTGGGCCTGGAACGACGAGATATTGACAACGCACCCTGAGCTGTTAACGGGTCTTTTTGGAGATGGCATTATCGTGATGCCGGCAATTTATCCGTCGGTGGCAACCATCTTCGACAACTCCATTCTAGATCCGGCCAGGGCAGGCGTATCAAACTTCGGCAGCCAGGCCGATTTGACCAACAACCTCATCTGGTGCGCAGGCTTCGATCTCAATGGAGAACACCTCGTCCCTGGCGAATTAGGCCCCCTGAAACCACTGGATCCCCTGTCGTACAGTTTCAACGACGGCGGTGGAAACCTGTGTGGCTGTGAAGGCGTGCAAACTGAAGGTTGCGTCGCGCAGTCGTCGGCATTAGCGCCGCCGAGCGAGGAAGTTGCGCCCTGAACTGCGGGTTCAGAAAGAGCCTGGACAATGACCTGCCCCGCTAGATCGGGTCAAGATTCTGAGGGAGACTTGCCCCCCAGGACGGCGCCTCCGATCCAGGCATTGAAGACATTTGGTTCATTTCAGCACTTAAACCATGCACTTCGATCCGAGGAAAGACACACGGTCTATACTGATGATGACAGCCGCTATTGACCCGAAGTGACAACTTATTTTTTTACAAAGATACCGGTAGGATTTGACAGTGAACAGTGATCGCCTTCATCGACAGCTAACGTTAGCCGCTAATATTGGTGTTCTGTTAGGTATCATGTTTCTCGCTATTGAAATTCGTCAGAACTCTCATCACCTTGCGCTGCAGTTGGAATTCGCCGTGCCAACGCAAAAGATCTTCGAAATCAATAGGGATCTCATGGATCCAACCATCGCTAAAATTTTGGCTAAGTCAATTCAGAGTCCAGCAGAACTGACTTTTGAAGAGGGATTGGTCGCTGCTTCCTTTGTCTTGAATGCTCTCAACGAATGGGAAGATCGATATCTGCTGCATAAATCGGGAATGGACGGTGTCGTAGACTGGAAACGGCACATCCAGGAGAACATCGATTGGACGCTTGGGAATCGCTTCGCGTTGACCGTTTACAATATGAACAGGGAAGCTTTTGAAGTCGAATTTGTTGACTATGTTGACAGCTTGTTGGGCGAGGTGTCAGAAGACGGCACCTATTTATGGTGGACAAAGACTCGGACCAGATTCCTGGAGGAGTAATATGTAGTCAGGTGGTTTCCATAACCGCGAACTGTGCGAATGATTTACCACCTTCCGGGCCTGATCTAGCGCCGCTATCGCCCATGCTGTGGCATCTGGACTACGCTGAGTTTGGTATCTGGACTGCCCAAGGCCTGATCACAACCACCTTGGGAGGTGACTTATGGCTACTCAAGACATGAAATGAGACCCACAAGAGCGCAACATTCTGAGACTGCACCAGGAGGATGACCCCAGGGAACCCGCTTTGTACTAAAATCATCCCGTCCCTGGAACTTACCCATCTGTAAAGGAACAGCATTGAACTGCAATTCAATACTCACCCGCGCCACCCGTGCACACCTCCCCGAGTTGCTGATAATGATCAAGGAGTTCTGCGCGATCGACGAACACGATTACGATGAGCAGCGCCTGCGGCGCAGCCTGCCGGCCCTGCTCGATGGCGACGACTACGGCGTGGTCTGGTTGCTCGGCGAGCCTGTCGATGGCTACGCGGTGGTCACCTGGGGATACAGCCTGGAATCTGGGGGCGTCGAGGCTCTGATCGATGAAATCTATGTGCGTTCCAGGGAAGCGGGCCTTGGCTCGAAGGTCCTGACCGCCATTCTGGGGGATTGCCGTGCCAGAGGCTGCAAAATCGTCTTTCTCGAGACTGAAGCACGCAATGCCAGGGTGCGGCGGTTTTATGAGCGGGCGGGCTTCAGGGTAGACGATTCAATCTGGATGAGCCTGTCGTTGGACAACGGCAACGAGCAAAACAGCGATACAGGCATGAGGACGCGCAATGGTTGACAGCAACCCGGAGTATCTCGAGGCGGTGCGCGAGCTTTCCAACCGGATTGTCGAGGCGCAGCGCCCCATCCGCATTCTTGACTCGATAAAATGGGGACCCGAAATTCGCGAGGGCTTTTTCCGCGGGGCCTGCCGAAACCAGCCGGCGGTGGATGGTGACTACTACCGGCGCAATAATCCGCTGGAATTCGACCCCGCTGCCAAGCGGACGGAGTTGCACGCCATCGAGCGTGACATCTCCCGCAAGCTGGGGCAGCTCAACCCCCTGGCTGCGATTATGCGCCGCTACTGCCGTGAATACGCCACGGTAGTTCGCATGCTCGAGGCTCGCGGCACCGACGATTTCGGGGTGTTGTCGGAGGAGCTTTACGGTTCCGCATCCGATGTTTTCCATGCCGGTGACCCCAGTCTCGCCGATCTCGGCATGGCCATGGAAAACACGCTGGTGAACCTGCTCAGCAACGAATCCATGCGTGAAGATGAGAAAACCATTGCGGCCGAAAGCGCGGTTGAAATGCTCAATGAACGCCTGCTGCGGGTCTTTCCTGACGCCGGCATACGGGTACTGCTGAACGACCAGATGACGGCAGACGCCGCAGCGGGGTCAGACTATCTGAAGATTCGCAGCGATGCCTGGTTCAACGCTCTGGACATCGACGTACTGGAAGTCCACGAAGGCTGGGTACACCTGGGTACCACCCTCAATGGCACGGCCCAGCCCTGGTGTACCTTTCTCAGCAAAGGGCCGCCCTCCTCCACCACAACTCAGGAGGGACTGGCCGTGCTGACCGAGATTCTCACTTTGCGCTCCAGCCCGACGCGCCTGTACCGGCTGATCAGCCGGGTGCGCTCAGTCACACTGGCCGAGGAAGGGGCGAGTTTCCTCGAGGTTTTCGATTACCTGCGCCACATGGATATCAATGAAGAAGACAGTTACTCGATTGCGGTCAGGATATTCCGCGGCAGCACGCCCCAGGGACGGCCCTTCACCAAAGACCTGGCCTACATGCGCGGGTTCGTCCAGACCTATAACTACCTGCGCCTGGCCATGAGCCAAGGCAGACTGGATACCCTGCCGTTATTGTTCTGCGGAAAAATCACCCTGGAAGACATCAAGACCTACCAGATGCTGACAGAGGAGAAAGTGCTGGTAGCACCGCCCTTTGTACCGCCGCATTTCGCCGATCTCAAGGGCCTGGCTTCGTGGATGAGCTTCTCGCGCTTTATCGCCAGCCTCAATTTTGACCAGCTCGAGGCCGATTACGGTGCGTTATTGTAAATCACCGGCCGTGTAGGGGTAAAACCAATCATTATCATCCCTTAGTCAGGGCGGCGATTACGCGATGTGAGACAGTTTGGTGTGCCATTTCGCCATGCTTTCGAGAATGTTTGGCTTCGTTTGTTTTTCTGTCGCCGCAGCAGGATTTTCCCCGGCTATTCGCATCTCTGGGGGTAGTGTAAATATTTTTTCGCACTTTTCTTTG
>NZ_SMSE01000006.1 GCF_004354085.1 Seongchinamella unica | reverse complement strand
TATCGGCCAATACCTGATGGGCTACTACAACTGGCAGCGACCGCATCAATACAACGGTGGATTACCCCCTGCTGAAGCAGAGGAAAATCCTAAACTACTGTCCGGGATTAGTTGACCACTACACTTTGAGGTTATTCAAGGCAGTGAAGGGGTTTTTACTCTGACCCCAAATATCTTTACTCTGACCCCAAATATCCATCGACGGTGCTTGTGATTTGTTCCCAGACCTCACCGGCGTCAGGTAACTGCGGGTCGCAGACAGCGGATAGGGTAGCCTCCGGCGGCTTATCGTCCAGCCCCAGTTCAGCGTAAAGTGTCTCCAGGTCCCGGAGGCTTTCACAAGCTTCATACAGCTCGTAGCTGGTCCCGGCAATCAGTACTGCCACACCCAGGTAGGGGATGGCCTCTCCCGGGATAGCGGCAATACTCCGGGTGGCCACCCGCCGGGTCCGGGCGCTGAGGCGACTACCAAACTTGCGCACAGCCACCTTGCGCTTCGCCGCTGAGGTTTTCTGCTGCCTGATCATTTTGTCCTTGCCTGCCAGGCGCTGGTTCATCATGCCGGTGACTGTCTGTATTCCCAGGGCGGAACTGATCAGCCCGGAGACGGCGGCATTGAAGGCTACGCTGGTCAGGGTGAGGATATTGGTCGCGAGGAGGGTCAGGAACAGGCCCGTAAGCAACAGGCGGCGAAGCAGGGTAAGCATGGCGGTTCTCCACGGCAACGATGTCGCCCGGGTGCTGGGGGGCGGAATAAGATTCCAATGTCCATGATTGGAATTGTTGCAGATATGGGAGTGCCGGTCGATTCCGGTCGGAGGGGTCACGTTAGCCGTTTCTCCCACCGAACAGTGAGAGAAACGGCCTCAGTGGTCAAACTACTTGATATACAGCATTTCCTGGTACTTGGGCAGAGGCCAGAGCTCATCGGCCACGTAGCCCTCCAGGGTATCGGCCGCTGCGCGAACCTCGTTCATCCGCGGCAGGATCTCGGTGGCGCAGAACTGCATGTGCTCTTCAGTCGAAGCGAAGCCCTCCCGGCCCATGACCTCCTCGAGGTTGGCTATCGTGGTGCTCAGCTGGTTAATCTGTGCGGCAACGGCTTTGGCGATAGAGCTGTCCAGTTCAACACCCAGTGCAGCCAGGTTCTGGGCAGTAGCAGCCAGTTCCGCCAGGTAGGCGTTACTCGCCGGGTAGATCATGGTTCTGGCCATGTCGATAACCAGCTTGGCTTCTACCTCGATGGAAAGTATGTATTGCTCGGCATAAACCTCAAACCGGCTTTCCAGTTCCAGCGGGCTGAGCACCCCGGTGCTGGAAAACAGTTCAACCACGGAAGCTTCCCGCAGCGCTGGCAGCGCGTCAGCGGTGGTCGGGATGTTCTTCAGGCCGCGCTCTTCCACGGCAATCCGGTGCCACTCCTCGGAGTAGCCGTCGCCACCGAACACCACGTTGCCGTGCTCGTTCATCAACTTTTTGAGCACCTTAACCACCGCTTCGGCCTGGCTGGCCCCGCCTTCCAGTGCAGGCTCAAGCTCGGCGGCAATCCAGTTTAGCGAGTCCGCAAGCATGGTATTCATCGCCACCAGGGGGCCCGACACGGACTGGGAGGAACCGACTGCCCGAAACTCAAACCGGTTGCCGGTAAAAGCAAAAGGCGAAGTGCGGTTGCGATCACCGGGGTCGCGTTCAAACTTGAGTATCTGTGACAGGCCAAGGTCCATTTCGCCGCCGCCCGCGCTGGTGTGGATATTGCCTTCCTTGATGTCGTTGAACACCTGCTCCAACTGATCACCGAGATAAACCGACAGAATGGCGGGAGGGGCTTCATTCGCTCCCAGCCGGTGGTCGTTGGAGGCGGTGGCGATCACCGCCCGCAACAGGGGGCCATGAAGGTGTACTCCGCGGATCACGGCCCCGCAGAACAACAGGAACAGCAGGTTCTCGTGGGGGGTGGAGCCCGGATCGAGCAGGTTACCCTGGGTGGAATTGCCCACCGACCAGTTAACGTGCTTGCCGGAGCCGTTGACGCCGGCAAAGGGTTTTTCGTGCAACAGCAGCATGAACCCGTGTTTTTTGGCGGTCGCCTTCATCAGGGTCATCATCAGCTGCTGGTGATCTGCCGCGACATTGGCCGCTTCAAAATAGGGCGCTATCTCAAACTGTCCCGGTGCCACCTCGTTATGGTGGGTCTTGGCAGGAATGCCCAGCTTGTAAAGCTGGTCTTCGAAGTCCTGCATGAAAACCTGCACTCGCGCAGGTATCGCGCCAAAGTAGTGATCGTCGAACTCCTGTCCTTTGGGAGGTGGGGCGCCGAACAGGGTACGGCCCGCCAGCAGCAGGTCGGGTCGGCTATTGGCGAAGTTCGCATCTACCAGGAAGTATTCCTGTTCCGCACCGCAGCTGGAGTTGAGGGGTGCGATGTCGCTTTCGCCCATCAGTTTTAGAACTTCCTGCCCGGCCTTGTTCATGGCCGCATTGGAGCGCAGCAGCGGAATCTTCTTGTCCAGCGCCTCCCCGGTCCAGGACATGAACACACTCGGAATCATCAGTGTGGCGCCATTGTCGGTGTGCATGATGTAGGCGGGGCTGGTGGGGTCCCAGGCGGTATAGCCGCGTGCGGCGTTGGTCATGCGCAGGCTGCCGTTGGGGAAGGATGAGCCGTCCGGCTCGCCCTTGATCAGCAGGCTCCCGGAAAATTCCGTGATCGCACCGCCGTCGGAATTGGTCACGATAAAGCCGTCGTGTTTTTCGGCGGTAATATTGGTCATCGGGTAGAACACGTGGGAGAAGAACTTGGCACCCTTGGAAACTGCCCACTCCTTCATCGCGGCAGCCACCACATCGGCGGTCGCCGGGTCCAGCGGCTCCCCGGTCTGCACGGTCTTCTTGATCGATTTGAACGCGGTTTTCGACAGCGCCCACTCCATCCGGCGCAGGTCGAATACGTCTTCCGCCCAGATGTCGCCGAGATAATCAGTGGGTGTCACCGTGCTGGGGGCACGGTTGGTGATGGTGTTAATGGCCTGTTGGCGACCCGGATTTGCGCTCATGCTGATTCCTCACTGTGGATGAATGACCTCGAGAAGCCGCACCATAATGGGGAAGGCAGGCTGTCGATCAGACGACTGGGTACCCAGGCTGCAACATTCAAGCCAATCTCTGGTGATTTCGCTAAGTCCATGCTTTCAATCGAATAAATTTGGCGTCCCGCGACTAAAGGAGGTTAACGGGGAGAGCAGCATCGGGAAAATGCTGCACCATGGTGCGTCGGGGGAAGTGGGTTAGCAGCGGTAACCAGGCGGTCACTGCCGAACCTGGCTGTGGCACTTGCGGAAAAGGGTTAATAAGGGTGAATAACGCAAAAACAAAAAGGGCCCCGGAGGGGCCCTGTCGTGAAAGGTATTCTGGTTTAGTCGACTTGGACTTCCACCAGGGTCAGGCCCATAAGACCGGCGTCACCGGTGTGAGACACCGCGCCCATGTAGCTGCCAGTTGTAAGTCCGGACCAGCTGACATCGATGGTGCCAGTAGCGCCGAGAGTTGCTGATGTCGGCGCCGCATCAACGCTCAGGCTGCCGCCCGGTGCCAGCGGTACTGCCCAGAAGTGCAGGGTGTACGGCAGGGACTCACTGGGTACAGACCAGCCGTGTACAACCATGGTGTAGGTATCATCCGCCGGGAGAAACAGCTCGATCAACTCGTCCGTCCCGCCATTGGTGCTGGAGGCAATGATGTTGCCGCCTGAGTTTTCCAGGAACAGGTCGATGTCGTCATCTCCCGGGATTGCCAGCTGCCAGCGAACGAAGCCTGCCCCGGCGATCGGGAAGTCGATCTTCTGTACGCCAACGGGGCTATCATCAGGACTGGGATAGGTCTGGTCCGGATCCTGGCCAATGTTGTCCGAGGTCGGCGCATCTGCAACCAGGCCGTGGGGCGCGGCGCTGTAAGAGCCGGTGTAACCAAAGGTCACCTCAATGCTGGCAGAACCTTCCGCACCGCTGCCAGTCACGACCGGGGGCGCGCTGAACAGTGCACCGCGCACCGCAAGGGGGCTGCGAACGTCATAGTTGCCGGTAGAGTCGGACCAGGTCAGTGAGCCAACACGCCACTCGCCCACAGGCGCGCTGACATTGGTGGCAGTCACCTCAAAGCTGGCGCTCTGGCCGGGCTTGAGCCGGATAGATGAGGGGTTGACCGTCACTTCGTAGCCGTCGGGTGCATCAACAGACGCGTTATAGGTCCGCCAGCCCTGCTCGGAGGCCACGCTGGTTACCGTCCGTACCACCGTCTTTGTGCCCACCACGCTGGCCATGGTGATGGAGGGGTAGTTGAGGTTGGCCGCTTCAGTGTAAAAGCCACGGGATAACAGTTGGTCGCAAAAGGCGGGATCGACAATTCCCCAATCCTGGCCACACATAAGAGCAAGGTAGTCTAAAAAGCCCGCGTCATACACCAGGCCCGGCTGGAAGGCTGAACCCTTGTGGCCCTTGTTGCCCAGTTCCATATGCCCCGCGCCCATGGCGAAGGGTCCGGCCGGGGTAGTGCGGTCGTTATCCACCACGCCCTGGCTGGCCGTGGTCATGATTGCAGACCTGGCCATGGCCGGGGTCCAGTCCGGGTGAGCCTGCTTGATCAGCGCGAAGGCGCCGGCCACGTGGGGGCTGGACATGGAGGTGCCACCGATAGCCTGGAACAGCTCACCGGGTACGCCGCCAATCGGGAAGGGCGAGTTACCCGCCAGTACCTGGAAGCCCACGCTGGTAATGTCCGGCTTGAGGATATCCGGCAGGATGGGGTTGGGGCCGCGGGAGCTGAAGATGGCCATGGAGGGTGCAGAGTTCCACTCGCCGGACTGCTCACCAATGATCGCGGCGGTCGGCTCGGTGGTGGTCGCAATATAGTCCTTGATCGCCAGGCCTGGGGTCTGGTCGATATGCACCGCGGGGGTGGCGTGGTTATCCGTGGACAGGTTGTCCTCGTCGCTGTTGTTGTAGAGGATGGTGCCGACACCGCCGGCCATTGCTACAGCCTGGCTCTTGCCGACCCGGGCGATGGCGCCGCGGCGACAAAGTACTACCTTGCCGGCAACGATATTGGCGTCCAGCGTGCCAGGGATACAGAGGTCGCCCCCGGCGAACTCGGCGTCAACCAGCGGTGCCGCCGGCAGCCCCTGGGTGATGGACGCGCCCGCGTATTCGGAGCCGTTACCAAGCACCACGGTGCCCTGCATAAAGCGAGTCTGGGTGTTGGCGCCCACGGTGGTCATCCAGGGCATGACGCCCGGACTGCCCAGGGTGGATGCGCCGGGGCCGGAGTTCCCCGCCGAGGTGGCGACGTGCACGCCCGCTGCTTCGGCAAACAGGAACGCGATGTCATCCACACCGGGTTCACTGGCGCCCCCGCCGATGGAATAGTTGATAACATCCACGCCGTCGGCCACGGCCTGGTCGATTGCACGGGCGAGGTCAGAGGTGAAGCCGCCGAGCGTGCCGAGGCCCTTGTAGGCGATGATGTGGGCCCGCGGGGCGATGCCCGATACGGTGCCCCGGGGAATGCCGAACATGCTGGCTTCCACACCGGCGTTACCGGCAGCGGTGGACGCGGTGTGGGTGCCGTGACCGTCGTCATCCCGGGCGGAATCAAATTCCTCGGGATCCGCGCCGATAAAGAAGCGGTAGGTATCGATCATCTGGCGGGCGCCGATCAGTTTGTTGTTGCACTCGAAGGGCGCGTCGTTGGCATTGTGGGTAGTGTTGCCGAACTCGCAGTTGGGCCGACTGTCATCCAGCGCCGGTGCGTCCGGGTAACTGCCATCATCGGCAAAGGAGGGGTGCTCCGGCCAGATGCCCGAATCAATGACGCCAACAATCACGCCTTCACCGGTGACGCCGGTCTGCCAGACGCTGGCGGGCTCGGTAAGGCCGATAAAGGTCGGGCTGGCATCGGTATCCAGATGACGCCAGGCATCTTCCATGACCCGGCTGACGCCCTTGGTGTTTTCCAGGCTAAGCCGCTGGGCTTCGGTCATTACCGCCGAAAAACCGTTCAGCGCGGCCGTATAGGAATTGGTCACGTTGGATGGGGAGATGCCGGCACTGCTCATCAACTTCTCCTGTTTGGCCAGCAGGTGCGCCTGGTATTTCTGCGCAGCCTTGCTGTTGGTGTCGAGTTTCTTGCCCCTGGCGGGTTTGGTTGCCGGGAGGCCGCTGATGTCTCCCTCGTAGGCCACCAGCGGCGCACTCTCCATGAGCACGATGTAGCTTTTTTTACCGCCGGCCAGGGCGGGCGGGCCAGAGGCCTGCTTGCCATCGGTCGAAGCGATGCCAGCCCCTGACCCGCCGACGACCATGGCCGCCGTCAAGGCCAGGGAGGCGACAAGCCTGATCCTGCGTGAGAAAAAGTGTGTATTAAATTGCATAAAAAGTACCTCTCCAAGGCGGGACCGTTGTTGCGGTGCTCGCGCCGAAGGTTAGAAGGATGTATCAATCGGGTTCCTGTCACTCACCAGCGCCGAAGAGCCGGGACCAGGTCAGGCACACCGTGGATTAACTGTACTGCTCCACGCGAACCGAGAAACAATCACCAGAACTGTTGTTGGTCTATAGTTATGGCCGTGCAAGGTGTGAATTGCGCAGCACAATGTAACGCTCACATTGAAGGCTGTGAGTAAACCGTACCCTTCCTAATAGTAGGCCCCGCTGGTCCCGTCAAGTAATTGAGCGTTATTATATTTGGTGCCAGCGGTTGCAGGCGGTTTGTCGAAGCGGGTCGACCGGGTGACGTAAGGATGGCAATTACATACGGGTTACTGGGAGGTTTCATTGCTGTACAGAATCATAGTGGGGCTCTTGTCCGGTGTGCTTCTTTTGCCGGCAATTACCGTGGCTGGGCAACCGGTGCAATCGGAGGCGGGTGCGACTGTGGATAAGCCGGGCAGCAATCCGCTGGTAGCACAGGCCATCGCGGACCTGACGGTGCGCGAGTCAATGTCTCCTGACGATATCGAACTTGTCAGTTTCGAGTCGGTCACGTGGCCGGATGCCAGCCTGGGGTGTCCACACCCGGGCATGCGTTATCGCCAGGTGCCAGTAGACGGAGCAAGAATCATCCTGCGCAGTAAGCTTGGTCTAAGCACCTATCACAGCGGCGGCGGTCGACCACCGTTTCCATGTCCCCGCTGGGAATTGGAATCTGGCAAGTCCGATAACACTGATAAGTGAGCGCGCACTCCTGCTGGCAGTCAGTCCAGGCGCGCTGGTAAACAGCCTGGCCGGCCTGTCAGTCCTCCACCAGGAAGCGCTGTAACTGCTGGCGCAACTGCTGGTTCTCACGATGCAAACGATCACGCTGGCGCAGCAGGTCCACCAGCATTGCCGTAGCGACCCAGTCCAGGTCGAGATCGCGGTGCAGCCGCACCGCCTTGTGCATCCATCTGGCGGAAGTGGTATCAAACTCCCAGTCACCTGCCTTGCCACCGGCAGCCGGGCGGGCAATTCCCTGTTCCACAATGGTGATGACCTGCTCTTCGGTCACTCCCTCGCGTTCGCAAAATTCTCTTGCGGTGATGCGCAGGATACTGGTGCTCATGCCGACGCCCTCCATTCTGCTCGCGGATCAAAGTCCAGTTCATCGGACAGGGACTGCCACAGCTCGCGGGCCCTGTCGCTGGATTTCGCAGGCATGGTTATTTTCAGTACGGCGTAGAGGTCGCCCCTGCCCGTTTTGCCGACCAGGCCTTTCCCCTTGATCCGTAGCTTGCGACCCGTCTGGCTGTCCGGGGCCACAGTCAACGTGACTTTGCTGTCCAGGGTGGGAACCGTTACTTTTGCCCCGAGGGCCGCCTCCCAGGGCGCCAGTGGCACAGTGACCAGCAGGTCGTGCCCCTGCACGTCGAACAGAGGGTGGGGGACCAGGCGAACATGGAGGTAGAGATCACCATCGGGCGCACCGCCCTGGCCCGGCACGCCCTGGCCGCGCAGGCGTATGCGTTCGCCTTCGCCGACTCCGGCGGGAATGGTGACCTTGAGGGACTTGCGACGGTTAACGCGTCTACCATTTTCGATGACCGGCAGTTCGTATTCCACAGGCTTCTGAGTGTCAGTCAAAGTCTCCTCGAGGAAAACGGGCATCTCGATCTCTACATCCTGGCCGCGCCGCCCTCGCTGGAAGCCTTGTTCAGCACCCCTCTCCCCGAACTCCGCGCCGAAAATGCTGTTGAAGAAATCCGAGAAATCGCCGCTGAAGTGGTGACTCCCGCCACCCGCCCGGGACTCCCACCCGGGGGGCGGTTCGAAACCGTGTCCGCCGCCGGCGGCACCGTAGCGCCGCAGTTCGTCAAACTCCGCCCGCCGGGTGTCGTCGCCCAGGACTTCCCAGGCTTCGGCGACTTCCTTGAATTTTCCCTCGGCTTCATCGCCAGGATTGAGGTCAGGGTGGAATTTGCGCGCCAGTCTGCGGTAAGCCTTTTTGATATCCGCTTTCTCCGCGTCTGGCTCCACCCCAAGGATGGCATAGTAATCCTTGAACTCCATAGCCTTTCTGCTCCTGCACTTTCAGCTATTAAAGCAGGCAGCGCGCATGCTGCCAATGCTTCGGGTTGGTCGGTCCCCGTTTGCCTGGAACAGAAACCAGACGGCAGTGACATGGGGCATACCGTTGCCGGCTATAAGTCTGGCACGGATTCTGGAATCCGCCCGCCTGACGCGCGCCACAGAGCCAACGACCCGGCGCGGTTCGGCGCACTACTAGGTCCGGAAATCGCTGATCTGGACTTCCGCGCCCAGGTCGGCGTAGTCACCTGCCGCCCGGCCCGCGCGGAACTCTCCCCAGTTGATCGGTCGGTAGCGAGGTGCCCCGCCCTGCAGGGCGCCTGGCAGTGGAGCGTAAACCGTGTCGTACCCGGGGTTGAGGAAGAAGGGCGCGCTGAAGCGCGAATCGCCGGGGTTTGCCAGCACACGGTGCAACGGCGCCCGATAGCGATCGTTCGACCAGACCTGGACGATATCCCCGATGTTGATGATCAGCGCACCGGGTTCCGCCTGTACCGTGTGCCAGTCGTCTCCGCGCAGAAATTGCAGACCTGGCTGTTCATCGGGCAACAGGACCGTGAGTGCACCGGCGTCCGTGTGGTGACTGATACCCAGGTGCTGGTCCGCTTGTGCGCAGGGCGGATAATAGTTGAGGCGGAGAAAACTGGAGTGTCCTTTGCCAAATTCCTGCTCCAGTGTGCCGCGGGACACACCCAGGCATTCGCCAATATCACCCAGCAGGATCAAAGCCAGGGCTTCGCTGGCGGCGTAGTAGGCCTCCACGGTCTCCCTGAAGCCTGGGAGGGCTTCCGGCCAGCGCGGCCGCGCGCCAGCGAACGGGCCAGCCGCAGCGTAAGGGCCAACATCAAAAATCTGCTTCCAGTCGCGCGCATTCTTGGTGAGCTCCCGGTCGTAGAAGCCCCAGGGGTTGTCCGCCGTGCGCTCGATGTCCAGCTTGTCCCGGTAGGGCAGGGCGAAAAAACGCTGCATGTCAGCCAGCACGCTGCGGCACAGGTCATCACCGAGGCCGTGACAGCGCAGCTGGAAGCAGCCCCAGTCCCGGCATGCGACGTCCAGCGCGTCCAGCCAGCCGGCGTGCCCTCGCTGGGTGAGATCTAGTATGGGGAGCATTGGTGGTTGTTGTTGGTAGCGAGAGCCATGGTCCTGACGGTATCAGTATTTCACGAGTTCAATAGTGACTTCAAAAGTCTGGCGGCGATGATTGCGCCAATGCTGGAATCACTTTTACCAGACCGCCGATGTTACTATTATCTGGCTTCGGAGGGGTTGATTTCCAGCGGATGACAGGGCGGAGCCAGCGCCACTGTGCTCAGCTCGAGGCAGCATCCAGTGATGCAGTAGGATCAGCCCTACAAGAGACATCATTGTCGCCGAGACCACGTTGCCGGGAGACAGCGCGTCCGTCCTGGTCCAGAAAATTGCCGGGATCATCACCCACTGGCGACAGCTCGTGGGTGACGCCGTCGGAGCGGGTGATGGTGACCTGGCCCTGGCGCTGGCTGAACGTGCACGGAATCATGACGTCGGTATGATCCTCACCCGCAGGGTAAATGGCGCAGGCGGCCTCTGTCGAGTCTGCCGCTACCGTGGCCGCCCAGCCAGCTGCCAGGAAGCCGATCAAGTATTTGACCGAATGCATGGTTGAGCCTTCCGGGTTGACGCTCTAGGGCCTGGTCGCCGTCGGTCCTGCAATCGCCATGGCTTTCTGGTACGCGGGACGAGCCGCAATCCGGGCGACATAAGCCTGGGTATTGGGGAGAGTTTCATCGATCTTCCTGGCCCCCAGGGCGGTAAGCGAGGTCAGGTTGAACATGGACATGATGTCCGCGCAACTGAACTGCGGTCCCCCGAGGTACTCCGATTCCCCGAGCCGTGCCTCCAGTGCGCGATAGAGTCCATCTTCCCGCCGCTGGGTGGTGGTCAGTATCAGGTTGTCCGCCCCGGGCTCGGCACCCGCGGCTTTGGCGGCCAGCTTGACGAACAACGCCGACTGCAGGTTGTTGTTGAACTGCATCCAGAACAGGTAGTGGGGATAGTCCGGGCTGTCTACCGGCACCGAGAGGCGTCCCTCCCCGTACTTTTGGGAGATGTATTCGACGATCGCGGTTGACTCGGCCAGCGTCACGTCGCCGTCGGTAATCACGGGTGCCGTCCCGGCCGGGTGTAGCGCGCGATATTCAGGGGTCGCCAGGAAGTCCTCGCCCCGGTCGTACCACTTGAGTTCATAGGGTAGTTCGAGCTCCTCCATAAGCCAGACTATTCGGTCTGACTGTGAAACACCCAGATGATGGATGGTGATCATGGCTTTCTCCTTGTTACGCTCGTCATGGCGATGTCGGTGAATACGGCCGCTGCTGGATAAGGCGGCCGTTGCGTTGCCGCCACCCCATATGGGGATACCACAATACTGCCATTACCGATGAATTTGTATCGAATATTGAGCGCCTGGCGCCGTCTGCCACAGACTGGGGCTGTGGCGTCGCTATCAGCTACGCGCGCATGTCGGCTGGGCGGCGCCATCTTGATATATTTATAAGCAAGCTTATAATAAGCCCGCTCTGGAAAAGTCGATAGCGAATGGATAGCAAGGATCACACCGCTACATTGAGTTTCGAGCTGCACAGCTCTGGCCGCCTGCTGCGGCGCAATTTTGACCGCCGCGCCAGGGATCATGGCCTCAGTCGGTCGCGCTGGCAGGTGCTGTGGCATTTGGCCCGCGATGAAGGCATTAAGCAGGCCGAACTGGCCGACCGTTTGGACGTTGCCCCCATTAGCCTGACCCGCCAACTCGACAACCTCGAGCAGGAAGGGTTGGTAGCGCGCCGGCGCGACGAACAGGATCGCCGCTGCTTCCGCGTTTACCTTACCGAGGCGGCACAACCGGCCCTGGCCATTCTTCGCGAGTTGGCGCAGGAGGTACGGGAGCAGGCCTTTGATGGCCTCAGCGAACAGGAAGTCATGCAGTTACAGCAGTTGTTGACCCGGGTTAGGCAGAACCTGGGCTCCGAGGAGAAGTAAGTCTTTGAGTCGTTCATCTCGATTTTGGTCGCACCTTGGCATGGGCTCAGGCCTGTTGGTCGCCACGGCGGTGGTGGCCTGGCTGGTGTTAGGCGGCCGCGGCAGTGTGCAAACCGCGAATGCCTATATCAAGGCTGACAAATTTTCATTGGCGACCGACGTCGCTGGTATCGTCGCCGAGGTGTTGGTGCGCGCCAACCAGCGCGTGGAGAAGGGGCAGCTACTGGTGCGGCTGGACGATACGCCCTTTCGCCTGGCGGTGGAGGAAGCAGAAGCCCACCTGATGCAGGTACGTAACCAATTGCTTGCACGCCGGGCGGATTACGCCGAGGCGGAAGCTGCTCTGGAACAGGCCCAGCGTGATGCGGAATACTACCAGCGTCAGCTGCAGCGCAATGAGAAAATGGGGCCGGTGGCAATCTCGGAGGCAGAATTGGATGAAGCCCGGCAGCAGCTGGCGCGCGCCCGATCCCGGATATCCATCTACCGCCAGAAGCTGTCCAGTCTCGGTGCCGAACTCGGTGGCGATAACACCACGCCGCTGGACGACCAGGCGGACCTGCAGGTCGCCCAGGCCCAACTCGACAACGCCCGCTACAAACTGTCCCGCACTGAAATTCATGCTCCGGTCGATGGCCTGATTGCCAATGAGGTGCCCCAGGTTGGTGAAATGGCGCCCTCCGGCATCACCCTGCTGAGCATGCTGAGCACGGCAGACATCTGGGTGGAAGCGAATCTCAAGGAAACCCGGCTGGCAGGGGTGGAAGTGGGCCAGCAGGCCACCGTGGTGGTCGACGCCTACCCCGGTGTGGAGTGGCCGGCAATCGTCGAAAGCCTCAGCCCTGCGGTGGGTTCCGAGTTCGCCCTGATCCCGGCCCAGAACGCTAGCGGTAACTGGGTCAAAATCGTACAGCGGGTGCCGGTGCGCCTGCGCCTGCTCGCTGCGGAAGAACAGAAGGTGCCGTTGCGCGCGGGCTTGAGTGCCGAGGTGCGCATCGATACCAGCCAGCCCGGCAGCAACTCCGGTGCCGCGGCTGCTGAATCGCAGGTTGTTTTTAACCAGTGACGGACAAAAAGCGCGGCAACGTCCTGCTTATTACCGTCAGCATCATGCTGGCGACGATTATGCAGGTGGTGGACACCACGATCGCCAACGTAGCACTGCCACATATGCGCGGCAGCCTTGGTGCGGGGGTCGAACAGGTGACCTGGATCCTGACCTCGTACATCGTGGCCACCGCCATTATGACCCTCCCGGTCGGCTACCTGGCCCAACGCTTCGGCCGGCGCAATGTATTCCTTTGGTCGATCATCGGCTTCACGATCAGTTCCATGCTTTGCGGACAGGCAAACTCACTGACGGAGATGGTGGTCTGGCGCCTGCTGCAGGGCCTGTTTGGTGCCTCGCTGGTGCCGTTGTCGCAGGCTACGCTGCTGGACGTATTCCCCCGCGAAAAGCTCGCTTCCGCTATGGGTATCTGGAGCATGGGCGTGATGGTGGGGCCGGTACTTGGCCCGACGCTTGGCGGATGGTTGACCGATACCTACTCGTGGCGCTGGGTTTTCTACATCAATGTGCCCCTCGGGGTGCTTTCCACCATAGGCATTTTTATCTCCATGCCGGATTCGAAACCTGGCACCCGGCGTTTTGATCTCCGGGGCTTCGCCTTTCTCGCCCTGGCCGTGGCGACGCTGCAGTTGTTGCTGGATCGGGGCGAGCAGGTAGATTGGTTCCAGTCACTGGAAGTGCAGCTCTATGCCGTGCTGTCGGTGCTGGGCCTGTATCTTTACCTGGTCCACAGTGCGACCAGCAACAACAGGTTTCTCTCTCCGGACCTGTTTCGCGACCGTAATCTGGTAGCAGCGGTAGTATTCATCTTTGTGACAGGTATTGTGATGCTGGCCACCATGGCCCTGTTGCCGCCTTTTTTACAGCAGTGGAAGGGCTATCCTGCCGCCAGCGCCGGCCTGGTGATGATGCCTCGCGGTATCGGTACGATGATTTCCAGCCTGCTGGTGGCGCGCTTCCTGCGATATTTTGATGCCCGCGCAGTCATTCTCGCCGGCTTGGCCCTGGTCACCGTATCACTCAAGAGCATGGCCGGGTTCAACATGGAAGTGGGGCAGCGGGATATCGTGATAACGGGGCTGCTGCAGGGCTTTGGTCTCGGCCTGGTGATAGTGCCCACCTCGACCCTGGCGTTTGCCACCTTGTCTCCGGCACTGCGCGACGAGGCCAGCGGCCTGTACAGCCTGGCACGCAACCTCGGCAGCAGTATCGGCGTGTCGATCGTGATGGCTGTATTGTCACGCAGCCTGTGGATCAACCAGCAGGAGCTTGGCGCCCGAGTGCAGATGTCCCCCGAGTTGGCCGAAGCCTTGCGCAGCGGCACCGATGGAGCTTTGGCGGTGCCGGCGTCGGTGATGAACGAAGTCAACCGTCAGGCAGCAGAAGTCGCTTATGTGAATGATTTCCACATGCTGATGCTGATCAATCTCCTGGCTATGCCGTTGGTGTTGATGCTCGCGAACCCGGACCGCGCGGCTGCTGGCGTACTCTCCCGTTTTTCGATCAGTCGTATCCGGCAATTTGTTTCCATGAGCCAGAGATAAAAAAGCCCCGCCAGTAGCAGGCCGGCGGGGCTATGGGTGATTGCCGGAGCGCTGCTGCGACAGCGGAAGCATCCTTCGGTAGTTATGCCAGGTTGGCGTTCACGAAGTCCCAGTTCAGCAGGGCCCAGAAGGCGTCCATGTACTTGGGGCGCGCGTTGCGATAATCAATGTAATACGCGTGCTCCCAGACATCGACTGTCAGCAGAGGCTGGTCGTTTCCGGTTAGCGGTGTTTCTGCGTTGCTGGTGTTGACGATCGCAACGGAGCCATCGGGTTTCTGTACCAGCCAGGTCCAGCCGGAGCCAAAGTTGCCGACTGCGCTGGCCGTGAATTCTTCCTTGAAGTCCCCAAAGGAGCCGAAAGCGGCGTTGATCTTCTCCGCCACGGCGCCCGTGGCTTCACCACCGCCATTCGGGCTCAGGCAGTTCCAGTAGAAGGTGTGGTTCCATACCTGGGCGGCGTTATTGAATACGCCACCGCTGGAATTCCTGACGATGGTTTCCAGGTCCGCGTCCTGCAGGTCAGTTCCCTCGATGAGCGGGCCCAGCTTGTCGACGTAGGTGGCGTGGTGTTTGCCGTAGTGGAATTCCAGGGTCTCCTGGGAAATATGCGGTTCAAGTGCGTTCTTCGCATACGGTAATTCGGGAAGTGTAATAGCCATGGCGATTTAACTCCTGTGTTGTGGTTGGCAGAAAAGATACTGGTGCGCTAAATGGCTGCGCACGGTACGGAAAGTTGGTGACGATTGGGATATCTCAGGATGCCAATCATTGTCGCCAGATTCAACTGGGTGGCCGGAGGCGAATCGGCCGGGACGTTACCTCAAAATGTCAGGAATTGCTTGCCGTTACAATCCAGCAACTGGCAGCCAGGTTGACGGTTTCCCCGTCGTAGTAAGGCATGACGGCCTCGCGGATGGCACTGCGGGTGGTTTCCACCAGTTCCGGGGGCGCGTCTTTCAACAGGCGCGACACCGGGCCAGCTTCGATGAAGAAGTCGCCGATCCGTTCGCTTTCCATGCCGTGACCAAAACGCATGGTGGGCTGGTATGAGGCGATGCTGATGTTCGAATACCCCGCCAGGCTCAGTGCCCGATCGACGAACTCCGGATCGGAAAGCCCGAACGGCCCCGGGGCGTTCGGTGGCATGGGCTCCGGCTTGGGCAGGTGTTGCAGCGCCGCGCTCATGGGTACGGTGATCCATTCGTTACCCGCTACCGGAGCCCAGCAGATAAATGCCAGCCGGCCTCCGGGCTTCAGTGCCCGGCGGATATTGGCGAATGCACCGGCGGGGTCGGCAAAAAACATAACGCCGAAACGCGAGAACATGACATCAAACGCGCTCTCCTCAAAATTGTGGATACTGGCGTCCGTTTGCTGGAAGGTAATTGCTCGGCGGATATTATCAGGGAGTGTCTGCACCTTGCTCTGTGCCACTTCCAGCATGGGGCCGGAGATATCGACTCCCAGCACCCGGCCTGCGGGGCCGGTGCTGTGGAGGAGCGCCAGCGAGGTGTCGGCACACCCGCAACCGATGTCCAGCACGGCTTCTCCCGCCCGCACGGCTGCCGCCTTGATAGCTTCCTCGCCAATGGGGCCGAGAGTCTTTTCCATCTGGGCATTGCGCTCCGCCCAGCCCTGGCCGGCTTCGCCGTCCCAGTACTCGATCTGTTCACGGTTGTCCTGAGAATTATTGGTCATGGTGTCTGTCCCTTTTTGTAATAAAGCAGCGCCTACAGCGACTCGAGCAGGGTTTTGTCGACCCTGGACAGGTCTCCAAGAACGGCGAAGTCCACGTATTGTACCGATTGCTGTATTGCCTGCTGGACTTGCGCTGGAGTGATATTGGGTAGTTCGTTGATTACCGCTTCCAGCCTCTCCCAGCCGCCACTGCTCAGCTCGTAGGAGCCGAGCTTTTCAGCCAGGCCCGCCGGGTCCTCCATCTGCATCAGCAGTGCGGTGCGTAAAGACTCCGCGTGGTTGAGCACTTCCTCCGGCGTCAGGGACTGCTCGGCGAGTCGTGCTACCGTGCGCTGAATAACCGGCAGAGCCGAGTTCGGCTCGGCCGTGGTGAGGTAAAGAAACCCGGCATTGGGTCTGTCTCTGCGGATACCGGCAGACACGGCATAGGCCAGGTTTCGCCGGGTGCGAATTTCCTCCCAGAGTTCCTGGGACAGGATACGATGGGCCAGCAGATGTGCCGCATAATCCCCGGACGCGGGATCGATAGCGGGAAACAGCCCCTGAATGTAGACCGTTGGCAACTCGCGCTGCTCCAGCAGCGGCGTGGGCTCTTCGATGCCGGCCACCGCAGCGACCCCGGGCGCCGGAGTGCCGGCCCTGAGATCGCCGAGTGTGGGCTCGAGCAGACGCTCCACTGTAGCGCGGTCTATGTCGCCGGCAATCGAAATAAGCAGCCGGGACCGATTGACTATCTCAGCGTGCTTTCGCGCCAGGTCGTCGACGCCAAAGGACAGGAGAGTCGCCTTGTCTCCCAGCGGATCCAGTGCCAGAGCGTGGTCACCATAGTGGGCCTGCGCAGCCAGCGACCTGAGCCGTGAGTCCGGATCAGCGAAGTTGCTGGCCAGGGCTGATAGCTGGCGTTCGCGGGCGAGGTCGAGCTCCTCATCGGTGAATTCAGGCTGAGCCAGTGCATCGAGAAAAATGGCCAGGCTGTCTTCCCTGTGCTCGGCGATAGCGTCGAGGAGGAAGATTGAGCTTGCGCCCTCGACCTGATGGCTCAATCGGGCCCCCAGACGGGTCAGCTCCCTGGCCATGGTGGCCTTGTCAAAAGTTTCCGTCTGCTTGCTCGCAACTGCCCAGACAAGATTTTCCAGCCCTGCATCAGCGGGTGCCGTGGCGCCCAGGCCTCCCCGGAAAAACGCGGCGACCGCCACTGTCGGTGAAGAAGGCAGTTGCCGGAGCAGTACCGGTACACCGGCAATCTCGAATTCCTCGGTAACGGCACCTGTCTCCTTCTGCGCAGTCAGCGCTGTTTCCGAACTCCCCGTCGCCGGCCGTATGACCCTGGCGTCTGCCAACAGCGATACCGTGTCCAGGTCCTCTTCTGCAACCAGGGCCGCCGTGACATGGGGTTTGTCGTGGATATAACGATCAACGTAGCGGTTAATGTCCTTGCGGGTGACTTTGCGCAGGTCGTCTATATAGTTGCGATAGTAGTCCAGGCCACCGGTCGCCCACCAGAAAGCCACTGTGTGGGCGTAGTTACTGGGCTGCTGGCGCCCGCGCAACTCGGAGTACTCCAGTTGATTCTTGGCGAAGGCGAGCTCTTCGTCAGTGAAATACACCGCAGATGTCAATGCCTCGATCTCTGCTCGCGCAGCAGCGTGGGCTTCATCCAGTCGTTCTGCTGAAGTCACACCGATAAAGGAGATAGGTCCCGTGTGAACCTGGGAGAGATAACTCAGGGTGGTGTAGTCGAAAAGACCGGACTCAACCAGTCGACGATTCCAGCCCGAGTCGGGTTGCGACAGGATGAAGGAGAGCACGTCCGCAGCGTAGGTCGATGCGGGGTCCTCTTTCATGCCCGGACCGTGCCAGGAGATGTTCAGGATAACCCGCTGCACCGGCTGCACAACCGCCAGCCTGGAACTGCGGCTGAGAGCTTTGTGCGCGGGGACGGGAAAACGCACCGATGGGTCTTTGGATCGCGCCCAGCTGCCGAAGAATTCCTCGGCGAGTTCGTACGGTTCTTGCGGATCGACGTCCCCGGAGAAGATCAGGGCGCTGTTATTGGGAATATAGTAGTGTTCCCTGAACAGCATCATCTGCTCGCGTGTGGCGGTGGCGAGCACATTACGGTCACCGATGACATTCTTGCGCGAGAAGTTGTCTCCCCACAAAACACGGTCGACTTCGCGACGCAGGTGGAAACTGGGGTTTGCCTCGTTGCGATCGAACTCGCCGAGAACCACCGGGCGCTCGCGTTTCAGTTCATCCCGCCGAAACAGCGGGGTTAACAATGCATCCCGCATGAAGATCGTAGCCTCGCGCAGCCGGTTGGAAGGCAGGGTGAAATAGTAGTTGACCAGTTCCTGGCTGGTGGTTCCGTTGAAAATGGCGCCAAGCTCCCGGGTACGGTTGAGGAAAGCTTCCTGGGTAGGAGTGGCCTTGTTGCCCTTGAAAAACATGTGCTCGTAGAGGTGCGACAAGCCATCGAGTTCCGGCGGTTCAACAAACGCACCCGCATGAACTGCAATCTCCACG
Organism: Seongchinamella unica; assembly: GCF_004354085.1. GTDB lineage: Bacteria > Pseudomonadota > Gammaproteobacteria > Pseudomonadales > Halieaceae > Halioglobus > Halioglobus unicus. The sequence continues at coordinate 89,742 of NZ_SMSE01000006.1, read as the reverse complement.
GTCACCAGCGGTACCGTGGGATTCTCGATGACGATGACCTCCAGGCCGTTGGCCAGGGTCCTCGAGGACAACCCCGGAATATCGCCCGCCATTGTGCCACCGCTCAGGCCCGTTAACAGGATAGCGAGGTACAGGCAGAGGCGAAATTTCGCGCGTCGGGTCATGGCGGGAATCTCCGTCAAATATTTGGGGTCAGAGTAAAAATTTGGGGTCAGAGTAAAAACTGCTAGTTAGCGATCATTGCTTAATCCAAGCTGGATCAGTTTTTACTCTGACCCCAAATCTGATCCCAAATCTGTCGTTGTTGCTCACTGTAGAGCACCATGTCCATTAGCGGCAACAGTTCAATGAACGCATGACTCCTGTCCGTTGACGACGGCCATTTGATATTTTCGGCTAAACTTGTCATCGGCAGTAGCGTAAAGCGGCAGGAGTCAGGGCTTGGATCGGATTATGCACAAAATGGAACATGCGGTGTTGGCAGTCATGGGCAGCGCCCAAATCGCCCGCATTGGGGAGACGCTGGCACAGGCGGATGGCCATGAGTAATACGCGCCTGTACCTGTACCTGTCCCTGATTCCACAGGGGCTGATTGCCTCCATGCTGGAGCCAGAGGAGTTTGGGCACTATTACGCGGTAGGCACACGGGTTCACTCACGGGGTGAGGCTATCTTTTTCGAGGTCGACCCTGCTGGCGTGCCGGCAGACGAATTCCCGCTGGAGTTGATCGGCGAACGCTGCGTTGCGCACCCGGACGGCAACCCGAAGAAGTCCGTATACCTGGCCATTTACCGGGTGCTTTCCCGGATACCGGTTTCCGCGCTGCGCAAGCTGTACCTGGTAACCCGGGACGGCCTCACCCTGGAACTGGCGCGATCGCAGTACGAGCCTGAGCCGGGACCCAGGGCTCACCTGTACCAGGAGTTCTGCCCGATCGATCCCATGGTTGCCAGCTGTCTGGAACCGAGGGATTTCTGTCGCGCAATCACCGACCCGAGTAAGCCGGTTCATGTGCCCCGCATCGCCTTTTCGCAGCTGGCCCTGGGGGGGCTGGCCGAGGATCCCTTGAACGGTGAGGCGGACGACCTGCCTTACCCTAATATGCAGCACCTCCGGGAAATTCTGTCCCGCTTGCTGGAGGGAAACAGCAAACCCAGCAAGTTATTCCTGAAACGGGTTGATGAGGGTGTTTATTACCGGACGATTCGAGGGGGGTTCTACGTCGGGGACCAGCAGGATTTTGCCTTTTACCGTTTTCCCTCTGTTGGCGAGCTGGAAGCGCATCACTTCCCGTGGTGGCGTTCGGCGCAGACCCTGTGATGAATTGCTGCCACTTTGAACCGGTAGCGGACCCGCGATGACTGAGCCCTTATTCTGGCTGGCACCCGCTGCGGCCGCAGTCGGCCTGGGATTTGCCCTGGTCTTTTTCCTGGAAATGCGGCGCCAGGACGAAGGTACGCCAGCCATGCGCCGCATAGGGGCTCATGTGCGAGCGGGCGCCATGGCCTACCTCAAGCGGCAGTATCGAATCATGCTCTGGGTGTTCACCGGCCTGGCGCTGCTGTTCGCAGTCCTCGCCTTTGGCACAGGGCTGCAGAGCCGTTGGTTGCCGCTGACGTTCCTGTGTGGCGGGTTCTTTTCTGCCCTTGCCGGATACTGCGGGATGCAAACCGCCACGCTCGCTTCGGGCCGCACTGCTGCTGCCGCCCGATCCTCACTGCCCCGGGGACTGCGTATCGCCTTTCGCAGTGGCGCGGTCATCGGCCTCACGGTGGTGGGACTTGGCCTGGGAAGTGCGGTTTTCTGGCTGCTGGTGATTGACTGGTCGACACCTCCTGCAGAGGATGGGCACCGCCTGGTGCTGGTAACAACAACCGTACTCACCTTTAGTATGGGCGCATCCCTGCAGGCGCTGTTCGCCAGGGTCGGCGGCGGCATATATACCAAGGCGGCCGATGTGGGTGCTGATCTGGTGGGAAAGGTAGAAGCCGGTATCCCCGAGGACGATCCGCGCAACCCCGCGGTTATTGCCGACAACGTCGGCGATAACGTCGGCGATGTCGCCGGCATGGGCGCAGATCTCTTCGAATCCTATTGTGGCTCGATTCTCGCCGCCAGCGCGCTTGGGGCCGCCGCCTATACCACCGCCCCACAGGACCAGGTCAGTGCAGTCTGCGCACCGTTTGTTATCGCCGGTTTGGGCCTGCTGTTGTCGGTAGCGGGTATTTTCCTGGTCCGGACCCGGGAAGGAGCAGACCAGGAGGAACTGCTGCGCGCCCTGGCCCGGGGCACCAATACTTCGGCAGCGACAGTGCTGCTTGCCTCCCCGCTGGTATTTTACTGGATGGATATGCCCAATCTCTGGGGGATCTGGGGCGCGGTGGCTGCGGGGCTGGTCACCGGCGTGGTGATCGGCCGGGCCACGGAACACGCCACTTCCGCGTCTCATGCCCCGACTCGCTCGATCGCCGCAGCGGCGGAAGAGGGGGCGGCCACGGCTCTGATCTCCGGCCTGGGCACCGGCATGCTGTCGACCGCGCTGCCGGTCCTGGCGGTGGTCACCGGCACCCTGCTGGCGTTCCTGTCGGGTGCGGGTTTCGATCCGGGCAATATCAGCGAGGGGCTTTACGGTGTGGCGGTCGCCGCGGTGGGCATGTTGTCGACACTGGGCATTACCCTTGCCAGTGATGCCTATGGTCCGATTGCTGACAATGCCGGTGGCAATGCCGAAATGAGCGGACTGGGCCCCGAGGTCAGGGCGCGTACCGACGCCCTGGATTCCCTCGGGAACACGACAGCCGCCACCGGCAAGGGGTTTGCCATTGGCTCTGCGGCCCTCACTGCCATGGCCCTTATCGCCACCTACCTGGAAGTGGTTCGAATCGAGCTTTTGCGTGTGGGCCAGCACATGCTGGAGCTGCGCGACGGGCTTATCGTTGCCACCGGGCAGGCGGACCTCGCTGATTTCATGCTGTATTTCAACGTTACGCTACTGAACCCGGTGGTGCTGGTGTCGGTCTTCCTGGGAGCCATGGTCGCCTTTGTTTTCAGTGGCATGACCATGCAGGCGGTCGGCCGTGCCGCTGGCCAGATGGTGATTGAAGTGCGCCGTCAATTCGCGGCGGACCCGGGCATTCTGGCGGGCAGCTCAGAGCCCGACTATACCCGTTGTGTGGAGATATCTACCGCCGCAGCCCAGCGGGAAATGATCGCACCCTCACTGCTGGCAGTGACTGCCCCCCTCGCCGTCAGTGTGTTGCTGGGAGTGCCGGGGGTGATCGGCCTGCTGGTGGGCGCCCTGTCCACCGGCTTCGTGCTGGCCGTCTTCCTGTCAAATTCAGGGGGTGCCTGGGACAACGCCAAGAAGTACATTGAGGCCGGCCATCACGGTGGCAAAGGCTCTGCGGCACACCGGGCTGCTGTGATCGGCGATACGGTGGGCGATCCATTGAAGGACACCTCCGGCCCCAGCCTCAATATCCTCGTCAAGCTGATGAGTATCATTGCGATCACGGTGGCCGGACTGGCTGTATCCTGGAGCCTTTGACAGGGGCTACACCGCGCTTGGGCGGTAATGGAGAACGACAATGATAGACGCACTGTTCCTGGACCTGAGTGGCGTGCTTTACGACGGTGAAACACTGATACCGGGAGCACGGGAAGCGGTCGAACGGGTCCAGCGCAGTGACCTGGAACTGCGTTTTGTGACCAACACCTCGCAGAGGACTCGCGCCGACCTGTTGCAGCACCTGCACGACCTCGGTTTTACGGTTCAGGACCAGCAACTCTTTACCGCTGTCGATGCCGCCCGGCAATGGCTGCTGGAGCGCCGGCTCCGGCCGTTTTGCCTGGTGCACGAAAATATCCTCAGTGAATTTGCCGACATGGACCAGAACAACCCTAACGCTGTCTTCATTGCCGATGCTGTAGACGGCTTCAATTATCGTAATCTCAACCGGGCGTTTCAGGTTTGCCAGGCGGGCGCGCCACTGCTGGGAGTAGGTACCAACCGATACTACAAATCCGGGGACGAACTGCTGATGGATGTGGGCGGGTTTATCCGGGCAGTGGAGTTTGCGGCAGGTGTTGAGGCCACCATCGTGGGTAAGCCTTCAGCCGAATTCTTTCGGCTGGTGCTTGCCTCCACCAGCTCGACTCCAGAGCGTACGATGATGGTAGGCGATGATGTATTCGGGGATGTGGAAGGTGCGCTACGGGCCGGTATCGGCGCCTGCCTGGTGCGCACCGGCAAGTACCAGCCCGGGGATGAGCAGCGTATCGAAGGTGAGTTCCAACTGGTCGATTCGATTGAAGGCGCCGTGGATTATGCGCTGAGTTAAAGGAAAGGCTGCCGCTTCAATGTGCCAGTCACCCTGGCAGTTTGTTGTCATGGCCAGGATGCGCCCGCCTCACACCGGGGTCAGTTGCTGCCTAGCAGGTATTGGGAGGAGGCCCACCGGGGGTGGTGGCGCCGGCTGACAGAAAATACACCCCGGTCATCTCCTCACTCAGTGCCCACAGGCGCCGGCCGGTATCCTCATCGTGGGCCAGCTTGTGGACCTTCGCGGGGGCAGACGCACCCTTGAATTCCATGAAGCCGCCGGGGCCGCAGTAGTCGCCGTTTTCCACCTCTTCACCCAAAGCGGCGAGCATGATGGGCTCACAGGCCACCTCGGGACCGGGTATCAACCCTCTCATGCGGTCCAGGAACCATTGGCGGAGGGGGCCCTTGGGTTGGGTGTAACCGCTCTTGTTGCCAATCTCCGTAGCGGCAAAGCCGGGGTGAGCGCCGACGGCGATGACCGTGCTGTCGCAGGCGGCCAGGCGCCTTGCGAGCTCCTGGGTGAAACATTGCCAGGCCAGTTTGCTGCGGTCATAGGCGGCCATGGGTTTATAGTGGTCACGCTGCCAATTGATGTCATCCAGTGGCAGTTTCCCGATCCGGTGGGCGAGGCGGCCCACGTTGACGATGCGTCCCGGCTGATCACCCTCGAAGTACGGTAGCAGGAGCCCGGTCAGCGCGAAGGGACCGAGGTAATTGGTCGCCAGGTGCAGCTCAAAACCCGCGTCATTGCGCGTTAGCGGGACGCCCATGATCGCGGCATTATTGATCAGCAGGTTAAGGCGTCCGAAGCGGGCGGCAAAAGCGTCGCTGAATGCCGCCACCGAGTCGGGTACTGACAGATCCAGCGGGATGATCTCCAGGTTCGCTTCCGGTGCCTCCTTCAGCAGCTGCTCCCGGGCGGTGTTGGCCGTTTCCAGGCAGCGGCAGCCCATGACCACCGAGTAGCCCTCCCGGAGCAGTTTCTGGGTGGTGTTGTATCCGAGCCCGGCATGGGCGCCGGTCACAATTGCTATTTTTTCGTCCACGTCCTCTATGTTCCTGTGCGCGTTTTGCTGCTGTCCGCCGTTAGAAGCTGGGAGCGAGTCTACTGTATATCTTCGCCAGGGGCTGGCCCGGGGGAAGTACCACTGCGATACCGGCCCGGAGACGGCAGCAAAGAGCCAGTACAATGGGCGTGACCTGCGGGCCCGGACAGCGCGGTCTACACCAGTCCGGGCAGTCAGCCGACCGCCACAAATGCTGCTAGACTCACAGCACTGGCAAACACAGGAAACCCGAATGAAGTACTATGCGCCGGTGCTCGCAGCCCTTCTTGCCCTTGGCAGTCAAGCCGCTGTCCCGCCGGAGTCATCCACGCCTCGCATTGAGGCGGATCGACTGTCCGCCATCGTCAAGACAATGGCTGCGGACGAGTTTGCGGGGCGCGCCCCGGGCGGACCGGGGGAAGCCCGAACCGTAGCCTTTCTCATCGAACAGTTCAGTGCGCTTGGGCTGAAGCCCGGGGCCGCGAATGGCAGCTGGACCCAGGCCGTACCTCTGTGGCAGACCCAGGTCAAAGATCCTGACTTCGTGGTGACAACCGGCGACCAACGTCTTGGCCTGTCCCAGGGGAAGGATGTGGCGCTGTCTACATTGCAGTCCAGACCTTCGCTGCGGATCGAGAATGCGCCGGTGGTATTTGTCGGTTTTGGTGCGCGCGCCCCGGAGCGTCAGTGGGATGACTTCGGCGATATCGATCTTGCGGGCAAGGTGGCGCTGTTCCTGGTCAATGACCCGGACTTTTCGGCCGCGGAAGGCGAGCCAGTAGGCGAGCGCTTTGGTGGCAGGCGCATGACATACTATGGCCGCTGGGCCTACAAGTTTGAGGAAGCCGAACGACGCGGCGCGATTGCAGCGATCGTTATTCACGAGGACAAGGCGGCGGGTTATGGTTGGGGGGTTGCGTCTGCCTCACCCGGGCAGAATTTTTCCAGGGTCCTTCCCCCCGGCAGCGAGCGATCCATGCAACTGCAGGGCTGGATGCATTGGGACGCCGCCAGCCAGTTGTTCGCGACCGCGGGCCTGGACCTGGATGAACAGCGCACACTGGCCAGGCACCCCGACTTCAGCGCCTTCGAACTGCCCAATACCCGCCTCGATGCGGCGGTCAGCGTCGATATTCAACGTATTGAAAGCCGTAACGTACTGGCCCTTTTACCCGGGACTACCCGCGCCGATGAAACCCTCATGGTGGCTTCTCACTGGGACGCCTTTGGCGAGGGCGAACCCGACAGCGAGGGGCGGACGGTGCGCCCCGGCGCCAATGATGACGCGCTGGGAACAGCGGGTGTGATCGAGCTGGCCAGGGTGTTGAAGGCGGGTCCTCCGCTGCAGCGCAGCGTGGTCTTCGCCGCGTGGACGGCTGAAGAAAGCGGCCTGTTGGGCTCGGCCACCTACGCCGCCAACCCGGTCTACCCGCTGGAAACCACGGTGGCCAATTTTACCCTGGACATACTGCAGACCGCGGGACCGGCCAATGACGTGATTCTCATCGGCGAGGGACAAAGCGAGCTTGAGGGCTACCTGGAGCGGGCCGCCAGACGGCAGGGGCGCTATGTCACGCCGGAGAACCTGCCCGAGAACGGTCTCTTTTATCGCGCCGATCATTTCTCCCTGGCGCGCGAAGGGGTGCCGGTGTTACTGATGATGGGGATTGCCGGCGGTGCGGACCTGGTCGACGGCGGTCGTGCGGCGGGTGACGCCTGGATCGCCGAATACGTCGGTAACTGCTATCACCAGACCTGCGACGCGTGGAGTCCCGACTGGGACCTGCGCGGTGCGGTGCAGGACATTGAGTTGTTCCATGACATCATTCGCGAACTGGGCAACAATGGGGATTGGCCCGGCTGGTTGCCGGAATCAGAGTTCAAAGCGATACGCGATCGCAGCAGTGCCCAAAGGGCCCGATAAAAGGTGCGCCCGGATGCCAATAGTCGGGCTGCACGATAATATTAATGGTTAGTTGGGAGACAACCTGTGTATAAAGTCGAACTCAAGAACTCATATTTTCCCGCGCAGGGTGGCGACGAACCTGCGCCAATGACTATCGGCGATATGCTGCGCCAGTCTGCTGCTCGGTCGCCAACCCAACCCGCGCTCAAGGAACTCGACTACAGCGGTAATATCGGCCGAACCTGGACCTATGAAGAGTTGCTGGCCGATACCGAGCGGCTCGCTCGAGCGCTCGCCAGCAGGCATGCCCAGGGCTCTCGCATCGCGGTGTACGCCAACAACGTGCCGGAATGGGTGTTGTTGGAACTGGCCTGCGGTCTCGCCGGCGTTATTCTTGTCACCGTTAATCCGTCGTACCAGAAAAATGAACTGAAGTATGTTCTGGAGCAGTCGCGGTCGGAGGCGATCTACTACGTGGCCGACTTTCGCGGTAATCCCATGCAGGAAATCGCCGACAGCGTCTGTGAGCAGATACCGGCAATCACCCATCGAATTCTTCTGACAGACCATGACCAGCTGTTTGCTGGCGAAGAACAGGGAACGTTGCGCGACCCCGTGCCACATGACCCGGTCCAGATTCAATACACGTCCGGCACCACCGGCTTTCCCAAGGGTGCGTTACTGCACCACCACGGATTGGTACGCAATGGAATCGACGCGATGCAACGTGCTGGTGTTGAGGCGGGAGATGTGTTTATTCACAATATGCCCCTGTTCCACACGACCGGGTGCGCCATTCTGGTTCTCGGGGGTCTGGGCGCGGGGTCTACCATGCTGCTCGCGCCAATGTTCGACCCGGCCATGATTGCCGAAGTGGTGGAACGGGAAAAAACCAGGTTTATCCTGGGTGTGCCGACGATGCTGGTAGCACTGATCGAGGAAGTTCGTCGTACCGGGCGCGATGTTTCGTCGGTACAGAGAATCATGTCAGGCGGCGCAATGGTTGCCCCCCAGCTATGTCACGACGCGAAAGAGGTATTTGGTGCACCGATACAGATTGTCTATGGCCAGACCGAGACCTCGCCGGTCTTGACCCAGGCATGGTATGACGACACCATCGAAGACCTTACCCAGACCATCGGGCAGCCGGTGGCGTACACTGAAATATCGATTCGTGATGCGCAATCCAACCAGGTGGTTCCCATCGGTGAGCAGGGGGAAATCTGTGCCCGGGCCTATAGCGTGATGCTTGGCTACAACGACAATCCGGACGCTACCGCCGCCGCGATCGACAGCGAAGGCTGGCTGCACACCGGAGACCTGGGGCGAATGGATTCCCGCGGGTATGTCAAAATTACCGGCCGGGTCAAGGAAATGATTATTCGTGGCGGCGAAAACCTGTTCCCGGCAGAGATTGAAAACGCCATGTTGGAACACGAGGACATCGACGAAGTTGCGGTTGTCGGTGTGCCGGATGAAAAATGGGGCGAGCAGGTGGCCTGTTTTATCCGCAGTTCGGCGGACCAGCCGCCCAGCGCGGGGGACCTGAAGGCGTTTATCCGCGAACGGCTGTCGCCACAAAAGTCCCCGGCTTATTGGATAAACGTAAGCGATTGGCCGCTGACTGGCTCGGGCAAGATCCAGAAGTTCAAACTCCGGGAAGCCTTCGAGGCCGGCGAGTACACGCTATTAACATAGGACCGGGGTCCTGGCGCTCACCATTGTGTTTATGGCCTGCAGCAGCCTGACCTGTTGAGCCTCCCGAACCCCGGGGGCAGGGGCGCTAACCCTGGCCTGACCCAGCTTGTAGCGACTGCGCCTCGACTTCGCCCCTATCGGTGCTATATTTTTTTGTGTGTCGTCCCAAAAGGTTCACGTATTGCGTCACCTGATGTCTCTCGGACAGGGCTTGCGTCTCATTTACGGCGTATTGCTGGTTTTGTTGTTTTCTGTATCCGCTTCCTCGCAGGAAGTGACGGTAGAGGACGGTAAGGCCAGCCTGTTAATTTCAATACTGGCAAATACCACCTGGCCGGACGAGGACGAGATTGATACCTGGCAGGTGGCACTGTATGGACGCGATCGCGGACTGATGCAGGTTCTCCGTCGTGAGGTCTTGAAATACCCGACTCGGGGTAAACCGGTATCGGTACAGTTGTTTTCCTCACTCGAAAACGCGCGGGCCGCCCACATTCTCGTTGTTTCACCCGGCAGGAATTCAGAACTGAAGGGCATCTACCGGGCACTAAAGGGTAGTCAAACCCTGATTATCACCGACGGTGCTCCAAGCCTCGAGTACAGCATGGTGAACTTTACCCACCCCAGCAACACGCGCCTCGCCTTCGAGATCAATCGCAGCAATATTATCGATGCCGGACTCCAGCTGTCCAAGGATATGCTGCTTTTCGGTGGCAGCAAACTCGACGTGGCCGCGGTTTACGAGGAAACCGAGGCCGAGCTGGAGCGGGCCAGGGCCATCGCCCTGCAGCGGCAGCAGCAGATGGAAGAACAGCGGCGGGAACTGGAACGACAGCAGCAGACGATAGAGCGCCAGCGCGCGCTGGTCGCCGTGAACGAGAGCGAGCTGGAGGCGCTGGGAGAGCAACTTTCCGAAATACAGCAGGTGCTTGAGGACAGCGAGAACAGACTCTTGGACAACGAGGCAAAGCTTGCCGACAAGGAGCGCATTCTGGCGGAAAAGGAAGCCTATATCGAGGGTTACTCCCAGCGCATCGAGCGAAATCAGCAACGCCTGGCGGACCAGCAGGCGGCAATTGGCGAACAGGAGCAGAAGATTACGGAGCAGGAGCAGGTGCTCGTCAGGCAACTCAGTACCATTGAGAGTCAGCGCCTGATTCTGGCGGGCGCGGTCGTGGGACTGCTGCTGGTACTTACCCTGATCGCGGTGATTTTCCGCGCTTATCGCAGCAAGCATCGCCTGAACCTGCAGCTGGAGGGTAAAACCCGGGAGCTGGGAGTGGCCAATGAGAAACTGGTGCAGATGACCGAGGCGAAGAGCCAGTTCCTGTCCACGATGAGCCACGAGATTCGCACCCCCATGAACGGGGTAATCGGTATGGCGGAATTATTGGACGGAACAGAGCTGTCAGACACGCAGCGGGAGTATGTCGCGCTGATCATCAAATCAGCAGACACCCTGCTGGGAATCATCAATGACATCCTCGACTTTTCCAAGATCGAGGCCGGTCGCCTGGACCTGGAGCGCGTGCCCTTCAATATCAGGGATATCCTTGGCGATACCCTGCAGACGCTCGCACTGCGTGCCAACGAGAAGGGGCTGGAGCTCACCTTTCACATTCCACCCGATGTGCCCGAAAACCTCCTGGGAGACCCGCTGCGACTTCGGCAGATTGTGGTCAACCTGGTCGGTAACGCCATCAAGTTCACCGAGGAGGGAGAGGTTGCGGTGGATGTCCAGCTCGAGCCTGGCGAGGCAGATGAGGCCCGCCTCCGATTTGAAGTTCGGGATACCGGAATCGGAATTTCCCGGGCTCAGCAGCGCAGGATATTCGAGGCCTTCGGCCAGGCCGACTCCTCCACCACACGTCAGTTCGGAGGCACCGGCCTGGGACTGGCGATAGCCTCCCAGCTGGCCGAGATGATGGGTGGGCGTATGCAGATCAGCAGCGAGGCGGGGAAGGGCAGCACCTTTTTCTTCAGCGCCAACTTCGGCATTCCCGAAGGGCAGGTCCCGCCGCCGGTGCATCCCGGGGAATTGCGCGGGCTGAAAGTGCTGGTTGTGGACGACAACGATACCAACCGCCTCATCCTGGAAGAACTCCTGCACAGTTGGGGAATGGAGACTATGGTGGTAGAGAGTGGCATGGCGGCTCTAACCGCGCTCGACGAGGCGCGGGATCAGGGTATCGAGGTTGCCCTGGCACTACTGGATGTCATGATGCCGCAGATGGACGGCATCGAATTGGCCACCCGGATTCGCCAGCGGCCTGAACTGGCCGGCATGCGAATCATAATGCTGTCCTCCGCGGGTCGTGCAGAATCCCAGGAGGTTCGGGATCAACTGGGTATATCCCGGATGCTGATGAAACCGGTGAAACACTCCGACCTGCTCAGCGCAATCACCAATGCCATTGGTATTACCACGGCCAGGGGCAGCTCTGTGCTCGAGTCCTTCCCTGCAGACCTCGTTGCCAGGCGGATTTTGCTGGTGGAGGATAATCCCGTCAATCAGAAGGTTGCGCGTGATCTGCTGACAAAACGTGGCCACGCGGTGGAACTGGTACGGAATGGCCAGGAGGCGGTGGACATTACGGCTCGCGAGGACTTCGACCTGGTGCTCATGGACGTGCACATGCCGGTGATGGATGGCCTGACCGCCACACGAATAATACGTGATCGGGAACGGGCTTGTGGTGTTCATGTACCCATTATCGCCCTCACCGCCGGGGCGACGGTAGAGGACAGGGAGAACTGCCTTGCGGCGGGGATGAACAGTTTTGTCACCAAGCCCTTCCGCGCCGGGGAACTCTTCCAGCAAGTAGAGAAGGTCGCTGCCTCGTCCCTGGCATCTGCCCCCGGGTCTACCGAGCCCGACGCAGGCGATTCCACTGGGGAAGAACCCTGCCTGGACAGGGCGAGCGCGCTGCGCAACCTGGATGGCGACGAGGACTTTTTCGACGAACTTGTGGAGATGTTCAGGGGGCAGTATCCGGGGTTGCTGGCAGATGTCGAGGCTGCCGTCGCAGCCGCAGATATGGACGCGCTGCAAAGGGCGGCCCATTCCCTCAAAGGCTCGGTTCAGGTGATCGGCGGTCAGGCCGCGGCCAGCGCTGCGCTCAAGCTGGAAAGAATGGGCCGCGAAGGAAATAGCGGTGCGGTCGGTGGCGCCCTGGTTGAATTGCAGGCCCGGTTGGCAGAGCTGGAGATCGCCTTGCACTCCTGTGGCCGGGGCGATAACTCCGAACCCGGCTAGAGGCCGCTGGCGTTCCCTGAACGGTCATCATCCTGGCCTTTGCGCGCCAGGTCAGCCCGCAGTGACTCCACCACCGCAGCGAACTGCTCGCGATTTCCCTCGCTGAGTGCCGCCAGGGTTTCGTGGGCCCTGAGAATTCGTTTACCCTGCTGGTCCGGGGCCACCGCATCGCTCAACAGGGCCTGCATGTCGTCGGGCAAATCCTCGCTTGATTTGCTGATGTGTTCCATGACTTTGCACATGCTCAATTCGTCGAACAGTCGGCGAATTTTTTCCGGTACGCGCTGCAGGAGCACCACGTCCGAGTGCTCGGTTACCAGCTCGTGCAGAGTACCGAGGCAGGTGCTGTCCAGATTCTCGCAGTCTGCCAGGTCTATCGTCAGTCGACCGTGCTGCCTCAGCAGGTCGCGGGCTGCATCCAGCAGGGACTGGCTGCACAGCCAGGTCGCTGCTCCGCTGATACTCAGGAAAGCGTGTCCCGATCTGGCGCCGAGGCGCAAATGGGGTTGCATCTCTGAAAACTGGGTCTCGGCGCGCTGTTCCCGAGTAGGGGTATCGTCGAAACGGCTGTCCCCCTCGGCGCGTTCCAGCAGTAGCAAAGTGATATCATCCCGATCTCCGGTGACGCCGTGACGGGCGGATTCGTACAGGGGGCCCAGCAGTTCAGCGTGGGCGGTATCCGCACACATTGCCTGTCCCAGCTGCTCAACATCGGGTGATTCGGCTCCCCCGTCAGTGACTCCATCGGTGTAAAGCAATAGCCGGTCACCCGGTTCAATGGTCAGCTCGCTCTGTGTATAGTCCGCCGCTGCATCCAGGCCCAGGGCGGGTCCGGTGCGCTGCAGCAACCTCACCTCACCGCCGGGGGATGTCCAGACACAGGGAGTATGGCCGGCAGAGGCGAACTGGGCCAGCCCCTGGCGCAGGTTGATCAGCACATAGGCGGCGGTGATAAAGGTGCCCGGAGCTGAGAGGGTCTGGAACAGGGTGTGGTTGAGGTCCTGTAGCACCTGCGCCGGCCCGAGAATCTCGCCACCCTGGCCCATCGGGTGCAGTCGTGTCTTGAACAGCACGGAAATCATGGCGGCGGCTACGCCGTGCCCTGCGGCATCCGCAATGACCAGTGCCAGGTGATCCCGATCCAGCAGGATGGCGTCGTAGAAGTCACCGCCGACGCTGCTGCCCGGTCGATAAAGCGTGTCCATGCACCAACCGCTGACCCGGGGTGGCGCCTGGGGCAACAGGGCCCGCTGAATAATTTCCGCACGGTCCAGGTCTGCCTGGATGACTGCCGCCTGGTCTTCCAGGACCCGGTTCGCCTCTTCCAGCTGCTCGACTTTTTCGGCCAGTTGCTCCGCGCTCTCTGCCAGCTCGGCATAGAGCCGCTGGCGATCACGGACCAGTTCTATCTGGTCCAGCGCGTTGCGAACGGCGACGCGCACCCGCTGTACCTCGGGAGGCTTGGCCAGGTAGTCGAAAGCGCCCAGGTGCAGAGCGTCGATGGCGGCGTCAAAAGTTTCGAGACCCGAAAGTATGATCCAGAGTGGTCCCGGGCAGTTTGCCTGCGCCCACTTCATGAGTTCCAGGCCGTCCATTCGGGGCATGACCACGTCGGTCACCACCACATCCACCGCGTTCTCCAGCAACCGCGCCTGGGCTGCCTGGCCATCCTCGGCCTCGATAATTTCAGCGGGTGCCAGCGACTCGAGTCCCCGGACCAGGATCTTCCGGACCATGGGGTCGTCGTCCACCACCAGCAGGATCGGCCCCTGGCCTGGTCTGGCGGTTGTTTGGAGGTTATCGCTGCTCATTGAATGACACTCCGGGCAGGACCACGGCGCGCTTGCACACTGCAGGGCGACAGGCGATGTCCAGTCTCCAGTATAGATAATTACGGCGCACTCGCGAGATCGGGTTACTCAGCCTTCCCGCCCGGATCAGCTTATTCGTGAGTCCGTGAATAGACTACAATGGCGTGACATCATCTGCGAAAAGGACCGCATTAATGACACGCGACTTTATCCTGGGCTTTGTTGCGCTTTGGTGTTTTATTCCCGGCACGTACGGGGACGAGCCTACTACCCTGGAATACATCGACCGTATTGGTCCGCCAGCCCGGATGGAAGGCGTGGGCAACAGTCATCTTGAGATATCGACCGGGGTGAAAGATGCCCAGTTGTATTTCGACCAGGGCGTATCGCTGTTGCATGATTTCTGGTGGTTTGAGGCCTACAGGGCGTTTCTCCATGCCTCCGAGCTGGACCCCGACTCGGCGATGCCGCACTGGGGCCTTTACCTGGCCGGCAGTAGAATGGCTAATCTCAGCAAGGACCAGAGACAGGCGGTTTTGGCTGAAGCAGTAGAGGCAATGAAGGCCTTGAGCAGCGGCGCTACAGCGCGCGAAAAGTATTATCTGGATGCTGTTATTGCCCTTCACGAGGGCAATGAAGAAAAAGGCGTTGCAGCTCACAACAGAGTACTGCTCGCCCTGCTCAACGAATACCCCGACGAAATTGAGGCTCGTCTGTTTCTCTGGACCCAACTCGAAACCGGCTACAACGCAGCGGGTGAGCCCAAGGATGAACAGCTCTATGGGCAACTGCTGCTGGAGCGCGAATTTGAGCAATACGCCGACCACCATGGTCTATTACACTACTGGATCCACAGTCAGGAACCTGGCCAGCACCCCGAATCAGCATTGAATGCTGCCGAGACCCTGGCCAGGCTCGCTCCAGATTCAGGTCATATTGTTCACATGCCCGGTCATATTCACTACCTGATGGGTAACTACGGCAAGGCCCACGAGCAGTTCAAAAAAGCGGAAGAGGCGGATGTCAGGTATATGGCCAGGTACGATATCGAGGCGATCTTTACCTGGAACTACCTGCACAATTTCAGCTTCATAATGAGCAACCTGGCCGAGGCCGGACGCTTTCAGGAGGGCGGGCAGTATGCTGATAATCTCGCAAGCTTGACGGAAGCGTCTTCTTTCCGACACCTGCCTCACTTTGAGATGTTGCTTGGCCGCGCAATGATGGAACGTGCCTATATGGCCATGCGGCTGGAACTGTTTGAGTTGGCCGCGGAATTGATTGCCGATAGCCGCTGGGACAGCTGGGAGAAGACCGATAGCTTAGAGGCGCTGCAGCAAGCCTATCTCGCCTATTGTGCCGGCATGGCAGCCGTCAGCAAAGGGGAGGTGGAATCCGCCCGGCAATTTTCACATCAGCTGGATTCCGTGTTGTGGCGATCCCAGCGCGATGAGGCGAAGCTCGCTTATCGCAGGAAGCCACTTGAGATAGCGGCACTTGAATTACAGGGGGCAATAGCGTCAGCCGGCGGCGATGCCGACGAGGGCATTGAACTGCTGGAACGGGCCGTAGCCCTGGAAGCCGAGATCGAATACGGCGAACCGCGCAGCAATATCCACCCTGCGGCGGAAACCCTGGCCATGATGCGGGCAGAAAGCGGTGATTTCACCGGAGCGCGAAGCGCTTACGAGTCTGTGCTTAGACAAAGACCCAACGCCGGCATGCCACTCTACGGCATCGCGCGCAGCTACGAGTTGGAAGGCGATAAAAACACTGCCAGGAAAGCCTACAAAACGTTCCTCGCAGCCTGGCCTGACGCCGATGGCAATTTGCCCCAGGTGAAGCACGCCAGGGCCTGGCTGAGCCGTCACTGAGGTGAATTCAGGTCGCGGTTAGAGCTTGCCCCTCATCATGACTCTGCCGGTTGCACCAGTGCTGCGCAACGCTCATTGTCAGGCATGCGCTGCTCCGCCAGTTCAGCACGGGTTGTCTCGATGGTAGCCGCCCATGGGCTGTCTTGCTGGAGATTACCGGCGAACTCCGCGAGGATTTTCTCTCCGCCCCTTGCGCATCCCGCCGCGCCGAGCGCGCTCGCGAGGTTGTTGGCCAGTGCGGGATTGTCCCCATCTGTGGCGAGCCCCCGCGCGTACCAGCGCACGGCCTCCTCGAGTTTGCCGGTTTGGTAGGCAATATTTCCCAACGCCAGTGCGGGCAGTGATGCGTTGGGCCATTGCAACGCGGCAGCGCGCCAGGCCGGTTGCGCGGCCGTGATGCCAGCCACGTTCTCGAAGTCCAGCACAGGGCGCAGGTAGCGGATCGGGTCAGGGGTCTGGGGGGCTCTTACGGGGTATTGGCCTGGCTCCAGGGTGACAATCGCCCATCGTCCGGCCCAGTCCCAGGTCCGCAGGAACGCCGGAGCGCCCAGCCACAGGTCTTTATCCTTGCCTGAATTCAGTCTGAATCGATTCTGTGACTGTTGATAGCCGGTAAGGACGGCGTAATGCCAGATTGGTGTGCTCCTGGTGCCCAGGTTTTGCATGACCAGCACCGGCCGGCCAGCAGCGAGTTCCTCGAGGAGCTCGCTCACATCGACGCCCAGTGGGAAGGGGATTCGGCCCCTGGTGCGGGTGGCGGCCATGAGTTCAACCTGGAGGCTACCGTCCCGCTCGGGTATGAAAACGTGGGGAGCCAGTTGCTCCGGATCAACCTCTACACCACTGGCGCCGAGCACGGTGGCCAGGGCCGCGGGCCCGCATTGCAGCGCGGTCTGAGGATGAAACGGAACCGTCACCAGAGCCGAGTCGGGGAGGTTGGCACCGTGCTCATCAATGTGCAGGGCCGGGTTGACCGAGCAGCCCCACAAGTAGCAGACTGGCAACAGTAGCAGTAACTGCCGGACCAGCCGCAATGGGCGGGAAATCCGGCTTATCATTGAGCGACTAGATATTCTTGAACACGTTGGTGACGCCGGTCAGATCCAGGATCAGCAGAACGACGAATACAGCGCCGACCAGGGCGAGAATGCTGCCGCCAGCGGGCAGTTCGTCAAGCCGGGCGGACAGACTGGCCAGCTCCGCGTCGCTGAGTGCGGTGACCCGCAGCTGTGCGTCTGCGGGGTCGACTCCAAGCGATATCATTGCATCCTGCAAATCAGCCCTCGCCAGCTGGCGCTGCACCGTGTTCAATTGCGCTTGCCGGTCCTGGGCGTGAACAGCTTCTCCTGTAGAAATCATGGCGGCGCTGGCCGTGGACGCAATACCACCCCACAGCAGAGTGACGGAAAGTAACAGGCACAATGTCCTCTTCATGAGATTTACTCCAGGAATGTCAATGTCAGGTTGCCGCTTACTATAACCGCTGTGCGTAAGCGGTACCAGAGTGGCAAACAGGGGCGCCGTCGCCTTGCTCGATTGCGACCACGTTGCCCTGTTTGGGCCCTCTCAATTGACTCGCTTCATCCAAATCAACACCCGTTGGCCCTGACTATACCGGTGCTTAACCGAAACTGGCGTCAGGAATCTCCAGAATGGACAGATCGCCGTTTTGAATCAGCTCACCCTGCATTTTGGCTTCCGGCAGTATATTTCTTATGTAGTATGTGGCGCTCTTGACTTTCCCCAGATAGAACGCGGCTTCCGCGTTGTCGGCGGCCAGACCATGCGTAGCTGCAGTGTCGGTAGCTTCAACGCCCGCATCAGCATAAATTCCGGCGAGTTGTTTCGCCGCCAGGTCTGCCTGCCAGAGGTGGAACCACCCCAGTGATACGTTGCCGAACAGGTTCAGAAATGGGTAGGCCTTGATAATCGGGTTTTGAGGCTTGCCTTGCTGATGACAATCCGCGAAGAAGCGGGCGGTGTCTTCCAGCGTGGCAACAGCATCCCCGACGATGGCCGCCAGCTGTTGCAGCGACTCGTCGGCGTCAGCGACGGTCTCACGCATTTTTGCGACCAGGGCTGCAAACGGCTTGCCGTTGTCCAAACTCAGTTTGCGCCCGACTAAATCCAGCGACTGGATACCATTGGTCCCCTCGTAGATAGAACCAATCTTGAGGTCGCGCATCAACTGCTCGACAGGGTATTCCTGGGTATACCCGTAGCCGCCATAGATCTGGATTGCCTGCTCGGTGACTTTGAAACCAACGTCGGTACAGTAGGCTTTAACCACCGGTACCAACAGATCAACAATGCCCTTCCATGTTCTGGCTTCATCGCCTTCTTCCATTTTGGACTTATCATCAGCCCAGGCGCTGAAATAAAGCAAAGCCCTCATGCCCTCCACATGGGATTTCATCCACAGCAGCATGCGACGCACGTCAGGGTGATTGATGATCGGAACCCGCGGTGCCTGAGGGTTGGACATATTGGCCAGATCAGCGCCCTGCATCCGCTCCTTGGCATAATTCAGTGCATGCAGATAGGCAGCCGAGGCCGTACCAGTGCCCTGCAGCCCCATACCGATTCTTGCACCGTTCATCATTTGGAACATGATGCGCATTCCGTTGCGAGGCTCACCCAGCAGTTCACCGTAGCATTCGGATCTGTCGCCAAAACTCAAGGAGCAGGTGGCACTGGCCTTCAGCCCCATCTTGTGCTCGATGCCAGTCGCGCACATATCATTTCGCTCTCCCAGTGAACCGTCGGCGTTTACGTGATATTTGGGCACCAGGAAAATGGAGATACCACCGGTTCCTTCGGGGTCGCCCTCAATGCGCGCCAGCACGGGATGTACGATATTTTCAAACAGGTCATTTTCACCCGCAGTGATGAAAATCTTCGAACCCTTGATGCGATAGCTTCCGTCCGGCTGGGGGATGGCTTTGGTTTTCAGTGCCCCCACGTCAGAACCGGCTGCGGGCTCGGTCAATACCATGGTGCCCCCCCACTTTCCCGCGAGCATGGGCGCCATGTATTTCTCTTTTTGCTCGTCCGTTCCGAAGGTCGCAATCAGGTCAGCCGCGCCCAGTGCCGCCTCGGGGTACAGGGTGAATGCCATATTGAAAACGGTGTGCTCGCGAACCGCGATATCCATCACGTACGGGAAACCCATGCCACCATGCTCCGGCGGTTGGTGGAGCAGGAAAAGGCCGCTCTCATTCATGATCGCATGCAATTTCTTGAAGCCTTCGGGCACGATGACATTGCCCTCCCTGAATTGTGCTCCTTCCCGGTCTCCCAGTGCGAGTTGCGGCAAGGCCTCTTCCATGGCGATCTTTTCAACCAGGTCCAGGGTCATGTCGTAGACGTCCTTCGACTGGTCGCCATATTTGGGGTTGTTGAAAAATGACTCCAAACCGAGCATTTCATACAGTACGAACGCCTGGTCTCGTCGATCCACCAATAATCCCATGATATTTCTCCTGAGCTCGTTACGATGTCGCTATCAACAGCCGGTGAGTTGAAAGCGTATGGAATGGGCCTTTACCATGCCTTTAAATCTTGGCACTTCGGTGTTCCATGACACGGCCATAGGGTTGTGTCTAAAACACTGCGCCGGTTTGTGACCGCGGTCGTCTGTCCCTATCAGGGACGCAGCTGGTACTGCCCCTTCAATGCGTATACCTGCTCCCGCCAGACCGTGTCGAACTGCTCCGGATTCGCAGCCGGAGCCTGAATCAATTCCAGCAGGAATTGACGCTGTTGGTCGGTGTTGGCCGGTTTACCGTGCAGCTCAGCAGCGTAGGTAGAAAAATCCCGGACAAAGACGTCGAAAATCTGGTTGAGCAGGTCGGAATCGGTGTCATCCATCGCCGCGTGCTCGAGTATCAGTTGCCCGTAGACCACCAGTGTGAACAGCTCGCCCAGGCCCAGCATGTAGTCGATATCTTTCACCTGCTGTTCGTCCGGCCCTGCCTCAGCAAGCATTGTCCTGAACGATGCGATCTGTCCTTTGAAAACCTGGATATTGGGCAGGTCGAACAGGCCGTAGGCGATATGGTAATCATGGAACCGGACGTCACCCAGGCCACGGGTAGGCCCCTGGTGGAAAAGAAACGTGTCGTCAGCCAGCTCATCGCGTTGTGGTACCGGTTCGAATTCTGCCGGATTAAACATATAGTTACGCATGAACTTGACGACCAGTCCCATGTTCACGTGGGCCGTACCCTCCAGCTTGGGCAGCATGCCTATTTCGCGCGCGGCGACTTCGAAGAACGGTTCCTGCTCGAAGCCCCTGGCGGCGATCACGTCAAACAGATCTGCCACGACCTGTTCGCCCTGCATGGTGACTTTCATCTTGACCAGCGGGTTGTACAACAGGTATCGACGGTCATCGGCGGAAGCGCAGCGCATGTAGTCCGTGGCGCGATAGGCAAACAACTTCATGGCTATCAGTCGGCAGTAGGAGTCGGTGAACAATCTTTTGACCTGGGGAAAATCCGTGACGTAGCGCCCGTAAAGATTGCGGTTGGCGGCGTGGTCCATGGCCTCGTACAGTGCATGGCTGGCCAGGCCGATAGAGCCAAAGCCCAGATTGAACTTGCAGTAATTGATGGTATTGAGCATATCGTCCCAGGCTTTCTGCCCGCTGCTCAGGATGTCGTCTTCGGTGATCGGGTAGTCATTCAGCGTGAACTCAGAGACATAGCACTGATGGGCGACCGTGTTTTTGACGCAGGTGTAATTGGGGTGCTTTGAATCCACGATAAAAAATACGTATTCGCCGGTTTCGGCGTTTTTGGCAAAAACTGAAACCAGGGCGGCTTCGTTACCATTGCCGATGTAGTACTTGTCACCACGAGCGAGATAGGTGCCATCCGCCTGCGGGATCAGTTCCATGTCAGAGGAATAAATATCGGCGCCGTGCTCCTTCTCGGACAGGCCGAAGGCAAACACGCCCCCCTCCCTGAGCAATCTGGCAGCGCGTTGTTTTGCAGCCTCGTTGTCTCCGTTGAAGACGGGTCCCAGACCCAGCATCGATACCTGGAAGGTGTACCAGTAAGCGATACCGTAAAAGGCTGATATCTCAGCGAACTGTACGTTGCGCAGGCTGTCCCAGTGTGCGTCGTCGCCATAGCCGGACGGCGTCATCAGGGTCGCGAGTACCTGCTGCTCTTTCATGAATGCCACAAAGTCGTAGTTCCAGACCTTGTCGTGCCAGTCTTTCTTGAGGCGGGTCAGTCCCCTGGCCTCGAACCAGTTGATAACGGACTGCAAGAGTTCCGCAGTGCCCTCGTCGGTGTGGCGCGACTGAAATTGATGGGGGTTCAACAAATTCATTTGCTACTCCTTTGTTCCTGGCCGGGCAGGCATTATCCGGCAATGACGTTATCTGTTATTCGTTGACTCAGCAAACAAGACTAGGAAAAGGGCGGCCCCATGTCTTGTTAATACGGGACAGCTTGTTGATAATTTGTGCCGATAAGATAGGGCAACTGCCCGCTTTGCAAAAATAACGAATCTCTCATGTCAGTAATATCCCACTTTTGCCGGAGTTGAACTCGTCCCTTAGCGACCTGTAACGCCGAGAGGGCTCGCTATTGTACAATTCTTCCGCTTTTGCCACTGAGGGACATTCGAACAGCACAAGGTGACGGGCCCCCAGCTTGGTTCCATGGTCCGATTGCCACGATAAGGCTTGAAATCATTAGCAGGTAGGTCTCCATACCGCAAAGTATAGGCCAATCGAAAGGTCAGCGTGAGCAGATCGACCCGGGAATGCGTCGTGCCGGGGATCCACAGATCAGGTTTTTAATGGACATGGACTTTGACCAGGAGGCGGGTTGTAAAGTTTGGCCTACCCTAATCTTGTGGGTGTACTACACTTGGGTATTCGGTCTTTCCCGGACTAATCCGTCAGGGAAAACTGTCGGCCCTCCGCCCTTGGCATTGTGGGGCACTGTCCTGCTGCTGGTTTCGTGGGGGGACGCAGACGTCTGGGCCGTTAACGGTGTAATGACACTGGCGCGCCCGACCGGTACTGGCTATTCACGGATATATTCTGCCAGCGCTGAGGCTGGGATTCTTTCAATAATCTGTCGCTAAATGGCTGTGATGTAAGTCAAGGCCGGGTCGTGACGGGGTGACAAGCACCGATGACCGTAAACGCGCAGCCAGACATTGGCCTGATGACCAATTGTCCGACCCGATATCCTTGATGAATTTCTCCCGCGATAAAATGGGTCACCGATCAGGTTTTGCAGTCAAGACGGCCTGGATATTGACCGTCGTCCTGTTAATCAGTTTTGGAAAGATCACCGGAGCCCAGGCGAAAGACTCGATCGACATCAGCCATAATTTCGATATTCTGTTCTTCCCGGTGGGAAGTTACGATCCCCACTCAGTGCTCAGCGATGCTTCAGTTGCGCTTTTCCGGCCTCTTCAGCCCCCAGAGAATATCAATCGCATTGGCTATGAGGCCTGGTTGAAGACCGATCTCTCCAGCCCTGGTAGGCATGAAGGTTTTTCCATTCTTGAGGTGCCCGGTCAAATATTTAACTACCTTGATGTCTGGTACGTGCTGCCTGACGGAGGTATGGAGCATTTTCGTGCAGGTGATCGCTACCCATATGTGGACAGAGCCATTAAAAATGCCAGCTACGCCTTTCCAGTTCCTCCCTACGCTGGTGGCAACCTGATAGTTCTGATACGCGCGCGAAACGACACCACGCACCCCATGAACTTTGCGGCGAGGCTATGGCAGAACCAGCCGTGGACTGATTACATGTTAGGTCTGAGGTTGTGGTACGGCATTTTTCTTGGCGGCATGCTGGCACTGGCTGGATACAACCTGCTACTGGGCGCCAGCCTGAAGGATTCATCCTACCTGTTTTACGTCGGATACATTCTGAGTATAGTGGCCGCAGTCATGCTGCTTAGCGGCCTTTCGGAAGAGTACCTCTGGCCAGAGGGTAAACCGCTATCATTGGTTTCAGCGTTCAATGGAATGGGCGCATTTTTCGGCGTTGGTTTTGTCAACAGATTCCTCGGCATCGACACAAGATACCCGCTAGTTTTTAGAGCCTCCCTGATAGCTTCAATCGTAGCAATGGTTGCTGGCGTGTGGTTGGCCTTTCACGACGCCCTGCCGGGACTGCCGGATGGTTTGAGTGCGGCCCTGGTCCAGTTGCTGAGTCTTTCCTGTGCGGCCTATTTCATCGGAATATCGCTCAAGTGTTATTCGATGAAGTTGGTGCAGGCCCGTTTTCTCGCGCTTGGGATGGGGGCTCTGCTCAGCTCCATGCTGGTCTATTTCTCCTACACACATGCCTTCCTGCCTTACAATATTGTCTCAGCACATATTCTTGAGGCTGGTGCCCTGGCGGAGGGGATGCTTCTTTCACTGGCCCTTGCGGACCGGATAAAAATACTCAACACAGAAAAGAACGCGGCAGAAATTCTGGCACTGGAAATCGAGAGATTGTTCTCCAGAAACCTGGTAGAAGTACAGGAGCGAGAACGTCAATCCGTTGCCGAGGCCCTGCATGATTCCATCGGTCACTCCGTGCTGGTTCTGCGCAACCAGCTCCATCAGATCCGGCAAGCGACCTTTGCGAGAAGCGAATCAAGGAACATCGATGCAGACGTATTAAATCCGCCTATAGCCCTGTGTAAAGAAGTCATGGACGACTTGAGACGAATTTCGCACGACCTGCACCCTCACATTCTTGCGAGACTAGGACTGCAGGCCGCCCTTGAGTCAACCCTTGAGCGAGCACTGGATGATTCCGGAATCGAATGGTCATTGGATATCAAAGATCTGGCTGAGGTACCTGTCGACAGGGACGTAAACCTGGCCATCTACCGAGTGGTTCAGGAGGCATTATCCAATATTCTTAAATATTCCAGTGCCACAACGGTTAACTGTACGATGCGGGTGAATGGTCATAAGTTGATGTGCAGTATTTCTGACAATGGCATCGGCTTTGATAGTGAAGCTGTAGCAGGAGACGCACTCGGTCTGCAGGAGAGCGCTGGTCGCATACGAGTCCTTGGAGGCGTGTATTCAGTCAGGACATCACCTGGAGCGGGAACCGAGGTAGGGTTCTGGCTGCCAATTCCCGTCTGAGCGTTGGGCAATCAGGTATCGATACATAGTGTAATTCTGGCAGGTCTGCATGAAACTTTTAATCGTCGATGATCACCCCTTGTTTCGAGAGGGACTGAAGCAGGTGGTAAATGATATTGACAGGATAGAAAGCGTTTCCGAGGCTGATACAGGCAGGGCCGCATTGGCACTCGTTCAGCATGATAGACCGGACATGATCATGCTTGATTTGGCAATGCCTGGCATGGATGGCCTGCAACTGTTGGAGACTTTGCGCCGTGAGGGACCCGACATTTGCGTCGTCGTAGTGACGAGCTATGACGACAAGGCCTACCTGGACCGGGCTTTTGAACTCGGCGCGCGAGGCTATGTGCTCAAGGACAGCGCCATTTCTGATATCCGTATATGTATCGACACAATATGCGCGAATGGCATCTACATATCACCCTCTCTTGGAAGGGATAAAGCGCTTACACCATCTACTGATCGTAACGTCGATCTCCTTCTGGAGAAGCTGACATCAACAGAGCGACTGGTGCTGACCAAAGTTGCTGCGTTCATGACCAGTAAGGAAATTGCCAGAGAACTCGGCATGAGTTATCGAACGGTCCAGAATCATCGCTCAAACATCTGTTCGAAGCTGGAACTCAGGGGTGCACATCAGCTGATGCACTTCGCATCTCAATATACGTGAGTAAACCGCACCTTTTGATCGCTCTCAATAGCCACCCGCAAAACAGTAATCAGCGCGTTGTGCGACAACCTTTACCGTCTCGAAATCACCAGGGAGTGCTTGCGGCGTAGTCTTTAGCAAGAGCCTCTACCAGCTCGGCTATGGTTGGTACGTCCTCCACCAGCTCGACGCTGTGTCCGGCCGACCACACATCTTTCCATTGTTTGGGGCGAGACTTGTTTGGATTAATATCGTTCTCAATGTTCAGCGCGCCGCGTTCGGGCAAATTGTCGGGATCAAGACCAGAGGCGATGAGCGATGCAACGAGCATATTCGCCGGAATGCCCGTGACCTTGTCGGTCAGTTTGATATCGTCGAACTTTGCCTCGCGGACCATGTCCTTGTAGCGCGGCTGGGCAAGGCTCTCTTTCGTGGCCAGAAACCGGGTGCCCATATAGGCGAAGTCTGCGCCCAGCACCTCAGCCGCTCGAATGGCGCGGGCATCAGCGATTCCGCCCGCGAGGACGATGGGGCCATCAAAGAACTGCCTGACCCCCCGGGCGAAGGCAAATGGGTTGGCCCAACCGGTTTGGCCGCCTGCGCCTGCGGTGAGCAGTATCAAGCCATCCACATCAATCTCCAGCGCCTTTTGCGCGTGGCGATGAGTCGCCACATCCGCGAAAACCAGCCCGCCGTACTCCTGTATGGGAGCCAGTACCGGTTCGGGATTGCCGACACTGGTAATCACGATTTCCGGCTTGTATCGGCATATCAATTCCAGATCTGCATCCCGGCGCTTGTTGGAGGGATGAACGACCAGATTCACTGCGTAGGGCGCGCATTTTTCATCGAGGCTTGAGTCAATTCGCTCAAACCAGCCCTCCAGTTCTTCAATACTCCGGCAATTTACCGTTGGGAAAGCACCGATAACACCCGCCCTGCAGGACTCGACCACGTAGTCGGTCCCTGACACCTGGAACATCGGCGCGGCGAAAACCGGCAGCCTGAGGCGCTCGCCATAGCGCTCTTTTACCCAGCGGCTAAGAAATTGATCACTCTGATGTTGATTGGCCGGCATCCGACCCCCTCTCTCTGCGATGGAACCCGGGCTATAGTATTCGCTCACTCACCCGCCGGTTTGACTTGAGTGGACAGTAATAGCAAGTCGCTGGTGATCCCCTGGCCTGCAGAGGACCAGCCTGCATCATTTAGAGCAACATGAGTTGGATTTCATGGGCAGGCGTCAGAGCCCTTGTCAAAAACGACCCGCCACTCACCCGATGACTGGCGGCGCCAGATTGAATTGAACCTGCCGACGAGTTTGCCCTGCGGGTCGTAGACCGGTCCGGAACTGAGTGCAAGGTCACCTGTGGCCAACACTTCGACGGTATCGGGCGTCCAGGAAAAAGGTGCAGCCTCGTCCTGGAAAAAACTCTCCCAGGCCAGGGCAACTTGCTCAGCGCCGCGCAAGGGTTTTTCCCCTGAAAAGAAAATGGCGTTCTCGTCCAGGAAGGTTTTGAAGGCTTCGAAATCGCGTTCCGCCATGGTCGCGGCGAATGCCTGTTCGGTCCTTTCAACCTGTTGGCGCAGTGACTCTGGATTTGACTCGTCAGACATTGTGTATCCTTTGCTCGCAAGCATTGTAAGCACCATCAGGATCACAACCGGGAAGAGTGCCTGGTTTGCTTTCCTGCCCATATGATCACCTCTTGAATTTCTCCAGACCGCTCCAGGATTCTAGTTGGTACTGCAAAGTAAGCGAGCCGAAACTGCTAGATTCGACCGATGAATAGTGACAGGCATTACCGGTCGCCGCCGGATGTCATGGCTAATGCCGTCTGGCTGCACTGCGTGATCAATCCTAGCCATCGGAGGTATGGCGACCTTCTCAGTTAATGAACTGCAGGACAGGGTCAATGGCAAGCGGCACTATCATCGACGAGCGATTGAACGGGATGGCCCTGAAGCTGGACTCCTGATAGTCTGTTGATCTACCCCTATCAATAACAACGTCATGTCGATTCTCCGCGAACTGAAGCAGCGAAAAGTTTTCCGTGTAGCCGCTGTTTATGTGCTCGTGGCTTGGGGGATTCTACAGGTTGTGGATGTCATTGGAGAACCACTGAACCTTCCCGATTGGTTTTCATCCATAACGATTGTTCTTTTGGGAGGCGGATTTCCGATTGCGATAATTTTCAGCTGGATATTCGACATTGGCCCGGACGGCCCCACTCGAACGGCTGCAGATGCGGGTAATTCTGTTGGTGTGCGGGGCGGGTTGGAGGTAGCACTGCTGTTGCTGCTCATCGTCGGTATCGGCTGGTTGATTTTTCGGGATATCACCCATGGAGAGAGCGAAGTCGCGAGCGGAAGCCGGGCGGTGCCCGTGGTGATCCTGATGGACACCTATGCGGACCGCGGTGTCTATGATGAGGAGACTCGACGCAAGAGCGGTACGAATGCAGATGTGTTGAGCGATATGCTGAGCGATTTGCCAATTATTATCCAGAAGGAAACTATTGGCTCTACATGGGATCGGGAAAATCAACTACTGAAGCAGCAACCAAGTCTGGTGCTTATTCATCGGTCTGCTTTTTTCCATTCAATGAACCAGGATCTGGGGGTGGGTTATCCCACAGGATCGGAGGATTACTCGGAACAGTTTCGACGGCTTTACGAAATTGCGGACAACAAGCTGGTGGCCCTGTTGGGGTTTTTGAGTCAGGGCAACCGCGATACAAGATTTCTGGTCTACTCGCGCGGTACCGGGGGCGGATGGCCTCAAGAGGAGTATCGGGCGCAATGGGTTCGCAGTATCGAGGGTCGATTTCCATCGACAGAGGGAAGAGTTACTACAATCGCCGTCCCCGGGAGCACTACCGAAGGCAGTTTTCGGAGACCTGATGCGGAAGCGCTGATTCGCAGGACCGTGGTAGACCTGCTTGCTGTAGACGGGTCCACCAGCAACCCATTATGAGCGCACCCTGCGCCTACCGCTGGGTACAGATTCCTACTAGCAGCCCTCCCCGATGACCCAAGGCAGGATCGAACGATATCAAGAGTCCCTGGACAACCTAGCACAGGCTGATGTCTACGAAGGAAGGCGGAATGAGTGAACACTGGCCCTCGTGAAAGTCAGGACATATGCCAGAGAACAATACACAGCCTGTGACTAGCAGCCTGTTGCAGTAGAGAAGCCATGGTCTCCCGGCACGCGCCACGCGCAGCTGTTCAGGCAGTCGTCCGTTTCGTCGGCGTTGCCATCATCGCATTGCTCTTCGGGTGAATCGACGACACCGTTACCACAAGTGGGTGACGGGAAGCAGCAGAGGGCCTGCACGCTCTGCTCGTTACAACCATAGGTTGCTGTGCAGCTCTCGCGGGAACTGCCGTAGCCACAGTTCATAGTGGTATCTTGCCCGAGATTGGTCACGCCGCCGTAAGGCCCCAGGGTGAAATGCCCGGCGCCGGAGTCTACGCGGCAGAAAATTTCGGCTACTACAATCGGATTCGTCGGGCCGCCGACGGGATAGTCCCATCCATCATTACGCTCGTTATACTGGTCGAAGTTGCAGAGCTGCATGCCTACTGGGCACAGTGTCTCCGCGTCCTCTTCACAAGTGGTGTTTGTGGGATCATCACAAACCACCATGTCGCCGCCGGGACTGGTAGAGAGTTTCACTGCGCCGCCCTGGCAGGCGCCGGCCACCGGTGGGGGTGTATTCTCACAACTGGGTAGACCACAGGACTCGGTATCGGACAGTGATGTGCCAGTAGTACAGGTGTCCGCATCGGGGGTAGCAGCTGCGCAGCCTTCCAGATCTAGCGCGCTGATGACAATGTCATTGTCCGGACAGTTACTAACTAGGCGCACCCCGGTTGCTGATGGGTCGTAGGGTTCCGTGTTTTCGCTCGCGCATTCGGCCCCATCCACAGTGACGTCCGCCACAATGGCTTCCACGTGCATGGCCCGTAGCCCGTAAATCAAGCTCACGGCGGAGGCGGTACAAAAAACGGTGACGCTAATCGCCTTGTGCATCCCATGGCGACTACGCAGGGCTTTGATAGCGAGAAAAGCCATCACCAGTGCCAGAACAGTAAGCGCGATACCGCTGGTGGTAGGCACTGCTGCGACCACTGCAGGTCCGTAGGTTACGGCGCCGGTGGGAGGTGCCTGTGCGGCCGCGTAGTGGGAAAAAGCTGATGTAAGGAAGCAAGCGAGTAGCGTGGAGTGCCGTCGTAAAGGACTGAATGACATATATCACCTCCCTGTTGGTGATGCCATTGCGGATATGACTACTTCTGATTATCAGTGATATACAAACATACTGACCCTTACAGGGCAACCATTTATTTAGGGGCCTGGCCTGGCAACAGCGATTAGAACGGATAATGGTCGACCTGGTGGCGATTGCTTGCAAAACCTCACGGTCCCGTGGCCAGTTTTCGCAATGCTATTTTATCGGCCGGGTGTCTACCGGCAGGTTTGGCTAAAAGCTGTATTTCAGTTCTAGGAAAACGCGGTCATTGTCTGCGATGCTGTCGAAGGGCCACTGAACCCTGCCATGGTAGAGCACCAATCCACCTGTCAACTCCAGTGCCTGCCGTAACTCATAACCCAGTTGGATGCGGGTGATGCCTCCCTCATTCAGCGCCTCTCCAAAACGGGTGGCAACGATGATCGCGTTCCACCGATCGTTCAGGAAGTCCGCGCTATAACGGAAAGCTGTCTCCAGGCGGTTGCGTTGATAGGGAACGGGTCCCAGTTCGAGGCGCCTGTCGTAACTGTGAATGTGACGGAGCGCTGACTCGAGCGTCAGCGTCGTATTGTCGAAGCCATTGTAATCGACACCAAGCAGCAGGTCTGTGCGTGCAAAGTCCTTTCCCGGCGCCGCGCTGTAACGCAGGCCATCGAAGTAGGCTGACTCTACTTTCAACAACCAGTCAGCGAAGACTATATTCGTGGCAGCGCCCAGCATATCGATGCGTGCGTGGACGAGTTCAGCGCCATCGTCAATCACTGCAAGGTGTGTCTCCTCGTCAAACAGTCTGGCCAGGTGAAAGGAAAGGTCCCAACCGGGCATAACGGCCGACAGCGCCAGGGCATACTCGGTGTTGCTGCCGCCATCATGGATGTCGTCCTCTTCTGGCGGCGGATTGCTGTAGGGATAAAAGTCGCTGCCAACTACGGGCAGCTTGTCGAAGCGCACTTCATGCAACGCCAATGCGGTCACTCGCCAGTCGCCCGTGAAATAATCCAGTCGGCTCATGGTCACGGGCAGGCGCAGGTTCTCGATATCCGTCATGCCCGGTTGGCGACGATCCAGAGGGTTGAGTACGTCGACTACCCGCAGGTTGTCGGACTTTCCCCAGACCACAATCTGTCGTCCCAGCTTGATGTCCAGGTTAGTCCCCAGGGAACCACGCAGGTAGGTGTCCTGGAATTCGAGCTCAGATTCGTAATGCCTGAGTACCTGGTTGGTGTACCCGGAACGACCGTTGATCAGGTAGGCAAAGTCGTAAAAGCCGTTAACCCGCACCCTGGCGTCCCAGTCGTTACCGAGGTCCAGGCGAAGTTCCGGCCGCAGACGGGCACGTAAACGGGACAGTCCGCGCCAGTCGGTTTCACCCGGCCCGGGCCGCTGGTGAGCATAGTTCCAGGCTGCGGATACGCCCGTGTCGCCGGTGATTCGCCAGTTCTCTCCCGAGAGCCACCGAGCAGACTCGGTGTCTTCAACCGGAAGCTCCCCGTCGTCAAAGCCCGACAGTGTGTCCTCCAGGTTGTCATCTGCCCCGGGCTCATCAAATCCGGACAGTGCGTCCTCGATGTCGTTCTCCGCCGTAACAACGGCCAATGGTGCGAACAGCAGCAACGACAAGACCGCGCTGGCTATCGATCCTGGCCGCGCGAATCGCAACTAGAGGTCTCGCTCCAGGTAGCGCACCGTGAACAGGGACTCGTCCAGGTCCTGGTTGTATTTCACATTGCTGAAGCTGATGGCCGTCTTGTGCAGGGTCTGTTTACCCTGTTTGGTGGTCATGGTGACCTCCAGCGGGGTCCAGATCCCGTCGATGAGATCCAGTGAGAGGGTGTCGAAATAGCGCTGCTTATTGCCATCGGCCGTCCAATGCACCGCGCGAACGACCACGTGGCTATCCTGTCGAACCAGCAGCAGCGATTTCTTGTAGCCGGTTTCGTCGATGACGTCCTCACTTCGGGGGATAGCCTCTATGACCCACACGGTGTGTTCCCCAAGCGGCAGTTCCTTTTGCAGAGTGAAGTCATAATCGCTTAGGTTGCGTGAGGTCATATCGGAGTAATTGAAGTCGGAACCCATGAAGCTGCCGCTCTTGTCCTGGGATGCGATACGCTTGACTTTGCGCAGCGCCGGAAGATACAGCCACTGGTCATCGTCGCGACTTTCATCGTCGTAATCGTAGGTCAGAAAGCCGGTACCCAGAACATCGGCGGGCTCCCGGAAAAACATCATGCGGTAGGTATCCTCGCCAAAATCCTTGGCGTAAGACTGGATTTCCCGGGTGCGCTGGTTGCCCTTGCGGTCTATCAGCACCATACGCATATCGGAGGTTCGATTATCGCCGTCGTCCCGGTCCTCGACCTGTTGCATGATCTCCCTGGCCCGTGGATCGTCGGCATGGGCCTGAAACGCCGCACACAGCAGGCAAAGCACTACGAAGCGAAAAATTGAAATCATGGGCTTTCCTCCAATATCCCATCTGGTGCAACGGGGCTCCTGTCCGGAATCATCCAGACCAGTATCGCGGGCATGACGATAAAGTCCGCGACCAGGGCAAGGACGATAGTGAAGCCGGTCAGCAGCCCGAACAGCATCACGCTCTGCATGGTAGCAAAGGCGAACAGGAAAAAGCCCAGTGAAAGAGCAACGGTGGTCACAACCAGGGCTCTGCCTGTGCTCTGGAAACTCTGCCTGATCGCTGCTTCGGTGCTGCCGCATTCCATGTGGGCCCGCTTGAACGCGTGCAGGAAGTGGAGCGTATCGTCCACGGCCAGCCCCAGGGCGATGGAGCCCACGAACATCGTGAATACGTTAAGGGGAATACCCGACCAGCCGAGCACACCGAGCGAAATGAGAATCGGTGAGAGATTGGGAATCATCGCCGCCAATCCGAGCTTCAGGTCACCGATGAAAGCCACCATAAGAATGGAAATGACCACCGCGGCCAGCAGGTAGCTCTGCCGAATGCTGTCCAGAGACTTGACCGAAACAGAAGCGAATAACAGACTGATACCGGTAATTTGTGTAGTGACGTTTTCTGGCAGGGCGTTGGTGATGGTGTCGAGCAGCGCATTGCCGTAGCCGTAGATAATCGTGGACCCCATCCAGGGTAGCTTGACGGTGTACCGGGCCTTACGGAACTGGCTGTCCACGAAATCCTCCAGGTCATCGGTACCGGTGTTTTCGAACAGGAACAGTTCCTGGGCCACAAGTTCCCTGTTGTCCGGAATGATGTAGTGCTCCGGTTGGTCCGCATTCAGAGCCAGGTTGATCTCCTTGATCACATCGGTAATGGATAAAACTTTGTCGCTCGACATACCCCGGTGCTCTATTGCCAGAACATCCCCTGCCAGGGAATCGATTGTCTGTAGAAGTGGCGGGGAGTAAAGACCGTTTTCCTCGCCGGTATCGATCACCAGTTCCATGGTCATCACGCCCTTCAGGGACTCATTCAGTGACTCGATATCAGTCCTCAGGGTGTGGTCGTCCGGAAACCATTGCAGCGGATCGTGTTCAAACTGTAGTCGGGTCAGCCCCAGAACGGCGAGCAGGGTGATGACGGCCGCTGCCAGCATGTTGGTGCGCCGGTGGCGGATCGCGAAGTCGGCGCAGCCAGCGAGAAATCGATCCATGCGTGTGCCCGTGGAACCTTTCGGTGCCTTGCGCCTGATGGGCACGAGCGCGAGCAAAGCCGGTATGAGAATCAGGGTGTACAACAGGGAAATCAGAATGCCGGCGCCGGCGAATATACCCATTTCTGCAAGCGGGGCCAGGCTGGCGCTGCTGAACGACATCATGCCCACTGCGGTGGTCAAAGCGGCGCCCAGGACCGGTGCGCCACTCTGCCTCAACGCCCCCGTGAGTGCCTCGATCCTTTCATCGCCGGCGTCGAAGCGCCAGTAGAACTGGCTGAGTATATGTACCGAGGAGCCCACCCCGACCGCTATCAGGAACGAGGGGAGTATCTGCGTGGGTACTTTGAACGCAACACCGGTGAGGCCCATCAGCCCGAGGGTACACAGCAGGGTTAACAGTACGGAGAGCAGCGGCAGCACAACGCCGGATATCCGCCGGAACATCAGATAAAGTAACAAGGTGATACCGACTATGGCGGCCAGCAGGAAGCGTGCCATATCCTGGCGCATGAGCTGCTTGACTACCTCGGTCATCACGGGCATGCCGCCGACCCTGAGCCGGAAGTCTTCGGATTGGAACTGCTGTACGACCTCCAGGGTGGCCGCCACGAATTCCGCGGTTTGCCGGTCATTGAGAAACTCGGCCGGTGCCGCGCTATCCCCCACTGGCATATCCTCGAAACCGGCCATGATGTCGCCTTCGTAGTCAGGGACGGCAAAAGGGCTTGGTCTCACAACCAGTGCGGTTACCCGTCCGTCGGCTGATAGCAGCAGATTGCGATACAGGGGGTTGGAGATGGCTCTTTGTCGCAGGGCCTCCATCGCATCATCGGTCTCTGGCCATGACTCAAACAGGTCCTCTACGATCAACTCGTCACCTTCACCGCGCGTATTGCGCGCGTTCAGGAGGCTGGTGACTTCATTGAGGTAGGGAACTTGTGCCTCCATGGCTTCGTGCAGGGAGCGGAGCCGACGCAGGAAGACGGGTTCGAACACGTTCTCGGTCTCGGTGGCGACAATGATCATGTCTTCCCGGCCGAACTCTTCCTTGAAGGCCATATAATTCAACAGCTCTGGCGAGTCGGCGTGGAAGAAGCCCTCGTTGGAGGTATCCAGGGTCAGTTTAGGCAGCTGCGTCACCAGGGCGATCGTGGCGAACGCAACCAGCAAAAGCGCGGATAAGGAGTGGCGGTAGATGATCTGCGCCAGGCCGGCAAAAATGTCCTCTACAAAACGATAGATTGCTTCCATGCCGGGTGCCGGTTGTGGGGCGTATCGGTCAGTTATAGTCGACCCGTCAGTGATCAGTCAACCGTCCCCCGGCTGAGCGGTTCAGTCACCCTACCAGAGAATGGATGGAAACCGCCTGAACTGCAGGCCCAGGTTTGGCAGCACCTCAGGTTCTTGTTATCCGACCACGCGGCCAGCGGAAATCATCAGCAGTTCACCTTGCTCGAGCGGCCGCCACGATGGTATACCTGCTGCCTGCTGCAGGAGGCCTGGACTGCACACACCTCGGTCAGCCTGTCCAACAGCACACAGAAAGCATACTCTGAGCCTGTTTGCCCGATTGGGTGATATCCCCGGGGGGCCCCACCCAAAAACCCGTCTCAGTTCGCGATATGTGCGATAACTCTATGGTCGGGCCTTGGCGGGCAGGTAAGGATCAGGCGTGCCCAACTTGATGGGGGGCTCTTCAATCAGGGTCTGCTGGTGCTGCAGTACCAGCTTCATCACGGCCGGCGTCACCCACATGCTGTCCTCGCCATGCGGACCTCCGTACTTATAAATGTCGTATTGCTCTTTGGGGTCGCTGAGTAGGTTGAATACTTGCGGCATACCCGGCCGATCGATGTCTCCCAGCATTGAATTCTGCGTCAGGAAATGCACTTTCCAGTTTCTCCACTTGTAGGCCTGCAGTTGATCTCCGTTGTACGCCGGAAACCCATCGCGTACACCCTTCCTGGTGCGACCAGTGAGCAGGGCAGACTGGTCCAGGCCATCGATGTATCGGTCATCGGGGACCCTGGCACCGACGATGCTGGCCAGTGTCGGGTAGACGTCCGTAATGTGCATGATTTCGTTGTGGACGGCGCCAGCCTCGATTCTGCCAGGCCAGCGGATGATGAAGGGTGCCCGCAGCGAGCCTTCGAGTGCTGTGAAGTAGGTGCCGCGCCAGGGGCCCGCAGTTCCGTTGTACGGATAGACCTGTTCAGGTCCGTTTTCACTCATGAAAATAATGATGGTTTCGTCGCGTATGCCCAGGCGATCCAATGCGTCGATAACCTGTCCGGAGCGATGATCGACCTCGGCCAGGACATCAGCCCAGCGCCCATTGCCGGTAATGCCCTCGAAATCGTCGTTCGGCAACGCCGGCACATGCACCTGGGTGAAGGGAAGATAGACAAAGAAAGGCTTGCCGGCCTTTACATTCTGCTCCATGAAGCGAATCGATCGCTCCGCGAGTTCGGCGTCGATCTGGCGCCGCGCGGCACGGTCATAGGGTTTGATCTTTCGAGGTTTCTCGCCCCTGTTGCTGGCGAAAATATAGGGAGGGGACACGCTTTCGGGGTCGAACTGTAATCCCGCCGCGTAGACCGACTCGTCCGACGTGTTCGCGATGCCGTAAAACTCGTCAAACCCCTGATCGGTCGGGAATCTACCCACCGTATCACCGAGATGCCATTTGCCGTAGAGGGCGGTGGCATAGCCTGCGTCAGATAGCGCCTCGGCGATGGTGTATTCCCACTGGGTCAGTCCGTAGAGTTGGCCCCAGACCACCTTGGTGGTGCCCGAGCGTATCGGGTGTCGGCCGGTCATCAATGCCGACCGACTCGGTGTGCACTGGGACTCAACGTTGAAGTTGAGAAAACGCATCCCTTCGGCGGCCAGCTGGTCCAATTTCGGTGTTTCGGCACCGCGGAGGATGCCGCCGCCGTAGACCCCGAGCTCTCCCCAGCCGAGATTGTCCATCACGATCAGGACGATATTGGGCTGTTTCTCGTTTGCAGAGACGCTGCCAGCGACGAGTAGGCTGGCCAGCAGAGCGGCCGCCAGGAATAATGCTCCTGCATTGAATTGTTGGATTTTTGCGCTCACAGAACCCTCCTTTCCCATCGCCGACGAACCTACCGACTGGTTGTTCCGTATTAGTCAGTTGTCAGCATATATTGCAGTGCCCCCGAAAGGAACCCGCCAGCCCCGCATGCCGGACCAATACCATCCGCCTGCGCGCGGCCGCCTGGTGACGCGCCGAGCACGAACAGCTTGGAATAACGAGAGACGGGTAATGCGAGCGCAGATAACACCCATATGTTTAACCTCCAACGTCACGCCCAGGGATTCCATTTGGTAGACCAATCTCGCCCATGTGTGTTCATACTTGCTGATCCCGGTCAATGGTTCAGAGAAATTGTGTCCCGGCGTTAGTCGCCGCATCGAGGAGTTCTTGGTGCGACTGCAGCAGCATTCTGCGGTAGTTGTCTGCATCCGGAAGCAACTTGCTGCAGGCACTGAACGTCAGGCTGACGTAGTGGTCGCTGCTGCTGATTATCTGGAACAGGCCCATGTTGTCCCGCACCGGGCCCAGTCCGGCGCAGGCCAGCAAGGGCAAGCCATCCAGGGATATCTCACCGGTCGGTCCCGGTACGTTCGAGATCATGGTGTGGAAGGGCACCGGCATCGAGCCCAGGCTGCCGGCCACGGCCAGGGTGCGCAACCCGCCCGCCAGTAATGCGGGGTTGAGGCTGTCACTGATGTCCATGATGGTGCCGGTACCCAGGGCATCGATATTGCGCTTGCCGGCCACCGCGTAGCGATGCAATAAGCGGGTACGCGCTATGGGGTCTGCCACCTGGGTTCCCAGACCAACCGCCATGGTGGCGATCTGGTTGCTGCCCGATCGCCGGGTATCGCCGCCACGCAGGTTGATTGGCATCCCGGCGACAAGGCTTTTGTCAGGGAGTTCGCCGCGGCCTGACAGATAGCGGCGCAGGGCCCCGGCAATGATGCTGGCCGCGATGTCATTGTAGGTGACGCGACGCAAGGCGCGCTTGATGTGCTGTACTTCCTCCCGCGGCAGCAATACCACCCCGACACTGCGACCGCTGCTGATCTGGGCATTGAACAGCGCTCGAAAGCGCCGCACCGGCGGCAGTTTCTCCTTTGGCTTCACCCCGTTGAAACGGGTGAGTGCGGGGAGCAGGCGCCCCACCGTGTCCGCCAGCTTTACCTGCCGCAGCAGATTGTTCTGGTTGACCCGGGACCACAGCTGCCACGGGCTCGGCTGCGGGGGAGCGCTCCCGGACTGCTGAGTGTCCTGCAGGCCCTGGTCGTGCAGCCGGTGCAGCAGGGAGGCCAGGCTGATACCGTCGATGGCTGCATGGTGCGCCTTCAGCAGCAGCGCCTGGCAGGGCTCTTCTATACCGGGCACCCCATGAATATTACTCACCAGGCGCAGTTGCCACAGGGGTTTTGTCAGGTTCATGCAGCGCGCGTGGAACTTTCCCAGCCGGGACTGGTACTGTGACCAGGGCAGACCGTCGGCGTCCTCCACCCCCAGGTGATAGCGCCAGTCCACCGGGCCGGCGGCAACCCAGTAGGGCGTGTCCATATCCAGGGTGACCCGCTGCATGCGGCGCTGGAACAACGGCAGCTGCAGGAGGCGCTGCTCGACGACTCCGCGCAGGGTGTGCAGGTCGAGGGAACGCCCTCCGGCTTCGTAGAGCAGGATGGCGGTGACATGCATGGGCGTGCGCGCACTGTCCTGGTGGACAAACGCGGCATCCAGCCCGGATAGCTGCTCCATGGAATGCTGCCTACCGGCGTTGACTGGCCAGTTTATAGTCTAGCGCCTCCGGGATCGAAAGGGCAGCGGGAGCGGATCCATCGGCAGCACGACCGCAGACGGCAGGACGTGTTCGATTACATTGAACGATTCTCCAGTTGCTTGAGATCCCACGGCTCAGTCGGGAACTTGAGCTCACTGCAATATGAGGAATTCATCCTAACCAAACCGTCTACGACACCGTGGGAAATCCACCGCGCGCATGACCGGTATTCGTTGGAACAGGCAGGCAAAAAAATGCGCGGTGTTAGCCGCGCAGTTTTATCAAGCGGGCCAATCAGAACCGGTACGAGAAATCCACGCCGTACGATCGCAGGGCTGACGGGTGGTTGAAGCTGCCGCCGAATTCCGGAGCCGGAATGACCTCCTGTAAATAGTCCTCATCAGTAATGTTGCGGCCCCAGGCGGTAACCGCCCAGTGCTCCGCCTCCAACCCGATTCTGAGGTCGAGGGTATCGTAGGCGTCACGACTGGCCTTGGAGAAATTCTGGTTGAAGCCAGGCCCGAAGAACACGTTCCAGATGGTCGGTGTTTCCTCACCCTGCAGGGTGTGGAACCACATCTCGCCGACATACTGCCAGTCAAGACGGCTTACCAGGTTGATATCTCCCTTCACCGGGAATACCCACTCAAGGCCGAGGTTGCCCGTAGTATCAGGCGCCTGAGGCACATCATTGCCCTCGGACAGTGGCCGGTTATCGTTCTTCTCGATTTCTGAGTCCATCAGGCCAATGCCTCCGTAAAGAGTCAGGCCCTCCGTCGCTGCAAAGGTGAAATCTGCTTCGAAGCCCTGGATATACATTTCATCGATTGTGGTGACTGAACGCAATAAACCAAACGGCCCGGCGAAGAATTCGAAGAATTGATTGTCCTCCACGTCGGTCCGGAAAACCGCCGCATTCAGTCGCAAGCGACGATCCATGAATTCTGACTTCATGCCGATCTCAAACGCTTCGGACACCTCTTTGTCATAGTCGTCAGTGACCTTGAGCTTTGCATCAACTGCCTCGCCAGGGCCTCCGTAGCCGGCGTTGAACCAAAAGTTCAGCAAATCCTCGGTGCCCACAGAGTTAAAACCACCGCTGCGGAAGCCGATGCCATAGCTTGCGTAGAGGTTTATGTTGTCACCGGCGGCCCAGTTCAGTGTCAGCTTGGGCTGGAACTGGCTGTAGGTGTCGTCACGTTTGGGGATCCCACCCGGATTGGAAGCAAATGCGGGGTTGATTGGGCCCGGCAGACCCGTTACCGGATCCAGCAGGTTTGAATTGAGCCCCGAATTGTTTACGTTCGGCACCTGGTTATCCACTTCTCGTTCTTCCCGGTCGTAACGCGCGGCGAACGCAACCTCGACCGTTTCACTCAAATCAAATTCGATCTGGCCATAGGCGGCATAAACCGTGGTATCAAACTGGTCCCAGAACAACAGGTCTGTCGGGTTGGGCCCGGTAGGCGAAACGTAGGGCCGACGTGCAAAACCCTGGCCCTGGTCGGCACCGTAGGCCACCACAACTTCTCGTTCGATCTCGGCGAAATACAGGCCGCCGATCCAGCGAATAGCCTGGTCGCCCGGTGAAACCAGGCGTGCGTCCAGGCTGAGGTCTTCCTGGTTGCGCTCCTGGTACTGGTAACCGTCGCAGGACGTCGCAGTATATGGCCCGTAGACACCCAGGCCCTCTCCCGGCGGAAACACCAGGAAAGGCTGCCCCGGCGGTCCGAACAGGTCTGGCCTGGTGAAACTATTCAGCGTTTCCCGGTCACTCTCGCAGGCCGGGGTAAACTCATAGCCGTAGAATGTGGCACTGGTACCGTCCGACAGCAGATACTCTTCCAGGTCGTTGTAGGCAATGCTTGCCACCAGATCTGCAAAGCCCAGGTTCCAGTCAGCTTTCAGGGCTAAATCCAGCGTTTCCTGCTCGTTCTCGCCCGGTGTGTTGAAAATGAACTTGAAGTCCAGGTCATTCACGTCTTTATAGAACTCGGGTGACCCGAAGGCGGCTTCGAATTGCGGAATGGCGAATGCAGCATTGAAGTTGATTGCGCCACCTTTCACTTCGGAGTAGCCGGCGCGAAAGTCGAAGGACAGGTCTTCATTGACATTCCAGATCAGGCGGCCCCGGGCGCTGGTGTCCTCCAGATAGTCTACGGAGTTATCTGAACCGGTAAATATGTTCTTGTAAAAGCCGTCAGTCTCGCGGGTACTGATAGCGAAACGCCCGAGCAGGGTGTCTTCAATAATCGGTCCGCTAATCATTGCATTGACTTTGTAGGCATCGTTATTGCCGATACCTCCGCCAATTTTTGCTTCGACTTCATTGGTGGGCTCTTTGGTGGTAACGAGGATAGCGCCTGCTACCGCGTTGCGACCGTACAGTGCGCCCTGGGGGCCTTTCAGAACTTCAATCTGCTGCACATCAAACAGTTCTTCGTTAAAGCTGTTGGGATTGGTGCTCAACACGCCATCAACGACATAGGCAAACGTTGATTCTGCATCCCGGGTGGATACGACACCCCGTATGCTGACTTGCGTGTCACCAACGTTGGCCGCATCGACGAGGGTTACATTGGGTATCAAACCGATGTAATCCGATGCTCGTTCGATACCGGCACGAGAAATTGTCGTTTCGTCAATGGCACTGATGGCAATCGGAACCTCTTGCAGGTTCTCCGTCCGTTTGCGGGCGGTTACCACAATTTCCTCTATCGCAAAGCTCTCGGACTGCGCCACCGCAACCGGCGCTGTTGTCATTACAGCAGCCGCCGCTGCCAGTCCCACTACCAATGGCTTCTTCTTAAGGTACATGGCATTCCTCCTGCCTTAAATCACCTGGATTGAGTGTTGCTTGAAAACTTTGTAGGTTTCTCTTCACCTGTCTGGGTCATCGCTCGCAGCCGTCGCCACAAAGTCGTGGTGCTGATGCCGAGATACTGGGCCACCTTTGCCTTGTCGCCAGCGAATTTCTGCATGGCGCTGCGGATGGCCTCTTCTTCCTGGTCGCGTAATGAACCACCATTGGCGTCCGTCCCGGTAACACGTTGGTGGAGTTCGGGAAGAATTCGCTGTACTTGCTCCCCACCCAGCTCTTCGTCGGGACAGGAAATGCGACTGACGACGATACGTTCGACGAAATTCTGCAGTTCGCGCACGTTACCCGGCCACGGATAGCGGAGGAAGTCGATGGCGACAGCCTGATAGAGCAAATCCAGGTCGGTGTTAAGCCGGTATTGCTGCGCATAGCGCTGAAGATAGTGTTGCGTCATCGCCTCGATGTCCTCGGGGCGCTCCCGCAGCGGTGGCAGCTTGAGTGAGAATACATTAAGTCGGTAGTAAAGGTCGTCGCGGAAACGTCCACTGCTGACCGCATCCCGCAGATCCCGATTGGTTGCCGCGATCAGTTTGAAGTCAACCGGAATCTCGCGGTTACCGCCGACCGGGCGAAAGCGCTTCTCCTGAAGTACACGCAGCAGTTTCACCTGTTGCGTCGGCGGTAATTCTCCCACTTCGTCGAGATACAGCACACCGCCGTTGGCCTGCTCTACGAGTCCGCGCCGGCCACCCCGGCGGGAGCCGGTGAAGGCGCCGTCTACATAGCCAAAAAACTCGCTTTCGAACAATTCATTGGGAATGCTGCCGCAGTTCACCGCAACCAGTGGTCCGTCCCGGTATTCGCTGTGGCGGTGAATTTCCCGGGTTATATGTTCCTTGCCTGTTCCGCTTTCACCTTCCACCAATACCGCGCCGGAACTTAGCGCGTAGGTCTGAGCCAGGTTAGCAACCTCCCGCATCAGCGGCGATCGGATAACAAACTGTTCGTGCTCGGCGGACGCACTCTGAACCGGCGAGAAACTGAGCCGGTTGCGACCGGCCTCTATCGCTTCGCGCAGCATCTGCCGCGCAGACTCCTTGCTGTATAGCAGAATCGTCGCCACGCCCTCTTGCTCCGCCATGTGGCAGGTGTATGAGGGACCGACCACGACCTGGGGATCGTCTTCTGCGATAGCGAGCTGCAGGCGCTCGTTCGCCTCACCCGATGTGCTGTAGCTGTGATGCACCAGGTCGATATCCAATAGCTCTGGCAGACTCAGGAAAAGTCGCCCTGGCGGCATGTTTTCGGGCTGGTAGGTAAAGAGGTGAACGCGGCCCGCAATGCGACAGGCCTTGGCCAGTGCCTCAATGATATCGGTATCGGTAACCGGCTGGCCAATGACGGGCACGGAAAGGGTGTTGGCCAGGTACGCCGCATTGGACCCGGCACTGGCCACGACGTCCGGATTGTGACGGGCGACAAGGCTATGGTACTCGGTATTGTGGCTGGCGACCGACTCGACAATGGTCACCTCCGCTTCGTCCGCAAACTCCGGCATGATTGCATTGATAAGTTCGCTGAACTTGCGGTAGCCAACAATCAGGATGCGTACCTTCTGGGTAACCACGGTACTCATGGGCCATCCTCCAGTGCGTCGAGATGAGCCAGCACTGCCGCGCTGTCTGTGACATCGGCATACTTGGCATCCAGGTCGTCCAGGTTGGCCAGATGTGCGTCCGGGTTGCGATCGCCAACGGCGTCAGCCACCACAGTCACTGGAAAATCGTTCTGTAAACCATCCACAGCCGTCGCGCGCACACATCCACTGGTAGTCATGCCGGTGACAACAAGAGAATCCACGCTGTCCTGGCGAAGGCGCTGGAGCAGATCGGTGCCGTGAAAGGCGCTGGCATACTGTTTCTCAATCACCGCCTCTGTGCCCAGGGGCTGTAGCCTTGGGTCGACCTGGACCCAGGCAGACCCCGGCTGCAACACATTGAGAGCCGGGAGCCGCGCGCGAAACACCTGGGCCTGCTTATCTGAGTGGTAGACAACCGTAGTGAAATAGATGGGCAGCCGGTGGCGGCGAAAAGCCTGCAACAGGCTCAGATTTACCGCAACCACACTATCGCATTCGCTGCCCAGGGGGCAGGCTGGATCTGTGAAACCATTGATCATGTCCACCAGCACCAGTGCCGGCCGCTGGCCGAGAGACTGTGATTGGCGGGCTAGATCAGGCATTCGATTCAGGCCGGGCTGCTGCCGATAAAGCTCGGCGATTCAGGTGGCGGCAAGTGGGTCTCCTCAAGGCACCGCGCTTTCAATTCCTCGATCGTACCACCACGGTTGAACAGTTCAATGTCACCGCGCTCGGCGCGTAACTCCGCCCGCAGGGCATCTGTAGCCGAGGCGTCTATGGTTCCGTCATCGCCCATTACCACACCGTAGCGCCTGGCACCTTCGTGGCTGACCAGGCGCCGTTCGACATCCTGGCGGACCAGCTCCGGATCACGTTCGTAAGGGTCTCCCCAGCCGCCGCCTCCCCAGGTGTTGAAGTAAAGGATGTCACCTGCACGTACCTTTACACCTTCGATCTTGGCTGGCAGCCATTGTTCGCTGCCGTCAGTCCGCACCAGGCGCTTGGTGGAGCGCAGGCCGGTCTCGCCGCCCAGGACACCCCAGGGATAGGTCAGCCAGCGCTCGTCGTGAATGCCGATCTCGCCGTCGGCCAGGAAGCGGTAAGCGACGCTCAGCCCGTTACCACCGCGATGCAGCCCGGCGCCACCCGAATCGCAAATCGTCTCATAACGCTCGATACGCAGTGGAAAGTAGGATTCGATAAACTCGTTCGGAACATTGGTAAAGCCCGGCCACAGTGAATGCCCGTCGGGGCCGTCCCCTACCGGGCGACCGGGGATGCCGCCAAACCCGATCTGGAATAGCTGGAACCACTCGCCGTTGTTGTCATAACCGGAATAGAACAGGTGAGGTGAGTCGGAAAATCCGGCGGCGTTGAGCATCTGCTCCGGCGCGCCCATGCCGAGCAGGGCGCCGAGCAGGTCGAAAATCCGACCAAGCGCGTGCGTGCGGCCAGAGAGGGCGGCGGGGAAATTTGGCTTGAGCAGGGTTCCCTGGGGGATACGCACGTCGACCAGTTCGTAAAACCCATCGTTGAAAACGATCTGCGGGTCCACAACGTTGATGGTGAAGGAACCAAAGAACATCTTGAACATGTCCTCGTTCAGGTAAAAGTTCACCGAACTCTGTGCCTGCGGATCCGTGCCATCGAAATCGAAGATTGCGGTCGAGCCTTCACGCCACATCCGGCATTTTATCTTGTAGGGCCCCATACCCATGCCGTCATCGCACAGATAGTCCTCGAACTCCCGGGGCTCTTCCGGGATGAACATCTCAATGATGTGCTTCATGGCCCGATAGTTGCGATCCAGCATGATATCCATGGTCGACATCAACACGTCGTCACCAAATCGCTCAGCCAGTTCGACGCAGCGCTTTGCCGCCGTGTTGCAGGCTGCCACCAGGGCATTGAGATCAAAGCGGTTCCACTGGGGGGTTCGCACATTGTGCAGAATGAGCTCCAGCAGATCGGTTTGCAGCACGCCTCGCTTGTACAGCTTGGTAGGCGGAATACGAATGCCTTCCTGGTAAATGGTGGTTGCCTGGATCGGAATTGAACCAGGTACCATGCCACCGTTATCCGACATATGGCCAAACATCGCCGACCAGGCGATGTGGCGGCCGTCCTTGAATACCGGCACCAGCACAACCCAGTCCGGCAGGTGCGATACCGCCGCGTTGCACAGGTAGGGATCGTTGGTGAGAATGATGTCTCCCTCTTCGATCTCCGCATCGTAGGCCTCGAGGAAAGGCCCGATAAATGAGCCGAACTGGCCCACAACCATTTTGCCCTCGCGGTTGGCGATCATCGGGAAACAGTCACCCTGTTCGCGGATGCCCGGGGACATGGCGGTGCGAAACAACACCGCGTCCATTTCCTCGCGGGCATTACGCAATGCGTTCTCGATGATGTCCACGGTGACGCCATCAACCTCTACCGTATTAATCTGGGCGTCGTTGGTCTGGATTATTTTTGCAGCCATAGTCCTGGTCTCCTTAGGCCACCGGATTGATTAACAGATTGCCGATCGCGTCGACCTGCGCATCGTAGCCCGGCAATACAACCGTGGTGGAATCCATTTCGCCGATGATCGCCGGTCCCGGGACCACCAGGCCCTCGTGCAACCGACCGCGATCGTAAATAGCAATGTCATACCACTGGCCCTCGTAGTAGAAACGGCTGTCGTGAATCTTGCAGTCCTCCAGTGTTGTCTCGGCCTTGCCCACGCGAAGCTCGGCGATGGTCCTGGCCCTGGCTTTGGCAACCGCGCGAATCATCAGAATCTCGTGACCGTCACCGAGCTTGAAGGTGAACAGTTGTTCGTGCTCAGCATCAAACTGGTCGGTGAGCAGCTTGATACCGCGCTCCGCCAGGTCAGCCTCGGTAAAATCCACCGT
The DNA here is from genome assembly GCF_004354085.1 of Seongchinamella unica. Classification (GTDB taxonomy): domain Bacteria; phylum Pseudomonadota; class Gammaproteobacteria; order Pseudomonadales; family Halieaceae; genus Halioglobus; species Halioglobus unicus. Next base: position 44,966 of record NZ_SMSE01000006.1, on the reverse strand, counting down.
AATCTGGAATGCCTGGCCCGCATAACGCAGGTCTGCCTGATAGGTCACCTCGTGCTCTTCCAGCGGGATACCGTCCGCGAGCAGGGATTCCCCCGCGCGCAATTGCAGCTCTTTCAGATCGGCGTGCAGCTGTTCATCGGATATATCGGTCGCTATGGTGAGATAGGTCCGTGCCGCCTCGTCCTGCACCTGGGTAGTAGCGTCACCGTAGGCACAGAGAACTCCCGGGCCGGGGGGCACTATAACCGGCCAGGCATTGCTGAGAATACCCAGGGCATTGGCGTGCAGCGGGCCCGCACCGCCGAAGCCCACCAGTGCGAAGTCGCGCGGGTCGTAGCCCTGCTCCACCGACACCAGTCGCAGGGCACCAAACATTGATTCATTGACGATCTTGATGATGCCCTCGGCCGCCTCCATCAGCTCAATACCCATCGCATCGGCCACCTGCTGTACGGCCTTGACGGAAGCGTCGCGGTTGATTTCCATTTTGCCGCCGAGCTGCACGTCAGACGGGAGATAGCCGAGTACCACGTTGGCATCACATACCGTAGGCTGATCACCACCTTTCATGTAACAGGCCGGGCCGGGGACCGCTCCGGCGGATTCCGGACCCACTCGCAGTGCCCTGGTCAGCTCGGGGACAAACGCGATGGAGCCGCCGCCGGCCCCTACGGTGCGTACATCCACCGATGGCGCGCGCACCCGGACATCCCCGACGATGGTTTCGCGGCGTACGCTCGCTCGCGAGTCCTGAATCAATGCCACATCGGTGGAGGTGCCGCCCATGTCAAAGGTGAGTATGTCGGAAAAGCCCGCCCGGCTGCAGAAGTAAATCGCCCCGGCAACACCGCCGGCAGGACCGGACATGAGCAGGTTCACCGGCGATTCAGCGGAGGCCCTGGCGGAGGCAAGGCCCCCGTCAGAGCGAAGTATGGAGAGCTGGGTGTCGTCGCCCAGCCGATCCTCGAGTGCGGTTTGCAGGTTTCTTACATAGCGCGCTACTTCCGGGCGCACATAGGAGTTCACCACCGTGGTCTCGGTGCGCTCGTATTCCTGCATTTCAGGCACCACCTCACAGGAGATGGAAACGGGCGTGTCACCGAATATCTCGGCCGCGATCTGCCGCGCCCTGCGTTCGTGCTCGCCATTGAGGTAGGCGTTGATAAAACAGATGGTCAGTGCCTGTATGCCGCCCTTCGCGTGCAGGGCTTCAAGGTCTTGACGCAGCTTCTCCTCATCCAGAGGTTCCACCACGGTGCCGTCTGCCGCAATTCGCTCCCGTGCGCCGATGGTCAGCTCCAGCGGTGCCAGCAAAGGATTTTTCACATAGCTGACCCAGCCACCCAGGCCACCCGGGCAATAGGAGCGGGCCACCTGCAGGGTGTCCTCGTACCCTGAGGTCGTTACCAGGCCCACGGTTGCACCCTTGCCGGTAAGCACTGCATTGGTCGCCACGGTAGTCCCGTGCATCACCAGCTTGATTTCGTTGGGGTCTATACCTGATTCTTCGCAGATGCGCCCCACGCCATTGAGTACACCTATGGATGAATCTTCCGGTGTGGAAGGGACCTTGGCGGTGTGCGTCTCGCCGGTCTTTTCATTCATCAGCAGAAAGTCGGTAAAGGTTCCGCCGACATCGACACCCAATCGGTATGCCATCCCTGTTGTCTCCTCGTCTTTACATCGTTTGTTTGTCAGGCGGCGTTATTGCTCAACCAGTAATAGGCCCGACCACCCTGAGTGTAGCCGGTCAGCTCGCTCGACAGTTGTACAGCCGCGAGCAGAGCTGGCATGTCGATGCCAGTCGTAAAGCCCATTTGCTCACACAACATCACTACGTCCTCAGTGGCCACGTTGCCCTTGGCACCCGGTGCGAACGGGCAGCCGCCGAGGCCGCCGATGGCACTGTCGAACTTGCGCACGCCGCTTTCGATAGCGGCAAACACATTTGCCAGGCCCATGGCGCGGGTGTCGTGAAAATGACAGGCCAGTCGCTGCGCCCCATGCTCCGCAACAAGGGCATCCATCAGACGGCGTACCGCAGCCGGGTTCGCAGCACCGATGGTATCGGCGATCACCACCTCATCAGCACCCCAGTCGGCGAGTTGGCGAACCTGCTCAACGATGATCTCGTCGGCCACCGGCCCCTCAAACGGGCATTCGAAAGCTACCGACAGGTAGGCCTGTACCCGAGCGCCCTCAGCCTTGCCGCGGTTGATAATGGCCTGCGCGACGGCGAAGGTCTGCGCCAGGTCCATGCCAATATTTTTCTGATTCATGGTCTCGGTGGCACAGGCCACCAGGGCTACCGTACCCGCACCGGCTTCACGAGCGAGTTCATAGCCTTTCATGTTGGGTACCAGAACGCTCAGCTCAACGTCGTCTGGTATGCGCAGGCGGGCCAGCAGTTCGCCGGTTCCCGCCATCTGTGGCACCGCTTTGGGTGACACGAAACTGCCGGCCTCGATGTGTTTCAGGCCTGCCCCGAGCAAAGCCTCGATCAACTGCTGGCGCTGGTCGAGATTCAGGTGCCGGTCCTGGCTCTGCAGTCCGTCACGGGGACCTACCTCATTGATAACGATGTGTTGCGACATCAGCCAATGACTCCTCTATCGCGCAAGCCCTGGATTTCCTCGGCGCTGCAGCCCAGCAAGCCCTTGAACACGGCTTCGGTGTGCTGGCCCAGGAGCGGCGCGGGGGTAAAGGATTCCTCGGCGGTACGCGATAGCTTGATCGGGTTGCCGGGGCCGCGAGTGGCGGGGCCATCGGGGTGCTGCAGGTCAATTACCATATTGCGATGCTGTACCTGGGGATCCGCCAGGGCCTGGCTGAAACGGTTGACTGGCGCACAGGGAATACGCTTTTCCTCGAGCTGTTCCAGCCAGTAGTCACAGGTATTTGCACTGAGCAACTCGTTGAGCCGGGTGTTGATCATGTCGCGCGCAGCCCAGCGGCCGGGTTGCCCGTCCAGCGCGGGGTCATCAAATTCGTCGCAGGGCACCACCTGTTTCAGGTTTTGCCAGAAATTATCGGTAATGACAGCGATCACGATAAACCCGTCAGCACAGCGGAACGTGTTATAGGGTACGTGGACGAAGTGTGAATTGCCGATGGGGTACGGATCCTCTCCGGAAAGGAAGTGCATGGTTGCCATGTAATTGAGCAGGGATATCTGGCAGTCGAGCATGGAGATATCCACGTGCTGACCCAGGCCGCTGCGCTCACGCTCGTACAGGGCCGCCAGTATGCCCATCACTCCGAACATGCCACCGCCAAGGTCGCCGATCGGTATCCCGGCCCGCACCGGATGATCCGGGTCCGTGCCGGTAATAGACATCCCGCCGCCGGTGGCTTGAGCAACCTGGTCGAAGGCTGGCCGCTTGCTGCCCGGACCGTCTGAACCAAAGCCGGTAACAGCGCAGGTGATGATGCGTGGGTTAATCTGGTTGAGGGTGTCGAAATCAATCTTCAGGCGCTCGGGCACACCAGCGCCAAAATTGCTGATCACAACATCGGATTTTTCAACCAGGCGATAGAACTGGGCGAGACCTTCTTCGCTCTTCAGGTCAATGGCGACACTTTGTTTGTTGCGGTTGAGCGTGAGGAAATAGGCGCCCATGCCATTGAGGGAATGGGCGGGATCACTGGCCAGCAGTTTGCGCGTACCCTCGCCCTGGAGGGGTTCAACCTTGATTGTCTCGGCACCGAGGTCGGCGAGAATCATCGCGCCGTAGGGGCCAGACAGCATGTGGGTCAGGTCCAGTATTCGCAGGCCGGCGAGCGGTTTTTTCATTATGGGCTGACTCCTGTGCATGGGTTGCGTAAGGCAGACTTCTCCAGCCTTGGTCGCAGGAACCATGCCAACGGCTGTACCTGCTCCGCATTTCGGCGCTAACTTTAAAAAAACCTGATAAAAATCAGCAGGTTGTCGAAGGCGCTATTATTTGCTGCGAGCGGAGCCTGATAGCTAGTGTACGCCAAGTGTCAGCGAAAATGTTCAGGTTGAAATAAATATTTCATTCTGAATCAAAATCTGTCGGTTTTTCTTCAGTGAGTTGCAATAGGGCGCCGGAGAAAAGCGCCGGGTCCAGGTCCAGAACCTGCCAGCCCTCGAGACCGGTGCGCGGCTTGTCCTGGGTAAACGCTCCGCCCCCGGCGAGAACCGTCTCCCGTGCCGACGCCAGCGAGTCTACACCCAGCGAGAGCAGGAACAGGCCCTCTCCGTGGGCAGCCAGCTGTTGTCCGGGCACGCTGTCGGGGTCGGTGGGTTGTACCAGTACTATCCAGCTTTCCCCGGCGCGGAAGCGGGCCGTGCGTACGCCACGCTCTGGCAGATCGCCGAACTCAAACCTGGCGATGGCAAATGCGGCGCGATAGCGCGCCACCGCGGCGTCCAGGTCCCGGACCAGCAAATTGATGTGGTGAACCCTGGTGAGCATCTGTCTAGCTCCCTGCCCGCTTCGATCACGCCCAGTGTTTGTGGCTGGCCCGGTAATGACAAGTGGCTTTTTATCATTACCGGCGGGCACCGGCATGCACTAGACTGATTTTGCGAAAAATCGATTTACCTGAGACTGGCGATGCCCCGCGCAGGAATTATTATAGGCATACCTGGCGCTGAAGTAATGCAGGTCAAGAGCAAGCGTCGTATTGATGTCTGGGCCGGGCCATCACAGTGACCCAATGCCATGTTACCAATTCGCGAACTGCGCAGAAGCCGTAAACACGAGAGGCTCACAAATTCCGATCAGTAGTGCCACTGACAGGGGAAGTTACTCCGATTGGACCCAGTTTATCAGCGCACTTGTCGAACATCCGCTCTTCAAGTGGCCCGAACCATATCCGGCGGCGGCAATGATCTGTTCACAGGAGCAGCCGCGGGTATCCGAAAGTGTAAAGGTATGCTCTGTTCCCTCCTGGGGAGGCGCCTGTACAAAGTTGCCACCGGCATCAAGTGCCCAGCGATTGCGTCCGAGGACCCCGGATGTTGGCGCTGACTCCGGAAATTGAGTAGAGGGGCAAAGATCCCGAGTGTCGACTATGCCGTCGCCATCGCTGTCATCGCCGCCGGGACTATCGTCGCAAGCATCGCCGATAGTGTCACCATCGGCGTCGGCCTGATCCGGATTGGCGACGTCGGCGCAGTTGTCTTCACTGTCGATGACGCCGTCACCATCCCGGTCTTCGGTTTCAAAGCCCGTGCAGTTGTCGTCGGCAGGATTGCCCAGGCAAAACGCCTGCACCAGGTCACTGACATCAACGTCCACGAGTTCCAGTGGGGTCGCCAATTGCTGGTCCAGGAACCGGATATGTGTGATCCTGTGGTCGAATGGCACCTGAAAACGGCCAATCCCTTCTGCAAGCAGGACAACCTGTTCTCCTGTCCCTGTTTGCTCGTATTCGTAGCGCGGGTCCCACCCATTCTGGACGCCAATGATCTGGCCACTCGCATCGAGGAATTGCAACAGCAGAAGCGGTGGGTCGTCATCAGTTGCGCCGGGGGGAAGGTCGGTTACCCCGGATCCGAGAAGCTGTGTGCTGCCGTCTGCAAATACAGAAAGCTCGATGTAGATCCCACGCCTGCTATCCAGGATCAGTTCGCTTATGTTTGGAACCGGTGACGTGGAGGGGTCGGCCTCCAAGGAAGAGGCATGCGGAGTCAGGAGGGAAAAGGTCATTCCCAAGAAGGCGGCGATTCGAATGTTAGGAATGTTCATGATCAGCACCTCCCCGCCTTGCACTTATTGATCTTCCACTCCATTCGATCAATCTCGGAAGGGCCCACGCCATACTGGGCGCATGAGTCAGCGCTGCTACAGCTCCCAGATCCGGACTGCTGCATCAGGTCCGGTGTAGGCGGGCTGGTAGTGCGATAGTCTGGCTCGAATATCCAAGTTGCATTGAGTAGGAAAACGCCCCTGGCTTCAGACAGATATCGGCACGCGTTCGGGTCCTTATCTCGACGTTGAGCGGCATTTTTACAGGCGTTCTCACTAGTCAGGAGGTTCGGAAAATCCGGTAGTGTGAAATACAGCGAGGGTTCCCCCTGGTATTCGTCGGACAGGCTGAACGCAGCGTGTCCGATTTCATGGGCAACGACTTGCAGTCTATCAAGCTTGAATTTGGTGGTGAAAAAATCCATGGAAGAGTTGTCCCTGCATTCCCGGTCGTGAATCGTCCCCGTTGCATCTGAAAATTCATAACCATTCGGGTACACAGCGGGCTTGTCTTTTTTGCATTTCGAGGATGCGTTATTGGCGTCCTTTGGCGTTACGGTTGCGAAATCACGCCCGAGCCAGATATTGATCTCGCTTTGGTGCTTCACGAACCAGGGGATTTCAAGCAAACCCTCTCTGACTACCTGGTAGATATCGCTCTGGAACAGGGCCCAGCCTGCTGTGCCTGAATGGCGATTGATTTCGGGAATGAAGACCAGGTCCAGTTTTTCCTTTACCGGCCCGTTATACACGACCGGCACCGCGCGATACCCGCCCATTTCAGGTTCACCGACGTCAACGTCTCGCCAGCCACTGAACGTCGCTTCATCGCCCAGTTCTGCCCGGCATCCATAGTGGAGGCTCCGGCCGGATGCGACGGTACTGGTCTGTAAGCCACTGGTGGTATCCAGAGCAGCAACAGGATTGCTGGTATCGTTGACATAGATTTCTACTCGATCTGCGATCAGGTCGGCGCCGTTCTTGTCAATTGCTTCCGCGTGAATGGTGATCGGTTCGTTGTCCTGCGGCCACAGGGGCTCGTGGATGCAGCGCACGAGAAGACCGACGGGAGGCTCGTACGTGGCGCAATCATCGTCGGCTCTGTCTATCAGGCCGTCGCCGTCATCGTCGAAGGTGTTATCACAGGACTCGCGTGTGGCGAGCCTCGGCTCGCGGGAAAGAAAGTAACCGTGGAAGGGGTTGGGGGTGTATGTATCGCCGATGTTTGGCCCTGGAGCAGTAGTTATAAAGTCTTCAAGGGGGTCATCGTCAAAATAATCGACAACCGAGAAAATCCTGGAGCTGTAACAGGCGGGGTCTGCAAAATCCACCGAGCCGTTGAGATTGTCGTCGAGGCCATTGCGGCAGGTAAGCGGGTCGCCGAAATCCTCCACGCCGTTATTGATGGCGGAGAATGCGTACCAGAAGTCGCCTGACCTGGATGGGCTCTCGCTGCGGATGCTGTCATAGGTGTTACCAAACAGGATATCGGCCGTAGCCAATGAAGCGGTGGGACTGAACTTGTCGAACACCTTGGGTACCACCGTCGGGTCGGCGGGAATCGACTCAAATGCACCGTATCCGGTCAGTGCTTGAAACATGTAATAAACCTCGACGCTGTTGGCCCAGATCCAGCCATCGAAATTAACGTTCCCGACCGAGCCGCTGCAGGGAAGTCCGCCGGCGGGGCAAACGGCGGCCACATCCCAGAATGCCATGCCCTGTGTCACTGTAAGCTGCCGCCACTCACGCCCGTTGATGACTGGATTAAGGGCTGTGCAGGCCTCATCATCGATATCGGCCAGCCCATCGCCGTTGTCGTCGATGCCGTTGTTGCATATCTCCAGCGCAGGATCCCGGACCAGAAACACCCCGATGGGCTGACCGCCAAAAAAAGTGCCGCCGGCCTCTGTTGCGGTAACATCAATCGGCTGCTCATCAATGGCGTCAGTTCCCGCCGGGACCTTGGCATCGATAATCCAGATGGCCCCCACCATCGCGTCACCCGGGATTTCCGGCAACGCGTAGATGGCGTGAGACAGTTTCACGCCATCGGTTTCCTTTACCGGAGCGAACTGGTCGAAAAACAAGTCCAGCGTTGAACCGTAGTAGGGCCCTGAATCACCGATACTCCAGCCCGTGAGTTGGTAGAGCATTGCTTCCACGCGAGACTTGGAAGCCCAGGTCCAACCGGTGAAGTCAATGCCGTTGACACTACCTTTGCAAGGGGTTTCGTTCAGGGGGCAGACCGTGGCCACGTCGCTCCACGACAGGCCGGCGCCCGCGGTGTCGGTCAGCGCCCGCCATGCGAGGCCGTCGATCAGCGTCTCCCCGGCTTTTGCGGGTGCCGCCTGTGCCGTCAGCATCAACAACAACACGAGAGCGCCTAGAGCGGCTGAAAATGTTCGTCCAGGAGAGGTGGATGAACGTCTTTTTGTGGCCTTGTCTTCCTGCAAATCGTTCACGGCTGGCTCCCTTTTGTTGGACTCTTCGCCTGAGGTGTAATCCAGAGGTGATCGATCGGTGGTGCTTCTCAAGATTTGACCGACATCTTTCAGGTCGAAAAAGCGATGTGGCTTTGGACCTTGGGTTGGGTGGTCGGTAAAATGCAAGGTACATCGCGCATACTGAATCCTGAACCTACTCGTTTCAGCATGGCGCGACAATGAGCTTGAATACTCAACCCACTAAGCATAAGTACTCATCTGGGTTACAACAGAAACCAAAGCGCGACGGACAGGGTTGGTGGATTAGGCGAGACTGTTCCGTCTTGCCTGAACTGTCGTTTTGTCACCCTCCCGGGCCCGCTTCGCATTGTTGGTTTCAGACGCCTTCAACCACTATTACACGTATCGAGTAACTCTCTACCAACCGGTAGCGCCAGTCGATTGCTACGCAGAGGTATAGTCAGTGCGCGCCGGAGTTACCCTATCGCCTGGTCACGGACGAGGCCTCGCCTGCGCCAAACGGCCGGCCTGAGACGTCCTGCGGACAAACCGTGGCAGAGCAGCTGCCCCTGAAGCGGGTGGGCTGGCCATCGGACATGGCGGGACTGATACTTTATCTCTGCTCCGAGGCGGGATCATTCATCACTGGCAACTGTATTCATATCGACGGCGGTATTTCCATCCATTAGCGCACGCTCAGACATTGACAAGGTGCCACTCGCCGAACAGCCTGCCAGACTCTCTGTGGGTAAGCTCGCAACCTGAGAGCAGAATTCTTCCGGAGAGCAGAATTATTCATCGACCGGAGATAGCGTGCGATTTTGCCCTGGGTCATTCGGTGATACGGGGCGCCCCGAGTGTGCTCGTTGTCCTGCATTGGGGAACTAGGGGATTAGCACTTTGTAGAGGTGTACTCCCACGAGCAAGAACACCAGCACCTTTCGCACATAGGGTGAAATATAGGAGCCAATAATCCTGACCATTGTTTTCCCCGCGCGATCGATTTCAGTCTATGCTTCAGGTGCGCTTTGCAAGGTATTTGAACTGGCGGTCAGTAGCAAGTCGCCAACGCCGGATGGGGAGATATGAGCATGAATACACCGGGCACCCGTATCGACGATATTGGTAATGGCCTGTACCGAATCAGCACCCCCGTTTCACCCGATACGGTACCGGGAGGGTTCAGCTTTAATCAGTATTTATTGGTGGACGAGGCGCCGCTGTTGTTCCATACCGGCCTGCGCAGGCTATTTGAGCCTGTGAGCCGGGCCATCGAATCGGTGCTGCCATTGAACGAGCTGCGCTACATCTCCTTCTGTCACGTGGAAGCCGATGAGTGCGGCTCACTCAATGAATTTCTCCAGGCAGCCCCCCGGGCCGAAGTGCTGTGCGGTCAGGTCGCGGCAATGACCAGCGTAGCGGACCTGGCCGACCGGCCACCGCGGGCGTTATCCGATGGTGAGGCGCTGTCACTGGGTGCGCGCACGGTGGTCTGGCTCGATGCACCCCATGTTCCACACGGGTGGGAAAACGGTTTTTTATTCGAACAGACCACCAGGCTGCTGTTCTGTGGTGACCTCTTCACCCAGCCGGGCAGTGAGCACGCTCCGGTATCGGATGATGTTCTGGACAGCAGCGAGCAGATGCGCCGCACCATGGATTATTTCGCCCACGGCGCAAATACCGGCCCGGTGCTGGAACGGCTGGCGGCCCTGCAGCCGCAAACCCTGGCCTGCATGCATGGCAGCGCCTTTCAGGGAGATGGCGCAGCGCAACTGCGCAAACTGGCCGACCGACTCTGCGGCGCTGGTTGAACAGCGCTCTACCGTCGAAGATCGCTAACCAGTTCCTTCGACTCCAATGGATGCCTGTCACTCTTGGTTCGCCAGAAGTAAGCTTATCGATCTGCAGGTGCTTGGCATCAAAAACTGTTCAGAGGGTTAGTAAATGCAAACGATTGACGTAGTGCGCGGTGTCTATGAAGGCTTCGGCAATGGCGATATTCCGGCCGTACTCGAGCTCCTCGCTGATGACTGCAGCTGGACGGAAGCTGCGGGGGGACCTTATGGGGGAGTGTACGTTGGCCCTCAGGCGATACTCGACGGTGTCTTCATGAAGCTGGGTGATGACTGGAACGGATTTACCGCAATGCCCCAGGACTTTGTGGCCGACGGCGATCGCGTTGTCGTACTGGGTGAATACAGCGGCAGCTACAAAGCCACTGGCAGGAGCTTCAGGTCACCCTTCGCCCACGCCTGGACGGTCAAAGATGGCAAGGCTGTGCGGTTTCAGCAATATGTCGATACCGTCCTGCACCGGGAACCCATGGATTGAGCTAGCGGGTCATTCTCGCGGACTCTGCTACCGGTGCTTATGACTGGATCGCAGCGTTCGCCCACCTGTTACTCCAGCATCAGCAAAAGCCGTGAGTTTATGCCCTGGCTGCTGCTCTCCAGACCGTTCCTGTCCAGGGTGATATAGCGGTAATTGAAGTTGAGGTTGAGGTAGGGCGACAACCACCAGTTGAGGCCCGCTGACCAGATGTCCATATCACCTGCCTCAAGCAGACCGTCGTTGGCATCCAGGGTTGAGTAGCGTGCCGCGACTTCCCAGGCGCCCCAGCCATTCTGGTTTACGGTGCGGGCGATGGGCAGGCGCTGGAATACGCCGACACGCTTCTTGTATGGCCGCATTTCACCGCTCAGTGACCAGGATGCGGTGACGCTGTACCCCTTCACCGTCGGATCGCGGAGCGCCTCGGCGTCGACATTGGTGCGTGTGTACTCACCGTGAAGCCAGAGCCTGCCTGAGCGCCATGATGTCTCTGCCCGGTAAGTGTTCAACTCTTCGGCATTGAACACCGCGCTGCTGATAAAGTCCGGTGACTGGTTGAACTCGGGTTCCGTGGACACGCGTGTGCTCTCCTTGGCATCAGAGTAGCGGTAAGCCAGGCCAAGGTGGAGCAGGCTGCTGCGGGAGTCGTCCTCGAAGGGTACCCATGTCGCACGCCCGACGTAGTTGATGGTATTGTCACTGAATGAGTTGGGTTGATCCCGGTCCAGCCAGTTATTGAAAGCGCCGCCCGCGAGTGCCACACGGTCATTTAAAATCGTGCTGGAGATCACTACCCCCACATTACGCGAGGGCAGCAGCGCGTCGGCTACGCTGCTCCGTTCCTGCATGGGCAGATGGACGAGTGACATCAATCGCTCCATCGAAATAGGCTCCTTCTGCTTGCCAATAGACAAGCTGGCTTTTTCCGCGATCGGGATGTCCAGCCGAACATCGGTCCAGCTGAATGTGTCATCGTCCTTATCGTCGAAGCCCTTGTCGTAGGAATGGGTGGCGCCATACAGGGCCCAGACCCAGGGGCGATTGAAATTGATGGTGCCAAAAGCACCCATGCGCAGGGCGCGGATTTCTCCACCTTCGAACCCTTTCAGGTCGCCGACCTGCTGTCTGCTGTCGGCGCTCTGGTCCAGCCAGTACATTCTGTCCAGCCCCAGGCCACCGGTGAAAATCCCGGAAACCGGGGCGGTTTCAAATCGGTTCAACTTGCCAGTATCCTGGTAGTCAAGGGGTACCGCCAGCGGCGGGGGTGAGTAGGCCAGCCATCCCAACTCGGATCTTCTCCGTTCCTCCGCAGTTTCATCGATGATGGTGAGTAATCGATTGCGTACGATCTTGCCCTCGCGCATGGCGAAAATACCGTGGACCCTGGTATCGAGCAGGATACCCACGTCTTCGCGAGGGTCGCCGTCCAACAGGAGGAAACTTGCGGGTTCGCCCAGGTTCAATTGTCCCAGGACTACGCCATCCCGGCCGTCGTAGGCGATTTCTGCCTCATTGAGAGGAATCAGGTCTTCGGAGATCAGGTCCAATCGGTCATTCTTTACCAGAATATTGACCCGGAGGGTTTCGGCGGGCCTGGCCGGGTCGATCAACACGACGTTGCGCAACAGGATCGATCGCGGCTTGTTTGCTGGTACCGGCTCCCTGAAAGTGTCCTTCAGTTGTTGCGCGTAACCTGGCATGGCTGTCAGCAGGTACAGTGCGGCGATCAGTGTGACGAGGTGTCTCATGGGACGAAAGCGATCTCGACTTAATCCAGGGTGTTCCAACCTTAAAGCAAATCTGGGAAAAGTCACGGATCAGTAGGGAGCCCGGTTTTGTCGGTGCTGCCAGTGCCCGATGTCCGGCCTGTTTGGTGGGCGCACTTTGCCTGTTTCAGGGAAAGCGCAGATTTATGTTGCCTTGATCGATAACATCGCCTCTACTTCTCCCTATAAGTATTCACGCTATACAAACAGGGACGTTTTCATTTGGCTTACCGCAGATACCTGGTTGGTGTGAGCGCTTTCGAGCGCGTCATTCACACAGCCCGCAGCGCAACATTCTGCTGCCACTCAGCGCCTGCCTGCGGCATTGCCCCCCATTCAATTGTCGGTATCTATTGCAGATTGATTGATTTCCTACCATGGACTGGAGACTCTTATGAGTAACACATCGGTAATTTTCACAGCACGGATGGCTACCGGCGTAGCGGGGCCCGTTTTCGCCGCCCTCGTCATGCTTACCACTTCCAGTGCTCTGGCACACGATTGCCTCCCGCCACTGGAAGCAGACGATGCCATCATCGGCACTCACCTGGAACAGGCGGACATTGCTCTAGGACTGCACACCTTCCAGGAGATCGTTGATCACGGCAAGGCACTGTTTATCGCACCTTTCAATACCTGTGATGGCGCCGGTCGCCCCGCGACTACCGGCGGCGGCGACAAGCGATCCATACCGGTGATAGCCGACAATGGTGAGCTTCTCACGGATGGGCAGGTGGCGAAATTGCGCACCTCTGCGCCAGACTCTGATTCCTGCGCCGGCTGCCACGCGCAGCCCGCGGTAGGGGGTGCCGGGGACTTCGTCGCCAATGTTTTCGTGTTGGCGCAGACACTGGACCCGGTAACCTTTTCGACCAGCGCCATGCATAGTAACAGCCGTAATACCCTGGGCATGAATGGATCGGGGCCGATTGAAATGCTAGCCAGGGAAATGACAGTCGACCTGCAGTCGCAGGTCCAGGGACTCCCGGACGGCTGGCACACGCTGATTACCAAAGGTGTCGAGTTCGATGTGAAACTGTTGGACGGCAATGTCGTCGATGCCCGCGGCATAGACCACGATCTGGTGATAAAGCCCTTCCATCAGGCAGGCAAGGTGGTATCGCTACGCGAGTTCTCCAACAACGCCATGAACCACCACCACGGTATCCAGGCGGAAGAACGGTTCGACCTGAACCCGGACAAGGGATTTGATTTCGATGAAGACGGCTACAACAGGGAACTGACCATCGGCGATATTACCGCGCTCAGCCTGTGGCAAGCGCAACTGGGCGTTCCCAGCCAGGTATTGCCCAAAAGCAGCGTCGGTAAAGCGAGCGTCAGGCACGGTGCCACGGTGTTTGAGGACATCGGCTGCGCCGCCTGCCACACACCGGAATTGACCCTGAACAGCCGCCTTTTCAGCGAGCCGAATCCGTTCAACCCACCCGGTACCTGCAGCGACCCGATTGCCTGCCCCGAGTACGTCTACGACATGACCAGCCAGGGGGAAGGCCCGCTGTTGGAAAAGCGGCCCGAAGGCAAGGCGGTGGTTCGCGCCTACACGGACCTCAAGCGCCACAACCTTTGCGACGAACCCGGACCCGGCGCCATACGCCATTTCTGCAACGAGACACTCGCCCAGGGCCGGCCGGATCAGGACGGCAAACCCGGCAGTGAATTCTTTCTAACCCGCAAGCTGTGGGATGTGGGCAACTCGGCTCCGTACGGTCACAGGGGAGATTTGACAACCATCACTGAGGCCATCCTCGCCCACGGCGGCGAGGGCCGCGTCGCCCGGGACACTTTCGAGGCCAGTTCGCTGTCTGATCAGAGGGCGCTGGTGCAGTTCCTGAAAAGCCTGCAGGTTGTACCTCCAGGCGACCATAGGGGCAACGGCTTATGGCAGCAGCGCTTGCACTCCCTGGCTCATTCTCCTTAGCGGCTCCCCGGCGACACCGGCATCCGGGGTGAGCGACCTCACGCCCCGGATGCACTCCCAAACGTCACTTCCCCACCCGATGGGTACCATATCCTTTGTCGACGCACAGTGCGGGGCTATCACTCGGATTCTTTTCGATGTGGCCAGGATGGGAGTGGCCCTTTGCGCCGGGGAGGGTTGCCGAAAATAAGTAATGAAGACGTTGGCAAGCAGCTAGCTTGGTTCGGACGAAGTCGTGACAGGCATAGTAGATCAGTCGCGACTGATCACCCGTAGCAGGACTGAAGGGGTGATCCTGTGCATTTGCGACAGAGGTGTCAACAGCGTCCTGGGTATTTGATCACTGTATTTGCGGTTTCCTGTTCAAGATACAGCAGGAATTATGGATCAATCATGTCGGCCCAGAGTCGGGTCATGGTTCCGTGGGGTTATTAAATTGCTTGGATATAACTAATGGTTATTGAAGAGTGCACCAAGAGCATCTTCGACTTCACCGTCTGGATCATCGTCTATAATAAACACCCCTTCGGGGAAACAGGGTTGATCTCTGTAGCCCAATTAGCCAAGTAAGACTGGAGGCAGATTGTGAAAAATTCATTGATATTGTTCATGGGCTTCGTCCTGGCGTTATCCATTTCAGGAGGAGCGTTTGGGAAAGATAAGGGCGGTGGCAAACGCTACATATTCAGCCTTGTGGGTACGGCCACAGGAGAATTGCAAGAGGTACCCGACCCAGATAATCCTGGTGAATTGATGGAAGCGAATTGTTTTGAGTTTGATTTATTTGAGGTAAAAACTCGGCGAGAACTAGGTACGGTCGTGGACTGCCAGACCATCCAGGACGTCCTGGGTGACTTCGAGTTCATTCGTGTTGTGACGACGACAACGTTTAACCTTCCCCAGGGATCCATTACTACCCAGGGATTAACTACGGTCGCAGCTTTACAGGATGGTTGGCCGGGCGTGGCATCTCCTGTAGTGGGGCCAATGACGCATTTCTCAGCTTACTACGGAGAAGGGAGTGTGGTAATTGGAGGCACTAAGCGATTCAAGAACGCCA
Source organism: Seongchinamella unica (assembly GCF_004354085.1). Classification (GTDB taxonomy): domain Bacteria; phylum Pseudomonadota; class Gammaproteobacteria; order Pseudomonadales; family Halieaceae; genus Halioglobus; species Halioglobus unicus. The sequence continues at coordinate 29,703 of NZ_SMSE01000006.1, read as the reverse complement.
CAGGGATTTCCCGTCTCTCAGGTCTTGCAAATCTCGATAATATGTTTACAGGAAATGAGCTAACCGCGGACTGCATATTCGTCGTAGATATCGACTAGCAATGTACCCGGGATTGTCAGTTTAACTGCGCGAAACTGGTAGAATCGGTGGACGAATACCTATAAACGCCACCGATTCCCTCCCGACATCACCAGCTACGCTGGATGGCTCTACTATCGCTTTGATATGAGCCATAGGGATATTGAAGACCCCAGGGCTCAGAGATTCGTCACTGCCTATGCTGCTTCCAGAGTCTTTCCAATTTGGGGAGGCACTGGGTCAGATCTGGACACTACCGGAATCTGAGGGTCGCCGAACCCGACTAGTGCTTGTCGAATACCAACTCGTCAGGCTCAGGGCTCCGGGTCTGTTTCCAAAACTCCCAGTGCGTTCCCGGCCAATTCTGGGTTACACGCCCCTGTCGATTCTTGTACCAGCTTGAAACCTGCGAAGCTCCCCATGCCCGCTGGCGGTTGAGCGCATCGATTTGCTGATTGTAAGCCTCCATCACCTCCTCGCGGCACTCCAATGCGCGGTGGCCCTGTTCCAATTGCAGCTTGAGGCAGCCCAGCACATAACGCAGCTGACACTCCACATAAAATATAATGCTGCTGCCAACAACGATATTGGTATTGGGCCCGTAGAGCGTATAGAAATTGGGGAAACCGGGCACCATCGCGCCTTTATAGGCACGGGCGTTACCACCCCACACCGTGGCGAGCCTCTTTCCCTCGCGGCCGTATATCTGCATGTTCGCGAGAAACTCGTCTGCCGTAAAACCGGTGCCGAAGATGATGACGTCGCACTCGTGGAGCTCACCGCCCTCGGTGACGATGCCACTCGTGACGACTTGTTTGATGGAATCTGTTTCCAGATTCACGTTGTCGCGCTTGAGTGTTCTTATCCAGGAACCATCATCTACCACCGGGCGTTTACCTCCCGGTGGATAGCTGGGAATCAGCTTTTCCAACAGTTCCGTATCTCCTGCGCACTGCTCAGTTACCGAGTCAATGAGCGCGTCACGCAGCAGTTGATTCCCTTCACTCACTGTATTGGGAGGCCCACTCCAGTCAGGGTCGGAATAGAGAAGGGGCAATTCGCCGTCCACTGCCCGTGTACGAAAAAGGAAAAAACGGTACCAGCGCCCGTAGAAGGGCAACTCACGAAAGAGCCAGAGCTCCTCTTCCGTCATTGGCGTGTGATACTCATCCACGGGTAACAACCAGGGTGGAGAGCGTTGAAAAATTGTCAGCTTTCTGCACGAAGGGGCAATCTCCGGCACGAACTGAACTGCGCTGCAACCCGTGCCAATTACCGCAACCCGCTTATCCGACAAGTCGTATTGATGATCCCAGCGCGCGGAGTGGAAGCTGGTTCCGGAAAAATCCTCGAAACCTTTGAACTCGGGATATTTGGGAATATTCAACTGGCCAACTGCACTGATAACCGCATTGGCTAGGAGTTCCTGCTGAAGGCCATTCTGTTCAATGGTCACAGTCCACAGGCCTGTCGTTTCATCGTAGCGAGCCCTGGAAACGGTACTGTTCACTCGTATGTGCTGGCGCAGATCATGCTTATCGACAACGTCACTGAAATACTGATACAACTCCGCCTGACCCGAGAAGTGGTTAGGCCACTGGGTGTTGTGATCGAAAATATAATTGTAGAGATGATTGGCGGAGTCCACTTGGCAGCCCGGATAGGTGTTTTCATACCAGGTACCGCCAACTTCAGGGTTTTTCTCCAATACCAGAAAAGGGATTCCCTGCTGCTTCAGGCGAAATGCCGCAGCGATTCCCGACATACCCGAACCTATAATCAAAACCTGAAAATCAGAGGTCATGGATTGCGTATCGATATCGACCCGCCGAGTATCCTCAGCAAATAAATTGAGTTCCTCGCGCAACATGGGAAGTAGATGCTCCGGAAACTGTTCCCCGGTAATACGCTGCATCGTATCCACAATCACTGCGGCGGATGGCTCTATCAATTCGCCATGAGCGCGATAGTCCTTAAGCGCATCAAACGCCAGTTTGCGCGCGCCCGATCGCTCTTCCTCGGTCAGGCCATCGTCATTCTCGGCAAACAGCTCAAATCGAGGTTGGACCTGTTGAAAATGGTCGGCTTTACCCGTCAGGTGAATGATCGACGCCAACAAGGCAGGAATATGGGCCTGCTCTAGTGCAGCGCGCAGTTGCGCATCGGACACTTCGCCCAGAGAGGCCTTCCAGTCGTAGGTCATAGTTTGTTTCCGGCTTTATGAGCGCTTTCCGCAGTATGGTTCATTGTCGCGGATGGAACAAACTGCAGATCCGATGCGGCGCGCCAGTGTGCCGCAGGAGGGTTGCGGGTGCTGGCAAGTTAACGGACCGAAATTGCCAAGAATGGCCCATGAGCATCTATCTACTCAACCGATGCCCACCAGATAGCATTTCCTACCCTGTCTGGCTCCACTGTTGATGCAATCTCAGCCACCGGGATATTAAAGACTGACTGACTGACTGACTGACTGGCTCAGCGAGGCCTAATTGTATCCAGAGAAGTCACTGCCACTGCGTTACGCCTGCAAGTAGTCGCAGGCGTGTTTAGTCCAGCGCCTCCAGGCTTTGCTGGGATTGTTCCAGAAGGGTATTCAGGGCCACCAGCTCGAAGTGCCTTTTTGCCGTGATCGCGTAGAAGCGTTCCACCACGTCTTCAAGAATGCAGTAACGCTGCAGCCGCCCGTTCTGCAGTTCGTCCTGAACGACAACCTCGGGCACTATCGACAGTCCACCGGAGTCGCGTGCCAATAGCCGCAGCATGGCCATGTCGTCCACTTCGGCGTAGGGGTCTACTTCTACGCCATGTTCCTCGCACAGCAGGTCGAACTGGCTGCGAATGTCACTGCTAGGCCCCGGCAGTAGCAGGGGCAATTGGCCGAGGTCGCGGGGGAACTGAAACTGCTTCGCGGCCTTTCCAGGTGGCCCCACAATGCACACGCGCTGCTGCGCTATCTGTTGGCAGCGCCAGGGCGTGGAGTTGTCTGCCGCAACAGCCCGGTTGGACAGGATGAGGTCCAGCTTGTACACCCGGAGCTGTTCCAGGAGTTCGTCCAGGGTTGCGGAGTGCAGGGTCAGTTTGATTTTCGCCTCACCAATGACCGGGCGCAGGAAGTTCTCCTGGAAGTTGCGCGACAGGGTCGCCACCGAGCCGATGCGCAGCCGCTGCAGGCGTTGCAGGTCGCCGCTTTCGGTCAGTGCCAGCAATTCACTGCCAAGGCTGAAAATGCTCTCGGCATATTCGAGAACCACGTGCCCCACCTCGGTGAGCCTGAGATTGCGCCCATCGCGGTTGAACAGCTCGTGACCCAGTTGCTCCTGCAGCTTGCGTATCTGTGTTGATAAGGCGGATTGAGAGACATGGAGCTGTTGTGCGGCGCGGGTGAGATGCCCCTCCTTGGCCACGACCCAGAAGTAATAGAGATGATGAAAGTTGAGATTGCGCATCGCATAGTTCTCCAAAAAAGAACGATAATATAATAACAATATATTATACAAAAGGATGAATTGGCCTCAGGATGTCGCCATCAAGAGTCACTATGGTCGCGCAACAGGGGAACCCGGATGACAGATTTTCATGGCGGTTGGCTGTTACCGTTGATTTACACGGCAGGTTTTATCCTGTTATGCCTGCGAGATCACGAGCAATGGCAGCTGGCTCGTACCACCGCAACCGCAGGTCTGCTCGCTACCGGCGCAATGACGCTGTTGGCACTGGTGTGGGCGCAACTCGCTCCCTTGCGCGTTGACGCGCCGGGGCTCACGGTGGCCCTGCTGGTCGCCTTACTGGGCTGGGTGATTGTCAATTATTCCTCCCGCTACCTGAATGGCGAGCCCAACCAGGTTCGGTTTATTCGCGCCATGGTGTTCACCCTGGCGGCGGTGTCGGTGCTGGTCACCAGTCGCAACCTCCTGGTTATTGTGCTGGCTTGGACGGGAACCAGCGTGGGGCTGCACTACCTGTTGACCTTTTATCATGAGCGCAAGGCCGCCCAGATCGTGGCGCACAAGAAATTCCTGGTCAGCCGCTTTGCCGAGGTCTGCCTGGCCATTGCACTGCTGCTGGTTTACCAATCGGTGGGTACGCTGTCACTGGATGGCCTCAATGAGTACCTGTCTAGCGCCGCCTCACTGCCCACTGCCCTGCACTGGGCGGCGCTGTTGTTCGCACTGGCCGCCATCCTGAAAACAGCGCAGTTGCCGTTGCATGGTTGGCTCATCCAGGTCATGGAGGCACCCACGCCGGTGTCAGCGCTACTGCATGCCGGTATCGTCAACATGGGTGGATTCATCCTGATCAGGCTGGCAGACCTGCTCTCGCTGGCCCCCGCCGCACAGTGGGCGCTGGTTGTCGTGGGCAGCCTCACTGCAGTGCTGGCCGGCCTGGTGATGCTGACGCGTATCAGCATCAAGGTGCGACTGGCATGGTCAACCTGTGCACAAATGGGCTTTATGCTCATGGAGATAGGACTGGGGCTTTACGAGCTGGCATTGCTGCACCTTGTGGCGCATTCACTTTACAAGGCACACGCTTTCCTGAGTGCGGGGGAGGCCGTGCGCACTGCGCGCAGTAACGATTTGTTGTCGCCCGGAGCCTCGAAACGCACCCCCGTCTGGTACCTGGCTGCCGTGGGTCTCAGCGCGGCGTTGGTCGCTGGGTCCACCGCTGCCTGGCAGTTTTTCCTGCCCTCCCTGTCTGTGCCGCCGGTGGCGCTGTTGGTTGTGACCCTGGGCCTGGCGCCCCTGCTGTGGATGGAACAGCAGAGCAACGGCGAGCTGTTGATTCGCGGTGTCCTGCAGATTCTGGCTCTCACTCAGCTCTACCTGCTCTGGCATGTCGCATTTGCGGCACTGGCCCCGGCGCCGGCGGACGTTGCCTCGCCACTGGTTGCCTGGGTCATGCTGAGCTTTGTGGTGCTCTATGGCACCCAGGTCTGGTTGCGTTGCCACCCGCAAGGCCGCTTTGCCCGGGCCTTTTATCCCTGGGCCTACTGTGGGTTTTACCTCGATGAAACCTACACCCGGCTCACCTTTAAAATCTGGCCGGTGAAACTGAGCGCCACCCAGGCCCAAACCCTCGCCATACGAGAATCTGCCCTGCAAGGAGAACCGCTGTGAACGCTCCCGTCAAACCCTTGTTGCCGAATGTTGCAACGCTGCCTTCGGCCATTGCCGCCGCTATTGATAGCATCGCTCCGACCTGGCCGCTGGACAGGATGATTGCGGTAAATCCCTACTGGGGGTGGATTGATCAACCCTTCGACAAAGTGGCCGCAGCCATGGCGCGTTGCGCCGGCTCTCCCATGACCCTGCCGTTGCGAGACTACGCCGCTGCCTGGAAACGTGGTGACATCACTGAGCCAGACTTGCAGCTGGCGCTGGCAGAGACCGACAGCGAGCTCAGTGTGGGACAACTCATCGCCGCGCTGGAGTCACCGCAACCTGCGCCGGTCCCGCTGCCACTGCTGAGCGATGTGCTGGATCGCAAACGTGATCTGCAACAGGAGCCGGCCTGGTGCGACACCATAACCCACCAGGTGTCCCAGTTCTGTGCCGCCTACTTCGACCGCGAGCAGGCTGACTGGCACCCGGACCAGGGCGGCCGGCTTTATGCCAGCTGGCGCAGCGCGCTGGGCGATGACCACAGCGTGGCTTTGCTGATGCGTGCACCGCATATTCCCGCCAAGGCGACAGCCCTGGCGGAGGACCCGCAGCAACAGATTCTGGACACACTGGTGCAGCTGGCGGTACCGGAATCTGAATGGCCGGGCTATCTCCAGGCCGTGTTGATGCGGGTGAGCGGTTGGGCTGCCTGGTGTGCCTACCTGCGCTGGCAGGCGCGCCTTGATGGCGGTGATGACGACACCCTGATCGACCTGCTTGCCATTCGCCTGAGCTGGGAGGCGCTTCTGGACGATGGCAGCAGGGGCTACAACTCCCAGTGGTCGGCGTGGCGAGAAGATTGGCTCAAGCGCTCTGCCGACGAGGACTGCAGCTCGCTCCAGGTCTCGCTTGTCTGGCAGCGTGCCCATGAGCTCAGCTATCAGCGAGGTTTACGCCACAGTCTGCTGTCGGCACCGGCCGCGGACGTGACCGTGGAGCCGGCGTTGCAGGCGGCGTTTTGTATCGATGTGCGCTCGGAAGTGTTTCGGCGCCATCTGGAGGCCCAGTCAGCTGATATCCAGAGTCTGGGATTTGCCGGTTTTTTTGGTTTGCCGATCAGCTACGCCCCACTGGGAACCCGGGCGCGGCGGCCCCAGCTGCCCGGACTGTTGGCACCGAAGCTGGCTATCACGGACAGCGCCGGGAATGCCGCCCGGGATGCTGACATTGTCGTCCACAGGGCCCGGAAGCTGCGCGCGATGTCGGGCTGGCGGGTGTTTGAGTCAGTGCCGCTGTCCAGCTTTACCCTGGTGGAGTCGCTGGGGCTGGGATATCTGGGCAAACTGATCAAGCGCACCTTGCCCGCAGAGACGCCTCCGGCCTCCGCGGACACGCTGGGTCTGGGTGCCCGGCAAGCAGCACAGGTAAAACCGACGCTGGACGCGGCCACAGCGGGTGGCGTTGAGGGCCAGGCGGACATCGCGGCCCAGGTGTTGGCCGGTATGGGTTTGGGCGAGTCTTTTGCGCCGCTGGTACTATTGGTCGGGCACGGAAGCCAAAACCGCAACAACCCGCACCGGGCTGGCCTGGACTGCGGCGCCTGTTGCGGGCAGACCGGTGAGGTCAATGCCCGGGCCCTGGCCGGGCTGCTCAACGACGCTGCGGTACGTCAGCAGTTGGCGACCAGAGGAATACATGTGCCCGAAAGCACACACTTTATCGCCGGCCTGCACAATACCACCACCGACGAAGTCACTCTCTTTGATTTGCACGACGTGCCCGCGAGCCACAGCCAGGAACTCGAGCGTGTGCAGGCACAGCTTGCCGCGGCTGGCGCAGCCGCTCGCGCAGAGCGAGCGCCCGCCTTGGGTCTGGGGGGGCTGGCGCAGGAACCGGAGGCCCTGCAGAAGGCGCTGCGCCAGCGCGCTGATGATTGGGCCCAGACGCGGCCCGAATGGGGGCTGGCAAACAATGCCGCCTTCATTATTGCGCCGCGAGCCAGGACCCGGGGTGTGAACTTACAGGGCCGCAGTTTCCTCCATGACTACGACTACCGTAAGGACATCGACGGCAGCCTGTTGGAATTGATCATGACTGCGCCCATGATCGTCACCCACTGGATCAACATGCAGTACTACGCCTCGACCGTGGACAACAGGCGGTTTGGCAGTGGCAACAAGACGCTGCACAACGTGGCCGGAGGGCGCATCGGCGTCTTTGAGGGCAATGGCGGCGACCTGCGCATCGGGCTGCCCTGGCAGTCGCTGAACGATGGCGAACGCTGGCTACACAACCCGTTGCGGCTGACGGTGGTTATCGCAGCGCCCCGAGACGCGATCGAGGGCGTGATCGACAAGCATCAGGTCGTGCGGCAGCTGCTGGATAATCGCTGGCTGCACCTGATGCGTCTGGAGGGCAAGCAGATGGAGTTCTATCGCAACGGCAGCTGGGAATCCTGATTGGCTAGGAGGGCTTGAAGCAGGGCGTTTGCAAGCATCTCCTGGCCGACTTACGGTGAAGGCGCAGCCACCAGGCTCGGTATCCCAGGGTCAGTCGCGGCGCCGCCACCCGGTGTATCGGCTGTGCACTCCCCGGGTCAGGGACGAGGAATAATCCTCGAGCAGGTCGACACCGTAGAGGATACCTACAATCACCAGCGAAAGCTTGATGGCGGTGGCTTCGCTGGCCAGCGGGATCACTACACCGACGGCCGCAAGGGCCCAGATGGTGGCGGCCGAGGTCACTCCCACTACCATGCCCTCCTTGGCCAGCATCACGCCGGCGCCAAGAAAGCCGATACCGGTAACTACCTGGCCGATAATCCTCGAGGAATCCATCAGCTCATTGGCGGTAAAGTTGGAGATCGCGATGAAGACGTAGGTGCCGAGCACGATCAGCGACGACGTGCGAATGCCAACGGGCTTGCCTCGCAGCTGGCGCTCCAGGCCGATAATGGTGCCGCACATAATGGCCGCCCCCACCGCACTCCATTCAAGGGGATGGATTGAAAGCCATTCATGGAACGGAAGTGAGTTATTCATCGTTACAAATTTCACAGTGTAAAAAGTATCGGGCGCTGCCGCGCAGGTGATCGCCACAGCGAGCGGGTGTCAGGGATTGGCATTGCCGCAGCAGGAAGGCAGCTGCGGGCGGCCTCTGCCGCCCATCATCGCCTATTCCGACCTGCGAGGTAGCACTGAATTTTTGAGAATTATTGCCGCAGATCCGGCTTGGGTGGCAGGGGCCGGCTGCCCTGGAATTGCACCCCTTTCTTACCCTGGCGCAGCTGCCGTCACCCTTGAGATACGCGGGTGCGAACGCCTGAATAAGATTTTTCTGGTGACCGTTGGTCGTTCTTTTCAGCGGTCAAACCGCGTCACTTCCTGATCTGATATTCCCTCCAGAATCGGACTCTGGGCGGCGCGCTCAAACGCAGCGGCGATAGCGGCACTGCGTTGCTGTGGCACCACACTGTAGTTGGGGTGAGTGAAGATATACAGTTCGCCTTGCTCCAGCGCTTCCAGCACGCGCGCGCCCACTACCTCAACGTCAATACCGTTCTCCACCGCTTTGGCGGTGACTTTTGCTATGTGCAATACGTCGGGAGTGGGTGCTGAGACCGGTGCATAACGGGCCTGTCGATTGCGATGCGACAGGTGGATACGCGTTTTCACGAAGGCTGGAGCCAACACGGATACCTGTACGGGGGTGTTTTTCAGCTCGTCATGCCATGACTCGGACAAAGCGACCACCGCGGCCTTGGTGGCGGTATACGCGCCGCCAAGGGGCGCACCCGCCATACCCGCCATGGAGGCAACGTTGATCAGCCACGCTGACTCACCGTGCTCCTTCAAGAGTGGAATGAAGGTATTGGCGCCGTACACAACGCCCATCAGGTTGACATCAATCGCCCAGCGCCAGCCTGGCTCGTCCAGTGTTTCCAGGGCACCGATACCACCGCCCACGCCGGCGTTGTTGACCAGCATATGTACGCTACCGAAACGCTGCACGGCCACCTCAGCCGTCCGCGCCCAGTCCTCACGCAGGGCCACGTCCATGGCCACGGCAAGCACCTCGATACCTGCGTCGCGTAGTGCTGACTCAGCGCTGGCAAGTTGCGGCTCCTCGATGTCGGCCAGCACGATATTCATGCCGGCCTTCCCCAGGGTCATGCCCAGGTTAAAGCCAATGCCGCCAGCGCCACCGCTGATGACGGCTGTCTTGCCTTCTAAATCCAGCACCTGATGATCCTCCGAAACGTGTCACTCTGAAGTGTCCGATTGGCACTTTATACAGGGTAAGCAGTCAGGGCAACTGCAAGGACTGAGGTGACTCAGTCTCCTGGCACCGGTATCCGGCTTTGGTGACCCGCGCGGCGGCAATTACGCGCTATGCGCTAAATGATAGCCAGTACCTGTCCATTGCGGGTTCAGGCGGTGATACACTGCGTGTTTTTCCAACCAGGCGGTGACCATGCTCAAACTTTACGGCTTTTCTTCCAGCAACTATTACAACGCACCGAAGCTGGCGCTACTGGAAAAAGGGGTGCCTTTTCAGGAAGTGGTTTCCTATACCGGTGTTGGGCCCAAGTACCGACCCGAGTACCTGGACAAGAGCCCGCTCGGCAAGGTGCCCTGCCTGGAAACCCCGGAAGGATTCATCAGTGAGTCGCGGGCCATTCTTGAATACATTGAACGTGCCTATCCGACGCCGACCCTGCTGCCGGGTTCGCCATTTGATGTTGGCAAGGTGCAGGAACTGTCACAGTTCATTGAGCTTTATTTTGAACTGGTGGCAAGACGCCTGATTCCCAACCTGCTGGGGGGTATGGAACCCGACCCAACCGTGTTGCAGGAAGTTGAAGCCGCTCTGACCAGGGCAGCACAAGCTCTGCCTAAACTGTCCCGGTTCGAGAACTTCGCTTATGGTGACCAGTTCACCCTGGCGGACATTGCAGCGATTCTCAACCTGCCTATCGTCCGCAGGGTGAGCAAGCGTTATTTTGGCAAAGACCTGTTGTCCGACGTTCCGGGCCTCGATGCCTATCATGCCCGGATGGAGGAGCGTCCCCACGTGAAGACCATCAGGGCGGACGCGGCGGCTGACCAGCCGGGATTCATGGCGCACCTGAAAAAACTGTACGGGTTCTAGGAAACTGTGTCGGACGCCACCTTGTGACTTTTTCCGCAAAACTGTTGATTTGCATCGAGATCTGAACCATTTTGAGGCGATATCTGCATTACCGAGTGACCCATTGGCCCGCAAAGATATGATCAAGTGTCAAAGACTTGGCGAACTTTACCCGGGAAAATATTCAGTGCAAATGCAGGGTCAAATTTGGGCGCAATTCAACAATTACGTGGGACTGTTGCGATCAGTCATCGCACGGGACGCATAGCAGGGGACCGCGAACAGTTGTTGCCGGCGCGTATTACCCCGCAATCAGGGTAGGGCGCCTTTGAACCCCAACTGGGCCAGTGCTTCTGCCATTCTCTGGCGCTGCCGCGGGTCGCGGATGGGGAAGGCCTGGAAGAAATCCGTGCGGGTGACGCCCGGCAGGCGCCGCCGGACGTCGGTGGCCCAGGTCTGCGCGCGCTTCTCCTGCCCGGCCAACTGGGCGGCTGCTGCCGCGATCAAGGCAATGAGGGCGTGGGCGCCGGGTGCACGGGCGCCGCGATCGGTCCAGTCGGCTGCCTCCAGGTCCTCGCCCAGGGTTACGTGGGTCAGGCCGCGGGCGGAGAGCATGCCGTAGTACAGCGGGTCGAGAGGGCTCAGACGCATGGACAGGCTGAGGTGGGCGCGCGCATCGAGCGCCGCACCGGCCATCGATTCGGTCCAGGCCTTGGCGTACAGGCCCTGGGCGTAGTTCGGGCACAGCGAGGTGGCTCGCTCAAGCCAGCCGTAGGCTCGATCGAGGTCAGATTCGAGCCAGTAGGTGCGGCCCATGGTGAAGTTGACGAAGGGGTCCAGCGGATCGAGATCGACCCCCCGCTCTGCGCACTGCCTCGCCTTCGCCACCTCCGCATCGACGTCACTGGCCTGGCGCAGGAATGCGGTCTGGAAGTGCACGAACGACAGTCCCGCATGGGCGCGGGCGAACCCCGGATCGCGTCGTACGGCGCGGCCGAACATATCCGCTGCAATCGCATTGTCTTTCTGGTTGAAGCGGTACAGATGCTGCAAGCCCAGATGGTAGGCCGACCAGGCGTCGAGATTGTCCGGCACCTTTAGCCGTGCACTGGAGGCTTCATGTTGGGGAATTCGAATTTCCAGGTGCGCAAGGACACTGGCACAGATCTGCTCGCGCACGCTGTGTACATCATCCAGCGATCCAGCGTAGCGCTCTGCCCACACCACGTCGCCGCCGGCCGTGTCTGCCAACTCGGTGGTAACAGTCAGTCGCTCCCGGCTAACCTCTACCGCACCCGACAGACAGTAGCGTACGCCCAGAAGCCTGCCCACCTCGCAGGGTTCGATGTTATCGCTCCGGAGCCGGAAGGAGGAGGCGCGCGCCACCACAAATAGCCAGCGCAGGCGGGACAGTTCGGTAACAAGCTCGTGCGGCAGGCCATCGGCAATGCTGAGCCAGTCGCCAGCTTGGCCGTGGGTACGAAACGGCAGTACCGCGATAGAGGGCCGAGCGTCTGCTGCCAGTTCCACTGCCTGGGAAGGCTCCGCCGGCTCAGCGGGTGCCGCCGACGGTGACGGTAGCGGCTGCTGCCTGCTGCGAATCTGCGTTGTGGCAACAAAGCGAAGTCCCTTCCCGTGTACCGTGCGGATATAGCGCTGGACTTTACCGTCGTCCCCCAGCGCACGGCGGGCCGACTTGATCCGGCTGGTGAGGGCCGAATTGCTGACCACGCGATGTTCCCAGATCTTTTCCAGAATCTCGTCCCGCGACACCAGCCGGTCCCGGTTCTCCAGCAGCAGCGCAAGCAGTGCAAACACCTGCGGTTCCACCGGGCAAACCGCCCCTCCGCGCCGCAATTCGGCACGGGCCAGGTCGAGCTCGAAATCATCGAATGCGTAGATCATGAGCGGAGCATAGACCAAGGCTGAGATAGCATCCGCAAAAAATCCACAAAACCTCCACAGTCTCTCCATGCCTTCCAGACCGATTATGACGACAATGCACCTGTCGTCGCAATAACGCGGCCTCAGACCGAAACAACTGCCATAGGGCAACAGGAGAACTCACATGCCACTCGTAACCATCGATGTCATTAAAAACGTATTCACCCCGGACCAGAAGCAGGCCCTGATCGAAAAGGTCACGGAAGCCATGGTCGCTGTGGAGGGCGAAAATATGCGCTCTGTCACCTGGGTCCGCATCCAGGAGATCGAGGGCGGGGACTGGGCCATTGGAGGCAAGTGCCTCGCTGCTGCGGACGTCCACGCCCTGCAAAAGGGCGAGGCAGCCTGAGGACGCGCCGCTGAGCTCCCAAGGGCAGGAGCGGGACGCGCAGGCGTCTCGCTCTGAAGCTGTGGCCAGGCGTCAAATATTGATCACTATTGGCGGCAGAACATTCTCCGACCCACAGTCAGTGGTTATGCGTTCAGATCTTCGTCGTAAATAGGAACACTTCGGCATTCTGATAAATACAAAGCCGCGCAACTGACAGTAACAACTCCTGCTATCCGTATCTCAGGATTCAGGTTGAACTTCTGGAAATAGCATCCAAACTTCAGTGCAGAGGGTCAAAAACCGCTGCGAGGTGAAGTTCCATGAAAGCTTCCGAAACCCATGACATCGTCAGGAAAAGTTATGCGGACATGCTGAAAAAAGCGCAGGAACAGGGTAGCTGCTGCGCGACCAGCCCGACGGCAAAATTGGCTGGGTACGGCGATTCAGCCAAACACTCTGAAGCGGCTGGCGCCTCCCTTGGTTGCGGGAACCCCGTTGCTTTCGCGGGCGTTCGCGAGGGTGACACGGTGCTCGACCTGGGCTGCGGAGGCGGTCTGGACCTGCTACTGGCAGCGGAGAAAACCGGTCCGAGTGGCAAGGTCATAGGGGTCGATATGACAGATGAGATGGTGCTCGCGGCGAGACGGAACGCTGCCAGGGCGGGATTCGACAACATCGAAGTGCGCAAGGGTTTGATCGAGCACTTACCGGTAGAAGATGGCTCAGTGGACTGGGTGATCTCAAATTGTGTGATCAACCTGTCACCGGACAAAACCGCGGTCTTCCGTGAGATTGCCCGTGTAATGAAACCGGGGGCGCGGTTCATGATCTCGGATATGGTTGTAGGTGACCTGCCCGAGGTTATTCGCGAGAGTGTGGCGGCATGGTCTGCCTGTGTGGCCGGGGCCATCTCGGAAAATGAATACAGTGCCGGTTTACGCGAGGCAGGACTTGAGGACGTCGAGGTGAGTGAGCGATTGGTCTACGATGCAGCTCAGCTCCGCGCCATTCTCAGTGAAGATATTCCAGGCTTTGACCTCGATTGTGATCAGGTGGACGGGTTGTTGCGGCAGTATGCGGGCTCTGTCTGGAGTGCCAGGTTTATGGGTCGTAAACCACTTTGAAAATAGATAGAAATCCCACATCATCATGGCTCGAATTAATGGGATACGGTCAGACAGGCGCTCTCAGCTGAGAAAGTCCACTGATGCCGAAGCCGGTCTTTCCGCGGTAACCAGCCAATCAAGAAAAAGCCGGAGACAGGCTCCGGCTTTCTGGTTAGCGCAAGGGAGAACTCAATCAGGTCTCCATTCGTCGGGACGCCCGGTAGCCACCGTACAGACCCAGAGACAGCACCAGCATGATCATGGCCCACTCGCTCAACGTGGGAATGGGAGTCGATTCGGCGGCCGGATCGCCCCCACCACGGGTTGGGGCCGTACCAACACCCACCAGCAGGTTGACACTGTCAGTCAAGGGGAACGTCCCGTCATCATCCTGCGCGTCAAAGTTTATCCCGAATACCTGGCCCTGTTGGCTGTTATCCGGGTTAAAGGTGAAGGTGCCGCTGACAGGATTACCAGGCGAGCCTGGGACGAAGGTAGCATTCGCGGGCACCCCGGTTGCAGTCAGGGTAATGAGCTGCCCGCTATCAGGGTCGGTAGCCGTTACGTTGATAACCAGACTATCTCCCACCTGAATGGTGCGGGAATTGCCACCCGGCAGGGGATCACTGATAACCGGGGGGCTGTTTCCGGTATTGGCGGCAATAAACATGATATCGCGATCAGACCAGGCACCAGTGGAATCCGTGATGCGAATCTTGGCGACGAGGTTATCTCCATCGTTGAGATTGCCAGTATCTGCACCAGACATGGACAATTGTCCGTCACTGTCTACGCTCAGGCCCGCAACCTGCGCTGCGCCATACTCGGGATCAGTGGTGTTGGTTAAAAACACGTAGGTCAGCGGCAAGTCGCCGTCTGGATCATTGGCGTTCAGGTTCTGGCTGAAGGGCTGGCCGATGGCGATACGGAAGTTGGGGTCGGAGAAAATGACCGGAGCGCTATTGGTGCTACCACTGTAATTGACCACAGTCTCGACGGCGAAATCACCGGAGACAGCATTGGCAATTGCCCCGATACGGCAACAACTCGAGTAACGGATAATGTAGGTTCCCTGAGCCAGCGGTATGGCAGACAGGTCCCAAGCCAGGTTGGCGGTATGCACGTCATAGTCTGGATCGCTTGAATCTGTTCGCGGGCTGGGAACTTGGATAAAACCCAGTGACGTTGCTCTGGTTGTGTCGCCTATGGCATAGACATTGAAAGAAGCGGTGCCATCACCGGCATTTTTCCGCCAACTGGTCTCCATCGTCGCGGTAACAACGCCGTTACTATCGATAGTGGCAGTAGTAAATGTACCACCACGAAAGTGGCTCGCCTGTGCAACGCCGGAGAAACCGCAAAGCAGTAAAACCAGAAGCACAATTTTAGTTGCTGCTGAATTTTTCATGGGATTAGCGCCTATTTTTTTGGTGTATTGGCGTACGCCGGACAGAATTTTGTAATTAAAACTAGGTTTTTCTTGTCCGAATCTCATCCTTTATAGGCTCCCGACAGCATCTTGTCAATCGATTCAAAAGGGTCGAAGGGAGCTACACTTCAGATGTGATAATACGGCTAACAGGCGTCCATGTGCTGCGTTGGTATCGCCAAGTTAACTCACCGAAATGACATAATCTGGCGATAAACACCTACAAGCGACATAGATTTCCACCCGATATAATTTGGTTCCTCGCGCATTTCCGGGGAATGCCGTACGGGTCTTCAAGGGTACTGACAAGTTAAGTCGCTGATTTCGGCTAGAATCGGCATGTGAACACTTACAAACGCCACCGATTCCCGCCCGACATCACAAGTTACGCCGTCTGGCTCTACTATCGCTTCAATCTGAGCCACCGCGATATTGAAGATTTACTGGCCGAGCGAGGCATAACCGTCAGCCGAGAGTCCATCCGCCTTTGGTGTATCAAGTTCGGAGCTATCTACACTCGAAGATTGAAGCGAAAGCAAAGAGGCTATGGTGATACTTTCTACATCGATGAAGTCTTCGTCAAGATAAACGGTAAGCGACATTACTTGTGGCGTGCTGTAGACCAGGGTGAGAGAGCGAGGGATGAGGCGATTCAAATCAATTGGGCGGGCACAGAGATTTCTCGGTGCCCATGCGGCTGTTTCCAATCTGTTCAATCTAGGTAGGCACCTGGTCAGAACTGAACACTATCGGAATCTGAGGGTAAGTGCGTTTGAAGATTGGGGTAGGGCGGTTGCTTGAGATTCAAGGTAGGATTAGGACAGTCTTTAGAAGTTAACTTGCCTGTACCCTTGGAGGAGATTGCCACGTTCCTGTCAAGACAGGCCCTGACTGACGCCAGCAACGACTACACTCAGGAGTAACAGAATGGCTCGGACGTTGGCGGCTAAATAAATGGCCGCCCCGAAGCGGCAGCTGCCAACACTCTCGATCGGTTCACAAGACGGCATCGCAGAATGACATTTCCGCCAACAGAGAATGAGCAGTTGCAGGCTGGCCAGCCCCGCAGTCGCGTTGCCATCGTAGGCGCTGCCGGCAGTATCGCGGAAACCTTGAGCCATGAACTGGCCCGTGACTATGACGTGCTCGCGGTAACCGGCATCGAGACCCGAGCGAGCGCGGGAGACCCGGACGGCAGGGTTACATGGCAGCACTGCGACCTGTTTTCCCTCACCGAGATGCAACGCATTCTCGAGGGCTCGCAGTACGCCATTTTCATGGCGCACTCGGGCCTGCCCAACTCCCGCCTGCACCAGGCCAACTGCGGTGATATGGACCTGCTCATGGCGGAAAATTTTGCCCGTGCTGCCGAAGAGTGCCAGGTGAAGCACATCTACTGTCTCCGCTCACTGCTGCCTACCGGTGGCACTGTCTGTGACGCCCAGATCCGACATCACCAGATCGGGGAAATTATGGGCGCCTACAAAACACCGCTCACCGTCATCTGCTCGGGACTCGTCATTGAACCCGGCAGCGCCATGATCAGGCTGATCAGAAACCTGGTGAAGCGCTCCCCTTTCGTACCGGTACCCTATTGGAGCCTGCAGGCGATGCAGCCCATCGCGGTGGATGATCTCGTGCGCGCCTTCCGACACTGCCTGCAGCAGCCCTCGCAGTTCGTCGGCAGGTTCGAGATCGGCGGACCCGAGAAGATACATTGGCAGGAATTACTGGAGGCAGCAGCAAAGCTGACCGGCGCCCGGCCGAAGTTCTTCCGCACGCGGCGACTCTCACCGCGGGTCTATGCATGGCTTCTGCGACAGGTGCGTCCCGGGGCGCATCCCGAGGCACTGCAGCTCTTTGTCGAGAACCTGCAATTCGACACCATCGCGCATGACAACCCCCTGCAGCACTTCCTGCAGCCGGAGTTGCAACCCGCCCTGGACGCGATCAACCTGGTCAGGGGGAAGGACGAGGTACGCCAGGCAGTGCGCTTTCGCCGCAGGCTGCGAGACAGCTACGGCGAGCAACTGAGATCTTCCAATACCGTGCGTTCAATTCAGCGCGTCAGACTGCCACCTGGTCGAGATGCCAGCTGGCTGTCACGCAGGTACTTCAACTGGCTGACGGCCTATCTCAACCCCTTTATTGAGTGTCAGACACTGGAAAATTCATCCTACTGCATGCGTATCAACGGCCTGAAGACCTGCCTGTTACGCCTGGAGTTCAGTCCGGAGCGCAGCAGCGCTGACCGGCGGGTCTATGCCATCACCGAGGGCCTGCTGGCCTCCCGCGCACGCAACAGCCACGGCCGCATGGAGTTTCGCGAGGTACCGGGGGGCAGCCACGCCATGATAGCGATTCACGACTTCGCTCCAGCCCTGCCCTGGCACTTCTACCTCGCCACCCAGGCCGCTATTCATCGCGTGGTGATGGGCGCTTTCCAGAAATACATCGAATCCCGCGGGGAAGAAGAGACGAGTTATTGACCTATCGCATGTATCCGTCAGAAAACTAGTGTTAGCTTAAATATAGGAATCATCCAGTAGGTGAAAGGAGAGGGAGGATGGTTCAGAAATACAACAATAAGATTTCCAGGCCCGACGAAAAGGACGGGAATAAGGTTCAGCCCGAGGCTGTTCGCATTCTTACCGACCCGGACTCGTGGCGGACCGGGACCGGCAGCGGATCCGGACATAACAACGCACCAGATCCCCACTCTACCGACGGTCTCTGCCTGACCGACGGCAATCGTGTTGCGGTAGTTGGAGGCGGTCCCGCAGGAACCCTGTTTTCCCGTTTCCTGATGCGCACGCTGCGACGCATCGGCACCCACATCGAGCTGGACATCTTCGAACCGAGAAACTTCAACTACTGTGGTCCGGCGGGGTGCAACCACTGCGGCGGCGTCGTCTCGGAATCACTGGTGCAGTTGCTGGCCGCGGACGGCATTATTCTTCCGGATGAAACCGTGCAACGCGGCATAGATTCGTATGTCATGCATATGGACGTCGGCAGCGTCAGGATCGACACGCCCCTGCAGGAGAAACGAATCGCGGCCGTTT
This sequence comes from Seongchinamella unica, assembly GCF_004354085.1. Classification (GTDB taxonomy): domain Bacteria; phylum Pseudomonadota; class Gammaproteobacteria; order Pseudomonadales; family Halieaceae; genus Halioglobus; species Halioglobus unicus. The sequence goes on along the minus strand of NZ_SMSE01000006.1, from coordinate 11,518 downwards.
ACCGAGGCCATGGGCCGAAAAAATCCGAGCAATCCCACATCACCGGCTTTGATCACTACCTGCTGCGGGAGGCCGTACGGGCAGGCGCCCATCACCGACCCCACATGGTTACCTCGGTGGATTTCGACAGCGGGCACCCACAAATTAAACTGGCAGACGGCCGCAAGGAATCCTATGACCTGGTGGTGGTTGCCAGCGGGCTCAACAGTGCCCTGCTCGGACTCGTCGAGCAGACCGGCCGCGGCTTCAGTCGCCCGCAAATGGCAAAGTCATTCGTGGCCGAATTCAAACTCGGTGCCGCCGCCGTGGAACGGCACCTGGGAAGCTCTATGAACGTGTTCCTGCTGGACCTGCCGCATTTGCAGTTCGCCGCGCTGATTCCCAAGGGGGACTACGTGACACTGGTCATGCTGGGCGACAAGGTGGACGAGGGGCTGGTGAATGCCTTCCTGAATGCCGAAGAAGTCAGAAGGTGCTTCCCGGACAACCGACCTCCGCAGAACATCTGCCAGTGCCTGCCGCGGCTCAACGTCACCCACGCCCGCAAGCCCTACGCCGATCGCGTCGTATTCATTGGCGACAGTGGCGTGGCTCGCCTCTACAAGGATGGCATCGGCTCGGCCTATCGAACCGCGAAAGCGGCGGCGAACTGCGTAGCCCTGTACGGCTATTCCGAGCGCAATTTCAAAGAACATTACTGGCCTGCCTGCCGCAAGATCGTATTCGACAACATGATCGGGAAATGTGTATTCGGTGTCTGCCACCTGATACAGAGGCTGACCTTTGCCCGACGGGGCGTACTGAGAATGACAGAACAGGAGCAATACGGTGCCGGCGTGGCACCGCGAATGAGCAGTGTACTGTGGGACGTGTTTACAGGCAGCGCTCCTTATCGGGAAGTGTTGCTGCGTACGCTACACCCTGTATTCATATCCCGGCTGCTATGGAATCTCGCCGCGGCAAACCTGCGTTTGCCGTCTGCGAGAAAACGGGGGGTAACCGCATCGTGAACGAAGAGTTGGGCCGCGTATACCAGGACGGTGAAATCATCATCACCGAGGGCGAAGTGGGCGATTGTATGTACATCATCCAACAGGGTACCGCCGATGTTATCCGCATGGAGGAAGGACGGCCCACCGTTGTGGATACCATGGAAGCGGGTGAGCTGTTCGGAGAAATGGCTATCGTCGAGAATACAGTTCGGTCGTCTACCGTGAAGGCTCGCGGCACCGTTCGCGCAATTACCATCGATCGCAAGACCTTCATGCGGCGCATCCAGGAGGATCCTTCCCTGGCCATGAGTGTCCTGGAAGTACTGTGCCATCGCGTACGCAACCTGGATGGTAACATCGCGCACCTGAAGCAACAGTTGGAAAGCCAGCGGGGAGGTGGTGTATGAGCACCGACGCCACTGACAAGGGAGCCCCTCCGTCCGGGGAGGGCTTCGCTTTTAGTCCACTGAAACCGGACCTGGCACCCAAGGTGGCCCCCTGCCAGGACAACTGTCCCTGCGGGACCAGCATCCGTGACTGGATCGCCCCGATTGCGCAGCGCGAAAGCATGGGACTGTCCACCGAGGACGCCTACACCCAGGCCTGGGAGCGGATCGTGGACAATAACCCGTTTCCCGCAGTCATGGGCAGAATCTGTCCCCACCCCTGTGAGTCGCAGTGCAATCGTAGCGATACAGATTCGGCGGTCGCCGTCAGCAGCATGGAACGTTTCCTGGGGGACTGGGCCTTGGACAAGGGCCTGCAACTGCCCTGTCTCACGCCCGCCGAAGAGCGTCGTTCTTTTGGCGTGATCGGTGCCGGTCCAGCAGGACTCTCGTTTGCCTACCAGGTGGCACGCCGTGGTCACGCGGTCACCGTTTATGACTGGCACCCACACGCGGGAGGCATGCTGCGCTATGGTGTGCCGGACTACCGGCTGCCTCACGACGTGCTGGACGGGGAAATTCAGCGGATCGTCGACCTCGGGGTGGAGATACAGACCGATGTTCGCATCGGCAGGGACCTGACCCTGGATGAACTCAGGGACCGGCACCAGGCCCTGTTTTTCGGTCTGGGAGCGCAACGGGCCCGCATGCTCAATGTGCCGGGCGAAACCGGGCCCGGCGTATGGACCGGCACCCAATTCCTGGAGCGCCATAACACCGAACAGCCCATATCCGCCGGAGATCAGCTATTGGTTATAGGCGGCGGTAACACCGCCATCGACGTGGCGCGTGTCGGGCGCAGGTACGGGGCCGAGGTCACCGTCGTCTATCGGCGCGAACTCGCAGAGATGCCGGCCATCGCTGCGGAGATCGAACAGGCCCGGGCCGAGGGCGTCGAGTTCATGGGGCTGACCGTTCCCCTGGAGATCCTGCACGCCCCATCAGGCGAGCTGCGCGGACTGGTCGTACAGCACATGCGCACCGGGCCGACCGATGGCAGCGGCCGGCATGTGCCAGAGCCCATTCAGGACAGCGCCACGGAGCTACCCGCCACGACGGTGGTCATTGCGGTTTCGCAGGAGCCCGACTGGCAGGGGCTGGAGCAGGCGGTACCCGAAGGTCCAGGCCCTGAGGCGGCACCTCCGGGAGTCAGTTCAGGTGGCGACGTGCTGCATCAGGGAATCGCCAGCGCCGCCATCGCCGAAGGGAAGCAGGCCGCGTTGAGGGCCTGTGACATCGAACCCTCCGAAAGCTCCGAGGAACACGAATCGCCAAAGGTCAAGACCGAACGCTACGTTCACATCGACCGGGTCGCCGACCACGAGGCAAGCGCAGAGTTGCGCCTGCGCAATCCCGCGCTCGAAGTCGCTGAGACGATCAGTGAACGGGAGTTCCTGGCCGAGGCCGAGCGCTGCCTGTCCTGCGGTTCGTGCCTGGGCTGCTTCCAGTGCTGGATGTACTGCAATGCCGGCAGCTTTACGCCCGTCGAGAATCCCACACCCGGCAACTACTTTAGCTTCGATCCCGATATTTGTGAGGGATGTGGCAAGTGCATCGAGCTGTGCCCCTGCGGCTTCCTCAGCCCGCTCGAATAAGATTGCGCAGGCCTTATTTGCTCACGTGGATGGATTTGATTAAAGCCATCGATTGAGGCGAAACAACAGTGCCAGCGCCACCATGATGCCGGCGCACATGGCCACTACTATCCAGAACGCGGCATCCGCGTCCACACCTGGCATGCCGCCCACGTTGATACCCATCAGGCCGGTGAAGAAACCCAGTGGAAGGAATATGGTCGCCACCACCGTAAACACGTAAGAGCGCCGGTTCATTTCCTCCGACACCCGGGTCACCAGTTCCTCATGGGTATTGATTTGCATCCAAATCTGACCCTTTTTGAAGCGATAATTGCATCACGGAGTGATCCATCTACGCGCAAAGATATGCCCGCATGTCACACACTTGGCGCCCTTCACCCGGGGCAAAATTCAGTGCAAATGCAGGGTCAAATTTGGGTGCAAATCAACATGCTTGGTGTCTGATATACATGCCGATCCAGTTTGTGGCCTGGCCAGATTTCGATGCCATAAGTAGTCAGAATTGGACGCCAGCCCACACTCGACAATCGCTGGCTATAGCTGATGCGTATTGATGGCGAACCGCTGGAGATTTATCCAGGCAGCAACTGGCAACAATATAGTTGAGCTGTCATAAGCAGCGAACCTGGCAACGCGTTTCAGCCGTAGCGGCGCTGATGCTTCCCGAGAATCAGTTCGCAGCGATCTGCGGCTTTGCGTATGCGTTCGCCGATTGAGGCCCCACGATTGGATTCGGCTAACAGGTTGCCGGAATGTGCGGCACAGAGATTTTCAGCCTCGCCCCAGGCGTCAGACAATTCCTTCGTCCACTCCCTGAATTCCGCGGCGGCCCCTTTTCGTTTTTCCAGCGCCATTGCCAGTGTGGGATGGAAGCTGACCCGGTCGGACAAACCGACAAGGCTCAGGAGGCGCGGGAGACGTATATACATCAAGGTATCATCCACGTGGATGGTGCCGGATGCCCGGTGGTAGGCCAGGACGGACGCAAAGTGAATGTTTTCATTGGCGGAAATGAAATCCACACCTCTCGGGATGGTGAAATCCAGTTCGTCGGCGTACCAATCATGAAGCTCCTGGTCTTCGCTTCGCACCTCTTCCCATGGCAGTTCGGGGAATAGATCAAGATGCCGCTGGGTACCATGAAGACGTGCATCGGGGAACAATTCATGCATGCGTTGCACGTGTACCGTATGGAAGGGATGCAGGTTCAAGATGGCTTCGATTTCGCCATCGCCCACAATAGCATCGATTTCTTTTCGCAGGGGCTCACTGATTGAATACGAATCCAAAAGCAGGAAACTGCCGCTGGACAGTTGGACAAGTGAGGCCTGAGTGCCAATGTCCACAACGCCCCCTATTCGGAAGGAGCCCCGGATATTCCAAAAGTTTTCCGCTACATGGATTATTTGCTCGGCCATAAGGTGCCCTCTGTGCGGTGGAATCTGCTTTGTATTGGTTAATAACCGGCTAATTAATGAGTGTAGCGCACACAATGCACGTTCACCCGGATCGAATGCTTTAGTGGCCTTGCATAAGCCAGCTACGCGTCTTCCCTGGCAAAATTTCTTGATGCCGGTGAGCGGTTTTGGGTTAGTGCTATGCCGGCCAGAATCAACAGCAACCCGGCGAACTGACTAAGCTGCGCGCTCTCGCCCAGGAAGATTACCCCGGCGGCGAAGGCAATGGCAGGGATAATGTAGTTGATAATAGACAGAAATAAGGGGCCGCAGTCTGATATCAGCCGGAAATAGATCCAGGTTGCAAGCCCCGTTGAGACGACGCCCAGCGTCAGAGTCGCGGCCAGTCCATTGAAAGAGGGGGCCACCCAGTACGCGTGCTCCAGGTAGAGGCTAAATGGCAACAGCAGCACGGTCCCGATGCCAAGCGAGCCGGTGGCCACCACGATAGTATTTATGGGTGGTAAGCGTTTGGTGTACACCGCGTTACTGGCATAGGACAGGGTTGCCCCGATCACTGCCAGTTGTGCGAGCAATGCGCTGCCGCCAATGCCCATTAACGCCTTCCCTCCGATCAACACAAGCACGCCGCCAAACCCGAGGATAACGCCGCACAGTCGGCGTGGTGTCAGCGAGTCCTCATGAACGAAGAAGTGAGATAGCACCATGGTGCTGATCGGCATCAAGGCCATTAGCAGGCCAGCCTGTGAACTGCTGATCTCTGTCTCTGCCCAGGTAATCAGCGAGAAGGGAACCAGATTGCCGATGGTTGTTAGCAATGCGAATCGCCACCACCAAGCTGACTCCCGTGGCAGGCGATGCCCTTGCCAATGCATTACCAGGAACAGGGTCACCGCCCCGACCGCGAGGCGTATATTGACGATCGTTAGCGGCGGGAATGACTCAAGCGCGACTGCAATCAGGTAGAATGCGAAGCCCCATGCCAGGCTCAGCAGTATCAGCAATATCCAGTGTTTTGGTTGTGGTGCTTGCATGGGCGGCGCTTACGGGAAAATCAAATTGGCAAAATTCGGTGTGCTGAACAGGCCATCAACAAAGTTCTCAGCACTCGTTTCACGCTTCATAACCGAAGGAGTCGTCCACCGAATGAGCGGGTTGAGTAAACCACTTTGGACCTGAGTCTGTCATGTAAAAATGTGGACTTCCCCCGATAAAGAAATACCGGCCAGCCTCACAATGAGGCCGCCTCGAAGGCCCCGGGACTGACACCGCTCAGCAGTCGACGTCGCCACACCGCGGTCATCAGGGCGTCTAGGACGATGTGCCGGGCCAGCAGGAATTAAAACGGATTTAACGCCTGTATAGGTCTATAGTGGAGAGGCATCAAGGCCTGTCTTGGCCGTGCACGCCTGTTTCGGGCTCGGAGACACCATCATGTCAAAAAATCAGCGTAGTAATAAGGAATCCAAGAAGCCATCCACCCTTACCGCCAAGGAAAGAAAAGCAGCGAAACGGGAAAAAAAGAATGCTGGCGGGCACACCCCATTCATCGTGAAGGACAGCTGAAAGCAGCAAGTTTTTCAGTTTGCGATAAAGCTTAATTCGGGGGCTTTATCCGCATCATCACCACGGGTTCACAGATAGGGAGTTTTCTCTGCGCTTCCGACTACGGTTTTTATTGTTCCTGATGGATCACCCGGCTCACCGCAAACTGCTGCCAAAAATATTACTGGAACCGTTCTCTGGCGCCGGTTTTTATGAATTTAAAATTCTACGGAGGCAAAAGAAATACATTGAATGCATTATCAGTAGGCGTTATCGGAACATCAAGGAAGGAGGATGAGCGACGGGTGCCAATTCACCCCGAGCACCTGCCGCGGCTGGCCGGGGCACTGCGCAAACAGCTGGTTTTTGAAGCGGGTTATGGTGAGCGATTTGGCGTGTCGGATCTAGAGCTTGCCAGGCAGGTTGGTGGGATTGCTTCACGCGACGAGTTACTGGAGAACATGGACGCGGTGATAATCGCCAAGCCCTTGCTCCAGGATTTTCAGAAGCTTCGCGAATATGGCGTTCTGTGGGGGTATCCCCATTGCATACAGCAGCAACAGATCACCCAAACTGCCATAGATCGAAAACAGACTCTTATCGCCTTTGAGGATATGTTTGTCTGGGGTCCACAAGGTCAGGTTGGCAGGCATACCTTCTATAAAAATAATGAGATGGCCGGCTACTGTGGAGTGATTCACGCGCTGCAAATAAAGGGAATTGATGGACATTATGGTAACCAGCGGAAAGTCGTCATTTTCAGCTTTGGCGCGGTGAGCCGTGGCGCGATCTACGCGCTGAAGGCGCATGGGTTTCGCGACATTACGATCTGTATCCAGCGGCCTGACCACGAAGTCCGCGAAGAAGTGCTCGACTGTCACTATGTGAGATTGAGAATGGGAGGGGAGGATGAAGCACGCCTGATTGTTGTTGAGCATGACGGCTCGCAAAGGCCTTTAACTGAATTGATCAACGAGGCCGGCATTATTATTAACGGCACCTATCAGGACACCAACAATCCCATTGATTTTGTTCTTGAAGAAGAGAAAGCCTGCCTCAATCCGGGTTGCCTGATTATTGATGTCAGTTGCGACGAGAATATGGGTTTCTACTTCGCTAAACCTACTACCTTCAAGGAGCCGATGTTTCAAGTTGAGAGGGTGGATTACTACGCGGTAGATCACACGCCAAGTTATTTCTGGGAAAGTGCCTCTAGATCCATCTCGGCCGCGTTGATTGTCCATTTACCTACGATTGTGTCAGGCGCCGACGCGTGGCAGAAGAATGAGACCATTCGCAGAGCGATAAATATCGATAAAGGGGAGATACTTAAAACAGATATTCTGGCATTCCAGAATCGACAGCCAGACTACCCGCATGCGGTCATTTAGTGAGAAACGAGAATTGATCATCGAAGCTTTGAGGCTGTATTGACCCCTGCGCAGCCTTGCGCCGTGTGCGCTCGAAGGCTGAAACGCAAGCATTGTGGGTACGGCGATACCCTCTATATCGACGAAGTCATCGTCAAAATTGACTTTTCCTTCAATGGGTTAGTTAGACATTTGAGTGGAACCACTCGTGCCAACAGGGGACAATATTGGGCGCCAGTCCACATCCTTCCCCTTAAATTCCGGTTTGACCGTCAGTCATTGGACAGTACGCTGACGCATTAGTGACAGTTCCTGATCTGATCACGGCAGGTGCTGTGACGTCAGTCAGTGTGTGCGATGATGACTCAGTGGCGGATCACCGTCTGTACGCCCCGCACACTGAACCTGGTTTCCTATCGAAACAGCCTTGCAATGTATGGTAGCGAACAGAAAGACCGCAGGTTTCCAGCCATACTGTCGCAGCCAATTTGGGCTGGTGACTCATTTCACGATCCCGTCCGCAAACTTAGAAAGGTATATACCTATGAAAACAAGAGATGAATACGTCGCGAAGATGAAATCCCAACTCGACGAGATGAACGCACAGATCGACAAGCTGGCGGATAAATCCAAGAGCGCGAAGAAGGAAATGCAGGCTAAGTACACGCAGCAAATGTCTGATCTGCGGGCACAATCAAGCAAGGCAAATGCCAAACTGGATGAGCTCAAGAAAGCCGGAGACGATGCATGGGAAGATACGGTCGTGGAAATGGAAAAAATCAGTGATGCATTCAAGCATTCTTACAATTACTTCAAGTCCCAGCTATAGGAACATCGGCTGCCGGAAATTTCTAGCGCTGGTCGAATCATTCAGCGTAGCCTGTTGATTTGCATCGGAATCTGATCCATTTTGAGGGGTTATTTGCATAACGGAGTGACCCGTCGTTCCGCAAAGATATGCACCGACGTCTGGCACTTGGCGAAATTCACCCGGGACAATATTCGGTGCAACTGCAGGGTCAATTTTGGGCGCAATTCAACAGTGTGACAATGTCCAGCTTGACAGGCACAAGAGGCTAACCGGCCAGGATAGCGCAGGATGCGGAAGTTCAGTTCTGTCGACCAGGTTGAGCGATTTTTGCCTGCCCATGCCGCTGCCAGGAATTTGTTCAATCCCGGATGGCACCTGATTCGGGTCGAACATTATCGGAATCTCAGCGTCAGTTTGTTCAATGAGTGGGGCAGGTCGGTTGCTTGAAACACACCTCCTGGTTTCAGCCGCCTTGGAAATTCAACTTGTCATACGCTTTCCGGCACCTGAAGGGCGCATCGATATAAAAGGGGGGCGATGCACCCCTACTCGCAGTGCCGGAAATCACAACGTGTAGCTGACCCGGGCGAACACGTTGGTGCCGTATCCCGGCAGGCGTTCGCCGATACCGACGTCGGGATTGCGGGCGCGATTGTATCCGCCAAGATGTGGGCGATAGGTCTTGTCGAACACGTTGTCCACTCCACCCGCCAGCTCCAGCGCCGGTGTAAGCCGCCAGCGCGCGCTCAGGTTGATAACTCCGTAGCCAGCCGACTCAGGCTCACGATTGGTACCGCTGACCCTGTCCTGCGAGGCGTAAAGCACACTCTCGACCGAGACATCCCACCGGTTCGCTGCGAAGGTCAGGCGATTGGCCACGTTGGTCGGTGCTATGCGGTAGAGGTCGTCGCTAACATCGCGACGTTCACCGCGCACATAGTTCACCAGCCCCGATAGCGACCAGCTCGGGGACAGCTGCCAGCGCCAGTCCATATCAAAGCCATACAATTCGGCATTGACGTTATTGAACTGCAGCGGGTCGGCCCTGTTGCCGCCATTGGCCATGTTCATCATGCGCACCATCATCGTGGCCGGGTGCTTGGTACCCAAGGGTGTACCCTGGATGTAGTCGTCGACCCGACTGTAGAACAGTCGAGGGTGTAGGCTTAGGCCGGACTGCTGAAAGTCGATACCAAACTCCAGGCCGAGAGAGCGCTCCGGATCAAGTTCGATGTTGCCGAGATACACCTGGCCATCGGCCAACCCGCCGGTGGCTTCCAGCGGCAGCCAGAGATAGCGCTCCTGGTAGCTAGGCGAGCGCTGCTTCTGCGCCAGTCCAACGTAAAGGCTCAGCGACTGTGACATGTCGTACTCGAGCCGGGCGACAATGTCGACATTGGTATCGCGCTGGTTGCGATCGGCCGCATTGAAGGTATCTCGCAATACCTGTGCCGGCGGCATCATCATCGCGGGAGTGCCATTGACCTCACCGGCATCTGTGCTGACCCGATTTACCCGCAGCCCGAGCTCGCCGGACCACTGACCGCCCAGGTCCTGCTGGCGCTCAATAAATGCGCCCAGTACCTCGCGTTCGGCGGCGTTGAAGTTCACCACAAAAAACGTTGGGCTGTTCGGGTTGTCGATATCGGAATCGTGGTCCTCGCTGAAACCGTCGATGCCAGCTGTCCAGGTGCCCGCATCATCGCTAAGAGTAGCTTTGAGTTTGAAGCCACGGTTATCGGTGGTGGCAATGTTCTGGCGCCACATGGCCAGCCCGGGGGGCTGTCGCAGGTGATAGTTGGTCATGTCGTGATCAAGATCGGAGGCGTAGAAGGAGGTCGTTAGCGCCAGGTCGCCAGCGGGCGCAAAGCGGTAGGTTAGGTCGTACAGGTCGCCCTCGAAGGAGTCGATATCCATCGGCAGCGCAGGCGTACCGGATTCGCCAGTATCGTTGTAGCCGTATTCAACCTGGAGACTGTGATCACCCAGGCGCAGGCCGTAGCCAATGTCATAGCGCCGACGTTCGTAGCGGCTTGGCAGGATTTCCCCGCCGGCAAACTCGGCATCATCGCCATCCTGGAGCATGGCCCCCACTTTGAAACGTTGGGTTTGATTGGCAGCCTGCAAGTCGGCGTCAAGCTGGTAACCCGCATTGGCGGACTGCGCGCTGCCGGCCACCCTGCCCTCAACAGTGAAGGCGTCGCTGCTGCCGAAGTCGATGCGACGCCTGCGTGCGTCGATGGCGCCACCGATCGCTTCCTGGGCGACGCTGACCGGCGCTATGCCGCGGTATACTTCCAGTGATTCCAGCTGGGCAGAGACTGCATAGGACAGAGGCGGATCCATCCAGTTGGGCCCTGAGGGGGCCAGCTGATTGCCGTCCAGGGATACCGCTATGCGCGGGCCGAACATCCCTCGGTACTGGGGAATCCCGGTAATGGGCCCGTTGGTATTCACATTGGCTCCGGGGGCCTCGCGTAGCAGCTTTGCCACATCCGGTGACACCGACAGTGTGTCGGCCACGTCGATGGTGCGGGTGTCATGCCGGCTCGACACCACCAGTTCTTCCAGTTCCTGTGCCGACACCATGGGCGTCAGCAGTGCAACGGTGAGCCCGCCGCAGATACTCTTTATTCGCATTCTGTTACTCCTTGGGTGCGCAGGCGCGCACGAACAACCCGGGCCGCCAGGGCGGCCGGGACATCGTTGTTAGTTGTTCAGTGGAGTATCAGGCGGGGGGCGATCGTGCTGGCGGTCGCAGCCAGGCCGGCGACAGTGTGCCGGGTGTTGACCGTCTCGCGGGCGCAGGTGCTATGACCCCGCGATTCTCCAGGACACCGGCCTGGAAATCCGCGACAGCGCTGCCAAACCCGGCAAATGTACAGCCAGGATCCGCGGCGGTTTTATCGACACCGCCGGCATCGTGATGGCCGTGATGCCGGTGATGATGTTCCCCTGCCGGCATAGGCAGCGCGGCGATGATCTGGGCGCTGCGCGAATCGCCGGGGCAGAGGTGAAACGGGGTACCGCTGGATATCGGGGCCGCCATATGGCCCTGCGGCACAATCGCCCCCGCAACCACGTAGGCCAGCAGCGCCAGGAGAACCAGGGCGCGCTGTGGCGGTGTTGCATTGCGGCGATGTGCGGCGAAACGTGAAATCAAGACAGGCGCCCGCTGAAAGGGTCGCCAAGTTTAGCATGAGCGGCAGCCATGGAGGTATCGGCAAGTTAACTTTTGGAGACAGCGTTAATCCGACCTTGATTCTCAAGCAACCACCCTGCTCCATTCAGCGAACGCACTAACCCTGAGCTCCCGATAATGCTGAGCCCTGACCAGA
>NZ_SMSE01000005.1 GCF_004354085.1 Seongchinamella unica | reverse complement strand
GCCGAGATTGAAGCGATAGTACAGCCAGACAGCGTAGCTGATGATGTCGGGAGGGAACCGGTGGCGCTTATATGTATTCATGCGCCAATTCTATCAAGTTCGGCGAGTTAACTTGTCGATACCCTCGGTGAGCCTCGCCCGTTATTGGCCAGGTAGTCCTTCATGACCTGTAAGGAATTGCCACGTATCGCCAGCTTGTTGGCGGCGAACTGCTGCTGCGGCAGCTGTGCCAGTTCCGCCGCTACAGCCATGGACCGTGCGGTCAGTTCGCTTGCGTCGACTACCTCGTCAACGAAGCCTGCGTCTATTGCCTGTTCCGGGTTATACACTTCGGAGAGTAGTGCTACCCGGGTCATGTGCCTGCGGCTGATGCGCGATCTGGTGAGTTCCAGCAGTATCGGAGGCAAATCCATGCTGATACGGGTCTCGGGCAGGCTCATCTTGAAATCGCCGCGGGTCGCGATACGCATGTCGCAGGACATCATCATGAAAGCGCCCATGGCGATGCCGTGGCCGGTGCAGGCGGCGACCAGGGGAAGCGGGAAGCTGTAAAGGCGAATCAGTAGCTCAAAACCTTGCCGCACCATGGATAGACCTTCCTCTACACCCTTCTCGAACTCTTTCAGGTCGAAGCCGGCGGAGAACATCCCCTCGCGTCCACGCAGGATAACGGCGGCAACCTGTTCCTCTTCCGCGCGATCAAGACACGCGTTGATCTCCTCGAGAAACGTTACGCCGACAACGTTGGCCTTTCCGTCGTCAAATGTCAGGGTGGCGATGTTGTTGTCTATCTCATACTTCATTTTCGATTATCCTGTAAATAAATGACATATATGATGCCATTATGTGTTCTGCTGTACAAGTTGCTGTGATAATATCTGACGTGGTTGAGTAACAAAACTGTAAGGACAAAAACGGTGAACAAGACAGCCGATAACGGGGGTTCCGCCGGTGTAGATGGCAGGCGTCTTCGCAGCGAGCGGAGTCGTCAGGCTATCATCGACGCTGCCCTGGAACTCATGGAAGAGGGTGTTTTGTTCCGACCGCGCAAATGATTTCCGAGCGAGCTGGTGTCGGTATTCGCTCTTTCTTTCGTCACTATGCTGACATGGGAACCCTGTTTCTCGAGATTGACCAAAGTATAGGACAAATAAACGGCCTCGGCGGTTGCGTTATCTCTTGGCTGGTCACCCTCGGAGATGGCGGTTCAGCTAGGTGCAGGAGAAAGGCAGGCAAGGAGGTGGCTCAAAGGCGATTCAACGATGCCTTTTGCGGCATGGAATATGATTCTGATTTTGGCTGGAGAAGTACGCTACGAGTGGAGCAAGGAAGCTTCTTCGCAAGGTGACGCAAGGCGAGTGCACCGGTTGGTTCCCAGTCCAATCGTATTTGGCAGCATCAATGTGGATAACATTGGACGTCTGCTGAATGCTGCGGAGTTTGCTGGAGTGGAAGTAAAACTGGGGGCGCTCATGTCTCTTAGCTCGAATGCGAAAGTGGAGCGGCACTTCAGGCCGCTGATGTGTGATTCTTGGGAGCATGCCAAACTTGTTTATGATCAGTACATTGCTCTTCCGGGTAAATCTGCCGCTGGTGATCTTTTTTCTCAGGAACTGAGGTAGCGATTGACTCTACGTCATCAACGGTGGACAACAGCATTCATCAATCTGATTTTACGAAGACCGTTTAATGGATAGAACACCGGTGTCCACGCAGGAATGATTATGGGCATACCTGGGCTGGGAAATTGAATGGGAGATGGCGTCCTTGGACCGATGTCGAGTCAGTCAGGTGCATCGGCTCACTCGGTGGTTCCTCACGAGACCTTCACTCACTTCACACCAGCCGCAGCTGCAGTCGCTCACCCCGAAATTCGATGACGTCGCCATTCACCATCTTCCTGCGCCGCCGGGTCTCGACCTCACCATTGACCGTGACCTGACCGTCCCCGATCAGCAATTTCGCCTCACCGCCGGTGCTCACCAGTCCCTCGAATTTGAGTATCTTGTAGAGCTCAACCGGCTCTCTGGTGATGTCTACTTGTCTCATCGGTGGTTACCTGTGCGAATTTGGGTGGCGGAAACAGTCGGTGTGATTTACGCAGCGACAGGGTTGTGTGCTGCCGGATCAAATCTGCGCTCCAGGTAGCGGATGATATCGGAGGATTCATACATCCACTCAGCCTGGCCCTGGTTATCCTCGATGCGCAAGCAGGGCACTTTCAGATTCCCTCCGCCAGCCTGTAATTCTTCCCGGGCAGACTCTGACCGCTTTACATCCCGGGTCTCGATGTTGAGTCCATTGCGTTTCATCGCTCTGCGCACCTTCACGCAGAAAGGGCAGGCCTCGTACTGGTATAGGGCGAGGCTGGCGGTCTGCTGATCGACCACGGCTTGTGCCGCAGGATCACGCTTGATGCTTCTGGGCGTGAATACCCAGTTGAAGAACAGGATCAGTTTGCCGAGTACCAGGCGGATGATGCGCATTGTCGTATCTCTTGTTTGGCTATGGTCGACCATCAGACTTTGGGTCTATGAATCTTGCCTATTCCCGCGGAATAGTCGGATGCTCCAGCTATAGCTAAGTCATTGAAAACTAGGCTCTTCATCATTAACGGGGGACACCGATGTTCATTAAACTGAATTTGCGAAGTTCGTTTAATGGAGAGAACACCGATGTCCCACGCAGGAATGATTATAGGCATACCTGGCCTGGGAGTCGTAGAGGAGCGGATCATCAAGCGGCTATGAATGCCTGTCTCGGGGGAGCGAGCCGTGCCGGGCAAACCTAGAATTTCCGCGGAGTTGACGAATTGCGCAATAGCAACGCTCCTCCCTCACCCTCAAGTAGCCAGCGTGTCGGCCTGAGACAACCTAAGCCGCCTTCTCCTCCGGCTGCAAATCCGCCTTCAGCCCCTCAAGCTCCTGCTCCAGCTCCTGCACTTTCCGCTCGGCTTCCAGCTTCTCGCCTTTAGCCTCCTTCAGCGATTTCTGCAGCAGCTCATTGGCCCGGCTCTTCTCGGCCAGTTTCTTCTTGTTCGCATCCAGGTTCTTCTTCATGCGCCTGGGGTCGTACTGGCTCAGCTCTTTGAGTTGTTCGCGCTCACTGGCCAGGTCCTTCTGCAGGGCCTTTACCCGCTGCTTCAGGGTAGCAATCTGCTCCTGCTGATTTTCGCTGCGATTGGTCAGCTCACGGTTCTGGTGCTCCACCTTCTGGTTGTCGGTGGCCTTGGCAGTGAGGTCCTGGATGGTCTCCAGTTGCTGGTCGATGGTTGCTTGCAGTTGTGCCTGCTGCTCTGCCTGCTCTTGCTTGACGCGTTCCAGCTCGGCCTGGGCAGCTTCGAGCTTGCCCTCGTACTCGGCGCGCAGGGTCTCTTCCAGTTCGATCACTTTTTCAAGTTTGTTGATGCTCAGCATTCAGTGTGTCCTGTCTTGGTGCTTGCTGCGGTGAGCCTCCGACTTATGGCTGTCCGCTGTTACCTGTCCCTCGGGCATAGTCGGGCGGTGTTAGGGTCTATAACTCATTGAAAATTATAGAAAATGGTGGGCCCAGAAGGACTTGAACCTTCGACCTGCCGATTATGAGGAGGGAGCACAGGTCGGTTTGGGTGTACTAAGCGGAAGAAAGCTAACAAGATTTCCTCGAGGCCGGCGGTATTGTACCCGAAACCGACCGTATGCCGAACCCGGCGGGCTAGGTTTTCCGAATCGATTGGAAGTAAGCCGCAGAATCGTAACGAGAATTCTAAACCGAACTCCGAACCTCTACCGAACTCTGATTGAGCACCGACTAGTTCAACAGATGCCCGCCGTTGATCAACATCATTATTGCAGTAGCGGAAATTTGTGACAATTAGGAGTAGGTTTGTTCAATGTTTAGATTGGTTTGTGGCCAGAGGGGGTTAGATGAGCGAGATTCAACCGAGTGATGCGCTTGTTAGCTTCATCGTCTTAGGATTTATCATAGGCGCCGTGTGGGCACTGAGGAAAGCAATTGCACATCTACTGATTTTCGGAATCGCGGTGCTGTTCATTCTAACCCCCTTAACTCAGCCAGATATAAACAGTTGGTGGTCACTGATAGGTGTCCTTTTGATTATTGGACAGTTGGGTATGGCAAAGGAGGCGTTGATAGACAAACCAGCAGCAGAGAAGGCGTCAAAGGAGTTGGATGACAAGGCGAAGAAGGCAATTATCGAAATGAACGAGGCCAGGAAAAACCAATCCAATGGTGCTTAATTTGGATTAAGTAAATGGCACTGCTTTCTTATAACAGGGGTGTGTTTCGATTCTCGAAAGGTATTTTGATTTTGTGCGTATTCTTCAATGCCAATTGGCTCGTCAGTGCTGGTGAAGATGCCGCAAACAGTGGCTCAGTATTGAGATTGTCGCAGCCATACCTTGCTGAAGAGGTGCTGCCATATCTAATGGAAAATCCTGACTACGATCATCGTGAATACTGGAAGTATTCCGGAGAAAAGCTTGGGGGTGGAGACTGGGACCACTTAACGAGGGAACAAAGAGAAGCAATATTCCATGACGTAGTAGAAGATGTATCTTCCTTGGTGAAATTGCACCTTGACGATAGTTGTGAAGAGTATTTTGTAAAGCGGACCCGTGATGAAATATCAGGGCTATCAAGAGTGTTAGCATTGTTTGGTGCCGTATACACCTTCGACCCAGAGTTGGCCGCAGCTTGGACCCACTATTGGGTTTCCTATGATGACGCTGGGTGGTGGGCTCGACGAAAGCAGAGAAGAGGGCTAAAAAACATGGGGAAGGCTTTTCAGCGTGCCTGTTATTTGGATGGATTTTCCGTCGAGGATGCGGCAGCCACAATTCTGGGTGGACCGGCAGCATTCGAGTAGCGATCTGCCATAATGACTACATTCAAGTCGTGCAATTTCCTATGATAGGCATTGCGTCCCAATAGGTGGTCGATCTAGACATAGTGCGTATTACATCGCCTCCCGAGCCTGCTCCAACCACTCCCCAGATTTTGCCACAACACCATCCCACACCTGCCCAGAATCAGGCAGTTTTGGGTCGCATACAGTGTGCATCACTGACCGTACCCCTGTAATTCGAGCCATGCAGAGTGTGGGATTCCCATCTATTTGAGATACACCATTTCCATCGGTAGTCCGGTTGCATCCAGATCGGGTGCGGCAGGCAGAGTAGCCCAGCGCTCTGGGTGTGCCGCCGTGATCGCAGCGACCACAGCATCTAGTATGTCATCTTTGGCGACGTATGATCGGGGGTAATGGTCTAATGCGGCTAGAATAGTCTGGCCAGCATTAGGGAGATACCGCTGGATGTACTCAAGCCTTTCTTTGAAGCCCTCCTCAGTCTTTTTCCCATACTTCATTGCATTACCTTCAGCAATAGCCCAAAAACAGACCTCCGGATGAACTTCACGGACCAGTGCCCTGGCCTTAGAGCTTCCCTGTAGTAGGCCATCCACCTCCCGGATTTTGTCCATGATATTGAAGGACTGCTTGCTGATCCCTTTGTTGATGAGACGTTTGCTGAGCGCGTTGGCCGAGGCGTAATCCTCAGCCGAAAGGAGTTCGCGAATGGGGGCATTGAAGACGCTGGAGGTTCGGCGGGGCTTCAGAATCTGGCGGGCTTCCTGGTCACATAGCCGTGCGTCGGCTGACTTGGATCTGAGGCCGATCGGGATATCGATAAAGATGTGTGATCCATCGGCTACTTTTTCCACCAGGTCCCCAACGTTGGGGACAGTCCCGAATGAAAGTTCTCCGCCCAGAATATTTGCGAACAGCCAACCACCCTTGCAGCCATCTACGCCATAGCAGGCGGTTTCGGTATAGGTGACGACAGGTTCCGCCTCTGGAGTGCCAGCGACTTGGCCGAGAAATGTAGCCAGTTCCTGATCGCTAGATATGACCTCAGGATTGTCGTAGAGGTAGGGGTGTTCCTGTGCCTTGGTGTACTTGGTTGGCTTTAGGGTTTTCTGGTTGACGATCCAGGAGGCGTGGGGGCGTCTTTGGCCTAGCGCTGAGAACAGACTCGGAAGGCTGATACCTAGAAATGTTGCCATTGCGTTGTAAGTACACCGCTGGTGTTTAGCCTCTAGGGCAACGAGTATAGCGTTCACATCATCTTGTAGTGGCATATCGAAGCCGCCTCCGGAATCTGCTTAAATGAGAAAGACCAAATTCGTCTGATTCACATCACATTGCTATAAAGCGAACCTCGATGCGCGGACCAAAATGTAGAGAAACAATAGAGGGAAAATTACTGACTTCAGAATTAACGCCATCAGCAAACTAATCAGGTTGGAGGAAAATGCGTCAACTCGATCGGCGATTTTGTCTAGTTGCTTTCTGATATTGAAAGACTGAGCAGCTTTTCCGAATCTCTCGAAGAACGAACATGTCTCCCCTGCAGATCTCTTCCCGAGGCAGTCAAGTTTCTCTCGCAACGCCTCGCCAATTTCACGTAACCCTGAAAGTGTAAGCTCGCCTCCCTCAATATCCTCCTCGAGCTTTTGTATCTCGATTTTTAACTCTTCTATCTCAATAGTGGTTTCTCCAGGCAGTCTTCTCCACCATGGGCGCTGATCGGCGGCCTTCAGCTTTGCCTCGGCCTCTTCTAAGCGGGTGCGATTAAGATAGAGCGTCGTTGATTCATCTTCCTGCGCTTTTTCGTTAAGTACTATCTGCTCTTCGATTGTTTCAATTTCATCTGCGATTCCAGTCTCGATGCCCGCTCTCGCGCTGATTGTGGTCAGCTCATTATGGAAGCTCCGTATGTCCTCATGCCGATCTTTTACTCCCTCGTCGAGAAATACGGCATCTGCCCAACTATTTGCAAGGATCATCAACGCAAAGGAAAAGCGGATGACGACCGTGACCAGAAAGAATCGAGCCAGTTTTCGGTACGTTGAATCAAATCCGAAGTAGCTTGTAGCGATGACGGCGACCCCGAGCACGGTGAGCAGGATATTGAAGGTTGCGTCGGACACTACCTCTAGCAATATCTTTTGTAGGGCCAGCGACCCCAAGGCCAGCATCATCACCCCTGAGAAGCGCTCAATCAGGTCGTTGACCGGGTCTAGAAGCTCGCCAACTGTGAACGTGAGCAGGAAAGCGTTCATCTCGGTGCCCTGGAGCACGGATACAAGGGCATTGATGCCTCTGGCAGTGGCGTAGATCGCCCCAGATCCGAGGAGGGCATTGTCGATATGACGCGTGGATAGCTCATCGAGAATGCCTGACCACGCCAGTGCAACGGTTCCGATGGTTGCGAGCAGCACCCAACGAGGGTGTGGGGCTGTTTCAATGTGGGTGTTTGTAGTCATTGTTATGTCCTTAGAGCGCAGTTAGCTGAGATATCCATACATTAATTGAGGAAAAGGTAGGCGTCGAGAACCGCCCTGCGCGCGCGAGGAGGTTTTCTGCGGAGGATACAGAATCGTTTCAAACGCCAGGGGGAAGTACGCCGGGGCCTGCTGCCGGCCCGATTTCGCCCGTCCATCACGCTCTCTTGGCTTTTGGGAGGACGATACCCCCAGATACAGGCCAAGGAGTAGGCGTGGAATTTGGCCCCAGGGAGGGGCCGAGAAGGGGTTGCCAGCGGCTTTTAGGTATAGCGACCGTAATCGCAGGCATGAGTAGGCAGGCGGGAGTACCTATTTGCCTGTCACTTGTTTGACATACTCGCCAGCACTGTTCGCTGCGTCCTGCAGGGTCGCCGTAGAGAGATGGGCATAGCGCTCCGTCACCTTGCTGTCGCTGTGCCCCAGGATCTGCTGCACTTCGTACAGCGTCCGGCCAGAATTGACCAGCATGGATGCATAGTTGTGCCTGAGGTCATGCAGTCGCAGGGTAGGCAAACCGGCGTCTACGCGTATCTGTTGCCAGACCTTGTTGATCGACGTCATGCGCTCTCGGCCACCGCTGCCATCCCTGGCTTTGCGGCTGCTCGTGAACAGCCACTCTGACCGGTTCCTGGTGCGCAGCTGGTCGAGTATGGCCATAGCTGCATCGTTCAGCGGGATGGAGCGGCGCCGCTTGCTTTTGCTGTTTGCGGCCTGAATCGTCCACGTGCGGTTTTTGCGGTCGATATCAGCCCATCGAGCCTGGAGAGCCTCGTCAACCCGGGCGCCTGTAAACAGCAGGAACTTGACGACCATGGCTACCGTCCTTCGGCGGGCATCCACAGTGTCCAGGGTGTGGAGTAGCTTTTGCAGTTCCTCTTGGGAGAGAAAGCGCTCTATCCGGTTGTCGGCGTTGAACAGCGTGATTCTGGCTACCGGGTTGGTAGGGATCATATCCCACTCTACAGCCAGGTTCAGAGCCCGCCGTATCAGCTTCACATAGTGGTCAGCGGTGGCAGGCGCTAAGCCGGACTCCCTGAGCCGGTTGTGGAATGCGACCACAGCATCCTTGCGGAACCTGTTGATGGGAAGGCGGCCGAATTCATCGCTGATGTAGTGACGGTGCATCACCTGGTCTCCCTTCCAGGATCGCTTGTGCTGCCTCGCGTAGGGCAGGTAGAGGTCTGTGAAGAAGGTATTCCAGTTTGGTACCTCTTTTCTCCGGCGGGCTTCCGCACAGGGATCAGCGCCTAGCTGGATTTCCGCCTTCAGGGTCTTCGCCTGGTTACGGGCATTGGCAAGGCTGATTTCGTCGGTGCGACCGATTTTCTTGTGGCATGTCTTGCCAGTGGCGTCCTTATAGCGGAGGTAGTATGTGCCGCCGCCAGGACTCGATGATCTGACTTCAATGTATAGACCGGGGATACGGGTATCGCAGTACTCGGTACGGCGCTTGCCGTCAGGGCAGCTGAGGTGGGTCTGTAGGAACTTATCGGTGAGCAGTACTTTGGGCATGAGTGTCTCCTAGGCAGGGGTGTTATGAAAGGCAGTGTGTTTGTCGGATGGTTTCTTTGGTTGTGGACGAGAAGAGGCGTATCTATGGGAAAATAATCACCAGTTTCAACGTGAAAGGCACAAAGATTTTCCGAACTTTTGTCCTAAAATCAGTGAGTTAGAACGTCGTCGTCACGACGAAGGGAGGGAGGGAAAGACGATGAAAGTTTGAATGTTGAGGATATGTGGGTTTCGGGGTTTTCGGGGTATTTTTCGGGCGATACTGATGCAGAAGAATGCTCAAAACTTTGGCGGCACCCAATACAAGTTGACCTGACAACAACCCCAGATACCCCGAAACCCCACGAAGATGTGCTGAGCCGAACTCAGTTGATAGAGCCTTTACCGGTCCACGCTTATCGCGCGTTATGGCAAACTATCGGGTAGTTCAAAAACGGCTATTACTATGCGATTTCCGAAACGGCTCTCTTTGTCTGACGCTATTTATGCACTGGTAATTGACCGTGAGGGTTGCGTACTACCGAAACATTTCGAAACTTACTCGGGGTCGTTGATGAATATCCTTGACGAATTGGAGGAGAGATTTGAAACCGCGATCACGCGCAATCCCGCTCTAAGCAAGCGATTGAATGCAGAGATCGAAGTTGTCCATGAATTGCGCGAGCAGGCGGAGACTGTCCGGTTAGAAATACTCGATAACGCCAATGCATTAACCGGGGGAGACGCAAAAATTGAGCATCTACTGGCTAACCCAGAAAAGCCACTAATAAGTGGAGAAAGCCTCCTGCTATGGGCAGCTCAGCCTCCGTTGGATATCCGTCTAGCGGGCATGGATGAGTTTTACAAAGATTTAGCAGAGAAACTGCCGGCCAACCCGTCAGACGACGCAAACCATGGTGAAGTCTTTTCATCCGCGGCTAAAGAGGTCCCCGGTGACTGGTCTGGTGTCACCCTGGAGCTGCGGGCGGCGAACAAGCTGCGGGTTATTGCTGAAGGCTATCGAGCGGATCATGACCTTGAAGGGACGCCATTGATAGCGCGACGCGATAAACAGCTCAATAGCGTAGGGACTCTTCTTCTAACTGTTGCAGATGCAGGGCGGGTACCCAACGCTTCACCGGGGAAGAGTGCGCCAGCAAAGCAGAAGACCTTGATGTCAAAACTGAGAAAGGCGCTGAGGGAGATAACGGGCATCGCTGCCAAGCCATTTTCAGCCTTCTCCCCTGCAGAGGGCTGGAAGGCAAACTTCACCCTCGATGACAAGCGCAATGCCGGTGAAGAGCGTGAGCGACGTCGTGCGAAGCATGTCCAGTATGACGACAACCGCGATAGCCCGGGCGGTGCCGATGACGGGTATACGTTCGATGCCGAAGACGATGAAGCCGGGAACTTCATCAAGGGTACACAAGGGCTTGTTGACAGCCGAGACAAGGAAAATTGAGCTACCGACGACTAACCCCTTAGGGGCTGACCCGCGTTATTTGCGTTACCTGAGTTTCCGGTAACGTCGCGGTTCTGCAGCCCCCTGATATTTTTACCAGCCTGTAACACCCTGAAATAGAAACACTTTCTACTTGGCATTATCTGCCAGAGCCACCCTCCTTGTTTCGCGAAACGCCTGCCTTTTGCGTGCAGCAGGCGCTGTGCGTGGTCTTCCCCCGCCTTATGGGGGTAGTAAAGGAACATTTACTATGAACAGTAAGACTGTTGATGCTGCAAAAGCAGCCAATCTGACTGAACGCACCCTGCACCTCGCGAAGAGCGATGGCGGGGTTAAAAACACCGCCCTGGAGGCATGGGACGTCAGCTTTACTGAGCTGTGCGAACGGTTCATGAATAGGCCCCCTGTTCATGAAAAGGACGGGTCGTACTTTGTCAGGGGCCCGTTTGTCGAGGGGGCTCCGGTACGCGGGGATGCCAACATCGCCCATTCGAGCCTCGTAGTGGTTGATTGCGATAGCCGATACGACCCGGCAACCGGGAGTGTCTCCGAAGGTGCCCCCGATCCGCAGCGTGTCCACGACGTGCTGGTTAAAGAGGACCTCTCCCACCTTCTCTACACGACGCATTCCCATGGGCAGGCGCACAAGGGCAACCGCTATCGTGTACTTATTCCCCTGGAGTCGAAAGACGCTGAGGAGATGAAGGGGGTGCTGAACTGGATCTTTCGTCGCTTGGCAGCTGAGGAGGTCTACCTGGTGAACGTCAAGGAAAACACTGCTTGGTCGCAGCCGTGGTACTTTCCGCGTTTGGCGAAAGAGGATAGTGAGTACGTGTGCCTGCACCATGAGGGACACCGGATTCCTGAGATCGAGGCCGATGCAGAAGAAACGCGCGAACCGCTGACACTGGACGCGGTAGATGCTCAGGTCACTGAGGCCCCTCCTCGAGACTCCGATAGCATTCCCGCTCGCTATAACGAAGCACATGGCCAACCGGAGCAGATGGTCAGCTACCTGCAAGAAAAAGGTTACACCCTTGCTCAAGTTGGGCGCGAAAACGATGCCCCGTCCTATCGCCTGTTGTGTCCTGGTTCGACCACCGGTACAGCAGGCGTGGTCCTTTTCCGGTGCAGCGACGGTATCTGGCGGGCTTACTCCCACCACGGCTCTGATCCGCTGAATGAGAATGACGGACAAACCCGCGCCAAGGACGCTTTTGACCTGTTCCGGATTCTCGATCACAAGGGAGATGGTACTCTGGCGTGCGCTGCATACGCGCGCGAACTCGACCCCCGGCCCTTGATCCGCATCCAGGCCGGTACGATCCCCCAGGTCTTTTCGACGGTTGTTTCTGAGCTGGCACTGCGGCACCCTCCGCCGGTATACCAGCGCGGCATGCAACTGGTTCGTGTGGCGCATTCAGGGGAGGAGGTCACGGATGATGGAATTCACCTGCCCTCGGGCACCGCCAGCATCCTGCCCCTGCGTCACTCCAACCTCCTGGTGACGCTTAGTGAGCAGTTTCGCTGGGAGAAGTACTCGAAAAAGCAGGGATGGCACCCTGCTGACCCACCCGCGAATATTATTTCGGCATTACTTGATGGCTATGGGATGTGGGGCGGTATCCCTCCGCTGAAGGGTCTGAGCGAGTGTCCGCTTCTTCAGAAGCACGGTAGCCTGCTTTCAACCCCTGGCTACGATCCTGCCTCACAATTGTATGTTGAGGGACGCGTCGCTCCCATTACTCTGCCTGAGCAGGTGTCGAAAGAAGAAGCGCTTGCTGCCTTGTCGGTACTCATGGAACCGTTCGAGGAGTTTCCTTTTGTGGATGAATCCCTGGATAGGGCGGTGGTCCTTGCCTACCTGTTTACACTGGCGGTCCGGGCTGTATTGCCTACCGCGCCTATGTTCGCTGTTTCAGCAACCACACCCGGCACCGGGAAAGGTCTGCTGGTCGAAATCGCCAATATCATCGTGCGCGGCCGTGATGCGGCTCTCATGCCGCCGGTCCAGGGGAGGGACAGCGAGGAGGAGATGCGGAAGCGCATTACCTCTTTCGTTTCTCAGGGCTTTACGAGCATCAACCTGGACAACTACTCCAGGCCGATCGGCGGTGACTCCTTGAACGCGCTGCTGACCACGACAGAATGGACTGATCGGCAGTTGGGGACCAATAATACGATCAGGGTGCCTGTCTGTTGCACGTTGGCTGCCACCGGTAACAATCTTACTGTTCGCGGCGATATGACTCGCCGTACTCTTCTTACGCAGCTCGATGCCGGGGTCGAGCACCCTGAGCGGCGCACTTTCAAGCAGAAGGACCTCGTCGGTCACGTGCGTAAGAACCGCTCAAAACTGCTAACGGCCCTGTTCACGATCCTGAAAGGCTATCAGCAATCGGGTTGTACCGCGTTTGATGATGAGCGGCTGGGGCGCTTCGAACGGTGGAGTGAGATGGTGTGCCACCCGATTCAATGGCTGGAACTGCCCAGTCCGGCACTTTCCCAGGAGCGCCTGCGTCAGTCTGATCCTGAGGCGGAAAATCTGGCAGCCCTGTTGACCACTTGGCACGACGTGCATAAATCGGCCTGGGTAACGGCGTCCTCGCTCGCCAATACCCCGGACGGAAATCAACACTCGAATGGCATCGGCACAACCAAGGATTATGCACTCCATGATGCACTGATTGATGTCGCCGGCAAGAACCGGCGTATCGAAAACAGACTGCTCGGCTGGTACCTCTCCAGGAATGAAGGTCGCATCGCAGACGGCTTACGCCTGGAGCGTAAGGATCGTCGGGGCCTGCAGGGCAAGCATGCACATGAGTATCGCGTGGTGCGCGCGGGTGTTGATATGGCACTGCCGCCAGAAGGTACGAACGGGAATAATCACTAAGCGTGGGGTGTCGGGGTATCGGGGTACTCGGGGTAGTTGTCAGCCTGTTGCTGAATTGTTGCGTTGAATAACGCGTATTCTCCGCTTGTGGGCCGTCGACCACCCCGAAAACCCCGATACCCCTTCTCATCAACGGCTGCTGCTATCTATACATCGAAATTTTTTCGCTCCCAGTGGTCAATCAATGGCGCCCAGTATCGCCGCTACCTCCGGGTGCTGGTATATGAATTCTCGCAACAGGTGGTAGTGCTCAGCGCAGGTCCGGGAAAAGACGGGGTCACCGCTGAATGACAGGTGGCTATAAGTGGCTAGACAGGCGGTAATGCCGAGGGCGTCCGCTGATAGTTCTCCCTGCCAGCAGTTGCTGCTCTGCACCAGAAAGCACTTGTCGTTGTCCGGTGCCATATAGAATCCGCCGTTGTCCAGGGCATAGAAATGCCAGTAACCTCCGTGGTACTCCGGGGCCATCCTGTCCGTAATGCCGTAGATGACGGGCTCCAAACGCAATGGGAAGTGGGCGCCGAATAGATCGGCGGTGATATCGAGGCGCTGATCCTCTGGAACCAGCGTGCTGCGGATGGCGTGGGTATCACTCATGGTGTTCTCCAGAAAGTTTGGGTGGAAGGTGATAAGCAGATTCAGGCTTCGGCGGGATCCGGGAAAGGGATCAGCCCCAGCTCCAGCTGTTTGGCATAGAGCAGGGTCTCCAGGTACTCCTGCAGCTCGCCGGGAATGAAATCCCCGTGTTCACTGTCCAGGATGGCGATCGCCACCTCCTCATACCGGTCGTACAGGTCAGCGGGGCCAGCAGGCTCTCCCGGAAGAAGCGCAACGGCTTCCTCCAGGCGAGTGCTGACCTCCCGCAGGGCGGGTGTCTTCATGGTGTAACTCCTCTTTGGTGTTTTTTTGGGGGGGGTTAGAACTGGAGCGCGAGGTAGGGGCTGGTGAAGAGAATCTCCGGGGTGGGTTCAACGCCTGAACCAGCCATCAGTCGGGCCTGGTCGTTCACCACCTGGGCGAATTCCTCCTCGGGAATCTCCCAGGCAGAAACGATCTCCAGGGCGTCGGGTAGGTAGTCTTCGTAGGTTTGCATACGGTTATCTCCTGAGTTGGTAGAACAGCCACACGAGAACCGCCACGAGGGCGGTGAGGGCAGTGATGGGGTGAAACTTGATCGCCAGTCCGGTGACGGCCAGCACCAGTAGCGGCGTGGAGCCGATTAGCAGAGCCAGAACGACGGACAGGACGAGGGTGAGGGAAAGCATCAATCCTCCTTTGGTTTGCTGTAAGTAATTGTTTAAGTTGGGAAAACGGCCATAGGCCGGAAGGGTCGGTATAAGGTCGATATAGGGAAAAGCGATATCCGGCGTCTGGAAAAAGCGTTGCGCTTCAGAAGGTTACAGACGGCGAGGGGAATACGCCTGCCGACTTAGTCTCGGTCTGAGGGGCCTGCGGAGACTACCTGCTCTTCCTGGAGGGGGTCGCCGACTTGCGCCGAGTGGTGGTGCTCTTTCGAGGCGGCGCCTTGGCCTTGCGGGCAGGCTTCTTCGAGCCCTTTTCAGTTCCCTTGATGCTAGCCAGGAAAGGCCCTGGGTCGGCTACCCGGTAGACTCGCTTGTTATCGCCGTCACGCTCCAACAGACCCTCCGCCAGTAGAACAGCGGTGAGGAAGCCCGGATTGTTGGCAGATTTACCCCGGAACATCTTGGATAAGGCAAAGCTTGTCAGGGGCTGATCCTGGGGCCATTTATTCCAGGCGCCCTGGATGGCGGTGAAGTCAACCCATTCTTCGCTGAAGAAGCCGCCACCAGAGTTGCTGGTGAGCTTTAAGTAGATCTCGCCGGCCTCGTCGATACCGATGGAATAGCCGAGTTTAGATTTGCCTGAGGACGTAGGGCAGTTGGATTGTTTCATCACCTGGATAGTGTTGTCCGAGGTCATGCATGATTTTTTCGTAGGCATAGGGTGCCCTCCTTGTAGGGTCATGGATTACGGGGTGAATGATGCGGTTGTATGTCGCTGAGACAGCGGCCGGTGCAACGCGAGTCGTTCTATATTAGATACGCGCTTTTTCTCAATTTCTGGGTCGGGCTTTTATTTGGTTTCAAATTTGCTACGGCAAATCGATGATCACATTTGGATCGAAAGGGGGTCTGGGGAGGGGGGTTATATAGGAAGGGATTTGTCGCGCAAGGTAAGGGAAAATCAATCTGGCTGGGGACAGGGTGCCATGTAGCTCAAGGCAAGCGGAGTCATTGATGCCCGCGCAGATGCTTTTGAATTTTTGAATTTTTATAAATTTTTTCGTAATTCAAAGAGAGCATACGAGGTCTAACAACCCATGCCTTACTTCACGCAATAGTCACCTGCTCGATACCAACCAGTCGGACAATCACCACTGTCCTCCCTGGGGACCGCTTCCCTGTCTGACCCGCTCATACGCTTGCAGTAATCTCCGGCAGAGTAGAAGCCCCTGGGGCAAGACTTGCCCTGTTTAACGATAGCGTTGTTGTCTCGGGTTGATGAGAGGGGCTGACAGTAGTCACCTGCGCGGTAGTAGCCGGTGGGGCAGTCGTGGTTGACGCGGGGGATGGGCGTTTGGGCGGTCCCGAACAGCGAGAAGCTCACGGCATATACAACTAGCATCAATTTAATCATGGAGTCCCTTCTCAAATGGTCGCACATATCTCACGGATTAATTGCTATAGAAGACTACCTCGAGGCCCGTCATCTTCGCTTGCCAGTTCCATTGCAGCCGCCACCAGACACAACTTGGATGCGCCTCCACTGGGTCGCACTGCCCAGCGAGCCTGATTGCCGTGACGGTTTGCCTTCTCTATGTAGTTGTTTCCTTATCGAATTCACTTCCAGTAGCAAGCCGAAAACATAGTCTTCATTATCTTCTGTGACTGCATCAGGGCCGTGTGCCCGAATGTGCTTCGCTACCTGGTAGGCACGAACGCCACCCTCACAGATTGGGCACCAATAGACTGTATTGATAGTTGGCTTCATTCAATGCTGCTCCCGTGCTTTAATCTTGGTGACAAAAGTAGCATATAACTTAAATTAGTCAATCCCTGACTATTGACAATCAGGAGATATTCCTCCACGATGGCTACAAGTGACCAGTGTGAGGAGAGGGCCGATGGCTAGAACACGACATATACAACGCAGGATGTCTCAGCGTGGCATTCAGGGGGGCATGCTCGACCTGGTAAGCCAGTTCGGGGTTGAAAAAGGAGATCTGTGCTATGTGAACGGTAAAGCGTGTGCGGATGCGGTCAAGGAACTCGATCGCCTACGCAAGCTTTTGATTAAGATGCAAGAAAAGGGAGGAATCGTGCTCGTACGTGACGGCGATGTCGACATCACGACTTACAGGTTGGACAGTTACACCCGCCACTAGTGGCAAGACGGATTAAATCGAGATGATTGAGAAAGACGACAAGTGGTTCTGGAATGCGGTTGAGGTGCTTCGCGAAGAATCACTGAGCCAATCAGAGGCTACCCGGGCGATTATTGAGCTATTCCACATCGGCGTTATGGTGCCGCAGGGTGACCTGGCCGCGTGGTTATCAACCGAAGAGAAGTCAGAGCGCGTGAAATACCTGCGCGATCGGCTGGAGGCTCGGGGGGGCGAACGACTGAATGCGGTGATGGTGTCAGAGCTACTCGAGCGGATACCGATCAGTATGCGTCGGGAGCTTGTCAGCTCTGTACTCCAGGCAGATCTCCCCAGTTTGGATGTTGCGCTGCAGATGCTGAATCTTTGGTACAGGGCCACGCCAGGATTTTTTGGAATCCCGTTCGAGATGGCCAAGTTGTCATATCAGCTTGCCGCGAAAAACGGTAGCGCTGACACCCGAGTGCTCTGCCGAGGAGTCGCTGCCGAAACAATGGCCTTGGCCGCCAGCCTTGGAGCCCCAACGGTTTATGAACTAGGTGTCCAATCCGGGGAGTCTTTCAAGCGGGCGGTATTCGATATAGCGGGTACTGACGTTGAGCTCCGGGGTAAACACGACCTCGGCACCGCTGGTCTGAAAGAGTCCTTCAGTGTTGGGCTTATTGCCGATTCATGGGGTAGCCGTTCCACGCGGCCTGCGATGAGTAAACTAGAATCAGGTGCCCAATTTGCCAATGTCAGCACTACCGTGGCTGAAATCATGGCAGCCATGAAGCGGGTTAACGGGCGTATAGCCTGTGTTGTCCCGCAATCTTGGCTCCATAAGAGTTTTGGCGACGAAGCAGAATTTAAACGCAACTTGGTTGCGTCTGGGCGGCTTGACGCGGTGGTTCAGCTTCCGGAGCGAACGGTTGTGGGTATGAGCGCTGCCCCCGCCATTATTATTATTAATACAATAGACAGCTTTGATGCCATCCAGTTTATCGATGCACGCCAGATGTCCCGTCATTCGAGTCGATCATCTTATCGTGAGCTGGTCGACGTCGACGCAATCGTTCAGCTGTTCGATAGCGATAAAGAATCTGAGCAATCCAAATACGTACCCGTCAGCGAAGTTCTCGATAATGACGTAAACCTCGATATCAGGCGGTACATCGTCGACTCAGATCAGGAACGAGCCCAGCGCCTGGTTGACTCGTTTGAGACTACGCTTCGGTTGGGTGAGGTGACTGAGATAATCCGGTGCCAGGCGATTCGATCTGCTACTACTTCTGCCGACATCGCCAACTCGTTATTTGCACAAAAATTTAAAGAGGTGTCTCCGGCGCAAGTCAATGAGTATGGAGTTATAGAAGCGACTGAGGGCATGCGAGAAATCATGCCTCTAGACAAAGATCTGTCACGTGCTCGGCGGCAGGTATTGCAGGAAGGCGACGTACTGTTCGCGATCAAAGGTAGCCTAGGTAAGTGCGCACTTGTCGCAAAGGAGTTCGAGGGTTGTATCGGTAATCAATCTTTCGTCATCTTGAGAACGAAAAACGCAGAGAAAATGCCGCCGCTGGTAATACACCGATATCTGATTTCGCCTCTTTGCAAAGCGCTTATATCTCGTTGGTCTACTTCCGGCGCAGTACCCATGATCAAAATGCAAGACCTGAAGAAGCTGCCGATACCATTAATGACAGCCGATGAAATAAATCAAGTCGAACAGAATGATGAAGAACTTCAACGGCTGCTAGTACAACTTGATGATATTCAGAGTCAACTCAGCAGCGCGATGAATGAACTGTGGTCGCTCGACTGATCTCGTAGAGCAATTTTTTGATTTGAGAAGGAAGAGAAGATTATGAGCAGTTTGGACAATTTTCTTGCTACCCGGAGCGGGTGGCTTTTTGCACT
The DNA here is from genome assembly GCF_004354085.1 of Seongchinamella unica. Taxonomy (GTDB): domain Bacteria; phylum Pseudomonadota; class Gammaproteobacteria; order Pseudomonadales; family Halieaceae; genus Halioglobus; species Halioglobus unicus. Next base: position 106,877 of record NZ_SMSE01000005.1, on the reverse strand, counting down.
AAGTGCATCAGCTGGTCGTGGTAGCGATTGGGGCATTGTCGATGAATTCTTAGGCGATGTTCAACTTAGTAGCAAGGAGAGCGATGACGGCTACCTATTTTCCTCGCAAGTCTGGGGCAAGGTGCTCAATAGAGACTCCGTTATCCAGAAAGGAGATGGCATAGCCTTTTACCACAGCAAACGCGCCGAATTTCCCTACGGAGATCGGCACAAGAGGCGTCAGCGCATTTCACTGATGGGAATTGTCGAGGAGTGCCAACAGGCAGGACAAGATGTCTCATTTTTGAAAGTGCGCATTCCTGAAGACGTTTTCGAGGTGTTTACCGGAGAAGAAGCCATAGTATGGACTCCGGAAAGGGAGCAAGCGTTCTCAGACTGTGGGTTGAAAGATGGCCCGGTGAGGGCCTTCTATCCAATACCCCCGACGTCCTGGGCCACCTTCCTATCTGATGTGGCAAAAATGGTTGAGGAATATACCGGTGAGCCTGTCCTGGGTTGGAAGTGATGTACTATCAGGTCTTGGAATGTCGCTGCATATATGGACGTAGCAAGCAATGAATTTCAATTTTCTTGAAAGCCACGACCCACTATTACTGCAGTTAGCTAGTACTGCAGAGCGAGCATTCGTACCTGACCCAAACACCACCCTCCTCAAACTCCGCCAGCTTGGCGAGGCCCTGGCCCAGGATATCGCCAGCCGCCTGGGTATTGAGGCCGAGGAAAGAACTACCCAACTAGACCTGCTCCGCAAGGTGCAACAAGAGGTCAATCTGCCCCGGGAAGTGACCGATGCGTTCCACCATATCCGCCGTACAGGCAATGTCGCTACCCATGAGTTCACCACCACTCACAGGGAGGCCCTGGAGGGACTGAGGACCGCATGGGGTCTGGCTGCCTGGTATCACAAGACGTTCGGCAGGCCTGCCAAGGGGTGGAAGCCAGGTGCGTTCCAGAAGCCCGAGGACCCCGCTTCGCAAGTTCGGGAGATGGAGGAGCGCATTGCCGTGCTTCTTAGGGCACAGCAGGCCTCGCAGCGTGAACTGAACGTGGCCCAGCAGTTGGCCGAAGCCGAGGCGCAGCGGGCCGCGGAGCTGGAAAAGTATGCCGAGCGGGTCAAGGAGGACGCCGATGTCTGGCAGTCCCTGGCCCACGAGCAGGAGGCGGCTTACCTGGAGGCAAAGCAGGCCTTTGAACAGCATCAGCACCAGATCGCCGAGGCAGCTGCCAAAGACACACCCCAGGCTCAGGAAAATGTAGCGGAGGTCAAGGAGGCCATCAAGACCTCTGTCTGGTATGAAACCGAGGCCGAGACTCGCCTGCGCATTGACCAGCAACTGCGCGATGCAGGTTGGGAGGCTGATACCGAGAACCTTCGATACGCCAGTGGCGGCCGTCCGGAGGCCGGCAAGTTCAAGGCCATCGCGGAGTGGCCCACGGCATCCGGGCCTGCTGATTATATTTTGTTCTATGGACTTGCCCCCGTGGCCGCGGTGGAGGCCAAGAAAGCCTCGAAGAGCGTCGCGGGGGACATCGACCAGGCGGAGCGCTACAGCCGCGACATTGCTGACGGCGACGGCATAGAGTTATTGGACAGCGCCTGGCCCATTGAGGCGGGTAACCCTGATAAGGGCACCTTCAAAATCCCCTTTGCCTTTGCCACCAATGGCCGTCCCTACCTGGAGCAGCACCAGGAGATGTCCGGCATCTGGTTCCGAGACCTCCGCCGTCCCCAAAATAACCGCAAAGCCAATGATGGCTGGTACAGCCCCGAGGGCCTGCAGAACCTCCTCAAGCAGAACCTGGATGAAGCGGAGGAAAAGCTGGAGCAGCAGAGCTTCAACTTCGATTTCCAGCTGCGCTACTACCAGATCGACGCCATCAAGGCCGCTGAGCAGGCCATCCGGGACGGGCAGGACCATGTTCTGCTCGCTATGGCAACGGGTACCGGCAAGACCAAGACCGCGATCGCCATGATCTACCGCCTGCTCCAGGCCCAGCGCTTCCGCCGCATCCTGTTCCTGGTGGATCGCAGTGCCCTGGGGGCCCAGACCACCGATGCCTTCGAAACCACCAAGATGCTGAACCAGCAGACCTTCGCCGATACCTTCAATATCAAGGGCTTGAAGGAAGCCGCCCCCGACAGCGCGACCCAGGTCCATGTGGCCACGGTCCAGGGCATGGTGAAGCGGATTCTGTATACAGAGGATGACCGGCCCACGGTGGACCAGTATGACTGTATCGTGGTGGACGAGTGCCACCGGGGCTATCTGCTGGACAGGGAGCTGGACGACACCGAGATCAAGTTCCGCTCCCAGAACGACTACATATCCAAGTACCGCCGGGTGGTGGACTTCTTCGATGCGGTGAAAATCGGTCTCACGGCTACTCCCGCCCTGCATACCACCGAGATCTTCGGCGAACCGGTGTTCCTGTACAGCTACCGGGAAGCGGTGATCGACGGTTATCTGATCGATCATGAGCCCCCGTTCCACATCAAGACCCGGCACAACCAGGAGGGCATCGACTACGCGGTGGGGGACAAGATCGCCTATTACGACAGCCTGAAGAACGATATCGACTACGCCCACGTCGAGGACGAGGTCAATTTCGACATTTCCAAGATCAACCGGGTGATCGAGGACGAGGCCTTCAACCGCATTGTCTGCAACGTGCTAGCGGAGAACATCGATCCCTTCGAACCGGACAAGACCCTGATCTTCTGTGCCACCGACCGCCACGCGGATATGGTGGTGCGCCTGATGAAGGAGGCTATTGCCGTGGCCTACGGGGAGTGCGAGGACGGCCTGGTCAAAAAGATCACGGGCGCCACGGACAAGCCGCTGGAAGCCATCCGCTTCTACAAGAATGACCGCCTGCCCAATATCGCGGTGACGGTCGATTTGTTGACCACGGGGATTGATGTCCCCGAAATCTGTAACCTGGTGTTCCTGCGGCCGGTGAAGAGCCGCATCCTGTATGAGCAGATGAAGGGCCGGGCCACCCGCCAGTGCCCGGAGATCGGCAAGGAGGTGTTCCGGATCTTCGACGCCGTGAACCTGTATGACAACCTGGAACCCCTCACCAACATGAAACCGGTGGTGGTGAACCCCAATATCAGCTTCCAGCAGCTGGAGCAGGAGATCATCGGCAGGCAGACCCACGACGCCGAGCAGCAGGACCAGGCACGTGATCAATTTGTAGCCAAGTTGCAGCGCAAGCGGCGAACTATGAGCGATGAAGCCCGCGAGGCCTTTGAGGCCAAGGTGGGCCAAACGCCCGAGAACTTCATCAATAATATCAGGGGCTTGCCTATCGGCGAGGTAGCGGATTGGTTTATCAACCACCCCGGTCTTGGCGAGTTGCTGGACAAGAAATCCCAGTCCAGCCCCCCGGTTATTTTCATCAGCGAGAAGGACGATGAACTGATCGATGTGGCTGAGAACTACGGCAAGACGGTCAGCCCCGCGGATTACCTGAGCGAGTTCGAGGCCTTCATCAAGAACCACGAAAACGACATGATTGCCCTGAAGACGATCATTCACCAGCCGGGTAAGATAACCCGCCAGCAGATCAAGGAGCTGATGCTGGAGCTGTCCGAGGCGCAGTTTACCGAGAAGAACCTGAGAAAGGCCTGGGCCCTGGAGAGCAACAAGGATATCGCCGCCAGGATCGTCGGGTACGTCAGGAAGGCTGCCGTCGGTGATGCCCTGGTGCCCTGGGAGGAGCGGGTGGATAACGCTATCGGTGTCATCCTCGGTCAGAAGCCGTGGAAACCTGCCCAGAAGAACCTGCTGAGAGATATTGGTGAATTGCTCAAGACCCGGCTGGCCCTGGATGAGCAGTCCATCAATGACAGTGCGCTGAGCCGCAAGGGCGGGTTCAACCGCATCAATAAGATGTTTGATGGAGAACTACCCAAACTGCTGGAAGCCATCAACGAAGCTGTATGGGATCAAACTGGTTAGAAAGTGACCGGTCGTGATCCTGTTGTAACCACCTCCGAGAGAAATCTATGTCCACCACGACTGATATCGTCGCCAAACTCTGGAACCTCTGTAATGTCCTGAAGGACGACGGGGTGACCTACACCGACTATGTGAAGGAGCTGACTTACCTGCTGTTCCTGAAGATGTCCGAAGAGACCGGCACGGAAGACCGGATACCCGCAGCCTATCGCTGGGAAGAACTGGAAGCCAAGGCCGCGCCGGACCGTCTCACGTTCTACCGCAAGCTGTTGCTGGACCTGGGCGACGCAGAGATCACAGATTCCATCCTGACCCGGTCCATCTACGCCAATGCCAATACCATTATCAAGAAACCGGCCACCCTGACCACGCTGATCACCGAGATCGACAAGCTGGATTGGTACAGCGCCAAGGAGGAGGGGCTGGGTGACCTCTATGAGGGTCTGCTGGAGAAGAACGCCAACGAGAAAAAGTCAGGGGCAGGGCAGTACTTTACGCCCCGGGTGCTGATCGATGTGATGGTGCAGCTGACACAGCCACAATTAGGCGAAATCATCCAGGACCCGGCTGCGGGCACCGGTGGCTTCCTCATCGCCGCCAACCATTACCTGGAAGAGCACAACGACCTCAACAAGCTGGACGAAAAACAGTGGGAGCAATACCAGCACCACACCTTCTACGGCATGGAGTTCGTCCAGGACACGCACAAGCTGGCCCTCATGAACCTGGCTCTGCACGACATTGAATCCGATGGTCACAGCTACGGCATCATCTACGGCGATACCATGTCAGCAGAGGCCGAGAAACTACCCAAAGCCGACCTTATCCTGTCGAACCCGCCGTTCGGGACCAAGAAGGGTGGCGGCCTGCCCAGCCGGGATGATTTTACGTTCCCCACCTCCAATAAGCAGCTGGCCTTCCTGCAGCATATCTACCGGGCACTGAAGCCTGGGGGTAGGGCGGCGGTGGTGCTGCCTGACAACGTGCTGTTTGAGGCCAATACAGGTGCCCAGATCAGAAGGGACCTGATGGACAAGTGCAACTTGCACACCATCCTGCGGTTGCCCACGGGTATCTTCTACGCCCAGGGTGTGAAGACCAATGTGTTGTTCTTCTCCAAGCCGGAGAATGTGTCGCAGGATACGGGCAACACCCAGGAAGTTTGGATCTACGATATGCGTTCGAATATGCCCAGCTTCGGCAAGCGTACTGCCTTTACCAAGGACTACTTCGAGGACTTCATCAACTGCTTCGGCACGGATAAGAATGGTGGCTCCAAGCGGGAAGAGCTGGCTGATGACGCGGACAGCCAGACTCGTTGGAGGGTGTTTTCACGGGAAGTCATTGCCGAGCGTGGTGACAGCCTGGATATCAGTTGGATCAAGGACAAGGATGTTGTGGATGCGGCGGATTTGCCTGAGCCCGAGCAGCTGGCGGGGGAGGCTATGTCGGAGTTGACTGAAGCGCTGCGCGAGCTTTCTGAGTTGATGGATGCGCTTGGGGCAGAGGATGAGGCTATTGCCCAGAAGAATGTGCTGGCGGAAGCACTAGGGCTTGCGGAGAGCGTTGGCTGATATGGAGAAAAGCGTGTTACCAAGTGGATGGGGCCAGTGCAGTCTTGCCGATGTTGCTCAACTCCAAAATGGCTTTGCATTTAAAAGTGGCGATTATGTTGAATGGGGTCATTTCCTGATACGCATAGGGAATGTCCAGGATGATGGGATCGATCTCAGTAAACCTGCTTATGTTGACCTAGCCGACGTAAAGGCGAAAAAGTTTGAGCTAAATGAGGGTGATATCCTCATGTCTCTGACAGGGAATATTGGCCGCGTAGCAGTAATAAAAAAAGAGCACCTGCCTGCTGCCCTAAATCAGCGTGTAGCACGTATTAGTCCCAAGCATGGAGATTCACTAAATCGAGAGTTTTTGATTCATCTTTTGAGGTCTCCAGCATTCTTTGATCAGCTTACTGCTGCTGCAAAAGGCGCAGCGCAGCAGAACATAAGCGGTAAAGATGTGCTGGCTGCTGTCATTAGTCTGCCCCCTCTGGCAGAACAAACCCGCATCGCCAATAAACTCGATGAACTCCTCGCCCAAGTTGACACCATCAAGGCCCGCGTAGATGCTATCCCAGATATTCTCAAACGCTTCCGCCAGTCTGTCCTGGCTGCTGCGGTGAGTGGGAAGTTGACGGGTTCTGACTATAGCAAGTGGATCAATTCAAAACTCGGTGATGTTGTTGAAATAGATATAGGCCACGCGTTTAAGAGCAAGGAATTCGTTTCTGAAGGAGTTCCGTTACTTCGGGGGCAAAATATCGAGCCGGGAGCTCTCCGGTGGTTAGACACGAAATGCTACCCGGATGCGAAGCTACGGGAATTTCGACACCTGTTCATAGAGGAGGGAGACATTATTTTGGCAATGGACCGGCCAATCGTATCCGCTGGTCTCAAGTTGGCTAGAGCCAGAGCTACTGATTTGCCATGCGTTCTAGTGCAGCGAGTCGCGCGTTTTAAGAGTTTTGACGCTATTACGCCGAATTATCTGTACCTCGTGTTACAGGACATTTCGTTCTCAAATTATCTTGTACCGAACCAAACTGGTAGTGACATTCCTCACATAAGCGGCAAGCAAATACTAGGATATGAGATTGCATATCCTAGCCTTACCGAGCAGAAGGAGATAGTTCACCAGGCTACGGGGTTACTTCAGATCTGTTCACAGCTTGAGCTTGCAGTTGAGGAGGCGAGGAGCAAGGTTGAAGAAATGACCCAATCCATCCTCGCCAAAGCCTTTCGCGGCGAACTTGTGACCCAGAGTACTGACGACGAAGCTGCGAGCGTTTTTCTGAAGCGTACTGGTACCAAAAAAACCACCACGGAGGAGTGATGTGGGATGACATTTATTGGAGAGGTAGTTAGTAGGTATGAGAGGGCGGGAAATTCAAAGGGTAGGGTTAAAGTCACCGAAGGTTTTGTGCTTTTATGGAGATCAGAATTATGTGATCACCAAAACCTTTGTAGATGAAATATTTGATATAGTTATCAATCAGAAAGCCTATCTTCACGTGGATATGTCGAATGTGGAGAAGATTACGGCCGCAGCGGTTCTCTATTTGGCCTCGGTAGTGAATGTTTGTCAGAATTGTGCCCCTAAAGAATTGGCTTTCAGTGACCAGGCTATAACGTTTCAACTTCCTGTTGGAGCTAAGAAAAGTTCTCTATTCATTGAAACTGGATTGTGGGACATAATTAAACCCGGTGGTCAGAAGAAGCTACAGCGCCTTTGGGAAGATTCGGAGAATCCGTTCAAAACAGGGAATGACCCTGAAAGGGAATACCCCGAGCTTTTGAAATGGCTTGCTCGCCAGGGATTTACTCCGCCACCGAAGCTTGCTAGTGCCGTTCAAGAAGCGTATTTAAATATCAAACAGCATGCATATGACAAGAATACTGTTATTGACAAATTTTTGATTAGTAGGTGGTGGCAATACGCTTATGTAGATGAAGGCGCAGGCAGATTTAATTTTTTGCTCTATGATCATGGTGTGGGAATCCCAGGGACTGTCAAGGGCGAGAAGTTTGGATATATGCGAGATGAGAGAAAACTCGAAACGGCCATGACTGAGGGTTGGACGTCGACTAAGGAGCCAGGGCGGGGGCGTGGGTCAGCAAACATGCAGCAGCCGATTGCGATTAAGAAGAACGATGATACATTGCTGATTATGAGCGGGAGGGGAAAATATGTATTTAAGAATGATGAGGTCGAGCAAGTCAGCGCATTGCCCGCAACCTTGAAAGGAACTCTTGTTGAGTGGTCATTGGCCCTGAAATAACAGGTGATGCAAAAATGATAGAAGTTCGTGTGGGCGAGTTTAGCAGATCTCCTTTTGGTCGAAAACTTGAGGACGGAAAATTTAGCGGTGAACGTTTTAGAAAAGAGAAGATTGCCCCCAGTCTGAGAAAGGGAGAAAAGGTATGGGTGTACTTGGACGATGTAGTGCCTGGTTACGAGTACGGGTCATCGTTCTTGCATGAGGCTTTCGGAGGACTAGTCTTATATGAAGGATTTACGGAACAAGAATTGAAGGCTAGGCTGAAAATTGTGACCGAAATGAAGGACGTTGAGCAAGAAATTTGGGAATACATCCAGGCACCCGCCAAGTATTTGTAGAAATGGAAATTAGCAGTGAACTTACAGATTGTATTAGCGCTTTTTTCAGCAGCGATTGTTATTGTCGGCTGGAGGGTGATATACCGGAATGCGCTAAGAGTTGCCACACGAAATGAAACATTCACTCTGATCCGGGATATACTAGCTACAATTGATAAGCTGCGTGAAGAAGGCTGTGCTTTGTGGCAAGCAGAAACAGCGCATGAAGTTGAGTTTGCCTGGAAGAAATTGGGCCCGGACCTGGCCGCATTACGAAGGTCTATCTACAATTTGGATGCATCAAGGTCGGTCACAATACCGATTTCTCAGTTAGTATCCATAAGGCGAGCGTTAAGTATGAATCTTGAAGAAGCGGGTGGAAGAGATCCGGATAAAGCTACTCAAAATGTTGCTCAAATTTTCGAAACTTCGCAAGAATTTAAACATCAAGTTTTGAAGGCATTTGCGGAAAAATATCCCCCAAAAACGTAGCTTATGGAGCCTGTAAATAAAACTGCGTAAACCGGCGGATCTTCATCATAAAGGGGGGACACCGGCATTCGTTAAACTGAATCTGCGAAGATTGTTTAATGGAGAGAACACTGATGTCCCACGCAGGAATGATTACAAGCACTTTTGGCTCGGAAATTACTCTGCCAGTATTTTGTCGATACGCTGGCTTGTTTCCAGCATTTGGTCCGACAGTTTGGAGAATTCATCAGGGAATTCATGAGCGTAGTTCTTGGCCCTGCTAATCCAAATATTCAGCGTCTTTTCGATGAGCTTAAATGATTCGGCAGTTGGCGATGCAGTGCTATCACCAACAATTTGTCCAAGCGCTTTTCGAGCGTCTGCGAGAGACCCTTTCCCAAAGCCAGGCAGTTTTAGAAGCTCTTCGTCGGATGCTTGGCGTACGTCTTCGGGCGACGAATAGTCGGCAGCTAACCTGCGGGCAGTCGGTTTCGACATACCGAGATCGGTAAAGATTTTTAGTTTATCGGGTTCTGGTTCCCCGCCTTCCAAGACGAGCTTTCTCGCTTTGACGGGAGAGATTTTGAGCTTGTGCCCAATCTGCCCATATGTCGATCCTTGTGCTCGCAGGGCCACTGCTACAGCAATTTGGTCTTTCTCGTTCATTTTGTTCTTGACCCAACCGTCCTGCTATTGAGACCGGGTTGCACTGCCATAGTCGGGAGGTATAAGCCTCTATAACTCATTGAAAATTATGAAAAATGGTGGGCCCAGAAGGACTTGAACCTTCGACCTGCCGATTATGAGTCGGATGCTCTAACCAACTGAGCTATGGGCCCCGGATAGATGGCAATGGCCACCTGAGGTGAGCGCGGGATTATAAGGTAAAAGCCCGTGGTAGTGAACTTGCATAGCAAGGTGCCGGGGAGGCTTTCACAGGCTTATCTGCGTGAAATTTCCAGCCCCAGCCGGTCCGCAGCGATAATCGCCTCTTTCAGGTTGGTTTTGGTGACTTTCATGGGCATATTGTTGATATAGGGAAACGCCAGGGCGGCGTCAACAACGGCATCCAGTTGCTCGTTGTTGCCGGCATCGATATCGAGCTGTTTAAGATGCACGGGTAAGCCTATAGCGGAAAAAAACCGTGCCGATTTGGCCGCTTCCTCGGTTGAGTTTTCCAGAACCAGCTGAGCCTGCACGCCCATGGCCACCATCTCGCCGTGCAGGTAATTGCGGTGCACGTGATCGATGACGGTGTAACCCTGTGCGATGGCGTGGCAAACGGCCAGGCCGCCGCTCTCGTAGCCGAGCCCGCTGAGCAGTGTGTTCGCCTCTACCACGTGCTCCAGCGCGTCGCTGACCTCGGAATTCTCAACCGCTTTCAGCGCCTCCTCGCCATAGGTATAGATGGTCTCAGCGCACAGTTGCGCCAGCGAGGTCCCCGCGAGGGTGGGGCGGCCACCAAATACGTTGATCCCCTCGGGGTTGCAGGCGCAGGCACGTGCTTCATACCAGGTGGCCAGCGCATCGCCCATCCCGGCCACCAGAAACCGGTGTTCTGCCGCGGCGATGACACCGGTATCCACCAGTACGAGCACCGGGTTTACGTCGTAAATTTCGGCGTCGGCGGTTACCCCTTCCGGTGTATAGATGACCGAGACCGCGGCACAGGGCGCATCGTTGGATGCCAGGGTGGGTACCACGGCAACCGGGACGTCCAGTCTTCGGGACAGGGCGCGGCCCGCGTCAACGACCTTGCCTCCACCGACGGCAATGACGCTGTCGACGCTTCTATCTCGTGCCTGCATCGCCGTCGTATGGCGATCGATTTCCTCGAAGGAGCACTCACCGCCAAATACCAGGATCTCCAGACTGAGGCCTGACTCCTCCGCGCTGCTGATAATGTCTTTTCCTTCGGCCTCCAGACTCCGCCGGGAAAGTAAAACGGCACTGTGTTTAAAGCCCAGCCTGGATAGATAATGGCCAGCCTGGGCGATGACGCCGTTGCCCTGCACGTAGCGGCCCGGTGACCCAAACACACGGGGCAGGGTGTTGCCATAACAGGGGCTTGCAAATGCCTGGCTCTGGGAATATTCGACGGTGTCAGTACTCATGGAAACCCCTGCGGTGGAATCAGTGGCACTCAGTATAGATTATCCGTTGGTCACTCGTCGGGCGTGCTGACCAATGAGGGCCGGGTATTGTGGGGGAGGGGCGGTGTGGTAAAGAATGACTGCCCGCAGGCACGGCCCCGTTGTGGATGTAAGGTAACCTTAGCCGGTAGGTCGATGATGTCCTGGACGTGGTGCCCCCATGTAACGCGGATTTACCATCCTCTTCCAGTGAGGCCGTCCCCGCTCAGGCGGTGAGTGAGAGAATCAGGGCGGAGTAAGCGGCAAAGACTACTGCCAGCCCGGCGAAAAACCGGGGTACTGCAATCATCATTCCCGTCAACGCGATGCCGATCACAGGGAATACCAGCGAGGGAATCACGGGATTGCCGAACATGGTCACGTTGACGTAGGGACCGACCAGGAAATACAACAACATCGACAGACAGGATAGTCGCCCCAGGCTCTCGCTGTGGACGAGAAAATCGAGATTTCCGGATCCTTCCGGGACCGGCAGCGCCATTTCAGCGGCGCCGTACACGCAGATAGCGCCTACAATCAGCACCACGAAGTCACCAAAGTGCCAGCTTTCCAGGTCCCGAAGACCCCAGCCAACCCACCAGAACTGTAACACGTAGGCGAGCACACACAGTCCCCACAGGGCGGTGGACCAGTGAAAACTTACCCTGCGATGCACCCGGATCAGCATGGCGACCGTATGCAGTAGCCGGGTTATGGCCAGGCCGAGGATGATAGATATCGCTACAAAGACGTATTCGTGTTGTGTCATACCGCGCGCAAGGGACGAGGGCCCGCTCCATTGGTTGTTATGGTTGTTGTGCGCCAATAGTGGCAACAAGATTGAGACATGGCAAATTCCCGTGCGCTCTGTTGTGGCAGAATGAAGGCCTCCGCAAACCTGAGTGACCATGCATGGGCCAACAGAACGAGATGTTCGCCGGGGCAACACTGGAACCGCTGCCACTGGAGGACGCGGACCTGCTGTTCAGTTCCCGCATCCAGCTGGGCCTCGACGGTGCTGACGTCCTGCGGGTCCTGGTTGAACAAACACCCTGGGCTCAGGAAACCATCCAGCTCTATGGCAAGCGGTACCTGCAACCCCGACTAACGGCCTGGTACGGCGCCGCTGAGGCGAGGTACCGCTACTCGGGAAAGACCTATGAGCCGCTGCCGTTCACGCCCCTGTTGCTGCAACTCAAGCAGACGGTAGAGCAGGCCAGTGGTGCAGCCTATAACAGCGTGTTGCTGAACTACTACCGCGATGGCGCAGATTCCATGGGGCTGCATGCGGACGATGAGCCCGAACTGGGCCCCATGCCCTGTATAGCGTCACTGAGTCTGGGTGAGACCCGTGACCTCTATTTTCGGCACAGGCATCGGCGTGATCTCGCTACGTTCAAGCTCGCGCTCCCCTCGGCCAGCCTGCTGGTCATGCGGGGCCGTACCCAGGCTAACTGGAAGCACGGGATTCGCAAATTGGCGCGGCCCTGCGGTGCCAGACTGAACCTGACTTTCAGGTGGATACAACCGGGCAGCGTCAGACCAGGATAGCCCAGGCGACCAGCCCGGCGACGGCACTGCCGGCCCCGGCCGTTCCGAGTGCTCTGGGTGTCAGCCGGGACAGTTCGGCCAGTGGGTTGTGACTTCGACGGGTTCGTGCCAGGACGGGCCACTCAATCAGTGAGCCAAGGGCGAAACTGGCAACAGCGCCGCCGCAAACGGCCGCGCGGCCTGCGCTGTCAGGCTCCACTGCGGAAAACACCAGTAATACGGCAAGCATGCCGCCAACCGTGCCGGCGATACTCATGACATAGAACTGCCCCAGGCTGTTCTCCTCGAATTTCCAGTCGTAAATAAACATGCTGGGCCTGGCGTTGATCGAGTAACTTGCGGAAGTCGCCCGCGCGCCAAAGTAGTGAAACCATTCGTGCAGCAAATTGACAGTGACGAAGCCGGCGATGACCCCAGTCAGTACGTTAAGCGCCGAAGCAAGGTGCCATCCGGTCAGTTGCGACCAGCTGTCGCTGGCGGCAAACAGGCAAAACGCCATCACCCAAACGCCCAGGTGAACCCCGGCCTGCTTCAACAGCAGAAAGGTATTCGACTGTGCCATTGCCTCGAAGGCCTGTTCCTGTTCGCTCATCAATCAAGCCACCTGTAATTGGGCCGCGCCGGTTAAGCCGGGCAGGTCGAGCACGGTAACCACGCCCGGCTTGGCGGCACACACTGCGGGAATGGCGTTGACCAACCAGGCGGCGGCGGAGGCGTTTCCGCCACCAGCAACCCCGGGTTCGACCGGGTCGTGACCATGCACCGTCACCTCCAGCCGGGGACTGCCGCTGATCAGGACCTGGTGACAGCCCTGGCCCTCCGGAGGGTAGGGCCAGTCGGGCGCACAGCTGTCATCGATTCGGGTAATGTGCTCCAGAACGTAAAGCGGCTGTCCGCCGTGATACCCCGTGACTTCAAAGCGGAAGGCTCCCTGGGTACCCTCCTCGAACAGGCCCATGCCGGGCACCTCCACACTGGCTTCCAGGGGTCGGCGCTGCACCGCGATGTCGATTTTTTCCACCGGTTTACCCAAAGCTCTGGCGACCAGCCGGAGCATGGGGGACCACACCAGGTCGATGGCAAAGTCATGCAACATCATGGGCAGTTCCTCCATCGACTGGCCGAAGCCGATCACCTCGCGAACGACCCGGGGCTGGTCGTAGAGGGCGTAATTGAAAATCTCCCGGGTGCGGATTTCACGAATGTCTGCCGTCGCTGCGCTCAGCACCACCGGCAGCATATCCATGACCCAGCCCGGATCGATGCCGGAGGTAAACAGGGAAGCGCCTGAACTGGAGCAGGCAGATTCAATCGGGGCGAGTGCTTCTGCCGGGGTGGATTCGGGATCGAGATAGAAGTAGAGGCCGGGAGCTACCACGTTGATACCGGCGCTGAGGCAGGCGATCACCTCGGCGATTGCTTCCTCGGGGCGGGTATCTGCGGTCGCGCTGTACACCACCGCGTCGGCGCCGGTGCTGATAATCGATTGCCAGTCCCGGGTTGCGGTGACGCCACAGTGGGCGACGCCGGCAAGTTCACCCGCGTCCCGGCCCGCTTTTGACTCGCTGGATACGATCACAGCGTGTAATTCCAGATCGCTGTGCGTCAACACGGCGCGGATGGCGGGCCGGCCAACGTTACCGGTACCCCAGACAATCACTTTTTTTGCCATCATCGAGTTCCTCGTTGTGATTGTCTCCAGTATACGGGCATGGCCCGCGTCAGGATCAACCGGTAGACAAGCAAAAAAAAGCCGCCCCGGAGGGCGGCCAGAGCGGGGACCTTGTAAGTTACAGTGCCGGTAAGAGCACGCTATCGATAATCCATACGCTGCCGTTGTCAGTTTGCACGCCGGTGCAGGACACGCCGGCGTTGTTAACACGGGGCTCTCCCTCGCTGCGGCTGAAGTAGACAGATTGACCCTGCAGGGTTTCCTTGCGCTGTGCCACGGCCCCGGCCACCTTGCGGGGGTCGGGGTGGCCCGCGGTAACGTGATAGGTGAGAATTTCTGTCAGCAGGTCGGTGTTGCCGACGACCACGTCGACCAACTCAGGGGGCAGGGCGGCAAACGCGTCGTTAGTGGGCGCAAATACGGTAATGTCTTCAATGGTGGCGAGGGCTTCGTCCAGACCGGCGGCGACGACCAGGTCGACCAGGGTGCTAAGCTCGGGGGTAGCGATGGCCGCGTCGACGATGCTGCCATCGAAAGTGACCCGGTTGGTCGATACGCAGTCGCCGAAGCTCTGGGCATTGGCGCCTGACGCCAGGAGTATTGAGAGTGTGGCAGATGCCAGCATCGTGGAAAGTGGGTTTTTCATCTTCAGCTCCAATGAGTTCAAGTGTAATCACGTCATCGTAAGCTGCTGCACGCTTCGTGCGAGGGCACTCCCGCCAGCAGTTACATGTTCAGAAGTACGGCCGGGAATTGGCGGTGGATTTACCGGATTGCACCGAAAGTCCGTTTGTTTATCTTTTGTCCACAGTCAGGTGCGGATTTAGGTGGATGCTGCTCATTGAGGGGCCGGGCTCAAGGACAAAGGCACCACGCACAAAAAAGCCACCCGCAGGTGGCTTTCGCTGGCGTCGTTGGTGGCTTACTCGTCGAGGAAGCTGCGCAGGTAGTCCGAGCGGGTCGGGTGGCGCAGCTTGCGCAGGGCCTTGGCCTCAATCTGGCGGATACGCTCGCGGGTTACGTCGAACTGTTTGCCCACTTCCTCCAGGGTGTGGTCGGTGTTCATATCGATACCGAAGCGCATGCGCAGCACCTTGGCTTCACGGGCGGTGAGTCCCGCCAGCACTTCCTTGGTCGCTTCCTGCAGACCCTGGCCGGTGGCGGAATCCACGGGTGAGGCGATGGTGTTGTCCTCGATGAAGTCACCCAGGTGGGAATCTTCATCGTCGCCGATCGGGGTCTCCATGGAAATGGGCTCTTTGGCGATTTTCAGTACCTTGCGAACCTTGTCTTCGGGCATGTCCATGCGTTCGCCCAACTCTTCCGGCGTGGGCTCACGGCCCATTTCCTGCAGCATCTGGCGGGAGATGCGGTTGAGCTTGTTAATGGTCTCGATCATGTGCACCGGAATACGGATGGTGCGGGCCTGGTCCGCAATGGAGCGGGTGATGGCCTGGCGAATCCACCAGGTGGCGTAGGTCGAGAACTTGTAACCGCGGCGGTATTCGAACTTGTCCACGGCCTTCATCAGGCCGATATTGCCCTCCTGGATCAGATCCAGGAACTGCAGTCCGCGGTTGGTGTACTTCTTGGCAATGGAGATAACCAGTCGCAGGTTGGCTTCCACCATCTCCTTTTTGGCCCGGCGGGCACGGGCCTCGCCCATGGACATGCGCCGGTTGATCTCCTTGATCTCGGTGACGCTGAGGCCGGTCTGCTCCTCAATCTGCTGGATGCGACGTTGCAGACGGTGGATGGTTTCCTTCTCCGCGTTGAGTTTGGGGCCGTAGTCTTTCTTGCGAGCGTTACGCGACACCCACTTCAGGTCTGTTTCAGAGCCCTGGAAGGTGTTGATGAAGTCCTTGCGCGGCATACCGCAGACCTTGATCGCAATGCGCATGATCTCGCGCTCCTGGTCGCGCACGGCGGCCAGGATATTGCGCGGGGAATCGGAAATCGGATCGAATACCCGCGGGGTCAGTTTGAAAAACTTGAACAGCTCGCCCAGTTTCTCCATCTCCTTGATCGAGGTGGGGTCCTGGCGGCCTTTGGCACCAATGGCCTTTTCGGTTTTGTTGTATTGGCGCTTGAGCGCGGCGAAGCGCTTCTTGGCTTCCACCGGGTCGGGGCCGGTGTCAGCATCTTCGTCGTCATCAGCCTTGTTGGCGGCGGCCTCGGCCAGTTCTGCCGCGGAGGGCACATGCTCGGCGGGGTCCAGGTAGCCGACCATGATATCCGCCAGGCGGCGCTCTTCCTTGGTGACCAGGTCGTACTCGTCGAGAATTGCCTTTACCGCGCCGGGGTACAGGGCCAGGGCGGACAGCAGCTCGCGGATGCCTTCCTCGATACGCTTGGCGATAACAATTTCGCCTTCGCGAGTCAGCAGTTCCACGGTCCCCATCTCACGCATGTACATACGTACCGGGTCAGTGGTGCGTCCGGCTTCGGTTTCAACGGCGGCCAGGGCCGCGGCGGCCTCGGCGGCGGCGATGTCGTCGGCGGAAGGGTCGCCTTCAGTCATCAGCAGTTCATCGGCATCCGGCGCCTGTTCGAACACCTGGATCCCCATGTCGTTGATCATCTGGATGATGTCTTCAACCTGGTCCGGATCGGAAATGTCCTCGGGGAGGTGGTCGTTCACCTCGGCGTAGGTCAGATAACCCTGCTCCTTACCCTTGGCGATCAGCGCCTTCAGGCGGGACTGTTGCTGTACAACGTCAGACATTAAGTTGACACCTTTCAAATATGCAAAAAAAGATCAGCCGGCAATTATACCGGAATATCAACGGCTTAACTACAGAAAAGCCTGCTAATTGGGCGAAAATTGGCGCATATAAGCCCTCTTTCGCCCCTGCATCGTGGATTTTGTTATATGGGGGCGAATCGGCCAAATACAACGGGGTACATGCCCTTGCGACGGACACAGCCTGACCACCTGATTTTCAGCGGTCGCGTCGGTTTCGCTCTGCATCACGCTGCATTTTTTCCTGCAGCATTTCTCTCAGGCGTTGCTTTTCCAACTCGCTGGTTTCAGCGTAGTTGGTGAGTTTCAGTTTGTCGACCTGCTGGGCAAGTTTCGACTGCTGTGGCAACTGGTGGGCCAGGCGATAAATAGTGTCGCTGAACTGCTGGTCGATGCCCTCGGTGGGAATCAGCCGTTCCTGCCCGGCCAGCCGGTTGAGTAACTCGCCTTCCGGGGTGCCGTACCAGTGGCCCAGTAACATGCCGGTATTGGATTCCGGCCGCCGCTGCACCAGTGCGATCAGTTCGCTGAGCAGGCTGGCATCCTGCCCCTGCAATTCCTGGAGGCCTTCGGTCTTGACCTTGCGGGCGACTTCCGGTTGATGCAGGATCAGGGCGATTGCGCTCTGGGCCAGGTTGGAAAAACCCGCCAGGCGCTGGGGACTGGCGTGCCGTCGACGGGGTTGGGGTTCGCCGCCAGATTTGGGGTCAGAGTAAAAATTCTCGTCAACTCGCTCGCACTCGCCTTGCTCATACCCGGGGAGAGGCGAATTTTTACTCTGACCCCAAATTTGATCGGTGGGGGACGGCTCAGGGGCGGCAATCTCCAAGCGCATCAGGCTGTCCAGTTCCAGGCCGGTGCGCTCCGCCAGCGCCTTGAACATCAGTTGCCTGAAGACGCCCTCGGGCATTTGCCGAATGTAGGGGAGCGCCAGTTTGCTGAGTCGCGCCCGGCCGTCCAGGGTGCTGGTATCCAGTCCCTCCGCCATCGCATCGAACAGGAAGGTGTCCAGCGGCGTGGCGCCCGCCAGTAGCGCTTCGAATTTCTCCGGGCCACCACTGCGAATCACCGTATCCGGGTCTTCTCCCTCGGGCAGGAACAGGAAGCGCGCCTGGCGGCCATCCTCCATGCAGGGCAGGGCCGCTTCCAGCGCCCGGAATGCCGCCTTGCGCCCGGCCTCGTCGCCGTCGAAACAGAAAATGACTTCCGGGCAGCGGCGGTAGATGCGTTCGAGGTGGGTCTTGCTGGTGGAGGTGCCCAAAGTGGCGGTGGCGATAGTGATGCCGTGCTGGGCCAGGGCGATGACATCCATGTAGCCTTCAACCACCAGCAGGCGTTCCAGTCGCCGGTTGGCCTGGAGGGCTTCATAAAAGCCGTAAAGTTCGCGCCCCTTGTGGAAGATGTCGGTTTCCGGGGAGTTCAGGTACTTGGGCTTGTCATCGCCCAGTACCCGGCCCCCGAAGGCAATCACCCGGCCGCGCTGGTCGCGGATGGGAAATACCACCCGATCCCGGAAGCGGTCATAAATGCGGCCCTGGTCATTTTCCACCAGCATGCCGGTTTTCATCAGCAGTGCTTTTTTCTCGTCGCTGTCTCCCAGGGCCTTGAGCAGGTTATCCCAGCCCGGCGGCGCAAAGCCCAGGTGGAATTCCTTGGCGATCTGGCCGGAAAGGCCGCGCTGCTTCAGGTAGTCGACGGCCTTGTCCCGCTCGGGATGTTGACGCAATTGCAGCTTGTAGTAATTGGCGACCTGCTCCATCAGCGCGTACAGGGACTTGTTGGAGTCTTCCCGCTGTTCCCGCGCCGGCCCACCCCTGGAGGGCTCCCGCTGAACTTCCATTCCCACCGAACTGGCAAGGGTTTCCACTGCCTGCGGGAACTCCATGTTTTCATAATCCATAACGAAGCCGAGGGCGTTGCCACCGGCGCCGCAGCCAAAGCAGTAATAGAACTGCTTGTCCGGGCTGACGGA
This sequence comes from Seongchinamella unica, assembly GCF_004354085.1. Lineage (GTDB taxonomy): Bacteria > Pseudomonadota > Gammaproteobacteria > Pseudomonadales > Halieaceae > Halioglobus > Halioglobus unicus. The sequence continues at coordinate 88,219 of NZ_SMSE01000005.1, read as the reverse complement.
GAAGGAAGGGGTCTTTTCCTCGTGGAAAGGGCAGCGCGCGCTGTAATTCTTGCCGGTTTTCTTCAGCTTCACCCGCCGGTCAATCACATCGACAATGTCGACCCGGTCCAGCAGGTCATCGATGAAGGTTTGAGGGATACGTCCGGCCATAAGAAGGATAGTGTACCGTCAAAGCCGGGGATGGGCGTAATCGATTTGTGTCGAATTGAGCGCGGCTCTCAGGACATCGTCATTCCCGCGCAAGCGGGAATCCAGCGACGCGACTCGGCGTATCCGCATTCACCTCTATCTCGGGGTGGATGAAAAGTGCGTTCAGCGGAGTCTCTGGACCCCCGCCTTCGCGGGGGTGACGATAATTGATTCTAAGGGATAACGCGCGATGACGAGAATACATTCTCGGCAATAAAATAAGCGTTGGTTTGCTGTGAAACCGGGTTCAGCCCGCGAGCCGGCCCTTGACCAACCCGCTCACCTTCCCCATATCAGCCCGGCCGGCGAGTTTCGGCTTGAGTTGCCCCATCACCGCGCCCATGGCCTGCATGCCTTCGGCGTCGGAGGCGGCGATGGCCTCGTCGATCATGGCGATGATTTCGTCTTCGGTAAGCTGGGCAGGAAGAAATTCCTGCAGAACGGCGATTTCGGCGTTTTCTTTGTCTGCCAGCTCGGTGCGGCCGGCATCAGCATACTGCTGGGCGGAATCGCGGCGCTGCTTGACCATTTTGTCGAGCACCGCCAGTGCGCGAGCGTTGTCGATCTCGACGCGCTCGTCCACTTCGATTCGCTTGAATTCGGCCTGTATCAGCCGGATGGTACCCAGTCGCTCCTTGTCCCTGGCTTTCATGGCCGCTTTCATGGCGGCCTTGATGCTAGCGGTCAGCGACTGGTCACTCATAGGAGGGGATCCAGCGCTCAGTACAGGCGTACGCGCTTGCGGTTTTCCCGGGAGAGCTTCTTCAGGTGACGCTTAACAGCGGCAGCGCCAGCGCGCTTGCGAACTGTGGTGGGCTTCTCGTAGTGCTCACGCTTGCGCACTTCAGCCAGTACACCGGCCTTCTCGCAGGAACGCTTGAAGCGACGCAGTGCTACGTCAAAAGGCTCGTTTTCCTTAACCTTGATGTGGGGCATTAACTCTTTACCTGTCTCGTTTGTTTATTGCAGACACCGGTTTACAGCCAGTGAAAGCCTGAAAGGGCGCGCATTCTATACTGTTGGAGGAGGGTTTGCAAAGGGTAAAACGACCGGTTTTCAGGTGGAATTGAACAGCCTGGAAAGTGTGTTTTGGGCCTGACGCTGGTCGGAATCCGAAAGAGTCCCGCAAGACCGGATAATCAGTCGGTGATCAAGGGTAAAGAGTTTCATCCGAACCAGCGATGGCGCTGGCAGGCCGGCAGAGTCCAGATCGGTGATTTCGATGTCCAGCGGCCAGTTCGAGTGTTTTGCCGAGGTAATCATAGCCATTACCGACTGTCCGATTCTGTTGTTGAAGTCGTTAGGATCAGACAATACCAAGGCGGGGCGCCGCTTAAGGGTAGTGCAGTCGGTGTAAGGAAAAGGTACAACCACCACATCGAACTGGTTAAAGGTCGGCATAAGCTTCATCATCCTCTTGCGAAGCCCACTCGGATAGCGTTTCCTCCGCAGCCGACAGGTACTCCTGATCCAGCGGCCGAACCTTGCTGAGAATCACCCCATCTTCCCTGATTTCAAAGGCAACCCTGTCGCCTGCGCGTAATTCCAGATGTCTGCGGACATCAGCCGGGATTGTCGCCTGGTATTTGCTGGTCAACCTGCTGGTGGATGTTGTCATTGGCACACCTCCGTAATGGGTAATACCAGTATTACCTTATACAGTGATGTTACGCTTCTCTCGCATATTGTGCCAGCCGGGTGAGTCCTGGCGCTATTGCCCTTGCCCCTGCTCTGGAGATCACCTTTCGTTAATAAATGGGTTGTTATCAGAAGTGGGCTGCTCAAAATCCGACAGTTCCAGGCCGGAGATCCGTGCCTGGTTGCCTTTTACCTGGAAGATGACCGTATCACCGGGTTCAATATCCAGAATTGTCACCAAATCCCTGGGTAGCTGGACGCTGAGGTTGTCCCGGAGGGTTTCTGTGTAGATATTCATGCGCGCATTCCTTTGCTGGCACCGTTGGGTCACCTCAATTATTATTCGCGCCTTGGCTTAGCGCCATAATTTGCACTAAATTGATGAAAATCGACGAGAACAATCGCGAAATGCTGATACTGGGCCTCGAAACATCCTGTGATGAAACCGGCGTAGCGCTCTATGACACAGATCGCGGCCTGCTGGCCCACGCCCTGTTCAGCCAGATCGACATACACGTGGAATACGGTGGTGTGGTGCCGGAACTGGCCTCTCGCGACCACGTGCGCAAAACGCTGCCGTTAATAGAGGAAGTCATGACTGAGGCAGGGGTAAGCCCAGCCGACATCGATGGTATAGCCTATACCGCCGGGCCCGGCCTGGTGGGGGCGCTGATGGTGGGCGCCACATTGGCGCGGTCCCTGGCCTGGGGCTGGGGTGTGCCGGTCCTGGGGGTGCACCACATGGAGGGCCACCTGCTGGCGCCCATGCTGGAGGAAGAGCACCCGGAATTCCCCTTTGTGGCGCTGTTGGTCTCTGGTGGTCATACCCAGTTGGTGCGTGTTGACGGTATTGGCCAGTACAAACTGCTGGGTGAATCCCTGGACGACGCCGCCGGCGAAGCCTTTGACAAGGCGGCCAAGATGTTGGGCCTGCCCTATCCCGGTGGCCCCCATATTGCTCGCCTGGCAGAAAAGGGCAACCCAGAGCGCTTTCATTTCCCCCGCCCCATGGTCAACCGTCCCGGCCTGGATTTCAGCTTCAGCGGGCTCAAGACCTACACCCTGAATACCGTTGAAGACTGCCGCGTTGATGGCGAAGTCAGCCAGCAGGACAAGGCGGATATCGCCCGGGCGTTCGAGGACGCCGTCGTCGGGACGCTGGTGATCAAGTGCCGCAGGGCACTGCAGCAGGAGGGGCTCAAGACCCTGGTGATGGCGGGCGGAGTGAGTGCTAACTCAAACCTGAGGGCAGAGCTGAAAATGGCGCTCGCCAAAGAGCAGGCGCAAGTCTTCTATCCGGCGCCGGTGTTCTGCACCGACAATGGCGCCATGATTGCCTACGCCGGGGCCCAGCGCTTAAAGGCCGGACAGGTGGACACCGAGGACACCCGAGTGCGCCCGCGCTGGCCCATGGAAGAGTTGCCGCCGGTTGCGGGGGCCGCCTGATGGACATTGTTTACATAAAAGGCCTGAAGACGGACGCCGTGATCGGGGTGTACGACTGGGAGCGGGGCATCCGCCAGACCCTGGTGCTGGACCTGGAACTGGCCTCTGATAACCGCGCCGCCGCTGCGACTGATGCCATAGAGGACGCGGTGGATTATGACGCCATTTCTGGCCGAATCCTGGCCTTTGTCTCAGATAGCGAATTTGAACTGATCGAGACTCTGGCGGAACGGGTGGCAGATATCGTGTTGGGGGAATTCGGTATCCCCTGGCTGCGACTGACCCTGGCCAAACCCGGCGCCGTGGCCGCAGCCGAGGATGTTGGTGTGATCATCGAACGGGGCGAGAAGCCCTGATGGCGCGAGTCTACCTTGGCCTGGGCAGCAATATCGAACGGGAACGATACATTACCGCCGGGCTGGATGCGCTGGCCGGATTGTTTGGTGAACTGGATATATCACCCGTGTACGAATCCGCCGCGATTGGCTTTGACGGCCAGCCTTTCCTCAACCTGGTGGTGGGGGTAACTACCGACCTCAGCCTGGCCGAACTGGCCAAACGACTGAGGCACATCGAATATGAGCACGGCCGCCCCAAAAATGCGACCCGCTTCAGTGCCCGTCAGTTGGATATCGATATCCTGACCTATGATGGCCTGGTGGGGGTGATTGATGGCGTTGAGCTCCCTCGGGGGGAGATCCTGGAGAATGCCTTTGTGCTGAGACCGCTGGCGGATCTTGTGCCGAAAAACTCGCACCCTGCCGATGGCCGCTCCTTTGAGACACTGTGGACAGAGCTGGGGCTGGACGCCCAGCGAATATCCAGGGTGGCGTTTTCATGGCGAGGCAGGGAGATTTCCTGAGCCCTGACGTGGCCTTGCCCGGGTAAAACCGGGTGGTTGGCCATTTTTGATGTTCCTGCCACGGCGCAAACTGGAGAAACTACAAAGAACTTCTCCGATCAGGAGCCACTATCATGGCTGCCATCGCCTTTGATACACTGAAGTTCGCCCGCCGGCTAATTGAGGCCGGCGTGCCTGAGCATCAAGCAGAAGTGCAGGCGGAACTCATGGCAGAAGCGTTTCTATTCAATGTGGACAGTGTGGTCACCAAGGATTACCTGGATGCGCGCTTGGCGGAACAAGACGCCAGATTTGACGCGAAATTTGCCGTGTTGGAAAGTAAAATTAACCTGCACAGTTGGATATTGGCAGTAATAGCCGCCAGTACGGTCATCCCCGCACTTTCCGGCCTGATGGGATACTAGCCTGCAGTTGTCGTAGAGAGCCTAAAACCTGCAGTCGTCCACGATAGCTTAAAGTCTCCTGTCATCGCCGAGAGTTAACATTCCCGTCACCCGTCACCCGTCACCCGTCACCCGTCACCCGTCACCCGTCACCCGTCACCCGTCACCCGTCACCCGTTATCCGTCACCCGTTATCCGTCGCCCGTCACCCGTCACCCGTCACCCGTCATCCGTCATCCGTCATCCGTCGCCCGTCACCCGTCGCCCCGTCATCCCGGCGAACGCCGGGATCCAGCGTCCTTCCTGAACTCATCCAACCGCCTGACCCGCTCCCCAGCAATAGCCTCACCAAGCGCCTTACCCTCAACCCCAACAAACATCTCCGCCGTCACCCCCAGGCATATTTCCCTCGCTTCACGTAGATAATCCGCCTGTGGATAGTCTTTCTCCTCACTCCCCAGTCGGCCCCGCGCATCCGCCTCACAGGCCAGCAAAAAAGCCTCGAATCGATCAGGCCTGCGCAGCGCATCCGTATTTTGCAGCAGCTTTAACACCGTCTGCCCTCGTAGCTCCCGGGCCGTGTGGCACAACAAGTGGTATTCACAGACCTTTAGCGCCAGGTCGCGGTACTGATTGGGCGCCTTCAGCCGCTGACAGACCTGCTTGACCAGCTTCAGCCCCCGTTTCTCGTGGGCGATATGCCGCGGCCACTCCGCTTTGGGGGTGACCCCCTTGCCAAGGTCGTGCAGCAGCGCGGCGAAGCGAACGTCTTTCTGCTCGCTCAGCCGCACCGCCTGCTGTACCACCATCAAGGTGTGGATGCCGGAATCAATTTCAGGGTGGTGCTTTGCGGTCTGCGGTACGCCAAACAGGGCCTCGACCTCCGGCAGCAAGGCCTCCAGCGCGCTACAGCTGCGCAGCACCTCAATAAACACTTCTGGATGGCGCTCACCCAGGGCTTTATCCAACTCAACCCAGATACGTTCCGCCGGCAGGTGCGCCAATTCGCCCTGGCGAACAATTTCAGCCATGAGTGCAGTGGTTTCGGGTGCCACAGTAAAGCCGAGGTGGTGGTAGCGGGCAGCAAATCGCGCAGTGCGAAGCACCCGGAGGGGGTCCTCCACGAACGCATCGGACACATGGCGCAGGACCTTGTTTTCAATATCCTGCCGGCCACCATAAGGGTCTATATATTTCCCGTCTCCGGTTTGTGCAATGGCGTTAATGGTAAGGTCTCTGCGTTGCAGGTCCTCTTCCAGCGTCACGTCCGGCTCGTAGTGCACCTCGAAGCCGGTGTAGCCATGTCCTGATTTTCGCTCGGTACGAGCCAGCGCATATTCTTCTTTTGTCTCAGGGTGAAGAAATACGGGAAAGTCCTTGCCCACCTGCTTAAAGCCCCGCTTGAGCATCTGCGGTGGATTAGCGCCCACTACCACCCAGTCCCGCTCGTGGATTGGGTAGTCGAGCAAGGTGTCACGCACAGCGCCGCCGACAAGGTAGGTTTCCATGGGCAGAAGTTTACCCGCGCAGCTTTGGCGGCTCACCACTTATTTGCTGATGCGGTAGATTTTCAGGTCACCCACAAATTTCTGGAAGGTCCCGTAGTAGACCTTGTGAAGAACCAGCTCCGGCATGAAGTTGGAAACCGTATAGTCCTGCACCAGGGTCAGGTCGGGGTGACGGCCGGCGAGAATCTGCCGATAGAGCGCAGCGCGCTCGGGGGTGGTTTTAACCAGGCGCTCCAGGTTGGTTACGCGAAAGCCGTTGAGCTCCTGCGCCTGGGCGGTTTCGTACCAGTTTTCGCTCAGCACCAGGTAATCGCCCTGCCTGAGCACGCTGGCATCGCCCATCGCGTACTCTTCCTTGAACAGCACCGGTGATGGCCGGTGAAACGGAGGGGGCGATGCATAAAAGGTGTGGAATACCTTGGCGCCTGCGTGCTGTTGGTACCAGTGGACTGCCTGGCGCCGGGTGTCCTGGTGAAAATCCAGCTCAAAATCAATCAGCAGCAAGGCCGGCCAGAGGAAAAATGCAGCCAGTAGCAGTTTATTATGGGCCCATTTGAGCGACCAGTATCCCTGTGCGGCCAGCAGGGCGGTGGCAGGTATCAATGGCAGGTAGTGGCGGTAGGTGGTTTTGGGGGCAATCAACAGCATATAGGCGGTCCAGGCGAGAATCGGCAGCAGGCACAGCCAGAGGCGCACGTTGCGCTGATCGCGGATCATCTGCACGACCCCGCGGGGAATAAGCAGGGCGGCGGGAAGTCCCAGTCCGACAATGAGCAGTACAGGTAGATTAAGCAGATTGCGATCCAGCTTGTTCCAGCCGATGGCGCCAAAACCGGAGCCGAACTTGCCGTTGAGGTAGCCGGTGGTGAAGCTTTTCAGGAAGGCGATGTCCGTTTGCGCGATTCCCCAGGCAACCCAGGGAATGGCCAGGTAAAGCGGGGCTGTGCACAGGGGGATTTTTCGCCAGGGCACGGCGAGATAGAACAGTCCCAACAGGGGATACCACCCGAGGGACTGAAAGCCGGTGTTGAAGGCGAAGGCCGCCATAATCAACGCTGCGCCCACCACGCCAGCAAAGTGTTTGTTGCTCATGTTCCCAAGGAAACTCCGCCAGGTACTGGCGGGTAAGAAGGCCAGCAACGCCAGCAGCGGGAAGGGCCAGACTTTCTTGGCGAATATGGCGGGCAGCATAAGCAGCAGGCACAGCATCATCGGCAGGGCTTTGCGATTGCTCACCGCGAGCATGGCGCTGAGGATAAACAGGTAGATGTAGAAGGTCATCGCCACATCCACGGTGGCCATGTGGGACTGAGTGGCGTGAAATCCCGACAAAGCCAGCAACAGCCCCGCCGTCCAGGCAACCCGCGGTGTGTGCGGACTGAGAGTGAAGGCGATCAGGCAGGTCAGGACTACCGTCGCTGCGCCCAGGAAGGCGGAGAATGATCTCGCCACCAGCATGTGGGGCCCACTCAGGCAGTAGGCCTTGGCCACGTTGTAGTTACCTTCAGCGTTGGCCGGCGGTGGGTGGCCGAGGATTGTGTTGATGCTAACGGTCTGTGCGCCCACCAGCGGGGAATATTCCCTGGCGGCCTTTAGCCACATGCGGCAGGTATTGGCCTCGTCAAAGTTGATGGGGGTAAAGCTGCCCTGCCCATACCAGTGCCAGCCCACGGTCTGGGCGCTGTAAAGACGGGGAAGCAGGGCGACAAGAAAAATGCCCAGAAGCACGGCCAGATTGCGGCGGGAAAATAAGCTGGCAAGCTCTGAAGGGTGAGACGACCGCAAGTTGAATACTATCCCCGGGGAGCTGCCCCTGCCTTCCTTGAATGGCTCTATTCTGGAGAAGCCGCCTCTGTCCAGCAAGCCTGAATTGCCGGATCAGGGCTTATCCACGCATTTGCCATTCTTGCAGTGGCAGCGAGTCCACTGCCCCGTATCCAGGCAGAACAGGGATAGCGAGCCACCCCATACACAGCCGGTATCCAGCCCGATCGCGTTTGGACTATCGGTTCTTCCCTCCAGCGAGGCCCAATGTCCAAACAGGATTTTATCGTCACGGGTCTTGCGATTGGGGTGGCTGAACCAGGCGGACACCTTCTTGCCATTACAGGGCGGCTCCGGCCCCTTGCTGACCAGGTCCAGCCAACCCTCGCTGGTACAGTAGCGCATCCGGGTCAGGTAATTGGTAATCACCCGCAGTCGGTCCATGCCTGTCAGTCCATTGGACCAGACGGCGGGTTCATTACCGTACATCTGGCGGAAAAACTCCGTGCACTGTTCGCTCTGCAGCACGGCCTCCACTTCGCCGGCCAGCTTAATGGCCTTTTTTACCGACCACTGGGGCGGAATGCCCGCGTGGACCAGGGTGTAGTCGTGCTCGTGATGTATCAGCGGCTGGTGGAGCAACCAGTTAAGCAAAATATCGCGGTCTGGCGCGGCCAGGATTTTGTCCAGCGTGTCCGATTTGCTGGGCTGTCGGACCCCTGCCGCCACGGCCAGTAAGTGCAGGTCGTGGTTGCCCAGCACCAGCACCAGGCTGTCGCGCATGTTGTAGAGAAAGCGCAACGTTTTCAAGCACTTGGGGCCCCGGTTTACAATATCGCCGGTGGACCACAGCACATCTCTGGCCGGATCGAAGTCGACCTGTCGGAGCAGGCACTTCAGGGGCTGAAGGCAGCCCTGGATGTCGCCGACAGCATAGGTGGCCATGGGATCAGTTCAGGGCCGTGGGCGTGTGCAGGGTGAAGGCGGGGATGGGGACCTCGAATTGGGGCAGTGCCTCTGGATCCACAGCCATTGGCTCTCGCACCACCATGAAGTAACTTCCCTCCATATAGCCGACGGGGGTCGGCAGGGTGGCCCCGCTGGTATAACGGAAGGACCCACCGGGCGCTATAATAGGCTGCTCGCCCACGACACCATCGCCACGGACTTCCTGCACCTCATTGTTTGCATCGGTGATAACCCAGTGCCGAGACAGCAATTGCACCGGGAGGTCTCCGGCGTTGCTGACAGTAATGGTATAGGCGAAGGTGTAATGCCTGTCCTCCGGGTTGGAGTGACTGGGCAGATAGGTGGTCACCACGCTGACGCCCACCAGGGCAGGGTTAAACTCAGGTTTGTTCATTGACGGCGTTGGCGATCTCGATGAATTGACTCAGTTGCAGGGTTTCTGCGCGGCACCCCGGGTCGATACCCAGCGCTTCCAGCGCTGCTCCATCTATAAGGCCTTTGAGGTTATTGCGCAAGGTTTTGCGGCGTTGGGCAAATGCGGCCTGCACCACCTTGCGCAATTCACTTTCCTCGCATTGCGACCAGGGAGACGCCCGCCAGGGGGTCAGTCGAACGATGGCAGACTGTACCTTGGGGGGCGGGTTAAAGGCAGCAGGGGGAACATCGAACAGGTGCTCTACCTGGCAGTGATACTGGGCCATGATGCCCAGTCGCCCCCATGCCTTGCCGCCCGGTTGTGCCGCCAGACGCTCGACCACTTCCAACTGCAGCATAAAGTGCATGTCCTGGATAATGGCGGCGTTTTCCAACAGCTTGAAGATCAGCGGGGTGGAAATGTTGTAGGGCAGGTTGCCGACTACCCGCAATGGCCTGCCATCCTCCGCCAGAGAGGAGAAATCGAACTTGAGGGCATCCGCGCTGTGCAACTTGAACCCGGGGTAAATACTGAAGGCTGCCAGCAGTCCGGCGACCAGGTCCCGGTCCAGTTCGATCACGTCCAGTCGACAGCCAGTCGGGGCCAGCCGTTCGGTGAGGGCGCCCTGGCCAGGGCCGATTTCTACCAGGTGCTCCCCCTCCTGTATCCCAATGGCGTTGGCGATGCGGTCGATCACGCCCTGGTCGACCAGGAAGTTCTGGCCGAAGCGTTTGCGAGGGATGTGGGTGCCGGGTCTTTTTGCCATAGGCGCATTGTACCGGTGGTGGGTGTGATTACTACCGGTCTCGCCAATGGCGGTCAAAAATCTGTTAAACTTCGGGCCGTCCAGATCACTCCATTGTATCCAGGCAGCCGGATAATCGCATGACCCCTCGCCAGTATTTCAGCCTGATCGACGTGCAGGCCCGCATGTTGCTCAAGGCTGATGCCTCCAAGTTCAAGCTGGGTATACTGTGGTGGTTCCTGGAGCCCCTGATGTGGGTTTCTGTGTTTTTTGTCGTATTCAACCTGATTCTCGACTCCGGCAAGAAGTCCGGCGATTTCATCCTCTTTCTTACCTGTGGCAAGTTTGCCTTTATCTGGTTCTCCAAGACGGTCATTCAGGCTTCGGGCAGTATCGTCGCGAGCCAGGGCCTGGTGGGCAAGATCAATATGCCCAAATCATTGTGGCCGATGGCGGCGATACAGGAGAGTCTCTACCGGCAATCCTCTGTGTATCTGCTGTTATTCCTGATCCTGATCATGTTTGGACAGTATCCTGGCTTTGCCTGGCTGTGGATGATTCCCATCTTCCTGGTAATGTATCTGATGATTGTGGCCTGTGGCTTGGTGGGTTCCTGCCTGGTGTGCATCGTGAGGGATTTCCAGAAATTAATACCCCTGGGGATGACCTTTTTGTTGTTTACCTCTGGCATTTTCTGGGATGTGCGCGACATCGGCAGTCCTGAGAAAACCGAACTCCTGCTCACCATGAATCCGCTGGCCTTTATGATTGACGCGCACCGGCAGGTGCTTATGAATGACACCGCTCCGGACACGCTCCATCTTATGGCCATTGCGCTTGGCTCCGGGGCCATCATCGTCTTGTCCATTAAATTCATGCGAAACAAGAGCAAGTACCTCGCTTTGAAGGTGTTGACCTGATGAGTGCCCCCGACAGAAAGGTCATGCTGGAACTGAGGGATGTGTCCCTCAGCTTCCAGACCAGCAAGGGCACGTTCGACCATGGTGTGCACCATGTGCTGGATCAGGTCTCTTTCAAGCTTTATGAGAATGAGACGCTGGGCATTATTGGCCGCAACGGTGTGGGCAAAACCACCATGCTGCGAATTATGGCGGAAATCCTGGCGCCCACCGGCGGTGAAATAGTCAAGCGGCCGGGCAAAACGGCATCCCTGCTCACCATTGGTCTTGGCCACAAGCTGGACCTGAGCGGCCGCGATAACGCCATGTTGTCGGCCATGCTGCAGGGGGCAACTAAATCCGAGGCGCTCGCTTACCTTGAACAAATCAAGGCGTTTTCTGAGCTGGGTGACTCCTTCGAGGAGCCGGTAAAAACCTACTCCGCGGGGATGAAGTCACGCCTTGGCTTTACCACCGCACTGCTGACCCATGTCGACATTCTGCTGGTGGATGAAATTCTCAGCGTCGGGGATGCCGAGTTCAGGAAAAAGGCCGAGAAGGCCATGAAGGAGCGAATGGCGGGAGACCAGACCGTGGTGTTTGTCTCGCACTCGGATGCTCAAGTGAAGTCTTTGTGCGACAGGGCGATCTGGATCGACCAGGGAAAGATTTGCGCGCAGGGTGACCCGGAAGAGGTGATTGCGGAGTATCGGGCCTCGATGAGAAAGTAGGGCCAACCTCTAGCACTGCTCTGTGCTGCTGTTAGCCGAGGATACGGCTTTCTGGTCTGTAACCCACCTTCGTCAGTTTTTTAGATATTTCTTACAACGCTCAATTGCTCTAAGGTAAAGAGGTCTTCTTCTGCTCTTCCATAGATTGTCAGCCTGAGAGTACTTTAGAGAAAATTGACTTAGCACGTTAAGTAGCGCGGATGAGAGCTCACTGTCCGGATGTGTGTTTGAATCCCGTTCATTTATGCCAGATCGAGCATCGGGGTGTGCCAATAAGACTGCCTCCCAACCACTTCTTAAATGCGCCCACTTAAAGAAAAATTGATAACCACAGTCGATTTCGTTTAAGAGTTTGGGTAGTTTCACTGGGTCAGCCGGCAGGTGATAAAGGCAAATTGCCAATTTTGGCCTGTGCTTTCTTATTGTTTCGGTAGCTCCCTTCAAGGCTTGCAACTCCGCTCCTTCGATATCCATTTTGATCATGTCGACTCGATCAAGAGATCGTTGGCGAACGTAGTCATCAATCGAAATTGTTCCAATACTGTTACTGCTGCCCGGGGATAACGAAGTATTGGAGTCTACTTTGGTCGCCCCTTGAATATTATGATTTTTGATCTCTAGTATTTCGCCCGAGCGGTCCGACAGTGCTAATTGATTGACAAAAACTCTTTCCTCATCGAGCTTGTTCAGTTTGACATTCGCTCTTAGCAGCTCGAGATTTTCGTCCAGTAGTTCGAAACAGTGCACCTCGCACTGCCCCTCGGCTTTATGATTGAACAATACTGCGGTGTCTCCGATGAATGCACCGGCGTCAATTATGACGTCACCTTTTTCGATGATCACCGGCCCATGTTCATACTGGTTATAATAAAAATCATGAATCCCAAGCACCCAGGGATACTGAATGATGTCCAAGTCGTAACCTTGACTCGAGTAGTTGACCTTTCGATAGGGCCGACCACACACTGAAAATTCTTCCCATGGAGCTGACTTTGCCAGGCTTACGACTTGGTCATAAGCTAGAAGTTCGCTGTCATGCACAAGTTGTATGTCCCCCCACCTTTTGAGGAACCACAATATAAATATGGCCCGATCATCGGTGTTGAGTTTCAAGTAGATGTTGTCTTCTATCACGCGCAAAGACTCACCAAAGCGCTTAATCAGTTGGTCAAGCTGGACAAGGTCCTTGCCCTCCAGCTGAGAGCTGAAGATAAGAAGATCGTGCAAAAGGATTCCTTTTGCCGGGTTGGTGCCGTCGGTTGAATCGGTCATGGTTATCTCTGAATTTGAGCACGGACCCTTAGGATGGATTTCAGGTTGTAAAGATTCAGCGGCCTTCTTCGAGGTTGGCTAGAGAAACTACCTCAGAGTGTCTTCGGCTGAAATCGCGACGTAAGCCATCTTTTACTGCTTGTCGCGTTATTTCCAGAAACTTCCGCCGCTCGCTCACCTCATAGTGCCGGTAGGTGAGGAAAAATTTTGGTACTTTTATAAGAAGCACAAGGGGGAAAAACCACCCCGAAGCGATACGAAATAGCTCCAGGCGATTCCTGTAGGTGTAATATACCTTCCAGAGCGGGTGGTAAACGTCTTGCTGATTGATCAGGGTTTCGCAGTCATGACGAAACCGCATGGTCGGGACGAACCAGTGGCGAAACCCCGCCCTGCGAGAATCCAGCACGTAGATGATGTCATCGGCGTAAATGAACAGTTCGCTGCGGGGCAGACCAATCTTCCCTTTTCGAATATTGGCCAAGCGGATGAAACAGCCGACAAAGGATGACGTATCTACATCCAGGGGGGTTTCGCTCCTGTAGGCGTCGTCGCTGACGTGAAAGCCCATACGCCCCTTTCCAGCAGTGCCCAGAAACTCACCGAAGTGCCAGAATGGATTGTTGCTGGGCCGGTTCATTTCGCTGATTGTCTGGCCATCCGGCAAGTATACCGCTCCGGCCAGTGAGCCAACGTCCTCTGGGATAGAGAGTGTATTGAATGTGTCAACAACGTTGGACTCTGGGTAGGCGTCATCGTCAAAACACACCAGCCAGTCCGCGTCCGGGAGGTCCTCCGCAACGTGGGCGAAGCCTAAATTAAATCCGCCTGCCCCGCCCAGGTTTGTCTCGCTGTGAATCACCAGCAGCCGGGGGTCTGAGAGGGAATCCAGCCAACCGGCTGTATCGTCAGTCGAGGCGTTGTTGACCACCACAATACGATAGAAGGCATTGTCGAGGGTTTTGGCAATCGTTTCCTTCAGTTTGTCGAGGCGATTGAAGGTAACGATAACAGCGGCAAGGTTTCCGGGATGGGGCACGTTAGATTGGCTCAACAAAAAACGAGGGGATTGTCTCTCTCTGTTCCCGCAGTGTCAAAAACCGCTCCGATGCCTCGAGGGCCTCGGCTATGGTGACATCCATATCGAGATAACGGTAGGTGCCCAGGCGGCCGACGAAAGAGACACCTGCTTCACGCCGCGCCTTGTCGACATAATCCCGCAGCATAGCCTGTTCTTCGGTCAGGCGTATGGGGTAATAGGGAATTTCACCCTCCTCGCAGGCGCGGCTGTGTTCCTCAAAACAGATCGTTTTATCGTGCTGCTCCCAGGGCGAAAAATGTTTATGTTCGGCGATACGGGTATAGGGTACTGACTCATCACCGTAGTTCATTACCGCGCAACCCTGAAAATCTCCCTCTGTGCGAATTTCCCTGAAGTCCAGGGTTCGATAGCCAAGTCGACCCAGGTCGTAGTCAAAATAGCCATCAATTGGCCCGCTGTAGAACACGTGGTCGTAGTCCTTCACCTGTGCCCGGGAAAACTGAGTGCCCAGGCGGACAGAAATATTCGGGTGGTCCAGGATTCTCTCAACAATAGCCGTGTAACCGTCCCGAGGCATGCCCTGGTACTTGTGGAAAAAGTAATTGTCGTCGTAATTAAAGCGCACTGGCAGTCGCTTGAGAATGCTGGCCGGTAACTGGGTAGGGGAGCAGCCCCACTGTTTTTGCGTATAGCCCTTGAAGAATGCCTCATAGAGGTCCTTGCCGACGAAGCGAAGGGCCTGCTCTTCGAAGGTTTGCGGATCCTCGATGCTGAGATCGGCCTGTTCCTCGATAAACGACTGCGCCTCTGCCGGCGACATGGCTTTGCCGAAGAACTGGTTGATGGTCAATAGATTGATGGGGAGTGAATAGACTTTGCCGCCACTGGTGGTCTTTACCCGGTTGGTGTAGGGCATGAAGGTGGTGAACTGGTTCAGGTAGTCCCAGACCTGTTCATTGTCGGTGTGGAAGATATGGGGGCCGTAGCGGTGCACCATTACGCCGGATTGGGGGTCGCGCTCGGTGTGGCAATTTCCAGCAATGTGGAGGCGTGAGTCGACGACGCTTACGGTGTGGCCTGCATTCGCCAGGCTTCGCGCGATTACCGCTCCACTAAACCCGGCGCCTACGGCGAGGAAATCACACATATAGCTAATGACCTTGTGGCACGCCTCAGTAGGCGTTCTTGTTGATAAAGCCCCTGGCCAGGGTCATCAGAATGATCTTCAAATCCAGGCCCAGTGACCAATTCTCTATATAATAGAGATCATGCTCAATACGTTTTTGCAGGTCGGTGTTGCCTCGCCAGCCATTGACCTGTGCCCAGCCCGTGATTCCCGCCTTGACCTTGTGCTTTTGCATATAGCTTGGGACTTCGCTTTTGAACTGCTCAACAAATACGGGGCGCTCCGGCCTGGGGCCAACAATGGACATGTCCCCTTTGAGCACATTCCAGAATTGGGGCATTTCATCCAGGGAGGTTTTTCTCAAAAATGAACCCACCCGCGTGGCGCGAGTCTCACCCTGGGTGGCCCAAACCGGACCACTGTCGGATTCCACATCCACGGGCATGGTGCGGAATTTGTGCATCTTGAATGGCTTTCCGTTCCAGCTTAGCCGTTCCTGGGAGTAAAGCACCGGCCCCGGGCTGCTTAGTTTGACGGCGATTGCAATCAACAGAAGTAGGGGAGAGATCAGCACCAATATGATGCACGACAGGATTCTGTCTTCCAGTGCCTTCACCCAGCGATTTACTCCGTCCATCGGAGTCATAGATAGATTCACCACCGCCATATTGGCAATGGTGGTAATAGAGTGATTGATCAGGCGGAAGCCGAAAAAGTCGGGCACCAGGCGGATGTCTGCGGTAACGTCCCGCAGTTCGGCCATGATTTTCTCAATCAAGTCCTCCTCCCTTAGTGGCATGGCAATCCATATTTGATCGACCCGGTTGGTTTTGACGTATTCCACTCCTTCAGCCAGGGAGCCTTTGTGAACATTTGCCGGGTCATTTAAGAGTGGCATTGAAGAATAGTAGCCCTGAATGTTAAAGCCTGTTTCCGGGGACGCCAGCAGGTTCTCCAGCACGCGTTGTCCTGTCTCTCCGTCGGCCAGAAGGACTACATGCCTTAGGTTGTATCCCCTGGCGCGCATCTTCGCCAGCACCCGCCGTAGCAGCAGACGAGCAAACATCAGTGCCAGGTAGCCTCCTGTGAACCACATCAGCATCCAGGCCCTGGAGAAGCTGGCGGAAGTCTTGGTGATCACCGACAGAAACACCAAAATTGCGAAGATGATGCTCCATGCCAGGAGAAGTTGGGTAAATTCACGTAACTGGTCCTCCCCTCGCCAGGCCCGGTAGAGGTCGACAGCGTGGAATACGACAAGCTGTAGGAGCACAGACAGGATGATAGCGATCTGGTAGTGGAGGATACTGGGTGGTGGGCGACCGTCGCTGAAGACAATCTGGTAGGCAATGGCACAGCTACCCAAAGACAGGAGTATATCCAGTGTACGCATCAGCCAGAGCAGCAAGTTGGAATGCTCCCGGAGATAACCCTTTGCCGAAATGGTATTCATTGAAAACGTTGCTATCTTTTTATTCTCGAATAATGGATTGCCAATACACTCCGCCCCCACCTGGCCCGTCTTCCAAGTAGGAAACTACAGGTACATACGGTATTCTACTTTATCCGCGACTGGTGCAGTAGGCTAGTGTCGGGACTCTATCCTGGCGCGTTACAAATTAGGGTTTCTTCAGGCCTCCTTTGAGAGAATTTACTTGGTTTTGAGAGATGAATTTTGTGGTTAAGACGGTACTGACATTCGGAACATTTGACCTGTTTCACTTTGGTCATCTGCGCATCCTTCAGAGGGCCAGGGAACTGGGCGATAGCCTTGTTGTTGGCGTGTCATCAGACGCCCTGAATTTCTCAAAGAAAGGAAAGTACCCGATTTTTTCCGAGGAACACCGTTTGGCGATTGTGAGCGAGATCAAGGGTGTGGATCGGGTGTTTGTCGAAGAGAGCCTGGAAAAAAAGCGCGAGTACATTCTAAGTCAGAAAGCAGATTTGCTTGTTATGGGCGACGATTGGAAAGGTAAATTCGATGACTTGTCTGACGTTTGTGAAGTTGTCTATCTGGAGCGAACCCCGGCTCTTTCGACAACAGAATACAAAAATATCATAAAGAACATTATAGATAGCTTCTGACATCGTCCTCCTGGCGTGCTATCAGCAGTGTTATAGCGGTTTTTTTTACTAACTTATCGTACGATCATAACTGCTGTTCTTTACGAGCTTTCTGGCGGCCACTCTTTTCGAGCGTCAAAGCAAGCGTTGCAACTTGCTGGATACCTCTTCAGCGTCTTGAGTAGACATACGGCCGTGGATGGGAAGGCAAATAACCCTCCTGGCCAGATCCTCTGACACCCTGCATTCATCAGCCCCCGGGCAATCGCGGTAGACATCGATGGTATTTATGGAGACGCTGAAATAACGGCGACAGACGACACCTTCAATTCGCAGCGCGGCCTCGATTCGCTTGAGGTCGTCGCCAGCGAAGCTCTCATCAAGAAGAACCGGGAAGTAAGCGTGGTTCCAACGGATACCATGGCCAGGATCAAGTAATTGCAACGCATCATTACCCTGTAGAGAGGTACGGTACTGCTGTCCCACCTGGGTACGGCGTGAAATCTCCTCTTCAACTCCCTTTAGATTCAGCAAGCCAACGGCGGCAAGGATTTCATTCATCTTTGCGTTTGTGCCCCAGCCAGATATTTCGTCTGGGCCCGAGATTCCAAAATTTCGTAGCAGCCTAACTCTATTCAGAGTTTCTTCATTTGCGGTGACAAGCGCGCCACCTTCAATGCTGTTAAAGATCTTGGTTGCGTGAAATGACAGCATGCAGATATCGCCATACAGTGACAGCGCATTCCCTTCGACAGTGGTGCCAAAGGAGTGAGCGCCATCATAGATAAGGGCAAGACCGTGTCGGGTAGCGATCTCATCCAGCGCCTCCAGGTTGCAAGGCAGGCCATAGGCATGGGTTGCGAGAATTGCTCGGGTCCTTGGGTTAATCTTTTCTTCAATAAGTAAGGGGTCAAGGTTGAAGGTACTGGCGTCGATGTCAGAAAAGACAACCTGCGCGCCTACGTTCCTGATGGCGTGACTGGTAGAAACAAATGAGTAGGGTGTAGTGATGACCTCTCCATCGCAGAGATCCAGCGCCCTGAGGCCGATTTCAAGAGAGCTATGACCATTGGTCTGTACTGCCACATGTTTCGCCCCAAGATATCCCCTTAGAGCGTTCTCAAACTGCTGCAGGAATGGACCATCATTGGTGAGCCAGCGGTTCTCCCATATTTCATCGAGGCTGTTTTTCAGTTCTTCAAGAGAGGGCAGCGAGGGCTCCGAAATTACAATTCGATTACTCATATTGACCCTCTTCTATAGTCGATAAAACCGTCGACTGCGTCTACGTCGATAACCACCACGTTCTCTTTCGATTTCGATACTTCCAGCCTCTCGGCAAATGCGTCGTCAACAAAGAGGGTCCGGCCTTTGACCGGCATGTGGTCACTCTTCGGTTCCCCGGACTGGAGATGAACAATACTGTCAAATAGTAAGGACGATAGACAGTGCTGGTCTAATGTTTGCCTGATATCTCGAGCGTGACGGGATACCAGTGTAACCGGACGGTTTGTTTCCCTGTACTGGTAAATGAGCGACAGAACCTTGATGCAAACTCTGTTGTCGGGCGTGATCAGGGTGTCATCAAGGTCAATTACCAGGGAGTCAAACTCCTCCCTGGCCACTACTCGATTGGCGATAGACCTCTCGATCTCTACATTTAGGTCATTTTTAATCACAGAAACGGGAATACCCATGGCGTCGTAAATTGTCAGCGCTGCGAGGTTCACCCCGCCGAACCTCGCCGAAACCGACGTCCCGGCTATTCGGGGGGCGACCTCCAGTAGCTTTGGTACTCCAAGCTTGTCCTCCCTGACCTGAAAAAACCAGCCACCGAAAATGCCCAAACGAGAGACCAGCTTCCTGGCGATCTCCGAAATACGCTGGGCGTGATCGCTGGTGGTCAGCGAGTGCATGCTGATTCCATATTTTGTTCGCAGTCGCTCCCTGGGTTGGCAAAATAGCAACTCTCCGGATCGGGTCGAGAAGCAGTCTACAGTGTACTCACGCCCTGGTAGGTATTCGGTTATGACGTGATCTTTGAATGGTTTGTCGATGGATTGGAGGTGCGTGGCATCATCGACAATATGCGCTCCTATGGAATTTTGTCCCCTCGATGGTTTACGAAACACAGGATAGTTATCGATTTCAGTGGCTTGGCTGTAGCAGCGGGGTACGAATGCTTCCTCACTCAACGCCGTATAAGTGTTGGCTTTATACTGCGTGAGTTGGCAGATCTCCCAGGGCACGCATAAAAGTTCCGCAGCGAGACGTTGAGAGCTTTTTGCCAAAGCAAGGATGACTTCGTCGTGAGCCGGGAAGATATAGTCGATCTCCAGTTCAGTGAGCAATTGATTGAGTCCATCGATGAAGCCGGAGTCGGAAATGTGAGGAAGTATATGCTCACTATCCGGAAACACACAGTTTGCATGGCTGGGTATGGATGAGGCTGCAAAAGTCGAAAAATGCTTGTTATGTTTTAGGGAGGCGTGAATCTCCAATCCAATTTCAGATCCGGCTGGAAAAATGAGTATATTTTTTTTCATCAATGTGCGTGCTCTATGGCGTTGGATGCCTTGAAGATCTCACCCAGTATGCGATTGGCGGCGCTACCATCGTCATTCGGACAAAACTTTGCCGCAAATTCATCCCTCAGGTCCTGGAAGCCTGTTGCCACTTCCTCCAGTTGATCGACCCTATCGAGGAGTTCAGAAAAGCTGGTGACCACGGGACCGGGCAACTGGTCCATAGAGACATACATGTCTCTTGTGGAGTCCTGATATTCAGCTAAATCATAAGCATAATAAATGATAGGTCTGTCGCTGTTCAGATAGTCGAAGAAAATTGAAGAATAGTCCGTTATCAGACAGTCTGCGATGGCGAGTAACTCCTGCGTATCGTCATAATCACTCACGCTCATTATTCTTTGTTCGTAGCCATTCAGGCGCGGCGGTAGTACCAGGTGATGAAATTTCAGCAGTAGCACCACGTCAGACGGGGCGTTACGGGACCATGCCTCGTAATCAAAGACGTCGTCTGCCTTGTAGATCCAGTTGCCTAACGGGTTGTTGTCTCGCCACGTCGGGGCGTACAGCACTACTCGCTTGGATGCCGGGATACCCAGGGAATCCTTGACTCTCTGCTTTATCCTGTCCAGCTCAGGAGAGCTCCATATGTCGTTGATTGGATATCCCTGTTCCAGTATCTTTCCACCGAACTTGAAGCACCTTCGGAAGATTTCCGTGGAGTACGAATTTTGCGAAAGCAAGTAGTCCCAATTTCTTGATTCTCGGTATGCCTTCTCTCTGGCTCCAGCCTCTGGGCCAGATACCTCTATGTCCCATCCAAGTTTCTTGAGCGGTGTTCCATGCCAGGTCTGGATATAAACTGTGTCGTCAGCTTTCTCATGCACGGGAAACTGAATGTTATTCACCCAGTACTTGGACTTGGCAAGTGCCTGAAAGTATTCATCAGACCCGCGTCGTACCTGTTTTTCACAGTTCAGAATGTCCAGGGGTTGTTTGTTGTATACCCAGACGCTGCGGAATTCCGGGTAATGCCGCGCCAGCTCCTGGTGAATATACTTTGGGTTGCCGCTGTATGACTTTCCGAAGAAGCTTTCGAATACAACCAGATTGTCGTCTCTTTCTGTAGAGCTAAGATAGGAGCGAAAAATATCATGCCCGGCGTAGTTCGGCTTAATCTTCCGGTAGGCTCTCTTTAACCCAATTGGGGCAAGCTTTCCCAGCAACTTCTTTGGCGAATATTTCCGCAAGCCGGCTCTGGTTCGAGCTCTAAATTGCCTATAGCGGATACGGCAGTAATAGAGATAACAGAAAAGGTAGAATTCATATCTATTCCTCCTGAACAAACTTCTAACGATGAAACCTTCCGCCCTCGGCAAGTTTTTGACCTGTGTGTGGCGCACCATTGAGTAATAGTCCGCCGTGGCTTCATAGAATCTGGACAGCTGTTTGAACGAAAAATCACGCTCCAACCAAAAGGGGAATAAGTGCCATACAGGGCGGCGGGAATCAAACTCCAGAAGCTTCTCAAGGTAAAGTGATTCGTTAGCACTAGCGGTATTTTGCCAGGACATACTAAGTGATTCCATGTGGTCGAGAAGGGTCCTGGCTTCCTTCTTTCTGTCAGTGATTGAAAGATTATTGCTGCTTTCACGCTTTCGCCAAACCACGACGTCCTTGTTCAAGGTGGCGATGCTCGAAGTGGAAGTGTACGCTTTCGCAACAAAGGGGCCGTCTGCATATATTTGACCATCCTTCATGAAAATATTTTCTGAAACCAGAAAATCCCTGCGCATTAATTTTCCGTGATACATTTTGCTGATGAAAATCTGGCACCTCTGTTTCGGGGTGGAAAGTACGGCAGAGCCACTAATCCAATCCGTCTCTTCAACTGAGGAGAACACGTTGTTGGTCAGTTTGAGCATTTTCCCAACGACGATCTTCGCGTCCGTAACGATCGCTCGATCATAAAGTGAATCCAGGCTATCTGGCAGCAAATAGTCGTCTGAGTCCAGAATGAGAATGAAGTCACCGCGTGCGGCTAATATGCCGCGATTAATCGCAGTCGCGCCTCCGGTATTGGGTTGATCAATCACCTTCAGAACATTTGGGAACGTGCGCTGATATCGGTGAAGGATTTTCAAGCTATTGTCAGGGCTCTCATCATTGATGCATATGACCTCGATATCGAGCTTTGTCTCTTGTTCCAGAACGCTATCGAGGCACTCTTCCAGGAAAAGTTCCGTGTTGTAAACTGGAATAACAATGGATACGGCTTTCATGAGGGTCCTGAGGTATCGAAATGGTTTCGTAAATAGAGTTCTGTGTAGGGGCTTGATGCCCAGTTCAGATTTGGCGTGTCGAAGTCACAGTCGAAGCTCTTCTTCGGCTGTCGCCAGTCTCCGTAGTTTTCTGTTAAATAAAGGTCAAAGTTCTGTGGCCCAGGTACTTGCATCCCGAGGAAATCGTATGGCGCGATTGAAAACGGGGAATTGCTCCAGACATGGCTACCGGTACCGTGGACGTACTTTTCGCGCTCTTGGTAGTGAACGAATAGGTCGATAGTGACAGAGGATCGATGCAGCAGTTTCACCACTGCGGGCTTAGCAGGTTCCAATTCGGATTCATGGCTGCCATCTTTAGCCCAGTTCAGAAAATACTCTACACCCTTAATATGAAAGTTTTCGCTTGCATCTATGCATCGAATAAACTCCGAAAGATTGAACTCGCTTTCCATGATACCTACGTCAATATCATAGTCGTGACCAATAAAGTTCTTTTCCCGAACCGCACCCAGAAAGGTGCCGCTGACCATGAACCAGGGAATTGAGGCGCGGTCGGTTAGTCGCAGCAGGTCTTTCAGCGCCAACAGGGCGTCCTTTCCATCAAGGCTACAATGATTGTGTTGCCTGATTTTGCGCTCCCTGGTGGCGCAGTTTTTCACTATGCCCAGAGAGTCAGGGGTGCACTCAAGTGTTGTTTTCCAGGGGTCTGTGCTGCCCAGGGCGCAAACCCCGGCTAAGCTTAGCTTCTGAGTAGCCGTCCATTTGAGATGTTCGTCATGACAAAATTCTTCAATCCAGGCCAGTGTGGCTTCCTTGCCCTGACTGCCCAGAACACCACCTATGTCAAATTGAGTCCCCATTTCGCCAAATCTATAGCGACTGTGATTGATGAACCAGAGCACACATTCCAGGGCCTGGAATGTCCGTCGTTTTCCAAGCAGCGAATTCACGTCTTTCCTTACCAGTTTCGGAGCCCTTAGCAATACCAGGACAATTTGTAAGAATGGGATAAGAAAGAAGCTCAAGTAGGCGGATTTTCGCCCAAGAATCGCGCGCTTAACTGCGTCAGTTTTCACGGGCAAAGCCTGACTGTAGTGAGTTGCTGATAGCATACGAATTCATTACAGAATCCTAACTGCTACCTGGCACTGTGCTATGTTGTGAGCAATATACTCATACTGTTTGCCAGACTCAGCGATATACTCCTGAAATGCCTTGTACTCTCCCTTCTCCCAATCGGGATAGTTGTAGTACTCATCAAAAAGAATAATAGTCCCCGAGCCAATCCTGTCTGGCAGTAACTTGAATATGGTTTCAGTTGAAGAGTAAAGATCACAGTCAACGTGCAGAAAGCTTATTCCTTCTTCATTCTTCGCCAAAAAAATTGGCAGCGAGTTGGAAAACCATCCCTGGTGCAAAGCGACGTTGCCTGGCAAGTCTGTAGGTAACTCGGTGCTGAAGTGTCCTTTGTCGAACCCAAGGCGCCAGTTTCCAGGTAGTCCTTCGAATGAGTCGAATCCGTGTATCTCTCGTTCAGGAAATAGATCTGCGATTTGCCGAATACTTTCGCCCTTGAAAACACCAAATTCCAGAAAAAGGCCTTCCGTAAAATTTTGTTCAGTAAAAAGGTATTCACGCAGCCGAACCTTGTCGTCAAAGGCCTTGGAGCTTTGAAAATGCTTTTTCGCATAGTCGAAAGAGGACTCACTTGCCTCCCTGAGCTCTGCGAAATGTAGGTTGTACTGGCTCTTCAGGATTTCGTTTCTGACTATCCAGTGAAACGCCATGCGCTCGTTTTTCAGTGCTTTCGCTACCTCTTCTGCGACGATGGTCCTGGTTTCTTCCTGTGAGCGTAGCCTTGCGGCTTCTATCTCAGGTTTTATTGCTTTAGCAATGTATTCTTTGATCTTTGCTTTAATCATTTCTAATAAATCCGATTCGGTGCTTTGCTGGAGTTTCACAAGGTGTTGATTTTGGATATTGGTGGAGTGCATTTTTTCGTGGCGATAATCCGCAAATACATGTCTGCTACCCTGCTCTCGTCATTTGCCTGATTTCCTTTTGGCCTGGTGACTGTCGTGCCTAATGTGTCACTTGAAAAGATCGTCATATGTTGGGCTTAACTTCATTTAATTTGTCCTGTTGAACATGCGCTGAAACAATCGGCTTAGGCCCAGTATATCGATAATAGTCCACACCCTTGTGCGGGTGGACGGGGTTTCAAACTTCGCTCGAGCTATCGCTATGAAGCCGGGGCGCTTGCATTTGTGAGAATTTAGCCTGGCCTCAGTCTCCAGCATTTCGTCTGCGTTAAGTGGTTGATAGTCCAGGTCAAGCGACTCCGCGTGGCAAAATTCGCTGAATGCCAGGTTTATC
Source organism: Seongchinamella unica (assembly GCF_004354085.1). Lineage (GTDB taxonomy): Bacteria > Pseudomonadota > Gammaproteobacteria > Pseudomonadales > Halieaceae > Halioglobus > Halioglobus unicus. The sequence goes on along the minus strand of NZ_SMSE01000005.1, from coordinate 63,980 downwards.
GAATCGATCTTCCTGCAGAATTCGGAATATGTACTGCCGTTGTCTGTAGCGGAACTTTGCGCAAACTCCTCTCTGTCCTCTACGGGAAGCTGCGCAACTATGCGCGCTAGCCTTCGGGGCTCGATTTCGTATTCAGGGCGTGATTGATTGACGATAGCACGCTCTTGTTCTCTATATGGCGAATCATTAACGCCAATTTCCTGAAGAAACTTCTGAATATGATCTGTGGAGCTATTTGTGTAAGGCAGCACGCGTAACGCGTCGTCGCCAAAACATTGCCTGAGGAAGGAGGCGGTTGAAGTCGGATCCAGGTAGGCCTTAGGTATTTTCATAAAATACTTCGAGAATCTGGGGCGTGGAACCGGCTCTTCGTTTACCTCCTTGTACCAGGAAACCATAAATTCCATCGGTCCCCGGATATAGAGAATGACACGAACGTCATAACCATGAAAAAGGGCCTGCAGTTGCTCAATTGCCTTAGCCTGCACTTTGGGGCTGAAAGTTCCAAAGCGGTAGAACTCTTCACTGGAAATCAATTGGCCAGGCAGGTCGCTGTTGTTGATTTCGGTTTTAACCGTCGCAGCAATGTCCTGGAAAATGACGTTGTCGTCGTACCACAGCGGTGTATAGCAACCGAGCTCCTTCAGCAGGCTCAGTGGCAGTGCGCTGTGAGTGTCATGATTTCTCCTTGGTCTCGCCGATACCAGATAGTTGATGCCACGGGAGCCTAGCCAGTTTCGATGACGTGAGCAGAATGCCTGAAGTGCTGAAGAACCGGTCTTAAGATTGCCGGCGTGGATATAGACGGTTTTCATCTGCTTGCAGATTGAGGGGAACAGGGATTGGCTTTCCAGCATGGCTTCGCTTTGCCCCCACGCAATTTCTGACTTGCCAAGCAAATTTTATGATTCCAATCCGATGGGTGGTTCTGCTTGGTGCTTATCAATCGGTGGGGAACCAGAGGGAGTTTCGCGTGTTCTCGGTATCCTTGCCAGCATAGGACGTGAATTGAAATCTGGATCACTTGTCTGCCCCCTCCTGAACACCGCGCACCCAGTTGAGCAAGAGGCCAAATACAAGCATTACCGATACAGGAATCGAGTAGACTAGAGCGCGATTAACCTGCGTGAAATCCAGTGCGAACTCCGAACGCTCAGTGAAGTAATAGACGAAAAATAGAAACAGCAGCGTTATAACCAGCGAGACCAGTTCTGTTGCGAGGCCCTTTGCCATCTCCCGCCTGGTCATGAGTGCGATGGCCGCGAGCAGCAGCAGGTACCAGTGAATGTTCCAGTTGATCATTTTGAACAGTACCTGCAGCATTGCCTGGTTTACGTTGTGGAATGCGATCTCGAATTCACCGATATAAGGTACGGTGATCTGCTTGCTGTCGATGGCTAGACGACCGGCGGAGGGGATTTCGATGTCTATGCCGAAGAAAGCAACGACCAGGCCGATCGCGGCAGCGGTCGCTGCCAGTCCAAGCCATGTACTCATTCTAAATTGCAGCGAGCTTATAAGCAGGGTGATCACGACAATGCCACCTATTATCAAACCGGGAGTCTTTAATTGCATGCAGAAGGCCGCGTGAATCAGGGCTAACAAAGCGTAGGTCCACCTACCCGTGTAGTGCCATGCGCCCAGTGCATAGATGGCACAGCCGAAGGCCACTGTCACCCATAGGTCGGCGTACCCGGCGAGCATCGAGTGTACGTTTACAAATGGCATGTTCAGCAAGGCGTAGGCTGCAGTGGTGGCCAGTATGCTTGGAGCACCCATGAGTTTGAGGTGCCCATAGAGCGCTGCGCCCAGGGCAAGGATAATTAGTGCCCAGGGTAGGTAGATTACGGTGTGATCGCTGGTGCCGGCTGCCAACATTCCCCAGAGCTGTACTAACGGTACACCCACCGGGTACTTCCAGGCGTTTCTGGCACCTTCTATATGCACCAGCGCCTCAGCTGGTGACGCCAGCCACTCTGCCTGGCTGCGAAAAGGTACCAGTTCACCGTGGTGAAACCAGACCAGCGCCTTGGGCGCCCAGTTCATCCACGCGTCCCAGGGGAACAACGGGCGTAGCAGGAGCTCCTGGAAAATTGTAGCGTAGCGCAGGGCAATCAGCGCCATCAGCAGGGTTATTAAGACCTTTTGCCAGGCCATCAGAGGATGCTCAGCCGGTTTGGTTCTGGTTTTTGCTGGATTCAGGTAGAGCAGGGCGATAGCTAATAGCCCTAACAGTAGTAGACACAAGCTGGTGCCCCAGAAACTCTGCTGCAATCCCGCCCATTGAAAGCATCGCATGATCATCGTGGTGGCAAACAGGCCCAGCAAATAGCCGTGGCCAATCACGGCGGCGGGGTGCCAGTGGCTGCCGCGTGAAAGTAGCCAGTAGGTCCAGGCTGACCCCGTAAACCAGGGCAGCAGGATCGCGACCAGGGTGCCCGGCCACAGGTCCATCACGAGCCACCCCCGTATCGATACAAGCTCCCGAGGGTATGCTGGTCGATGCGCTCTACAGGAAGGGTTTTGCCATTCCAGGTGAGTGCGCTGTGGCTGCTGTCAAAATCGAGCCCATCTACCTCGCCCAGCACCAGTAAATAGTCCCCGGGCAGTACGGACTCAGGCCGCGGGAACTGGCCGAAATTGAAAATGTTATGCGGCAGCAGAAAATACTGCATTTTGAGCCGGCGATAGCCCCTCAGGGGGCCGGGTTCCAACAGGAAAATCCTCACGCCTGGTTCAGGCAGTACGCTGGTTTTGAGGTGGTGTGCGTATTGGTACAAATCGCCTTCCCAATCCACGAGCAGTTTTTCGTGCATGGTCTTGCCGGCGAACAGGTGGCGAGTGTCTTTCAGCTGTGTACTCAGCCAGTTTTGCCAGATCAAATCCAGCGAAATCCACGGAATGGCTACTGCCAGCACCATTGAGGTCCCGACGGACGGGCGGTTGAACAACCACAACAGGCCGAGAATTATTAGTGCGCCACCAGCCCAGGCGGCCACCACGGGAGTGACCGGCAGTATGGGGTCGGGTGGCGTGCCGCGCAGGTGATGGGCTGATTTCTGGGTCCAGCCTTCAACCGCAGTCCATTCCGCCCAAATGGATCGCAGCAGATTCGCTGGCGAGTTGGGCATGAACGTCAGGGATTCTACTGCGGTCGGGTAGTCGCGTAACTTGCCATAGGCGTCAATGCCAACTTCGGTGATCTTGCCACGCCACTCCGGGTGTCCTCCCAGCATCTGCAGTTTGGGCGTGTCACCGGTCCAGTAAATGCGCTGGTAGAACACATCTTCCGGGGCGCGCTCCGTTCGCCAGATGAAATAAACAAGCAGGTCGGGGTGCAGGTCGCTGATCTGACTCTGCAGAAAGGGATAGTCTTCCGCCTTGAGTCGTGCGCGACGAGAGAAAATCGCCCGTTTGTCCAAGCCGGGTTCCAACTCGGTGATACGCAAGGCGTTGTCGGAGGTGGTTTCTCCGTTTCCCATTCGGGGTATCAGATCTTTACCTTCCAGCTTCCAGGGCTTCACGTTTCCCCGGCTTGCCGCATCCTCAAAGCGCTTCAGGTCAGGCGATAGAAGCAGGTAGCAGGTGACAGCGATTATCGCGCTGAGGCCCAGTGCAATCACTGCCCAAGCCAGTGCGACGACAAAGCCCCGGTTGCTCAGCGTCTCCGCGACGTCCGCGGTGCTGTCTACTGCCGCTTCACTCATCAGCCATCCAGGCTTCCCTGTTCGGTTATTCGCCGGGAGAGCTGGCCGGCGGCATTGCGAATTTTCTCCCAACTGGAAAGTGCAGGGGCATAACCTGCACACAGCTCCCGCGCTGTTGCCAGTACCTGTTGCTCAGTCATGGCCTCGGGAAGACCGGTGATGTCCGTCACTTTTGCCGGAACCTGCATGGCGGCGCCGATATTGCTGGCGCTCTGCTGTAACCACTCCTGCCAGACGGGCGCCCGAATACTGCCATCCTGGAGGTAGCTGGACAGGCGCTTAAGTTCGGCCGCCTGCTCCCCGGCGACTTCCTGGCGAAACAGCGAGGTGAGGGCCCGGTCCGACATTTCCGACAGGTTGGCCACCAGTGCAGCAAGGGCTTGCAGGCGGCTCTTCGCGGAGATACCCGCCTGGTAACTGGTGTGATCGGTAATGTACTTGTTGATATTGATCTTGCCCCTGCCGCTCAGTGGCGCCGGATTGGGGTTACCCTGGCGTGGTTCCAGCGGGAGATGCGGTACGTTCCAGTCATGCTCCAGTACTGCGGCGTGGGGGTGGAGAAATTCGGTCATTGCGCCAAAAAGGTAATCTTCACCGCGGAACACGGGAAAGTAGGGGGGCAGCAGCTGCGTGTTATCCAGCCCGCTGACCTGGGAAATCACCGACATCTTGGTGAATGTAGGCCGCGGTTGTCCCAGCCAGTAGCTGCGACTCGCCAGTGCCCCTTCGATGCCGCCCGGGAATTCGGTCAGTCGCTTGCTGGATGCCGGGTCCAGGGTCAGAATCCACTCGGTTCCGGGCGTGCCGGGATCGCCCATGCTGCCGTTCTGGGTGACCAGTATCGGAGACTCCGCAGACCACAGGCTCAGGTAGGCGGAGTTTGCGCCCGCCAGGTCCTGAGGCTGTACCGGCTGGCCATTCGACAATTTGGCGATAGCCTGGCCCATGTTAAGCCCCAGGCACTGGGCGTGTCCGCCCAGGGGGTCGAAGTCGGCGCGTTGGGTGCGGGCCAGTATGTCCTGCTGGTCCCGGTAAAACTCTGCTTCCCGTTCCAGATTGCCGAACTGCAGGCCGGGTTTTTTGTAGGGCGAATCCACCGCCGCGCAGATCACGTCGTCATCCATGACAATGGCGCGGCAGCCCACTGAAAGCAGCAGGGTCAGGTTGCGCACTCGCCCGTAGGTCTCGCGCCCGCGCCAGCGATCCTGATCGAGCAAAAAGCGAATGGACGCTTCCTGTTCGGGCAATTGCTCAATAAGCCCGGCCATGAACTGCCTGGACTCCCTGGCTCCGAAGTAGCCCATATTGAGTGGGCAGGTGAGGTTGAATTGCTCAACCGCTTCGCGGTTCTTTTCGGCATTGGCCGGGTCGCGGGAGTCGTCTACCAGAAACAGGGCCTGGTGTCGGGTCAGGTTGCCGGCCCTGAGCATGGAATCCAGCAGCCGTGTTACCGCGGCGGGGCGATCACAGGTAATGATGAACACCCGTGTGGGCGGCAGGTCCACCGGAGGAGGTACCGGTGCATTGAGCCGGTCGCACACTGATTCCGCGGTGGTCATCAATCCCGCGTCTTTGAGCATGTTGAGTACTTTCATCACGTCAGCATGTTGTCCCGCCAGTTCGGGTATCGACGCGGTCAGCACCTGGGCGTGCTGTTCCAGGGTCCTGAATACACGGCACATGGGCATGCTGTGGGCGACAGGGGCCCCCACCAGCAGCTGGGCATCGCTGTATTTGTTGATCAGCAGGACGCCGCCGTTCTGCATATCGACGGCTTCACACTCGGCGAATGCATAAAGGCCACTGGGTGATGTGAAGGGGGTCTCGGACATGGGGTTCTGCTTGGGGGGGAGTAAGGGGTGAATTTTACGGGGGGCTGGTGGGGGTGTAAACCGCCAGGAGTGGTTTGGACCGGGTTGCGTGAGCTGGGGCTTGGGCTCGCTGGATTTCGGTGTGTCGAATCACCGGCCTCGCGGGAATGACGGTAAATTTATCGCCGGGTTTCGGGGTCGGAATTAACCATACTTATCGCCATCTCCAGCGCGGCCCTCAGGCTCGAAGCATCCGCCTTACCCGTTCCCGCGAGATCCAGCGCGGTCCCATGGTCCACCGAGGTGCGGATGATCGGCAATCCCAGGGTCACATTCACCGCTTCGCCAAATCCCGCGTACTTGAGCACCGGCAAACCCTGGTCGTGGTACATGGCGAAGATTGCGTCGCAGTGGTCCAGGACCTTGGGGTTGAATGCCGTGTCGGCTGGGAGCGGGCCCTGCAACACCATCCCCCGGGCTCTCAGCTTATCCAGCGTGGGGATGATGGTATCGATCTCCTCGCTACCCATATGGCCGCCTTCGCCGGCGTGCGGATTGAGGCCAAGTACCGCGATTCTGGGGGCGGCCAGGCCGAATTTCTGCTGCAGGTCCCGGTGGAGAATCTCCAGGGTTTCTGTCAGTAGCTCGGGGGTGATCGCAGCGGGCACGTCTTTCAGTGGCAGATGGGTCGTGGCGAGGGCGACGCGCATTTTGGCGGTGGCCAGCATCATAACGACCCGGTCGCTATCGGTGTCCTCCGCCAGTAGCTCGGTGTGGCCGCTGAAGGGGATGCCGGCCTCGTTGATCACGGATTTCTGTACCGGGGCAGTCACCATGGCCTGGCAGCGGCCGGCCAGACAGGCGTCAACCGCGGCGTGGAGGGTGCAGAGGACGTAGCTGGCGTTGGCCGGGTCCAGTTCGCCGGCAGTGCAGGGGGCGTTCAGGGCGACCGGGTAGACCTTGAGGCTGCCTGGCCGGTGAAGCTGGGGCTGGCCCTGCGGGTTATCGACGACGTCGATCCTGATATCCAGGCCCAGCATGTCTGCGCGCTGGCGCAGCAGGTCCGGGTCGCAGATCGCGATGAGTTCCGCGTCCCAGGGCTGTTGGGCGATGGCCAGGGTGATGTCAGGGCCGATACCGGCGGGTTCGCCGGGGGTGAGAGCGATGCGGGGGATCAACGTGCTTGGTCATTCCGGCGCAAGCCGGAATCCAGGGGGTGGTTGGTTTCTGGTAGCAGGGTCACTGGATTCCGGCTTGCGCCGGAATGACGGGGTTGGGGGCTGTTCGGACGGCTTTCGCCGTCACTTGATATCCACAAACGCTTCATCGCGGATCTGCCTCAGCCAGGCGTCCAGTTCTTCCTGGTATTTGCGGTTGTGCAGGTAGTTCATGGCCTTGTTGCGGGTGGCGCGGTCGGTCATGTCCTCTTCCCGGCGGTCCAGCACTTCCAGGATGTGCCAGCCGAACTGGCTCCTCACCGGGTCTGAAATCTCGCCGATGGCGGTAATCTGCATGGTTTGCTCGAATTCGGGAACCATTTGTCCGGGGCTGGTCCAGCCCAGGTCGCCGCCTTCCTGGGCAGAGCCAATGTCTTCGGAGTATTCCCGGGCCAGTTCGGCGAAGTCTTCCCCGGCTTCGGCGCGGGACTTGAGGCTGGTGACCAGTTCCTGCGCCTGCTGATCGGTCATGATCTCGGAGGGTTTCACCAGGATGTGGCGTACCTTGGTCTGGTTGACCACCATGCTCTCGTCGCCTCGGCGGTCGGCCATGTAAATCAGGTGGAAACCGCTGTCTGAGCGCACTTTCCGGGTTTCGCCCTTGGCCAGACCCGGGGCAAGGTCCGAGAACAGGGAGGGCAGGTCATCCAGCTTGCGCCAGCCGAGGTTGCCGCCGCTGAAGGTGTAGGGCCCCGGGGCGCTGACCGCTTCCTCAAAAGCCGAGCCAGCCTGAATTTCCGCCAGTATCTTGTCGACATAGGCCTCGGCCCGCTCTGCTTCTGCGGCAGGCGCGCTGGGAGAGACTGCCAGCAGCGCGTGGAGAATCTGGTATTCCGGCTGGGTCATTTTCTGACCTTCCTCGGTGGCCAGGAAGTTGTCCACTTCCTGGTCGGTGATCTCGATGCGCTGGTTCACGTTGCCCTGCTGCACCCGCTGGATGATCATTTCTTTGCGGATTTGTTCGCGCATACCCTGGTAGGACTGGCCCTGCTGCTCCAGCGCCAGGCGGAACTGGTCCAGGGTCATCCCGTTCTGGCCGGCGAGACGCTGCATGGCGTCGTTCAGCTGGGCGTCGGTGATGCGCACGCCCACACGCTGGCCCTTCTGCAACTGGATGCTCTCCAGAATGAGGCGGTCCAGGGTCTCGCGGATAATGACCTCTTCCGGGGGCATTTCCACACCCCGTGCCTCCAGGTTCTGGTTGATCGAGTCAACGCGCTCGCGCAACTCGCTGGCCATGATGATGTCATCCTCGACGATGGCCACCACCTGGTCCAGCATCTCGGTTTCCGCCCTGGCCATGCCGGTGGCGAGGGTAGAGGCCGCCAGGCAGGCGCCCAGCAGCATTGCTTTAATATTCACTATCGGTAAAACCTCGAATCATGTCTTTCATGATGCTGCTGGCCCGGCTGCCGAAGCCGCCCATGCCCTTGAGCACAATTTGAACCTGGGTGGAGTCTTCCCGCTCGAGCAGCGGGTCATCAAAGTCGGGGTTTTCCCCGGATGCATTATCGTAGTAGCGCAGGTGCAGCAATCGCAATTTCCAGCAGCAGGTATCATATTCCACTCCGAACATATCTTCCACGCTTTCCCCGGCCTGGATGGAGTAGTTGACAGCGGCAAATACCCGCCAGTTCAATCCCGCCGGTACGTACAGGGACACATGTGCCTCCTCGGTGGGAGGCTGGGTGGTGTCCACGGTGGTCAGCGGGCGCCGGTAGGTGTAACCGACGTTATAGATACTGCCGTCGTCGCTGGTGTAGCTGGTGAAAAAATTCCCGGAGTTCATCCTGTCGCTGTAGGGGTCCCAGACCAGGCTGGTACGCAGGCTCAGGCGTTCGTTGGGGTAAAAACTCAGTGCACCGGCGACCTCGGAACCACCGGTTTCCAGCGGCGGATCATCCGGATTCAACCGTACTTCCCGATCCTTGAAATAGAAAATCTGGCCGATGCTGGCGTTGAACTCCTCCCTGCCGTCGGTCTCGTCGATGAACCGGGTGGTGATGCCGACGGAGAGCTGGTCGGCATCATCGATGCGGTCGTGACCGGAGAAACGGGTCTCCCGGAAAAGCTGGTTGTAGCTGAATGTCAGCTCCGAACTGTCGAAGTCCGGTTGGCCGCGCTGGTCCTCATGGTCGCTGTACAGGTAGTACAACCGGGGTTCCAGGGTTTGCAGTATCTGGCTGCCAAACAGCCGGGTTTCGCGGTCAAAATAGAGGCCACCATCCAGGCTGAGCATGGGGGCGCCAGCGTCGGGAGTCTGGTCTTCATAATTCCTGTGCTGGTCCAGGTCGTAGGTCAGGAACCGGTACTTGGCGGTTGGCGTGAAAAAGCCGTAGGTCCACATCATCGGATAGCTGGCGCCGGCTTCGCTGTAGATTCGCTGGCCGGTGACCTTGTTGGTGTCGGTGTCGAAATTGGAGTACTGGACCAGCAAAATCGGGTCCAGTTCAAAGGGGGTGCCATCGGGGCGATAGCGACCGGTAATCTGCGGCAGCTTTTTGTAGTCGTTGTTGATGTCATCCGCCAGTGTCTGGAACTGCTGGACTTCCAGGTTGGCCATCCACCGGTCGCCCAGGTAGTCCAGGGCTCCGTATTGCAACAGTGCGGTCCGGCGCTTGGAGTCCAGGCTGGAGGTCTGCAGGTCCTTCATGTAGTTGACGTCACTGGCCTTACTGTAGTCGATCTGCGAACGCCAGCGCCTGTTGAACAGGCCGTTTTGCTTTACCACCCCCAGCCAACGGTCATGATTGCGCTCGCTGGGATACTCGTCCTTGTAACGCTTGTCCTCGTTCATAAAGGCGCCACCCACTTCCCAGCGTCCCAGGTAAGGATTGAGATAGCGCGCTTTGGCTTCGTGATTGAGCCCCCGCTCCTCGATAAAACGAGGGGTGTAAAGCAGGTCGTAGTCCGGTGCCAGGTTCAGGTAAACAGGTACCGCAACGTCGACGCCGCCCCGCGAGTCCGAGCCTATATCCGGCCACAGCATCCCGGCCCTGCGACGATCATCCAGCGGGAACTGCAGCCAGGGAAAGTAGAATACCGGGACTCCGGCCACTCGCATTTTGGCGTCCCGGGCCACGCCCAGGCCTTCCTCCAGGTCCAGTTCCAGCTCTCCAGCCTGCAGCAGCCACTGGTCATCCCCGGGGGCGCAGTAGCTGAGTTGGCCGCCGTGGATGTGGAGAATGCCCTCGCTGTCCCGTTCCAGGATGTCGGCACTGCCACGCATATGCAGCTCGTGGAGGACGAACTGGCTGGTTTCGATGCTGGCTTCCTCCGTTTTGGAGAAAATTTGCGCGCTTTCACCACGCAATAACAGGCCCGGTTCGCGCAGGGTGATGTTTCCTCTGAGCGTGGCCGTTTCCGCTGCCCGGTCGAGACTGACTTCATCCGCACGTATATGCCGATAGCCCTGTTGCAGGAAGACGCCGCCACTGAAAATTGCGCTGCTTTCGCGCAGCTCCGCGTCGCTGGCGTCTGCGTCGATGGGTGATTCTTCGGGGGAGAGTGACTGGTCCGCGCCGGCCAGGGGGTCTATATAGCGGCCCTGGCAGTTCACGCACTGGTCATCCCGAAGGTCCCGCGGGACTTCGTTCACGTGGACCCAGTCCAGGGGGTGTGCCGGTTCCTGCGCGCTGTTATCCTGTGCCAGCCCCGGCGCGGTGAGCAGGGCGCAGGCCACCGCGAGGCAGAGCCGCCCTGGGGTAGTGTTTCGCCGCGGCGGAAGGGCGGGTCTGGGTATCATTCTGAGTGCGGGTTCTTTGCGTAAAGGGCGAATTCTAAAGCATAGGCTGGTCCTTGTCCGGCAAAATTTGGGTATGGGCCCTGTCAATTCAATCAGCGTGTCAACACGAGGAACATGTGGCCAATAATTCACCTCCAGCCGATTTAATGTCCTGGTCGCTGTCGGTTCTGGGGGCGGAAGGCCCGGCAGAGCTGGAGCCCGTATCAGGAGATGCCAGCGCCCGGCGCTACTTTCGCCTGCGGCTCGATGGGGGCAGCTTCATGGTCGTCGATGCACCTCCCGATAGCCAGAAAAACGCCGAGTTCCTGGCGGTCAGGGAGCTGCTTTGTGCTGCCGGTATCACAGTGCCAGACCTGCACGGAGCGGACCTGTCCCGGGGCTGCCTGTTGCTGGGTGACCTCGGGGACCGACTGTTATTACAGGAACTTGATCCCGCTGCCGATGGCGCTCCCTACCAGCGTGCGCTTGCGGTGCTGTTGGCCATGGCCAGCATCGATCCGGCTGATCCGCACTGGCCACGCTACGATGACGCCCTGTTCAGTGAAGAGCTGGGCCGCTTCCCGCAGTGGTTTGTCGAGCAGTTGCTGGAGCTTCCTGCGCCGGATGACTCGATCTGGCAAGCCTTTACCGAGGTTCTCAAGGCCAGTGCCCTGGAGCAGCCCACGGTGCTCGTCCATCGCGATTTTCACAGCCGTAATTTGATGCCCCAGCCGGATGGCGCGCTGGCGGTGATCGATTTCCAGGACGCGGTCATCGGTCCTGTCACCTACGACCTGGTGTCGCTGCTGCGGGACTGTTATATCCGCTGGCAGCCACAGCAGGTTGAGGCCTGGGCCCTGTCCTACCTGGGGATGCTGCGGCAGCGGGGGCAGTTGATGTCGATTGACGATGCCCGCTTCCTGGCCTGGTTCGACCTCATGGGCCTGCAGCGTCACATCAAGGTACTGGGCACGTTTGCCCGGCTCTTTATCCGGGACGGCAAGCCCGCATACCTGCATGACCTGCCGCTGGTGATTCGCTACGTGCGGGAGATGCTGCACAAGTATCGGGGTGAAGTGGCTGCAATTGCGGCATTTGACCACTGGTTTGAGACTGAATTGATGCCGGTGATCCGCCAGCAATCCTGGAGCGCGGGCCAATGAAGGCAATGATGCTCTGCGCCGGCATCGGAGAGCGCATGCGGCCGCTGACCGGGCATACCCCCAAGCCCCTGTTGCGGGTGGCCGATGTGCCGCTCATGGAGTATCACCTCCGGGGACTCGCCCGGGCCGGGTTCCGGGAGGTGGTGGTGAATGTTTCCCACCTGGCCGGCCAGATTGAACACTACTGTGGTGATGGCTCCCGCTGGGGGATGGCTATCACCTGGTCGCGGGAGGAGGAGCCGCTGGAGACAGCCGGCGGTATCCAGCGGGCACTACCCCTACTCGGCACCGATCCCTTCCTGGTGATCAATGGCGACGTGTGGATTGACTATGCATTCGACACCCTGCGTCGTTACACCCTGAAGCCCTGGGAGCAGGCTCACCTGGTGCTGGTGGATAACCCGCCGCAGCACCCGCTGGGGGATTTCTGCCTGGGGGAGGCGGGAGAGGTGTGCTACCGGGCAGAGCGGGAAGCGGGCTTGACCTACGCCGGTTTAGGGCTCTACACGCCCGCGTTCTTTACCGGCATGCGCCCCGGCAAGCTGGCGCTGAGGCCACTGCTGGATGCTGCCATCGCCCGTGGGACCCTGGGGGCGGAGCACTACCGTGGTGACTGGGAAGATGTGGGAACGCCACAGCGCCTGGAGGCGCTGGATGCCCGGATTCGATCAGGCGCTGAACAATGAAACACGCCGGGGCAGGGCGGTGCGGGCGATCGCGATCCCCTTCATCCACAACAGACGCCGGGATACAGCGCAAAATTGGTCAAATTAACACCGCTTCCGCCGCTCTCGTTCCCCGGTCGGCTAACAGGTAGAATAGCCGCTTTTAACCCAGCCGGAGCCCAGCACATGGCCGATTACCAGATCGCCCCTTCCATTCTTTCCGCCGATTTCGCCCGCCTGGGAGAAGAGGTGGATAACGTGCTCGCGGCAGGCGCCGATATTGTTCACTTTGACGTCATGGACAATCACTACGTACCCAACCTGACCATTGGGCCGATGGTGTGTAAGGCCCTGCGCAAGCACGGCGTGACCGCCCCCATTGACGTCCACCTGATGGTCAGTCCGGTGGACCGGCTGATCGGCGATTTCGCCGAGGCGGGCGCCACCTATATTACCTTTCACCCGGACGCCTCCACCCACGTGGACCGTTCCCTGCAGATGATTCGTGACGCCGGTTGCAAGTCCGGGCTGGTCTTCAACCCGGCCATGGGGCTGGATGCGTTGCAATATGTGATGGACAAGGTGGACATGGTGTTGCTGATGTCGGTCAATCCGGGATTTGGCGGACAGTCCTTCATACCCGCAACGCTGGATAAATTGCGCGAGGCGCGGGCACTGATCGATGCCACCGGACTCGATATCCGGCTGGAGATCGATGGCGGGGTGTCGGCGAAGAACATCGGTGAGATCGCCGCCGCCGGAGCAGATACCTTTGTCGCGGGTTCGGCGATTTTCAATCAACCCGACTATGCGGCGGTGATTGAGGATATGCGGGAGGAGTTGGCGAAGGTGTAGCTCAAGCCAGGTCATTCCCGCGCCCTGCATCATTCCCGCGCCCTGCGTCATTCCCACGCCCTGCGTCATTCCCACGCCCTACGTCATTCCCGCGCCCTACGTCATTCCCGCGCCCTACGTCATTCCCGCGCCCTACGTCATTCCCGCGCAGGCGGGAATCCAGCGGCTTTCGAGGCGTGACAAAGGCCTGGGCAACCGGTTTTGGCCCTACCACCGGCGTTGAGTGCGGCCTGGATGCCCAGTCTGATGGTCCCTGGATTCTTGCCTGCGCGGGAATGACGCACAAAGGGGCGAGAAAGACGCATGAGGGGCGGGCATGACGGAATCCACCCATTTGCCATCCCGTTATCCCTATGTACAATAGGCCCACCCTCTATCCGGAGATTGCTGTGCAAACAGCTGTGCGTAACAGCATCGACCTGCTTTCGATGCGTGAGATCACCTGCTGGCGATGGTAGCCAGGGCCCCGCTTCGACCTCATTACGCAAAACCATTCTCCGAGGAACACCCATGAATTCGCAGGACTTTGCCGCGTTGGCGGCACAAGACTACAACCGCATACCTGTCAGCCTGGAAGTGCTGGCAGACCTGGAAACCCCCATCAGTGCCTACCGCAAGCTGGCGGAAGGGCCTTACTCCTTCTTCTTTGAGTCGGTTCAGGGTGGCGAGAAATGGGGCCGCTATTCGATCATCGGCCTGCCCTGTAGAACAGTTTTCAAGGTCTACGGCCACCGGGCCGACATCTATGTGGATGGCAAGCTTGCCGAGAGCGAGGAAGTGGAAGACCCGCTGGCATTTGCCGAGGCTTTCCAGCGGCGATACCGGGCCGCCCCCCGGGACGATCTCCCCGTATTCCATGGCGGCCTGGTGGGCTACTTTGGTTACGACACGGTGCGTTACGTCGAGCCCAGGCTGGCGCCGGGCATGCCGGAGGATGACCTGGGCAACCCCGACATCCTGTTGATGGTGTCGGAGGAAGTGCTGGTGTTCGACAACCTGGCGGGCACCATCAGGCTGGTTGTGAATGCCGACCCCTCGCAGCCGGATGCCCTGGCGGCCGCCAATGCGCGCCTCCAGCAACTGGTTGCCCGGCTGCCGGAACCCATGAAGCCGTTGCCCCAGGTGTCGCTGGCGGCCGCCGACAGTTCCGAGCTGGAGCAGCAGGCCGAATCTCACTTCACCGAGACCGCCTACTATGCGGCCGTGGACAAGGTCAAAGACTACGTATTGGCCGGGGACGTGATGCAGGTGGTGCCTTCCCAGCGCATGAGCGTGCCGTTTTCGGCACCGCCACTGAACCTTTACCGCGCGTTGCGCAATCTCAATCCGTCCCCCTATATGTATTACCTGGATCTGGAAGACTTCCACATTGTGGGTTCGTCACCGGAAATTCTGGCCCGGCTGGAACACGGCGTAGTCACCGTGCGGCCGATTGCCGGCACCCGTCGGCGGGGTTACAGCGAGGAAGAAGACGAGGCGCTGGAAGCGGAACTGCTGGCCGATCCGAAAGAAATCGCCGAGCACCTCATGCTGATTGACCTGGGTCGCAACGACGTGGGTCGCATTGCCAAGACAGGGTCAGTGGAACTCACCGACAAAATGGTGGTGGAGCGCTACTCCCACGTGATGCATATCGTCTCCAACGTCACCGGCGAACTGAAGGACGACAAGTCCGCGATAGACGTACTCAGGGCAACCCTGCCCGCAGGTACCCTCAGCGGTGCTCCCAAGATTCGGGCCATGGAAATCATCGACGAACTCGAGCCGGTCAAGCGCGGCGTCTATGGCGGTGCAGTGGGTTATATTTCCTGGGCCGGCGATATGGATACCGCTATCGCCATCCGCACGGCGGTGATCAAGGACGGCAAGCTGCACGTTCAGGCCGGTGGTGGCGTGGTGGCTGATTCCGTGCCCCGATTGGAGTGGAAGGAAACCCACAACAAGGCCCGGGCCATGTTTCGCGCGGCGTCCATGGTGCTGGCGGGGGAGGAGTAAACAATGCTGTTAATGATCGACAATTACGACTCCTTTACCTACAACGTGGTCCAGTATCTTGGGGAACTGGGCGCCGATGTGCATGTGGTGCGCAACGACGAGATTGCGGTAGCGGACATCGCGGCCCTGGCGCCGGAAAAAATCGTGATATCCCCGGGGCCCTGCACGCCCAACGAGGCGGGCATCTCGATGGCGGTTATCAAGGAATATGCCGGCAAGCTGCCCATTCTCGGCATTTGCCTGGGCCACCAGAGCATAGGCCAGGTGTTTGGCGGCAAGGTGGTGCGGGCGCGCCAGGTCATGCACGGTAAAACCTCACCGGTACACCATCGGGGTGAAGGGGTGTTTCGCGGACTGAGTGAGCCCTTTGAAGCCACCCGCTATCACAGCCTGGTGGTCGAAAAAGACAGTCTCCCGGACTGCCTGGAAGTGACCGCCTGGACCCAG
The DNA here is from genome assembly GCF_004354085.1 of Seongchinamella unica. Classification (GTDB taxonomy): domain Bacteria; phylum Pseudomonadota; class Gammaproteobacteria; order Pseudomonadales; family Halieaceae; genus Halioglobus; species Halioglobus unicus. The sequence goes on along the minus strand of NZ_SMSE01000005.1, from coordinate 48,396 downwards.
ACCGAATCCGGCGAGGTGGATGAAATCATGGGCCTGCGTCATCGAGAGCTGGCCATAGAAGGCGTTCAGTTCCATCCGGAATCCATTCTCACCGCGCACGGCCACGACCTGCTGCGCAATTTCCTGGAGCAATAGCATGGATATTCAACAAGCGGTCGCGGCCCTGGTCGAGGGGCAGAATCTCGGCCGGGAAGAGATGGCGGCAGTCATGCGCCAGGTGATGTCCGGTGACGCTACCGACGCGCAGATTGGTGCCCTGCTGGTGGCCCTGCGCATCAAGGGCGAGACCACCGACGAAATCGCCGGCGCCGCCCAGGTCATGCGTGAGTTGGCTACCCCGGTTGACGTCAACTGCCCCCACCTGGTGGACCTGGTGGGTACCGGCGGCGATGGCGCCAACCTGTTCAATGTCTCCACTGCCTCGACCTTCGTGGTAGCGGCGGCCGGCGCCCACGTGGCCAAGCACGGCAACCGTGGGGTGTCCTCCAGTAGCGGCAGTTCAGACGTGCTTGAAGCCCTGGGTATGCCCCTGGATCTCGATCCGGGCCAGGTAGCCCGGGCGATCGAAGAGATTGGCGTGGGCTTCATGTTCGCCCCTGCCCACCACAGCGCCATGCGTTATGCCATCGGTCCCCGTCGTGAACTGGGCATGCGCACGATATTCAACGTGCTGGGTCCCCTCACCAACCCAGCCGGAGTTACCCGCCAGGTGATTGGCGTTTTTTCAGCCGAGCTTTGCCAGCCACTCGCGGAAGTACTCAAGGCGCTGGGGTCAGAACACGTAATGATCGTTCACTCCGACGACGGCCTGGATGAAATTTCCATTGCCGCTCCGACCCGGGTGGCGGAATTGCGCGCGGGCAATATCGAAAGTTACAGCATCAGCCCGGAAGACTTTGGCCTTGAACGTCAGTCCCTGGAGGGGCTGGCGGTGGCAGACTCCGCTGCCTCGGCGGCGCTCATCCGCCGGGCGCTCGGCGGCGCCGATGACGAGGCATCGCGCAAGGCTGTCGCGATTATTGCGCTCAATGCCGGGGCAACGATCTATGTGGCCGGTGTGACCAATAGCCTTGCCGGTGGCGTGGCGATGGCGGAAGACCTGCTGGCCAGTGGCCAGGCAGCGGAAAAGCTGGCGTCCTTTGTGGACTTCACCCAGCTGATGCGCGGCGGCGAAGCGGGGTAGGGCAATGGCGATCAATCCTCCTACCATCCTGCGCAAAATCCTGGCCCGCAAGGCCGAGGAGGTTGCATCCCGCCAGGCTCGGATTTCCCTGGGCAGCCTGGAGTCCCGGATCAGCGAACAGCCACCAGCCCGGGGGTTCGCCCGGGCGCTGGCTGCCAGGGTTGCGGCGGCGGAGCCGGCGGTTATTGCCGAGGCCAAGAAGGCTTCCCCGAGCAAGGGGGTGATACGAGCGGACTTTGACCCTGCTGCCATTGCCGAGAGTTACCAGCGCGGTGGCGCCACTTGTCTTTCCGTGCTCACCGACATCGATTTTTTCCAGGGTGCCGATGAATACCTGCAACAGGCCCGCGCCGCCTGTGAACTGCCGGTTATCCGCAAGGATTTTACCGTCGATCCCTACCAGGTGGTCGAGGCCCGGGCGATTGGTGCCGACGCCATACTGCTGATCGTCGCCGCCCTGGCGGATGACCAGATGCGCGAACTGGCGGATACGGCAGCAGAATTCGGCCTGGACGTGCTGGTCGAGGTCCATGACCGGGCTGAATTGGACCGGGCGCTGGTACTGGAGACGCAGCTGGTGGGAATCAACAACCGCGACCTGCACAGCTTCGACATGCGTCTGGAAACCACGCTCGATTTGCTGCCCCATATCCCGGAAGATCGCGTGGTTGTGACCGAAAGCGGGATTCACAACCGTGAAGACGTGGCGCTGATGCGTGAGCGTGATGTGCACGCATTCCTCGTGGGTGAAACTTTTATGCGGGCTGAGGATCCGGGTGAAAAGCTGCGGGAGTTGTTTTTCTAGCGCGCCCCGAACACCACCATCGTCTTCCCGGAAACCGACACCAGGCCATCCTGTTCCAGGGTCTTTAGCACCCGGCCCGCCATTTCCCGGGAGCAGCCGACAATCTTGCCCAGTTCCTGGCGGGTGATCTTGATCTGCATCCCGTCCGGATGGGTCATCGCATCCGGCTCCCGGCACAGGTCCAGCAGGGTGTGGGCGATGCGGCCGGATACGTCGACGAAGGCCAGGTCGGTAAGTTTACGGGTGGTCTGCCGCAGGCGTTTGCCCAGCTGCCGGGCAATTGCGTAAAGCACCTCGGGGTACTGGGCGCTGATCTGGTGGAACTTGTCATAGCTGATCTCCGCCACCTCGCACTGGGTCTTGGCGACCACCATGGCGCTGCGGGGGGTGATCTCGTCCTCGAACAGACCCATTTCGCCAACGAAGTCTCCCGGGTTCAGGTAGCTCACGACCATCATGTGATCGGGTTCGGATTCGTCTTCAACCATCACCGAAACCGAGCCCTCGAGTATGAGGTAAAGACGGTCCCCTGCCTCCCCCTGCTTCATCACCGTGGCCTTGGCTTTGTACTGCTGTCTTTCGCAGTGGCGAAGAAAGTTTTCCACGTTGGGAATGGTGTTTGTGATCTGCGGCTTCAACACTCCGCTTTACCCCTACCTTGTGCGTTGTTTTCCAGATTCTACCCCGGTCTCCGCTCAAGTAAAACGGGATTTCTTGTGCTAAGCTGCTGCGCCAGATTTTCCAGTCGAGGTAGTGATGAAAGCAACGGTTAAATGGACCGACGGCGCCATGTTCGTGGGCGAGTCCGGTAGTGGCCACGCGGTAGTGATGGATGGTTCCGCCGATCTTGGCGGGCGCAACCTGGGGCCGCGTCCCATGGAGATGTTGCTGATAGGCACCGGGGGGTGCTCCACCTACGACGTGATGAGCATGCTGCAGAAGTCACGCCAGAAAGTGGTGGACTGTAAGGTCGAAATCGAGGCGGAACGGGCGGATGCGGTTCCCGCCGTGTTCACCCGTATCAATATGCATTTTATTGTCAGCGGCGTGGGTCTCAAGGAAAATCACGTGAAGCGGGCGGTGGAACTGTCGGCAGAGAAGTACTGCAGCGCATCAATCATGCTCGGCGCGGCAGGGGTTGAGATGAGTCACAGCTACGAAATTGTCGAGTTTAGCCCCGATCCGAACTGAGTCGCGGCTAACTTTCGGCAGGGTTGTCTGCCTGTGGCTGCCAGAAATACGCCCTGCCAATCCAGGCCCCCAGTACGCCGGCTGCGCTGTTCATGGCCACGTCGCGGAGGTCTCCCACCCGGTTGGGCAGTAGCCACTGTATGGTTTCGTCGCCAATACCCACCGCCACCACAAACAGTACAAGAAGGACTGTTGTACGGAGTGAATATTCGCGGGCGGTGGAAAAGACCAGCACGCCGAGCAGGCCGTACTGCAGAAAATGAAAGCGCTCCTCGGGTATTTTCAGCTGCACCGCGATCAGGCCGATCAGGGTCAGGGCAGTGCCCACCGAGAGCACGGTTTTCCAGTCACGCCGGGCCAGGGTGAGGAACAGTATGGCCAGGCCAACGATGGCCAGTGCACTGTTGAAGGCCATCCCCAACTGCTGTCTGCCCAGCATATCCCGCAAATAGTTGAGCAGATCGCGCATCACCGGCAAGGTGAGGTAGGTCAACAGGATATAGGCCCAGATAACTGCCCAGGTCCTGGATTGGTAAAAAACGCTATTGAATGCCCTAAGCGTCATTCGACTCCAGTTGGTAACCGAATGCGTCCAGGTGTAATCCAGTCAACTCCATCGTCCTGCGATTACTGTCTGCGAACATGCCGGCCGTCGCTGCCAGCAAGCGGGCAGAGAACCTGCGTTCAAGGTAAGGGGACAACAACCTGTCCAGCAGCCCTTCCCGCCGCCGCCGGAAGTCGGCCATGCGCTTGAACTGGCGTTGCTCTGTCTCCCGGATCAGGCCGTTGGCGTTGTACAGGTTGCGGTACAGGCGGTTTGCCAGCCGATGTTTTTCGATGCCGTAGAGGGCAGTTCCGGGGTTGATGCGCCGCTCGACACGAAGCCCGGCCAGTCGATTAGGGTCAGCGGGCAACTGGCAGTGGCTGACAATCTCGTTGACGAATGCCCCGGGCTGTTCAGCGAAAGCCTCGTAGCAGAGGACTTTCACCTGCGCCGCGCCAAACAGTTGCTGGTAATAGGCGATAAGCCGGTGGTATTCCAGGGCTGTGGGCGAGAAGGAGGGCGCCATATGGCGCCAATGGGATTCCGGTTGCAGTAATTGCCCCAGGGAATACGGCATGCCCCAGGCGACCAGGGTGCGGTACAGGGAACGCAGGGCCGAGCGCTGCTCACGGATGACGATCAGCACGCTGGCATCGGGAAAGCAGGCGTGCAGCTTGTCGGCATTGTCCTTCGCGTTATAGCCGGCGTGGCTGATCGCTCCCACCAGATTTTCGGAACTCAGTACCGGCAGCAGGTCGGTCCCGGGGGACCGCTCACGGTAGCGCTTCCAGAACTCCGTGGTAAATGCCTCGGGCTCGAATTCCAGCGGGTCGGGACTCACCAGTCCCAACTGGATGTCAAAGGGGTTCATTACATTGACCATGCCCTGTTCCGGCTGGAACAGGCACTGCTGCATCCAGGTGGACAGACACTTGGGATAGCCGATGTGCAGCAGAGGCGCAGGCGGGTTCATGGTGTCACTCGCTCCCGAATATCGGAAGGTCCTCCAGGGCGCCGGCGGCTCGCTCCGGCCACAGGGGTTGACCCATGTCGCCCAGCCGTTTTGCCCGCCGCTCGCCGAAGCGCGACGCGGCGGTGACCAGGACCTGGGCCTGGGGACTGATACTGCCGTAGAACAGTGGCTCGCGGGTCAGCGCCCGGTACTGGCCCTGCCAGTGGTCACTCAGTTGCTGGAAGAACTTGTCAACCACCTGCTCGCGGGTTTCGTTGGAGGTTACCCCGCCGTGAAACTGGTGGAAGCTGGCCTCGCCATGCAACAGGACGTAGGTGCTGCCGGGAAACAGGCCGAGGGCGCGGAACATGTGCAGATTGATGGCGCCGCCCCCCTCGTAGTCAAAGCTGCTATCGGCGTAACCGATGGCGGCCAGGTTTTGCCGCGGCACAAAGTAGCAGTTGGACTCGGAAATAGGCTGCATGAAGCCCCGGGAGTGGGCGCTACACCAGACGCTGATGCGGAACAGTTCGTAACCGTCGGTGCGCCAGTCCACGCCGCCCAACAGTCTGTCCTGTTCAGCCGTGTCATAGCCTTCGCGAGTGCTGATGTGTTGCTCTTGCGGACCCAGGTGGTGAACCGGAATCGCCACCAGGCAGTTGGGATGAGCTCGAAAACAGGCCATGGCGTGCTCAATGACACGAGGCGTGATCATGTGTGCCCCGTCGATCATGATCCCGATGTACTCGCCCTGGGCCTGCTCGAAGCCGAAGTTGAGGGCGTGCACCGGCGTTGGGCTGGTCTCGTCGCGCAGGAAATAGCGGAAGTTGCCCGGCAGTCCCGCCACCACGCTTTCGTCCAGGTTCTGGTCAGAGCGGTTCTCCACCACGATGACTTCATAATCATCCGGGTGCACGTTTCGCTGGTAGGCTGCTGACAGTGTATAGAGGGTGCGCTGCAGCTGCGCTGGCATGCGGTAGGCCACCACCACCACGGAGAGCTGGGGCCGGGATGCGGTATTCATGCCTGCCCGGTCATCTTGCGCTTGATTGCCTGCTCCCGGCCCTCCCGAAACTTGCGGGCCTGGCGGCGGTTCTTCAAAAACTGGCCGGCGATACTGTACATCTCCGCCACGGTTTGCCGGTCTTCCGCGGAGCCCCCGAACAACAATTGAATCAACTGCGGTTCGTCAGCGAGTTCCACACCCCCCGGCTTGCGCAGCACACCGAGTCCGTGGCCATGTTTGAAGGTGAAGCAGGGGTGTTGCTGTTGCAGCTCCTCCCACAGCTTCCACACACCGAAATCACCCTGTCTCTCTGCGATGTCATGGAACAGGATGACGCCGCCTGCTGCGACCCTGGGGTACCAGGTATGGAAGTCGTGCGAGACCGCTTCATAGGTGTGCAGTCCGTCGATGTGGAGCAGGTCGATGCTGCCGTCGCTGAACTGGCCCACCGCCTCGTCAAACGTCATGCGCAGCAGGTAGGCATAGTGACGGTAGTACTCGCGAATGTGACTGGCGAGTTTGTCGTAGATCTCTTCCCCGTAGCTGCCGGTATGTTCATCTCCTGCCCAGGTGTCGACCGCATAGCAGGTGCAGTCCAGTGAGTGAGTCCGCGCCGACTGGCAGAACACGCCAAAGGAAAAGCCGCGCTGGCTGCCCAGTTCCACCAGCAGTCGGGGCGCTTTTGCGGCCACCAGGTCATAGCCGAAGGCCGCGTGGTCCTGCCAGGTGCTCTGGCCTCCCAGTCTGGGCTCGAAATCAACACGGAGGCTGGGTGGAAAATATAGGGACATCGGGTACACCTGGGGAGGGTGGGCGCGGCCTGCATGCACTCACAAGTTTTTGAAGAATTATCAGTCTGTTGCGAGCATTCTAAGCGGCCCGGGGAGTGCCGCGCAACCGGCGCAGGCGCTCAAGATCCCTGTTTTCGTGCCGCCTTCAGGCGCGCTTTGGCACTGCGGTCGCCCTGGGCCGCGGCCTGTTCCAGCCAGTGGAGGTAGCGCTCGCGATCCTGGGGAACACCGTGGCCGGAATAGTACATCTTGGCCAGTAACTGCTGGGCCTTCAGCTCGCCCGCCTCGGCATGGTGGCGCAACACCGGTTCGGCCCTCGCATAATCCTCGCGCATGTAGGCCTTGATGCCCAGGTGCAGGGGCTCTGGTTCTGGCGACGCGGGTGCTTCCGGTCGGCGTCGTTGCCAGATAACAAAGGCGAGGATTAGCGCGGCGACAGCCGCGATCAGGTAGAGCATGTTCCGGTCATGTTTAGTGGTTGCTTTAGCATCGTCGCCGATACCGGCGATTGAACGGGGTCAGGCAGTGCTATATTCTTGTCCGCTTATTCACGCTTGGCGCCTCGCGTCGGGCCGTCGCTGCAAGCAGGGCCATTATGAAGTTTTCTCACGTGCTAGTCGATATCGAGTTGACCAATCGGTGCAATGCCCTGTGTTCCTTCTGCCCTCGCGACAAGACTCCGCAGCAGGGGATGCTCAGCCGGGAAAACTTCTTTAGCGCGATAGACCGGGTGTTGGAATTGCCCGCGCCACTGCCAAAGGTGACCTTCACCGGCCAGGGCGAGCCCACCCTGCATGCCGACATCGTGGAGTTCATGCACCACGCGACCGAAAAGGGTTTGCGCGTGGGCATGACCAGTAATGCCTCGAAATTGCACGAGAACCTGGCCCGGGACCTGGTCGACGCCGGCCTCAAGGAGATCAGTCTGAGCATCAGTGATTTCGGCGACGACTACGAGGAGGTGTATAACCTGGATTTTGACAACTCCATGACCAACGCATTGAAGTTCGTCGAAATCGCCCGTGACCAGGTGGAGATCACCATCAATATTGTTGAGCACGACATCAACAAGGGCAAGATCGAGGAAATGAAAGCGTTCTGGCGGGAACACGGTGTCAAAAGATTCCTGGTGTTCAGCCAGAACAACCGCGGCGGCGCCTGCGACAACGGCAAGCTCTTCCTGGAAAGCCGCTCTGCCACTGATGAGGCCCAGGAGCTGATGAGCCAGCACGGGATCTCCAGTCTCTGCGATGCCGCTTTCAAGTTTTTGTTCGTGGGTTGGAGTGGGCACTATTATGTGTGCTGCAACGACTACGAGAAAACCACCCCCCTGGGTCATGTAAGCGAGCTCGGGTTTACCGAGCTGAATAACACCAAGCTTGAGCTGTTGGCCCGTGGCGGTATCTCCGCCTGTAACAACTGCGACCTGGATCCTGGCAACAAGGTGCGTGAGATCTTGCTCGAGCGGGATGCCGGTTTTGCCACCGACGATGATGTGTCCAGCCTGCTGGACACCCTGCGGTCGGACCAGCAGGGTTTTCCCGGCATGCACGAGGACCTGGACTGGCGCGAACGGGTACTGGCCCAGGACCAGACACTGCTCGCGCGCTCCGGCTGATGCCGAGGGCCTGCTGGCTGCTCTCCCTGCTCCTGCTGGCCGGGTGCTCTGCCGACGGTCCGTCGACCGGTGCCTCAGCGGGTCGCCCCAACATCCTGCTGATTCTGGCCGATGATCTCGGGAACAATGACCTCGGCGCGTTCGGGGATGGCTCGGCGGTTACCCCGCACCTGGATGCCCTGGCCGCCGCAGGGGTTCGATTCCGCCGCCATTACGCCCAGCCAAGTTGCCGCCCCGCCCGGGTTGAGTTGCTCACCGGCAAGGCTGCCAGTCGTGTTGGCGTGCCTCCCCATTTCCGCGGCATCGGGCCGGAGCATGTCACCCTGGCCGAGGCCTTGCGTGATGGAGGTTACGCCACCGCGCATATCGGCAAATGGCACCTGGGCCACGGCGTTGGCTCCGCGGAGCCCGGGTCCCAGGGTTTTGACGACTGGTACGGATTCCTCCATGCGCTGACCACGCGGTACGGATCCCTGGCGAGGCCGGCAGCGTCCTATATTGACCCCTGGCTGCAGCGTGCGGGTCAGCCGCCGGTCCAGCACAAAGGGCACCTGACGGATTTGCTCACCGACGCGGCAATTGAGCGCATCGACCGGCTCGGAGAGGGGGCGCGCCCCTGGTTTCTCAATCTCTGGTACTTTGCCCCGCACAACCCGGTGCAGGCCGCGCCGCGGTTTGCGGGCCGCTTTCCCGACTCTCCCGAGGGAGAGTACCTGTCACTGCTGGCGCAACTGGATGAGGCTGTGGGCCGTCTGTTACAAGCGCTGGCCGACAGTGGGCAACTGGAAAACACCCTGCTGGTTTTTGCCAGCGACAACGGCGGTGTCAACCGGGTTCGCGACAGTAACAAGCCGTTTTACGGCAAGAAGACCACCTTTTACGAGGGCGGTATCAGAACGCCGTTGATTCTCTCGCAGGCCGGCCGCCTGGCGCCGATGGACATCGAACAGCCCGTCTTCATTCGCGACCTGATGCCGACACTACTGGCTTACGCCGGTCTGCCGGCGGTGGAGGACCTTGATGGGCTTGACCTTGGTCCGCTGCTGCACGGCGAAAGCCTGCCGAGACCTCCGCGAGTCTACTGGGATATTGATATCCCTGAATGGGGCGCCTACGGGGTGCTGGACCTGCAGCGTGAGCAATTGGGCCTGGGCGTGGAGGTGCAGGAACGGGCTTCCGGCGAGAACTATTTTGCGCCGCCCCGGCCTGCAACCCCCCGGGAGCAGACCCGAATACGGGACGAATATCACCAGTGGCAGAGCAGTATAAGGCGGGTAGAAGTGCAATCCGCATCCGGGTCGCAGGGCAGCCGCGAATACGCTGGCGACAGTTACCGGCGCACACCGGGATACGGCGGCTGGACCCTGCAATTGCCTGTCCGGACTGATCGCCCCTACAGCCGCCTGGTGGCGCAGGAGCAGCAGTTGGATATCCATCTGGGGGGCGCTCAGTTGGCGCTGCAGATACCGGGCGTGGAGCTGCAGTCTCAGCTGCCTGGGGCCGGCTGCCAATTGCTGACCGTGTCGGCCTATTACCAGTGGCCGGCCCGGCGTGTGCGCGATGCCGAGGTCCACCTGCGGGTCTACCTGGACGATGAGTTACTGGCCAGTGGCCGGGAGAGCCTGGTATCGACAGTGCTGGAGGACAGCTATGCTCCCACCCGGGTGGCGGCGGACAGCGGCGAGTTGCTGATCAGCAACACCTATCTCGATAACAATCCGACAGCTCACTATCGCGCGCTCACCGGAGGAGAGGCGCACTGCCCGCCCTGAATCAGTTCGCGCTGTAACCCAGCTTTTCCAGCCTGGCCCGTTGCCCGGCGCTGATATCCTCCTGCCAGGGCCGGGAACGGTAACGACCGATGGAGGCGGGCGGTTGCACCAGGGCGGCCAGCTCTGCCAGCAGCGGTTCCGGACAGGGCAATCGCAGGAATGCCAGCAAGGCGGCGATTTCTTCCCGGGGCTGGCTGCAAAGCCGTTCGAAACGCAAAACGTAGCCGCGCCCGGGGAGTATCCGGGCCACGGTTTCCCCGGCGACTTCGTTGGCGGTTAACCAGTACTCCAGCATGGTGCCCGCCGAGAGCCTGCCCTGGTCATCATGGCGCACGTCCAGCCCCAGGGTTTCCGCCCAGTTCTTTGCCTGCCGTTGGTTATCCGAGTAGGCCATATCCAGGCCATGGCGGATCAGGTGTACGTACTGGAGTTGCGGGAAGTAACTGTTGAGCCATTCGAGGCGAAAAAATGTCTCCGGGACTTTCCATCCCGCGCGTCCGCTGAGGCCCAGCGCACTGCGGCGCGCAGCCAGCAGTTGCTCGAAGGCCCGATGGGTGTTGTCCAGGACCAGCTCGGCGGGGCGTTGTTGCAGCGTCGGCGCGGCGAATATTGCCCGGTAGGGCGGCCACTCCAGCGCATCGCCGGCGCGGTTGATGGGTGAAGCCATGGCGACGCCGGCCGTGGCGAGAAGCTGTGCCACCACCCGGGTGCCGCTGCCGCCTACGGCGCCCACGCCGATCGGGTCGGGTATCCGGCTCGCCGTCTGGCTCCCCTCAGCGAGTTGCCCTGCCATTATCTGCTGGTAGGGTTCCAGGTAGCGCTTCTGCTTGCCCGGGGTCATCAGTCAGGCCGGGTGATTGGCGGCAGGGTCAGCCAGCATGCTGCGACCTCTGGGCAGGCAGCAACGGGCGACGTCAAAGCCCTCCCTCTCCAGCGGTGCACTGCCCCGGATGATCCTCACCAGGTTGCGATCGATGTCCACCCCGGCGATAAGTCCGCGAGTCGACGCGGTAGCCAGCACGATCTCAAATACCAGCCGGGAGAGGGGTTCGCGGTCAGGGTAGAGATTGACCGCACTGTCCGGTTGATCGACCGGATCGTGGCCCCAGGCCCAATCCTCGATGACATAGACGCCGCCCGGCCGCAGGCGCGGAAACAGCAGGTTAAAGGAGGTGCGGGTTTCCTCGACAAAGTGGGAGGCATCGTCGATCACCAGGTCGAGTTGTTCTTCGCCGAACTCCTTCGCCAGAATGTTCGCCAGGGCCGCAGTGTCAGCCTGGTTTACCCCATAGTGGGGGACCAGTGACTGTTGCCGGCAGCCGTCAGTGATGTAGCTGTCAAGCGCGGCGATCCGCTGGGTGCTGAGCTCTATGGCCACCAGTTTCTCCGGCCGCGCCAGGGCGTGGAAAAACACGCAGCTGCCGCCCTGCCAGATACCCAGTTCGACGATGCGGCGGGGTTGCAGACTGGCGAATAGCCCTTCGTACACGTCGATCATCGCTGCATCTTTTTGCAGGAAATATTCGTCAGTGGTGGACTCCCGGGAGCCGAATACCCAGTCGAAGCCGCGGAAGTTGACGTCCCCGACCCGGAAGCGCGTTTTATCCTGCCATTCAATCATTGTGGGTGAATCCGTGAAACCGGTGTGCGTTAGGGTCAGATGCGGTAGCTGCTGCCGGTCATCAGCCGGGACACAGACGTCATTGCGTCCTTGACCGAATCCGGAAAATCCTTGCCCCCGGCCTCGAGTGCGCTGGTACCGTGACGCTCCTCATCTTCGAGCATCTGCTGCAGGATCAACCGCGATTTGCGGTCCTCCTCGGGTAATTGTTTGAGGTGATCCTTGAGGTGATTGCAGACCCGTTCCTCGGTGGCGGCGACAAACCCGAGGCTGACATCATCGCCAATGGCGCCGGCGATAGCGCCCAGGGCGAAGGACGTGCCGTACCACAGGGGGTTGAGCACGCTGGTATTGCTGTCCAGCTCGCGCAACCGCTGCTCGCACCACACCAGGTGATCAATCTCCTCGTCGGCGGCCTGTTGCATTTCCTCGCGCACCCTGGGCAGGCGCGCGGTCAGTGCCTGGCCCTGGTAAAGTGCCTGGGCGCAAACCTCGCCAGTGTGGTTGACCCGCATCAGGCCGGCCACGTGCGCACGCTCCCTGGCGGAGAGTTCACTCTCACTGTGGCCTTCCGCGGGGGAGGGGCGGCCAGCGGAGTGGCCGCGGTTGGTGATGGTGCGCATCACCGAATCCGCTTCGGAGATAAATCGGTCCAGCAGTGATAATCTGCGCTTGCGCATGGCAACAGGGCTCTGTGAATTCAGCCCTGACTATAGCGCGCGATGGCGCGCCAGCCAATGTCCCGGCGCAGGGTCACGCCGTCCCAGCTGATCTTGTCCGCGGCGAGGTAGCAGTCCTTTTGCGCCGCGGCGATGTTGTCGCCCAGTGCGGTTACGCACAGCACCCGGCCGCCGCTGGTGACGATATTGTCGCCATCCCGGGCTGTGCCAGCGTGAAATACCTTGATATTACCGGCCTGCTCCGCGTCCAGTCCGCTGATCACTGTGCCCTTGGCGTAACTTCCCGGGTAGCCACCGGCCGCCAGTACCACGCCGATCGCACAGCGGCTGTCCCAGTCTGCACTGGCGGTGTCCAGCTTTTTGTCCAGCGCCGCTTCGCACAGAGCTACCAGGTCAGACTGCAGCCGCACCATGATCGGCTGGGTTTCCGGGTCGCCGAAGCGGCAATTGTACTCGATGACTTTTGGCTCGCCGCTGGGAGAAATCATCAGCCCGGCGTAGAGAAAGCCGGTGTAATCATTGCCCTCGGCGGCCATACCGCGCACCGTGGGCATGATAACCTCGTCCATAATGCGCTGGTTGACGGCCTCATCCACCACCGGGGCCGGTGAGTAGGCGCCCATGCCACCCGTGTTGGGGCCGGTGTCGCCTTCGCCGATGCGCTTGTGGTCCTGGCTGGTGGCCATGGGCAGCACGTTCTCACCATCGACCATGACGATAAAACTGGCTTCCTCACCTTCCAGGAATTTCTCGATGACTACCCGGCAACCGGCCTCACCAAAGGCGTTGCCTGACAGCATATCGGTGACTGCTTCTTCGGCCTGCTGCAGGGTCTCGGCGACGATGACCCCCTTGCCGGCAGCGAGGCCGTCGGCCTTGACCACGATGGGAGCGCCCTGCTCCCGCAGGTAGGCCAGGGCCGGTTCCAGTTCGGTGAAGTTGGCGTAGGCCGCCGTGGGGATATTGTGGCGGGCCAGAAAATCCTTGGTGAAAGCCTTGGAGCCCTCCAGTTGGGCGGCGCCTTTACGGGGGCCAAAGCAGCGCAGGCCGCGTTCGGCGAAGTAGTCCACCACGCCGTCTACCAGCGGCTGCTCGGGACCAACGATGCACAGGCCTACCCCGTTGCTCTCGGCGAAATCGGCCAGCGCGTTGAAGTCGGCCACGTCGATGGCGACATTTTCAATACCCGGTTCGCCGGCGGTGCCCGCGTTACCGGGAGCCACGTAGACGGTGTCCACCTGCTCAGACTGGGCTGCTTTCCAGGCCAGGGCGTGCTCACGCCCGCCACTGCCGATGATTAGTACGTTCAAAGTATTCTCCTCGTCACTGGTTTTCGTCAGTCCCGCGGAGGCGGGAATCCAGGGTCGTGGTTCATCGAAAGCCGCTGGACCCCCGCCCACCCCAGGGTGCCCTCTCTTGCGACTGTGTCGCAATTCACCTCGTTCGCGGGGGTGATGAGCTGAGTGTGATCAGTGCCTGAAGTGCCGCATGCCGGTAAACACCATCGCCATGCCGTGCTCGTCGGCGGCGGCGATGACTTCCTCGTCGCGAATCGAGCCCCCAGGCTGGATCACCGCAGCAATGCCGCGTTCACCGGCGCTGTCGATACCGTCCCGGAAGGGGAAGAAAGCGTCCGAGGCCATCACCGAGCCCCTGACCTCCAGGCCGGCATGTTCCGCCTTGATGGCGGCGATACGTGCGGAGTTCACCCGGCTCATCTGGCCGGCGCCCACGCCCACGGTCTGGCCGTCTTTGGCGTAGATAATGGCATTGGACTTGACGAACTTGGCCACCTTCCACGCGAACAGCAGGTCTTTCAGTTGCTGTTCGGTGGGCTGTACCTTGCTGACCACCTGGAGGTCGCCAGCAGCAACCATGCCCAGGTCACGGTCCTGTACCAGCAGGCCTCCATTGACCCGCTTGTAGTCCAGAGCCGGGCCGGGTGTAGACCACTGCCCACATTCCAGCAGGCGTACGTTTTTCTTTTCGGCAACCGCGGCCGCCGCTTCCGCGCTGACGCTGGGAGCGATAATCACCTCGACAAACTGGCGCTCACAGATGGCGGCAGCCGTGGCTGCATCCAGTTCCCGGTTAAAGGCGATAATGCCGCCGAAGGCGGACTCGGTGTCGGTGGCAAAGGCCAGGTCGTAGGCCTTGCCGATGTCGCTGGCGACCGCGACACCGCAGGGATTGGCGTGCTTGACGATCACACAGGCGGGTTGATCGAAGTTCTTGACACATTCCAGGGCGGCGTCGGTATCGGCCACATTGTTGTAGGAAAGCTCCTTGCCCTGGATCTGTCTGGCAGTGGCTATGCCTGCCTCGGCAGGCGACTTTTCCACGTAGAAGGCGGCTTTCTGGTGGGGGTTTTCCCCGTAGCGCATCTCCTGCAATTTGTGGAACTGGACGTTGAAGGTGCGGGCAAAGGTTTCGGATCCGCCGGGCACCAGTTTGCCGAAGTGATTGGCAATGGCGCCGTCGTAGGCGGCGGTGTGTTCGTAGGCCTTGATCGCCAGGTCGAAGCGGGTCTCCAGGCTGGTGGCGCCGTTGTTAGCCTGCATTTCCGCTATGATGGCAGCGTAGTCGCTGGCATTGACCACGATGTTGACGAATCGGTGGTTTTTGGCGGCGGCCCGCACCATGGTCGGTCCGCCAATATCGATATTTTCCACCGCGTCATCCAGGCTGCAGTCGGGGCGGGCCACGGTCGCCTCAAAGGGGTAGAGGTTGACCACGACCATGTCGATGGCGTCAATGCCGTGCTCAGCCATCACGGCATCATCCTGGCCGCGGCGGGCAAGAATGCCGCCATGGACTTTGGGATGCAGGGTCTTGACCCGGCCGTCCATCATTTCCGGGAAACCGGTGTACTCGGAGACCTCGGTCACGGCCAGGCCGTTTTCCTGCAGCAGCCGGTAGGTGCCGCCGGTGGAAAGCAGTTCGACGCCCTGGTCGCGCAGGGCGGAGGCAAACTCGACGATGCCGGATTTATCTGAAACGCTGATCAGGGCGCGGGAAACCTTTACCAGTTCACTCATGTAATCAGTCCTTGCTGCCGATCAGGCCGTATTGTTTAAGCTTCTTGCGCAGGGTGCCCCGGTTCAGGCCAAGCATGATGGAGGCTTTGGTCTGGTTGTTGCGGGTGTAAGCCATGATCTCCTCCAGTAACGGCGCTTCCATTTCCGCCAGTACCATCTGGTAGACGTCGGTGGAAAGTTGGCCGTCAAGTTCGGCGAGATACTTGCGAACGCTGGCGGTAACCGCGTCGCGCAGGCTTGCTGCTTCGGTGGCTTGAAGCTGTTCGTCATTGGCGGCGGTGTCGCCGTCCACGGTCGCGTGAAGGGGTTCAGCCCTGCTCATGCTGCGAGTTCCTTGTTGAAGTCAGTGTTGAAGAATTGGTCAATCTGTTGCAGTTGCTCCGTCGCGCTCTGCAGGCTGTTGAAGGCCGTGCGACGGGAGCGGCAGTCGGGCTGGTCCTGCAGGTACCAGGCCACGTGCTTGCGGGCGATTCGAACGCCCATGAACTCCCCGTAGAAGTCGTGCAGTGCCAGCAGGTGGCGGCGCAGAATGGCCTGTTGCTGCTCGGCCGGCACATCGGCTACGGGGTCGCCGGCCAGGTGTGCGGCGATCTGGCCACACAGCCAGGGTCTGCCCTGGGCGGCACGGCCTACCATCACCCCGGCGGCGCCAGTGTGCGCCAGGACCCTGGCGGCTTTTTCCGGCGAGTCGATATCGCCATTGGCGAACACCGGGAATTCCGTCGCCTCGACGATGGCAGCAATGGTGTCATATTCGACGTCACCCTCGAACTTGCAGGCGCGGGTGCGCCCGTGAACCGCCAGGGCTGCGATGCCGGCGTCCTCGGCAATTCTGGCGATGGTGACGCCGTTGCGGGCATCGGGGCAGGCGCCGGTGCGAATTTTCAGGGTAACGGGCACAGCCACCGCGGCGACCACCGCTTTGAGAATGTCCCGCACCAGGGCCTCGTCCGCCAGCAGCGCCGAGCCTGCGGCCTTCTTGCACACCTTCTTGGCGGGGCAACCCATATTGATGTCAATAATCTGAGCGCCTGCGTTAACGTTGTAGCGCGCGGCGGCGGCCATTTCGGCAGGTTCACTGCCGGCTATCTGTACCGAGCGGGGTTCCACTTCCGCATCGTGGACACTGCGCCAGGCGGTCTTGCGAGAATGGCGCAACCGCGGATTGCTGCTGATCATTTCCGACACCACCAGCCCGGCACCCATTTGTGCGCACAGGCGGCGGAAGGGCAAGTCGGTAACACCTGCCATAGGCGCAAGGGCTACCTGATTGGCCAGCTTGTACGGTCCGATCTGCGGCATTGATAGCGTCTACTGAAGATTGGTGCGAAAAAGAGGCGGTATGATACTCCCATGAAGTTACGCGGGGAAGATTTTCTGCACAAAAAACCGCCAGTTTGCGAGGCAGTTCAAGTTATCGGCAGTTCGCCGCGCAAACACACCCAGCCGTCAAGTACTCCCGCCACGTGCAAGGGAAGCCGGGAGCCGTAGTGTTCGATCATTCCCGGGGCCTGGCTGTCCAGCAATCCTGACAGCAGTAATGTGCCGCCGGGCTTGAGACAGTGCAGCAGGGTGTCCGACAGTTCCATCAGGGGGCCCGCGAGGATATTGGCGATCACCGTGTCCGCCCGTTGGCCCCAATGTGCGTTGTCATACTGGCCCGGCAGCGCCACCGGGAACTGGGCCGGGTCGACGCCGTTGCGGCCCGCGTTATCCCTGCTCGCCACCAGTGCCTGAGGGTCGTTGTCCACCCCCAGGGCCTCGGCAGCGCCCAGCTTCAGTGCGGCCACTGCCAGAATGCCGGAACCACAGCCATAGTCGACCACCACCTGGTCCTGAAGAGACATGCCATCCAGTTCCGACAGGCAAAGGGCGGTGGTGGGATGGGTGCCGGTGCCGAACGCGAGGCCGGGATCCAGCAGCAGGTTGACTGCATCGGGTTGGGGCGGTTCCAGCCAGCTGGGGCAGACCCACAGGCGCTTGCCGAACTGCATGGGCTGGTAGTGCTGCATCCACTCCCGTTCCCAGTCCTTGTCCTCGAGAATCTCAATACGCTGGTTGCACTGGGCCAGCAGGTGCGCGGGGAAGTGAGCCAGCACGGCGCTCATCTCGGTGTCCGCGGGGTACAGGCCGGTGAGCCGGGTCTGGCCCCACAGGGGGGTTTCTCCCACGGCGGGTTCCAGTACCGGTTGGTCGGCGTTATCTTCCAGGGTCACCGCCACCGAGCCGCTGGCGAGCATCAGCTCCTCCAGCTGGGCGACCTGCTCGGGGTGGGTGTCCAGCCGCAGTTGAATCCAGCTCACCGTGGTTGCCCCCGGTCAGTCGTGCGGGGGCGACACACCGCGTGTCTTCCCGCCGTCAGTGCCCGGGGCATCGCTAGTCTTCCAGCTTGCTTTCCAGATAGTGAATACTTACACCGCCGGCCTGGAAGGCGCGGTCGCGGGTGAGGTCACGGTGCAGTGGTGTGTTGGTGCGAATACCCTCGATGACCAGTTCATCCAGGGCCTGGCGCATCCGCGCCAGGGCGACGTCACGGGACTCGCCAAAACTGATGATCTTGGCGATCAGCGAGTCGTAAAAAGGCGGCACGGTGTAGCCGTCGTACAGGTGCGAGTCGACCCGTATCCCCAGCCCGCCGGGGGCGTGGAAGGTGGTGACCTTGCCGGGGGAAGGCAGGAAGTTTTGTGGGTCTTCAGCGTTGATCCGGCATTCAAAGGAGTGGCCCTGGAAATCGATGTCTTCCTGGGCAGCGGACAGGGGCATACCGGCGGCAATGCGCAGCTGCTCCTTGACGATATCAAAGCGGGTAATCATTTCAGTGACCGGATGTTCCACCTGCACCCGGGTATTCATCTCGATGAAATAAAAGCCTCCGTCTTCATACAGGAACTCAAAGGTCCCGGCGCCACGGTAGCCAATCTCGATACAGGCGTTGACGCAGGCCTCGGCCACCTGTGCCCGCAGGTCCTCGGGAATACCGGGGGCCGGTGCTTCTTCCAGTACCTTCTGGTGGCGGCGCTGCAGGGAGCAGTCCCTGTCCCCCAGGTGGATAGCATTGCCCTGGCCATCAGCGATGATCTGGATCTCGACGTGGCGGGGCTTCTGCAGGAATTTTTCCAGGTAGACCACGTCTGAACCGAAGGCCGCCGCCGCCTCGCTTTTGGTGACCTCGATAGAGCTGATCAGCACTTCCTCGTTATGCACGACACGCATGCCGCGCCCGCCACCGCCGGCGGCAGCCTTGACGATGACCGGGTAGCCCACCCGCTGGGCAATTTCCCGGGTGCGATCGTGATCGTCGGTGAGTGGGCCGTCGGATCCTGGCACGGTGGGCACGCCGGCGCGCTTCATGGCCTCAATGGCCGACACCTTGTCACCCATCAGGCGAATGGTGTCTGCGGTCGGGCCGATAAAGGTAAAGCCACTTTTTTCCACCTGGTCGGCGAAATTCGCGTTTTCCGCGAGAAAGCCGTAACCCGGGTGTATGGCGGTGGTATTGGTTATTTCTGCGGCAGAAATAATCGCGGGTACGTTGAGGTAGCTGTCGGTAGAGGAGGGAGGGCCGATACAGACTGATTCATCGGCCAGTCGCACATGCATCAGCTCGGAATCAGCGGATGAATGCACAGCCACGGTTTTGATATCCAGTTCCTTGCAGGCCCGCAGAATACGCAGGGCTATCTCGCCTCGGTTAGCGATAAGTACCTTGTCCAGAATGGGCATGTCTAGATCCTCGGGCCAGGCCCTATACGATGGAGAACAGGGGCTGGTCGAATTCTACGGGCTCGCCGTTCTCTACCAGGATAGCCTCGATAGTGCCGGATTTGTCCGCCTCGATCTGGTTCATCATTTTCATCGCTTCCACGATACAGATAACGTCGCCTACCTTGACCGTCTGGCCCACTTCGGCAAAGGCCGGTGAAGTGGGCGCCGGGGCCCGGTAGAAAGTGCCGACCATCGGGGATTTGACCACGTGGCCGGAAGTGGCCGGTGCACTCTCGGCGGGGGCTTCGGCGGCTGCGGGTGCCGGTGCCGCGGGCGCCGGTGCTGCGGCTGGGGCGGGTGCCTGGGCATAAACCGGCGCTGGCGCCGCCATCATGGCCTGGGCACCGTTGCGACTGATGCGCACGGATTCTTCGCCCTCCTTGATTTCGATCTCGTCGATATTTGACTCTTCAAGGAGCTCGATCAGTTTCTTAACCTTGCGAATATCCATAGCGTTTCTCTCTTGGTCGGTTATCAGGATTGTTCCAGGTAGCGCAGGGCTGCCTGGAGGCCCAGTTCATAGCCTTGCGGGCCCAGCCCGCAAATGACGCCCTGGGCAATATCGGAGAAATAGGAGTGGCGGCGAAATTCTTCTCGTGCGTGCACGTTGGACAGGTGAATTTCGATAAAAGGTATTTCAACTGCCGCCAGCGCATCGCGCAGGGCGACACTGGTATGGGTGAAGGCGGCGGGATTAATCAGGATGAAATTAACCCCTTCGTGGCGAGCGTCCTGTATCCGCTCAACCAGTTCGTATTCGGCGTTGGACTGCACAGACAGCAGGTGGTGGCCCTTGTCCCGGGCCTGTTGTTGCAGCTGCTGGTTGATATCGTTGAGGGTGGCATGGCCGTAAATTCCGGGCTCGCGCTCGCCCAGCAGATTAAGGTTGGGGCCGTGAAGTACGAGAATAGTTGCCACTTGCAGCTGCTCCTGGAGCCTGGCGCATTTTGTACAAGTTTGGCCCAATATCGGTGCACTGTCCATGCTTCAGGTGATTTTTTTGAATTTTGCCAGCATTTAGCTGCGATATTGCAGAAGTTAGCTATTTTTATGAAGTTGTGGACATCTCCGGTCCGGTTGATGGACAGACGGCACCAGATCCTGCCAGTTGTCCGATTTGCCGCCAACGTCGAGAAAACTGCTGGCAAATTAAGAGTTATTGCCAGTTACAGCTCTCAACGCCTGAAAAACGGTGTCCCTGGTGAGGATTTGTGGCAGCAACAGGGGCTCCGCACCGGGGTCGGCGGGGTACATCAGGTACAGGGGAATGCCTGTTCTACCGTGACTGCTGATGAAACGGGCAATATCCGGGTCGTAATTGGTCCAGTCCGCCACCATGTAGACCACACCGTGATCCTCGAAGGCGGCTGTCATCTCGTCGGTGAACAGTACGGCGTTCTCATTGGCGAGGCAGGTAATGCACCAGTCCGCGGTAACGTCCACAAACACCGGCGAGCCTTCCCGGCGCAATTGTGCCAGTGATTGTTCCGAGAAGGGCACCAGCCCCGCAGCCAGTTGGGCTTCACCCCTGCCGTTCTCATCCAGTCCACGCCAGCTGGCCAGTGAGATAGCCAGCAGGGCACAGACCACCGCTGCTCCCCGTTTCCAGCCCCCCAGCCCCCACAGCCACAGGGCCATGGTCAGTACCAGCGCACCCGCCAGCACCGCAGCCATGGTGTTGACCCCGGTCTGCCGGCCGGCCACCCACAGCAGCCAGATCGCAGCGGCATACAACGGAAACGCCAGGAATTGTTTCAGGGTTTCCATCCACGGGCCGGGTCTGGGCATCAGGGCCCGGGCGCCTCCGCTGTAGCTGAACAGCAGTAGCGGTGCTGCCATACCCAGTCCCAGCGAGGCGAATACCGCCAGGCCGATCGCCGGCGGTTGGGTTACCGCGAAACCCAGGGCCGTGCCCATAAAAGGGGCGGTGCAGGGGCTGGCTACGATTACTGCCAGGATTCCCGTGAAAAAACTGCCGGAGAGTCCACCGCGATCTGCCAGGCCGCTGCCCGCATTCATCAGGCTGCCGCCCAGTTGCACCAGGCCCGACAGGGACAGGCCCATCACCAGAAACAGGTAGGTCAGGGCGATGACGAAGCCCGGCGACTGTAACTGGAAGCCCCAGCCCACTGCGCTACCTGCCCGTTGCAGGGCGATCAGCAGTGCCGCCACGGCGACAAAGCTGAGCACCACGCCAGCGGTGTAAACCCAGCTGTGCAGGTGCCTGGAGTGATCGCTGCTGCGGGCAAAGCTGAGTACTTTCAGCGACAGGATGGGGAATACGCAGGGCATCAGGTTGAGGATGCTGCCGCCGAGGAAGGCCAGCAGCAGCATGTAGGGCAGGGAGCCGAAGTCGGCGGTGGTCTGGACCGCAGTGTCGGTGGCGGACTGTTGCCGGCCGGGCCGGGGGATTTCAGTGGCGCCTGACGCAGGATCCAGGGAAAAAAACTGGGTCCTTGGTGGATAGCAAAGGCCGGCGTCGGCGCAGCCCTGGAAGGTTACGGCCAAGGTTGCGCCGGCGGGAATCGGCCGCTCAGCTGCCAACAGAATGTCGGCATTGTCATAGTAAACGCTGACCTCCCCGAAATATTCGTCGGTGCGCTCAAGCGCCTGGGGAAACTCCGGGCTTACTGCCAGCAGCTCGCCGTCGGCCTCCAGCCTGAACTTGAAGGCGTGTTGGTAGAGGTAATAGGCTTCGGTAATCTGCCAGTAAAGGCGGACCGCCCGCTCATCGGCAAGTTCCACTTCAAGCTGATAGGCCTCTTCAACGGGCAGCAATTCGGTGGTGGTACCGACACCGAACAGCGGCTTGGCAGCGCCGTCGAGTGTTTGTGCCAGCGCGAGAACTGGGCTGAGCAGTAGCAGGCCGATTAGCAGTGAGCGCATGAAAGTCCTTGGTTGTGCCTGACAGGCCGGGAACAAGCAACGGAGTTTACCAGTGTTGGAGTCGCCACCCAATCCACTGCCCCGGTCATGCCAGCGATGTTATAGTGTAGGACGTCCCAAAACGGCGTTAGTTTCCCAGGAGTGGTTGGTGTTGTTACCTCGTTGTCTGTTGTTTTTGTTGCTGGCGTCACCGGGTATGCTGGCTGTGGCCGAGCCCGTGGTCCGGGATGCCTGGATTCGGGCGCTGCCCCCCACCCAGCCGGTCACTGCCGCCTACGCCGAGGTGAGCAATACCGGCCCCACGGCAATTGCCCTGGTGGGAGCCAGGGTAGAAGGCGCGGGAAGGGTCGAGATCCACACCAACCGGGACGTGGACGGGCTGATCCGCATGGAGCGATTGTCTACACTGTCGATACCGGCGGGACAGACGGTTTCCCTGGCACCGGGTGGCAGTCACTTCATGCTGTTCGAGCTTGCAGGAATGCCACGGCCCGGCGAACAGCGGCAAATGTGTCTGCTGTTCGCAGATGCCGGGGAACAGTGTGTCACCGCCGCAGTGCGCAAGAGCGCCACCACGGATCACAGTCATCACCAACATCACTGACAAGGCGATTATCGGATGAACTCTTTAAAGGAAACCCTGTTGGATTGGCGCGATGGGCTGGTTGACCTGTTGCCGGATACCAGGCCGATCCGCTGGATACTGCTGGCGCTGGCAGTTTACCTGTTGATAGCGCTGGTGGTGGGGATCATCTGGAGCCTGACGCCAGACTATTTTGACCCGCGGGAAAAAGCGGCCGCTTATGCCGCTGAGGATGGCGTTGAAATCGTCACCGGCTCGGTCACCACGGCGGCGCTGATGGGGGTGATGGACACCCTGCTGGAAAAACCCGGAGGCTACCTGCACAACGATCGCTTCCCTCCCGGTATCTGGCTGGACAACATGCCCAACTGGGAATACGGGGCCCTGATTCAGGTGCGCGATCTGTCGCGGGCCATGCGCGAGGTGTTCAGCCGCTCCCAGTCCCAGTCCACCGAAGACGAGGATCTCTCGGCTGCCGAGCCCCGCTATCACTTCGACTCCAACAGCTGGGTGCTGCCCTCGTCCGAATCCGAGTATCGCAAGGCCCAGGACTTCACCCGCAGCTACTTCCGCCGCCTGTCCGATAGCGGGCAGGCCGAGGCCCAGTTCTTCGCCCGGGCAGACAACCTGCGCTATTGGTTGTCAACGGTCAATACCCGCCTTGGCTCCCTGTCCCAGCGGCTATCGGCCAGCGTCGGCCAGCGCCGTTTGAATACTGACCTGGCCGGGGATGTGGGGGCCAGCCAATCAACCGCTGCTCCGGCGGAAATGGAAGTGAAAACGCCCTGGTTACAAATCGATGACGTGTTTTACGAGGCCCGCGGCACGACCTGGGCCCTGATCCACTTCCTCAAGGCAGTGGAAGTGGATTTTGCCGACGTGCTGCAGCAGAAAAATGCCAGGGTCAGCCTCAAGCAGATTATTCGGGAACTGGAGGCGTCACAGGAGACCGTGTGGAGCCCGATGATTCTCAACGGTACCGGTTTCGGTCTGGTGGCGAACCATTCGCTGGTGATGGCCTCCTATATCAGCCGGGCCAACGCAGCGATTATTGACCTGCGGGACCTGCTGCTACAGGGTTAATCGCGGTTGTAGCGCAGCCGGGTGCCGGTATCCAGCGACAGGCGGATTTCGGTAGCTGACAGCTCTTTCGGGAAGTAAGTCCCGGACAGCTTCGCATCCAGCAGGCTGGCGCCCTCGAGGTTGGTGTTGCGAAAATCGATACCGCTGAGGTCCGCGTTGCGGAAATAGGAGTTGCTGAAGTCCAGCCCGTCGGCATTCATGTTGCGCAGGTCACGGCCGCGGTAGTCTCCGCTTTTGAGTTCGCTGCTGTCCAGTGTGTCTCGCTGTTCGTTGAAGCTCTTGATGTCCTCGTTGCGTAACAGCTGGTAGAGAGGGTCTGGTTTTATTACGGGCTTGTTCATGCAATTACCTTTCGAATATAGCCCCCATAGGGGGAGCATAGCTTAAGCTGCCCCGCAGGCTGAGACAAGAGAACCGGCTTGAACGAAGTAACAATAAGTGGATTCCTGCTGACCCGCAACTGGCGGGATGGCCCCAATGGCATCGAGCTGGAATTCTGGTTTGCCACCGACCGGGGGCCGCTCTGCGCCCTGGTGCGGGACGAGCAGAGTGTATTTTTTATTGCCACGGATGCCGTGGACCAGGCCAGGGAAGTGGCTGGCAGTGAACCCGGTATTGAATTTCGACCGCTGGAGCTGAAGTGCTTCGCACTAATGCCGGTGGTGGGGGTTTACTGCCGCAGCTATCGCCGCAGCCGACAACTGGCTGACCGGTTGCGGGAAGCCGGTCTCGACCCGCTGGAGGCCGATATCAACCCCGCCGACCGCTACCTGATGGAGCGATTCATTGCTGGCGGTGTCGAGCTTCATGGCACTGCCCGGCAACGGGGCGGCTTCTGGCGCATGGACAACCCCCGGATGCGCAGCGCCGGTTACCGGCCGCAACTGAGAGTCCTGTCGTTTGACATCGAAACCGCAATGAGCGGCGTGCAGCTGTACTCCATCGGTGTGCATGGCGTCGATGGTGATCAGCAGGTCCGCCGGGTATTCATGATCGGGGAGGGTGCCGGGCAGGATTATGTCCAGCCCTGCGCCAACCAGCAGCAATTGCTGGAGTGCTTTCTCGACTGGCTGGTGACTTACGATCCTGATGTGCTCATTGGCTGGAATGTCATCAATTTCGATTGTTGGTACCTGCAGCGTGTTGCTGATCAGCTCGGTCGGCGCCTGCTGTTGGGACGCGACCGACGCCCTGCGCACTGGCGCAAGCTGGATGACGACGGTGAACGCCGGGCGGTGCAATGCCCCGGCAGGGTGGTGCTGGACGGTATCGATATGCTGCGGGCCGCCTTCTACAATTTCGAGAGCTTCGCCCTCGATCATGTCGCCCGGGAACTGCTGGGAGAGGGCAAATTGCTGCAGGGTGCAGATCGCGGTGAAGAAATAGGAAGCCTGTTCGAGCATGACAAGTCGGCACTTGCGGCCTACAACCTGAAAGACTGTGAACTGGTCTCGGAAATATTCCAGGCGACATCACTGCTGGATTTTGCAGTAGCTCGAACCGCCATGACCGGCCTCAACATGGATCGCATGGGCGGCTCGGTGGCTTCCTTTGATAACCTGTACCTGCCGCGACTGCATCGATCCGGTTTTGTGGCGCCCAATGCCAGCAGCGATCACACCGCCAGTCCCGGCGGCTGGGTACTGGATTCGACCCCGGGAATTTACGATCACGTGCTGGTGCTGGATTTCAAGAGCCTGTACCCGAGCATCATCCGCACCTTCGGTATCGATCCTCTGGGCCTCGCCCTGGGCGTTTCAGGTAGCTTACAGGCAGACCAGACGGTGCCCGGGTTCCTCGGTGCCCGCTTCGCCCGCGACGGGCATATTCTGCCCGACCTGATCCAGCAGCTCTGGCGGCAGCGGGATGATGCCCGGCAGGCCGGTGATGCGCCACTGTCGCAGGCGATCAAGATCATCATGAACAGTTTCTACGGGGTGCTGGGTACGCCGGGGTGTCGTTTTTTTGACGCCCGGCTGGCCAGCTCAATTACCCGCCGCGGGCACCAGATACTGCAGCGTACCCGCGACCGTATCGAGGACGCCGGGCACCGGGTGATATACGGGGATACCGATTCCGTGTTTGTCTGGATCCAGGACGCCGCCACGGATGAGGATGCGGTCAATGCGGGCCGGGCTCTGGAACGCAACCTCAACCAATGGTGGCAGCGGGAGATTGCGCAACAGTTCCAGCTCGACAGTGTTCTCGAGCTGGAATTCGAGACGCACTACAAGCGTTTCCTGATGCCCACCGTGCGCGGTTCTGACAAGGGCAGCAAAAAGCGTTATGCGGGGGTGGTGGCCGGCAAGCACGGGGATGAGCTGGTGTTCAAGGGGCTGGAGAACGTGCGCACCGACTGGACCAGACTGGCCCGCGATTTCCAGGAAGAGCTCTACCGGCGGATATTTTATGGTGAGCCCTTCGCAGGCTACGTGCGGGAAGTCACCGCGCAGTTGCGGTCCGGGGAGCGCGACAAGGAACTGGTGTATCGCAAACGCCTGCGGCGCAAGCTGGGTGAGTATGAGCGCAATGTGCCGCCCCACGTGCAGGCCGCCCGGTTGTGCGAAGCCCGTGGTTTGAAAACGCCGTCACGGGGCAGCTGGGTGGAGTACGTGATTACCTCGGCGGGAGCGGAGCCCGCCCAGGCCGCGCTGGCTCCGCTGGACTATGAGCACTATGTAGAGCGCCAGCTGCAACCCGTGGCAGATGGCATCCTGGGCTTTCTCGGGATGTCTTTTCGCGGGCTGGTGGACAAGCAGATCGACTTGTTTTGATTCAATCGCCGAAAAATTCAGCCCGCAGCGCAGGGTAATCCGCCGCTGGCAGGCGCGGCCCGTAATTGGCCACGACCCTGCCCGCCGCGAGGCTGGCAAAGCGGCCGGCAGTAGGGAAGTCCTCACCGCGGCTGAGTGCATAGAGGAAAGCCCCTGCAAACATGTCCCCGGCGCCATTGCTGTCGACGGCCTGCACCCTGTGCGGGGGAATCTCTGCCAGTGAGCTGCCATCAAAGGTCAGTGCGCCTTCGCTGCCACGGGTGATAACGAAGGTGTCGGCGACCTGTTTGAGTTTCTCAATGGCCACTTCCAGATTGTCGGTCTGTCCCCAGCCCAGCGCCTCCGCCTCATTACAGAACACCAGGTTGACTCGCTGGCCGACCATTTCCTCCATGCCCTCACGGAAGAACTCCACCATACCCGGATCGGAAAAACTGATTGCGGTCTTGACGCCGGCTTCCTCGGCAATTTCACGCGCCCGGATGGCGGCGGCCCGGCCGGTGGCAGACGTCACCTGGTAGCCCTCGATGTACAGGTACTCGGAGCGGGTAATCGCGTCCGGCACCAGTTGCTCCACTGACAGCGTTTCGCTGATTGCCAGGTGCGAATTCATGCTGCGCTCCGCGTCCGGGGAAATCAGTACCAGGCACTTGCCGGTGGTACCCTCTTCGCGCTCTCCGTTGAGGCAGTGATCGACCCCCGCTGCCTCCAGGTCGGCAATGTAGATGTCGCCGTCGGCATCATTGGCCACCTTGCAGCTCATAAAGGTGGGGCCGCCGAACTGTGCCGTGGCAATCATCGAGTTACCCGCGCTGCCGCCACTGGCATGGCTGGCCTTCACCAGGTGGCCTTCGAGATGGCTGAGCAGTTCCGCCTGTCGTTCCCCGTCCACCAGGGTCATCATGCCCTTGTCGACGTTCATCTGCACCAGCTCGCTGTCCTCCACCTTGATTTCAGTATCCACCAGCGCAGCGCCGATGCCGTAGGCGACGTACTTCTTCATTTCCAGGGTCCTTATAAGATCAGCGGGGTATTATCCGGATTCACAGCCAGGTTTAAAGGCAATTAATTGCACGATGTCAGGCACGGGGTGGCGGGTTGGTTTGCAGGGGCGTCTGAGGCCAGGGATGGCCGAAGCCGAGCGCACAGGGACGTGCTTGTAGCGTACCCTGCAAGCCAATCCTCCATGTCGGGCCGGCGGGTAGCATCAGCGACAATTTTGGCGCCCTGACCGCGAAAGTTGCCAATGAATTAAGTTACACTCGCGCGCTATGAAGAAAACCCGTCACCTGTTATTCAAGCTGTTCCTGGTCCTGGCTGTCATCGCTGCCGGCTACCTCGTCTTCCTCGACGCCAGAATCACCACCACCTTTACCGACAAAATGTGGGAACTCCCGGCCAAGGTGTATGCCCGCCCACTGGACCTGTATGCCGGCGCCGAGCTGACGCCGGACGAGCTGGCCTACGAACTGGAAGTGCTTGGCTATCGCAAGGTCGGTCATACCCGCAGCCCGGGCCAGGTTGCGCGGAACCGTGGACGTTTCGAGATTTTCACCCGCGGCTTTGACTTCCCCAGCGAGACGGAGCCGGCGCGGCGGATTATCGTCGAGGTGGGCCCGACCCGGGTACAGTCCATCAGCGAATCCGGGCGGGGCGTGGACCTCATGCGCCTGGACCCGGCGCAGATCGGCGGCATTTACCCCACCCACGGCGAAGATCGGATACTGGTCAGGCTCGAGGATGTGCCGGAGACCCTTTGGCAGGGCTTGCTGGCGGTGGAAGACCAGCGCTTCTATCAGCACTGGGGTTTCTCCATTACTGGCATTGCCCGGGCGGCCTACAGTAACCTGATGTCGGGCCGCGTGGTAGCGGGCGGCAGCACAATTACCCAGCAGTTGGTGAAAAATTATTACCTCACGCCAGAGCGGACCATCGTCCGCAAGCTCAATGAGGTGCTGATGGCGATCCTGCTGGAGTTGCACTACCAGAAGGACCAGATCCTGGAAAGCTATATCAACGAGGTGTACCTGGGCCAGGAGGGACCTCGGGCGATTCACGGATTCGCCCTTGCGGCCCGGCACTACTTCGATACCCCGCTGGAGCAACTGGGGTTGCATCAGCAGGCCCTGCTGATTGGCATGATCAAGGGCCCCTCGCTCTATAATCCGCGCCGCAATCCGGAGCGGGCGCGGGAGCGCCGCAACGTGGTACTGAACCTGATGGTTGAGCAGGGGGTTATCTCGGAGGAACACGCGGTGGTTGCCAGGGCCATGCCGCTCGGGCTCAACAGTGCGCCGCGGATTCGCGACACTTTTCCCGCCTACCTCGACCTGGTACGCCGGCAGCTGCGCAGGCAATACCGGGAGGAGGACCTCACCTCAGAGGGGCTCACTATTCTTACCGCCTTTGACCCGCTGCTGCAGCGCCAGCTCGAGCGCAGCACCGGGACGGTGATGAACCAGCTGGATGCCGGGGGCTCGTTGCAGACTGCCTCTGTTGTCACCCGCATCGATAGTGGTGAGGTGGCCGCCCTGGTAGGAGGTCGCAAGGTGAGCTATGCCGGGTTCAATCGCGCCCTGGACGCGCGCCGACCCGCAGGTTCGCTGCTCAAGCCTGCCGTTTACCTGGCGGCACTGGAGCAGCCGAGACGCTACTCCCTGGCAACGGTGCTGACCGATGCCGAGTTATCGGTGGCCCAGCCCTCCGGGGAAACATGGCAGCCGCGTAACTTCGATCGTATCGCCCATGGTGAGGTACTGCTGTTCAAGGCCCTTTCACTGTCCTACAACCTGGCCACAGCCCGCCTCGGCCTGGACCTCGGCCTGGACGTGGTGGCCGACATGTTGCGGCGCCTGGGGATTGAGAATTACGTGCCGGAAGTTCCGGCGCTGACTCTGGGTGCCGGGGAGTATTCCCCCTTCGACATGGCGACCATGTACCAGACCATTGCCTCGGGCGGTTACCGAACTCCGTTAAAAACCATTCGCACGGTGCTCGATGCCCGCGGTGAGATCGATACCCGCTATGAGCTGACATATGACCGGGAGGTCAGCCTGCAGGCCGTGTACCTGCTGCAGTACGCGCTGATCGATGTAATGAAGAACGGCACGGGCAAGGGCGCTTACCGTCATCTGCCCGCCAACCTGACGGTGGCAGGGAAAACCGGCACCACCAACGACGGCCGTGACTCCTGGTTTGCCGGCTTTTCTGGCGATCTGTTAACGGTGAGCTGGGTAGGTCGTGATGATAACGGGGGTACGGGGCTGACCGGTAGCAGCGGTGCGCTCAAGGTCTGGTCCCACTTTATGGCGGCATCGAGCAAGCGCCCGGTAGCCTACAACATGCCGGAAGGCATGGTGGTTGAAACGATTGACAGCAGTAACGGCCGCATTACCGGCGAAGGCTGTCCGAATGCCCGGCGCATGCCATTTATCGAGGGATCACAGCCCCGACGCAGCACCAATTGTTCACCCCGGAAGACCGGCATCCGCGACTGGTTCGAGTCCTTGTTCGGCAATTGAACGCCCGCTAGAAGATGTAGTCCCCGACCATTTCTATCACCTGGTCCGCCCAGGCCTGGGGAAAGGGCTCGGTGAGCTCCGGCGAGCGCTCAAAGTCAGGCAGGAAGAGTTCATCCAGCAGTTCCTGCACGGCTACCGGTTCCGAGGTGGCGACGTTGATCTCGCGGTTTATTTTAAGGCTCAGGCGATCGAAATTGGCACTGCCAACGCAGGCCCAGCCATCGAATATCGCCGCCTTGGCATGGGTGAATCCCGGGTAGATGTAGACCCGTATGCCGTGCTCCAGCATCAGGTTGGCGGCGGTGGCAATATTGCGGGTTATGAGGCCGCGATCAGTTTCCAGGGGGATAATCACCCGCACGTCGACGCCTCGCCTTCTGGCCTCAATCAACTCATGCAGCAACTCGTCGTCGGTGAAGTAGGCGTTCTGGATGTAAATGTAGTCCCTTGAGCGGCGGATAGCTTCGCGCTGCAGGCTGAATATTTCCTGCTGCCCGGGGCGGGTGTGGATCAGTCGCAGGGGATAGCCGCTGGACCAGGCATTGACGGGCTTTGGATCGCGGCTGAGCATCATGCCGAAATCCCCAAACCAGCCCGCCTTGGCCCAGGCCTGGGAGAATTCCCGATTGAGTTCGTCCACCACCGGGCCCCTCACTTCCATCATCAGGTCGTGCCAGTCATAGCGATATTCTCGGCCTATATTCATGCCGCCGAGAAAGGCGATGCGCTGATCGATGATCATGGTTTTCACGTGGTCGCCCATCAGCCAGGTGTTCTTGACCGCGCGCACGTCGATGTCGGACCCCTGTTCCAGGAAGCGGTGAATGGAAATCGGCTTCTGATGGTGGTCCGGCTCGGTTTCGGAATGTTCACCGCCGGCGATGATGGTACCGAGCCCGTCGAACAGTACCCGCGTTGTTATCCCCTCCCGAGAGCGACGCTTGAGTTGCTCGGCAATGGTCAGGGCCACGTCATCGTTGTCGAAGATATAGGCGCGGATGTCTACCGAGTGGTCAGCCGAAGCCACCGCGTCGATAAAACGCGGGAAGAAAGCATCACCGTCCACCAGGAAGTCGAGCGTCCCGGCGCTGGCCTCACGCCCCAGTCGCTGGTCCAGCGTCTGTTCCCAGGCCACCAGGTCCATGGGTGGATCATCGGACAGCGCCGGGAAGCTTGCCTCCCCGGGCGCTGGTGACACCAGCGTCCGGCCGGGCTGCACCGCGGTGTCGGTCAGCAGGGCGATTAACGATTGCGCTGAGGTAAAGGGACGCATCGGCACGCTGTAGGTGTGACTGCCGACAAAGTGCCACAGGGATTGCAGCCAATGGGCTGCCGGCAGCTGACTGCCCATGCCCGCGGGCAATTCGTCGTAGCGAACGAGGACGATGGCCTGGGTCCGGGTGTTGATGTAAATAAAGGGTATTGCTCCCGCCTCCAGGTCACCGGTGTTGAACAGCACCTCGCCGCCCTGGACGCCCTGCTCCTGGAGAAACTCCAGCAGTACCGGCTCCCAGCGATGGTAATACTCCTCGAGGTTGATATGGTCAGCCACTTCATACCACGCCGGTTTGTCGATCAGTCGACGTGCCCGGAACCTGCCCTCACGGTCATAAAAGAAAAAATAATCCCCACGCTCAAGGCTGACCGCCACGCCGCTGTTGCTGCGAGTGGGCATGAATCCGGAAAAGACCCGGTCGCGAAAGCTGGCCCAGGCACTGAGTCCGAGTATGGGCACCGGCGTTAACCGGTCGCGGATGTCCTGCCAGTTTCCCAGTGGCTCTGGAATCAGTGCATCGACCTCGGCAGCCTGGTAGTGGCCATCGGCCGAGCGCTGCAATAGCTGGCGTCCCTTGAGGTCGCCCGCGGCGTAGAAGTACTCATTGTTGTGGCGATAGCGCAGAAAGTAGCGTCCCTCGCCCCGGAACGCCTCGACGGCGATAAGGGCTTCCTCGGGAGGAACCTGTTCGCCGATAGGTGCCATCGGGGGAGGGGAACTGCAGGCGGCAGTCAGGCAGGTGAGGGCGATGAGCCAGATGTAGCGACCGTGAGTGGTGAGCATACGCAGTCCCTTGTGCTCCGATTAGGCCATTCTGGCACCAGTTGGCGCTCGAGTGGGCAAAAAACTGCCTGAAAATTGATCTGCCCCGGGTAAAAAATTCGCTGTCACTGCGTCTGATTCGGGCCGCGCCTGGGTTACACTCTGGCAGCCATGAATCTGCCGGAGTTCGACGTGTTATTGACCCAAGCGAGAATGCCCCTGCTGGCCATCGCGCTCTTACTGCTGCCCGCCTGCGGTACCAACCCCTACTCCCTGCCCAGGATTGAAACCGGCGAGCCAGAGGTCACTGAGCCGGTGCCTGAGGCGCCAGCGCCCAGCGCGCCTGTAGACCCCCCTGTGAATTCAGCCGCCGGTGCCCACAGTGGCCTGTTGGCCAAGGCGGAAAGTGCCATGGCGCGGGGTGATTATGAAGAATCCCTGGCCTACCTGCAGCGGGCCCAGCGGATTGACCCCGACAACGCAGAGGTCTACCTGGCCATGGCCCAGACCCATTCGGCAGCGGGTAATTCAGCCCAGGCAAGGGCCACCGCAGAAAGGGGGCTGTTGTACTGCAGCGGTGTCAGCCAGTGCAATGCCCTGCGGGCCTACCTGCCCTAGCGATTCTCGCAGACCAGCTCGAAGCCCGCGTCCCGCGCTTCGAAGCGCAGGTGCTGGTTGATGCAATTGGGCACATCTCCCGCTGAGTGGCTGACGAAAATCACCTGGGTATCGCTGTGGGCGGCGATGTGGTCTACGGCCCGCAGCATCAGTCGTCGATGGTGGCCGTCGAGTCCGAGGGTGGGTTCGTCCAGTAGCAGAATCGCCGGCGACTTGACCATCGCCCGGGCCAGTAACACCATGCGCTGTAGCCCGAAAGACATGCCATCGAAGCTGTCTCGCGCAATCTCCCCCAGTCCCAGTGCGGTCAGCCATTGCCCGGCGATAGCCCGCTGGCCGTCGCCCCAGTCATCGTAGAGGCCGATACTGTCAAAAAATCCTGACAGCACGACTTCCAAAGCTTTCATCCCGCGGGCGAAGTTGAGGTGCAACTGGTTATCCAGCTGGCCGAACTTCTGCTTGATATCCCAGATGCTCTCGCCGGAGCCCCGGCGTATGCCAAACAGGGTGATGTCCTGGCCGTAGGCCTTGTGATTGTCGCCGGTGATCAGGCTGAGCAGGGTGCTCTTGCCACAGCCGTTAGGCCCGGAAATATAGCAGTGCTGGCCGCGGTCAAAACGCCAGTTGACGCCGCTGAGCACCTGCAGGTCACCGTAACGCACATCGACCTGCCTGAGCAGCAGCAGCGGGCCCTCAGCCGGCAGCTGGAACTCCCGCGCGGCCGGAGCCGGCAGTGGCCCCAGCGGCGCGGCCGGCGGATCGAGGAGCGCTCGGGTGATTTTGAGCCCCAGCACTTCCTCCCGGCTGCCCCGGGCCAGGATCGCTCCCCGATCGAGCAATAACAGGTGACTGATTCCCGCCGGAAGGTCCTGCAGCTGGCGACAGAGCAGCAGCATGGATTGCTGTGACGCGATGAGTTCATCGATGACGGTGGCCAGTTCCTGTTGCGCGGCGGCATCGAGGCCATCGAGGGGTGAATCCAGGATCAGCAGCGCGGGGCGGCTCAGTACCGCCTTGATCAGCAGGGTTTTGCGCATCTCCCCGGTCGAAATGTAACGCAGACCACGGTCCAGTATGTGGCCGATATTCATCCGCTGTACCCAGTTGTCGAAAGCCTCTCCCGGTTCGCCCCCGTCGAGAATGAGTTCCCGGACGAGTGTGCCGGGGTCACTGGCATCCGCCCGGGTTTCAGAGTCGTCCAGCTTCCGGTCGCGCTCACACAGCGCCCGGGCCTGCTCGAAGCAGACGTAGGCAACGCCGCGCTCGGCCATCAGCGCCGAGCGGCGGTACTCGCCGCCATAATGGCTCGCTTGGCCGCTGATTATATTGGCCAGGCTGGTTTTGCCGGCCCCGTTGGGGCCCAGGCAAGCCCATTGTTGGCCCTGGTCTACGTCCCAGTTGATATGAGCCAGGGCTGGCAGGGCCCGATACACCAGGTGCACGTCTTTCATTGTGAACAGGTTTATGTTGTTCATGGTCAATTGCCTCCGCGCCGGTCTCGCTTGTAAGTGACGCCGGTGGCTGGCTTAATCCTTAAAACGTTGGTGGATGAATACTGTTGTCGGTTTCCCTGTTACAGCTGATCGAGACGCGCCTCCCGGAACATAGCCCGAAGAGGCCCCTGCTGCGAACGTTGATGAAGCGTTCCGCAGTCGCCATGATCCTGCAGATCAGGCAGGGCGAACTGCACATTCTAATGATCAAGCGGGCGGAAAGGGAGGGTGATCCCTGGTCCGGGCACATGGCGTTCCCCGGAGGTCGAATGGACAAGGCCGACGCCAATGGTTACGCCGTTGCCGTCCGTGAAACCGAGGAGGAAGTCGGCCTCACCCTGGGGCCGCAGGACCGCTGCCTCGGGCGCCTGAGCGACCTCAATGCCCGGCCACGCAAAGGGGTGCTGGGCATGGCGGTCACGCCCTTCGTGTTTCACCTTGAACGGGAGGTCAGTTTCACGCCCAACTATGAAGTGGCCGAGGTGGTCTGGGTCCCGCTGGAATTCCTGCTGCACACTGACAACCGCGAACAAATGACCTGGAACTACAAGGGACTAGCGATACCCATGCCCTGTTATCACTATGAGGGACAGGTGATCTGGGGACTTTCGCTGATGATGCTGGATGAGCTGATGGACCTGGTCGAGGGTCGCAACCCACGGCGTCCGCGCTGGCGGCGGCGTTGACCGGTCCCTCAGTGCAGGACCGTCGTCGCGGGCGTTGATGGCCCCTGTTGCTTGGCCCGGTACATGGCTCGATCAGCCTTTTCTTCCAGTTCTGTCTGGCTGGTGCCGTCTTGGGGATAAATCGCCACTCCACAACTGACACTGAGCACCATCATCTGGTTGCGTAGTTTGACCGGCTGTTCCACCGCGGCGACAAGCTTGGCGGCGATCTGCGGAAGATCTTCCGGGGTGCGCATGTTTTCCATCAGTACCACGAACTCGTCACCGCCGAGCCGGGCGATCAGGTCTGTTTCCCGGACCTGGGTCTTCAGGCGTTCCCCCAGTTTTACCAGCAGCGCGTCTCCCATGCCGTGACCGTGGGTGTCGTTGATCGCCTTGAAGTCGTTCAGGTCAAACATTAACAGTCCCACTGTCCTGCCCTGGCTGCGGGCCCGCTTGAGGCTTTTTGCCATGCGCTGCTCGTAGTAGCGACGGTTGTAAAGCCCGGTCAGGTCGTCGTGGGTAGACAGGTAATCCAGCTCATTGTTGGCGCTCTGCAGCGCCTGCCGCAGGTGTTTGTTCAATTCCGCATACACCATGATGATACTGACCACCGCCAGGCCCATTGCGGCGTAGGCGATGGTGATGGCCAGGTTGTAATTCTGCGGCATGATAATTTGCTGAAACTGCATGCCGAGTCTTTCCAGGCCGAGAATGACGGTCCAGATCAGCAGCACCAGGCCGGTCCAGAATGTGCCGGCACCGGTGCCGCCAACAATCGAGGCCATGACCGGCGCCAGGATCAGCAGGGCGTAAGTGGGCGACCGGGTGCCGCCAAAGTAGACACAGGCCACGGTGAAAGCCCCGGTGTAAACCAGCAACAACATGTGCAGCGCGGCGATGCGATTGTTCAGGTAGCGCAGGATCAGGACGCTCACCAGCACGCTGAAGCCGGCGATGACCAACAGCGATGTGGCTGCCAGCCTGCCCTCGGGTGACAGGTCTATGATCAACGGGGTTACCACGGTGACGATGATGACCGTCAGCAGCCAGAAAAAACTGGTGAGCGCCAGGATTCGCTGCCGGTAGTGTTCTTCATCCAGTGGCCGCAGCGGATCGCGACCGGTGCAAAGCGCGATCCACCAATCCCGGATGCGGGCCATAAAGTGCAACACGTTGGTCATGGCTTCCCGATTGTCAGGTGTGCAATGACCGGGTTATACCGCAAGTTTTTGCCAAAAACCTGCATTATCCGGAGATTTCAACAGATTTCCCTGTCTCCCTCAGTCCTCGTCACCGCGCAGGAAAGCCCGGGTGTCGAGTCGCAAGTCCCGCAGTGCGGGATCTTCCCGGCTGGCTTCCAGCAGGGCCGAGGCCCCAATCTCGCCGTTAACGAAGGCGTTGACCAGGTCCAGCAGTACAGGGGTCATTTTGGGGTCGTGCACCCAGCGGGGCGAGTCAACCAGCGCACCGCTGACAAAGTCTCCACGCAGTTGCAGCCAGTAGCCGCCGCAGCTGGATAAGCGGTAGTCGCCAATGCGTCCGTAGCTGAAGTTTGGGGTGTTGGGGTTGAAGCCACCGGGCACAGTTTTATCGATGCGCTGCAGCGCCATGACCCAGGTCGAGTCTGGCGGGAACAGTTCCGGTTCGGGGCGGCAGTAATCGGCCGTTTTCAGCCAGATACGGATTTCTTCGCCCGGGGTGGACCCGCGGAGAGTGCGCTGGATGTCAAGGTCGACGGAATTGCCCTTGCGGCTGACAATACGGCCAGCGACCACCAGGTCGGTTTCATGCTGGACATCGGCGAACGACCCCTGCCAGAGGCATTCGCACTCCGCCCAGCCCGTCTGGCAGGCGGTCGCGAGACAGATGGCTAGCCAGCATCGCTTGAACATGGGTTTACTGCAGCGCTTTGGCCGCCTCCAGGGCGAAGTAGGTGAGTATGCCGTCACAGCCCGCGCGCTTGAACGCCAGCAGTGATTCCAGCATGACCGCTTCCCGTTGCAGCCAACCCTGCTCAAAGGCAGCCTGGTGCATGGCGTACTCACCGCTGACCTGGTAGGCGAACGTGGGTGCCTTGAGCTCGTCCTTCACCCGGCGAACGATGTCCAGGTAAGGCATGCCAGGCTTGACCATGATCATATCCGCACCCTCGGCCAGGTCCAGGGCGCATTCGTGCAGGGCCTCGTCGCTGTTGGCCGGGTCCATCTGGTAGCTGAACTTGTTGCCACCCTTGATATTGCCGGCACTGCCCACCGCGTCGCGGAATGGGCCGTAGTAGCTGGAGGCGTACTTGGCGGCGTAGGACATGATCAGGGTGTTGGGCCGGGCGGCCGCTTCCAGGGCCTGGCGAATCGCGCCGATGCGGCCGTCCATCATGTCCGAAGGGGCCACCACATCGGCACCCGCTTCGGCGTGGGACAGGGACTGCTTGACCAGTACCTCGGTGGTGCGGTCGTTGAGAACGTAGCCGGAGTCGTCGATGATCCCGTCCTGGCCATGGGTGGTAAAGGGGTCCAGGGCGACATCGGTGATCACACCCAACTCGGGAACCGCATCCTTGAGCGTTTTTACTGTCCGTTGCACCAGGCCGTCGGGGTTGTAGGCTTCCTCGGCCTGCAGGCTTTTGCGTTCGCCAGCCACTACCGGGAACAGGGCGATAGCCGGTACTCCCAGGCCGTGAAGTTCTTTTGCCTGGCCCAGCAGCAGGTCAATGCTCAGGCGCTCTATTCCGGGCATGGAGGGGATCGCTTCGCGCTGGCCCTCGCCCTCGAGCACAAACACGGGAAAAATAAGGTCGGCGGGCGTCAGCAGGTTCTCACTTACCAGCCGGCGGGAGAACTCACGAGCCCTCAATCGACGCATTCGAGTAGAGGGGTAAGGACCTCTGCTTGAGCTGAATGACATGAAAACTCCTCCGTTACAGGGCGGCGAACGCGGCGGTGGCGGCGTCGACGGTGGCCTCGATATCTTCGTCGCTGTGGGCACTGGAGGTGAAGCCGGCTTCGTAGGAAGCCGGAGCGAGGTAGACCCCTGCCGCCAGCATGAGGTGGAAAAAGCGGTTGAACCGCTCGGTATCGCAGGCCATGACCTGGTTGTAGTTGCTGATGCTGTCGGCGTCGGTGAAGAAGCCGCCGAACATGGTCCCGGCGCTGTTGGTGGTGAAGGGGACCCCCGCCTTGTCAGCTGCCGCCTGCAGGCCGTCGCAGAGCGCCCGGGTGCGGGTGAACACCGGCGGGTAAAAGCCGTCTTCGGAGATAATGTCCAGCGTTGCCAAACCGGCAGCCATGGCCACGGGATTTCCGGACAGGGTGCCGGCCTGGTAAACCGGCCCAAGGGGCGCTATCTGTTCCATGATCTCGCGCTTGCCGCCAAAGGCGCCGACCGGCATGCCGCCGCCGATGACCTTGCCCAGTGTGGTCAGGTCCGCCTCGACGCCGTAATAGCCCTGGGCGCCCTGCAGGCCGAAACGAAAGCCGGTCATGACCTCGTCCAGGATCAGCACTGCGCCGCTGTTGTCACAAACCTCCCGCAGCGCCTCCAGGAAACCCGGTAGCGGCGGAATACAGTTCATATTACCGGCCACCGGCTCCACGATGATGCAGGCAATGCTGTCGCCGTGCTCGGCGAAAGCCTGGCGCAGACCGTCGATGTCATTGTAGGTGAGGGTCATGGTGTGGTCGGCCAGGGCCGCCGGAACTCCCGGAGAGCTGGGTACACCGAGGGTCAGGGCCCCAGAGCCCGCCTTGACCAGCAGTGAATCCGAGTGGCCGTGGTAGCAGCCTTCGAACTTCACGATGGTGTCCCTGCCGGTATAGCCGCGGGCCAGGCGAATGGCGCTCATGGTGGCCTCGGTACCGGAACTGACCATGCGCACCAGGTCCATGCCGGGCATGATGTCGCAGATACGGTCGGCGAGCTGGATTTCCAGTTCAGTGGGTGCACCGAAGCTGAGCCCCTTTTCACATTGCTTGATCACTGCCTCGCGCACCCGGGGGTGATTGTGGCCCATCAGCATCGGTCCCCAGGACAGAACGTAATCGATATAGCGTTTGCCCTCAGTATCGAAGACATAGGCCCCTTCGCTGCGCTCGATAAAAACCGGCGTGCCGCCGACGGCCTTGAATGCCCTTACCGGCGAGTTGACGCCCCCGGGAATATGCCGGCGGGCGCGTTCAAAGAGTTCCTGCGAGGTGCTCATAACTATCTGCTCTGGTGGTTTGATCAATCCAGGTCCGCGGACCGGGGGGGCGAATTATCCTGTTTGGCCCGGAGAATATCCAGCGCTGTCAAAATGGTTTCAGTACGGCGAGGATAATCATGGCGAACAGGAACACGACGGGTACCTCGTTGAAAAAGCGGTAAAAGACGTGGCTGTGATCATCTCGCGATTCCAGCATCGCCTTGACATAACGGCCGCATTGCAGGTGATAAACCACCAGGCAGGCCATGCCGCCGAGTTTCAGCCATAGCCATTTTGCCTGCAGGTAATAAGCGGGATTGAGCGCAATCAACCAGATACCCAGGGCCGCCAGGATAATCATGAAGGGCGTAATAAAGCGATACAGCCGTTGCGCCATTTGGGCCAGGGTGGCGCGGGTCTCCGGGTTTTCGCTGGCGGCGTAGTTGACGAATATGCGCGGCAGGTAAAACAGGCCGGCAAACCAGCAGACCACGAAGATGAGATGTAGGGCTTTAATCCACAGCATGGGGTGTCCTTGTTGGCTATAGCCTGCTGAGAGTGAATTTCTCGATGCTCTCACGGGTGATGACACCGTGGAGTATCGGTTGGCTGGAGGAGCGGCTGCGCTCATAGACGCAGACCGCCTCCACGGTTTGGTTGCCGATATTGTCCATGGCCTGGCGCAGGCTGGCCTGTATCGGGACATCCGTCAGGGTCCAGCGGCGAATGTCGGCCTCGGTGATGTCCACGGATTGCTCGGCATCCTGTTCGCCCAGCCAGTCGAGGAGATCCTGGCCCTGTACCAGGTAAAGGTCCTGCCCATCCCGGCCGACCAGGCACCAGGCCGGATTGAACTCCAGCAAAGGCTCCCGATCGGTCGGGTCCAGGGAGGCAGGTACCCGGACCACCCGGGTGTCCATGATGGCTCCCACATGGGTACTGTGCAGCAGCTGGTTGAGGGGGTCGCTGGGCACTGCTCGCTGCAGCTGGCGCAATATGGTCTGGTGCAGGGAGCGTTGGCGGAGCATACCGGTGCTGGTGAGGGTGGCAGCGACAATGGCCAGCATCGCCGGCATGCCAATGCTCATGGAGTGAGTCAGCTCGATCACCGCCAGAATCGCTGCCAGGGGGGCATTCATGACTGCTGCCATTGCCGCACCCATGCCGACGATAATGTACAGGGTCGGGTCCGAAGCGAGTTCCGGCAGCGCCAATTGGCCGACGAGCCCGATGGCCCCGCCGATGCAGGCACCGATGAGCAAACTGGGACCGATTACCCCCACCGGCAAGCCCACCCCGACGGTGATGGCAGTCGCCAGGATCTTGGCGGCGGCAATCACCAGCAGGGCGAACAGTGCCAGTTGCCCGTCCAGCGCCAGGGAAAGAGTGTCATAACCCATGCCCATGACCTGCGGCACGACTAATGCCAGCCCACCGGTGACCAGACCGGCGGTGGCAAACCGGATGATCACGTTGTGGTGGGACAGGCGGGCGGTGTATTTACTGATCAGGATTAAGGCGACAGCCGCCAGGCCACAGCAAAATCCGAGGAAGGCGATGTAGGGTATCTCCCACAGTGACGCGAGCTGGACCGGGGGAATGCTGAAAGCCACGCCGCCGGCCGTCAGGGTCCGGCTTACCGCCGAGGCCGAGACCGCCGCCAGCATAACCGGGATAAAGCCAACCACCGTGTACTCGGCGATGATGACTTCCATGGCGAAGATAACGCCCGCCAGGGGCGTGTTGAAGGCCGCCGCTATGCCCCCTGCGGTACCGCAGGCAATGAGTATCCGCAGACTGTTGTTGGGTAGTTGCAGGCGCTGGCCCAGCAGGCTGTTAACCGCGCTACCCAGGTGTACGCCGGGGCCTTCACGGCCCCCGGATTGGCCACTGGCGAGGGCGAATGCGCCGGCAAAAAACTGCAGGACGGCATTGCGTGCGGGGAGTACACCGTAATGGGAGTGCATCCGGCTGAGCACGTGGACGATGCCCACCTCGCGGTTCTCGCTACTTAGGAAGTGGTAGCCGATTCCCAGTAGCAGGGCGCCCGCGGCAGGCAGCGCAAAACGGAATCCGGGAGACAAGGATTCAAAATCTTCACCGTGATTGCCCACTCCCCAGAGCGCGGCAAGCTGGATGATCGCCTGCTCAAAAGCCAGGATCACCAGCCCCGATGCAACCCCGCCGATGACTCCCAGCAGGGAGTAGGCCAATACGGAGTCGTAGTTGGTCAGGTAGCGGCGATAATTGCTGATCAGCTGGCTCACGGAGTGGCAGAGTCCGGGTCAAAAAGACAATATTACCAGTTATTTGGGCTGCCATTGCTTTTATACTACGCGGTTCCCGGCGTCCCCGGTATCGGGCAGAAAGAATGACAGGAAAGGCTATGATCAAGATTGGAATTGTTGGAGGCACCGGATATACCGGCGTCGAACTCCTGCGCTTGCTGGCGCTGCATGAAGACGCCGAAGTGGTGGCGATCACTTCCCGCGCTGAAAGCGGCCGCCGGCTCGATGACCTCTACCCCAATCTTCGCGGCTATTATGACCTGGCTTTCACGGAACCCGATGTGGCCCGGTTGGCTGCCTGTGATGTCGTGTTTTTTGCCACGCCTCACAATGTGGCGATGAATCTGGTTCCCGAGTTGCTCGCGGCAGGTGCCCGGGTGATCGATTTGTCCGCAGACTACCGAATTCGCGATGCCGAGCTGTGGTCACGCTGGTACGGCGAACCCCATGCCAGCCCTGATGTCCTGCCGCAGGCGGTCTACGGGCTGCCTGAGCTGAATCGTGAGCAGATAGCCAGCGCCAGCCTGGTGGCCTGCCCCGGATGTTATCCGACCTCGGTGCAGTTGGGCCTGATTCCTCTGCTGGCGCGCGGCCTGGTTGATACCCAGCACCTGATTGCCAGTGCCGCATCCGGAGCCAGTGGCGCCGGCAGGCAGGCCAAGGTCGACAACCTCCTGTCCGAGGTGGCCGATAGCTTCAAGGCCTATGGTGTGTCCGGTCACCGCCATTTGCCGGAGATCGAACAGGGTCTGGCGGACGTGGCTGGCTGCCCGGTGCAGCTGACATTTGTGCCGCACCTGCTGCCGATGATTCGCGGCATCCACGCCACCTTGTTCGCCCGCCTGGTGGACATGAGTGTGGACCTGCAGGCGCTTTACGAAGAGTGGTACGCCGAGGAACCGTTTGTCGATGTGCTGCCGGCGGGCATGTTTCCCCAGACCCGCACAGTCAAGGGCGCCAATCGCTGCCAGATCGGCCTGCAGGTTCCGCAGGGCCGCGATACCGTCGTGGTGATGTCGACCATTGACAACCTGGTGAAAGGCGCGTCGGGCCAGGCGGTCCAGAACATGAATATCATGCTGGGCCTTCCCGAGGACAGGGGATTGCAGCAGGTAGGCTTGCTTCCCTGAGGTCCGGACGTGCCCTTTACCCGTAAACGCCATCTGGGCAGTCGCGAGCTGCGGCGACTGCAGCGGCAGCGCCTGGGATTGGCGGGAGTGGTGATTGCTGCCCTGCTGGTACTTGCATTCTACCTGGGCGAGCAGGCCGCCTACCGCGGTATGGGCCTCAACCCGGAGCTGTACCGGGTGATGAAAGCCGAACTGCCGCGCCTGCAGCAAGAATTGGGCAGCCTCAGGACAGAGCTGGAGGTGCAGCGAACCCAGACCCAGGTCAGCGAGCAGGCACTGGAAATGGTGCGCCGGGAAATCGCCGAGCAGAAAGAACAGATAGCCTCGCTCGAAGAGGGCCTGCAGTTTTATCGCAGCCTGATGGCCCCGGGTGAGATTGCCCAGGGCCTCAGCCTGCGTCCGCTGGAGTTGGTGGCTTTGGATATGCCGGGCCAGTTTTCTTTCCGCATCGTTGCCCAGCAGGAGGCGCGTAAGCATTCGTTGCTAAAAGGTGAGTTAAGTGCGGAGGTGGTTGGTGTGCTCGACGATCAGCAGGTAAGCTATTCGCTGGCAGAACTGAGCGATGATCTGGAGGGGCCGGCGATAACGCTGAGGTTCCGTTATTTCCAGTCGATCGAAGGGACGTTGGTACTGCCGCAGGGTTTTGAACCCGGGAGCGTGCGTCTGCTGGCAACAGCCACCTCGCCACGCAAGATGGAGGTCAGGGAGGAATTTTCCTGGCAGAT
This sequence comes from Seongchinamella unica, assembly GCF_004354085.1. Taxonomy (GTDB): domain Bacteria; phylum Pseudomonadota; class Gammaproteobacteria; order Pseudomonadales; family Halieaceae; genus Halioglobus; species Halioglobus unicus. Next base: position 5,443 of record NZ_SMSE01000005.1, on the reverse strand, counting down.
TAATGAGAGGTTTACCCATGTTGGGAAATAAGAAATCCGGATTTGGCGCCGGTGGCAACACCACGCTGGTGGCTCGCGATACAACTGTCGTAGGAGACGTCCATTTTAGCGGCAGCCTGGACATTGAAGGGGTCGTGCAAGGCAATATTCTCGCCGAAGAAGGGAAGGATGCGCTTGTGCGGATAATTGACAAGGGGCGGGTGCAGGGGGAGATTCGAGCGCCTTCGGTGGTGATAAATGGCGAGGTCGAGGGTGATGTGTACTCCGGCAAACACCTTGAGCTTGCGGCCAAGGGCCGTGTTCACGGCAATGTTCACTACACCTTGCTGGAGATGGCGGCAGGGTCCGAGGTCAATGGCAGCCTGACTCACATCAATAGCGGCGAAGCCAAGCGGGAAAAGCCCCAGGACCCCACGGTAGAGGTGACTGAGGTCGGTGCGGGCAAGCAACCGGCAAAGGATCAAGTCGCCTCAGCTAAAAGTTGACCAAATTAGTCGGATTTACGATAATGGGCCGTTATCAAATTTCTGACGGCCCCTTAACGAGGCCAAGAGCCAAACCATGTCTGTAGCTGAAGCTTTCAATCCAAGCAGTATCAACCTTACCGCCAACGCCGTCCGCAAGGTGCAGGAGCTGGTGTCTGAGGAGGAGAACAGCGAACTGAAGCTGCGCGTTTATATTACCGGCGGGGGCTGCTCCGGCTTCCAGTACGGTTTCAGTTTTGAAGAGGAAACGGCGGAGGACGACACGGCCATCGAACAGGGCGGTATCACCCTGCTGGTGGACCCGATGAGTTTCCAGTACCTGGTGGGTTCGGAAGTGGACTACACCGAGGGCCTCGAGGGGTCCCGCTTTGTGATCAACAACCCCAACGCCACTACCACCTGCGGCTGCGGCGCCTCCTTTTCGATCTAGCCTGGATTCACGCGCCTGCGGCAGTGGGCGATCACTGATTGCCCGGGTAGATTGCGCCCAGTACTCTTGCCTGCGCTGCGCCGGTGACTTCCGGAGCGTTGCCAGGCAGGCCCGCCAGTGTGCGTGAGGCCAGCCAGCCGAAGGTGGCCGCTTCCACCCAGTCCGGTTCTATTCCCAGGGCCGATGTGGTGCCAATATCGCAGTCTGGCAGGGCGCTATCGAGACGCGTCATCAATGTCTGGTTATGAGCGCCGCCGCCACAGACGTAAACCTCGGTGACGGCCAGCCCGGACTGCCCTATGGCATTGGCAATGGTCTTTGCGGTGAACTCCACCAGGGTGGCCTGCACGTCTTCGGGGCGAAGCTCCGGAAGCCCGGCCAGCAGGTCGTACAACCAGGGCAGGTTGAAAGCCTCTTTGCCGGTACTTCGCGGGCCGCTGAGTTGCAGGTAGGGGTGTGACAGCAGCTTGGCCAGTAGTTCGGGTACCTGCTCGCCGCTGGCGGCCCACTGACCGTCCCGATCGTAGGGCAGGTGCCGTTGCCGCTCTATCCAGTGATCCAGCAACGTATTTCCGGGTCCGGTGTCAAATCCGGCAATCAGCGAATTGCCCTGTAACAGGGTGGCGTTGGCAATGCCGCCGATGTTGACCACGGCGCGGTTTACGCCCTCAGCACCAAAGGCGCCCCGGTGAAAGGCGGGCGCCAGCGGTGCACCCTCGCCACCCGCGGCGATATCACGTCGTCGAAAGTCGGCCACGGTGGTGATGCCAGTGGTTTCGGCAATGGTGTTGGGGTCACCGATCTGCAGGCTGAAGCTCTGCCTGTCACTGTGACCTCCGGAACGTGGGCGGTGGCGAATGGTCTGGCCGTGACTGCCGATGGCGGAAATCTCCGCCGGGCTCTTCCCTGCCGTGTCTAACAGGGCCAGCGCGGCAGAAGCGAACAGCTGACCCATCTGCCGGTCGAGAATCCCGAGATGTTCGATCTCCCCGGGGCCGCTATGGCTCAGTGTGGCAACCTGTTCGCGGACCTCTGTCGGGATGTCCTGTTGCAGGGTGTGGAGCAGTTGGACATGGTCGTCGTCGATTTCAATGAGAGCGCAGTCCACCCCATCGACGCTGGTGCCGGACATCAGGCCGATAAAAAGCTGCTCTGGCAACCTTAACCCCTGTCTTCGCTGGCGTTGGCCATGGCCAGCCGGGTGTCGGTTTCCTGCTGGAGTGCGGCCAGTTGGGCTGATATCCCGGTGATAGCCTGGCGAAAACGCGGCAGCTCCGAGGCTGCGAGGGATTTCGCTTTCGGCAGCTGCTTGTGGATGGTGCGGGGGTTGCGATGAACGCCATTCATGAGGAATTCATAATGAAGGTGCGGTCCGGTTGCTGCACCGGTGGAGCCGACGGTTCCGATTACCTGGCTTTGCGATACCCGCTGCCCCTGTTTCACCCGGCGTTTGTGCAGGTGAAGGTACCTGGTCACAAACTGTTCGCCGTGCTGGATGAAAACGTAGTTGCCGTTGGCTCTGCTGTAGCCTGCCTGGATGACCCGGCCGTCACCGGCGGCATATACCGGCGTGCCGGTCGGAGCCGCATAGTCGGTGCCGCGATGGGGGCGGGCGGTTTTGTAGATCGGGTGTATGCGGCGCGGGTTGAAATTGGAACTGATACGGGTGAAGTCCACCGGGGCCAGCAGGAAAGCCTTGCGCATGCTGACGCCGTCTTCATTGTAGTAGCCGGTTTCGCCGTTGCTGTCGGTATAACGGTAGGCGGTAAAGGTCTTGCCCTGGTTGTTGTAGGAGGCGGCGATGATTTCGCCATCGTCGAATTTCTCGCCGTCCAAATACAGTTCCTCGAACATGAGGTGCATGGTGTCGCCTTTACGGGGGTCCCCCACGAAGTCGATCACTCCACCGAAAATATTGGCCATGTCCATGATGGTTGTGTGTGACAGGCCTGCTTCCTGCCCGGCCATAAATAGCGAGGAGGTGATTACGCCGGTGGCGGATGACTCCCGCAGTTCGGGCTCACGGGTTAACAGCTGGCTGCTGAAGTGGCCGTCCTCGAGCCGGTAGCTCACTGTCTGCAGTTTGTCTTTGACGTGGCGCACGGCGACCAGCTCGCCCTTGTCGTCGCTCTGGAAGGCGATGGTCTGACCCGGATAGATTCGAGCCAGTCCCTTGCCGTGTTCTGATTCGGTGACCACGCGGTGGACATGGCGGTCGTTGTAGCCAGCGCGCTTGAAGATCAGGGAGAGATTGTCACCGCTGCGCACCACCTGTTCATTCCACGGCTGCTCCGCAGCTGGCTCGGTGACGGCAGCAAAGGTGTCGACCGGGGGTTCGGGGGCGAGCTCAGCGTTGCTGGGAAAGGCTTCCTGCTCGATGACCAGGGGCTCCTCGGGCTGTGGCTTTTCGCCACTGCTCAAACCGAAGCCGATAGCCAGGCAGCCGACAACCACCGCAGCTGCCATCACCTGTCCGCGCCCCAGTTTCAACTGTGGCAGCTGCAGTGTGGCCAGCGGTGATTGTTCGGTGCGGATCGCCGTAGCTCCCCGCGGTCGGTTCCCTGCTCGCATATCCCGTCTTTGTTTCCAGTAAATGAGCGCCAAGTATATTAAATAATCAGCAACTTCTATAGGCAAGAAGTGCCGGAAGCTTGCATTTGGGAAGCGGTGTTGTATCTTTGGCGCCCCTTTTTTGACCAATCCAGGACAGACGGCGGAACAACCCATGAGCAGCGCCTTACTTGAAGATCTCCGCGCTCGCGGACTGATATTCCAGATTGCCGGTGAGGATGAACTCCCCGCCTGGCTGGATGGCGGCACCCGCACGCTCTATTGCGGCTTTGATCCGACTGCCGACAGTCTCCATATCGGTTCACTGGTGCCGCTGCTGATGCTGCGTCGGTTTCAGCATGCCGGCCACAAACCGCTGGCGCTGGTCGGCGGCGCCACCGGCCTGATTGGCGATCCCAGTTTCAAGGCGCAGGAGCGCCAGCTCAATACTCCCGATGTGGTTGCAGGCTGGGTGGATAAGTTGAAAAAGCAGGTGTCGCAGTTTATCGATTTTGACGGTAGCGAGACGTCCGCGGAGGTGGTGAACAACCTGGACTGGACCGCGAATATGGATGTGTTGACCTTCCTGCGTGACGTCGGCAAGCACTTTTCCATTAATGCCATGATCCAGAAGGAGTCGGTGAAGCAGCGCATTGAGCGCGAGGGTAGCGGAATCAGCTATACCGAATTCACCTACATGATCCTGCAATCCTTCGATTTTGCCGAGCTCAACGAACGCTACGACTGTACCTTGCAGATCGGCGGATCCGACCAGTGGGGCAATATCACCGGTGGCATCGACCTGACCCGTCGTTTACATGGCAAACAGGTGTTCGGGCTGACCATGCCGCTGATAACCAAGGCTGACGGTACCAAATTCGGCAAGACCGAGTCTGGCACCATATGGCTTGACGCAAACAAGACCTCGCCCTATGCCTTCTATCAGTTCTGGCTGGGATGCGCCGATGCGGATGTATACCGCTTCCTCAAGTACTTTACCTTCCTTGATGTGGCAGAGATCGAGGAAATTGAGCGCGCCGATGCCGAACGCCAGGGTCGCCCCGAGGCCCAGGGCGTGTTGGCCCGGGAAGTGACCTCGCTGGTCCACGGAGATGAAGGGCTGGCAGCAGCGGAGCGGATTACCGAGTCGCTGTTCAGTGGTTCTATCGACAGTCTGGCGGAGAGCGATCTCGCCCAGTTGCGCCAGGACGGGCTGCCGGCCAGCGCAATGACTCGAGACGCCTTCCCGGAGACCCTGACCCAGTTGCTCACCGAGGCCGGCATGGCCGCATCCGGCAAACAGGTCAAGGACGCCCTTGGGCGCAACGCGGTGACCATCAATAGTCGGCCGGTTGGCTGGGAGGCCAACGCCGATGTTTCCGGCTGTTTCGACCCGGAGGCCGCGCTTTACGGTCGCTACTACCTGGTCAAACTGGGCAAGAAGAAGTACCACCTGTTCGAGATAGGCTAGCCGGTCGCAGGGGTCGCAGGGGTCGCAGGGGTCGCCGGGACGGTGTCGCGGACCCGCTTCAGCTGCCGGCAGCGCTCAAATCCTGTGCGCCAAAACTGGCAAAAATTGGCATTTCAGCATAATTTTTAAAAAGGGCTTGCGCTGCCTGGTATCGCTGCGTATAGTTCGCCTCCCTTCGATGAGGGCGGTGTTCAAAACACTGTCGGGAGTAATCAGAAAACCCGAAAGCTATCAATAGCTTAGGAAGTAAAGATTGCAACTCATCGAGGCCGAATCGGAGCAAATTTTTTTAAAAAGTTTGTTGCCAACCGGAGGCCCGGCTGTATAATACGCCTCCGCGCTCGAGGGAGACCTCAGCGCCAACCCGAAACCCTGGCGGTTCGGGTGTTGCTTAACAAGAAGACGAAGACAGATGTGTGGGCACTTGTTGGGATAGTTGATCACGACTATTCAGACACAACAAGTGACCATTGATTCATAGTTTTATGGAACATTGATTTCGAATTG
>NZ_SMSE01000004.1 GCF_004354085.1 Seongchinamella unica | reverse complement strand
GCGGGATTTTTTTATGGGTCGGTTGGCCTTTTACACATGGCAATGACCTACGGTCAAACCCGGTAAAGCGGGGCAGGCCCTTGCCAGGCACCCGCAGATTTGGGGTCAGAGTAAAAACCCCGTCGCATTGCGGGCAGGCCAGGCGATAGTGAAGGGGTTTTTACTCTGACCCCAAATGTTACGAAGAAAAATTGCCAACTCCATCACAGAACAGGATACCTCCTGTGCTGGCCGCGCCCGGCAAACTGGTCTACGCTTTACCCTCACGGCTATCAACAACAGCGGAGTTCTGTTTATGCGCAGCACCATTCTTGCAGTTTCAGTAGCGGCCCTTCTGGCAGGCTGCTCCACCCACGGCGTCGTGCATTACTCGCCCTATGATCTGGATCGCAATGGTGTACTCGATGCGCGTTGTCCCGGCGTGGAATACGATACCAGTGACAATACGCTTTACGGCTGGCGCTCGCGTGCTTCCGGCGAATGTGCAGAACAGGCGCCGCTGGAGGAAGAAAGCTAACTTCGATGATCTTCCCGGACTGCAGCCAGCAGGTCCGGGAAATACCCTTCCGGCAGTTCAGCCCAGGTATTGCTGAATATTCACTTCATCCAATTGGTCTGGTTGCAGATACGCGCGCGCATATTCCAGATACACGCCTTCCTTGAGAAACAACTCGAAACAGTCACGATCCAGGTGATTGTCTTCCACCATCTTGTGCAGAATATCGATGGCGACGCTGACCGGCTTGGCTTTTTTGTAGGGCCGGTCTGAAGCGGTGAGTGCTTCGAACACGTCGGCGACGGCGAGAATGCGCTCGGGTATGCTCAGTTGATCACCCGGCAGTTTGCGCGGGTAGCCGCTGCCTTTCATTGTTTCATGGTGGGTTGACGCATACCGTGGCACATTCTTCAATTCTTCGGGAAAAGGCAGGCTCTCCAGCATTTTGATGGTGCTTATCATGTGTTCGTTAATCTTGAAGCGATCTTCAGCGGTGAGCGTGCCCCGGGATACCGACAGGTTGTAGACTTCACCCAGGTTGTACTGGTGCTCGGGCACCTCCATATTGATGCCCAGTTTGGGGTCATAATCGGTGGAGCGGGTGCGTTTGATGATGTGTTCAGGCTTGTCGGCGAGCAGATTTTCTTCCACTGGGAGCTCCGTCAAGTCTGCCGGCTGACGCAACTCTTCAACCGGCGACAACCCCAATTGATTGTCGAAACGGCGCTGCCAGGTCTTCTCGGCGATCTTCAGCAACCGTGTCTGCTTGTCTTCGTCCAGGAATTCGCCGCCGACGTTGCACTCCGCCACAAAGGCAAACTCTTCCTGTAGCTCTTGCTGGGCTCTTTCCAGTGCAGCTTGATACTCCGCCTTGTTCGCCGGATTGCGTTGTACTGCGGCCCAGTAATCAAGTTCCTTATCCCGGGACAGCACCTCGAAGCGCATGCGGACCTCATGAATCCTGTTGTAGATGGTTTCGAGCTTGCTGCCCTTGTCGACGATATGTTCCGGGGTGGTGATCTTGCCGCAATCATGCAGCCAGGCTGCGATACGGTATTCACGCCATTGCTCATCATCCCTCAGTGCAAACTCCCGGAAGGGTCCAGCTTCGCTTCTGGTCGCGGCATCTGCCAGCATCAATGCCAGCTCGGGCACCCGTTCACAATGACCGCCGGTATAGGGAGACTTGTCGTCGATCGCCTGGGCAATCAGGCGTATGAACGCGTCCATCAAATCCCGCTGGGCCTTCTCGTGTGCGCGGATGGAGGCTACCATGTCTACCATTGATTCGGAGAGTTCATCCAGTTCCTTGACTCGCGATTCGACCCGCTGCACTTCGTCAAATTCGAGTCTCCTGACCTTGTCATTTTCGTCAGCCAATTGCCTGACGGGCCGTACGATCGGGTTGGCGAACAGCCAGGAAAGCGGCAGGATCAGGAGTAGAATGCCAGCCGTGAAGGCAAGGCTGATAAAGAGGTTTTCCAGAAAGGGTGCCATTACCGCAGATACCGGAGTGACAATACCCACGAACATGGCACCTTCGTTGGTTCCAGTGGGGCTCGCGAACAATACGTGCTCTTCGCCCGCAATGTCTGTGCTCAGCAGTTGCCCGTGTCTTGTCGGGTCGGCAGCAACCTCAATCAGCAGGCTTGATGGCACAGTATTCGACGCGGAGACTGTTTCCGAGTCGTAGTCACCCAGCCAGGTCTCCTCCAGATAGCTGCGCTGCTCTGCCCCGATCGATAATATAACCCGGTCCAGAAGTGTTCTGAGTAAAGGCGCCTCCTTTGGCGAAAGAATGTAGGACGCGCTCTGATCCTGCTGCAGGCCAAGATCGATACCATCGTGAAAGCGTAAGCCAGACATAAAGTAGTGCTTAATGAGGTACCGCAGGATCATTTCATTATCCAGAGCCGCATAAACCTCGCCCGCAAGTACTTTCTCAATCGCATCAAGACAGGATTCAGCGTCGATTACCTGAATACCCGGCCAGCTCTCCCTGATTAATGCGGCTACCGTCCAGCCGCGAGGTATCGCGAGGGTGGTTCCGTTCAGCCGTGCCAGGCTGTCAAGCGGATCCACCGTATCCAGGGTGAGCAGTGCCATGGGCAGGGACAAGTGTGACGCGCCCCTGAGCCCCCAGTCCCGGTTTTCGGGGGAAAGTGCGATAGGATGCAGTAAATCGATTTCACCCTCCCGGAAGAGCTGGGTCAGTTCTTCCCAGGTATAGCCGTTCTCAAATTTGATCGGAATATCCAGTGACTGTGAGATCATGCGAATCACATCAACCGAGTAACCGCGGGGTTCACCCTGCTGGGCATAGTCCAGCGGTGGCCAGTCCAGCTCGTTTGACGCGATCAGGGTGCCCAGGCTATCCAGGTATTCGCGCTCCCCGCGGCTGATGCTGACCTTTGGCGAGGGCAGTTCGGTAGTATCTCCACGCTGGGTAAGGTTTGAGGCGATGACTCTGCCATTTACGTCATAGAGGTAGAGGCCACTGTTGTCAGCGAGGGCGTGATCGGCCAGAAAGTCGGAAAGAGTGTCCAGCGTTATATCGATTGCAACCACTGAATCTGATCCGGCGACCCGTTTGGAGACGGTGAGTCCGGGGCTGTCCAACTGGGCGAACAGATAGGGTTTCGATACCTCCACCGCCCCGGAGGTAACCGCCGTCTGGTACCAGGGACGCAGGGCGGCGTTGTAATCGGTCGCCTCATCACGCGATACTCGAACCTGAAGCCTGTCATCCAGGTACTGGTAAGTTCGGAATTGCTGGCCAGCCCTGCGTTCCACACGCATGATCAGCCATCGGTCCCGCGGCAGGGCCCGCATCTTTTTACGCGCTTTGTCATTACTGTTCAGGTTAATCAGTTCGAACAGGCTGCCATCGGGGCGGCCGACATAGACCCCGTAAAGCATCGGATTTTTTTCAAGGACAGGGATGAATATGCCGAGCAGGGCAGCTTCCCGCTCGGGGTCGGCGAGGTCGGGGTTGTCTGCCAACAGGTCTATGACGTTGTGGTTGATCCGGTTGATTGCGTTGACTTCAGACGCGACGCTGGTGGCTGTAGTCGCGTAGAGCTCCGCCGCAGCCTGTCGCGCCATTTTTTCGCTGAAATAGTATTGCAGGCCCAGCGCCACCAGTGCGGTCAGCGCTGTGGCGACAACAAAGACCGAGACCACGGTCAGGCGGATCGTGGTCTGTACTCTACCGTTTACTCTGTTCATCAACTGATTTTGCCCAGGAGCAATTCACTGCTGATCAGAGTATAGAGCACACAGCCGCTGCGGGGCCCGGAAATACGGCCAAAAAAAGCCGCGTCAATCGACGCGGCTTGTTGGCAAGTTTTTTGAGATCAGCCCCCGGGGCACAGCTCCACATTGGGATCGCAGGGCTCGGGATCAACCGGCTCGGGCTCTGGCGTGCAGGGCCAGGACTCTGAGTAGTCCGGACCTCCATCACTGGGGGAGAGGGTAATGGTCACTTCGCCTGCTTCGTCACCCACGCCACTCTGGGAGAAGCTGATCGCAAACGCGCCGGGCGCCGTGGTGTTGGGTACTTCAAAGCTGTCCTTACCGGTAATCTCACAGCTGCCACTGGCCTCGATGTTCACTGTCGAGCCGCCGGTGGGCTTGCTGTTGAAAAGATCAGAGACATAGGCGGTATAAGTGCCGCCGTTGTAGCTGGTGCTGCTGGCCGGGGTACGCCCGCGGTAGAGGGCGATATCCCAGTTGGGGTCGGTGGACAGGATCAGAACTGCGCTGTCGTTGACGTTCAGCAGCTGGCGGCTGCAGTAGACGCCATCGCCTTCTTTCGGGCAGAGCAGGCCGTTGTACATTGCCTCCACGCCTTCGTCCGGGTAACCGTTCAATTCGTCGTCGCCATTGGCATCGAACACGCCGTTGCTGTTGAAATCGGTGAATATCTCTTCAGAACCGGCCTTACAGGTCAGGCTATTGGGACTATTGTTGCATGAGGTCGTGGCCTGATCGTAAAAACCGTTTTCATTAATGTCCAGGAACGCCTCCGACAGGTTGGCAAAGCGCTCACCCCGGTCGTAGATACCGTTGGCGTTGCTATCAATGAAGGACTCTTCGCCGATAGCGGTCACCAGGATGGTAGAGCGTCCACCGCGAATCATACCCAGGTCGTCGGGGCAGGGGCCGCTGGATCCGTTATGGCTGGGGCAGCTATAGCCCGGATCATTGATGGTCACCACCAGATCCTGGTTCTCATTCAGCGTGGGGATTCGCGGAGCCTGGCTGTTCCAGACCACGCTGCACTGGCCACCCACGGTTTCACAGGAGGGCTGAATGGCACCGTATTCGGTGGTAAATACTGCAGCAGTGCCGTCCGGTACCGGGTTGTTGAATTTATCGGCCATGCGCACGGTCAGCGTGCGGGTGACACCGTCCTTGGTCATGCCTTCCTCGACGACGAAGTTGCCGTCAACAGACAGGGAGATGGAGTTCTGGTCGGGGAGACCCGTGCTGACGGTCAGCACATCCGACACGGCGGAGACCTCACCGAGTTCGCCGGCATCGGCTGTCGCGACAACGCGAACGACAGTGGCCACGTCACCTGAGGAGACCACGGTTGACACGGTGCCGTCTTCAGCGGTGGTCCCGCTTTTCGGCGAGAAACTGAGGCCGCCAACGTCAGTAGTCAGGCTGAAGGCGATGTCCACGCCCTCCAGTGGCTGCGCGTTGGAATCCACCGCCTGGAATGTGACCTCTGACTTTTCCTGACGGGTGGGGCCGCCGCCTGTGCCCTTGAGCACGATGAGGTTGGGCACGGCACTGACAAATGTCAGGCCGTTGGCCACGGTGTCGGAAATCTCGATGGTGCCGAACGCCTGGGCGCCCACGCCGATGACCTCAGCCGTCAATTGGTCCAGGCCCTGACAACCGTCCGCGGTGTAGGTCACCTCAACGCGACCAGCAACTACAGGAATGGGATTGGCGGGGCTGAGATTGGCATCGCCAATGTCCAGGCACAGGCTGCTGATGTTAATGCTTTCGGCGGTGCCGATCGGCAGGCCGTTGCGGTCGACGATTGCCAGGGACAGAATCGCCTCACCTTTGGCGGCGATCGGGCCATCCGGGGCGATGCCGATTTCCGCGTCGAAGTAGGTTGATCCCTGCAAGTGGCCAAGACGCAGATCCCCAACCCCGATCTGGAAGTTGACGGACCTCTCTACCACCGCGCCTTGCGGATCTTCAACCGACACGGTAATGGTACCGGCGCCGCGATCCTGGCCGGCGCGCACGGTGAAGGTAACCGCGCCTTCAGCGTTGGTCAGCCCATTGCCGCTGGATGGATCGAGCAAGCCGCTGCTGGTGGAGGCAGTGACGATAACACTGGGGACAGGCCGGCCATTGGCATTTTTCTCAGTGACCAGCACTTGCAGGGTTCCGGGTTCATTGGCGGTGACTATGCTGCTTTCTTCGCCCTGGGAGTTGCGCAGTGCAAGCTGGATGAAATACGTGTCGGTATCGGCATCGCCGCCAGAACCACCATCGCCCTTGAAGCCGCCGCCTCCGCCCCCCCCACCACCGCAGGCGGCGATGGCCAGTATCATGGTCAGAGCGACAGCCATACGGCTGCTGAAAGTGGCGAATCGATTAGTCATCTTGGTCCCCTATTGCCCACTGTCCAGTGAGTCTTAATATCGTGATTCGGCTTCTTCTGATTCTCGGTTGAAAAACCAGTGTGTCAACCATTCACTTGCCTACATTTTTACAGCTTATCACGGCGCCAGCCAAAAACCCCGTATTAGCTAGCGACCAGTAACTTCGAGGAGGATTTTCGTCACTCCACTATCCAAATAATAGAGGGATGGCATCGTTATTAAAGAAAAATATCAGGAAAAGTTCTAAAACTTCCCATTCCGCGGTCATTCAACAGAATCGGGCCGCAGAGCGGGTCAGCGGCGACCTGTCAATGCGGAGCTGCTAACATGGCGTGATGCAGCCAGAATCCACCCCTTTGCCCCGCCTGACCGTGACCATTGTGGTCTTCAACAGCCCACTGCCGTTGCTGGTGCGAACCTTGCGCAGCCTTGTCGCGGCCTGCGCCCCCCTGCGGGGCCGTTCTGTGAGTGAGGTCAGTATCCAGTTGGTGGATAACGGCTCGGCAACCCGGTACAAGCGAGAACTGGAGCAGAGCCTCGCCGGCGAGAAATGGCCGGGTGTCACCCTCGATTCGCTCGATGAGAACCGTGGCTTTGGTGCGGGACAAAACCGGGCACTGGTCGCAGGTGTGGGTGACATTCACCTGGTGCTCAATCCGGATGTGGAACTCGCCGCCGATGCGCTGCAACGGGGCCTGGACATTATGAGCGAGGACAGCTCGCTGGTGTTGTTGAGTCCCGCGGCACGCGGAGATGGCGGGGAACCGGAATTTCTCTGTAAGCGCTACCCCTCGGTGGCGGTACTGGCGCTGCGGGCCTTTTTGCCGGGCCTGGGCCGGCGCCTGTTTCCATCGCTCATGTCACGCTATGACATGAGCGACGTCTGCGGGAACGGGCAGCCGGTGGAAGTGCCGCTTGCCAGTGGCTGTTTCATGTTGCTCAGGGGAAGTGCCTTCGCGGAGGTGGGAGGGTTTGACGAGTCATTCTTTCTCTACTTCGAAGATTTTGACCTCTCGCTGCGGCTGGGGCAACTGGGTAGCCTGCGTTACGAGCCCAGCGTACGCATTGTCCACCACGGCGGCTACGCCGCCAGCAAAGGCTGGCGACACCTGAAGCTGTTTGTCCGTTCCGGCTGGCAGTTTTTCAATCGCCACGGCTGGCGCTGGATATAGCAGAGGGGGCAAAGCTGGTACCATGGCAGGCAGTGATTGCAGCGGGATCAACATGAACGAAATCGACAGACTGCGTTACCTGCAAGCCATGGGGGTTGACGGCTATGTTTCCCGGGGGCAACTGGCGGGCGCGCTGCCCACCCAGCGGCTTGTGCTGGTGCCTGCCCGGGGCACTGGGGCAGAGCACCCCGAGCCGGAGTCGCCAACGGCACGTCCGGCTCACATGCCGCGGCTGGACGTTGTCGGCAAGCAGTCATCCTCGCCTGCCGTCGTCGACAGACAGGCCAGGCGCCAATCTGACGCGCCAACCGTGCGGTTCAGCCTGGCGGCGGTGTTTTCCGGCGGTATCGCCTGGGTTGAATCCCTGGGCGACAGGCCGCTGGCGCGGGAGCAGGTGCAACTGATCCAGGGCATGGCCCGAGCGGTGCACGGCAGTGTCGACGCTCCAACAGTGGCCCAGTTTGACTGGCCCATACATAACAACCCCCAGTTGGATCAGGGGGAGACGGCCGCCCGCGCCGGTGTACAGGCCTTCCTGTTGCGTCATATCGAGGAACAGAAGTGCCGGGGGCTGGTCATCCTGGGTGAGGAGGCATCCGCTTATGTCGATGCCGGCGGCCTGGGTGACCTCGCCCGGGTAAGCACACTCAGTACCCTGCAGATGATTGAACAACCTGCCAGCAAGCGGCAGGTCTGGTCGGATTTGCAGCCATTGGTTCTGCGTGCCTGAAAATCGTCCGCAGCATATCAGGAAGGCGGTTCCCGAGGATATTCGACCACTGATGGCGCTCGACAGAGCGGTGTCCGCCAGTCCCTGGAGTGAACAGGTCCTGGCCCCCTATTTACGCTCATCGTCGGCGGACACACACGTCGCACTGGTACTGGAGGTAGCTGGAGAACTGGCCGGTTTTCTGTTTTACACCCGGCTGCTGGACGAGGCCAATATCGATAATTTGGCGGTTGCGCAGGATCACCAGGGGAAGGGCTGTGCCACGGCCCTGCTCGCTGCCGGCCTGCGGGAGATGTCAGCAGGCGGTCTGGTACGCTGCCTGCTGGAAGTCCGCAAATCCAATGTTGCGGCGCGGGCACTTTATGAGAACAATGGCTTTGTTGTCGACGGGATCAGGCCCCGTTACTACAAAACCGCGCGGGGCCGTGAAGACGCCCTGCTGATGTCCAGGAGGTTATAAGCTTGGCGTTCAATGTGCTGGAAACAGAGTGGTGGAACCTGGCGGTTCCCCCGGAGTGGTGGGCCGAGTCCGAGGAGGAGAGCATTCTCATCGGCGACCACGATGGCGTCGGCTGTATCGAAATTTCTACCCTGCACAAGGACGAGGGTGAATTCAGCCGCGAGGAGGTTGCGCAAATTGCCCGTGACGAGGCCGAGCAGCAATTGCAGTGGGAAACCCTGAGCCTGGGTGAATTTTTCGGCGTCCGCGCCGATTATCAGGAAGAAGGCGTGGCGATTCGCGAATGGTACCTTGCCAATGGCTCCATGATGTTGTTCATCACCTACAGTTGTGATGAAGAAAACCGCGGCATGGACGATGCTGCGGTAGACGAAATTCTGGATACGCTGTTGCTGTCCTAACTGATGGTGCCCGTTACCCGCACCCGCTTGGAGCCTTTGACCGGTTTTTCTTTCATCGCGTCCATGCGCGACTGGATGCGCGCATCGATCAGGTTTTTAACGGCAATAATCAAACCGGTAAAAATGAAAGCTCCTGGAGGAAGTATCGCCAGCAGGAACGGCTGGTAGTCCTCGATCAATACGATTTTCCAGCTTTCAGCCGCCGGGCCGAACAGCAGGTCCATGTCCGCCAACAGGGCGCCGGTTCCGGCCAGTTCACGCAGGGCGCCCAGCAGTACCAGAATCAGGCCGAACCCCAGGCCCATAATCAGGCCGTCATAGATGGCAGGCAGCAGGCTGTTCTTGCAGGCAAAGGCCTCGGCGCGGCCGAGAATCACGCAATTGGTGGTGATCAACGGCAGGAATATGCCCAGTATCTGGTACAGCTCATAGGCGTAGGCCTGCATCAGTAGTTCAATGCAGGTCACCGCGGAGGCGATAATCATTACGAATGCCGGCAGGCGCACAGCGTCGGAGACGATATTGCGAATCAACGAGACGGCTGTGTTGGACGTGATAAGCACCAGACAGGTCGCCAGTGAAAGCCCGATGGCATTGACCACGGAGCCGGTCACCGCCAGCAGCGGGCACAGCCCCAGCAACTGGACGATCGCCGGGTTGTTTTTCCACAGGCCGTTGAGTGAAAGTTCCCGGTAACTGACGTCAGTCATGACGATGCTCCTCCACTGGGGGCCTTGTCCTCGCTGCCGTAGAGGGCTGCGCTGTTTTCCCGGGCGTATTCCAGCGCCCTGCGAGTGGCGCCCACCACGGCCCTGGGAGTAATTGTGGCGCCGGTAAAGGCGTCGAACACGCCACCATCTTTTTTAACCGCCCAGCCATCTGCCGCAGGATTGTCAAGGGAGCGGCCGTTAAACCCCAGCAACCAGTCACTTTTCGCCAGGTCAACCTTGTCTCCCAGCCCGGGGGTTTCCTTGTGGGTCAGGGTGCGGACTCCGGCGACGGTGCCGTCGGCGTTAACGCCGACGATCAACTGTATGTCACCGCTGTAACCGTCACGCGCGGTGACAGGAATAATGGCTGCCACCACCTCGCCGGCAGATTTTGCCAGGTAAATGCGCTTGTCTTCCCGCAGTCCAAGCTTGGCTGTTGCAGGGCCCACCGGCAGGGTGTCGTCCAGCATGGAGTTATCATGTCGCTCCCTGGGCACGACCTGCAGCAGTGCTTTTTCTTCGGCCTTGCGGATTTCTGCAGCAATCCGCTCCTTGGTCATCAAATAGCTACCTGCCAGCAGCAGGCCGGTAGCCACGGCGAACAGTGCCAGCAGCAGGGAATTGCGGGTCATTGATTTCCCGAGCATCAGCCGTCACTCCGGTTGCTGGCATGGCCGTAGGTGCGCGGTTGGGTGTACTGGTCGATAAACGGCGCGGCGAGATTCATGATCAGCACGGCGAAGGCGACTGCGTCCGGGTAATTGCCGAATACCCGGATGAGATAGACCAGTATGCCAATCAGGCCCCCGAATACCAGCCTGCCCCGGTTCGAAACCGCGGAACTGACCGGGTCAGTGATGATGAAAAAGGCACCTAACATGGTGGCTCCGCTCAGCAGGTGGAACAGCGGGGAGCCGCCACTGGCGCTGCTGCCGCCGTCATAGAACAGGGCCGACATCAGCGTCAGGGTGGTGAGCATGGCAACCGGCGCGTGCCAGGTGTAGATGCGCTGGTAAAGTAACCACAGGCCTCCCGCCAGAAACGCCAGGTTTGCCCACTCCCAGCCCAGGCCCGCCCAGCGGCCGAACTGAACATTCTGTTGCCAGAGGTCTTCCAGCAACAGGCTGTTGTTTTGCTTGAGCACATCCAGTGGGGTCGCCATGGTAACCCCATCGAAGCTTGCCGGGGTAAAGCAGGCTTGCAGGGCCTCCAGCAGTCCCGGCAGTTCGCCGGTACCCCGCGGCGGCGCCCAGCTTGTCATCTGCACCGGAAAGGAGATGAGCAGCACCACGTAGCCTACCATGGCAGGATTGAACGGGTTGTAGCCCATGCCGCCATAGAGGTGTTTGGCCAGCAGGATGGCGGCGGCGATGCCCACCGCAATCAGCCACCATGGCGAGTAGGGCGGCAGGGCGATACCGAGCAGCACCGCAGTAACCAGCGCGCTGTAGTCACCGAGATAAAACCCGAGCGGTCGTTTGCGCAGCCTCAGTGCCAGCGCCTCAAAGCCCAGGGCGAGGATGGAAGCCCAGGCGATATTAACCAGCACACCGAAACCGAAGAAGTGGGTCAGTACGATGATGCCCGGTACAGTGGCCAACAGCACATTCTGCATGACCCGGCTGGTCGTCATGGGACCGTGGGCGTGGGGCGATGTGATCCGCATTAACGCCACGTCAGGAAGCCTCCGCCTCTGCCAGTGCTGAGCGCGCTTCAGCGACCTTGTCCTTTAACCGTTCGACGGTGGATTCCAGTGCGGTAATGATTTTTTCCTCTTCTCCTGCGGCGCGACTCTGTTCCAGTCGTGCCTCCGACTTGGCCAGTCGTGCTTCCAGCTTGGCCAGGTTGTCCCGGGCTTTTTGTTCCGGTGATTTATCCGCTTCTGCAGCACGGGCTGCCATGGCTTTCTTGATCGCTGCCTGGGCGGCGTCTACCTCGGGCTCTGCGGTTACAGGTTCAGTAGAGGGGTTTGCCCGGTGATAGTCCGCCAGTGCCGTTTCTGCCGCCTCCAGTTTCGCGCGGGTTTTGTCGACGCCGGTCTGCAGGGCGCTGACCAGGTCCGACCCTTCTTCCATAGCGGCAGCCAGCTTCTTCTCCGCTGTGTCCAGGCGCTTGCGGGTGGTCTGCACCGCCTTTTCCAGCTTTTCTGCTTCACTTTCGCCGCCCGCCCCGGCGGCCTGGGCAGCTTTCTTGGCTTTGGCCCGCTCGATGGCAGCCTGGATGGGGTCTTCGCCGGCTCCACCCTGCTCGGCCGCCAATCGGGCTTTTTCTTCTGCCGCTTTTTTGCGAGCGGCGCGCTTGGCCTCTTTCTCCGCCGCTTCCCGTTCCAGGCGTGCCTGGCGAGCCTCGAAGCGAATCCGCGAGTGTTCGGACTTTTCGGCGTCCCGGCGCATTTGCACCACCTCGGCTTTCGCCGCCCGGTAATACTGCACCAGTGGAATATTGCTTGGGCAGACGTAGGAGCAGGCGCCGCATTCAATGCAGTCGAACAGGTTATGCTGCTCTGCCTTCTCGAATTCCCGGCCCTGGGCAAACCAGTACAGTTGTTGCGGCAGCAGGCTGGCGGGGCATGCCTCGGCACACATGCCACAGCGTATGCAGGCCTGGGCTGGTGGCGGCGTGGGTAGTTCGGCTTCGCTTGGCGCCAGCAGGCAGTTGGTGGTTTTTACGATGGGTACCTGGGGATCGGGAACGGTAAAACCCATCATCGGCCCACCCATGATCAGGCGCTTGTTGCCGTCCGGCTGGTAGCCGGCCTGCTGCAGCAGATAACTCATGGAGGTGCCCAGCAGGACCTCGTAGTTGCGCGGTTCCTGCACGCTCTCGCCGGTGACTGTGGTGATGCGCGAAATGAGTGGTCGACCATCGATAATCGCATCGCGAATGGCGACAGTGGAGCCCACGTTCTGGCAGACAATACCGATATCTGCGGGCAGGCCGCCGCTGGGTACCTGCTTGCCGGTGAGAATCTCTATTAACTGTTTCTCGCCCCCGGAGGGGTACTTGGTGGGGAATACCACCACTTCGATTGCCGTGCCCTGCGCCGCAGCCTGCAGGGCGGCAATGCTCTCGGGCTTGTTATCCTCAACGCCAATCAGGGTTTCATCAGGCTGGACGATACAGGAGAGAATCTCCGTGCCCTCGATGATCTGGGCAGCCCGCTCCCGCATCAGTTCGTCGTCGGCGGTGATGTAAGGTTCACACTCGGTGCCATTGATAATCAGCGTGGTTATTTTTGCGTCCGGTTTGACCGCAAGTTTTACTGCGGTCGGAAAGCCTGCCCCCCCCATTCCGGCGATACCCGCGTTGCGGATCCTGCTCAGTAGCTCACTGCGTTCGACCTGGCGGTAGTCAGCCAGGCCGCTGTGCTCGATCCATTCGTCCTTGCCGTCACTGGCCAGGATGATACAGCGGGCGCTCAACCCGGAGGGGTGGGCAACCTGTCGGTCCTCAATGGCCCTGATCGTGCCTGAAGTCGGCGCGTGGATGGGAACGCTGACAAAGCCAGCCGGCTCCGCGATCTGCTGCCCCTTCAGTACATGTTGGCCCACTTCCACTATCGGTACTGCCGGGGCACCAATATGCTGGGACAGGGGCAGAACCAGTTCCGCAGGTATGCCCGCCTGCGCGATAGGGGAACCGAGGGACTGGTGCTTGTTTTCCGGCGGGTGAATGCCGCCGTGAAAGCCGAAGACTTTTCTCATGCCGCTTCCTCGGCCGGAGTGGCGTCGGTGGCGATGATATCGACCCTGCGGCCGGGCTCGGGTAAGTCCCAGGTCCAGGTCTGCAGGGATTGTTCCTCGGGAATCATGTCGATGCAGTCAACCGGGCAGGGTTCAACACACAGGTCGCAGCCGGTGCATTCGCTCGCGATCACCGTGTGCATATGCTTGGCAGCACCGAGAATGGCATCCACCGGGCAGGCCTGGATGCACTTGGTACAACCGATGCACTCGGCCTCGCGGATATGGGCGATTTTTTTGACGTCCTCTTCGCCGTGCTCCTCATCCAGCGGGATTGGCTCCATATCCAGCAGGTCGGCCAACGCCTGAACGCCGGCCTGGCCGCCGGGTGGACACTTGTTAATGGCCTCACCCGCGGCAATGGCTTCGGCGTAGGGCCGGCATCCGGGGTGACCGCACTGGCCACACTGGGTTTGTGGCAGTATTTCGTTGATCTGGTCGACAATGGGGTTGCCTTCCGTCTTGAATCGCTCAGCGGCGTAGCCCAGCAGGGCGCCGAAGACCGCGCCCAGGCCGACCAGCGCGAACAGGGCGGCGAGCAGAGGCTGTTGGGCGATAAATTCGTACACCTTGGCTTACACCAGACCTGCAAAGCCGAGGAAAGCCAGCGACATCAGGCCGGCGGTGATCATACCGATAGCGGCTCCCTGGAAGGGGGCGGGCACGTCAGCCACTGCGAGCCGTTCACGCATTGCCGCGAATAACACCAGCACCAGCGAGAATCCCACGGCAGCGCCGAAGCCATAAAACAGCGACTGCATGAAGCTGTGTTCCTTGTTGATATTCAACAGGGCGACACCCAGTACCGAGCAATTGGTGGTAATCAATGGCAGGTAGACCCCCAGCACCCGGTGCAATAGCGGACTGGACTTGCGCACCACCATCTCGGTGAATTGCACCACCACCGCGATCACCAGGATAAAGGAGATGGTTTTCAGGTACTCGAGCCCCAGGGGCAATAACAGGAAGTGATACGTCAGGTTGCTGCAGGCGGAGGCGAGTGTCAGCACGAAGGTGGTGGCCATCGACATGCCCATCGCTGTTTCCAGTTTGTTGGACACACCCATGAACGGGCACAGTCCCAGAAACTGTACCAGCACGAAGTTGTTGACCAGAATCGCCCCGATCAACAGGATTGAGTAGTCTGCCAGCATGGTGAACTCTGCTACCGCAACACCCGTCAGGTGAAATGTTATGTTACTGCCGCCATTTTAACCCGTTGGCAGATGATAGATCAGCAAGTCATTGTAAACTAATGATCGTTAGTCTAGCTGCATTTACTTGACCTGCATACCCGGCCTGGCGCCGTCGTGGGGCTGCAGCAGATAGATGTCCTCGCCCCCGGGTCCGGCGGCAAGCACCATCCCCTCGGAGACGCCAAAGCGCATTTTGCGCGGCGCCAGGTTGGCCACGACAACGGTATGCATGCCCACCAGTTGTTCGGGGAGGTAGGCCGACTTGATCCCGGCGAATACCTGCCGGGTGCCCAGTTCCCCCAGGTCCAGGGTCAGCTTCAGCAGCTTGTCGGCTCCCTCCACGTGATCGGCGGCTGTGATCAGGCCGACCCGCAAATCGATTTTGGCGAAGTCCTCGAAAGCGATGGTGTCACTTGCTGTGCTGGCTTCCGCTTTGCCCGCCTGCTCCGAGGGAGTATTTGGGGCGGGTTCCTCGGACGGTTTGCTGGCCTCTATCATGGCTTCTACCTGCTCGGGATCAATGCGTTGAATCAAGGGTTTGAATTTTGCCAGTTGATGATCCAGCAGCGGCGACTCCAGCGCGGTCCAGTCCAGTGATGTGTTGAGAAAAGCTTCTGATTTGTCTGCCATGACCGGCAGGACCGGCTTCAGGTAGGTCATCAGAACGCGGAACAGGTTGATGCCAACGCTGCACACGGCGTGAACCTCGCTTTCCCTGCCTTCCTCTTTCGCCAGCACCCAGGGTTTTTTGCCGTCGATGTACTGGTTGGCCTTATCGGCCAGGGCGATGATCTCGCGGATGGCTTTGTTGAATTCGCGTTGTTCGTACAGGGCGGCGATGGGCTCACCGGCCCCGATAAATTCTTTCAGCAGGTCCGGCTCAGCGCATTCGGAAGCGAGTCGATTGTCAAAGCCCTTGCGCAGGAACCCGGCGCAGCGACTGGCGATGTTGACCACCTTGCCCACCACATCGGAATTGACCCGTTGAATGAAGTCTTCCAGATTCAGGTCGATATCGTCCACCGAATCGCCCAGCTTGGCCGCGAAGTAGTAACGCAGGTACTCGGCGTCCAGATGATCGAGATAGGTGCTGGCGTTGATGAAGGTGCCGCGACTCTTGGACATCTTGGTGCCGTTTACGGTAAGAAAACCGTGGGCGAAGATGGCCGTGGGTGTGCGCAGGCCGGCGGAGTGCAGCATCGCTGGCCAGAACAAGCCATGGAAATTGATGATGTCCTTGCCGATGAAGTGGTAGAGCTCGGTGTCACCACCCGGTTGCAGGTAGGCGTCGAAGTCGTGACCGGTGCGTTGACAGTAGTTGTCAAAGCTGGCGATATAACCGATGGGCGCATCCAGCCAGACGTAAAAGTACTTGCCCGGTTCGCCGGGTATCTCAAAGCCGAAATAGGGTGCGTCGCGGCTGATGTCCCACTCCTGGAGGCCGGCATCTGTCCACTCCCGCAATTTGTTGGCCACCTGTGGCTGCAGGGTGTCTGAATCCAGCCACTGCTTGAGCATGGCCTCGAACTCCGGCAGTTTGAAGAAGAAGTGGGTGGACTCCCGCTCCACCGGAGTGGCGCCGGAAATCGCCGATACGGGGTCGATCAGGTCCGCCGGGCTGTAGGTGGCTCCGCAAGCCTCACAGTTGTCGCCATACTGGTCCGCGGTCTTGCACCTCGGGCAGGTGCCCTTGATGAATCGATCGGCCAGGAACAGTTCCTTTTCCGGGTCAAAGGCCTGGGTGATTTCCCGCGTGGCAATATGGTTGTTCGCCTTCAGTCGCTGGTAAATCTCCTCGCTCCACTTGCGGTTTTCCAGCGAGTGGGTGCTGTAGTAGTTGGCGAAGTCGATCAGAAAACCGTCGCTGTCCCTGATATGTCGTTCGCGCATGATGTCGATGTGCTGCTCGGGGCTGATGCCCAGACGCTCTGCCGCCAGCATGATGGCCGTACCATGGGCGTCATCGGCACAGACGTAGAGACAGTCGTGGCCGCGGGATTTCTGGAAGCGAACCCAGATATCGGTCTGCACCTGTTCCAGCATATGCCCCAGATGCAGGGGGCCATTGGCGTAGGGAAGGGCGCTGGTTACCAGGATTTTGCGTGTTGCGTTAGCGGCCATAGGTCGGCTGTGTCCGAGTGGGTAAAAATGGGGCGCTACTATAGCGGTTTTACCCCGGCTTTTCATTAGTGGCGATGCCTGGCCCGTGCGCCGGACCAGCTTCAGGCGCGGAGCGGGTCCGATGGTGGTAGCAGGCGCTTCCAGTCCGTATACTAGCGCCCTCTATATCGGGCAGCCGCCACTGGCAGGGCCCGCGGATACGACGCGATATCTCATGAATGAAATCAAGCACATTATCGCCGTTGCCTCGGGCAAGGGCGGAGTCGGCAAATCTACCACGGCGGTAAACCTCGCTCTGGCGCTACAGGCTCGAGGGGCCGACGTGGGTTTGCTGGATGCCGACATTTACGGCCCCAGTCAGCAGTTGATGCTGGGGGTGGCAGAGGGCGAGCGTCCCGAGCAGCAGGGTGGGCAGTTTCTGCTGCCGATCAAGGCCCAGGGTCTCAAGACCATGTCCATGGGATACCTGGTGACCGAAAAGACACCCATGGTCTGGCGGGGACCCATGGCGGGTGGCGCCCTGGCGCAGATGCTGGAGCAGACTCTCTGGGGGCCGCTGGACTACCTGATTATCGACATGCCGCCGGGGACCGGCGATGTGCAGCTGACCCTGTCCCAGAAAGCCACTCTTGCCGGTGCTGTCATAGTCACCACCCCCCAGGATATCGCCCTGCTGGATGCCCAGAAAGGCATCGAGATGTTTCGCAAGGTGGATGTGCCCATCCTCGGCGTGGTGGAGAACATGGCGCTGCACGTGTGCAGCAATTGCGGCCACCAGGAGCATATTTTCGGCGAGCATGGCGGTGAGCGCATCGCCGCCGAATATGGCGTCCCCCTGCTGGGCAGTCTGCCGCTGGATCGGCGAATCCGTGAACAGACCGATGCCGGCAACCCTACCGTGATTGCCGATCCGGAATCGCCGGTCACTGCGCTGTATCTGCAAATGGCGGAAAAACTGATGGCAGCGCTGGATTCTGCAGGTAATGGCGCAGTGCGACAGTTCCCCGAGATCAAGATTTCAGACGACTGAATGGAAACGACAACGTGAGTATCAAAGCAGACAAGTGGATTCGCCGCATGGCGCAGGAACACGGCATGATCGAGCCCTACGAGGCCGGCCAGGTGCGTACCGGGGAAGCTGGGGATAGGCTCATTTCCTATGGCACCTCCAGTTACGGCTACGACGTTCGTTGTTCCAACGAGTTCAAGGTGTTCACCAATATCAATTCCGCGACCGTGGACCCGAAAGGCTTTGACGAGGGCAGTTTTGTCGATGTGAAAAGCGATGTCTGCGTTATCCCGCCCAACTCCTTCGCCCTGGCACGCACGGTGGAGTACTTCCGCATCCCCCGGAACGTGCTGACGATTTGCCTGGGTAAATCAACCTATGCCCGCTGCGGCATCATCGTTAACGTGACGCCGCTGGAACCGGAATGGGAAGGGCACGTCACCCTGGAATTTTCCAACACCACGACCCTGCCGGCGAAGATCTACGCCAATGAGGGCGTGGCGCAGATGCTGTTTTTTGAATCTGATGAAGTGTGCGAGGTCAGCTACAAGGACCGGGGCGGGAAGTACCAGGGCCAGACCGGGGTGACCCTGCCCAAAGCCTGAACCGGGCTACAGGCTAGTTGCCGACGCTGGCCTTGGTGAGAATCGCCTCTACCGGTTTGCCGTCTTCCACGTGCACGGTTTTCACCATCAGGTAATCCAGGCCGGGGGCCACCCAGGTGTCTGACTTGCGATCAGGGTCATCGTGTATGCGCTCGAAGTGGAGGGTGTCCAGCTTGCCCAGGGGAGTGTCCAGGGTTTCTTCTCCCACGTACTTAAGCTGGTAGTCCTTGACCCGTTTGCCGTCAGCGACGGTTATCAGGATATCTTCCTTGGGAGTGGGGTCGTTGAGCAGGAACAGGCGCACCTGCTCTTGCTGGCTCATCCGGTCCAGTGTGCCTTCCTTGTAGGGAAGGTCGTACCACTGCTCCTTGTACAGGCTGCGGATCGTATCCGAGCCGGGGGTGAAGTGCACCTCGCGACGGCGGTTGATCAGGCCGGTGCCCTGGTAGACGTAGGACTTGGGGATGATGGCTGCACCGTCAACAGAAAACACGCTCATTTCGTGGAAGCCCACAACCATGATTTTGCCGCCGTTGGTGAGGGTGTAGCTGCCATCGCCGTTTGCTTCCAGTTTGCGGTTGAGTTTGAGCGCCATACCCCGGGCGGTGGTTTTGTACTCAGCCGAGTAGGGCTTGAGGCCTTGCTGTTCCCCGGCGACGGTGAGCGGAGATACCATGGCGAACATCGCCACCGCGGCCGCCGCCACAGGCAGGGCTTGCCTATTCAATGCCCGGGACATAATTGATGCCAGAGGCAGGTATACGTTTACCATCCAGTGTTGCTCCCTGTTGGTCGAGTCGCAGTCGGCGCTGCAGTTGCCATTTCGCAGCAATGGGGTAAATAACGTGTTCCAGCACGATCACCCTTGCTGCCAGCGTTTCCGGCGTATCGCCGTCTTCTATGGGGACTTTCGCCTGGATGATCGGTGGCCCACCGTCAAGTTCGGGCGTCACAAAATGTACCGTGACGCCAGCTTCCCTGTCGCCGGCCTCAAGGGCACGGCGATGAGTGTCGAGTCCCGGGTATTTTGGCAGCAAGGATGGGTGAATGTTCAATAATTTTCCGGCAAAAGGTGTGATAAATACCGGGGTCAGTATGCGCATGAACCCTGCCAGGATCACCAGGTCCGGCTGCACTGGCTCCAGTGTCCGGACCAGCGCGGCGTCAAACGCCTCGCGGCTGTCGAAATCGCGGTGATTCACGCAGGTCGTGGGGATGCCAGCCGCGTTGGCGCGCGCCAGCCCGGCCGCGTCGGGATTGTTGCTCAGCACCAGGGCGATGGAGGCATCGAGCTCGCCGGCCTCGCAGGCATCGATGAAGGCCTGCATGTTGGAGCCGCGACCGGAAATGAGAATGGCGATGCGAGCCTTGCCGGGGGTGTTCACGGGGTCAGCTCTACCTCGTTAGTGCCGGCGGTGATAGCGCCAATCTGCCAGGCGTTGTGCCCTGACTGCTGCAGCAGTTCGATGGTCGCCGCGGCATCGTCGGCGGCCACGCAGACCACCATCCCCACACCACAGTTGAAGGTGCGATACATTTCGCGGGGCTCCACATTGCCCTCCCGTTGCAGCCAGCTGAATACTTCGGGCCACTGCCAGCTATCGGTATCAATGCGGGCATTACAGTTATCGGGCAAGACTCTGGGTATGTTCTCCAGCAGGCCGCCGCCGGTAATGTGGGACAGGGCCTTGACATCCACCGCACTGAACAGCGCCAGCAGGGACTTGACGTAGATGGTGGTGGGGGCCAGTAAGGCCTCCGCCAGTGTGCCCGATCCCAGCGGTTGGCCGAGGTCGGCGCCGCTGACCTCGATTATCTTGCGGATGAGGGAGTAGCCGTTGGAGTGCGGGCCGCTGCTGCCAATGCCCACCAGTACATCGCCTTCGCAGACCTTGCTGCCATCGATGATGGCGGACTTTTCCACCACGCCGACGCAGAATCCCGCCAGATCGTAGTCCTCGCCCTCGTACATGCCCGGCATTTCCGCGGTCTCGCCGCCGACCAGGGCGCACCCGGCCAGTTCACAGCCGCGACCTATACCTTCGACCACATCGGCTGCCGTATCCACGTTGAGGGCACCGGTGGCGTAGTAGTCGAGGAAAAACAGGGGCTCCGCGCCCGCAACCACCAGGTCGTTGACGCACATGGCCACCAGGTCGATGCCGATGGTATTGTGAATGCCCAGGTCCATGGCCAGGCGAAGCTTGGTGCCGACGCCGTCGGTACCGGAGACCAACACCGGTTGTTTATAGCCTTCGGGGATTTCACACAGGGCGCCGAAACCGCCCAGCCCGCCGAGAACTTCTGGCCTGGCGGTCCTGCGCGATACTCCCTTGATACGTTCTACGAGGGCGTTACCCGCGTCGATGTTGACCCCTGCGTCCCTGTAGCTCAGAGAGGGCTGCTTGCTGTCACTGCTCATGTTGTCGGGCGATCCATGGAATTAGAGAGGGGCGCCATTTTAGTACGACTGGGCCGGTGGCGCACCTGTCATAATGCTGAAATTGGATCGCGCTGCACCTGCTTCGAAAGGGCTGTTACAATGCGACGATCTCGGGTTCATTCAGGATGCCAGTGTGTCCAAGTCTTTCCAGGGGCTGCTTTTCGCCCTGATGCTATATGCTGCAGCAACCCCGGCAGAGGTGGTCAGGAACCTGCATTCGGCCCAGGTGCCGGTCATCGACCAGGGCCGTAGCGCGTTGGCCAGCGCCTCCCGCGACGCGCTGGCCGAGGTGTTGGTCAAGGTGTCCGGCAGTGAAGAGGTGTTGCAGCACCCGGAAATTATCGCCGCGTTGCCGGAGGCCCGCAGCCATGTCCAGCAATATGCCTATGTCCGCGATGAACAGACCGGTGATGAACTGAGTGCGCGATTTGAATTCGACGATTCCTTCATTAACCGCCTGCTGACCAATGCCCGACTGCCGCTGTGGACAGCCAATCGTCCCCGGGTTCTGGTGTGGATGGCGGTAGAGATCGACGGCGTTCGCCAGTGGGTCAGCTTCGCCGATACGCCTGGGCTGGCTGCCGAGCTGGTGTCTGCGTTTGAGCGCAGGGGGGTTCCCGTGCAGCTGCCGCTGTTCGATCTGGCCGATGCGACCACGATCGGGCTGGGCGATATCTGGGAGCTGCGCGGCATGGCAGTCCAGTCGGCCTCTGTCCGCTACAACGCTGAAAACCTGCTGGTGGGCAGGGCAGTGCTGCTATCGAACGGTCAGTGGACGGGGGACTGGAGCTATCTGTACGGTAATCACCGCCTGGATCGCAGCAGCCAGGCCCCCGGTGCGGCAGGTTTTATGCGCGATGGCGTGGCCCTCGCAGCGGAGGAGATGGCTTCGCGTTACGCGGTTGCACCCACGGGTATTACCGATGACCGGGTTCATCTGGTCGTTCATGGCGTGGTGGACTTTTCCGATTACACGGCAATCGTAAAATGGCTGGAAAGCCTGGAACTCATAGAGCACGCCAATATCGCGTCCATCAGTGGCGACCGCGTTGAATTCGGACTGGACGCCGCGGCCGATGCCGCGCAACTTGCTTCCATTATCCAGCTCAACAAACGGCTGCAACCACAGGATGCGCTGCCCGGCGAACTGGTATACCAGTGGACCAATTAGAACCCCCGGAGCAGATGTCGTCCTATCGCTGGCCGTTGGCGCTTGCGGTGGTCGTGGCGCTGGGAGCGCTGCTCTACCTGCTGCAACCGATTCTGTCTCCCTTCGTGCTGGGTGCTCTGATCGCCTACCTGGGCGATCCGCTGGTGGACCGGCTGGAGGACAAGGGTGTTGGGCGCACGCTGGGGGTGGCGATTGTGTTCCTGCTGTTCTCTGCAATTGTTGCGGTGGCACTGGTGTTCGCCCTGCCCATGTTGCTGGTCCAGCTGGACGCGCTGATCGGGAAAATTCCGCAGATTTACAACTGGTTTATCGGCGAAGCCGTGCCCTGGCTGCAGCAGCGCCTGGACCTTCCGGCCAGAAAGTTGCCCCCGGTGGACTGGACCGGCCAGTTGGCAGACAACTGGCAATCGGTGGGCAGATTCACGGCCCAGTCGCTGAAGAAGATTACCGGGTCCGGTGCCAGTATGTTGCTCGGCCTTGCCAATCTTGCCCTGGTGCCGGTCGTTGCCTTTTACCTGATGCGTGACTGGAACCGGCTGATGAAAAAGGCCCTGGCATTGTTCCCGCTGGCCTGGCAGGAAACGACCGTCGAGCTGGCGAGTGAGGCCGATGAAGTGGTTGGCGCCTTTCTTCGCGGACAGTTCCTGGTGATGTGCGCCCTGGGGGTGATTTATGCGACTGGCCTGTGGCTGGTGGGGCTGCAGCTGGCCATGCTGCTGGGAGTGATTGCGGGGCTTGCCAGTATTGTGCCTTACCTGGGTTTTATGGTGGGTATCGTCGCTTCCTTTATCGCCGCCTACGCCCAGTTCCAGGACTGGACGGTGCTGCTGTGGGTCGGGCTGGTGTTTGCGATAGGCCAGGCTGTGGAGAGCATGTTACTGACTCCGGTATTGGTGGGGGACCGAATCGGTTTGCACCCGGTGGCAGTCATTTTTGCCCTGATGGCAGGCGGTCAGATAGCGGGCTTCGTGGGGGTTGTGCTGGCCTTGCCGGTGGCAGCCGTGATCATGGTTTTTCTTCGCCACGCCATGTATCACTATCGCTCCAGCGATTTGTACGGGGGAGATTAGCGTGGCCCAGTCTGGCCAGCAACTGCCGCTTTTGGTGCAGTTACGGGATGATGCCACCCTGGACAACTTTCTCACCACCGATAGCAGCGCGGCATTGGTTGCAGCGGTGCGCAGCGTGAGCGAGGGGCGGGGTGAGTCGGTGGTCTTTATTCACGGTAATCGGGGTAGTGGCAAGTCGCACCTGCTCCAGGGCGCCTGTCACCTGGCGGGCGACAACGCCCTGTACCTGCCGCTGAGGGAACTGTCGGTGTATCCACCGGACGAGGTGCTGGCGGGCGTGGAGACACTGGGGCTTGTTGCCCTGGATGACCTGGAAGTGGTGCTGGGGCAACAGGCCTGGGAACATGCACTGTTCGGGCTCTACAACCGCGCGCGGGAATGGGGTTGCCGGCTACTGATAGCGGCCGCCGGTGCTCCCAGGGCCCTGGAAGTGGAACTGGCGGACCTGAGCTCCCGCTTGAGTTGGGGCGTGGTTTACCAACTGGCAAGTGGCAGTGATGAACAGAAGCGGGCAATTCTGCAGTTTCGCGCCGCCCGGCGGGGCCTGAACCTGGGCGATGAGGTGGCCAGCTATATCGTCACTCGGGCCCCACGCGACCTGGCCCAGTTACTGGAACTACTGGACCGGCTGGACCGGGCATCCCTGGCCCGCAAACGGGCGCTGTCCATTCCCTTCGTCAAACAGGTACTGGGCTGGTGAAACCCGGGTCATGACCGCCGCTGGCGGGTGCGTTTATGCAGCGGTTGAGCGACTATCCCGGAGCGGTTGTGAGTCCCGTCACATTTTCTCCCGAGTTGTCACCTTGTTACTTGTTATAGAGGGTGCCAGTGCCTTAGTCTAGAGGGAATAACAAGGGCAGTAGGGGCGGTCATGCAGAATCGGCGCAAAATAATAGTTATCAATAAAAAATTCCAGCACCACTATGCCATCGTACTGGTAGCGATGACGGTGCTTGTGGCCAACCTGATCCTTATCGCCGGCATGCTGGTGCCGGGAACGTTCGCCCTGCAACTGTCCTCTTCCTCCGCCGCGCTGATTGGCCTGGTTGAGTTGCTGCTGGTATGCGGCGTCTGGTACCTGAGCCTGCGTTCCACCCACCGCATTGCCGGTCCCATTTTTGTGTTCTCCCGACAACTGCGCGCCTTTGGGGCCGGCGACCTGACTGCGCGCATTTCCCTGCGCGACAAGGACATGTTCCAGGAAGAGGCGTTGGAGATTAACGCCGGCCTCGACCAGTTATGTGCCCGGGTAGCGGAGTTGAAAGCACTGGCCGAGGCGGCCAGCGTGGCCCAGGCATCGGGGGATGACGTGTCGGCTCCCCTTCAGAGGCTGCTCGCGGCCATGGGGCAGTTGCAGACCGAGGCGGAGGCAGGCCCATGAACACTGAAGCTCAAGCACCGCGCGCCCCTGGGTGTACCCGCGCTCAGGCCGGCTTCACCGTGATTGAATTGATGATCGTGGTGACCATCGTCAGCATTCTTGCCGTGATCGCCATGCCCGCCTATGTGGAGTACGCCACCCGGTCCAAGGTGTCGGAAGCGATGGGATTTATGGGCGAGGCGAAGACCTCCGTCAGCGAGTACTTTTACACCAATGGTTATGAGTGGCCGACTAATAATAGTGATGCCGGGCTTCCGGATCCTGCTGACTATGACGCTTATGACTTTGTTAAAGAATTGATGGTGACGGTAAATCCAGTACCAGGAACAATATCGATCACGTTGGATCTACCCAACACTCCGGCGGACAACAAGCAACTGCAACTCGTGCCCAGCACCTCCACTGGCGAAATAGTCTGGACCTGCCGGCCCGCGCCGGCGCCCGATGGTGTCGAAAACAAGTACGCTCCCGCCAACTGTCGTATCTAGCCTAACCCGTTCCGCGGCCGAAAATCGGCCGGGATGGTGTCGGAGGTCAGCAATCCGGCCTTCCGGAACGGTCACTTGCGGGTCGAGGCGCGGTATTTGCGGGCTGAACTGCCAATCGTTTTACGAAACAGGCGGGAAAAGTACAGCGGGTCTTCGTAACCCACCCGACTGGCGATCTCACCGACGCCGAGTTCCGTCGAGTCAAGCAGGTGGCAGGCGTGTTCCATTTTCATATTCAGGAAATGCCGGATGGGCGAGTAGCCGGTGAGTTCCTTGTAGCGGTTGGAAAAATGGTACTTGGACATGTTTGCCACCTGTGCCAGCGCATCGAGGCTGAGTGGCCGGTCGATATGCTCCAGCATATAGGCCTGCACATGCTCCAGTTCAAAGCCTGACTGCAGCCTGCCGGCGTGGGCACTCATTTCCAGCGAAATCTGGGTTAACAGGTGGCGCAACTGGTTGGCGGCATTGATGAATGCCCGGGTGGAGTAACCCGTGCGACGGACTTCCAGCAGACTGGTAAAGGCGCCAATGAGCAGTGGCGAGACCCCTGCGTCCACCAGTGGTCTGTCCTCCCGGTAACCAAGATACTGCATGAAGACGCGGGTACTGGCGCCCTGAAAATGTACCCAGTACAGGGTCCAGGGGGCTGTCGAATCTGCCCGATAGGCGTGGGTAACGCCCTGGGGCAGGAGCATGATATTGCCCGGAAGCACCTCACTCTGCCAA
Organism: Seongchinamella unica; assembly: GCF_004354085.1. GTDB lineage: Bacteria > Pseudomonadota > Gammaproteobacteria > Pseudomonadales > Halieaceae > Halioglobus > Halioglobus unicus. Next base: position 451,698 of record NZ_SMSE01000004.1, on the reverse strand, counting down.
TCGCCAACGGATAGGCTGCCTCGCCCCGCAGTGCAATATAACAGCAGGTTGTCATCGTGGCGCTCACGTTCCATGCGGTGTCCGGCGGCCTCCGGGTAGTAGCCCATGGCGGTGGGGTAGCAGTCCTTGGTCAGCGGGTGGCGCGCCAGCTTTTCCAGCATGAAACTGGGGCTCAGAAAGCGCACTCCGGCAGTCGGCAGCGGCCATTTTGATGGGTTGCTCATATCGCAATATAGTCCATGTATTTCGCAATTTAGTCAATGTGGTGCTATCCTGCCCGGTGCTAGAATCTGGGCCCATCGCTAATAATTGACGAGAATCAACCATGTCTGAAGCTCAAAGCCCCGCACAGGAAATTGCCGAAATGATGGCCCGCGCCCGCGCGGCCCAGGAACAGATAGCCGACTATACCCAGGAGCAGGTAAACGAACTGATTACCGCCATGGTCTATGCCGTCGCGAGGGAAGACAGGTCCGAGGAGATCGCCCGCTTCACGGTGGAGGAAACCCAGCTGGGTAATTACGAGGGCAAGTTTCTTAAAATCCATCGCAAGACACGCGCCACCCTGCTGGACATTATCGACGACAAGTCGGTGGGTGTTATCGAGGAGCTCCCCGAACGCAATATCGTAAAAATTGCCAAGCCGGTGGGTGTGATAGGTGCACTCTCTCCGTCGACCAATCCGGAGGCCACGCCGGTGATCAAGGCCATTTCTGCGGTCAAAGGTCGCAATGCGATAATTGTGGCGCCGCACCCCAGGGCCAAGCTGACCAACAAGAAGATCTGCGATTACATGCGTGACGCAATCGAACGCTGCGGTGCGCCGGCGGACCTGGTGCAGAGTATCGATGTCCCTTCCCTGGACAAAACCAATGAGCTGATGGCCCAGTGCGACCGGGTGCTGGCGACGGGGGGTGAAGCGATGGTGACCGCCGCCTACTCCTCGGGTACACCGGCCCTGGGTGTGGGTGTGGGTAATGCCGTTATCACCGTCGACGACACTGCCGACCTGGACGAGGCGGCTGACAAAATCCGCACCTCCAAGACACTGGATCTGGCGGCCTCCTGTTCCTCCGACAATTCCGTACTGGTGTTCGAGTCGGTCTACGACGAGTTCCTGGAAAAGCTCAAGCATGAGGGCGGTTTCGTGATTGAGGGGGACAACAAGGACAAGCTGCAACGGGTGATCTGGGAGGATGGCCACCTGAATCCGAAGATTGTCGCCCAGCACGCGCAGACGATCTGCGGCCAGGCCGGAATCGACCTGCCGGAAGGCAAGAGCTTCCTGATTGTGCCGGAAACCGGTGCCGGCAAGGACTACCCGTTCTCCGGCGAGAAGCTCACGGTGACCATGGCCCTTTACAAGGTCAGGGATATCGACGAAGCGATCGAGTTGACCAACAAAATCCAGGCTTACCAGGGCCAGGGTCACAGCTGCGGTATCTACTCCTACAACGATGAAAACATCATGAAACTGGCTAATGAGACCCGCACCTCCCGGGTGATGGTCAACCAGCCACAGGCAGCCTCCAACAGCGGCAACCTGTGGAACGGAATGCGCCAGACCTTCTCCCTGGGTTGTGGTTCCTGGGGCGGTAACTCCATCAACCACAACATCACCTGGCGCGACCTGATCAACGAAACCTGGGTCTCCAAGCCGCTGGCCGAAACCAAGGTGATTCCTTCCGATGAGGAGCTGTTCGGCTCAGTGATGGCCAAGTTCAACTGAGTCCATGGACTTTTCCCTTAGCGATGACCAGCGGGCCTTCGTCGAGAGTGCCCGCGCATTTTCCGAGGGGGCGCTGGCTCCCAATGCGGCGAAATGGGACGAGGATTCCATTTTTCCGAAAGAGGCACTTGCCCAGGCGGGGGAGTTGGGTTTCATGGCCATGTACACCCCGGAAACGGCCGGTGGCCTTGGCATGTCCCGGCTGGACGCGAGCCTGATCGTTGAGGAACTGGCCAAGGGCTGTACTGCCACAACGGCTTTTCTCACCATCCACAACATGGCGACCAGCATGGTGGGTAAATACTGCTCGGAGGATATTATCGAGCAGTGGTGCTATGACCTGGCGATGGGGACCAAGCTCGCTTCCTACTGCCTGACAGAGCCGGGCGCGGGTTCCGACGCCGCTTCCCTGCGCACTACCGCGGAACTGGATGGCGATCATTACGTGGTCAACGGTGCCAAGGTATTTATCTCCGGGGCCGGGGATACCGACGTCCTGGTGGTGATGTTGCGCACCGGAGGGGCGGGTCCCAAGGGTATTTCCGCGCTGCTGATTCCCGCTGATGCGGAGGGCGTCAGCTATGGCAAGAAGGAAGAAAAAATGGGCTGGAATGCCCAGCCCACCCGCATGGTCACCTTCGACAACGTGCGGGTGCCCGTTGCCAATCGCCTCGGCGAAGAGGGCCAGGGCTTTGCCATTGCCATGGAAGGACTGGATGGCGGACGCATCAATATTGCCACCTGTTCCATAGGCACGGCCCAGCAGGCGCTGGAAGAAGCGGTCGCTTACGTGCAGGAGCGCAAGCAGTTCGAGACAGCGATTGCCGATTTCCAGGCGACCCAGTTCAAGCTCGCCGACATGTTGACCGAACTGGTAGCTGCCCGGCAGATGGTTCGCCTGGCCGCCAGCAAGCTGGACAATAAGGACAGCCAGGCGTCGACCTATTGCGCAATGGCCAAGCGCTTCGCCACCGATGTGGGCTTCAACGTCTGTAACGACGCCCTGCAATTGCACGGGGGTTACGGCTACATCAGGGAATACCCCATGGAGCGCCATGTGCGGGACACCCGGGTCCACCAGATACTGGAAGGCACCAACGAAATCATGCGAGTAATTGTATCGCGCCGCCTGTTGATGGAAGGCGCCCTGGAGGTTATCAAATGAGTCTCAGTACCAGCGACAAACTGAAAGTGGAAGTGCACGGCCATACTGCGCAGATCACCATAGACAATCCCGCGGCCAATACCTGGGACGTCGAAAGCCTGCCAGCCCTGGCCGAACTGGTGCAAGCCTTAAATGCCGACCGCAATATCTATGCGCTGGTCATCACCGGTGCCGGAGAAAAGTTTTTTTCTGCCGGCGCCGACCTCAATATTTTTGCTGACGGTGATCCGGCAGCCGCGGGACAAATGGCGGCAGCTTTCGGCAAAGCCTTTGAAACACTGGCTGATTTCAGGGGGGTATCTGTCGCCGCGATTAACGGCTTTGCCATGGGCGGGGGCCTGGAAGTGGCCATGGCCTGCGATATCCGTATTGCCGAGGAACAGGCGCAAATGGCCCTGCCGGAGGCAAAGGTCGGCCTGTTGCCCTGCGCGGGTGGCACCCAGCGACTGACCCAGCTGGTCGGTGAGGGATGGGCCAAGCGGATGATTCTGTGCGGTGAACGACTGCGGGCCAGTAAAGCGCTGGAAATCGGCCTGGTGGAGGAAGTGGTCGGCACCGGGGAGGCGCTGGACAAGGCGCTTGCCCTGGCGGAACAGGTCGCCGAACAGAGTCCGATCTCGGTAGCCGCCTGCAAAAAACTGATCCACAGTGCCCGCAACGTCTGTATTGCCCAGGGCCTGGAAGATGAGCGCACCGAGTTTGTCGACCTGTTCTCCACCGAAGACCAGCGTGAGGGTGTGAACGCTTTCCTGGAAAAGCGCAAGCCGGAGTGGAAGAACAGTTGATGACTGAACCGGTAGTGTTTGAAGAACTTCCCGCAGCCGAAGGCAAGGTCGGACGGATAACCTTAAGCGTCGCTGCGACCCTGAACTCGCTGACCCTGGAGATGGTCGACCAGTTGCAGGAAAAGCTTAACGCCTGGTCTACTGACGACAGCATAGCTGCTGTATTTATCGAAGGGGCGGGAGAGAAGGCTTTCTGCGCCGGTGGTGACGTGCAAGCCCTGTACAAGTCGGCGGTAGAGCAGCCCGGCGGGCCCTGCGAGTACGCCGAGGCCTTCTTCACCCGCGAATATCGCATGAACTACACCCTGCATACCTATGCCAAGCCGCTGATCTGTTGGGGGCACGGGATTGTGATGGGTGGCGGGCTCGGGGTAATGGCCGGTTGCTCGCACCGGGTGGTGACGGAACGAACCCGTATCGCCATGCCGGAAGTGACCATCGCCCTGTTTCCCGATGTCGGGGGCAGCTGGTTTCTCAACCACGCACCCGGAAAAACCGGTGAATTTCTGGCCCTGACGGGGGCCTCTATCAATGGCGCAGATGCCATTTATATCGGCATTGCCGATCGCTTTATTGCCAGTGAGCACAAGGACGCGGTCATTGCCGGGCTGTGCCAGCAGCAGTGGAGCACCGAGCCAGCGGCCAATCACGCCCGGGTGCGTCACGTGCTCAGGCCGTTTGCCGAACAGAGTATCTCCGCTTCTCCCGCGGGGCAGGTGGAGCCCCATGCGGCCACCATCGCGCAGTTGCTGGACGGGGATGATATCCACGACATTATCGACAAGATCACATCCCAGGATACCGATGACCCCTGGCTGGCCAAGGCACGCGACAGCCTGGCCCACGGTTCCAAGCTGGCGGCCCTGTGGATCGACCGGCAGCTTTGGGAAACCCGGCACGCCGGTCTGGCAGAGATTTTCCAGGCGGAGATCATGCTGGCCACCAATATTATCCGCCATCCCGAGTTTGCCGAGGGTGTGCGGGCCCTGCTGATCGACAAGGATCGCAAGCCGGCCTGGCAGTATCAGGCATCGAGGGATGTCCCGACAGCGCTGCTGGATCAATTTTTCACCCCGCCGTGGCGTGAAAACCCCCTCGCGGACCTGGGCTAGACGCATCATCCCCCGGCAGGGCCGTGGGTGCACCATCGCGGCAAACAGGGACTGCAACGTCTTCGGGGCAGTCTGAGACCAATAACGGAGAACAGCATGGCAAACGTAGCATTCATAGGCCTGGGTAACATGGGCGGCCCGATGGCGAAAAACCTGCTGGCAGCGGGGCACAAGGTAGAGGTGTTCGACCTGGTGCCCGCCGCCTGCGCCGAGTTGCAGGACGCCGGCGCCGGCGTCGCCGGTTCGGCCGCCGAGGCGGTGGTGGGCAAGGAGTATGTCATTTCCATGCTCCCGGCCGGTAAACACGTTGCCGGCACTTACCTGGGCGAGGACGGACTGCTGGCGAGGCTGGACAGCAGCACCACGGTCCTGGATTGCTCCACCATCGACGCCGCCACCGCGCGCGAGGTGGGGGAGGCTGCGGCTGCCGCCGGTATCGGCTTCATGGATTCGCCGGTGTCCGGTGGCGTTGCCGCCGCTGCCGCCGGCACACTGGCATTTATGTGCGGAGGCAGTGCCGAGACCTTTGAAAAGGCCAGGCTGGTGCTTGCTGACATGGGCAAGAATATCTTTCACGCCGGCCCCGCGGGAGCGGGTCAGGTGGCCAAGGGCTGCAACAACATGCTGCTGGCGATTCATATGATCGGCACCTGCGAGGCGCTGGAAATGGGCGTACGCAATGGCCTGGACCCGGCCGTATTGTCGGAAATCATGCTGGCCAGCTCGGGGCGCAACTGGTCTCTTGAGGTCTATAACCCCTACCCGGGGGTGATGGAGTCGGCCCCCGCCAGCAATGACTACCAGCCGGGATTCATGGTGGACCTGATGGCCAAGGACCTGGGGCTGGCGCTGGAAATTGCCGAACAGGCGGGTGTGGATAACCGCATGGGGCAGCTGGCAGGAGAGCTTTACAGAGCGCACCAGCAGGCGGGCAACGGCAAGCGCGATTTTTCCAGCATACTGGAAACCCTCAAGGACTGATCCTACCGTGGCATCCGGGGTATCCATCGATGCGATGCAGGCCCGCGCCGAGGCGCATTCTACACTGCAGGGTGGGTGCCGATTGAGCTGGCTGCACTGGCCAGCCCTGAAACCCGGCGCCAGGCATCTGCTGTTGTTGCATGGCGGCTATGGTTCCTGGAACCACTGGCTGGCCAATATCCAGGGGCTTCGTTCAGGGTACGAGGTCTGGGCGGTGGACCTGCCGGGGCTCGGTGATTCAGGCGATTTGCCCGAGCCGCACGACGTACCGCACATTGCCCGGCTGATTTTTTCGGGTTGGCTGAAGCTGATCGGTGAGCAGCAGGCCTTTGATGTGGCGGGGTTCAGTTTTGGGGCTATGGTCGCGGGCGAGCTCGCTATTCTCGCGGACCCGTATTGCCGCCGCTGTATCCTGGTCGGTGCCGTTGGCTTCGGTAAGCTGCAGGTCCAGGTAGAATTGCTGCCCCCGCCGGGCCCCGAACGTGATGAAGCGGATGCGGAAGCCGTGCACCGGGAAAACCTGCAGAGGCTGATGTTGTATAACCCTGACAGTATCGATGCGCTCGCGGTGCAACTGCACGCCCGCAACCTCGCCCGATTTCGCTTGCGGAGTCGGAGTATGGCGCGCAGTGACCAGCTGCTTGAGAATTTGCCCCGCATCCGCGCCCGGCTCATTGGCATCTGGGGAGAGCATGATGCGACCGCAGGGGGGCTGGCCGGGATCGAGGAGCGCCGGGGGATGTTCACCGCCGGCCAGTCCGATAGCAGGTTTTATGTGCTGCCTGGAGTCGGGCACTGGGCCATGTATGAAGCTCCGCGGCGCATCAACAGCCTGATCCTCGGGGAAGAGGGCTGACCAAATCCTTTAGTCCAGCAGCTTGGAGACGGACCTGGAGACGCTGATCTTGCCCTGGTCAAAATATTCCTCATGGTTTATCTCGATCTTCTGCAGGTCGTAGAGGTAGTTAACCATAATGCTGGCCGACTGTTCGCGGCCATTGGCCGTGGTATCCGCCCCCCAGTGAATCTTGTGCAGGCGCGCCCCGTTGCCCAGGTGAAAGCGGGCGACCGGGTCCCTGGCTAACTCACCCGATTTTACGTTGATCAGGTAGTGGGCGCACAGCCGCATCAGTGCAGCCTGCACCTCACCTTCCACCACGCGACCAACAGGCGCTCGCACCTTGTCCTGCAATTCCTCCGGCACCAGGTCGCTCAGGTCAGCCTTTTTCAACCAGCGCCGGAAACCCGGCACTGGCGACAGGGTGACGAAGGTCTTGAGCCCTTCCAGTTCCTGGTTAAGCACCTCGACCACATTCTTGATGAGGAAATTGCCGAATGAAATTCCCGCCAGCCCTGGATGGCAGTTGCTGATGGAATAGAACACCACCGTGGTGACATCGGCGGCGGCGATGGTGCCGCGGCCGGGATCCAGCAGGGGGGCGATAGCGCCGGGGATAGCGTCGGTAAGCGCCACCTCCACGAAGACCAGCGGGTCATTGCCCATGGCGGGATGGAAAAAGGCGAAGCAGCGACGATCCTCCCTAAGCCTGCCGCGCAGGTCGTCCCAGCCGTTGATTTCGTGCACGGCCTCGTAGTCGATGAGCTTCTCCAGTACGTTGGCCGGCGAGGACCAGTCGATGCTGCGCAGTTCCAGGAAGCCCTTGTTGAACCAGGAGACAAACAGGTGTTTGAGGTCGGAATCGACGGCCTTCAGTTCCGGGTGGTCGCGCAAGACTTTCAGCAGGTCGCCGCGCAGCGCCACCAGGGTGCGGGTGCCGTCGGGGGCCATGTTGATGCGGCGGAACAGTTTTTGCCGTGGTGCTTCCACCGCGCGTGATATTCCCAGTAGGTGATCCAGGTCGGACGTTTCGCGGTAACGTTCTGCAGCTTCGAGAATGGCCTCCCTGTCGGTATCGAACTGTTCCGCGAGCCGCTGGAAGAATGCCAGCTGCTCAGGCGGGGAGAGTTCGCGGTAGGCCTCGGTAATTTCCTGGGCAAGAGCCAGCCCCGAGGCCTCCCCGCGATGGTCCTGTAACTCCTTGCACAGCGCGGTGAGCACGTCGGTGCGCGTTTTCGCATCCGCCGTGAATGGACGCCGCTTGGCGAGGATCTCCCGGCCGGCGGAGATCACGGAGGTGAGGGCCCGGCCGAAAACGGTGACACTCTCTTCGCGGGCTTGAACGGGGGCTTCCTGATCGCTGGTGTTCGGTAACATCTCTGGGTCTCAACGGATTAAATCTGGTTGTCGGGTCGGCATGTGAATCATCAACAGAAGTCAGGATGACATAAACGGGGGGGCAAGAATACTACACCAGGGCGTTAGTCGACGGAGCTCCACCACCACCCCGGCATCGGCGACATGCCCTGCCCGCATGCACCTGTCGTCAAATCATGCAGGTCATTTCAGCTGGCCGAATTTAATGGCTTTTAGGGCTTGCAATTCAATTTCAAAGCACTGAGTATATATACAGTAGTTTTGCTGTGCAGCCAAACGCACGTGTGAAGCAGTTATACCGGCATTTGGATAAGGGTTGATATAAAAGTGGTAAAAAAGCGTAACGGGAGCAACACCATGGATGCAAACAAAGAAAAGGCGTTGGAAGCGGCACTGACCCAGATCGAGCGGCAGTTCGGCAAGGGCACGGTCATGCGCATGGGCGACAGGAAACTGGAGGCGATTCCCGCCATTTCAACCGGCTCCCTGGGGCTGGACATCGCGCTGGGTATAGGCGGTTTGCCCAAGGGGCGCATCTGCGAGATATACGGTCCGGAATCCTCAGGCAAGACTACGCTCACCCTGCAGGTCATTGCCGAGGCCCAGAAAGCCGGTGGCACTGCGGCCTTTATCGATGCCGAGCACGCCCTGGACCCCCAGTACGCCGAGAAACTGGGCGTACAAATGGATGAGTTGATCATGTCCCAGCCTGACACCGGCGAGCAGGCCCTGGAAGTGGCTGAGATGCTGGTGCGTTCCGGTGCGGTAGATGTATTGGTGGTGGACTCGGTGGCGGCGCTGACGCCCAAGGCCGAGATCGAGGGCGAGATGGGTGATTCCCATGTGGGCCTGCAGGCGCGGCTGCTGAGCCAGGCCATGCGCAAGCTGACCGCAGCCATCAAGCAGACCAACTGCCTGGTAATCTTTATCAACCAGATCCGGATGAAAATTGGCGTGATGTTCGGCTCCCCGGAAACGACTACCGGCGGTAATGCCCTCAAGTTCTACTCGTCGGTACGCCTGGATATCCGCCGTATCGGCGCGGTGAAAGACGGCGACGAAGTGGTGGGCAATGAGACCCGGGTCAAGGTGGTGAAGAACAAGGTTTCGCCCCCCTTCAAGCAGGCCGAATTCCAGATTATGTACGGCCGTGGCATCTATCACATGGGCGAGGTGATCGACTGGGGTGTGAAGCTTAACCTGGTGGACAAGTCCGGCGCCTGGTACGCCTACAAGGGCGACAAGATCGGTCAGGGCAAGGCCAATGCGTCCAAGTTCCTGGAAGACAATCCCGCGGTCGCGAATGAGATCGAGTCTGCTATCCGCGCCCAGACCCTGAACCTGGACAAGCCGGAAGCGGCGACCGAGGAGACCGCCGAAGCCGATACGGAGCAGGAGTAATCCTGTTCCATGCCTGGCTGACGTTTCCCACGAGGCACCGGGGTTCCACTTATCCCACACTTTGCCCCGGTGCCTCTTTCTTTACCAATGTCAGAACTTGAATTTGATCAACTGACGGCGATAAACCCCGCCGATATCCGTATATCGGCGATGAACCTGCTGGCGCGTCGTGAGCACTCCCGCGGTGAATTAAAGCAAAAGCTGAAAAAGCGCTTTGCTGACGATGCGTTGATTGATGAGCAACTGGATCGGCTGTCAGAAGAAAACCTGCAGTCAGACCAGCGCTTCGCTGAAAGCTTTCTCAGGCAACGGATTTCCCGCGGCCACGGCCCCCTGCGGATTCGTCAGGAAATGCGTCAGCGGGGGATAAGTGACGCGGAAATCAGCGCGGCAATAGACGCTGAACGTCCGGACTGGTTCGTCCTCGCGGAACAGACCTACCACCGCAAGTTTGGCCTGCACCCGCCCGCAGACATCCGGGAAAAGGCCAGGCGCAATCGCTTTATGCAGTACCGTGGATACACACTGGATCACTACCAGCACTTGCTGGGAGAATCCTGAGCAGGACGCCTTAGCCGATGGCCTGCCAGCCGGGCACAGGCAATAGGGCGGGGCTTTACCTGCCCGGGGATTGAGGCATACTGCAACACGTTTTACCGAATCAGCAGGAAGCTTCTACCAGCCCATGATCCGACGACTCACTGTAACGCTCTCACTGTTTTTCTGCGGTCTCGCTGCTGCTGAAACCATACCCTCCCACCATGCCGCCAGAACGCTGGAGATCTATCGGAATATTGTCGAGGTTGACACCTCCAAGACCAGGGGTAATACCCTGCCGGTAGCCCGTTACCTGGCGTCCGAATTACTGGCGGCAGGCTTGCCGGAAGAGGATGTAGAGGTGCTGGATATAGAGGGATATGGCGCACTTGTCGCGCGTTACCGGGGCGACGGTAGTGCCGGTAAGCCCCCCATTCTGCTGTTGGGTCACCTGGATGTGGTGGAAGCTCTGCCGGAAGACTGGGAGCGACCGCCTTTTACCCTCACCGAGGACGAGCACTATTTTTATGCCCGCGGCTCAATTGATAACAAGTTTGGCGTCGCCCAACTCACTTCGACGTTTATCCGCTTCCGGCAGGAGGGCTTTGTACCCACCCGTGACCTGATACTGGCCTTCAGCGGTGATGAAGAGAGCGGGATGAGGACTACGCGCCATCTTGCCTATGAGCGCCCGGATTTGCGTGAGGCGGAATTCGCCCTCAATTCCGATGCCGGTGGAGGGGAGATGACCGCTGCGGGAGTCCCGGTGATTTATCGTGTGCAGGCAGCGGAAAAAACCTACGCCACCTGGGAAATGACGACCACCAATCCGGGCGGCCACAGCTCCCGCCCGCGGCTGGACAATGCGATTTATGACCTGGCTGATGCGATCAAGAAAATCCAGGGCCATCGCTTTCCGGTGCGCTGGAGTGAAATGACACTTGCCTATTTCAAGGAAACCGGCGAGATGATCGGCGGAGAGCTTGGCGAAACCATGATTGCTTTCTCCCGCGACCCGACCGATACCGATGCCAGCGACCGCCTGTTCAGAGAGCCATCCTTTGTCGGATCCACACGCACCACCTGTGTCGTGACGATGTTGCATGCCGGTCATGCGGAGAACGCGCTGCCCCAGTCGGCGACGGCCACCGTCAATTGTCGAATTTTCCCCGGGGTTCCCGCCAGTGATGTTGAACAGGTGCTCAGGCAGGTGGTCGCGAATGAGTCGGTTCAATTCAACCTGCTGCAGGAACCGACCGAGAGTCCGATCTCAGCAACCAGAGACGATGTCATGGCGGCGGTTGCCAGGTCAGTCCACCAGCGATACCCGGGGCTCAAGCTCTTGCCCTACATGGAATCAGGTGGCACCGATGGCATGCACTATCGCCGGGCGGGCGTCCCCACCTGGGCGATCAGCGGAATCTTCATGAACCCCGACGAGGTATTTGCGCACGGCCTCAACGAGCGGGTGCCCAAGGCGGCTTTTTACGGTGCACTGGACCACTGGAGTACCGTCTTGAAAACGCTCGCGGGGCGGGCGGAGTAGCGGAAGGGTCCTGATCAGCCCGGAACGGCTCTGTTACTGTTCGCCTTGATCGGCCAAGGCCGTCAGGGTGCTTTTGCCAGCAATTCCTGTGCAAAAGCAGCCGCGGCGACATCCGGAGAGACCTTGTGATTCGCTGAGCGCGCCAGAATCTCCCGGGTGGTTGCGAAGATATTGTCAATTTTGGCGTGCGCCTCGTCATCGCTGAAGACACCGGCCATGGCTGCGGCGGCTATAGCCCCACCGGCATTGACCAGGTAATCCGGCGCCCAGGTGATACCGCGGTCTCGCAGGCGATCGCCATCTTCTGGCCCGGCCAGTTGGTTGTTGGCGCCGCCACAAATGGCTTTGACCTTCAAGCGCGCAATGCTTTCTTTATCGAACACGGCGCCGAGGGCGTTAGGCGACAGGATATCAGCGTCGGCAAACAGGATCTCATCGCACCCGACCACGGTCGCGCCGGTCCTGGCGGCGGTGTCTTCAGCCGCGGCGGTGTCTATATCAGCGATCAGAATCTCGGCTCCGGCGTCAGCCAGGTGCCCGGCGAGGTGTGCTCCGACACCACCGGCGCCCTGTATTGCGACTCGCAGGCCCGTTAAATCGTCAGACCCAAATACATGGCTTGCCACGGCGCGCAGGCCGTTGAAAACACCCAGTGCGGTGGGAACGCAGGTATTGCCCCCCTGGTCAGACTTGCCGAGGACGAATCTACAGACCTCGCCAATGGTGTCCATGTCCTCTGTTGTTGTGCCCACATCGGGGGCACAGGTATAGACGCCCTCCAGGCTGTCGACATAACGGCCAAACGCTTTCAGCAACTCGGGTGTCTTCTCGGTCCTCGGGTCGCCAATAATCACCGTCTTGGCGCCGCCGTGGGGCAAACCCGACAAGGCCAGCTTGTAGGTCATGGCGCGGGACAGCCTGAGAACGTCAGTCAGAGCCTCTTGTTCGCTGTTGTAGGTGCGAAACCGAACGCCGCCGCCTGCGCCGATCGAGCGGGTCCGGTGGATGGCGTTAATGGCCCGCAGGCCACTGGCCTGGTCACGGACAAAGGTTACGCGTTCATGATTATCAAATTCGGGGTGATCAAACATTCAGCTACCATCCTTATCTAACCAGCTACAACCGCAGGACGCTGATTCGGCGTTATTAGGCCAAACAATGCCGGATTTCTGTCGCCGAACCCGGCGGACAGTGGCTCGGGCAGCCCTTGGTCATATCACGGGTAGTCGTACATCGCCGCCAGATAAAGCTTGATCGCCTTTTCCCACACCGGTCCGACCATCCCGTCACCTACAGGCTTGCCATCCAGTTCGATCACCGGAGTGATGAGTTTGGAAGAACTGCTCACCCAGACTTCATCGGCCTGGCGTACCTCGTCCATCGAGATGACGCGTTCCTCGACGGGAATCGAGCCCTCGGCCCGCATCGCCTCGATCGCTATATGGCGACTGATGCCGGGGAGGATCTGGTGATCCAGCGGCGGTGTCGCCACAACACCGTCTTTCACGATGAATACGTTACAGGCGCTGGCTTCGGTCAGTTCGCCTGCGGCGTTGTAGAGAATGGTTTCGTCCAGATCACTGGCGTAGCTTTCCTGGAAGTGCAGCACGTTGCCCAGCAGGGCGGTCGATTTGATGTTACAGCGCTGCCAGCGCAGGTCCTGGGACGATGACACTTTGAGGCCATCCTGTTTATCTCGTTCGGGGGTGGGCGGCGGAGGAATCGCCGCCGCCATGGCCAGCACTGTCGGTTTGATGCCGATCGGGAAACCGTGGAAGCGTCGCCCCTCGTTGCCGCGTGTCACATGGAAATAGACACCCACGTTCGGGCTGTCCTGTTCGCTGATCAGCCTTGCCGCAATTTCCCGCCACTGGTCATCACTCAGCGGGTTTTCTATACCGATATTTTCAAGGCCGTTGGTCATGCGGTCCAGGTGTAACTGCATGCCCACCAGTTTGCCATTGTAGGAGGGCAGGGCATCGTAGATGCCGTCGCCAAACAGAAAGCCCCTGTCGAAAGGCGATATGGTGGCTTCTTCTGCAGGAATGTACTCGCCGTTTAAGTAGACAATCATGAACGTGCCTCGTTGTAGATATTCTGTGTTCAGGAAACTGACGATGATAGGGCGGCTGATCTCCCCCGAATTGGCATTTTGTGTCACAGAACAGACATTACAGGTCATTTTGGCCGGCCAGGCGCGCGGCGGTTGAATACGCACCTGACGACCGCCCCTCACGGGTTGGGTTGATTTCCCGGGTCCCGGCGGAAGGTCTGTGGCGTTTGTCCACTGAGCCGCTTAAAGGCCCGGTCGAAGGCGCTGGCATCAGAGTAACCGAGTTGTTGCGCCAGTTGGGTGATGCTGACCGAGGTGGTGAGCAGGACCTCCTTGGCAATCTGGAAGACCACGAAATCGCGCAATTGCCCCACGCTGGTTTCCTGCTCTGCCAGGCGCCTGTGCAGGGTGCGTCGGCTCATGCCGAGACTGGCTGCTAATGATTCCGCAGAAATCTCCGTCTGTCCAATCTGTGACGAAATCAGGAAGCTGATGCGGTCCCGCAGGTTGCTACCTCGCTTGAGTTGCGAGATCGAGCGCTGTACCTGCTGTTCCAGTACATGCAGCAGCTGGGGGTCCGAGTCACTGGTTTGCATGGCGAGGAACCCGGTGGGGAAACTCACGCCATTGAAACTGTGATGGAAGGTCAGCCGCTCCGAAAAGGCTGCCCGGACCGGGTCGGCATCTTCGGGGGGGGCGTGTCTGAAGCAGGTTTCCAGCGGGCGCCAGTCGGGCAGGGAAAGCAATTCCCGGATGGCATTGACGAATTGCATCAAGGTCATCTCCACTTCATGCCGGCACTGGTCGGGCGAAAAACCATCTACATCGTAGGTCCAGGTGCTGGAATCCCCGTGATTGAGAAGGCCGCAGCGGGCGCCGGGAGTCACCAGCTCGAGATAGCTGTCAACAATCGTCAGCGAACGGCCGAAATCCGGTGCGCTGCGGACCATGTAGCCCACGACACCGAGGTTGGCCACATCCCGGGTTCGCGCCATGGAAATCCCCAGGTAGGGGTCTTTGCGCTGTTCCGCGGCGCGATTAAGCAATTCCAGGTGCGCAGCCATGGTCACGCCGGCGCTGTCGTCGTCGAAGTCTTCCTCGCGGATGTGCAGGGAGCGATACAGGGAATCGGTATTCACGCCCAACTGCTGCAGGGAATCATGAACACGTCGATAGTTGGGTATACGCGTCGGCGCTGTTTGCTGAATGGCCATCTTCTTCTCCAACCGAGTGCCGGCAGGTCGTTGAACTCGGCTAAGCTGCTGCTGGTTGACACATATTATCAAATCCTTGGCCCGTATTAACAATGCCCGGCGCGGGAGTTTTTCTACACTGAGGTGACGTTCCGGGTAGTCAGGGCTGAGTGAGCTGGCGTCCCGGCATCAGCACATTCCCAGTTGGGGTTAAAGCACATGCCAGCACCGTCGCCCAACGTATCGCCGCTATCGGTGTTGAAGATCACCGGGGCTTTTATCGCTTTCCTGTTCGGCTCCGGGTTCGCAACCGGGCAGGAAGTGATGCAGTTCTTCGCGTCCTCCGGCATTGCGGGTGTCGCAGCGGTGATCGTTTTCCTGGTCCTGGCCGCCTACCTTTCCATCACTCTTTTGCTTGTCGGGCAGGACCAGCGTTTCCAGAACGTCGACGAGGTATTCCGCTATTTTGCCGGCGATACGCTGGGGCGCCTGTTCTCCTGGTACACGATCCTTCTGTTGTTCAGTATTTACGCCCTCATGTTGGCGGGCGCAGGCTCAGTGCTGCATGAGCAATACGGCGTCCCGGTGTATGTGGGTAGTGGCCTGATGGCCTTGGTGGTCCTTGTCAGCCTGTTTTTTGGTTTACATGAACTGATCGACATCATCGGTGCAATCGGGCCGCTACTGGCGTTATTCGTCATTTATGTTGCGGTAACAGTCCTGCTAAAGGAGCCAGGGGCGGTGGCATCGGGGGCGGCGACGATCCCAGGGCTGGAGATGCTTCGCGCTTCGCAGACCTGGTGGATGTCGGGACTGCTCTACACGGCATTGAATGTTTATGGCCTGTTCAGCTTCCTGCCTGCAGTGGGAGCCACCGTCGACAACAGGAAAGATTTGATTGTCGCCGGCATACTCGGCCCACTCGTATACGCCGCGGCACTCGGTGTGGCGACCTTGGCATTTATCAGCCTGTTGCCCGAAATCAATGGTCGTCTCATACCCATGCTGTACCTGGTGGACAGCGCCTTGCCGGCACTGACTCCATTATTCGCCTGGGTCGTGCTGGCCGGCATATTCACCACCACCGCACCGGTACTGTGGATTGTGTTGGTGCGGTTCACCCCCGATGGCAGTCGCCGCTACAAGTGGCTGGCGCTGGCGCTTTCAGTGTCCGGGTTTTTCGCCTGTCAACTCCTGCCTTTCGACAAACTGGTGAATCTTATTTACCCGACCGTGGGTTATTTCGGCTTGCTGCTGATTGTGTGCATGCTGGTCAAGCAGGCCCGCAGTCGGGCAGGTGTTTGATGCTTGTTCGCGTTCAGGGTTTCGCGCGCCGTACCGGATAGGGTTGCCCCGGGAAGGGTCGCTATGGCACGCAATGTCTATACGTTGACACAAAATAACAATTAATGCGGTGACTCCGTGATTACTATCGTGCATGGTTGAAATTTGAAATAACGACAGGACGTCGGCCATTCCGCACGGAATGCGGCCTAGCAGTTAATTCGACAGCAGACCCAGTGAATCGTTCACCTGTGGCTGCAAAATTTTTACAGAACTTATACAGAACTATAAATCGACGGGAGAAATAACATGACCGGTATCGAGAAAACCGCGCAACCGCGCAACCTGAAGCCGCTTGCCGCTGCCATTGGCGCCACCCTGTTGACCGGGTTGGCCTTGCCGACCGTGGCGCAGGGTGACCAGCCCCGAGGCAGTGCTGCGACCATGCTGGAGGAAGTCACGGTCACAGCGCGCAAACGGGAAGAGAGCTCCCAGGATGTGCCGTTGTCAGTCACCGCATTCAACTCGGATCAGGTCGAGGCGCTGAAAATCCGGGATCTGAGCAATATGTCCGTTGGCATGCCCAATGTGTCACTGGAAGATTCCGGAACCGTTCGCGGTGTCGCCAACTTCTCAATCCGGGGTCTGGGTATTGCCAGCTCGATACCTTCTATCGACCCGACGGTAGGCGTATTCAGTAACGGCGTTTACCTGGGGATGAACTGGGGCGTTATTTTTGACATGTTCGACGTGGAGAGCGTCGAAGTGCTGCGGGGCCCACAGGGCACGCTGTTCGGCCGTAATGTGACCGGCGGCGCGGTATTGATCAACAACAAGAAGCCGGGTGACGAACTGGAAGCCTCGGTGAGGGTTGCCGCAGACATTGGCGAGGAAGGTGGCACCAACTCCTACCTCATGGGCGCCGTGGGTGGTCCGCTCTCCGATAACCTGGCCGCTCGACTGGTGGTGTATTACAACGATGACGAGGGCCGGTTTGAAAACCTGGCGACCGGCAATGATCATGGCGGCATCGAACAGAAAATGGCCAGGGGAACCCTGGTGTGGACGCCCGGTGACAGAAATGAGCTGACCCTGCGCTACGAATACAGCGATGCCGATGGTGACGGACCCGCAGGACAGACACACCTGACGGGAACGGGTGTGCCCGGGACCCCCGAAAATTTTGACAAGGACAGCTTCGATTACTCGATTGATGAGGAAGGGTTTCAGATCAATGAAACCAACTTCTTTACCGCGGAATATAACCGGGACGTGGACTTTGGCGACGGTACCATCACCGCCATTTACGGTTACCGTGAATTTCAGTCGGAAACCATGAGCGATATCGACTCACAGCCCGTGTGGCTCTTCCATGCGCCGGCCTGGATGGATTCGGAGCAGAATACCTTTGAGCTTCGCTATAACGGCTACCTCGCGGAACGAGCCAATGTCACGGTGGGCGGGTTTTACTTCGATCACGACCTGCTGTACCACGAACGTCGAAACCTGCTGGGCATTGCTACCGGCGGTGTCGCGCCGGCGCTGACCCAGGACGGCGGCGGCAATTACCAGGTAGAGAGCTACACCGTGTTTGCCCAGGTCGATTACGAGTTGAACGAGAGTTGGACCCTGACCGCCGGTGTGAACTACAGCTCCGAAGAAAAAGACGTGAAGATCGCCTCGTTGAACCTGAACGTCAACTCGCCGTGCAATATTGTCGATGGCCCCTCCTGCCCGTTTGACTTTGTCGATGACGAGAGCTGGGATAACTGGGCACCCAAGCTGGGCGTGTCTTACCTGCTCAACGACGACAGCCAGTTGTACGCCCACTGGACTCGCGGGTACCGCTCCGGTGGCTACAACCTGCGTAATACCGACCCCACCGAAGCACCGGGGCCCTTCGATGAGGAGGAAGTAAACAATTATGAGTTCGGCTACAAGTCCACCCAGGACTGGGGCCGTCTCAACGCCGCCGTTTTCTACAGCCAGATCGATGACCAGCAGCGTGAGGTCAACCTGCCGAGCGAGAGCTCCGGCGTGCTCCAGCTGATCAAGAATACTGCGGATACTACTATCTGGGGCGTCGAGGTGGATGGCACCTTCAGCCTGACGGAGAACCTGATCCTGTTGGCCTCCATCGGTTACACCGATGCCAGCTATGACAAGGTACGCTTCGACCTGAACGGCGACGGCGTGGTGGACGGAGGGGACAAAGCCCTCGAACTGCCCCGTGCACCGGAGCTCACCTGGAGTCTTGGCCTGTCACACGACCTGACGATCGGTGACTGGGGTTACCTGACCTCCCGTGCCACCTGGTCTTACCGCGATGAGTACGCCTATACCGATAACAACCTGGGCTATGCCGAGGACATCGATATGGTCGACGCCGGGTTGGACCTGTACTCCAACGATGGACACTGGGTGTTTTCCCTGTATGGACGCAACCTCTTGGACGAGGCCAGCTTTGGTGGCATAACACCGCTGCCGGCAGATCTGGGCGGGGTGCCCCTGGGTGGCAGCTTTTCACCACTGAATCCCGGTCGGCGCTATGGCCTCGAGGTCACCTACAACTTCTTCTAGGGCGGTCCCGAACAAGGCGTAAGGATGCCGCTTGACCAGGAAAATGATTTTCCTGGTCAAGCGGCATTTGCGCTTTCGAAAGGTAGCCCGGTTTGGTTGTCAGCGCTGTTACTGATGCAACGTTCGGATAGTGACGGCCAACTGTCTACTGCGACAGAAGTGGTTTTTCGGGCCAGATGTTCGCGCTGGTTGTTGTGTCGATAGTCTCGCCCGCAGGCTAGGGAGGCTGGCGGTTAAGGGTTGTCGAAGGCAGCTCGCCAAACAGCTCGCGGTATTCCCCCGCGAAGCGGCCGAGTTCCGACAATCCCGCCTCCAGTGCGGTCTGCTTGACCAAACCGCGCCTGGGCGCGCCGTTGACAAGTTTCGATCGCACATCGGTCAGTCGGCGTTTGTGAAAGTAGGCCAATGGCGACACACCACAGACGCGATCAAACGCCGTGTACACGGCGCTTTTGCTGACGCCGGCGGCCATGCAGATGTCGGCCAGGGATAGCGGCCCACCCTCGGCGGCCATGAACCGTTCTTCAGCCAGCCGGACGATACGATCTGTCCTCCTGACCCGCCCCCTCGGGCTTTGTCGAGCGCCAACATAGGCCTCGGCCATCAACCCCAGGATCTCTTCTTCTAGCTCCAGGGCTGTCCGGCGCGGGCGTTTGCTGCCCATCACTTCGTTGAGGATTGCTGCGATTCGCGCCCTGATCATTGCTCCCGCCTTGGGGTGCATGCGCAATACCCTTGCGCTCAGCTCGACGTCCTCGAGGTCTACGCCGCGCAGCGCGGCGACCGTCGAGGTGAAGGCCAGTCGCGGAACAATCACACCCTGTGTCAGGCGGCTTTTGGAGCGCAGGTGAAAGCTGTCGTGCTCGCCGGGCATGTAAAGGTTGGACGCACTGGCCGACTCGCCGTTGACGAGGTATTCGCCGGACCAGGACACCGGGAGCGCGAAGGCCGTGTAGCCCGGGTCAAGCACCGTGACGCCGACTGAATCCACAGCGGTCGCGACCGATACCAGGCTCACGTTTTCCGAGCTGGCGACCGACACATCCACTGTGAAATCCCCCGGCCGCAACTGCACGATGGCTTCTTCACGCACATTCAGGCCAAGGTCCTTGGGTGAATATAGCGGGCAATGGTCACTGCGCCAGGTGTTTATTATTTTCGGGTGCTCTGTCATCTCTGTGCCCCCAGGGCTTTGAGTGTCATGGCAAACCCGGAAGATTTGCATAGTAAAGATAGCCCATCGACGTTCACCAGGCCAACAGTCACCTCGCGGGCTGGAAGATGTGCATACTTAATGTTGCGCGCCCTGCAAAACTATTTGCTATATCTAGACTGTAGTTAAGGTGTCTAGATGGTGGGACCGCCTCTCTATCGTCTTCTTAAAAAAAAACGACACAGTACTAGTTTTTTACAGTCCACGAGAGGACCAGCAATGCCCGCCAGTGAGCCGAGAGCTTCTCTTGCTTTGTCCGCGCGGCGCCTATAATGTTTCCCCTAATCCATCTGCACGAGAAAACGGAGTGCTTTGCCTATTATGTTCACGTTAAAAGAGGAACCGTTGGCGGTTACGGACAGAATCGAAGGTCTTTGCCGCTGCGCTGCAAGATGGTTTGCAGTGTTCCTGACAGCGG
This sequence comes from Seongchinamella unica, assembly GCF_004354085.1. GTDB lineage: Bacteria > Pseudomonadota > Gammaproteobacteria > Pseudomonadales > Halieaceae > Halioglobus > Halioglobus unicus. The sequence goes on along the minus strand of NZ_SMSE01000004.1, from coordinate 431,486 downwards.
CACTGATAACGCTACAGCCCGGGTTGTCGCTCGCTGAGTCAGGTGAAGATCAACAGGCAATTGACTCCAGCCAGCGCGAAGGCGCTTTCACCAGTCCGGATTCGGTTGGCAACCTGCTGAGTTCCAACAGGGAAGAGAAATCGGCGTTTTATGGGCTCAGGCCATTTGAGCCGTGGCGAGAGTGGAAGGAAAAGGTTCACCAGAACACCGGCATTCAATTCAATATTGACTACAACTCACTGGGTTTTAAAGCGAGTGACAGCCTGGGCGACGACTCTGCCGCAGGCGGGGTGTTGCGTTTCTATGGCAAGTGGCTGTTGACCGGTGGCGACACCAACGATACCGGCAGCCTTATCTTCAAAGTGGAAAACCGACATGCCTATGGTGATCTCGCACCCCGTGAATACGGGTTTGAATTGGGCTATGTGGGGGTGATGAACTGCTGTTACAGCGACCAGGGCACACGGGGCAGCAACCTATACTGGCGACAGAGTTTTAACGACCAGCGTGTGGTCACTTACGCCGGTTTCATCGACTCCACGGAGTTTATAGACGCTTATCCTCTGGCCAGTCCATGGACGGGCTTCTCCAACCTGGTTTTCGCCACCGGCTCAGCTTCTATCGGCGGTTTGCCTGACGGCGCTATGGGCGCCATGGCCGCCGTCTGGGTGACTGACTCGGTCTATGTCATTGGCGGTATTACGGACGCCAACGTTGACCAGACCGATTTTTTCAGGGGCTTCGATACCTTTTTCAATGATTTTGAAACCATCAAAAACATAGACATACACTGGACGCCGAAAAGGGAAGACCTGTTCTTCAATAACACGCATATCACCTTCTGGCAGATAGACGAGGCCGAGGAGGCTGGAACCGATTCCGGTTATGGCGTGGCCGTGTCTTTCACCCGGGCAGCCGACAACAAATTCCTGCCCTTTATTCGCGGCGGCTGGTCCAAGGATGGCGGCAGCATTCTGGAGGCGTCCCTGAGTGTCGGTTTCGGCTACCAGGACCAGGACGTTAGCGGTGCTGGATTACTCGGCATAGGCTTGAACTGGGGACGCCCCAACGAGGATACATTTGGCGTCGAACTCGACGACCAGTACACGGCCGAAGTGTTCTACCGCTGGCAGATCCTGCAGGACCTGGAACTCACCCCCAGCATCCAATTACTGGTGGATCCGGCATTGAACCCGGATGAGGATTTGATCACGGTGGTTGGCCTGCGGGCACGCGTCGTCTTCTAGGTAAAAAGCACTCCGGGAAAGCAATCCTGGTTCATTTAAGAGGAAGGAAGCATGAAGTTAGTCATAACAGCCCTATTAACCGCCATAGCTTGCTGTGCGGTGCCGTCCTTCGCGCAGACCTATGACCTGGTCATCCTGAATGGCCGGGTAATGGACCCTGAATCCATGCTCGACGCAACCCTCAATGTCGGGGTCGAGGACGGCCGGATCGCGATTATCACGCCTGACGCCATCAAGGGTAAGGAAACCATAAACGCCAAGGGTCATGTCGTGGCACCCGGGTTTATCGACTTTCACTTCCACGCCCTCGATGGACTGTCTTTGAAGATGGCGGCGCTGGATGGCGTGACCACGGGCATGGATCTGGAGATCGGGGCCATCAACGTCGCTGACTGGTATGACGCCAAAAATGGCGCCTGGCCGCTTAATTATGGCACCGGGGTCAGCCAGGAGGGGGTCCGGCTGCGCGTGCATGATCCGGAAGTCGAAATCAATGACTGGTACGACGCACCGAAGATCCTCGGCTCCCTGCGCGCGCAAGGCTGTGCGGACGGCACCTGCGGCTGGCAGGACAGCGTGAGCAACCTGGAGGAACTCAACCAGATTCTGAAAATCATGGATGAGGAGCTGCGCCAGGGCGCGGTCAACATCTCTTCTACCGTCGGCTACATGGCGCCTGGGCTCAGCACATTCGAGATGTTCAAGTCGCAGGAACTCGGCGCCAGGTATGGTCGCTCGATGGGAGCCCACGTCCGTTTTCATGGCAACCCGGCAACACCTGAAGGCACGCTGGGCTTCAGCGAAATCCTGGCCAATGCCCTCGCCCTCGATGCCCCGCTGAGCCTGTTGCATAACAATGCCTATGGCTGGTGGGAAAACGAGCAGAAACTCCAGGAGGCCCGCTCCCAGGGCTACAACGTGTGGTCCGAATACTATCCCTATACCGCTGCCTCGACCTCGATCTCGTCGGAGTTCTTCCAACCGGACAAGATCGCGCTGCTCGGTGGTGGTCGACCCTACGAAGAGATCATGTACGACCCGATCGCTGACAAGTACCTGACCCAGGAGGAGTACGAAAAGACCAAGACCGAGGACCCGGGTCGCATAGTGTTTGCTTTCGATCCCAGCCGCGAGGCGTGGATGCCCTATTTCCTGCGCATGCCCCATATGATAGTCGCCTCGGATTCGATCTACTCCGGCAAAGGTATTGACTCGTGGGACTTGCCGGATACCGAGTATCGGGGCCATCCCCGTACGGCGGGCACGCGGGGCAAGGTGCTGCGCATGGGCCGTGAGCAGGGCGTGCCGCTGATGTTTGCCCTGGCCCAGATGAGTTACTGGCCTGCCAAGCATCTCGGCGACACCGGGTTGAGGGCGATGCAGGAGCGCGGCCGCATGCAGGAAGGCATGATCGCCGACATCACCATTTTCGATCCGAAAAAGGTGACCGATACCGCCACCTACAAGGCCGGAGAGCAGGGGAGTCCGACACGCGGTATTCCCTACGTCATCGTCAACGGACAAATTGTGGTCAAGAATTCAAAGTTCCAGAAGGTCTGGGCCGGCCAGCCGATCCGTTTTCCGGTTGAGGGAGTGGGGAAATTTGAACCGGTCGACGTCGAGAGCTGGTCCCGGCAATTTGTGATCCCGACCTACACCATCGACGACGGTGGCGCGAAGCCCCCCCAAGACTGATGTTGGTTTGAGTAGAGGTTCGGGCGGGGAAACTATGTTTGCTACGCCCCACGGTAAATGAGAAGTGAATGCAACGCCTACCGGCAAAAAAGGAGCAGAGGAATGAAGTTGTTAAAGAGTATGACCGCCGCCATATCGGGGATTTTATTGGGCGGAGCGGTGACGTCATATGCACAGACTTATGACCTCGTGATCCTGAACGGTAGGGTGATGGACCCAGAAACAATGCTCGACGGCCAGTTCAACGTGGGTGTCACGGACGGCCGGATTGAGATCATTACCCCCGCGAAAATCACCGGTGACGATACCATTGACGCCACCGGCCACGTGGTGGCGCCCGGCTTCATCGACCTGCACTTCCATGCGCTGGACGGCCTTTCGCTGAAGCTCGCCGCGCTGGATGGGGTGACCACGGGGATGGACCTGGAGGCCGGCGCAATCAACGTCGCCGAGTGGTACGCGGCGAAGGACAAGTCGGGCTGGCCGCTGAACTACGGCACTGGCGTGAGCCAGGAAATGACCCGGACGCGAATTCACGATCCGGAGGTGGACACCAGCGGATGGCATGACGCGACTTCCGTTTTCGAATTGCGCGCCAAGGCCGTGGAGAAAGACAATGTGCCCGGCTGGTCGGTCTCGCGCAGCAGCCTGGAGCAACTCAACCAGATTCTGGGGTACCTGGATGAGGAGTTGCGCCAGGGCGCACTCAGCATTGCCTCCACCATTGGCTACATGAGTGAGGGTGTGACCACCTTCGAGATGTTCAAAACGCAGGAGGTCGCCGCAAACTACGGGCGCCTGCTCGGCGCTCATGTGCGCTTCCACGGCAACCCCAGCAATCCGGAAGGTCCGCTGGGAACCAGCGAGCTCCTCGCCAACGCCATGGCCCTGAACGCGCCGTTTTCACTTAACCACAACAATGAATACGGCTGGTGGGAGAACGAGGAAAAGCTGCAGAAAGCGCGTGCCCAGGGCTACAACGTATGGTCAGAACACTATCCCTATTCCGCAGCTTCGACGGCGATCTCGGCTGATTTTTTCTCCCCCGAGAAATTCAAGATCCTCGCTGGCGGCAGACCCTATGAAGAAACCATTTACGACCCTGTGCAGGACAAGTTCCTGACCCAGGAAGAGTGGGAAGAAACCTCCAAGGCGGATCCCGGGCGCACCATTTTTGCCTTCAACCCGAAACGGGATGAGTGGCTGCCCTACTGGCTGCGTACGCCGCATATGATCGTGGCTTCCGATGCGATGTGGTCCGGTAAGGGGATCGATTCCTGGGATTTACCGCCCGAGGATTACGTCGGTCATCCGCGGACGGCAGGTACCCGGGGGAAAACACTCAGCGCGGGTCGCGAGAACGGCGTGCCGCTGATGTTCAGCATCGCACAGATGGCCTATTGGCCCGCCTATCACATGGGCCTGACCGGCCTTGAGGGAATGCAGGAGCGAGGCCGACTCCAGGAAGGTATGGTCGCCGACATCACAATTTTCGACCCTGAAACCGTGAAGGACAACGCCACCTACAAGTCGGGTGAGCAGGGTCTGCCCACTACCGGTATTCCCTATGTCATCGTCAGTGGTGTGCCGGTGGTCCGCGAAAGTGAGTTTCAACTGGATGTCCGTCCGGGAAAATCGATTCGTTTCCCGGTCGAGCCCAAGGGCCGCTTCAAGCCCATCACCGTCGAGAATTGGGACCGCAAGCACACTATTCGCGGCTTCACCATCGACGCCGGTGCGTTGAGCAGTCCCAACCAGGGCAACTGAAAAAAACGCCGGCCCCGTTGCGTTCTGCATAGTGCGGCCGGCCACCTAATTGGGGCATACTGGTGCTACCGTAACCTGTATCAAGGAGCGCCCCATCAATCCATGTGTCGTTTTATCCATGTATTTCGCGCGTGCTCAAAAGAGCATCGTGCGGAAAGTCTTGCGGTAGTGTGAGCAATGGCTGACCTTACTTTTTTAGGGGCGGCCCGTGAGGTGACGGGTTCCTGTCATCTGCTGGAGTCACCTGCGCTGGGAAGAGTGCTGCTGGACTGCGGAATGCACCAGGGCGGTGACGCGGTGGAGCGGATTCAGGACGAGCAATTTGCCTTTGACCCGCAGGCCATCGATGCGGTTTTGCTCTCCCACGCACATCTGGACCATTCGGGCCTGTTACCCCGCCTGTATCACGAAGGGTTTCGCGGTGAAGTCATCTGCACCCGGGCAACGGCCGAACTGCTCGACGTCATGCTTCACGATTCAGTGGGGCTTTACCTCCGTGACCTGGAGCGCAGCAATCTGCGTCGCGCCCGGCGCGGACAGGAGCCTGTCGAGGCGGTATTCAGCCAGGAAGACGTCGAGGGAGTGATCGCGCTGTGTTCGCCCTGTAATTACGGTGAGTCACGTGCGGTGGGCGAAGACGGCGTGGTCATTTTTCACGATGCGGGTCACATCCTTGGCTCCTCCATCGTGGAAGTGCGCCTGCGGGAAAAGGGAAAGTTGAAAACCCTGGTGTTTTCCGGCGACCTGGGGAAGAGCGATTCGGTGCTGATGAATGAACCCGCGCTGCTGGAACATGCGGACATCGTGCTGATGGAAAGCACCTATGGCGACCGTGAGCATCGCCCGGAGGAGGATTCCCAGTCCCAACTGAGTGAAATTCTGCAATCCACCTGGGACCGTGGTGGCAGTGTCATGATTCCCGCGTTTGCCGTTGGCAGGACCCAGGATATCCTGTTTCACCTGGGCTGCCTTTACCAGGCGGGCGAACTCGACAACTGGGAAGTCTTTCTCGATAGTCCCATGGCCATTGCCGTGACCCGTGTCTACGATCGCTGGCTGGACTTACTGGATGGGGATGAGGTGCGCCAACTCAGCGAGGCTCAGCGGACGTCCCTGGAGACCTTTCTGCCCACCCTGAAGCTCGCCATCGATACCGAGGATTCAATGGCGATCAATCGTATCAAGGGCGGCGCGATCATTATTGCCGGCAGCGGCATGTGTACTGGCGGGCGTATTCGCCACCATTTCAAACAGCGTATCTGGGATGATCGTAACACGGTGATATTCACGGGCTACCAGGCCCGCGGGACCCTGGGGCGGATACTGGTGGACGGCGCCCGCAAGGTGAAGTTGTTCAATGAGGAGTACGTGATCAAGGCACAGATAGAGACCCTGGGTGGGCTCTCCGCCCATGCCGGCCAATCCGGACTGCTCAAATGGATAGCCAATTTCAAGCCGCAGCCGCGAACCCTGCTCGTGCACGGGGAGGCCAGCGCCCAGCAGGCCCTGCAGGAACAATTGCAGCAACAGCAGGGGCTGGCTGCCGAAATCCCTGGCCGCGGTGAACACATCCGCTTTTAGTCTCTCGCCCGGGGACATCTTCCCGTCCGGTTGCCGGCTCTGGGGGCAGGGTATAGCCGCTACTCGTTGCGTGTGCGACTGGCTTCCTGCCATCCCACCGGCGCAGCCCACAGGGGTTGGTGGCTGTCGCAGTTGTTGCTCGAAAATCGAACAGATTCCGCTTGAGTTTCAGGATCATGACAGGCAAAGTGGCAGAAATGTGCCTGCTGTAAACATTGGAGGAGACGGCCCCCGGCCAGACAAAATATGGATAACAAGCTGGATACAGAAAGCCCCGTAACCGTTATACCCGGCCGGCCCTGGAGAGTCCTTGGGGGCCTGCTGCTGGCCACCTCCTTGGCCGCCTGTTCCGATGGCGGCAGCAGCGATCGGCCCATGGAGCCGGAGGTGCCCGAACCCGAGGTCGCCCCCTTCCAGGAATTGTTCGACCAGGGCATAGACCGCTATTTTGGTGAGTACACCCCCATGCTGTCCGAAGAGAGCGACGGCATTGTCACCCATACCTTCGGTAGCGGTGACGGCCCCTTGTGCCTGGATGGCTCGGAGTATCGCATGGCGACCCTGGACGCCGGCTCTGAAGACCTGCTGATTTTCCTTCAGGGTGGCGGTGCCTGCTGGTCCGAATTCTGTGCCGCCACCCCAAACGCCGGCCCCGGTATTCCCCAGGCGGGTATCCTCGACCCGAATCGCGAGGACAACCCGGTGGCTGATTACAACGTGGCCTACTTCCCTTACTGCGATGGCGGGCTGCATGGCAGCGACCGCGATGTCGACACCGATGGCGACGGGGATGCTGATCGTTTTCATCGCGGCTTGCACAACCTGTCAGCGGGACTGGACGTGGCGCTCGCCGCATTTCCCGAACCCCGGCGGATTGTGTTAATGGGACAGAGTGCCGGTGGCCTGGGCACATCGTTCGCGCTTCCTCTGGTGCGTCATCACTATCCCGACATCCGGATCGACGTCATCAATGATTCAGGCCTGGGCATTGGTCGACCGGAGCAGCCGGCCTTCCTGGAGCTCCTGTTCGAGGACTGGAACGCCAGGGCGTTCATCCCGGAAAGTTGTCCCCAGTGCATTGGCGACGACGGCCACCTCAGTGATTACCACGTCTGGCAGATGAATGAGGATCCGGACGTGCGCCGCGGCATGCTCAGCTACAGTTACGACACGGTGTTCGCCGACGTCTTCCTGATGATCGGCCAGCAGGCCTGGGAAGAGGCCCTGTACCCGGAAATGCAACAACTGGAAGACGCCCATCCCGAGCGCAGCAAATCCTGGATTCCGGTGGGTGCCGGCCACACCTTTGTACAGTCAGCGCCAGACGCCACCGCCGGGGGCGTTGTTTTGATGCAGTGGATAAAGGATATGCTGGACGACTCGGCCGACTGGGTCTCGGTACAGGACTAGACCTCCGGCTTGGACAAGGGCCCGCCAGACTCCTGGCGGGCCCTTTTTGGTTTGCCGGCGGGTCAGGGGGAGGGCGCGGCCTGCGCTCCGCGAATCAACCTGCCGGGAACTGCTCCGGTGTACTGGCCATCCTGCATAATGATCTCGCCGCTGACGATAGTGGCGACATAGCCCCTGGCGCCCTGGAACATGCGCCGACCACCGGCAGGGAGGTCGAAAATGATTTCCGGTGCCTCCAGCTGCAGCGCGTTGAAATCGATGATGTTCAGATCCGCCTTCATGCCGACCTCCAGGGTGCCGCGGTCGTCGAGCCCAACGCAGCGGGCGGTATCCATGGTTTGCATTTTGACCGATTGCTCCAGGCTGAAGCGGTGGCCGCGCTGCCGGTCCCGGGCGTAATAGCTGATCATCTGGGTGGGTACGCTGGCGTCGCACAACACGCCGCAGTGAGCACCGGTGTCGGCCAGCGACAGGACGGTGCAGTCGTCTTCCAGCAGTTCAACCTGACGACTGAGGTCGTTGGCACCGTAGCCGAAACAGGGGAAGTAGATGACGTTCTTGCCATCGCGTTCCAGCATCAGGTCGTAGCACAGTTCCTGCGGCGGTACGCCGGCTTTGGCGGCCCTGGCGGCAATGCTGTCTTCAGGGCCGGGCTCGTAATTGGGCGGGTCCCCCAGCTCGTAGAGCTTGTCGTAGCCGCCGATGATGGTGTCCATAAACTCGTCACCCATCAGCGGCAGGTCCTCGGCGAGAATGGCTGCGCGGATTTCCGGTTTGCGCAATTGTGCCAGTCGCTCCTGGTGGGAGAGTATCGACAGGGGGGCGTAGTTGGCGTGGAAACTGAAGGGGTTGACGGTGCCGTCCCAGGACAACAGCAGGTTGACCGGTCGCGCGCCCACGTGGGGAATCAGCCGTGCGCCTTCCTTCGCCGCCTCGCGCACGTAATCCAGCTGCGCCTTGACCCGCGGCCAGTCGGCCTCTTCCCGGAAAAACAGGACGAAATTGATCTGGCAGTTGTTGTCGATGGACAGGCGCTTCATCCAGTCCATTTCCTGTTGCCAGTTATTGAAGTCTGATACCAGTCCGAATATCGCGTTTCCCCCCAGTTCGCCAATGGCCTTGCCGATGCCCAGCAGTTCTTCTTCATCGGCGTAAGTGCCGGGCATGACCTGGTCGTCCCGGGTGGTGTGCAGTTCGGTGCGTGAAGTGGTGAAACCAATGGCCCCCGCCGATATCCCTTCCCTGACGATGGTGGCCATTCTGCCGATGTCTTCCGCTGTGGCTTTTTCGTTGTTGGTGCCGCGGTCGCCCATCACGTAGGTGCGAACCGCACAGTGCGGTACCTGAGCGCCCACGTCGATGGCCCGGGGAAAGGCCTCAACCGCGTCAAGGTACTCGGGAAAACTTTCCCAGTTCCATTTTACGCCCTCGTGCAGGGCCGATCCTGGAATATCTTCCACGTCTTCCATGACCGAGATCAAGCGGTCGTGGGCGTCAGCGGTCGGCTCACAGGGCGCGAAGCCGACACCACAGTTGCCCATGATGAGGGTGGTAATGCCGTGATTGGCCGCAGGGCTACACAGGGGGTCCCAGGTGGCCTGGCCGTCCATGTGGGAGTGAACATCCACCCAACCGGGAGTCAGTAACTTCCCTTGCGCATCAATTTCCCGCTTCGCCTCGCCATCAACTCTCTTGCCCACTGCCGCGATCCGGCCGCCGGCAATTGCCAGGTCACCATTGAATGCGGGAGCGCCTGTGCCGTCGACGATCCTGGCATTGCGTATCATCAGGTCATACATGCTTGTTATCTCTTATTGGCCGTGACAGCGTCCAAAGATAACGCTCTGGGCAAGGATGTACACGCTTTTGCCCGTGCGCGGGCTGCCCGGCAACACGCGGGACAGGGCTGGTGTAATCTGTTGGACCGGACCGGCCCCGGCCCCCGCGTATAATCCGGCGCTGAAACAGGGAGGCAGGTGAATGCAACGACTGGAAGGTAAGGTGGCGATTGTCACGGGCGGGGCCAGGGGGATGGGTGAGTCCACTGTGCGGCTGTTTGTCGAGCACGGCGCCCGGGTGGTCATCGGTGACATCGCCGAAGACGCGGGAACGGCGCTGGCCGATGAACTGGGCGACGCGGCGGTGTTCTGCCCGATGGATGTGACCCGTGAAGCCGACTGGGAGGCGGCCGTGGCTGCAGCCCAGGCGATGGGGCCGCTGAACGTACTGGTCAATAACGCCGGTATTGTCCACATGGCGTCTATTCTCGATACCAGCCGCGAGGACTTTATGCGCGTGGTTGAAGTGAACCAGCTGAGTACATTCCTCGGGGTAAAGGCCGTGATCAACCCGATGAAAGCGGCGGGCGGTGGTTCCATTATCAATATTTCGTCCATCGACGGCCTGCATTCCTGCGCCGGGCTCGGGGCCTACTCCGCCAGTAAATGGGCGGTTCGCGGCTTTACCAAGGCCGCCGCCATCGAACTGGGCCAGTACGGCATTCGGGTCAACAGTGTGCACCCCGGTGGCATTTTCACCGAGATGGGTGGCAGGGGCGTTGTCTCGGAGGAAGACCTCAACAACTCGCTGTACAAGGACTTCCCCATACCTCGCACAGGGCAGCCGGAAGAGGTGGCCTACGTCACCCTGTTCCTGGCCACCGACGAGGCCAGCTACAGTACCGGTTCCGAATTTGTCGCCGACGGCGGCTGGTTTGCCGGTATGCGTCGCCCGGGCATGCCCTGCTCCTGAGTCATCGGTTCAGAGGTGGTCAGAGAGGCGTAATCGCCAGGTTTCGGAGCGCTCATTACAGTGCTTTCAGGCAGTGATTATGCAAGCGTGAGCGAGGATACCAACGGAGCTGGGTGACGGGGCGACGCGCGGGCAGGCGGAGAGAATTGGTCTATAGTGAAAAGCGTGGTTTATCAATAACAAGGAGCAAGACCATGTTGTATGCAATGCCTGGCAGCGAAGATGCCCTGTTCGACTTCAAGCCCCGATATGAAAACTTTATCGGTGGTGACTGGGTCGCACCGGTAGAGGGTCGGTATTTTGAAAATATTACCCCGGTCACCGGTGCCGCTTTTTGTGAGGTACCGCGGTCCGGTGACGCCGACCTGGCAAAAGCCCTGGACGCGGCCCATGCCGCGGCCGATGCCTGGGGCAGGACCTCGGCGGCAGAGCGTTCCAATATATTGCTCAAGATCGCCGATCGCATTGAAGCCAACCTCGAAACCCTGGCCTACGTGGAAACCTGGGAGAACGGCAAGGGTATTCGCGAAACCCTTAACGCGGATATCCCCTTGTTGGTCGATCATTTCCGCTATTTTGCCGGCTGTATCCGCGCCCAGCAGGGCAGTGCGGCGGAAATCGATGCCACCACGGTGAGCTATCACTTTTACGAACCCCTGGGCGTGGTCGGGCAAATCATCCCCTGGAATTTCCCCCTGCTGATGGCGGGATGGAAACTGGGCCCGGCGCTGGCAGCGGGCAACTGTGTGGTGTTGAAGCCCGCAGAGCAGACGCCGGTGTCTATTCTGGTGCTGGCAGAGATGATTGGCGACCTGCTGCCCGCGGGGGTACTGAACATTGTGAACGGCTATGGTGAGGAAGTCGGGCAGGCACTGGCAAGCTCCGACCGTATCGCCAAGATCGCCTTTACCGGGTCGACCGCGGTAGGCCACAAGATTCTCGCCAATGCGGCCAAAACCCTGATTCCCTCTACCGTCGAGCTGGGCGGCAAGTCGCCCAATATCTATTTCGAGGACGTGATGCAACAGGAGGACGACTTCATCAGCAAATGCGTGGAAGGGGTTCTGCTGGGCTTTTTCAACCAGGGCGAGGTGTGCACCTGCCCCTCACGAGCGTTGATACAGGAGAGCATCTACCCCGAGTTCGTGGAGAGGGTACTGGAGCGGGCGAAACACATCAAGCAGGGCAATCCGCTGGATACCGAAACCATGGTGGGGGCCCAGGCCTCACGGGAGCAATTTGACAAGATCATGAGCTATATGGAGGTGGCCCGACAGGATGGCGCCCGGATTCTCCTGGGTGGCGACAAGGCGGTGGTCGGCAGTGATATCGCCGGCGGGTATTATGTGCAGCCCACCCTGCTGCAGGGTACCAACGATATGCGGGTCTTCCAGGAGGAAATTTTCGGCCCGACCCTCGGCCTCACCAGTTTCAAGGACGAAGAGGAGGCCCTGGCCATTGCCAACGCCACCGAGTACGGCCTGGGTTCCGGTGTCTGGACGCGGGACAGCAATCTGGCCTTCCGCATGGCCCGCGGAATCAAGGCGGGCAGGGTGTGGATGAACTGCTACCACGCCTATCCGGCCCACGCTGCCTTTGGCGGTTACAAGAAATCCGGCATCGGCAGGGAAACCCACAAAATGGCACTGGAGCACTACCAGCAAACCAAGAACATGCTGGTCAGCCACGATATCAACCCCCTCGGCTTCTTCTAGCGGACAGGGCCCAGACCTGGCAGGCGCTCCCGGGATTTCCGGGGGCGCCATTCTGTCGCTGACGGTACAAATAGATGGCTGGCCAGACCTGGCCGAAGTATTTACTATACGACTGTACAGTTAAATATAACGAGGCCTGTCATGCTGTCAAAATTCGATGATTATCCGATTCACCAGACCGCGGAACCGGTGTTCCACACCGCCTCCAGTGATCGATTTCACTATGACCGTTACTGGTACAACGGCCATGCCCGCGACGGCAGCTTCTACTTCGGCGTCGGCCTGTGCCGCTACCCCAACCTGGGCATACTGGACGGCTCCCTGAGCCTGGCGATTGACGGCAGGCAATATGCCTTTCACGGCTCCTGCCGGGCTCCCCACGAACCCACGGACCTGACCATTGGTCCCATGGAATTGCAGATACTGGAGCCTATGGGCCGCCACCGCCTGCTTATCGCCGAAAATGAAACCGGTATATCCTGCGACCTGGTGTTCACGCCCCGTACCGCCTGTATCGAAGAGGGCAGGCAAACCCTGCGCAATGAGCGTCACCTGGTCATGGACGCCACCCGCCTGGACCAGTTCGGTTTCTGGGCCGGCTGGATCCGCTACGACGGCAGGGAACTGAAGGTCGATGGCGAGACCACCTTCGGTCTCAAGGATCGTTCCTGGGGCATCCGCCCGGTGGGCGATGCCTACACCGGAGGGGCGCCACTGGCGGAATTCCAGGCACTGCACTTCAACTGGGTGCCGATTCACTGGGAGGATGAATGCAGCCTGGCCGGCTGGTTTGAGGATGCGGCCGGGGAGCAGTGGCACACCGACCAGGCCTTCCTGCCCCACTACGCCAGCGTGGACGCCATACCGGGCACCAATGATCCGGCAACCCGGGTCTGGAAGGGCAGGGTCGATCACCGCTTGACGATGATTCCGGGTACCCGGCGAGCCGGTTCGGGGGTGATTACCATGAACGACAGGTCAGGGGAGTCGCTGGAAATCACCCTCGAGCCTGTCATGTGGCACCGCATGAAGGGGTTGGGTTACCAGCATCCCGAGTGGGGGCACGGCAAGTGGCACGGTGAGCTGAAAATCGCCGCCGAGAGCTGGACAGATGCCGACCTGGACCCACTGGCCCTGGAGAACCTGCACATACAGCAGGTCGTGGTGGCCCGCTGTGGTGACCGGGTGGGTCACGGCGTGCTGGAACAAATGCACATCGGTCCTTCCGCCAGCCATGGTTTCAGCGACTGGTTCGATGGCGCCAAAGCGTGATGGTGAAAATCATTTCCAGACTGTTGCTGGTACTGGTCCTGCTGCTGGCGCTGGTCCTGGCGGGTGTCTGGTACATCGGCGCCTGGAACCTGATTGTGCCCAATCACTCCCACGACACGGCGGCGCCGGTCATCCCCGGGGAAGTCAGCGAGCCGGCCATTCTGGTATTCACCAAAACCAACGGCTTTCGGCACAAGGATGGTATTGCCGGTGGCCTGGTGGCGCTGCGGCAGATAGCGGGCAAGCGCGACTGGTCGCTGTATGCCACGGAAAATGGCGCAGTATTTAACCGCGAGCAGTTGTCCCGATTTGCCGCCGTGGTCTTTCTAAACACCACCGGGGATACGCTGAACGCAGAACAGGAACAGGCCTTCCAGGTCTGGCTGGAGTCCGGCGGCGGCTGGCTGGGCATTCATGCGGCAGGCGACGGTTCTCATAGTGACTGGGATTGGTACCTGGAAAAGCTGATCGGCGCCCGCTTTACTGCCCATATCCTCGGACCGCAGACCCAGCAGGCCACGGTCGTGAGCGAACAGCCCGAATCCCCGCTGCTGGCAGGACTGCCCCCGCAATGGCAGCACGAAGAGGAGTGGTATTCCTGGGAACAGTCGCCCCGCGGGAATGGCTTTGATGTGCTGGCGGTCGTCGATGAGAGCAGTTATACGCCGGTGCAGAAACTCCTGTGGAAAGAATATGACCTGCGCATGGGCGATCACCCGGTCGTCTGGAGCAACTGCGTCGGGGAGGGTAAGACCCTCTACAGCGCCATGGGACACTGGGGCTCTGCATTCGCCCAGCCCCAGCACCTGCGGCTGCTGGAAAATGGCCTGGCCTGGCTGATCGACAGGAGCGCTGACTGTCGCTAGTAATCAACCTTTCCACGCGTGGATTTGAGCTGGCCGCGCTTGGTCTTGCTGTCCATGCGTTTCTTCTGGGAACTGCGCGTGGGCCGGGTGGCTCGGCGTTTTTTTGCGGTAACCGCGACACTGCGGATGATGTCCCGCAACCTGTCCAGGGCGTCCTCCCGGTTGCGGTCCTGGCTGCGGAAGCGCTGGGCCTTGATGACGATAACGCCATCGCCGGTGATGCGGCTGTCCCGCTTCTGCGCCAACCGTTGTTTGTAAAAATCCGGTAGCGATGAGGCCCCAATGTCAAAGCGCAGGTGGATGGCGGAGGAGACCTTGTTGACGTTCTGCCCGCCGGCGCCCTGCGCGCGAATAGCCTGAATCTCAATCTCCTCCAGCGGCAGGGTGACATTGCTTGATATCTCCAGTCCACTCATGGGTAATCCTGTAGTAACGCTAGCCGAGCGCCGCGCTTTCAGCTGCGAGGTGGTGTTCAACAACCTGGATGAAGGACTCCCCGTACTTGTCCAGCTTGCGTTCGCCGACGCCCGACAGGCGGCCGAACTGGGCGAGATTTCGCGGCCGTATCAGGCATATCTCCTGCAGCGTTCGGTCGTGGAAGATAACATAGGGCGGGACGCCCTGGTCCTCGGCGAGTTCGCGGCGCCTGTCCCTCAGCGCTTCCCACAGTTCGACGTCGATATTTTCCGGCAGTGCGGTCCGGGTGCGTTGTTTGCCCTGTCCTTTTGCGGCGTCGCGCCGTAACTGGATGTTCTCTTCCCCCCGGAGCAGGGGTCGGCACTGCTCTTCGAGGCACAGGGCGCCAAAGCGATCCATGTCGACCCGCAGGTAACCCCGGGCCACCAGCTGACGGAACACGGACCGCCACTGATTGGCGTCCAGGTCCTTGCCGACGCCATAGGTCGGCAGCAACTGGTGGTCGAACTGGTGGATTCTTTCCGCTTCACTGCCGCGCAACACATCCACCAGGTGATTGACCCCGAAGCGCTGGCCGGTGCGGTAGACCACCGACAGGGCCTTGCGAGCCGCCTCGGTACCGTCCCAGGTGGCCACCGGGTCGAGGCAGCTGTCGCAGTTGCCACAGGCGTGTTGCAGATGCTCGCCGAAATACTTGAGCAGGCTTTGCCGCCGGCAGGAGGTTATTTCACACAGGCCCAGCATGGCGTTGAGCCGGTGCTGCTCGGCGCGCTTGTGCTCTTCACTGCCCTCGGAGCCTGCAAGCATCTGCCTGAGTTTGATCACATCCTGGAGGCCGTAAACCATCCAGGCGTCAGCCGGCGCTCCATCGCGACCGGCGCGGCCTGTTTCCTGGTAGTAAGCTTCCACGGTTTTGGGCATATCCAGGTGGGCGACAAAGCGGACGTCAGGTTTGTCGATACCCATTCCAAAGGCCACCGTGGCCACCATGATGACGGCGTCTTCGCGCAGGAACCGGGACTGGTAATCCGCCCTGATGGCGGCATCCAGTCCGGCGTGATAGGGCAATGCATTGAAGCCCTGATCCTGCAGCCAGAAGGCGATGTCCTCGGTTTTCTTGCGCGAGAGACAATAGACGATGCCCGCATCCCGGGGGTGTTCGTCCTGTAGAAACCGCAGTAGTTGCTGTTTGGCGTTCTGCTTGAGCCCGATCCGGTAGCGAATGTTGGGGCGGTCAAAGCCGGCGATAAACTGCCTGGCTGCCCCCAGGTCCAGCCGCTGGATAATTTCTTTCCGGGTGCGCTTGTCCGCCGTTGCAGTGAGGGCGATGCGGGGCACATCCGGAAATTGCTCGTGCAGCAGGCTCAGTTGCAGGTAATCAGCCCGGAAATCGTGCCCCCACTGGGACACGCAGTGGGCTTCATCAATCGCGAACAAGGCGAGGGGAGCCTGCTGCAACAGGGCGTGGGTACGTTCCTGGGTCAAGCGTTCCGGTGCGATATAAAGCAGGTCCAGTTGTCCCTGCAACAGGTCCTCCTCGACCTCCCGGGCCCGCCCCGAATCCAGAGTGGAATTGAGAAATGCAGCCCGCACGCCCACCTGCTGCAGGGCGCTGACCTGGTCCTGCATCAGGGCGATGAGCGGTGATATCACCACGCCACAACCGGGCCGGGCAAGTGCCGGAATCTGGTAGCAGAGGGACTTGCCACCACCCGTGGGCATCAGCACCAGCGCATCGCCACCAGCGATCACGGTGTCGATGATATCACCCTGGGGCGGGCGAAAGCTGTCGTAGCCAAAGGTGTTGCGGAGGATGTTCAGGGCGCTGGTCATGGTCGGCGAGTATAACCCATGATCCAGCGCAGCGCGGCATCACGAAGCAGAAGGGGGAGGGCATCTGCGCCCGGGGGTGAAACTCAGGGAACAGTGCGGCGGCTCCCCTGGCGGCCGGTAGAGAACCAGCCTGTTCAGCAGGGTGGGGTAGTCAGGTCCTCGGGGGGATCAACTGAGAGACTGCCCAACGCCAGCACCGCCTGGGTGCGGGAGTGCACGCCCAACTTGCGAAAAATCTCTGTCATGTGGGCTTTGATGGTGGCTTCCTTGACATCCAGTTCGTAGGCTATCTGCTTGTTCAGCAAGCCCTCGACCAGCATGGAAGCTACCCGGAATTGTTGTGGGGTGAGGCTGGCCAGGGCTTCCGCCACGTCCAGTGACTGCAGGCTGGCACCGGCAGCGGTAGCATCCAGTCCGGGGTGCAGCCCTCGCTCCCCCGCCATCACCCGGCTGATACAGTCCTCCATCGCCTCAACGCCCGTGGATTTGGACAGAAAGCCCGCTGCGCCATGATCGATGGCACGGCGAACTGTCTCCGGGTGAGAATTGGCGGACACCATAATCACCGGTGTGTGCGGGCGCTGGCCGATAAACCATGACAGGGCGGAAAAGCCGAGGGCACCCGGCATGTGCAGATCCAGCAGCAGCAGTGACAGCCCGGGTTGTCGCTCGACCTGTCGCTGCAATTCGCCGACACTGGCCGCCTGCTGGAGTTCGGCATCGGGATAAATCTGTCCGAGAACCTGCTTCAGTGCGGCGCGAAAAAGTGGATGATCGTCGGCAACCAGGATGGAACGAGTTTGCAAGCTCAAGAGAGTTAGTCCGCTGTTATTATGCGGCTATTGTCGCGAAGCGCGGGTGGCCTGTAAAGCGCCATAAAAAAACCGGGCACGGGGCCCGGCGAAGGCAGAGACCGGTAACGGTCTTCTGTGGGGGTGAGAGTTAACCGACTACAGTGTAGGGGCGGCTGGAAAAATCGGCATTCGACTTTGGTCGAGAAAATGCAGTTGCTTGGACTAATGTCTAATAATATTCCCCCGGACAAAGTACATTATGGGCAGACACACCCGGTAAAAGGATAAGAAAATGAAAACATCTGTTTCTGCGGCAGTGGCGATCGGCGCAGCCCTGACATCTTCGCCACTGTCCGCGGCCAGCCTGACGATACCCATGGCCTTTGAATTCATCGCCCTGAATGGCCAGATGATTGAGCGCAGCCTGGTTATGCGCAAGGACGAACTGCAGTTTGCCCCCGGTCACCACGAGATTGCCCTGCGCTATTCAGACATGATCGAATCTGACTTCAACGACACCCCGGAGTCGATCAGGTCGGCCGCTTTTATCATCACCCTCGATGCATCCGATGACGGCGACTATGTGCTGGTGCCCGCGGGCGGCGAGGTCATCCGGAATCCGAGGGAATTCGCCGCAGCCCCCGAGGTCGTTATCACCGATGAGGATGGCGCCGCGGCGAAGTTTACCTTGACCCGGACCGACGTGACCCGTGATTTCGCTGCCAGCCTTTACGGAAACGAAACCCGGGTGGGGAGCGATGAATCCCCTCCAGCGCCGGCCCCGTCAGCCTCTGCCGACGTGGTTGAGAACGTATTCGGCAAGGCTCCTGCCGCGGCGCCGCTGCCCATCGATACCGCCGGCGCGTCACCGGCGGACATGTTGCAGCTATGGTGGCGGCGTGCTGATGAGAAAACGCGCAAGGAATTTCTTGGCTGGGCGATCGACCAGCTCTGAGTAGTACGTCATGGCGGGTTGTCAGGCCAACGTGGAGAGACAGGCAAAAAAAAGGCTCATCGCGCATTTCCGGGGAGGGTGCCTTGCTGACTGATCGGACACCGCAGTCGTGGTATACCCCCGAAGTGAGTTAAAGGGGGTTCGAACGCAGGGGGTATACCACGACTGCAGTGGCCGCTTAGCCAGAGAGTCTGGCCAGCTGACCCTCCCCGCTTATGTACGAGGAACCAAAAAAAGGCTGGCCCCGTCGGGCCAGCCTTTTTTCAGTCCGAGGGCCTAGATACCGAACTTGAAGGAGACCTGGAAGTAGTTGGAGTCGCCGGTCTCACCCAGATCGTCATCGACCGAGAACTGGCCCAACTCGCCGCCCACCGACAGGGCCGGTGTCAGCTGGCGGATCAGGTTGACACCCCAGTGGGAGCGATCGAGCTCCAGTACATCGGTGGTGGCTTCGCCGTAGTAGAGAGTACTGCGCCACTTGTCGCTCCACAGGTGACGGTAGGCGATTGTAAAGGCGGTGGTGTCTTCGACCTTCTTTCTGCCGCTGTCGGGATCGAGAACAATGTCCCTTACCATTCCTGCACCAATGTAGCGGCCGGACTCGCCCACGTTGACCTGGAAGCGAATATCGTCTTTGCCGATATTTATCTTGCCGCCGATGTTACCTGCAATTGCACTCTTATCGACACCGCCCTGTTCGAGCTTGCGCGCGAGTACGCCGGCCTGTACTTCACCCCAGTCACCTTTGAAGGCGTAGGTGGCGACCAGGTCTGGGATATCCTCATCGTTATCGATGCCGGTGGAGCCGCCGCCGTTGGAGTTAACACCGGTGGGCGTATCGCCACCCCAGGTCTCCGGGTTTTCCAGCGCAATGCTGAAACCGCCGGTGGAATAGCGAATCATCGGCTGGCGGATAAACACCTCACCGACAATCGGGCCGCCGAAATCCAGGGCGTCCGGGAAGGCCTTGAGCGGGGTGAAGGTGGACCAGAACTGCCCTGCCCGCCAGCCCTTGTAATCGATAAACGCATGGCGCAGGCGGGGATTGGTGCCGTTGGTGGCGACCTCGTTACCGTCGCCACCGTAAAAGTCCATCTCGATGAATGCGGTGACGTCACCGTGGGTGTACTTGGTGTTGAAGCGAGTTTCCTTGACGTTGAAATGGGTCTTGGAGGTGTCTTCAAACCCCGGGTTATTGCCGCGCCAGTAATCCTGGTAGCCGATATCACCGTCTACGTAGCGCACATCGGCCTTGAGGTAGCCGCCGAAGGTGAGTTGGTTGCCGTCGCCCAGATCGAATGTATAGCCTGAAAAAGCGTGCGGTGCCGAGCACAGTGCGACAGCAGCGGTGAGAGTCTTGATTTTTATGTGAGACATAACCTTCTCCGTGTGTGGTCGATTGACCCGGACAGAGTCTGCCGATTTTGGTTTAAAACCAATTGGACTTTGGTCGATCGACCTTGGTCGGCAGGGAAAGCCGTCGACCAAGGTCTAATTTATCGGTTTGCTAGCAAAGTGTGACTATAGGCAGGGTAAGTCGTCCGTGGTCTCGATAGACCAAGGTCTAAGAGTAACTACACCCGTCCCGGAGTACCATCCGGGTGGCATGTAACGATAACAACACCGACAGGAGGTGTGTGATGTCCCCATTAAACGAAGATCAGGCGAAGGAGTACTGGCGCCGCAACTTGTCCCTTATGGTCAAGTTGATGGTGATCTGGTTCGTCGTCAGCTACGGTTTCGGCATAATCCTTTTTGATGTCCTCAACCAGATCCAGATCGGCGGCTACAAGCTTGGCTTCTGGTTTGCCCAACAGGGCTCCATCTACGTGTTCGTAGGATTGATTTTCTACTACGCGAAAAAAATGTCTGCGCTGGACCGTGAGTTCGGCGTGGAAGAAGACGAATAGGAGAGCCCGACATGGAACTTCAAACTTTAACGTATATCGTAGTGGGGCTGACGTTCTCCCTCTACATTGGCATTGCCATCTGGGCCAGGGCGGGAACCACCAAGGATTTCTACGTCGCTGGTGGTGGTATTCATCCGGTACAGAATGGTATGGCGACCGCGGCGGACTGGATGTCTGCGGCATCGTTTATATCCATGGCCGGCCTGATTGCACTCAGCTACGGCGGCTATGGCGGTTCGGTGTTCCTGATGGGCTGGACCGGCGGTTATGTGATTCTCGCCATGTTGCTGGCGCCCTATCTGCGCAAGTACGGCAAGTTCACCGTGCCCGAGTTTATCGGTGACCGCTTCTACTCCAAGTCGGCGCGGGCGGTGGCGGTAGTCTGCCTGATTATCTGTTCAGTGACATACGTCATCGGCCAGATGAAAGGTGTGGGTGTCGCTTTTTCCCGCTTCCTGGAAGTGGACTACGACACCGGACTGTATGTGGGTATGACCATCGTGTTCTTCTATGCGGTACTGGGTGGCATGAAAGGCATTACCTATACCCAGATCGCCCAGTACTGTGTGTTGATTCTGGCCTATACCATTCCCGCTATCTTCATCAGCCTGCAACTCACCGGTAATCCCATTCCCCAGTTGGGCCTGGGTAGTACTCTGGTGGGTACAGACGTGTATCTGCTGGACAAGCTGGATATGGTGGTGACGGACCTGGGCTTCAAGGAGTACACGACCAACGTGCGCCTGAGTGGCATCAATATGTTCGCCTACACCATGTCGCTGATGATCGGTACTGCGGGCCTGCCGCACGTCATCATCCGCTTCTTCACCGTACCCAAGGTCAAGGATGCACGGTCCTCGGCTGGCTGGGCGCTGGTGTTCATCGCGATTCTTTACACCACCGCACCTGCGGTTGCTGGCATGGCTCGCCTGAACCTGATGCAAACCATCGAGCCGGAACCCGGTAACTACCTGGCCTATGAAGAGCGCCCCGAGTGGTTCAAGAACTGGGAGAAGACGGGTCTGCTCCAGTTCGAGGACAAGAACGGCGACGGTTTGATCCAGTACTCTGCCGACACGGCCACCAACGAGATGGTGAAAATCGACAACGACATCATGGTGCTGGCCAACCCCGAAATCGCCAAACTGCCCAACTGGGTTATTGCCCTGGTGGCAGCGGGCGGTCTGGCGGCGGCATTGTCGACAGCTGCCGGTCTGCTGCTGGCGATATCCTCGGCAATTTCCCACGACTTGCTCAAGGGCATGATTGCACCGGATATCAGTGAAAAGGCAGAGCTGAACGCATCCCGTATCGCCATGGCGGTAGCGATTGCCGGAGCCGGCTATCTGGGATTGAATCCGCCCGGATTCGCGGCGGGGACGGTGGCCCTGGCCTTTGGTCTGGCGGCGTCCTCGATATTCCCGGCATTGATGATGGGTATCTTCTCCAAGGGTATCACCAAGGAAGGCGCGATTGCTGGTATGGTTGCCGGTATCAGCGTTACCCTGTTCTACGTGTTCCAGCACAAGGGCATCATGTTTATCCCGGGAACCGCGTTCCTGGGCGACACGCCGGCCAACTGGTTCATGGGTATTGAGCCCAACGCCTTCGGTGTGGTCGGTGCAGTGGTGAACTTCGCTGTCGCCTTTGCCGTTTCCAAGGTGACTGCGGCGCCTCCCGAGCATGTGCAGGAAATGGTGGAGCATATCCGGATCCCGGTGGGGTCAGGAGAGGCCACTGGCCACTGACACATCCGGGTTGTTCATGGGGGGTGCCGCGTTGCGGCACCTCCTTTTTTCGTTGTGACTTTTACCCAATCTGTATTCTGTGGTCTTTTCGCTGCGTGCAGATTGTGCAACAGTCATTACGCCAATGCGGTCGTGGCATCCCGCTGAGCCAACGCTGGCTTGTGGGTGTTCTGAGCGCAAAGGGCAGGGACAGTGCCTGGGGCGTATACCGGGGGTAGTGGAGCATTATGTTCAAGAATAAACACGTGATCATCGCCATGATAGTGGCACCCATTCTGTCAATTCTCGCCTGGATTGCGGTTGGCCAGTTTACTGGCGAGCAACCCCAGCCGGCGAAACCCGGTGAAACCTATCCACTGGTTGAAAAGAGTAATTGTCGCTATAACAGCGGTTCCTGCGACCTGGAGAACGAGGACTTCAGGTTGAGACTGACCCTGCAGCAGGGCGTGACGGGCCCCGAGTTCCTGTTGAGTTCTTCCCATGCCCTGGAGGGAGCAGTGCTGGCAGTCGGTGACGCCGGCTCGGCGCCTGCGCCCGCTGCCATGCGAGCGACCGATGGCCAGGGCCTCGAATGGCGCATTGTTCTGGCGGAAGTACCCGCCCCAGGGCAGCGAATTCGTTTGGTGGCCCAGGCGGGCGGCAGCAGCTATTTCGCAGATGCGGCGACCACGTTTCTGCAGCCAGCTGATGGTTAAGCGCAATGAGTGCCGAGCAAACCGCAACAGCGCAGTCTGAAAATTCCCGAGAGCCATTTCCGGGGCTGGATACACCCGAACTGGTAACCATCGCCGAATTTATTCGCCAGACCCTGCCATTCAATGATCTTGCAGCGGAGCTGCTGTGCCCGGTGGTCGCAAAAATACTGGTGCAGTACCACTGCAAGGGAGAAAGTTTTGACGCCACGACCGAGGCCAGGGGGTTGCGAATCCTGCGCAGCGGGGCGGTAGAGCTTCGCGATAGCGATAACAAACTGCTTGATCGCCTGGGTGAAGGCGAGAACTTTCACATCGCCGGGCTGAACGCGGAGCGGGGCGAGGTAATCGCCACGGTGATTGAAGACGCCCTGATTTATTTCGTTCCCGATGACGTTTACCGGTCACTGCGCGAGCAGGATCGGCATTTCGATCGCTATTTTTCCGGGCAACGTAATCGTCGCTTGCGCCGTGCCGCTCGTTACCAGCCCGAGCCTAATACCATGATGCAGGAAGTGCGCACGGTGATGAGTACCGACCTGCTGACGGTAAAACCCGGTGACACGGTTCAATCGGTGGCTCAGGCCATGTCCGCGCGCAGGGTTTCATCCGCGTTTGTGGTGGAGAACGATCAATTGCTGGGAATTGTCACTGATCGTGATTTGCGGGTGCGGTTTGTCGCTGCCGGCCTGCCCCCGGATACCCTGGTGAGTGAGGTCATGACCGCGGATATCGTGTCTGTAGATGGCTCCGCGACCCTGTTCGCCACCACGTTGCTGATGACCCAGCGCCGGTTTCACCACCTGCCGGTAAAGATAAATGGTGAGACCCGCGGCATTGTTACCACATCTGATCTCATCCTGGCGAAACAGGACGATCCGGTGTACCTGGTGCAGCATATCTCCCGGCAACAGGATGTAAACAGCATCAAGGAACTGGTTTCCGGTATGGCCAACCTGATGGTGCAGTGGGTCAACGCCGGCATGCGGGCGCAGCAGGTCAGCCAGGTGCTGACCGCGATCTCCGATGCCATTACCGTTCGGTTGATTCAGCTTGCCGAAGAACAACTGGGGCCGGCCCCCGTGTCCTGGTGCTGGACCGGTTTTGGTTCCCAGGCCCGCGGCGAACAGTTGCTGGGTGCCGATCAGGATAACGGGCTGGTGATTGCGGACGAGGTGACGCCTGAACAGTTGCCCTGGTTTGCACAGCTAGCCGACTTTGTCTGTGATGGCCTCGATGAAGTGGGGTATGTCTATTGCCCCGGCGGGATCATGGCCAAAACCGATGAGTGGCGGCAACCGCTGTCCATCTGGCAGGAGACGGTGCGCAAGTGGGCCCGTTCGCCCACGCCGGATGCGGTGATGCGGGTCAGTATATTTTTTGATATTCGCTGCATTTATGGTGACTGCAAGCTCGCCGAAGCCTTGCAGGAGACAATGCTTGACCAGACCTCGCGAAATTCGATTTTCCTCGCGGCGCTGGCCGCCAACGCCCTGGACAGCAAGCCGCCGCTGGGTATTTTCCGCCGTTTTGTGGTGGACCGGGATGGCGAACACCGCTCGGAACTCGACCTGAAAAAGCGGGGTGTACTGCCGGTCACCGAAATCGTCCGCCTGCATGCCCTTGCCCACAAGATCAGAGCCGTAAATACCGACGAGCGATTGAAAGCGCTGGCGGCTGGAAAACACCTGACCATTGCCGGCAGCCGTAACCTGGCCGATGCACTGCATTTCGTCCAGCAATTGCGCATCAAGCACCAATGCGATCAGATCGTAAAGGGCGAAAAAGTATCCAACTTCCTGAATCCGCGGGACCTGCCAAAGATGGCCAAGGAGCAATTACGCGATGCCTTTACCATTATCGACGAAGCCCAGTCCTCAGTTCGCCAGACCTACCGGGCGGGAATGGGGTGATGTGGCGGCTTCAGCTGCGCCGACTCCCTTATCGGAAACGGATAGCGGGCACAGCGCTGCAGGCCTGCTGGCACGCGCCCTTGCCGTCCACTTCGAGCGACTGGCGGGAAGTATCTTTCCTGGTGGTGGACGCGGAGATGTCGTCACTGGACGCCAGCACCGGTGAATTACTCAGTGTCGGCTGGGTTGTGGTGCAGCAGGGATCAATCTCACTGGCAAGCGCCGAGCATCACCTGATCAGGGCGGAGAACTCCGTTGGCCAGAGCGCCACTATCCACAACCTCCGCGACCACGACCTGGTGGATGCCCGCGAGCGGGAGCAGGTGCTGGAACACTTTCTCGAGGTGGCTGCGGGCAAGGTACTGGTGTTTCATAATGCGGTACTGGACCTGGCGTTTCTGAACAAGATCTGTCGTCGCTATTTTCACGCCCCCTTGCTGATGCCGGTGGTGGATACCCTGTTGCAGGAAGAATCTCTGCTGCGACGTCGCGAACAGGCGATCAAGACCGGTGAACTGCGCCTGCAGGCTTGCCGCGATCGCTATAATCTCCCGCGTTTTCATGGGCACAACGCTCTGCTCGACGCCCTGGCCACTGCAGAATTGCTGATAGCGATGGCCTCACATCGGGCCGCCGGCAAGCAACTGCCCCTCAGGCAGTTGCTGTAATCGGCAAGAATTAACAAAACTTTGCGCGGTTTACTCACCCAATCGGGTCGTTCTTGCGTACCATAGTCATCCCCCAGATTTCTCTCGATCTTCACAGGTGGTTATGACCCGGTTGTTCAAAAATGTAGTGCTTCCACTGGCAGTGGTGGCGATCGCGGCAGCTGTCTCGCTGGCTATCATCTCCTCCCGACCAGAACTTCCCAGGCGTGAAAGCATTGAAGTTGTGCCCCTGGTCGAGGTGGTGACTGTGCAACCCGGTCCAGTGGCAGTCACTATTGAGTCCCGTGGCATCGTGACTCCCCGGCGATCCATTGACCTTGTCAGCGAGGTTTCTGGCCGGGTGGACTGGGTGGATTCGGGTTTTCTCCAGGGTGAGGCGGTCAGCGAAGGCCAATTACTCCTGCGTATAGATCCTATCGATTATGAGGTGGCTCTTTCTACCGCTGAAGCGTCGCTGGCCAGTGCTGAGTTGGCCCTGGCGGAGGTCAAGGCGCTGGTCAAAAAGGCCGCGATCGCCGAGGCGCAGGCGGGAGTTACCGCCGCGCGTGACAGGCTGCGGCAGGCGAAGGTCGACCTGGCCAACACCGAGATAAGGGCGCCTTTCAACGCGGTGGTGGATATCAAACAGGTAGATGTGGGGCAATATGTGACGGCGGGCTCCTCGCTGATGAAATTACTCAGTACTGACGTGGCTGAGGTTCGTCTGCCGCTGCTGGCATCCGACGTGCCCTACGTTGACTACGGACAGTATGACGACGGTACCTGGCCTCAAATCATGCTGACCGCAAGCTTTGGCAATATCAAGCACAGCTGGCGGGCCCGGTTGGCCCGCCTGGAGCGACGGGTGGACGAGGAGACCCGCGTGTTCTTCGTGGTCGCACAGGTTGATGAGCCTTACAGCCGGTCACTGCACAGCCATATTCTGGCCCTGGGCCTGTTTGTGGAAGCCAGTTTCGCCGGCATAGCCATCGACGATGCGGTGAAGATACCGCGCTCCGCGTTGCACCAGTCAAGTTACGTCTACCTGGTGGAAAACGGCAGCCTGCAGCGTCGGGAAGTCACGCTGAGGCGGCGCGAAAGTGACAGCGTGATTGTTTCCGGCCTCGAAGCCGGCGATCTACTGGTGCTTACCCGCCTGGATCTGATGGTTGATGGAATGCCGGTCAGGATGCTCGACTGACATGGGACAGGAGAAAGGCATAATCGCATGGATGGCCAACAACCCGGTCGCGGCCAATCTGTTAATGATCGTGGTGATGATAGGCGGCCTGGCCGCGATCAATGATCTCACCAAGGAAGTGTTTCCCAGTTTTCCCACGGAAATGGTCACGATCACCGTGCCCTATCCCGGCAGTTCACCGGAGGAAGTTGAGGCCGGCATTGTGCGCATTATCGAAGAAGAACTGCTGGACCTTGTGGGCGTGAAGGAAATTTCATCGGTGTCCACAGAAGGCTCGGGCACAGTCACGGTGCAGATGGAGGCCGGCACGCCGATGTCACGGGCGCTGGTGCAAATCAAGACCCGGGTAGACGGCATTGCCTCCTTCCCCGCCAACGCGGAGGAGCCCATTGTCGATGAGGTCCTCTACCGCACCCGGGCCATGAACGTCAGTGCCTATGGTGACCTCGATGAGTTCCAGCTGAAGGAATTGGCCGACACCGTGCGCGATGAGTTATTGATGATCCCGGGAATTACCCAGGTTGCGACCCGCGGTGTGCGCGATTACGAGATTTCCATCGAGCTTTCCGACGCCGCTTTGCAACGCTATGGCCTGAGCTTTGACCAGGTGGTCGCTGCGATTCAGTTGCGTTCCCGGGACCTGCCCGGCGGCAAGCTTCGCACCAGCGACGGATCCATCACCCTGCGTTCCATGGGCCAGGCTTACACCGCAGCGGAGTTCTCCGAACTCAACCTGGTGACTCGCAGCGACGGCACTTCGCTGAAACTGGGGGATATCGCCACTGTGCGCGACGGGTTCGAGGATCAACCCGTGCTGACTCGCCTCAATGGCAAGCCCTCCGTCACCCTGGTGGTTGACCGGGTGGGCGAGCAGGATGTGCTGGCGATGACCGACAACATCAAGGCCTACGTCGCGAAGAAGCGGGCAAACCTGCCCCCGGGTGTGGAACTGACCGCCTGGGCTGATCGCAGCGTTATCCTCAAGGGACGCATCAACCTCATGCTCAAGAGTGCGGCCCAGGGGGCGGTGCTGGTGATGATATTTCTCGCCCTGTTCCTGAATACATCGCTCGCCTTCTGGGTCATTCTTGGCGTCCCGTTTTCATTCCTGGGTGCGCTGCTGGTGATGGACGTATTCAGTCTGGGAGCGAGCATTAATGTGTTTTCTGTGTTCGGCTTCATCCTGGTGCTGGGGATGTTGGTGGACGATGGAATCGTTACCGCCGAGAGCGCCTATGCGCAACTGGAGGACGAACAGAACGGCGTGGACAGCGTGGTTCGCGGCGTGCGCAGGGTTGCCGTGGCAACCATTTTCGGTGCGCTGACGACGATGATCGCTTTCGCGCCCGCGGCTCTGCTGACAGAGGGTATAGGCCGGCTGGTGTCGGTGCTTGTCCCGGTGGTAGTCCTGAGCCTGTTGTTTTCACTGATCGAGACCAAGTTGATATTGCCGGCCCATTTGCGCCACATCCGTATTGACCACAGCCGGCCTGATCGCAGAACGCCACTGGGCTTCCTGAAAAGTGTCCAGCAAGCCTGTTCGGGGGGGCTATTGCGATTCAGCGAAGAGATTTACAAGCCCTTGCTCGTCCGGGCGGTAGAGTACCGCTACTTCAGCCTGGCGGTTTTTTTTGCGGGGCTGATGCTGTGTCTTGCGTTGGTGCCCGCCGGAATTGTTCGCTTTGTGTTTTTCCCCTCTGTCCCCTCCGACTCCATCCAGATTGACCTGAAAATGCCCAACGGCACCTCCTGGCAGAAAACCCACGAATACGCCCTGCGTATCGAACAGGCGGCCAGGGTCATGAATGAGCGCTATCTCGCCGAGACCGGCAGTGAGCAGGATGTCATACGGGAAATGCTCACTCTCTCGACCAATGATACCGAGTCAGAGCTTTGGTTGGACCTGCTGCCCAGCGAGCAGCGAACGGTGTCGTCGGTGACGATGGCTGGCTGGTTGCGCGAGGCGCTGGGGGAGCTTTCAGGCATCCAGTCACTGATTGTTGACGCCAACGCGGGTCCTTCGGGGGCACCCGTTGACGTCGAGTTGTCCGGTGACGATCTCGAACAGTTGCGAGCGGCAGCCCGGGAATTGAAGCTGGCGCTCACTCGCTTTGACGGCCTTTCCGATATTCGCGATACCTTTGACGCGGGCGGTCCGGAACTGGATATCCAGGTGACGGCTGAGGGCGAAGCACTGGGGCTGGGACAGGTCGAGCTCGCGCGGCAGGTGCGACAGGCGTTTTTTGGTGCGGAAGTACAACGAGTGCAGCGGGGTCGTCACGAGGTACGGGTGTACGTCCGCCTCCCGGCGGAGCATCGCAGGTCGCTGAACGCCCTGCATTCCCTGTGGATCGATGTGCCGGGCAGGGGCAAGGTGCCCTTTGATGTGGTGGGCACCGCCGAGGAGCGCTCGGGTGTCAGTGTGATCAATCGCTTCAATCGCCAACGGGTCGTGAACGTATTGTCCGACCTGGATAAAACCCGGCTGGAGCCGGGGGAGGTCAACGCCCAGATTGTGCGAGAGGTGTTGCCGCCGATTCTGCAAAAGTATCCTGCGGTCAGCCACCGGCTCAGTGGCCAGGCAGAACAGCAGGCTGAGTCGACCAGTGCCCTGGGCCTGGGGTTCGTCGGGATCCTGGTGATGATTTACGCAGCGCTGGCAGTGCCGCTGCGCAGCTATGGGCAACCGATAATCATTATGTCGGTGATACCCTTTGGTCTCACGGGGGCGGTAATGGGGCATTTCATCATGGGCAATGATGTGAGTATTCTGTCGATGATCGGGATGATTGGATTGACCGGTATTGTGGTAAATGACAGCCTGGTGCTGGTAGATCACATTAACCATCGCCTGGAGAAAGGGCGCGAAGCCTGGCAGCAGGCGGTGGTCAATGGCGCGGCAAGGCGATTCAGGCCGGTTGTGCTCACCTCTATCACGACATTCATAGGCCTGGTGCCAATTCAGCTGGAGACGGCGATCCAGGCCCAGTTCGTCAAGCCGATGGCAATTTCCGTGGCCTTTGGCGTCCTGTTCGCCACCTTCGTCACCCTGGTCCTGGTGCCGGTGTTGTATTTTGTCGGACGTGATATCAAAGCTTTGTTCGTCAGGGAGGCTCCAGCATGTTGACCCCATTCCACATAGCCGTAGCGGTGCGTGACATCGAGGAAGCCAGGGCATTTTACGGGGCGGGGCTGGGGTTCGCCGAGGGCCGCAGTAGTGAGCAGTGGATTGACTTCAACATGTTCGGACACCAGTTTGTGACTCACCTGAATCCCCGGTTGGGCGCACGAGGCTCGGTCGCATCCATTTCCAATGCGGTAGACGGGCATGGCGTACCGGTGCCACATTGTGGCGTGGTCCTGGAATTCGAGCCCTGGCTGGCGTTCGCCGAGCGGGTGCGGGGTGTAATCAGCGAGTTTATTATCGAGCCCTACATCCGCTTCGAAGGACAACCGGGTGAGCAGGGCACCATGTTCTTTGCCGACCCTTCGGGAAATGCCCTGGAATTCAAGGCTTTTCGTAACATCGCTGCACAACTGTTCGCGCGCTAGCGCGACACGCTATAGACAAAAGGCGCCTGCTGGATATAGGTGGGATCTGCTACCTGGTCTAAGAGGAAATCCGCCAGCTCTCCGGCATTCAGGCTAAACCTTGCCGGCGTCTGCAGCGATGACCGGGCTTTTCCGCCCGCAAACCCCGACCCGATGAGCGGACAACGCACGACGGTCCAGTCGATCCCAGTCGCTGCAAGTAGCGAATATTCTTTCTGCCGGTCCCGCAGCAAGGTTGGATAACGCAGTCGCGCCAGTTGCCGAGTGGCCCAGCCGACGACATTTCTCCGGTCCTGCGGCGTCACCACGCCGGCACCAGAGACCACCAGATAGCGCTGTATTCCCTGATCATGCATTGCCGCCACCACGTTACGGCTGACCGAAGTGGTCAGGTCCGCCGGCGCGTTGGCGCCAGGCCCGATGGCGCTGATGACCACATCGCTTCCCCGCAGCAGGGTATTGATGACTTGCGGATCCCTGGCGTCGCCCACAACAACGGTAATCCTGTTATTCAGGTAGTCGAGCTTTTCCGGCGAGCGTGACAGGACACGCAGGGGATATCCCCGCGCTATCGCCCGCTGAAGAATGTGGCCACCGACCATACCCGTGCCACCCAGCAGGGCGATCGTGGTGGGTTGCGAAACGGGTGCAAGCCCGCTGGCGATTTGCTCCGGTGCAAGCTTTTGCTGACTGCTGCAGGCAAGCAGCTGCAGGATTAGCAGGAAGGCCGCGGCCCGTTGTAGCCGCTTTTTCATGCGGGCTGGGCGGTCAGCTCCCGCCAGAACATGCTCGCCGCCTGTTCACAGACGGGATCCATTGCCCCCGACTCAAGATAGATGCCGTCTATCAGCAGCCGGCTGAGGCCGTGCAGCGTGCTCCAGGTCACCTGGGCGTAACGCAGCGGGTCCAGATCGGGATTGACAAAGTCCTGGCCCAGCCATCCCCGGGCCTGGTCGAGATAAAAGCGAAAGGCGCCATGGGCCTCCTTTTGCAGGGTCCCGGTGATGTGTGATGATTTCCACAGGTGGCTGCCGAACATCAGGTCATAATACTCGGTATTCTCAATCGCAAATTGCAGGTAGTCGCGGATAAACCGTGCCAGCCTGTCCCTGGACAGCTCCCTGCCGTCGAGGGTCAGGACACCCACGAAGCGACGAAAGCCCTCCTCGGCGATGGCGCAGAGCAGGTCCTGCTTGTCCTTGAAGTGGTGGTAGGGCGCTGTGCGGGAGACCCCGGCTCTTGCCGCCAGGCGGCGCATGGACAGCCCCTGTTCACCTTCTTCGCGCAGCAGCAATGCCGCTTCATCCAGCAGCGCACGGCGCAGGTCGCCGTGGTGATAGCTGTTTCTTGAGTTCATGACCGCAAGCTAGCAAGGTATCTTGACACTGTCAAAATACATCTGTACATTCCCCTTCTAACTTGACACCGTCTAGATAGCCCTGGAGCCAGCCATGAGTCAATACCCGAACCTGTTACAGCCCCTGGATCTCGGTTTTACCACCTTGAAAAACCGGGTCCTGATGGGGTCCATGCACACCGGCCTGGAGGAGGCCCCTGACGGCCACCAGCGCATGGCGGCTTTTTTTGCCGAGCGCGCCCGTGGTGGTGTCGGCCTGATAGTGACCGGCGGCTTTGGTCCCAACCAACGGGCTGCGACCCACGAACATACCAAAATGCTGTGGAGTGAGGCGGACTGTGCAGATCACCGGGTGATCACCGATGCAGTGCACGCGGAAGGGGGCAAAATCTGCATGCAAATCCTCCACACGGGACGCTATGCGTTCAACGAAAATCCCATCGCCCCGTCGGCGATCCAGGCGCCGATCAACATGTTCAAACCCAGCGCGGCGACCGAGGAAGAGATCGAAGAACAGATCGAGGACTTTGTTCGCACCTCGATGCTGGCGCAAAAGGCCGGTTACGACGGTGTCGAAATCATGGGTTCAGAGGGTTACTTCCTGAACCAGTTCCTGGCCCGGCGCACCAACCATCGAGATGACGCCTGGGGCGGCAGCTATGACAACCGGATGCGCCTCCCGGTGGAAGTCGTGAGGCGGGTTCGCCAGGCCGTGGGTGAAAAATTTATCATCATCTACCGCCTTTCCATGTTGGACCTGGTCGAAGGGGGCAGCAGTACGGAAGAAATCATCAGGCTGGGCAAGGCGGTAGAGGAGGCCGGCGCGACCATTATCAATACCGGTATCGGTTGGCATGAGGCGCGTATTCCGACCATTGCCACCAAGGTCCCCCGGGCGGCCTTTACCTGGGTCACTGGCCGCTTCCGCAAAGAGCTCTCGGTGCCCGTGGTCACTTCCAACCGTATCAATACGCCGGAGGTTGCCGAGGACGTCCTGCGGCGTGGAGAGGCGGACATGGTATCGATGGCCCGCCCGTTCCTGGCGGACCCGGATTTTGTGGTCAAGGCCAGTGAGGGTCGTGCAGACGAAATCAACACCTGCATCGGTTGTAACCAGGCCTGCCTGGACCATGTGTTTACCGGCAGGATGACCAGCTGCCTGGTAAACCCCCGCGCCTGCCATGAAACCGAACTGGTGATCGAGCCGGCCGCGAAACGCAAAAGGCTGGCAGTCGTGGGAGCCGGTCCCGCCGGCCTGGCGTTTGCAACCACCGCGGCCGGTCGAGGTCATGCGGTTACGCTGTTTGACGCCGCCGACGAAATCGGGGGGCAGTTCAATATTGCCAAGCAAATTCCAGGCAAGGAGGAGTTTTACGAGACCCTGCGCTACTTCGCTCGCCAGATCGAGTTAACCGGGGTGGAGCTGCATTTGGGCAAGCGGGTATCCGCAACGGAGCTGGTCGATGCCGGTTTCGATGAGGTGATACTGGCCACAGGTATCGTTCCGCGGACGCCGGATATCGAGGGTGTAGATCACCCCAGCGTGTTGAGTTACCTGGACGTGCTGCAGAACAAAGTGCCGGTGGGCGATAAGGTGGCGATCATTGGCGCCGGGGGCATTGGCTTCGACGTCGCCGAATACCTGACCCACGGTGACGAATCACCCTCCACCGACATTGTCCAGTTTATGGCCGCGTGGGGTGTGGACATGACCCTGCGGGCGCGCGGCGGTATCGAGGGCGTGGAAGCCCGATTTCCTCCCTCTCCACGAGAGGTCAGTCTGCTGCAGCGTAAATCAAGCAAGGTGGGAGGCGGACTGGGTAAAACAACCGGTTGGATTCACCGGGCGGGACTGGAGAAGAAAGGAGTCCAGATGATTCCCGGTTGTGAGTACCGTCGAATTGATGACGCCGGATTGCATATCGTGGTGGGCTCAGAGGAGAAACTGCTGGCGGTGGATAACGTGGTGCTGTGCGCAGGCCAGGACCCGCGGCGCGAGCTGGCTGACGCGCTGGGTGATTTGCCCGTGCACCTGATAGGGGGCGCCGATGTGGCGGCGGAACTGGATGCCAAGCGGGCCATCGATCAGGGCACCCGATTGGCCGCGGCCATCTGACAGCAGGCCGCTCCTGCCTGTGCCGTGATGCAACTTTTTGCAACAACGGCGACAGGGTCTATGCTGTTATGACTTGATAACACTGGAACAGGCCATGGCACTTGCCCAGGCAATCATGACGTCGCTGCTCGACGCCGACCTTTCCGGCTCAGAGCTGGCACGTGATTTCGAAAAGTCCATGGGCTTCTTCTGGCAGGCCTCACACCAGCAGATCTACCAGGAACTGCGCAAGCTGGCGGCGAAGGGCTGGCTCAACAAGCGCGAGGTCAACCAGTCGGGTAAGCCCAACAAGATTGTGTACGGCCTCACCCTGGCGGGCCGGGAGTCTCTCGCCGAATGGGTGTACGGCCCGACCCGGGTGCAGCCCACCAAGGACGAATTGCTCCTCAAGCTTTACAACCTGAACGAAGACAATGTGGAGCACATCGTTGGCGAGATCACGGCCCGTCGGGAAGAGGTGATGAAGCGCCTGTATCTCTACGAGGCCGTCCGCCGTCGGCACTATGACGACCCGGCGTCCCTGCCGGTGCGCCACAAGGGGGTATACCTTGCCCTTGAATCCGGCATACACCAGGGTGAACAGTTCCTGGCCTGGTGTGATGAGGCGCTGTCCCTGTTGGCTTCTGTGGAGAAACGGAAAGCCTGAGGCGGATCAGGTGGCCAGAAACTCCAGCGCTTCCTCCTCCATATTCCGCACCGGCGCACAGTGGCGTGGGATGCCGAATAGCAACCGCGCCATTGCGGCCAGGTGGTTACCGAGCACCGGCTTGCCGCTGTTGAGAATGGCCACCGAAATATCCCGCTGCGGATCTGCCCAGACAAACACATTCGATAACCCGATGTGGCCGTAGGCGTAATGACTGTCGCTGCCGTAGATGCCCGCGGGGCTGCCGCCGAGCATAAACCCCGGGCTGTAACGCATCGGAATTTTGAGCGACGCATCAATGCTCGCCTTGCCCGCTTCCTGAATGGCCCGATGAACAGTCAGCGGTTGCATAATACGCGCGTCTTTATAGCGACCATAATCCAGCAGCATCTGAAAGAATCTGCCCGCTTCTTCCGCAGTCGCGTAAATATTACCCGCCGGCAGGATGGCCTGCTTGAAGTCATCGCTGTTGGTGATATCCATCACCGCCATGTAATCGATCCCCAGCGCGTTTTTCAGTGTGGCACCCACAACTTTCCCCGGAACCAGACCAGTGAAACGGTTAACCGCTGCTCGCTTCATGTCCCTTTTGCCAAGGCCATAGCGAAAGTAGCGCATGCCCATGGGCTTGCGAATATGTCGATCGAGGAACTGCTGGACGGTGAGGCCCGTGGTGCGGCGTATCAGCTCGTCGATAAGAAAGCCACCGGTGATGGCGTGATAGGCGGAGGTGCGGCCCAGGCGATCGATGGGTTTGGCCGCGCAGATTCGTGCGACTGCCTGTTCGCGGTCGAAGAGCACCTTCGGATCCACGTCGTCGCCCAGCCCGGGAACACCAGCCCGGTGAGCGAGCAACTGGTAAATAGTGATATAGCCTTTGCCGTGGGCGGCAAACTCGGGAATGTAATAGCTCAGCGGATCCATCAGGTGAATTTTTCCCTGTTCGGCCAGCAAGTGAACCAGCATGGCGCTGATCGCCTTGGAGGCAGAAAACAGGCAGACCGGCGTGTTCAGGTCAGCAACAACGGCCTGCTCACTGGCGGCATCGCCGTGCTGGTAGCCTATCGTGCGATTGAGCAGCAGCTGTCCACCCCGCCTGATGCAGAGACCTAGCATGGGGTGCATACCCGTGCGGTAGAGATCGAGAGTGGCGCCCCAGATGGCGTCTACAGAGCGCTCGGTCAGTCCGAGGTCCCCGGGTGACACTTCGGCAGGATCGATGTGGATAATCCTGTCCAGGTCCCGCGGGATCGCTATTCGGTTGAGTTTGTTATCGACCCTGTTGCGAACCATGCGTACGATCATTGCTTTTCTCCCGGGGCAGTGCCTGATGCGATCAGGAATACCGACAGTGTGAAGAATGCTGCCGCCGGCATCAACTGCAATGCTACCCGGTTCAGCGAGGTGAAGCGGACGGCACCGTGGGCATTGTCGGTAACGAGATACAGGGTGAGGTAAAGGCATATCGCCGCGATCACCACCGCCGCCAGCGGGATCATTGCCCTCGCTTTCATCGGCACCAGCAGCAGGGCGATCAGCAACAGGTAAACAAGCAGGTGCCAGTTGGCGTGGACCAGGGTGCTGAGGTAGATCGATAGCCAGCTCTCGGGCCGGTAGCCGAATTCCATCGATGCCAGGCTGTGTCCGGCAATGGCAAAATCTCCCGGTAGCCAGTAAAGCGTTAACAGCAGGGCAAGCGCCGCTGCTGCCAGTACCGTGAGGCCCCTGCGCAGCCCGGCAACCGCCAGCAGCAGACCGGGGCCCAGGCTCAGCAGCCAGTAAAAGCCCTCGTTCTTGACCAGCAGGCAGCCGGCGCCGCTGGCCAGCGCCAGTATCATCTGCCAGCTCGCCCTTGACTGCAGCCAGTTACCCAAGGCAGCCACTGCTCCGAGGTAGCTCAGGGCCAGCAACAGGTCGGCATAGCCGGCCAGGGCCACGTGTATGTTGAGGTAGGGCAGAGACAACACCATGTAACAGGCGGCCAGTGCCACAATGATGCTGGCACCGGCGAGTCGCGCCTGGGCAAAAAACACCAGCCCTATCCCCAGCCACATCAGCAGCCAGGGGGCATTGACCAGGCTGTTGTCCCAGTATCCCAGGGCAACGGCAATCCAGGCCTGTAGCAGGGGAGTGGCAATGGGGTAGTCCGGGTGCAGGTTGGTGTAAACACCGTCGCCTCCCAGTGCCAGCCATTGTTCGAGACTGACAAAAGGCGCCGTGCTTTTCAGGTCGAAGAATACCTTGGCCTGCCTGGCCCAGTGCTGCTTGGCGTCCCAGGCCGTGATCGGCCGGGTTCCGAGTTCCAGGCCCAGGGCGATAAGGCGACTGGCCAGCAGTGCCAGGCACAGGGCAACCAAAACCTGTTGCGGGCGTGACAGTTGTCGCCTGACCCGGCCTGGCACGGGATCGCCAACCCCATCCCCGCTGGCGGGACAGACAAAAGCGAGTAGCGCGATAACCAGGCTGACCAGAGCCATTCCCGGGAGCGACCAGGAGACGCCGAGCAGGCTGAACACGCGCATGATCAGCGTGGTTCCCAGTAAGCCGAGCAGGCAGGCGTATCCGCTGACCAGCGGGACTCGGGCGGGAATCCCGGCGGGAATTATTCGCCACAGCCAGGCGGCCGCAGGCAGCCAGCTGATAGCCAGGGCGAGCGCGAGCAACACCAGGTTCACCGCATCACCTCCAGCAACAGACCCGTGCGGTCCTGGTAGCGAATGGCGATCGGCAACGGGTTGCCACGGCCGTCAATAAGCAGGTTTTTTTCGACGTCCAGGCGCAGGGCTGAAGGTCGAAGCAGGAGAATAAAGTTGCCCGCCGCCAGCGTGTCAAGGTCGGGCAGTTCCGGGCCGTGGCGATGCCAGTAGACGTTCAGGGGGGCCAGGTAATAGGCAGTTTTCATGCCTGCTGAATCGGAGCGGGTGGCAATGAACACCTGTGCCTGCGGATTTCCGATGAACTCGCTTGCCTTCCTGGCCAGGTTGCTGAAAGCGGCATCATCCGCGCGTGCCAGTTTTTCATCATTGGACGCGCCGGAGAAGGTTGACCACGTGAGCTCAACCTGTTGCCAGAGGCGAACCTGCCAAAGGCCGTCAAGCATCAGCCAACCGCAGAATACAATCAGCCCGACGCCGGTCCAGCTGGCATTGCGCCGGGCCAGCAGCAGGTAAACCGCCACTGCGGCGAAAACCAGGGTGGCGAAAACGGGAGTAGGGAAGGGGCCGGAACTGAAATCACGTGTGCCGGTATAGACATTGATGTCTGCGGGTTTCCAGCCGCTGAAGGCACCCCAGTTCTGCCATAAATCCCGCAGGTGGTCGGCGAGTCCTGGCTGGTAAATCGCCATGTCGATAAAATGAATTTTCTGCCCCGGGGGTCCGCGGAACCCCAGTTGCAACAATTGCGCCTCGCCCTGCCAGTTCGCGTGGTCGGCCATATCGATGATGGGGGTCGGGTTATCCCTCGGCAGGTATTTGAACTGGTGTAAGGGGGCACCGTCGATGCTGTTGCGCCACAGCAGGTAGACCTGCAGCGGGGGAGGACCATCGAAACGCAGTCGCACCCGGGGGTTTGCTGCCAACGACAGCTGTTCGACTGGGAACTCCAGCAGCACCTGACCGGCTGCATTCGGCTGCAGGATAATGCCTTCTCCCTGGGGCGTCGCCGTGCCCATAAGCGGTTTCGCAAGCCCCGCTGGCCAGACCTCAGCGCGTGCGTCGAGAGTTGCCAGGCCGAAGGCGACAAGGACAAAGATTCGGGTAAATAAATGCAGCACGCGCCTGATCCAACAGCCCCGCTGGCTGATGAAGCGGGGCGCAACTTCTCCTGTGTTACGACGATGGTAACATTTGGACGCTGGTGCGGGTAGCGGCCGCTAGAACTTGTAACGGCCTATATCAATGCCGAAAGCACCGGGCTCCAGGCTTTTGGCAATGGAAATGGGCTTGTCCTGGTAGCGGCCCTGGGTGTCCTGCAGGTCGACCAGCTTGGGTTTGGGGTAGGCTTCCTTGCGGCGATTGAGCACCAGAATCACCTTGGGCAGCAGGCGACGGGTGCGGCTTTCCGCGACCACGATCCCTACCTCCCCGGAGGTCAGTTCGACAATGGTTCCGGCAGGATATATGCCCACGGCCTGGATAAAGGCTTCGACCAGTTCTGCCTGGAATTCCTTGTCACGGGCCTCATAGAGTACCTTGATCGCATCCGCGGGCGCCTTGGCGTCGGCGTAGGAGCGCTGCGAGGTGATGGCATCGTAAGTATCGACAATGGCAGCGATACGGGCGAAGGCAGGAATTTCATCACCGCGCAGGCCCCGGGGGTAGCCGCTTCCGTCATAGCGTTCGTGGTGAAAGGCCACCATGTCCAGTACGTCCTGGTTGATGATGCCGCTTTTTTTCACCAGGTGGACGCCATGGGCCACGTGGTGGCGCATTTCCCGGGTCTCCTCCTCGGTCAATTCCCGATTGGCTCGCAGCAGTTCCGGGTCCACCAGGATTTTGCCCACGTCCATCAGCATCCCGCCAATGGCCAGTGAGCGCAGGTCGCGTTTGTGCAGACCGATTTGCCGGCCCAGCGCGACACCCCAGATCGCCACGCTCAGGGAGTGCTGGTAACTGTAGGCGTCGTGCTGCTTGAGGCGTCCCAGCCAGAGGCAGGCATCGGGATTACGGCTGATACTGCCGATGATGGGATCAGCGGCGGTTTTCAGGCGCACCGCGTCCAACTTGCCGGAGTCGGCGACCCGGTCAAAAATATCGGTGATGTCGTCAAGCAGGGTATCCAGGGCGCGGCTCGCCCGGGGATGTTCTTCCTTCCACTCCGCTTCATCCGAGTAGGTGTTGAGCTCACGGCCCCGAAATATTTCGGGCAGCGGGATGCGCGCCCGCTCACCATTGGCATGGCGCGCGAGTTTAGCGCTGATGTAAACGCATTTATGGACATCAACCCAGACATGCTCACAGTAGTCGCGAACGCGCTGGATGTCCTCGTCGCTCTCCAGCAGGAAACCCTGGGTAACGAACGGTGTACCCAGCCAGTCCCGGTCCAGGCCGCTGATGAACATCCCCTTGGCGAGGTCCGTAGTCGGGACCTTCACTGTCTGGAGCATACAGCTCCCCCTGATTGTGTGACTACCTCTACTCAGAAAAATACTCTAATGCCCAGTCAACTGCTGCAAAAAACTGAACTTTTAGTGAGATTTTCCAGATTGAGACTTATTTCACAGTTTTGCTGTCCGCTGCCGCGTGAGCACGCCGTCCCCTGGCGGGGCCCTTGGCCAGGTAGACTGTGAGTATTCCACCCACGACGACCATCGCGCTGCCGGCTGCAGACCAGCCGTCGGGCACCTGTCCCCATAGCAGCCAGCCCCAGAATGCCCCCAGCACCACTGCCAGGTAATTGACCGGAGCAATGGCATGCGCCGGCGCGATTGCGTAGGCGCGGGTGTATAGACCCAGGGTGAGGTAGATGGCAACGCCGGTGTAGAGCATGGCCGCCCAGTCCTGCCAGTACAGACCGCCGAAGTCGGCGGCACTGAAAGGGGCAACACAGATGAGTGACAGGAGAAAGTAGTAGAAAAGAATTCGCGAGGCCGGTTCTGTCGTTGCCAGCTTATGTGTCGCCACCATGGAAATGGACAAACACAGCGCCGATACAAATCCCGCTGCGTGCCACCAACTGAGTCCCTCCGGACTCGGTCTCAGGATCATGAGGATGCCGGCAAAGCCGATAGCGAGTGGCCCCCAGGCATTGAGTGGAATGCGCTCGCTGCTCCAGGCCCAGGCGACCAGAGGAACCGTCAGCGGCGCACTCTGGCGGAGCAGCACGGCATCCACCATGGGAATCCGCGCCAGCGCTCCGTAGAACAGGTAAAAGCCCAGCACGCCTGCGCCGCCGCGAAAAAAATGCAGGCCGATGCGGCGTGTTTTCAGATTGCCGAATCCCCGGCGCAGGGTGATGGGCAGGCACAACAGCAGGCAGATCAGGTATTGCACGGTGACGATGGCTTCGATGCTGACCCGGGCCGAGGCGAAACGCGTGGCCACTGCGGCAGTGCTGGCTATGACCACCATCAGCAGTGAGAGCCACAGCGCCTGGCGCGTTCTGGCGGCCGCGGTCATCGGGGTGATGGGTAGCGCTCGCTGCGGACGTACTTGAGTTGTCGCGGCTGGTGCCCGGCGGTTGTTTCCTCAAGCCCGTTGATTGCCGCGGTGAATGCGGTTGACCAACTGCTGTTAACCCGACGCGACCAGTCAGCAAGTGATTCGCCCTGGTTGATGGTGGCAATTCTCAGGCGCAGGCCGCGGATATCGCCGGCCTGTTCCGGGGTCAGGGGCGCGATGCTCATGACCGAGTTGCGCAGGAGTCCCTGAAACGCCGCCTTGCCCATGGCCATAAACGTGAAGCTGTGGCTGCCGGAATCAAGGAACACGTAGTACAGGCTGACCCGTTGCGCATCGTTGGCGTCATCGTATCGCACCACGTGCGCCGGCCACTGGCCAATCCGGAAACCCTTACTGTCGCTGGGTTGCAGGCCGGTGCTGTCGCGCATGCGGGTGATCAGGGCGGCGGCATAGGCCTCGGGGCTGAACTCACCTTTATTGAGGCCCAGCGCCAGGTAGGCTTCCCCCGCCGGTTCCATGGCGCCGACAAAACGCGGTGTATTGACGGTGTCCCAGCCCGCGGGGAAGGTAACCGACAGTCCGAGGTCGGCACTGAGGAACAGGTTGTCATTAAAAATGCCCTGTTGCGGGTTCTGGGGGCCCCACCAGAGGCCATCCAGGTAAGCGTATAACTGGTCCCTGTCGGCGATGGGCTCGGTTGGCGCTGTATCCAGCGCCCGGGCCAGCCTGCCAATATCCGCAACGCGTTGTGGTGTGGTCGGGTGGGTGTCCAGATAGGTTGCCTCGTGCTGTTCTCCCGTGAGCAGCAAGAGACCCTTCTCAATGCCCTCCAGCGCGTCTGCGAGGGCCAGTGGATCGTAGCCCGCCGTACTTGCCAGGCGCATTCCATAGGCATCGGCCTCGCTTTCCTGGCTGCGGGAGTAGGAGGACAGGTAGAGCCTGCCCGCGTGTTCGATGGGAGCGTTGATCATGTTGCCCAGGTCCTTGCTGACGACACCCACCGCGCGCCCCGGCAGGGTGAGCAGGCCGGTGCCGAGGCTGCGACCAGCCTGGCGAACATGGTGCCTGCGGGTGACGTGGCTGATCTCGTGGGCCAGTACGCCAGCCAGTTCAGCCTCGTCGTTTATCTGCGCCATCAGTCCCCGGGAAACATAGATGAACCCACCGGGGGTGGCAAAGGCGTTGGGCTCCGCCTGGTCGACCAGGGCAAACTGAAACTGATAGGGCGTCTGCTCCAGCGAATCCACCAGGCGCTGGCCCACCGTGTCCAGATAGCGCTCCAGTTCCGGGTCCATGTACAGGCCTATCTGGTCCGCGACCTGTTGGGAAATCGAGCTGCCCGCCCGGGTTTCCTGTTCCGGGGTGACAACCGAGGTCACGCAGGCCGATAACGAAAGTACTGCGGCGGCAACTGTCAGCCGGGGTAAATGTGGCCTGCCTCCTTTTGACTGGGATAACTGATATTTGCTGAGAAACATGCTTGCCTGCTTTTACGTCTGTCGGGTGCCGGATCGTCGGGTATGGTCCGTTTCAGCGTTTCATCCGCAACGGATTGTTCAGGAACGACCAACTCAGGGACAGGTACACAGCGCCCTGTGAATTCTCGCTACGATCATAGGCAAGATACAGGGGTCCCACCGGGGAATCCACCGTCAGGTAAACATGGCGTCTGTACTGAGGCATCAGACAGCCTGCGCTGATATTGGACATGGCAAGTTAGCGTATAGACAGCTTGTGAACAATGTATTCCACCGGTCCTTGGTGCATAATGGCGCCCATGTACCACCAGTACTTTGGCCTTAACGAAGCACCGTTCTCGATTGCCGTCAATCCGCGCTACCTGTTTATGAGCGCACGGCACCGGGATGCGCTTGCACACCTGCTTTACGGCGTTGGGGCAGGCGGCGGCTTCATACTGCTGACCGGCGAGGTGGGCACCGGCAAGACGACCATCAATCGCTGTCTGCTGGAACAACTTCCCCACGACACCGACATCGCAATTATCCTGAACCCGGCCCTGAATGCGGTGGAATTGCTGGCCACTGCCTGTGATGAACTGGGTATCGAATACGACGAAGATCGACAGACCCTGAAGACGCTGACCGACGCCCTGCACAGCTACCTGCTGGACAACCATGCCCGCGGCCGTAAAACCGTGTTGATGATTGACGAGGCCCAGCACCTGGATTTCGAGGTGCTGGAGCAGATTCGCCTGTTGACCAACCTGGAGACCAACAGTGAAAAACTGTTGCAGATCATCCTGATCGGCCAGCCCGAACTGGCCCAGTTGCTGGCCCGCCCGGAGCTGCGCCAGCTCAACCAGCGGATCACCGCACGTTACAACCTCGGGCCGCTCAATCAGGCGGAGACCGCGGCCTACATCAATCATCGCCTGCAGGTCGCCGGCATGCCGGCGGACAGGGTTATTTTCCCACCATCGGTAGTACGGGGTATCTACCGGCGTACTCGCGGTATACCGCGGCTGATCAATGTGCTGTGCGACCGGGTAATGCTGGGCGCCTACGGGCGGAACAAGCACCGGGCCGACAGGGCTACCCTGCGCATTGCCGCCCGGGAGGTACTGGGGGAGGAGGGAATCAAGCAGGCTTCGCGCTGGCCCTGGGCCCTCGCTGCCCTGGTGTTAATGGGCGCCCTGGCCGCCTGGTGGGGCCTGCAGCCTGAGCAGCAGATTAACACCTTCGCAGAGCCTGGCACTTCGTCGATGGCACGACTGGCGGCAGCTCCCACCCCCGCTGAACCATCGACCGGGACGGCAACGGTGGCGCCCGGTCCTGTGCCATCTGCAGCGGCCAGTGTGGTTGCAGGGGCAGCAGAAGCGCCTGCCAGCGCAGACTGGTTACTGCCGCCGCAGGAGGGGGCTTCGCTGTTCTGGTCTCTGCACAGTGACCGCCCGCTGCCGGAAAAGATTTGCCAGGATCCCGCTGGCGAACTCGCCTGCGTGCAGTCTGAGGCAAGGACCTGGGACGAGCTTGTCTCGCAGGCGCGCCCCT
Source organism: Seongchinamella unica (assembly GCF_004354085.1). Taxonomy (GTDB): domain Bacteria; phylum Pseudomonadota; class Gammaproteobacteria; order Pseudomonadales; family Halieaceae; genus Halioglobus; species Halioglobus unicus. Next base: position 388,268 of record NZ_SMSE01000004.1, on the reverse strand, counting down.
TGCTGCTGGATGTGGTAACGCCCGAGCGCTTTGCCGCCGGGGTGATTTTGCTGGGCATTGAGGGTAATCACGCCTGGGTGGGTTGGGAAGCGGGGGCGGTTGCGGTTCCGCTGTCAGCGCTTGGCCCCCTGTGGACGGGTGGCTACCGGCTGCTCTGGCAGCCGCCCGCTGATTTTGATCGCCCGCTGTCCCTGGGCGACCGGAGTGCCGCTGTCGCCGAGGTAGCCCGGCTCTTTGCGCAACTGGACGGACAGCCACAGGCGCTCGCAGGCGATCGCTTTAACCAGGCACTGAAACAACGGGTCATGATTTTTCAGCGTGATAGTGGCCTGGAGGCAGACGGTGTGGTTGGCGTGCAAACACTGCTGAAACTGAACAGCGAGCTGGGCATCGATGTGTCCGCCAGCGATGCCCGCGCCGCGTTGCAGGCAAGGGGGGGCGAAGGATAATGGGGACTTGCAAGTGTCGTTGATTCTGGATGCGCTGAATCGGTCACGGACCGAGCAGGATGAGGTGCCGACCCTGGTGACTCGACATGAGTACGCCGACGGCGGTCGTCCCGGCCGCTCTCCGGGGCTGGTTGTGGCCCTGCTGCTGGCCCTGTCGGTCATTGCCTGGTTGCTGTGGGATCGTGTCGGACTTTCTGACCCTGCCGCGGTCGCCCCGGTTGATGAACCGGTGGTTGCCGCCGGCGTCGAGGCTACGCAACCGGCTGTAACACGGGCTCTGCCTGTGCCTGAGGCCGCCATGGCAAAACCTGTACCTGCACCGGTGGCGCCGGAGGCCAGCCCCGGGGAAAAACTGCCGGCTGAGGCCCCTGCGGAGATCCGGCCTGCGGCCCGTGGCAACAGCAGTGAGGACGTGTCCTCCCTCTATCGCCAGCCACCGGATGCATCGGTGCAGGCGGAGCCAGCGGCCCCGTCCCCAGCGGCGGCGGCCGAGAGTGGAACGATAGTCGAAGAGACCGGCGTGGATATCGGGACGCTGGTGCACCGGGCGGAGGATGAACTGGAGAACGCGAGACTGGCGGAGCATCCGGCGCCGTTTATTACCGAACTGTCGCAGCAGACCAAGGACGCCATTCCCAGCATATTCTACCAGCGGCACGACTTTTCAGGCCGGCCGGGCCAGTCCGTCGTGGTGCTCAATGGCAAGGAATTAAAGGTGGGAGGCAGCCCCGCCTCCGGTGTCAAGGTGGAGGAAATCCTGCCCGATTCGGTGGTCCTCGATTACCGCGGCACTGAGTTTCGATTGCGCGCCCTCAACAGCTGGGTCAACCTGTAGTCCCTACAGTTTCAGGTACGCTTTCATGATGTTGAAGATTTCCGGCTGGGTGACATAGCTCGGCACTTTGCCCTTGCCCGCTGAATTTGCGAACAGGGGGACCGCGGCCCCCGTATGTTCTTCCATCATGAAAGTGCTGGTGGCGTAGTTAACATCCATCACACCGCCTTCAGGGGTGGCGATGCGTGCCAGGTAACCAGGGGTGTAAATGGGGATCGGGTAGCGGGCAAACAGGCTGACGTGGGGAATTAACTGGGCCGCCTGGGAGTGGTCCGCGGTGACCAGAATCAGCGTGTTCCGGTGTCTACGGGCGAAGGCAAGGGCACTGTCCAGGGCTTCATCGAGTTGCTCCACTTCGCCAATGGATCCACAGGGCTTACGCTCGTGGGACTGCTTGTCGATCGACGCTGATTCCACCATCAGGAAAAAGCCCCGGCGATTGTCAGTGGACAGGTGCTCCAGCGCGGCGTCGGTCATTTCCCTGAGTGTCGGCATGGCGGAAAATTCGGGGTTGGGCTCGCAGGTCATGATGTCGGGCAGGGCAACCTCCCCAAGGTACTCGTGCACCCTGTTGAGCAGACTGGGCTCCGGCTGTTCCGCGGTCCGGCCGTTTTCTCCCTGCAAGCGCACCGGCATCGTACTGTCGGAGAATAGTCCCAACAGTCGCCCGCCGGAGGTCGCCGTTGCCAGCTCGGCAGGCGTTCTCACAATCTGGAAACCGTTGTCTTGAGCCAGGTCCAGCACGGTTTTGTCCTGCCCTTCCGCCATCACTGTGAAATGTTTGCTGCCGCCGCCGAGAATGACATGCAGGGGGGAATCGGCCAACTGCTCCGAGATAGCACCCGGACCGCCGTTCTTGCGCGCATCCTGTGGGCAGCCTCCCAGATATATTCCGTTGTACTCGATACGCTCGACAAGCTCAGGGTTTTCGCACATGCGATAGCTGATATGGGTGGCGAAGGCAGCCGTTGTGGCGTCGGTAACACTGGCGGAAGTGACCATACCGGCGCGGTAGCCAGCGCGAATTGCCAGTTCGGCTATCGTCGGAATGTCCTGGTCGCTGCCGGCAGTTGTCGCCAGTCTGCCCCGGCTGGTGACGACACCCGTGGCCATGCTGGTCGCGGTGTTGGCAGAATCGGCCACATAGATCGGGTTGCCGTTGATCTGGTCCTCAATGCTCAGTACCTGCGAAACACTGCGCAGTGGCAGTTTGTCCAGTGTCAGCTTCCCGGTGGCGCCTTTCAGGTAGTTGCGGGCAATGGTGATCTGGTGCTCGTCCATGCCGTCTCCGATGATGAGAATGACGTTCCTGCGCTGGTCATCGGCGGGGGTTCCTGACAGGGTGCCCGGCACCTGGGAACGCGCAATGCCGGCAATCAGCAGTGAACAGGCAATCAGCAGGTGAAAAAACGGCTTCATGAGGTGACCCGGAGTTGATACAGGGCGCTAGTGATACCACGATGTGCCGAGGGATGCACGTGCTGGCGCTGCTGGCCGGCACCGGGTCTGAAATGGCCTACCGCGAAACCCGCATGGTGCTCCGGTGCTTGCCCGCGCAAGAAAAGGGGACGGGTTATCTTAAAATCTGCTTCATCTTGTGGCAGGATTTGGCCTTCGTGTTCGGCCTGCGCCGATATCGATGAGCGCGGCAACGTGCTTGCCCACGAACGGACAATAATAAAACGAGGTGAAACCGATGAAGATGATGACCGCGATCATCAAGCCCTTCAAACTGGACGATGTCCGGGAGGCCCTGCAGGAGATGGGCATTGCCGGTATGACTGTGGACGAAGTCAAGGGATACGGGCGCCAGAAAGGTCACACCGAGCTTTATCGGGGGGCCGAATACCGGGTTGAGTTCCAGCCAAAGATCAAAATCCAGATTGCCCTGAGTGATGGGGAACTTGACGACGCCATAGATGCGGTGTGCAGGGCCGCCAGCACCGGCAAGATCGGCGATGGCAAAATATTTGTGACCCCCCTGCAGGAGGGGATCAGGATTCGTACCGGCGAAACCGGGGAAGACGCACTTTAGAAGAGGCAGAATAATGAAAAACCTTCAACGAGCGGGCCTGCTGGCGGTTGCCAGCCTGGTATCGACCCAGGCAAGTGCCCAGGAACTGAATCAGGCTGATACTGCCTGGATCCTGACAGCCACGGCTCTGGTGCTGTTTATGACGATACCGGGCCTGTCGCTGTTTTACAGCGGGCTGGTCAGAGCCAAGAACGTACTGTCGGTGCTGATGCAATGTTTTGCCCTGACTTGCCTGATGTCGCTGCTGTGGTTTGCGCTGGGCTATACCATCGCGTTTGGTTCTGACGGCGTGACCCAGGGCCCCTTTATTGGTGACTTTGGCAACGTATTTTTTGCCTCGATGACCATGGATAGCCTCAACGGCAGCATTCCCTCGACGTTATTTGCCATTTTCCAGATGACCTTTGCCATTATCACGCCCGCGCTGATCGTCGGCGCTTTCGCCGAGCGTATGCGCTTCTCGGCCATGCTGTTATTCAGTGCTGTGTGGCTGCTGCTTGTCTACGCGCCTGTCTGCCACTGGGTCTGGGGTGGCGGCTGGCTTGGCGCGATGGGATTGCAGGATTTCGCCGGTGGCACCGTGGTGCATATTACAGCCGCCGTCGCTGCGCTGGTCGCGGCGATGTTTATGGGGCCCCGTCGAGGCTTTGGCACTGTCGCCATGCCTCCGCACAATCTTACCCTCACTGTTGCCGGTGCTGGCATGCTGTGGGTGGGATGGTTTGGCTTCAATGCCGGCTCTGCGGTGGCGGCAGACAACAGTGCCGCCATGGCCATGCTGGTCACCCACCTGTCAGCCTCTGCCGGTTCCCTGGCGTGGATGACGATGGAGTGGATTCGTCACGGCAAGCCCTCGGTACTGGGTATCGTCACCGGCATGGTGGCCGGCCTGGGAACGATAACCCCGGCATCCGGTTCAGTGGGTCCGGCGGCGGCGGTGGTCATCGGCCTGAGCGCGGGTGTGGTCTGTTACTTCGCGACCAACTGGATCAAGAACACCCTCAAGATCGATGACAGCCTGGACGTGTTTCCCGTGCACGGTGTGGGTGGCATTCTCGGAACGCTGTTGGCGGGTATCTTCTGTTCGACCCAGTTGGGGATATTCAGCGGCAACGGGTTCTCCGACGGTATCGACAGCATTGGCGGGCAGTTGCTGGTCCAGGCGACAGGGGTTGCATCCACGTTCGCTTATACGGCGGTCGTGACCTGGGCCATCCTCAAGGTCGTGGATTTGCTGGTTGGCCTGCGGGTCGATGCAGATGAAGAGACCCAGGGTCTGGACCTGGTGCTGCACGACGAGCGCGGCTACGATTTGTGAGCCCGGTCGCGCCCCTGTCTCCCTCGATGTGGACCCCGGCTTGCGCCGCTGTGGCCGAGAGTGGCGACGGGGTGAGCAATCGAGCCTGCCTGTGATCATGGCGGGATGAACTGGACGCATCATACGGCTGCCATCAATGGTATCCGCGTGCACTACGTGGAGCAGGGTAGTGGTATGCCGGTGGTTCTGTGCCATGGCTTTCCCCATCTCTGGTTCAGCTGGCATCGCCAGATTAGCGCGCTGGCCAGTGCCGGCTATCGGGTGATAGCCCCGGACATGCGTGGCATGGGGCAGACTGACGCGCCCGGGGAGCCCGAGGCCTACGACATAGACCACATCACCGGTGATTTGCTCGGGCTTCTTGACCACCTGAAGATTGAACGGGCGGTGTTCGCCGGGCTGGATTTTGGCGCCTTTGCCATTTATGACCTGGCCCTCAGGCATCCACAGCGGGTGCGTGCTGTTATCGGTCTTGAAAACCCGGCGGCGCCCCACAATCCCGGGGAGTCACCGCTGACTGAATACCGGCGAATGGGAGAGCAACACTTTCTGCACATCGAATATTTTCGGGTGCCGCCGCGGGCGGACCGGGAACTGGCGGCCGAGCCACGGCGTTTCCTGCACAAGGTGTTTCATACCCTGAGCGGTGCCGGCAACTACTTCGACTGTTTCAAGCACCCTCCCGGTACCTCCTATATCGACGCCATGGAAGAGCCCCCTGCGCTGCCCTGGCCCTGGCTATCCGAGTTGGAACTGGAGTTCTTTGTCAGCGAATACAGTCGCAGTGGTTTTACCGGCGGTCTCAACTGGTATCGATCCATGGATATCAAATGGGCCCAGCGCAAACCCTACGAGGTCGTGCAAAGCGAAGTGCCGGCCTATTTCCTGGGGAGCGAGCATGATGTGGACCTCGAAGGCTTTCACGGCGACGACCCCATCAGCCAGATGCGGGCGATTTTCCCCGACCTGAGGCAGGTGCGGATGATTCCCGGTGCCGGCCACATGGTGCAACTGGAAGCCTCTGATGCGGTTAACCGGATTTTGCTGGAGTACCTTGAGGAAATCGCCGGCCTGAGCTCCTGAGATCAGGAGACATTGAGTTCAATGCCGATCCGGCCAAGGTATTCCTGCTGGTTCATTAACTCGCTGTGGGTCAGTGGGTGGGCTTCCAGCCAGTCTTCAGGGAAGCCCAGTGACAGCACGTCATCCTCTGCCTGCACACCAAACTCGGGCAGTTGCTCCAGCGTTTCGACGTGCTTGAAACAGACCGCCAGGCGGATGATCGTGAGCAGGTAGCGCAGGCGACCGCGAGTACTCTTGGGCAGCCCGACGAGCAGCTCAGGGGTGATCTTGCCACGCAGGCCCTCGGTCAGGATAGCCAGTTGTTCCTGTTCCTCCTGGGAGAAGCCCGGCAGGTCGGCATTGCGCAGCAGGTAGGCCGTGTGACGGTTAAAGTGCTTGTGGGAGATTGCCATGCCGATCTCGTGGGTGCGCGCCGCCCAGTGCAGTAGTTCCCAGTCTTCGTTTTCCAGCTCCCAACTGCCGCGGGTCGCGGAGAAAAACGTGGCGCAGCGCCGCTCGACGATGGCCGCCGTGGGCTCATCGGCAGCATAGCGTTGTACCAAAGCGTTGACCGTGCGTTCGCGTACGTCCTCATGACTCAGCCTGCCCATCAGGTCGTAGATGACGCCTTCCCGCAGAGCGCCCTTGGAAGTGCGCATCTGCTCAATACCGAGAATGTCGAACAGGGCACTGGTGATGGCAACACCGGCGACAATGACGTTGCGCCGGCTCTCGTTCAGGCCATTCAGCTTTATCTCGTCGAAGTGGCCGAATTTGAGCAGCTTTTTCTCCAGCTTGACCAGCGCCTTGCGGGTGATGCCGGTTTCGCTCCAGCCGTTTACCACGACGATCGACTCAATAGCGTTCAGGGTGCCGGAAGAGCCGACACATTCAGCCCAGTGTTCGGCACCGTATCGATAGCGAATCTGCGAGGTTTCCAGCCGGGCCCGGTTATAGGCCCGCTGGTAGTTACCGGCGCTGATGACGCCGTTGGCGAAACAGTCGCTGCTGAAGGACACGCAGCCTATTTGCAGGCTTTCCAGTTTCTGCGGTTCAAAGCGCTGGCCAATGATGAATTCTGTACTGCCGCCGCCGATATCGATAACCAGCCGGGAGTTGGCGTCGTCCGCCAGGGTGTGCGCCACGCCGAGGTACACCAGGCGGGCTTCCTCCCGTCCATAAATCACATCGACTCTTGTGCCGAGGATCTCCCTGGCAGGCAGGGTGAAGTCGAGTCGGTTTTCCGCCTGGCGCAGGGCATTGGTGCCCACCACGCGTATTCTCTGCGGTTCAACGCTACCCAGCAATTGGGCGAACCGCGAAAGACAGTCCAGGCCGCGGTCAATGGCTTCCTGAGTCAGCCGATCGTCTATCAGTCCGGCGCCGAGCTGAACTTTTTCCGCCAGTACTTCCACCGGGCGCATTTCTCCGTGCTCGGTCTTGGCAATAATGAGGTGAAAGGAGTTGCTGCCCAGATCGATAGCCGCCAGCAGGCTGCCATCGGGAAGAGGATCTTGTTGTTCGGCATCCAAGGTCGTTGGGGTCCATGTCCAGCGGTGCAAGTCGCTATGGTAATTGATTCCGTCCCGGCGTGCATTTGGCCACAGTACTACCGGGGGTAGTACCAGATGGGCGAGGTCCAGGCGCGCTCCTGGATCTTCCAGGGCAAGCCGGGATCCGTGCAACTGGCGGGCCGCTCTTCTTCCGCCATGCGAATGCAGTCCCATTGACTCCAGCGGCAAGCGGGATTTTCCAGTACCCGGCTGTAGTAGACGGCCGCTGTTTGCGGATCGAATTGCGGGTCGCGCCAGTTGGCGCACAGTTGAGTGAATCCGCTGCCGCTGACGGCACAGGTGGCGGGATCAACGCTGGCCCCATTGTCGGGATCTCCCGCGACATTATGAACCGCCTGATGGGTGTGACCGTCGGCATCAATCCAGACTTTGATAATCTGGATCCGTTGCAGCAGTCCGGCACCGGGATCTGCACTGGCGCTCACCAGGAATGCCGGTCCGTTGTCGGTACCCGGGCCGGTGAGCTCTCCCCCCATTGGAACACCGAGGGTATAGGCCTGGCGAATGACATCGGGTGACTGACAGTCCAGTTTCCCGAGGTTCCAGCCGGCGAACATCCGCGGCACGATACGGGGGCCGCTGGTACCGAAGGTCTCCCGGTTTTTCATCGCATCGAACAGGGCCCCGCGGCTGTTCTGGCTGGCATAGACGCCCGCCAGGCCGCCGGGATTGTAGCGTACCGGTGAGCCGGCCCCGATACCGCCAGGCACTTCAGTGCGGCCTTCCAGCCGTCTGCGCACCTGCCGGTCGGTGCCGTGGGAACCCAGGTAGCGGACTTCGCTCTGGGCAGCGGGTAGTCCGTTGTGGGTGTCGGTTGCGGCCACAATCCCGAGGGAGAAGGGATTGACGCCAAGCCTGGATCGCTCCCTGAGACCTGCTGCCAGTGCATAGCGGACGAAACTGTAGCGCGACGTGCAGCCGCTGAGCAGCATGCCGCCGCGGCCCACCGTCTCATTGCAATCCTCGATTTCTTCCGCTGTCGCGCGCAGTTTCTCGAAGTCACAAAACTCGTCAGTAGCGCCGATAACGCTGGCGATACCGTTGCGGCATTCGGAATCGCCCTTGGTTTGCATGACTTCAGCCAGAGGCTCAAGCTTTGCCCGGAGTTTGGCTTGTGCGCCCTGTTCAGCGGGTGGCAGCGCCCGGTTGCTGTACGGAAACCACATTCTCCCGTTGCTCCAGTTGCTGTTGTGGGGGATCGTCAGCACGTCGCATTCCGGGTCACCTTCGATACAGCGGCTATCCAGCCAGCGCCAGAGCGACTCAGGCGAGGGGGCTTCCCTGGCACTCAGCACGGCCTGGGGCACCCGGGCAGAGCGAAAAATCACGTTGCGGTGAAGGTTGGCGGACTCCTCGGCCAGGGTGTATTCGTAGCCATGCAGGGTGGTGAAGTCGCAAGCACCGGAGCGGTCGTGCCAGCGTTCGGTGCTGCGCTGATTTTCCAGCCAGGCCAGGGCGGCCTGCTTCCGGCACCGGCTGCCATCCTCGCCACAGACCCGGCGTGAGCGATCCTGGCCGAAAATTGCCAGGGTCGCCAGGCGCAGGACAGCTTGCATGTCATCCCCGGCCGGGACTTTCAGGTCACCCCGGTAGAGACGACACACCAGGGTCCCGTGTGCCGCACTGCCAGGGTCGTAGCACAGGCGGACTTCTCCCAGCGCCTCCGCGTGATCGGTGACAGCGATGAAATCCAGCGGGGAAGGCAGTTGCATGACCGGCGCAGTACTCCCCGGGGGGTCGCCGCGCAGCCGCAGCGGCAGGGATTCGCCCCTGGCGAAGCGGTAGGCATCATCCACCGTGGTTGTGGTGCCGAAAGCGCTGGCGTCATAGGACGCTGCGGTGTGGACATGCAGGGCGCCGAAAAATGCGCGCTTTTCGGGATAATGCTGATCACACTCCCGGGGGTGAGGCAGCGCCGGGTCTGCCCTGGCGACCGGCACCGACTGCCAGTAATCGGCAGCTGCGCCTTCGGTTCGAATACGAGAAAATTCCTGGCGTAGCCAGAACAGGGTGATCAGGCAACAGATCAGCAACAGCAGGAACAGGTAAAGCAGTGCTTTGAGAACAGGCTTTGTTTTTATCATCCCCGGATTTAATCACGGGCTGGCGATGCTGCAAAGCCGGGCCTCAGTCGATTACGACCCTAGGAGTGCGGGACGGCATGCGGGTGGTCAGCTCGTAACCGATGGTATTGGCGTGTGCCGCAACCTCGCCGACGGGGAGGTCTTCACCCCAGAGCACGACCTCGTCGCCGATGTTGACTTCGGGCAGGTCAGTGACATCCACGGTAATCATGTCCATGGAGACGCGTCCGGCCAGCGGTGCGCGGTGACCATTGACCAGCACTGGCGTGCCGTTGGCGGCCATGCGAGGATAGCCGTCGCCGTAACCGATGCTCACGGTGGCGATTCTGGACTGCCGCTGCGCACTCCAGCTTGCGCCATAGCCCACTGTCTCGCCGACGGCCACCTCCCGCAGGGATATGACTGAGCTGCAAAGCGTCATTACCGGTTTCAGCGCGTTCGTATTCGGGTGCGGTTCCTGGAAGGGCGTGTTGCCATAGAGCATATAGCCGGGTCGAATCCAGTCATAATGCGAGGCCGGCCAGCCCAGTACTCCGGGGGAGTTGGCGGCGCTGCGCAGTCCGCTGAGACCGGCCGTCGCCCGTTCGAACAGGGCCAGCTGTTCGTTGGTCTGGTTGCTGCCCAGGTCGTCGGCACTGGCAAAGTGGGTGCAGGTGACGATGTCGCCCTGGCAGTTATTGCTAACGGCCAGCCGCTGATGGTAGTCGGCGGTTTCCGCGGCGGGCACACCAAGCCTGTGCATCCCGGTGTCTACCTTCAACCAGCAGCGCAGCGGTGCCGGCAGGCGTGCCTCTTCCAGCCAACCGAGATGCTGTCGATTATCTATCGTCACCCAGAAGTTTTCCCGGGCTGCGATTGCCAGTTCGCTGGCTTCGAAAACACCTTCCAGCAGCAGCACGGGGGTTTCCAGCCCCGCGGCTCGCAGTTCCATTGCCTCCTCGATGCACGCTACAGCCAGCGCGTCTGACAGCGGCGCCAGCGCGCGCGCTACGGTGACCGCACCGTGCCCATAGCCGTTGGCCTTCACTACTGACATCACCCTGGACGCGGGGGCCAGTCTCCTGGCCAGGGCCAGGTTGTCACGAAGTGACTGGAGATTCAGCCGGGCCTGGTTTGCGCGCGCCATCAGAAATCGAACTTGTGCTCTGTGTAGAGGGTCTGGGCCGCCAGCCAGATATCGCCAATCCCGCCGTCGCCCACCGGCTTGCCGTCGATTTCTATTACCGGCGCAATCTCCTTGGAGGAGGAGGTAATCCATACCTCATCGGCGTCGTTCAACTCAGCCAGTTTTACGACCCGCTCCTGGACCGGGATGCTGCCATCCCTGCGCAGGATTTCCAGCAGCATCAGCCGGGTGATGCCGGGCAGCTTCTGGTGGTCCAGCAGGGGGGTGGCAACAATGCCGTTCTTGATCACGAAGACGTTACAGGCGGCAGCTTCGGTAATCTCCCCCTCCTGGTTGTACAGAATGGTCTCGGAATGTCCCCGGGAGTGGCCGTGCTGGTAGTGCATGACATTGCCCAGCAGGGCCGTCGACTTGATGTTGCAACGCCGCCAACGCAGGTCTTCCGCCGTCGATACGGTGTAGGGTGTAGCCGCACTTTTATCAGGTCTGGGAGCCGGCGGGATCTCGAAGGCAAAGGCGTAGAGCGTCGGCGTGATATTTAATGGATAGGCGTGATGCCGCTTGCTGTCCGCCCCACGGCTGACATGGAAGTAAATGCCCAGGTTGCCGCCACCGTTGCGCTCGATCAATTGCTCGGCGATGTTGCGCCAGGCCGTATGCTCCACCTTGAGATCGATCTCGATGGCGTCCAGGCCGTCCTGCATGCGCTCCAGGTGGGGTGTAAACCCCACCAGTTTCCCGTCGTAGGACGGGACCACTTCATAGATCCCGTCGCCGAACAGGAAACCCCGGTCCATGGGGGAAATCCGCGCCTCCGCCATCGGCATGTAGTCGCCGTTCAAATACACAATGCTCATCTTGGTTACCTTTGAGTTGGCCCTCTCCGACGGGCAGTCACTGATTGATCCCAGATTGCAGAAACCCGGTGAGTATCCGCAGCTCATCGATGACCTGCTGACCTTCGGCGGCGTCCAGGCCGTCTTCGGTCAGGGTGTTTTCGCGGGTGACGCCATCCACGCTACCGTGTGCGGAAAGATAGTGGAGAATCTCCAGCGGAAAAACTTCCGCCAGCAGGTCGCGCTGTCGCCACAAGCCGAGAAGAGCGATGAGGCCGTAGGCGCCCCAATTGGAAACGTCGGCTACCAGTAATTCGTCGCAGCCGGTCTCAGCGACATTGATATCCAGGCTCGCTATCGCCGCGCGAATATTGCCCATGCCAATTTCGTTACCACCGTCCCCAATAGCGATGGTGGGGCACTCGGCGGCTGTGATGTAAGGGTCAAAAATGGCGCTGCGGGAGCTGATATCCTCGCCGCGCATATTGTAGTAGCAGCCATCGGCGCTAAGTCCCGGCCGCTCGATCGAAATCACCGCCGAGGGCTGTAACTGTTCCAGCCTGTTCGTTGCCTCCACAGCGGCAGCCTCCATGGAGCGGGCGCGCAGTTCAATCAGGCGATAATCGTCCAGCAGGCATTGGGACAGTGGGGGACCACAGGCCAGCCAGGGTTCTGCACCGAGTTTTTCCAGTGCGTCATAGAGGGCGATTGCTCCCACCGGGCCATCGGTTTCAAAGGTGCCGTTGACGGGAAAGCCGGTACCGATGATGACCGGCCCCCTGATGTCCCGGAGCATTTGCGCCGCGCGCAGGTAGTAGCCAGGTGCCAGCGCGTCCCGGGCAACCTGCATGTTTCGCAGGTTGCGGGCGACAAGGGCAGCTTCAATTGCAGCACTGAGTGCCATCTCGTTCAATTGGTTCGCTCCATGAGTGGCCGTCGCCGCACAAAACTGTCTGCCAGGTGCAGTGCGTTGTGGGCGCCGTGGGGGCTGATTGGCGCAAAGTGCACCTTGCCGCCGGGACGTAACTGCGCCAGGTGTGCGCAGTCCAGCGAGAGGGCAGAACCAATTTTGGGATAGCCGCCAATGGTCTGCCGGTCATTCAGCAAGACGATGGGCTGGCCATCGGCGGGCACCTGGATGGCGCCAAAGCAGATTCCCTCGGACAGAATGCCTTCGATGTCGCATTCGATGGCAGGACCTTCCAACCGGTAACCCATGCGGTCACAGCGATCGGACACGGTGTAGGCGTGGCTGAAAAAGCGCCGCTGCTGGTAACGGCTGAAGTGCTTTTGCTGGTAACCGGGAATAACTCTAACTGTGACTTCATTCTGGTAGCGGGGTCGATGATCCTCACGCAGATAGAGTCGCTTGCGTGAAGCTACCCTGGCGCATGACAACTCGTCATTTACGTGCAGTTTGTCACCGGCCAGGCCGCCGATCTTTTCCCTGACCACCGTGGCAGTGCTGCCGAAGGAGGGCGCTATGTCGAAGCCGTCCGCCACCCCGAGGTAGGCGCGACAGCCTTGTTCCGCGAAGTCCACCGAAATCCGGTCGCCCGCGCTGACCGGCAGCACTTCCCACTGGGGTTGCACCTTGTTGTTGATGCGCAGAGGCATTACGGCCCCGGTCAGGCAGATAAAAGTGTCGACAGTGGCTTCCAGCAGCAGGCCACCGAAACTGATCTCCACCGCGGTACTGCCTGGCGCGTTCTGCAGCAGTCGATTGCAGTAGTTGAACGCCTCCGGATCCAGGGGGCCGCCATTGGTGAGGCCAATGCGATGCTGTCCCATGCGGCCACTGTCCTGCAGCAGGCTGAGAATACCGGGCTGTATGACCTTGAGGCTCACAGTTCACCGCCCAGTGCCAGGAAACGGCTGCGGTCAATGGGCTCAAAGCGCACCCGATCGCCCACACTCACCGGCATGGTGGGCGTGGCTTGCGGGTCAAACATACGCACCGGGCAACGCCCGATCAGGTTCCAGCCGCCCGGCGATTCCGCCGGATAAACGGCGGTCTGGCGATCGGCGATGGCCACGGCGCCGCGGGGTACCTTCTGCCGTGGTGTGGCGAGACGAGGTGCAGCAATTTGTTCGTCCACCTGCCCGAGATAGGCAAAACCGGGAGCAAAGCCGATAGCATAGACGCGATATTCGCCGCCGCTATGCAGAGAAATGACCTCGTCGACACTCATCGACGCCCTGTCTGCCAGCGCTTCCAGGTCCTCGCCGGCCTCCGGGTGATAATACACCGGTAGCACCACCTCATTGCCGTCATCGGCCATGGTCCCGTCAATCTGGTCCAGGCTCTGGCGAATCCGGTGAGCCACGGAAAGATGGTCAGTCGTCATCGGGTTGTAAATAATCAGCAGCGAAGCGTAGGAGGGCACCAGGTCGAGTAGATCGTCTCCGAGGCAGGCCTCCACCGCCAGGCCCGCAGACTGTACGCGGGCAGCTATTTCCGGGGATGTTGTCTCGCCAAGGTACAGCATCATGGCGTTCTCGCCGGCGAAGTGCAGTTCCACGATTGCTCAGCTCCCCTGGATCAGTGCGCGAATTTCGCGGATAGCCTGAACCCCTTCCGGGTTGTCGCCGTGCACGCACAGAGTGTCGACCGACAGTTCCAGCGTCTTTCCACTGACGGTGGTTACCGTGCCCTGTGCCTTAAGCTGGGCGACCTGGGCCAGCATGTTCTCGCGGTTGTGCACCGCACCCGGCCTACGTCTGGACAGGAGTCTGCCATCGTCGTCGTAACAGCGGTCGGCAAACGCCTCAAACAGCAGTTCAAGGCCGAAATCCGCGGCTTCGGCCCGGTGGGTGTCGGCTTCCGGTGTCGCCTGCAGCATCAGCAGCAGTTCGCTATGATACGCCGCCATCGCCCGCATGATGGCGTGGCGAACCTCTTCCCTGGCCATCATGTCGTTGTACAGCGCGCCGTGAGGCTTGACGTAGGCCAGGGTCAGTCCTGCCGTGCGGGCCATGCCCTCCAGGGCTGCAATCTGGTAGTGCATGCTGGAGATGATTTCTTCCGCGCTCAGTGCCATTGAGCGGCGGCCGAATCCGACCAGGTCCGGGTAGGCTGGATGAGCGCCCACCTGGACACCGTGTTCGGCTGCCATGGCCAGGGTGTTGCCTATGGTCAAAGGGTCGCCACCGTGGAAGCCGCAGGCAATATTGGCCTGGTCGATATGGGGCATCACCTCGGCGTCCAGACCCATGGCCCAGCTACCGTAGCTCTCGCCCAGATCACAATTCAAAAGCATGCTTGTCTCACCTGTTTTACAGGACCGCCAGTTGACTGTTGCGCAAATCTGTCACCAGCATGTGTCCGGGACTGTGGGTAATGGCAAAGGGAGGCCGGGCCTTCTCCAGTGCCACCTGCGGCGTGACCCCGCAGGCCCAGAATACGGGCAGCTCGTTTTCCCCCATGGTGACAGCATCGCCGTAATCCGGTAGATCCAGATTATCGATTCCGATCAGGCCAGGATCGCCCAAGTGAACGGGCGCACCGTGCACCGAGGGGAAGCGGGTGCAGATCTGCACAGCGCGTATTGCGTCAGCAGCCTTGAACGGCCGCATGCTGACCACCATCTTGCCCTGGAAAGGGCCTGCCGCCGCACAATCAATGTTGGTGCGGTACATGGGGACATTCACTCCCTCGCTGATGTTGCGCACGTCGAGGCCGTCGGCCAGCAGCGCTTCTTCGAACGAGAAGGAACACCCCAGGGCGAATACCACAAGGTCATCACGCCAGTGGCTGCGGATATCAGCGACCTCCTCGACGAATACACCGTCGCGGAACACTCTGTAGCTTGGCACATCGGTTCTGATGTCAATATCCCCCAAAAGTGGTAAGCCAGTGTCACCCGGTTTGTTCGAACTGGCGATGAGCGGGCAGGGCCGGGGGTTGGACTGGCAGAAGCGCAGGAAATCACTGGCCCAGTCAGCGGGGAGTATGGTCAGGTTGCACTGGACAAAGCCCGGCGAGTAGCCGGAGGTGTTGCCGCTGAATTCTCCGCTGCGAATAGCCCTGCGCAAGGCCGCCGGGGTGATGTGTTTGTCCATGAGTGATCCTGCTGAAAATGTTTGCTTGTCAAGTTTGGCACAGAATCAGATTTCTGGATAATGGCCGCTCACCAAATTTTCGCTTTGGACCCGTATTATGTTGCAACAGTTACTGGACGTGCTCACCCTGGAAGATACAGGCAACGATGGCTTCCTGGGGCATAACATGCACCCGCAGGGATTCAGGGTCTACGGGGGACAGGTGCTTGCCCAGGCCCTGGCAGCGGCTCAGTACACCGTTGATTCCGAACGGGCGGTGCACTCCCAGCACGCCTATTTTCTTCGCGAGGGCAAGACCGACCGGCCCATACAGTACCAGGTTGAGCGCGCCCGGGATGGGGGCAGCTTCAGTTCGCGGCGGGTGGTCGCCTCGCAGGATAACAGGCCCATTTTGGTGTGCTCTCTCTCCTTTCAGTTACCGGACGACAGTTTTGACTTCCAGGAGCCGCTTCCGGGGGTCCGTGGTCCGGAAGAGCTGCTCTCAGAACGTGAACGCGCCCTGGCGAGTGGGCGCCTGAACGAGGACTTCATGATCACCACCGGGGAAGACCTGGACGTGCGCATGGTGGTTCCTGTCGACTGGCGGAACCCGGAGCCGCGATCGGGAACGCTTTTCAGCTGGATGAAAACCACTGACGCGCTCGCCGACGATCCGGCATTGCACCGCAGCCTGCTCACCTACTTTTCGGACACGATGTTGCTTGACGCGGGTTTGGTCCAGCACGGACGATCCTACTGGGACAGGGAACTGCAGACGGCCAGCCTGGACCACGCCATCTGGTTTCATGCCGACTTCCGCGCCGACCAGTGGTTGCTCCACAGCGCCGACCTGGAACGCAATAGCGGCGGCAGGACCCTGATTCGCGGCCGCTTCTATACCCGCGAAGGTAAACATGTGGCTACGGTCATGCAACAGGGCCTGATGCGCAAGCGCTGAGCCGGTTGCTTTGGCCGCCAAGACGCATTAGTGTCGGAGTGATAATCACAGCTTCAGGACACCCCCAATGCCGCACCCCAGAATGACCGCCGAAACCTATCCCCACAAGCCCGCTATCATCATGGGCGGCAGTGGGGAAATGGTCACCTACCGACAGCTTGACGAGCGCTCCAACCAGGGTGCCCAGTTGTTCCGTTCCCTCGGTCTGCAGGCCGGTGATCACATCGCGATGATGATGGAGAACAACGCCCGCTTCATGGAGATCTGCTGGGCCGCCCAGCGTGCAGGTATCATTTTTACGCCCATCGCTACCCATCTCAAACGGGAGGAGATCAGTTATGTGCTGGCCAATTGTGGCGCAAGGCTGTTTATAGGCTCCCACAAGCTGCTGGACAGTGCCGTCGAGGCTCGCGAGGATGACGCCGGAGTTGAGCATTTCTTCATGGTCGGCGGCATTGCAGACGGCTATGAGTCCTGGGAAGAAGCGGTGCTTGCCCAGCCCGAGACGCCAATCAGCGATGAGAAAAACGGCGTTCCCATGCTGTACTCTTCCGGCACTACCGGCCAACCCAAAGGCGTACTGGTGCCACCGGCGGACGACGACGTGAACACGCCGCCGATGGCCAGTGGCCTGGGTCAGCTGTTCGGGTTCAGTGAGGAAACGGTTTACCTGTCGCCGGCACCGCTCTATCACGCGGCGCCCCTGCACTACAACATGATGACCCTGTACCAGGGTGGCACCAGCGTGGTTATGGAGAAATTCGATCCCGAGGCTGCCCTGGCACTGATCGAGGAGCATCGGGTCACGCACAGCCAGTGGGTGCCGATCATGTTTATCCGCATGCTCAAGCTGCCCCGTGAGGTCCGCGAGCGTTACGACGTCAGTTCCATGCAATTTGCGATTCACGCAGCGGCGCCCTGTCCGATTGAGGTGAAGCAGCAAATGATTGACTGGTGGGGGCCGGTGATCGTCGAGTACTACGCGGCCAGTGAGGGCATCGGCGCCACCATGATAGATTCCGTCGCCTGGTTGTCGCACCAGGGCTCCGTTGGTCAGGCGGTTTCCGGCGAAGTTCATATTCTCGACGAGGACGGCGAGGAACTGCCCCCGGGAGAAACGGGCACGGTGTATTTCAGCGGTCCACAGGCAAAGTTTCGCTACCATGGCGAGGAGGAGAAAACCGCAAGCGCCTATAACGCCCGGGGATGGGCGACCACCGGCGATGTGGGCTACCTGGACGAGGATGGTTTTCTTTACCTCACTGACCGCAAGCATTTCATGATCATCTCCGGAGGGGTCAATATTTATCCGCAGGAGATCGAAAACCTGCTGATCACCCACGACAAGGTGGCAGACGTGGCGGTTTTTGGCCTGCCCTGTGAAGAGTTCGGGGAAGAGGTGCAGGCCGTGGTGCAGCCGATGAACTGGGCGGATGCCACCGACGAAACCGCAATTGAGATTATGGAATGGCTCCGGGAGCGATTGTCGCACGTCAAACTTCCCAAGGCCCTGCATTTTCATCCCAGCCTGCCGCGGGCGGATAATGGCAAGCTCTACAAGCGCAACCTGATGGATGAATACAAAGGCGGCACGCGCTCCGACGACAGCCCTGAGTAATCAGGCCGGGAGCTTACCCGTGTTCGCGGCGCTGCTCTGTGTTGCCGCGCGATTCTTGCCCGCGCGGGTAAACGGCAGGTAAAAGACCGGCACGACGAACAGGGTGAACAGGGTGCCAACCAGCATGCCGGCGGTGATCATCAGGCCGATACTGAAATGACTTTCGGCGCCCGCGCC
The DNA here is from genome assembly GCF_004354085.1 of Seongchinamella unica. Lineage (GTDB taxonomy): Bacteria > Pseudomonadota > Gammaproteobacteria > Pseudomonadales > Halieaceae > Halioglobus > Halioglobus unicus. The sequence goes on along the minus strand of NZ_SMSE01000004.1, from coordinate 370,155 downwards.
ACTGGCTATCACCAGTGGCCAGACGCCGAGAACGGTGGCAAAGGTTGTCATCAGAATGGGACGCAGGCGTTTTGATGCGCCCTGCAGTACCGCCTCCCGTCGCTCCATGCCTTTATCCACCAGTTTGTTGGAAAACTCCACGATGAGAATACCGTGCTTGCTGATCAGCCCGATGAGCGTGAGCAGACCCACCTGGGTGTAAATGTTCAGGGTGGCGAACCCCAGGGCGATAGGAACCACGGCGCCGAAAATTGACAGGGGGACGGTGACCAGCACGACCAGCGGGTCCCGGAAGCTGTTGAACTGGGCCGCCAGCACCAGAAAAATCAGGGTCAGTGACAGTGCGAACAGCGTGGGGAAGGAGGCCGATTCCTGGACAAAACGCCGGGAGGTGCCGGTGTAACCGACCCGGAAACCGGCGGGCGCGATCTCACTGAGCGTTTGCTCGAGGAATTCCAGCCCGGCACCGAGGCTGTTGGGCGGCATCATCAGGCCCTGGACAGTGGTACTGTTCAACTGCTGGTACTGGGACAGGGTGTTGGGTTCGATCCTGGAATCCAGGGTAACCACTGCCGACAGGGGCACCAGTTGATTGCTGTCGGTGCGCAGATAATAGCGCTCCAGCTCGTCGCGGGTGAGTCGGAAATTGCTGCCAGCCTGGGGTATCACCTTGTACGAACGCCCCTCGAGGGTAAAGCGGTTGACCTCTGCCTCTCCCAGCATCACGGCCAGGGTTTCGCCCACGGCCTGCATGGAAATCCCCAGCCGGGATGCTCTGTCCCGATCGACCTCGACGGTAATCTCCGGCCGGTCGAAATCCAGAGTCTGCATGACAAAGGCGAACTTTCCGGAGTCGCGGGCGGCGGCCAGCAACTCTTCGCCCACCCGCATGACCTCCCGGTAATCTGCGGTAGAAGCGACCACAAAACTGACCGGCAGGCCCGCATCCGACCCCGGCAGTGCCGGATCACCAAAGGCAAACAGTTCCATGCCGGTGATCTGGCCCAGTTTGTTCTGCAGTTCCAGCAGCAGGTCCTGCTGTTTGCGCTCGCGTTCATCCCAGTGGTACAGGCTGATGCCGCCAAAATTACTGCTGGGCTGGATGACTTGCCAGGAGTGACTGAACTCGGGAATTTCTTTCCACAGGTCGACAAGTTGCTTCAGGTAATAGGTGCTGTAATCGAGGTTGGCATAGCGGGGCGCGTCCCCTGTGACGTAAACGCCACCGGTGTCTTCTTCCGGTGCCAGTTCTTCCTGGCCCAGGGAAAACAGCACAGGCAGGCTCAGCAGCAGGACCCCTGCCAGCAATAACACGGCGCCGCGATTGTCGAGACACGCTCCCAGCACTTTCTGGTAGCGACTGATCAGTGCTTCGAACTGGCGGTCCAGCCAGCTGGCGAAGCGTCCCTGGTGATCGACATCGGACAGTACCCGCGAGCACATCATCGGGCTCAGGGTCAGTGCAACGATACCTGAAACGATAACCGCCCCCGCCAGGGCCAGGGCGAATTCGCTGAACAGGGCCCCGGTCAGGCCACCGATGAAACTGATAGGCGCATACACTGCCGCCAGGGTCAGGGTCATGGCGACTACTGGCCAGGCCACTTCCCTGGCGCCTTCGACGGCTGCCTCGTAGGGGGTGGCACCCTCCTCGATGTGACGATGGACATTTTCCACCACCACGATGGCGTCATCGACCACCAGGCCAATGGCGATCACCATGGCCAGTAGCGTCAGCAGATTGAGGCTGAAACCCATGGCAAAGATGAGCAGTATCACACCGATCAGTGACAGGGGAATGGCGATCAGGGGAATCAGTACCACGCGCAGCGAGCCGAGGAACAGGTAGATCACCAGAATAACGATCAGGGCCGCCTCCAGCAGGGTGGTCACCACCTGGCTGATGGCCTCGTCAATGACGATACTCGCGTCCCAGTCAAGGAGCATCTCCATGTCGGCGGGTAGAATTGCCTCGATCTTTGGCAAGGTCTCATGCACCACGCGGGAAACGCTCAGGGGATTGGCGTCGGGTGTGGTGGCAATGGATAGAAACACGGTTTCGCGGCCACTGGACAGGGTCTTTTTCTGGTCGGTCTCTGGGCCCAGTTCAATCTCCGCCACGTCGCCCAGCAGGATGCGTTCATCCCCGGACTGGCGAACAACCAGGTTGCTGAACTCTTCCTCGGTTTGCAGGGTGGTGTGGGCATCCACCGTAACCCGCACCAGGTTGCCCTCGGTGGCGCCGGCGGCGGAGATGAAATTATCCCGTTGAATCGCGCTGTTGATGTCTGTAGCGGTGACACCCAGGGCGGCCATCCTCACCGGATCCAGCCAGATGCGCATGGACAACCGGTAGCCGTATACCTGGGCCTTTCCTACTCCGGGTAGTGTGGCGATCTCGGGCTGCACATTGCGCATGAGAAAATCAGTAACCTGGTACAGCGTCATCTGTTCGCTGTTGAAACCCAGCCATATCAGGTTGTCGCCGCCCGCACTGGCGGTAATAATGGGTTCCTCGATGTCGCGGGGCAACTCCTGTCTCGCCTCGCTGACCTTGGCGATGACTTCATTGAGAACATCTGTGCTGTTTTCCCCCAATCGCACGTGCACGGTGATGTTTGACACGCCAGGGTTGCTGTCCGATGTCATGTATTCCACCCCTCGCGCGCCGGCAATGCGGCTCTGCAGGGGGGTGGTGACGAAGCCCTGCACCGTGCGTGCACTGGCGCCGGGATAATAGGTATTGATGTAGATCACGCTACGCTCAAGTGCCGGGAACTGGCGTAAGCCCACCTTGGACAGGGACGCTCCGCCGAGCAGCAACAACAGGGAACTGACGACAATCGCCAGCACTGGCCGTTGGATGAAAACGTCGGTAAACCTCACTGGGTGAACTCCGGCGGGTTGTCTTCAAGCACCACGGCGGCGCCCCGGTAGAGCTTGTTCTGGCCCACGCTGACGACCTGTTCTCCCGCGGCGAGGCCGGAAACAACGGCAATCCGGCTGTCTCTGACTGGCCCGGTTTTCACTACCCGCGGATTGACCCTGAGGCCGTCGGCGCTCTCTTCGAGCACATACACTGTATTGCCTTGCAGCGAGTAGGTGACGGCGGTTTCGGGCAGTGTGACGAGTTCCCGGGGTCGGTCCAGGTCGATAGTGAGCTGGGCGAACATGCCCGGTAACAGGCCTTCGCTCCGGTGGATCCTCGCCCGCAGTGCAAGATTGCGTGTGTTCTGGTCTACCGCCGCATCGACGGCCTCAAGGGTGGCCGGAAACGATTGACGGGTGGCCGCGGTTTTCACACTGATGTCGAGACCCCGGCGTAACTCGGGGAAATAGCGCGCGGGAACGGAGAAATCCACCTCCAGTTCGCTCAGGTCCTGCAGGGTGGTAATCGCTGTCCCGGATTCGATGTAATCGCCGGTTTTTACCGCGATAATGCCCAGGGTGCCGGCGAAGGGCGCGACGATCCGCTTCTGATCCAGCCGCGCTTCGGTCTCCGCCAGGGTTGCGATGGCGGCGTCGAGGTTTGCCCGCGACTGGTCATACTGGCTCTGCGGAATGGATTTCTGCCTGATCAGGCTGGCATCGCGCTCATACAGCTGGCGGGCCAGGACCAGATTGGCCTGCTGGCGCCTCAGGCTGGCCTGTTCGACGCGGTCATTGAGGGTCAGCAACAGTTGCCCCTTGGCGACCTCATCGCCCGAGTTGACCGGGATCGCGATGATCTCTCCGCTGGTTTCCGCAGCCAGGTTAACGCCTCTCGCGGCCCGTATGGTGCCCACGGCTTCCAGTGTGGAGGGCCAGGTTTCTTGTTGCGCACGGGTCGCAGAGACGAGGATGGGCGGCGGTGTAAAGTCCGTATTGGCCAGGGTCTGGAATTTATTGAACAGATAGCCGGCGATTGCGCCGAACAGGACTACCAGAATGACTGCGACGATCAGGTATGCGCGCAAGTTGGCCTCGTTTTTGCTCTTGTTTGACGGAAATGGCTCCATTCTAGGCTAATTTCGCGGGTAGTTCACAGTGGTTTGCCGATCAGTGGCCATTGTGATGACAGCGGGGCGGTGGCGGTCAATGGCGCCGCTATTGACGGTGATCAAATTCCAATGTGTTCGCTGCCCACAAATTGCTTTATCCTAGTGTAATACGCACTGTGTTAACGCGGTACCAGAGAGGTAAGTCCGTGAGAAAATCCAGAAAGCTCAAACAGCTGCAGAAGCAGATGGACAACGCACAAAGCTACGCCGAGTGGAAGAGTGCTGCGATTGAGCATGACGAGGTGAGTGGCGCCAGGCGCTGGCGGGAGATCGACCAGTCCCGTCAATACGATTACGCGCAGATTCGTCTGCGTCTCGACCGGCTGCGCAGCCTGCGGGCCCGGCACGATTACCAGGGACTGTTGTTCACCCTCAATGAAGGTATCCACGGTAATATGGGTGGGATGGGGCGCTCTACCCTCTACCGCAAAGCCAACTTTGGCACCAAGCGGTTGATCGAGCAGTATATTGACGAGGTAGACGACTCCCTGCGCTACCTGGCTGAACTTCCCGCCGACGTCATCGACGTGCAGGATAAACTGGATTTCTTCTATCGGGCCAATATCTGTTTCGGGCGTTCTGCGCTGATGTTGAGCGGTGGAGGGGTGCTCGGTTTTTATCACCTCGGGGTGGTCAAGACCCTGCTCGAACAGGAGCTGTTGCCCCGGGTTATTTCCGGTTCCAGCGCCGGCTCCCTGGTTGCGGGTGTTATTGGCACGCACTCCGACAAGGAACTGGAGCATTTTTACGAACCTGCCAACGTGCACTTTGAAGCCGAGCGTGAAGCCAGTGTCCTCTCCCGCATGTTCTTCGGTTCCAACCCGCAGATTGATGTCGGTGACCTGGAGAGCCTGATTGCCAGGATGATTCCGGAAATGACCTTCCAGGAAGCCTACGAGAAAACCGGGCGGCAGATCAGTATTACCGTGGCCCCGGCCGAACCCCACCAGCGTTCACGTTTGCTCAACGCAATCACCTCGCCCAATGTCTTTGTGCGTTCGGCGGTAATGGCGTCCTGCGCTGTTCCCGGTGTTTTTCCGCCGGTGATGCTGATGGCCAAAAACGTGCATGGCGAGTCGCAGCCCTACCTGCCCACCCGCAAATGGGTAGACGGCTCTATTGCCGATGACCTGCCGGCGAAGCGCCTGTCGCGCCTGTACAGCACCAACCACTATATCGTCAGTATGGTCAATCCCATTGTCACGCCATTTATCGATACCGAAGGTGAGCGCGGTGCGCTGGCACGCTCTCTCAGCGGTTTCGGGGTGGGCGTTGGCCGGGAGGTGCTGAATTTATATCGCGGTATGGTGCAAAAGCAGGGGGACAACTGGCCCCGCTTTAACCTGGCCATGAATACGGTCCACGCCCTGATTGACCAGGAATACAGTGGCGATATCAATATCGTACCCAATTTCCGCTGGTACAACCCGGCCAAGCTGTTGTCGCACCTGTCGGAAAACGACCTGGTGGAACTGATGGAGGAGGGCGAGCGCACCACCTATCCCCAGGTGGAAACCATTCGTCTTTGCACCCGGATCAGTCGCACCATGGAAGAGATCCTGCAGCGCTTTGAAACCGGGGACCTAAGGCCCGATACCACGGAATTCAAACGTCCCAGGTCATCCAGGCGCCGGCCGCCACCCACCCGTTCGGATCGCCAGGCCCTGCGCGAAAACCGGGTGGAATCAGGCACTGCCCGCAAAACCACCCCCCGCAAAAAGGCACCGCGCAAGAAGTCATCGGGACGCGGTAGCAGCGCCAGCAAGCCCGGCTCCAGTCCGAGCAAGGCCGCCTGACGACCAGTTGCCGGCGGGCCTGTTTTGTCTGCCGGTTCAGGGAGGGCAACACCGGTCGCGAGTCTGTTATAGTTGGCGCAGGCAGCAACAACAGGAGCCCATGCTATGCCAGCACCCAACATGATCAGCGACTGCATGCGTCGCAATCCGTTGACGATCCACATGGATGCCAACCTGGTCCAGGCGATTGAAACGATTGTGGAATACAAGCTCACCGGGCTGACGGTAACCGATGACGATGGCAATGCGGTGGGTATTCTGTCCGAACTGGATTGTATCCAGGGAGTGTTGACGGCCCTGTATAACGAGGGTGATCCCGAGCATGCCCTGGTCCGGGATTTCATGAGCACAGACCTCACAACCTGCGCGCCTACCGATGGCATTGTTGAAGTGGCCCAGTCTATGCTGGACACGCGACAGCGCCGCCGCCCGGTGCTGGAAAATGGCAAGCTGGTGGGGCAGGTCAGTTCCAGTAATATTCTCTGGGCGCTGATGGAACACTCCAGGCGCAAGCTGTTCAACGCCCGCAAGTAGCCCGCGGACCTTGTAGCATCCCAGCCGGGATGGCGCAGAAAGTCGCCTGGATGACCATGAAGTCTATTGCCGCTGACGTTGAAGATTCCCTCGCCAGGATGGCCGACAGGGTGCGGGAATCCATGGCCAATCGCGGGCGGGCGATCGACGCCTATTTTTACCGTTCGCACCTGGTTTACCAGCGGGAGCTGGACAACCTGATTTTCCGCAGCTGGCTGTATGCCTGCCATGTCTCAGAAATCCCCGAGCCGGGGGACTATGTATTACTTGAGGTCGGGGAAGACTCGATCATTATCAGCCGCGACGACACGGGCGACATCCACGCGTTGATGAATATCTGCCGCCATCGCGGAGCACGCCTGTGTGAAGAGCGCAGCGGTAACCGCAGGACATTCGTCTGCCCATACCATGGCTGGGTCTACGAGACCAGTGGCGAGTTGCGTGCCGCCCGCCATATGGAAATGAAGGAGGGCTTCGATAAGGCCAATTACGGGCTCAGGGAGGCCCTCTGTGTTGTTTACCAGGGCCTGGTATTTATCAACTGCGACCCCAGCGCCGGTGATTTTCTCGGCCCCCTGCGCAATCTGGAGCGGCAGCTTGGCGCCTACGACCTGCCCAACGCCAGGGTTGCCCACAAGCAGACCTACAGAGTCGATGCCAACTGGAAGCTGGTGCTGGAAAACTACCTCGAGTGTTATCACTGTGCAACGTCCCACCGCGCCTACGCGCGTATGCACACGCTCAAGGATCTCGAATGCAATACCCGGGAGCGTGTCCACCAGATGCTGGACCGGAGCGATGCTATGACCGGTATTGCGGGCATGTCAGCGGAGTATCGCGCCATCTACGGCGACGCCGAAAGTTTCGGTGCCTGTGTCCAGGCCAGCCGCTATGGGCTTTATGATGGCTATCTCACCGGCAGTGAGGACGGCCAGCCGGTAGCCCCGCTGATGGGACAGATAAAAGGGTACGACGGCGGATGTGGCGACCACCAGCTGGGCCCCCTGGGCTTTATGCTCAACTACCCCGATCATTGTGTCCTCTACCGTTTTTTGCCGCGGGGGCTGACCGCTACCGATATGGAAATTGTCTGGTTCGTGAATGGCGATGCCGTGGAAGGCATTGACTATGAGCTCGACAGGTTGATCTGGCTTTGGCACAACACCACGCTGGAAGATGAGTACATTATCAGGCGCAACAGTGAAGGGGTTAATTCCCGCTTTTTTACGCCGGGCCCTTATCATCCCGAGTTCGAGCGCACCCTGCAGCACTTTATCGACTGGTACCTGAACTGCATGCAGGACAGCCTGGCTTCCTAGTGCGGCCCGGGGACAGCGGCGCTTTACGCTTGGCTTGCATTTACTGAGGTGGCATGATCGGGTGAGTGGCACAGCGCGTCGATCTGCCAGGCCGCTGCCGGCTGCCAATCCGAGATTGTTGTTATCCCACCAGGAAGTCACATGAGTGAAACTCCCAGTAAATCCAGCCTGACCCTGATTGTGTCCTGCCCGGACGACGTCGGCATTGTCGCCGCCGTCTGCCAGTTTATCGCCGAGCGCGGTGGCTCGTTGCTCGAATCCAACCAGCACACAGATATCGATCAGGGGTGGTTTTTCCTGCGCAATGTTATCGACGGCAACACCCTCTCAGTTGACCAGCAAACATTTTGCGAGGAGTTTGCTCCGCTGGCTGCGCGCTTTACCATGGATTGGTACCTGCGCGACAACAGTACTCCACGCAGCGTTGTCATCATGGCCAGCCAGGCCTCGCACTGCCTCGCCGACCTGCTGCATCGCTGGAAGAGCGAGGAACTCAACTGCACCATTCCCTGCGTGATTTCCAATCACGAAAATTTGCGTAGCATGGTCGAATGGCATGACATTCCCTTTCACCACGTGCCTGTCCCCCGCGAGGGTAAGAGCGAGGCGTTCGCCAGAACGTCCGAGCTCATTGAGCACTACCAGGCCGATACCATCGTCCTGGCCCGCTATATGCAAATCATCCCTCCCAGCCTGTGCCAGGCCTATGCAGGGCGGCTGATCAATATTCATCACAGCTTCCTGCCTTCGTTCATTGGCGCCAATCCTTATCAAAAGGCCTATGATCGCGGGGTCAAATTGATTGGCGCTACCTGCCACTACGTGACCGAGGACCTGGACGAAGGACCCATCATCGAGCAGGACGTGATTCGTGTCAGCCACAGCTGCGACAAGGATGACATGGTGCGCCTGGGGCGCGATGTCGAGCGCTCGGCGCTGTCCCGTGGCCTGCGCTACCATCTGGAGGACAGAGTGATTGTTCGCGGCAACAAGACGGTGGTGTTTACGCCATGAGAAACCGCCCGCCAGCTCATTCCCGTTCCAGAACGTGAGGGCACCAATATGAACCGACCTCAACCTGCCCGGCATACGGCTGACGCTGTTTGCCCACTGGATTGCGCCGATACCTGCAGCCTGTCGGTGGAGGTGGCCGAGGGCAGGGTGGTAAAAGTTCGCGGCAGCAGGGCGAACCCGTTTACCCGTGGCAGAATCTGCAGCAAGGTCGCCAGCGCCTTGCCGCAGCAGGTGCACGGTCCGGACCGACTACGAACGCCCCTGCTACGGGACGGTCCCAAGGGTGCGGGGTCCTACCGCCAGGTGAGTTGGTCCGCGGCCCTGGACGTCATCCACGAGCGTTTCAGCGCCATCATTGAACAGTGCGGCCCCCAGGCGATTGCCGGGCTCACTTACGGCGGGCCGATGGGATTACTCTCGTCCGGATCAATGGACCGGCGCTTCTTTAACCGGCTTGGCAGTAGCAGGGTGGATACCACGCCACTGTGTACCGCGGTTTCCAGTGCGGCCTGGGACAGTGTGTACGGCGATACCAGCGGTATCTCCTTCGAGGAACTGGATCATTCGAAACTGATCGTGGTCTGGGGTAACAACATTACTGCCTGCAACCTGCACCTGATTAAGCGACTCCGTGATGCCCGCAAGCGTGGTGCAAGACTGGTGGTGATTGACCCGAGGAAAATCCGCATTGCCGACGAGGCGGACCTGCACCTGGGACTGATGCCCGGTACCGACGTGGTGCTGGCTTATGCGGTGGCGGCCGAGATGCAGCGGCTGGGTGGACTGGACCAGGCATTTATCGACCGGCATGTTGCCGGCGCCGATGAATTTCTGCGAGAGGCCGCCAGGTACCCACTGGCGAAAGCCGCCGCTATTTGCGGGCTGGAAGCGGCGGTTATCGGCGAATTTGCCCGCATGTGGTGCGAGTTGAGTCCAGCGGCCATTTCCCTCGGCGTTGCACCGGAGCGAAATCGCAATGGCGGCTCCGGTATCCGTGCCGCGCTGGCTCTGCCGGCACTCAGTGGCAATATTGGTGTACCGGGTGCCGGTGTCTGTGACGTGTCGGGGTACTTCCCGATCAATCGCCAGCGACTGCAGCGCCCTGATCTGGCCGCGACTGCGGTTCGCCAGTTCAACACGCTGGACCTGGCGGAGCACATTCTCGATCCCGGGGAGGCATTGCCGCTCAAGGCCCTGTTTATTTATAACCATAACCCGGTGGCGGTGAATCCCGAGCAGGGCAAATTGCGCACTGCGCTGGGCAGTGAGGCCCTGTTTGTGGTTGGCTCGGACATCAGTATGACAGACACCATGGCCCTGGCGGATGTCATTCTCCCGGCGGCCAGCCACCTGGAAATTGGCGATTTGTACAAGTCCTACGGACATCAGTTTCTGCAGCGCTCGCAGCCCGTGTTGCAGCCGCAGGGTGAGGCTATCCCCAATACTGAACTCTTTCGCCGCCTCGCGGCCCGATTTGGCTTTGACGAGCCCTGCTTCAGTGACACCGATGCGCAACTGATGGACCAGGCGATTGACCCCGATGTTCTGGGTCCCGGCATAGGGTCAGCCAGCACCATCCCGACCGGAACGGCGGTTGATATGGCTGTATCCCGGCCAGCCAGCCTGTTGCGCGGCCAACGCCCCTCCACTGCCAGTGGCAGGATAGAGTTGTTCAGCGAGCGACTGGAGCAGGAATGCGGTATGGGGCTGCCACGCTACCAGCCGTTGCAAAAGGAGCGAGACTTTGTGCTGGTGACGCCGGCGTCGGAAAAACGTATCAACTCTACCTTCGGCGGTGTCCAGGGGCACGATTCGGACCTGCAGGTGGCAATGAATCCCGCCGATGCCAGCGCCCGGGGCCTGGACAATGGCCAGCAGGTTCGCCTGCTCAACGACCAGGGGACACTGGAACTGCCACTGTCGATCAGTGAGCGGATTCGCAGCGGCACCCTTTACCTTCCCAAGGGGGCCTGGCTGCGCGACAGCAGTACCGGAATCACGGCCAATGGCCTGATACCCGGGCACAAAGCAGACCTGGCGGGTGGCGCCTGCTACTACGACTGTACCGTTGATATCGAGGCGGTTGACGCCTGAGCGGCTGAACAATCAGGCGCCCAGGGATGGGTCAGCGGGAAACCCAGCCGCGCTTGTTGGCCGCCATCTCTGCTTGCTTGCGCTGGAACTCCTGGCGCAATTTCTCGAGCTTTTCAGGATAACGGGCTGATACGTCATAGGACTCCCCCGGGTCGGCCTGCAGGTCGAACAACCATTCCTTCTGGGAGACGGCGAAGGCAACCGGCATCTGGTCTGTGGCGTAATGCACCCCGGCGGCTGCGCGGTACTTGAAGCGCTGATCCCGCACTGCGAACAATGTTTCACCGTCGTAATAGTGCAGGTACCGGTCAGGGGCGGCAGTGCCCTGCTGCAGAACAGGCAGCATACTGCGCCCGTCCAGGACTCGATCATTGGGGGCCGGCAATGCCAGGATCTCCAGCACTGTTGGCAGCAGATCGGTCCCCATTGCCATTGCTGTGGAATGCTCGCCGCCGTCGATAGCTGCCGGCCAGTGGGCGATAAAGGGCACCCGCATTCCGCCTTCGAAGGTGTTGCCTTTGCGGCCCCGCTGGCCGCCCGCATTGCCCTGGTACCAGGGTCCGTTATCCGAGCTGACAATGATCAGGGTGTTGTCGAGTCGCCCCGACTGCCTGAGGGCTGCTATCAGAGCGCCTATTCCCTCATCGATTTCTTCCAATACGTCACCGTAGAGGCCGCCGTCGGAGCTGCCGAGGCGCTCGTTCCTGGCACTCAGCGGGTCGTGAGGGAAGTTGTGGGCGAAGTAGAGGAAAAAGCGCTGCGCTCCCGCCTGTTCAAGAAAGCCCAGTGCCGCGTCGATGTAACGCTCACTGAGGTAACGCTGGTCAACCGGGGCGGGTACGTCAATTTTGCGATTGCGGTAGAGTTCAAAGGGCGCCATGTCATTGCTGTACAGGGCGCCATAATAATAGTCGAACCCGAAGTCGTTGGGCAGCGACGGGCTGTGGTCGCCCAGGTGCCATTTGCCCACCATCCCGGTATGGTAGCCGGCTGCCTGCAGCACTTCGGCAAGGGTAATTTCTTCAGCGGGCAGCCGGATATTGCTGTCAGAGCCGGTCATGGTGTGAAGGAAAAATGCCTTCCGACTGTCCGAAGGGAAGATGACATGGGGCAGTCCCGCTCTCGGTGGCAATCTCCCGGTGAGATATCCCGCCCGGGAAGGTGTGCAGGTGGGTGCCGGGGAGTGAAAGTCGCTGAGTACCATGCCGTTCTCAGCGAGCGCATCCAGATGGGGTGTAGCGATGGGACCGGGGCGGGTGGCGCCGGCACCGATATCGCCATAGCCCATATCGTCGTAAAGAATAAAAATAATGTCTGGCGCGTCGTTGAGATTGGCGCCGAGGGTTTCGATGTGTTCCAGGTAGTCCCGCTTGCCCTTTAAACGGGTCTCGTCGTCCCGTTGCTCAAAGCTGAAGTAGTGATAGGCGCCCCAGCCAATCACGGCGATGAGCAGTGTCAGGGCAACCGTGACAAATGATTTGAGAAGCTGTCCGATCAAGAATCCAGGGCCTGCTGAATAAGGCCGGCCACCATAGCAGGGTCCTGCATGGGTATAAAGTGGTTCATATCAGGCAGGTAGATGTCGGTGCAATCGGGCAGCATCGAGGCGAGTTCTGGCCAGGTCGGTGAACCGGTAAAGTCGCCCGGAACAATGCCGGAGTATCTGGCCCGCAGCAGGGTAACCGGCTTGCGCAGTCGCGGCAGCTCATCGAGTATGTCATCACTGTAGCCCTGGCTGGCGTAGATCGACGCCTCGTTGAGCGGGTCGCACAGCAACTGGCGGAAACCCTCCTCGTTGCTTGGATGTAACGCGTAGTCGCAGTAATCCTTGAGGACCTCCGGTTGCCAGCTGTCGAAGGGGCTGCGGTCCCTGAAATGCTCAAACATCTCCTCGGCATCCTGCCACTTGTTCTTGCGTCGAGCCACAGGGTGGTCTGCCGCATCAATATCGGCAAAAGCCTGACGGGAAAGTTGGTAACTTTCCCGGGAGGTAATGACGGGGTCTATGAGTAGGGCGTGCCTGAACCGATCCAGGCGGGCCACAGCTGCCCGGGCCAGAAGATAGCCACCGATGGAGTGACCGGCTGCAACGATGTTGCGCAAATCCAGTTTGTCTATCAGCAGGCAGATGTCCCTGCTCAGGATCTGCCAGTCCACCTCGCCGATACTGTCACTCTTGCCGTGGTAGCGGAGATCGACCGCGTAGATCTGGCGTCCCGGAAGCCGCGACACGACCTGGTTCCAGCAGCGGCTGTGGAAGCCGGTGGCGTGCAGTAGCAAGACCGGGTCACCTTCACCCGGCCACTCCACGACCGCCAGTTCCACGTCTCCGATATCGAGATGATATTCCCTCGTTTCGCTCACTGTGCGGATCAAATTCGCTCGATGATGATGGCCGGGGCCATGCCTCCGGCGGCACACATGGTTACCAGACCAAACTGCTTGTCCTGGCGTTCCAGTTCATCCAGCGCGGTGTTGATCAGCAGCGAACCAGTGGCGCCGATGGGGTGTCCCAGGGCCATGGCGCCGCCATTGATGTTGACCTTGTCCCGGTCCATGCCCAGATCGCGCATGAACTTTTCGGACACCACCGCGAAGGCTTCATTGATTTCCCAGACGTCGATGTCATCAATACTCAGGCCAGCCTTGGCGAGCACTTTACGCGCTGCCGGCACCGGGGCGTTCAGCATCAGCGTGGGGCAGTCACCCTGGTTGGCCATGGCAACGATGCGGGCGCGGGGTTTCCAGCCCTGTGCTCTGGCGTACTCGGGAGACGACAGCAGGATCGCGCCGGCGCCGTCCACCACGCCGGACGAGTTGCCCGCATGGTGCATATGCTGGATTTCAACATCCGGGTACTTCTGGTTGAGCAGCTTGCGGAAGGTGAGGCCGCTTTCGTCCAGCGGGTAGTCGGCGACGGCTGCGAAGGAGGGCTGCAACTCGCTGAGGGCTTCCAGCGTGGTCTGCGGGCGAGGGAACTCTTCCTTGTCCAGCACCACGTTGCCGTCAACGTCTTTCACCGCCACCAGGCTCTTGTCAAAGCGTCCTTCGGCAATGGCCCTGGCTGCCTTTTGCTGGGTTTCGAAGGCCTGCGCGTCCAGTTCTTCCCGGGTAATCCCTTCCATGGTGGCAATGGCATCGGCGCACACACCCTGGTGGGGCTGGGGATGCATGGCGCGCAGTTTCAGGTTGCCGTTGTCCATCAGCATCGAAGGCATGGCACCCTCTTCACCGTAGGTAGACATCATTTCCGCGCCGCCGCCAATCACCACATCCTCGCTGCCGGACATGATGTTCATGGCCGCCAGGTTGACCGAGGTAATGCCCGAGCCACAGAAACGGTCCAGCGTCATGCCCGAGGACGTGATGTCGTAGCCTGCCTCCAGCGCCGCCATACGCGCCAGGTCGCCGGACTGGCGACCGCGCTGGGAGCTGGTACCGAAAATGATGTCGCCCACATCTGCGGTATTGAGGTCATTACGCTCACGCAGGGCTTCCAGCACCACCGCCCCGAGGTGCTGCGGGTGCTGGTCCGCCAGTGCGCCCTTGCCTTTCTTGCCGATGCCGCGGGGTGTGCGGCAGGCGTCAATAATCCATGCTTCTTTCATTGTCATGTCCCTACCTGCCTTTCCACTGGGGTGCGCGTTTTTCGGCGAAGGCGGTGGCGCCTTCGATGGCGTCTTCGCTGGTAAACACGGGATTGACCAGTGCCTGCTGTTTGGCCCACATCTCGGTGGTGGACCAGTCTTCCTGCTCCATCATCACCTGCTTGGTCACGCGCACCGCAAGGGGACCGTTGGCCGCGATCTTTGTCGCCAGTTCACGGGCGCCTTCCAGGGCCTCGCCGGCGGGTACCACGCGGTTGATCAAACCCATTTCCAGTGCCCGTTGGGCACCGGAAAAATCGCCCAGTAGCGCCATCTCCATGGCCAGGCGCGGTGGGATCTGGCGGGGCAGTTTCATCAGGCCGCCAGCGCCGGCGACCAGGCCTCGCTTCACTTCGGTAATGCCGAACTGGGCATCCTCGGCGGCCACGATCAGGTCGCAGGAAATCATCAGTTCCAGACCGCCTGCCAGGGCGTAGCCTTCCACGGCGGCGATCAGCGGTTTCTCCGGGGATCTCTCCGCCAGGCCACCGAAACCGCGACCCGGGATAACGGGCAATTCACCGGTGACAAAGGCTTTCAGGTCCATACCCGCGCAGAAGGTGCCGCCGGCGCCGGTGAGGATGGCCACGCGAATGTCGTCGTTGCTGTCCAGTTCTTCGAGGGCGGCCGCGACTCCCTTGGCAAGGGCCAGGTTGACGGCGTTTTTAGCCTTGGGACGATTGAGGGTGATGGTCATGACGCCCTCGTTAACGTCTACCAGTACAGATTGTTCATCAGTCATATTGCTATCTCCGTAGAGGTCTTGCCCAGCTGCGGGGCTTGAGTGAAAGTCTGCTCAGTCGATCAGCGCTACCGCTGTCTCGGCCAGGGGCACGACCATTTCGCCGCGAGCCTTTGCCTCGGGGCTTGACGCATTGCCCAATTCTGCCCGCTTGGCGACGCCCTGGAGAATTGCGGCAAGGCGGAACATGGAAAAAATAATGTAGAAGTTCCAGTTATCGATACCTTGCCGGCCGGTGCGTTCACAGTAACGTGCAATGTATTCTTCATCGCTGGGAATGCCCAGTGACTTGCGGTCCACGCCCTGCATGCCGGCGATACCGCCGCCGCCGGGAAGCATCCAGGCCATGCACTGGTTGGCCAGGTCCGCCAGGGGGTTCCCGAGTGTGGAGAGCTCCCAGTCGAGCAGGGCGATGGCCCGCGGTTCGGTCGGGTGGAACATCAGGTTGTCCAGGCGATAGTCACCGTGCACCAGTCTCACCTGGCCGTCGTCCTCTGGCATATTGGCGACCAGGTAGTCCATCAGCCGCTCCATCTCGGGAATATCCTGGGTTTGCGAGGCCCGGTACTGCTTGCTCCAGCGATTCACCTGGCGCTCAAAGTAGTTACCCGGTTTGCCGTAGTCCGCGAGTCCCACTTCATCAACATTGACATTGTGCAGGGCGGCCATGGTGGCGTTCATGCTGTCGAAGATGGCGGCGCGCTCCGCATTGTTCTGAGCCTCGGGTAATTTCGGGTCCCAGAAAATTCTTCCCTCGAGATACTCCATCACGTAAAACATGGAACCGATAAC
The DNA here is from genome assembly GCF_004354085.1 of Seongchinamella unica. Classification (GTDB taxonomy): domain Bacteria; phylum Pseudomonadota; class Gammaproteobacteria; order Pseudomonadales; family Halieaceae; genus Halioglobus; species Halioglobus unicus. The sequence continues at coordinate 354,177 of NZ_SMSE01000004.1, read as the reverse complement.
TGACTCGTCCTCGCACAGTACATAGGTTCGGGGTACGGGCACTGGCGTATCCTGAAGGGCGGAGATGACCCGGTATTCCCGGTCCACCGCGTGGGCAGATTTGAGCAGTTCCCCGGGGGGTTTGCGGCGCAGCACCCAGTGCTGGTCTCCGGCACTCAGCCTGAATGTCGGGTTGGACTGGCCGCCGGCGAACTTTTCCGCGGTAATGGGGCCGTTGAGCCCCGGTAGGTATGCTGCCAGGTAGTCACCCAGCCTGGCGGTATCGAGATCTTGTGTGCTCATGGTTTCTCTTTACTTGGTTGGGGTTGACCCCGGACGTCTAGGACCGGGGCAAAGTCTGTGGCCTGTCCGATTGGCTGCCAATGACGCCGAACAACAAAAAAGTAGACCATAGGTGACAGCCTGTCAGCGTTTGCTCTGTTATGATCGGCCCATGTCCGGTTGTCAGTATTTTTTGCGGTGATTGAGCCCATAGACGAAAGCCAGTGCCAGCAGGTACTGGAGCGCACAGAGTACTACATCGCCCAGGCGGAAGAAGTGCTGGAACGGCCATTTGAACGAATTCCCGTGCTGTTCGACCTGAGCGGAACGACCGCCGGCATGTTCCGTGCCCAGGGGCGGCAACGGGAGATTCGCTTCAATCCCTGGATATTCGCCAAGTACTGGCGGGTCAATCTGGAGGGCACAGTACCCCATGAGGTGGCCCATTACATCGTGCACGAGATACACGGACTGGGGAAGGTCAGGCCCCATGGGGAGGAATGGCAGGCGCTGATGCATTTTTTCGGTGCCGCCCCCGAGGTGACCTTCAAGGCAGACCTGGAGGGCATACCCCAGCGACGACAGCGAACGCACCCCTACCGCTGCGACTGCCGCCAACACCAGGTGTCAACCACGCGTCACAACCGGATACTCAGGGGAACCGGCACCTACCTGTGTCGTTACTGTAACGGCAGGCTGGTCTACAACGTCTGCTGACTGTCAGATGTCCAGTTCCAGTTCGACGCCGCTGTAGGTGTGACTTTCGGCGTTAAACCGGGCCTGCTGGTTGATCACTGCGCGATCCGCCGAGATACCGGCCTGATTCACAAGGTAGTCTTTCACCGCGACTCCCCGGTCCCGGGCCAGCTGCAGAAGCTGTTCATCAGTCACTGGCATGGTGTCGCGTACAGCCGCCAGTTGCCCGGAGAAACTGTTGTCCTCGCCTGACGCCCCAAGGGCGCGGTAGCGCTCTTCGATGGCCGCAATGTAATCGGGGCCCCGTCGGGCAATTTCTTCCGCCGCCAGCCCCTCCGCCACAAGTTGTGCTTCCAGCGCCGCTCGTTGCAGTCGCTCGCGGTCCAGGTCGGGATGGGCGCGACCACTGATCACCAGGCTGAGGTTGGGCCGCTGGGCCAGGGCCTGGCCCAGTTGGTCCAGCTTGGTGGCGGCTGTGGCGTTGAGATCGCTGCTGCCGGCGGGGAAGGCAATCCGCTGCAGGTCCTCATCGGAGCCCACCAGGCTGGCGAGCAGGTTGAAGGGCGCGGTCACCGCCTTGGTCAGCAGGTTGATAAAGGCACCGGCGATCACGCTGCCGAGACTGAATTCCGGATCGTTCACATCGCCTTCAATCGGCACCTTGAGGTCTATTATCCCGTTGAGGTCGGTCAGCAGGGCAAGGGCCAGTTCCAGCGGCAGATCCAGCGCCTTGTCGCTCTCCACTTTGTCGCCCAGCTTGAGCTGGTCCACGATAACGTCGTTCTTACCCCTGAGGTAGCCATCCTCCAGGCTGTAATGAAGATCGAGGTTGAGCAGGCCCTGTTCGATGTTGTACCCCGCATAGGTGCCGGAGTAGGGTGTTAGCAGCACCAGGTCGACACCGGTGAAAGTCAGGCCGAGGTCGAGAAAGGGAGGCGCGCGAAAAGGCGCCGCCGAGCCTTTTAGCTGCACCGGTGCATAGCCGTCCACCGTGCCCCCTATTTCCACCGCGGCGACTGAATCCTGGTCGGTGCTGAGATTGAGCACCTCGCCATTGACGTCGCCAATAACGGTGCGGAAAGGGATGGGTAGCGACTCGTCCATGAAATCGATGGCACTGTCGGAAATGAATATCTCCGGCAGGTCCAGCTGCCAGGGCTCATTCAGGTGCATGTCTTCGGCGATTTCCTCGGCGCGCTGCCCAACCTCCTGCTGCCAAACCTTCGATGCATTGATGCTGCCGTCCTCGGCGATATGCACCCGGCCTTCATAGTCGTGGATCAGCAGCTTCTCGAGCCGGACAGCGCGCTGCTGGAGATTTACCCGGAGATTTTCCCAGCGTACGCTTTCCCACCGGGTCAGGGCCTGTTCGCTACCTTCCATTGTCCCGGAAAAATCGCTGACCTGACCGTTGCTTTGCACCGCTACGGGGAGGAATTCATCCAGGGTCAGAACCCCGTCCAGGTCTACGTCACCGCTGCTTATGGTCGCTTTGAGGGCGCTGGGTAGATTGGGGTTGAACAGCGGAACCGACAGCTTGTCCAGCTGGTAGTTTATGTCTCCTGCACCCGACCCCAGGTCCAGGGCGCCGTCCAGCACCAAGCGGGTACGTTCATTGAGGGTTAAAGCCAGTTGCAGCGGCGAGCGGCCGGTCAGGGGCCAGCTGAGCGCCTGCACTCTGGCCGCAATGGGTGCAGCAACGACGGTTGCCGGCGCGGTAAAAGGGGAGCGCCAGGTGATGTTGCCGTCGTCGAGGCGGATATCCGCTACCCGCGCCGTCCAGCCGGCTTCCTGTTCGGCCGGCGGCTGCGGCCGCTCCGCCCCGGTTTCGGGCAGGTCGATGACAAACAGTTCCGGCAGGCTGATCCGGTCATCCTCCATCCATCCTTCGATCCCGGCACCCTCGACCCCTACCCGGGCAACTTCCACATGCTGTCGGTCACCGTCGATCTCGATACCGCTGATCTGCAGGCTGCCGAGGCCCGCACCCGTGTCCGGCAGGCTATTCGGGTCCAGCGCGTTAATGCGCAGCTTACTGACCTGAAACGAGCCCTGCTCCAGTCGGTAACTGAAGGCGTCAGCCCAGGACAACCGGTAATTGCCTGCCAATGAAGCCGTGCCATCATGCAGTTCGAAATTGAGCCAGGGTTCGGCAAATCGCCAGAAGGTATGCAGGCTCAGTCTGGACAGTGCCAGTTTGCCGCTGCTGCTGGCTTCCGGCAGGGAAATGTTGCCTTCCAGGTAGAGTTCCCCCCCGTCCTCGGCGAGGGCCCTGATCCGGTAGGGTTTACCCTCTGCGAGCACCGTGGAAAGGTCGGTAACGACAATATCGATCCCATGGTAATAGGTGCTGAAGGGTTTTTCTCGCGCCGCGTCGGTCAGCGTGATGAGTTCTGCACCGAATGCCAGTCGCCCGATCGTAAGGGCGGGTGATCCCCCGCCGGGCTCGGCGGCGTTCTGGTCATCAGCGGGAAGTAGGTCGGAAAAATTGAAAACCGAATCATGCAGGTGACGGATGTGGGCGTTCAGGCCAGCGATACTGATCTCGTCCATGACCAGCCCCTGGTCCCAGAGGCTGCTCAGCGACAGGTTGGCAATGGCCCCGTCGAAGCTGACAAAGTGCTCTCCGGTGACCTCGCGCAGTTGCGCTCCACGCACTTCGGCGCTGAGAGAAAAGGGATTGAACAGGATGATGTCGGTTTTCAGCTCCCGTCCGTATTCCCGATCGACATACCAGGGGGCGATGAAGTTGGCAGCGGGAATGATAATCAGTGTGACAAGGGCCACGTAGGCGATATAAATCGCCACCAGTATCCGGACCGCAATTTTCAACACCCGCATGCTCCTTTTGGCTCAATGGTTTCAATATAGCTGAAAATCATGATGCCAGAGGGCCGTAGATGAAAATCCCCTCACCCCGGGCGCCAACCGTGGCTGGCCGTTGTTACAGTCCTTTGCGGTAGGTGTAGGGGGTGACCCCGGTCCAGCCCTTGAACGCGCGAATAAACGCCGAGGATTCAGAGAATCCTGCCCGGTGGGCGATCTCCTCGATAGACAGGCCCTGTTTGCCGAGGAAATGCAGTGATGTGTCCCGTCGCACCTGGCTCTTGACCTCCTTGAACGTGGTGCCTTCCGCCGACAGCCTGCGGCGCAGGGTTTGTGGGTGGACCTCCAGCATCCCGGCAACGTCATTCAACTCGGGCATATTCACCAGGTTCTGGTGTACCAGTTCCCTGACCCGGGCAGTCCAGCTGTTCTGGTCGTAGGTCTGGGTCAGCATGATCAGCACCGGATGGCGAAGAAAGTGGCGCAGCGACTGTTCTGTCTGGTTTACCCGCTTGTCCAGCAGGGCAGGGGAAAGCACCAGCTGTGAATGGGTCTGCTCGAATGCTACCGGGTTACCCAGGAACATGGCCCGGTAGTCTTTAAGCTGGGCCGCCGGCGCATAAGCCAGCTCCACCTGCTGCACCGGCAGGTGTTCCTGCACCAGCCAGCTGAAGTAACGATGGGCGTTAAACAGCAGCAGCTCGATCATGTAGGGATCGGGTGCCACGGTTTTGTCCACATTGGTCACTCGCAGTGTTGCCTCGTTTTCTGTTACCCGCAGTTTCGGGTTTACCCCGAACTCGAACAACTGGTAGAAACGGCAGTAGCGGGCCATTGCCTGGCCCAGGGTTTCACAGCCCATCACCGCATGGCACATCATCGACCAGCAACCTACCGGCATGCGCCGGGAGGCGTAGCCCAGGGCTTCGTCGCCCATGGTCAGCATCGTCTCCACCTGCAGATCGGCGAACCGCTCCGCGGAGATCCTGGCGTCTTCCTCCAGCAGCAGGCGGGGCGAAATGCGGGTTTTGCGCAGCAGGCTGATGGGGTCCAGGCCCTGGGCCACGACGTTTTTCAGTACGGCCCTGGCAAAATAAACGGAGACGGAGATGTCGCGGCTGGGCATGCTTCAGGCCTCCGCGGCGGAATTGCTGAGATGCACCGGAGCGCTCTCTACCGAAGCGACCCGGTTGCGTCCGCTGCGTTTGGCCAGGTACATGGCCTGGTCGGCCTCCTGGGTCAATGCATCGAGGTCAACTTCGCCCACGGTCGCCGCCACCCCCAGACTGACGGTGACCGGGATCCGCTGCTGGTCAACCAGCAGGGGGCGTTCGCCGATGGCATGACAGATACGTTCTGCCAGTGAGCGTGCTGCTACCTGGTCGGTGTCGGTAAGAATCACCAGGAATTCCTCGCCGCCGGTGCGAGCCAGCACGTCACTGGCGCGGCACATGCGCTCTATCATGGCAGCCACGCGGCGGATGACCTGGTCACCCGTGTCGTGGCCAAAGCTGTCGTTGACTTGCTTGAAGTGGTCCACGTCGATGACGATGGCGGCGGTGGGCAGGTCATGCCGGCTGGCATGGGCCATGCTGACACGCATGGCGTCCTCAAGGCCACGGCGATTGAGCAGTCGGGTGAGCGGGTCTTCGGTGGCCAGGTGCGACAGGTGTTGCTGGTATTCAATCAATACGCTGGCCAAAAACCCGACCGCCACCAGCACATAAGCCCAGCTGTGGGCGCCGAAGGCAATGACCTGGCCCAGCAGACGATTGTCGAGCCCGATGAACTGGTACATGGACAGCGACGTGCCGATGAACATTATCACGGCAGCGACGGCGATGATCAGGTCGCCCACATTTTTTTCCTGCACGCAGCGCACGGCGCTGACCACTCCCGCAGCGACAAAAAAAACAGTGGCCAGCAACACCTGGGTCACAAACAATTGGCCCGTGCCGAGGAAAAAGGCGCTGAGGCAGCCCAGCAGGCAGGCCAGGCCAAGCAGCACCCGGCCAGCGTGGATAGCAGCCCGCTGGCCCGCGGCGATAAAGAGAATATAACTGTTGAGTATTGCGGCTACTGCCGGCACATCGACCGCCAGGGGAGTGGAAGCGCCCTGTTGCAGGGTGAAGGCTATCCAGCCCAGCAGGGCGGCCATGAAATAGACCGTAAACAGGCCCAGCCCCGCTGGCGGATTGCTGGAATCACTCAGCACATAGACCACCAGCATCTGCGCCAGGGTGACGGCAAAAATCAGTCCCAGGTGCAATACGGCCCAATTCTCGGGGAAAATCTGTTCCATGCCTGTGTCAGCTCAAGTCGCTGTCAGTTCCAGTCAATTAATTTGTCGGGGGCGGTCATTGTTGCCCATGGGGCGTCTAACCATACTGTCCGCCGATTACCGTTGCTATACCCAGAGGTACACCAGAATGCTCCCCAGAGACTTCACCGAAGAGCAGAATATGTTTCGCGATGCCTATCGCAAATTCCTGGCAGCGGAGATTGTGCCACATATGGAACAATGGCGTGAGGCTGGAATTGTGGATCGTGAGGCGTTTCGCAAGGCGGGAGAGCAGGGATTTCTGATGATCTGGCCCGAGGAGCGCTATGGCGGCATGGGCGACGATGATTTTCGCTTTGAACAAATCATTATCGAGGAGACCACCTACGCCCGGGTGGCCGACTGGTTCAATACTCTGCACAGCCGGCTGGTGGGCCCTTACCTGACCCGCTTTGGCAACGAGGAGCAGTGTGCCCGCTTCCTGCCCCAATGCGCCAGTGGCGAGTGTATCCTGGCGGTGGCCATGACAGAACCCGATGCCGGCTCCGATCTGGCAGGTATTCGTTCTGCGGCGGTGGAGCGGGACGATCACTGGGTACTCAACGGTTCCAAGACATTTATTTCCAACGGCATCAATGCCGACCTGGTGATCGTTGCCGCCAAGACTGACCCGGAGAACAACCCCTACCACATGACCCTGTTCCTGGTGGAGCGCGGCATGCAAGGGTTTGAACGGGGCCGCAACCTGAAAAAGATGGGCCTCAAGGCGCAGGATACCGCTGAGCTGTTTTTCAACGATGTGAAGGTGCCACGGGAAAATGTGCTGGGTGAGCCAGGCAAGGGCTTTTACTACCTGATGGAAGGGCTTGCCGAGGAACGTCTGCTGGGCGCAGTCGGCTACCTGGCCGGGGCGCAGCTGTCCTGGGACCTGACCGCGGACTATGTCAAGGAGCGCAAGGCTTTCGGGAAACCCGTGGCGGCATTCCAGAACACCCAGTTCAAACTTGCGGAAATGCGCACTGAACTTGATATCAGCCAGGTGTACATCGATCAATGCGTGCGGGCCTTCAACGCCGGCAGCTTTACTGCCGTTGATGCCGCCAAGGCCAAGCTGTACACCAGTGAACTGCAGGTCAGGATGGCGGAGCTCGGCGTACAGTTGCACGGAGGTCACGGCTACATGGACGAGTACCCGATCAGTCGCCAGTATACCGACGCCAAGATATCCACCATTTATGCGGGTAGTTCCGAGATCATGAAACTGATCATCGGCCGCGACTGCCTCGGGGACGATTACGTCCCCTTTAACACCCGAAATTTTTAATCCCCGAAACAACCCAAGGAGAACTCTCATGGATTTGCAAGGCAAAGTAGCAATCGTCACCGGCGGTGCCTCTGGTCTCGGTCAGGCTACCGTGGAAGCCTACGTCGCCAAGGGCGTCAAGGTCGCCATTTTCGACCTTAACGCGGAACGGGCTCAGGCAGTCATCGATGACCTGGGCGCTGACAAGGTCGCGTTCTGGAGCGTGAATGTCGCCGACGAGGACAGCGTAAAAAATGCCGTGGCCGAGGTGGTTGAGAAATTTGGTGCCCTGCACATCGTCAATAATTTTGCCGGTATCGGTAGCGCCGCCAAAACCTACGGCAAAAAGGGCGTTTTCCCCCTGGAACAGTGGGATCCCGTCATTGCCATTAACCTGACCGGTACCTTCAATGTTTCCCGCTATGGAGCCGAACAGATGGCCAGGAACGATCCTATCAATGACGATGGTGGCCGTGGCGTGATCATCAACACGGCCTCCGTTGCCGGCTACGAGGGCCAGGTAGGCCAGGTTGCCTACTCGGCCACCAAGGGCGGGGTCATCGGCATGACGGTACCCATGGCGCGCGACCTGGCCAGCTATGGCATCCGCGTCAATACCATCGTACCCGGCCTGATCCACACGCCTTTGTTTGAGGCGCTGCCCGAGCCGGCGTACAAGTCCCTGGAGGCATCCGTATGCTATCCGCAGCGACTGGGCAAGCCGGCGGAAATCGCGCACCTGTCAGTATTTATCGCCGAAAATGATTATCTCAATGCGGAATGTATCCGCCTGGATGGTGCGATTCGGATGCAACCTCGCTAAGGAGCTTTGTCATGGGACCTTTGAACGGTTACACAGTGCTGGAACTGGCGGGCATCGGTCCCGCTCCCATGGGCGGGATGATTCTGGCGGACATGGGTGCCGAGGTGATCCGTATCGATCGTACCGGCGGTGCACCGGGGCTGCATATGAAGGATGTCAGCAGTCGCGGTAAAAAGTCCGTGGCCCTGAACCTGAAAGACCCTGGGGGCATTGAAACGCTATTGCGCATGGTCGAGAACGCCGACGTCATTATCGACCCGTTCCGCCCCGGGGTTTGTGAAAAACTGGGTATTGGCCCCGAAGTCTGTTTCGATCGTAACCCCAAGATTATCTTCGCTCGCATGACCGGTTGGGGACAGGAGGGGCCGCTGGCCCACGCGGCCGGCCATGACATCAACTACATTTCCATTACCGGTGCGCTTTATGCCATGGGGCGCAGTGGCCAGAAGCCCGTGCCCCCTCTCAACCTGGTGGGAGACATGGGTGGCGGCGGAATGTTGCTGGTGAATGGTATTCTCGCGGGTTTGCTGGAAACGGCGAATTCAGGCAAGGGCCAGGTGATCGATGCCGCTATGGTCGATGGTGCCGCCCAACTGATGTGGATGTTTCACGGCTTTGAAGCCATGGGTATGTGGGACGCATCGAAGCGCGAGGCCAATCTGCTGGACGGCGGTGCCCATTTTTACGATACCTACGAATGCGCCGATGGTGAATATGTTTCCATCGGCTCTATCGAACCACAGTTCTATGCGCTGCTGAAAGAGAAAGCGGGTCTGTCAGACGACGAATTTGGTGACCAGAATAACGCCAGCCTGTGGCCGCAGATGAAGCAGCGGCTGACTGAAATTTTCAAACAGAAAACACAGGCACAATGGTGCGAACTCATGGAGGGAACGGACGTTTGCTTTGCACCCGTGCTGAGTTTCACCCAGGCACCCGCGCACCCGGCCAATGTCGCCCGGGCTACCTATATCGAGGTTGACGGAGTGACCCAGCCTGCGCCTGCGCCGCGGTTCTCACGCACACCCTCAGAGGTCACTAGCGGTGGTTCGCAAGCGGGTGCCGACACCCGGCAGGTGCTTTCAGATATGGGTTTTGCTGCCCGGGAACTGGAAGAACTGCAGGGTGCCGGTGTTATCGACTGAGGAAAGAGTGATGGCCGACTACCAGAGTATCGAGATAACGCGGCACGATTCGGTCGCGGTCGTTACCATGAACCGCCCCGAAGCCCTGAACTCATTCGATGCCACCTTGCGCCGGGAAATACTGCTGGCTGCAAGGGAAGTCAATGACGATGACAGCATCCGCGTGGTCGTGCTGACCGGGGCGGGGCGAGGTTTCGGCGCCGGGGCGGATTTGTCGGAAATGCCGATGGCTGACCCTAACTGGCGTGTAGAAGACCAGCTGAATCTGGAATACAAACCGGTAATGCTCGAGATCTACAATGCACCCAAGCCGTGGATCAGTGCGGTACATGGACCCGCAGCGGGAGTTTCCAGCGCTTTCGCCATGGTTTGTGACCTCACTGTGATGGCAGAGAGCGCCTATATTTACCAGGCCTTCGCCGCCATAGGCCTGGTGCCCGACGGCGGTGCAACCTGGCACCTCGTGCGCTCTATCGGACGCAAGCGCGCCTACGAGATCATCGCCACCGGAGAAAAGCTGTCTGCCAGAAAGTGCCTTGACTGGGGACTCTGCAATCGCGTGGTAGCCGACGAGCAACTGCTGGACGAGACCCTGGCCTGGGCCGGGGAACTGGCAGCAAGGGCGCCGCTTTCCCTGCGTTATGCCAAGCAGGCTGTGGCCCAGGCCTGTGAAGCAGACCTGGCGCAGACGATATCCGACGAGGCCGTACTGCAGGGGATCTGTAGCAGCAGTGAAGACGCAGCGGAGGGGACTGCCTCCTTTCTGGAAAAGCGTCCACCGGTCTGGAAAGGGCGTTAGTTGGGGCAGGCAGGGGCGCATGTTAGTATCCGCTGAAGCTGAAAATGATAAAGAGAGCGGATATGCGCAAGCTGCTACTGGCGGTCGTTCTGCTGGCGGCGTCGACAGCCGTGACTGCAGAAAAGCAGTTATTCTGGGGTGATACCCACCTTCATACCAATAATTCCTTTGATGCCATAACGATCGGTAACAAGAGTATCGGTCCCGCCCAGGCCTATCGTTATGCGCGAGGGCTGCCGGTCGTGCATCCTTACCACGGTGCCCGGGTGCAGATCGGCACACCGCTGGACTTCCTCGTTGTTTCTGACCACGCGGAATTTCTCGGCCTGGTACGCTATGTCTACGAACAGGGCGCACCCACCGACGGGCTGGGCCCCGTGGACACCCTTTACGCCTGGCTATCCTCCCTGGCAATCAGGGTCGGTATCGATAGCCGCTGGGGATCTCTGCTCTTCGCGTCCCGGCTGCCTGATGCCGAGGACCCCAAAACCGCTGGAGAACGGGTGGCGGAACAGGGCTTGAAACTGGGTGGGATAGCGGCAAATCCGGAAATTTCACGAAAGGTCTGGGCAGAGATTACTGCCGCGGCGGACGCCTATAACACGCCGGGAGAATTTACCGCATTTATCGGCTGGGAGTGGAGTTCCAACGGCGGCGGTGCCAACCTGCACCGGATTGTGATTACCGACGGTGATGCAGCCAGTGCCAGCCAGTACCTGCCTTACAGTTTTCTCGACAGTTCCTTTCCGGTGGACCTCTGGGCCTGGCTGGATGCGACCAGTGCCGGCACCGGGGCTGATTTTATCGCAATTCCACACAACTCCAATATCTCCAAGGGCTATATGTTCGGGACCCGAAGCCTGCGAGGAAACGCCTTCAGCGATGAATATATCGCCGCCCGCAGTCGCTGGGAAAAAGTCGTTGAAGTCACCCAGATCAAGGGTGATTCCGAAACTCATCCCCAGCTTTCACCCCGGGATGAGTTCGCGGATTTCGAAACTTTCGATTTTTACATTCAGCGAGACGAGAGCTCCTACACGGTGTCCGCCGGCGATTACATCCGCTCTGCGCTGCGTACCGGGCTGGCGCTGGAGGCGCAGCAGGGCGAGAATCCCTACCGGTTTGGGCTGATTGGATCCAGTGATGCCCACTCGGGCCTGGCCGGTGCTGAAGAAGACAATTTTCACGGCAAGTTCGCGGCCGACAGTATTCCGGCCAACAAGCAGGGCCTGGTCGATGTCAGCGACAGGAGAACGCCTCGGGGTTGGGATATGTCCGCCTCCGGGCTGGCGGCGGTATGGGCAGAAGAAAATACCCGGGAGGCGCTACTCGCCGCACTGAAACGGCGCGAGGTCTATGCCACCACGGGACCCCGGATAGCGCTTCAATTTTTCGCCGGAGAGGCCTGGCCCGAGGACATTCTCGACAGCGCGTCCCTGTACCAGGATGCAGTGGCCAGTGGTGTTCCCATGGGCGGTGTCCTGGAAGGCCGCCGGTCGGTCTCGCCGGAATTCTTCGTGATTGCGGAGCGTGATGCTAGAGGCGCCAATCTCGACAGGATCCAAATCGTCAAGGGCTGGCTGGACGAAGACGGCCAGACGCGGGAGAAAGTCTACGATGTTGCCTGGTCGGGCGAGCGTAGTCCCGATGCTGCCGGCAGGCTGCCCCCGGTGGGTGACAGCGTGGATCGGGCCAGCGCCGGTTACCAGAACAGCATTGGTGCTCCAGCCCTCCGGGTACGCTGGCAGGACCCGGACTTCGATCCGCGGCAATCGGCATTTTACTACGTGAGGGTTCTGCAAATTCCGACGCCTCGGCATTCTCTCTATGATGCGGTTGCGCTGGAACTGGATAGCGCCGAGGGCTATCCCGACGTGATCCAGGAGCGCGCCTACAGTTCTCCCATATGGTATCGCCCCTGATCAGTCGCCCCGGATCTGGTCCAGGTTGCGGATTTCCAGCTGCAGCGGCTCGAGCGTGTCCAGGTGTACATCCCGTTGCGGGAAGGAGATAACAATGCCGGCATCGTTGAACTTGTCGTTGATGCGGGTGCGCAATTCCGTCCAGGTGCCGATGCGGTCCTCGCTGACATAGCAGCGCAACCACAGTATCAGCGAGTTGTCGCCAAAGTCTTCAAAGGTGGCCCTGGGTTCCGGGTCAGGTAGCACGTTGGCGACTTCCCCGGCGGCCTCCAGTATCAGCGCCAGGGCCTCGCGCACGTCCGATCCGTAGGCGATGCCGACAGGAATGATAACTCTCACCGCCGCGTCTGAAAGTGTCCAGTTCACCACCTGGCCGGTAATCAGTTCCTTGTTGGGAATCAGGTGTTCCTTGCGGTCAAAGGTTTCGATAATGGTGGCCCGGGGATTGATTTTTTTCACCACGCCCTCCGCCCCACCGGCGCTGATGATGTCGCCCACACGCACCGGCCTCTCGAAAAGAATAATGATGCCGCTGATAAAGTTGGCGACGATTTCCTGCAGGCCGAAGCCGATGCCCACCCCCATAGCGGCCACCAGCCACTGCACCTTGCTCCATTCCCAGCCGATTGAGGTGAGGAAAATGGAACCGCCGATGGCGATCACCAGGTACTGCATCAGGATGCTGCTGGCGTAACGCGCGCCGGCGCTCATGTTAAACCACTCACGCATGAATACTTCGCTCAGTGAGGGCAGGTGCCGGGTCAGTAGCGCGGTAACAATCAGCACCAGTGCACTGTAGCAAAGGTCGAACAGGGTGATGTCCCGCAGCGTGCCGGTGCTGGTGCTGACCGTCCACAGGGTGATCGATTGCAACAGGTTGAGGGCTGGCAGGCTCGGTGACCAGATCCACCAGAGGACTGTCAGTGTTGCCACAATGCGGGCCATGTTAAGCAGCTTGGTGTGCGCCTCGGACAGTGACATCACGTCGAGAGCCGCTTCCTGGGCGCTCTCCGCCGGCTCTTCCGGCTGCGCTTTCATTGACTCCCTGGCTTCGCGCTCCATGCGAGCGCGCAGAATCAGCAACCAGCGTTCCATGACGTCGCCGGTCGTCTTGATGATGATAATCCAGGCAATGCTGCGCGCCAGGGCTGCCATGTAGATATCGGCAGCGTACATCAGCCCCATGGCCTGCAGGATGAGGGTGACTGCGGCGATAAATACGCCCAGGCGAAGGCTGAAACGAACCACTTTTGACTCCCCGGCCATCCCCCTGCGCAGCAGTCGGATAAAAAAGATACTCACGGTAACGGCGGCCGCGGCTGTGCTGATAGCCCCCAGGGGGCCGCCGCTGGTGAAGGGGTCCAGTTCATAGGCGAATATGTCCAGCAGAATGGCGCTGCACATGACCGGTCCGACCCAGTTGAGCTCTTCGCGAAGGCAGTCAAGGCGTCGTCCGTCCCATTTGAGATAGCGCCTGCCCACGCCCTTGCGATTGGCGATCATCCTCGTTAGCAGCAGCAGATACAGGATGCGCGAGGTGAACATAAGTGCGGGAGCCAGGGACTGGGAAAACTGGTTGCCGTTTTCAGCCTGTTGCAGGAAGTGGCCCAACAGATAGAGGCACACTGGCCAGGGCAGGACCAGGAACAGCGACAGCCCCAGGGCGGCGAGAATATTCCACAACGTTGCAGTGCTCAGCAGCATCGGCCTCGTGATCAGGCTATCGTACACCGGCATCAACAGCCGGCGGCCGATAAACAACAGCAGTGCCAGCACCAAAATTGACGCCGACCAATCGGCCTCGTTATAGCCGGAGGCAAGTTGCGCGGGCAGTTGCAACCAGTTCCCGGGGCTCGCAAGCATACCGAGCTGTCTTCCGAGTTCGACCAGGTCCAGGTGGTTGAAGTTGCGTATCCACAGCAGGTTCCCCAGCAGGAAGCGGTGAAACTCCTCGCTGGCAGCGATCAATTCGCCAGCCCGGTCATTATTGTCCAGCAACAGGCGCAGCAGCGAACCCAGGCTGTTCAGGTTTTTTTCCAGCAGATCCAGGCGCTGTTGCACCAATTGCCGGACCAGGGAGGCGGTGTCGTCATTGCGCTGGTCCAGGTCAGCGATCAGGCGCTCTATGTAGACACTGCCCTCGTTGAGAGCGCGAAAGTCCTCCTCAACATCTATCTGCGCCATGGACGTATCGGCAATCAACGCATTGCGCCGTTCGATCTCCTGTTTGATTGTCCTGGTCTCAGGAAGACTGTCGAGGCGGGTGATCATCACTTGCCCGAGAATCTCCTTGCGCCCCGCAACCTCCAGTCGTCGGTGCATCAACTGTGAGTCCTGTCTGATGCTCTCCAGTTGTTCAGTGGTCAGGTGGCCTTCGCGGCGTGCGCGGTCGCTCAGGTTGGCGGTATCCTGCAGTTGGCGCGCCAGTTGTCGGTTCTTCTCGGCGAACTGCTGCAATTTAGGATCCTGGCTTTGCAGCTTTTGCTGTAACTCGGCGGTGACTTGCAACTGCTCACGGGTTGCACTCGCCCTGGCGCTTTCCAGTCCCCGGCTGAGTGCTTCGAGCCGGGCTTCGGCCTCAGACACCGCCTGGCCCAGCCAGGCCCGCTCCGCGGCGTTGACCTGGGTGATGGCCGGCTCCCCCGTTATCCGCGTTTCCAGGTATTGCTTTTCCGCTTCTGCGGCTTTCAGACGGGCCTGGGATAGAACCCAGGCGGTATTGAGGTCACTGGATGAGCTCGCGGGGGCTTGCGCCTCGCTCTCACTGTTGATGATATTCTGGACCGTTGTCAGGCGCTGTCTGGTCTCCGCACGCAGTTGGGGGAGTTCATCGACGGCCTGGATCAATTCGTTACGCCGCTCTGTGAGTGCCCTGAGTTGGGCGGTTTCCAGGGTGATCTGGCTCTCGACTTCAGCGACGCTGCTGTCGTCAGTGACCAGATCGCTGTAGTCTTCGTCGCTGGCCTTGGCCTGCCGCAGCTGCTCTTCGAAGCGGGCCGCCTGCCCCGGCGCGCCCTCTATCTCGGCCTTGAGGTTAGCGGTGCGACTGCGAAATTCTGCGGCGGCCTGTAACTGGCTCTGGGCGCGGTCCAGTTGTTCGTCAAGCTGTGCCCGGGACTCATCGTCCAGGGTAGTGTCATTGCTCACTGCGTTGCGCTGGTTCTCGATGTCTGCCAAAGTCACGGCAAGCGCCGGATGCGCCAGCAAAAGACCCAGCAGGCACAGCAGGGCGACGATAGACGGAGGTACTGGGTAATCTTTCATGAGCCCTGAGTTCTGTTCCCGGTGGCTGTAGGTGATAATTCGGTTACCCTGATGATGCGCAGGTAACTTACAGCAGGAGATTAGCACATGGAGCCGCCAGTCACAGAGTCTCTGGGCTTCGGCATTACCCGCATAGACGCCGGTTATATTGAACCGGGCACCGCCAGCTTTTACCTGTTGCAAGCAGGGACGGAGTGCGCGGTGATAGACACCGGCACAGTTCATGGTCTGCCGCCCCTGTTGCGCCTGTTACAGGACCGTGAAATTTCTCCGGGGCGTGTGCGCTATGTCATCCCGACACACGTGCACCTCGATCACGCCGGAGGTGCAGGGCTGATGATGCAGCACTTCCCGGAGGCGAAGCTGGTGGTGCATCCGCGGGGCGCACGTCACCTGATAGACCCGCAAAAGCTGGTGTCGGCATCGCGCCAGGTTTTCGGCGAGGCCCGTTTCGACCGCCTGTACGGCGATATAGTCCCGGTGCCGGAGGGGCGGGTCATCGCCGCCGAAGACGGTCATCCCCTGGACCTGGGCGGCAGGGAACTGGTGTTGCGGCACACGCCCGGTCATGCCGATCATCATCTGTGTGTGTGGGACAAGGTCAGTCGCGGCTGGTTCAGTGGTGACGTGTTCGGACTCTCCTACCAGTGGTTCCGCACCGCCAGGGCTGACTATTGTATGCCTACCACCACACCCAGCCAGTTTCGCCCCGAGGCTTTAAAGAAGTCCATTGATCTGTTGGCCGCCGCTTCCCCGGAGCGTATTTTCCTCACTCACTACAGTGAACTGGCATATAGCGACAGATTGCGGCAGTCTCTGCAGGAGCAGATCGATCACTATGTCGTCCTTGCCGCAGAACACGGCGGACAGGTACCACAGCTTGAGGAGGCCATTATCGACTATTCCCTCGAATGTTTCAGCGCACTGAACCCCGGCATGGAGGTCGCCGAACTGCGAGAACGGTTCCGCCATGACGCACAGTTGAACGCCCAGGGTCTGGCGTACTGGCACAACAGGCAGTTGGCATGAATCTTCAGCGGGAGGGTGGGGAGTATCTTGCCTATCATCACCTCGAGGGGGATGGCCCGGGGATTCTTTTTCTGAGTGGCTTCAACTCCAACATGCAGGGCGACAAGGCATTGGCGCTGGAAGCCTGGTGTCAGGGTATGGGCAGGCAGTACACCCGGTTCGACTACCAGGGGCACGGTGAATCCAGCGGGCGGTTTGAGGACGGCACAATCGGGCGCTGGATCAACGACGCGCAGGCAATACTGGACGAGGTGACAAGCGGGCCACAACTGCTGGTTGGCTCATCCATGGGGGGGTGGCTCATGCTGCACCTGGCCCTTGCGCGGCCCGACCGGGTGTGTGGCCTGGTCGGTATTGCGGCGGCGCCGGACTTCACCGAGGCCCTGGCCAGCGGCAGGCTGTCACCGGAGCAGCTGTTACAGTTGGAACTCTCGGGCTTTTGCGCCATTGACAACTGCTATGACGACGGCGAGCCCTATCACATCGCCAAGGCTTTGTTGGAGGAGGGCAGCCAGCATTGTCTGCTACAGCAGGATCGAATTGCCATTGCCCAACCGGTGCGGCTGTTGCACGGGCAGCGTGATGACGATGTGCCCTGGGAACGGTCCCTGCTGCTGGCGGAGAAGCTGGCCAGCGAGGACGTGGAGATACAGCTGGTGAAGGACGGTGATCATCGCCTGTCGCGACCGCGTGACCTGCAGCGCCTGCAGCGCACCATTGCTGCCCTGCTGGAGTCGATCGCTTGACTACCCGGGAACCCTGTTACCTGGTGCACGACTCCACCTTTGATCCGGAGCGCGCCGCCGAATGGCTGCAGAGCAATGAGATCACTCTGGTACCCTACGCTGATCGGGAGAGTGTCGATTCCGGGGCGCGCGTGCTTTTGTGGTTGGGTGATGAGCAGGTAAGAGATCTTGCGCCCCTGGGTGTCGAGCGCCAGTGGCGAATTGGCCTGCTGGCTCACCCCGAAGCCAGGGAAGCCTGTACCGCGCTCGGGGTAAAGGGCGAGCCCGGGCAGTTGGCGGCGCACTACCGCGACATTGAACCGGTGGCCGCGGACGCCCTGAGTTGCAACGGCGAGCTGGTTTTTTCTTCTGTGGTGATTGGCTCGGTCCTCAGCCTCAGGCCGCAGGACATCAATCGACGCTCCACCAACTGGAGCCTGTTTCGGGGGGCGCTGCGCGGACTCGGGAAACTCAGCCTGCGCAGTTTCCGGCTGGTTACCGCCAAGGAGCAGACGGTGGATTTCGCCGCGCTGGGCATGGTCGCGGTAGCGCATACCCGCAGCTCTCTGGTCAGTCGCCGTTTTGATGACAACCTCAGCATTGCCGATGGCCGTGTCTCGCTGCTGGCCACGGCTCCACGCAGTATTCTCGGCTATCTCTGGTTTGTGTTTCGTTTGTTGCTGCCGGGCAAGATAAGCCTTTCCCGGCTACCCGAATCCCTGGCTCTCGTCCAGAGTGAACACCTGCATCTTGAGGCTGCTGGCGGCTTCGAGTACCTGTTGGACAACAAGCCGGTATATGCCCAGGCGCTGGAGCTCGAGGTCAAGGCCCAGGCCCTGTCGCTGCTTCCGGGGCCGGCCTTGCAGGGCACAGCAACAACCAGCGTGAGTACCAAGGAAACCGTACGCCTCAATCATGTACCGGTGAACGATGCAGCCACCGCCATGAGCGGAAAACACCTGCCCCTGTTTAACCACGCCACTGAGGATGAATACCGGGACCTGTTTGTGGCCTTGCGGGACAACGCTCGTGCATCGTCGTCTTTCCAGGTGCTCATGGTGCTGTCAGTGATGCTGTCCCTGGCCGGTCTGTACGCCAACTCCGCCCCGGTGATCATTGGCGCCATGATCCTGGCCCCGCTGATGGCGCCTATTATCTCCTTTTCAATGGGGCTGGCGCGCTCCCATGCTGGCCTCATTCGTGGATCACTGAAAACCCTGACTATCGGGATTGCCTGGGGACTGGGTTGTGCAGTGTTGCTGGCATGGGTGATGCCTTTTGATATCGCTACGGAGGAAATGCGTTCGCGGATGTCGCCGACGCTGCTGGATCTTTACATTGCGGTGATATCCGGCATAGCCGGCGCCTACGCCCACGCCAAGGAGGAAATCGCCAAGAGCCTGGCGGGCGTTGCCATTGCCGTTGCCCTGGTGCCGCCGCTGAGCGTTGCCGGCATAGGCCTGGGATGGGGCGACTGGCCCATGGCGCGGGGCGCGCTGCTACTGTTGACCACCAACCTGGTGGGTATTTCCCTGGCGGCGAGTGCGACTTTCCTGGTACTGGGCTTCGCCCCGCTAACCCGGGCTCGCAAGGGTCTGCTTATTTCACTGTTGCCGCTGGCGGTGATCAGTATTCCGCTTTACATTGCCTACGATCATCTGGTGGAACAGGGCAGGTTGGAGGAGCGGGTTCCGGCGGGCGAACTGCGGCTGCTGGACCAGCGTGTGCAGGTATCCACCGTCAGGGTCGCCCTGGATGAGCCACCGCTGGTGTCAGTGGTGGTCAGTTCCGCGGAGCGGCTGGAAAACCGGCATATCGACGAGCTAAAGCGCATCATCGGTGAACAGGTGGGGCGCGAGATACAGCTGGAAGCACAGCTTAATATCCGGCGATGACCGTCATCTGGCGACCATCTCGGTTAATTGGTTAGACTGTTGCCATGCGTTACCTTTGTTGTCTTCTGCTGTGTTCGTTGCTCGCTGGCTGTGGCGGTTATGAGCTGAAGAATCTGGCCAAGTCCGATGTGGATCTGGTCACCGACGAGTTTATCGATGAAACCCGGCGGCTGGTGCGGGAACTCACCGTGAAGTTGTACCGACGCAACCCTGCGGAGTTGTCCAAGATCCCCGGCATGACAATTGAGGGGCGGCTGGCTCAGTTGCGGGCTGCCAGCGGACAGCTGGATTTTGTCGAGCTGGCCGGCAGGCAGGAAACCGATGCCCTGGAACTTGTCTTCAACCCGCACTTCGACGGCGACCGGGTATTCGCCCTGGTGGTGGGCCTGGGGGGAATGCTGCGTCACGCCTATGGTTACAACGAGGAGTCTTTCCTGTTCGACTCGCTGCGGCCAGAGCCGCTGTGGGCCAGCGCCCACAATGTGGAAGTGCTGGCCTGGAAATTGCGCAATAACCGCAGGGTCAACGGCGATCCTTGGCTGGTCACCAGCGAATATCGCGGAGTGACCGACAACCTCAGCTTCGAGCGTTTGTTTGGCAAACTCATCGTGTTGCAGGAAATGATGGCGCGAATTGCCGGTGATGCTGATGACCGCCGGCTGACCAAGGCGGTCCACACCGCCGGCTCGGTCTTTATTCCCCTGCCGATCTGACCCGCTGCCCCGATTGCGCCTCGCTCAGGTGGTGATGATCAAGCGCAGGGCCTGTAACTGCAGATTGGCGTGCTGGATATGGATCGCGCATTCCTCGATGCGGTAGCGCAGGTGTTCCAGTTCTTCCTCGCGGATCGCAGGGTTGAGTTCCCGCAATGCCTCCAGACGGCTGAGCTCCGCGCCCAGGTCATTGCGCATGTCCTGTTCAGCCGCAGTCAGGATTTCTTCCAGCCTGGCCTCGGCCTGCTGGTTGGCGATGGCCATCTTGGCATCAACCTCCTGGTGCACCTGTTTGATGATCGCCAGCGCGGTCGGTTTTTTAACCCGTTCCACCAGGCTGTTGAGGCGGGCGTGGGGAACCAGGTCTGCCAGTTGCTTACCGCGCGCATCCACCAGCAGGCGGATGGGTGACAGCGGCAGGAAGCGTTCGACCTGAAGCGCCCGCGGAGCCACGCAGTTGACCGTATACAGGGCTTCGAGCAGCATGGTGCCAGGAGGTACACCCTTGAGCTTGAGGGTTCCCAGGGCTGCATTGCCGAGCTCCGTTGAGAGCACCATGTCCATGGCCTCCTGGATCATGGGGTGCTCCCAGGTGATGAATTCCATGTCTTCGCGGCTGAGGCCTTTTTCCCGCTCAAAGGTCACGGTCGTGCCTTCTTCCGAAACTCCGGGGAAGTGCCCGGTCAGCATATGTTCCGAAGGCCTGAGGATCAGCGTGTGCTCGGAATGAAATTCCTGGTCCACGCCGAAAGCGTCACACAGGGCCTCGAGATAGTGCTCCAGAGTTTCGCCGGACTCCAGCGAACGGATTTCCTCTACCAGTTTATCGGCGACTTCCCGCTTGCAGGAGTTGCGTTCCAGCAGCCGATCCCGGCCCTCGCGCAGCTCGTCACGGGTACGCAGGGTGAATTCGGCAGAATCGGTCAGCAGGGTTTCGAATTGTTCGGTCCGCTGTTCCAGCTCCGGCAGCAGGCGCTCGCGAAAGTTCTGGAAAATCATGTAGCCCGCCGAGCAGGAGTCGCGGAACAGGTCCAGGCCCCGGTCGTACCAGTCCAGCAGTGTCTCCTGGGCGCTGTCCTCCAGGTAGGGCACGTGGATTTCCACATCCTGCTGTTGGCCGATACGGTCCAGGCGGCCTATGCGCTGTTCCAGCAGGTCCGGGTTGAGGGGCAGGTCGAACAGGATCAGGTGATGGGCAAACTGGAAGTTGCGGCCCTCGCTGCCGATTTCCGAGCACACCAGGGTCTGGGCGCCGCCGGTCTCGTCCGCGAAGTAGGCAGCGGCCCGATCCCGCTCGATGATGGACAAACCCTCATAGAAAGCTGCGGATCGTATTCCCGCGCGCATGTGCAGATGGTGTTCCAGGGCGACAGCGGTAGCGGCGTGGGCGCAGATGACCAGCACCTTGGCGGGGCGCAGGGTTTTCAGGGTTCGCTCCAGCCATTCCACCCGGGGGTCGAAATCGAGCCAGCTGTCATCCACGTAGGGCAGTTCCGGATGCAGGCGCTCTGCCAGATCCACCTGGGCCAGGGCGTAGGGTTCGGGCTGGGGCAGGGGGTAGCGATGCAGGATGCGCTGCGGAAATCCGGCTACCGCGTCCCGGGTGTTGCGAAACAACACACGGCCTGTCCCGTGGCGGTCCAGCAACTGCTCAATCAGTTCCTCCGGCGGGTCGTTGGGGTCCAGGTCGGCGGGTAGTTCGGCGGGAATCTTGCCCCGTTCCAGGCTGTCAGCCATGGCACTGAGGGCCCGGTATTGCTGTTCTTCCGCCTTGAAGGTTGCCAGGTCGTGGAAACGTGACGGATCCAGCAACCTGAGCCGGGCAAAGTGGCTGGCCTGGCCGATTTGTTCCGGGGTGGCGGTGAGCAGCAGCAGACCCGCGCTGCAGGCGGACAGGGACTCAACAAAACGGTAATCCTCACCCACTGCATCCTCCGACCAGTGCAGGTGGTGTGCTTCGTCGATCACCACCAGGTCCCAGCCTGCAGCCAGTGCCAGCTGTTGCAGCTCCTGGCGCCCCTCGAACAGTTCCCGACTGCAGAGCACCAGCTGTTCCGCCTCAAAGGGGTTGCCATCTGGCATCTCTGCCAGCCGGTCGGCGTCGAACAGGGAAAAGTGCAGGTTGAAGCGACGCAGCATCTCCACCAGCCACTGGTGCAGCAGGCTGGGCGGTACCAGTATCAGGACACGACTGGCCCGGCCGGTGAGCAACTGCTGATGGATGATCATGCCCGCTTCAATGGTCTTGCCGAGGCCGACCTCGTCCGCCAGCAACACCCGGGGCGCAAAGCGTTGCCCGACTTCATTGGCGATGTAGAGCTGGTGGTGCAACAGGCTGGTGCGCGAGCCCATCAGGCCGCGAGCAGGGCTGCCCTGCAGGCGACTGGCGTGTTCCAGGGTGGCCACCCGTAGGGCAAAATCCTCGTTTTTGTCAAAGTGGCCGTTGAGCAGACGCTGCTGGGGTGTGGTCAGCTGGACAAAGGCATCCAGTTCCAGTTCGGATACTGTGACTGAAGCCTCGTGGTGGTCGGTACCGGTATACATCAGCAGGCCATGGTGTTCCTCGATGTCGGTGACCAGCAGTTCGACACCGTCCACCGTGCTGATATGGTCGCCAATCTTGAACCTGAGGCGGGTGAGGGGCGCACTATCGATTGCGTAGGTGCGCTCTTCGCCGACGGCGGGAAAACTGAGGGTGATGCGACGGGGTTCGATTTCCACCACCACCCCCAGTCCTAACTGCGCATCAGCGTGACTCACCCAGCGCTGGCCAACGAGGTATTCCATCAAGCGTCCCTGAAAAATAAAGCCTGGCTATTACGGTAGACCTGTCGCAACAGTTCTTCCACCTCCAGCTGCATGGTTGCGGCGACCTGCTCGGCAATAAACGGCAGATAGTAGGAAGCATTGGGTCGGCCGCGGTAGGGCACCGGCGTCAGGTAGGGCGCGTCGGTTTCAAGCAGGGTCTGGGTGAGCGGTGTCGTGGCGATCACCTCACGCACGTTGTCCGCCCGGTTAAAGGTGGCGATTCCGTTAAAGCCCAGCATAAAACCTTCGCTCAGGCAGTATTGGGCCAGGGCCATGCCCGAGGTAAAACTGTGGATGACGCCTCCGCGGGGTAGTTTGCCGCTGAAATTGGCGAGTATCGCCCGGGTATCGTCGTCAGCCTCACGGGTGTGGATGACGACCGGCAGCTGCAGGTCCACGGCAATCTGCAGTTGCTGCTCGAAAACCCGTCGCTGGGTCCCGCGGTCGGCGTGGTCGTAAAAGTAGTCGAGGCCGATTTCACCCACCGCCAGCAATCGCGGATCTTCCTCAAGGGATTGACGGATCCTGGCGTCAACGTCATCGCTGTAGGATGCCGCCTCGTGGGGATGAACGCCCTGGGTGCCCCAGATGTCATCACCTTGGTTGGCGAGCGCCCTGACGGTGTCCAGGTTGCCGGGTGAGACCGCGATGGTAATGATTTTCTCTATCCCGACCTCCCGGGATTTGGCCAGCACGGTTTCCAGTTCGTCGCCCTGTAAATAGTCCAGGTGACAGTGCGTCTCGATAATGGGGGTTTGAAAGCGGGGGATTTCCCGCCGTTTTTTCTTGCTCATGGATCGCCTGTTTGGCCTCTGTTACCTGTGCTCTGCGGCCCCCGCCGCAACACGCTGGCGCAGCTTGCGGGGCTGGGTCGGGCGCAGCTCGCGGATAGTACAGGTGATCTGCTCCCATAGCCAGTTGTGCAGCGGAGAGTTTTCGGTCCGTTGGTGTGCTACCAGCACATAATCCGCGCTCATGTCGGCGCTGCCTGGCACCGTCCGTGCGGTAATGCCCTGGCTGATGCTCTCGTTCTGTAACAGGAACGCAGGACCCGGCATGATGTAATCACTGCTGCGCAGGACTTCCATGGCGGTCATCAGGTGGGAGATTTCCAGGGAACCGCGGGCGCCGCCGCCCAGGTATTCGAACAGGTCCTCGCCGGTTTGCGCGTCCAGCTGTTCCCGGTCCGAGACATAAAGCCGGATTACCGGATACTCGGCCAACGCGGCGATCGAGATATCCCTCCCGCTCAGGGGATGGTCCTCGCGCAATAGCAGGACGGGCGGGCTGCCGCCCAGGTCAGCGATACGAAACTCCGGCCCATAGTGTTGCTGGCGAAAGTGAATGGCGAAATCCAGGTTGCCCAGGGCCAGTTGCTCGCGCTGGTTCTCGACCCGGGTAACCACCCGCAAGTGAAGCCTGGGTGCCTGGGCCTGCAGCCGTGGCACCAGTGTGGGCAGGAGTGCGACGCCAATGTATTCCGACAGCGCCAGGGTAACTTCGGTTTCGACCTCCGCCGGGTCAAAGGCCTGTCGGCTGACCAGCTGGCTGATGCCGGAGAGGATCTCGGCCAGTGGCCCGGCCAGTTCGAGGGCCCTCGGGGTGGGCTGCATGCCGTGGCTGGAGCGGGTAAAAAGCTGGTCGTCGAACACGGACCGCAGTCTTGAAAGGGTTTTGGACATGGCCGGCTGGGTGATGAACAGGCGTTCAGCGGCCCGCGAGACATTTCGCTCCTCAAGCAATACTTGCAATGAAATCAACAAGTTGAGATCGATTTTGGCGAGATCTTTGGTGTCCATAGGTCTGATATGAATCTAATTTATGAAGATCATAATAATAATACATTGGAAACATATCAAAGTGATGCCTACGATTGATCCAACTCGATATATGAGCCCCGATGCCGGGGTTGGCGCGCCGTCTCCGCGGTGACGTCGATGGCATTCCATCCAGGTCCAACGCAGAGTTATTTTCAAACCCACCGCCATGGTGGGTTTTTTTATGGTCGTCCGTTATGGTCGCTCGCGACGTGGCGATTGGCGTGGCGGCGTCAGCGGCCAGGCGGTGATCGCCTGGCTATGATCCTGAGGTGCCGGTCCGGTGGTAGAGCGACTGCCAGGCGGCTATTGTCATCGCTTGCAGGCTCAGGAGGCTTAACCCAAACGGGATTACGCTTGCAGTTTGGGTTTCACCTTGGGCCGTGCTTTGGTCGCGGCCTTGCGCTTTGCGGGCGCTTTCTTTTTGGCCGGCGCTTTCTTTTTCGCGGCCGCTGCCTTTTCCTTCGCGACTGCTTTTTTCTTTGCCGGGGACTTGGCTTTGGCCTTCGCTTTGGTGCCCGCGGCCGGTTTGGCTTTCGCGCCTGTCCTTTTTTTCGCGGCTTTGGTGCCGCCTGCTGCCTTGGGCGAAGGGCTCACTACCCGTTTGCGACGTGACGCATCAACCTGGGCTTTGGGATTCTTGCTGCCGGGCCTGGATTTGTAGGCGGCAGCATAAAGCTCTTCGTAGGCTTCCAGCAGGCAGGTGTGATAGAACTCCGGGTCGGGCATGATGTTACGGTCGGCCAGGACCGACAGGGTGATCTTGCCTGCGTAGCTGAACACGGCGTGGAATAACCCCACACCCGGGGTCAATACGCCAAGCCCATAGTAGTCCACCATCCTGGCGCCGGCACAGTAAAGATCGAAATCAGGGCCCTGTACGTTGGTGACTACCGTGGAGATGTTCACCGGCAGGTAGGAGGAGATATGATTTCGGGACCAGATCCCGGCCACGGTCTTGACCACGAACGGCGAGAAGGCGCCGGCAATTTTCAGCGAGTCGACCAGCGGGCTCTTTTCGCCCGCCACCTTGGCATCTGCCGTGGATTGGGCAATGGCCTGCAGGCGTTCCAGCGGGTCTTCGATGTCCGTGTGCAGTGAGGCGAATATCGAACCGACCTGGTTGTTGTCTTCAGTCACTTCCCGGCGGGTGCGCATGTTCAGCGGTATGCCCGCAGCCAGAGACCCCTCCTCGGGGGCTTCCCCCTTGTCGAGCAGGTAACGGCGCAATGCTCCCCCGACAACGGCCAGGGCCACGTCATTAATGGAAACGTCTGCGGCGTTCTTGATGTCCTTGAACCCGTCCAGCGGAAACTCGGCAGCGTCGAATACGCGGTGAGGGCCCACCGATTGGTTGAGGATGGTTTTGGGCGCGGAAATGTCCGGCGCCGGAATTTCATCGCGAATCGTATCCAGCGCATACCGCCCCAGTTGCAGGGTGTTTTTCACCGTCCCGCGAATGAGGCTGACGCTGTTCTTGACGCCATTGACGGAGGCTTTGGAGAGCAGTTCGGCCATGCTTGGTTCGACATCCACCAGGCGGGGTTCCTCGGCATCTTCGTCGACCGCGGGCGGGTCGGGCACCAGGTCGTGGATCAGTGCCATGAACGAGGAGCCACCGGCACCATCCACCAGGGCATGGTGCATTTTGGTGTATATGGCGAAACAGCCCTTGGGTAGTCCGGGTATATTGTCCAGCCCCTCGATAATATAGGCCTCCCACAGCGGCCTGGACATATCCAGCGGGCGCGCGTGCAAGCGCGCTATCTGGATGCACAACTGGCGCCAGTCACCGGGTTCCGGCAGGGCGATATGGCGCAGGTGAAATTCCACGTCGAAGTTGGCATCCTTGACCCAGTAGGGCCGGTCCAGGCCGCCGGGAACCTCAACCAGCCGGGTGCGGAACAACGGCTGTTTGGACAGCCGTCGCTCGAAACCGGAGATAACATCTTTGAAGCGCACAAAGCCCCCTGGGGCGGTCGAGGGGTCATAGATACCCAGACCACCCACGTGCTGGGGCGTGTTGGTTTGCTCGAGATTGATAAAAGCAGCGTCTAGAATGCCTAACTGTTTCATAATGTTTCCGGGCCCCTTCGGAGCCAGTCAGCTAACGTCGAAATTGTGGCGCCGTTATATCATTGTTGCCCCACAGGTACCAGAAAGGTGATCAAAGATTGTGCAGTAAATTGAATAGTTGGTCTGTGGCTCTCTTCCGGGGGCTGGTGCTGGCGTTACCCGGCCTGGCATTGCAGGCAGCACCGGCGCCCTACGGCGAGGACTTCGTCCGGACTGGCGCCCAGTGGGACGAGGGTGGCCTGGCCTGGCTTGAGCTGTCTGCCAAAACCACTGAACCGCAAGATGTGGAGCCGTTTGTCCGTCAGGTGGAATCCCTGGAGCAGGCAGGTGGACCCTATGCCGATGGCCTCGCAGAACCACTGGCCTCCCTGGGACGCCACTATCGGCAGTCGGGAGATTACCAGCAGGCGGTGTCTCTCTACCGACGCGCCATGCATGTGGTGAGAATCAATGATGGGCTTGGCAGCGCGCGGCAAATTCCCCTGCTGCGCGAACTGCTGTTGTCCTACCGGCAAGCGGGCGACCTGGAGGCACTGGATGAGCGCTACGATTATTACTTCCACCTGTTCGGTAATGGCCGTCCCCCGTTCACTCCGGCGCGGCTGCGGGCAGCCCGGGAGTACATGCGCTGGCAACGGGAGGCGGTGCGCCTGAACCAGGGCGCGAGCGAAAAGCGACTGCTGGAATTGATTGAGCTGAACGAGGACATCTTGCAGGCCATACAGTTACAGGCCGACGTTCCCTACCATTGGCGCCGGGATTTCAGTTATAGCCAGATGCTCAATCACTACCTGCTCCTGCAGCGGTTAGAGCCGACCGTTTCCGAGAGACAGTTGCTTACCTCCAGAGAGTACATGGGGAGCCTGCAGGCTGTGCAGAGTCTGGAGGATCAGAAGCTGGACTTGCGCTTGCGCTCCGCGCCGGCCCGGATAGCCGGGATGCTCGAGGAACTGGCTGTAGCCGCGGCAATTCAGGGTCCGGTTGAGGAAGCGGCTGTTCAGCTCAGTTTGGCGGACTGGTCCTTCTGGACTGGCAATAAGCGGCAGGCAGAAATCGCCTACAGGCAGGTGGTGGAGATACTGAACGGCGCGGGCGAAGATGCACTGCTGCAGCAGTGGCTGGGCGAGCCGGTGGAATTGCCCGACAACGGCGTATTCTGGCAGGCGGAAACCGCCCCCGATGTTGCCACTGTTACCGTGGAGGCACGCTACGATGTATCTGCCCTGGGCAGGGTGAGTGAATTACAGACCCGTATCCCCGACGGAACCGACGATCGCAGCCTGTACCGATTCCGGCGCAAGCTGTTATCAACGCTGTTCAGGCCACGCTGGGTGACGGGTGAGCCGGAAGCCGTCGCCAGTATCGCCCGGCATTATAGAATCCTGGACTGAACTCAGGCGTTTTCCAGCACCATGATTGCGCCCGAAGCCTTGATCGGGCTGCGAGTGCTCCACTCGACCACCTCGGCGCAATGTTTGTCGGCGCAGCGCTCGGCAATTTCAAAGAAGGGTGAGCGCTCGGGATCCGCAATCAGTATCTGTTTAACACCGGCTTTGACCGCCCGGTTCACCATGTTGGTGACGGGCTTGACCAATTCATCCCAGAAGCAGATATCGGCTGCAATCAGCATGTCGTATTGCGACAGTTGCCTGGTCGTGAGCTTTTCAAAGCGCGAGACCAGCGGCTCGGTCTGTACGCCGTTGAGCTCTGCGGTTGCCTGCAGATAGGGAAACACGTCCGGATCGGCGTCCATCGAGGTGACCCGGGAGTTGAAGGTCCGGGCGCACCAGATTCCCGAGACCCCCCAACCGCAACCTACATCGAGTACGCGCTGGCAGTGCTCCGGTGGATTTTTCTGCAGGTAATCGATCAGCAGACAGCTGGATTTCCACAACTTGTTGCCGTGGATAGAGGGCTCAGCGCCCTGCCGTTTGACTTTGCGAATGGCGGGGTGAGATCCGGTGGGCATGATCACGCCGCGGAAACGACGTTCGGTGCGCGGTTTGCTGGCCAAGTTTACTCCTTGTGGGCATTGATCCAGATGGGCGATGTCCACGCCCGTTCCTGAATAGTGGGTGCATAGAACGGCTCCTGTGCCGGGTCCAGGCAGCATCGGCCGAATACATCGCCGATGGCCCCGTCCTGCTGTAATTTGGCCGTTTGCTGGGCGGCCTGTTCGCTGCAGTTGTGTGCAAATGGATTCACCCCGGCAGCCTGACACTGCCGGGTACTCCAGCGGCAGGAGGGGTTCTCCAGCACTCTGGCATAGTAAAATGCCGGCTCGTCGCTATTGTACTGTGGATCATGCCATACGGTGCAGAGGTTTTTGTGTCCGCTACCGGTTGGCGCGCAGGTTTCAGGGTCGACACCGGCATTGTTATCCGCGTTGCCGGCCACATCGTAGACAGTCTCGTGGGTCCTGCCATCGGCGTCCAGCCAGCCCTTGATGATTTGTACCCGCTGCAGGTCAAGGCCTGGATGCCGGGAGGTGCCCGGATCCTTGGCGGCACTGACCAGGAAGGCGGGTGAGTTCTCCGTGGCCGCCAGTTCGCCGCCCATCGGAACGCCACTGGCATAGGCTTTCTCCACCATTTCCGGGTCGGAGCAGAGGTCATCCGGCAAGTCTTTGCCGGCAAAGAAGCGCACCACGGGACGGGTTCCGCTGGTGGCGTAGGCTTCCCGTCGGCGCATGCCATCGAAAATGGCGTCGCGCGAATTTTCCTCGGCCCAGACCACTGCCAGGCCGCCAGGATTATCGAAGAAATGATCCTGAACGTTGCGGTAGCCGGCATCCCGCTGACCGAGGTGGCCGGTGTAGTTGTATTCCTCGGCGCCGCCCGGGGAGGCGCTGTGGGTGTCGGTGCTGCCGATAAAGCCCATTTTAAACGGGTTGATGCCCGAGCGTTGCTCCAGCGCCAGTCCATCCTTCAGCACGTTGCGCACCATATTTCGGCGGCCATATTCCGCCAGCGGCACCGGCTTCGCTTCCTCGATTTGCACCTCGCCGTGTAACGTGCCCAGCATGGCGAGGTTGTCGGCAACCACCTGTTCGAAATCACACAGCTCGTCCTCAGTATCCAGGCCGCGACCCGCCAGGCGATCGAAGCGGCACTCGCTGGCCGCCTTGTGCTGGACCAGTTCCACCAGCGGTTCGAATTCCAGCCGGTCCCGGACTTCCCGGTCATTGGCCGGGTCTGGGAACATCAGCCCCCGGCTGAGGTTGGAGTTATGCGGGATTGACAGGGCATCGCAGTCATTGTCCGCATCGAGACATTGCGCGCGCAGCAGGCGCCACAGTTCCGGTACGTTTCGCGAGCCCGTGTCATAGGTGGAGATGGCCGTGTCGGTGACCTGATCGTTGCGGAATATGACGTTGCGATGAAGGTTCGCGTGGTTGGGGGCGTCGGTATACTCGTAGCCGATAAAGGTCGTGAAGCGGCACTCTTCGCTTCGATCATAATGCGCTTCAGCGGCCTCCTGGATGTCTTGCCAGGCCTGACGGTGAGCGGCGTCACAATCGCCCAGTCTGCAGACCAAAGACTCCGACTTCTGGTTTTCGTCGCCGGTCACACCAATGGTGACCCAGTAGTTCGCCGCCAGCAGGCGGCCGTAGAACCAGTCGCTGCGGCCCATCACACAGGCGGGAAACCAGTACGCCAGCGTCGACGAATCCCCGGTGCAAAGCCTGATCGGGCCAAGAAACTCGGCGTGGTCGGTAACCGCGGTAAAGTCCAGCGGCCGTGAAATCCGGGCGCGCAAGGTTTGCTCACCATCGGCATCCGGCAGGATGATTGGCTCCCCTTTGGCGAAACGATAGGCGTCGGCCGGTTCGTTGCGCTGGTTGGAAACGTGGCTATCGAAGGAGTAGCTGGAATGGACGTGCAAATCGCCGAACATGGGCCTTCGTGTGGGGGTGAAATCCTCGCAGGGCTCACGGGCCTCGGTACGTTCAAAGCTGTCTGCCCTGCCGGGAAACAGGGAAATGCAGGCGGCGAGCGCAATCAGGGCTGCTGTCAGGGCCGGCTTACAGGTAGTCATAGCGTCTGCTCAAACACGAAAATGCGAGGCCAGCATATTAACCTACAGGTCTGGGCCCGTGTTGCCGGGAAACACTTTGCAGCGGCGCGGTATATGAAGTTGATCTCGGTCAAGGTCAGGGAGGGGGGGCAGTGCGCTATAGTGGGCGACACGCCTCAGACGAAAGCGTTTGACAGGATAGTTTTCGCAGCGCGGCCGGTGGCGACGGCCTCGTGCTCGAGCGCTGGTGGACGCTGCCTGTCGGCATCGAGTGGCGCTGTAAACATAAAAGCCCCATGACCTGATCAAAGGTATACGGTATGACGGTCAGACAAAAAACTGCAATGCTGTCGCGCGGTACTGCCGCCGCACTGCTGCTGGGTGCGCTTGTACCTCCCAGTCATGCCCTCCAGTATCAGTGGGACGAGTGGTTGCTCAACATAGACACCACCCTGGGCGCCGGCTGGCAGTGGCGAACCGAGTCGCGTAACGTGGATATCGCCTTCGATGAAGGTGCACTGAATTTTAATGACGGTAACAGCAATTTCGATCCGGGCCTGGTGTCCAACAATCTGAAGTTGATTCTCGAAGTCGGCGGTGAATACCGGGACTTTTCCTTCTTCGTACGCGCTGATGCCTTATACGACTGGGTTTATACCGAGAACAGCACCGATCTCAGCGACCGCGCCTATCCCAGCTATAACAACGGGGTACCCGCAGGCGGCACCCTGTTTCCGGGTGAACTGCCCCGGGACACAATCGCGCAGCATGGTCGCCGAACCCGGCTGCTGGACGCGTTCATAACCTACAATTTCAGTCTGTGGGAGCAGACCGGGGCGTTGCGCTTTGGCAAGCAGGTCATCAGTTGGGGGGAATCGACCTTCTACCCCGGCATCAACGCCCTGCAGAACCCGATAGATGCAGTCACTGCGCTGGCGCCGGGTACTGAAACGCGTGAAATTTTCCTGCCAACCTCGGCCGTAGACCTGAAGTGGGATTTCAGCCCCAGCTTCAGCGGCGAAGTGTATTACAAGACCGACTGGCAGCGATCAACCCTGCCGGGTGTTGGCAGTTTCCTCAGCACCAGCGACACCACCGGCCCCGGGGCTGAACGAGTGTTACTCGGACCGCTGGGCGCGGCACCGGTGATCGCCCGGGATACCCCTGATGATAGTGGTCAGTGGGGTGCTGCGCTGCGGTATCTGACGGATGCTGGCAGTAACCTGGAAATTTACTACGCCAATGCCCATCACAATATTCCCGGCGCCGAAATTGTCATCAACCTGGCTGACCCGCAGCAATCCTATACCCGGGAAGTGTACGCCGGGGATATCCCGCTGTGGGGAGCCAGCTTTTCAACCCTGCTGGGCGAGGCCCAGGTCTACATGGATGGCGTTTATTCGGACGACATGCCCTTTGTCGATGTCACGTCTGAATTCAACGATGATGGCAATTTCGAGCGCAGCAAAATGATCCGTGGTCATTACTGGCAGATTGCCGGCGGGTTCACTGATATTTATACGGCGTTTCCCTGGTTGTCCGAACAGATCACGGTGCTGGGTGAGGTTCTTTTTCAGGGCAGTAATCTCGGTGAGAGTGAAATCCTTCGTCCGCCACTGGGCATTACGCCGCCTCCAGAGCGCAACCTGACGGTGACGGATTCGGCCTGGGGTTACCAGTTTCGTGTACAGCTTAAGTATTACTCCGTGCTCCAGGGCATGGACGTTACCGTGCCCATTACTTTCAAGCATGACGTGGACGGCTACGGCAATGCCAACGGTCTCAACAATGGCCTGGTGGAAGATTTGAAAACGGCCTCTATCGGATTTGATGCCTTCTACCTGACTAATTGGCAGTTCAGTGGGAAGTACGCCTGGTACTGGGACGGCGAGGATCCTGCGGATCGTACCCTGGACGACCGTGACAACCTGTCACTCAGCATAAAATATGTGTTTTAACCAAGAGGTGTAAGCCAATGTGCAGGCGTATGACTCCGTTGAAGGCGGGCCTTCTGTCTATTCTGCTGGCCGTTTCAGTGTCGCAGGCCAAGGTGCCCGAGGAAGAGGCCGCGCGGCTTGAGGGTGGCGACCTGAATCCCTTCGGCGGTGAGGTCGCCGGTAATGCCGATGGTTCAATACCTCCCTGGGAGCCCAAGTGGACCAGCGTGCCGCGGGGGCTGGAGTACGCCGGCCCTGGTGCTCCCCGTCCCAACCCCTATGCGAACGAAAAGCCTCTGCTGGTCATAACCGCTGACAATTATCCCGCGCACCTGGAAAACCTGTCGGAGGGTCAGGTCGCCCTGTTTGAACGTTATCCTGAATTTGAGATCCAGGTTTTCCCCACCCATCGAGATTTCGGGTACCAGGAGCGCATGGCGAAGAAAGCGGCCTGGAACGCACGTCATACCGAGCTGACCGAGGACGGGGAGGGGCTGGTGAATTACAATGGCGGCATTGCCTTCCCGATTCCGCGGAACGATCGGGAAGTGTTATGGAATATGCGCACCTCCGGCTGTACCAATACGCTGCAGGTCTCCTACGATGGATATGGCGTCTTCGCCAACGGGGAACGGGCGCACGATGCCATTAGATTTACCCAGTCGGCGCCCTACAACAATCCCGCCGACCCGGACACCGGGGTGACTGAGGCCGAACGCGGCAGCTACGCTGTCTGGACCGTATCCGAGCGGCTTGCACCGCCGCGGACCAAGGGCCAGATTACCGTTGTCACCGACCCTCTGGACTTCAAGAAAGACAAGCGCAATGCCTGGCAGTACGACCCGGGCACCCGGCGTGTTCGCAAGGCGCCGGCGATCGGCTATGACAATCCGGATGGCCCCGGCGGGATGCAGACTATCGATGACCACAAGGGGTTCAACGGTGCGTTCGATCGCTTTACCTATACTCTGCTGGGTCGCAAGGAAATCTACGTTCCCTTTCACAATTTCAAGTTCAATGACTCCAGGACAGGGGACCTCGACGACCGGCTGACGGTAAACTTCCTCAATCCGGATTACGTGCGTTTCGAAAAGCGCCGGGTCTGGGTGGTGGAGGCGGACCTTGCCCCGGGCAAGCGTCACGCCTACAAAAAGCGTCGCTGGTATATTGAGGAAGACAGCTGGAACCCGGTGATCTCGGAAAACTTCGATAGCAGGGGTAACCTGTGGCGCGTTGGCTTCTTCCTTTCAGACTACGAATATCAGATCAGCTGCTACCAGAAGCATACGCAGGTATTCATGGACCTGCCCTCCGGCGGTTACGTCAGCAACTTCATCACCATTGATCGCCAGGAAGCGGTTCATAACCTGCCATATCTCGACAAGGATTACTTCACGCCCGCCAACCTGAGGAAGCTCGCCAAGCGTTAGCGTTTTTCCGGCTCCGGCGGGCCCTGCCTGCAACCCTCGCCGCGGTGGTTAAAAGATATCAGCTGGGATAGGATTGCGGTAAAGAACTGTGGACCAAGACAGGCGCACAGCAGGTAGGGGACTCAATGACTGTATCGAGAAGGCAGGTAGAACTGCTGGAAAAAAATCGTCCACGTCAGGAGCGGGCGAAGCGCACCTATGAGGCGATCCTGGCCGCAGCCGCCGAATTACTGGTTGAGGTGGGCGTCGAGCGTATCTCAACCAATCTGATAGCGGAGCGCGCCGGCATCACCGTGCCGGCGCTGTACCGCTACTTCCCCAATAAGTACGCGGTAATCAATGCCCTGGGCGCAGGTCTGATGGACCGCCAGAACGAGATTTTCCGGGAATGGGTTGAGACCTACTACAGCGCCAGCCAGCCAGAGCGGCTGCTCTCACATATCTATGAAGTCCTGCGCAAGACCTATGATGTGACCCTGGAGCAGACCGGGGGGCTGGAGATATCCCAGGCCTTGCGAGCCGTCGGTCCGCTACAGGAACTGCGGTTGGACTCGCACCGACTGCTGGCGGATGAACTGGCCATATATCTGGCGGAATTACAGCAGCAGGAGACCAGTGCGGAAACCCTGATGCAGGCCCGGTTGACGGTAGATCTCGGCTACAGTCTGGTTGAAATGGCGCTGGAAGACCCGACGCTGACGCCTGATCTGGTACTGCGCCAGGGGGCCGATATGTTGGCCGCTGCCTGGCAGAATACCATTCCGGGCTCGGCAGTAGATACGCCCTAGAGTGGCTCGACGTCCTCGGCCTGGGGGCCTTTTTCTGTCTGCGCTTCCACAAAACTGACCCGCTGGCCATCGCGCAGGCCGCGGCGACCGTCTCCGCGAATCGAGCGGAAGTGAACGAAGATCTCCTCGCCATCGTCTTTGGTGATAAAACCAAAGCCTTTGGACACGTTGAACCATTTGACCTCACCTTCTTCCCGCGGTCCGCTGACATCGGCCGTGGAGGTGGTTTTCTGGCGGGGTGCCTGTCGCTCCGTGCTGGCGACGGGAGCAGTGGAAATGGATGATAGTAAGGCCGTGGCCAGGGTGGCAATCAGTATGCCCACTGGGGTGGGAATAGCGGGGACGAAGTGAAGCAGTGCCCAGGCTGCCCCGGCAACCAGCAGGGCGATGACGATTTTTCCAACAAGATTCATGAATACCTCTTTTAGCAGTGCCCGCTCGCGGCGGGGATTCTATCACCGAATGTAACGGCTGGATAAAAATACTGAAAACAGCAGCACCGGAGCGTGTCGTGCGCCCCTGCTGTTGTGTTTGTTAAAGGAGTCGTTACCGGGGCTGGTCGACCGGTGCCAGACTACAGTTTGTGGACGTCTTCCGCTTGCAGCCCCTTGGGACCTTCCACCAGGTTGAACTCCACCTGCTGCCCTTCGTTCAGGGTGCGATAGCCGTCGCCCTGGATGGAGCGGAAGTGTACGAAGACGTCAGCGTCCCCTTCTTCCCGGGTGATGAAGCCAAATCCCTTGGCGTTATTGAACCACTTTACCGTGCCGCTTACACGATCACTCATACCACTTTCCTCGGTTTTAGCGTATTGCTTTTATTATGCTGCGCCTCTCGCGGGAGAGGCCCAGACTTGAAACCGTTGTTACTGTTGGCGTTGCCGCTGGCCCCGCCAGGGTGGTTACATTTGCCGGATACGCCGTTCCTGCTCCTGTAACTGTTGCAGGGCCTGTTCCTGGGCCTGCATTTTCTCCCGTTCTTTTTCTACGACTGCCGCGGGAGCCTTGTCGACAAAGGCGCTGTTACTCAGCTTGCCCTGCACGCGCTTTAATTCTTGTTCCAGCCTGTCCACCTCTTTGGCAAGGCGGGCCAGCTCAGCATCCTTGTCGATCAGTCCGGCCATGGGCACAAGGATTTCGAGCTCTCCAACCAGTGCCGTCGCGGCAACGGGAGCTTCATCCGTAGCGGCCAGCCAGGTCACCTCTTTGAGCCGGGCGAGCTTTTTCAGGAACGGCGCGTTTTCTGTCAGTCGCCGCTGATCCTCGTCACTGCCGTTCTTCATCAGCACCGTGAGCTCTTTACCCGGGGGAATATTCATCTCCCCGCGAATATTGCGAATGCCCACGATGACACCCTTGAGCCATTCTATATCTGCGTTTGCAGCGCTGTCCATAGCGCCGGGATCGGCCACAGGATAGGGTTGGAGCATAATCGTCTCACCTGACTTGCCCGCCAGCGGGGCGACCGTCTGCCAGATTTCCTCGGTGATGAAGGGCATCATTGGATGTAGCAGTCGCAACCATGTCTCCAGCACCCGGATCAGGGTGCGGCGTGTGCCGCGCTTGGCCTCAGGACTGGCATTCTCGTCCCACAGTACCGGTTTGGACAGTTCCAGGTACCAGTCGCAGTATTCGTTCCAGATGAATTCGTACAGGGCCTGTGACGCAAGGTCGAAGCGGTAACTGGCAAAAGCCCTGGCGACGTCGGCCTCGGTTTCCTGCAGTTTGCTGACAATCCAGCGGTCGGCCAGG
Organism: Seongchinamella unica; assembly: GCF_004354085.1. Classification (GTDB taxonomy): domain Bacteria; phylum Pseudomonadota; class Gammaproteobacteria; order Pseudomonadales; family Halieaceae; genus Halioglobus; species Halioglobus unicus. The sequence goes on along the minus strand of NZ_SMSE01000004.1, from coordinate 317,871 downwards.
CTGCGTTCAATGGGGAGGCTTTCATCCTGGCCACAATCCTCGCCCTCGCAGTTCATCATCACGTAGCGAGCGGCGTTCCAGATCTTGTTGCAGAAATTCCTGTAACCCTCGATGCGGCCGATGTCGAATTTTACATCCCGCCCGGTGGAAGCCAGCGAAAAGTAGGTGAAGCGGAGGGCGTCGGTACCGTAAGGTGCGATACCGTCGGGAAACTGCTTGCGCGTCGTTTTCTCGATCTTGGCGGCGAGTTGGGGCTGCATCATACCCGCGGTGCGCTTTTGCACCAGCTCTTCCAGTTCGATGCCATCGATCAGGTCTATGGGATCCAGCACATTGCCTTTGGATTTAGACATTTTCTGTCCTTCCGCGTCGCGCACCAGGCCATGAACGTAGACCGTGTGGAAGGGAACTTCCTTGCGAAAGTGCAGGGTCATCATGATCATCCGGGCGACCCAGAAGAAAATGATGTCGAACCCTGTGACCAGCACAGAACTCGGATGGAATATCTTCAGTTCCTCGGTTTCTTCCGGCCAGCCCAGGGTGGAAAAGGTCCACAGGGCGGAGGAGAACCAGGTGTCCAGGACGTCCTCGTCACGGTGCAGGCTCATTTCGTCGGCCAGGTGGTTCTCGGCCCGGACCGATTCTTCCGATTCGCCCACGTAGACATTGCCCTTGTCGTCATACCAGGCGGGGATGCGGTGCCCCCACCAGAGCTGGCGACTGATGCACCAGTCCTGAATGTCGCGCATCCAGGCAAAATAGGTGTTTTCCCACTGCTTGGGCACGAATGTTATATCGCCGTTCTCGACGGCTGCGATGGCGGGCTTGGCGAGCTCCCGGGCATCCACGTACCACTGGTCGGTCAGGTAAGGCTCGATAACAATCCCGGAGCGATCACCGCGGGGCACCTTGAGGGTGTGGTCTTCGATCTTCTCCAGCAGTCCGAGGGCGTCCAGGTCGGCGACGATTTTCCTGCGTGCCTCGAAACGATCCATTCCCAGGTAGGCCTCGGGCGCTTCGCCACCGATGGCTGCGTCATCGTCGAGAATGTTGATCATCGGCAGCCCGTGACGCTTGCCCATCTCGTAGTCGTTGAAGTCGTGTGCCGGGGTGATTTTCACGCACCCGGTACCGAACTCGCGATCCACATAATCGTCGGCGATGACCGGGATCTCCCTGCCGGTCAGCGGCAGCTCCACCATGCGCCCGATCAGGTGGGCGTATCGCTCATCCTCCGGATGCACCGCCACGGCGGCGTCGCCAAGCATGGTCTCCGGTCGCGTGGTGGCCACGGTAAGGTGACCCTCACCGCCGGCCAGCGGGTAGTTGAAGTGCCACAGGTGGCCCTGCTCCTCTTCCGAAATCACTTCCAGATCTGAGATTGCGGTGTGCAGGACCGGGTCCCAGTTCACCAGCCGCTTGCCGCGGTAGATCAGTCCCTCCCGATACAGCCGGATGAACACTTCCTGTACCGCATTGGACAGACCTTCGTCCATGGTAAAACGTTCACGCGACCAGTCCAGGGATGAACCCAACCGGCGCAGCTGTCGGGTGATGGTGCCTCCAGACTGCTCCTTCCACTCCCAGACTTTCTCGACGAATTTCTCCCGGCCAAGTTCGTGGCGGCTGATGCCTTGCGCCTCCAGCTGGCGTTCCACCACCATCTGGGTGGCGATTCCGGCGTGGTCCGTGCCCACTTGCCAGAGGGTGTTGTAGCCGGCCATACGGTGATAGCGTATGAGGGCGTCCATTATCGCTTCCTGAAAGCCGTGGCCCATGTGCAGGCTGCCGGTGACATTGGGCGGCGGGATCATGATGCTGTAGGCTTTCTCGCCGCCCTGGGGAGCGAAATAACCCCTGGCCTCCCACTCGTCGTACCAGCGGGTTTCGATCTCGGCGGGTTGGAACGTCTTTTCCATCAGTTGCTGAATCCGGGTGTCATCGTTGGGGGCGCGATTATACGCCAAGCACCCAACCCATGGTAGGAGCTGAACCGGGTCCGGGGCAGGGTGGCTAGAGGTCGTGCTTTTCCAGGTGGTAGCCGCGTTCCTTGTAGAATCGCCAGGAGTTGCGCAGGGCGGCCAGGCTGGCTTCATCCTGGGTGACCACCTCGGCGACACGGGCAAAACGGGAGAAAAACGCGGGGATATCCAGCTGCAGATTAATCAGCAGGTCCGAGTGCCGGCCCGGATCCTGGCCCCAGCCTATGGCAATCTGGTCTGCGTGGGGCTCGCCCGCGAGAGCGTGGGGCAGGAAACTGGTTGGCCGAAAATCCCACAGCAGTTCATCGAGTGCCTGGGCCTGGGGCTTGTCGGCAGCGTTGATATAAATGTTGTGGCCCTGCCGGTAAGCCTTGTCGGCCAGTCGTGCCGCCACCTGCAGGCGCTGGCCTGCGGCAGCGGCCTGCACGACATAAAAGCCGACCCGGGTCACTTGCTGGCGCGGTCCATCAGGTAGCGGGTGAGCAGGCTGACCGGGCGTCCCGTGGCTCCCTTGGGCGAGCTGTCCCAGGCGGTGCCGGCGATGTCCAGGTGCGCCCAGTCGTAGGCGCCGGCAAACTCGGCCAGGAAACAGGCGGCGGTGACGCTGCCGCCACCGGGACCGCCGAGGTTGGCCAGGTCGGCAAAATCACTCTTCAGTTGTTTGCTGTAGTCCTCCCACAACGGCATGTGCCAGGCCCGGTCATGGGTTTCAGTACCGGCGTCCAGCAGCTGTTGCGCCAGTTCGTCCTTGTTAGCGTAAAGGCCGGTGGCGTGGGCGCCGAGGGCGACCACACAGGCGCCGGTGAGGGTGGCGATGTCGATCACCGCGGCGGGCTTGAAGCGCTCGACGTAGGTCAGGGCGTCGCAGAGTACCAGCCGACCCTCGGCATCGGTGTTGAGCACTTCAATGGTTTTCCCGGACATGCTGGTGACCACGTCTCCGGGTTTGGTCGCCTTACCACCGGGCATGTTTTCCGCTGCTGCCACCACCGCAATCACGTTCAGCGGTAGTTCCATGCGAGTGACGGCATCCAGGGTGCCGAAAACACTGGCCGCGCCGCCCATATCAAATTTCATTTCATCCATCTTGGCGCCGGGCTTGAGCGATATGCCGCCGCTGTCGAAGGTGATGCCCTTTCCTACCAGCACATAGGGCTTGTCGCTTTTCTTGCCACCCTGGTAGTTCATGACGATCAGCTTGGCTGGCTGGTCAGTGCCGGCAGTGACCGACAGCAGGGAGCCCATGCCCAACTCGCGCATTTTTTTCTCTTCCAGTACCTGTACGCCGAGTTTCTTGTTACCGCGTCCCAGCTTGCGGGCCTGTGCCGCCAGGTAGGTGGGTGTACAGATATTGCCGGGCAGGTTGGCCAGGTTGCGCGCGGTGTTGATGCCGCTGGCGGTGGCTGCGCCCTGGTCGAGCGCTTTCTGGGCGCTGGCCTTGCCGGCAGCGGAACTGACAACGACACGGGAGAGTTTGAATTCAGGTTTTGGTTTGGCCACCGTCTCGGTGTAGCGGTAGCTGCTGCTTACCAGGCTGCGGGCGAGCATTTCCAGCAGCCAGTCGGTGTCCGCATCCTGCACCTTGATGTCATCCAGGTGCAGCAGGGCGTCCCCGGCAGTGGTAGCGCTCAGTGCCTTGTAGAGGGTCTGGGCAAATTCCCGCGCGGCGGCGCGGTCGAACTTTTTCCTGTCTCCGCAGCCGACCAGCAGCAGGCGCTTGGACCTGGCGGCGCCGGGCAGCAGGCAGCTCTGGCGGCTTTTGCCACTGAAATCGCCGAGATCCAGGGTGGACTTGATGGCCCCACCCGACGCCTTGTTCAATGCCGCGGCGGCACCGGCTTGCTTGCCGTCACTGAATAGGGGAATAACCGCACACTGGCTGGTAGCGGTCGCGGCATCGCTGACTTTGCGTGCAGTAAATTTGATGGCAGTCATGCTCAATAACCTCGCTGAGTTGGCAGGCCCTAGTGTATGATGACGGGCTCTTAAACCCAACCGGTATAGGCGGATTTCTACCCGGGCATGGCATGAAAATACTTCGTTACCTGGCAGTGGATGTGCTGTTGCACATGATCGCCGTAAGTTTTGTCCTTCTGGTGATCATTATCAGTGGCCGGTTCGTGAAATACCTGGCCGAGGCGGCGGTGGGTGACCTGGCCGCGGATATCCTGCTGCCAGTGCTGTTTTTTCGCCTGCCGGGCTTCCTCGAGCTTATTTTACCGCTGGGCCTCTTTATCGGCATTCTGATGTCCTACGGGCGCCTCTATGTCGAGAGTGAGATGGTGATATTTACCGCCACCGGCATCAGTCCCAACCGACTGGCAGCCTACACCCTGGTGCCGGCGCTGCTGGTAGCCCTGGTGGTAGGAGCCCTTAGCCTGCTGGTCTCTCCCCTGGGCGCGGCCCGCTCGGAGGTACTACTCAATGCCCCGGAATCCACCCAGGGACTCAACGCCATGGCAGCCGGCCGGTTCCAGACCCGGCGCAGTTCCGACATGGTCAGTTACGCCCAGTCCGTGACCGCCGAAGGGGTCATGCGTTCGGTGTTCCTGTCACAGGCGCGGCGCGATGACGACGGTGAATTGACCATGCTGCTGACTATCGCCGAAGAAGGCGAGGTTAAATTCGACCCCGAGTCCGGCGCGCGCTATCTGGAACTGCGCGATGGACTGCGTTACGAGGGCTATCCCGGGGAGCTGGATTACCAGGTGGTACAGTTCGAGCAATTCGGAGAGCTGATACCGGAACCGGAAGGTGGCATTCGCACCGCCGACCCGGTGGATGGCCGTTCCACCCGGCAGCTGCTGGCATCTGATCGGCTGGAGGATATGGCCGCCCTGCACTGGCGTTTATCGATCCCGGTCATGGTGCCTATTGTGGCGATAATCGCCATGTGCATGAGCGCAACCGACCACCGGCGCGGACGCTACATCAAGATGGCGCCGGCCTTTGTGCTGTATCTTGGATACCTGACCCTGCTTGCCAACGGCCGCTCGGCGATTGGTTCCGGAGAGGGTGGCCCCTGGCATATCTGGGGGGTGCACCTGGTGTTCCTGGCAGTTGCCCTGGCGATGTTGCTGGGCCCGCCCTGGCTCGGCCGGCTCCGGCACCGGAGGTATCTCAGTGCGAAAACTTGACCGCCACGTAGGGTGGACCGTATTCACCGCCATTTTGCTGGTACTGGCAATTATCGTCGGACTGGACGCCATTGCCGCCTTCATCGATGAAGCGGACGATATCTCGGAGAGCTACACCTTTGCCAGGGTGGGTCTGTATATCCTGTTGACGCTGCCGGGGAGGCTTTACGAATTTGTGCCCTTTGCCGCGCTGATAGGTTGCATGCTGGGTCTGGGCCAACTGGCCACTTCCAGCGAGCTGGTAGTGATGCGCGCCGCCGGAGTGTCCATCGGCCGACTGGTCTGGATCGCCATGAAACCGGCCCTGCTGGTCGCCGTGCTGGGCTTTGCCCTGGGCGAGCAGGTGGCCCCGCGCACCGAGCAACTGGCGGAAACCAACCGGGCCATGGCGCAGAACCCGGGCGAAAGTTTTGGCGGTCGTCACGGTATCTGGAATCGCGAGGGGAATACCTTTCTTCACTTCAACGCCCTCGAAGCCGATGGTGTCGTACACGGTATTACCATGCTCCAGTTCGACCGGGACCTGGTCATGGAATATGCCCTGCGCGCTCAGCGCGCGACCTTCGAGGGTGATTACTGGACCATGGAGGAGGTCGTCATCACCCGTCTCAGTAGCTGGCAGGCGCTACGGGAAACGCACCAGACGATGCGCTGGGATACCGGTATAACGCCGGAACTACTCACGGTGGTCGCCGTCGAACCGGAATACCTGCCCATACCCGATCTCTATCGCTACAGTCGCTACCTGCAGTCACAGGGCCTGGATTCCGACGACTACCAGCTGGCCCTGTGGCGCAAGATCCTGCAGCCGGCGGCCATCGGAGCCCTGGTGTTGGTGGCGATTTCCTTTATTTTCGGGCCGCTGCGCGAAGGCACGATGGGTTTTCGAATCTTCGCCGGGGTGATCGTCGGCATTGTATTCCAAACCAGCCAGGACCTGCTCGGTCCGGCCAGTCTGGTGTTCGGCTTTGCGCCGCTGTACGCCGCCCTGGCCCCAATTTTATTGTGTGCGGTGGCCGGGGTGCTGTTGCTGGCCAGGGCGCGCTGATCAGTCCTTGCCGCGGCTGGTCTTTGGCAGCAGCACCAGCTCGGTACCCGACATGTAGTCGTGCCAGTAACGCTGGTTGCGGTCGACCAGCTTCCATAAGTAACCCAGTCCCAGGCAGCCCGCGGAAATAGCGGCTCCGGCGCAGCGCAGCAACGCCTGTGGCCAGCGCAGCGGATTGCCATCGATACTGACCAGCTTGATCCGCCAGGCCTGCATCCCCAGGGTCTGGCCGCTCTTGAGCCAGAATGCGCTGTAAAAGCCAACAATCGACAGAACGATCAGCAGCTGCCCCAGAAGCGGGTTCAGTACTTCCTGTTCACCGCCGCTCAGCTGGACGATCACTGCCAGGGCAATACCGTTTACCACGAATATCAGGGCAATCACCAGCAGAGCGTCGTAGATCATCGAAACGAGGTGGCGCAGTAAAGAGGGATGTTGTACCTGGGTATCTTCCATGGGCGGCGAGTCTATCACTGTCGGGCTCTATTAAGGATTGGTAATGATACCTGCGCATCAGGCCGGGCGCATTGGTTGGCAACTGCCTGCGTGCTACATTGCGCCCAAATACGGAAACCCATATGAACGTACTGTTAGTAGAAGACGATGAGGGCGTTGCCCGCTTTATCTGCAGCGAGCTGGAGCGCGCCGGTGTTGCCTGCATCCACTGTGTCGATGGTGACGAGGCCTTTACCACTGCCAGGGACCAGGCATTTGATGTCTGGATTGTCGACCGCATGCTGCCCTCTCGCGACGGACTCAGCCTGATTCAGGACCTTCGTGAAAGCGGTAATGAGACCCCCGCGCTGATACTGAGTGCCCTGGGTGAGGTGGATGACCGGGTCCAGGGGCTGCGCAGTGGCGCCGATGACTACCTGGTGAAACCCTTCGCCATGGAGGAATTGCTGGCTCGCCTGCAGGTGCTGTCCCGGCGTGCCGCCAGTAGTGGTGATGGCAGCACCCGGCTGCAGGTCGGGGATCTGGTGATGGACCTGTTGCGACAGGAAGTGTCCCGGCAGGGACAGCCGTTGCCACTCCAGCCCAGGGAATACAAATTGCTGGAATACCTGATGCGCCACGCCGGCCAGGTGGTCACCCGGGCCATGCTGCTGGAACACGTCTGGGGTTATAACTTCGATCCCCAGACCAATGTCATCGATGTACACGTTTCCCGCCTGCGCCAGAAAATCGACAGGGGCTTTGACGTGCCGCTGCTGCTTACCGTGCGTGGCGCCGGATATCGACTGGGTCCTGAGTCAGACTGATGCGCGAGGTCATCAGCAGCCTGACGTTTCGGTACATTGCCAAATACCTGCTGGTGCTAAGCGCCACGGTGTTCCTGGTGATGGCGGGGCTCTACCTGCTGTTCAGTTATAACTATTTCCGGCAACTGTCCGCCAGCATCGTCGAAGAGCAGCAGACCCTGGAGCTGGTTTATCGTGGCCAGGGGCTTGCCGGGGTGAGCCAGTACATCAACGATCAGCGGGAAACGCAGCTGTTGGACCGTTTCCACTACCTGGTCAGCGACCAGGCGGGCAATAAGGTTGCCGGCGATTTACCCGAAGGTACCTCCTACCAGGAATTTGAGCGCGGTTGGCTGGGGTTCGAGCTGGCATTGCTGAAATGGGGTGAGTCGGTGGAGGTGGACTTTATCGCCCGGGGACAGGACCTGGGCGGTGGTTACCGGGCGATCATCGCCCGCAGTTTTGAGCAGGCGGTATACCAGGGGCGACTGGTGCTGGCGACCCTGGTGCGGACCATGGTCGTCACTATTCTGCTGGGGCTGATCGGGGGCTATTTTGCCGCTGCCAGAAGCCTGCAACGGGTGGAATGGCTGGGCAGGGAAATGGGACGGATCTTCCGCGGTAATCCGTCCCAGCGCCTCGATGCGGAGCGAGAGAAGGGCCAGGTCAGGGAGCTGGCACAGATCATGAACAAGATGCTCGACCAGACCGAGTCGTTAATGCACGGCGTGCGCAGTGTCTCGGATAACATTGCCCATGACCTGCGAACGCCGCTCAGCCGCATGCGCAACCAATTGAGCCAGTTACACCAGGACTTGCCGGCGGGCGGCCGGGAAGATGTCCAGCAACTGATTGCCGATTGCGATAGCCTGCTGACCTCCTTTAACGCCGTACTAAGGATTTCAACCCTGGAATCGGGCAGTCGCTACGCCGGCGCAACTGAGGTTGACCTGCGCCAGTTGCTTGAGGATGTGGTCGAGCTTTACGAACCGGTAGCGCAGGAGTGTGGCGTGGAACTGCAACTCGCCAGTCTGCCTGCGGCATCCTGCCGCGGTGAGGCCGACCTGTTGTTCCAGATGTTTGCCAATGTGCTGGACAATGCCATCAAGTACACGCCGGATGGGGGGGCGGTGCGTGTGGAACTGGTGCCAACGACCGTCGATGGAGCCCCCGGACACCGGGTCACCATAGCGGATACCGGCCCAGGTATTTCAGCGGAGCACTGGGAAGATGTGTTCCGGCGGTTTTACCGGGTGGAGCCCAGCCGCTCCTCGCAACCGGGACACGGACTCGGCCTCAGCATGGCCCAGGCCATTGCCCATTACCACGGCGGCAAGGTTGACCTGCAGGATAATAATCCCGGGCTGCGGGTGCTGATTACCCTGCCCTGACAGCCCTGCCCGTCAAGGTCACTCCTGCAGCGTGATGTGACCGGTATCCGGCGCGGGGGGGTGGGAGTGCTTGCGTTGCTCTTCGTCAAGGACATCGGTGCCTGGCGGGGATACCTCCAGCGCTGAAAGATCGAGCTCCGGCGGCGCGGCCTCGGGCCGGGCGCAGTCGGAGAAATCGGTACCTTCCGGAGCCAGGTCCAGGGCGTCGGTATTGGGAGTAACCGGGTCCTCGGTGGTCGCCAGGGTCGGTATTTCCTCCCCGACCGCGCCCATGCTCAGGTGGCTGGTATCGGGTGCTGGCGGAGGTGCCGGCGGTTCGGCCGAGAGCCGCTCTGCGGGTGGGTCAATATCCAGGGCTGAGGTGTCGATGTCGACCGACACCTGCTGTGGCCGCTCCTCGGGTTTGAGCACCTCGGTGCCCTCCGGTTCCAGGTCGAGCCCGGGGTCGTCGTCGCTGGCTGCGGGTGCTGCCGGTTTTGGCTTGTCTGCCACCCGGGCGGTCGCGTCTGGCGCGGCTGCCATGGCCGCAATGCGCTCGGCGGCAGTGAGGGGTCGGGTGGCCTGGGGGTCGTCAGCCGCGGCCGAGGGTGTCTTGACTGACCTGATCAGCGGCTTCGCGCCGGCTTTTTCCATCGCCTGCTTGTATTTCAGCGCGGTGGGCTTGTCGCATTCGCGCTTCACCAGCTGTGGGGTACCGCTGAACAATTTTTCCAGAGTGGCGTCTCCCGCCTTGAACAACGCCCCCAGGCTGGCCCGCACCTGACGAGTATCGAAGCCATCCAGTACCTCGCCTGCATAATAGATGTTGTAGAGCGGTTCCATCCACGTTCTCCATCGCCAACCCCCTGACAGTATACGCCCATGTCAGCCGCTTTGCTGTACCGGCAAGTCTGTTAATATTCGCAGCCCCTATGGCTAACCGTTGAAGCAATGAGCGATCGCGTCCCCACACGTTTTATGAGAACCCTGCTGCGCATGGTGGGTGACCGGGGTTACGACTTTTCCGCCATTCTGCAGGAAGCCGGGCTGGATTTTGATCCGCTGGACGAGGGCTCCCCGCGCTACCGGGCAGAAGTCAGCGCGATGCAGTATTCCCGCGTATACCAGCAGGTGCTCAGCCTGCTGCAGGACGAGACCTTCGGAGTGACCGGCAGCGAACTGGTGGCACCCGGTGCTTTCCGGATGATGTGTTATTGCGTGATTTCCTGCGAGAACCTGGGCCAGGCCATTCAGCGCGCGTCGGAGTTTTATCGCACGTTTTTTGATGAGCGCAGCCAGCTGTACACCAATTTCAGCCAGGAATTTGCCCGGGTTGGCTATCGCACCATGGACAGGACGAGCCGGCCGCAGGTAGGGGCGGCCGATGCCTACGGCCTGTCCATGTGGCACCGCTTTTTCGGTTGGCTGTGCGGCCGCCCGATAGAGCTGAAACGGGTGGATTTTACCGGCGATCCCCCGGCCAACCTGAGCAAGTACGAGGACCTTTTCTGCTGCCCCCTGTACTTTAACCAGAGTAAGGACCTGCTGTACTTTGACAGCGCCTGCCTGGCCTGGCCGGTGGTCCACACCCAGCACTCCCTGCGCGAGTTCTTGCGGACCGCTCCCTACCAGATGTTGCTGATGGAAAACGACAGTTCAGGCAATAACCTGTCCGCTCAGGTGAGGGCGATGATAGGTCACGATTTCAGCGAGGGGTTTCCCAGTTTTGAAATGATAAGCAGCGCGCTGAATATGTCTGCACCTACCCTGCGTCGCAGGCTCAAGCGTGAGGGCACCACGTTCCAGGAAATCAAGGACAAGGCACGCTGCGAAGCCGCCAAGCTGTGCCTGAATCGCCATGAATTGTCGATTAATGAGGTGGCTCTGCAAATGGGATTTACCGACCCCAGCGCCTTTCATCGCTCATTCAAGAAATGGACCGGGGAAACCCCGGGCCAGTTTCGCCAGGGGTGCGCAGGCGCCGGTAATTTGCGGACCCGGAGTCCGGGTGGAGACCGCTGATTGCCGACGTTGACCCTGCAGTGATTGGCCTGGGACAGCTTTTTCCAGCAGCAGCTCAGTCTCCAGAAGGAGGAGTCGCTCTACCCTGTGCGCGTCCTGGCACAGCACCGAGATCAACTCGATACCCCCGGGATGCGTGAACTGCATGAACGGTGCCTGGACAATTTCCGCAAGCTCCAGCGGGAGCAGGCGTTAAATAGCGCGACGCTCGCCGAAAAGCGCTCTCGGGACAGGGCCCAGGGCAAACTGTACAAACGCGCCAAGGCGCAATCCGCGAAAGATAAACCGCGTTAGCGGACTGCGGCCTCGCCGGTCGCAGAAGATGCACGCAGGGCCTGCATTGCCGTATAATATGCCGCTGTTTTTCGAGGCATCCGCATGAACACACAAACTGAAATCGAACAGCTGCTCAATGCCGGGCTGGCGCCGGAGCACCTGCTGGTGGTCAACGAGAGCCACATGCACAGCGTTCCCCCCAACTCCGAAACCCATTTCAAGGTTGTGCTGGTCTCCGCCGCGTTTGAGGGCAAGCGCAAGGTAGCCCGGCATCAGCAGGTCTATGCCATTCTCGCAGACCAGCTGGCGGGTCCGGTTCATGCGCTGGCCCTGCATACCTACACCCCCGAAGAGTGGGCCCAGCGTCAGCAGGCCGCGCCCGCGTCACCCGATTGCCTGGGCGGTTCCAAGGCGGAGGCCTCCTGAGTCATGTCTTCCGTTGTTGTCGCTGCGCTTTACCACTTCTGTACCCTGGACGATTTTCACGAACTGCGTGAGCCGCTGCTGGATGTTTGTCGACAAGCGGGAGTCAGGGGCACCCTTTTGCTTGCTCATGAGGGCATCAACGGAACCATTGCCGGACCCCGCGAGGGTATTGATACGGTTCTGGCCTATCTGCGGTCGGATCCGCGGCTGGCCGCACTGGATCACAAGGAATCCTTCGACGAGGAAATGCCGTTCTACCGCATGAAGGTAAAACTCAAGCGGGAAATCGTCACCATGGGAGTGGAGGGCATCGATCCCAATCTGGTGGTGGGAACTTACGTCAGGCCCGAGGACTGGAACGAGCTGGTGAATGATCCCGACGTTTTACTCATCGATACCCGCAACGACTACGAGTACAGCATCGGCACCTTCAAGGGCGCCGTGGACCCTCATACCACTACTTTCCGCCAGTTCCCCGAGTACGTGCGTAATAACCTGGATCCGCAGAAGCAGAAAAAGGTCGCCATGTTCTGCACTGGCGGGATCCGCTGTGAAAAAGCCTCTGCATTCATGTTGCAGGAGGGTTTTGAAGAGGTCTACCACCTGCAGGGCGGTATCCTCAAATACCTGGAGGAGGTGCCCGAAACGGAGAGCACCTGGGAAGGTGAGTGTTTTGTCTTCGATAACCGGGTGGCGGTGAATCACCGCCTGGAAAAAGGGCATTACGACCAGTGCTATGGTTGCCGCATGCCAATTACCGAGGAAGACAAACGCTCGGAAAAATATCGCAAGGGAGTCTGCTGCCCGCACTGTTACGACAATCTGTCCCCGGACCAGATCGCGCGTTTCAGTGAACGCCAGAAGCAGATAGAGCTTGCCCGCGCCCGGGGTGAAACCCATGTTGGAGAGCAGGACACACCCCGTCGCCAGGACGCCTAGTTGAGGTACTGGTCCAGCGGGCGGCGGAAATAGGCGACGGGCACATAGATGCTTGTCCCCTCGCTGTCGCCCCGTGAAATAACACCGGTGAGCTGTGCGCGGCCCTGATCTGTTAGCTGGATCACGGCGCCGCCAGAGGCTCCCTTGTAGGCGCTGCAGTCGGTTTCGCTGCCCTGTCGGTTCTGGCGGGTAATCCGGCAGTTGTCGTGGTAAGTCAGTAGGGCGCCATCCTGTCCCAGTCCGTTGTCACCGGAAAACCCGGCCATGGTGACAGGTCGCCGGAGGTCGCCCGGCGCCGGGTTCAATTCCATGGCAGGAATGGCCCCGGTATCCACCGGTCTGGAGAGTCTGAGTAGTGCCCAATCCGCATCCATGCCACCGCCATCGGCCAGCCGGTGCGCCTCGCGCCGGATCGCCCGGTCGCTCCCTGGCAACAGCGTGAAGGTGATGGATTGGCTCAGGTCGCGATAAAACTCCAGGCAGTGCCAGGCCGTTACCACGATGTCAGCCAGCCGTTTTCCGGCCGGTGCTACCAGGGTGCCGCTGCAGCTCTCCCGCTGGTGCCGCCGCCGTCCCTGTTCGAACTGTATGCCCGGTACGTCCAGTTTTCCCACCGATTGCAGCCACCGCGGCGAGTGCTCTGTATAGACAAGCCGCTGCTCGTCCGCGACGCTGCCGCTCGCGCCCGGCAGCAGCCAGAACAGGAGTATTGGAGGGATTGCCAGGGTGAAATTCATGGATTGGATCAACATGGTGGTCTGCGCCCATGGTAATCAGCTTGGCCCACGCCGTCACCCTCATTAGGATAGGCGCTGTACTGTCCTTAAAGCTCAGGAGTCAGCGGGTATGGAGATGAAAGACCGGATAGTGGTGGTAACCGGTGCCAGTCGCGGCGCGGGCAAGGGCATTGCCGTGGCCCTGGGCGCCAGTGGTGCCACGGTGTACGTCACCGGGAGAACGCGGCAGGAAGGCGACGCGCCGCTACCGGGAAACCTGGCCGCAACCGCCGACGCGGTGACCGAGGCGGGTGGCAAGGGGATCCCGCTGTACTGTGACCACGCCGACGACGATGAGGTCAAGCGAGCCTTTGAGCAGGTGCAACGGGAACAGGGAAGGCTGGATATCCTGGTCAACAATGCCACCGCCCTCAATGATGCCCTGACCCGCAAGGGGCCTTTCTGGGAAAAACCCCTGGCGCTGACCGAAATCTGGAACGTGGGTATGCGCTCGCACTATGTGGCGACCCATATGGCTGCACCGCTGTTGCTGGCGAGCGACAGGGCGCTGGTCGTCCATACCTCTTCCTTTGGCGGACGAATCTACATGCACGGGCCCGCCTATGGCGCCGGCAAGGCGGCGGTGGACAAAATGGCCCACGACATGGCGGTGGATTTCCGTCCTCACCAGGTGGCGGTGGTGTCAATCTGGATGGGCCTGCTGCTGACCGAGCGTACCCGGCGGGTATTCGAGGCGGAACCGGAGAAGTACGCCGGACTCGCAGAGACCTGTGAAACACCACAATTTACCGGCAGGGTGATCGAGGCCCTCTACTGCGACCCGGAACTGATGGCCCGTTCAGGAAAGGTCTGGATCGGTGCCGAACTCGGGGAACAATACGGCTTGACCGATGTTAATGGCAGGCGGCCACCTTCCCACCGGGCCATGTTCGGTGAAACCACGAGTTTTGGTGATGCGGTGGTGGAATAGGGTATAGCCCAAATGGAGGATGCGGCTGGCTCCCGGGCTGGATTTAATACAGCCTCGCCGCGGAATCAACGGCATCGCGTTACCCAAAAGACAGACCACAGGTGGATATATGTACGAATACGGACTGGAATCACCCCGGGCACAGGAACTGATAGCCGCTGCCAGAGCGATGGGGCCGGCACTGGTGCAGCGTCGGGCACAATGTAAGGCGCAGCGAAAAGTACCCGAGGAAACGGTTGCCGATTTCCACAAGGCCGGTTTTTTCAAGATTTTGCAGCCGGAGCAGTGGGGCGGTTATGCCATGGATCCGCAGGTGTTTTACATGGTGGGCTGCGAGATTGCCCGCTTCTGTCCCTCCAGTGCCTGGATCCTCGGTGTGATCGCGGTGCATAACTGGCAGTTGGCGGTGTTCGATGACCAGGCCGCGCAGGACGTTTGGGCCGACGATCCTACGGTATTGATTTCCTCGTCCTATGCCCCGGTGGGTAAGGTCAAGGTAGTGGATGGCGGCTTCCGCCTCAGTGGTCGCTGGAGCTTCTCCAGTGGATCGGAACACTGCAAGTGGGCGTTTCTCGGTGCGGTCGTGCCCACGCCGGAGGCCCCCTTCGACATGGCCAATTACCGCACCTTCCTGGTGCCCATCGAGGACTACGAGATTGTCGATCACTGGGACGTGGTGGGTCTGCAGGGCACCGGTTCCCACGACATCGTGGTGGACGACGTGTTTGTCCCCGAACATCGCACTCACAAGTCCATGGACGGGTTTCTCTGCGACAATCCCGGGAACGCGGTCAACGACGCCCCCCTGTACCGCATGCCCTTTATGCAGGTCTTCGTGCGCGCCGTGTGTACCGCCACACTGGGCGCCTGTGAAGGAGCACTGCAGGCGTTCATCGATGTAGCCAAAACCCGCCAGGTCGGACCGAACAAAATGAAGAACGACCCCCATGCCCGAGAGCTGGCCGCCGAGGTGCGTGCTGCCATTGAAGAGATGAAGCTGACCATGATCCGCAACTTCGACGCGATGATGGAAAAGTGCCGGGCCGGCGAGCCGATTCCGGTTGAGGACCGGGTGCGTTACCGCTACGACTCCGCGGTGGTGGCCGATCGTTGCCTCGAGCTCTCCAGCCGCATGCTCAAGGCTGCTGGCAGTGGTGGCATTCGTAGCGGTAGCGAGTTGCTGGACTTCCACCTGGATATGCTGGCGAGCCAGGCCCATGTGGCCAATCATTCAACGCCATTCGCCAACAACATGGGGGCTATCATGTTTGGGGAGGAAAACGTCGATTACGCGATTTAGTGCTGTCCGCAAAGCCGATCATCACCAGCCGGTTCGGCCGCACGGTGAAGTCGGCCAACCACTGTGGTTAAAACCTGCCGTAGTCCAGCGAGGAACAATAATATGGGAAAAATAGGCCTGCTGCCCGAGGGTAAATACGCCCATTGCGCCAATGGTTACAAAATCCATTACCTGGATGAGGGCACGGGTGAGGTGGTGGTCTTCCTTCACGGCTCCGGCCCCGGTGCCAGCGGCTACTCCAACTTCAAGGGCAATTACCCGATGTTGGTTGAGGCCGGGTATCGCTGCATCATCCCTGATCACATCGGCTACGGCTTTTCTGACAAGCCGGATGACGTGGACCACCCACTGTCATTCTTTGTCGAGTGTATCAAACAGACCCTGGATTGCGCGGGCGTGGACAAGTGTACTCTGGTGGGCAATTCCCTGGGAGGCGCCATCGCCATTGGGCTCACGCTGGACTATCCGGAACTGGTAGAGAAACTGATCCTGATGGCGCCGGGGGGGCTCAGCGAGCTGGCGGAGTACCAGAAAATGCCAGGGATGCAGAAGGTCTTCCAGGTGTTTGGCTCCGGGGAACCGGTAACGCCGGCCGTGATGAAGGACCTGTTTGCAACCGGCCTGATGCACAACGCTCAATTGGCCACCGATGAATTGGTGGCGGAACGCATGCAGATTATGGAAATCATGAATGGCCATGTGATGGCCACCATGGATATTCCCGTGCTGGTCGACAGGTTGGGTGAAATCGGCTGTCCCACCCTCGGGTTCTGGGGTATGGACGAAAAGATGATGCCCGAGGAGGGCATCATGGCCATGGTCAGGAACATTCGGCACATGCGTACCATACTGGTCAACGAATGCGGCCACTGGGTGATGGTGGAGCACGAAGGCATGTTCAATCGGGCCTGCCTGGACTTTCTGCAGAACGGCTGAACAGCCAATCAATTTAAACCGGGTAGCCGCCCCGGCAGTGTAGAATTACGCCTGCATTTCTCAAGGTAGTGAACCGGATGATGGATCCCAGCAAGATCGAGCAGTTAGGTGATGAGCTGTATCAGGCGATGCGCAAGTGCAACTCCCTGCCCCCGCTCACCGATCGCGAAACCGATATCACGATTGAAGACGCCTACCATATCAGCCTGCGCATGCTGAAACGCCGGCAGCAGGACGACGGCGAGCGCGTAGTCGGCAAGAAGATTGGCGTGACCAGCAAGCCGGTCCAGGACATGCTGGGCGTGTTCCAGCCCGACTTTGGTTTTCTCACGGATGCGATGGCCTACCCTGACGGTGCCGACATTCCGATTGCGGGCCACCTGATCGCGCCGCGAGCCGAGGGCGAGATTGCTTTCCGTCTGAAGAAAGACCTGGTGGGGCCGGGCGTGACGGAGCAGGATGTGCTTGCGGCCACCGAGACCATCATGCCCTGTTTCGAAATCGTCGACTCGCGCATCGATGACTGGAACATCAAGATTCAGGATACCGTGGCGGACAACGCCTCCTGCGGTGTCTACGTGCTGGGTGAAAACGAGGTCGATCCCCGCGACTACGACCTGCCGAACCTGAAGATGACCATCTACAAGAATGGCGAGTTCCACTCCGAGGGACTCGGCAGTGCCGTGCAGGGCAACCCGCTGACAGCGGTGGCCTGGCTGGCCAACACCCTCGGTGAGTTCGGGATTCCGTTCAAGGCGGGTGAGGTGATTTTATCGGGTTCGCTGGCGCCGCTGATACCGGTGGTGGCCGGTGATGAGATGCGCCTGGAAATCGAGGGCATTGGCGGCTGCAGCTGTAAGTTCGTCTAGGTGATTTGGTCACGCCAACAGAGGTTAACTGGATTCCGGCCGCCGCCGGGATGAAGTGGGAGATTCAATGAGCAAGAAAATCAAAGCGGCCATTATTGGCCCCGGCAATATCGGTACCGATCTGCTGATGAAGGCCATGCGCAGCGACGTGGTGGAACCGGTGTGGATGGTGGGGGTGGATCCGGATTCTCCGGGCTTGGCCCGGGCAAAGGACATGGGCCTGAAGACCACCGCCGAGGGTGTCGACGGGATGTTGCCGACCATGAAGGAAGACGGGGTACAAATTTGCTTCGACGCCACCTCGGCCTATGTACACGCCGAGAACAGCCGCAAGGTCAACGAGCAGGGTGCGGTCATGATAGACCTCACCCCCGCGGCCATCGGCCCCTTTTGCGTGCCGCCGGTGAACCTGGCCAGCGCGGTTGAGCAGAAAGCGATGAACGTCAATATGGTGACCTGTGGCGGCCAGGCGACGATTCCCCTGGTGGCGGCGGTGAGCCGGGTGCAGAAGGTGGCCTATGGTGAAATCGTCGCAACCGTGAGTTCCAAATCCGCCGGCCCGGGAACGCGCAAGAATATCGATGAGTTTACCCGCACCACCTCAAGAGGTATCGAGCTGGTGGGCGGTGCCGACAGCGGCAAGGCCATCATCATCATCAACCCGGCAGAACCGCCGCTGATCATGCGCGATACGGTGCATTGCCTGACCGTGGATGAACCCGACCAGGAGGCCATCACCCGCTCGGTGCACGAGATGATTGCAGATGTGCAGCAATATGTGCCGGGCTACCTGCTTAAAAATGGCCCCGTATTCGATGGCAAGCGGGTCTCCATTTACATGGAGGTCGAGGGACTGGGCGATTTCCTGCCGAAATACGCGGGTAACCTGGATATCATGACCGCCGCCGGACTGCGCACCGCCGAGATGTACGCAGAGGAAATGCTGGCGGGTAATTTCGTGCCCACGGCGGCTTGAGGCTCTAGCGCTAACACAACGCCGGGATGACAGACGAGTTGGCCGGAATGTCAGAGGAATCATCTGGCTTGAGCCCGCGTTTGCAGGAACTGGCCCGACATTTGGAGAAAGACAATGGATCTGAAAGGCAAGCAAATTACCGTACACGATATGTGCCTGCGCGACGGGATGCACCCCAAGCGGCACCAGATTACGGTGGAGGAAATGGTGACTGTGGCCAGGGCCATGGACGACGCCGGTGTCCCCCTGATTGAAGTGACCCATGGCGATGGCCTGGGTGGGGCCTCGGTCAACTATGGCTTCCCGGCCGCCAGCGACGAGGATTACCTCAGCGCGGTCTGTAAGGAAATGAACAATACCAGAGTGTCGGCCCTGCTATTGCCTGGAATCGGTACGGTTGACCACCTGAAAATGGCCGTGGATTGCGGTATCTCCACCATCCGGGTGGCCACCCACTGCACCGAGGCGGATGTGTCCGAGCAGCACATCAGCGCGGCGGCCGCTATGGACGGGCTGGATACCGTGGGCTTTCTGATGATGGCGCACATGATCGAGCCGGAAGAATTGCTGACCCAACTGAAACTGATGGAAGACTACGGTGCCAACTGTGTTTACATCACCGACTCCGCGGGCTACATGCTGCCGGACGATGTCACTGCCCGGGTGGCACTGGCCCGCGCCGAGCTCAAGCCGGAAACGGAGCTGGGCTTTCACGGCCACCACAACCTGGCCATGGGGGTCGCCAACTCCATTGCTGCGGTGGCAGCAGGGGCCAACCGCATCGATGGTTCCATGGCTGGTCTTGGCGCCGGCGCCGGTAATACGCCACTGGAGGTGTTTATCGCGGTGTGCGACCGGATGGGCATAGAAACCGGGGTCGATACTTTCAAGGCCATGGATATCGCCGAGGACCTGATCACCCCGCTGATGGATGAGCAGGTGCGCATAGACCGGGATGCCCTGACCCTGGGGTACGCCGGTGTCTACTCCTCCTTCCTGTTGTTTGCCAAGCGCTCGGCGGCCAAATACAACCTGTCCAGCCGGGATATCCTGGTGGAACTCGGCAGGCGCCGCACCGTCGGGGGCCAGGAAGACATGATTGAAGACCTGGCCCTGGATATGGCCAGGGAACGCGGGACTATCTGACGCGCCCGCGCTGGCGGCCCTGAACGCCGCTCCTGCATAGAAAATTTGTTCCGATATGCTACTCTGCTAGGGCTGGAGCCTCCTTGCCCGGCCATATCAAACCTAGGGATGTAGCATGGAAAATAACGAAATTGAGTCTCACCCCATGACCGCCAAGGAATTTACTGACGTAATTATCAGGGTCAGTATTGTCTTCCTGCTGGTGGTGATGTGTTTTCGCGTATTCAGTCCGTTTTTGAACCTGATGCTCTGGGCACTGATTCTCGGGGTCACGCTATACCCAATGCACCAGAAGCTGGCTGACAAATTTGCCGGCAAGCAGGGGCGCGCGGCTACCGTCATTGTGCTGTCCGGGCTATTGCTCATCGGTGTTCCCGCCGTGAAACTCGCCGGATCAATGGCCGAGGAACTGAGGTACCTGCACGAGGCCTATAACGCCGGTACCCTGGGCCTGCGACCGCCAAAAGAAGCTGTCGCCGAGTGGCCGGTGGTGGGCAAGCAGGTTTACGCCGCCTGGACCGAGGCCAGCGAAAATCTCCCCGCCTTCATCGCCAAATACAGGACCAATGTCGAATCGGTGATGAGGGGCGTGCTGGCCATGGCCAGGAATACGGCCGGGGGTATTGCCCTGTTGCTCGGCGCCCTTATCGTCGCCGGTATCATGATGGCCTACGGCAAGGGTGGCAGTGGTGCGACCCTGAACATTTTCAGTCGTATCGCCGGGCCGGAGCAGGGACCCAGGGTACATAACCTGGTGACCATGACGACACGCTCCGTGGCTGTGGGCGTGCTCGGCGTGGCCGCTATCCAGGCGGTATTGATGGGGCTCGTTTTTCTGCTGGCAGGGGTGCCCGCTGCGGGTATCCTCGCCCTGGTGGTGTTACTGATGGCAATCATGCAGTTGCCCGCAATGTTAATCGGTATCCCGGTCATCATCTGGATCTGGAACGGCGGCGATTCCGGGACGGTGATGAATACGGTGTGGACGGTTGCGGTGATTATCACAGCCCTGGCCGACAATGTACTCAAGCCGCTGTTACTCGGGCGCGGGGTAGAGGCGCCCATGCCGGTCATACTGATTGGTGCTCTGGGCGGTATGGTCTCTTCCGGATTCGTCGGGCTGTTCACTGGCGCGGTTGTATTGGCAGTCGGTTACCAGGTATTTATGCAGTGGGTTTCCGTCCATACGCATTCGCCAGAGGAGGTTGTTGCGGCGACGGATCAGGCTGGAGAATGAGTTTGATCACCAGGGCGCTGGCCATGGCCGGCGCTTCACTGCTCCTGCAGGCCTGCACCAACCTGGGACCGGATTACGAGGAACCCGAGGTTGCCTGGCTGGAACAGTGGCAGACTGATCTCTATGGCCAGGTGAACCCCGCGTCACCGGCGGAGGAAGACCTGCAGTTCTGGTGGCAGGCCTTCGGTGATCCGCTGTTGAATCAATTCATCGAGATTGCCCGCCGGGAGAACTACAACCTGCGCCTGGCCGGCCTGGCGGTACTTGAAAGCAGGGCGCTGCTGGGTATTGCAACCGGCAGTCAGTATCCGCAGGTCCAGCAAGCGAGCGGCAGTTGGGCGAGAGCCGACCGCTGGCCGACCGAGGGCCGCAAGTCGGGCGATCACTCGAATCTCAACGCCTATGACCTTGGGTTTGATATCGGCTGGGAGCTGGATTTCTGGGGGCGCTGGCGGCGCGGGGTGGAGTCTGCCGACGCGGCTTTCTTCGCCTCCATCAGCAATCAGCAAAATGCCCAGGTGCTGTTGGCGGCACAGGTGGCCCAGGCCTATTACAGTTACCTGACTATCGCCCGCCAGATCGAGATTGCCCGGGAGAACGCTGACCTGCAGCATCGCAGTCTGGAAATCACCACCCGGCTGTTCGAGAGTGGCCAGTCGTCGGAACTGGACGTGCAACAGGCGCGAACCCAGTACCTGGCGACCGTGTCCACCATTCCTGAACTTGAATCCAGCCTCAGGCAGGTAGAAAACGGATTAGGCGTACTGCTGGGACGCTCGCCTGGCGAGCTGCCGGAGTTGAACACGGCGGCCAGCGAACTGCCGGCACTGAACCCGGTTTACATCAATGCGTTTCCTGCGACTTTGCTGCTCCGTCGCCCCGATGTTCGCAGCGCCGCCTTCAGCGTCGCCGCCCAGTCGGCACAAATCGGCATCGCCCGGGCAGACCTCTACCCCTCAATTTCCCTGTTTGGAACCATCGGCTGGTCGGGCAATTCCCTGGACCTGACTGCCGACGCCCTGGCTACCGGTGTCGGGCCGGGATTTACCTGGAACCTGTTCAACTACGACCGGATTGAAAATCGGGTCCGGGTGCAGGACGTGCGCCTGCAGCAATTGATAGAAGGCTACCAGTTGACGGTACTGGCCGCCGCCGCTGAAATCGACAGTGCCGCCATCGCCGTGGTGAAAACCCGTGAGCAGCAGCAGGTACTGGCCGAGGCACTACAGGCGGCAGAGCGTTCGCTGGCGCTGTCCACCAAGCGCTATCGGGAGGGTTATTCCGACTTCCAGCGGGTACTCACTGCACAGCAGTCGCGGGCTGCGCGGTCCGCCGCCTACGTGGCTAACCAGGGAGCCCACATCAACGGGGTTATCGCGTTTTACAAGGCGCTGGGGGGCGGATGGCGTCCCGCCCAGGCGCAAGATCTGGTGCCGGACGCGGTCCGGGAGATTATGGAACAGCGCACGGACTGGGACGGCATGCTGGATGACCCGGTGCCCGCAATCGAACAGAAACGGCCTTGATGGGGAACACCATGAGCGACGCAGACAGTAAGGACGAAGCCGGGCAGGTCGACGAACAGGACGCGGCCTCGAAAACGGTAAAACGCGGTGGACAGGCCGTGGCACTGGTCATTCTCCTGACCCTTTGCTGGTACCTGGCCAGTGACAGGTACACGCCCTACACCACCCAGGCCCGGGTGCAGGGTTATGTGATCGGCGTGGCGCCCCAGGTGTCCGGTAATGTCACCGAGGTATTTGTTGCCAATAACCAGGAGGTGGAAGCGGGTCAGCCGCTGTTCCAGATCGATCCCTCCCAGTATGAAATAGCGCTCGCCAAGGCCCGCTCCGATTACCGCAACGCCCTGAGCCAGGTAGAGGCCGGTGATGCCGCAGTCGAAGCGGCCCGGGCCAACCTGCGTTCGGCGCTGGCGAATCTCGACAAGGCGCAAAAAGATACCAATCGCCTCGAGCGTTTGTACCAGGAAGACCCGGGAACCATATCGACCCGTCGCCTGGAGATATCCCGGGCCACCCTGGCCCAGAGCAAGGCAGCTGTGTCCGCGGCAGAAGCAGGCATCAAACAGGCGACTGAGGCCAAGGGTGGGGATTCCAGTGAACAACTGAACACGATTCTTGCCATTGCCAGAACCGGCGTGGAGAAAGCCGAACTGGACCTGGAACGCACCACGGTGAGGGCGGGCGATCGCGGCGTGATTACTGATTTGCGCACTGATGTCGGTTCCTTCGCGGGCATGGGGCATCCAGTCATTACCCTGCTTTCCCTGAGTGATGTCTGGATAGAAGCGCAATACACCGAAAACAACCTCGGTCATCTGCTAACCGGTACGCCGGTACAAATCCTGTTTGATTCCCTGCCTGGCGAGGTTTTCCACGGCGTTATCGACAATATCGGCATGGGAGTCAGTTCCGGCCGCACCCCCCAGCCCGGAACCCTGCCGACCGTCAATAATGATCGCAACTGGCTGCGACCAGCGCAGCGGTTTCCGGTCAGGGTGAGGTTTGACCCACAGCAGGCAGAGCAATTGCGAACCCAGCTGCGCATGGGGGGACAGGCCTCCGTCATGGCCTATACCGAGGGCGCCTGGCTGACCCGGATTCTTGGAAGACTCTATATGCGTTTTATGAGCATCGTCTCCTACGCATACTAGGGCCGATAGAGTGAGCATGCCGATAGCAGCGCGACGGGTATTCAGGCTGAGCCTGGCAATGAGTATCGCCCTCGCGACCAGTTATGGGATGGATGCAAACCTGCCTTTCATCGCGCCGCTGTTTGCCTTTTTGCTGGGGGCCGACCCCAAGCCGCCCATGGGGCTGAAGGGTCTTTTGGGGCTGATTCTGGTGCTGTCCCTGATGCTCGGCAGTGGCCTGTTGTTGATCCCGATACTGACCTACCACACGATGACCGGGCTGATTATTGTCTTGCTGGGTCTGTTCTTTGCGAATTACCTGTCCCTGAACAAGGGCAAGGGGCCGGTGGGGTTGTTGCTGACCATTGGCATTACGCTTATTTCTGCCCTGGGTGTGATGGGGCCATCACTGGCGATGATGATCATCTCGGCATTGCTACTGAACATTGCCATTGCCGTGGTCTGCCAGTGGCTGGTCTACCCCTGGTTTCCCGAGGACAATGTATCGACAGCGCCGCCCCCTCACTCGGAACCCCTGCAGTCGAGCTGGTTGGCCCTGCGCGCTACGTTGGTGGTTTTTCCAAGTTACCTGCTGGTGCTTTACAACCCGACCGCATATGCGCCGATTGTCATGAAGTCAGTCGCTCTGGGCCAGCAGGCCAACGAGACTGCGGCAAAGCATGCGGGGGTCGAACTGTTGGGTTCTACCTGTCTGGCGGCCGTGTTCGCCATGGTATTCTGGTTTTGCCTGAAGCTGGTGCCCAACCTGTTTATGTTCTGGCTGTGGACGCTGTTATTCAGCGGTTTTCTGCTGGCCAAGTTCTATGGCGTTCTGGCCAGCGCATTCGGTCCCACCTTCTGGCAGAATGTCACGGTCACCCTGTTTATCCTGGTGGGTCCGGCGGTTGAGGATACGATCAATGGCAAGGACCCGTACGTCGCATCTGCGGTGCGTATCGCGTTGTTTATCGGTGTCACCCTGTATGCCTGGATGATGTTGTTATTACTTGAAAATCTGCGCAAACGGCAGGCGCTGAAAAGGCAGCCTGCGGTGTAGATGGAGGCGGGAACATGTTTCAAAATGTCATTCTGGGACTGCTGGTCATGGTCGGGTGCCTGTTCGTGCAGGCCTTGCTGGTTACCGCCGCTATGCGAACCTATGCCCGCCACAGCGCAGCCGTGGAACGCGGGTCCTTTGGTAGTACGATGCTGGTAATCTGCGGCGTGATGATTGTGCTCGTGGTCGGTAACTTCCTGCAGGTTTGCATCTGGGGGGCGCTGTTTATACAGTTGGGTGAATTTGAAGATTTCCAGGTGGCGGTGTACCACTCTGCGGTCAATTTCGCGACCCTGGGTTACGGCGATATCGTG
The DNA here is from genome assembly GCF_004354085.1 of Seongchinamella unica. Lineage (GTDB taxonomy): Bacteria > Pseudomonadota > Gammaproteobacteria > Pseudomonadales > Halieaceae > Halioglobus > Halioglobus unicus. Next base: position 293,235 of record NZ_SMSE01000004.1, on the reverse strand, counting down.
ATGTCAGCGAGGCACCGGATCCTCGGTCCCATGCAGTCCCTGAATGGCATTCTTATGATGGGGGTCTCCACCGCCGTGGTTATGTCGGCCCTGCAGGATGCCCTGCAGCGCATGAGGTCGGCGCGTCTCGATAATGGCAATACAGACTGAAGGTCTATTCAGGGAGCCGTCTGCCGCTGCGTCCACGTCAAGGCAGTGATCAATTTATTACAGCAGTGAGAAGAAATTGGAAATTAAAATATTCGCAACCATTTTTACAGCGGTGTTTATTGCTGAGTTGGGTGACAAGACTCAACTGGCGACGATGTTGTTTGCTGCTGACAAAGACGTCAGCAAAATGACGGTATTTCTGGCGGCCTCTTTGGCGTTAGTGGTCGCCTCAGCGATCGGGGTTCTGGCGGGTAGTTTGCTGGCAGAATACATCAGCGAGCGGGTACTGAGTTATGTAGCGGGTTTTGGGTTTATCCTGATCGGCGCCTTTACGCTTTACAGCGCCTGAAGGGTCAGCAGGCTCAGAGGGCGTCAGGAAGATCCGGCTGGATTCAGCAGGGTGCTTCTGTATTGACGCGGCGTGAAACCGCTCCATTCCTTGAATGCCCGGCCAAAAGCGCTGGTTTCCGAAAATCCAACAGCTTCCGCCACCTTGCCAATGGGAACTTTCGCGTCGGACAGCATCTTGTACGCCAGTTGCCGGCGCAGTTCCGTCTTGATTTCGGTGTAGTTGGTTGACTCTTCCTGCAATCGCCGGCGCAATGTGGTGCCGCTGACATTCAGTGTGCGGGCCAGTTCCTCGATATCGGGGAAGCAAAGAGGCTCCGCGTTAGTGGGGGTAAGCTGGCTCATTATCTCGCCCTGCAGGGTGCCGTCCGATCCCGGTATGGACAACAGGTTGTAGGGCGAACGCGCCAGAAACAGCTCCGTCTCCTTCTGGCTGCGGACAAGCGGCAGGGCGAGATATTTCGCATCGAACTCCAGTTGGCTGGTTTCGCAGCCATAGTCGTGCTTGCCCGGAAACATATAGTGCAGTTCTTTTTTATAGGCAGGCTGTTGCTGCCTGAATCTCACGTGCCGTAGCGGAATACGTACACCGGACAGCCAGCTGATAAGCCGGTGCCAGATTACCATCCAGAATTCTTCGAAATAGTGCTGGGGGTCGAACTCCGGATAGGCGAAGCGGATGTCGATAGTGGCGATATCGTCCTCCACAATGAGTTGTGTCGCGATGTCGTCCGCCGCCAGGCGATAGAATTCAAACCCGGTGAGGAGGGCGTCGTGCAGGTTGTGCGACTTTCTCATGGTTTGCAGGGCGAAGGAAAAAGCGCCGGATTTACAGGGGTGTTTGGTGAATCCCATAAACTCGTCATCCAGCACCCGCCAGATAGTCCTGGTGAGGCGGGTCATCTGGTGAATGGTAAAACGCTGCTCGGCGCAGTAGTCGACCTGGTCGGGAATACCGGCCTCCAGCAACAGGTTCTGGCGTGACCAGCCTTTGAGCTGGGCTCCGCGCATGACCGCGAGAAAGTGATGGGTAGAGACGCTGGCCATCTGGTTATTTTTTGTTCACCGCTATCGTATATCCAGAGAGTAGATTCAAGTCAGGGCAATGTCGATATTAGCGTACCGCTATCGACAGGCATCGACCTGCCATTGTACGGGTTTCAACCGCGGGGTGTGCCGTCTTCCGCCATTGATTGCTGAAATGGCCCGCAGGTTTCAGTCCGGCCGGTGGCGAATCAGCAGTTCGAAGGAGCGCTTTCGGTCCTCAAAGTAATACATATTGGTCACCGCCATAACTTCGTCGGCGTCGTGGGCGGCGGCCAGTTCCCGCAACTGCTGCCACACCTGGTCCGGTGTTCCCACTGCCCGGCTTTGCGCCCGACTGCGGATAAAAGCACTTTCCCGGGGGCCCAGGGGGTAGGCGACGGCCTCTTCCGGAGTCAGGGATTTGCCGGTGGTCTCGCCGCTGAAAAACCGGAAAAGGTTGAGGTCGTGGGCCAGCAATAGTGCCCGCGCCCTGTCTTCATCGTCGGCACAAAATACACTCAGGGTGAGGATGGCATGCGGCGCCGGCTGCAGGTCACTGGGCTGGAAATGCCGTTTGTAGTGAGCTATCAGTCGGGGATCTGCCTGGGGGTTGATAAACAGGCCCAGGTTATAGGGTAGTCCCAGCCTCGCCGCCAGCACTGCGCTGTCCGGGCTCGAGCCCAGCATCCAGAGGGGGATTCCGGGGGGCGGCTTCGGACTGACCAGGGGCTGGGTACTGTCCTGCCACAGATACTCGCCCAGCCGGGCTGTCAATTCCGGAAACCTGTCGAATCGTGGGTGGCCGTCGGGGGCCAGCGCAACGGCGGTGGACATGTCCGCCCCCGGGGCACGACCAATGCCCAGATCCACCCGCCCCGGGTAAAGATTGGCGAGCAACGAAAAAACCTCGGCGACCTTGTAGGGGCTGTAGTGGGGTAACATGATTCCGCCGGAGCCAATACGTATGGTGTCGGTGGCAGCTCCGATGGCTGCCAGCAGTACCTCGGGCGCGCTGCCGGCCACCGAGGGGAAAGCGTGATGTTCAGACACCCAGAAGCGCCCGTAGCCCAGCTGTTCGCACCACCGGGCCATCTGCAGGGTTTCCTGCAGCGCAACGGGGGCTTCCTCGGGACGGCGTGCCAGGGACTGGTCCAGTACAGACAGCTGCATGTTAGCGGATGACCACTTCCCATTCGGGCGCTTCGTACTCGCCGATGACTTTGACTTCCACAAACTGGGCCTGCTCGCGAATGATGTCCGCCACCTGCTGGTCCGGTGTCGCTTCCATCGCGTCGCGAGCCGCTTTCGACTCCCAGGTCGCGATAGCCAGCAGCACGTTGGGCTCGCCGATTTTGCGATGCAGCCGGGTACCCAGGGCACCCGGCGCCTGCTGGATCAGTTCGCTGGCCTTCACCCACGCCTGGGCATAGCGCTCCGGCGGATAGCCGGGTTTCATGTGGACTTCGAAAATAAAATGCATGGCATCAGTATAGCCTGTTGCGCCGCCGGGAAGGCAGTGAATTCCCCTTGTGTAGATTTCCGGCGAGGTGTTTACGTATGATGAGGCTCATCACAAAGCCCCTGGCGAGAGACCCGAATAATGAAAACGATAGTTGCGGCGGCCTTTCTTGTTCTACCTCTGTTGCTTGCCGGCTGCGGTGACAGTGGTCATTCCCGTCCCGCCCCGCCGGTCACTCCCGACCCCGAGGCGCCGGAAGACTTCACTTACCAGGCAACACTGACCCGCACCGAATATGGTATTCCGCACATCGTGGCGGAGGATTGGGGCAGTCTGGGATATGGTCACGGCTATGCCTTTGCCCAGGATAACTACTGCATGTTGATCACCGAGATCATTCGCGCCAGCGGCCAGTCGCTGGAGTTTTTCGGCGAGGCGCAGGGCAGTGAGGATACCGACTTTATCTTCAGCCTGGTCAATAATAACAGCGAAGGGCAATTGCGGGAGCGCTACCTCAGCCAGCAACCGGAATACATTCTGGAACTGGTGGAGGGCTACGCAGCCGGCTACAACCGCTACCTCCGTGAAACCGGCGTTGATAACCTGCCCGACACCGATCCCGATTGTCGCGGCGCCCACTGGGTGCGCGAGATCCAGGCCATCGACCTGTGGAAATACTTTCGCCGCATCCAGTTGCAGGGCAGTACCGACCAGGGCATTGTTCGTCAGGCCATACTCGATGCCAACGGGCCGGGAGAGGGTAACGCCGCCGGCGCTTCGGCACAGCTGACCGCGGAACAAATGCGGCAGGCCTTTGCCAGTGATGACAAGGGCAGCAATGCGATTGCGCTGGGCAGTCATGCGACCCAGACGGGGAGTGGCATGTTGCTGGGTAATCCCCACCAACCCTGGTATGGCGTGGGCTCGTTTTATCAGGTGCACCTGACCATTCCCGGCGAATACGACGCCATGGGTGCCGCCCTCAAGGGCTTCCCCAAAGTCGCCATCGGGTTCAACCGCGACCTGGCCTGGTCGCATACCGTCAGCGTGGCCAATCGTTTCACCCTCTTCGAGCTGAAACTGAATCCGGATAATCCGCTTCAGTACGAGGTGGATGGGGAATTTCGGGACATTGTTCCGGAGACGGTTCGCATCAGGGTGGCCAGGCCCGATGGTTCGATGGAGGAGCGTGAACACACCTTCTATCACTGGGAACATGGTCTGATTGTCAGCCTCGCTGCCACAGCGGCGGCCATTGCCCCCGATTTCGTTGACCTGTTCTCCGGCTGGCCCACCGCCCGCGGTACGGTGTATGCGCTGCGCGACGCCAACCTGGACAACCTGCGCGGCATCGAGATGTGGGTCAATATCGGCAAGGCCGCGAATGTCGGCGAATTTGCCGAGGCCCTCAAGGTAATCGGCAATCCGCTGTTTCATTCCCTGGCCGCTGATCGCCACGGTGAGGCCTTTTACGGCGAGGTTTCGGCCATACCCCATGTGACCGAAGCGAAGATGGCTGATTGTGTCACCGGTATTAATACCGTGGTCCGTGCCCTGACCAACGCCGCCATTATTGTTCTCGACGGTGACCGCAGTGAGTGTCAGTGGGGTGTGGATAGCGATGCCCCGGAGGACTCGGGCCTGTTCGGTTTCTCCAGCCTGCCCAGTTTCTTTACCCGTAATTATGCCGCCAACAGCAACGACAGCTACTGGTTGACCGACCCGGCGCAGCCTCTGGAAGGGTTTCCCAGCACCATGGGTTTTGTCGGCCATGAGGGCAGGCAGCAGAACCTGCGCACCCAGATCAACCACGCCATGGTGGCCGAACGGCTGGCGGGTGCGGACGGCTTTGACCCCAGCCCGGGGTTTACCCTGGCCAGCCTGCAGCAGCTCATGTATGCCAACCGGGTGTGGGGAGCGGAACTGGTACTGGATGACGTGCTTGAGTTTTGTGCAACGCTGGATGAGGCGAAGGTCGATGCACTGCGGGCCTGCGCCGTGCTCGCTGACTGGGATCGTCGCGCCGAGGTAGACAGCCGCGGGACCCAGGTGTTTACCGAGTTCTGGAAAGCGATCTCTGTAGGCGGCAGCCCGTTTGAAAACGCGATTACCGACCAGTCACTGTGGCGGGAGGACTTTGACCCGCAGCGGCCCCTGCAGACTCCCCGTGGTTTCGATATCGCGGCGGAAGGTAACGCCGTGCGGATTAGCACCGCACTGGCGACCGCGGTCGCCGCGCTCGACGCCGCTGGGGTGCCGCTGGCCGCGCCCTGGGGCGAAGTCCAGGTGCTGCCGCGCAACGGGGTCGATGTGCCGATTCATGGGGGCAGCGGCAGTATGGGCGTGTTCGGGGCGATCAGCGCCGGGTTGGATCAGGGCGGCTATCGCAATATCCGCGCTGGCAACTCCTACATCCAGACGGTGACCTGGGATGAAAGCGAATGTCCCCTTGCCGAGGCAATTATCACCACCTCGCAATCCATCAACCCCGAGTCACCAAACCATGGTGACCAGAGTGAGTTGTACTCCCGTAAGGCGTGGGTTGATATGCCCTACTGCGAGTCCGATATCGAGGCGGCACGCAGCGGCGAGACACTGGAACTGCGGGAATAAGCGACACGGGGAAATAACATGGCACTAATGGACAGATTCAGCCTGCAGGGCAGGGTGGCGATAATTACCGGCGCCGGCAAGGGAATCGGGGCCGGTATTGCTCGCGGTTTTGCCGAGGCCGGGGCCAGCCTGGTGCTGGCGGCTCGCACCGAGAGCGACCTGCAGGCGTTGGCTCAAGAGCTTGCCTCACTCGGTGGCGATATCCTGGTTGTTGCCACCGATGTACTCGACTTTGAGCAACTGCAGGCGCTGGTAAAGCAGACCATGGATCGCTTCGGGCGCATCGATATCCTGGTCAATAACGCCGGCGGTTTTCCGCCCAAACCCATGCTGCAAACCAGCGCCAGGGAATTCGAGGCGGCACTGCGCTTCAACGTAACCACCGCGTTTGAACTGTCCCGGCTGTGTGCGCCGCACCTGGCAGCACACGGGGAGGGCTGTATTCTCAACATCTCGTCCGTCGCGGGCCATAAACCTACCCCCTGTTTCTCTGCCTATGGCACCGCCAAGGGGGCGCTCTCTCTGCTCACCCGGGAGTTGGCGCAAGAATTTGCACCGCGGGTGCGGGTGAACGCCATTGCAGTGGGTTCGACCCGGACCGACGCCCTGAACACTGTGTTGACCCCCGAGGTAGAGCAGACCATGGTGGACCTGACCCCCATGGGACGCCTTGGCGAGGTGGAGGATATTGCCCTGGGAGCCCTGTACCTGTGCTCCCCGGCAGCGTCCTATGTCACTGGCGATATTCTTGGCATTAATGGCGGACTGGAGCGTCTCAATATGCAAATGCCCCGGGCCTGGGGGGGCATGGGTTAGCACGCCGCGCCGGCAGGCGGCTCAGGGGTTTGAGCAGCGGGCTGTCCTGGTCACTATCGGCCCCCGTATTGGGTTAAATTGTTGACCTGCGCAGGGGTTTGGGGTTCAGTGAGAGGCACCATTGACAGCCACAGGACAGGCGCAGCCCTGCTACGATTTGACGATCATAAGCGCTGAGTTCGCGCTGGTACCGATAGCCTTTTTTACCTCTGCGCTGGCGGGGGTGATGGGCATGGGGGGCGGCGTGCTGTTAATCGCCGCCATGCCGGGGCTGGTGCCAGTGCAGGCTATTTTTCCCCTGCACGCTGCTACCCAGCTCGCCAGTAACCTCAGCCGCGCCGGCTTTGGCTGGCAACACATCCAGTGGGACATACTGCCGGCCATAGCGCTGGGCGCCTTGCTGGGTGCACTGCTGGGCGGGGAAATATACGCCAGTTTGGACCTGCAGTGGCTGCCGCTGGTGATTGGCCTGTTAATCCTGTTGTTGACCTGGCTGCCGCTACCCCAGGTCCGGGGCGGGGGGCAGCTGGCCCTGCTGGGGCTGGGCTTTTACCAGACCAGCCTGGGCATGCTGGCCGGCGCCACCGGCCCGCTGGGAGCGGCGGTGCTACTCCGGCGCAATGCCCAACGAGACTGGCTGGTGGTGAACACGGCGATGTATATGAGTCTCAGTCATGTCATGCGCCTTGCCGCTTTCGTGGTGCTCGGCTTCAGTTTCGGCCCCTGGTGGCCCCTCCTGCTGTCGATGATAGCCGCCGTGACCGCTGGCTCCTGGGCGGGAACCCGACTGCGGCGAAGAGTCCCCGAGATGGACTTCCAGCGCTGGTTCAAGTGGCTGGTAACACTGCTTGCGATGCGTATGATTGTCCTGCCTTTCTACGGAAGCTGACGATGCCATTGCTCTGGGGAGCTTCAAGCCCACAACAGCGCGGTACCCTGCTGGGCGTGACCGCCTACCTCATCTGGGGGTTTGCAGCGCTGTATTGGGTGCGAGCCGAGCCAGTGCCGCCAGAGGACGTACTAGCGCATCGGGCGTTCTGGTCACTGCCCTTTGTCTGCCTGGTGTTGCTGTTCAGCGGTCGCCTGCGCGGCGCGCTGTTGTTGCTGAAACAGCCTCGAACGGTGGCGGTTATGGCGCTGGCGGCCGGCTTCGGTGCGGTGAACTGGTTGATCTTCCTTTGGGCTATCAGCAATGACCAGGCCACTGAAGCGTCGCTGGGCTATTTTTTACTGCCGCTGGTCAATGTGCTTATCGGCCTGACGCTGTTCGGTGAAACCGTGGGCACCGCGCAAAAAATCGCGATTGGCTGCGCCCTGGTGGCGGTATTGTTACAACTGGTGTATTACGGCGGCCTGCCCTGGGTGGCCCTGGCATTACCCCTTTCTTTTGGCCTCTACGGCGCGATTCGCAAAAAGGTCACGGTGGAGTCGCTGGAGGGCCTGTTTATCGAAACCCTGCTGATGTCACCGTTTTCACTGGCCTGGTTGATCTACCGTGATGGCGCCGGTTTGGGCCAGTACGGACTGGAGGTGGACCTGGTGTTGCTGGGCGCGGGTGCTATTACCGCCATTCCCCTGATAACCTATGTGGCGGCCAGCCGCTTGCTGCCGCTCACAGCTCTCGGGCTGGTGTTCTACATCGGTCCGACGGCGCAGCTGTTGGTGGCCGTGCTGGTCTTTGCAGAGCCGTTTTCACTGGCGCAGCTGCTCGCGTTCACGCTGGTGTGGACGGGCTTGATGATTGTAACCGTTGATAACCTGAGACAGGCGCGCAAGCAGCGCCGCCTTATCGAAAGGCCGGCGTTGGAGACCCCATGAACCTGAAACCCCAGATCACGCTGATTGCTTCCCTGTTGCTGACTGCCTGCGCCGGGCAGGCTGATGAAACCAAGCGGGCGGGCGATTTCCAGCCCGATAGCAGGCCGCTGGCAAGAACCCTGGTTTACGAATGCACGGGGACCGAATTTATTACCCGGCTCGGCCCGGGGGAAATGGCAATCTGGCTGGAGGATCGCTACCTCGTGCTGTCACAGGTTCGCTCCGCGTCCGGCACCCGTTATGAGGAGGGCGATGTGATGTTCTGGTCCAGGGGGGAGGAAGCGATGCTGGAGGTCGATGGCGTGCGCTATAGCGACTGTCAGCTCAATCCCCTTCGCGTGCCCTGGGAGGATGCCAGGCGCCGGGGGGTTGAGTTTCGCGCGGTCGGCAACGAGCCCGGTTGGCATCTCGAGGTGCGACGACAGGAGAACCTGTTGTTTGTCGGTGACTACGGTGCGACGAGGCTGTTGTTCAGTGAATTTACAATCGTCGAAGAGGGCGATGAACTGCACTACCGGGCCAGGGCCAATGGCGAGGCCATTGACGTCACCGTCAGCGAAACCCTTTGCCATGACACCATGAAAGGCGAGCCTTTCCCCTACACCGTGCACGTGCAACTGAACGAGCGCAGCCTCCATGGTTGCGGTCGTGCCCTGGACTATCCGTGGGAATGATTACTTACGGTAAAAGTACCAAGGTTGTTCCCTGGACCGCCCTGTTCTCTTGATTGACATCAATGCCCGGCAGACTGCCGAGCTCTAATATGAATCCATTGTATGCGGGTCTGCGGGCCTGAATTTTTGTCCATAGATAGGAGTAAACCATGAAAAATGTAATGACCCTGGCCGTTGCTGTCGCCCTTGCCGGTGGCGCAGCGATGACACAGGCCTACGAGGCCGGAGACTGGATTTTGCGGGCGGGTGCGGCAACCGTTGCCCCTGATGCCGACAGCGATAAAGTGCCAGGCCTGGGTGTAACCGTGGATGTGGACAACGACACCCAACTGTCCATTATTCCTGCCTACATGGTGACCGAGGATTGGGGTCTGGAACTGCTTGCCGCGACGCCCTTCAAGCATAACATCGACGTCAATGAGGCGCCGCTGGATGCCGGTTCAACCAAGCACCTGCCCCCGACCCTGACTCTGCACTGGTATCCCCGCGGCGGTAGCGCAGGCTGGCAGCCCTACGTGGGCGTGGGCATTAACTACACCTATTTCTTCGATGAGAAGGCCGCACGCGACCTCGAGGGAATTGTCGGCAAGGCCGATCTTGATCTTGACGATTCTTTCGGGCTTTCCGCCTCTGCCGGTGTGGATATTCCGTTTGGTGAAAACTGGAGCTTCAATGCAGGCGTCTGGTACATCGATATCGATACCACTGCGACTGTCACCCTGCGTGAGGCCGATAACGCCAAGGTCAAGTTCGATGTGGATATCGATCCCTGGGTATACAACATCGGTATCGCCTACAAGTTCTGAGCGAACTCCCTTCAGGTCGGCTCACCTACGGCCTGAAGGCTTCTGGCCCGCCCCTTGGGGTGGGCTTTTTTATGGTTCATCGCGATTGCAGTGGCCGCTGAAGCCAGAGAGTCTAGCTAACTACCCTTCCCCGTTAATGTGCGATGAACCTTTTTTATGGGTGACCCATATGTGAGTGATCCATCTCGCCCTGTTCTGCGCCGGGGGCGGCGTGCCGCAGGTGTGCGCCGTGTGACGCCACCAGGTAGATCGTCCAGATCCCCGAGCCGATCAGCATGACGGCAATAAAAAGCTTGAGACCGCGCCTGCGCAAAAATGCCTGCAGGCGATCTGCTCCCAGGCTGACCGCCATCATGGCGGGCAAGGTACCAAGGCCAAAAACGAACATGAGTGAAGCAGAATAAACCGCGTCATGGGCGGTGGCGGACCAGGCCAGGGCAGAATAGATTAAACCGCAGGGCATCAGTCCCCAGCACAGGCCGAGCGCCAGGCCCTGCAAAGGGTTGCGAATGGGTAGCAGCCTGGACGATAGTCGCTGCACCGGCTGCCACAGCCTGGCCCCGGCTTTTTCCAGCACCAGCATGCCCCGCCACCAATCCGCCACATAGAGCCCCATACCGATCAGCAACAGCCCGGCGAGATAGCGCAGGGCGATGGTCCAGGCCACAAGATCTATGCTGCCGGCGATCACTCCCAGCAGTCCGCCGAGCAGTGTATAACTGAGAATCCGACCACTGTGATAGGCGATGGTGACCGGCAGGGAACGTTCACCTCCGAGGTTCAGGGCGGCGGCAATCCCGCCACACATGCCCAGGCAGTGACCACCGCCAGCCAGGCCCAGTGCCAGGGCGCTGAGATAACCAATGTCAGTCATCGGTTTTGCTCTCTGCTTCGCTGTCGCTGCGCTCCGGGCTCTTGTCGTCCGAGAGGATACGCCAGGCTTCCTTGTCGAGGTCCTCATACTGGCCATTGTCTATGGCCCAGAGCAGCAACTTTATGCCCAGTGCGACCAGCAGCAGTGCAACCGGAATCAACAGGTACAAACTGTCCATCAGAGCCCTTTCTCCTTTGCCGGACTACGGTTCAATCGCAGCGAGTTTGCAACCACCAGCAGGGAACTGAGAGACATGCCGATCGCCGCCGCCCAGGGCGGCACGTGACCGGTGGCCGCCAGTGGGATCGCACTGAGATTGTAGCCCAGCGCCCAGGCAAAGTTTTGCAGAATAATGCGCCGGCAATCACGCGCTTTCTGCCAGGTATCAGTGACTCGGGTTAGGACATCATCGACGATAACAAAATCTGCCTGGGTGCGGGCCAGGTCAGTGGCACCCGCCACGGCAAAAGAACTGTCAGCGAGACTGAGCACGGGGGCATCGTTAAGCCCGTCACCGACCATACAGACGACCGCGCCGGTAGCCTGTAGCGACTGTACACGCTGCATTTTCTGCTGCGGTTCCATGCCGGTGCGGACATCGTCGATACCCAGTTCCCGCGCGAGCAGCTTCCCCTGGGGCGAACTGTCACCGGTCAGTAATCCCAACTCGAGACCACCAGTGAGCGCGCTGCGAACCACCGCTTTTGCTTCCGCTCGCAATGTGTCATCGAGGCCGATCCAGGCCAGCGGGCTCTGCGCATCACACAGGGCAATCCAGTAGCGTTGCTCGTCGGGGGGCGGTGGCAGGGCGGGGCAAAACTCGCGGCAGAACGATTCACTGCCCACGCGATATTGCCGGCCATCCAGCTTGCCCTGCAGTCCGGCACCCACTTTATAATTCACATCCTGGAATACCTCACCGGGCTGAATGTGCGAAAACGCTTTGCTCACAGGATGGTTGGACCAGTGTTGCAGACCCGCGGCCAGTTGCAGAGCCCGGGCTTCGGTCAGTTCACCGAGCAGTTCCACCCGGCTGATCGCCAGCTTTCCTTCGGTCAGTGTGCCGGTCTTGTCGAATATCAGGTGGGTGGTGCGAGAGAGGGATTCCAGAGCATTTTCCCCACGCACAATCACGCCTGTGGCGCGCAGGGCGCTCGCTGCCGAGGCCAGCGCTGCGGGTGTGGCAAGGGCCAGGGCACACGGGCAGGAGATTACCAGCACGGAGAGGGCCACCCACAGGGTTTGTTCCGGCGCAATATGCCACCAGGCGATGGCTGTTGCGGAAGTAACGAGCAGTACGCCGGCGACGAACCAGGACGCGATTCGATCCGCCATTTTTGCCAGTCGCGGTTTTTCTGTCTCCGCGACTTCTACCGAGCGCTGCAGGGCGGCCAGCCTGCTCTGGGCGTAACTGCCGAGTATTTCCGCTTCCAGCGCGGCTTCGACATTCACGGTTCCAGCGTAGATGGTATCGCCGATGCTGACCGTTCGCGGCAGATGTTCGCCATTGAAGGTGTCTTCCCGCACCGCACTGTTGCCGCTGAGCACGCGCGCGTCGGCGGGAATGGTCTGCCCAGCCTGCACCAGCATGACCTCACCCTGGTCCGCCTGGGAGCGGGGAACGGTTATCCACCGGCCATCGCGTCGCAGGCTGACCGCGTCCGGCAAGGCGCTCTCTGCATCGAACCAGTTATTGGCATGGCGCTGTCTGACTCTGGCCTCCAGAAAACGGCCGAGCAGCAGGAAAAAAGTGAACATCACTACCGAGTCAAAGTAGACCTGGCCACTGCCGCTAACGGTGGCATAGGCACTTGCCAGCCAGGCGAGTCCGATGGCCAGCGCCACCGGCAGGTCCATCACCAGCGCGCCCTGTTTGAGATGGCGCCAGGCGGTGCGGAAGAACGTGCCGGCGCTGTAGTAGACAATAAAACCAGAGACCAGCAAGCTGAAACTGCGCAGTAGGCCCTGGTACTGTTCCTGGATGCCCTGGATGTCGCCGGCGTGCAGTGCCACGGCGAACATGCCAACCTGCATCATGCCAAAGCCGGCCACACCCAGCCGGCGCAGGTCGGCCCGATACTCCGCTCGCATCTGCTCGCGGCGGGCGCTGGCCTGGAAGGGCCGGGGGCGGTAACCCAGCGCATCAACCCGGGTAAAAATCTCGCTCAGGGGCAGCACAAGGGGGTCAAAACGAATGTCCAGCCGGGATTGCTGCAGATTCACGGCAGCTTCCGTGACTCCCGGCACAGAGGCAAGGCTTTGCTCTATCAGCCAGGTGCAGGCGGCGCAGGTGATGCCGCCAAGTAACAGGCGCGCGCTGACACTGCCGTCCTCTTGCGTCTGGCAGAAGGCGTCAGTCAGTTCCGGCTGGTCGTAAATCAGATATTGCTCGCGGACCGGCGTCTCGCTTGCGGCGGGCCGCTCGCTGTAGGCCGTGCGTTGCCGATAGAAGTTGTCCAGGCCACTGCCGGCAATCATGGCCGCCACCGCCTGGCACCCCGGACAGCACATGCTGCGCGCCTGTCCCCCGATTTCAGTATAAAGGCAGACGCCTTCAGGCACTGGTTCCCCGCAGTGGTAACAGGGTTCGATCAGTGCATCGGAGGCCGCCCTTGAATCAGTCACCGCTCGCTTCACGAAGGTCCGCGGCGGTAATTGAACCATCAAGACGCCAGGCCAGCTCGCCGTCGTGGATCAGTGCCCAGTGCCAGCGGGGGGCGATTGCGGTCTGCAGGCGACCGCGATATTCACCTGGAACGCTCTGTACCACCACGACTTCGAAGTCGCGGTCTGATTCCAGCGGGTGTGACAGCAGCAGTTGCAACTTCTCTGAGTCCACCGGCCCCGCAGTTTTTACCAGGATTTCACTGCCGTACACCTCCAGTGTCGCGCCAATACCGAGTGCGTCGGCGCGTTCCTTTTTCTCCAGTTTGCGATTAATGGCCAGTCCGTCCTTGTAGTACTCGTCAACCACGAGGTCATCGGCACCGCGATTGGCAATCACTACCGTGGTAATACCGGCGACCACGACCGTAGCCGGCAGCAGGATCAGGAACCAGGGCCAGAACTGGCGATACCAGGGTTCGTTGTCCTCTTGGGGGAAGCGTTTGTTCATCGACAGTCCTAGAGTGGTTTGACGAAGCGTGATTCGTGGGATACATGCAGCGCTTCGTCGTCGCTGGCCCTGGCCTGGAACTCAAATTCCGTGCTGGGCCTGTCCAGTGAGTCAGGCTCGGCCCGCAGGCGCAGGCTGATTGAGCGCACCTCGCCACCGTTCAGGCGGTGCTCGGTCTCACCGATAATCTCGGCCTGCGGCAGCCCGGAAACGCTGATGTTGAATACGTGGCTCTCAGGGTCCATGTTTACCAGCTGCAACGTATAGATGTTGTCGACCGCCCCGGTGTCGGTGGTCACATACAACTGGTTGCGATCCCGGATAATGGTCAGTTCCAGAGGGATGCGTGAGAACATGTTGTAGGCAAACACCCCGATCATGATCGTCAGCACCACAACGTAACCGATGATGCGGGGGCGAATCCAGTGGGTGGTGCCGCCGGCGAGTTCGTGTTCGCTGGTGTACCTTACCAGGCCGCGGGGATAATCCATCTTGTCCATGACCGAATTACAGGCGTCAATACACAGAGCACAGCCAATACACTCGTATTGGAGGCCATCGCGTATGTCGATGCCGGTGGGACAAACCTGCACGCAGAGCTCGCAGTCTATGCAGTCGCCCAGCCCCTCGGCCTTGTGATCGGCGCTTTTCTTGCGACTGCCGCGAGGTTCTCCGCGGGTCTTGTCATAGGAAACAATCAAGGTGTCTTGATCGAACATCACCGCCTGGAAACGGGCATAGGGGCACATGTACTTACACACCTGCTCGCGCATGTAGGCCGCATTGACGTAAGTTGCGACGGTGAAGAACAGAGTCCAGAACAGCGCCCAGCCGGCGACCTGGGCGGTGGCAAAATCTACGGCCAGTTCCCTGATCCCGTAAAAATAACCGACAAATGTCAGCCCGGTCATGAAGGCGATAAAAAGCCAGGCGGCGTGTTTCATGAACTTCTTGCTGAACTTCTGCAGCGACATGGGCGCTTTGTCCAGTTTGATACGCTGGTTACGGCTGCCCTCGGTTTTTTGCTCCACCCACATGAACATGGTGGTCCATACCGTTTGCGGGCAGGTATAGCCGCACCAGATACGACCCGCGAACGTGGTTACCGCGAACAGCAAATAGGCCGCGATGATCAGCAGGAAAGCGAGCATTGGGAAGTCCTGCGGCCACAAGGTCAACCCGAGAATGTGGAACTTGCGCTCCGGAAGGTCAAACAGCACCGACTGTTGCCCGTTCAGGTTGATCCACGGCAGCAGGAAGTACCCCAGCAATAGTGGCCAGCCGGTATACAGGCGTACTTTCTGGAAATATCCCTCGACCTTGCGGGTGTAAATACGCTCGCGGCGCTGGTACAAGTCGACTTCGCCGACTTCCGCCGGAGCGACTTCCTGAAGATCGATCAGGTCCTTTTCCGATTTAGACATAGTGCTTGCACACCTGGGGTTGCTGAGTGAAGAGGAGCCTCAGGCGAGGCTCCTCGGTACCGCTGGAAGGGAAGTCCTTACTGATTCAGGCCATAAACATAGGCAGTAAGGATATGGATCTTGTCCTCGGTTAGCGTGTCCTTGAACGCTGGCATCACTCCATTGCGGCCGGCGCGCAGCGTGTGGGCAATCTGTTCGGCACTGCCGCCGTAAAGCCAGATGCCATTGGTCAGGTTGGGCGCGCCCAGTGCCTGGTTGCCGGTGCCATCCGCCTGGTGGCAGGCGGCACAGTAAGTCTGGAAATGCTTTTCACCGGCGGAGGCCAGGGAGTCGTCCACGTCACGGCCGCTCAGGGACATCACGTAGGCGGTGGTCTCGGCAATACCCTGGTCCCCGAGTATGGAGCCCCAGGCAGGCATGGCGGCCTGGCGACCATTGACCAGGGTAGCCTTGATGGCTTCCGGCGTGCCGCCGTAAATCCAGTCATCGTCGGTCAGGTTGGGGAAGCCGTAGGCACCCTTGCCGTCGGCCCCGTGGCACTGGGCGCAGTTGTTGCTGAACATACGCATGCCCATCTTGCGCACGGCAGGGTCACTGGCAATTTCCTCGATAGGCATGGCCAGGTAACGGTCGCGCATGTCCCGGTATTTTTCATCCGCTTTTGCGACCGCGCGGTCGTGTTGCTCTATCGAACTCCAGCCCAGCAGGCCCTGGTAATTTCCCAGGCCGGGATAGATTACCAGGTAGCCAACGCCGAAAACGATCGTTAGCAAAAACATCCCAAACCACCAGGAGGGCAGGGGATTGTCGTATTCCTCGATGCCGTCGTAGACGTGACCGGTGGTATTACCCTCGGTGTTCTGGTCACGTGTGCGGTTAGCGAACAGAATCCAGGTGATGAGGATAATGGTCAGGGATGTGAGTACGATGACCCACAAACTCCAGAAACTAGCCATTCTTGATCTCCTCCTGCATGGTGCGTTGGTTCATCTCTTCATCTGCGAACGGCAAGTTGGCGGCGTCATCAAATGATTTTTTGCGTTTTTTGTCATAGGCCCAGAAACACATGCCGATGAAGGTAATCATCAGGAACACGGTGCTGAGGCCTCTGAGGTCATTGATATCCATGGTCCTAGCGCCTCGATTGCAGGAGAGTGCCCAGCTGTTGCAGGTACGCAACCAGGGCATCAATTTCTTTCTTCCCTTCCACAGCGGCCTTGGCACCGGCGATGTCGTCATCGGTGTAGGGCACTCCAACAGCGCGCAGGGAAGCCATTTTCTTGCCGGTCAGGTCGCCGCTCAGTTCCTTGTCGAACAACCAGGGGAAGGCGGGCATATTGGACTCGGGAACCACGTCACGCGGGTTGTACATGTGAGCCCGGTGCCAGTCGTCGGAATAGCGCTTGCCAACCCTGGCAAGGTCCGGCCCTGTGCGCTTGGAACCCCAGAGGAAGGGATGCTCGTAAACATGTTCGCCCGCCACCGAGTAATGGCCGTAGCGCTCGGTCTCGGCGCGCAGGGGGCGAATCATTTGTGAGTGACAGGTATTGCAGCCCTCGCGGATGTATATGTCACGGCCTTCCAGCTCCAGTGCAGGCAGGGGCTTGAGGCCGGCGATGGGCTCGTTGGTTTCCTTGAGGAACATCAGGGGAACCAGTTCGACCAGAGTACCAAAACTGATGGCGATGATGACGCCGACGATCATCAGGCCTACGTTTGTTTCTACTGCTTCATGTTTCATAGTCTTGTCGCTCCTCAGGCCACGCTGGCGGCAGCAGGTGCCGGCTGGGCTTCAACATCCTTGCGGGCAGTCATGTACACGTTGTAGGCCATCACCAGCATGCCGGCGAAGAAAATGGCACCACCCAGTACCCGCACCACATAGCCGGGGTAGCTGGCCGCTACCGACTCGACGAAACTGTAGGTCAGCGTGCCGTCCTGGTTGTAGGCGCGCCACATCAGGCCCTGCATGATGCCGTTCACCCACATTGAGGCGATATACAGAACCGTGCCGATGGTGGACATCCAGAAGTGGGTGTTGATCAGGCTGATGCTGTACATGCGCTCCTTGCCAAACAGGATGGGGAACAGGTGATACAGGCAGCCGATGGAAATCATCGCGACCCAGCCAAGGGCCCCGGAGTGCACGTGGCCAATGGTCCAGTCAGTGTAATGAGACAGGGCGTTGACCGTCTTGATCGACATCATCGGGCCTTCAAAGGTGGACATTCCGTAGAACGACAGGCTGACGACGAGGAAGCGCAGGATGGGATCGGTCCGCAGTTTGTGCCAGGCGCCCGACAGGGTCATCATGCCGTTGATCATGCCGCCCCAGGAGGGTGCCAGCAGGATCAGCGACATCACCATACCCAGGCTCTGGGCCCAGTCAGGAAGAGCGGTGTAATGGAGGTGGTGAGGTCCTGCCCAGATATAGACCGCGACCAGCGCCCAGAAGTGGACGATGGACAGGCGATAGGAATATACCGGGCGCTCGGCCTGCTTGGGGACAAAGTAGTACATCATGCCGAGGAAGCCGGCGGTCAGGAAAAAGCCCACCGCGTTGTGGCCGTACCACCACTGAACCATGGCGTCGACGGTGCCGGCATAGACCGAGTAGGACTTGGTGGCAGCAACCGGGATGGCCATGCTGTTCATGATGTGTAGCACTGCCACGGTGATGATAAACGAGCCCAGGAACCAGTTTGCCACGTAGATGTGCTTGACCTTGCGCTTGATGATGGTGCCGAAGAAGACGATGGCGTAGAGCACCCAAACCACGGTAATCAGCAGGTCGATAGGCCACTCCAACTCGGCGTATTCCTTGCCGCTGGTCCATCCCATAGGCAGCGAAATCGCCGCGCACAGAATAACCAGTTGCCAGCCCCAGAAGGTCATCGCGGCCAGCCCGTCTGAGATCAGCCGTACCTGGCAGGTCCGCTGCACGATGTAGTAAGACGTTGCAAACAGGGCGCATCCGCCGAAGGCGAAAATCACGGCGTTGGTGTGCAGGGGGCGAAGTCGGCCGAAGTGAAGCCATTCAACCCCCATATTGAGGGCAGGCCAGGCCAGCTGGGCTGCGATCAACACGCCAACCAGCATGCCGACGATGCCCCAGACCACTGTCATTACGGCAAACTGGCGCACCACCTTGTAGTTGTAGGTCGGATGTTCCAGTGCGGAATTAAGCTCGCTCATGGTTTATGTCCATTAAGATTCAAGAAAAACTCGTTGTCGATGTGTGCCGGTGCCGGGTCAGTCGGTGAAGGCCGGAGCCGCACCAAAGTCCCAGAGAATGACCGCGCCCACCATCAGGCAGATCAGGATGACCAGCGCGACCCCCATGACGGCACTGGAAAACAGGAAGCCACGCTCCTCCGGTATATCCATGACGATGGGAATGCCCAGGTACATCAGGTAGACCGCCCAGGAAACCGCGACGATACCAATCAGCAGATCCAGCCAGAGGATCGGGTAAAAGCCGACGGCGCCAAACAGGAACATGGGGGTCGCCGACAGTGACGCGATAATGATCCCCTTGGTAATGGTGGATTCTGCGCCGTAGGTATCTGACATCCAGTGGATGAAGTAACCGATTGCAGACAGGCACACCACCTGGGTGATGTAGAACAGGACGCATATGGTCATTGCACTGTCCTTGGTTAACCTGATTGACTCGCCGTCGCCGACTGTCCAGCCAACGTTGGTTGTGCCGTAATACCAGGCCACTGCGGGAATGAGTGCCAGAATCCAGGGGTACAGCAGCAGGGTCCTGAACGAACTCTCGGATAGCTCGCTGATAGTCTTCCACTGGGAACTGGGCTTCACTAGCAAGCCAAAGGTGTGCTGAATCATTAGGATATGGTCTCCCCAAAGCTACTCTGATTGTTGTGTGCTCGCATTCTAGTTCCTTCGAGCCGGATCACCTTGATGTGAATCAAGGCCGCAGAATTCAGTGCCTGGCGACACTAACTCCTGCCCAAGAGGGGCAGGATCAGTTGCCCAGGTTTGCCATCTTCCGCAGGCCCTGCGGATCAAGAATTTCTATTTCCTTGTTGTCTACCCGCAGCAATTCCAGTTTCTGCATGCGACTGAACACCCGTGACACGGTCTCAACCGTCAGGCCCAGGTAGTTGCCGATATCAACTCGGGACATGGGCAGGCGGAACTGGGTGGGGCTGAGCTTGCGCCGGGCGTTGCGGGTGGAAATACTGAGCATCAGGGCGGCAACGCGCTCATCGGCTGAATTCTTGCTGAGCAGGGTAATCAGCTGCTGGTCTTCGGTGATTTCGTGGCTCATCAACTGGAAGAAGTGCCGCTGCAGGTTGGGCATCAGCGCGCTGAGTTTTTCCAGGGAAGTGAAGGGAATTTCGCAAATGGCAGCGGTCTCCAGCGCCTTGGCGGAGGAGGCATGGGTGTTGTTGCTGATGCCGTCCATGCCGAGGATTTCTCCGGGGAAGTAAAACCCGGTGACCTGTTCACGGCCGTCGTCGGTGGTTTTGTAGGCTTTCAGGGTGCCCGAGCGTACCGCGAATACCGACTGGAATTCGTCTCCCTCGCGGTACAGGTGCTGGTTTTTCTGTAGCGGCTTGCTGCGCTGGATGATGTCGTCCAGTTGCTGTACGTCGTCACTTTCCAGGGCCAGCGGCAGGCAGATGCTGTTCAGGCGACAGTTGCCACAATTGGCCTGGTAATCATGGTTGCAGGGCTTTTGAGCCTGGCTCTCGGATTGAGAGAGATGAATTGTCACATGCTTCCCCTGGCATTGCTCTGGGGAGATTATAGTCGAAATTCCCGCCGGCCTGTAATGGAAATTTTTGGGTCTGACTCAGACCGTGGCTGAGAATTTCGGAGCCGGTTCGTCGCCCTTGTGGGCCCCCAGGTAGGCGTCAAAAGGCATACAGATATTGCGCAGGAAGGGCCGGCCGCGCCCGGTAACGGCTATCTTGTCGGCAGTGATTTCCAGCAGCCCATCCTCTGCCATGGGGGCAAGTTGCGCCAGTTCGCCGGCAAACATTCGACTAAAGTCTATATCGAACTGACGATTACAGTCGCCGATGTCCAGGTGCAGCTCCGAGATCAGGCTCATGATGATGTGCCGGCGCAGCTTATCGTCGGCATTAACCTGGCAGCCCCGGGTAATGGGAAGCTGTCCCGCGTCCAGCATCTGGTAGTAGTTGTCCAGTTCGCGCTCATTCTGCAGGTAGTAATCGCCGAGCTGGCTGATGGCGGACACCCCCAGCCCCAGCAGATCGTCGGCCATGTGCAGGGAGTAGCCCTGGAAATTTCGTTGCAGCCTGCCTTCGCGCTGGGCGAGGGCCAGTTCGTCCTCCGGCAACACGTAGTGGTCCATGCCGATGTGGATATAACCGGCTGCCTGCAGTGTGTGGCTGATGATTTCATGCAACAGCAGTTTTTCATCGGGTTCGGGAAGGGTCAGCCGATCGATGGCCCGCTGGCTCGAAAAACGCTCGGGCAGGTGGGCGTAGTTGTAGCAGGCGACGCGATCCGGCCTCAGTTCGATAACCCGGCGCAGGGTCTCCGTCATCGTATGGCGATCCTGGTGGGGCAGGCCGTAAATCAGGTCGAAACTGAGGGAACGGAAACCGTGGGCGCGAATAGATTCCACCAGTGTCGCAACCTGCCGGTAGGGCTGGACGCGATTGACCGATTTCTGCACCAGCGGATCGAAGTCCTGGATGCCCAGGCTGATTCGGTTGAAACCCACGCCCTTGAGCAGGGCGATGGTCGCGGTGTCGACGGTGCGCGGATCGATTTCGATCGAGTACTCCCGGTAACCCTTGTCCAGCAGGTTGAAGTTGCTGGCCAGTATATGCATCAATTCGGTGATTTGGGCGTGGTCCAGGTAGGTCGGTGTGCCACCGCCCCAGTGCATCTGGGTGATGGCGCGCTGCCTGCCGACCAGTTCCGCCTGCATGGAAATTTCCCGCTGCAGCCTGCCAAGGTAGTCCTGGGCGACATTTTTCTTGCGCGTCACAATCTTGTTACAGGCGCAGTAATAGCAGATGTCGTGGCAGAAGGGCAGGTGCAGGTAGAGTGACAGCGGAGCCTGCCGGTGCTCACCATCGCTCGCTTGCCAGGCGCGGTATTCCGTCAGCGGAAAGTCCCCGCGAAACTGGGGCGCCGTGGGATAGGACGTATAACGTGGGCCCTGGCACGCGTACTTCTTGGCCAGCTCCATGTCCGCCTGGTGTCGGGCGGGTATATCTGCGAGTTGTTTGTGAATGATGGTCATCGGGATACAACTATGGCGGTCAATGGGCGCAAGATAACAGCGAGTGCCCCCGTCCGTGTTGATCTGCGTCAAGCGAGGGTGAAGCCGGTCTCAGCCCAGGGAGGCCACGCTTTTGATAATCAGGCGTACCAGTTCCGCCTGGCGGGAGACGCCGGTTTTGGCAAAGATGGATTTCAGCTGGGCCCGGGCGGTGTGTTGGGAAATCGTCTGCGCGGTCGAGGCTTCGGCGAGACTGAGGCCCCGCGCCAGCAATATCGCCAGGTTGGCCTCCGCCGGTGTCAGGCCGAACAGCTCCGCCAGCGTCTGCCTGGAGGCGGACTCATGGAGATCGGGATCGGAGATGAATATGGCCGCGCTGGGGCTGGACTGGCCTTCACTCCACTCGGAGACCGGTACCGGCCTCACCACCAGGCCCAGGTCCGAGCGCCCGGAGGAACGAGGCACTCGCAGTGCTTTTACCACAGAGGTTTCGCCCTGATGCTGGGCGCGGACGATACTGGCCACCGCCTGCTGCAGTTCCTTGTTGATATCCCGCCCTTCAATGTGCAGCCGTTCGCCCCGCAGGGACAGCCCGTCCGCCTCGTCCAGCAGGGCCTGGGCTACCGGGTTGGCGCTCAGCACCCTGGCCTGCTCGTCGAGAATAATGCTGGCCATTGCCAGTTGGGCAACCGCGCCCGCATACACATCGCGCTCGGAGATGGTGCGGTTGAGGGTGGCGTAGATCTGTATCGCCCGTCGCAGGTGCGGTGTAATCAACTCCAGCAGGCGTCGCTCTTCCTGGCTGAAACTGGCCTCGGGCTTGCGCCGGGAAAAGCGCAGGCGGGCCACCATACCCCCCGGTTCCACCGTGTCCACGCCGAGAATGCGAAACAGGTCAACCGGTTGCAGGTACTGCCGATAGTACTCCGAGTCGATCAGTTCCGCGTCCGGCAGCATGTCCTCAAGAGTGACCACCTTGTCCGGTGGCAGGTTGACGAAGGGGTCGAGGGAGAAAAACTCCTCGCGGTAGGAGGCGGCCTGCCAGGCTTCAGGGTCTGCGAGGTCGTCGCCGCTGTGGCCCGCTTCGGGACGGACGCAGTTGAGGATCGCACCCCGGTCTTCAGCCGAGGGGGGGCGCAGTACCAGGGAGGCCACCTGGGCATCGAACAGAGAGCGCAGCAGTGGCAGGGCACTTTGCCAGGGAAGCTCTTCCAGGGGGCCCTGGTAAATAAGTCCCAGCAACTGATCGTAGCGGGAATCGGGGATCGGGATAGCCATTGGGTCTACTTGGCCAGAGTCGACAGGTCTTCGGTCACTTCCGCCAGCAGTTTGGGCATCCCTACGCCCCATCCCTGCAGGTAGTCGACGCCGATTTCGTGCAGCTTGTCGATGATCTGGTCGTTTTCCACGGATTCGGCAATGGTCTCCTGGCCGAGGAAGTGGGCCAGGTCGTTGATGGAGCGGGCCATGGCGAAGTCGGCCCGGTTCTTGTGAATGCCGGTGATGAAGGTGCCATCGATTTTTACATAGTCCACGGGCAATTCCCGCAGGTAGTTGTGGCTGGCCAGTCCGGTGCCGAAGTCGTCGATAGAAAATTTACAGCCGATGTTGCGGAACGCGCGGACAAAGTCCGCCGCCTTGACCAGGTTGGAAATAGTGCCGGTCTCGGTGATCTCGAAGCAGATGTGGCTGGTGCCTACCCCGAATTCTGAAATCTGCTCCAGCAGGTAGTCCAGGAAGTCGTTATCGGTCACGCTGCTGCCGGAGAGGTTGATTGCCAGGTTGGGCACTTCCTTTTCTTCATCCATGAGCTGGCTGACCCAGCTGAAGGCTTCCTTGACCACCCAGCGGTCGACCAGGTTCATAAAGCCATAGCGCTCCGCGCTCTGGATAAACTCTTCCGGCGAGCTGATCCCGCCATCATCATTCGACAGGCCCAGCAGCAACTCATAGTGACGCCCGGTGGGCTGTTTGCCGTCAACCGCAACCTGCATGATGGGCTGCGCCCGCAAAACAAAGCGGTCAGTGGCCAGCGCCTGCTCCAGGTCCTGGCGGGTGCGCGTCTTGTCGCTGTTGAAACTGTTGGCCAGGGCCTGGTCCTCCTCGTAGCGCTGGACCCGGTTGCGACCCTGTTCCTTGGCAATCTCCATGGAGGTGCGCGCTGACTCCAGTACCTGGTCCACCGAGGGGCTGTACTCGACAATAGGGGCGACGCCGATTGAAACCGTGAACGACACATTTTCGCCATCGATCTCGATACTGCCGGCCTCGATATCCCGGCGTACCTTCTCTGCCAGTTGCACGGCCTGGTCCAGGCTGCGATCCAGCAGCAGCACCGCGAACTGGTCAGCCTCGATACGGGCGGAAGACGACTTTTTGCCGTGCAACTGGGCCAGCAGGCGGCTGAATTCAAGCAGCACGGCATCCCCGCTGACTTCGTCGTAGATGTCGTTGACCAGGCTGAACTGGTCGATATCGATGTACAGCACGGCATGCTGGGAGTTCTTGAGCTGGGCGTGGCGCAGTGCCCGGCCCATCTGGTCGAGAAATGTTTCCCGGTTGATCAGTTTGGTGAGGCTGTCGTGGTTGCGGGAAAAACTGAGGGTTTTCTGCACATGTTCCAGGGTCTGGTACATGCTCTTGTCAATCACTGAAAGCTTGTCGGCCGGGGCAGGGGGTTGCACGCCTTTACTGAGCTGTCGTGCAAGCTGTACGGCGTTTAAGTCAGCGATTTTCTGGCCGCGTTCGTTGACAAAAATGTAACGGTCTTTTTCCGGGCTGATCCAGGCCAGCTGCATGCGTCTTTTCTGCCCCTGCTTATCCCGGTAGGTGAGCCAGCTGTCTCTTTCCAGCTGTTCCACCCGGCGTACCCAGCGCCGCAGGCGGGGCAGGTCTTCCACCCGGGCGCGCAGGTTTTCTGCCGCTTCGGCATCGTCGGCGCCATCGTGGCTGATCTCGGTGGAATCCACTGCCAGGTTGCCGGCGAGAATAGCGCGTATCTCGGCGAGTACGTCCTGGTGGGTGACATTGGTTGGCAGAGCTGAGGTGATCTGCTGTTCGACCATGTCGATCAGCGTCTCTGACTCCAGGCCCAGTTGCATGACCATGTCGTCATCCAGGTTGCCCGCCTGCTTGTCGTTGAGCCAGCTGGCCAGTTGATCGAGGGTCTTGATGTGGTCTTCCCAGGCGCTGCTCTCGGGGCCTTCCTTGACGTGGGTCAGGACCATCAGGTCGCGCCAGCCTGATTCCACCAGGTCCAGCAGCACCCGCGGCGCCGCCGGAGGGCGGATACGCTCGTTGATAATCCCGGCCACGGCCCGACGCGCCTGTTGCAGTTTCTCCTGCCCCTCCTGGATACGCACCACCCGTTCGATGTTGCGGGACAGGGCCCGTTCCTGCTGTTCAGTCAGCTTTTCGATCTGTTGCAGGGCCCGGTCGAACACGGAACTGTCGGATTCATACTGCTCGACAATGTCGTCAACGACCCTGTTGATGCGGTCTTCCAGTGCCCGGTTGGGAAAATTGGCGCTGGTTGCCAGGCTGGAGAGCTTGTCGACTACGGTGCGTGCGGAGTGCTCCTTGTCGAGGAAAAAACGTGAATCCAGGAGTGCCAGCCGTGCCAGTGGAATCTGCAGGTTGGCCAGGGCCGGTTTGAGCTCTTCAGTGACATCCACCTGGGACTTGATGGTGCCAAACAGGTTGTCCACCAGGTCGAGCTGGTTGAGGCTGTCCGCCGTCAGGCCACTGGTGTCGCGCAGGCTGCCAAGTTGCTCGCGGTGTTCGGCCAAATACTCCCGCAGCGAACTTGCCTCCTGGACCGCAGCGCGCACGGCGTTGTCATGCTGCAGGGTCCTGAGTGCCTGGGCAATGGTATGGGCGTCCGCCAGCGCCTGTTGGTCGATTTGCGAACTGGGTACCGTGGCGCCATCCCAGGTGCCGCTAACCGGCGTGCCGGCCTCGATGTCCGCACCGTCAGCCAGGCCTTCAATCTGGCGGCGGAAGTTAAGTGCATCGACCACCGACTGATAAAGGTTTGCCGGACCGGCGATCGCCCTGGGCATGGCGGGTGATTGTGCGGCTGAAGGAGCTCCGGGTCGGTTTTTGAGTGCTGCCGCGGCATCACTCAGGTATTGCGCGTCCTGTGCCTGCTGCCTGGCGTCGGTGTCGCCCGGCTTGCTGCGGGTGGGTCGGGGCCGACCCTTGCGTTTGAGCAGGCTGCCCTTGGACCTGATCTGCTTCTCGATGTCCGGGTGGATGTCATTGGCCGCCAGGTATTCATTGAGCGGTTGGTAATAGGTGTCCAGCGGCCGAATGACATGTTGCGAAAAATACTCGAACACCACCGGCGCCGCCTCCGGGGAAACCCCCACCGACTCCATCGCCTGCTGGAAGGCCCGGCACAACTGGCGGGCGTGTATGGGCAGGCGCACCGCCAGCGGATCCTGGTCGATGAGGGTCGCCACACGGATCACCAGAGATTCCAGGGCAACCTGGTGGAGTTCCTCCGCCAGGCCGACCATGCGGTCAAGCGCCAGGTGTCCCTCGAATTCGTCCAGGTCGACCAGGCCCAGTTCGTCCGGGTCCTCAATATCCTGTTGCCAGTACTCGTCCTCGCCTTCCTCCGGGACCAGGCGCTGGAAATAATCCTCAATCTTCTCCAGCAGCGCCGCGCAGATGTCCTCCTTGCGCCTGCGAAGCAGGATCGCCGCATCGTAGATCCGGTTGCGGCCGTGCTCGTCCGGTTTGATGCGGCTGGAGAGCGTGCGGATTTCCTCCTGCATCTCGTCCAGCCAGCCCGGTAACAGGCGCGCCAACTGATCGACCGAGTCCTGGTGAAAGTGTTCGAGGATACGGGAGTTGTCGGCGCTGGAACCGGTCAGTGAGGAGTGACCCCGCCGCGGCCTGCCTGGGCTGTGGCCGGTCAGCAGTTGCAGACAGTGCTGCGCCGCCTCGGTGTCCGGTGCAACAGGGGAAAGGCTCAGGATGCCGCCGGTGACGCCGTCAATCCGCACCACCACGGGTGCCAGTTGTTCATTCCGGGGCAGGGAGAGGGTGGCCTGCATGCCCGTTCGCAGACTGACCTTGCCGCCAGCGGCGGTACCTGCCAGCAGTTTGACCTGTGCCAGTTGCAACTTGCCCTCGGCACCGGCATTGAGTTGGCCCGACAGTCTGGCCCCGCTGTCCAGTTCCAGGTTCGCCTGGTGGCTGGAAAGCTCTGGTTGGGGGTTTGACATTACGCTCCTGGAACGAAATGGAAGGGATTTTCGACGAGGAGTATAACCGCTAAGGGGCTACCCTCAAACAGCCCGCATGGGTTAGCGGGCGGCTGGCGGTTTGCGGCGTCGCTTGCCCTTGATGGCTTTTTTCAGGGTCTGCTTGCTGTCGTAGTACCAGAAGGAGATTCGCCACAGGGGTGAGAGCGGTTTGCCGAGGTGGGCCTCGTACTGGCGGATGAACAGCTGGCGGTCCTGCCAGTTCAATTTGTAGGCAATCCGGATCAGGTCCAGCATGCGATGCCTGGTGCGCACTTTGGAGCCGGCCCCGGACCAGATTCTGGCACGACCGATATCTATGGCCATGGGTACCACCTCGCCATCGTCGCGCTGCTGCAACAGCAGATTACCCGATGACAGGTCCCGGTGAATCACCTGTTTGTTGTGCATGTGGCAGACAAAGCCGCTGAGCAGATCGAACCAGGCGACCTTGTCCAGCCCCCGATATCGGGACTCCCCGCGGTTGATGGCGGCGTAGACATCGCGGGCGGAAAAAGCCTCGGGGACAAACTGGCAGAGATACCAGGAGTCGCGAATTCCGGGCTGTTGGTGTGCCTCATAGAATGCCAGCGGCAGCGGGGTGGCCACCCCCTTGCGCAACATCTCGCAGGCGTTATTCCAGTGGCGCCGGCCTTTGCTGGGATAAAAACGGTAGGTGAATCGCTTGATGCCCTTGACCCGGTTCAGTTTCACCGTGACCTGCTCACAGAGACCCCTTGGGTCAGCCACATTCCACAGGCGATTGCGGGCATCACGCAATACCCGGGTTTCCGGCAGTGCTGCCACCGCATCAGGGTGCAGGCGTTCTGTCAGGGCGAGGTCATGCTCGCGGGCATCGGCGCGCAGCATTCTGGCCCCGTACCAGTCGTCATCGCGGTAGCCTGTCGACTGCCATCGGGGGCTGGACAGGTGGACAACGGCCCTGATGTCCTGGGGTTGCAAGTTTTTGCAAGACAGGTCAGCAAGGGGACCCTCCAGGTCGATAAACAGGGGGTGCTCGTTGATCACTACCGGGTTTTCCATGGTCTGCCCACAGGCGTCGCTGTAGTGGGCGTTGTCGAGGATCTCGCCGGGGAGCAGAGCCTCCAGCGGCCAGGTCTGGCCATCGCGGGTCCAGGCCAGCAGGAAATATCGGTCGTCCAGGCTGTGGTACTGGAATACGCTGACGCCTTCCGGATCATGATCGGCATTGATGCAGCGGGCACCCGCCAGGCGTCGCACGGTATTGCTCAGGGCCCCGAAGGCCGGTGTCGGTGCGAAACCCGCTGCCTCGCCGCGGATGCGTTCGTAAAAACTCACCTGGTCCACTACCGGGTAGTCGTCGGCACCATCGTCGATCAGACCGTCCCGGGAGCAGATCAGCGGGCCCCAGTACACCCGACTCAGGGCGCTGCTGGCGGCGGCAAGGGCAAGGTAGCGAACCAGGTAGTCAACCCGCTTCTGTTCCGGCCAGGCCGAGCGCCGTTGCAGGCGTTTGATGGTCCAGCAGGTGTAGGTGCACAGCAGCTCGCTGACCCCGGCATTGCGGCCCAGGGCCTGTAGCAGTCTGGCTTTTTTTACCAGGTTGAGCTTCAGCGGCGCGCGGGCGACCCATCCCAGGACGCGGTGGTCGTAAGCCTCCGGCTCGAGCACCCGCTCGACAAAGAGGTTGTCACTGTGCACCGCTGGAGTCGCCCCCAGCCGCCGTAACAGGCCCAGGTAGGTGGCGTTGTAGAGCGGCTCAAAATCGGACACATTGGGGCCGGCCAGGCGCACGTCGTAGTCCGACGCCACCTGGTGCGCCAGGTCATTGGCCAGCAGGAAACCGCGGGATGAAAACCCCGACCATTTACCCCGGTTGGGCGTGTTGCCTATTTCGAACAGTGCGACCTTGCCGGCATAGTTGCGCAAGGTGTCGTCGACAAAGCGGCGCCATCGTTGTTGTGCGTCGATGTCGTCTGCGAGAATCTGCGCCTGGGCCATCGGTGGCAGCAAGTCCAGCAGCACCTCGACCCCGGCGTCGAGCAGGCGCTGCAAGAGGCGGGCGGCCGGGCCTCCCGGACTGCCGTAGCTGAAGTCCATGCGCACCTGGTTGATGCCCAGCTCAGCAAGGCGCGCGAGGATATAGTCATCGCTGTCCGGCGTGGCTCCCGGGGCGACATTGACACCAAAAAAGTCCCGGGGAATCTCCAGGTTGCAATCGGGCTGGTGGTCAGTTCCCAGCAGGCTGGCGCACTGGGCGATGGCACTCATGAATTCCCGGGCGGCGGCGGGGTAGCCGTAGAGCGGGTGCAGCAGTTTGTTCACGTCAGCGGGTCCATGGTGCGCCGGTAAAGATAGGCGGCGAGTATAACAGGGGCCGGGCCCGGGTTTTTAGTCTTTGGGGTTGGCTGCGTCAAGAAAAGCCGGTTTTTCGCCGCCCCCATGCACCGCAAAGCTGGTGCCACTGACATAGGAGGCCATTGGCGAGGCCAGAAACAGGCAGGCGTCGCCGACGTCTTCTGGAACGGCCATGCGGCCCAGTGGAATGGTTGCTCCCACGGCAGCGATGCCCTCCTCGTCGCCGTAGTGCAGGTGCGCCTGCTCGGTGCGGGTGAGGCCGACAATGACCGCATTGACCCGGACTTTCGGTGCCCACTCCACCGCCAGAGAGGTGCCAAGGTTCACCAGCCCCGCCTTGGCGGCACCATAGGCGGCGGTGCCCGGGGAGGGTCGAATAGTGCTGACGCTGGCGATATTGATGATGCTGCCGCCACTGTCCTGTTGCTGCATCACCCGGTTGGCTACCTGGCTGAAGTTAAGCGGCGCGATCAGGTTGAGCTGGATAATGGACTCGGAAAAGCGCGGCGAGGCGGTGGCGGCATCGGCATGGGGGGCGCCGCCGGCATTGTTGACCAGCACGTCGAGTCGACCCAACTGCTTCACGACATACTCGACACAGGCTTCCACCTGCTCGAACTTGCGCACGTCACAGGGGGTGAACAGGGCCTGCCTGGCGCCGACGGTCGGCAGGGATTCCGGTTCGGAGCGACCGCAGATCACCACGTCAGCGCCGGCGGCCAGGAAACGTTCGCTGATGCCGCGGCCGATGCCCTTGCCACCGCCGGTGACCAGCACCACTTTGCCGTGAAAGTCCAGGGGGTTATCCGCTGCCGAATTGTCGGTGGTGTTCATATAGTTTGACTCCCTTGCTTACGCGGTCCCGGATACTTGTGATCGAAAGGTGATTTCCATAAGATGCCAGCGGCGCCGCCAATCCTATCTGAACAAAAGGGGGCTGGGAACTGAGCGGACTGCGCCTTCTCTGCGTACAACAGACTAAGCGGAGTTGGTAGTAATTGCTGTACTCCTTTCTCTAAAGCCCCCAATCAGGACATACATTATGACGACAGAGACACTTCCCACACTGGCAATTCTCGGCGGCACCGGCGATCTCGGTACCGGTTTGGCGCGGCGTTGGGCCCAGGCGGGCTATGAGGTGATTATCGGTTCCCGCACCCAGGAGAAAGCGGAGGCCGCAGTGGCCGACCTGCGCGAGGTGATGGCCGAACGTGGCGTCGCCGAAATCAGCGTGCAGGCGATGGAGAACCTGGCGGCGGCGGAAGCGGCTGACATTGTGGCCCTGACTGTGCCCTTCAGCCACCAGGCGAGTACGCTGGAACTGGTAAAACCAGCGCTGGCGGGCAAGATACTCATCGACGTTACCGTCCCTCTGGTACCACCCAAGGTCGCCAGGGTGCAGTTGCCGGAAGGCGGCAGTGCCGGCCAGATCGCCCAGGATCTGCTCGGCGAGGATGTGTCCGTGGTGTCTGCGTTTCAGAATGTTGCCGCCGCCCACCTGCAGGAAGGCAGCGGGCTGGATTGCGATGTGCTGGTCTGCGGCAACAAGAAAGCGGCCAGGGAAGAAGTGATCAAGCTGGTTGAGGCAGCTGGCATGCGCGGTTTCCACGCGGGAATGATCAACAACGCGGCCGCTGCCGAGGCGCTTACGTCAGTGCTGATCGTCATCAATAAGCAGTACAACTGTCATGCCGGTATTCGCATAACCGGTCTCGAAGCGTAGCAGGTACCCCTTGGCCGCTGCGGCCCGCATCGAACTCATCGCACTGGCAGGATTTCCCCGGGTTGAACCGGGGGACGATCTCGGCCAGCTGGTTGCAGGGTCGCTCGCCGACAATGCCCTGGCACTGCAATCGGGTGATGTGCTGGTGCTGGCCCAGAAAATCGTTTCCAAAGCCGAGGATTGTTACGTCGAGCTCGCTGATATCGAGCCTTCTCCTGAGGCCCTGGAACTGGCTGCCAGGGCCGACAAGGACCCCCGGCAGGCAGAGCTGATCCTGCGCGAGAGTCGCGAGGTCCTGCGGGTGCGCCCGGGGGTAATCATCGTCGAGCACCGCAACGGCTACGTGCATGCCAATGCCGGTATCGACAAATCCAACATTGAGATCGACCCGGATAATCCCCGGGTGCTGCTGTTGCCGGAAAATCCCGACGCCTCGGCGCAACGCCTGCGTCTGGACCTGGAGCGGCGTACCGGTGTTGCGCCCCAGGTCATCATCAATGACAGTGCCGGACGCGCCTGGCGCAACGGCACCGTCGGCATCGCCATTGGCACGGCAGGCCTGGAGCCCCTGTTTAACCAGGTCGGCGAAAAGGACATGTTCGGCAATGTGCTGGAAGTGACAGAGCCCGCCGTGGCCGATGAATTGGCCGCGGCAGCTTCGCTGGTCATGGGGCAGGCCGCTGAGGCATGCCCGGTGGTACTGGTGAGGGGAGCGACGCTGCAACCCGCCGATACCGGTTCAGGCAGCCTGTTGCGGGATCGCAGTATGGACCTGTTCCGCTAATGCCGGCAGAAAATACACGGGTATTGGCGCTGACTGGCGGGGTGGGTGGCGCCAAGCTCTGTCTGGGGCTGGACCGGCTGTTGCCGCCGGGTACGCTGCAGATCCTGGTGAACACGGGCGATGACTTTGAGCACCTGGGGCTGCATATCAGTCCCGACCTGGACACACTGCTGTACACCCTCGCCGGACGCGCCAACCCGGCGATGGGCTGGGGCCTGGAGGGGGAGACCTGGAATGCCATGGGCGCGCTGGAACAGTTGGGGGGCAGCACCTGGTTCAGGCTGGGTGACAAGGACATTGCCACCCACCTGTTTCGCACCGCTCGCTTGGCTGCGGGCGATGACCTGGCGGCGGTGACCGCCGACCTGGCGCGGCGTATGGCCATTTCGAGCGTCGTTCATCCCATGTCATGCCAGGCTGTGCGCACCACCGTGCACAGCGATGAGGGGGATTTGCCGTTCCAGCATTACTTTGTACGCCGGCGCTGTGAGCCGCGGGTCCACGGCTTCAGTTTCGAGGGCATCGAAGACGCCGCGCCCAACCCGGCGGTGATGGAACTGCTGGCGAAAAATCACTTCAGTCAGGTGGTGGTCTGCCCCTCCAATCCGTTTGTCAGTATCGACCCCATACTCAAGTTGCGCGGTCTCTGGAAGGCCCTGCGTGATTGCGATGCGCCGGTCGTCATGGTGTCGCCCATCGTCGCCGGGCTGGCGATCAAGGGACCGGCGGCCAAAATGATGGCTGAATTGCGGGTGCCGGTCACCGCGCTGGGGGTTGCCCGGCACTACGCGGAACACTATCCCGGGCTGGTAGACTATTTCCTCATAGACGAGAGTGACGCTACACTGGCCGACGATATCAATCGACTGGGACTCAAGGCGCGCGTGGCGCCCACCATCATGAACACCCTGGAACAAAAGATCGAGCTGGCCAGGCTTTGCCTGGCTCTGGAGCTGCGGTGAGCGCTACACATGCCCTGATTCCCCTGAAGTCACTGGCTCAGGCCAAAAGCCGACTGGCCGCCGTGCTGACGCCGGACCAGCGTTCAGCCCTGGTCGAGGCCATGGTCCGAGACGTGCTTGCTGTACTCAGTGAACACTCGTTGATCGACACTGTCACGCTGGTATCCGATGATCCGGATGCCCGGCGCATCGCCGCTGACTTCGGTGCATCGTTTATTGCCGAAAGCCAACTGGACGCCGGCGGACAGGTATCGAGCCGGGGTTTGAATCCGGTCATCTCGGCGGCGGTCAGCCGGCTGATTACCGGTGGAGCCAGGCGCCTGTTGGTGCTGCACGGCGATATTCCCGCGCTGCAGGCAAGTGAACTGACCGAGGCCCTGGAACTGCAGGCGACGCGAAACGGGCTGGTGATTGGTACCGACCGGCAGCGGCAGGGTACCAACCTGCTGGTGTTCGGCGCCGAGAACTGCCCGCACTTCAGCTTCGGCCCCGGAAGCCGTGCCGCCCACCAGCAGTGGGCCGAACGATCGCGACACAGCGTGCAGGTGCTGGAGCGGCCCGGCATCGCACTGGATGTCGATGACGTGGAGGACCTGCAATGCCTGCTGGCGGGCAGCCGCGGAGGGCGTCACACCGAGGCCTATCTTGCCAGTTCCGGGCTGGCCCGCGCGCTGGCCGGGAAATCGGAGGACGCCTGGGAGCGCTTGAAAAACAAGCTCCTGGCGGGGTACAGCCCCAGTGATGCGGAAGCCCTGTCGTTGTCCACCTTCACTGATACCGCGGCCCTGGCGGACGTGGCGGGCGCCCAGCGTGATTGCGGTCATGGCAATGTGTTGACCTACTCGCGCAAGGTATTCATCCCGCTGACTCACCTGTGCCGGGACGTCTGCCATTACTGCACCTTTGCCCAGACCCCGAAAAACATCGACCAACCCTATATGCCGGTGGAGCAGGTGCTGGAACTGTGTCGTCATGGCGCAGCCATGGGCTGTCAGGAAGCCCTGTTCACACTCGGTGAAAAACCCGAGCTGCGCTACAGCACCGCGCGTAAGGCTTTGGCGGAGATGGGTTATAGCTCCACCCTGGAATACCTGCGCGATGTCGCCAGTCGGGTACTGGCAGAAACCGGGCTGTTGCCCCATATCAATGCCGGTTGCATGACCGCGGAGGAAATCGCCTCGCTGAGACCGGTGAGTGCGTCCATGGGTATCATGCTGGAGTCCGCCTCCCGGCGACTCTGTGAAAAGGGCATGCCCCATTACGGTTCGCCGGACAAGGATCCGGCAGTGCGGCTCGAAACCCTGGAGCTGGCAGGGCAGGCCAGCGTACCCTTTACCTCGGGCATTCTTATCGGCATCGGGGAAACCCGCCGCGAGCGTATTGAATCCCTGCTGGCACTGCGTGCGGTGCATCAGCGCCATGGTCACCTGCAGGAGGTGATTGTGCAGAATTTCCGCGCCAAGCCGAACACGCTCATGGCCCGCGCGCCGGAACCCGACCTGCAGGAACTGCTGTGGACGATCGCCGTGGCGCGGCTGGTGTTCGGACCGCAGATGAATATCCAGGCGCCGCCAAACCTGAGCCCGGGAGTATTGCCCCAGTTGGTAGCCGCTGGCATCAACGACTGGGGTGGTGTGTCGCCGTTGACCCCAGATCACGTGAATCCTGAGGCGCCCTGGCCACACCTGGACAACCTCGCCCGGGAAACGGCTGCTGCCGGCAAATTTCTCGACCAGCGCCTGACGATATACCCGGCTTATGTGCGCCGGGCCGCTGAGTGGCTCGATCCTGCACTACTGCCGGCGGTGCTCAATCACAGCGACGCCATGGGCTATGCCCGCCGAGATGAGTGGGTTCCCGGCGAAGAGCGACCGGTGCCGGTGGTGGAAGCGGCGCTTCTCGCCAGCCCTGTTCAGAACCAGGCGGTCGATCCCGAGCTGCGCCGGATCGTCGATCGCTGCCGGGCAAAGGCTGCACTTGACCTCGCCGATGTGAGCCGGCTGTTCGAGAGCCGTGGCGCCGATTTTGCCTATCTGGTGCGTGCCGCGGACGAACTGCGGCAGGAGGTGGTGGGCGATCCCGTCAGCTACGTGGTCAACCGCAACATCAACTACACCAATGTCTGTTACTTCAAGTGCCAGTTCTGCGCCTTTTCCAAAGGCAAGGCCAGTGAGAACCTGCGCGGCAGGCCCTACGATATCAGCGGCGAGGAAATCGCCCGCCGCTGCGTCGAGGCCTGGGAGCGGGGCGCCACGGAGGTATGCATGCAGGGAGGCATACACCCCGACTATACCGGCCAGACCTACCTGGACATACTGGCCACGGTGAGGGCGGCGACCCCCGAAATGCATATTCACGCCTTTTCCCCGCTGGAAGTCTGGCAGGGAGCCCATACCCTGGGGGTGAGTGTCCGGGAGTTCCTGCTGCAGTTGCAGCAGGCCGGTCTCAACACGCTGCCCGGAACGGCGGCCGAGGTCCTCCATGATGAGGTGAGGGCCACGCTGTGCCCGGACAAGCTGAACAGCCAGCAGTGGCTGGAGGTGATGGAGGCCGCTCACGGCATCGGCCTGCGCACCACCGCCACGATCATGTATGGCCATATCGAGACCCCGGCACACTGGGCGCATCACCTGCTGGCGCTGCGTGACCTGCAACAGCGTACCGGCGGATTCACCGAGTTTGTGCCATTGCCCTTCGTGCACATGGAAGCGCCCATGTATCTGCGGGGCAGGGCCCGGCGCGGTCCCACCTTCAGGGAAGCGCTGTTAATGCACGCTGTTGCCCGGCTGGTGTTCAACGGTCTCATCGACAATATCCAGGCCTCCTGGGTCAAGATGGGCGAGCAGGGCGTGGCAGCCTGCCTCGCAGCTGGCTGTAATGACCTGGGCGGAACCCTGATGAATGAGAGCATCACCCGGGCAGCGGGGTCGGACCACGGCCAGGAATGGGCCCCGGCAAAAATGGAGGCGCAGATTCGCGCCGCCGGACGCGTGTCGCGCATGCGCAACACCCTTTATGGCGAGGTCTGTGGTTCCCGCCGGTTGGCCGCATTCAATGCGCTGCCACTCGTCGCAACTGAAAATGCCACTGCCACGAAGTCCGCAAGCAGCAAGCTAATCGCCACGCTGCAGCTTGACGGCAGGGATTCAAGTCCGCCGGCGCCGTCAGCGGCAGCGGGCGACCAGGTTTTTCTGCTGGCGGCCAGTGACTGAGCGGGCGGTCAAGCTGGAGCCGAGCTGGCTGGAGCCATTGGCACCCGAGTTCGAGCAGCCTTACATGGAGCAGCTGCGGGCGTTTCTCCGGGCTGAAAAAGCCGCAGGCAAGCAAATATTTCCCGCCGGTGGGGAAATATTCAATGCCTTCGAACACACCCCGCTGGACGCGGTGAAGGTGGTTATTCTCGGCCAGGACCCCTACCACGGCGAGGGTCAGGCGCACGGTCTCTGCTTCTCCGTGCGACCCGGCACCAGGGTGCCGCCCTCGCTGCAGAATATCTACAAGGAAATCAACGCCGAGCTGGGATTGCCCATACCGGCCCACGGTCATCTCACGTATTGGGCGGACCAGGGGGTGTTGTTGCTCAACAGCGTACTGTCGGTGGAGTGTGCGCGGGCGGCATCTCACCAGGGCAAGGGCTGGGAAATTTTTACCGACCGGGTGATTGAGGTCATCAACAGCCGGCGCGAGGGTGTGGTGTTCATGCTGTGGGGGAGTTACGCCCAGCGCAAAGGCGCAATTATTGACAGTGAGCGCCACTGCGTACTCCAGGCCCCGCACCCCTCGCCGCTCAGTGCCCACCGTGGCTTTTTCGGTTGCGGCCACTTCAAGGCAGCCAACGAATACCTGCAGGCAAGGGGGCAGACCCCCATAGACTGGTCCCTGCCCGAGCTGCCTCGAACCGACTCAGCCCGGGTGTAACCGTGCCAGTCGCTGGCGAAGTTTGCCAAGGCCGGGTTTTTCCTCCAGCACCTCGACTGCCGACAGGCCTTCCAGCTCGTGGGGGAACACCAGCCACTGGTCTGACTCGTGCAGGTAGAAATCCGGCACCAGAGGGGTCTTGTTGTTGGCAGGCTTGAAGTAGGGTGTGGCAATTTTGAACACCGGGGTATTGCGTCGGCATTTTTTTTCCAGGTCCAGGATGACCTGGTGGATACTGCGCCCCGAGTCAAACACATCATCGACGATCAGCACCTTGTCTTCCGCATTCACGTGCTCGATCAGGTAGTGCAGGCCGTGCACGATAACGGAATCGCTGGTTTGCTCAATGCCGGTGTAGTGGGACGTGCGAATGGCAATATGGTCGGTGTGCAGGCCGCCGTACTTGAGCAGTTCCTGGATGGCGATGCCCACCGGGGCGCCGCCGCGCCAGACGCCGACAATGTAGTCCGGCTTGAAGCCGCTTTCCAGGACCATCAGCCCCAGCTCGTAGGAATCCAGCAACAGCTGGTTGGCGTCGATATAGGTTTTCTGGACACTCATGACAGACCCGACCCGGTGCGAAGGTGACGATTGTATTACACAGCGGGCGTCACGGGCACTGTCGATTCAAGGCAGCGTGCAGCGCCCCCGGGGCAGGCCCATATCAGCCATGAGCATACCCGGGAGTGGAACCGGCTAGCGAATAACGGGTACCGGTGTGATGCTTGTAGCTACCTTGTCGCTGCCCAGGTCCAGGTCGTCTGCCCGAACGTCGTTGGGAATCCAGCAGTTGATGAACTGCGCGTTGTCGTGGTCGGAGCGTGCGGCCAGAGTCACCCGCGTGCCTTCGGCGACCCGGCGCTTGTTAACAACCGACAGCACCTTGTCTTCGCCATAGTACTGTTGTATCTCCCCGCGGCAGGCGTCGATATAGCCCTGGTTACGGTCCGCTGCAAAGCCCGGGGAACTGCCCAGTGTGAGCACCATGAGGCTGGTAGTCAGTGCGAAAGTCTTGCCGTTTGTCATTGTCGTAATCCCTGTGAGTCGTTGTCCCTGCAAGGTCGGGACGCTCTGCCCCGGACCTT
Source organism: Seongchinamella unica (assembly GCF_004354085.1). GTDB lineage: Bacteria > Pseudomonadota > Gammaproteobacteria > Pseudomonadales > Halieaceae > Halioglobus > Halioglobus unicus. Next base: position 255,816 of record NZ_SMSE01000004.1, on the reverse strand, counting down.
GAAAACAGAGTCTAGCGATCCGGCCATGAGAAGGTGTGGGCTTTTATGAAAAAGTATGAATATCAAGGCCGCCAGCCAGTAGGATGTGGCCGCGGTCTGTAATACCATCAAACAGGGGAGGGGAAGCAATCCGTCCGGGGGAGACCTGTGAAGCGAACCATTGCCTACGTCGAGGATGAGGACCAGACTCGCGAATCCTATGCCGGACAGCTGCGCCGGGAGGGTTTCGAGGTGGTGGCTTATGCCAACAAGGACGAAGCGATTGCCGGCTTCCGCCGGGCGCTCCCCGACCTTGCACTGCTGGACGTGGCCCACGAGGGTGACCGCGATGCCGGCTACCAGGTTTGCACTGAACTGCGACGGATATCCAGCGAGGTGCCCATCATATTCCTGACCAACCGCCACGGCGAAATCGATCGGATATCGGGTTTGCGGCTGGGTGCTGATGATTACATCAGCAAGGACGCATCACTGGAGTACATCGTGATCAGGATAGAAACTCTGATCAGGCGCCTTGAGACGGTTCGCCATGCCGGTGCCGGCGAGGGGCCGGCCAGCCCTGCCGATGATGGCCTCCTGCTGGACGACACTTACTCTACCGTCTTCTGGAAGGGAGAGCGGGTCGACCTGCCATTAACCCATTTCTGGATTTTGCGGGAGCTGTACCGGCACCCCGGTGAGGTCCGCAGCCACCGTGAACTGATGAAGGCGGCCAGTATCGTGGTGGAGTCCAATACCATCGCTGCCCACGTCAAGGCGATCCGGGGGACGTTTTCCCGCCTGGACCCCGACTTCCAGTGTATTCGCACCGAACGGGGTCGCGGTTACCGCTGGGTACCGCGCTAGGTGCCCCGCTGGCGGACATTCCCGCCGCTGCTATACTCAGTGTGGTACCGGGCCAGTCGTGCCTGTAGCGCACCCGGTATGACTGGCTCCTCTGCTGGCAGCTGATCGGCGGGTCACCCGTCTGGCCGCCCAGCTATGCTTCCGGGAGGCAGTGTTATGAAACGTCACTATTTTATCAACGACCATCTCGATGAACTCAAGCACGTCCAGCGGGACCTTCTTGCCGCCGGCCTGACCCCGCCGCAGTTCCACGTGTTGAGCGAGGACGAGGCAGCGCTCGAGCGGCTGCGGCTCAATCCGGTGGAGGCGGTACTGCAAAAGGATGTGGTCCGCGGCACCGAACGGGGCGCGGCTATCGGCCTGGGACTGGCTGCCGCGGTATTGCTGCTGGCCTGGGCGACTGGACTCGCTGCCAGTCTGGGCTGGATGCCGCCGGTTTTCCTGGCCGTCGTGATACTGGGCTTTTGCACCTGGGAGGGGGGGCTGATCGGTATTGGCGAGGAGCACGCCGATTTCCGGCGTTTCCACAATGACCTGGCAGCGGGAAGGCACGTCCTGCTGGTCGATTGTGACCAGGACCAGGCGCCGGCCCTGCAGCGTATTGTGGCCAACTATCCGGGCCTGGAGGATGCCGGCAGTGGCAGTGCGACACCGGCGCCGGTGATTCGATTCCGCGACAAATGGAGCCGGTTCCTGGAACTGGCTCCCTGAATCAGCGACCGCAGCGTGCCCTGGCGAGAAAGGCCAGGCCGCTGGCGATAAGCGTATAGGCAGTGCCGCCCAGGGCCATTGCGCCCATGCTGATTCCCGCATCGATCAGCCAGCCCATAAGCACCGGTGCTATGGCGGTGGCAAACACCATGGCCGCCGTGGTCAGCGACTTGATGGCGCCCAGGTGCAGGGTGCCGTACATCTCCGAGAAGAAGGGCGAGGACAGGGTCGAATAAATGCCCACCGAAACCGCCAGCAAGCCCATGTAGATGACCGCGATGTAAAAGCCGTCACCCGCCGCCAGAACCAGCAGGCCGGCCCCCATGGGCAGGCAGACCAGGGGGGCCAGCCGGATGGCGCCAAAACGATCTACCAGCAACCCGGCGAGTAGTTTGCAAGCCGTGTTCACCAGCGCGTAGAACAGAAACAGGCCGCCCCAGGCCGCCAGGGACCAGCCTTTTTCCTCCACCAGTTGTACCTGGTGAAACATGAAACCGGTAAACAGCAGGGGCTGGGCCAGCAACACCGGCAGGAACAGGTAGAAGTAGGGATCCCGCAGCACTTCGGCGCGGGTCCATTGTTTGCGGGCGCTGGCTGTCCGTTCACCGGCCTGCCGAGTCAGGCCTTCGAGGTAGTGCTGGTGGCGCAACTCGTGATTGGCGAGCAGCCAGTGGGTCAACAGCGGCAGCAGCACGGCCAGACTGGCCCCCCACAGCAACCAGGACTGGCGCCAGCCCAGCAGGGCAATGGAGGCGATTACCAGTGATGGCAGCAATGCCTCGGACACGGAGTAACCCATCCCGCCGAGGGCATTGGCCTTGCCTTTCTGGTGATCCAGGTAGCGTACCATGGTCGTGCCGCCGGCCATGCTCATCAGCCCCTGTCCCATGTGGCGCAGGGCCAGCAGGGCGCAAAAGAGTGTTAGCGGCCCCTTGCTGACAGCCGCCAGCACACAGCCCAGCGCCAGCCCCCCGGTGACCAGGTAGGCGAAATGGCGCAGAGGCATGCGATCGATCAGGGAACCGGTCCACAGCAGCATTGCCGCGCTGGCCAGGGTGGCGGCGGAGTAGAGGCCGCCAAAGTCGCCGTGGCTGAGATCCAGGTCGGCGCGGATCTCGCCACTGAACAGGCCGATGAAGTAGGTCTGGCCCAGGCTGGAGCCAAAAGTCATCACAAAGCCGAACAGCAACAGGCGCCATTCTTCGCGAATCAGGGGGAGGAAGGATTTCATCCGGCCATTATCGCAGCCTCCCAGGATGGCGTGTAGCCGTGGTTCGACTAAAATCGACTAGGAGATTTCGCTGTTTGGGTTTATGGTCGCGCTTTTTTGGACGATGGGGAGTTCTGGAGTGGGTGAGAAGATACGAGTCGGCAAGCCGCTGGTCATCCTGCACGGCGATGAAATGGCGCAGATTGCGTTTGAGCGCATACTCGAGCAATTTGTGACCTCGCGGCTGGAGGTGGACCTGGTCGAGGTGGACCTGTCGGCGGAGAAACGGCTGACCAGTAATGGCCAGGTGGTGCTGGAGGCGATCGAGGCTCTCAAGGAACACGGTATCGGCATCAAGAACGCCGGTATGACCGTCAACCGATCCCAACTGGACGAGCTGCTGGCGAAGCATCCGGGGATCGTGGAGGCGGAGCTGGATAAGCTCGCCACCAAGTCACCCAATGGTGCTATTCGCAAGGGTATAGGCGGCAATATCACCCGCGAGGACATCGAGTTCCACAATCTCAAGAGCGTGCGCCCCGACTGGGTGGACCGTGATATCGAGGTGGACACCATGGACAGCGGCGGCCTGGATTTCAGTTACAGCGAGCTGTCCGATGCCACCGGTGTGGCCAAAGTCATGTTTGTCGGTAGCAGCGGCGACCCGGTGGAGCTGCACCGCCGCACCCTGAAGAAGGGCGATCCCTGGATGTTGGCGACCAATTGCCTGGAGGAGGTCAAGGCCTGGGCCCACCGCTTCTTCCAGCGCGCGCTGGATGAAAAGCGCGACATCTACCTCGGGCTCAAGGACACGGTGGTGGCGGGTTACGATGGCGTAATGCGGGCGGCCATCGAGGAAATCTACGAGCGGGACTACAAGGACAAGGTGGCGGCTGCTGGCCTCAGCTACCATTACGAGCTGATTGATGCCCAGGCGGCGCGTATCGTCTCCAACCCGCCGGAGCGGGCCCTGTGGGGGGTGCCGGACAACGTCAGTGGCAACAAGCTGTTCAAACTGGTTCAGCAGCTCAAGCGTTACGGACTGCCGGAACGCAAGGCCCACGTCTCCATCTCCCGGATGAGTGCCGGTGGCGGTGACCAGTACGGCAGTTACAACGCCCCGGCACCTGAAGACGGCATCATCAAGGTCATCATGGATGGTGAGGAAAAACACGCGCGGGAAGTCAAGACCAACGATCCGATCCTGTTCATGTCCAATGACCGGGAAGCCATCAAGGATTGGGTCAAGCAGGTTTTCCGTGATGCCTCGCTCAACAAAAAGGAAGTTTACTTTGGCCTGAAGCGCGAGTTTGTGCCTTACGACGAGGTCTACAGCTCGATTATCCTGGAGATCCGCAAGGAACTGGCTGCCCTGGATACGCCGCCGCCATCCTTTATGATCATGCGTCCCTCCCGCCAGCTGTCGAAAATGATCAGTGACCCGCCGCGCTGGGGTCTGTACCCGGCGCAGAACCTGGATGGGGACATCTTTTCCGACATCTCAGCCGCTCTCGGCGGAAGCCTGGCAACCGCCAGTTCAGTGATTGAAAGCAAGGACGGCACCATGCTGTACGAGGCGCCGCACGGTACCGCTCACGATCTGTACCTGCGCTACCTGGACACCGACGGCAAGGAGGCGAACTTCAATTCATCGGCGCTGATATTCGCGGTCGCCAATGCGCTGGAGGAAGTCGCCCGGCGGGAGGACAACGAAGCGCTGGGTGACTACGCCAGCCGCCTCAAGCGGGCGCTGATCGCAACCGTCGACCAGGGGATTATCACCGGTGACCTCAAGGGCAAGACCACCGATCCGGAGTCGGAGCGGATCGTCGATATGTACGGCTTCCTTGACGCGGTGGAGGCCAACCTCTAGTCGCCAGCGGCCGCGCGAGGCCTGGCGCTGACCCCCATCGGCATTGCCCCAATAGTTCGGCAGTCCCTGGGCCCCGGGCTTCCCTTTGGCAGGCGGTCAATCCGTGTGCGGTTTTGCCGGATCAGCCGCGTCAACCGGGTAGGGCAGTGCCAGCAGGTCGATGGTTGAGCCTTCAGAGGAGGCTAGCCGCAGACCCTGTGCAACCCCTTTTTCGGTGGCAGACACCAGGCATAAGCCCCGACCATCCTGTTCGGCTGCGTTGACCACGATGCCCACGCTCTGCTCGGAACCCTTATTGAACAGGGAGGCACCCGCCTGAATACCCGTCCCGACGGCCAGTTCGCCCAGGTACATGCGCCGCTTCGCCTTGCCGCGGTAGTGCAGTCGGGCGACGATTTCCTGGCCGGTGTAGCAGCCCTTGTTGAAACTGACGTGGCCGGTAAGGTCGTAGTTGAGCATTTGCGGCAGCAATTCCTCGACATTGGGTCCTTCCACCCGGCCGATACCGGCGCGCATTTGCAGTATCTGCCACTGTGCCTCGGAACCCTCTGCCAGGGCAGTGCCGAGCGCGTCCTGGCGTGCGGGATGTTCACGTTGGTTGATATAGACTTCAAACTGCTGCCCCGCGTCGTCCATTTGCACTACCATCCAGCCGTCGCCTGAAGTCGCCTGGTAGCGTTCAGCTGGCAGGGTCAGGTCCAGCGCGCGCAATGCATCCGCGACCGACTCGCCCCAACACCCGAACAGCGCCCAGTCGTGGTTGTCGCTGTCCAGCTCTGCCTTGGAAAAAACAATGTACTTGCCGAAGGTGGCCGCGGCTTTTTCCAGGGTATCGGCTTTCAGGCGCAGGGCGTAGTGCTCTTCCTCCAGTTGCAGCAGCAGAAAGTCGCAAACCACGCGACCCTGGATATTGCAGTAGGCGCCGGGCAAAGCCCCGGACGCACTGAGCTTGCGGGTATCGCAGGTGGTCTGCCCCTGGAGAAAGGTCAGGGTGTCAGGACCGCTGATATGCAGCAGGGCCTCCGATTGCAGTGGGGCGTAAAGGGCGCTCAAGACAGACTCCTTTGGGGCTGAGGGGGTGGACAATGATAGGGCCTGGAGCCGACGCTGTCAGCAATCCCCCGGTGAGCGAATATGACGGTATAATGCCGACCCCTGATATGTATCCCTGACTAAGAGACTGGCATGGTACCGGACGAAGAACTCAATCGCATGCGCTGGGCTGCCCGTCGCGGCATGCTCGAACTGGACCTGGTGCTGGAACCCTTCGTGCAGGCCTGCTATCGCGACCTGGACGAGACCGACCGGGCGCGATTCCAGTCCTTGATGCTGTGCGAGGACCAGGACCTGTTCGCCTGGTTTTTGCGCCGCGAGCAGCCGGCTGATGAGGAGCTGGCCGTTATTGTCCGTAAAATACTCGACTTCGCCCACACTGCACCTGGCAATCGCTGATTCGCCAAGGTACCGCCACTGCCAGTGGCTTTTCCACCTGTTGCTGGGCCTCGCCGCCCTCGACCTGGCCTTCGGGGGTTATCCCTTCTGCGGGCTTCTACTCCCCCTGTTACCCGTCTCCTGCTACCTCCACCGTCGCCAGCCGCTGGTGGGTGCGATCCTGGTGTGGCATCTGGGCCAGTGGTCCCTGCGCCAGGCCGGCAGCGAATGCCCGATCGAGGTCCGGCGTGGCCATTGCCTGCCCTGGTTGACCTGTGTTCGATGGCACTGCCCGTCCGGGAAATCTGGCGTTCTGTTGCTGTTCAGTGACAGCGCCAGCCGCAATGAGCTGCGCCGCTTACGGGTCCGTCTGCGGCTGCAGCACGGTGTTTGCGGGCGTTAACACCGTGTCCCGGGCCTCGGCAAGTTGCCCGGGATAGTCCAGTGTATAGTGCAGGCCCCGACTTTCCTTGCGCTCGATCGCGCAGCGAATCATCAGCTCCGCCACCATAGCCAGGTTGCGCAGCTCCAGCAGGTCATTGCTGACCTTGTAGTTACCGTAATATTCGGCGATCTCCGACTGCAGCAGGTTGACCCGGTGCAGTGCCCGCTCCAGCCGTTTGTTGGTGCGCACAATCCCCACGTAGTCCCACATGAAGCGGCGCAGTTCGTCCCAGTTGTGGGAGATGACCACATCCTCGTCTGAGTCGGTGACCTGGCTCTCGTCCCAGGGATGGGCAGCACACGGCAGGGGAAGCCGGGATAGCTGGCTGGCAATATCTGCGGCCGCCGACTCGGCATACACAATGCACTCCAGTAGCGAGTTCGAGGCCATACGGTTGGCACCGTGCAGGCCCGTGCAGGACGCCTCGCCAATCGCGTAGAGGCCAGCCAGGTCGGTGCGCCCGGCCGTATCGACCACAATCCCGCCGCAGGTATAGTGCGCCGCCGGGACCACGGGTATGGGTTCCGCCGCCATGTCCATACCCAGTTCCCGGCAGCGTTGCATCACCGTCGGGAAATGGCTGTCGAGAAACTCCCGGGGCTGGTGGGAGATGTCCAGGTAAAGGCAGTCGGCGCCCAGGCGCTTCATCTCGTGGTCTATGGCCCGGGCAACCACATCCCTGGGGGCGAGTTCGCCCCGCTGGTCAAAACGGTCCATGAAACGGGAGCCGTCCGGCAGCAACAGTTTTCCCCCTTCACCGCGAACCGCTTCGGTAACCAGGAACGACTTGGCCTTGGGGTGGTAGAGACAAGTGGGGTGGAACTGGTTGAACTCAAGGTTTGCCACCCGGCAGCCGGCGCGCCAGGCCATGGCGATACCGTCGCCGCTGGCCCCGTCCGGGTTGCTGGTGTAAAGATAGGCCTTGCTGGCGCCGCCGGTGGCGAGCACCACCGCGCGTGCCTGGAACAGGTCGACATGCTCGCTGTTCTGGTCGAGTATGTAGGCGCCCTGACAGCGGCCGTTGTCGTGTATCAGGTCAACCGCGACCCGGTGGGTGAATACCTCGATGTTGTTGGCGGCCAGCGCCTTCTCGGTCAGTACCTCGGAGATGGCCCGTCCGGTGCGATCGGCGGAGTGAATAATCCGCCGATGGCTGTGGCCACCTTCCATCGTGAGGTGAAACTCGCGGTTTTCCGACTGGTCCTCGCGCAGGTCGAAATCAACCCCCTGGGAGACCAGCCACTCGACACAGCGTCGGCTGTTGCTGACGGTAAACTCCACGGCCTCCCGTTTACACAAGCCGGCGCCTGCGGCCAGGGTGTCTTCCACGTGGGCATCCACGGTGTCGCGGTCGTGCAGCACCGCGGCCATACCCCCCTGGGCCCAGTAAGTGGAGCCCTGGTTGAGGCCGGCCTTGGACAGCAGGGCAACCCGGCAATCTGCAGGCAGGTGCAGGGCCAGGCTGAGGCCTGCGGCTCCGCTGCCAATGATGAGCACGTCGTGTTGGTAAGTTCTGGGCACCTGGTTGTTCGCTTGCCGCGCCTGGGAGTGAAATATATGATGAGCCTCAACAACTTAGCGCTCAGGCACCACCTCGGGGCGAGTATATACGACCTCCGCCAATATAAGGAAATCCGCTGGTGGGATCAGCTATCAGGCAATTTTTCGCATTTTTGAACCGTGAACCCCCAGGGAGTGAACTACGGCCGAGTTGTGCGGTCTATCTGGGCAGAACAGAGACTAGAGTCAGGACTGTACCGCGCCTGGCCACGGAGGGGTTAGGGGCGTGACGGCTGCCGAGACGGACCAGCAGCTCGTTGCCAGAGTGCAAAAGGGCGATTCGAGGGCGTTTGATCTGCTTGTATTGAAGTACCAGCACAAGATCTTCAGCCTGATCGGGCGCTACGTGCACGATGCTGACGAGGTGCAGGATGTGGCCCAGGAGGCCTTTGTCAAAGCCTACCGGGCACTGCCAAAGTTTCGCGGCGACAGTCAGTTTTATACCTGGCTGTACCGGATCGCTGTGAACACCGCCAAAAACTACCTGGTATCCCGCTCGCGCAGGCCCCCGGGGTCGGACGTGGAAGTCGAGGATGCTGAGTATTACGAGGGTGGCGGCGCTTTGCGGGATATCGAGACCCCGGAAAACGCGCTGTTCGGTGCAGAGTTGAAGCAGGTGGTGGAGACAGCGATCAGTGATTTGCCCGATGATTTGCGAACAGCGGTAACTTTGCGCGAATTTGATGGTCTCAGTTACGAGGACATCGCCGACATCATGGATTGTCCGGTGGGCACGGTACGCTCGCGGATTTTCCGGGCGCGGGAAGCCATCGATATCAAGGTAAGAGAGCAGGTTGACGGTTAGTTCGGGTCAACCACTCGCGGGGGTTGGGAACGACCCTTTCAGAACGAAGAATCGCACCTGGTGCGGAGGAATAGCTGATGAGTGAGCAACTGCGGGAATCATTATCCGCGCTGATGGATGACGAAGCCGATGAGCTGGAATTGCAGCGCCTGTTAAAGCAGGTGGGCGATGACGGCGAGCTGCGGGCGACCTGGGTTCGCTACAACGCAGCGCGCTCGGTGATTGCCGGGCAGGGTGTCAGTCATCTGCAGCTGGATATTTCCGCCAGGGTGAGGGAAGCCATTGCTAGCTCACCGGCGCCAGCGGAAGAGAGAGAATCCCTGCGTCAGCGACTGTTTAGGCCGGTGGCCAGTTTTGCGGTTGCCGCTTCTGTGGCAGCCACGGTGGTTATCGGTGGTCAGCAGTTAGCCCAGGTCAGCGGCAACGATCCCTACGGCGCCGGCGCCATTGCCTCCGGTGCTTCGCCGGTGGGCCTGCTGAACAGCCTGGGCGCAACCACGGTGCGGGCCAGTTATGGCACTGAGGCTGTGCCTGTATTGCAGCCCGCCGCGCGCACGGCCTACAAGGAGCTCGCTCGCCAGCGCATGGAAATGTATATGCAGGAGCACGTCGAACACGCGGCCCTCAACTCGCCCCACGGACTGATTCCCTTCGCCCGGGTGCCGGAAATTCGCGAGTAACACAGGTGCTGTCACTGCGCTCCATCAAGAGAATCAGTTTCGGCGGACTGGCGGTCGCGCTGTTTGCCACCACGCCCGTCGTTGCCGCGGACTGCCCGGGGGCGGATGCGGAAGCGATCAACTGGCTGGATAAAATGGCGCGCAGCGTCCACGAGGTAAGTTATCACGGCGTGGTCACGTTCCAGCGCGGAGGTGAAGACATGCAGGTCATGCAGGTCTCGCACTCGGTAGAGGATGGCACCACGTCGGAGAGCCTGATCCAGCTCACTGGTCAGGGCGCCAAGGTCGTGCGTTCCGATCATCCACTGGAATGCCTGCACCCGGGGCACAAGTTGTTGCGGGTGGGTGAGGAAATCAAGTCGGGTGAGTGCGGCGTCGCAGAGCACTATCGCTTCAGCGTCAGTGATGGCGAGCGGGTCGCCGGGCGCAAAGCAGTGCGGATCGTGGTCGCCCCGGCCGATATGTATCGCTATGGTTATGTACTGGAGCTGGACAAGCGGACCGGCCTGCTGTTAAAGACCGCGACGATCGGGCGGGGCAACAAGGTACTGGAGCGATTCCAGTTCGCAGACCTTTCCTACCGGGGGCGCAACCCCGACGGTGCCGAGGTGAACCTGGTTCATGAGGCCAGCCATCCGATGCCCGAAAAGCTCTCATTGGGGGAGCCACCCCGGGCGAGTCATGAGCCCGCCATCGGCCCCGGTACCCGAGTTCTACAACAGGGCTGGGTCGTCAACTGGTTGCCGCGGGGATTTACCGCTACCGATTCCCAGCCACACAACACCGGGCGCAAGACCTTTACTGACGGCCTGGCCGTTTTTTCCGTATTCCTCGAGCAGCTGGATCGCGAAATTCGGCCCGGTGAGGGAGTGGTCAATGAAGGCAGCACGACAGCCTACAGCCGGGGTATGTCGTTGTCGGGGAATCCGGTGCTGGTGACCGTGGTTGGCGAGGTCCCGGTGAACACCGCCAGAATGGTGGCTGACTCTGTCAGCTGGGTGCGCTGACAGATGTTAACCGAGACCGGGCGTGTGGTGGCAGTGGATGCCGATGGCGTGTGGGTTGAAACCATTCGCCGGTCAACCTGCGGTAGCTGTGCCGCGCAAAAAGGGTGTGGCCATGGGCTGATGAATCGGCTATCCGACGGTCACCGCTCACTGATCCGCGCCCTGTCCGGTGAACTGGACGCGGTCGACTGCCAGGTCGACGATGAGGTCCGCATCTCCATTCCCGAAGAAGTGATCTTGCGGGGCTCGCTGGTGGTATACATGTTGCCTTTGCTGGTGATGCTGGCCGGGGCCGCGGCAGGCAGCTCCCTTTACCCGGCAGCCGGCGATATCGCGGCGGCGCTGGGTGCGGTGCTGGGTTTTGTCGCCGGTTTTGCCCTGGTCCGCCTGCATGCATTCCGCCACCGGGACGACAAGAACCTGCAACCGACCCTGGTGGAAGTACTGCACCGTCGCTCATTGCCGGTGCACCCTGGCTGACTCCGAACCGGGACGATTGTTCTCCATTATCCTGAAACCTGACCTTATGTGGACCAAGCGAATGACTGTAATGACCCGACTTGCCTCCTTCCTCTTTCTGACTGCGTTGCTGCTGGCAGGGCGCTCCGCTGTCGCAGCGCAATTGCCGGAATTCCGTGACATCGTGAAGCAAAGCTCGCCGGCGGTGGTGAAGATTATTGTCGAGGCCAGTGGGCCCCGGCCGGGCCAGGGTCAGCCGGGCCCGCAGGAAATACCGGAATATCTGCGTCGCTTTTTCGAATTTCGTGGAGCCCCTCCCCAGACTCCCCACCAGCGTATGGGCATGGGATCCGGATTTATCATTTCCGACGAAGGCCTGATCGTCACCAATAATCACGTGGTGGAGGGCGCCGACAGTGTGCTGGTGCGCATGAGCGATCGCCGGGAGTTTGAGGCCGAAATAATCGGCACGGACCCGCGCAGCGACCTGGCGCTGTTGCGCATTGACGGCCGCAACCTGCCGGTACTCAAACTCGACGCCAGCGACGAACTGGACGTCGGCGAGTGGGTGCTGGCCATTGGCTCGCCGTTTGGTCTCGACTACTCGGTTACTGCCGGTATCGTCAGCGCCAAGGGGCGCAGCCTGCCGACTGAAAACGGGGAGAACTATGTGCCGTTCATCCAGACTGATGTGGCCATCAACCCCGGTAATTCCGGCGGCCCCCTGTTTAATCTCGACGGCGAGGTTGTGGGGGTGAACTCGCAGATATTCACCCGCAGCGGCGGCTCCATCGGCCTGTCTTTCGCGATTCCGGTGAGCGTGGTTCGCAACGTGGTGGCGCAGCTCGAGGAGAATGGCCGGGTAACCCGCGGCTGGCTTGGCGTTACCATCCAGGACGTGGACAAGAACCTGGCGGAGTCTTTTGGCCTGGATCGTCCCCAGGGTGCACTGGTGGTGCAACTGGCACCGGGTGGTCCGGCGGATGAAGCCGGTTTGCGCGAAGGGGATGTGATTATCTCCTTTGATGGCAGGGACATTCCCACCTCCTCACACCTGCCCCACGTGGTAGGACTCATCGCCCCCGGTTCGAAAGTGCCGGTGGTGGTGATGCGCGACAAGAAGCGCAAGACCATCAAGGTGGAAGTCGGGGGCCTCGACGCCGACGACAGTTACACCCTCACCTCGGGCAGTGCCAGCGATGAGCAGGGCGGCCGTCTGGGGCTGATCGTCGAAGAAGCGCCGGCCGGCGCCCTGGAGCGCTTCGGTCTGTCCGGCGGTGTGCTGGTCAGGGAGGTGATCCCAGAGGGAGCAGCGGCTGAAGCCGGTGTGCTGGCCGGTGACATTATTACCCTGATTGGCAACAAGCCGGTGAAATCCGTGGAGGCGTTTGAACAGGCGGTGGACGGTCTCGGCAGCGGCAGTTCGGTCCCCCTGAGGCTGATGCGTCGCGGTGCTCCGATGTTTATCGGTCTCAAGCTGAACGACTGATAACTCTCGCAGTGCGGCGATAGCGGGGGAACCCCGATTCGGGTACAATCGCGCGTTTTTCTGTGGCGGCCCATGAGGGCCGCCACCCTACCTTTTTGGGCCCGAACGAGTGAGCGATCTCCAACATATCCGCAATTTTTCCATCATTGCCCATATCGATCACGGCAAGTCGACCCTTGCTGATCGTTTTATCCAGCACTGCGGAGGGCTGAGTGACCGGGAAATGGATACCCAGGTGCTCGATTCCATGGATATCGAGCGCGAGCGCGGCATCACCATCAAGGCCCAGAGTGTTACCCTGGACTACAAGGCCCGCGACGGCCAGGTCTACCAGCTGAATTTCATCGACACCCCGGGGCATGTCGACTTTTCCTATGAAGTCTCCCGTTCGTTGGCGGCCTGCGAGGGCGCGCTGCTGGTGGTTGATGCCGGGCAGGGTGTGGAAGCCCAGTCCGTGGCCAATTGTTACACCGCTATCGAGCAGGGCCTGGAGGTGCTGCCCATCCTCAACAAGATGGACCTGCCCCAGGCCGACCCGGATCGGGTGAAGCAGGAGATCGAGGAAATCATCGGTATCGACGCCAGCAACGCCTGTCCGGTAAGTGCCAAATCGGGCATGGGCATCGAGGACGCCCTGGAGTACCTGGTGGAGGAAATTCCACCGCCGGAAGGTGACCGGGACGCACCGCTGCAGGCGCTGATCATCGACTCCTGGTTTGACAACTACCTGGGGGTGGTGTCTCTGGTGCGGGTCAAGCAGGGCGTGCTTCACAAGCGAGACAAAATTGTCGCCAAGTCCATCGGCAAGGCTCACCAGGTGGACAGCGTGGGCATATTCACCCCCAAGCGTCGTGAAACCAGCTGTCTGCAGGCGGGCGAGGTGGGTTTTGTGGTCGCTGGCATCAAGGATATTCACGGTGCTCCGGTGGGCGATACCCTGGTCCATGACAAGCACCCGGACGTGCCGGCCCTGCCGGGCTTCCAGACGGTGAAACCCCAGGTCTACGCCGGGATTTTCACCATTTCTTCCGATGACTATGAAGATTTTCGCGACGCCCTGGGCAAACTGACCCTGAACGACGCGTCCCTGTTCTATGAACCCGAAAGCTCCGATGCCCTTGGCTTCGGTTTCCGCTGTGGCTTTCTGGGCATGTTGCACATGGAGATTATCCAGGAGCGCCTTGAGCGGGAGTACGACCTGGACCTGATTACCACTGCGCCGACGGTCATTTATGAGGTCGTGACCAAGGCGGGCGACACCATCCAGGTAGATAACCCCTCGGCATTACCCGATGTGGGTGATATCGAGGAAATGCGCGAGCCCATTGCCCGCTGCAACATACTGGTGCCGCAGGACTATCTCGGCAATGTCATTACCCTGTGCGTGGAAAAGCGCGGGATGCAGAAAGACATGCAGTTCCTCGGCACCCAGGTGTCCGTGGTATATGACATTCCCATGGCTGAGGTGGTGTTGGATTTCTTTGACCGGTTGAAGTCGGTGAGCCGTGGCTACGCCTCTCTTGACTACAGCTTTGAGCGCTTTGAGCCTGCAAAACTGGCTCGCCTGGACGTATTGATCAATGGCGACCGGGTGGACGCACTGGCGGTGATTGTCCACCAGGACCAGGTCCAGTACCGTGGCAGGGCATTGACCGAAAAAATGAAAGAGCTCATTCCCCGGCAGATGTTTGACGTGGCGATACAGGCTGCGGTCGGCGGCAAGATCGTCGCCAGGCAGACCGTAAAGGCCCTGCGCAAGAACGTGACGGCCAAATGTTATGGCGGTGACGCCACTCGTAAGAAGAAACTGCTGGAAAAGCAGAAAGCAGGTAAAAAGCGTATGAAGCAGGTAGGTAGTGTTGAGATTCCCCAGTCAGCATTCCTGGCGGTATTGAAGGTGGACGGCTGATGGGCGGAGTGAGTATCGATTTCCCCCTGATCCTGGTAATCCTGGTCGCTGGTTCGGGCCTGATCTGGTTGCTGGATGCGTTGTTCCTGGCACCAGGTCGGAAAAAGGTCATCGCCGGCTTGCAGAAGCAGTACCCGAACTGGGACAAGACGGACAATCCGCAACACCAGCAGTTCCAGGCGCGGGTGGCAGACCAGGCGGCAGAGCCGGTCCTGGTGGAGTATGCCCGTTCATTCTTCCCGGTCCTGTTTATCGTTTTTGTGCTGCGCTCGTTTCTGGTCGAGCCCTTCCAGATTCCGTCTTCGTCGATGGTGCCGACACTGCAGGTAGGTGACTATATCCTGGTTAACAAGTTTACCTATGGCATTCGCCTGCCGGTGACCAGGACCAAGGTGCTGGATCTGAATGAGCCGCAGCGTGGCGATGTGATGGTGTTTTTCCCTCCCCATATGAACGAGACCTATTACATCAAGCGCGTGGTCGGTCTGCCGGGCGATACCGTGAGCTACCGCAACAAGCGCCTGTTCGTGAATGGCGAGCAGGTCAGTCGCGAGGATGTTGCCATTGCCCCCGGGGTCAATGCCCGTTACCGGCTGGGCCTGGAGCAACTCGGTGATGTGTCGCACCTGATGCAGGTCGATGAAGCCCGCATGCCGCGCAATTTTTCCGTCAAGGTGAAGCCTGGCCACTACTTCATGATGGGCGACAACCGTGATAACAGTTCCGATTCAAGGGTTTGGGGTCAGGTGCCAGAAAAGGATATAGTAGGCAAGGCTTTCGCGGTATGGATGCATTGGGATTCCTTCCTGAGTATTCCCAGCTTCGATCGGGTCGGCCTGATAGAATGACGATAAAAATCTTGAGGGGGGATAAGGGAATGCGTACGCTCAAGCGACAGCAAGGGATGTCCATACCCGGCATGTTGATCATCGCGATTATGGCCGGCTTTTATATCATGTGTATCGTCAAGATAGTGCCTCACTATTTTGAATACCTGTCCGTCAAGGACATCATTACCCAGGTTGCCAACGAGCACGAGCCGGGGACGACCACCGTCGGCCAGGTGCGGCGGCGCATAGACAACCTGTTTAATACCAACCAGATCTATGCCCTTAAAATCGGTGATGTGGAGATCTACCGGGAAAAAGGCAATACCTATATCGATGCCAGCTACGAAGCCCGGGTGCCGATTGCCGGTCGCCTGGACGCAGTGCTCAAATTTGATGACCTGCTGTTCGTGGCGGGAAAACCTAACATCAAGTGACGGATCAGCAGGCACACTTGGCCCGCCTGCAACGGGCGCTGGGCTACCAGTTTGTCGATACTAGCCTGCTGGAACTCGCCCTGACCCACCGCAGTGTGGGCGGGCGCAACAATGAACGCCTGGAATTCCTCGGCGACTCCATTCTCAACCATATTATTGCCGAAGCGATCTTTCGCAAGTTTCCCGATGCCCGCGAGGGCGAAATGAGCCGCATGCGCGCGTCACTGGTCAAGGGGGAGACCCTGGCCAGGGTGGCCCGTGACCTGGACCTTGGTGACTACCTGGTGCTGGGCTCCGGCGAGCGCAAGAGCGGTGGCAAACGGCGCGGCTCCATTCTGGCTGATGCGCTGGAGGCGGTGATCGGGGCCATCCTGCTCGATTCCGATGTGGAGACCTGCCGAACTCGTGTGCTCGACTGGTACGATCCACGGTTGCAGGCCTTGTCACTTGACGAGGTCAGCAAGGATGCAAAAACCCGGTTGCAGGAATATTTGCAGGGACGCCAGCGACCCCTGCCGGAGTACGCCCTGTTGGCGGTGCAGGGTGAGGATCACAACCAGCAGTTTGAAGTCGCCTGTCGACTGGCTAAACCCTCACTGGTGGTGGAGGGCTCCGGCAGCAGCCGGCGCAAGGCAGAGCAGGCGGCAGCCCGGGTTGCCCTCGAGAGGTTGCAAGTCCGTGGCAAGTGAACCCAAACGCTGCGGATACGTGGCCATTGTCGGGCGCCCGAACGTGGGCAAGTCGACACTGCTCAATCATATCCTGGGGCAAAAGATCAGCATCACCTCGCGCAAGCCGCAGACCACCCGACACCAGGTTCTGGGCATCAAGACCGAGGGTGATCACCAGATTATTTTTGTCGACACGCCGGGATTGCACCGGGGTGAAGACAAGGCCATTAACCGGTATATGAACAAGGCTGCCAGTTCAGCGATTCGCGACGTCGACCTGGTACTCTTCCTGGTCGACCGTACCGCCTGGACGGATGAAGACCAGATGGTGCTGGAACAGGTCCAGCGGGCAGGGTTACCCACGGTACTGGTGGTTAACAAGGTCGATCTGCTGGAGGACAAGAATGTATTGCTGCCTCATCTTCAGGTCCTGGCCGATCGTGGCGAATTCGAGGCAATAGTGCCGGTATCAGCCTTGCGCCAGCGCAACGTTGACGTCCTCGAGCAGGAAATTATCAAGCACCTGCCCGAATCCGCTCATTTTTACCCGGAGGAGCAGATAACTGATCGCAGCCAGCGTTTCCTGGCGGCAGAAATCGTGCGTGAAAAAATTATGCGCCAGCTGGGTGACGAACTGCCCTACGCGGTCACTGTGGAAATCGAGGAGTTTGCCCTGGAGGGGGAAGTCGCGCATATTTCCGCCCTGATCCTGGTCGAACGCAAGGGCCAGAAGAAAATCATCATCGGAGAAAAGGGCACCCGCCTGCGTTCTATCGGTACCGATGCCCGCAAGGATATGGAGCGCCTGTTTGATTGCAAGGTCATGCTCCGTCTCTGGGTCAAGGTGAAAAGCGGCTGGTCTGACGACGAGCGCGCCCTGCGCAGCCTGGGCTACGACGACGTCTGAGCGTTAACGCCAGTATGCGTGTCCATCTACAGCCGGCCTATATCCTTCACAGTCGCCCCTACCGGGACAGCAGCCTTATCCTGGACGTGTTCTGTGCCGAACACGGCCGCCTCAGCCTGGTGAGCAAAGGTGCCCGCAGGCGCAGCAAGGGCGGCAGTAAGCTCGCCCTGTTACAGGCATTCGCGCCGCTTTTGCTATCCTTCAGCGGGCGCAGCGAAATGAAAACCCTGACTCAGGTCGAGCCTGCGGGATCGCGGCTCGCCCTGCGCGGCGACTGGTTGTTCAGCGCCATGTATCTCAATGAACTGCTGGTGCGCCTGCTGCACAGGCACGACCCCCATCCCCGGCTTTTTGCGGCGTACAGCAACGCCCTCACCGAACTGGCAGCAGAGGGTGCGGTGGAGGCACCGCTGCGTCGCTTTGAACTGGTTCTGCTGGATGAACTGGGCTACAGCTTCTCCCTGGCAGAGGACGGGCTAAGCGGTGAGGGACTGGAGGCGGAGGGCTGGTATCATTACCATCCCGATCACGGGTTGGTAACGGGTTTGCCGGGTAGTGACCCGGCCCGCCCCGCGTATGCCGGTGCTGATCTGCTGGCCCTCGCCCGCGGCGAATTTGAGGGGCCTGCCAGTACGGCCGCACGGCGCTTGCTGCGCCAGGTGTTGACCCAGCACCTGGGCGATGCACCACTTAAGAGCAGGGATTTGTTCCGCAGGCGCCATCCGGGCGCAGGGGAAGACAGATGATCGCGATCGGTACCGACATTTTGAAGTTTGAGCGCCTCGACGAGGTGGTCAATCGTCTTGGAGAGCGCTTTGTAAAACGCATTCTGACGCCGGAAGAGTGCGAGGAATATGCGGCCAGTGCCCGACCGCAGAACCTGCTGGCCAAGCGGTTTGCCGCCAAGGAGGCCGTTGCCAAAGCCCTGGGTACGGGGATTGGCCGGGGGGTGAGTTGGCAGGATATTCGCATAAGCCATGATGAACATGGCGCGCCGGTGGTCAGTTTGACCGGTGGTGCCCTCAACGTGGCCAGGGGAAAAGGCGGCAGCCGGGTGGAACTCAGTCTGGCGGACGAGGTTGATTGTGTTATCGCGTTTGCGGTTCTGGCCTGATCCCTGGACCATGGTTTGACAACATTTTTCGCTTCCCGCGCTGCACCGCGACGGATGACAAGGTACACTGCCGGTCGGCGTAAGGATGCTGAGACACTATGCACGAATACCCCACTATCGAAGCCTGTGTAGGCAATACCCCGCTGGTCCGGTTGCAGCGCCTGCAGGGTGAGACCAGTAATACCCTATTGCTCAAACTCGAGGGCACCAACCCCGCCGGCTCGGTGAAGGACCGGCCCGCGCTGAGTATGATCGCCGAGGCGGAGGCTCGCGGGGACATTAAGCCCGGTGACACCCTGATAGAGGCGACCAGTGGCAATACCGGTATAGCCCTGGCCATGGCGGCGGCGATTCGCGGTTATCGCCTGCTGTTGATCATGCCATCGCACATGAGCGATGAACGCAAGCAGGCCATGTCCGCTTACGGTGCCACGCTGATAGAAGTGAGCCAGGAGGAGGGCATGGAAGGTGCCCGTGACCTGGCGATGGCAATGCAGGCCCGGGGAGAGGGGCGGGTGCTGGACCAGTTCGGCAACCCCGACAATCCGCTGGCGCACCTGAAAGGTACCGGACCGGAGATATGGCAGCAGACCGGGGGCACAATCACCCACTTTGTCAGCTCCATGGGGACCACTGGCACGATCATGGGGTGTTCCGCGTACCTCAAGCAACAGAATCCGGATATCCAGATTGTCGGTCTGCAGCCCGAGGATGGCTCCAGTATTCCCGGTATACGCCGCTGGCCGGAAGCCTACCTGCCGGCAATTTTCGATGCCGCCCGGGTTGATCGGGTGATGGATATATCCCAGTCCGACTCCGAAACCATGATGCGCCGACTGGCAGCGGAAGAGGGTATTTTCTGCGGGGTATCCTCAGGTGGCGCCGTCGCTGCCGCGCTGACACTGTCGCGGGAGGTGGAGAACGCCGTAATTGTCGCCATCGTCTGCGACCGCGGTGATCGTTACCTGTCAACCGGCGTGTTCGCCGAGGGCTGACGTGGTCCAGGTTCGCCATCAATCCCACCACGACGCAGAACGCCATGAAGTGGACCTGTCCGCGTGGCTGGATACGCTGCCGCTGACGCTTGGGCTGCCGGAGCGGGAGCGCCTGCTGGCTGCGGCCGAGCTGGTGCGCGAGTTGGCCGAAGGCCCCGGTGAAGACCAACTCGACTGGGCCGTAGAAAGTGATTGTTTCAAGGCCGGGCTGGATGTTGCGCTGATACTGGCTGAATTGCACGTTGGCAACGATTGTTTGCTGGCGGGGATGTTGTACCGGGTAGTACGCGAAAAACGCATCACCGTGGAAGCGGTGGAGGAGCGCTTTGGCCCCGCGGTTTCCCGCCTGCTGCAGGGTGTCCTGAAGATGGCCGCTATCGGTGACCTGCGGCTGCAGCAGGAACGGCCGGTGCTGGGCCAGGCCAATGCCCAGAAAGACAACGTGCGCAAAATGCTGATCGCTCTGGTGGACGACGT
The DNA here is from genome assembly GCF_004354085.1 of Seongchinamella unica. Classification (GTDB taxonomy): domain Bacteria; phylum Pseudomonadota; class Gammaproteobacteria; order Pseudomonadales; family Halieaceae; genus Halioglobus; species Halioglobus unicus. Next base: position 235,963 of record NZ_SMSE01000004.1, on the reverse strand, counting down.
GCGGGTCGCCCTGATCAAGCTGGCCGAACGCACCTGTGCTATTCGCGCGGTCAAGGATGACGAGGGCAGGCGGGAAGCCGTCGCCCGGGAAGTCTTCGACGTCTATGCACCGCTGGCCCATCGCCTGGGCATCGGTCATCTCAAGTGGGAGCTGGAAGACTTGTCCTTCCGCTACATCTATGCGGATGCCTATCGCAAGATTGCCCGCCTGCTGGATGGCAAGCGTCTGGAACGGGACCAGTTCATCGCCGAGGTCAAGGAGCTGTTGTCCGAGGTGCTGAAAAGGGCGGGCCTGGAGTTCGAGATTGAGGGCAGGGCCAAGCACATCTACAGCATATGGCGCAAAATGCAGCGCAAGGGCATTGGCTTTTCCCAGGTCTATGACATTCGCGCCGTGCGCATTCTGGTCCCTGAAATCAAGGACTGCTATGCCACCCTCGGGCTTGTCCATGGCCTTTGGCGCAATATCCCCAACGAATTCGACGACTATATCGCCAATCCCAAGGAGAACGGGTATCGCTCGCTGCATACGGCGGTTATTGGCCCGGAGGGCAAGATCCTCGAGGTACAGATCCGCACCCGGCAGATGCACGAGGAGGCGGAACTTGGTGTCTGCGCTCACTGGCGTTACAAGGGATCTGGCGCCACAGAGAGTATGGCCAGCAGTTACGAGGAAAAGATTGCCTGGCTGCGTCAGGTGCTGGATTGGCATGAAGAGACCGGTGATACCGGCGATGTAGCCGAGCAATTCAGTTTTGACGTGGCCCAGGACCGGGTCTATGTATTCACCCCGCAGGGAGACGTGGTCAACCTGGCCCAGGGAGCAACGCCTCTGGATTTTGCCTATCACGTCCACACCGAAGTCGGCCACCGCTGCCGCGGAGCCAAGGTCAACGGTTCTATCGTGCCTTTGACCTACGCCCTGAACACCGGGGAAAGGGTGGAGATTCTCACCAGTAAGGAAGGCACACCCAAGCGCGACTGGTTGCAGCCCGGGCTGGGCTATCTGCGTACCTCCCGGGCGCGGGCAAAAGTCCAGCACTGGTTCAAGGCCCAGGCAAGGGAGGAAAATGTAGACGCCGGCCGCCACCTGCTGGAACGTGAGTTCAGGCGTCTCGCCCTGACCAGTGTCGATTACCAGCGCATCGCCCGGAAAGTACAGGTGAAAACCGTCGAGGATATGTACGCTGCAGTGGGCTCGGGAGACTTATCCTCCGCCCAGGTGCTCAATGCAGCCCAGGGGTTGGTAGAACAGCGCCGGGAACCGCAGCTCAAGCTGGCCCGCCCGGGCGCGACCCGCTACCGGGGTGAAGTACAGGTGCAGGGCGTCGGTAATCTGCTCAATCACATGGCCGGCTGCTGCAAGCCGCTGCCGGGTGACGCAATTACCGGCTTTATTACTCAGGGGCGCGGAGTGAGCATTCATCGCACCGATTGTGCCCGTCTGGTCAAACTGGCCGACAGCCACCCGGAGCGGATTATCGACGTTGAATGGGGCCGTTCGCCAACCGACAATTACGAAGTGGATGTGTCGATAGAGGCCTATGATCGCCAGGGCCTGCTGCGGGATATTACCGGCCTCTTTGCCCATGCCAGGATAAACGTGCTCACCATTAACACCCAGACCAACAAGAAAAGCCACACGGCGACCATGCGACTGCGGGTGGAGGTGCCTAACCTGGCCTCGCTATCCAGGCTGCTGGAGCGGATTAACCAGCTGCACAATGTTATATCCGCGGTTCGGCTGAGCGAATGAGCGGGAGCGATATGTACACCATCGAGGACCTGCTGCGGGTAATGGAGCGGCTGCGTGATCCCGAATACGGTTGTCCCTGGGACCTCAAGCAGAGCTTCAGGTCCATTGTCCCTTCCACCCTGGAAGAGTGTTATGAACTGGCTCACGCCATCGAACAGGATGACTTTCATCACGTCGGGGAGGAACTCGGAGACGTGCTGTTCCAGGTGATTTTCTATGCCCAACTGGGGCGGGAACAGGGCCTGTTCACTTTCGCCGAAATCGTTAATACCCTGGTGGAGAAACTGGTGCGCCGGCATCCCCATGTATTCGCGGGCGGTGAAATCGAAGGCATTGTCGACGCTGACACCAGTGTCGAAGAGGTCAACGCCACCTGGGAAGCAATCAAGGCCCGCGAGCGCGGCGAGCGGGAGCAGCATGGTGTGCTGGACGATGTTCCGCTTGCGCTGCCGGCGCTGCCACGGGCCCAGAAATTGCAGAAACGGGCTGCCGGTGTGGGTTTCGACTGGCCTGATCCGGCGCCGGTGCTGGCGAAACTGGAAGAAGAAATCGAGGAGCTCCGCCAGGCACTGGCAGGAGGACAGCGGGAAGCGGTTTGTGAGGAAGTAGGCGACCTGTTGTTTACCTGTGTGAACCTGAGCCGTCACCTGAAGCTTGACTCGGAAACTGCGCTCCGGGAATCGTCGAGCAAATTTGAGCGTCGTTTCCGGCAGATGGAGCGTCTCGCCGATGCTGCAGGTACTTCCCTCGACAGCCTCGATGACGCCGCTCTGGACGCCCTCTGGAATCGTGCCAAGGGGCATTGATACTCGCCAAAGGTAGGGGTTGTAACATAATTGCCCGCTGTGTATGGTTACTGGCCTCCGAAAAACCCGTTTTTACCCATCGCGAAGCGGCCTCGCCGCATCCACCTGATAACGAGGAAACTCGCCAATGCGATTGATTTTGTTGGGCGCTCCCGGCGCTGGAAAGGGCACTCAGGCCCAGTTTATTACTGAGAAATTCGGCATCCCACAAATCTCCACTGGCGACATGTTGCGTGCGGCGGTAAAAGCCCAGACAGAACTTGGCCTGAAGGCCAAGGAAGTCATGGACGCCGGTGGTCTGGTTTCGGACGACATTATCATCGGCCTGGTGAAAGAACGTATAACCGACCCCGACTGTGCCAACGGATTCCTGTTTGATGGATTCCCTCGTACGATTCCCCAGGCGCAGGCCATGGTGGAAGCTGGAGTAAGGATTGATCACGTGGTTGAGATAGCTGTTGAAGACGAAGAAATCGTATCGCGCCTCAGCGGCCGTCGCGTGCACCCCGGATCAGGTCGTGTCTATCACGTGCAGCACAATCCTCCCCGGCAGGAAGGGCTGGACGATGAGACAGGCGAACCATTGGTACAACGAGACGACGATAAGGAAGAAACCGTGCGCAAGCGTCTGGAGGTTTATCATTCCCAGACCAGCCCGCTGGTCGATTTTTACCAGGACATGGTTGGGGATGACGCACCTGACTACCACTGTGTTCCCGGTGTAGGAACGGTTGAAGAAATTCGCGATGCAGTTTTTTCTGAACTAAAGGTATAGTCGACAGAGCCGATGTACAGAGGGAGCGTTGCTCCCTTTTTTGTGCCTGGAGATTCGTTAAACACTGTATAGATAGTGTTTTAATGCGTTTGCCAATAATGGGTTAATGGAAAATATTTTCCAGTGAGCGTTTTTTTTGCTGCCAGGGCATTGATTTAGTCCTGTATTTTGTGCTTCGCGACTGTTGTAAGCCTCGGTTTTTGTTGCTATTTTTAAACCGCGTTACCTGACTAACAACTCTGGAGATGAGCGTAATGGCAACGGCAAAGAAGAAAGCAACTGCAAAGAAAGCGCCAGCTTCCCGCAAAAAGGCGCCAGCAAAGAAGCGCCCCGCGGCGAAGAAAAAGCCCGCGCGTAAAGCACCGGCAAAAAAGGCTGCAGCTTCACCTGCAGTAGCACGCGCCAATGAGGCCCTGGCAAAAGTGCAAAAAGCGATAGACGCTGAGAAGCAGTCGCTGGAAAATTCTCGAAAGAAACTGAATGCAGCGCGCAAGGAGGCCAGCAAGAAAGCAACGGCCGCCAACAAGCGCGCCGTCAAGGCAGCGCAAAATGCCGCCAAGAAAAGTTCCGACAAACTCAAGTCCATGCGTGAAAAGCTGGCTGCGGCGAAACACCGCGTCGTGGATGCGGCTGAATCAGCGCGCGTTGCTGCGGTCAAGGCCGCTGCCAAGGAAAAGGCATTGGCTAAAAAAGCCGAACTGGCTGCCAAGGCGGAAATGGACAAGGCCAGAGAGCTAGCCAGGCACGCAGAGAAGTGGATGAAGGCTCGCGCCAAGTCCGATGGCAAGAAACTTTCCGCCCTCGAAAAGCGCCTGGAAAAGCAGATCGCGGCGGCCGAGAAGAAAGCCGTAGCCAAGGCCAAGGCAGCGGAGAAGAAGCTTGAGGCTGCCCTGGGCAGGAAAAAGCCCGCGGCCAAGAAGAAAAAAGCAGCAGCCAAAAAGAAGGCTGCACCCAAGAAAAAGGCCGCAGGCAAAGCAGCACCTAAAAAGAAAGCAGCGGCCAAGAAGAAGTAACGACTCGCTTGTCATCATTAAAACCCGCATCGGTAACGATGCGGGTTTTTTATTTCCGTTAGTCGAATTCCTCAGCCTCGTTGAGATTCATAAACGCTTCTTGTTGACCCGGAAACTCAACCGGCACCGCGTTCAGTTGGGCGTACCAGTGGCGAACTGCGCGCTGCCCACTATTCAGGTAGGCGCTCAAGCCCGCAAGGCTTTCTTGCCGCAACAGGGCGCAGAGGTAATGATCCCTGCTATCTACCCTGACATGGGCCACCTGCGCGTGCGGCGCCTCCCGCAGACCCAAGGCGAGTCTCGCTACCAGGTTTTCGGGTAGCCGGGGCGTGTCGCAGGCCGCTACCAGAATAAACTCCTGATTGATCGCGCTCAGGGCCGCCTCAATACCGGCGAGAGGGCCCTGGTAGTCTTCTCGCAGGTCGGGCGGGGCAAGCGGGGCGATTTGGGCATAGCGCTCGCGATTGCGATTGCAACTGATGAAAATGTCGTTCACCTGGGGCGCCAGCGCCCCATGGACATGTTCAACCAGGGCCCGCCCGCGCCAGCACAGAAGACCCTTGTCCCTTCCGCCCACGCGACGACCGGCGCCTCCCGCCAGAATCAGTGCGCAGATGCGCGTGGGATCGTGAGTGAAATTGTCCAATGCAGGTTCTTACCGGCTTCCGGCTGTGTGATAATTGAGTTTAACATCTACCCCCGGATCGAAGCACAATCCCGATGAAATGCATTCTGGCCATTGAAGCAGCGACCGAGGCCTGTTCAGTGGCCCTCTGGCGCGACCCAGACATTCAGCAGCGGCATGAACTAACACCGCGGCAACACAGCCAGCGCCTGTTCGGCATGCTGCGCGAGTTGCTGTCTGACGGCCAATTGCGGGCGCAGGGCATCGAGGCAGTGGCGTACGGATCCGGCCCTGGTTCGTTTACCGGCCTGCGAATTGCCGCCAGTGCTGTACAGGGCCTGACCTTCGCCACCGGCTTGCCCGCTATTCCCGTTTCCACCCTTGCCTGCCAGGTACAGACCGCCCTGAGGGAAGGACTGGTCGGGGAGGGTGACCTGGTACTCAGCACCCTGGACGCCCGCATTAATGAAATATACGCTCAGTGCTACCGGATCGAACAGGGACTGCCGGAGGCAATTGCGGCTCCCCGGGCAGTAGCCCCGGGACAGTTAAGTCTACCCGGGGAGGAAAGCAATGTATTCGGGCTGGGCAGTGGTTTGCAGTTTGTTGACCAGTTTCCCAGGCCGGTGCAGGCACAGTTGGGTGGGATTGATGCGACCCTGCTGCCCCAGGCGCAGGACCTGATTCCACTGGCGATTGCGACTGCCTCCCGCGGAGGGCTGCAGGAGCCGCAGCAGGTGCAGCCGATTTACGTCCGCGAAGAGATCAGCTGGAAGAAGCTGTCCGAGCAGGGTAAGCGCAAGTGATAGATCTGTTCCAGGCGCTGGTATTGGCCTTCCTGCAGGGACTGACGGAATTTCTGCCCATATCCAGTTCCGCCCATCTGGTGTTTCCGTCGCTGTTGCTGAACTGGCCCGACCAGGGTTTGGCATTCGATGTCGCCGTTCACCTCGGTACCCTTATGGCCGTTGTCTGGTACTACCGCCATGAGCTGGTACTGATCGCCACTGCCTGGGTGCGTTCTGTTGCCGGCGGCCCGTCCACAGCTGACAGTCGCATGGTCTGGTACCTGTTTTTTGCCACTATTCCTGCGGGCCTGTTGGGCATATTCGAGGGAGATTACATCGAAGAGCATGCCCGTAACCTGCCGGTGATCGCATCAATGACCCTCCTGTTCGGACTGTTGCTGGGCTTTGCCGACCGTTATGCCCAGCACACACGGGGTGATCGGAAGTTGCATTTTGGCTCAGCCCTGTTTATCGGTGTGGCCCAGGCCGCGGCCCTGATTCCCGGCGTCTCTCGCTCGGGGGTAACGATTACCGCGGCCTTATTGCTGAATATGAGTCGTCAGGACGCAGCGCGCTTTTCTTTCCTGCTCTCTATTCCCGTGATATCCGGGGCGGCTTTGGTCAAGAGCGTTGACCTCGTGCAATCGAGCGCCGCCGTGAACTGGCTGCAGATGGGAATAGCAGCGTGTGCTTCCGCAGTGACAGCGTACATGTGTATTGCAGTTTTCCTGCGGCTGCTGGACCGGGTGGGTATGATGCCCTTTGTTTACTATCGCATTGTGCTGGCGGCGATATTGTTCGCCATCTGGCTGACGTGATTGAGGAGGAGGAACAATGAGACTTGCATTCATCGGGCTCGGCGTCATGGGGTATCCCATGGCCGGCCACCTGCAACGCGCTGGCCACGAGGTCTGTGTTTATAACCGTACCGGAGCCAAGGCACGGGACTGGGTCGCCGAATATGGAGGTCACTGTGCCGACTCTCCCGCCGACGCCGCAGCCGGTGCCGAGATCTGTTTTCTCTGCGTCGGTAATGACGATGATGTTCGCAGCGTGGTAATGGGCGAGAGCGGGGCTCTGGCCGCCATGCAGCCGGGCGCCATCATTGTCGATCACACGACGGCGTCAGCAGACCTCGCCCGTGAACTGGCACTTAACGCGGAGGAATCGGCACTCGGTTTCCTGGATGCCCCTGTTTCGGGCGGCCAGGCCGGTGCCCAGAATGGTGCGTTGACAGTCATGGTCGGGGGGCAACGGGAGCATTTTGCGCGTGTTGAGCCGGTCATGGAGGCCTATGCCCGATGTGTCCGCCTGTTAGGTCCGGCTGGCAGCGGTCAGTTGGCCAAGATGGTTAACCAGATATGTATCGCCGGTATTGTGCAGGGCCTGGCCGAGGCGCTTGAGTTTTCCGAGCAGACCGGGCTGGATTCTGCCGCAGTGGTGGAAGTGATTTCCCAGGGCGCGGCGCAATCATGGCAGATGGATAACCGCTACCAGACCATGCTGGCCGGGGAGTACGAGCACGGTTTCGCCGTGGACTGGATGCGCAAGGATCTGGACATGGTGTTGGCAGAGGCCGATCGCCTGGGTCTGGAACTTCCAGTGACGGAACTGGTCGACGGCTATTACGGTGAAGTCCAGGCCATGGGAGGCGGTCGCTGGGACACCTCCAGCCTGTTCGCCCGCATGCGCGCTGTCAGCAAGCCTTCATCCGCTCAGGAGTAAACAATGTCAGAACAAAAGCAGTTCAACAGTGACCTTTGCGAATTCCTCGCCTCGGCAACCACCCCGTTCCACGCTGTGGCCGAAATGGCCCACCAGTTGGAGACGTCCGGTTACCGCAAGCTGGCTGAAGACAGCCACTGGCAGCTCCAGGCCGGGGGGCGCTATTACGTGACCCGTAATGACAGCGCTATCGTCGCTTTTGGCATCGGCACTGAGTCCGGGCCCGATGGCGGCCTGCGAATGGTGGGTGCACATACGGACAGTCCCTGCCTGATGGTGAAGCCATCCCCGGAGAAAAATGTAAACGGCTATTACCAGCTCGGGGTGGAAGTCTATGGTGGCGCGTTGCTCAATCCCTGGTTTGATCGCGACCTGTCGCTGGCCGGAAGGGTCAGTTACCAGTGTGAAGCGGGTGAACTGCGTACCGGCCTGGTTGATTTCCGCCGACCGATAGCGGTGATTCCCAGCCTGGCGATTCACCTGGATAGAGAGGCCAACAAGAGCCGCAGTATCAACCCGCAACAGGATATACCGCCGATTCTGTGCCAACTGGAGGGGGACGAGACCACCAGCTTCAGGGAACTGCTGCAGGACCGGCTGCTCCATGAGCACCCGGATTGCGCGGTTGAAAAAGTGCTCGACTACGAATTGTGTTTCTACGATACGCAGAAGGCGGCGATCATCGGCCTGCACCATGAGTTTATTGCCTCGGCGCGCCTCGACAATCTGCTCAGCTGTTTTACCGGTATGCGGGCCCTGCAGCAGTGGGACGGAGCAAGCAGCGTGCTGCTGGTGTGTAACGATCACGAGGAAGTGGGCAGCCTGTCCACTTCGGGGGCTCAGGGGCCGTTGCTGGCGTCAGTTCTCAAGCGTATTGTCGCTGACGAGGCGGCCTACGCCGCCCTGACCGAGCGCTCGCTGATGATCTCCGCCGATAACGCTCACGGCATCCATCCCAATTACCCTGACCGGCACGACGAAAATCACGGGCCTATCCTGAACAAGGGACCGGTGATAAAAATTAACGCCAACCAGCGTTACGCCTCCAACAGTGAAACCACAGGCCTTTATCGAATGTTGGCGGCGAAAGAGGGCGTGCCCGTACAGTCGTTTGTGGTGCGCACCGACATGGCCTGCGGCAGCACTATCGGCCCGATTACGGCAGGGGGGATCGGCGTGCGAACCCTGGACATCGGCGTGCCCACCTTCGGCATGCATTCCATTCGCGAACTGGCGGGCACAAGTGATGCCTGCAATCTCGCCCGGGTATTGCAGCGCTTCTACAACTACCGGGGGAGCCTGGTCGCCAACTGACGCCGTGCGAGTACTTCTGCTTTCAGCCTACGCGGCACAGAGTCACCGCTACTGGCAGCGTGGGCTGCAACAGATGTTCCCTCACTGGCAGTGGAGCGTGCTCAGCCTGCCGCCGCGCCATTTCAGCTGGCGGGTGCGCGGCAATCCGCTGTACTGGGGCCTGGCTGAGCGGCAAGCCCTGGAGCAGAATCAGCAACTGCTGATCGCCACCTCCATGGTTGATCTGGCCACCCTGCGCGGTCTGGTGCCGGCGCTGGCAGCGATTCCCAGCGTGCTCTACTTTCACGAGAACCAGTTTGCATTCCCCCAGCACCGTCAGCGGCATGGACTACTGGAAGCCCAGATGGTGAGTCTTTACGGTGCCCTGGCGGCCGACACCCTGGCCTTTAATTCAGCCTTCAATCGCGACAGTTTCCTGGAGGGTTGCGAATCCCTGCTCACCCGCCTTCCGGACTTTGTGCCGCCGGGCATCGTGGAAGGATTGCGCAACAAGGCGAGGGTATTACCCGTGCCACTGCAGCCAATGAAGGCTGAAGAGCCCTGGGGCTGGCGTCCCGACCTGTCCTTGCGCATTATCTGGAGCGCCCGTTTTGAGCACGACAAAGGCGGAGAGGCTCTGTATCTTATCCTGCAGCGGCTTGAGCAGGCGGAGCTGGACTACCAGTTGGCGGTTACCGGCCAGCAGTTTCGCAACTCGCCGTCGGTTTTTTCCCGGATTCGCGAAGAATTTGCCCATCGCCTGGTGCAGTTTGGTTTCGTCGATGCCGAGTCGCAGTACCGGTCGCTGCAGGCGGGCGCCGACCTGGTGCTCTCCACCGCCGCACATGAATTCCAGGGCCTGGCAGTGATGGAGGCGGTGGCCGCGGGCTGTGTGCCGGTGGTGCCGGATCGCCTCGCCTATCGCGAGCTGTACCCGGAGGACTTTCGCTACGCATCCAGCCCGCAACAGCCAGAGGCCGAGGCGGACTCCGCAGTCGCGCTTATCCGGCAGGTCGCCGCCGAAAAACCATCTCCGCCCGATATGGGCCGCTACACATTGACGGCATTACAGCCCGCTTATGAGGCCCTGTTACACGCAGTACAGGATAGCCAGCCACTACCAAGCTAGGTATCATGGTCGCCTTTTCGCGGACAGACAGTATCATGGCCAAGCAACGCGTTCTTACCGGAATCACTACCACCGGTACCCCTCACCTGGGCAACTATGTAGGCGCAATTCGTCCCTCCATCGAAGCCTCCAGGAATGATTCCCTGGAGTCCTTTTTCTTCCTTGCCGACTACCATGCCCTGATCAAGTGCCAGGACCCGCAGCTGGTACGTCAGTCCACCAAGGAAATTGCCGCCACCTGGCTGGCGCTGGGCCTGGATACCGACAACGCCCTGTTTTACCGCCAGTCTGATGTCCCCGAAATTCCCGAGCTCACCTGGGTGCTCAGCTGTAATGCAGCCAAAGGCCTGATGAACCGGGCCCACGCCTACAAGGCTGCGGTCCAGGCCAACGAGGAAGCCGGTGAGGACCCGGATTTCGGCGTCACCATGGGGCTGTTCAGCTACCCCGTACTGATGGCAGCGGATATCCTGATGTTCAATGCCCATCGCATACCCGTCGGGCGCGACCAGATCCAGCACGTGGAGATGGCCCGGGATATCGCCGGCCGCTTCAACCATAACTTTGCCGAGGTGTTTACCCTGCCTGAGGCTGCGGTCGACGATAACGTCGCAGTGCTGCAGGGTCTGGACGGTCGCAAGATGTCCAAGAGCTACAACAATACCATCCCGCTTTTCCTGCCGGAAAAACAGCTGCGCAAGCACATCAACAAGATCAGGACCAACCTGCTGGAACCGGGCGAACCCAAGGACCCGGACGACTCGACCGTGTTCCAGGTGTGGGCCGCATTCGCCGACGAAGCGGAAACGGCGCGTATGCGCAAGGACTTCGAGGAAGGGATTGCCTGGGGTGAGGCCAAGAAACAGCTGTTCGAACTGATCAATGGGGAACTGGCGCCGGCGCGGGAGCGGTATAACGAACTGATGGAAGATCCCGGGCACATCGAGAGTGTATTGCTCGCGGGTGCGCAGCGGGCCCGGGAGTACAGCGGCGCGCTGATGGCGAAAGTGCGGGACGCGGTGGGAATCTCGGCGATTCGCTAGAATCCAGGTCTTTTCTTTTGGCCAGCCATCAAGCCCTGGTTTTTGTATCAAGGAGAGACTTCTCCAGGTGGGGTGATCTGAGGTCCGGACAGAGGTCTGCGCGGTTGGGGTTTCGTTCATGGGGCGTCTGAGGCCATGGATGGCCGAAGCCGAGCCTATACATGGATGTATGCTTATTGGCGGTCCCATGAACGAAACCCCAACCGCGCGGACCGTCTGGTAGAAACTTAGCCGTCGCCCCGGCTGTAAACAAACTCCAGATACGCCCCCAGCGGCTGCCCGACAAAATACCGGTAGTTGCCAAAGCCAAAATCCGCCCGTTCCGCATAGTCCTCATCCAGCAGGTTGGTCAGCCGCAGATTCCCCTGCCAGTGGGGCGATAACTGTGAGCTGATGCGCAGGTTGAGCAGCGAATGGCCGTCGTACTCGTGCTCGTTGTCCGGCTCCAGGTAATAGCGACCCAGGTAAACCCATTCCAGTTCTGCCACGCTGTCTGCTTTGAATTCCCAGCCGAGACGGGCACTGCCAAAGCGGCGTGGAGCGGTGTCGATGTCGTTACCCTCGATATCCCCGGAGGACCCGATCAGGTTGATCCGACTGTCGTAGCGGTGACGGGCGAAACTGGCGACCCCATTGAGGTACCAATTGTCCGCAAGGCGATAGTCGATGCTCAATTCCACGCCCTGGTGACGCGTTCTTGCCCCGCTGACATTCTGGCGATTGGCGTCCTGGAAAATCACCTCATCCTTCTCCATCTGGAACACCGCGACGTCATAGTCCAGGGTGGCTGCCAGGGTGCCGCGCAAGCCGATTTCAAGGTTCCTGAGCTCCTCCGAGTCCAGGTCTGCAACCTGTTGCCCGGACTGCAGGCGGTATAACTCGCTGACCTGGGGTGCCCGGAAGCCATCGGCATAGCGCAGGTAAGCGATATGGTTGTCGGTGTAGGCAAAACTGCCACCGATATTGGCGGACAGGTTGGTGAAACTGTCCTCCCGGCCTCGCGGACGGTAGAAGCGGCAGGCGGTGGCGGTGGGGTCGCAGGCCGGGCCGTCTCCGGTGCGGTTGTCGTAATCGTAATGGTTGTATTCCCAGCGCAGGCCCGCGGTCGCCTCCAACCGGTTGTGCTTCCAGGTGGCCTGGCTGAAAGCGGCCGCCATCGTCGCGTCCACCTGGTAGTCGTAGTGCACGCCCGCTGGCTGGTTGGGGCTGAATTCCTGCGCCTGGACTTCTTTCAGCCAGCCGTCCGTGTACTCGCCCTCGACCCCGTTAATCCAGCTCCAGTGGCCCAGATCGCTGTACAGCGCCGTTTGCAGGCCCAGGCTGCTGTGTCCGTTTTTTTCCACCGGCTGCCAGGGCAAAAAGTGCATCAGGAATTCCATTTCGTTGTTGCGCCCGTAGGGGGTGATCACCAGCGTGTGGCGTGAGTTCAGCTGCCGGCTGGCCCGGCTGTAGGCGAGCAGCGACCATGCGTCCCGGTAGGCCTCCGGGTTGGGGTTGTCCTGTTTCAGGTCCTGGTCTTCGTAGGCCTTGTAGCCCTGGATAAAGCCGGCGGTTTCCTGGTTGAGGTTGCTGTAGTTGAGGGCGCTGCTGATATCCCATTGCTGTCCCTGGTAGTCGTACCTGACACTCAGCTTCTGCTGGTCGTAACCTGAGCTGTCCTTGTAGCCGCCATCGGTGGTGCCGTTGAAACGCAGGCTGACACCGTGTTTGTCGTTGCTGCGGCCATAGAGGTACTTGCCCCGGTAATAGTCATTCGGGCCGGCCTCGACCGCCAGCGAGTGTTCATTCGCTGGTCGGGCGCTGAGGACGTTGATCACCCCGTGCAGTGCGCCGCCACCGTAAAGGGCCGTCGCGGGGCCGTTGATAACCTCTATGGCACCGGCCTGTTCGGTGTTGGCGTCAAAAAGCTGGTTGACGTTGCAAAAGCCGGGTGAACGCAGGCTGATGCCGTCAAGCGCCATGAAGAAAGATCCGCAGCCGCCGGCGCCGGTGAGTACGGGAGAACGCAGGGCGGTGAGGCTTTCCTGACCGTTCCCCCGGCTGATCCAGGCGCCGGCCAGGCGCTGCATCGCCTCGTTGATATGCACGTGCCCGGTGAGGGCAAGGGCGCCGTCGTCGATGTCGGCCCAGGAGAGGGGCAGGGCGGCCGCATTCTGGGGTATGCGGGTGGCAGTGACCAGAATCTCCTCTTCAAGCGCGGTGTTGGCGTGGCTGGCCGAGGGCAGTGCAAGCATGCCGGCGGCCGCTAGTGTGGCCAGTTGATATCTCAGGTGCATGAACTGTGACTCAGTGGGAGGCGATGATATTGCTGTCGACGCTGGCTGCGTTGGGACCTTCGCGATTGCGTACCGCATCGGCGATGCGGAACAGGGGTATCCTGAGCATTTCCACCAGCTCCTCGCTGGCTTCGATGCGCTCCAGCGCCTTGTCCATGCACAATAGCCATTGGTCCCGCTCTTCCGGGCCAATGTGGTAGGGCTCGTGGGGCTCGGTCATACACACTGTGCCATACTTGTCCGCGTAGCGCGGCGGACCACCCATCCAGCCGGTCAGATACTCCGCCAGCTTTTCCTTCATCGGGGTGAGATCGGCAGCGTGCATGGCCCGCAGGTTTGCGGCTTCCGGGAGCTCGTCCATAATGTCGTAAAATGCGCTGGTGAGCTCGCGGATGCCATCCTCGCCAAGGATCTGGTAAGGCGTTTTCGGCTGATTCATGATGGTTACCTGTCACGCGTGAACAACTGTCAAAGCAGGATATGTTACACCCACCCGCGCTGAATTCCCTAATGCGGGGCGGGCAGGGACAAGGAGTTCGATCCGCTGTCGACCCCGGGAATCCAGTGACAGGGGTATTCGGCACAGCGCGAGTCTGCTGGCCATTGTGGTGGTAGATCTCATTCCTCTGGTAACATTGCGCCACTCTGGCGTGCGCGGTGCTGCACCCTTCACATACCGGTTAGCGGAAAACCCACATGAGTCTCGCTGATAAAGTTCTGGCTGTTAATGACCACCTTCCCATTCGCACCGGTGCTCCTGTGCACAGCGGCAAGGTGCGCTCCGTGTACTGGCTCAATGAAGCCGACAGCGCCCGCCTGGTTGCCCGGCGCGGCTACGACGTAGCCCCCGATGCACCGCTGGCGATCATGGTGATTTCCGATCGCATATCCGCCTTCGACTGCATTTGGCACGGTGAGGGTGGAATGAACGGGGTGCCGGGCAAAGGCGCTGCGCTGAATGCTATTTCCAACTACTGGTTTGACCGTTTTCGCGAGCAAGGGCTGGCCGACAGTCACATTCTGGAAGTGCCCCACCCACTGGTGTGGATCGTGCAGAAGGCGCGACCGGTCAGGATAGAAGCCATCGCCCGCAGGTACATTACCGGGTCGATGTGGCGTGCCTATGCCAATGGCGAGCGGGAATTCTGTGGCATCAAAATGCCCGACGGCCTGCACAGGGACCAGCAGTTGCCGGATCTGCTGATCACACCTTCTACCAAGGGGATTCTTGAAGGAATCCCGGGGGTACCTGCTGTCGATGACGTCAACATCACCCGCGGCGACATCGAGAAAAACTACCAGGCATTCAACTTCAGCAAGGTGGGCGATGTTGATCGCTACGAAACCCTGCTCCGCGAGGGCTTTGAACTGATCAGCGCTCGGCTGGCGGAACTGGACCAGATATTTGTGGATACCAAGTTTGAGTTTGGCTACGTCAACGACAAGGCCGGCAATGAAAAGCTGATCTATATGGACGAGGTCGGCACGCCGGATTCTTCCCGTATCTGGGATGGTCCGTCCTGGCGTGATGGCAGGGTGGTGGAAAATTCCAAGGAGGGCTTCCGCCAGTTGCTGCTCAATCACTTTCCCGACCCGGACATCCTGCTCAACAAGGAGCGGATGCAAGAGCGCCAGGCACTGGCCCGCGATAACGCGTTGCCCGCCGATGTCCTCATGGCGGTCTCCGCGACCTACACCGGAATCGCCGAGAAAATCATCGGCAAACCGATCCAGCTCGCCGACAACCCGGAAACCGAAATCGTTGATGTGCTGGGCGGTGAGTACGGCCTGGTCGACTGAGCCCAGTCTTGCTTTCCGACCCCGGCTTCTACCTGGTCAGCATCCCTGCGGTACTGTTGTACGGCGTCGCCAAGGGCGGCTTTGGCGGCGCCGTTGCGGTGCTGTCGGTGCCGATGATGGCGCTGGTGATGTCACCGACCCAGGCAGCGGCCATTCTGCTGCCGATTCTGGTGGTCATGGACGTGGTGGTAGTGCGGACCTACTGGGGGCAGTTCGACAGGCAGGCTTTGCGGCTACTGTTGCCGGGCGCCGTGGTCGGGATACTCATCGGTTACCTGGCCGCTGACCGGATGAGCGATGATTACATGCGAATTCTCATCGGAGCCCTCTCGCTGGTATTTGCGTCACAGCAGTTACTTGGCCTGCAATCGCGTGGAGCGACAGAACACAGGGCGGGCCCGGCTGGCTTTTTCGGCCTGCTGGCCGGTTTCACCAGTTTCAGTATTCACGCCGGCGGCCCGCCGTTAACGATGTACCTGCTGCCCAAACGGCTCAATCCCTTGATATTTGCCGGAACCGCCGGCATCTTTTTTGCGGTGGTTAATGCCATCAAACTGGTGCCCTATGCGATGCTTGGGCAGTTCAGCAGCGATAACCTTCTCTACTCCCTGGTACTGGTGCCGCTGGCACCGCTGGGAGTAAAGCTCGGCCATTACCTGGTCAAAATTACCGAACCTGGACTTTACTACAAGATCATCAGCGTCTGTCTGCTGGTGCTGGGTGGCAAACTGTTGTGGGATGGTATTGCCGGTTTGTGAATGGCGGGGTTCAAGCGGCTGAACTTCACTGGCGTTTGCCCTGGCCTGGCTTGGGGCGACCTGGTTTATCCTATAAGCTCAACTGACTTGGGCAGGGGGATACACGCGTGAGCGCCATCATTCTGGAAAAAAAAGGCCAACAGGCCTGGATCACCCTGAATCGCCCCGAGTCGAAGAATATGCTCAATGGCGAAGCCTTCGTCGAACTCGCGGATGCCTGGGACGAGGTGCGCGCCGACGACGACATTCGTGTCGTGGTTCTCACCGCCGCCGGCGAGGAGGATTTCTGCTGTGGTGGCGACCTTGGCGAGGTGATTCCACTGTGGACCGGCGTGCGGCAGCCGCAGAATGCGCTGGAAGAACGCCTGCTGGCAGACCCGACGATCCCTGACAGGATCATGCTCAAGGGTGAGCCACTGTACAAACCGGTGGTGGCAGCGATCAACGGCCGGGCTCTGGGCGGCGGTACCGAACTGCTGCAGGCGACCGATATCCGCATTGCTGCTGAGCATGCGGAGTTCGCGTTACCAGAGCCGAAACACGGGATCGTCCCCGGAGCCGGTTCCATGGTCAGGCTGACCCGTCAATTGCCCTGGGCTCACGCCATGCGCATCCTGCTGGGCGGGGAACCGGTGACCGCTGCTGAAGCCCTGGCCATGGGCCTGGTGTCGGAGGTCGTGCCCCTGGCCGAATTGCAGGGGCGAGCTCAGTATTATGCAGATAACATCTGTCGCCAGGCACCGCTGGCGTTGCAGGCGATTAAACGCACCGCCCTGGAAACCCACACCATGCCCTGGGCAGATGCCTTCAGGTTTGAGATGGAGCAGGCGGCCGCGGTCATGATGTCGGCCGATGCCCGCGAGGGTCCCCGGGCATTCCGGGAAAAACGAGCGCCCCGGTTCAAGGGCAGTTAGTTCCCGACACCAGTGCTGGCCTGGCAGGGGGCGCTCTGGTATAACGCCCCTCGGAGGTACACCTATGAATTCCTACAAACTCACTGACACGGTGGCCGTGGCTGGCCAGATCACCTCTGGCCTGGTCGATGACATTGCCGCTGCCGGTTACAAGGTGTTATTGAATAATCGCCCCGACGGGGAAGAACCCGGACAGCCCACCAGCGCCGAGATCGCCGCGGCGGCAGAGGCGGCCGGACTGGAATATCACCATATCCCGGTGACGGCTATGAATTTCCCCGGCGAGCACCTCAATGAAATGGCCGATCTGTTCGATGATGAAGAGCGACCGGTATTTGCTTTCTGCCGCACAGGCACCCGCTGTACCAATCTCTGGGTGGTTTCCCGTCAGCCGGAAGAGCGGGCGGCGGCGGTAGCCCACGCCCAGGCTATCGGCTTCGACCTGTCCATGGCGGCACGCGCCCTGTCCTGATAACTCGCTTTGGTGGCAGCAGTCGTGCCACCTTCGCCCTGTCCAGGATTAAACAGCTATGCTCCGCTCCATAATCTACCGGGCCAAGCGGTGTGTTCACTGCTCGCCGGGCTTGTACCGAGCGCTGTACGCCGGTGCTACCTTCAACTTCGACTACCTGGGGCAGCAGCTGCAGCGCAAGCATTACGCTTCACGCTTCGGTGGTATGTGGACAGACCGCGATGATTTCGAGGACATCCTTAACGCCAGGGTAAGGTCAGGTGAGATTCCGCAGGGGCAGGTGGAAGGGCTGTACAACTGGCGGGAACAGGGCTTTGTGCGTCTGGAGCAGGCGGTGGACCACGCCCTGATTGATCGCTACCTGGCCGAACTTGAGGCGCTGAAGTCTGCGCCGGAATCGCCGCTGCTGATGACCGCCGCCAGTGCGCCAGAGCCGGTGCCTTATCGCCCGGAAGCGGCCGAGGCTCATCATAGCGTGCGGGTGGTGGACGATTACTTTTTCAACGTGACGGCCAGGGATATTCTCTTTGGTGAACCCGTCACCGATTTTCTGGCGCTGGTCTTCAACGCCCGACCGGAGCTTCACCAGAGCCTCAGCTTTGACCGCGGATCCGAGCAGGATATACATCAGGATACGGCCTTCGTGCGAATGAATTCGCCGATGAAACTGGCTGCCGCCTGGGTGGCGTTGGAGGATGTGCGTCCCGGTAGCGGCGAGCTGCTGTACTACCCGGGCAGTCATCGCTGGCCGGATTTCATGTTCAGTAATTTCTTCAAACATTACGACGAGGAGCGCGACGGGCTGCAGCAACTCGAGCGCTGGTATGCCTGGCTACACGCGCAGGGCGAGTCCCACAGCAGCCAACTCACGGCCTTCCTGCCGCGTAAGGGTGATGTTTTCCTGTGGCACGCGGGACTGGCTCATGGTGGCGCAGCCATCACTGATCACAGCGCCACCCGCCAGAGTCTGGTGGGTCATTACTGCCCGCGGGGTGTGCGGCCCTTGTATCACTACTACAAGCCCGCCCAGCGCACATATCGGCATCACGGTCAGTTCCGTTACTGCAGTTCCTATTACCGTGGCTGATTAGGGGTGAACCAACAAAGCGAACCTGTACTCCATTCTCCGGGGCTGGAGGGTGGGAACTCGGCCACCTGCTGGTAAACTGCCGTCATAACAGCGAGAGAGAGTTTTCATGTCAGAGACACAACCGATCAGGCCAGCGAGCACTGTGGTGTTACTGCGCGACAGCGACGAGGGCTTGGAAACCCTGCTCCTCAAACGCAACAAGGCACTGGCCTTTGCCGGTGGTTTCTGGGTCTTTCCGGGCGGCAGCCTGGATGCCGAGGACCTGGCTGCAGCAGGTGGCGACGAGGAGCAGGCAGCGCGTATAGCCGCCGCGCGGGAAGCCATGGAGGAGTGCGGGCAGCAGCCGGAACCGCAGGACATGGTGTTGTTGAGTCACTGGACCACCCCCGAGGTGGAGCGCAAGCGCTTCTCCACCTGGATCTATGCCGCGCCGCTGCGATGCGAGGATGAGGTGGTGATAGACGGTGGGGAAATCCACGATTCGCGCTGGTTGCCCGTGCAACAGGCGCTGGATGAACACCGGGCCGGCGAACTGGCGATGCTGCCGCCCACCTGGATCAGCCTGATGATTCTTTCCAACTACCGCAATGTTGAAGAAGCCATCGCACGGGAGAGGGAGAACCATTCGCCGCGGGTGTTACCGGTGTTGGTCGCGTTCGATGGTGGGCTGGTTGCCCTGTATCGGGGTGATGCCGGCTACGATGCCGCCGACCCGACGCTGCCGGGGCCCAGGCACAGGGCGTGCCTGAGGGACGGTGTCTGGTCCTACATTTACGACCAGGTCGATCCTGAGTATCCTCCACTGATGCCTTTACCTCAGGAGTAAAACGATCATGCAGCCGCTGTGGGACCTGCCGACCCGTGTCTTTCACTGGTCTCTGGTGCTCTGCGTTAGTCTCGCCTGGTGGAGTGCTGAGTTTGAGCGCTACAAGTTGCACGAGTGGGTGGGCTATACCATCATCGTGTTGTTGCTGTCCCGTCTGACGTGGGGATTTATCGGCAGTGTGCATTCGCGTTTCAGCGATTTTATCGCCGGTCCCGCGCGGGTCGTCGCCTATATCAAGGGCAAAGGCAGCCCAACCCCGGGTCACAATCCACTGGGTGGCTGGTCAGTGCTAGTACTGCTGTCGCTGTTGCTGTTGCAGGCGTTCAGCGGACTGTTCAACAGCGACGATGTATTGTTCTCGGGACCGCTGTACTACGCCGCAGATCAGCAATTCCGCGATCTGATGGGAACTATCCACGACGTCGCATTCAATGTTCTGCTGGGTCTGGTTGCGCTCCACGTCCTGGTGGTTTGCTACCACCAGTTCGGGAAACGGGACGGCATGATCACCGCGATGATTCGCGGCTCTGCCGGTGATCGGCAGGGCCGGGAAGCGCCACAGGCTCCCTGGAAAGCCCTGTTGCTGGCTGCAATTATGGCGGGTCTGCTGTGGTTGGGGCTGGAGCAGGCGCCCCAGCCCCAGCCACTGTGGTAGTGCCTCAGTAGAGGTATTCCTTGGATTTGTATTCGTCGTGGCAGGCCTTGCAGGCCTTCCCGGCAGCGCCGGTCGCCTCTGCGATGATTTTCCTGTCGCCGGATCCGGCCGCTATCTGAAGTGCCGCCAGCGCCTGCTGCAAGTCACCCAGCTTGGCCTCGAAGTCATCCTTGTTATCCCAGATTTCTGGCTTGGCCCGGGTGGTGCCCTTGTCACTTCCGGGAGGGAAGGCCCGGGAAACGTCCATGCTGCCTAACGCCGCCAGCTCATTGGCGAAGGTTTTCAGCATGGCATCGTCCCAGGGCATTTCGCCCTTGACCATGGAACCGATGGGACCGAAGTTCATTGCCACCAGGGTAAAGTAGGACTGGCGGTAGGATTGCATCGCTTCCTTGTCGTCGAGGTGGGCCACAACCTGGACCGAGGTGGCCAGTGCGGCGGCGGCAGCCATGGACAAAATGGTGTTTCGGGCAAAACGTTTCATGAAGGATTCCCTGTTTCAGTGGATGGTTCGTAGCAGAGCATTGAGTGTATGCAAGCTGCACCCCCGGGTGCAAGCGCGTCATTATTAAACCACCCGCCACCTGATCGCCGGGATGCGGACAACATGTTAAACCTCTGCCTTGTTAGCAAGCTGTGGGCGCAGTTCGAACCTGCGCAGTAGGCTAACATTGCGGTCATTCTCCAGTGGGGCCAGGCAATGAGCGCAGAACAGAAATGGGACTACAGCTACGACGTGGTAGTTGTAGGGTCGGGCAACGGGGGGCTGACTGCCGCCCTGTGTAGTTACGAAATGGGCACCCGGGATGTGCTGGTAATTGAGAAGTCGGACCTTTACGGCGGCACCAGCTCAATCAGTGGCGGGGGTGTCTGGATACCGGGTAATCGTTATGCCAAAGCTGCCGGCGCCGAGGACTCCTTCGACAAGGCCAGGAAGTACCTGCGCCAGCTGATTACCGAACAGGAAGTACCGGAGTACCAGCTGGACGCTTTTCTGGAAAACGGCCCCAAAATGGTCGATTTTCTCCACCAACGCACCCGGGTGCGCTATGTCTCCCTGGAGCACTATCCCGACTACTACACCAACCTGGATGGCTCGATGGAGGGACATCGGTCGATGGAGCCGGAAACCTTCGATGCCAGCGAGTTGGGTGACGAGTGGAAGCGGCTGCGGCGCACTCACCAGATGATGCACGTGGGGGGCGTGATCGGCATCACCCAGGTGGAGGCGGCGGTAATGGTTGGCCAGCAGCCCGGCTGGTGGAAGTCCATTGCCAGACTCTTTCTCGACTATGTACTGGATATTCCCTGGCGCCTGAAGAGCAGGTATCACCGGCGCCTTGCCACCGGCTGTGCCGGCGTGGCGCGACTCCGCGCTTCCATGATCGACAGGGACATGCCCCTGTGGCTGAATACCAGCATGACCCGCCTGGTCGATGAAGACGGAAAGGTAATCGGCCTTGAAGTCATGCGTGAGGGTAAACCGCTGCGCATCCAGGCCCGCAAGGGCGTGGTGCTTGCCGCCGGTGGTTTTGAACACAACCAGCAGATGCGCGAGCAGTACCTGCCGACGCCCACCGATCACAAGTGGAGTGCCGGTACCTATGACAACACGGGTGACGCCCACCGCGAAGCCATGCGCCTGGGAGCCAGAATGCATCGGCTCAACGAGGCCTGGTGGTGCAACACCATCACAGTACCCGGCGAGCCGATACCTCGACTCTCGGTCATGGAGCGCTCCTACCCCGGCTCGGTGATTGTCAATCCCGCCGGCAAGCGCTTCAGCAATGAGTCACAGAATTACATGGCCTTCCAGATAGAGACCTTTGCCAAGCATTCCGAAGAAAATCCCACCTATCCCACCTGGCAGATTTTCGATGCGGATTTTCGCGCCAACTACTTCGTCGGCCCGCTGTTTAACAGTAAATTCCGGCCGGACTGGCAGGTGCCCAAGGCCTACAACTACGAGCAGGGCGGATTTTACGCCAGGGCTGACAGTATTGCCGAGTTGGCGCGCAAGATCGATGTTGACGTCGCCGGCCTGGAAGAGACCGTCAGCAACATGAATGAGTACGCCAAAACCGGCGTGGATCCGGAGTGCCATCGCGGAGAATCGGCCTATGATCGTTACTACGGCGATCCGCGCGTGACGCCCAACCCCTGTCTGGGGCCGGTGGCGAAACCACCATTTTACGCGGTGCGCCTCGATCCCGGTGACTTCGGCACCCAGGGCGGCATGGTCATCAATGCCGGTGCCCAGGTGATGCGCGAGGACGGTAGCCCGATTGAAGGCCTGTACGCCTGCGGCAACTGCAGCGCACCGACCTTGCCCTGTTATCCCGGGCCGGGCTCTACCCTGGGGCCATCAATGACCTTTGGCTACCAGGCGGCCAAATCGATCACCGGGTATCGGGACTGATCACTGTCACTGGCGACTTTCCCTGTAGTTGTGCCAGCCGCCATCCTCCCAGTATAAGTTGAGTTTGGCCGCGCAGTCCGCCTCGGCATTGGCGGCGCTGGTGGCCATGCGGCTGGCGGCATACTCCTCTTCCCTGATGCACTGGGCCAGGGCGCTCTTGTTGCGCAGCATTTTTTGCTCGTAGCTGGGGCTGTCAACACGGAAATCCAGGCCAAACAGGTACCAGTAGCCAGCAGCTACCACCGCACACACGATCAACCAGCGCATAGAAACCCCCTGTATTCACATCCGCGGACAAAGTCTAGCAAGCGGGGGTGCGTCGCTGGAGCAATTTCTGGGGATTTCGTGAATTCCCGGGCAGCGTCGTGTCAGTCACCGCCATCGTGAACTGCCACCATGGCGTCCAGCAGGGTTTGCACCACCCGTGATGGCGGCGGCGAGCGGCGCACGATAGCGCTGAACTGGCAGATGTACTGGAACAGTTCCGGCAGCAGTGGCCGCATCATGCCGCGACTGACAAAGCCCTCGGCATAGTGCTCGGGCAGGTAGCCGAGGTAGCGGCCTGACAGTACCAGGTGTGCCACTGCCTCCTGGTCGTGAGCGGTGGCGTGCCGTTTGAGACCGAGCTTGCGGGTGGCCTCCATATTGGGCGAGTGGTAGCCGATGCCCACATAGCGGCAGCGACGGATATCGCCATCGGTGATGCCGAGCGGATCGAGATTGAACAGCGGGTGACCACGGGCACAGTAGAGGTACATCTGCTCCCTGAACAGCGGGTAGTAGTCCAGGCTGGCGGAGGGTCGATGATCGGGAATGACGCCCAACTGGTAGCGCCCCTCGATGACACCGCGTTCAATGGCGTTGATGGGTTCCACGTGAATCTCCGGCTGCACGTCCGCCGCCATGCGGTCAAATTGTGCAAACGCCGCGCTGATGTGGCAGGCGGGATTGGAGGCCGTTTTGTCGAACAGGGCAATGGACAGGGGGCCGGTGAGCCGCTGGTGCAGTTCATCCACGTCGTGCTGGAACTCTTCCATCGCGGCCATGATTTTCATGGCGCTGGCGAAGACCTGTTCCCCTTCCGGAGTGAGGGCAAACCCGCCCCGGCCGCGCCGGCACAGGGTGACCCCGAGCCGTATCTCCAGGTCCTTGATGTGCCGGGATATGGTCGACCGGTTGATGTTCAGTTCCAGCTCGGCGGCCGAAAATCCGCCGCAATTGACGACCGCCCGGAAGACCCTGAGCAGGCGCAGGTCGCTGTCGGTGACATTGCCCAGCAGGGCTTTACCCGCCATGGGTATTCTCCATCGGCATAAAGTTAAATTTTAATGAAACTTTAGGTGTATAGGTAATGATTTATGCAACTAATAACAGGCCGTAGAATCTCCGCTTTCAGCCCGTTACGAGAACCCGTTCCATGACCAGCATGCAAAATGTCCAGCCGACCCTGAGCCGGGAGCAGCTTGAAGCCCACTGGATGCCCTACACCGGCAACCGTCAGTTCAAGGACGATCCGCGAATGATCGTCGGCGCCGAGGGCGCTTACTACATCGATGACAGGGGCCGCAGGGTGCTCGACGGCCTGTCCGGCCTGTGGTGCAGCGGTCTGGGTCATAACCGTCCGGAAATCACCGAGGCGGTTACCCGGCAGATGCAGACCCTGGATTACTCGCCCGCTTTCCAGTTTGGCCAGCCGCGCTCTTTTGAGCTGGCCAACAAGATAAAGGCCCTGACCCCGGAAGGCCTGGACTATGTGTTTTTCACCAATTCCGGTTCCGAGTGTGCGGACACCTCGCTGAAAATGGCCCGCGCCTACTGGCGCCTGAAAGGACAGCCGGCCAAGACCAAGCTGATCGGCCGTGCCAAGGGTTATCACGGGGTGAATTTTGGCGGCATTTCTGTCGGTGGAATCGGTGCCAACCGCAAGCTGTTCGGCACTGCGGTCGATGCCGACCATCTCTCCCATACACTGCTCAAGGAGAATGCCTATACCCGCGGCATGCCCGCACATGGCTGGCACCTGGCGGATGAACTCAGCGAGCTGATCGCCCTGCACGACGCTTCCAATATCGCCGCCGTCATCGTTGAACCGATGGCCGGCTCCGCCGGGGTGATCCCGCCTCCGGCGGGGTACCTGCAGCGGCTGCGCGATATTTGTGACGCCAACGATATCCTGTTGATATTCGATGAAGTCATTACCGCCTTTGGCCGAATGGGTGCAATGACCGGAGCAGAGGTCTTCGGCGTCAAGCCCGATATCATGAACGTGGCCAAGCAGCTTACCAACGGAGCAGTGCCCATGGGCGCGGTTATCGCATCGAGTGAGATATACCACACGTTTATGGAGCAGGGCGGCCCCGAATATATGCTCGAATTCCCTCACGGTTATACCTATTCCGCGCACCCTGTCGCCTGTGCCGCGGGAATTGCCGCACTGGAAGTACTGGAGCAGGAGCGACTGCCGCAGCGTGTTGCCGAACTGGCCCCCTATTTTGAAGAGACCCTGCATCAACTGAAGGGCGCGCCCCACATCTGCGATATTCGCAACTTCGGCTTTGCCGGCGCCCTTACCCTGGCCAGTTACCCGGGAGAGCCGGCACGCCGCCCCTACGAGGTGGCAATGCGCATGTGGGAAAAAGGCTTTTACGTGCGCTACGGCGGCGACACCATTCAACTCGGCCTGCCCTTTGTCATCGAGAAGCATGAAATTGACAGCCTGGTGTCGGCGTTGGGTGATTCCCTGGATTGAGGGCATAATGGGCCATTGGGTCCAATGTCCGGGTACGCTTGACTCTCGCTGACGCCGCTGCGCTGCTTTTCACCTGCCTGCTGGTTTCCCTGCCCACGTTCGGCTGGGTGGTGGCCGGCGCCGCGCTGGCGCGTATCGGTTGGCTGCCCCTGTCCCTCAATGACCGGATTTCCCGAATTTCGTTCAACTTCGGGTTGCCGTTGATGCTGTTTGCCGGCGCTGCCAGCGTTGACTACTCCAACCTGCGCTCGGCCAAGTTCCTGCTGGCAGGGGTGCTGGCAACACTGGCGGTCACTGTGGCGAGCTGGGTCTACAGTGCCTGGCGCGGACACCCCCTGGCGGAACGGGGTATCTTTGTGCAGGGGGCATTTCGCTCCAATCTCGCCATCATGGGGCTGGCCCTGTGTATAGCGGCCTATGGCGAGAAGGGGGCGCAGCTCGGGGCGCTGGCCGTCGCTGTCATGACCAGCCTTTACAACGTGTTGGCGGTCCTGGTATTGAACCGAACCCTGGGTGGCAATTCCTCCCTGCTCGCCACCCTGTGGGGCGTGCTTCGCAATCCGCTGCTGATCGGCATCGCCGCGGGGGTGCTCCTGTCGTTGTCAGGCCTGCCGGTGCCGGATATTGTCGAGCCTGCCAGTCTCTGGCTGGGCACTTTTTTCCTGCCGCTGATGCTGGTTTGCATTGGCGGGGCGATGAAATTATCCGAACTGCGCGTGTCCGGACCGCTGGCCTGGGAGGCGACAGGCTGGCGGCTGGTTATTGCACCGCTGCTCTCGGTGTTGCTCGCCCTTGCCCTGGGGGTGCGTGATGAGCCCCTCGGTGTGCTGTTCCTGCTGGTGGCATCACCGGCCGCCGCCGCCAGCTATATTATGGTGGTGGCGGCACGCGGTAACGGGGTATTGGCGGCAAATATTGTTGTCCTTACCACCCTGCTCTCGGTTATCACCCTCACCTGGGGACTGTTTGTCCTTTCCATGTTCTCCCTGGTGGGTTATCCGGGGGGTTAAATCTGGAGAATTTAACAATTCTGTGATGACGTTCCTTGCCTCGGCGTGGCACATTGGTCACACGCAGAATCCGGGGACGAGGTATGACACACGATTTTACCGACCGCCGCAGGCACGAGCGGATCGAAGTCGTGCAGGCCATTTTCATTGAGGTGGTGGCCAGAGGTAGCCGCTCTGAGGCGGAAAATGCCATCATCCGTTGCGAGACTGTCGACATTTCCATTGGTGGTCTCAAACTTCTGGTGCCGTCACAGATCAGCACCGGCTCGCAGCTCAATCTCGCGGTCCCCATGGACGACTGGAAAGAAAACCTGGAACTGGTGGGTCAAGCTATGTGGTGTCGCCCGGCGGAGGGCAAGCCCGGATACTGGGTGGGCCTGGAGCTAAAGGATTCCAGCCGGGAGGATATGGAGAAGTGGTGCAAGGTAGTGCACACGCTCTCCGCCTGAACAGGCCCCCCCGGGCTGAAGTCGGGGTGTCAACGACCGAGGATTGAGCGCGCCACCAGTTCGCGCATGATCTCGGAGGTACCGCCGTAGATGCGCTGGATGCGGGCATCGGTGTAGTAACGGGAAATCGGATATTCGGCGGTATAGCCGTAACCGCCAAACAGCTGCAGGCACTGGTCAATTGTCTTGCACTGCATTTCCGTCGCCGCGTACTTGAGCATGGCGGCGTCATCGGATGTCAGTTCATCGCGGGTGTACTGGTCTGCGCACTTTTCGTAGAAGGCCCGGTTGAGGGCGATCTCGGTTTTGACGTCGGCCAGGGTGAAACGGGTGTTCTGGAAGGAAGCAACGGTTTGCCCGAAGGCTTTTCTCTCCTGGACGTAGTCCACGGTGAGCTCAAGGGCACCCTCGGCAGCCGCAACCGCCTGGGCGGCAATACCCAGGCGCTCCCGGGGCAGTTCGGTCATCATGATGACGAAGCCCTTGTTCAGATCTCCCAGCAGGGCGTTGGCGGGCAGGCGCACATCCTGGAAGAAAAGCTCCGCCGTGTCGGAGGCGTGCTGACCGATCTTTTCTATTTTCTTGCCCTTGTCGAAGCCCGGCAGGGAACTGTCCACCAGGAACAGCGACGTGCCCCTGGCGCCCTTGCCCGGGTCGGTGATGGCCGCCACCACGACCACATCGGCATGAATGCCGTTGGTGATGAAAATCTTGGAGCCGTTAAGTACCCATTCGTCACCGTCGCGCACAGCGTTGGTGCGAATACCCTGTACGTCGGAACCGGCGCCGGGTTCGGTCATGGCCAGTGCGCCCACTGCCTCGCCGGAGACCATTTTGGGCAACCACTGCTGCTTCTGCTCCTCGGTGCCAAAGTGCTCGATATAGGGGGCGACGATGTTGGAGTGAATGCCGTAGCCGCTGGCGAGACCACCAAAGCCCATGTGGGACAGTTCCTCGATCATGGCAAAACACACCTGCGGCGAGGTACCGGCTCCGCCGTAGGCTTCCGGCATGTCCGGGCACAGCAAGCCCGCCTCTCCCAGCTGGTTCCACAATTCGCGGGGAACAATGTGCTTTTCCTCCCAGGCTTCGTAATGGGGGCCGATCAGCTGTTCAAAGGCCCGGCGGGCCATATCGCGAAACAGGGTGAGTTCTTCGTTGTTCATCTGGGGCTCCACAAAACTGGCTGAAAAACGCGCGGATTGTACACCCCTCTGGGGTGATACCCAAGTGAGTGGCCGCTGCTACACTGGGCGAAATATTGGTCAATTTGCTACCGTTGGAGGCAACATATGCGCGATTATCGACAGTTTTACATCAATGGCCAGTGGGTTGATCCGCTCACACCCAACGATTTCGAGGTCATCAACCCGGCGACCGAGGACTTCTGTGCGCTGATTTCCCTCGGGACCGCTGATGATGTCGACCTGGCCGTTGCGGCGGCACGACAGGCGTTTTCCAGCTACGGTCGCAGCAACCGGCAGGAGCGGATTGAGCTGCTGGAGTCCTGCGTGGCGATCTACAAGAAACGCTACGAGGAAGTCGCTGTGGCGATTCGCGAGGAAATGGGTTCCCCCCAGACCTTCGCCATGGAAGAACAGGCCGATTGCGGCCTGGGCCACCTGGAGGAGGCCCTGCGCGTGCTGCGCGATTTCGAGTTTGAGGAAGAAGTGGGCAATGCCCGCGTATTCAAGGAGCCTATCGGCGTCTGCGGCCTGATTACCCCCTGGAACTGGCCCCTGAACCAGATTGCCTGCAAGGTAGCACCGGCGCTGGCGGTGGGTTGCACCATGGTGCTCAAGCCCAGCGAGATAGCACCGCTTTCCGCCCATATCTGGTCGGAGATTATGGACGAGGCGGGCGTTCCGGCGGGGGTCTATAACATGGTCAACGGCGATGGCCCCGGCGTCGGTACCGCCCTGTCGCAGCATCCCGATGTGGATATGATGTCATTCACCGGCTCCACCCGCGCCGGAGTGCTGGTCGCCCAGAATGCTGCACCCACGGTAAAGCGGGTCGCCCAGGAGTTGGGCGGAAAGAGCGCCAATATCATACTGGACGACGCCGACCTCGAGCAGGCCGTGGAGCGGGGCGCCCTGCATATGTTCTCCAACACCGGGCAGTCCTGTAACGCCCCCTCGCGTATGCTGGTGCCGGCGGCAAAACTCGCGAAAGCTGAAGAGATTGCCGCCCGCACAGCGGCCAGCGTGGTCGTGGGTGACCCGGCGGACGAGAAAACCACCATGGGGCCGGTGGTGTCCAAGGCCCAGTTCGACAAGATCCAGGGCCTGATAGACGCCGGTATCGCCGAAGGTGCAAAACTGGTCGCCGGTGGGCCGGGTCTGCCCGAGGGTATCGACAAGGGGTACTTTGTCCGCCCGACGGTCTTTTCCGGCGCCACTAACGACATGCGGATTGCGCGGGAGGAAATCTTCGGCCCTGTGCTGACCATGATCCCCTACGACACCGAGGAAGAAGCCATCGCCATCGCCAATGACACGGTCTATGGCCTGGCGGGCTATGTGCAAAGTGGCGATATGGATCACGCCCGGCAGGTAGCGTCGCGCATTCGCGCCGGCAACGTTAAAATCAATGGCGCCTCCGGGGGCTATGCCGTACCCTTTGGCGGTTATAAACAGTCCGGAAATGGTCGTGAGTGGGGCGCACACGGCTTCACCGATTTTCTGGAAATCAAGGCGGTTGAAGGTTACGAGGGATAGACTGGCTTATGGCGGAATTCGTACTGGCGATAGATCAGGGCACCACTGGCAGCACCGTGGCGTTGATGGACTCAGCGGGAAAGCTCCGCGCCAGCGTCAATTACGAGTTCCCGCAGCTTTACCCAAAACCGGGCTGGGTCGAACACCGTCCCACGGACATCTGGCAGTCGGTGCTCAAGGGCATTCGCGCGATGATGCGCAAGGGTATTTGCAAGCCCGGGCAGATCGCCGCCATCGGCATTACCAACCAGCGGGAAACGGCGCTGTTGTGGGATCGGCAAACCGGCGAGCCACTCAATAATGCGGTGGTCTGGCAGTGCCGCCGCACCACGGATTTCTGTGAACAGCTGAAGGCCGAGGGCCACGAAAAACTCGTGCGACGCAAGGCTGGCCTGGTGCTGGATCCTTATTTTGCGGGCAGTAAATATCGCTGGCTGCTGCGCAATACGTCCGGGGTCGCGCGGCTGCGCAAGGCGGGCAGGGTGGCCGCCGGCACCGTCGACAGTTACCTGATCTGGCAGCTTACCGCCGGGCAAAATCACGTGAGCGATGTATCCAACGCCTCGCGAACCTCGCTGATGAATTTGAACAGCAGGCGCTGGGACAGCCAGCTGCTGGATCTGTTTGACGTGCCGGTGGATATTCTGCCGGACATCGTGCCGTCCAGCGCGGTGCTGGGGCACACATCCGGGGTGCCCGGTCTGCCCGACGGTATTCCCATTGCCGGTGTGGCGGACGACCAGCAGGCGGCCTTGTTTGGCCAGACCTGCTTCAGCCAGGGCGAGGCAAAGTGCACCTTTGGTACCGGTTCTTTTATCCTGATGAATACCGGCTCAGAACCGTTGCAATCCCGCTCCGGCCTGTTGACCACGGTGGCCTGGCAACTGGGCGAGAAGGGCAAACCGGTTTATGCCCTGGAGGGCGGTGCTTTCGTCTGTGGCGCGGCCGTGCAGTGGCTGCGCGATGGTCTGCAGATTATCAAGCGCTCCCCCGATGTGGAGGCACTGGCGTTGAGCGTGGGCGATCACGGCGGCGTGGAGTTTGTACCTGCCCTCACCGGGCTGGGCGCTCCTCATTGGGCACCCGAGGCGCGGGGTACGATAACCGGCCTGACCCGGGGCACCGAACGTGGCCACATTGCCCGCGCCACGCTGGATGCCATGGCGCTGCAAAACGCCGATATCCTGCGGGTTATGGAAGCAGACCTGGGCAAGCGTATGAAGCCCTTGCGGGTCGATGGTGGTGCCGCCGCCAATGACCTGCTGATGCAGATTCAGGCGGACGTGCTGGGCCGGAAACTGATTCGGCCGCAGGTGATAGAGACCACGGTCGCCGGTGCCTGTTACCTGGCAGGGCTGGGCATAGGCTTGTGGCAGAACCCGGGTGAAGTGCGCGGCATCTGGCAGGCAGAGCGGGAGTTCGCCGTGAAAATGAGCACCCGTGCCCGGCGCAAACGGCTCGACTCCTGGAATAACGCCCTCCGGCGCACCCTGGCCTAGCTGTGGCCGAGATCATTCCCTTCCGCAGGCCCTCCCTGAAGCAGAAGCACCGGGGTAAAACCCTGTGCAAGCACGGTCATCACAAGTGGCAGGTGGACAAGGCCAAACAGTTCGACGTGAAGCTGGGCAAGCTGGTGACGGTATACCGCTGCGCCCGCTGCGACACGACCCGGGTAACGAGCCACTGATGGATCCCGGTCCCTCGCTGGTTCCCCTGGCAGTCCCCGGCCTGGATGAACCCCTCTTCCTATGGGTTCACGGCGAGCATGACATGCACGTCTCACGCCGTTTGCGTGAGCAGGGTGTGTGGGAGCCCTACGAGTCATCGCTGGTGCTGGACTTCCTGGCGCCGGGGGATGTGTTTGTGGATGTTGGCGCCAACATCGGTTATTTCTCGTTACTGGCAG
This sequence comes from Seongchinamella unica, assembly GCF_004354085.1. Classification (GTDB taxonomy): domain Bacteria; phylum Pseudomonadota; class Gammaproteobacteria; order Pseudomonadales; family Halieaceae; genus Halioglobus; species Halioglobus unicus. The sequence continues at coordinate 204,966 of NZ_SMSE01000004.1, read as the reverse complement.
CGAGCCGTGTCGGGCCGGCGGGCGCGGTGTTTGCCTTCGAACCCGACCCCGATAATTTCACCCTGCTCACCGACAGTGTTGCGGCTAACGGCAAACAGGATATTGTTCACCCGATCCGCGCCGCTCTCGCCGCCAAAACGGGTGAAGCACGGCTCTACCTGAGTGAAAACAATCTCGGCGATCACCAGATCTTTGCCGCGGAAGAGGGCAGGCAGAGCAGGGCCATCAAACTGTTGAATGGGGCAGAGGCACTCTCCGGCAGGTTGCAGCGCCTGGACTTGCTGAAAATTGACACCCAGGGATCGGAATACGGTGTGGTGCAGGGCCTGATGCCATTGCTGACCTCCCTGCCGACCAGGCCACGGGTCATTATTGAACTGACGCCCCTGTCACTGCGGCAATGTGGCAGCAGCGGACGGGCCCTGGTTGAGCTATTGGCGGAGCTGGATCAGCCCCTGTGGATTATCGATCACCTTGAGCACCGGCTGGTGGCATCCTCAATCGGTGAACTGAGTCAGTGGTGTGACAATGTAGACGCTGTCGCCGGAGATGCCGGGTTCATGAATATTCTGGTGGGAGAAGGCCCCGGCTGAACGGCACATTGGGCGGGTTTGCTGCTATCATTGTCGGCCAGAAGTATCCTGATAACGACCATGAACGACGTACTCCGATTTTTACAGCAGCGCAATTCCTCGCCCAAGTTGACCGCCCCGGCACCCTCCGATCGCGAGTTGCAGGAAATGCTTGCCGTGGCCATGCGCGCGCCTGACCACGCCCGCCTGCGTCCCTGGCGGTTTATTACCATTGCCGGTGACCGCCGTGAGGCCTTGGGAGCCCTGTTAGAGGACGCCCTGCTGAAGCGAAATCCCGCTGCCGACGACAACGCCCGGCAGAAAGCGGTCAATGCCCCCCGGCGGGCCCCCCTGTTGGTGGCGGTGGTGGCGAGACTCCGCGAACATCCCAAGGTACCCCCTATCGAACAGCAATTGTCAGCGGGTTGCGCAGCCTACGGTTTGCTGCTGGCGGCTGAAACACTTGGCTACGCTGGTATCTGGCGCACCGGCGATGCGTGTTTCGATCGCAATGTTATGGACGGCCTGGGGCTTTCCGCCGACGAGGAACTCGTCGGTTTTGTTTATCTCGGCACCCGCCCGGGCGATCCGAAGCCGCTGCCGGACCTGAGTCCTGAAGACTTCGTGAGTGCCTGGTAACAGTGCCGCAGCCATTTCCGGTGTGTCCCCTTCAGGAGTAATGGATGAAATTTCTGGCCAGGCTCAATCGGCCCTGGATTCACTTTATTGTTATCGGATCGGCTCTCTACTGGGCCCAGGGCAAACTGTTCCCGGAGCCGCCCACGGTGATTGGTCCACTGCCTGAAGCGCGGCTCGAGACACTGCAACAGCAGTGGCTGGGCACCGTGGGACGAATACCTACTGAAGCGCAAATGGAGCGGATGATTACCGCCGAACTGGACCGGGACATGATGTTCCAGCGGGGGCTTGAGCTGAATCTGCATCTTTACGACCCAGTGGTCTACCAGCGCCTGTTGCGCAACATGCACTTTCTCGGTATCGCTGAAGGGAAAACCGACCAGGCACTTTACGAGCAGGCACTGGAGATGCGCCTGCACCTGGGAGATGAGGTCATAAAGCGCAGGCTGATCCAGATTGTCGAGCAGTTGTTGCTGGCTGGTAATCCCCCCGTGACACCTGGCGAAGCGGATGTGGCCAGGGAATTTTCCGAGCGCAGGGTAGAGCTGCGGCGTCCACCCCGCTATTCCATAGAGCATGTGTACTTTAACCGCGAGCGTGAAGCGGAGGCGCAGCAGGTCGTCGCAACTATCGCCAGCCAATCCCTGGGTCCGGCAGAGGCCCGCGACCTGAGCTCGCCATTTTTGCCCGGTTACCGCTTCAAACGGCAGACACCGGAACAGTTGTCCCGCCATTTCGGGGCAGCGTTCGTACTGAACCTGCAACAGGCCGGGCCACAGGCAGGACAGTGGTTGGGTCCGATTCGCTCCACCTACGGACTCCACTACGTGTTCGTTGAGGAGGTGGAACCTGCCCGGGATGCAACACTGGAAGAAGTCAGGCCGCTGTTGCTGAGAGACCTGGAGTCGCAGGCCCGGGCGGCGGCGCTCAAGGAGAGCATTGAGCGCTTGCGGGAAGACTATGAGGTGAGACGATGAAACAGCTCAGGATGGCCCTGTTATTGCTGCTGGCCATCGGCCTGAGCCTGCCTGCGCAGGCGCACCGGTTTGCACCTTCGCTGCTCAAGGTGACAGAAATTGGGCCGGGGCAGTACAACCTGGTGTGGAAAACACCGGCCCAGGCCACCAGCAATGTCCCCCTGCGTCCCCGGTGGCCCTCGTCCTGCGAAGTCAGCCAGGCGAGTGCTCCGCAGATGGAAGGTACCGGCATGGTGACCAGCCTGCAGTTGGTGTGCACTGGCCTGGGCGATGATGGGCTGGTAGGCGATACCCTGGGTATCGATGGCCTGGGACCGAACCAGGCCTCGGCGATGCTGATGGTGTCGTTGCTGGACGGGCGTCAATACCAGCAGGTGCTCAATGCCGAGCAGACCCAATTCGTGGTGCCGGAGGAACCCGGCGCCGGTGAAGTGATGGGCGATTACAGTTTCCTGGGCATGGAGCACATCTGGGGCGGCATCGATCACCTGTTGTTCGTGTTCGGACTGTTGCTGCTGGTGGGCGGCGGCACCCGCCTGCTATGGACGATCACCGCGTTTACTGTGGGCCACAGTATTACCCTGTCACTGGTCACCCTGGGTTACTTTAACTATCCGGTTGCCCTGGTCGAGTTTACGATCGCTCTCAGCATTTTTGTGCTGGCGGTTGAACTGACCCGGGAAGGTCGCAACGACCTGCTGTGGCGCAACCCCTGGTGGTTGGCCGGTGGCTTTGGCCTCCTGCACGGCATGGGGTTTGCGGGTGCCCTGGCGGAGACCGGTTTGCCCCAGGACAACGTGCCCCTGGCCCTGCTGTTCTTCAACATCGGTATTGAACTCGGCCAGATCGCGTTTATCCTGCTGGTGCTGGCGCTCTGGTGGTTGCTGCGCAGGCCACTGGGCCCGTGGCAGGAACAGCTGCGCTGGGTGCCTGTTTACCTGTTGGGCGGACTGTCTGCCATGTGGTGCCTGGAGCGGGGCCTGGAAGTCATTGCCTGACCGGCCCCGGCTGGCGCATCAGGGGTTGCCCGGCCAGGCCTCCATTTTAATCATGGGGTGAAACGCCAGTTGCACCCCTTCCATGATGTAATCTTCGTTTTCCAGCAGATTGCGGCGACGGGTAAAGCGACCGGAAGCAGAACGGGTGTCAATGGCCTCGGTAGCGTCGATGCCGCCGCGGCTGAAGAAAATCCGCTCGAGATCGGTATTAAAAACGCTGACCTGCAGTGAGGCTACCGCGGCGGGTTTGTTCCAGTCGAAGTCCACAGACACGCCTGCGCCCGGCCCCTGCAGTGACGGCTTGCGGCTGACGCCGTCCCAGCGGGCCAGGTGCTTGAGGCCGCCGGAAAACGAGACTTCCAGTTCCACCAGGTCGGTGAAAACGAACGCATCGAGGTCAAATTTTTCCACCATTTCATCGCGAATACTGGTCATGATCTGGGAAAAAGATTTCATGTTGACCCTGCCCGTGGTGGGGTCAACAGGGTCGCCGTAAGCGCGCACGCCGGCACTCCACAGCTGCTTGAACTCCCGCTGCTTGATGACCCGGTATCCGTTTTCCTTCAGGTAGGTGCTGACGAAACTGTCAATTCGCGGCGCTTCCTTTTCCAAATAGTTACGCGAGGGGGAACCCAGGTTCACATGGGGGATTACCACCGTTTTGATAGCGGCAGCGGTGTACTTCTCCTCGTTGAACTCAAAGGGAAAGGTCGAGGGGTTGTAGGTAGGGGCTGTGGCGCAGGCTGCGATCAACAGACTGCCGAGGAAAAGAACACACGAGGTCCGAAAGCGTGAGTATGTAACAGGCATGCTTGAATCCAATCCGTTATAGTGCAGCGCATGGTAGCAAAAACTCCAATCAGGCACAGCACAACCGGTGACGGACCGCCAGTGGTACTGATGCATGGCCTGTTCGGGTCCGGCGGTAACCTGGGTGCGCTGGCGCGGTCCCTGGCGAGCGACTACAGCGTATTGAGTGTCGACCTGCCCAATCATGGCCGCTCCGGCTGGTTGGAAGAGGCGAGCCTGGCGCGGCTGGCGGAGGCGATTGTGGACTGGATGGACGGCGAGGGTATTCCCCGGGCGGCCCTGGTGGGACACTCCCTGGGCGGTAAGGTGGCTATGGAAATCGCCTTGTCGGAACCGGGTCGCTGCGCCGCGGCGGTGATCGCCGATATTGCCCCGGTCAGTTATCCGCCCCACCACGATGCGGTGTTCGCCGCCCTCGACGCGGTGCATAAGGCCCGGGTTAGGTCGCGGGAGCAGGCCGCGCAATTGATGGCGCAGCATCTGGAGGATGAGGGAGTTATCCAGTTTTTATTGATGAGCCTGCAGCGCGGCGATGGTGGGGTCTATGACTGGCGCTTCAACCTGGAGGGTATCAAGCGTGATTACGCTGCGGTTCGCGCCGAACCGGATGTGGACCAGCCGTTCTCCGGGCCGATACTGTTTGTCAAAGGCGGCGAGTCGGATTATATCCTGCCGCAGCACCGGGAGCGGGTGCTGGCATTATTTCCCGATGCACAGGTGAAGGTCATGCCCGGTTGCGGCCACTGGCTGCACGCTGAGCAGCCGGCGCTGTTTAACAGTATCGTGGGGCGCTTTCTGCAACAGCACTATTCAGGGGCGCAACAGGTCCTGTAACAGGGAGACCTGCTCATCGATGGCCTCCCTCGACGACAGGTCCAGCCCGGTGGCCTTGAGCGTGGTTGGCGCAACCAGCAGATTGTAGGTGAGGGCACCGGAAATAAGGTGCAGCAGCTGCACGGGAGAGCCCTTACGGATCAGCCCCTGGGCCTGACTCTGGCGCACAAAAGCCTCTCCCAATCGGTAGTCGCGGGCCAGGCAGTGTTCCAGCAGCCAACGCTGGCGTTCGCCGCCCACCGCCGCCTCATGAAACATGAACCAGAGCCACTGTGGGTGGTCCATGCTGAACTCGACCAGGGCGACAAAACCCCGGCGCATCTGCTCCGTGAGGTCGGCCTTCCTGCTGGTGGCCAGGTTGGCAGCCAGGGTATCGTTGCGTTGCTTCCAGATCTCCATGGCCGCTGCTTTCCACAGCTGTTCCTTGGTGGAAAAATGGTACTGCACCAGGGCTTTTTTTACTCCGGCGCGAGTGGCGACTTCCGCCAGTGAAGTTGCCTCGAATCCCGAACGGGCAAAACTGCCGATGGCGGCTGACAGGATCTGGCCACGGGTCTGCAGGCGTTGGCGTTCGCGAGAATTGGTGTTTTCCAGGCTGGCATCGGCTGACATAGCAGCTCACAATACACATGGATAGCGAAAATGTATACGTTGAACCCCGGGGCCAGTAAGCTAGGCCCCGCAACAAAAACCTGCAGGAGATGACGTGTATTTTACCCTGGGAGAAGTGCTGGCCCTGTTGGCTTTCGGCGCACTCTGCGTGCATTTTCTGTCCGCAACGCGCATTCGGGAACTGGCCCTGCAACACGTGGCCCGGGCCGCCCAGCGCGACGATTTCCAGCTGCTGGACCAGTCTGTCCACATTCAGCGTTTTTCCCTCAGCCGGGATCGCCATGGCCGTTGGCGGGTATGGCGCCAGTTTCGCTTCGACTACAGCGTCGACGGCACTGAGCGTCGCCAGGGGCACGTCATCATGCTCGGAAAAGAACTGCAGGCCGTTGTGGTGAGCGAACGGCCCCGGGTGCTGCACTAGGGAAGGCGGCAGGCCCCTATTTTTTGATCTGTCCTTCAAGCATCTTCTCGACCTTCTGCCCGAAGGGCGGCAGGGTGCCGCCCAGCTTTGCCAGGTTGACCCAGCCTTCCCGATAAACCGCTCGCGCATGGCTGAAGGTGCGAAAGCCGTCCCGGCCGCGATAGTTACCAATGCCGCTCTGGCCGATGCCACCGAAGGGCAGGTCGTCGCAGGCCACATGCATGGTGACGTTGTTGATGCTGACCCCACCCGAGATGGTTTCATCCAGCACCCGTTGCTCCTCTTCTTTGTCGTCACCAAAGTAATACAGAGCGAGAGGGCGCTCCCGCGCATTGATGAAGCGAATGGCGCTGTCCAGGTCGGAGTAGCTCTTAACGTTAAGTACCGCACCGAAAATTTCGTCCTGCATGCAGGCCAGTTCGTCTGCGGGATCGATAATGAGGTGCAGGGCGATTTTGTGGTCATCGCGGCCGGAAAATTCCTCTCCCGGCGGGCACAGGGGAATGACACGGCAGCCTTTATCCCTGGCCTCGTCGATATAGGCTTTCACCCGGTCAAAATGGCGCTCGTTGATACAGGCGGTGAAATCAGGATTGCCCTGGACGGTGGGGTACTGCTCGGCGATCACTGTCCTGCATCGGCGGATAAAGGCTTCCAGCTTGCTTTGCGGCACGAAGCAGTAATCCGGGCTGACGCACAGTTGGCCGCCGTTCATGGCCTTGCCGGAGATGATGGCTTCTGCGGCCCTGTTGATATCCCCTTTTTCGGAAATGATGACCGGTGACTTGCCACCCAGTTCCAGCGTGACCGGCACCATGTTTTCCGCCGCAGCCTTCATTACCAGTCGGCCGATGCTGGTGGCGCCGGTAAAAATAAGATGGTCCAGTTTCAGGCCGCTGAAAGCCGCGCCCACTTCCGGGCCTCCGGTAACCACGCAGATTTCCGACTCCTCGAAATACTGGCCAAACAGTTTTTTCATCAGCTCGGAGGTGTGTGGCGTGAATTCCGAGGGCTTGATCATGGCCCGGTTGCCGGCCCCGAGAATGTCCGCCAGTGGACTGAAGATCATGTTGACGGGCACATTCCAGGGTGTCATCACCCCGACCACCCCTTTGGGTTGGTATTTGACGTAGGCTCTGGCGCCAAGGAAGTTCATCGGCAGGAAGGGGGTGCGTTTCTCCGGCTTCATCCACTTCTTCAGGTTTTTCTTGACGAATTTCAGGCTACCCACCGAATTCATAACGTCCATCATCAGGGTGGCGTATTTTGACCGGTTGCCAAAGTCGCTGTTGAGGGCATCGCAGATGGCGGCCTGATTGTCTACCAGCATGGCAATGCAGCGGTCTATCCGGTCGATGCGGGTTTCCAGGGCAACGGGACCCTCTGCCTGGAAGGCCTGGCGTTGGCTCTTGAGGATACGGTTGAGTTCCAGGTCTGCTTTGTGTTGTTCGCTTGCTGCGTTCATTGGTTTTCTCCTGAATTATCAGTTGGCGGTCACGGCTTGCGGCGCTGTCCTGCTTTGCGTTGCCTGTTCGGTGCTGTCCAGGCCATCGGGCAGGGTGACGTGAACGCCCGCGTCCTGTAGCACCATGTCGGCACATTTTTCCGCGATCATGACTGTGGGGGCGTGGGTATTACCGGAAACGATAGTGGGCATGATGGAGGCATCGGCAACCCGCAATCCCTCGATGCCGTGAACCCGCAGTCGGGCATCGACCACTGAATTGGCGTCGTTGCCCATCTTGCAGGTGCCCACAGGGTGGTACACCGATTCTGCCTCAGCCCTGATGAAGGAAAGGATCTGCTCGTCGCTTTGTACCTGCTCACCGGGATGAAATTCGTGGCTCAGGTGCTTGCTAAGCGCCGGCGCCCGGAAAATCTCCCGTACGCGTTTAAACGCAGCGATCATGACCTGCCGGTCGTTCTCCGTATCCAGGTAATTGGCCCTGATGCTCGGGGGAGTCGCCGGGTCGGTGCTGGTGATGTGCACGCTGCCACGGCTTTCCGGGCGCAGGTTACATACCGTTGCCGTGGTTCCCGGGCGCGGTTTCAGGTTACCTTTTTTGTCGGGCTCGCTGGCGGCAGGCGCGAAGTGAATCTGGGCATCTGGAGTGCTTGCTTTTTCAGAACTGCGGAAGAATACGCCGACCTGCGCTGCCGGGTGAGCGAGCAGTCCCTTGCCCTTGCTGAAGTACTTGAACAGGTTGCCTATAAACGACAGCGGCCTGGTTTCGTCGTAGAAGGTGGGAATATTGTCTATTCCCTGCTGGATGTGCACCGTTAAATGGTCTTGTAGATTTTCGCCGACTCCGGGCAGGTCCTTGCGAAGCTCGATGCCGAGCGACTCCAGGCGCTCTCGCTGGCCAATGCCTGACAACTCCAGTAGCTGTGGGGAGTTGATAACCCCGCCGCAGAGAATCACCTCGCCAGTGGCAAAGGCCTGCACAGTTTCTCCCTTGCGCTGGTACCGGACACCGACGGCTTGATTACCTTTAAACAGGATTCGCTCGGTAAATGCGCCGGTCAGGATTGTGAGATTGGGCCGGTTCTCACAGGCCTTGAGAAAGGTGCGGGCGCTGCTCTGGCGCTTGCCGTTGCGAATATTGCGCTGGTAGTCCCCGGCTCCCTCCTGGCTGGCACCGTTGAAGTCCTCGTTGTAGGGCAGTCCGGTTTGCACCGCCGCCTGTACAAACATGTCGGCCAACTCCAACTTCTCGTCATTGGCGACGCCTTCCACCCAGAGTGGGCCGCCGTAGCCGTGGTACTCGTTGCCCCCTTCGGCCCTGTGTTCCGAGCGTTTGAAGTAAGGCAGGACCTCCTTGTAGCACCAACCCTCGTTCCCCTGCTGTGCCCAACTGTCGTAGTCCTCCTTCTGGCCGCGAACATACACCATGCCGTTGATGCAACTGGTGCCGCCGAGCACCTTACCCCGGGGCCAGGCGATCCTGCGATTGTGCATGTTGGGTTCAGGCTCGGTCTCGTAGCACCAGTTCACCTTTGGGTTCTTCATCATGAAGGCGAAACCCAGTGGAATATGAATCATTGGCGACCGGTCTTTTGCGCCCGCTTCCAGTAACAGCACCCGACGACTGGCCTCGCGAGATAGACGGTAGGCGAGGGCGCAGCCGGCGGAGCCGGCGCCGATAATGATGTAGTCATACTGATGACTGGTAGCGGCCATGATGCGTCCCTTCCTTCGTAGACAAATATACAAAATACGATTATTGTTCAAATGTATAAATGATTCAATGTCAGGAAGGCCATGCCCAAGCCCCGGTTCAAGTCCACAGACTACGATGATGCCATGGTGAATCGCATCCTGGATGCGGCGGAACAGTGCATACATCGCTTTGGTATAAGGCGCACGTCGATGGGGGAGGTTGCCCGGGTTGGCGGGCTGTCGCGCGGGTCTATCTATCGCCATTTTGGCGACAAGGAAAACCTGGTCCGGGGAGTGTTGGCGCGGCGCCAGGAACTGTTTCTTAATGACACGGAAGCGGTGCTGGAGACCTTGCCCACGCTGGTGGACAAGGTCACCCACGCTGTTGTGGCCGGCCGCAGGGATAGCGAGGAGGGGATATTTGCCAGCCTGGCCGAAACCGAGCCGGAAACCGTGGCGGGCATGTACCTCGATCCCGCCTTCTACCGGCGCAGTGTCGCGTTCTGGCCGCCCCATATCCGCCAGGCCCAGGCGGCGGGGGAAATATCAGCTGATGTCGATGTGGCTGCGGCGACCGACTTTGTTATGAGGTTGGCGGTCTCCATGACCCTGTTTCCCGATATGGGGCTAAGCCTGAAACCCCGGCCCCGTATTCGCGCCTATCTGCAACAAATGCTGCTTTCCGGCCTGGGTTAACCCTGCCCGACAGCGTTGTCTGCGCTCAAATTTACGAGGTATCCAGTAACAAGGCCGTTGGTAGTTGTCCACAGAATCTGTGGATAACTCAGTGGGTAAATTGTTTAACCGGGGCTGCAGGGCTTTGTTTAAAACGATTGTTACAAATTGGTTAAAAAACGAACAAACCGGCTTTAGCTATAAAAAACAATAGGTTATCGTCGTTATTTAAAGCTTGTGGGTTGAAGTGTCGGGTAACTGCGGGAAGTTTTTGTGACCCCTGGTGTCATGTGTATAACATTTTTGACCATGCTACTTCTGGTAACTTTTACCCAATTTCGGAAACACACATGCTTTTATTGTGGTCTTTTGCCTGCACCCGGTATTCTCCTGAGCCTGTATTTGTAGGTTCATAACATTCGTCAAGTATTTTTGCCTGTGTTACCGAAATATTACAGGCGCTTTATTGCCCCCGGTACACGCAGCCGCTGGTGCAGGTTTCACGGATTTCCACCGCGCTGAGGGCGGGCAGTTCCGGCCGCAGGCGGTCCCAGATCCAGCGAGCGATATTCTCGCTGGTCGGATTTTCGAGTCCCGGAATGTCGTTGAGGTAATAGTGGTCAAGTTGATCATGGATCGGCTTGAATGCGCGTTTGATGTCGCCGAAGTCCATCACCCAGCCGCTGGGCTCGGGCGCATCGCCACTGACTGACAGTCGCACGTGGAATGAATGCCCGTGCAGGCGGGCACACTTGTGACCGTCCGGAACATTGGGCAGGCGGTGTGCCGCCTCGAAGTGAAATTCCTTGTAGATTTCCATATAGTGCACCAAGCCTTGCGAGGTTGTAACAGCGCTCCCGAGGAGTCCTGTTAATAGGGCAATTGAGCGCGAATTTTACTACTAAAATCAACGGCTTTTAATAACCGCAAAAATCCGGAATTTTTTTTCTCCGAAGGTTTGACAGTACAGGGCAAATCTCTATAATGCGCGTTCTCGGTTCGGGGTGGTTAGCTCAGCTGGGAGAGCATCTGCCTTACAAGCAGAGGGTCGGCGGTTCGATCCCGTCACCACCCACCAAATTCGAGAAGCAAAATTCTACCGTTTTGGACCGGTAGTTCAGTTGGTTAGAATGCCGGCCTGTCACGCCGGAGGTCGCGGGTTCGAGTCCCGTCCGGTCCGCCATATTATAAAGCCCGTAAGTCGTCGAGACTGCGGGCTTTTTAGTTTCTGCGCAGGTACTGTCGCCGATGACAGTCCAGTACGACTTGGCGACCAGCGAGCATAAACCCGGCAAAAAATTCACCCAGCTCATCTGAAGCGGCTAGCGGGAGTATGTTGGCAATATGCTGGTCGGGCCGGACGATGACCATGCAACCGTTGCTGCGGTCAATGCCCCGCAGCTGGTAGATGTCTTCGTGCGCCAACGGGTAGAACACCTTCTCGTAGTCTCGCAACGCATATATCCCCTTGGCCGGCCACAGCAACGGACCCAGGTCCTGCAGCGACAAATCGTCCTGCTGAAAAACCGCACAGACATCGATCACCGCGTCGATGTCGGCCCCATCAGGGGTATATCTTCTTATCGGTGAAGACTTGGAATGGGCGAGAAACTCCACCAGCTGATTAGCAGCTGAGGCAGTGTCGGTAGGACATTCCTCGTCGCCAAAGATAAATATCCGCCAGCGACCGTCAGCCTTGTTCAGGTGCCCCAGGTGCACTGGGCAGCCGTCTGCCAACCTGGCGGCCTTCGCCGAGTGGAAACGCTGGCCAATTTTGAAACCGGTTGCAAGGTGTTGGTGCTCAAACCCGGTGCATATGAACGATGGGTTGTACTCAATCGAGGTGCCGGCAATAAAGCCATTCTGCCTGGCGATAAACTTTTCGATATCTGCGGTGTTCGTTTTGGTTCCGCTCTCGGCGACTTTGGCGGACGGACGTGTCGCCACCAGGGCGGACATTTTCCGGTCGGCTGCAATGAGCATTTGCGCAACCTTGCGTCGCTCCGGGCCATAGGTAGACAGGAGCCGAGAGTGAGCCTTGCCCTGTAGCACCGCGGCTATTTTCCAACCCAGGTTAAAGGTGTCAGGCAGGGAAGTATTCAGCCCCCAGCCGCCCTTGGGACTGTGGGTATGACCCGCGTCACCGGCGATAAAAGCTCGCGGTGTCAACTCCTGGGGATTGCCTGCCGGGGTGTCATCGAAGCGCTCGGCAACTCGCTGCCCCACCTCGTAAATGGACCACCAGGCAACTTCTTTAACGTCCAGTGTATAGGGGGTCATGATGCGTTTTGCCTTGGCAATTATATCGTCGACGCCAAGGTCCAGGTTGCATGCACGCTGATCTGCTTCTAACAGGTCCAGTTCTACATAGAGTCTGACCAGGTAGCCCCCTTCGCGGGGGACAATCATCACCGCACCGTTGTCTCTTGATTGAATAAAACTCTTTATTCTTATGTCGGGGAAATCTGTCACCGCGAGGATATCCATGACACCCCAACTCTTGTTCGCAGAATCTCCTTCCATTGAGATCGAAAGTTGCTTGCGGACGACGCTTTTTCCCCCGTCGCAGCCGATAACAAAGCGCGCCCGCATTGTTTCCACCTTGCCCGGCTGCTCTGCATCGGTGCGCTCAAAGCTCGCGGTAATCGGGTAGGCACTCAAGTCGTTGTAGAGCGAGTGCTCTGTGTCCAGTGTCAGGAGCCTGCGGTTATAGTGAGGAACAAGATGGGTAACCGAGTTTTCCATGCCTTCCAGCAGCAGGTCATGCAACCTGGACTGATTGACAACACCGTGGACAAACTCGGAAAGCCCCAGTCTGGCATCGTCGACCTTGTGCTTGCGCCTGATGTTCTGTGGCTGCTTGGTATCCGGTTCCCAGAATGCGTTCTTGTATAGTTGGTAGGTTTCCTTGGCCAGGATCTCGCTGCAGTTGAAGGCTTCAAGGATCTCCTGCGTGCGGCAGGAAATGCCATCTGCCTGGCCGAACAACATCGGGCCCGGCTTCAGGTCGACGATACTGGTTTTGATATCGGCGAACTCGGCCATTTGCCGTGCCATGGTCAAACCTGCTGGGCCGCATCCCACAATCAGCACATCCACCTCTGTCGGCAGATCCGTGATCGGGGGGAGCGCGGCGGGAATGCGCGCTGCATCGGGGATTTGAAGATTGCCCGGCTTGAAGCCGTTGAGATGATACTGCATGGATTAATCCTCCAGCCCGGCACCGGGACCAGATTTGGTTGTTATGGCTTGTTAGGGGTGAAACTACGCGGATAAATGGGGGTGCATTGTCCTCATAAAATAGGGACAATAGTGCCAATATTGTTCGAGGGCAATAGCGACCCATGTCCGACTCAGTCTCTGGACGCGACTTGTTCAGCGCCCTGGCCGCGCCACTTGCGGACTGCATTGATAAGTTGGGAAACGCAGAATTCTATCCGCGTTTCTATCGCATGATGCGAATTGTTGCGGCGATAGATCAATACATGGTGTTCGAGTTTTCCCCCAGTGGAGAGCATGTTCGCTGTCGTCTCGCGCACAACGCCGGCAACCCTGAGCTGGGCGTGACCCTCGCATCAGCCTATGTTGCCGGGGGGTATCTCAATGATCCCCTGCTTCAGCAGTTGAGCGAGCAACTGGTTAATCAGTCGATTGAATGCTCCCCTGCCGTGGTTCTGGAGAAACGTACCCTGCCGGCAGTGTACAGGCACAAGTTCTTTAACCTGCCCGCGCTTGATTCCAAGTTTGCGTTTGTCATCGCCGATCAGGACACCCGGCATCTTTTCTACATCAACTTTTACGGCCGCGAGAGTGATCACTTTCCCAGTGCAATCCAGAACACACTGGAGGAGGTAAAGCCGGTTATATCCAGTCTCCTGCTTAAACATTTTCGAGAGGAGCGGCAGAGCGCGGGCCTGGTTAATTCTCTGCTGCAGTCCGGATTGTCAGATCGAGAGGCACAGATCTGTGAGTTGATTAAGAAGGGGCACACAGCGAAGGGTATCGCTCTGTCACTTTGCCTGGCTGAATCGACCGTCGTCACCTACAAGAAACGGGCGTTCCAGAAGTTGCATGTCAAACGTAAATCAGAACTGGCCAAATTCGCGTGATGGCGATGATGGTCTCAGATCCTGTAGTCGGCCCGGGCCTGCTTCAGTGGCCATTGGGGCAAGTCTCCTCCGTGTCGTCGTCTAATTAAAGGCGATTAACCACGGCCGATATCCAGTCGCCACCGGGTAAACTATACTGGTTTTTTAATAACAACTTTCGAGCTGCCGGATGCCTGTCAATTACGGATTGGTCCTGAAGGGCGATCAACTCATCCTCGCCGAGGCTCCGCGAGAAACATTTTTTGACCCCCGCTACCTGGTGGCCGCCCTGTTACACCATGTGGCCCAAGGTGATGGGGTTGTATGCGAATTGGAGACATGGGCGATGATCGACCTGGTAGCCGAGAATCTTAAGCTGGATCGGGCCACAGCGGAGCAGAAGTTCACCCAGGCCCTGGCGTTGTACTCCAGCAACCTGGACCTGGACAGGGTGGGGGAGGTGCTGTCCGGTATCCTCAGTGACGCCGAGCGTGAAGATGTGCTGGTGATGTTACTGCAGGTTATTGCTGCTGATGGCCGCCAGGGTAGCGATGAATTGGCCGCGCTGGACGACGTTGCCGCCTGCCTGTCAGTCACCGCAGAAGAGCGTCACCTTGCTTTTTCCCGTTATTTTGACGAGTGCCAGCAGCCTGCCGGGTCCGATCGGCGCCAGATTCACTTCCGCCAGGGTTCTGCGCTATAGTTGGGCCACATCAACTCTAGCCCCGGTAGCGCACGCATGGATGAAGCAAAATCGACAGGTTCTTTTTTCAGTGAATTGCGCAGGCGCAAGGTTATCCGCACCTGCCTGCTTTATATCCTGGTCTGCTGGGGTGCGCTGCAGGTGTTGGACATTGTGGCGCCGGCGCTGGGTTACGATGCGGACCTGGTGTCACGGTATTTCCTGTATATTGCCGTGCTCGGCTTTCCGGTGAATTTTGCCCTTGCCTGGTTCTACCAGATTTCCTCCCACGGCATTGTTCGCACCCAGTCTTTTGTTGAGCGCCGCGTGCTGGACAATATCCCGCCGATCAATGACAAGCGCAAACAGGGGGTTTCTTCATTTTTGCGCAAGGGCGAGGAAGACCGGGAAGTGCACTGGGTGATCTCAGCCGAGACCGGGCCCCTCAGTGGTCTCAGTTATGCGGTACGTGAGCCTATCGTGCTGGGTCGGGCGCTGGAGTGTGACCTGGCGGTGGTGACACCGCATGTCTCGCGCCAGCATGCGCGGCTGGACGTGGAGGACGACCGGCTGTACATCGAGGACCTCGGGTCATCCAATGGCACCATGGTCAATGGTAAGCGTACCAGTGGACGTCAGCAATTGCGCCACGATGACGAACTGCGCTTTCACGACATAATTTTCAGGGTGACCGAAAATCTCTCCCGTCCGCAAAGCGAGCGTCAGGCGTCGGATCAAACCACCTTTATCCATGCGTCAGAACTGGAAAAGCACGGCTAGGTTGGCTGGCTGACGTTCACCAGAACATCCATAACAGCGCCAGCAACACCATGGCCCCCAGCAGGGCCAGCACCATCTTGTCATGACCGCTGCCGCTGGCGCTGGTAACAGCCTTTTCGGTGCTCAGGGTGTCATGCTCGCGGCGTGATGTGCTTGCGGCTGCTTCCGCACCCGCTTGCGCTTTCTTGCCGACGACGACTACGGTGACGTTATCGCGGCCACCGGCGTCCAGCGCAGCCTGAATGAGGCTTTGTACCTGTGCCTGCGGGTCGTCGCCCTCGACCATCAATTGCCTGATTTCCTCGTCGCCCAATTCATCCGTGAGACCGTCGCTGCAAAGCAGTATTTGCTGCCCCGCCTCCAGTTGCCCGCGGATACGATCCGGGGCAACGCTGATGGAGTCGGCCACTCCCAGGGACTGACTGAGCACGTTTCGTTCCGGGTGGTTGGACGCCTGCTCAGGGGTGATGGCGCCGCGGGCGAGCATTTCACTGACCGGGTTGTGGTCCCGGGTGACCTGCTTGATACGGCTGCCGTCAAACAGGTAAGCGCGGCTGTCGCCGACCCAGGCTATCTCGTAATCGTCACCGCGCAATTGCAGGGCCACCACCGTGGAGCCCATATTGCTGCCTTCGCGGCTGGCAATTTCCTTGAGAATGTCCTTGTGGGAGTGATGTATGGCTTCGATCAGGCTACTGCCGGCGGCGACGTCACGGTCCAGCGTATCGCGGACGATGGCAGAGGCTACCTCGCCATTGGAGTGGCCGCCTACGCCGTCCGCAACCAGCCACAGTCCCAGCTCGGGATTGGCCTGGTAGCAATCTTCGTTGTGGCTTCGTCTGTGCCCCGGATGACTGTCTGCTGAGAATGCTCTCATTCAGTTTTCTACTTTTTCTTCTGCCCAGGTAAACATCGGTTGTTGGTCCAGTGTATAACAAGATCGAGGGATTTCGTCGGTCTTTTTCACATCTTCGACGTAATTGTATGTAAGCGACGATATGTCTATTCTATGGGACTTGAATGCAGCGGCTGAAAAAGCACACTAATGGCAGATCTTGAATTACCGGGATACGAGCTCTATGAACGCCTCGGGAGAGGGGGTATGGCTACTGTATACCGGGCACTCCATCTCAACCTTGATCGCGAGGTAGCGATCAAGGTGATGGACCCGGGGATGAACGCGGACGAAAGTTTTTCCGAGCGCTTTATCCGCGAAGCCCGTATTTCTGCGCGCCTGACTCACCCCCATATCCTGCAGATCTACGATGTAAATACCTTCGATGGCTACAACTACATCGCCATGGAATTACTGGGCGCCGGGGAATTGTCGGACTTCATTCACCTGTCCATGCCACAGAAGCAGATATACACCATCACCCGGCAGATGGCGGAAGCCCTCGATTACGCGGCGGGCCGGGGTTACGTGCACCGCGATATCAAGCCCAGTAACATCATGATGCGCGACGAGGGCGATTACGTGCTGGCCGACTTCGGCATTGCCCGGGCCGCCAATTCGGGCACCCAGATGACCCAAACGGGGCTGATGGTTGGTACACCCAGTTACATGAGTCCGGAGCAGGCCAAGGGCCAGGAGGTCGACGGGCGTTCTGACCTTTATGCACTGGCAGTGCTGGTCTATGAAATGCTCACCAAGACGCTGCCCTACGAGTCCGATTCGGCCGTTACCACTGCGGTCAAGCATTTGACCGAGGATATCCCCACCTTGCCGGAACACCTGGCGGCCTACCAGGACTTTATCAACAAGGGGCTGGCCAAGTCGGCGGACGATCGCTTCCAGACCGGCGCTGAACTCTATCAGGCATTTATGGCTGCCAGTGCGGATTTCGACGACGACCAGGTACTCACCGAGGGGGTGGAAAAGCCTGCGGCGCCAGCTCCGGCGGCAGCGGGCGATGGGCCAGAGAGGACCTCCCTGGCCGGTATCGATTCGACCCGGCTGAGCCATTCCTCGTCACCCGCGGTATCGGGTTCCTCGCGACCCTACAAGCTCGAGGGCAGTACCCAGCGGGAGCGACTGGTTAGCGGCACTTATGCCCGCAGCGACCGGGCCGCCAGCAAGTCGGGCGGTTCGGTCGTTCGTATCCTGGTGATCGTGGCCGTGCTCGCCGGGGCCGGATACGGCGGATTCACCTGGTGGCAGGGGCAGCAGGGCGGTGACAGCAAGGATCAGCGGGCTCTGACCGCCGAACTGGCCAGGGCCTACAGTGCCATGAACGAGGAAAACCTTGCGGTCGCTGCGTCGGCTTTCTACAAGGTCCTGTCTATGGACAGCGGCAACGGCGCAGCCCAACAGGGTATGGACGAGGTGGGCAACCTCTATACCCGGTCGATTGAACAGGCGATCGCCGACGGGGACCTGGGGAGCGCCAAAAACCTGATGCTGGATTACGGCGGGTACTTTGCCGGCAACAGCAACTTCGAACGCCTGCAGGCGGAGATCAACCTGTTGGCCGAGCAGCAGAACCTGGCAGCCGTTCAGGCCGAGAGAGTGGACAAGCTGTTGTCCCAGGTCGATGCCAGTATCGAGACGGGAGACTTCGACCAGGCCCATTCCCTGATGGCACAGGCCACCGCCATAGACCCGGAACATGCTCAACTGGCCGCTCGCCGTGACGCAATAGAACAGGCGCAGGCGAAAACCGCCGCCTACGAGGAGCGCTGGTCCCGATACACCCCGGCACAACGTGAAGCATTCAATGCCGCCATCACAATTGCCGACGCCGCACTGGACGCAGGCGAGTTGGAGCCGGCGGAATCAGCACTGGCGGACGCCGCAGAAATTGCATCTGATGTCCCGGAACTGCAGCGCAGGGTTGACCGGCTCGAAGCCGCCAGAGCGCAAATTCTCGAGGATCTGGCGCAGGAAGAGGCCCGGATAGCCGCTTTGCTGGATGAGGCGGACGCTGCTGTCGCCGCCATCGCCGAAGATCCGTCCAACGCGGCCTCTGCTGTCGGCATTTACCAGAGCGTGACGGAACAGTACCCGGACAACCAGCGAGCCAATCAGGGGATCGAGGACGTCAGCGCTTTCTACATTGACGTTGCCCGGGATGCCGCTGGCGAGGGTGACTTCGACGGTGCCCGCCAGGCGCTGGCAACGGTGGAGACGCTGTTGCCGGGGGCAGACGCCGTGGTGCAGTTTGAGAGTGAACTGCCAGCCCTGGAAGAAAAGTGGACCAGGCAGCAGGCAGAACTCGCTGCCCGGCGCGAGGCGGAAAAAGCCGCTCTCGACAAGGCCACAGAGACCGCAGCCCGGGGCGAACGTTCGCTGGCCAGTGGCGCGCTGGACCTTGCCCAGCAAGCTTACGACGAGGTGGTCCAGACCCATCCCGAATTGCCCGCAGTGAAATTACTGGAGGATAACCTGCGCAAGGCTTATGGCGATGCTGCCCGCCAGGAGATCGACCTCAAGGAGTTTGATAGTGCCGAGGACCTGGTCACCAGGGGGAAAACGCATTTCCCGGATGATCCGTCCTGGAAACTGCTTGCCCAGGAGATCGATACCGCCCGATCCAGTTCCCGCCGCCGGCTGGGAGCGTACTAGGGACAACAAGGGCGGGATCAGTCTGTTAAACTGAAGTTCAATCGTTTACAACGGGAGTTGATATGTTTGCTTGCTTTGCCAGCAGGGTGAGGCGTTGGTTCGCTTGCCTGATGCTGGCCACCGTATGCGCCGGTAACGCCTGGGCTCAGTTTGTACCTCCGCAGAACCTCGATCCTGCTTCGGCAACCATTCGCCTGGACAGCAGTTTCCAGAGTGATGCCTGGCTGGTTTATACCTACGATATCGACGAGACCGGCAATGTGGTGAATGCCCAGATCCAGAGTTCCAATGGTGTTCTCGAGGTCGAGCAGGCGATTCTTCGGCAGGTCAATGCCATGCGCTTCATCCCGGCCCGACGGGGCGGTAATCCGGTCAAGGTATCCGCCGACCCGGTGGTCTATACCTGGATCCTGGACCTGCCCCGTGAAATGACACCGCGCTTTGCCCAGCTCTACCAGCAGGCGTGGGATTTGTACGCCGAGGAAAATTACGACGCGGCCTTTGATATCGCGGTAGAGCTGAAAAACTTCCCCGGTCGCAACGCTCTGGAAGAGGTCAAGTTCCAGATACTGGCCGCCTCCCTCGCCAGTCGTTGGGACGACGAGGCCGCTGAATTACAACACCTGACCCGGGTGGTCGAATTCCAGTCCCTGGCGCTCAATAACAACTTCAAGAATACCTATGTATCGACGCAACAGTACCTGCAGATACTCAAACGAATCCTGACCCTGCAGTTGAACGGTCGTATGCTGGCCGATGCCGGCAACACCCTGGACCTGATGCAAAACCTCGGTCGCGGCTCTCCCGTGGTGGACGAAGCCGCGGCTCTGTACAGCCAGGCAGAGCAGCAACTTGCGGCGATGGATGACGTGGCGATCAATGGCGAGCTGGTTCCCCTCTATCGCGACGGACCCGGGTCCTGGAAGGCCGGCCTCAGCCGCAGTGAGTTCTCGGTGTCAGATGTGCGTGGCCGGGTGGGTGCGGTTTTCCTCGTGTGCGCCAATGGCGAGAGGTCCCTGCGCTATCCCTCCAGTGATCCCTGGCGGATTCCCACGGGCTGGTCCGATTGCAAGGTTGATGTATCGGGCAAGGCCGGTACCCGCCTGGTGCTGCACCAGCACGCGCCGCGCCAGCGCTGAGTGTTAGGCACCGAGCAACTGCTTTACCTTGTCACGAAAGCCCCGGCTCACCTTGAGCTGGGCGCCCCCCTCCAGTGACAACATATACTCGCCATTCCCGAGCGTGTGGGCGCCGCTGATGTAGTCGCTGTTGATAATGGTCGAGCGGTGGATGCGCAGGAAGCGGGCGGGGTTCAGCATCGCTTCCAGTTGCTTCATGGTAATCCGCATGATGTGAGTCTCGCCGCCGGCATGGATACACATATAGTCGCCAGCAGCGTCTACCCAGTGGATGTCAGCCACCTTGATGAGGTGGATGTCGCTGCCATCTTTCACCACCAGTTTTTCCGGCCACTGCCTGACCTCGGTTTCCCCCTGGACCATCTCTTCAATGGAGGCGGCGCTGGCACCGGTCATGCCCATCATCAGGTCCATCAGGCGCTGCTTTGAGCGTTCCGCCTCTTCATGGCTGTGGTGCGCCACCGCACGATCAATTGCCTCGTGCAGGCGGTCGTCGTCGATGGGCTTGAGCACGTAATCTACCGCATGCACCTTGAAGGCATCGACGGCGTACTGGTCAAACGCGGTGACAAAGATGACCATGGGCAGATTGTCAGTCTGTAACTGGCGGACAACTTCAAAGCCATCGATGCCGGGCATTTGAATATCCAGGAACACCAGGTCCGGCGAGTGTTCGGCAATCGCTTCCAGGGCCTGTTGCCCGTTGGCACACTCGGCGATGACGTCCACCATGGGAATTTGTTGCAGGCGCAGGGCCAGGCCCCGGCGGGCCAGTGACTCGTCGTCGACGATGATGGTTTTCAGGCTGTTCATGAGGCTCGGCTGCCGAATTCCAGAGGTATACATATAGTTATAGTCAGTCCGTGGGGATCTGTGGTGCTTAATTCAAACGATTGACGTTCGCCGTAAATTTCCTTGAGTCGCTCGCGGCAGTTGGAAAGTCCAACGCCGCCGGAGCCATTGCCCTTGCCGCCCAGGTCCAGGCCGGGACCATCATCTGCCACCTGCAGGCAGAGGCGGTCACCGTCGACCCAAGCGGTGACGGTGATGGAACCGCCGTTGATGGCTTGGGCAATGGCGTACTTGATGGAGTTTTCTACCAGCGGTTGCAGCAGCAGGCTGGGCATCAGCGCCTCGCTGGCGTCTTCCTCAACCTGGAATTGCAGCTGCAGGCGCTCGTCAAAGCGTACTTTTTCGATATCCAGGTAAAGCCTGAGGGCTTCCACTTCCTCGGCTACAGAGACCTTGAGCATGGGATCATTGTCCAGGGTATAGCGCAGGAACCGGCTGAGCCTTGTCACCATGACATTGGCCAGTTCGTTGTTCCTGTCCAGAATGAGGGTGGAAATGGCATTGAGGGTATTGAACAGGAAATGGGGATTGAGCTGGTAGCGCAGCATTTTGAGCTTGGTCTCGTGGGCCATGGACAAGGCCTTGAGTCCCCGTTCACGTTCCTCCTGCGCCGCCATGTAGTTCTTGATGCCGAAATAAAGCGCACTCCACACCAGCATTACCCAGAACGCGGAAACAGCGCCATCGAAGTAGGACAGAAACTCCATTCCGTGTTTTTCGGTGACTTTTCGTTCTTCTGGAAACATGTTGTAAAAGACCGTGCCGCGAATCGCCATCCACACCAGTCCGGCTGCGTAGGAACCGGCGACGATGGCAATAATTCGCCGGGTCAGTTCCATCTCCCACATGTGGCGGTACAGTGCGCGCAGTACCAGGGTAATGAGCATGCCTATAGTGGCGATGAAGGGAAGATAGAAAATATAGTTTTCCGGAGGCTTGCCCCAGACGAGGACGCCCAGGTAAAAGGACATGGCCCAGCCGCTCCAGCCGGCGAACTGTAGCAGCCAGAACAGGTAGCGCTTGTCTTTGAGTAAGTCCTGCATATTCATCAGCTCATTATACGTATAGACGCCTGCAGTCCCCTGTCACTCGTCGCAGCCGGACGGCAATTCGTCTCAGGATGAGGATACAAGAGGTTGTTTTTGCTTTTGTTGCGCCCACCACAGGGCGGCATAGGCACCGTTGGCCCGCAGCAGCTCCGCGTGGGTGCCGCTCTCACAGATGCGCCCCCTGTCGAGGACGACAATGCGATCGGCGTCGACTATCGTTGACAGTCGATGTGCGATAACCAGAGAGGTATGACCCTCGGCGATTTCCCGCAGGGCGCTGACAATCGCCTGCTCCGAGTGACTGTCCAGGGACGACGTTGCCTCGTCAAAGACCATGATCGGCGGGCGCTTGAGAATGGTACGGGCGATGGAGACCCGTTGTTTTTCCCCGCCTGAAAGTTTCAGTCCACGCTCTCCCACCAGGGTCTGGTCGCCTTGCGGCAGGGAGGCGATAAAGTCGTCCAGGTGCGCCAGGCGGATCGCCTCTGCCACCTGTGCCTCACTGGCTTCGGGGTTGCCGTAGCGCACATTGGCGAGCAGGGTGTCATTGAACAGTACCGTGTCCTGGGGAACGATGCCGATGGCCTGGCGCAGGCTGGCCTGGGTGACCGAGGCGATGTCCTGGCCGTCAATACTGATATATCCGGCATCCGGGTCATAGAACCGGAACAGCAGTTTAACCAGGGTTGATTTGCCCGAGCCGCTGGGCCCCACCACGGCAACTTTTTCACCGGGATCGACTCGCAGGTTTACGTCTCGCAGGATGGGGCGTTCCGGCTTGTAAGCGAAATCAACGTGGTGGAATTCAATGGCGCCCCGGGTCAGTAGCAGGTCGGTAGCGTCGGCGCGGTCGATGACTTGCGCCTCAACCGCCATCAACTCGAACATCTTCTCGATATTGGCCATGGACCCTTTGATCTCCCGGAACACGAAGCCCAGAAAGCCCAGCGGCAGGAACAGCTGTATCATGAACTGGTTGATGAGAATGAAATCGCCCAGTGACAGTTCTCCCTGGTAAACCTGGTTTGCCGCCAGGCCTATCATCGCCGTCTGTGATACTGCGATGATTAGCGCCTGGCCCCCGTTGAGTCCAAACAGTGACAGGCGATTCTTGCGTCGTGCCAGTTCCCAGCGCGCCAGTTCCCGGTCGTAGCGCTGGGCCTCAAACTCCTCGTTGCCGAAGTACTTCACGGTTTCGAAGTTCAACAGGCTGTCTACCGCCCTGGTGTTACTGGCGGAATCCGCCTCATTCATTTCCCGTACGAAGCGGGTGCGCCATTCGGTGGCATACAGGGAAAAGAAGCCGTACAGGACGACTGCCGCCAAGGTAATGAGGGCGAACCCCGGTCCGTAGTTGAACAGCAGGATGCCGACGACCATGCTGATTTCCAGCAGGGTGGGGGCAATGTTGAAAACAAAAAAGCGCATCAGGAAGCTGATCCCCGATGTTCCGCGCTCAATGTCCCGGGCCAGTCCCCCGGTGCGCCTGCCGAGATGGTATTCCAGGTCCAGCGCGTGCACGTGACGAAATACCTGCAATCCGATGCGGCGCATGGCGCGCTCGGTGACGCGGCCGAAAATGGTATCGCGCAACTCGCCAAAGAAAACGTTGGCAAAGCGGGCACCACCATACGCCAGTACCATGCCCAGCAGCAGTCCGGGTGCCAGGCTGCCGGGTTCCACACCCTCCAGCGAATCCACCAGGTGCTTGAGCAGGAAGGGTATGAATATGATCGCCCCCTTGGCCAGCACCAGGCAGGCGAGGGCCAGCAGGACCCGGTAGCGGGACTCCAGCAGGTAGGGGATCAGGTGTTTTATGATACGCCAGTTGATGCCCGTTTCGGTGTCGGTGTGCTGGCTCAGATGTCGCATCGGCGAACTCCGGGCCGCGGCGTCCCGCTTGTCGCGCGAATGTTCAGACGGCGACCATTCTTCGACGCAGGAAGGCGATTTGTGTTGCCAGGGGCAGGTCCTTGGGGCACATGTCCTCACAGCCCAGCAGGGTCATACAGCCGAATACGCCGGAATCGTCACCCACCAGCTGGTAGAAGTCACTGTCATCGCGTTGATCCCGGGGGTCGAGACGGAAACGGGTGACCTGGTTGAGGCCCACGGCCCCGACAAAGTCATCGCGCATCTGCGCAGTGCCACAGGCGGCAATGCAGCAACCGCACTCGATACAGCGTTCCAGTTCGTAGATCTGCTCCGCCAGATGCGGGTCCATGGGCTGCTCCATCTGGTCCAGGTCGACCCCGGCCAGGTCGCTGGCGTGAACCCAGGTTTCCAGTCGCTCCGCCATACCCCGCATCCACTTGCCGGTATTAACCGACAGGTCGGCAATCAACTCAAACCCGGGCAGGGGCAACAGGGTGAATTCATCCGGCAGGTCGCGGGTCAGGGTGCGACAGGCCAGGCCCGGGCGACCATTGATAATCATGCCGCAACTGCCGCAGATGCCCGCCCGGCAGACAAAGTCGAAGGTCAGGGTCGGGTCCTGTTCCTCGCGGATCACATTGAGGGCAATGAACAGGGTCATGGCGTCGGTTTCGTCGACTTCAAAGGCCTGCAGCCGGGGCTGGCTGTCCCCGTCGGCGGGATTGTGCCGGAGGATATTAATGGTCAATGTGCGGTGCTGGCGTACCGGGATGTTATCCATCGGTATCACCCAGGCGCTGGTTGCGGCCACGGTAAATGCCGGGCAAAAAGTGCTCGAAAGGCATGAGCAGGGCCTGGCGCTGACGCGCATCCAGCGGTCCTGCCTGGGCGAGTAAGGCGTCGATCTGCGCCTGACGGGCCTCGCTGTCCGGATGGGCGATAAAATCCCGGGCGCCGTAGCCGCGCCATCCGGGGGGTAATTCCATGCTCATGATATCCAGCGGCTCATAGTCGATGGTCGGTTGTTCCTGGTCCTGCTCCGGCCAGGACGTCAAGGTGCGCTGCAGCCATTGTTGATCATTGCGTTGCGGATAGTCTGCCCGGTAATGGGCGCCTCGGCTTTCGGTTCGCTGCAGTGCGCCGCAGGCGACGCACAGCGCGAGTTTGAGCATCCGAGGGAGGCGGTAGGCTGCGACCAGTTCCGGGTTGGGTCCTTTTCGGGCGCTGGACAAACCGATCCTGCTCGCCCGCGACTGCAGTGCCAGCAATCCCGCAACTGCTTCCTCGAGGCGCTCGGCGCTGCGGAAGATCCCCACCTTGTCGGTCATGATCTGCTGCATCTGGCGGGTCAGCTCGACGGCTTTTTCCGCCCCCGGGTTGGTCGCGATACTGCGCAGCCTGGCAGCCTCCCGGGCCTGGAAATCCGCTGCCAGGGCGGTCGACAGGGTGAGTTCTCCCTGGTCCGACTCGCAGTAATCGGCAATGGTTTCGCCGACAATCATTCCCGCTACCACTGTTTCGGCGACGGAGTTGCCGCCCAGTCGGTTGAATCCGTGCATATCCCAGCAGGCGGCTTCGCCCACGGCGAACAAACCGCTGAGGCTGGGGCACTGGCCGGTGCGGTCGGTGCGTATGCCGCCCATGGAATAGTGCTGGGCCGGGCGCACTGGAATGAGTTCCTCTGCCGGGTCAATGCCGAGAAAGTAGTGGCAGATCTCGCTGACTTCGCGCAGCTTGCTGTTGATGTGGTCCCTGCCCAGCAGGCGTATGTCGAGCCAGAGATGCTCACCGAAGCGGCTGCTGGCGCCGTGCCCCGCCGCGATGTGTTCTTCCATGCGCCGGGAGACCACGTCGCGAGAGGCAAGCTCCCGCTTTTCCGGCTCGTAGTCGGGCATAAACCGGTGGCCGCTGCCGTCCAGCAACAGTCCGCCGTCACCGCGGCAGCCTTCGGTGACGAGGATACCCGAGGGGAATATCCCGGTGGGGTGGAACTGCACCGCTTCCATATTGCCCAGTCTGGCCAGGCCCGTTTCAAGCGCCAGGGCGGCACCCAAGCCCTCGTTGATCACCGCATTGGTCGATACCCGGTAAATACGCCCGAAGCCGCCGCTGGCGACACAGGTGGCCCGCGCCAGGTAGGTTTGCAGTTCGCCGGTCATCAGGTTGCGGGCGACGGCGCCACAGCAGCGTTCACCGTCATGGATCAGGGCGATGGCCTCCATGCGCTCATGCACGGGAATGCCCGCAGCTATGGCCTGATTGCTCATGGTGTAGAGCATGGCGTGGCCGGTCCCGTCGGAGACGTAGCAGGCCCGCCACTTGGCAGTGCCGCCAAAATTGCGACTGGTTATCAGACCGTGGGCGGCGTCGGCCTCGCGGATGGTTTTCTTCTGCCCGTCCTCGGTGATCTGGTGTTCGCCCTTCTGTACCCGGGACCAGGGGACGCCCCAGGCGGCCAGTTCGCGGATGGCCTTGGGCGCCATGTGGGCAAACATCCTGACCACATCCTGGTCCGCGCCCCAGTCCGAACCCCGCACGGTGTCGGCAAAATGCAGGTCTTCGTTGTCGCCGGCACCGCCGAGGCAGTTGCCCAGGCTCGCCTGCATCCCTCCCTGGGCAGCAGCAGAGTGGGAGCGCTTGGCCGGTACCAGTGACAGCACGGTGACATCCAGGCCCCGGCGGCGTGCGCCTATCGCGGCCCGCTGTCCGGCAAGGCCGCCACCGATGACCAGTACGTCGGTAACAATCGGGCTCATTCGACGGCCTCCGGTGCGTAGCGCTCACCGGCATAGGGGGCATGCTGTGCACCGATTCGCATATAGGTCACCAGTGAGGCAGTGCCCAGGCACAGGTAGAATGCCACGATGCAATAGGCGGCCAGTTTGATGCGTCCCCGCCACAGGCCCAGGCGCTGGGCGGGGAAGGGCCCCCATTTCAGGCACAGGCGGTAAATGCCGATGCCCGCGTGCAGGTGGACAATCAGCAGCAGGGGTCCGTAGAGCAACCAGAAACGTCCACTCCAGACCCGGTCCGAGGATGCGTAGGGCCCGATGTTTTCCGGCTGCAGCAGCACCACCAGCAGGTGGGCAGAGGCGAGAAAGAACAGGGCGAATCCGGTGATGACCTGGATGTACCAGGCGGTGGTGTCGAGGTGTCTCATGGCGCTAACGTGGCGATTGAGACGATGGTACTGCCTGTAGTTCGCGGGAAATTTTCGCAGGGCCAGCAGCGCATGGAGGGCCACCAGGGCGAGAACAAGCGCTGCGGCCACCGATACCAGTACCGGGTAGGGACGGCCCAGCAGGTGAGCGCCCTCGAACATGCGCGTCACCCAGAGCATGGCATCCTTGCCCAGCAGGATGCTGGACTCGAAAAACATGTGGCCCCAGATAAACAGTACCAGCAGCAGCCCGCTGAGGCTCTGGGCAACGTCCAGCCGGGCAGGCCAGCGGTTAATTTTCTGTCGCATCGGTTTAGGCTCCAGTGCAGCTGCGCCCATACTAGCCTGTCCTGTTTTTCTACACCTTGTGGTGGCTCAATAATAGCGTCATCGCCGCGGGCTTGCAGCTTCGCTATAATGACAGGCTTTCAAGACCGATTAGAGAGTTTCCATGTCCGAAAAGGACCTTATTCCCACAGTCCAGGTCGCCAGTGGCGAGAAGTTCGTCAACGACCGGGGGATTACCGCGATCAAGGACGGCATCAAGCCCGGGGCCAGCACCACGCCACGTTTGCGCAAGCCTGACTGGCTGCGGGTGCGTATCAAGGGCGGCCAGACCTTTGAGCGGGTCAGCGATATCGTGCATGAACACGGCCTGGCCACCGTCTGCGAGGAAGCCAAGTGTCCCAATATGAGCGAGTGCTGGAGCTCAGGCACCGCTACCATCATGCTGTTGGGGGATGTCTGCACGCGGGCCTGCCGCTTCTGCGCGGTAAACACCGGCAACCCCCGGGGATGGCTGGATCCCGACGAGCCGGCCAAGACAGCCCGTTCGGTACAACTGATGAACCTGAAGTACGTGGTGCTGACCTCGGTGAATCGCGATGACCTGGACGATGGCGGAGCGGGACAGTACGCCGCCTGCGTGCGCAAGGTAAAGGAAGTCAACCCCGGTACCGCGGTAGAGGCGCTCACCCCTGATTTTCTGGGGGTGCTGGCGGATGTGGAAACCGTGGTCGATTCCGGTATCGAGGTATTCGCCCAGAACGTGGAGACAGTGAAACGCCTGACCCACCCCGTTCGTGACCCCCGGGCCTCCTACCAGCAGACTCTTGCGGTACTGGCGCATGCCAAACGCTATCGCCCGGATGTACTGACCAAAACCAGCCTGATGCTTGGCCTGGGTGAAACCGAGGAAGAGATTGTCCAGTGCATGGACGACCTGCGCGAGGCGGGGGTGGATATCCTCACCTTTGGCCAGTATCTGCAGCCCACCGCCAATCACTATCCCATCGATCGCTATGTGACCCCGGACGAGTTCGAGATGTATCGCCAATGGGGCCTGCAAAAGGGGTTCCTGGAAGTGGTCTCAGGTGTGCTGGTGAGGTCCAGCTATCGCGCGGAACAGGTGCTGGAGAAAAACAATGTCGGGCTAGCACAGCCGGGCTGAAGCTCTGGTCTTGTCTGCAGCAGCCCGGCGGTACCTGGCGTAATCAGTCGGCTTTGGCGGTTACGCTGCTCAGGCTGGAATTGATTTGCAGGGCCCAGCTGGTGAACATGCGGGTCACGTCAGCCCTGTTGGTCACGCTATTGTTCAGGCCCCAGTGGTTTACGGTGTTGCGGCTGTCCTTCACCAGCGCCAGCACCTCCCCGGTCTGGGAGTCGCCAAAAGCCACCGCCACGGCGATGGCCCCCGCGCCCTTGGTGATCACGTAGCTGCGACCGATGGGGCGTGAGCGGTTATCGTCCTTGGCCGCCGCCGGCGCAAGGGCGGTGATCATCGCCTGGATTTCCAGCACGTCGTCACCCGGCTGGTCGACCAACGGGAACTCGCCCTTGTCCTGCAGTTGTTTCTTCATCGCATCGTGGAATAGCTGCTGCAGCAATTTTTTGTCGCTGTCGGTCAATTCCCAGTCGCGCTGGCTGAGCGATGTGCCTGATTTACTGGGCTGGATGACTTCGACATTATCCACCCCCAGGGGCAGTAGCAGGATCTTGCGGTATTTGCTGAAGTCGGCATTGGGATCGATATAGGCAATGTCGGCGCGGCTGCCGTCCACCCGGTGCAGATTACCGCCGATAACCTCGGCGTCGTCTCCGGTCTGCACTTCCGGAGTGCTGCTGCAGGCGGTCAGCGCTGCCAGCAGGCTTGCAGTGATCGCGAATTTTTTCAACATGTGGTTCTCCTTGCCCGGTTGAATCGAGGTGGCCTGTTCGTGACACAATAGGCCCTATGAATAATCGCGCCATAGTACCACTTTGTCCGCTCGATACTGCACCCGTGCAGCAGTTGTGTATGGGAAATGTCCAGGTGCTGCGGCTGGACCAGTGGGGCGGAGTCGCCGCCGGCAACAAGCGGTTCAAGCTCCGCCGTCATCTCGCCAGGGCGACAGAGCAGGGCATGGGGCGGGTGCTCAGCTTCGGTGGCGCCTGGTCCAACCACCTTCATGCCCTGGCCGCTGTGGGCGCCGAACTTGGCCTGCAGACCATCGGCATTATTCGCGGCGGGGAACAACCAACCCCCATGCTGGAAGACGCGAGAGCCTGGGGTATGGAACTGGTCCCGGTTTCCCGGCAGGAGTATCGGCGGCGCTACGAATCCGCCTATCTGGAGACTCTGGCGGCGCGGTATGCCCCCTGCCTTGTCGTCCCCGAGGGCGGCGGAGGCCCCGAGGGCGTGCGCGGCTGTGTGGAAATTGCCGAGCTGATCAATCGACTGGATCGTCACTGGTCCCGGGTGGTGGTTGCCGTGGGTACAGGCACCACGCTGGCAGGGCTGGCTGCGGGGCTGGAATGCGCCGACGAACTGATTGGCGTTTCTGCCCTCAAGGGTGCCGGGGCACTGGCTGATACGGTGCAGCAGGCACTGGCCGACTCAGGCCTGCAGGCGAAGGTACCCTGGCGACTGAAGCATGACTACCACTGCGGAGGGTTCGCCCGGACCAGCCCGGCGCTGCGCGCTTTCCTGCAGGCGTTCGAACAAGTCCAGAAGGTCCAGCTCGAGCCCGTTTATACCGCTAAAGCGCTGTACGCCGTGCACACGATGCTCAGGAGCGGCCAGTGGTCACCGACAGAGCCGGTTTTGTTTGTCCATACCGGTGGACTGCAGGGCCGCCGGGGATACACCTGGTTGAATCAGGGCTGCGAGTAACGTCCGGTGGCGCGCAGCCGTGTTCTGCGTCGTGAGTTCAGCTCTGTCATGTTACTGATCTGCCAGCCTCAGTTCCGCAATGACTGCCTTGTGGTCGGACAGGAGGTCTTGCGCGGTCGTGTAGCTGACAAATTCCAGTTCGTCGGAAACAATAATCCAGTCCAGTCGTTTCTTCTTGTAGGTGAACAGTTCAGATTTATCATCGACCCAGGTATTCAGGTGGCGTTGGTTTTCCGCTGCGCTTGCCATGAGGCTGGCCGCCAGGGTTTCCGAGTTGAAATCGCCCATCAGTATCACCGGGTGTTGGCGGTTGTTCATCAACGCGGCCAGTTCATCCAGTTGCGCCCTGCGGACCGACTCGCGAGAAAAGTCCATGTGGATGGAGATAACGTCCACCATGACCGTCTCGCCGGCGCCCGGGTCCCACTCAATCTGGGCCAGGGTAAAGCCCTTGCCCGCAGTGGGCGGAGAAGGAGAAAAATCAAGACTGACAGCCGCCGGTATGGGCAGAGTGGACAGAATCGCCGTTCCATAACGCGCAATCCACAGTGACGCGTGGCTGGCCTGTACCCACCAGGGGTAGCCGGCGATGCGTGCCAGGACATTGGCCTGATCGATATTGCCACTCCACGCTGAAGGACTGTCCACCTCTTGCAGCGCGGCGATGTGAATGCTTTTGGACCGCAGGAACTGGGCGATGCGATCAAGGTTTCCCGCTATATCTTCAGTCGAAACCAGCAGTTGGTTCAGGCTTTGCCCCCGGCCGTGAGCGATATTCAGAGTGGCGACCCTGAGTATTTCCCCCGGCGGTGCTATTGCAGCGCTGTCGTTATGTTGAACGGTGAGCGGCTGCTGCCTGGGTTCCTCGGCCCGGATGGTATTGCATGACAGCAGCAACAACGACATGGCACCCGCCAGCATTTTATTCATCGGTTTGTGGCCATTCATCGGCAACGACAAATAACCGCTGCCGTTCCCGCCCCCAGTCGTCAACCAGGGCAAATTGCCCCGGGCTGTTCGCCGCAGTTCCGGTCTGCTCCCGGCCGGCCGGGCTGTCGTTGCCTGCCAGCGGTGCCAGCCACTGACGCCGCGCCAGCCTGCGGTGTGATAGGTCTCCCAGTATAGCAGTCGCCGTGCTGGCGTGCGCCCACTGCTGCAGGGCCAGTTGGGTGTTGTAGGCAGGAGGCGCAACAGTGGTGACTGCGTATTGCCGGTACAGCCTTCCTTTGACCTCCACTTCCCGCAGCGGCGATTCCACGCCAAGTGCGGCCAGCACCTCGCGGGCCTGCGCCTGTTCCGACAGGCGGGCCTGGTGTTCCAGCATGCGCGTGAGTTTCCGATCCAGTCTGTCTTTGACATTGGGACCGAGCCAGTGCTGCCATTCGCTGCCATCCATCCCGGGAGCACACAGGTAGAACTTCAGGGCCAGTTCCAGATGGACAGGGCGCTGTCGCCGGTGGCAGAAGTAGACCAGGTCAAATTCCCCCAGGGTTTTCCCGCCAGCACGCACTGGAAGATTACTTGCCAGCAATTCCACCTGCGGTTCGTTGCTGAGGAAAAACTGCCAGAGGGATTCGAAGTAGATACCCAGGCGTGTGCTCCTGCCCGCGGCGATAAACTGCAGCAGCGCCTGGGGCTGCCGGTCCAACTGGCGCAGCCACTGCCGGCGTGCAGCCGTGAGGCTGAAGTGACAGTTACTCACTGAGGCCTGGCGGGCCAGCTTGGAGGCATGAAAAAGCGGCGGCGAGAAACAGGCCCAGGCCAGGTCGCGGACTTCGGGTGTTTGCAGCTCCAGCAGGGTGTTTTCGGCAAAGGCGTTCACGTGGTTATAATACCAGTCCTTTTCAGTGGGGCGTACTCATGCCTGGTTCCTTCAAGAAGATTGGTCTGGTGGGTCGCAGCCAGCAGGACGGCCTGGACGTGGTGTTACAGGAACTGCTGGAGTTGCTGGTCCGCCGCGGACACGAGGTTATTCTCGAGGACAGGCTGGGCGAGCTGGTTCCCGATGCCGGCACGCGGCTGGCGAGCAGGGATGAGATCGGCCTGGAGTCGGACCTGGTGATTGTCGCCGGGGGTGACGGCAGCATGCTCAGCGCCGCGCGTACCCTGGCCAGGTATGACACGCCCGTGCTGGGTGTGAACCGGGGGCGTCTCGGCTTTCTCACCGATATTACCCCGGACCAGATTGCCGAACAGGTCCCGCGGGTGCTCGACGGTGAATACGATACCGAGAACCGTTTCCTGCTGGATGCCTACGTGGAACGCGCTGGTGAATCGGTGGCCCGGGCCGATGCGCTCAATGATGTGGTGGTCAACTCCGGGACCTCGGCCCAGATGATAGAGATCGAACTCTCGATCGACGGCAAGTTCGTCTATCGCCAGCGCGCGGACGGGCTCATTGTTTCCACGCCCACCGGTTCCACGGCCTATTCCCTTTCGGGTGGCGGGCCGATTATGCATCCTTCACTGGACGCCATTGTGCTGGTGCCGATGTTCCCCCACGCGCTGAGCAGCCGTCCCATTGTCGTTGACGGTAATTCCGAGATTCGCGTGGACATCCTGCAACGCAATCGCACCCACCCGCCGGTGACCTGTGATGGCCAGGTCAATATGACCGCGCGTCCCGGCGATACCGTCGTCATTCGCAAGAAGCCCCATCGCCTGACTCTGTTGCACCCGGTGGGCCACAGCTTTTACGCCAGTTGCCGGGATAAACTGCGCTGGAGCAACGCACTGGTCGACTGATGGCAGATTCCTACACTGTACTCCGGGTACCCCTGGGGGAAGACCTCCTGCCGCTGACCGCGCTGTTGCGCAGCCGGGGTGTGGCCCACCGCATCTACGAAGACGAGGGGCAACAGGTGCTGGCGGTATTCGAGCGGCAGCACGTGCAGCCGGTCAGTCGCCTGTACCAGGCCTGGCGGGACGGCGAAGTCACCATCGAGCCCGGGGCCACCCGGCCGGTGGCCTTGACCGCCCACCGGTTCCCGTGGCGCCAGTCTCCGGTGACCGCCTTGTTTGGTCTGGTGAGCATTGCCCTGTTCCTGGCCCTGTTGCTGGGTGCTCCTGAACAATGGCTCGGGTGGCTGACTTTCACGCCATTCGAGGTACGCTCCGGGCAGCTGTATTTTCTCCCCATGGGCGAGCAGTACTGGCGTTTGATTACGCCGATTTTCCTCCACTTCGGTTGGTTGCACATCACCTTTAATACCCTGTGGTTGTGGGAACTGGGCTCGAAAGTCGAGCGCGTCGCCGGCAGCCCCAATACCCTGGGGCTGCTGTTGGTCATCGCCCTGGTGTCCAATATTTGTCAGTATCAGTTCGGCGGTCCGGGCCTGTTTGGGGGCATGTCGGGGGTGGTCTATGGCCTGCTCGGATTTTCCTGGGTGGCCCCGCTGGTACAGCCGCGCTGGGTGATCCAGCCTGCGAGGCCCATTATGATTTTCATGGTCGGCTGGCTGTTCCTGTGCCTGTTCGGGGTGGTTGAATCCCTGGGGTTTGGTGCCATTGCCAATGCGGCACACCTGGGCGGTCTGTTGACCGGGGCGGTTCTGGGGGGGGTGTTCGGGCTTGTTTCGCGCCTGCAGGACAGTGGTCAGCAGGACTTGTAAGCCGGCAAGCCCGCACTATACTAGTTAACCAGATAACAACAGAGGTTTGGAAAATGGAGCACAACCCTGAGAATCACAGCCTGAAATGCCCCAAGTGCCAGCACGGAATGGTGGAGGTGGAGCACGGTGAAGTGGTAATCGACCGCTGTACGAATTGTCATGGACTCTGGTTTGACGCCGACGAGGCCCACCAGCTGAAAAGCCTGCCGGAAAGCCATGCGGTGGATATTGGCGATCCGAAAGAAGGCTGGAAATGGGACAGCCGGGTGGAAATCGACTGCCCCCACTGCGGCAAGCGGATGGAATTGACCTCCGACGCCAAGCAAAAGCACATCTGGTACGAGATCTGCCACGACCATGGCATGTTCATGGACGCCGGCGAATTCGCTGACTTCAAGGAAGAGAACCTGCTGGACTGGTTCAAGAGCGTTATCAAGGGTGACCGGGAAACAGTCTGTCCCTGATTAATCCGGTGGCCTGCGCCCGCAGAGCCACCACTTTTATCTCAATCGGGCGTATAATGGCCGGTTTTTCGCCGCCGTGGAAAACCCGATGGATTACCAACAGCTGATCGAGTCCATGACGCCTGAGATCTATCAGAATCTCCGGCGCGCTGTGGAACTGGGCAAGTGGCAGAATGGCCAGAAACTCACTCCGGAACAGCGCCAGCACGCCATGCAGGCGGTGATTGCCTGGGGCGAGCGCCATCTGCCTGAAACCGAGCGGGTGGGCTACATCGACAAGGGGCACAAGGCTGGAGACAGCTGCGACGATCCCGCTGAAACACCTCTGAACTGGAAATAGGAGTCATTTGTGGCTGACCTTCTGGCGGCGGGCGCCGTCCGCAAAATGAAAACCGAGTTGGCCGAGCAGGTGGGCTATGCGCTGCCCCTGGGGGACGTCGAGTTACCCATGAATGCGCTGCTGGGTCGGACCCTGGCGCTGGATTACAAGGGCGTAATCAACTGTGTAGCCTGCGACCGGATGACCAGGAAGAGCTTCAACCAGGGATATTGCTATCCCTGTTTCCGGCGCCTGGCCCGGTGCGACAGTTGCATCGTGTCCCCGGAGAAGTGCCATTACGCCGCCGGCACCTGTCGCGAGCCTGAGTGGGGCGAGACCCACTGTATGATCGATCATATCGTTTACCTCGCCAACACCTCCGGGCTGAAAGTGGGAATCACCCGTCACAGCCAGGTTCCCACCCGCTGGATGGATCAGGGCGCCACGCAGGCGCAGCCCATATTCCGGGTAGATACCCGTCATCACTCCGGCGTCGTCGAGACGCTGTTCAAGGACCACGTGGCGGACAAGACCAGCTGGCAGACCATGCTCAAGGGTGATGCCGACGACATGGATCTCGAGCAGGAACGAAAGCGACTGATGGCCGAGTGCGCCAACGGGCTGCAGCAGGTCAGGGAACAGTTTGGCCTGCAATCGGTCACAGAACTGGAAGATGCGGGAGAAACCCGTATCCGCTTCCCGGTGCTGGAATATCCGGTGAAAGTAAAATCATTCAATCTGGACAAGACACCACAGGTTGAAGGCACGTTGCTGGGGATCAAGGGCCAGTACCTGATCTTCGACACCGGTGTTATCAACCTGCGAAAGTACGGCGGCTACCACCTTGCCGTCTCCGAACTTAACTGAGGCCCATCATGCGCGACGCCACCCCCGGCACCATTTATCTGGAGGACTACCAGGCGCCTCCCTACCTGATCAACCGCACCGAACTGCACTTCGAGCTGGGCGAGGAGGACACCATTGTCACCTCCCGGCTGCACCTGCTGCGGGCGGTTGCCGAGGATGTGCCTCTGCAACTGCACGGGCAGGAACTGGAACTGCTGCAGGTCAGTGTCGATAACGAGGAGCTTGCCGAGGAAGCCTACCAGCTGACCGATGACGGCCTGCTAATCCACCAGCTCCCGGAGCAGTGTGTGTTGTCATGCAAGACCCGCATCAGGCCCCAGGACAATACCTCCCTGGAGGGGCTCTACAAGTCCCACCGTATGTTCTGCACCCAGTGCGAGGCAGAGGGCTTCCGCAAGATTACCTACTATCTCGACCGTCCCGATGTGATGTCGGTGTTTACGGTGAGCATAGAAGCCGACGCCAAACGCTACCCGGTGCTGCTCAGTAACGGCAATCTGCTCGAAACCAAACCGCTGGACAACACCCGCCACTGGGTGCAATGGCATGATCCCTTCCCCAAGCCCGCTTACCTGTTCGCCCTGGTAGCCGGTGACCTGGAGCACATCGAGGACAGTTTCCGCACTGCCGGAGGTCGCGATGTGACTCTGCGGATTTACGTGGAACCCAAGGATATGGGTAAGTGCGACTACGCCATGGATGCACTGAAACGCTCCATGCGCTGGGATGAAGAGGTATTCGGCCGGGAATACGACCTGGACATTTTCAACATCGTGGCCGTCGATGACTTCAATATGGGGGCCATGGAGAACAAGAGCCTCAATATCTTCAACAGCTCCTGCGTTCTCGCTCACCCGGACATTACCACTGACGCTGGCTACCAGCGGATTGAAGCCATTGTCGCCCACGAGTACTTTCACAACTGGAGCGGCAACCGGGTTACCTGCAGGGACTGGTTCCAGCTCAGCCTGAAGGAGGGCTTCACCGTTTTCCGGGACGCCGAGTTCTCTTCCGACATGGGTTCGCGCACAGTCAAGCGGGTTGAAGACGTCAGTATGCTGCGTACGGCCCAGTTTGCCGAGGATGCGGGCCCGATGGCGCACCCCGTTCGCCCGGAGTCCTATATCGAGATCAACAACTTTTACACCCTCACGATTTACGAGAAGGGTGCGGAGGTTGTGCGCATGATTCATACCCTGCTGGGCGAAGAGAATTTTCGCGCCGGTTCCGACCTGTATTTCTCCCGCCATGACGGCCAGGCGGTCACCTGCGAGGACTTCGTGCGGGCAATGGAAGACGCGAGCGGCATGGACCTGGGCCAGTTCCGTCGCTGGTATTCACAGGCGGGTACGCCGATCCTGTCGGTGACAGACAGCTACGACGCTGAAAGCAATACCTACACGCTGGACGTGTCGCAACGTTGTCCGGCGACACCGGGGCAGGCGCAGAAACAGCCCTTTGTCATTCCCCTGGCCATGGGGCTGCTCGGCGATGCGGGTAACCTGCCACTGACACTGGCGGGACAGGAGACGGATCATGAAACCGAAGACAATACCCACAAGGTGCTGATTGTCGACCAGGAGCGCCAGCAGTTCGTGTTCGACGACGTACGGGAGCGCCCGGTGCCCTCGCTGTTACGCGGTTTCTCGGCGCCGGTTCGCCTGGAATACGACTACGACCGCAGCGCCCTGTGCCAGTTGATGAGCCGCGATGACGACGGTTTTGTCCGCTGGGACAGCGCTCAGGCGCTGGCACTGCAGGTAATCACCGAGGTCCAGCAACAGCTGTCCAGCGGTGCCGCTGTCGTTATCGACCCATTGCTGAGTGGGGCTTTCGTCCAGCTGCTGGAAGATACGTCACTCGATCCGGCCATGGTTGCCGAAATGCTGGCACTGCCTGGCGAGAGCTACCTGGCGGAGCAGGCGGGAGAGGGTGCGGCCGATGTCGACCTGATTCACCGGGCCCGAGCGGCCGTCAAACAGGCCATCGGAGAAGCTGCCGAGCAGGTTCTGCTGGCCCGCTATCAGGCCCTGTCCAGCGTCGATGCATACCAACCCAGCGGGGACCAAATCGCCCGTCGCGCACTGCGCAACAGCTGCCTGGATTACCTGGCCTGTGCCAATGGCGCGCATCTGGGGCTGGCGCATGCACAGTTTCTCAGCGCTGGCAATATGACCGACCGACTGGCAGGGCTCAGGGCCCTGGCCTTCTACGGCGCGGCGAACGACTGGGCCCAGCCGCTGGCCGATTTCTACCAGGACTGGCGCCACGAGACCCTGGTGGTCAACCAGTGGCTGCAGTTGCAGGCAGCCATGCCCGATGGGGGCGCCCTGGACCGGGTTCGCGGGCTGATGGAGCATCCCGATTTCGACCTGCGCAACCCCAACAAGGTACGCGCGCTGATCGGTGGCTTTGCCGGCCAGAATCCGGTGAATTTCCACCGTACAGATGGCGAAGGCTACCGCCTGTTGGCGGATGTCATAGCCCGGCTCAACAGCATCAATCCGCAGATTGCCTCGCGGTTGCTGGCACCGCTGACCAAGTGGCGCTACTACGCCGGCCGTCAGGACATGATGCGCGGTGAATTGCAGCGCCTGGCCGCACTGCCGGAGCTGTCGCCGGACGTCTACGAGGTGGTGACCAAATCTTTGCAGTAAACGCCTCAGGCAGTGGGGTAGAGTGTCAGCGCCTCTGCCCGCTGCCGCTGCCCGCCCGTATGCTGTCGCTGTAGCCGCTCGACGACGGCTCTCAGCCGGTCACCGCGCCAGGCGGGGTGATCCTGTCCGTAAAGGGCTGTCTCCAGTGCCCTGAGTTCGGTAGCCAGTTCCTCGTCTGCCAGTACCGCCGAGGCCTGCTCCAGTGTAGTGACCCCGGGGTCGTTGCACAGTGCGCTGACCCAGAGAATCAGCTGCCTGCGTGCCTGTTGCGCCTGGTCAGCGGCGCAGGCTGCAATCAGCGACTTGTAGGCAGCCCTGGGCGAAATCCTCGCGATTGGCTCTTCTACGCCAACGTCACTGTTGCGCCGGCTGTGCCACCATAGACCGGCGGTGAGCAGCCAGCCCAGGCCGCACACCAGGGCCAGCAGTTGCCACAGTAGCGGCGATTCTGGCTGTACCGGCCCGGTGGGCTGCTGGCTTGCCGGCGCCGCAACGTCGCCCGGCGAGTACGTGGACGCGGAATTCGCGGCAGCCACCTGCAGCGTGCGCGCCGGTATGCTTGCCGTGCGCATCACCCGCGCCTCGGTATCCCACCAGGGAACCTCTATGGCCGGCAGTTCAATGCTGCCGGCCCGGGTAGGCACAATGGCAACACTGTCGGTTCGCGAGCCCAGCAGGCCGCTGGAAATTTCTGTATCGGAAATGCTCGGTTGATCCGGGTAATGCTTGATACCGTCGACCGGCTGCAGCAACACCGGTGGCAGTTGAGCGCCCTGCAGGCCTTCGCCGCGCAGTCGAATGCTGCGGGTGACGGACTCGCCGGCGCGCAACGGCCCGGGATCAGCCGACCACTCCTCCTCGAGCACGATATTGCGCGCCGGTAGCCAGGTATTACCGGTAAATTCTGCCGGCCTGGGCAGCACCTCGATTTCCAGCGCCTCACTGTACAGGCGAATGAGGCGTCCCCGGTTGGTATCGAAGACACTGCGCCGAGGGACACTCTCGCGGGCGGAGAAACTCTGTGCGGGAATCGTGAGCGAGCCGCTTTGTTCCGGGAAAATGGCGTAGCGCACCTCGTGCACCAGCCAGGGCCGACCATCGACCTGGCGCTGAAAGGACTTCTGCTCCAGTGGCACCACGAAAGCGCCGGGCAATTCGAGGTCGCTGATGCTGCGTCCGTCGAGGTTAACGGCCTGCTGCAGGCGCAGTGTGAGTATCAGCTGGCCCTGCACATAAACCGTCTCCCGGTCCACGCTGGCCTCGAACAGTACATTTTCCGCACCCGGGTCGATCTTTGGTGGTTGACCGACCTCGATCACCACTTCCCGGGTTGCGCGGGCTCCCACCTGCAACGCCGGTATGGTTAAAGTGCCCATCCGTCGCGGTGTAATTTCCATGTGCAGCTGGCGCTGGTGGCTGCGTTTGCCATTGACGATGGTGGTGTTGCTGCGAGTGCTCCGGGACAGGACTTCCCAGTCCCGGAGCAAGGCATCGAGGTTGACGCTGGACAGGTCCTCGTCGTCTTCGGTGGCGCTTACCACCAGTTGCAGGCTGTCCCCCAGGGCGATCCGGGTGCGGTCTACGCTGGCTTCCACAGCCGCTTGCGCCAGTCCGCTGGCGAGCGTGAACAGCAGTACCAGCGCCCACGGTGCCAGCCTACCAGTATGTGTCATCATCCTTCGTGTTTCCCTGTTGCTGTCGCTGCTGGCTTTCATAGCGGAATTTCTGCCGCAGCAGGCCTGAAGGGTCATCGGGCACCCGTCTCAGCCACTGCTCCATGGCCTGGTCGCGCTCCAGGTCCTCCTGCTGGGCCTCGGCGATGGCCTGGTTCAGTTGATCCTGTTGCTGACCGTCCGCGTCCTCTGGTTCCTGCTGTTCCCGGGCGTTTTCCGGCTGGCTGCTGTTCGCGTCCTGCTGGTCTTCCCCCTGTTGCTGCTGGTCCGGCGGCTGCTGTTGTTGCTCCGAGGCTGAGTCCCCGGGCTGTTGGTTCTGTTGCTCACTTTCCGGTTGCTGGCCCTGCTGAGGCTGTTGTTGCTGCTCGCCCTGTTGCTGTTGATCCTGGTTTGATTCCTGCTGTTCCTGCTGTTCCTGCTGCTGTTGCAGTTGCTCCAGCAGGGCCAGGTTATCCCGCGCGTCCTGCCTGTCCGGCTGCAGCTGCAGCGACT
Source organism: Seongchinamella unica (assembly GCF_004354085.1). Taxonomy (GTDB): domain Bacteria; phylum Pseudomonadota; class Gammaproteobacteria; order Pseudomonadales; family Halieaceae; genus Halioglobus; species Halioglobus unicus. The sequence continues at coordinate 164,844 of NZ_SMSE01000004.1, read as the reverse complement.
TGCGGTACGCCTCCATGGCCGCGTCCAGTTGTCCGGCCCGGGCCAGGGCATTGCCGCGGTTGTACAGGGCATCGGCACTGCCTTCGTCGTTGAATTTTTTTGCCGCCTCCGCGTAGTCGCCCCCGCGGTAGGCGGCGGTGCCGGCCCAGTCAGGGTTGTCGAACAGGTGCGCGGCAGCCTCGTGGTCTTGTGCCTGCAATGCCCGTTGCCCCTGTTGGTCCGGCGTCAGCCAAAGGTCGTCCCAGAGCCCCGCCTGCGCTGGTTGCGGCAGCGGCGCAAACAGCAATGGCAACAGGCAGACGAACCAGCCGCGGCGGAACAGGGACAGCACCACCGGCAGCAGCAGGAGCACCAGCAGGTAGCCCTGGTCCTCCCAGGTGTCCGCCGCCCGCTCCAGTACCAGGGTCTGTTCCGGCAGGTCGAGCAGACCCTCTGCCAGCAGGTAGTCGAGGTCGCTGTCATCGATCTGCATGGGCATATAGCGACCACCGACATCCCCGGCCAGGTCCAGCAGTGTGCCTTCCTCAAGGCCCGGAAGCACGATGGCACCACTATCGTCCTTGAGGAAGCCACCCCTGGGCAGGGGGAGGGGAGCGCCGGTTGGGGTGCCGATGCCCATTATCGCGAGACTGACGCCGCTGCCGCGCAGCAACTCAGCGATCTCGTTCCGGTCCGCTGCGGTAATGCCATCGGTCAGCAACAGCAGCCGCCCCTGGCGGATGCCGGCAGAGTGTAACAACTCGATGCCCAGGGCCAGGGCGGCTGCCGGCTCCGACCCCATGACCGGCATCATGGTGGGGTCCAGCGCTGGCAGCAGGTTGGCGATGGTGGGGGTGTCGTCAGTGAGCGGGGTCACAATGTGGGCGTCGCCGGCGTAAGCGATCAGCCCGGTTTGGCCCTCTCGCCTGCGCTCCAGCAGGTCCAGCAGCTTCTGCCGGGCCCGGTCCGTGCGCGAGGGCGCCAGGTCGGCGGCCATCATCGAGTAACTCAGATCCATAACCAGTACCAGTGCGTCCTGTTTCTGGTGCACCGGCTGGGGAATCTTCTGGAAGCTGGGACCCGCGGCCGCCAATGCGGCCACTATCCAGGCCAGCAGCAGGCCTGGCGCCAGGTTGCGTTGCGGTTTCCCCTCGCCATCGCCAATCAGGTAGGGCAGGAGCCGGGGATCGATAACCGAACTCCAGCTGCCGCTGCGCTGTCGCAGACGCCAGATCAGCAAAGCCAGGAACACCGCCGGCACGATGGCCCACAGCCACTCGGGACGCATCAGGTGAAAACTCATCCGGTTTCCTCCCCCATTGCCGGGTGGCTTCCTGCGGGCCGGGCCAGCCAGACCTGGCGCATCGCCAGGGCGAAGCTGATCGCCAGCGCCAGTAGCAGCGGCAGGTAACCCAGGGCCTGGCGCGGTCGGTAGCTGGCGGTGTCCACTTCGATGGGTTCCAACTGGTCCAGCAGCAGGTAAATATTGGCCAGCTCGGCGGGGTTACGGGCCCGGAAATACTTGCCACCGGTCATCTGTGCAATTTGTTGCAAGCCTGCCTCATCCAGCTCCGCCGAGGGGTTGACCTGGCGGGCACCGAAGCTGGAGCCGAACAGGCCCGGCATGGTCAGCCGGTCGGCGCCGATACCGATGGTGTAAATGCGGATGCCCAGGTCCGCCGCCAGCTTGGCGGCATCCAGGGGCTGTACCGAGCTGGCGGTGTCCTTGCCATCGCTGAGCAGGATCAGCACCCGGTTGTCGGCAGGTCGCTCCTTCAGCCGTTTTACCGCCAGCCCAATGGCGTCACCGATGGCCGTGTCCTGGCCGGCGAAACCAATTTGTGCTTCCCGCAGGAAGCGCTGTACGGTGGCCGTATCAAAGCTGAGCGGCGACTGCACGTAGGCGTTGCTGCCGAACAGGATCAAGCCAAGGCGGTCACCCTCGCGCTGCTCGATGAACTGGCTGCCGACCTGCTTCACCGCGCGGATACGGCTGACCAACTGGTCCGACAGTTCCATATCCTCGATGGTCATGGAGCCGGAGATATCCACTGCCAGCATCAGGTCGCGGCCACTGTTGGGCAGCTCAATCGCCTCGCCGACCCAGATGGGTCGCGCCGCAGCCAACAGTAGCAGCAACCACAGCAGCCAGAGGGCCAGTTCCGGCAGGCGGCGAGTGCTGCGGGCGGTACGTCCCTGGTGCTCGCTAAGCTGTTGCCAGCGGTCGAAAAACGGGGCGCGCAGGGCCGGCTCCTGTCCCTCGGCAGGCGGCGCCAGGCGCCGCACCAGCCAGGGCAGCGGTGCCAGCAGCAGCATCCACGGCCAGAACCACTCGATCATGCGCTCACCCTGTGTCGTTTGATCCAGCTAGCGCACTGGTGGAGATGCTCGTCGAGTCCCTGGCCATCGACCTCGCCGAGGTATTGGGCCTGTAATAGTCGCAGTTCGAACCCGGCGTTTCCGGCCATTGTCTGGTCGAGAAAGTCCTGCCAGTCGCGACCGCTGATGCCGGCCACGTCGCGGACGGGGTAAGCCCTCAGCGCGACAGCCTTGAGCAGGGCGTTGGCCTCGGACAGGCAGCGCAGGTGGTTATTGTCGGCCAGCCAGCGGCTGCGAATCTGTGCCAGCTGTGCCAGGCCCCGGCGACGGTAGGCATTGCGGCGGTAACGGCGCAGCCCGCCCCAGGCCACTGCGGCCAGGCCGACGATGACCAACGCCAGCAGCAGCCACCAGCCGGGTGCCGGTGGCCACCAGCCTATAGCTGCCGGTTCGCGCAGGGGGTGGAGTTGTGCCAGCGGGTCGGCAGGGTTCACCGGCGGCTGTCTCCGAAATAGGTCTGCAGCAGGGAGAAGGGGGCCTCCGCCGTCGACGTCTGCAGCAGCGGAACGCCGAGGCGGGCGAGATCCTGTTGCAGCCGGTGTTGCCGTTGGCTGAAGGCGTCATGGTACTCGCGGCGCAACCGTCGGTCGGCGGTATTCAGTTCGCTGCGGGCTTCGCCATCGGTAACCGCGTAGCGGCCGCCCTGTGGCAACTGGCTTTCCAGTGGATCGCTGCATCCGATAGCGGTCACCTGGGTGTGCTGGGCCAGCTGGAACATATGTTTGCGGGCATTGTCATCGTCGGCGCCGCTGAAGTCGCTGACCAGATAGATGTTACTGCCCGGTTTTGCCACCCGGCGCAGGTTGGCCAGCATGTCGGCAAAGCTGCCCGTTGGCGCAGGTGCTGCCAGCGGCAGGGCGCTGTTAAAGGCACAGACCTCCGATAACAGGCCAAGTACCGTGCGTCGAGAGCGGCGTGGCCGTACCTCACGATGGCGGTGGCCGTCAAACACCAGTCCGCCAACCCGGTCGCCGCCGTCCAGGGCGCTCCAGCAGAGCAGGCTGGCGAGGTGCGCCGCGAGTACCGACTTGAAGCAATTGCTGGAGCCGAAGAACATCGCCGGCCGCTGGTCTACCACCAGCAGTACCGGGCGTTCCCGCTCCTCCCGAAACAGTTTGGTGTGAGCGTTTCCGGTGCGCGCGGTGACCCGCCAGTCAATGCTGCGGATGTCGTCTCCCGCCTGGTAACTGCGGACCTCCTCGAAGTCGATACCCCGGCCGCGAAAATTGGACTTGTTGGGGCCGGTGAGGGCAGACAGTGCGCGATTGCGACGCGCAAGCTGTAGCTGCCGCGCCGGGAACCGCAGGGCGATCAGGTCTTCCAGGGAGGCGTAGGCACCCCTGGCCGGGGCTGCGATATCCGCTGCCTGCATCAGCCCACGGGCACCAGCGCCAGCAACTCGCTGGTCACCTGGTCGGGGGTGATGCCACTGGCCTCGGCCTCGAAACTCAGCAGCAGTCGGTGACGCAACACGTCCGCGACCACCGCCTGCACGTTGTCCGGGCTGACGAAGTCCTGGCCGCCTAGCCAGGCGTGGGCGCGGGCGCAGCGGTCCAGGGCGATAGTGGCGCGAGGACTGCCACCGTACTCGATCCAGTGCCGCAGCTGCTCGTTATAGCGCTCCGGGGAGCGGGTGGCGATAACCAGTTGCACGATGTAGTCCTCGACCGCCTGCGACATGTGCAGGCCCAGTATTTCCTCCCGGGCAGCGAATATCGACTCCTGTGCAAGGGGTCGGGGAGCGTTCGCTGCCGGCTTGCTCGCTTCGGAACGGGTCAGGCGAAGAATGTCGGCCTCGGCCGCGGCATCGGGGTAGTCCACATTGACGTGCAGCAGGAATCGATCCAGCTGGGCCTCCGGCAGGGGGTAGGTACCCTCCTGTTCAATCGGATTCTGGGTAGCCATCACCAGGAACAGCCGCGGCAGGTCGTAGGTTTCCGAGCCGATACTGACCTGGCGCTCCGCCATGGCCTCCAGCAAGGCTGACTGCACTTTGGCGGGTGCGCGATTGATCTCGTCGGCTAGCACCAGGTTGTGGAAGATCGGACCACGCTGGAAATGGAAAGAGCCCTCCTGGGGTCGGTAAATTTCGGTGCCGGTAACGTCTCCCGGCAGCAGGTCCGGGGTGAACTGGATGCGCTGGAAGTCACCCTCCAGTCCGTCTGCGAGGCTTTTTACCGCCCGGGTCTTGGCGAGTCCCGGGGCGCCCTCAACCAGCAGGTGACCGTCTGCCAGCAGGGCGATAATAAGTCTTTCCACCAGATGCGACTGGCCAATAATCTGGCCACTGAGCCACTCTTGCAGGGCCCTGATTTCTGCGCTTGCCACGCGATCTCCTGTTGTTTGTGTCAGATGGTTACTACCGGGAAAGGCAGGCGCATTGTATCGCACCCTGTAGCAGCGTCCACCCCGTCTGCGGCAGGAACGATTGTGTGACTTATCACCACAGTAAAAGTTCCTCAGGGTTGTCTCGTTGACGCGGGGTTTGGTCTAGACTTGCAACAGGGCCTTGCCTACCGCAGCGGGCAGGAAGAACAATCGAATCGGGATACCTGAATGATCTGGGAAAGCCTCAAAAAAAACCTGATCAGCGAGCTCAAGAAGCGTATTGATAATAATGCCGAGGGTGAAGAGCGCGCCTCGCTGAATAATCTTGCCGACGATTTCTACCGGCGCTTTGCCGCCGAGGACCTGCGCGGTCGCTCGGTGGAGAACCTCTACGGCTGCCTGCGCTATCTGTTGCGTTTCATGCGCGAAGGGCTTGGCGAAACGGCCCGCATTGAAATTTTCAATCCGGAACTGCAGAGCCACGGCTGGGAAAGCACCAACACGGTACTGGTTATACACTGCCGCGGTATTCCCTTTGTCACCGCATCGGTGCGCGGGGAAATAAACCGTCGCAACCTGCCTATTCACATCATCGCCAGCTCCAACCTGGAAGTGGCGCGCGATGAGCAGGGCCTGCTGCGAAAGATTTTGTCCGACAGTGAACAGGACCAGATGGAAAGCCATCGCGAGGCCGTGGTCTACTTTGAACTGGCCCGGCACTCCCAGCCGGCGGAACTGGACCAGTTGCGAGACACGCTGGAGGACATCCTCGCCGAAGTATATACGGTGGTCGATGATTTCCCGGCTATGAACCGTCAACTGGACAATGTGGTGGAACTGGTGCAAGCCAGTAGCTGCGTGGACGCCGGGTTACGTGAGGAGGCCGTCGAATTCCTAATCTGGCTCGGGCAACAGCACATGACCATGCTAGGCTACGAATACCTTGAGGTTGACCAAAGCGGCAAGCTACCCACGGTGACGGCCTCCGACCAGGGGCGGCTGGGACTGTTGCGCCACCGGGAAACCCGGGGTGTGGCGGACCTCGAGGCCGACCTGGCGAGTATGGGGCAGGAGGAATTGCAGCGCCGGCAGTTAAGCTTTTCCAAGTCTCGGCAGCGCTCCCGGGTTCATCGGCTGACCTACCCGGACTACGTCGAAGTGCGCGTATTCAACGAGCAGGGTGAGATGGTTGGGCAGCACCGTTTCATCGGGCTGTATACCTCCTCGGTTTACACCATGAATCCCAAGTACATTCCTATCCTGCGGCGCAAGGTACAGGCAGTGATGGAAATGTCCGATATGGACTGGGCGGAGCATGAAACCCGGGAACTGGCCCGGGTACTGGAGCTTTATCCCCGCGATGAACTGTTCCAGTCGAGCATCACCGACCTGTACAACACAGTCAACGCTATTAACCGAATCCAGGAGCGCCGCCAGACCCGCCTGTTTGTGCGCCGCGATATTCACGGCAAGTTTGTCAGCTGTATTATCTATGTTCCCCGCGATCGCTATACCACGGAGCTGCGGGAACTCATGGAGAGCATCCTCAGTGACGCGTTCAAGGCCGAGGAGTCGGAATTCACCACGCATTTCTCCGAGTCGATCCTGGTCCGGGTCCATTTTGTGCTGCGGGTGGATCCGGCCAAACCGCTGGACTATGACGATACTGAACTGGAAGACCTCATCGTCCAGGCGACCCTCGCCTGGACCGACAGGTTGCGCAACCGCCTGATCGAGGAGTTCGGCGAGGAGCACGGCAACCAGTATGTCGAGGAATTCGGTGACGGCTTTCCCGCCGGCTACCGGGACGATTTCGACCCGCGGATGGCGGTCGCCGACATCAAGAAAATCCTGCGGCTGGCTAATGGCGAGCGGCTGGCCATGTCCTTGTACCGCACCCTGGAAGACGGCGAGGACATGCTGCGCCTGCGCCTGTATAACGCCGGAGCAAGCCTGCCCCTGTCGGATGTGCTGCCCATTCTGGAAAACCTGGGGCTGCGGGTGATCAGCGAGCGACCCTATGGCATTGCTGCGTACAGCGGCGGCAGGTACTGGGTGCAGGAATTTTTCATGCACTACAGTCTTTCGGACAATATCGACCTGGAAGATGTGAAGGAAGAGTTCGAGGACGCCTTCGCCCGGATCTGGTTTGGTGAAGCGGAGAGCGACTCTTTCAATCGTCTGCTCATCGGTACTCGCCTGAGCTGGCGCGAAATCGCCCTGCTGCGCGCCTACGCCCGCTACCTGCAGCAGCTCAATTTCCCCTACAGCGTTGAATACATTGCCGGCACCATGGCCGACCACCTGCACATCACCGCACTCATCGTCGAATTGTTCCTTACCCGTTTTTCGCCCGTCTTCGACGGTGACGAGGACTGGCGGGGTGAACGAGAGCTGGACGTCGAACAGCGGATACTGGATTCTCTCGAACAGGTCGAGAACCTGGGCCAGGACCGCATCATCCGCCAGTATGTGAAACTGATAAAAGCGACCCTGCGCAGCAACTTCTTCCAGCAGGCGGACGGGGGCGGCCTCAAGCCGTACATATCCTTCAAACTCAAGCCTTCGGCGATTCCCGATATACCCCAGCCTGTGCCGATGTTTGAGGTGTACGTGTACTCGCCCCGGGTCGAGGGAGTGCACCTGCGCGGCGGCAAGGTCGCCAGGGGCGGCCTGCGCTGGTCAGACCGGCATGAAGATTTCCGTACCGAGGTACTGGGCCTCGTCAAGGCGCAACAGGTCAAGAACGCGGTCATTGTGCCGGTAGGGGCCAAGGGAGGGTTTGTTGCCCGGCAGCTCAATCCCCAGATGTCACGGGATGAGATCCAGCAGGAGGGCATAGAATGCTACAAGCTGTTTATTCGCGGTTTGCTGGATATTACTGACAACCGCGGCGACGTCTCCATTATCCGGCCTCCCTATGTGGTCGCCAAGGACGAGGACGACCCTTACCTGGTGGTGGCGGCGGACAAGGGCACGGCCACCTTCTCGGATATCGCCAACGGCCTTTCGGCGGAGTATGACTTCTGGCTGGGTGATGCCTTTGCCTCGGGGGGCAGCGCCGGCTACGACCACAAGAAAATGGGCATTACCGCCAAGGGTGCCTGGGTGTCGGTGCAGCGCCACTTCCGGGAGATGGGGGTGGACGTACAGTCCAGCGATTTCACCGTGGTGGGTATCGGCGATATGGGCGGCGATGTGTTCGGCAACGGCATGCTGTTGTCGCAACACATTCGGCTGCTGGCGGCCTTCAACCACCTGCATATTTTCGTTGACCCGGAGCCGGACGCCGCCGCCAGCTATGCCGAGCGCAAGCGCCTGTTTGAGTTACCGCGCTCGAGTTGGTCGGACTACGCCACAGAACTGATCTCCGAGGGCGGCGGTGTATTTTCCCGGTTTGCGAAATCGATTGCCATCTCGCCACAAATGCAGGCGCGCTTCGATATTGAAGACACGCACCTGACCCCCAACGAGCTGATTTCCCAACTGCTCAGGGCCAGGGTCGATCTGCTGTGGAACGGCGGCATAGGCACTTATGTCAAGGCATCTACCGAGAGTCACATTGATGTGGGTGACAAGGCCAATGATGCCCTGCGGGTAGATGGTCGCGACCTGCGCTGCAAGGTCGTGGGCGAGGGCGGCAACCTCGGTATGACCCAGCTTGCGAGGGTAGAGTACGCCCTGTGCGGCGGCCGTTCCAATACCGATTTTATCGACAACGCCGGCGGGGTCGACTGTTCGGACCATGAGGTCAATATCAAGATCCTGCTCAACGCTGTGGTGGCAAGGGGTGATATGACCGAGAAGCAGCGTAACCTGCTGCTGGAGGAAATGACGGACAGCGTCTCCGAATTGGTGCTCAACAACAACTACCGGCAGGTTCAGGCCATCAGCCTGGTGGAACTGCAGGCGGAGGAGCGTTTTGGCGAGTATCGTCGCTTTATCGAGACCATGGAGGAAATGGGGCGAATTGACCGGGCACTGGAGTTTCTGCCCAGCGACGAGGAATTGGTCGAGCGCAAATCCCGGGGCCAACCTCTGACCCGCCCCGAACTTTCGGTACTGATTTCCTACAGCAAGGCGGTGCTGAAGGAGCTTCTCATAGAGTCAGACCTCGGCAAGGACCCCTACCTGTACAACGCGGTCACCACCGCGTTTCCCCTGCGGCTGGTGGAGCAGTTTGGCGATGAAATACGCAGCCACCGACTACACCGGGAAATCATGGCTACCCAGGTGGCCAATGACATCGTTAACAGGATGGGACTGAACTTCGTGGTGCGCCAGGCCAAGGCCACCGGCGCTGCAGTGGCTGACGTGGCCCGGGCCTATACCACGGTGATGGAAATTTTCCAGCTGCGTGAGCTGTGGGAGTGGATCGAACTGCTGGACTACCGGGTATCCTCGTCGGTGCAGATGGACATGATGCTCAAGCTGGTGCGGCTGGTGAAACGGGCGACGCGCTGGTTGTTGCGCAATCGGCGGCATGAATTGATGCCGACCCCGCTGGTGAGCGAGTTCAGTGAAGGCCTCGCCCAGATTCGGTCAAGTTTTTCCTCCATGCTGCGCGGCAGTTCGGCGGAGCAGCATGAGTCCCTCTACGAGCACTACCTGCAGGAGGGTGTTGGTGAGGAACTGGCGGAGCGGGTAGCGCGTACCCAGACGGCCTACACGGCGCTGGGCATCATCCAGGCGGCCGGGGAGAACGAGGCCTCGGTTGAGAACGTGGCCAGGCTGTACTTCTTCATCGGGGAGCGCCTGGAACTGGATTGGTTCAGCAGCCAGATCATGGCGGCCAAAGTGGAAAACGAGTGGCAGGCCATGGCCCGCGACACCTACATGGAAGACCTGGAGTGGCAACAGCGCACCCTGGCCGTTGGCGCGCTGAAGCACCTGGATAGCGAGGGCAACGTGCTGGCCTGTATGCGACAGTGGGAGCACGAACAGGAAGCCCTGCTGGGGCGCTGGCAGGCGATGCTGGCAGAACTGCACGCCACGGATTCACCCGACTTTTCCATGTTTGCAGTGGCCAACAGGGAGCTACTGGACCTGGCCCAGAGCAGCATACGTCAGGTTGATCAGGGCCCGGCTATGGGCCCGGGTTGATAGGGAGTCAGAGCGCCCGCATCTTGTGAACGCCAGAGACCCCGGTCAGGCCGTCCCACTGGTCGCAGCGGCCTTCACGCCAACCGGATATCCAGTTCTGGCGGTGAGCGTCGTTCTCGTGGGGACAGTAATCCAGACTGCGGCCTGAGACCCCTGCCTGGTAACCTTTGTCAAATGCCCTGGTGTTCATGTCGCGCTTCTGTCTTCTCATCAAGAATGCCTCCGTCTCAGGCGTCTGGCACGGTCCGGGGCCGCGAGAATGGTCCCTCGCTCACCGCGGACGGTGGTCGATTTGATATGTTTTGTGCGTGTATCTGGCTTATGAAAGCACAGCAGTACAACGAAGGGTGCCCGCAGGCACTGTCTCAATGAAACCAGAGCCCAACGGCCTTGGCCAACAACGATTAGTTCTGAAAGGCGATATCCATATAACAAAAACGTCACCTACGGGATTCTTGCAAAATCTCGAGCTTTTGTCTGGTCGATATTCGGGGGCGCTGGTAGGATGATTTGCCCGGAATGAGCAAGGGACATCCCGATGTTTGAACGCAATAAGAACAAGCAGCCGCCTGAGCCCCCGGCCGAGTCGCCACGCCCCGGCCCCGGCACGACGGCTGCTGCCAACCCGGCCCCGAAGGCCAGCCCCAGTCCGGCAACGACAAGGAGTACAGCAATGATTGGACCGAGTATCGAGATCAAAGGTACCGTCACCGGTGACGAAGACCTGCTTATACAGGGCAAGGTGGAGGGCTCCATCGATCTGGGCGCTCACGAGGTTACCGTCGGTGAGTCCGGTAAGGTCAACGCAGACATTACCGCCCGCACCGTGCGTATTGACGGTGAGGTGGCGGGCGATATTCGCGGCAATGAAAAAGTGGTGATTTCCAAGTCGGGCAATGTCCGCGGCAACATCATCGCGCCGCGCATGACCCTCGAGGATGGCGCCATCTTCAAGGGATCCATCGACATGGATCCGGGCGATGCTGCCGCCAAAGTCAGCCTCGCGCCCAAAACGGGTGCCGGCAAGCCAGCGCTGGACACGGATTCGGCCCCGGAGCTGGACCTCAAGAGCGGTTGACCAACGGGCGATGAGCGAGCAGCAGAGCAGTCAGCTGTTGCCCGGCCTGTTCGAAGGGATCGCAGAAGAGCAGCGGATTAACGTCCTGCACCTCGGGCCGGTTATGCCCGAGACTGTCGAGTTTTTTTCCGAATTCCGCTGCAAGCTTTATATCAATGATCTGTTCGCAGAACTTCCCCTGGTGTTCCAGCCCGGGGACGAACAGACCGTGGCACAGCGAGTCGACCAACTACTGGACTTCCCGGATGCGGTGCGGTTTGACCTCTGCCTGTTCTGGGACCTGTTCAATTATCTGGATGAGGACGGGGTCCGGGCGCTGATGGACAGCCTGCGGGCCCGGCTGGCGCCCGGCGCCAGGGCCCATGCCTTCGGCGTGCACAATACCCGGGCCGCCCGACGCGATGGTCGTTACGGGGTGGTTTCTGCGGCGGAAATCTGCGTGCGTCCGCGGACGCCGGCCCTGCCCTGTTACTCGCCCCATCCCCAGGCGCGGCTAAAGGAATGGCTGGACGGCTTTGAAATCAAGCGCTCGGTGTTGCTGGCGGAAAGTCGCCTGGAATTCCTGTTGCAGGCCCGCGGTTAGTTCGCTTCAACCGCGGTTTTGTACAGCTCCAGCCCCCGGGCCTGGTAATTGGCCAGTGCGTCGGGGTGATCCAGCGAGCAGGTATGCACCCACACCCGCGTCACCTCGTCCCAGGCCCAGGCCTGCTCCAGGGCGCAGGTCAGCAGCTTGCCACCGAAGCCCTTGCCTATAAAGGCCGGGGCGAGGCCGAAGTACTTGATTTCGACCTCGTCACCCGCCTGTTTCTGCAACTCGAAATAGCCTGCAGGCGAGCCCTTGTGGTAGCCCACCCAGGTGCGCAGGTTATCTGCCTCGGCGTAGTCCTGCCACTGCTGCTCCGACCAGCTCAGCTTTTCTTTCCAGTCCCACGAGCCGCCCACATACTGGTACAGAAAACGATTGAGCGGCCACTGCTTCACCTGGGCCTCGGCCACCTCCAGTCCCGGCGCTTCCCGTCCGGGCAGCAACTGGGTGGGTGACCGCATTTCCAGGTAATAGACCGTGATGTCGCTCACGTCAGTCCTGCCAGATGATTTTCTTGCGTGAGGCGTACCATTCATCGAGGTAGGGCTCGTAGGCCGCTTCAATATTGTTGCGTTTGATTTTCAGCGTTGGCGTGAGGAAGTCGTTCTCCACCTGCCACTGGTCGCGAACAATCGCCAGGAACTGCAACTGCTCGTAGTTCTCAACCTGGCTGTTCACCCCGGCCAGAAGCTTCTCCAGTTGCGCATCGGTCTTTTCCCTGAAAGCGGGATTATCAAACTCTTCCCGCAGCCCTTCAGCCAACTGCAGGCTGGCGTAGCAGGCCGGGCGCCCTGAGCCGGACACACAGCATTGTTCCACCAGGCCATCGGCGCTCAGCAGGTTCTCCAGCGGCACCGGGGCCACGTACTTGCCTTTACTGGTCTTGAACAACTCTTTTACCCGGCCGGTAATCCGCAGCAGCCCGTCCTCGTAGACGCCGCGGTCGCCGGTCTTGAAGAAACCATCCTCTGTCATCACCTCGGCAGTCAGTTCCGGCGCCTTGTAGTAGCCCATCATCAGTCCCGGGGACCTGATTTCGATTTCACCGACTTCAGAAATCCGGCACTCCACGCCTTCGGCCGGTGCGCCGACTGTGCCCGGGGCACGTTTACCCTCGGTGGACATGTGCGAGTAGGCAAAGTCCTCAGTCATGCCATAGCCTTCCATGATGTGCAGGCCCAGCTTGTCATACCAGCGAATAAGGTCAGCCGGAATCGGCGCCGAGCCACTGGCGGCGATGCGCACGCTGGACAGGCCGAGACCATCGAGTACTTTCTTGCGCACGATGTTGTTGACGATGGGGATTTTCAGCAGCAGGTTCAGCTTTTTTTCCGGGAATTTCTGGAATACACCGGACTGGAACTTTAGCCACAGCCGAGGCACGCTGATAAACACCGTGGGTCGGGCCCTGCGCAGGTCCTGCAGGAAGGTATCCAGTTCCTCGGCAAAAAATACATGCACTCCCTGGTAGATGGATCCCGCCTCCAGCAGCGCCCGCTCCATAACGTGAGCCAGCGGCAGGTAGGAGAGGGCGCGGTCGGATTCATTGATATCCAGAACGCGGCCCTGCAGGGCGGCCGGTGCGGAAATGGAGCCAAAGGAGTGGGCAACCCCCTTGGGTTTGCCGGTGCTTCCTGAGGTATAGCAGATCAGCGCCCGCTGTCCGGCGGGCCAGACAGGTTCATCGCTGATGGGCTCGTTACGGGCGATGACCTCATCCCATGTTTCATAATCGTTGGCGGGTGCGAGAGGCAGCGCAATCTTCGGCATGTCCTCGGGTACGCCCTCTTTCATGTGTTCCCAGTCATCCAGCTTGCCCACAAACAGCAGTTTGGCCTCGGAGTGGTCCAGGATGTAGCGCACGGTTTCGGCATTGAGCGTGGGGTACAGGGCCACGGTGCAGTGGCCCGCCATCCAGATCGCCAGTTCGGCGATGATGAAGTGGGCGCAGTTTTTGGAAATCATGGCAATGTTGCTGTTTGCCGGTAAACCCAGCGAATTGATGTGGGCGGCCATGCGCCGCGCCTGGTCCATGGTCTCGCCCCAGCTGTAGTCGATCGCCTCCCCGTTGACCGGTTGGGTCAGGAAGATGCGTTCCGGGTGGGCTTTTTCGCGCTCGAAAGCGGCCTGTAGAACCAGTTTTTCGGGGACAGTACTCATGCTTAGATCCTGTTTTATTCTCCAGCGGGGTTAATACAGTATAGCGAGCCAGCAGGCAACGCATTCGCCATTTGTGCGCTCAATTCCCATGATCAGCCGCCGGGTCCAGCAGTTCCAGCCAGTGCCGAACCGGTGCCTGGCTTTGCTCGCCGAGGTGGAGCTGGCAACCGACATTGGCGGTGACGATCAACTGCGGCTTCCCTGCCTCCAGAGCCAGGAGTTTGCGTTCGCGCAGGCGGTTGCTGCGTTGCTTTTGCAGAATAGAGTAGGTACCCGCCGAACCGCAGCACAGGTGGTCATCCTGCGTCTGACTCAGTTGAAAACCGGCTGCCGCCAGGATTTGCTTCACCAGCTGCGGCTGTTTCAGTGCGTGTTGCTGGCTGCAGGGCGTGTGTACCGCGACCGGTCCCGGCCCGGGGGCTGGTTTCAGTGATCGCAGGTCCTCTTCGGCCAGTATTTCCGCCGCGTCCCGGCAGAGCGCGGAAATGCGCCTGGCCCTGTCGGCGTAGTCCGGGTCATGGGCCAGTAATTCTCCGTAGTCCACCAGCAGGCTGCCGCAACCCGTTGCGCTGCTGACGATTGCCTCGGCTCCGGCCTCGACCGCGGGCCACCAGGCGTCGATATTGCGGCGCATGTTATCCAGGCCGTCGCTGTGCGCGCCGAGGTGATAGTTGACTGCGCCGCAACAGCCGGCACCTGGGGCGGCCTCCAGGGAAATTCCCAGGCGGTCGAGAATTCGCGCCAGGGCGGCATTGGTCGCGGGCGTTGCGGCGGCCTGCACGCAGCCTTCCAGCAACAACATACGCCGCGCATGCACAGTGTCGGGTCTGCTCCCCGGCTGCTGTCGCGGCGGAATTTTCCTGGCCAGCGCCTGGGGCAACAGCGGCGCCACCAGCTGCGCGGGTTTCAGCAGGCCCGAGAACAGGGCAGGGCGCGACAGGATGTGGCGCAACAGGGCGCGAAAGCCGCGCTCCAGCGGCGGCCGGGGTACTTGCTCCTCCAGCATACCGCGGCCAATGTCCAGCAACTTGCCGTACTGCATTCCCGACGGGCAGGTGGTTTCGCAACTGCGACAGGTGAGGCAGCGGTCCAGGTGGGTGCGGGTAGCACTGCCTGCCTCGCCTGCTTCCAGTAACTGTTTGATCAGGTAAATACGCCCGCGGGGGCTGTCGCGCTCGTCGGCTTCATCCAGGTAGGTGGGACAGGTGGCGAGGCAGAAGCCGCAGTGCACGCAGGCACTGATCAGTTCGCTGGCGCGTTCGGCCTGCGGATCATTACGGTAGCGGGGGTGTGCTTCTACGTGCATGGGTCACATCCAGCTGTACAGGCGACCGGGGTTGAGCATGCCGGCGGGGTCCATGGATTGCTTCAGGCGCAGCTGCAGACGCTGTTGCACCGGGTCCAACTCTCCGCGGACCTCGGATTGCCGGTCGCCACCGGCGAACAGCGCCAGGTGAGAGCCGGCGGGTATCGTCCCGGGCAGTGACCGTAACCAGCGCTGGCTGCCGCCCCAGTCGATGCACTGGGCACCGGCCTTTTCGGCGGGGGTGTGGATATTGGTTGCCAGTCGCCAGAGAGGCTGCTCGCCATCGAAAAAGGGGTGAGTCAGGTCGCGCAATTGTTCCCACAGGGGCGTCTCTACCTGCTCGCCACCCCAGATCCCCGCCGTGTGCTGCACGGCCTGTTGGGCGCCGGCCAGGCGCAGGTACAGGCGGCCATCCAGCCAGCAGGCGCCGTTCAGTGGCTTGGGCTGCCTGGCCTTCTCTGCCATTTGTTGCAACGCAGCCTCGGCGCTGCAGTCATAGGCCAGGGTGACACTGTATTCGGGAAGTGGCAGCACTTTCAGGTGCACCTCGGTAATCGCGCCCAGCGTGCCCAGGGCGCCCGCCTGCAGTCGTGAAATATCGTAGCCGGCAACATTTTTCATCACCTTGCCGCCGAATTCGAGCAGCTCGCCTTCACCGTTGATCAATTGCACGCCCAGTACCGCGTCACGCACCGAGCCCAGCCATGGGCGACCCGGGCCGTTGATGTTGCAGGCCAGTGTCCCGCCCAGTGTGGCCGAGCCGGCGAAGGCCGGCGGGTCGAAGGGGAGTGTCTGCCCCCGCTCGGCCAGCAGCAGTTGCAAATCGCTGATGCGGGTACCTGCGCGGGCGCTGAGCACCAGCTCCCGGGGCTGGTAATCGCTGACCCCGTGGTAGCCTGCGAGCTTGAGGTCGCGATCTGCATGACAGTCCCGCCCGATCATATGCACTTTGCTGTCGCCGCCACGAATGCGCAGGGTCTGGCCTGCTCGACGAGCCCCGGCGACTTGCTCGACCAGTGCCTGCAACGCGTCAGCCATGGCGGTGTCTCGCCGGCAGTGCGCGGTATTCCTGGCAGCGTTTGAGTATCGGAATGCCTTTGCCCGGGTTAAGGGTCAGCGCAGGATCGAAGGCAGTTTTAATCTCTTCGAACTGATGCAGCTCCGCCTCGCCAAACTGGCTGGGCATCTGGGCCAGCTTCTCCAGCCCGACGCCGTGTTCGCCGGTGATACAGCCGCCCACCGCGACCGACAATTCCAGAATGTCGGCACCAAAACGCTCGGCGCGGGCAATTTCCTCCGGCTTACCTGCGTCGAACATAATCAGTGGATGCAGGTTGCCGTCGCCAGCGTGAAATACGTTGGCGCAGCGCAGCTGGTAGTGCTGTGACAGGCGGGCGATCTCTTCCAGCACGTGGGACACCTGGCTGCGGGGAATGGTGCCGTCCATGCAATAGTAATCGGGGCTCATTCGGCCCACTGCGGGAAAGGCGGACTTTCGCCCCTTCCACAGCAGCTGGCGCTCGGCCTCGTCGGCGGATACTCGCATAGAGCTTGCGCCGCATTGCGTGAACACGGACTGTACCGCGGCAATGTGGTGCTCGACCTCCTGTTCGGTGCCATCGAGTTCGCAAAGCAACAAGGCCTGCGCATCCCGCGGATAGCCAGCATTGGCGAACTCGTCCGCCGCCTCGATTGCCAGGGCGTCCATCATTTCCAGCCCCGCGGGGATGATGCCTGCGGCGATGACTGCACCGACAGCATCGCCGGCCGCACGCACGCTGTCGAAGCCAGCCATGATCACGCGAGCCACCTCAGGCGTGGGCAGTAGTTTTACGGTAACTTCGGTGACCACGCCCAGCAGGCCTTCCGAGCCGGTGAGCAGCGCCATCAGGTCGTAGCCGGGACTGTCCAGGCCGGTGCCGCCCAGTGAGGTCCTGTCACCCTCGACCGTCAGCAGTTCCATTGACAGCAGGTTGTGCACGGTCAGTCCATACTTGAGGCAGTGCACGCCGCCAGCGTTTTCCGCCACGTTGCCGCCGATGCTGCAGGCAATCTGGGAGGAGGGGTCAGGGCCATAATACAGCCCGTGCGCCGCGGCAGCTCCGGAAATGGCCAGGTTACTGACCCCGGGCTGGACCCGGGCAGTGCGCGCATCCGGGTCGATGTCGAGGATGCGATTGAGTTTCGACAAACCCAGCAGTACGCCCTCCGGATGGGGCATGGCGCCGGCGCAGAGGCCGGTGCCTGAGCCCCGGGCGACCACCGGAACGGCCAGCCGGTGGCAGCAGCGCAACACCGACTGCACCTCGTCGACGGTTTCGGGCAGGGCGACCAGCAGCGGCAGTTCCCGGTAAAGGGGGAGCCCGTCGCACTCAAAAGGGCGTTGTGACTCGCGGTCATCGATCAGGCAGTGGTCGGGTAGAATCGCCCGCAGGTCCGCCAGCAGTTGTCCCCTGTCTATGCTGTTCACAGGTGCGCCACCACCTGCCGACTGCCGCTGAAGTGCCGGTGCTCCCACAGATAAATACCCTGCCAGGTGCCCAGCATCAACTCCCCTTGCTGGAAGGGAATGCTCAATTGTGTCGCGGTCAGGGCGGATTTGATATGCGCGGGCATATCATCCGCACCCTCCAGGGTGTGGGTGTACAGCGGATCGTTTTCCGGCACCAGTCGGTTCAACCAGTTCTCCAGGTCGATCCGCGCGCTGTCATCGTAGTTTTCCTGGATGAGCAGGCTGGCGGAAGTATGGCGAATAAACAGCGTGCACAGGCCCTCGTCCCGGCCACTGCGGCTGACCACATTGCGGACCGTGCTCGTGAACGGGTGCAGGCCCTGTCCGTGGATCCTGATGTCCAGTTGCTCTATCAAAATTTCACTCTGGCTTTGATCGATGGCACAGTCTACCCGATTCTGCATTCCCAGCGTAAACTGCGGCCCCACGCAATCGGACATTATGATGACGATAACAATCTGGGTAGACGCGGACGCCTGCCCGAAAGTGATCCGGGAGATACTCTTTCGCGCTGCGAAGCGGGTGGAACGGCCCCTGATCCTGGTGGCGAATCACGTCATCCCGGTGCCGAATTCACCCTGGATCAGCTGCCGCCAGGTTCCCCAGGGCTTCGACGTGGCAGACAACTATATCGTTCAGCAGGTCAGCGAGGGGGATCTGGTCATCACCTCGGACATCCCGCTGGCGGCGGAGGTGATCGACAAGGGTGCCGGGGCAATTTCTCCCCGCGGCGAGCAGTTTACCGCCAATAATATTCGACCGCGATTAACCATGCGTGACTTCATGGAAACCCTGCGCGCCAGCGGCGAGCAGGTTGGGGGAGGGCCGCAGGCGCTCGGGGACAAGGACAAGATGACCTTTGCCAACGCCCTGGACCGTTATCTGTCGAAACACGGCTGAGCATAGCGGCATTGGCTGTGCTACCCTGCGCGCCCCTGAATACGGACCAATAGCATGAGACAGTCACTGGCTCGCACATTGCTGGGCTGGCTCGGCTGGACGCTGGAAGGCGCGAGACCCGACTGCCCGCGCTATGTGCTGATTGCTGCGCCCCATACCTCCAACTGGGACTTTCCCCTGATGCTGCTGTTTGCAGCGGCCTTCAATATGAAAGTGACCTGGATGGCCAAACACTCCCTGTTCTGGCCACCCCTGGGCTGGATGATGCGGATGTTGGGCGGGATGCCGATTAAGCGGCACCGCAATGCGCGTACGGTGGACGCCATGATCGATGCTTTTTCGCAGCGGGATGAACTGGTGCTGGTCGTGCCCACGGAGGGCACCCGTGCCAGGACTGAATACTGGAAATCCGGTTTTTATCATATTGCCAGGCAGGCGGACGTCCCTATCGTGCCCTCTTTCCTGGACTTCGGCTGCAAGCGCGGGGGCTTTGGTCCCGCGTTGACGACCAGCGGTGATGTGGTTGCCGACATGGACTACTTGCGCGGGTTTTACCGGGGCATGGAGGGCAAGTTTCCGAACCTGTTCGGCCCGATAAGGCTGAGTGAGGAAGAGCGCTGAGGCCCTCTTCCTCCGCCCGCCACTAGAAGCGGAAAGACGACTGCCAGCGCTGGAAAATGGTCTCCCAGACCTTGCCTTTCTTGTTGGCCACCTCAGTCTCGAAATAGTGATTCATACGCTTGAGGTCGTCGGCATTGTCCTTGATCGCGGCTCCGACGAGGAAGTCGGTAAAGTCCTCCGCGAGCATTTTCCCCTCCCGGTAGTAGTAGGCGTACACACCCATGGCGTGCGCCACTGATACTGCCTCTGCCGTGGACATGACCGCCGAGGCCAACCTGTCGGTGCTGCGCCCGTCCAGGGACTGGCCATTGCGCAGTTCGTGGAAAATTATGACCAGCGCCTCGATGATTGCCTCATCGGGCTTCACATCCACGCCGGAAGCGCTCAGTACTTTCTCCGCCTCGCGCATAACCACCTCGATTTCATCTTCCACGTATTTGATCGGCCGAATGGTCTCGAAGTTCATTCTGCGCTTGAGGGCCGAACTCATTTCATTGACGCCGACGTCCGTGGTATTGGAGGTTGCCACCAGGTTGAAACCGTCGCGGGCATAGAGGATGGCCTCGTCTCCGGCCAGTTCCGGGATGGTGATGGAACGCTCCGACATGATCGATAACAGGGCATCCTGCAGGGCAGGGGAGGAGCGGGCGATTTCCTCATAGCGGACCAGCAGTCCCTGCTCCATGCCGCGGTAGACCGGCCCGGGAATGAGGGCATCCAGGCAGGGGCCTTTCGACTCCAGGATAGCTCCGTTCCAGGTGTAGAGCAGCTGTTGCACGGTTTCTACCGCCCCGCCCTGGATGATCAGGGTGGAATCGTCGCAGATCGCCGCGCAGATCAGTTCCGACAACCACGACTTGGCGGTGCCAGGTTCGCCCACCAGCATCGCGCCGCGCTGGGTGGCGAGGGAGATGATCACCCGGGTGACGATCTCGCTGGGGGCAACGAATTTTGGCGTTATCCC
This sequence comes from Seongchinamella unica, assembly GCF_004354085.1. Classification (GTDB taxonomy): domain Bacteria; phylum Pseudomonadota; class Gammaproteobacteria; order Pseudomonadales; family Halieaceae; genus Halioglobus; species Halioglobus unicus. Next base: position 144,928 of record NZ_SMSE01000004.1, on the reverse strand, counting down.
CTCAGATTCATCCCCCAGAACGAAGGTTTCCACTCCTTTTGGCGACAGCAGCCAGCCGGGCGGCCTGGGCCATTGGTCCTGCTGGCGCAGCCTGGCCAGTTCCCCGGCGTAGTAGGACTCCGCCGGCAGTCGTTGGATTGCCTTGTCGCCCACCTAACCGGCTCCTCGCTTTTCCGGGGCCATGCGATCCGACGGCAGTACCCGGGGCAGCTCTGAAAGCGGTATGGTGCCGTCGATGACATGGTTCAGCGCACTGTCGCGCATGGTAATGAGTCCCGAGTCGAGAGCCAGCGCCCGCAGTTGGGCGATGGGGTAACGCAGGGAAATACCTGTGCGGATCTCGCTGTTGACCTGCATGTATTCCACCACGCCGATCCTGCCCTTGGTGCCGCGGCCGCTGCAGCTTTCGCAGCCGGCGCCCTGGTAACAGCGAAAGCTGTCCGGTGCCCCCTCGGGAAACAGCTCGGCGATAATCTGTGGGTCTGGCTCCGCTTCCCGACGACAATGGGGGCATACCCGCTTGGCCAGTTTCTGCGCGATGACCGCCATCAGTTCGCTGGCCACCGAATTGGCCTGTACATCCAGGTCGTAGATTCGCTGCAGTGCGTCCACGGCGTCGTTGGCATGCAGGGTCGACAGCACCACGTGGCCGGTCTGGGACGCGCGAATCGCTTCCACGGCGGTCTCGGTGTCGCGAATTTCGCCGACCAGGATAACGTCCGGATCCAGGCGCACAAAGGAACGCATGCCATCGGCAAAATTGAAACCGATATCGGGGCGGGTGTAGGTTTGCTGAATACCATCGATGGAGTACTCGATAGGATCCTCGATGGTCAGCACCTTGCGTCGGCCGTCCTTCGCCAGCTCCGACAGGCCGGCATACAGGGTGGTGGATTTGCCGGATCCTGTTGGCCCCACCACCAGAACCAGTCCGGAAGGATTCTGCAGCATGCGCCGGTAGGCGCCCATCAGCCGCGGGCTCATGCCCAGGTCATCAATTGCCACGATATTGCCCGATTGGGGCAGCAGGCGGATGACCACCGCCTCACCGTGCAGGGATGGCTGGATCTGGATGCGCAGGTCGTAGCTGACTCCGCCCGCGGTCAGTTGCGAGCGTCCACCCTGGGGAAGTCGTTTTTCGGCGATGTCCATGTCACCCCGAATCTTGATCACATTGATCAGGCCGCGGGCCTCCTGGGGTGACAGGCGATAGTGCTGCAGGTCATGCAGGTCCCCGTCCACCCGCAGCCGGATGCGCACGTGGGACTTGTATTGCTCGATGTGAAGGTCACTGGCGCCTTCACTGACCGCATCCAGCAGCAGGGCATCACAGAGGGTGATGAGGTGGGCCTCGATCTGCGTCGTTTCCCTGTCCAGCAGATCCTCAGTCTCTTCCTCCTCCGGCCTGGCCCCCCACAGCTGGTGGGCGTTACCCTGGAGAGAAAGCTCCACGGTGGTCCACAGGCGCTTGAAATCATTGGGTGTGACCAGCGTTTTACAGACCTGGTCATAGGGGTACATGTGGTAGATGTCATCGACATTGCTGTCCGGGTCGTCGGTGACCACCTGCAGCGTGTGATCAGTCACCCGCAGCGGGATCAGGTGATGACTGTCGAGGAAGCTGCGGGAAAAGCCCTCCATCAGCTCCGGCTGTACCTGAGGCAGGAGGTCATCGATGGCGGCGAAGGGCATGCCGTTTTCTTCCGCCAGGCGACGGTACAGCGGCAGGTCCTCCATGTTCAGTTTATCCCGCAGTACCTTGATCACAGGAAGCTTTTTTTCCCTGGCCAGGCGTCGGGCCTCCGAGAGCATGACCTGGTCTACCATGCCCATATCGAGCAGGGTCAGGCCGGTGTCGCGGGAGAAGTCCATCATCGCCAGTTCCTTGCGCAGCGGAGTGCCCAGTTCGCTGACTTCGTAGCGGGTCAGGATCTGGGTATCGTTTTCCCCCTGTTCAATTGCCAGCAGTCGACCCCGGTCGGCCAGTTGCGCGATCAGTGGTCCCTTGTCGACGACCCGGGGGGTGGACACGAAGATTCGGTCATAGGGCCCCAGTTCCGGCGCCCCCAGGCTGCCATCGGTAGTCCGTTGTATCAGGTTGCTCAGCCCCAGTTCGTTGAATCGTCGCTGTGCCTGCTTGGCCATCGCGGCGCTGATTTCCAGGGCCACGACACGACTGCCCAGCTTACTGGCCAGGGCAGCCAGGTAGCCGGCCCCGGTGCCTACCAGCAGCACGTTGTGTTCTGGCCTGATGGCGGCGTGATTCAGGATTTCCGAGACCGCGTTGGTCGGTGGAATGCTACGCCCGAGAACCAGGGAGGGGTCACTCATCTCTATGAAGTGATCCCTGGGCAGGTCGCGCATGGCGGCGGTGACCTGCGCGGCGATTGCTGGATCCTGCCTGCGCATGAATGTCCTGGAACGTTGGCTGTGGGTTGCAATTATGTGCTATGTGCGGTCCCGTCGGTTGAGCGAGATCAACAGAAGCGATGTATCAGTGGATTCAACTGTACAGTCAGGGATGAGGGTTGGGCAAGACGGAGCTGTGCCACCGACGGGATGCCGGCCGCCGGGGCACAGGAGGCGATGCTGGATCAGTGCTGCATGAATTCCCGGCGCTGCTGTGGGTCATTTTTGAACCGACCGCCGAGGGCCAGGGTGCTGGTGCTGGAATTACCGTCCATCACCCCCCGGGATTTCACGCAGTAGTGGGTCGCCTCGATGCTGACCGCTACATCATCGGTCTCCAGCAGCGTTTGCAGGGCCACCAGAATCTGCCGGGTCAGGCGTTCCTGTACCTGCGGCCGCTGGGCGAAAAAGCGCACGATCCGGTTGATCTTGGACAGGCCGATGACCTTGTCGCCGGGGATGTAGGCGACGCGGGCGAAGCCGTCGATGGTAATAAAGTGATGTTCGCAGGTGCTGACCAGTTCGATGTCGTCGATGCACACCATTTCATCCACCTGCATCTTGTTGTCGATGGCGGAAATGCGGGGGAACTGTTCGTAGTCCAGGCCGGAAAAAATTTCATTGAGGTACATGCTGGCGATGCGATGGGGCGTTTCGCTGAGGCTGTCGTCTCGCAGGTCCAGGCCCAGGGTGCTCAGGACATCGGCGAAGGACTGATGCAGGCGCTGGTATTTTTCTTCGGGGGTCAACCCTGTGGGTAGCATGGGGGTCTCGAGGCCAGTGTCGATCAACGCCTGGCGGACCCGGACAGCTTCGGGAGATAGCGTCTGGGCCAGCAGCGCTTTCTCTGGGACGATTGCATTCATGGATTTTCCTCATCTTCTCCGGTTTCAGCTTGTTACGAGACAGAGCCCAATTTGGATGAGACTGATAGCGCTTTTATGCTCGCGAAAGTTGCAGGCGCTAGTAACATGCGGGCGTGGCAGCCAGCGACCCCAGAACCTGCGCCCAAAACCGGGTGCACAATACCGGGAACAAAACCCGGAACAAAAAAAGGGCCGCGAGAGCGGCCCAGGGGGATAGCCCAGTCGGGTTTAGCTGGGCTGGATTTTCAGGAACGGGTTGACCACCCGGTATTTCCAGTCGGTGAACTTGATCGGCGCATCGAGAACGCCGATGCAAATACAATCGCGATCGCGGGTGGCAGTAGGGGAGTGTTGCTGCTCCGCGTCACGCATGATGAAGTCGCCCACCTCGTAGTGTCCTTCCTCGTCGGAAAAACCGCCTTCAAGCACCAGGGTCAACTCGGTACCCTTGTGGGTGTGCCTGGGAATGCTGGCGCCGGCCCTGATATGGTAGAGGGCAAACTCATTGTCGATATCGCCAGTCCGCAAGCGGCTCATCCGCACGTCGGAGGTGACTTTTTCCCAGCCCAGATCCTCATAGTCACCACGCATCAGGCGCTGGATCAGGGGTGGGGGTGCATCCGCCGCCGGTGTGCTCTGGTAGCTCAGCGGCTGCACCTCGTCGTCCAGGCGAGACATGACCGTGCGCAGCAGGGAGTCGTCTACCTGCTGCGGTGCCATTTCCTCAAACAGGGCGGAACCCAGTTGCTGCAGCTGCTGGTGAGCGCGGCGGCACTGGTCACAATAATTGAGGTGCAGTGACACGCATACTGACTGGGCCAGGGGCAATGTGCCCGAGGAGTATTCGTTCAGCAGTCGTGTGTCGGGGTGATAATTAGCCATAACTCTATCTTTCAACCATCAATTGAAGTTTCTTCATCGCCAGACGCACCCGGGATTTAACGGTACCCAGAGGCAGGTCCAGCTCCTCAGCGACCTCGCTGTGAGACTTTCCTTCCATGTAAACCTTCATCAGAATCTGGCACTGTTCGTGGGGCAGTTCCTGTAGCATCTCACGAATGCGGGTTGCCTCCCTCTTCTGTTGTACGGCGGCAAACAGCTCATCGGATTCCGCCTCCGGCCAGATATCATCAGCGTTGATCGGTGTATCGAACTTTTGCAGACGTCGATACAAGTCTGTTCTGCAATTTCTTGCAATCGTGTAAATCCAGGTGCTGGCAGCCGCCTTGTGCGGGTTGAAGGCCGAGGCTTTCTGCCAGACCTTGATCATGACTTCCTGGACCAGCTCTTCGGCATGGGCTGCCGCCAGGGCGGAGCCATTGAGCGCAAAGGCCTTGATCAGAGGGGCAAAGTGACCGAAGAGCCGGGCGAAGGCCTCTCTGTCGCGGGCATGCGCTACAAGCTGCAGGCATTGGCTCCATTCGTCGTCCCGTTTGCCCGTCGAATCTATCCCTACGGTGTCCGCCATAGTTGCGCCCGCTCTCATGTTAGTCACTGCGTTATCCCGGAGTTTAACATCGTTCCCCTTGTACGTATCCTATTTGCCTGCGGATCACCTAATATAAGAAAGAGATCGGGAGGTCGGTTGATCCATCACCAGACACCACCCGTAAATTCAGCCATAGACTGGTGAATACGGGGCTAACACTTCATGAAAATTGCGATTATCGGTTCGGGTATCTCGGGATTGGCCTGTGCCTATTACCTGCACCGGGACCACGAGGTGCACGTGTACGAGCGCGAGGAGCGTATCGGTGGCCACACGGCGACCGTGGACGTGGCCATGGGAGGACGCAGGTTTGCGATTGACACCGGATTTATCGTGTTCAACGACTGGACCTACCCCAACTTTATCGCGCTGATGGACGAACTGGGTGTGTCGAGCAAGGCAACCGAGATGAGCTTCAGCCTGTCCGATCGAGAATCCGGACTGGAATATGCCGGCTCCAGCCTGAATACCCTGTTCGCCCAGCGCTCTAATCTGGCCTCGCCCCGGTTCCTGGGCATGCTGCGGGACATCGTCCGCTTTAATCGCCAGGCCGTGGCGGACCTGGAGGCCGGGGTTCTGAGCCCCGATATGAGCCTGGGCGAGTACCTGCAGCGGGGCAAATACGGCCGGGCCTTCATCGATTACTACCTGGTGCCCATGGGAGCGGCAATCTGGTCCGCAGACGTGCCGGTGATGCTGGATTTCCCGTTGCAGTTCTTTGTCCGGTTTTTCCGCAACCACGGCCTGCTCAGCGTCCGCAACCGGCCCCAGTGGCGGGTGATCGAGGGTGGTTCGCGAGAATATCTCAAGCCCCTGAGCGACCCCTTCGCGAGGAATATCCACACTAACACCGTCATCAGCGCCGTACGCCGTGGAGAGCGGGGCGCCAGCATTCAGTTTGAGAGTGGGCGCGAGGAGCAGTTCGACGCTGTGGTGTTTGCCTGCCACAGTGACCAGGCCCTGGCGCTCCTGGCCGATGCCGATCCGCTGGAGCGGGAGATTCTCGGGGCCATTCCCTACCAGAACAACGAGGTGACCCTGCACACCGACACCCGGCTGCTGCCAAAGCTGGAGCGGGCCTGGTCGAGCTGGAATTATCAGCGCCGGCCGGACACCGAGCGACCCACCCTGACGTACAACATGAATATTCTCCAGGGCCTGACAGCGCCGGAGACCTTTTGCGTGACCCTGAACGACCGGGCAGCGATTAATCCCAACAAGATACTCGGCCAGTTTAACTACGCCCACCCGGTGTTTACCCTCCCCGGAATCGCCGCCCAGGAACGCTGGAGTGAAATCAACCGCGACAGCACCTGGTTCTGTGGCGCGTACTGGCGCAATGGCTTCCATGAGGACGGGGTTCATTCCGCCTTGCGCGTGGCCAACGGTATCGGCGTCGGTAGCAAGTCGTCCGGGGTGCCAATGCCCAGGGTGGGCACCGCTGCATGAAGAGCGCCGTCTACAGCGGCTGGGTAGCGCACCGCAGGTTGGCGCCTCGAGGACACAGCTTCCGCTATAAGGTGTTCATGCCCCTGCTCAACCTGGACGAACTGCCGGAGTTGCTGGAGCGCAGCTGGGGCTGGTCTGCCAGGCGATGGGCACTGGCCCGTTTCAATCGCGACGACTTTTTCGGCGATCCCCGGGTGGAACTCAAGACTGCCGTTCTCGACGAGGTCGAGGCGCGGACCGGGGAGCGGCCGGCAGGGCCGGTGATGCTGCTGGCCAACCTGCGTTATTTCGGCTACCTGATTAATCCCATCAGCTGCTATTACTGTTTCGCCAGTGACGGCACGCTGCACAGCGTGCTGGCGGAAGTCACCAATACGCCGTGGAACGAGCGCTTTGCCTATGTACTGCCGGCAGGAGGGCGTGATGGCTGGCTGGAAACGGAGTTTGACAAGGCCATGCACGTGTCTCCGTTTATGCCGATGAACATGCGCTACCACTGGCGCAGCAACCTGCCGGAGGAAAAACTGGTGCTCCACCTTGCCAACTCCAGCGGCGGGATCAAGCAGTTCGATGCCACCCTGCACCTCGAGCGCAAGGGCGACACGCCGGCCTGTTTCAGTCGCTACCTGGCGATGTACCCGTTGATGACACTGCGGGTGGTAACCGGGATTTACTGGCAGGCACTGCGATTGTGGCTCAAACGAATCCCCTTTGTTCCCCATCCAGATACAGTCAACAGTGAGAATTGAACATGAATGATGTAAGTGTAAGCGCTATCCGTCTTCCCGGGATCCGCAGGCACTGGCGCGGGCAGGATTTTGCCCGGCAGGTGCTGACCAGAGTGCTGACGCGCTTGCAGGTCGGCTCCCTGACCCTGCACGAGGGTGACCTGACCCGGCATTTCGGCGACGAAAACGCCCCCGGCGTGCACGCGGTTATCAACGTGCACGATGCGGCGGTGTATCAGCAGGTCCTGACGGGTGGAGTGATCGGATCCGGCGAGGCTTACATGGAGGGTCACTGGTCGTCACCCAACCTGGTGGACGTCATCCGCCTGTTTTCAGCCAACATGGCGACCATGCAGGCGATGAACTCCGGCTCCTCCCGTTTGCGCCAGTTGCTGTTAAAGGGGCTGCACTGGGTGAATAACAACAGCCTCAGCGGTTCCCGCCGCAACATCAGCGCTCACTATGACCTGGGCAACGAGTTCTTCAGCCTGTTTCTCGACCCCACCATGATGTATTCCTCGGCGGTGTTTCCCCGTGCCGAGGCCAGCCTGGAGGAGGCCTCCCTGCACAAGCTGGATCTGTTGTGCCAGCAGCTGGAGCTGCAGCCGGAGGACCATTTGCTGGAAATAGGGACCGGCTGGGGTGGTATGGCGATCTTTGCCGCCCAACACTATGGATGTCGGGTGACCACTACCACGATTTCCCGCGAGCAGTACAACCACGCCCGCGAACAGGTGGCCACCCTCGGGCTTGAGGACCGGGTCACTGTGCTCTGTGAAGATTACCGCAAGCTGCAGGGCAGGTACGACAAGATCGTTTCGATAGAGATGATCGAAGCGGTCGGACACGAGTATTACGCCGAGTATTTCCGTCGTTGCAGCGACCTGCTGACCCCGGGAGGCAAGTTCGCCCTCCAGGCGATTACGGTCCAGGACCAGCGCTATGCCCAGGCCCGTGATTCCGTGGACTTCATCAAGCGTTACATCTTCCCCGGCGGATGCCTGCCATCGGTAGAGGTGATTTCCCGGCATATCGCCCGGGATACCGACATGCAGGTGGTGCACCTGCGTGACATCACGGCGGATTACGCCCGGACGCTGGCCGAATGGCGGGTTCGCTTCATGGCCGCCAGGGACGCGATCAGAGCACAGGGGTTCGACGATATGTTTGAGCGCATGTGGGAATTCTACCTGTGTTACTGCGAAGGGGGCTTCCGTGAGCGCATTATCAGCACCGTGCAGATGACCTTCGTCAAACCCGGGTACCGGTTTGGAGAGTAGGGTATGAAGTACAAGCTGCTCAATGGCGCTTTGTTCAACGTCAGTTGGCTGTTGATCGTCGCTTCCCAGTCTGCCCTGGTGGCATGGGGCGTGGCAGCCCTGCACGTTGGCCTGCACATGTTGATCATGGGCAGAGGCAGGGCCGAGTGGGTGTTCATCCTGCTGATGTCCGGGTTCGGCCTTCTCGTCGATCAGCTTTTGTTTATTGCCGGCGTGTTGCGTCTGGAGTCGGGCGGTACGGCGCCCCTGTGGCTGTCGGCCCTGTGGCCAGTGCTGGCCACCACGTCCCTACACGTGTTTTCCGGGCTGCGGGACAATGTGCCGTTGGCGGCGGTGCTGGGCGCAGCCGGCGGTTTTCTCAGCTACCGCCTGGGGGTGTCGCTATCGGATGTCGCGTTTGGCCCGATGCCCGCGAGCGGGATTACGTTGGCGCTGATCTGGGCGCTGTTGTTCCCCACCCTGTTATTTGTCGCCAGCCAGCTCGAGCAGCAGGTTGCGCGCCCGGAGCCCCATGCGGTCTGTTAGCCTGTTATTACTGGTGGGCCTGCTGGCAGTAGATGCCAACGGGATGAACGCGGTGGGTAGCGCCTACAGTGTCGAGGACGGGGAGCTGCGCTACCGGGAAATACACCGTTGTTCCAGTGAGGGCGATCGCTGCACCGTGGAGTATGAGAACCCGGAGGGGGAGCTGTTTGCACGCAAAGTCGTTGATTACCAGGATTCGCTGCAGGCGCCGTCGCTGGAGATGCGGGACCTGCGTCATGGAGAAACGCTAACGGTCGCCGGCGGTAATGAGGCGGGAGTGGTGATTGACGCAGGCTTTGATCACTATGTGCGGCTGCGCTGGGAACAACTGGTCAGCGGTGAGACGGTGCGTTTCGCATTCCTGGTGGTAGGCCGTCAGCAGCCACTGGATATGGTGGCCAGCAAGGCGGCTGCTGAATCCTGTGCCCAGGGGCGAATGTGTTTCAGGGTCGCGCTGGATAATTGGCTGCTGTCGCGGCTGGTAGCCCCCATTTGGCTGGAGTACGACGCGCAGAGCAGACGGCTGTTGCAGTTTCGGGGTGTGAGCAATATTCGCGACGCCCAGGGCAGGTCGCAGCAGGTGCGGATCGATTACCGTTATCCCGAGTCGTCGCCGGAAGGCAGCACATCGTAAGCCTCCAGGGCGGCGGCCCTGGCCTCCCTGTGATCGACCATGGGCTCGGGGTAGTGGTCGCCAAGAGTGATGCCCGCCTCCGCAAGCGTATCGGCGGGCGCCTCCCAGGGGGCGTGCAGGTAGCGGTCAGGCAGGGCGCCAAGTTCCGGTACCCAGCGTCGGATATAGTCGCCGCCGGCATCAAACCGCTTGCCCTGAAGCACTGGATTGAAAATACGGAAGTAGGGGGCGGCATCGGCACCACAGCCGGCCACCCACTGCCAGCCGCAGCTGTTGTTAGCCAGGTCCGCGTCGACCAGGGTATCCCAGAACCAACGGGCGCCCCATTGCCAGGGCAGCAGCAGGTGTTTGGTGAGAAAGGAGGCGCAAACCATCCTCACCCGGTTATGCATAAAGCCGGTATGCCACAGTTCCCGCATACCCGCGTCGACAATCGGATAACCGGTTTTGCCCTGTTGCCAGTGGCCCAGCCGGGCCTGTGAATCCGCCCAGGGCAGCTGTTCAAAGCGCGGCTTGAAGGGGCGCTCCGGGATGTGCGGATGGTGGTACAGCAGGTGGTAATTGAACTCCCGCCAGCCGATTTCGGCGATGAACTTTTGCTGATCACTGTCCCCCGCTGAATCCGCGTCCAGAATCGCCGCGCAGGCCTGGCGGGGTGACAGCTCACCCCAGTGAAGATGGGGCGAAAGTCGCGAACTGCCGTTCAGGGCAGGGAAGTCACGCCCCTCACTGTAGCCGTCCAGGGCGCCCTTGGTAAAGCGATTCAGGCTAGCCCGGGCGCCTTTGGCGCCCGGCGTCCAGTGGTCCAGCCAGCCATCGGCCCAGTTGGGGGATTCAGGCAAGAGCCCCCATTCGGCCGGTTTCAGGCCCTGCAGCCGGTGCTGGTGAAAGCGGCCGCGAGACAGTTGCTGGCGGCCGCCTGGGGCGGCTATGCCCAGCTCGCGACAGTGGCGCCAGTAGGGCGTGAACACTTTGAACGGTTGTCCCGCCTTGTTGCGAATGGCGTCCGGATGAAACAGCAGGCTGCCTTCATGGCAGTGCAGCCTGGCATTGGCCTGTTCCAGGTCTGCACTGAGCACACGTTGCAGCTCTCGATTCCACGGCTCATAGGCCTCGCTGCAGTAAACAGCCTGGGCTCCGGTCTCCTCCACCACCTCGGCAAGCAGCTTGCGGCTGTCGCCGCGGCGAACCACCAGCCGGCCACCCTTCTGGCTGATCTCCTTGCCGAGGGCGACCAGGCTGTGGTGCAGCCACCAGCGGCTGGCCCCGCCCGGGGCCCATTCCCCGGGAGTCTCGTCGTCGATGAAGAAACAGGGGATGACGGGACAGCCGCTGGCCGCCGCCGCCTTCAGGGCCGGCAAGTCGCTCAGGCGCAGGTCCTGCCGGAACCAGTAGATGACCGGTTGCGATGCGCTCAACTTGCCTTTGCCCGGGGCATGGAGGCTGCAGTGGCGCCCGCGGTGGGAGCGTAAGCGTCCAGGAACTTGAGCAACTTCTTGCGCTCCGCCGCGGTTTCCTCGGTGCCCTTGAGCAGGTACTGGGTTTGAGGTTCCCTGTCCAGGAGCAGTTGTCCGCTCAGTTTGCCGGCTTCGGTGGCTGCCGCCAGCCAGACAATGGTGTCTGCCCCCTCATCGGGACTGCGCAGGGCGAAGCGGGTGACAGCGTAAAAAGTCGGCAATGAGGTCTTTACCCCCGGGGTGTCCGCCCAGCCCGGATGCATGGCGTTAACAACGATGCCATCCTGGCGCCAGGCCCTGGCCCAGTGTCGGGTAACGACCATCAGTGCGCGCTTCGCCCGGGCGTAGACGGTGGCGCCGGAGAATTCCTCACCCTCTTTCGCCACCAGGCGGTCGACAGAGAGTTTCTGCGAGTACATGCCACCTGACACCACGTTGATAACCCGGGCATCGCCCGCCGCCGCCAGCAATGGTTTGAGTCCCAGGGTCAGGCGATAGGGGCTGATCAGCAGCAACGCCACAGTGCGCTCGATGCCTTCGCTGGTGGCCTGCCACTCGTTGTACAGGGCACCGGCATTGTTGATCAGGACATCGATGGGCCGGCCCCGCTCCAGCAAGCGCGACACCAGTGCATCGACCTCGGCCAGCAAGGCCAGGTCAGCAATTTCCAGGGCGACATTGCCATTGCCGGTCTCCGCCAGGATGTCGCGTTTGACCTCCTCGGCGCGGGCCTTGTTTCGCATGACCAGGGTCAGGTCGGCACCGCGGTGCGCCAGCTCCATCGCACTGGCGAAACCCAGGCCGGTGGAGCTGCCGGTAATCACCACGTGCTTGCCCCGCAGGTCCGCCGACACCGGGTTCCAGCGTTTGCGCCCCCGAAGATAGCCAAGGCGGGTAAAGCGGGCCAGTTTCGGCAGTACCAGTTTGTCGGCGGTGGCATCCTCTCCGCTTAGCTTGGGCGTCGGAAACCTGTCATCCAGCGCCTGTTTAAGGCCTTTCAGGGAGGCCTTGCCCATTCGCCGCAGGCCCGGTTCCATGGCTCCGACGAAGGGCCGTATGAGCGGCTTGAAATCGAACTGTGCCTGGTAATCTATCCGGGTGGTGCCGCCGGACTCGGTAAAGGTGATCGTGTCCTCGATATCAAAAAAACGGCTGCGGCCACGCAGCACAATTTTTCTCGGCGCATCCAGCTCGGCGACCTCGTATTCGATGTCGACGCTACCCACCGGCATGGCACAGGTGACGAGGAAGCGGGTACCGGTAGCAATGGGCCCCGGGGTCAGTTTGGCGGCTTCCCTGGCGGTGGCATCCCACTCGGTGGTGGTCGTGAAATCGGCCAGGTAGGCGAACGCCTCGGTTGCGGGGCGTTTCACCTGAATGGTTTCTTTGAGCACAGTCATGGTGGTTCTCGGCACGGTGTTGAGGATGAATTACGGCTTGGTACGCAAAGTTGACCCTGTTGGCTCACTTGCGGCTGGCCTGAAAAGACCTTTATCGATGCGCAATATGTCAAGTTAATGCGGGGCGAGGGCGCGTACACTACCCGTTTTTCGAGAATGACGCCCAAACAGTGAGGCCCCCAATGACTGCTGCACAACAAGCCACCACCAATGATACTGCCGCCATGTTGCGTGATCACTTCGATTTGCAGCGCAGGGAGTACCTCGCGGCACCCAATCCGGACTACCAGCAGCGCAAGCAGGATTTGCTCAACCTCAAGGCGATGGTGTCCGAGAATATGGAGGCCATCATCGAGGCGATCAGTGCGGATTACGGTAATCGCTCGCGCCACGAGAGCCAGTTCGCCGAGATTATCTCGGTGACTGACGGTATCAATGATTCGATCAAGCACCTGAAGAAATGGATGAAGGTGCAGAAACGGCACGTGGATATCACCATGTTCCCCGGTGGCAAAAATCGCGTCATCCCCCAGCCATTGGGCGTAGTGGGCATGATTGTACCCTGGAACTTTCCGGTCAACCTGTCGTTCATGCCCCTTGCGGCGGCATTCGCCGCGGGCAACAGGGCCATGGTCAAGATGTCGGAAAACTCCATCAACCTGACCCGGCTGTTGATTGAACTGTCTCCGAAATACTTTCCCGCGGACAAGCTGCGCTTTTTCGAGGAGACCGGCGGTGTTGGCATCGAGTTCTCCAAAATCCCCTTCGACCTTATTGTCTTTACCGGCTCCGGCCGGACGGGCAAGGCGGTGATGGCCTCTGCTGCCCAGAATCTCACTCCCGTGGTGTTGGAGCTTGGCGGTAAGTCGCCGGCGGTCATCGACCCCAATTACAAGCTGAAAAAGGCCGTAGCGCGCATCCTGTTCGTAAAGCAGTTCAACGCTGGCCAGATATGCACCAACGTGGATTACGTGTTTGTGCACGAGAGCCAGCGGGAAGCGTTTATTTCCCTGGCCAGGGCGTACGTGGCAAAACACTGCCCGGATATAGAACATGTCGATTACACCTCCATCATCGACGACCGTTCGATGAAGCGCATTGCAGATACCCTGGCAGACGCGCAGGAGAAAGGCGCTACCATTGTCAATCTGAGCGGCGACCAGCAGCCTAATTTCGAGACCCGCAAGTTCCCGCTGCACCTGGTGCTGGATACCACCGAGGATATGACCATTCGCAACCGCGAGACCTTCGGCCCGCTACTGATGGTGATGACCTACAAGGACCACCAGGAAGTGGTCGACTATGTGAACAGCAAGGACCGGCCCCTGGCGCTGTACCCGTTCACCAATGACCGCAAGCTCTCGGACATGTACATCGAGCGGGTCATGTCAGGCGGTGTCACAGTTAACGATGCCCTGTTTCACGTGGCCCAGCACGATATGCCGTTTGGCGGGGTAGGTCCCAGCGGGATGGGGCACTACCACGGCCGAGAGGGTTTTGTGACTTTCTCCAAGATGCGTCCGGTCTATTACCAGCCCGGTTTTACTTCCATGCAGTTCCTGCGTCCGCCTTACGGCAAGTTTGTCACCCGGGTATTCGATACCCTGGCCAAATTGAAGAGCTGATTGCTGGTTTTGGAGACGTGAGTTGAGGGCACCCTTTGGTGCCCTTGTTATATGAGTGCTGAAATGGCCGGGAATAGTGGCGAGACTTCATTAGCGAGGCGGTCACCGCAAATGGGAGAACACTTCTTCGGTCGAAAAGCACACTCCCTGCTGCGGCATATCCCACCCGCGGTGGCCGCTTCGCACGCACGCCAGAAAATGACTTATTCTTCCTCGACAATATCCCGATAGGCGAACCAGGTTGCATGGCCCAGCAGGGGCAGAACCAGCACCATGCCCCACAGCCGGGTACCAAAGCCAAAGGCCACCAGGCTGATAATCAGCCCCGCCCAAATGATCATGGCCGGAAGATCGCGCACCGCGACCCGCAGGCTCATGCGCATGGCGATGCCCGGGTCGACATGGCGATCAATCATCATCGGCACAGTAACGACCGACAGCAGGAAAACCACCGCTGAAACACCCAGGAAGGCCAGGCTGTAAGCCAGCAGGTGGGCTGTGCTCAACTGCGCCATCACATTGCCCCACACGGTGGACTCGATGGCCGGGGCGACGGACCCCACAGTGGCGTAAAGCACCAGCGCGGCCAGGCTGAATCCCGCCACTGCGACGAAGGCCAGCACCTCAGCCAGACTCAGCAGGTGGCTGCGATTATGGCGGATTGCCTCCAGCGAGTCCTGGAAGTCGCTGGTTTCGCCATGGTCCCGCCGCCTGGCGAGTTCGCAAACACCGGCGGTAATGACCGGGCCGACCACCAGGAAGGCACAAACGGCCGCCGCGATGTACAGTGGATGTTCCTGGTAACCGAGAATCATGGTGCCCAGTAGCGCCACCAGCGCGCCGTAGGCCAGGCTGGGGCCAAGGCTGTGCATCATGCTGTCCCAACCGGCGGCGAGCCAGATAAACGGGCGTGTCGCAGGTACCCGGTGAATGGGGTAGATATCGAGAGAGTTTTGAGCCGCAGACATAGTAGTGCCTCCTCGTGCGAGTCATGGTCTCGCACCGTTGCCTCACGAAGGTCGAGGCCTGGCGGTGAAACCAGCGGGGGAATAAGTCCCGCCCGCGCCAGAGGTCCCGGCCTGCTGGTTTTCAGTCTCTTAGGCAGTATAGACCGGGAGAAGTTTCCTGCCACGATGGTTTTATCCTGGCAGGGCTACCACCATGGTCGAATTGCCACCACCATGGAACAGCGGTTAATGTCAGTCAAATTTCCACTGAAACGGACATCGCTATGAGCAACCTTTCACTCTGGCAACAAGCGGCCCAGGATATCCACTGGTACCAGGCGCCCGAGTGCGTGCTGGACGACAGCAATCCCCCGTTTTACCGCTGGTTTGCCGACGGCACCACCAACGCCTGCTATAACGCCCTGGACCTGCAGGTAGAAGAGGGCAGGGGCGAGCAGGACGCCCTGATTTACGACAGCCCGGTGACCGATACCAAGCGTCGCTATACCTACGCGGAATTACTTGACGAGGTGGCCCGGTTTGCCGGTGTGCTGGCGGGACAGGGGGTGGGCAAGGGCGACCGGGTGATCATCTACATGCCCATGGTGCCGGAGGCGCTTATCGCCATGCTGGCCTGCGCCAGGCTGGGGGCGGTTCACTCGGTGGTGTTTGGAGGCTTTGCCAGTAATGAGCTTGCCGTGCGCATCGATGACGCTGCACCCAGGGCGATTGTTTCCGCCAGCTGTGGTGTGGAACCCACGCGCATCGTGCCCTACAAGCCGCTGCTCGATGCGGCGATCGACCTGGCTGAACACAAGCCCGATAGCTGCATCATCCTGCAGCGACCGATGCAGGAGGCCGAACTGCAGGCCGGTCGCGACCTGAACTGGGCAGAAGCGATGGCCTCCGCTGAACCGGTGGCCTGCGTACCGGTGGCCGCCAACGATCCGCTCTACATCCTCTATACCTCGGGTACTACTGGCCAGCCCAAGGGGGTGGTGCGTGACACCGGCGGCAGCATTGTCGCCCTCAAGTGGAGCATGAAAAACGTTTACGATACCGACCCCGGTGACGTTTACTGGGCCGCGTCGGACGTGGGTTGGGTCGTGGGTCATTCCTACATCGTCTACGGACCGCTATTCAATGGCAGTACAACCGTGATTTATGAGGGTAAGCCGGTAGGCACGCCGGATCCCGGCGCGTTCTGGCGGGTGATCTCCGAGTACGGGGTGAAGGTCATGTTCACCGCACCCACTGCATTCAGGGCGATCAAGAAAGAAGACCCGGAGGGCAAGTATCTCAAACAGTACGACCTCAGCTGCCTGCAGTCCCTGTTTCTGGCCGGTGAGCGCTGCGACCCCAGCACCCTGTCCTGGGCCCAGGATAAACTGGGTGTTCCGGTGATAGACCACTGGTGGCAGACGGAGACCGGCTGGCCCATCTGTTCCAACTGCCTCGGTATTGAACTGCTGCCGATTGTGCCGGGTTCTCCGGCCAGGCCGGTACCCGGCTACGACGTGCAGGTGCTGGACGAAAACGGAGAGCAGATGCCTGCCGGAGAGATCGGTGCCCTGGTGGTCAAGGAACCGCTACCGCCCGGTACCTTTACCACGCTCTGGAACGCGGAGGACCGTTACGTCAGCGCCTACTTCAGCCGCTACCCGGGCTATTACGAAACCGGTGACGCCGGCTATATCGACGACAACGGCTACATTTTTGTGATGGCTCGCACCGACGATGTCATCAACGTGGCCGGCCACCGACTCTCCACCGGTGCCATGGAAGAAGTGCTGGCAGATCACCCGGATGTCGCTGAATGTGCGGTGGTCGGTGTGGCCGATGTCATGAAAGGACAGCTGCCGCTGGGACTGCTGGTACTCAATGCCGGAGTCGAACGCTCAGCCGACGAGATCGTCGCCGAGAGTATCCAGCAGATGCGTGACAGGATTGGCCCGGTGGCGGCGTTCAAGCTGTGTGCGGTGGTGGAACGCCTGCCCAAGACCCGGTCCGGCAAGATCCTGCGGGGCACCATGCGCAGTATCGCCGATGGCGAACCCTGGAAGATGCCGGCGACAATCGATGATCCCACCATCCTCGAGGAAATTACCGCGACCCTGCGCGAATTGGGCTACGCGGATCCGTCCGCGGCGACGGTTCAGTAAAGTTGCAACTGCGGTAGCGACTGCAGGCCATTTCCCCGGACCAGTAGTCCGGCGGCAGGCCTGCCTTTGCCAGCAGCTGCTCCAGAAACTGCACCTTCTGCGGCAACTGCTCCCATACCGAGGGCAGGAATGTGGCCTGGCGATGGCCCGCGGCAATCACCAGGCCATCCACGCCGGGCTGCAGCTGGGCCAGCAGGTCGGCCCTGTCGCGGACGGCCATGCGCTGCGGCGGGCTCAGAACCGAGATAGAAATCCTTACCAGTCTCACTTCGCGCTCACCCAGCGCGGGGAAGCGCGGATCGCGAAAGGCTGCACCCTCTGCGCACTCGGTGACCATCACCGACAGCGGCCTGTCGGCTTCCAGCTGACCAATGCAGCCCCGTAGCGCGCCGTTTTTCTTCAGGGTCACAAACACGCCTCGGCATTGCCCGAGGCCGGGATCAGCGGGTATATCCGCAAGCGGCTGGCGCCCGGAAATCACCCGCCGTGCAGTGGCCAGCAACCAGTGCTTCGCCGGCTCGCTTAATTCAGTGAAGGCTGAAGGCGCCATAACCCACCACTCTCTGTCTGTCCCCACCGGTATCGCCGGAATTGCAATAAGCCAGCAGACGGCGCTGCAGGCGGCTTCCCCGGTGACTGGCCAGCAGTCCGTTGATAGGACCGGCGCCACAGGCGTCGCTGCCCTTCAGGTCATGCTCTCCGTTGAGGATGCGCTGGCAGGATGACCGGTCGTGGCGGGTCGCGCTGTCGTAAGGCTGGAAATGGGACAGGTCTGAACTGACGACCAGCAATACCCCGGGTCCGGTCCAGAGGGTATCGATCAGTGCCGCCACCCCGGCCACCGGGCATTGCCCGACCACGATCGGTAACAGGGAAAAATCCCCCAGAATGCATTGCAGAAAGGGCAGCTGAACCTCGAGGGCATGCTCCTGCCGGTGCGCCTCGTCATTACTGGCGGTGCCGGACAGTGCCAGCGCCCGGGCAATGCCCGCCTGGTCCAGCGGTACTTCCCCCAGGGGGGTGGCAAAACGGGAACTCGATGGCACCGCCATGCCTTCCACATAGACCCGATGAGCGGGTCCGAGCAGGATCACCCGGTTGATGTCACCGGCACATTTTTCCAATTGCCGGTAGGCTGTGGCGGCAGTGGTGCCGGAATACCTATAGCCGGCATGGGGGACGATCAGCGCCTGCGGCGAGGGCAGCGTGTGGGGCTCGCCCTGCGCCAGCAGCTGCTCCACGTTTCGCCGCAGCTGCGTCGCGTCCGCCGGGTAAAAAGTGCCGGCGACTGCGGCGGGCCTGACTAAGGGCTGCCCGTTCACGGGGCAGTAATTTTCGATAAACCTGCCATACTTGAATAATGGCGGTTGTGGCCCAATTTACAAGTTATGACGACGTCCATTGTTGGCACAGACTACTGGCACGCGTTGGCAAACGGGCAACTGCAATGCGACCTCTGCCCGCGCCACTGCAAGCTGCAGGATGGCCAGCGGGGCCTGTGCTACGTGCGCCAGCGCCTGGACGATGAGATCAAGCTCGTCAGCTACGGTCGTTCCAGCGGCTTCTGCATCGATCCCATCGAAAAAAAACCACTGAATCACTTCTACCCTGGCAGCCGGGTGTTGTCCTTTGGCACGGCGGGCTGCAACCTGGCCTGCAAATTCTGCCAGAACTGGGACATGAGCAAGTCGCGGCAGATGGACACCCTGGCGGATGCTGCCTCGCCGGAGCAGCTGGCACGCACCGCACTGGAAACGGACTGTACCAGCGTGGCATTCACCTACAATGACCCGGTGATTTTTTTTGAATACGCCGTGGATGTGGCCGCCGCCTGTCGCGAGGTCGGGGTAAAAACTGTGGCGGTAACTGCCGGATACATAGATCCGGAGCCGCGAAAGGCGTTTTTTCAGGCGGTGGATGCGGCTAACGTGGACCTCAAGGCCTTTACCGAGGCGTTCTATTACCGGATCTGTGGCAGCCACCTGGCGCCAGTGCTGGACACGCTGGTGTACATCCGGCGGGAAACCAATACCTGGCTGGAGCTGACGACCTTACTGATTCCCGGGGAGAACGACAGCGACGCTGAAATCGATGCCATGACCCGCTGGGTGGTCAAGGAGCTGGGGCCGGATGTGCCCATGCACTTCACCGCGTTTCACCCGGACTGGAAAATGCCGGACCATGCCCCTACCCCCGCGAGCACCCTGACCCGGGCACGGGACATAGCGCTGGCCAATGGCGTGCGCCATGCCTACACCGGCAATGTGCGCGACAGGCGCGGCGGCAGTAGCTGGTGCCATAGCTGCGGCCAGTTGCTGATAGAGCGCAATGCCTATCAACTCGGGGCCTGGGGGCTCGATGCCCGGGGGTGTTGCAGCGGCTGTGGCGAACCGCTGGTAGGCCACTTCAGCGCGCAACCGGGTAGCGGAGTGGTCAGGCCCAGCCGGGTGCGTATCCTGGACGCGTGTAATGACCGGTAATTGAGGGTTTACAGGGTCTTTGCTACAACAGACGCTGGTAACAGAGAACAACGGAGCTGGTCATGTCCTGGTTCAACAACAGTAACTTTGAGCTCGATGAGATCGCCATCGCCAAGGCATTCTGCGCAGTATGCATCGCCATTGGCCTGTTTGGCTATCTCTAGTACCCGCTGCCGGCAGCGCTGGCGGTACTCCCTCTGCGGCCTTGCATCTGCGCGGCCCTGAGGTAAAGTGAAAGCCTCCACCTGATCCCTGCGAGCGTAATCGCCAGCTGTTGTGACCATCAATATCAAGGTTCTGGGGCAGATCCCGCAGCAGGCACTCCCGGGCTGTTTTGCGCTGTTGCTACTCGTTGCCTGTGCCAGTCCGCTACAGCGGGCTGAGCTGCCGGCCGAACAATCTCTTGCCCCATCTTCCGACCGATTCTGGCAGCACCTCGCCGCAGACAGCCCGCGGGAGTGGTTCCATCTTCTCAACACTTACGACGAGGCCTACGACTGGCGTATTGCCCTCATCGACAGTGCCCATGAGTCCATCGAGCTGGAGACCTTTCTGTGGATGCCGGACTTCAGCGGCGCAGCCTTTGTCGGCCATCTGCTGGCGGCCGCCGACCGGGGTGTCAGGGTCCGCCTGCTGCTGGACGATTCGTATACCTCCCGGGAAGACCAGATGCTGCGCCACCTGGACGCCCACCCCGGTATCGATCTGCGCCTGTATAACCCATACGCTTACCGGGTGCCGGACACGGCGGGAAGGGCCCTGGTCAATGCCGGTGATTTCAACAGGGTCAATCACCGCATGCACAACAAGACACTCATCATCGACGGCTGGGCGGTGATTGTCGGCGGCCGTAACCTGGCAGATGAGTACTTCGGGCACCACCCGCAATACAACTTTCGCGATATGGAGGTACTGGCCATGGGTGAGAGCGTCGCCCAGGTGAGCCAGCATTTCGACCGTTTCTGGAACAGCGGCTGGTCGATACCCATCGGCCAGTTGTTGAAGGCAGAGTCCAGCGAAGAAGATCTGCAGCAGCTGCGGGCGCAGCTCGAGGCCGTCGCGGGGCCCGTCAGGGTGAGCACGGAACCGGAACTGGCCGCACGCTGGCAAGCGGTGACGAAGGATGCCGTTTCCGGCGCCGCCCTGTTTTTGTCCGATGACCCGGCTACTGATGATCCCACTGCGCAGGCGGAAAAGCCGGACCAGCTGGCCCGCAAACTGCGCCAGGCCATCGACAGCGCCAACAGTGAACTGATTGCCATCAGCGCCTACCTGGTGCCTACCCCGGAACTGGAAACGAGCCTGGCGGCGGCGGTGGATCGCGGGGTGCGGGTGCGACTGCTCACCAACTCCATGCGCTCCAACAACCACCTATCCGCGTATGCCGCCTATGACGGACACGTCAGGCAATTGCTGGAATCGGGGGTCGAGCTCCACGAGGTACGCGCCGACGCCCGGGACCGGGAGCGTTATATGCGCGGACCGGTGGTCGACAAGAAACTGGGCCTGCATGCCAAGTTTATGCTGGTGGACGACGACCGGGTGTTTATCGGTAGCAGCAATCTTGATCCTCGCTCGCTGAAAATCAATACCGAGGTCGGCCTGATGATTCACAGCACCGAACTGAACAGCAGGTTGCGGTCTGCCATTGCTGATGACTTCCATCCCCGCAACAGCTGGTCGGTGAGCCTCGAGGATGGGCGGCTCAGCTGGCGCAGTGATACCGAAGTCCGTTACACCTCGCCCTCGGATTCCGTGTTTCAGCAACTGGAGAGCTGGTTTTTTGGATTATTGCCGATCGACTCGCAGATGTAGCCGACGCTGCCATGGTTTCGCACATCGGCAAGCATTCGCTCCAGGCTTCATATACATGACGCCTACCGCTTTATTTCAGCTGTTGCTGGGGCTGGCCGCAGCCGTGCCGCTGCTGTTAATGGCCGCAGAAAGTCCGCTACGCTCCCAGTGTGGCACCGGTGAGATACGTCAGGAGGGGGCCTGTGTGCTGTCACTGGCAGGGACTCAAGTCGTCGTATCCAGCGCTGGTTCGGGCTCGCTCAATTCGCTGACAGTGCGGGTGGTCGGCACCAGCGCCAATGTCAGCGAGGAGGTAGATGGCGTGGCCTACCGGGCGCAAATTGCCGACCTGGACAGCGACCAGCGGCCGGAAGTCTATGTTGCCATTGCATCCGCAGGTAGCGGAAGTTACGGCTCCCTGGTGGCCTATGTGGTCAATGACGACCTGACCCTCGAGCGGATTGTGCTGCCAGAGCTGGGCGAGGACCAGGCTGTCAGTGACGGTTATATGGGGCACGACGATTTTGCCGTGGAGGAAACGTCGCTGGTCCGGCGCTTTCCGCTGTATCTCCCTGGTGATGTGAATGCCCAGCCCAGCGGTGGTACCCGCAACGTCGTGTACCAACTGGAAAAGTCTGGCGGGCAGTGGCGGCTGACGCGAACCCGTATTAGCGATTATTGAGCGGCAGCTTCCCTACAAGTGAGTCCGTCGGAGTTGCCGAATGACTTGAGCGGTGCCTCAAGGTGAGTAAGTTCGATACCTTGAACGTCACCGACCCTGATGGTTTCAAGCCTAAGCCAGCGGTGATCTGCGTCTATTTTGGTAATAAACGAGAATGACGGCTGCGGATTCCACCGCCGCAAGAAGATACAACTGACTCGTTGGGATACCCGCCAGGTTACTCAAGGCCAGGCCGACGCAAATACCGACATTCAGCGCAATGAGCAGTGCCAGGACAGTTATCGAAGCCGAATGACTCGGCGAGTTATGTGCCATCACATCCTCCCGGTGGTTTCTGGAAAACTTCGAGGTCTTGTATATCTAGAACAATCCCCCGGATTCGGCAAGTCACAGGGTGACAAATTCAGCCTTGCGTTGCCATCACCGCCTGACCACTGACTAGCACTTGATGCGTTC
Source organism: Seongchinamella unica (assembly GCF_004354085.1). GTDB lineage: Bacteria > Pseudomonadota > Gammaproteobacteria > Pseudomonadales > Halieaceae > Halioglobus > Halioglobus unicus. The sequence continues at coordinate 122,545 of NZ_SMSE01000004.1, read as the reverse complement.
CATCGCGGGGTCATAGAGGGGTTGCAGTGAACAGCGGCAGGGGTAGCGGACCCCGGCGATATCCACCTCCCAGTGACCGGTTCGCAGGTACGCGGGGTCGACGGTCTCCCCCGGCTCTATCATCGCCAGGCCGACGGCCCCGCCTAGGGTGTGGCCGTAGCTGCCGGCACGCACGTAGCCTACCGCTTTATCGTCGCGGTAAATCACCTCCGCGTGCCACAGCATGGGCTCCGGGTCTTCCACCAGAACCTGTACCAGGCGTCGCTGGTAGGGCCGGGCCGCCTTTTGCCCGGCGGCCCGGTCGCGGCCGATAAAACCGCCCGGTTTGTCCACCGCCACCGCAAATCCCAGGCCGGCTTCAAAGGCGTTGTCGGTATTGTCGATGTCGTGACCGTAGTCGCGATACCCCTTCTCCAGTCGCAGGCTGCCCAGCGCCCGCAAGCCAGCGTGCACCAGGCCGTGGTTGGTGCCTGCTTCCACCAGCCGGTCATAAACATTAACCGCCTGATCGCTGGGGATATACAGCTCGTAACCCAGTTCACCGGCGTAGGTGATGCGAATGCACAATGCCCGGCCGTAGCCGATGTCGATTTCCCGGGCAGAGCGGAAAGGGAAGGCCTGGTTACTCATATCCACGGAACTCACCGCCTGCAGTAACGCCCGGCTGCGGGGTCCCTGGATATTGATCTGGGTGATCCCGGAGGTGACGTCGGTGACCACGGCGAATTCGTCGTCGCGTCTGTGCCGTTCCATCCAGGTCTGGGCGTGGCGATGCATGGTGTCGGTGACCACCACCAGAAATTTGTCATCGGCCAGTTTGGTCACCGTGAGGTCGGCCTCCAGCAGGCCGCGATCATTCAGCCACTGGGTGTAGGTAATCACGCCCGCCTCGCCATCGACCCGGTTGGCGCTGAGGCGTTCCAGCAGGGCGCCGGCATCCCGACCCTGGACCAGGAATTTGGACATGATGCTCATATCCATGAGGATCACAGCCTCGCGGCAGGCCCGGTGTTCCCGGGCCCAGTAGGGCCACCAGTGCATGCGCCCGAAGGAAAGTTTTGCGGCCTCGGGCTCAATCCCGGGCGGTGCGTACCAGGCCGGCGCTTCCCAGCCGCTCACCTCGCTGAAACAGGCCCCGGCGGCAGCCAGGCGGTCATGCAATGCCGAGCGCCTGGCGCCCCGGGCGGTGGCGGGTGTTTTGGTCGGATAGTGGCACTTGTAGACCGTGCCCAGCGCCTCCACCGCCCGGTCGCGGCGGTAATCGGGGTTGGCCTGGTAGGCGTGAAAGCGGTCGATGTTAAATCCGGTGACATCCACGTCAGGACTGCCGTTCAGTATCCAGTGGGCCATGACTCTGCCCAGGCCCCCGGCGGACAGGATACCGATGGAGTTGAGGCCGGCGGCCACAAAATAATTTTTCAGCTCCGGCGCCTCGCCGACCACGGGTGCCAGGTCCGGGGTGAAACTTTCCGGGCCACAGAAGAATTTCCTGATGCCGCTGTCCATGCTGATGGGCACGCGGCTCATGGCCTGTTCGAGAAACGGCGTCATTCGCTCCCAGTCAGGTTCGAGTTCACCGAAGGAGAAAGTGTCGGGAATTCCCTCCACCCGCCAGGGTGCGGACACCGGCTCAAACAGGCCTACCATCAGGCCGCCGACTTCTTCCCGGTAGTAGCCGTAATTGGCGGGGTCCTCCAGCACCGGCCATTGTTTACTGATGCCCTCCACCTGATCGGTGATCAGGTAGTAGTGCTCCGCCGCCTGGTTGGGGATGACAACGCCGTGTTGCTCGCCAAACTGCCGCGCCCACATGCCGGCACAGTTCACCACGTACTCACAGGCGATATCGCCATGGTCGGTTGTCACTCCGGTGACGCGCCCCCGGTCGCGAGTGACACCGGTGGCCGAGACACCGGTAATCAACTTCGCGCCCTGCATTCTCGCGCCCTTGGCCAGCGCCATGGTGACGTCAACCGGGTTGACCCGGCCGTCACCCTCCACGTAAAAGCCTGCCAGCACGTCATCCACCCGGGCGATGGGAAACAGGTCCTGCACTTCCCGGGGGGAAATTTCGTGCACGTCGACACCGCAGTAGCGGTTGAAGGCCGATACCCGACGATATTCTTCCAGCCGATCGGGGCAGGTGGCGAGTTCGATAAAACCGCAGGGATTGATGCCGGTGGCCTGGCCGGTTTCCGCCTCCAGCCGGCCGTACAGGTCCCTGGAATATCTGCGGATCGCAGTGGCGGTTTCAGACAGGCTGCCGTAGGTCACCATCAGTCCGGCTGCGTGCCAGGTGGTCCCCGAGGTGATCTCGTCCCGTTCCAGCAGGACCACGTCGCCGCAGCCCAGATGGGCCAGGTGATAGGCGATGGAGGTGCCGATAATACCGCCACCGACCACAACTACGCGGGCGCTGGAGGGTAGCTTGTTGCCGGATTGGGTCTGTGCAGTGTTCATGGAAGTGGCCTTTGCCTTGGCTGCTGCTTACCGGGTTTATGCCATGGCCCAACCCCTTCGGCTAATGGCGGCAACACCGTGGATACAGCTGGAAAACGACGGTTTATGATAACGCTTTAATGGACTCGGGAAAGCCTGATCGGCACGCCCGCGATCCAGGCTCCGCCAATGACCAGGGCGACGACGCCGGTGTTGGTCGGCGACAGCAGGTTGCCGTCAAACCCCAGCAAGGTTGCCAGGGTTAATCCCGATCCCGCCAGCACCGCGCCGCCCACCAGCCTGATGGTTGGCGGGCAGGGGACGTCAGCGCCCCGGGTGATACGCTCCAGGGGTGAAAGTAGCAGTGCAACCGGAACCAGCAGCGCGCCCAGGAGCAGCAACCACAGGGGGCGGCTCCACCACCACTCGGCGCTGCCGGGCACCAGGCTCATGCCCAGCCCCGCCAGAAAGTAAGAGAGGACCAGCACCGCCAGCAAAACGGTCATGTGCCAGAGATAAATCGTCATTATCATCGTATTGACGATGACGGTCGTGGTCCACAGGTTGAGACTGGAAAGCAGCCTCTGCATGGGCCTTTCGATGGCCATCAGCAGGCCAAATTGAACCAGGCCCAGCGCGATAAGGGTGATTTTTGGCGGCAGCGTATTGCTGACCTCGTCACCCGGTGAGCCTGCCATGGCGATGGGATAGGGGCCCCATACAATCAGGGCATACAGGGTCAGCAGCGACAGCATGGACATGGCGATCAGTGCCGGCGGTTTGGCCAGCCGGCCATCACGCCAGGCAAAACCCAGGTGGTGCATGGCCAGCCACACCCAGAAATAGTTGCTCCAACCCGTCCATTGCATATCCAGTGCGAAGAACAGGTAATCGACCAGTACCGCGAGACCGATATAGGCTGCCAGGGAGTAAAAGCCCCATTGCTGCCACAGCCGGTAAGTCAGCGGGGCGAGCAGGACGATCATGGTGTAAATGGCGAGAAACCAGGTGGGAACCAGTGCTGCTCGGGAGAGAAACCTGATTTTTTCCGCCTCCACCGACGCCAGGTTGAGTGCGACGGCGATACCTGCCCAGACCAGTACCAGTAACAGCAGCGGTGTCAGTAGCCGGTGGAGTCGACCGGTGAGCCATTGGGCATAACTGAGCTGTTTGCCTCTGGCACCCTCCAGCGACACGGCATTGGAGTAGCCACCAACGATGAAGAAGATCGGCATCACCTGGAAGACCCAGGTAAGCCAGGCTGTCCAGGGAATGGAATCCAGCGCCAGCACAGGCGTCATGGTGCCCGTCGCGGCGTCATAGTAGGCGGTAGTGATCAGCCAGTGACCAATGATCACGAATCCGATGGAGACGGCTCGCAGGAAATCCACGTAGCGATTGCGGTCATCCGGTGTTGCCCGGGCGATCTCACGCGCTGGTGACCAGATGCCCATAGTGAGTCCTTGCCGTGCCTGTTGTTGTCTTTTGCCTGACAGTATCCCTGTAGCCCAGCGCCAGGGCAATGGGAGTTGCCACTAATCCCGCTAAATGTGCGGGGGCATAGGGTGGCCAGCTGATGTCTGTAAACAGCGACTGACCAAAGCGGATTTCCACGAGGATCTTGAGCGTACAGAGCAGTCCGACCAGGATAACCAGGAGGGAACGGGTGCGCTGCCACAACAGGAAAAGCACCACCCCCAGGAGCGTGTTCAATAGTCCGGACAGGCCGCAATATCTCGCTACCTCGCCCAGCGGGGATACCAGCAGCAGATCCACCCCGAGCGTGCCGGCGAGGATACTGCTCATCAGCAGTTGCGGTGAATGCCTCTCGATCAACGAGGCCAGTATCGCCAGTGCGCCCACATTCCAGGCAAGGTGTTCGACATCGGCATGCAGCCAGTGGCCGCTGAGCAGCCCGATCCAGTCACCCGTCACCAGGCGGTAGTAATCGAAGTGCAAATTCTCCCTCGCCGCGGCCGGCAACAGTGCCAGGCCGCAGGCCAGGGCGCAAAGGATCAGGGTGAAAACAGGTCGTCGTGACATGCTCTTTCTCCTTCTGGCGTGCGGGGCCGGAAGGGGCCCACACCCGTCTGTGCGCTGTTCAGTGGGCTTTGCGCGTTTTGTTTGCCCACAGCAGGGGCAGTAACAGGAGCAGGCCCGTCAGACCGAGGGAGCCGCCACCATTGCCGCCAGGCCCGGGGTAGGCGCGCGGCGCAGTGAATGCCGGTTGCCGGGCGTCCTGGCGGTGGTCGCGCACTGCTTCGGACCCACGTTGCTGGCGCGCCTGGCTTTCATTGGCCACTCGCTCGGCATTGTTGCGATCGATGCCGAACTGCTCGAAGGCCTCCTCGCGCACCACCAGCATGGAGGTGTAGTCGGTCACCAGCCCATATGCCACGGCCAGGTCGACTATCGCCTGCTCGCTGTCACTGTCGTGGCCCAGGTAATCCATGCGCTGCTGCAGGTCTTCTATGGTGGCGTAGGCCCACAGGCGCTCCAGTTCCGGATACCGTGCGCTTTGCTCGGGGAAGTGCAGGGCGGAGGTATAGGTCACCTCCCGGTCGGAGACCCTGCCGCTGATCTCGACTGCGCCCTCGCCGTCACCCCAGTAGTGACCGAAGACAACCAACTGCTGGCCGCGATACAGAGAGCCAATGCGCGCCGGCGTCAGGTCTTTTACCCTGACTCCCTCGATTTCCAGGTCGATGTCGCGGTAAGCCTCATGGCTCAGCTTGTCCGCTGTCTGGACCAGGCGGCCGGCAATGTCGTCGCCGTTGGAAATGCTGCTGTAAAAGCCGTTTGACACGGTCGTCATCCCCTCCAGCAGGGGCCGGTTGGCACTGTTGCCCATGACAAAGCTGAACAGGCGAACGTCGTGCTTCTCCAGCAAGCTGAGGAAGTCTTTTTTCTCGGTGACGCCCACATTGGCGACACCGTCAGTGACCAGAATGACGGCGCTGGGCCGATCCGCGTCCAGTCGGCCATAGGCCAGATCGAGTCCCGCATAGAGGTTGGTACCTCCGCCAGGTTGCATGGACTCCAGGCGCTGCATGTAAGTCGCTGAATTCTTCTCGTTGATCGGGATATAACCGCGGGTGATCTCAGTGGCGCTATCGTTGAACAGTACAATCCTGAAGCGGTCGTTGGGGTTGAGTTTGCCCAGGCCCTGACGCACGCCTTCCACCAGGGTCTGGTACTTGCCCTGCATGGATCCGGAATAATCCAGTACAAAAATCCAGTCCCTGCCGCTCTCGATCGCAGCCAGGTCATCGCCCGGGGTCACGGTCAGCATAAAGGTGCCGCGATCGCTGCCCTCGGGTTTGTGGGTAATCATGTCGATGCTGCCGGGTAAGCCCTGCTGGTGACGCCAGTACACCACGATGTCCTGATTGAGCTTGAAGGACTGTGGGGGAGCAGCGGCGCTGCCGGCTTCCTCGACTTCCGCCGGGCTGGCCAACGCCACCTGCCACTGCTGGCTTGACGCCGAACTGATGGCCGCTTGCGGATGCTGCGGCAGGCGGAAGCTGTCTATCGGGTAGGAGGAGCGCATCTGCAGGTTGAAGCTGAAAGCTTCATCCACGGTCTCGTTGTAAGTCCAGAAGGCCAGGGCCTCTTCATCGACACCCCCTTCCTCCAGCGGATAGACATAACGTCCAATTCCCAGGTCCACATGAACCGGCTGGATGTAGACCAGGCGAATGCGCACATCGCCCCGGGGCTGTACCGGGTACACCTGCGAATCGAAGCTGCGGTATGCGTCCTGCTCCGTCAGCGCCGTTTCCCGGCCCTGCGCTTTTTCCTGCTGGTAGATCTCCCTCGCTCGTGCCTTCTCAAGAACCTCTCCCGTGACTGGCTTGCCGTCAATCCAGTAGGTGAATTCCCCGACGGATGCCTGTTCGGGAACGGGAAACGAATAAATGGCCTCCAGTGCCTGCTGGCTCGGGTTGAAAAACGTCTGGTCGATGGTGGTAATGGCGTAGCCATCTTCGATGACCACGTCCACATGGTGCTGCTTGATCTTCAGTTCGGGCAGGGTGCCGTTGGCCGGTGTCATCAATCCCGCGGCCTCGGTTCCCGGCGCCATGCACAGCGTCGCTGCGGCGGCGGCAATGCATTTTCTGGCGTAACTCCATGGGCTGCTCATGATCGTTTCCTCGCGTAGTCGGGTAGAAGCGTCGGCGCACGATCGCGCGACGACGAGAGAAAACTTGCCTCAAGGGTGCATAAAATGCATCCTTGTTCGCATTAGTGCCGTTTTATGACCATAAAAGTATCGAAATGCGATACCTTCAGGATGTGATAATGAGCCAGGTTGCTGCACTGTTAAACACCCTCAAACGCGAGCTGAAAGCCAGTGGTATCACTTACGCCAACGTGGCCGATCGCCTGGGCCTGTCGGAGAGCAGTGTCAAGCGGATGTTCTCCGAGTCGAAGCTGTCGCTGGATCGGCTGGAGGCCCTGTGCCAGATCGCGGGCCTGGACATCTCCGACCTGGTGCGAAAGATGGCCAGTGAGCGCAAGCGCATCAACCGGCTTACCCAGGAGCAGGAGCGGGAAGTTGCTGCCGATCCCAAACTGTTGTTGGTCGCTATCTGCGTCCTCAACGCCTGGACCTTTGAGGAAATCATCGCCACTTATACCCTGAGCGAGCATGAGGTGATCCAGTTACTGGCCAGACTGGATCGACTGCGGCTTATCGATCTACAGCCATTGAACCGCTTCCGCTTGACCGTCGGCAGCGATTTCCAGTGGATTCCCAATGGCCCCATCCAGCGATTTTTCAGCAGGGACGTGCAGCCCCGATTCATGCGGTCCAGCTTCACCGGGCCCGGCGAGAAATTCGAGTTTCGCAGCGGCATGCTCTCCAGAGCCTCCAACGCCACAATGCTGAAGAAGCTGGATCGCCTGCTGGCCGAATTCAATGAATTACACCAGGAGGACAGCGGACTGCCTCTCGAGGAACGCTTCGGCTCAAGCCTGCTGATTGCTTTCAGGCCGTGGGAATTCAGCGTTTTCCGCGACCTGCGCCGGGATCCACAGGAAAAGATTTTCTGACACTGACGAAACCGTCGCTGGGCGCATGCTAGACAGCAGCGGCAGGTATTCTGCTCCGTCGGCGCATCGCTACGGGTGCTGGCGACCAGAGACGACCTGTTTACAAGTGTCGTCATCGCGTGGAGTATGGCTTTTATGGATATTGATACCGGGACGATCCAGCGCGTGCGTGACGCGCTGTTACAGCAGGGCCGTGCAGCCCCTGAAGCAGGTGACGAATCCGCTGATCATGGCGAGCTGCCTTTTAGACAGGATCTGCTGGAGAGGTTTACGCCCTTTGCGGAAACCATGTTTCTTGTCGCCATCGTTGACGGGCATGAGGACCCCGCCGAACTGGACGCCTTGCGCGGCGCGATGCACATGCTCACGGCCAACCAGCTCCCCGCCGATGCGCTGGTCGATGTTTACCAGCGCTGCAAGCACGATCTGGCCCAAATAGGATTGCAGCAGTACCTGGAGCGTATCGGCTCGCAACTGGCAGGCGACAGAATGGATCGGGAAACGGCGTTCACACTGGCCGCAGCGGTCGCTCTGGCCGACGAGCAGGTACACGGGGCTGAACTGGAGTTGATGTCCGAAATTGCCGGGTACTTCGGAATTTCCAGCAAGGCGGCGAAAACCTTGCTAGCGGAAATCTGAGCCGCCGTTATTCCTCCTCGGCCAGCAACACTTCCTCGATATCCAGGGTATCCGGCGTCAGGGTGAGTAACACATGGTGCCTGAATACCTCCCGGTCGCGGCTGAATATCCGCGGCACCCTCGCTGCATTGACATGCACGGTGCCGCCCTGCGCCACACGCCAGGGGCGCTCATTGCCCTGCTTGGTGCGCAGGTGCATATGCCCGGCAACAACGGCCAGTACACGTTTGCCGATGGAACTCGCATACTGGATGACGGCTGCCAGGTCCGGGTCGCCCCAGTCACCGCCATCAGGCATGAAATCGCAGCCCCAGATATCTTCCGGTTTCTCTCCCAGTCCGTGGGGGCCATTGTGTGCGAGAAAAATGATCTCCGGGTCAGCCTGGTCGACCAGCGCTTTCATCCGCGCCACCGAGTCCTCCAGGGTATGGATCGCGTAGGTCTGGGACATGTACTCGGGAAAGGTCAGTTCGGGGCCACCCATACTGTGAGGGCGCGCAGCAATCAGGCTGATCCGACGTCCACCCACATTTAGGCGATGGAGGCTGTAGCCACACAGGGCGATGTCGCCGTCATGTTGCCACTGCCGGGCGATTGCCATGATGGCGTTCTGGCCACTGCGATGGGTCAGTTCTGCCGCGAGCTGGCGAATATCGACGGTGTCATTGTTGCCGGGCATGACCAGCACCTTACCCCGCAGGGCGGATAGCAATCGCGCCATTTCCAGGCTGCTCTCCCGGCTGCCGCTGCCCAGGTCGCCGGTGAAGAACAGCAAGTCGAAAGACCGCTGATTCAGGGTGTGAACATCCAGTGCATCGAAGTGTGTGTGCAAATCGCCCACAATCCCGATGCGCAGGACACCGCTTGCGCTTGCTATCGCTTCAGTCATCGCCTTCCCCGGAATCAATCAGGCCCATACGTGATCTCCCAAATGGTACTGGTAGCAGGTCACGCCGTTCTGCACATACTAACGGATTACCGGGGTGGTGAGGTGGAACCGGGTCTCAATCTGGAGCTGTGGCTTGGTCTGGCCTGGTTTGCAGTCCATTTTTTTACAGGCTGGTTCCCGTGGTTCAGGTCTAGTAAGGTTGTGAGCGTGATGACTGATCCGCGTCGGCGCAAGATGGTCACCGGGTCGTGTCGCGATCATCACTGACCTTACTGCCTTACAGGATTAATTTATGAACCCACGTTTTACCCTGGCACTGGCCCTGCTATTTCCACTCATGGCCCAGGCTGATACCTCCCAACTGGAAGCGGCCGTGGCCGGAGAACACCGGACCGAAGCCTATGTGGCCAGGGATGTATACCGCCATCCGGTCAAGACCCTGTCGCTGTTCGACGTTCAGCCGTACCACTCGGTGGTGGAGGTGTGGCCGGGCGGGGGCTGGTATACGGAAATCCTGGCGCCCTATCTGAAGCACAACGGCCAGCTGATCGCGGCCCACTATGACAGCAGCGATGACCAGGCCAGCTATCGTCCCGGTTCGCGGCAGAGTTTTGACAGGAAGATGGCTGGCAATCCCGCCGTCTACGGCAAGGTGAAGGTGACCTCGCTGATGTTCGACGAGACCCGCGGCGACCTGGTGATGGGCGCGGCGCCCAGTGGCTCGGTGGATCGGGTAATCACCTTCCGCAATGCTCATGGCTGGTTTGCCCGGGGGACCATGGACGCGGCAATGGCCCATTTCTTCGATGTGTTAAAGCCCGGGGGCAAACTGGGCCTGGTGCAGCACCTGGCGGATCCCGAGCAGGACTGGATGTCGCGCAACATCGGTTACGTGGGCCGGGACTACATCATCGGCGCGGCGGTGAAGGCGGGTTTCGAGTTGGAAGCCGAGGGCTTCTTCAACCGCAATCCACTGGATCACAAGCGCTATGACATCGGCGTGTGGAAGCTGCCCCCCTCATTGAGGAAGCTCGAAACGGATGAAGAAAAAGCGCCTTACCTGGCTATCGGTGAAAGTGACCGGATGACCCTGGTCTTCAGCAAGCCGATGGAATCACATGAGTAACACGATGGGTGCCGCTGTGCTGCTGGCAGTGGCAGTGCTGGTCAGCGGCTGTGCCCAATACGAGAACAAGCGCGGGGTGCTGGCCCGGTGGCAGGATGTATCTGGTCATAACCTGGTCGCCGGGAAGACCACCCGGCAGGACGTGCTGGACGCCCTGGGCCCGCCCTCGCAGTTGATTGCGCTAGGGGAAGAGACCGTGCTCTATTACCTGTTCGAGCGCTCCAGGGGCGAGGGCCTGGTGCTTATTGTGTACAACCAGTTCAAGGTTGATACGCGCTACGACAGGGCGATCTTTTTCTTTGATGCCAACGACAGGCTCACGGATTTCGCTTCTGACTTTGCCGCCGCAGATGATCCCTGATGCGGTGGCAGCGCCTGCTGATTCTGCTCTGTTGCCTGCTGACTGGCTGCAGCCGACTGCACTACCAGCTCGGTCTGCCGCTGGCTGGCGACAGCGATGAGACGGCTGCTGCCGTCACCCATGTGTCCCAGGCGCTGGCAGCGTTCGGGCCTCCCCAGCGGGTGGCCACAATCGCGGACGGTTATGTGCTGGCCTGGGAGCACTGGCGGATATCGGAAACTGCCCTGGGTGTGAGTCTGGGCCCGCTGGGGGTGGACGCTTTTTCCCTTGACTGGGGCAGGGCACGGTTGGCGGGTGATTTCCTGGTCATGCGCTTCAACCGCTCCCATCGGGCCAGCAATCACAGTTTTTCCCGATGGGATGAACACGCCGGCGGCGGTACCGCGCTGCAGCCGTCTATCGGGCTGGTGGATATTGTCGACGTCGATGACCTGCTGACCCCGATGCCCCAGCATCGCTGGGGGAGTACCTGGCTGCAGGCGCTGCCGCGGCTGCTCAACACGGCCAGCAGTCCCGACTCGGGCGCAGCCGCCCTCGAGCAGCGGGGCACGCCTGCAGCCGCTGGCCAGCGCAGCCTGGAGCAGTAATTCGTTGTCAGGGCGCTTGCATAGATGAGGCAGACATGACCGAAAAAGCACGTGAATACGAAGTCGTCCTCTGGGGCGCCACCGGTTTTACCGGATCGCTGGTGGCACGCCATCTCGCCGAGAACTACGGCGAGGGCCTGGCCTGGGCCCTGGCCGGCCGCAACAGGGAAAAATTAGAGGCGCTGCGAGACACCCTCGGCCTGCCGGATCTGCCCATTATCCAGGCGGACAGCGGCGACCGCGCTTCCCTGGACGCGATGGTCGCCCGCACCCGGGTTGTCTGCACCACGGTCGGACCCTATGCCCGCTACGGCGATGCCTTGCTTGCCGCCTGCGCCGCGGCGGGAACCCACTACTGCGATCTCACCGGTGAAGTGCAGTGGATGGCCCGAACGATCGACCGCTACCTGGCGACGGCCCGGGACAGCGGCGCGCGTATTGTCCACACCTGCGGGTTTGATTCCATCCCCAGCGACCTTGGAACCTGGTATCTGCAGGAGCAGATGTTTGAGCGCTACGGTGAATATGCCGATGAGGTTAAATCCCGGGTAGGCAAGTTCAGCGGCGGTGCCAGTGGCGGCACCATTGCCAGCATGATGCTGATGCTGGAGGAGGCGGTTGACGACCCGGCGGTTCGCGAGGCCCTGGCCAATCCGTACTCTCTCAACCCTGAAGGAGAACAGTGGGGCCCCGATGAACTCGACAGCAACCAGCCTCAATACGATGCGGATTTTGCCCAGTGGACCGCACCTTTTGTGATGGCCGCCATCAATGCCCGGGTGGTGCGGCGCAGTAACGCGCTTGCCGGTTATCCGTGGGGTGTTGATTTTCGTTTCGATGAACGACTGCTCACCGGCGCTGGCGCGCGCGGCAAAGCCCGCGCCGCCGGTATCGGCATGGGCAGCCAGCTCACCCCACTGGTGATGGGCCTGAAACCCTTGCGGTGGATGGCCGGCCGGTTGCTGCCGGCCCCGGGGGAGGGGCCGAGCCCCCGGGAGCAACGTCGGGGGCATTTCGAGCTGTTCTTCCATGGCCGAAACTTCGCCAGCGGGAATGCGCTAAAGCTTCGGGTGTCCGGCGATCGCGATCCCGGGTACGGTGCGACCTCGCGCATGCTGGGGGAGGCGGCGGTGTGTCTGGCGCGTGACAACCTGGACTGTGACGGCGGCGTTTGGACGCCGGCGACCGCCATGGACGGTCTGCTACTGGCACGCCTGCAGGCAAGTGCCGGGATTCAGTTTGACATACTGGACGACTGAGCAGGCCAGCCGCCCTGTGGGGCCCGCCGCTGTCCCTGTCTCAGGCCAGGCCGCGATTTTTCAGCAGTGCCTTCACCTCGGGGTCACGCCCGCGGAAGCGTCGGTATAGCGTCATGGGATCCTCCGAGCCGCCGCGCTCGAGGATATTGCTGCGAAACGCCCGGGCCGTTTCCTGGTCAAACAGGCCGTTTTCCTTGAAGGCCTCAAACCCGTCGGCATCCAGTACTTCAGCCCAGATATATACGTAGTAGCCAGCCGAGTAGTAGTCGTCGGAGAAAATGTGCTGGAAGTAGGAGGACCTGTAGCGCGGGTCAACGACCGTCCGGTTGCCGGTTTTTTCAGCCACCTTCAATTCAAAGGCAGCCACATCCTCTGCCTGTTCACCCTCCTTGCCGTGCCAGGCCATATCGAGGAAGCAGGCCGCCAGGTACTCGGTGGCGGCAAAGCCGGTGTTGAATTTGGCCGCGGCGCGCAGGCGATCAATCAGCGCGTCCGGAATCGGTTCGCCGGTATCAACGTGCCGGGCGTAGTCTTTAAGCACTTCCGGCTCCATCGCCCAATGTTCCATGATCTGCGAGGGCAACTCCACAAAGTCCTGTTTGACGTGGGTGCCACTGAGGCTGCGGTAGCGGACCTTTGACAGTAGTCCATGCAGGCCGTGGCCAAATTCGTGGAACAGGGTGCGTACCTCGTCCATGCCCAGCAGGCAGGGATCCCCGTGGGGGAAGTTGCAGCAGTTGACAATCACCGGCTCCACGTGGCCATCGAGTGCCGACTGGTCGCGGAACGTGGACATCCAGGCGCCGCTGCGTTTCGAGGGACGCATGTAAAAGTCGAACAGGAACAGCCCGATACGACTCCCGTCCGCCTCGCGAACTTCAAAGGCCTGCACGTCGGGATGATAAAGCGGTACATCCCTGCGTGGGTGGAAACTGATGCCATACAGTTTGCGGGCCACCTCAAAGGCGCCATCGCGCACCTGTGCCAGGGAGAAATAGGGCATCACCTCGCTTTCGTCCAGCTGGTAACGCTGCTGGCGCAGTTTCTCGGTGTAGTAGAACCAGTCCCAGGGCGCAAGGTCGAAGTCGCCACCCTCGGCATCAATCAGTGCCTGCAGGTCACGCGCTTCGCTTGCCACCTTGTCCCGGCAGGGTGCCCATACCTGCTCCAGCAGTTCGATGACACGGTCCGGGGTTTTTGCCATGCGCTGTTCAAGCATGTAATCGGCGTGTGTTTCATAGCCCAGCAGTCGCGCCCGTTCTGCCCGTAGGGCAATGATCTGGCGGATCACCGTGTGGTTGTCAACACGGTTTTCACCGCAGCGGGTATAGGCGCGGTAGATGTCCTCGCGCAAGTCCCGGTGATCGGAGTATTGCAGGAAGGGGGTGATAGAGGAGCGGGACAGGGTGAACAGAAAACCGTCCCTGCCGCGGGATCTCGCCTCTGTTGCCGCAGCCTCGCGCACAAATTTGGGCAGGCCGCCAAGCTGGCTCTCGTCCAACAGCAACTGGTAGGCGTTGCTGTCAGCCAGCACGTTCTGGCTGAACTGGGTGGTCAGCCGGGCCAGGCTGCCGTTGATCTCCTCCATTCGCTGGCGGCCCTGCGGGTCCAGTTGTGCACCTGCGCGCACAAAATGGCGGTAGGTGTTATCCAGTAGCTGTCCCTGCTCCTCTTCCAGTTCAGCGGCCGAACCGCGGACTGCACGGATCCGCTCGAAGAGCGTCGTGTTGGTGTAGATGTGGCTTTCGTGCAGCGCTGCCCTCGGCGAAAACTCCAGCTCAAGGGCCTGCAATTCCTCGTTGGTGTCTGAGCTCACCAGGTTGGAGAACACCGACATCACCCGGTCCAGCAATGCGCCGGATCGTTCCAGTGCCTCTACCGTGTTGGCGAAGTCTGGTTCGCTGTCATCACCCGCTATAGCGGCGATCTCCGCTTCGTGTTCGGCAAAACCCCGGTCTATGGCCTGGCGGAAATCATCCGGGGTGATGGCGGCGAAATCGGGCAGCCCGTGCTCAGGCATGCCCTGGAGTAGGGGATTGCTCATTTTGTCCCTCGATGTCTGGTGCTTGCAGGTTCACTGCCCCAGAATGGCAGTTGCAGAACAACAATCATAGCGGAGGGAGCATGAATGCGCATTGAAGACTGGCACGCTCGCGGGACTACCGGCTCATTGCTGGGGTACGACATATTCTATATTGACGAACCGGCCACCGCTGAACCGCTGGGCACCGTGTTACTGATTCACGGCTTTCCCACCGCAAGCTGGGACTGGTGGAAAATCTGGCCGGCACTCAATCAACACTATCGCCTGGTGGCCATGGATTTGCTTGGCTTCGGCTTCAGTGCCAAGCCCAGTCCTCACGACTACCGGATCACGGAACAGGCGGACATCTGCGAGGCCCTGGTGCGTCATCTGGGACTGGAACAGTTTCATGTGCTCGCCCACGACTATGGCGATACGGTCGCCCAGGAGATGCTGGCCAGACAGAATGAGGGCTCAGGTGCCGGTCGGTGGCATTCCTGTCTGTTTTTGAACGGCGGGCTTTTTCCGGAAACCCACCAGGCTCTGCTGGTCCAGCGACTGTTGCAGGGGCCGCTGGGCTTCCTGGTGAGGCACGCTTTCAGCAGGGCCAGTATGCGCAAGTCATTCGACCGTATTTTTGGAGCGGATACCCGGGCAAGTGACGAGGAACTGGAGGCCTTCTGGCAACTGTTCACCCGGGACCGGGGCCAGCGCAACCTGCACCGCCTGATCCAGTACATGGCCGACCGCAGGCAGTACCGGGAACGCTGGCTGCAGGCGCTGCAACAGGCCTGCTGTCCCATCGGCCTGGTTAACGGCAGTGTCGACCCGGTGTCCGGGGAGCATATGGTGCTGCGCTTTGAGGAACTGGTGGGTACCGACTATTTTATCCGGCGCCTGCCGACCATTGGGCACTACCCCCAGGTGGAGGCGCCCGACGCCGTGGCATCGGCGTATCTGGAGTTTATCCAGCACCCGCAGTGAAACACTTCCGGGGTACCTGCCCGCTGCCATTTAAGGCTTCAGGTCCCCGGAACGCAGCACAAAGTGATTGTTGGGCGCGCCACGCTGCGCGTACAACGCCGGCAGAAAATGTGGTAACACACCCACTTCCTCCACCTGGTGGCGCATCCACTGGGGAATCATTTGCGGGGTGAACACCCGGTTCCTGAGGTAGCTGTTCAGCAGCGCACCCAGTACCGGCAACTCGGAGCCGAGGGTAGCGGTCACCACATATCGGGTCTCGCTATCGATCACGCTGTAACGGTGTTCCACCACGCCAATCTGTAGCCCGGCAGCGCGGGCGATAGCGGTCATGCCCTGGTCCGAGAACTCGCTGATCAGGGCCCTGCCCTTGCTGTCGAAGGGACCAAACCATTCGTGGCGTTCGATGACCGCGCCCCTGGCCATTCCCGGGGTGCCGTCCGGGGCAGGCTGTACCACCCACAGCTGGCCGTGCTCGGTGGCGTGGAACAGGTGGTAGAGGGGATAGCTGATGCCGTCCAGTTCTACCGTTGCAACCGGCAGTTGCTGGTAAAACCAGGCCAGCATGTCGGGCGTTACTCCCGGCAGTGGCAGATGACGGGTAATCACGCGGATACGACCATCCGCGAGATAGGTGTAGCTTTTCTCCGCCAGACGGTGATCCGGCACCGGCCACGGCAGGCTGCGGGGCGGGTCGTGGTAAACCCGCGATTGCGGTAAGAACCAGGCAATGGCGACCATTGCAGAGATGATCAGGCAGGATGCCAGCAGGGAAGCACAAACTACTTTCAGCATGGGCGGATTATACTAGCCCGGGACTATGGCCGGGCAAGCCTTCACGACTGGTTTTCCAGTGCCAGGGTGCGTATGTCGTTGAGCACGGTATCCACGTGCAGAAAGTCGGCACTGTAGATGTTGCGGATCTGTCGCTGTTTGTCGATCAGGAATACCCGCAGTATATGTGACATGGTGCCAGTATATTCGCCATCCGCGGAGTAAACCGGCCGGCGGTACTGATTGAAACTCGTCAGCAGCGGTTGTAAGTCTCCCTCCGAGGCGGTGGTCAGGAACTGCCAGTCGAATTTGTGGCGGCGAAAGTGCCGGGAGTAGTCAGACATCGCTTGGGGCGAGTCATTCGCCGGGTCGAAGCTCAGGCTGATCAGTCTGACTCTGCTTCCCAAGGCGGCGTCCTGTTGCAGTGCATGCTGTACCTGACGCATGACGTAACTTGCCAATGGACAGCCGTTGACGTCCGGGCAACGGGTATAGATGAAGCCCAATAATGCGAATTTGTCACCCAGCAAGCTCCCCAGTGGCATCGCTTTACCGGTTTCATCCAATACCTTGCCGTCTCCAGCCGGGCCAAGCGGCGGCAGCTGATAGCTGCCCGCCGCAGGTGGCGTGAACTGCAGCTCGGAGTACCCCGGGGCCAGCACCGGGCTTTCGGCCCGTGGCATTGCTGCAAACAGCAGCAGTAGCGCGGTCAGGGGCCACCTCATATGCCGGCGACTTTCCCTTGATAGAGTGAGTAGGCGCCGAAACGCATCTGGTGAGGGGCACCCAGTTTTTCCGCGACAAAATCAATACTGAAGCTGGGCTCGAGTTTGTCGCCATCGTAGCTGTACAGCTTCAGGTACTGCAGGTCAGGGCCCTTGGGTTCCTGTTTGTCCCAGTTGGCCAGGAGCGAGGAGGTGTAATAAACCCGCTTGCCGTCCCAGCTCTGGGAAACCATATTGACCTGCTCGCCAATCTTTTTGCTATACACCTGGCGCGCATTGAAAGGGTCGCTGATGTCGTACAGGCGAGTGAGTCCATCGTTCCAGGTGTTTACCCAGAGCTGTTGGTCGTCGTTGGAAATCGAGATATCAACCGGCAATGGGACCTTGCTGGCTTCGCCGATGTCACCTACATCCTTCGCCTGCCACTCGCCTTCATCATCCTCGTAAATCAGCCAGATCTTGGAGGTCAGGGCAGTCGTCGTGAAGCAGTAGTTATTCTCCTTGTTCCAGGCGCAGCGAATCTCCAGCGGTGAACCCGGCACGTCGAGGATCTTCCGCGGTTGGCGAGCGTGAAGATCCCAGATCACCACCGTGTTGCCAAAGGCTTTCATGGCCTCGGCGTCACCCATCAGCGTACCCAGGTTCATCATGTAATTGTTCCAGCCGGTGAAGGATGAACTTACCATGACATTGCGCCGGGGCAGCGCACGCACATCGTATCCAAAGCCATCGGCAAATTTGCCGGATTGCACTGCCCCCTGGAGTTTGTCCGCAGTTGGCATCCAGTAAGTGGCGACGTAATCGCCGGCGTTGGTGTATTCCACCATTGCCGTTCTGCCACCGTGGTCGCGATTATTGGACAATCCGGTCACCATCATCCGCCCGGGAAGGGCATAATTGGTGTGGGGGCCGACAACGCCACCGCTCTTCGCCACGAAATCTGAAATGGTACGGCTAAGCGTGGGCTTGGCGGGATTGGTATGGACGTCGAAGATAAATATTTTGCTGGTGTCCAGGCCGGAAGCCCACAGGTAGCGCCGGTCATCGGTGAGTCCGGTATGATGTGCTTCGTTGCGCCCGCCGACCGACAGGCTGTTGACGACCTTGCCAAAGTTCTCCGAGGCAGGGTTGACATCCACGGTAACCAGCTTGTCCTGTTCGTCACCCACCCCTGGCATTCCCAGCGTCCACACGTAGACGAAGTCTTCCTGCCCCTTGATTTTCGCCATGTAGGGCGACATACAGGTTTCGTCTGCGAAAGTGGTACTGGACAAAATGAATAGTAGTGCGAGTATTAGTCTCATGGCTCTCTCCGCAATCGGTTGAACCCAACAGCATGAGACTAGTCCAGAAACCAGCGTTTTCAAGTCGAGCTCGTCGTTCCCGGACAGCAGTAATTCCGGCTCTGTTGCTGGTTTTTTTGGCGTGGTCGGCGGCCGCGGCTGCGCCCCTCTCGGCGGTGGCTACATCCGTCCCGCTGGGATTGCCCGCGCTGGCAGCGCCGGAGGACAATCTCCCCACCGAGGCTCGAATTTCCCTGGGCCGCAAACTCTTCTTCGACCGCCGGCTGTCATTTAACGGCACGTTGTCCTGTGGCATGTGTCACGTGCCGGAGCAGGCTTTCACCCAGAATGAACTGCGCACGCCGGTAGGCATAGAGGGGCGTTTTGTGAAGCGTAATGCGCCTTCGTTGTTGAATGTGGCGTACCGCTCGAGGCTGTTCCACGACGGCCGCGAATCGACCCTGGAGCACCAGGTGTGGCAGCCACTGCTGAAATCCAACGAGATGGCCAATCCTTCCATCGGCTACGTACTGGATACAATCCGCTCCGCCGCCGATTATGACGGACTGTTTGAAATTGCCTACGGATCAGCGGTGAGCATGGAGGCGGTTGGCATGGCACTGGCCAGCTACCAGCGCAGCCTGCTGTTGGCGGACTCGGCATTTGATCGCTGGCGCTATGGGGGAGATGACAATGCGCTTGATCCTGCCGCCCGGCGCGGTTGGACCTTGTTCCAGGCGTCTGGCTGTCGCGCTTGTCACCGGGTAGATGAGGGTTCAGCGCTGTTTGCAGACGGGCAGTTTCACGATACGGGTATTGGTTACGCCCGCACCATGGGGCTGGAAATTGGCAAGCAGAAGGTCATGTTGGCGCCAGGGCTTGAAATGGCCCCTGGCCCTGGTTTTGATACCCCCACCTTCAGTGACCTGGGGCGTTACGAGGCCACGGGGCGCAGCGAGGATCGCTGGCGCTACCTGACGCCTTCGCTGCGTAATGTTGCCCTCACCAGCCCCTACATGCACGATGGCTCCCTGCCAGACCTGCGGGCGGTGATCGACTACTACCGCAGGGGAGGCGTTGGCTCGCCCCACCAGGATCCGCGTATACGGCCACTGTCGTTGAGTGATGAGGATGTGAAAGCGCTTGAAGCCTTTCTGCGCTCGCTGACGGGTAACGGGCTGGAAACCTTGCTGCGTGATGCGCGCTCAGTGCCGATAGGTGATAAGCACTGAGCGTGGGGTTGGCTCGTCAGCGTATTGCTCTGCGCAGGGCGCTGATGCTTAGCACAGCGCCCGACAAGGCGAACACGATCGCCAATAGCGAAAACAGGCGCAGGAACCAGTTGTTGAAATCTTCTCCTTCGGAATAGTCCATGATGTGCAGTCGCCAGAGGGCGTCAAATACCACCCAGTAATCGTTGCGTACGGTCAGGTAGCGCCCGGTGGGGCCATCAAAGTACAAGCGGGTACCGGCACCGTCGGCATAGCTGACCTGCCATACGTCGGTTCGCCCATACAGTTCCTTGACCAGGCCGAGGACCGTTGCATCCGGCTCCTGCAGGCGCCGGGTTGTCAGGTGCTCACCGGGGCCGGTGTAGATCGATGCTGCGTAGTCGGTGATATCTGCAGCCGAGGGTGTTTCGATCGGGCTGCCGTCTGCCAGGCGCAGCCAGTGGGTCCCGGTTTCTCCCTGTACTTCCAGCAGTAAGCCCTGGCTGCTGTTGTGGCTTGTTATCGCGCTGATATTGCCGAGGTTGGACAGGGAACCATCGGTGGCGGCCATCCAGTTGGCGGGAAAGACTGGATTGGCGGGCGGTGACGTCACCGCCCCGCCTTTGACCAGGGCGTCGAACGGTACCAGGGAAAAGACCACGCCTCCGGCGATCCACAGGATGACCTGTATGAATACCAGGTAACCGGTCACGCGATGGATCTTGCGAGCAGTGCGAATCATGAATTGCCATTCCTCAGGCTTTGCTGTTTCCACAGCAGGTAAATCGCCGGTAGTACCAGCAGGGTGAGCAGGACAGCGCTGATCATGCCACCGACCATGGGCGCCGCCAAGCGGCTCATGATTTCCGCTCCGGTGCCTTCGGCAAACAAGATCGGGAGCAGGCCGACAATGGTAGCGCTGGCAGTCATGAGCACTGGCCTCACCCGCAGCCCTGCGCCCTCCAGGACAGCCTGCTGCAGCTGTGAGGCGTCTATGTTGCCTGCGTCCCCCGCTCGCTGCTGCAACAGGCGCTCCCAGGCCTGGTCCAGATATACCAGCATGATCACCCCGGTTTCTACCGCCACCCCCGCCAGGGCGATCAGGCCCACACCCACGGCGATGGAAAAATTGTAGTCCAACAGGTACATCAGCCAGACACTGCCCACCAGTGCCAGCGGCAGCGATAGCATCAGTATCAGCACCGGCGTGACGGCCCGGAAATTGACGTAGAGCAGCAGCACGATAATGGCCAGGGTCAGCGGTACGACATAACTCAAGCGCTGCTTCGCTCTCTCCATGTATTCGTATTGTCCGGACCAGCTGATGGAGTACCCTGGCGGCAGTTGCAATTGCTCGGACACAACCTGCCGCGCGCGCTCCACGTAGCCGCCAATATCACCGGTATCGATATCGACAAAGGTCCAGCCATTGAGCCTGGCGTTTTCACTCTTGATACCGGGCGGGCCATCCTCGATATAGATACGGGCGACGTCCCCCAGGGCCATGCGCTGGCCAGTGGGGGTCACCACCGGCAGTCGGGCGAGGTCCTCCGGCGATTGCCGGTAGTCCTGGGGATAGCGTACGTTGACCGGGTAGCGTTCCAGTCCTTCCACCGTGGTGGTGATATTGACGCCACCGATGGCAGTGGCGATGACCTGCTGGATATCGGTGATGCTCATACCGTAGCGGGCTGCCCTGCTGCGGTCTATATCGACTTTGATATAGCGGCCTCCGGCAACCCGTTCCGAGTAGACAGAAGCCGTACCCGGCACGGGGGCGATAATGTCCTCCAGCTGCTCGCCGATATCCTGAATGATATCCAGGTCGGGCCCGGCGACCTTGATCCCCACCGGCGTCTTGATCCCGGTAGCGAGCATATCGATGCGGGTCTTGATCGGCATCACCCAGGCATTAGTCAGGCCCGGCACCTGAACCAGGGCATCCAACTCCCGGCGGATATCATCGCTAGTGATACCCGCTCGCCACTGGTCCTCTGGCTTGAGCTGGATAAACGTCTCGATCATCGTCAGTGGCGCCGGGTCGGTAGCCGTTTCCGCACGACCGATTTTTCCAAACACCGTTGCCACCTCGGGAACGGTGCTGATCAACTTGTCGGTTTGCTGCAGGATTTCCCGCGCCTTGCCGATTGAGATCCCCGGATAGGTGGTGGGCATGTACATGATGTCGCCTTCGTCCAGCGGTGGCATGAATTCGCTGCCAATCTGCTGCATGGGCCACCAGCCACTGATAACCAGCAACAGTGCTGTTGCCAGCACCGCTTTTGGATGCTCAAGAACCCGCTTGAGTAATGGTTTGTAGGCATTGATCAGTATCCGGTTGACGGGGTTTTTGCTTTCGGCAACGATCCGGCCGCGGACAAAATAGCCCATCAGCACAGGCACGAGGGTAACCGCAAGTGCGGCAGCGGCGGCCATGGCGTAGGTCTTGGTAAACGCCAGCGGTGAAAACATACGCCCCTCCTGCGCCTCCAGGGTAAATACCGGCACAAAACTGACCGTAATAATCAGCAGGCTGAAAAATAGTGCCGGGCCGACTTCCGCCGCCGAGTCGGCAACCACCTGCCAGCGGTTTTCTGCCGTCAGTGGCGTTCGTTCAATATGCTTGTGCATGTTTTCTATCAGCACAATCGCACCATCGACCATCGTGCCAATGGCAATCGCGATACCACCCAGCGACATGATGTTGGCGTTCAGGCCCTGCAGGTACATCACGATAAATGCCGTCAGTATGCCGATGGGCAGGCTGATCACCGCCACCAGGGAAGAGCGCAGATGGAACAGGAAAACCAGGCACACGATGGCGACCATCAGCAGCTCTTCGCCCAGCTTTTGCCACAGGTTATCCACTGCCCGCTGGATCAATCCGGAGCGATCGTACACGGTGACAATCTCCACCCCGGGGGGCAGGCTGGCCTTTAACACCTCCAGCTTCGACTTGACCCGCTCGATGGTGGCCTGGGCATTTTCCCCGTAGCGCATCACGATGATGCCGCCGACCACTTCACCCAGACCATTGAGTTCCGCGATGCCGCGGCGCATTTGCGGGCCGGTGCGGATGTCGGCGACGTCACCCAGCAGCAGGGGTGTGCCCTTGTCATTGACCGCAAGCGGTATGTCTCTCAGGTCGTCAACGCCGCCGAGGTAGCCGGAAGCCCGCACCATGTATTCAGCTTCCGCCATCTCCACCACAGAGGCGCCCACTTCCTGGTTGGCCTGCTTGATCGCGTTCTGGATGTGGGCTAGCGGGATATCGTAGGCGCGCAAGCGATATGGGTCGACAGTCACCTGGTACTGCTTGACCATGCCGCCTACCGTGGCGACCTCGGAAACCCCGGGCACGCCCTGTAACTCGTATTTCAGGAACCAGTCCTGAATACTGCGCAATTCACTGATATCGTGCCGGCCGGTGGTGTCGGTCAATGCGTAGAGATACACCCAGCCGACACCGGTGGCGTCGGGACCCAGTTGCGGATTGGCGGCATCCGGCAGTGAAGGGGCGACCTGGCTCAGGTATTCAAGGACGCGACTGCGAGCCCAGTAGAGGTCCGTGTTTTCGTCGAAAATCACGTAAACGTAGGAGTCACCGAAAAACGAGAAACCCCTGACTTTCACTGCGCCGGGTACCGCCAGCATGGCCGTGGTGAGTGGGTAGGTGACCTGGTCCTCCACCACCTGCGGCGCCTGTCCCGGGTAATTGGTCTTGATAATTACCTGGACATCGGACAGGTCCGGAATGGCATCTATCGGTGTGTTGCGCAGGGCAAATACGCCGCTGCCGACAAGAATAGCAGTGGCCAGCAACACCAGTATCCGGTGCTGCACCGACCAGCGGATGGTTGCTTCAATCATGGGCATGGCCCTCGCCGTGCCCCGAGTGGACCTCCATGGTCTCTGGTGCCATGGGTTCCATGCGCTTGAAGTCCGAGCTTTTGCTGGACTCGGAATCGAGCAGGAACTGGGCAGAGGCGACGATTTCTTCGCCTGCCTGCAGGCCGGAGAGGATTTCCACCCTGTCTCCGGCGAAACGACCGGCGCTCACCGCGATGGACTTAAAGCGGCCGCTACCCAGTGCCAGCACCACACGGTCCTGATTGCCGGTGCGGATCAGGGCATCTCGCGGGATCACGATGGTGGGGCTATCATCCCCGGTTTCGATGCTGATTCGGGCGAACATGTTGGGTCGTAGCTGGCCTTCTGCGTTATCGAACCGCAACCTCACCCGCAGGGTGCGGGTGCTGGCTTCCAGCGAGGGATAGATATAATCCACCTGACCCCGCCAGAGTCGGCCTGGCAGGTAGTCCAGTTGCATCTGAACCGGCTGACCGACACGAACAAGCCCTGCCTGACTCTCGAAAATCTCCGCCTCCACCCAGACGTCATCCAGGGCCCCGATCGACATCAGGGTGGTATTGGGACCGACGAAAAATCCCTCGCGGATGTTGAGATTGTCCACGACACCCTGTTGCGGCGATCTGAAGGTCACGGTTTGCTGGATATTCCCGTCTCTTTTCAGCGCGGAAATGAACTCATCGTCCAGCTGCAGGGCCCGCAGGCGGTCCTCCGCGGCCTGCAGCAGGCGTTCGTTGTTGCGGCGCAGGGCGAGCACAAATTCTTCCTGGGCGTTGACCAGTTCGGGGGAGTAAAGCTCGTAAATAGCCTGGCCGCGGGCAACCGGGTCGCCTGACGCTTTGACATGAAGTTTCTCGACCCAGCCCTCGACCCGGGGGTGAATGTGAATGAGTCGGTCCTCGTTGTATTTCACGTAGCCGACCGTGCGAATAACCTGCTTCAGGGAATCGCGCCTGGCCAGCGTTGTTCTCACTCCCAGGTTGTTGACCACTTCAGGTGCAATCTCGACCACACCCGCCTGCTGCTGCGTGGCGTACACGGGTACCAGATCCATGCCCATGGGAGACTTGCCCGGTCCGTCACGGCGATAGTTACTGTCCATAGGGGCAACCCAGTACAGGGGTTTTTCTTCCTGCTGCGCGGTTGGCGTTCCGGTGCCGGATTGGCCCGCCAGGAACAGACCTCCGAGGATGCCCGCTGCGCCGATCAACACGCCCATGACCAGGGGAATTTTGTTACTACTCATAGCGGTTGCTCCTCGCTGCTGTCTGCCGTGGCAAAAAAGTAATTGAGCCTGGCAAGCGTGATTTGTCGGTCGACCTGAATATTCTGTGCGTCGATGCGCGCATTGAGCTCGGCGATCTTCGCCCTGACCACTTCTGCGAAGTCGCCGTCATCGTTGGTATAGGCGCTAAGCGATGCTGCCGCCTGGTCGCGCATTTCTACCAGCAATCGGGACCGGTACAGCGCCCCGCGTTGTTCCAGTCGCTTCAGCCTTGCCAGCTGGCTCTGGAAGTCTGCGACCAGCTTGCGCAGGAGCAGGGCACGCTCGGTTCTCACCGCTTCGGTCTGGGCAGCGGCGGACTGCACCTGCTGATCCTGCGCCGTCGAGCTGAACAGAGGCATGTCGAAGGAGACCCCAAGGGAGAAGAAGTCAGCGCGTTTGGGTCCCAGTGGATCGTCCTCCCGGTAGCCGTAACTGGCGTTCACCTGCCACTGTGGTTTGTACTGCTGCTCCGCCAGCGAGATACCGGTGCGGCTTGCTTCCAGTTCCCTGTCCACGCTCAGAATGGCCGGGTGCTGGCTGAGCCGGAGCGCGATATCCTGCGCTGAGGGCGGGGTCGGCCGCATCAGCCAGTCGTGCTCCGGGAGCGCAATTTCCGGTAGTGTACCGCCGACGGGGGTTGTGGCATGCGTGGTTTGCAGCCATTGGGACAAACTGGACAGTGCCATTGCCATCGCTTCATCCAGCTGTACCAGGCGGTCATCGAGGCGGGTCAGTTCCAGTTGGGCCCTGATCAGGTCCTGTTGCCGGGTCTGGCCCAGGGCGCTGGCATAGTTTGAGTGGGCGACGTCGACCAGTTGCTCAAACAGGTCCCGGTCTTCTTCTATCAGTCGAATCGACTCCCGGGCTCGCCAGGCCTCCAACCAGGCGATGGATACTTCCGTGGCCACCCTGGCCCGGCGGTCGGCGCGGCGCAGCGGGTGTTGGGCTTCCAGCGAGTACAACTCCTGCTGGCGCAGTTCCCTGCTGTCGCCGCGCGGAATTCGCTGGCTGATGCCGAGCTTGAACTGGGTCATCGGTTCCTGATCAAACTCAAAGCTATCGGTGGGCAGGTTGGCGAAGCCGGCGCTGATCATCGGATCGGGCAGCGCGCCTGCTGCAATACGCTGTGCCGCCAGCGCAGACTGTCGATGCAGGCTGCCCGTTATCCAGGGATCGCTATCCTGGGCGACCGCGACGGCTTGCTCCAGGGTTAAGCCCGCTGACGGGCCGGCGAAGCTCAATCCGGTGCAGAACAACATTGCCCGCAACAGGCGTCGGTAACACGACCTTCCCCGTGGGGTGGACGCAACATCAAGGATTCCTGCAGATTTCATAGTCTGTCCATTGGCTCACTGGGCTGTAGCCGGCAGCCGGCCACAGCGTGGTTTGTGGATTTTCCCCAGCGGGAACTGGATTAAAACAGTGCGCGCGCAAATTACGGGCGTACCGGTGCCGGGAAATCAGGCGGAGGGGGGACGAAACAGCGTGTTGGGACAGCGCAGGGGTGCGCTGCGCGGCAGGGAGAGAGCCGGCGGGTGCGCCAACTCGACCGCAGCGGGAATCAAGTCACTGGCCGCCGCCGCGATGGACAGGCAGCCGCCCTGGGAACAGTAACCGGCGTCGCAACAGGCGTTGCTATCAGCTTCCGCGGCGGCGTCTGCGGCATGATGGGCGTGATGGGTGGAATCCTCCATTGAAGTCATCGCACTGGCGCTACCTGCCCCGGGCCCGGAGCAGGGCATAGCCACGGCAGCCAGCGACTGTAGTGTGACCAGTGCTGACAGCCAGACGGCCAGAATGTATCGATGCTTGTGCAATAGTTTACCCGTCCGGGACGCTTCACCTGTTATCCGGCCCAAGTGTAGACCTTACCCCCGGGGGAAGGTCAAGGGGTCACTGGGATCCGGCTTGCCGCCGGCAGGGAGCATTACCGGCCCCCGGGCGGAGAAAAAGCGTCGGCATGAGGCCAGCATCTTGTCCACCCCATGGGCGTCGATGTCCAGGTGGGTGACCAGCCGCATCATCTGTCCTCCCAGCACGGCAATGCCCTGTTCTGCCAGGTAAGCCCGGAGCCTGTCCGCGGTTTCAGCACTGTCCAGGGTGATGAACACCATATTGGTTTGTACGCTGGCCGGATCACACTGGATGCCGGATATGGTACTAAGCCCGCGAGCCAGCAACTGGGCATTGGCGTGATCTTCTGCCAGGCGTTGCACATTGTTTTCCAGTGCATACTGGCAGGCAGCGGCGATGTAGCCCGCCTGGCGCATGCCGCCTCCCAGCATTTTCCGCCACTTGCGGGCTTCCGTGATCAGTGCCTCAGTGCCGACCAGCAGCGACCCGGCTGGTGCCCCCAGCCCCTTGGAAATACACAAAGAAACCGAGTCGTAGTGCTGGCTGATCTCCGCTACGTCGACATTCTGCTTGACGCAGGCGTTGAACAGGCGGGCCCCGTCCAGGTGCAGGGCCAGGCCCGTCTCTTCGCAGAAGCTGGCGGCACGGTCGTGGTAGTCCAGTGGCAGGACATCGCCATAGCGGGTGTTCTCCAGACACAGCAGGCGCGATCTGGCGAAGTGGTAGTCATCCGCCTTTATTTTGTCGCGCACCTTTTCCAGGTCCAGGGTCGAATCAGCCTCGAACTCGATGGGCTGGGGCTGGATACTGCCGAGCACCGCGGCGCCGCCGCCCTCGTATTTGTAGGTGTGGGCTTCCTGGCCAACGATGTATTCGTCGCCGCGCTGGCAGTGCGCCAGCAGGGCCACCAGGTTGCTCTGGGTGCCGGAGGTACACAGCAGGGCGGCCTGCTTGCCGGTTATTCGGGCGGCATAGGCCTCCAGGGCGTTTACCGAGGGATCATCCTGGAAGACGTCGTCGCCGACCTCGGCGGCCATCATTGCCTGGAGCATTGCCGGGGAGGGCCTGGTAACGGTGTCGCTGCGAAAATCGATGTCGATGCGTTGATTCATGGCAAGTCTTTGTGTCGGGGGTGCGCTATTCTACCCTTGTATAGCGCGTTCTGAGGAGCTTTGTAGTGAGGTTGTTCCTGATTTTGATCATCCAGTTGTTGTTGGCGGGTGTGGCGCTTGCTGACCAGCGGACACTGTTGCGGAACGAGGCCAGCGCCCTGGCCAGTGAGTTTGTTGGCCAGTTGAAACCGCAGCTCAAACAGGCGATGACCGAGGGCGGTCCGGTGAGGGCGATCGAAGTCTGTGCCGCGGTTGCCCCCGGTATCGCCGATGGCCTCAGTGCGAGGTCCGGCTGGCAGATCAGGCGGGTCAGTCTGCGCCAGCGCAACGCCTCTCGCGCGGTGCCAGACCCCTGGGAACGGCAGGTGTTGGAGGAATTTGACCGGCGGCAGGCCGCCGCTGAAGCGGAAGGCGAATTGTACCGAGACGAACTGCAACCGGCGCGCTACCGTTACCTGCGCGCTCAGATAACCGAGGCGCTCTGCCTGGCCTGCCATGGCGAGGACCTGTCCCCGGCAGTGATCGATGCCCTGGAACAGTACTACCCCGACGACCTGGCCCGTGGGTATGCGCTGGGAGACGTGCGGGGGGCAATCAGCCTGATCAAACCACTGCAGGATAATTGCGGGCCCGAAATCGAGTGCTGAATCGCGGGGCTCATCAGCGCCCCGGTAGTCAATAGTCGTGCAATAGGGGGGAATTATGAATAGCAACCGTAAATACAGAAAGAGCGCCGCCCGGCCTGGCCTGCTCGCGGCGATGCTCGTCGTGCTGCAGCTGGTCAGCGGCTGCACCGGCCTGCCCGAGGGGATTGAGCCGGTCACCGGGTTTGACGCGTCCTCGTATATGGGGCGATGGTATGAGATTGCCAGGCTGGACCATTCTTTTGAGCGGGGTCAGTCCAATGTCACCGCCGACTACGCCCTGCGGGACGACGGAACGGTAAACGTGCGCAATCGCGGTTTTGATGACGCCGAGGGGCAATGGCGAGAGGCCAGTGCCGTCGCCCGCTACGCCGGTGAACCCGATGTCGGCCACCTCGAAGTGTCATTTTTCCAGCCCATCTACGCCTCTTACGTGATTTTTGAACTCGCTGATGATGGTAGCTATGCCTATGTCACCGGGTATAACCGGGACTACCTCTGGTTGCTGGCGAGAACGCCGCGGGTTGGCGACGACATCAAGAGAAATTTCCTGCAACGGATCAGCGCCCTGGGCTTCGATGCCGATCAGCTGATCTGGGTCGACCAGGACAAACACTGATATTTGGGGTCAGAGTAAAAACTCCCGGCCTACAGCCAGCCGGAACTCAGCCTCCCGGCCTTTGCCAACGGCGCGTTGCAGGAAGCATGGGTAAAAACCAATCCACTCCAGTCACCTGTACGTAAGCTGTACAACTGTCACAAACGGAGCTGCAATGACCCGCTTTTTATCCTTTTTGTGCTGCGCCCTTGCCCTGGCTGGAGGCGGCGTGCAAGCCGATGAATCCAGCAAAGCCAACCGGGGGCCCTGGGTGTGGGGTGTGTCTGGCGGCACGCTGCATCAATTCGATACCGACCTCAAGCAAGCTGAGGGCAGTTTCAGCGTCAACCGCGGTTTCCTGCAGCTCAGCGCAGGATACGCCTGGGACCAGCGAAACAGTGCATCGTTGTCATTGGGATGGGGTACTTCCAACTACGTGTTCGATGACGGGGCGCGCATTGAAGGCCTTCGCCCCTGGAAACGGATTGAGGATTACCGGATATCGCTGCCCGTGAGGTTCAACATCGGCGAGCGGGCTGACTTTATCGCCATTCCCAGTATCCGCAGCTACGCCGAGGCTGGAGCCAGCCTCCGCGATGGCCGGACCGAGGGCCTGATCGCAGGGATGGGATGGCGTTTTTCCGATACCCTCACCATCGGCCCCGGGTTTGGCTGGTACAGTGAATTGGGTGGGGGCAGTAATGCCTTTCCCATTGTCGTGGTGGATTGGAGGATCACCGAGCGCCTGTCACTGCAGACGGGGCGGGGGTTGGCCGCATCCCAGGGGCCAGGATTTACTCTTGCCTACCAGCTGAACAAGCGCTGGAACCTGTCGGCGCTGGCCCGCTATGAAAAGATTCGCTTTGCCCTGGATGAAGGCGAGAGCGGCGCTGCCATCGGCGAGGACCGCAGTGCGCCGCTGTTGCTGTCGCTGGACTACTCGCCCTGGTCGATGACCCGAGCCAGTCTCTTTGTCGGCGCCGAGCTCAATGGTGAACTGAATCTGGAAACAGGGCGGGGCAGGGAGATCGCCAGCAGCGACTATGAAACAGCGCCTTTGATCGGCTTTTCATTCCGCAGTCGGTTTTAGCCGAAAATCAGGCAAATTTGGGGTCAGAGTAAAAACTCCTGATATCTGGTTTGATGTAGACTGCAGTGGGTCTTCGGAGTTTTTACTCTGACCCCAAATGTCGACCAGGATTTATACGGGAGCAGGGCATGCAGGAAACCAAACGGATCGCGCTATTGATAGACTGCGACAACGTCACTCACAACGCGATTGAAGGGGTGTTGGAGGAACTGGCCAAGCACGGCACTGTCAATGTGCGTCACGCCCATGGTGACTGGAATAACCCCGGTCTCTCGGGATGGGCAGAAAAGCTGCATCCCCATGCCATCAGGCCGATGCAGCAGTTTGCCTACACCAAAGGCAAGAACGCAACCGACTCAGCCATGATTATTGACGCCATGGACCTGCTCTATAGCGGTAATGTCGATGCCTTTGCACTGATGACCAGTGACAGCGACTTCACCCCGCTGGTACTGCGCATTCTCGAAAGTGGGTTTCCCGTGTATGGCTTTGGCCAGAAAAAGACTCCCAAGCCTTTCGTCGACTCCTGTTCGCCATTTATCTACATAGAAAACCTGGCAAGTCATGGCGACAACGAATCTGACAGCGGTTCGGCGCCGCCGCGCAAGAGCAAGTCCAAACTGCGGCAGGACAGTGCACTGGTCAGGCTTCTGCGAACCGCGGTTGACCAGACCGCCGATGATGACGGCTGGGCCAACATGGGCCAGGTGGCCAGCTATATTGCCAATAACAACAGTTCGTTCTCGTCGATCAACTATGGCTACCGGCGTATCAGTGACCTGATCAAGGCGTCAGAACTCTTCAAGATAGAAATGCGCAATGGCACCGCCATGTACGTTCGCGACCCAAAGGCCTGATAGTGTTGTAGATTTGGGGTCAGAGTAAAAACTCCCTCGGGCATCGCCCACCGGTGCTCAAGACGGAGCGAGGCGAGTTTTTACTCTGACCCCAAATCTAACCCCAAGTCTACGGCGCTAGGGTGCCAGCAGCAATTCGGTGTCGGTGTTTTCCTCAATCGCCTGGTCGCTGAACCACCAGTAGCGTTTTTCCCGGTTTAGCCAGGCGTCGACAAAGTTGGCGTTCCACTTGTCGAACCAGCGCTCGCTGACGCCGCCGGGAAAATGGGCGAGTACCTTGTCGCTGTCCGAAAGGTCCACGATCATGCGTATCGAGTCGACGATCCGCGACTTGTAGGGATCACTGAACCGGTACATTCCGCGATTGAGGGTTTCCGATGATCCGTCCATCGGCCTGACTCCGCCACCCAGCCAGCGAGCCGCCCGTTCACCCGGTATGAAAGGATGAAAGAAGGTGATGGTGTGTTCGTCGCCCCAGCGCCAGGCGGTGGGGTCCGGACCCCAGGCGTCACTCAGCTCGGCAAGCGCCAGGCGTCCCGCCCGCAGGATTAGTTCGTCGCTGGATTCGACTTGTGGAGTGCGGCTGTCGTCCACCCAGCGACTGTCGTCGGTTTCCAGCAGGAACAGGAAACGCTCTCCCCAGTAGTACTGCTGGTCCAGGTAGTCGGTCAGCAGCTCTTCACTCATATCATCGGCAAACATTTCGGTTGCCAGGTGGCGAAACACTGACTGGAAGATCAGCGGGCCAGGCTGGTCGATGCTGTCTTCAAGTTTCCAGTCAGCAAGCACCTCGGCGACTGGCGTCAGCGCAGGATCTTCACGGAACAGTTGTACCAGCCAGGGGCGCAAACGTTGGGCCAGGGTGTTAAATACATCCTGGTTGGCCGCCCAGTGATCATGGGCAGTCAGTGTCGGGCTTTGCATCAACTGTTGCAGCCTGAGGTAGCGCCAGCGCGGTGAAAAATGGGTGGAGTACGGATAGGGATAATCCGCCGGGGTGACGCGGTGATTGGTGGAACCTACCCACTGGCGCTGTGGATTTCGCTGGAGCGGCATTTCGGCGTGGGGGATGCGCCTGACCCAGTTGTCCTCGCCGGTCACCTGCAGCGGCAGCAGGCCATCGCCGCGTGACCTTTGCGGTACCAGACCTGAAGGGACCATGGCGATGTTGCCCTGCACATCCGCTACCACGTGGTTCAGCGGTGTGGCCATCTTGCTGATGGCTATGATGGCGTCGTCAACTGACGTTGCCAGCAACAGCTCCCGGTTGCCGCTATCGGCTCCGGCATACAGTGGCACTGACCAGCGCAGCGACAGTACCCGTCCTTCGGCCATACTCATACCATGGTCGGATATGACCGGACCGCGGCTGGTTTCCCTGATGGTCATCGTCTGGGTGCGATAACCGTCTTCCGCGTCTCCATCCCTGATACGCAGTACTTCCTCACGCACGGTAAAGGGAATGGAGGTCTCTCCCTCCAGGTAGTTGGCTGGATTGTCTGGATCCACAAGTTCCAGGTAGAGGTCAACCACATCGGCATAGCCGTTGGTGCCGGTCCAGGCAATGTGCTCGTTACGCCCGATGCCCCAGCCCGGGTTGCCTGGCGTGGAACCACCCACCACGCGCAGTTCGGGCGTAACCGCACCCATGGGATACCAGAAACCGGGCAGGTTGCGGGCGTCGAGGTGAGGATCACCGGAGAGCACAGGCGCATCGCCCGCGGATTTCTCCGGGCTGGTCGCCCAACCGTCACTGCCAATGGCGTAGCGGGGTTCGAACTCACTGAACAGGCTGTCGTCGTAGTGCAGATCCAGTTTGAGGTCGAGCGCCGCCTGGGCCTCGGTGGCTACCGTATCCGGCAGGGTGCGCGGATCATCTGGATTGACGGTGATCGGAGCGAGTTGTGCAGCGCGGTCTGCGCCCAGCTCGTCATGCAGTTTCAGGGTCAGCAATTCCTGGCGCCAGTTCACACTGCTGCTCCAGATGCGAAACTGGATAATGGCCAGGACGTCTTCGGCCGTCCAGGGTTTTACCTGATGGCCCATGATCCCCAGCATCAGCGGAAATTCCTGCTGGCGGCTGTCGACATAGCTGTTGATGCCGTCGACATAGCGCTGCAGGTATTCACGCTCTTGTTCACTGATGCGCTGCAGGTACTGCCGGGTAAATCCGGGAATGTTGACCAGGCGCACAATACGGTCATTGCGCAGGCCTTTTTCACCAATGAATTCCGCCAGCCGGCCGTGGGCCAGATGGCGGTGCAGTTCAAGCTGGAACAGCCGGTCCTGGGCGTGGAGGAAGCCCTGGGCGGTGAGGGCGTCCGCCAGGGATTCGGCATAGAGATACGGTATGCCATCGCTGCCACGCAGCACCCTGACCGGGGCTGCCAGTGATGCAACATCAATCCTGCCCTCTCGCTGGGGCGCATCCAGTCGCGGCAGGAACCAGTAGGTCGCTGCAGCCAGGACCAGCAATATCAGCAGGAATTTTTTCATCGAGCCTCTGCTCAGTACTCGTAGGTAATGTCGATCCCGTAGGTGCGCGGGGTACCGAAGGAGTTGCCGGCATAACCAAGTCCCTGGTTGGAACCCAGGTCCTGGCCGTATTCCTTGTACTCCTCGTCGGTCAGGTTGCGACCCCAGATGGCTGCGCGTAATTGGCCGTAGTCGCCCAGCTGGATCTCCGACAGTCCTACCCGGGCACCGATCAGGGTCCGGTCTTCGGAATTGCCATAGGGGCTGGAGGAGAAGTTCTGGGCGTCGGTGTAGGTGGTGTCGATGCGGGCATCGACGTAGCCAAGGCCGGTGTCGGTGCCCCAGGCCACGCTCAGTCGGCCGCTGTGTTTGCCGTCGGAACGGCCGAAGTCATCGCCCTCGTCGAAGTCGGTTTTGCGATAACCATAGGCGCCCTCGAGGGTAAAGCCGGCACCGATCAGGCTGACGAAGTCAACTTCAAGGCCGTAGCTTTCGTTCTCGCCGGAGTTGCGGACGGTGCGCACACCGTTGACCACCTCTGTGACTTGCAGGTTCTCATTGTCATTGAAGTAGGCTGCCACGTTCAGGCGCAGGCTGCGATCCAGCCACTCGGACTTCATGCCGACTTCCCAGGAGGTGATTTCCTCCGGATCGGCCGGCGTATCAAATACTTCAAAGTCGGTGTAGTCCAGGTGATTGAGGGCGCCCAGGCTGAACACACCGGCATTATAGCCTTCGGCGCGCTTGCCGTAGAAACGGATGTCATCGCTGTACTGCCAGCCAACCACCAGGTCGGTGGTGAATTTGTTCCAGTCGTCTGAGGCTGTGTGGGGACCATCGATGCGTGGGTCCTCATCCAGCAGGGTGATTTTCTTTTCGTCCTCGGTGTAGCGCAGGCCCAGGGTGATATCCCAACTGTCGTTGAAGTAGTACTTCAGTTGGCCGTAGGCGGCGATGGACTCGTTGTCTATCGCGTACCAGGAACCGGCGGCGGCCCCAAGTCCCCGCAGCAACACTGGCCGGCTCGGGTCGTTGAGGTAGAACATGGCATCCCATGGATTGAGCTCCTGGCCTTCTTCCTCGAAGTAGAACAGGCCCGCCACATAGTCCAGGCGCGCATCCAGGGCGCTGCCGATAAATTGGAACTCCTGGGAGAACTGGTCCTGCTCCTTTTCGTTCTCGGCATGGAACATCGGAATGGATTCGCCGTTAAAGGTCCAGGAACCGCCGTCAAGGTCGTTACCCGGCAATTCGGACTCGTAGTCGCGGTAGGCTGTGATCGATTTGATCGTTATCGCATCACCTTCCCAGACCAGGGTCAGGTTGTGCCCGCTGATTTCAGTGTGCTCCACCGTGTTGCCGTCAAGGTTGAACCTTTCCACCCTGTCGTCCGGTTCGAGAACAGAGAGCATCTCGTTCAGTGGGTTATAGCCGGGGTAGAACGTGCTGTCGGGCAAATTGAACGCGCCGAGGATTCCGGGGTCAGTCGCACCGGGGCCCAGGTGGGTGATCTGCAGCGGGATGGGCACGGCGTCAAATTCATTGTAATCGTAGGCGTAGTCGACAGAAAACTGCTCGTTGATATCCCAGCGCAGGGCAATGCGGAAAGCGTCTGTGTCGATGCTGCCGAGGTCGGATTCGCCCTCAGGGTTGCTGTTCTTCGCCCAGCCATCGTTGTCGTTCAGGTAGTAGGACAGCTTGGCGCTCAAGCCCGCGTATTCATTCGTATCGACGGAGGTAAGGGAGCGGAACTCGCCGAAATTGCCAAAGGTTAAAGCCTGCTTGAAGCCAAATTCGCCTGTGGGCTTTTTGGTAATGATATTGATAGCGCCACCGGTGGTGTTTTTACCCCAGAGGGTGCCCTGCGGACCGCGCAGGATTTCAATGCGCTCGAGGTCGACGATATCGAATACTGCACCGGCATTGCGGGCGATATAGGCGCCATCGACGTACAGGCCCACCTTGGGATCGACCGCAAGCGATGGGTCTCCCGTGCTGACACCGCGAATATTGGTCCGGATATTGCCGGCGCTGCCAAAGGTTTTGACGATGCTCACGTTGGGCGAGAAGTCGCCGATGTCCGTGGCATTGACCGCCCCAAGTGCTTCCAGC
Organism: Seongchinamella unica; assembly: GCF_004354085.1. Classification (GTDB taxonomy): domain Bacteria; phylum Pseudomonadota; class Gammaproteobacteria; order Pseudomonadales; family Halieaceae; genus Halioglobus; species Halioglobus unicus. Next base: position 87,311 of record NZ_SMSE01000004.1, on the reverse strand, counting down.
GTGTCGCTGGTAAAGGCGGTAATCGCGATGGGCGTATCCTGTAGCGAGGATTCAACCTTCTGGGCCGTTACCACGACTTCTTCCAGTTGGGCGTTCGCGGTGGCAGTCAGGCCGGCCAGTGTCAGGGCAAGTGCGGTTCGTGAATAGTGCATATCCGGTTCCTGGTAATTATATACGCCTAATAGGAGTATTAGTTGTGAGACTTCGGCATAGTACTCCAGAAAGGAGTATAGTCAACGACATGACGTCGCTACCCAGGCTCAGTCCAACTTCTTATGCTCTGCTGGGCTTGCTGGCCAGGCAGCCGGCGTCTGCCTATGAGTTGAATAACATCATGCAGACTAGCATGTTGCGGGTATTCTGGCCCAGGGCCGCAAGCCATATCTATTCTGAGCCGAAGAAACTGCTCGCCCACAACTACGTCAGTGAGCGCAGGGAGACGTCGAAGGGTCGCCAGCGAAGGGTCTTTACCATTACCGCCAGTGGCCGCAGGGCGCTGGCAGCCTGGCTGGCCCGCGTAGATGATGCAGAACACCGCAACCAGGCGGAGTTCATGCTCAAGATCATCCTCGCTGAGGGCGGGGAACTGGCAGATGCTGCCGCCACGGCAGAACGTGCCCTGGTCACCAGCAAGACCGAGATTGAAATGGCCATCGCGGGCATTGAAGCTGTGCTGGCCAGCCCGGAAGCGGGGGCGTTATCGGGCATGCCCTGGAACGGTATTGCCAGCGGCCTGATGGCCGATATTCTTATCGCTCGCTATCGTTGGGGGCGCTACGCCATGGCGTCCATCGCCACCGTGCCCGAGGACTGCAGCACGGAACAGAAAGCGCATCTCGGCCGGGCCGCCTATCGACAATCCCTGGAGAAACTCCGCACCGCCCTGGCCGAAGATTTGGGGTCAGAAGAAGATTTGGAAGATTTGGGGTCAGTGTAAAAACTTCCAGTGCGGTTAACCGGCACTTGGATAGAGCGGCCGGCGGGAGAGTTTTTACTCTGACCCCAAATTTAACCCCAAATTTACCAAAGCCGGTTTCCGGTCAGCACCTGGGGCCGCGTTTCAGGAAATGCTGCCGCCTCCCTCCCAGTGTTTCTATTTCGCGCCTGAACTTTTCCGACCCAAGCGCCAGCCCCTGGTTGATCGACTGTCGAAGGTCTGCGACCAGGTCATCGCTCAACCCGCTGGTGACAAGCGCTCGGTACCTTTGCTGGCGTTCGCTGTTGGAAGACCCCAGTCCCAGATAGCGTGGATGCGGCTGCCACAGCGTTGGATGCTTGCCAAGTGCGTGGGCCTGGTAACTGGACCAGGCATAGTCTGCGGGATCATTCACCATGCCCGCTCGTACTGGGTTTAGCTCGATGTAGCGTAGGCAAGCCATCAGGTAGCGACTTTCCTCAATGATGCACGACTTGAAGCGACCTTCGAAGAGGCTGCCTGTCCGCCGGTACTTATAGTTGAAATATCGCACATAGCGACGCCCCAAGGACTGAATCGTTTTTGACAGGGAGTCGTCGGCCTGCGGTGTTACCAACAGGTGGACGTGGTTGGTCATGAACACCCAGCCGTGAATTGCAACCCCGTGTGCCAGGGCAGCTTCATCAAGGTAGTGGGCGTAGGTTGTCAAATCGTCCCGCGCTGCAAAGCAGGCGGTGCGGTTGTTGCCTCGTTGGATCACGTGCTGGGGGACGCCACCCGGGCAGTATCGCCTTAGCCTGGCCACCTTGTTCATCCTTGAACCGTGTCTGGGTTGGTGGCTGAAAGTATAGCTTCAGCTGCGGTGTTTTTGCGGACCAAGGGCAGATTTGGTGAGTTATTACTCTGACCCCAAATCTGAGTTTTTACTCTGACCCCAAATCTGCTCCGATCAGCCGTGTTAGCTGCCGTTTTCGACGGCGCTGGTGACTGCCTCGTGCAGCAGGTGCTCTTCCTCCGCAGCCCTCACGGCTTTTTCCACGGCTTTCTCGACATAAATTTCTTCCGCCATGCCAACGTAGAGCGAGTAGATGCCGACCAGCAGGATGAGGGCAAAGGGTAGCCCGGTGGTTATCGACGCTGTCTGCAGGGTGGCCAGGCCACCGCCGATCAGCAGTACCGCTGCAATGGCTCCCTCCATCACGGCCCAGAACACCCGTTGGGTGGTCGGAGAATCCAGCTTGCCCCCGGAGGTGAGATGATCCACTACCAGGGAACCGGAGTCAGAAGAGGTTACGAAAAAGACCGTGACAAGCACGACGGCAACGAGGGACAGCACGGCTTCAAAGGGGAATTGATGCAGCATGACAAACATGGCCGTGGCAACGTCGTCATTGACCGCTGCCACGATGTCAGCCACACCGGCGCTTTGCAGATACAGGGCGGAACCGCCGAATATCGACATCCAGACAAAGCTCAGCAGGGTGGGGATGACGATCACCCCCACAATAAATTCCCGGACCGTCCGACCCTTGGAAATTCTCGCAATGAACATGCCCACAAAAGGTGACCAGGAAATCCACCAGGCCCAGTAAAAGATCGTCCAGCTACCCTGCCAGTTGGTTTCCCTGAAGGTCTCGGTCCACAGGCTCAACTCAGGGAAGATGGTCAGGTAATAGCCCAGGTTCTGGACCATGCCGTTAAGCAGGAAAACCGTAGGTCCGGCGATCAGCAAAAACAGCATAAATATGCCGGCAAGTACCATATTCGCCTGGCTTAAAAACTTGACGCCCTTGTCCAGACCGGCCATTACCGACAGGGTCGCGATCCCGGTAATGATTGCAATCAGGGTGACTTCAGTCGCGACGGAGACCTGGATATCGAACAGGTAATTCAGGCCGGCGTTGATCTGTTTCACACCCAGTCCCAAAGAGGTCGCCAGACCCACCAGGGTTGCCAGCACCGACATGATGTCGATCAGGTTTCCCCAGAAGCCGTAGATCCGGTCGCCCAGCAAGGGATAGAACATGGAGCGAATGGTCAGTGGAAGGCCGCGGTTGTAGGCAAAAAATGCCAGCCCCAGTCCTACCATCGCGTATATAGACCAGGGGTGCACACCCCAGTGAAAGTAGGTTACCCCCATGGATGCCTGGGCAGCTTCTGGCGTGCCGCCCTCGATATTGCCGAACATCGGCGAGGGCGACGCATAATGAAATATGGGTTCGCCGACACTCCAGAACATAAGTCCAATACCCATGCCCGCACTGAGTAGCATGGCGTACCAGGATAAGGTGCTGAATTCCGGTTTAGCGTCATCACCACCGATGGTGATGTCGCCAAATTTGCCAAAGGCAAAGTACGCCGCAGCGATAACGAAAACATTACTGGCCAGGACCAGGAACCAACCACTGCTGTTGGTGATAAATGCGAGCAGGGCCTGGAAAAACTGGCTGGCATTCTCCTTGAACATCAGGGTGAGGAGGATGAAAATCACCAGGATGGCGGAGGAAACGAGGGTAACCTGGGGCTGCACGTCAAACCCCAGCCCCGTCCAGTTATCTTCCCCCGGGGTCCTGCCTTCAGCGTCATCCTCGACCGACGCTGTGGGTCGGATTTGCAGGCCGACAAATTCTTCCCTTTCACGTATGGCACGTGTGCGCGCGGCTTCCTCTACACGCTTGAGTTTGCGCGCGAGGGTCTGGCGCTCGCGCGCGTCTTGCTCATTGGTATAGTGCGTTTCAGTCATGTGAAAGTTGCCCCCAGTTTGCCCTAGAAGTAATAGCCGAAGTTGATATTCAGCCGGTAATTCCAGGCGTCGTTGCCATTGGCGCCGAAGTCGCCGACACCGTTATAAATATTTGAGTAGTCGTCACCTTCGTTGCCGATGAACAGGTTGCCGTTGGACCAGACGTAATCGGTATAGATGTACCAGCCGCCGCTGGCCCAGGCCGCCCCGACTGTGATCATTTCGCTGTCGTTGGCTTCGTCGGAGTCCTTGAGAATCCCGCTGTACTCGGCGTAAGGAAGTATGTAGTCCAGCCAGGGAATCTCCGCAGTAGCATAACGGTAGCTCAGGGAGACGGCAGGCAACCACGCTTCGGTTGCTACTGGCCAGGCGAAGTCATAGGCGCCCATGGGCACCAGTTCATCCGTGCCCAGGGCGTTATCGGCATCGATATCGATCTCGTATCGAGTCAACTGGGAGGCGAGGACAAAATTGCCCATGGTGTTCTTCATATGGACGCTGGCGGCGAAATGGTGGCCATCATCCGTGCGTTTGCCGTTCAGTTTGCCAGCCTGTAATGACACCCCCAGGTCTGTGGGAACAGATTCGAAGCCGAAGTGGTAAATTGCCCGGGCGTTCAGCTGCCTGCTTTCCTCGTAGCCGTTGGCCGGCGCACTGACCACAGCGCCATCCTCTTCGATTGCAGATTCCCACTGCACAATGTCATACCCGTAGCGTGCGCTGTCCTTGCTCGCACCATTCCAGTTGCGCTCGCTGCCGGTGAAGAACGCCAGGGCCAGGTCCCAATTGTCCTGCTGCAGCAGGTATTTGACCCCCACGTCCATGTCATCTGCCAGTCCCACATAGTAGTGCTGGTCAAAGAACCAGCTCTGGGAAACACCGTAGGGTCCGGGACCAAAGGGGACTCGGGTGAGCCCGGCCTGAACCTGGCTGCCGTTAGCAAACTCGTAGCCTAACCAGCCGGTGTGGAGGAAGTTGTAGCCGTTGTACCAGCGATACTCCAGCTTGCCGATCAGTTGTTCGTGGCGCAGAGCCAGGTTGATTCGGAAGGTGTCGAGTTCCATGTCGCCGCCATTGCCGCCGCGCTGGGGCGCATCGCCCAGCCTGGTGTAATCACCGATTACATAGTTCACCCGCACCGCACCACCGATGGTCAGGGGACCAATAGTGATATCGCTTTGCTGCTGCTCCAGGGTTTCCAGGCGTTGCCGGGCATTTTTTTCGCTCGTCCGTGCTTCGTCCAGCGCCGCATTGGCTTCCTTCAGCTCGGCCGTCAGCCGGGCAACCCGTGCTTCCAGTTGCGCCACGTCGTGATTCCCGGCGCTGGCAGGTGTCGCCAGTAATGTCATTAGCAAAAGCGATACAGGAACAGCCAGGTATGCCATCGAATTAGCTCCTGTGGTCGGATGAAGGGAGTCTGTAGCGGAAGTGCCGGCGGCTGATCGATTGGCAGACAGCGTGTGCTACCGACCGACAGCGGGTAGCGTGAGGGATTAATGTTTTTTTTATATCCCGCCCCGGGGCGGTGCGTAAACGCAAACCATAACCTTTGTAGGCACAGGGTCCAACCACCGTAACAATCTCACACGCACTGTGCAACTGACCCCGGCCACCGCAAATCCCCGGAACGAGCATATTTGGGGTCAGAGTAAAAACTCCCCGCCAGCGGGCAGCCACGTGACTGCGGCGGCAGCGGGGGAGTTTTTACTCTGACCCCAAATATGACCCCAAATATGCCAACTGGGTGGTTTTACATAAGTTTTTGTTAAGAAACGGTCTGTATCGTGGGCTGCATCATCGGAATATTGCCCGTCTGCCGGGAGTTGTACAGGAGAGCAGGACATGAGAGCAGGTACGATCAGGAGCGCGCTAATGGCCGGGGTTGTGGCGCTTTGCGGCACAGCTGCGCGGGCGGACATCAGCCCTGAGGCAGCCAGTGTGCAGGCCTCCTGGGACCAGATCAACTTTGGCACCGGCGGCGATGCAAAGCAGGAGGCCATGTTGGGCCTGGTGAAGGAATGCGAAATGCTGACCTCCGCACACGGTGATGATCCCGAGTTGCTGACCTGGTGCGGGATCGCCAATTCCAGCTATGCCGGCATGGCCAGCGCCCTGTCGGCGATGAAGTATGCCAAGGCTGCCAGGGCAGACCTGGAGAAGGCCATAGCGCTGAATCCAACTGTCCTCTCGGGTTCTGCCCAGACCAGCCTCGGTACGCTGTACGCCAGGGTGCCGGGATGGCCCATCGGGTTCGGCGATGACGACAAGGCGGAGAAGCTGCTGCTGCAGGGACTGGAGGCCAATCCCGACGGCATGCCCAGCAATTTCTTCTACGCCGACTTTCTGCTCGAAAAAGACCAGTATGCCGAGGCCAGGAAGCATCTTGATAAAGCGTTATCGGCCCCGCCGCGGCCCGACCGACCACTGGCTGACCAGGGCCGTAAGGCGGAGATCCAGGCTCTGATGGCGAAGCTTGACCAAACCACCGGGGGTAAGTAGAGAATGGACATTACGGTCAGCTCAACCCCCTTCCAGCAGCCACTCGCGCCGGGTGCGGCGCCAGACGGGACACCACCTTTCACCGTTAACAGCCTGTTGGCTGATGATCCCGGTCGGGAGAAGCTGGAGCAGTATGTAGCGGGTGTCTTTTACGCCGCCTATGGCGCGACCGTCCTGGAATATCTGCCGCTGCTGTTTTCGCTGCAGCAGGCTGGCGGTATCCAGGCGGCACTGGGTCTGCGCAGTGCACGTCGAGAACCGCTGTTCTGCGAGCAGTACCTGGACGCGCCGCTGGAACGTCATGTGCAGCAGGAATTTGGCGCCACGGTTAACCGCGGGCAACTGATGGAGCTCGGCAATCTTGCGGGCTCAATGCCCGGTCAGTCTGTCGCACTCTACCTGATGGTGGTGGCGGCACTGGAACAGGCGGGAATTACCCATCTGGTGTTCGCCGCCAATCGTAGCGTCAGGCGCTCCATTCGTCGTTGCGGTTTCCCCACCCGGGAACTGGCTGACGCCGACCCGCAGCGTCTGGGCGACAGAGCCAGCCAGTGGGGCTCCTATTATCGAGGCTGCCCCAAAGTGATGCTGGCCGACGTTCGTCGCGGCGTTGAATACGGTATGAGCCACCCGGTGATCGGGGAACTCTGGTGTCGTGAACAGCCCATGATTGCGACCCTGGCAGACGCTATCAGGTGCCAGCGGTTTTGAGCGAGTTGCTGGAACACCTCCGGCACCGCCCGGGTGACCAGATCGTGCTGGAAAGCGAGCACGGGTCAACCAGTGCGGCGGAGCTGGTGGAGCGGATAGCGTTCCTGGCTGCACTGTTACAGGCCCGGGGCGCGGGGACCGTCGGCCTGCTCTGTGAAAATTCCGTGGAGTGGGTGGTGGCTGACCTGGCTTGCCAGTTCCTGCGCCTGCGCCTGGTGCCACTGCCAACGTTTTTCAGTGATGGACAGATTCAGTATGTGCTGGATGCGGCGATGGTGGACACGCTGCTATACGACTCCGCATCTGGGCGACGGGTTGCAGGCTTGCCCGGGATCGCAAAGGGGGCAACCGGAAACGCACAGGGGCTTTGCTTACGCTCACTGGAGGTCGGCCGCGAAGCGGCCATGCCCGCACAGACGACCAAGCTGACCTTTACCTCGGGCTCCACGGGAACACCCAAGGGGGTATGCCTGTCCACAAGCCAGTGCCTGCGGGTTGCAACCTCCCTGGGACAGGCGATCGATATCCAGTCACCGCGACACCTCTGCGCGCTGCCGCTGAGTACCCTGCTTGAGAATATCGCCGGTGTCTACCTGCCGCTGCTGTGGGGCGGCTGTTCAATGGTGTATTCCGCCGCCAACATCGGGATGGCGGGCAGTTCTGGCATACAGCCGGAGAAATTCCTGCAGGCCATCGAGCGTCTGCAACCCGAGACCATGATTTTGGTGCCACAGCTGTTGTCGATCATTGATGAGGCGGTAGCCAGGGGCTGGCGGGCGCCGGATTCGCTGAAATTCGTTGCCGTCGGTGGCGGTCGGGTAGCGCCAGCGGTGGTAGCCCGGTCTCGCGCAGCGGGCCTGCCGGTCTACGAAGGCTATGGCCTGTCCGAATGTGCTTCGGTGGTCAGTCTCAATACCCCGCAAGCAGAGCGACCGGCCAGCAGTGGCCGGGTCCTGCCTCACGTCGAGGTGGAAGTCGATAACGGCGAATTGCTGGTGTCAGGAAATACCTTTCTGGGCTACCTCAATCAGCCCGATTCCTGGGGCGCGAAACAGGTCAGAACAGGCGACCTGGGCAGCCTCGATGACGAAGGCTTCCTCACGGTCGACGGCCGTAGCAAAAACGTACTGGTGAGCAGTTTTGGCCGCAATATCAGCCCGGAGTGGGTCGAGAGCGAGCTCGAGGCCGCCGGCCCGATACATCAGGCGGTGGTGGTCGGAGACGGCATGTCCTATTGCAGTGCCTTGCTCTGGACTTCCCCGGATTGTGGTGAGGCGACCCTTCAGGCGGTGATAGATGAAGTTAACCGGAGGCTTCCCGATTACGCCCGGGTAAGCCGCTGGCAACGTCTTCCGGAACCGCTGTCAGTGGCCAATGGCCTGCTCACCGAAAACGGCAGGCCGCGTCGTGCGGCCATCGCTACCGCCTGCGGCGACCTCATCGCCCGCCTTTATTCAGAACATCAGGAGAGCATTCCATCATGAGTTTTTTTTCTACCCTGCAGGACAGTACCTGTTCAGAGCGTGAGCAGCTGTTGCAGAATCCGCTGATTGCCAAAGCACTGGGCGGCGATGTCGATCGTGACCTGTACGTGGCTTTTCTGAGCCAGGCCTACCACCATGTAAAACACACCACGCCGCTGCTGATGGCCGCCGGTTCCCGTATCTCGGGCAACAGGGAGTGGTTGCGTAACGCGCTGGCGGAATACATAGAAGAAGAGCTGGGTCACCAGGAGTGGGTACTGAATGACATTCGTGCCTGTGGCTATGACGCAGAAGAAGTCCGCCGCAGCAGGCCGAATCCCGAGACCGAGCTGATGGTGGCCTACGCCTACCACGTGATTGATCGGGTAAACCCGGTGGGATTTTTTGGCATGGTCCACGTACTGGAAGGAACCAGCGTTGCCATGGCTGACGAGGCGGCGAAATGTATTGCCAGATCCACAGGCCTCGGCAGCGACGCATTCAGTTACCTGACCTCACACGGCGCCCTGGATGTTCAACACGTACAGTTCTTTGAAAACCTGATGAACCGGATCGATGATCCCGCCGACCAGGAAGATATTATTCACTGCGCAAAAATGTTCTACCGTCTCTATGGCGATGTTTACAGCGGTGTTGATCCCCGCGACGCCAGACCACTGGCGGCTTAGGAGTGCACCATGAATCTTGACGGTAAATGGGCTGTTGTCACCGGTGCCGGCGGTGGTATTGGCGGGGCAATGGCCTTCAGTCTCGCCAGCGCGGGAGCCCGACTTGTACTGGTGGGTCGCAACAGTTCGCGACTGGAAGCGTTGTGTGCGTCGCTACCGGGCACCGGACATCGTACTGTCGTCGCGGATCTGGTCACCGACGCTGGGCGTGACAGTGTGGTTGCCGCCTGCGGCACGGGGCCTGACCTGCTGGTGAACAATGCCGGAGTCAATCATTTTGGCCTGCTGGAACAGCAAAGCGAGCAGCAATTACGGCAAATGATCGATGTCAACCTGATGGCGCCGATACTGTTGACCCAGGCACTGTTGCCGCAACTGCGAGCCAGCAAGGGTTGCGTAGTGAATGTGGGCTCCGGGTTCGGCAGTATCGGTTTTGCCGGTTATTGCGGTTACAGCGCCAGCAAATTTGCCCTGCGGGGTTTTACCGAAGCTCTCAGGCGAGAGCTGGCGGACAGCGGCATTCGCGTCCAGTATCTGGCCCCGAGGGCCGTGGCGACGGACATGAACCCTCCTGAAGTGGTTGCGATGAACAAGGAACTCGGTAACACCACGGACTCACCGGAGCTGGTTGCCAGCGAGCTGATGGCCTTATTGGCATCCGGCAAGCCCGTCCGCCAGATCGGTGCACCGGAGCGTTTTTTCGCCAGGCTTAACAGTCTGTTCCCGGGAATAGTGGACTCGGCGCTCGGCAGGAATTTGCCAATTATCAAGCGTCGGGCAATGGCCGCCGCTGGCCGGGCAGGCTAGAATTGGCCCATGCGTATACTGCTGGTAGAAGATGACGACTCGCTCGCGGTCGGCCTGGTAAAAGGGCTTGGCAAGGAGGGGTTCACGGTCGACCATGTCGCCAGCGGAAAGATGGCATTGGCCGCGCTACGGGCGGAGCCGCCGGACATGGTTGTGCTCGATCTGGGGCTGCCCGATATGGACGGTCTGGATGTGCTTTCCCGCTTGCGGGAAGACGGCCTGCGCACGCCGGTACTGGTGTTGACGGCGCGCGACCAGCTGGACGACCGTATCGCCGGCCTCGACAGCGGCGCCGATGACTACCTGGCAAAACCTTTTGACATGCAGGAGCTTGCCGCCCGCTTGCGGGTTTTCGAGCGCAGGCTGTCCACCGCTTCTGCCACCAGTGTTATTCGCATCGGTGATGTTGAACTCGATACTGCCGCACATTCGGTCAAGGTGACCGGCCAGGTCGTGGAGATACCGCGACGCGAATATATGCTGCTCAAGACGCTGATGGAAAGTTCCGGAAAAGTGCTGACCCGCGAGGCCCTCGAGACGCGTCTTTACAGTTGGGGGGAGGAGGTTGCCAGTAACGCGCTGGAGGTCCATATCCACCACCTGCGTAAAAAACTGCCGGATAAAATGATCAAAACCGTGAGGGGTATTGGCTACACTGTGCCATCGGCATGAACTCAATTCGCACCTATCTGGTCATCATGTTGATGGCCGCCTTCTCCCTGGTTTCGTTCCTGGCAGCACTTAATGGTTACCTCTCCAGTATGGCCGAGGCTGAAAAGATGCTGGACACCCAGCTGGCCGAGGCCAGTGACCTGCTCATGCTGAGTTGGTCTGGCGAAGCGGCGGAGCCGTCCCCCAACTCGTCTTCCGATATTCTGGTTTTCCAGGTCTGGCGCGATGGTGATCTCTTGTCGGCATCACCCGGTGCGCCGGTGGCGCCCATCGGTGACTTCAGTGAAGGCTATCGCTACGGCAATTTTTCCGGCTATCGCTGGCTGAGCTATACCCGCCTGGCGGGCGATGGCACCGCTTACATGGTGGCGGAGCGTGCCGATCTGCGGCACACCGTCGCCGAAAAGGTGGTTCTGGAGTCGGTTGTCCCCCTGCTGCTGTGGTTGCCCGTATCGGCGGTGCTGGTGTGGTTGCTGGTCGGTTGGGGGTTGCGGCCCTTGCACGAGCTCAGCAGGCAGATTAACACCCGGCGTAGTGATGATCTGGCTCCGGTGACTCTGGACAACCCCCCGGTAGAACTGCTGCGACTGATCGACTCGACCAATTCCCTGCTGGCGCGCTTGTCTGCCGCCTTCGAACGGGAAAAACACTTCGCCGCCCATGCCGCGCATGAACTGCGAACCCCTCTGAGCGTGCTGAAAGTCCACCTGCATAACCTCGCCGAGGAATTGCCCGCCGACGAGCCGGCGTTGATCCACGCCAACGCCGGCGTCGAGCGGATGCACCATCTGGTCGAGCAGGTACTTGACCTCAGCCGTACCAACCCGGAGTTGATTGTTGCCAATTTCCAGGATGTGGACCTGCACTCACTTGCCCAGCGCATTACCGCCGAAGCCTGGCCGCAGTTTGCAGAGAAAAACCTGGGCCTGTCACTGGAGGGCGACGAGGCCATACTCAGGGGAGACCCGGCATTGCTGGAAACCCTGCTCGGCAATCTCCTCGACAACGCCAGAAAATATACGCCCGCTGGCGGTGAGGTTAGGGTGGTAGTAGAACGGCGCCCCAACGCTGTGCGCTTGCTGGTTGAGGACTCGGGTCCCGGAATACCCACTGGCGCCCGGGAGCGGGTCTTTGAGCGTTTTTACCGCTCGGTGAGCGAGGAGGGCAATGGCGTTGTGGGAGCCGGCCTCGGTCTGGCGATCGTCAGGCACATAGTAGAGGTGCACAAGGCACGCATCGAACTGGGGGAGAGTGATCTCGGAGGGCTGGCCGTGCGCATAGACCTGCCCCTGGCGGATAACCGCGGATGAAGGGTAAACAGTACGCCCTGCTGGGTTTGTTCCTGGTATCGACCCTGGCGGCCGCGAAAACACCGGTAGTCGAACTGGAAATCCGTAACCACCTTTTTCACCCGGAGGAAGTTCGGATACCGGCCAATACCAAGGTCAAGCTGATTGTCTACAACCGGGACGCAACGCCCGAGGAGTTCGAGAGCTACGAGCTCAATCGCGAAAAGGTGATTATGGGTGGCCGTAAGGCCAATATTTTCATCGGCCCCCTGAAGCCCGGGGTTTATCCGTTTTTTGGTGAATTCAATCCCAAAACCGCCCAGGGCAGGGTGGTGGCAGAGTGAGAACCGAGCGTGCTGATTAATTCCGTGATCCTGGTCCTGCGGGAGGTGCTGGAAGCCGCCATCGTGGTCAGCGTGCTGTTGGCTGTGTCGCGCAATCTGCGCCTGTCGACCCGGTGGCTTCTGGCATCCCTGCCGGTTACCGCGATCTTCATCCTGTTATTCTCATCCAACCTCGATGCGATCACTGATGCATTTGACGGCGCCGGCCAGGAAGTCGTCAGCGCCGGGCTGCAGATAGCCGTCTTTGCAGGCATAGTCGGCGTGGTCTTTATCACCGAGCTACAGCGATCCGGGCACGTGGGTAGCTTGCGTCCGTTGCCACTGTTGATGGCGATCACGGTGATCTGCGCCATGATCAGGGAGGGCTCGGAGATCCTGATTTATATCACCGCATTCGCCGCCTCCGGGGAAAACGGTGCGGCAGTATTCGCCGGCAGTGCGATCGGTGGGGGTATCGGCATCAGCCTAGGGGTATTGATGTTCGCCGCCTTGCGGGCCGTTTCCGCCGAGCTTTCCGCCAGGCTTTGTGTTTTCCTCATGGCGCTGATTGGGGCGGGTATGGTGATGCAGTCTACCATGCTGCTCGAACAGGTAGACTGGCTCCAGCCGGGACGGGAATTGTGGGATAGCTCTGCCCTGATCAGTGAGCAGTCCATATCCGGACAGTTGCTCTACGCCGTGTTTGGCTACGAGGCATCGCCCGGACTCGTCCAGGTACTGCTCTATGCCATCAGTGTCGTCCTGGTGGCATTGGCCTGGGTCCTGCCGCACCATTTTGCGGGAGTGCGCGATGCACATTGAATACGGCCGATTCCTGTTTATCCTCTGTTTGCTTCCGGCTGCCGCCCGCGGTGATGGCTCATCCATCGACAAGGTTTATCACCCCTATGTGGAGCAACTGGAGTGGGAGTTGGAGTGGCGGCTGACCCACGCCGACGAAAATCCCCTCACGGGCACCAAGGGTGAGCAAAAGCACCGCTTTGGCCTGGGTCGTGCGGTGTCGGAGTTTGTATTCATTGAAGGCTACCTTATCGCCGAGGATAGCGCGGGCGAAAATTTTGATCTTGCGGCCTATGAATTCGATTTTCTGTGGCAGTTGTCCGAACAGGGCGAGTACTCGCTGGACTATGGCCTGCTGCTTGAACTCGAAAAAACCCACAACGAGGATGTGTGGGAATTCTCCACCACGCTCCTGTTGGAGCGTGAGTTTGGGCGTTTCAGTGGTACCGCCAATCTGGGCGTAGAGTACGAGTGGGGTGAGGGCATTCAGGACGAAGTGGAAACCTCGCTGGCCTTGCAGACCCGCTACCGGTATTCCCCGAGGCTGGAGCCGGCAGTGGAACTCTACACCGGCGAGGACACCCTGGGCGTCGGGCCAGTCCTGCTCGGAATGGAGAGACTGGGTCCGATGAAGGCACTGCGCTGGGAAGCCGGGGCCATTTTCGGGCTGGACAGTGATACTGCAGACTATACCCTCCGGGCCGTCCTGGAATATGAATTCTAGCGCTTAAGTTTTCCCTAAGGTTACCGGGTTAGAGTTCAAGTCCGGATCGGGCTTTATCGAGGTCACCTGTTGTCTGTTCAATCAAAATCATTCTACGGCGCATTCAAATCCTGCGTGATTTTCTTTCTCGCTGTGCTGGCGGTCGCTACATGCAGCCGGCTTGTGCTTTCCGGCCTGTACTGGGACCGCTTGTCATCCACCGGCATGCCGTGGTCCGTTTTTCTACAGGGCCTGCGCTTCGACATAATCCTGGCCAGCGCACTCACCGTGGTCCCCGCGGCACTGGTACCGTGGATGTCCGGCAGTGCCCGGGCGATGCGGGTTGTCAATGTATATTTCCTGGTGTGCTTCGCCCTGGTGCTGTTTATGGAGGCGGCTTCGCCTACCTTCATTGCCGAGTATGACGCGCGCCCCAATAGGCTGTTTATTGAATACCTGCGCTATCCAAAGGAAGTGTTCAGCATGCTCTGGGTCGGGTATCGTATCCAGGTTGCGGTGGGCCTGATGGTCGTGGGACTGGCCACCGTGGTTTTCCGCCGCTTGATGCTGGCGACAGATTCCGTTGCGGTTAACCGCGGCATCCCGGTGAAACTGGCATTGTCCCTGGTGATCCTGTTGGCCGGCGTGGTCGGGATCAGGTCGAGTTTCGGGCATCGGCCGGCCAATCCCAGCGTCGTCGCTTTCTCCAATGATATGCTGGTCAATGACCTGGCGCTGAATTCCAGCTATAGCCTTGCCTATGCCGTCTATAGCAACCAACGCCATGAGCGTGGCGTTAAGGCGTATGGCAGAAAACCCTGGGACTCCGTGGTAAGGGAAGTGCGGCAGTCAATGCATCTTGACCAGCAGGCGTTCATTTCCGCCGAATTGCCGACACTGCATGTCTCGGACTGGGTCCAGCCGAGGCCACATCACCCCAATATCGTTATCATTCTCGAGGAGAGCCTGGGGGCGGAGTATGTCGGCTCCCTCGGTGGAATCGGGGTAACTCCCCGACTCGACGCCCTGACGACAGAGGGCATCTGGTTTGAACAACTGTATGCGACCGGTACCCGCTCGGTGCGAGGCATTGAAGCAGTGATCACCGGGTTTACGCCCACCCCTGCCAGGAGCGTTGTCAAACTGCCCAAATCCCAGACCGGCTTTTTTACCCTTGCCCAGTTGCTGCATAAGTACGACTATGACACGAGCTTTATCTACGGGGGCGAGGCGCACTTCGACAATATGCGCCAGTTTTTTATGGGTAACGGCTTCGACCGGGTGGTGGAGCAGAAAGATTACCCGTCACCTGAGTTCGTCGCCTCCTGGGGAGTCAGTGACGAGGACCTGTTCAAAAGAGCCCATGCTGAATTTGCAGCCATGGCTCGGCAGGGCCAACCTTTCTTCAGCCTGGTATTTACCTCGTCCAACCATTCCCCCTTTGAATTCCCGGACGACAGGATTGAATTGCACGAACAACCGAAAGCGTCGGTGAATAACGCCGTCAAATACGCCGATTTTGCCCTGGGCCGGTATTTCGATCAGGCGAAAGCGTCCAACTACTGGGAGGACACCATTTTTCTTGTGGTTGCCGACCACAACTCAAGGGTGCGTGGCGCCGACCGGGTGCCCGTTGAGTCTTTCCATATTCCCGCCCTGATTCTGGGTGGCGCAATCGAGCCGCGGATAATCAGCCGGCAGGCCAGCCAGATCGACCTCCTGCCGACCCTGTTGCATATCGCCGGCATTGCTTCGCCTCACCCTGCCATTGGCCAGGACCTGTTGCGTCCGGATATCGACCAGATCCCCGGCAGGGCGATCATGCAGTACGGCGGTGTGCAGGCCTACATGGAGGGCGAGAGAATCGTCATTCTCGCTCCGGAACAGGCAGCGCAGATGTTCGGTTACCGCAAAGCTGATGGCTATGTAGACCCGGAATTTATCGATGAGGCCCTGATCGACCGGGTACTGGCACAATCAATCTGGAGCGTCGAAGCCTACCAGCAATCCCTGTACCGATTACCTTCCGGCTAGCCAAGCCCCGTATATTTGGCATATTTGGGGTCAGAGTAAAAACTCCTGGCCAGCGGGCAGCCACGTGACTGCGGCGGCAGCGGGAGAGTTTTTACTCTGACCCCAAATAGAGAAGATGTCTCGCCAGCGGCCTGGGTTTTCGTCGACCTGCGACTGTTCGGGGATCTGGGTCAGGTGGGCTGTCGCTGGTTATGGGCATTGATCGGGTTGAAGGTCCGCTGCGTATGATTGCTTGAACACCGGTTGGGCAGTACAAACTTCCAACTCTCGGCAAACGCCGACATCGCCGCCCTGGTGGCAGCACGTGAGGAATGCGTCAGCCGTGTCGTGGCCGCCATGTAGCGGGGAAGACCGCTGCTGCCTAGTGAGGGCGGTGCCCGGGTCATTCCATCGTGTTAGTCTGCCTTCGCTGCGAGGCTGCTGCTATGTTCCACCAGTAAGGTATAGAATCGACAGATGATCGCTCTCGTTCCCATTGCTGCCGCCATTGCCGCATTTCTCGCCTACCTGGGCTTCAGGCGTTGGCACGACTGGCATGTGCATATGCGCCCGTTCCCCGCGCCCTGGCTGTCGGTGCTGGAGTCGGGGCTCCCTGTGTATTCCTCGCTAACGCTAGAGCAGCAGTCCCGGCTGCAGGACATGGTGAAGTTTTTTATCGATCGCAAAAAATACTACGGCTGCGGCGGCCTGGTCGTGACCGACGAAATGCGGGTGATGATCGCCGCTGAAGCGTGCCTGCTGGTGCTCAACCAGGGCGGAGCGCTGTACCCGAGGCTCAGGTCGATACTGGTTTATCCCACCGCTTTTCGGGTCGATCGGGAGCAGCGTCAGGCGGATGGCACCGTGGCAGAGGGCGGGCACAACCTCCTCGGGGAGTCATGGAACGATGGTCGGGTGATTCTCTCCTGGGACGACGTCACCCGGGGGGTGGCAGACTTCTCGGATGGGCACAACGTGGTCCTGCATGAATTTGCCCACCAGCTTGACGCCGAGTCCGGCTCGACCAATGGCGCTCCGCCACTGCGCCGCAACAGTTATCGCGCCTGGGCGAGGATCTTCAGCGAGAATTATGAGGACCTGGAACTCCGCAGCCTGCGGGGTCTGGACACCGTTATGGACGAGTACGGTGCCACCAACCCCGCTGAATTCTTTGCCGTGGCGACGGAGACATTTTTCGAAAAACCCCGCCAGCTGCACAAAAAACGACCAGAATTGTACGCCGAGCTGCAGCAATACTACCAGTTGGACCCCAGGGAATGGATTTGATGACCTGATCGGCAAATTTGGGGTCAGAGTAAAAACTCCAGTTGGGACCTGGCTCGGCTATCAGGGGGCGCGAGGTTTTTACTCTGACCCCAAATCTGCGTAGCTGCCAACGCCCGGATCTGGCTCCAGTCTATCCACAATCATCGAACATGTTTACAATGCCAGCCGCTTGATCCCGGAACGACCGATTTTTACCCGGGAACCAGGCCGGCCGGCGGCCGATATTTGCAGAGTACCAGAAACAACGGGAAGTCCATCATGAGTGAAGTCAGTACCAGTGCCAGCAATTCGATCATCCTCAGGCTGCGTATCCAGAACCTGCCGGGTATTCTGGCGCGGGTTGTCGCCGAGATCGGCAAGGCCGGTGGCAATATCGGCGCGATCGACATTGTTCACTACGAACAGGACCGTATCGTCCGTGACGTCACCGTGGAGACTACGGGCGCTGAGCATGTGGAACAGATTGCAGCCAGCCTGGAGAACCTCGACGGTATCGAAGTGATGCACGTGTCCGACCGGGTTTTCGTCATGCACCTGGGCGGCAAGATTGAGGTGACCAGCAAAGCCCCGCTCAAATCCCGGGATGATCTTTCCATGGCCTATACGCCGGGTGTGGCGCGGGTCTGCCAGGCTATCCATGAAGACCCCTCCAAGGCCCACAACCTGACCATCAAGAAAAACACAGTTGCCATCGTCAGCGACGGCACAGCCGTTCTGGGGCTGGGCGACATCGGGCCGGAAGCGGCCATGCCGGTCATGGAAGGCAAAGCCATGCTGTTCAAGGAGTTTGGCGAGGTGGACGGCTTTCCGATCTGCCTGGACACCACCGATCCGGAAGAAATCATCCGCACCGTGAAGGCCATCGCTCCCGGCTTTGGCGGCATTAATCTTGAAGACATTTCCGCTCCCCGCTGTTTTGAGATTGAACAGCGACTGATCAAGGAATTGGATATCCCCGTGTTCCATGACGACCAGCATGGTACTGCGGTGGTGATGATCGCCGGGCTGATCAACGCCCTGAAAGTGGTCAACAAGGCGCCGGAGGACATTAAGGCCGTGGTGGCGGGTGTTGGCGCTGCCGGCACCGCCTGCTCCCGGATGATGCTGGACCTGGGGATTAAAAACATTATCGGCCTGGACCGGGCCGGGATAATCCACAGTGGTCGTAGCGACCTGAACTCGGCCAAGCAGGCCTATTGCGAGATAACCAACCCGGACAATATTTCCGGGGGTATGGACGAGGCCATCGCCGGTGCCGACCTGTTTGTGGGACTGTCCGGTCCCGGTATCCTCTCGGTCGAACAGGTGCAGACCATGGCGGACAATGCGATTGTATTTGCCATGAGCAACCCGGTCCCCGAGATCCTGCCGGAACTGGCCTGGCCCCACGTGGCGGTCATGGCCACTGGCAGAAGTGATTACCCCAACCAGCTTAACAATGTACTGTGTTTCCCCGGCCTGTTCCGTGGCGCACTGGATGCCCGCGCCACCGATATCACCGAGGAAATGAAGATGGCTGCTGCCCGGGCGATCGCCGAAACCATCCCCGAGGATCAGGTATCGGCTGATTACATCATTCCCAGTGTATTCGACAAAAGCGTTGCCCCCAACGTAGCGGAAGCCGTGAAAAAGGCGTTTTACGACGCCCTCTAGAAAAATTTGGGGTCAGAGTAAAAACTCCTCTGCTAATCGCCCCTTGCCGCAGGACGAGTTTTTACTCTGACCCCAAATTTCAAGCCCAACTGTTGCAGATTCGAGGGAGAGAATAATGACACTGAAAGTCACCCCGACGGATTCACCCTGTGGCGCGGTTGTGACCGGCATCGACATTGCCCGGTCACTGACTGCTGACCTTGTTGCTGAACTGCGCGCCCACTGGCTGGAGCACAAGGTTCTGGTTTTTCCAGACCAGAAGATGAGTAACACCGATCTGGAACGATTCTCCCGCTACTTTGGCGAACCGGGCGAAGATCCGTTTTTTGGCCACATCGACGGGCATGAACACATCTGTGCGATCCAGCGGCTGGCGGACGAGACCGCGCCGGTCTTTGCCGAGATTTTTCATTCCGATTGGAGCTTTATGGATGTGCCGCCTGCAGGCACGGTCCTGTATGGGATTACCATCCCCCCGGTCGGCGGGGATACCCTGTTCGCCGACCAGGTCGCCGCCTATGAGCAATTGCCCGAGCAGTTGCGGGAGAGGGTCGAGGGACTCACCGCCATACATTCGGCGGAACTGGGCTACGCCCCTGACGGGGTCTATGGCTTCAGCGAAGAGAACAAAACCCGCAGCATGAAGATTCTGCCCAGCGAGAAAGCCCGTGAGAAGCGGCAGCATCCCCTGGTCATCACCCACCGCGAGACCGGAAAGAAGGCACTGTTTTCCTCCCTGGCCTACATCCAGGGTTTTGTGGGCATGAATCGGGAGGAGGCCGGGGAACTGCTGGTTGAACTGTATGCACACCAATCACGGGATGAGTTTGTTTACCGCCACAAGTGGCAGCAAGACATGCTCGTGATGTGGGACAACCGCTCATTGCTGCATTCTGCCACCGGGGGCTATGACGGCTACGACCGGCTCCTGCACCGCATGACTATTGCAGATACCCACGGCAGGTGAACACTCCGCGTTACTGACAGGACCAGCCCACCGGCTGCCGGGGAAGTCCGGTAGCTTTTAGCGACCGAGGTTACGGTCGCGCGGTATACACCGTTCCCTAATCACTCGATCGTCTCGAAGTAGCCCAGAATGCGCAGGGCGGAAAGCTTGCTCCCTTCAATATCCATCGCGTCACCGGCCAACGCAGTGGCGGGATTCTGCATGCCGGCGGCGATGGCCTTCCAGGTCGCCTCGCTGGTGTTGATGGTGGCGACCACATCCTCGTCGATGCCGGCGTCGACCCTGGCGACGCCGCGCCGCACCCGCAGGGTGAACTGCTTGCCGCTGTCGCGGAAGTTGTAGCCCAGGGCCACATCCTGCTGCAGCGTTTCTTCAGCTTGCAGCAGGGTGGGCATGGCGTGGAGGAAGTTTTCTATCGGCAGGGTGGCGAGGAAGCCCTCGCTGATCTGGGGCCTGAATGCCGGATTCAAGCCATCCGCGACTTCGCGGGCGACCGTGAAGTAGTAGTTGCGCGCGTTGGGATTCGCCTCGCTTTCCCCCAATTCGCGCAGGGCGCTGACGCGCAGGTCGCGAACGGCAGTATCGTTCGCTGACAACGCCATCAGGTGGTCGCTCAGCGTCAGTGCCCACTGGGCATCACCCGAATCCAGCGCGGATTGTGCCTGCTCCAGCAGGGCGCCGGTGCCACCGGCCAGTGCCGCCATTCGCTCGGCCTGTTTGCCCCGGGGCAAGGGCTGCAACTCGCTGGGGTTGCCACTGAACCAGCCGAGATACCCGTCGAATATCGAGCGTACCGACCAGCTGACCTTGCCGTAGAATTCCTGCAGCCACGGATGCGCGGCGAGGTGATCGGGTAGCTGTACTCTTTCCACTATCTGGTCGGGTGTGAGTCCCTGGTTCATATAGCGCAGGGTCTGGTCGTGAACGAAGTTGATGGCATCGCTGTAATCGGCCAGCAGCTCACTGATGCTGTCCCGACCCTGTAACGGGCGGCCATGGCTAGGCACCAGGTACTCGGCACCCAGGGCGCTAATTCTGTCCAGTGTTCTGGCCCACTGCTTGACGTCACGGTAGGCGGTGCCGCGGATGGTATAGAGGTTGGGGAAGGCCTGGTAGATATTGTCACCGGAGAGTACGACCTTCTGGTCGGGCAGCCACACAAACAGCTGGTCCGAGGTCTCACCCGGGGCGTGTACCAGTTCGATCCGCAGGCCCGCAATGTTGGTCGACAGGCGGTCTTTAAAAGTGTGTGTTGGCGCCAGGGCAAACACCTCGCTGTCCGGCCCGAGACCCAGGCCCGGGCCAATACCGTCGTTGATGAACTCGCCCGGGGGGAGGTGATTGCCGAACATGCGCATGGAGCGCAGGGAAATGATTGGCCCAATCTGGTTTACCACTCGATTGATGTAGTAGCTGGTTGTTTCATGAGCGTAAACCGGTATATCACGGCCACCGGCAAAAGTAGCTGCCCCGAACACATGGTCGGTATGGTTGTGGGTGTAGACGATGGCCTTTACCGGCTTGTCGGTGAGTTGCCGGAATGCCGCCAACACCGAGCGCGCTTCCTCGGTTGTTTCCATGGTGTCGACAATCACTATGCCGTCGTCCCCTTCGAGCATAATGGCGTTGGCGAGGCCAAAGCCGATGGCAACATAAACACCATCGGTCACTTTTACCACGCCCTTACGGAAGAGTTCTCCGTGCGCCCTGAGCGCTTCCGGCGCCAACTGCGTTGCCGGTGGACTGGCCTGTTCCGCGCCACAGGCAGTCAATAGTGCGACGATCAGTAACAGTGGGTAGCGCATGGGTTTTCCTGGTCTTTTCCCGGGTTTGTCCCGGACATTGAGCCATATCCAGAGGTGATTTTCATGCTTATACGACCTGCCCCCGTGTCGCTGAGCAGGCCATCCACGCAGTGGCGACATTGTTGTTATACACTAAAGTCAGTCATCAGCGATGAAAGGACCGTGATCCATGCCCTCGCCCCTGAACCCCATGGAGTGGGCCTCCCTGGCCCTGCTGATCCTGATCTCTGCCTTTTACAAGGTGACGTGGAGCTTGAGACAGTGCGACTTTGCCGCCGTGGTCATGGGGAGCGCGCCGCAACCGACAGAGGAACTGACCCCTGGGCAGGTACAAGCCTTTACCTGGCGAACCAGGGGAAAGTGCGTTCGGGGCCTGATACGCCACTGTAATTAATACCTGGAACTGCGCTCCTCATCTGGCGGGCGCTCTCCGGGCGATTCAATCAACCATGCAAGGAACCAAAAAATGTCGACTTACCTGGAATCCCTGTTCAGCCTCTCGGGCAAAACTGCCCTGGTCACCGGCGGCGCCAAGGGCATCGGGCGGATGATGTCGGAAAGCCTGCTGCAGGCCGGTGCGCGTGTCTGTATTTCTTCGCGTTCCGTGGAAGACTGTGAAAAAGCGGCGCAGGAAATGTCGGCGCTGGGGGAGTGCAGGGCGTTTCCCCATGACCTTTCGGGGCTGCAAGGCATAGCGGCGCTGGTGGCGGATATCGAACAGGCGGGTGGGGGCCTGGATATCCTGGTCAATAACTCCGGTGCAACCTGGGGAGCACCGCTGGATGACTTTCCCGAGTCCGGCTGGGACAAGGTCATGGACCTGAACGTCAAGAGTCCCTTCTTCCTGGTACAGAAATTACTGCCCCTGCTCAGAGCGGCGGGCAGCGGGAGTGATCCTGCCCGGGTGGTAAATATCAGTTCTATCGCGGCGCTGATTTCCAACAGCCAAAGCGCCTACTCCTATATGGCCAGCAAAGCGGCGATAACGCACCTGAACAGGGGGCTGGCCATGGACCTGGCCAAAGACAATATCAGCGTCAATGCCATTGCCCCCGGTTTCTTCCCCAGCAAGATGACTCGCCATATGAGCAGCGAGGAAGGAAGGGAGATGATGTGTTCACTCACCCCGCTGGGGCGCATCGGTGAGCCCGATGATATTGGCGGGCTGATTATTTACCTCTGCAGTCGGGCGGGCGCTTTTGTGACCGGGAGCGTCATTCCCCTGGGCGGTGGCATGGATCTTGGTGGCGGCTACCAGGCCCGGGGGTGATCGATGATATTATCGGTATCCGGCCGGGGTGAAAAACGCATGGGAAGCGGAAACTTATGGCGCAACTGCTGACGGAGGGCTCTATCGGTCTCGCCATCGCACTGTTCCTGGTCGCCGGCTGCGTCATTGGCTACTTCGGTATCCGCATGACCTACCTGGCCCGGGAGTTGGCGGTGGCAACCGGTCTCGGCGAGGCCTTCATGGGGGCGGTCTTTATCGGCGCTACCACGTCCCTGTCGGGTATTATCGCCTCAGCCACGGCGGCCTGGCAGGGCCAGGCGGGCCTGGCGGTCAGCAACTCCCTCGGGGGTATCGCCGCGCAGACCCTGTTCCTGGTGCTCGCCGACCTGTTGTACCGGAAAGCCAACCTCGAATTCGCCGCCGCTTCGGTGGAAAACATGATGATGTCGGTACAGTTGATGCTGCTGCTCTGCATTCTGCTCGTTGCCTTCAATCTCCCTGACGTCAGCCTGTTTTCCGTCCACCCGGCTTCCCTTGTGCTGGTGATCGCCTACCTGTATACCCTCAAGTTGCTGGTAGACACCCACGAAAGGCCCATGTGGCTGCCGCGCATGACGCCAGGCACGGTCCGGGAACCCAAAGAGCAGGGTAGTCGCGGCCTGCACCGGGATCTGTCGCAGCTGGTGCTGCGCTTCGCCTTGTGTGCGGCTGCCGTGGGTATTGCCGGCTGGGTTATCGCCAGTTGCGGGATTGTGCTTGTTGAGCGGACCGGGCTTTCCGCCGGCATCATGGGTGGCGTATTCATCGCGGTAACCACTTCGCTGCCGGAACTGGTGGTGGCGGTCACTGCCATCCGCATGGGGGCATTAACCCTCGCCGTCGGCGATATCGTCGGTGGAAACGCCTTCGATACGCTGTTTGTAGCGGTCTCCGACTTTTTCTACCGGGAAGGTTCGATCTTCCTCGCCATCGATACCACGGAGCGTGTCTGGCTGGGCAGCGCAATGCTGATGAATACCGTATTGCTCATGGGACTGATGTACCGGGAGCGGCGGGGAATCGGCAATATCGGAATGGAGAGCGTGCTGATTCTGCTGGTTTATATCGGTACCGTGCTGTTTCTTGGCAGTCAGGCGCTGGCGGGTTAAACCAGCGGCGGCGCATGCCTTCAGCTGGGCCTGGTGGGAGGCGCCAGCATTCACACTGCATCCCGGTTGATTGGCCAGCAGCCAGGATATTGCCAGTTCCAGCAGGGTATGGCCTTGCGCGCGGGCATTAGCCTGCGAGAGCGCGTTGCTCGCAAGCAGTCGGGGTCTGCGGGAAACGGTTGTCACCGCAGACGCAGTGCGGCGTGGTGTATATTACGTTTAATCTCTGCCCTGGGTGATTATCAGTATGGAAACCGGAACACTCGTTGCCCTTGCCTTGTACTTTTTGCTGATGCTCGGCATCGGCCTGTTTACCTTCAGGGCCGCATCGGTGAATACCTCCGGGTATTTACTGGGCGGGCGGCAGCTCGGTCCGGCGGTCACCGCGCTCTCTGCCGGCGCCTCGGACATGAGTGGCTGGATGGTGATGGGGCTACCCGGCGCGCTGTACCTGACCGGCCTGGCGAATGTCTGGATTGCGGTTGGCCTGGTTGTCGGAGCCTATTGCAATTACCTTGTCGTCGCTCCTCGACTGCGCGTCTACACGGAACTGGCCGGGGATTCCATTACCCTGCCGGAATTTTTCGAAAACCGCTTCGAGGACAGAACGAGATTACTCAGGGTCGTCAGTTCACTGGTGATTATCGTCTTCTTTACGGTATACACCTCCTCCGGCGCCGTCGCTGGCGGCAAGCTGTTTGAGTCATCCTTTGGGCTTAGCTATGAGTTGGGTCTGTATGTAACCATCGGTGTGGTGGTGCTTTACACCCTGTTTGGGGGCTTCCTCGCGGTGAGCCTGACCGACTTTGTCCAGGGCTGCATCATGTTTACGGCGCTGGTAATGGTGCCAGTGGCTATCCTCTATGACTTTGGTGGCTTTCAGAACCTGGGCGAGGCTATCGACCAACTCAGTCCCTCACACCTGGACCTGTTTGCGGGTACCACGGCGCTTGGCATCGTATCCTCCCTCGCCTGGGGCCTGGGTTATTTCGGCCAGCCCCACATTATCGTTCGCTTCATGGCCATTCGGTCGATCGGGGATATCAGGATCGCCCGGCGGATAGGTATGAGCTGGATGATTGTTGCCCTCGCGGGTGCAATGGCAACCGGGTTGTTCGGTTATGCCTATGTCGCCAGAGCAGGTATCGCTATGGGTGACCCGGAGACCATTTTTATTGTGCTCTCCCAGGTACTGTTTCATCCGCTGATCGGTGGTTTTATGCTGGCGGCTATTCTGGCGGCGATAATGAGCACCGTGTCCTCACAACTGCTGGTGACATCGAGTTCCCTGACCGAGGATGTGTACAAGATCTTTGTCGATGGCGACGCCGACCAGAAGCTGATGGTGCGGGTGAGCCGCGTCTGTGTTCTGATGGTGGCGCTTATCGCCATCGCCCTGGCCAGCAACACCGACAGCTCAATCCTGACTATTGTCGCCAACGCCTGGGCCGGATTTGGCGCGGCCTTCGGCCCGCTGATCTTGCTGGCACTCCACTGGCGACGAATGACTTTCGCCGGGGCGCTCGCCGGTATTGTGGTGGGTGCTGGCACGGTTCTGATCTGGGTTTATTCGCCACTGACTATCAGCGGTGAGCCCCTTTCCAGTGTGGTTTACGAAATTGTCCCGGGCGTGCTGTTGAGCACCGTGGCGATCATTGGCGTGAGCCTGGCTGGAAAAGCCCCCCCACAATCCGTGCGGGCCACTTTTGACCAGCTGCCTGGCGCCTGAAGGCGGGACCGACTGGCGCCAGCCGGGTCAGCTCAGCCGACTCCAATGTTCGATGCGCGCAGGCCTGCGGTGCCCGGGAGTTCACGCCGGCTACCGGCTTGTTGTGAGTGGACAACGCCCGCCGCTCGCAGTAGTATCCGCTCGTACATGCCGGCTTACGGGCGAATAATAAGACTATGAGCAGTGAAGTTCATCTGGTGCGCAGCGAGGTCCTGGCGGGCTTCGATGACCTTGTGCGGGAACTGGGTGCTTCCCCGGACCCCTTTTATCGGCGGGTGGGCCTGAGCTCAAAGCTGCTGGCAAACCCGGATCACCTGGTGCCCTGCGAAAGTGCCTGCGAACTGCTGGACATCGCCGCCAGGCATCTGCGCCGCCCGGACTTCGGGCTGATGATGGGCGAAAAAAGAAAACTCTATCAAATCGGCGTGCTGTGGCCCCTGGTGGCCCATTCCCCTGATGTCGGAGAGGCGATAAAGGCGGCGGTAAAACACTTGCACCTGCATAATCGCGGCATGTCCTGGCAGCTGGATGTGGAGGGCGATAGCGCCTGGCTCACCCGGACTGACAGGGTCGCCACCGAAGTACCCACCTTCCAGTGGGGGGTCTACAGTACCTGCTCCGTGGTCGGCGTGTTGAAAGCGCTTTGTGGCAAGCACTGGCGGCCGTCATCCGTCGGGTTTATCCATCCTACGCCGGAGAGCCACCATCTCTACAATCGGTTCTTTGGGGTTGAAGTTGCCTTCAATCGGGAATTTAACTCCATCGTATTTCCTGCGTCTGACCTGTCGGGGGAAATATCGGATCACAACAGTAGCCTGTACGAACAGATAAGCAGGCAGGTGCAGGCACTGGAGGACGAGTACGAGCGCCAGGAAGATTTTTGTTCGCGAATGAAAGAGCTGATCGAGCAGCGCATGCACACCCCGGCCTGTACCCAAAGTGCGATAGCGGAGGTGTTGTCCATGCACCCGAAGGCACTGCAACGGGCGCTGAACGCCCACGGCGCTACCTTTCGCGAGTTAAAGGCAGAGGTGCGACTGGATATGGCAGAGCGCTATCTGAAGGATTCTGAAATCCCGCTGACAACGATTGCCGACATTCTGGGATTCAGTGAATTGAGCTGCTTTTCCCATGCCTTCAAGACCCGTCACCGCGTCTCGCCGGCAGTGTGGCGGGAGAGGGTGAAACCCGGAAACGCGTGAGAGCAGTCTCTCCGCGTCCCGGGTTACCGGGGTAAGCTGCTGCGGTTAGCTGGCGAGGCCGCCCTTTTCCAGGCAGTACAGGGCTTCCATCAGGTAGAAGTCGCCCCAGATCAACTCGTTTCTGTGCGCAACCTGTTTTCTGCCGTTCATGCAGCCGTCCAGGAGCATGCCTGCCGGGCGTTCATCCTGGTCATCCACGGGTGTCAGGCGCTTGCACAGGCTGTCCAGCATGGGCTCGAGGCGCTCCGTGAAGGGTTTGGCTTCCTCGGGTAAGGGGTCCAGTACCGCAAGGCGCGCCAGGGCCGAACAGACGATGGCAGAAGATGATGAATCCAGCGGCGCATCCGGGTCCGGGTCATTGAAATCCCAGGGCGGAATGTCGGCACCGACCCGGTCCCACCAGTAGTCAAACAGTTTGCCTGCCACTTCCAGGTAGTGGGTGTTGCGGGTGTGCTCGTAGCCCCACAGGTTGCCGGCGATGGCCCAGGCCTGGCCGCGGGTCCAGCAGGAGTCGTCCGCGTAACCGAGCAGGGTGGGAATCTCGGTAATCAGTTCACCGGTCTCCCAGTTGAACATGATATTCTCGATGGTAGAGCCGTCCTCGCGAATAAAGTGCTCTTCCAGCACCTTGAGCATGCGCTCGGCCCCAATCCGGAAGGTATCGTCACCGGTTTGCTTCCAGGCCCACCAGTCCAGGATAAGGGGAGGGTGAACGTTATCAACACAAATGGTGTTGCGTGACAGGGCGCCCTTGGCCACTTCATCGGAAAATTCGACGGCACCCAGTACCTGGCACTGGGTGCCTACCGGCATGGCGCCATTGCCCTTGTTGGCGCTGGAGCGCAGGGCCCAGGCCGCTGCCAGTGCCAGCGTGCGCATGTGCTCGTCGCCGGTTGCCGCGTGCAGTCGCGCGGCGGAATAGGCGAAGCGGTGACCGCGGAACATGTCATCCAGTTCCAGTTTGTAGCGAATGCTTTCGGTGCGGCTGAAGGCCTCTTCGAGCAACTCGGGGCGGTCCAGAAGCTCACCGGTCATACGCAGCATGTCAACCCAGTGACCGTCGACCCAGTCACCGGTCTCTACCGTATTCCACTTGCCCGTTTCAGGGTCTGCGTTGTGTGCCCAGGCGTCGCCTATTTGTTCGCGGGTGCTAAGAACGCGCTGGCACAGCAGCTCTAGTGCTTTTTCTCGATTGGCCATGATGCTTCTCCGTTATTAAGTTGGCAGGGCATAATCTTACCCGTCTTTGCCTGTTTCGCTTGTTTTGACAGGACAGGGTTGTAAAAAACTGTCACCATCGGCAGGTCGACCGATATCAAGCGACACCCTCGTCAATGGCTGATTATAGGCGGTTAACGATGGTAGTCTGCACCTAACCCGGGGAGGGTCCGAAAATGCCAGCATTACGTTCTTCAAAAGTCACCCAAGGCAAGTCGGCGGCAGCAGCCAGGTCGTTGTGGCAGGCCGGCGGCGTCAAACCGACAGATTTTGGCAAACCGGTGATCGCGGTGGCCAACTCGTTCACCGAATTCGTGCCGGGGCATGTGCACTTGCAGGAGGTGGGACGCCTGGTCTGCGAGGCGATCTGGGAAGCCGGTGGCATCCCGCGTGAGTTCAACACGATCGCCGTGGATGACGGGATCGCCATGGGCCACGATGGCATGTTATACAGCCTGCCCAGTCGCGAGATCATTGCCGACAGCATCGAATACATGAGCAACGCCCACTGCGTCGATGCCCTGATCTGTATTTCCAACTGCGACAAGATTACCCCCGGCATGCTGATGGCCGGCCTGCGCCTGAATATTCCGGTGGTGTATGTGTCCGGTGGACCGATGGAAGCGGGTCGGCTGGAGAAGCCTGAAGGCACCCGGCGGGTGGATCCCATCGAGACCTACGTCTCGGCATTTGATCCCAACGTGATCTCGACCGACATGGAAGAACTGGAATCCAGCGCCTGCCCGACCTGTGGTTCCTGCTCTGGCATGTTTACCGCCAACTCCATGAACTGTCTGGCGGAAGCGCTCGGCCTTGCCCTGCCGGGCAACGGCTCGCTGCTTGCCACCCACGCAGACCGCCGGGAACTTTTTGTCCGGGCCGCGCGCCAGGTGGTGGAAAATACCAGGCGTTTTTACCACGAGGATGACGACAGTGTGCTGCCGCGCAACATCGCCACGCGGGAGTCCTTTGTCAATGCGATGAAAGTGGATATCGCCATGGGCGGGTCCACCAACACGATTCTTCACCTGCTGGCCATGGCCCAGGAAGCGGAGGTCGATTTCACCATGGCGGATATCGATTCCCTGTCGCGGCAGATACCGCATTTATGCAAGGTCTCTCCCGCGACCCAGAACTATTACATGGAGGACGTGCACCGCGCCGGCGGTATCATGGCAATCCTCGGTGAACTGGAACGCGCGGGGCATATCGACACCCGTGTCAGGTCGGTAACCGGGATGCCGCTGGAGCAGGTGCTGGCAAAATGGGATTACCTGCGCAGCCGCGATCCCGAGGTCCATCATTTTTACTGTGCCGCACCTGGCGGGAAGCGGACCGTGCGGGCCTACAGCCAGGATGCGCGCTGGGAGGAGATGGACCTGGACCGGGAGCACGGGTGCATTCGCGATATTGATCATCCCTATAGCGCTGAGGGCGGCCTGGCGGTGCTGTTCGGTAACATCGCGGTAAATGGCTGTATTGTCAAAACCGGTGCGGTCAGGGAAGACATGTATCGCTGGCGCGGCACGGCCCGGGTGTTCGATCAGCAGGAGACTGCCCTGAACGCCATTGATAATGGCGAAATAGCGCCGGGTACGGCGGTCATCATTCGCTACGAGGGTCCCAGGGGCGGGCCCGGCATGCAGGAAATGCTCAAGCCCACCATGAGCCTCAAGGCCCAGGGTGTCGACGACAGCTGTGCCCTGATCACTGACGGACGCTATTCGGGTGCCACTGCGGGTCTGTCCATCGGCCATGTATCACCGGAAGCGGCCAATGGCGGTGCGCTCGCGCTGGTGCACGATGGTGACACCATTGAGATCGACATCCCCGGACGGAGCATCAATCTTGCCGTTGACGAAACGGAACTGGCAGCGAGGCGGGCGGCGATGGAAGCCCTGCCTGCCGATGAGGCTTGGCAGCCGCAGGGTGAGCGCACCCGGGTTGTCACCCGGGCGCTGAAGGCCTACGCAGCATTCGCCGCCAGCGCAGATCGCGGAGGGTTCCGCGACCTGTGAGTCTTGCGGTCAACTTTCGCACTGTGCTGTCCAGCGCATAAACTGCCTGCACATCAGGCGATGCATTTGCCACCGGGAGCTTCAGCGCTGACCAGCCCCGAGAAAAAATAACTCGACGGAGACCGTGTCATGTTTTCACATAAAGCCCTTCCGCTTGTTTTTATCCTGCTGCCACTGTTATCGGCCTGCAGCAAGCAGGGCCCGGAGCAAAACCAACCGGGGGCCACGGTAGCCCCCGGTGATGCCGTTACCGAGGTTTTCCTCAACGCCGACATTGTCACCGTGGACGAGGCTATCCCCTCGGCCACCGCCCTGGCGGTGCGCGATGGACGGATTCTCGCAGTGGGATCCGAGGACGCCGTGATAGCGGCCGCCGGCAAGCACAGCAGCATCCGCGATATGGGTGGACGGACGATCATCCCCGGCCTGATTGACGCGCATGGCCACCTCAGTATAACGGCGATGTGGCGGACCATGGCTGATTTGCAGCCGCCTCCCGCCGGTTCCATCAGCTCTATCGCCGAGTTGCAGGTAAGCCTGCGTGCCTGGCATGAGGCCAATCCGGAGGCCCCGTGGATCCTCGGATATGGCTACGACGATTCCCTGCTGGCCGAGAATCGCCATCCCGACAGGCACGACCTTGATGCAGTCTCTGGAGACAAGCCGGTGCTACTGGTTCACGTTTCCGGACATCTGGTTGCCTGTAACAGCGCCTGCCTTGCCCTGGCAGGCATCGATGCGGGCACTGAGGACCCCCCGGGCGGGCACATCCGACGCGTCGCCGGTGGTGGTGAACCCAACGGCGTGCTCGAAGAGACCGCCGCCGTATCCCTGTTGGTGGCGATTCCCCAGCCTTCGCTGGAGCAACGGCTGGTTGCGCTGCAGGCCGCGCAGGACTATATGGCCAGTCATGGCCTAACCACGGTTCAGGATGGCGCCCTGGTCAGGGAGTTGATGGGGCCGCTGCACGCTGCCGCAGAGGCAGACATGCTGTTCCTCGATGTGGTCGCCTATCCGGTATTTCGCCAGGGAGAACGTATCCCCGAAAACTTTTCATCGTCGCCCGGATACGATCGGCATTTACGCATCGGTGGTATCAAACTGAGTCTGGACGGCTCGCCGCAAGGCAAAACAGCCTGGCTGACCAGACCCTATCTGCAGCCACCCCACGGCCAGGACGCGAACTACCGCGGCTATCCGATCATGGAGGATGAAAGCGTATTGTCACTGGTGCAAGCGGCCTATGCCCGCGACATACCGGTGATCGCCCATGCCAACGGGGATGCCGCGATGGACCAGTTGATTGCGGCAGTGGCCGCTGCCCGTGAGCAATTGGGGCCCGCAGATCGCCGCACGGTGATCATCCATGCCCAGACCGCCCGTGAAGACCAGATTGAGCAGTTCGAGGCCCTGGGCATGGTGCCGTCCTATTTCTCCGCCCATACGTTTTACTGGGGCGATTGGCACCGGGATTCGGTGTTCGGCGAGGAGCGAGCTTCCAGAATCAGTCCGCTGAAGACCACGGTCGATCGTGGCATGCCATTCACCACGCACAACGACACACCCGTGGTGCCACCGGACATGATGCGTCTGCTCTGGGCCAGCGTAAATCGCGTGACTCGCAGTGGCGAGGTGCTTGGGCCGGAGCACCGGATCTCGCCCCTGGAGGCGCTCAAGTCCATGACCATCCACGCCGCCTATCAGTATTTTGAAGAGGATCGTAAAGGTTCCATCAGCCCTGGCAAACAGGCCGATCTGGCGGTGCTTTCGGCCAATCCACTCAAGGTCGCGCCCCTGTCAATTGCCGACATACAGGTGCTGGAAACCATCAAGGATGGAAAAACGGTGTTTCAACGCGGGAATAATGCGCGGTGAGGGCTGCACCGCCGGGACTACCTGGAGCGGGGGCAGCATCGTCATAACGGAAAAAGCCTGACCCACCGGAGGTGTGCCAGGCTTCCCGAATCCCGCCCTGGCCCGACAAATCAGCGTCGGGCCCGTCGGGGGAGCAGAGGTCTTATCAGAAGTTGTACTTCGCTTCGATACCGTACGTCCTGGGCATGGCGTAGCCACCCAGAATGGTGCCGAAAAAGTCGCGGAAGCTGTAGTTCTGGTAATCCTCGTCAGTCAGGTTACGCCCCCAGACGGACACTTCCCAGGTTTCAGCATCGCTCACCAGGCCAATGCGTGCACTGATGGTGCCATAGCTGTCGACTTCGCCGAAGGGAACTTGTGAACCATCAACCAGGGTGTGTCCCTCATCGTTACTGGCGGTGATGTAGTAGCCATCGGTATAGCTGTAGTCCGCACGCAGCAACAGGCTCGAACTCAGCGAAGGCAGAGGATAGTAGTACTGGGCCCCCAGTGACGCTGTCAGATCCGGTGCGTAGGGCAACTTGTTGCCTGAAGCGTCACCGCCTTCTGCATCGCCCCCAGGGAAGCTGTCAAACTCCGCATTGAGCAAGCCCAGGGCCGCGGTCAACTGCAGGTTTACCGTCGGCTGATAGGTAACATCGACCTCCAGTCCCTTGGTAATGACTTCGGCAGCGTTAGTGATAGACAGGGCTGTGCGGCCACCACCAAGATCGACGTACTGGTTGACCTGGTAGTCTTCGAATTCCGAATAGAACAGGGCCACGCCGAGGCGCAGGTTTTGCTCAGGGAACTCGCCTTTGTAACCCAGCTCGTAGCTGGTTACGGTTTCTTCATCAAATTCGATGCCGGCTTCGATCTGGTCCACGTTGATAAAGTCCAGGTTGTAGCCACCGCTCTTGGACCCGGTGGATACCCGGGCATACACATAGCTGTCTTCGAACAGGGCATAGTTGATGCTGGCAGTCGGGTCAAAGCTGGTATCGGTGCGGCTGTCCTTCACCCGTGTGGTCGCAATTCTGAACGCGCCGGAATTGGACCCGTCGATGCTCCAGTCCACATCCTTGGTTTCTTCACCGTAGCGGAAGCCCAGGCCGAGGGTGATGCGATCGGTCAGGTCATAAGTGCCGTTGGCAAAGACTGCGTAGCTCTCGGTATCGACTGCGCCGTCAATATCCACGGCCTTCATCGTCGGGTTGATGCCAAAGGCCGCGATGGGGACTTCGATGCCCAGCGGGGGATAGAGAATGGTGCCGGTGCCGGGAATGGCATCACGGTCGGTTGTGCTGTCCTGGGTGTAGTAATACACCCCGGCTACATATTTAAAGGCTGAACCGTCAGGAGAAATTATCTGGAATTCCTGGGTGGTTTGCTCATAAGCGTCGGTATAGAGAACACCCAAGAAGACGGCGCTGTCGTAATCAGGGTCGGCATCATAGGTGATTTCGCTGTCACGGCGGGCGGTGATCGACTTCAACAGGTAACCGTTGTCCATTTCATAATCGAATGTCAGCGAGGCCCCTTTCAGTTCTTTGTCTTCCAGCAGGGTCTGCTGTGATAGTTCGTACTTGGCAGCACCTTCTTCCGGTTTAAAGGCGCCAAACGTATCGGTCAGGGGTTCGCCGTTGAAACCCATGCGATCCTGTTCCAGGTAGTCTGCGCTGATATTCATCTCCAGTCCGGAGTCAAAGTCGGTGCGCAGCTGCACTCGGCCAGAGACCACGTCGCGCTCGTTCACATCGTCACCGTTAAACACGTTTTTGATGTAACCGTCGCGGGTGGTCTTGTTGCCATAGACTTTCACGCTGGTGGAATCTGTGAGGGGAACGTTTACAGAACCCTGCAGCTCAAGATTATTGTAGTTGCCCACATTGATGCCGACAGAGCCCTCGAATTCATCGCCGGGTTTTACTGATGTCAGGCTGATTGCCCCGGCCACCGTGTTTTTGCCAAACAGTGTGCCCTGTGGGCCCCGCAGCACTTCCACTTGCGCCAGATCTATCATGCCCTGGTTGGCGGCCGGAGATTGTCCGAGGTAAACGCCGTCCAGGTAGACACCCACGCGGCTGTCGAAGCCAATATTACGGCTGTTGGCGCCGACACCACGAATCACGATGTTGGTACCGAAGTCGGAGTTCTGGCTGATCATGAGGTTGGGTGTCAGATCTCCCAGTTCCTTGAGTTCTTTAACGCCGCTTTGCTCGATGGTTTCGGCGCTCAATGTGGTGATGGAAATGGGTACTTCGATCAGGCGCTCGGAGCGCTTCTGGGCAGTCACCACAACTTCTTCAAGCAGGTTACCCTGTGCGTATACGGTGGCTGTGGAAGTGAACAAGGCGCTGCTGATAGCCGCTCGCAACAGGAAGTTGGTCGTACTACTGCACTTTATTGAATTCATCAGAACTATCTCTCTAGTGTTGTTGTCTACTGGCGCCTTGCGGCACAACTATTATGTTTACCGTGACGGGTCAGGCGCTCTGCGCCGATTACCTCATCAGGTGTTATCACCCGGTGGGAGTATCGAGAGTAAGGGCGCGTTATGCTTGTTGTGAGTGGACACTGCATTTCACGCCCGAGGGGGGCAAGGTAGGGCGTCAAGGCCTCTACGTCAGGTTACCGATTACATAGTATCATCATCGAGTCATTGATCGACGGGTGTTGGTGTCTTTATTTCCATCGCCGGTGCCGGGCGTGAAATGCAGTGTCCATTCATAACAAGCGCAAAGGTCTCGCCGGAGCAATACTGTCGGCCAAATTATCTGCATATAACTATGGATTTGCTCAATGTTAATAAGAACAGTCTTTCTTTCGTTGCTGGTGTTTCTTCCTCTTACCTCTGTCGCCCTGGATGTTAAGCAATCCCGCGATGGTTTCTCACTGGAGGAGGACCGGGACTATGCAAGCAAGGCGCATTACTGGGGCTTGCTTGGCGGCGGAGAAGTCACTTCCTGGTGGAGCCAGAACATTTCCCGGGTGATGCGCACGGCGGTGATTCCCAACCGTCTTCCCGCCAACACATTCGAACGGAATGAGAGTGACTGGGCCAAAAGGCTTGCTGAAGTCACCGCAGATACCCATCTGGGAACAATGACGCTGGCAGAGGCCATTAGTGATCCCCGATCTGCGGCGAAGGCGATGATTGTGATCCACGAGGGCAAAGTGGTGTTTGAAACCTACCCGGGATTGCGTCCGGCAGACAGTCATTTTTGGGCGTCAGTTGCCAAGCCAACCGCCGCTTTGCTGATCGAGCAACTGATCGACGAAGGCAAGCTGAGCGATAGCGACAAGGTTGAAAAGTACCTGCCGGACTTTGCCGGCACCGCCCTGGGCGATACCAAAATTGTCGAACTGATGAATATGGTGCCGGGAACGGATACCCATGACAGCGCGAAAACCCGACAGGATCCCGATTCCGTCGCGACCCGCTATTATCTCGCTGAGTTTGATGAGGCCTACAAAAACGGCGAGGTGGAAACGGTCCGCGACATATTGCGAGGCGCAGCTCGAACCGGCCCCGCCGGAGAGGTATTTGAGTACAGTTCAGGGATCACCCAGATGCTGGTGTTCATTGCCGAGGCGGTAACCGGCAGGGCCTGGGCGGACGCCTTTGACGACAGGGTATGGTCCCACGTCCGTGCTGAGGGTGCCCTGCAGATGCACCTGGCGCCGGATGGCATGGCTATGGCGCATGGCGTCGTGTCCTCGCGTCTGCGCGATCTGGCCCGCTACGGCCTGTTATATACACCCTACTGGTCGCTGGTGGCAGACAGGCAGATTGTGTCTGATGCGGCGATGGCACGCATTGCCACACCGGAGTATGGTCAGGACGTGTTTATGAAAGGTGATGGCAAGCGTTTTTCTTCCTATCTTGGCGAGATCCCTGTGGGTAATTCACGCCAGTGGGATGCGGTTTACGCCGATGGCGGCATGTTCAAAGGCGGCCTGTTTGGTCAGGGGCTTTATGTCTCGCCAGAAAAAGGTATTGTTATTGCGTACTTTTCAACGGTCGCATCCTCGCCACTGGCCAGATTTCTCCGGCCTCTGGCAAAAGAACTGTCTCGCTAGGAGACCGGGCGAATGGAATACATAGGTCTGTTGGGCAGCGTCGCGCTGCTGATCTGGCTGGCGCTGCGCGGTGTCGAAATCGTATTTGCCGCCGTGCTTTGCTCGCTACTGGTTATTGTCACCAACGGCCTGCCAATTGCCCAGGGTATCACCGAGTACTACTCCTTTGGTCCGCTGGGTGCGTTCACCTTTGCCGGTAAGTTTTTCATGCTGTTCATTGCCGGCGCCATGTTCGGGCGCATCATGGGCGAGAGCCACGCGGCCGCCAGTATCGCACTGGCACTGGTTGCGCGCATGGGGGCGCACCGGGCACTGTGGATTACCACGCTGTCATGCGCGGCGCTGACCTATGGTGGTGTGGTGGTCTTCGTGGTCATCTTTGCCATGTATCCCCTGGGCCTGCGATTGTTGCAGGAGGCCGATATACCCAAACGGCTGTTTTGTGCCGCGCTGGCCCTTGGCGGTGGCACCTTCACGCTATCGGCACTGCCGGGGACCCCGTCTGTACAGAACGTGATTTCGGCGGTGGCGCTGAAGACCGACCTTTTTGCAGGCGGATTGCTCGGAATTCTGGGCGCCGTCATCATGTTTGCTGGCGGCATGTGGTATCTCGAACGCCAGCGGGTCCTGGCGGCGGAAAACGGCGAGCACTTCGTGCCCGGGCCAAAGGACCAGATTTCGAGTGTGGGCGAGGGTGATCAGGACCATCCCCCGTGGCAGCGGGCGATTCTGCCGCTTGCGCTGGTGTTGTTGACGATTGTCCTGCCCCGGGTGCTCATCCAGGCGATTGACGAAACAACCCTGGCCTCTGCTGAGTGGCCGTTCCAGTTACTCCGCTTCGCGGTTGACCAGCCCATCGTCTGGCCCAGCTTTGCCCTGCTGATGGGGACTCTGCTGGCCGTGGCTTTGTTCCGTCCGGTGCGCAGGCATGCACTGGTAGTGATGGGACAGGGCGTAAACGACGCCGTATTTCCATTAATCAATACCGCAGCCGTGATTGGCTTTGGCGGCGTGGTGACGCACACCGCCGGTTTCGAGAGCTTCACCCGGCTGATGCTGGAATCAGGTCTGCCGCCGCTGATATCCATGTTTGCCTCGGTCAGTGTGGTGTCGGCGGTTACCGGTTCCTCTTCCGGGGGGCTGCAGATTTTCATGCAGACCATGGCACCGGCTTACCTGGAGATGGGTCTTGCACCGGGAACGGTGCACCGCATTGCCGCCATGGCCAGCGGCGGTTTCGATTCGCTACCGCACTGTGGCGCGATCGTGGCCATGTTATCCATTACCGGCCTGACACACAGGGACGCCTACAAAGACGTCGGGATGGTCACCGTAGTGATTCCGGTGCTGGCCACCCTGTGTGCCATGGCGGCGGCGACATTGTTGTAGGTTGATAGTTAGAGATTGCATCCGCCGCGTCGTAAATCGCAGCGGATGATCGATTCAAACAACAGCTAGGGAGATAG
The DNA here is from genome assembly GCF_004354085.1 of Seongchinamella unica. Classification (GTDB taxonomy): domain Bacteria; phylum Pseudomonadota; class Gammaproteobacteria; order Pseudomonadales; family Halieaceae; genus Halioglobus; species Halioglobus unicus. The sequence continues at coordinate 50,021 of NZ_SMSE01000004.1, read as the reverse complement.
AGAAGATGGCTGGAATTCTGGACGGTATAAAAGTTATTGAAGTCGCCTCCATGGCGGCAGGGCCCAATGCGACTGTCATCCTCGCCGATCTCGGCGCGGAAGTGATCAAGGTCGAGCCGCTCACCGGAGACCCCTGGCGGTACGGTCACCTGACCCCCGGTCTGCCACCGAGCGACATTCCCTGGACCACATTCATCCAGAATCGCACCAAGAAGTCCGTGGCGTTGAACCTCAAAAAGCCGGAGGCGCAGCAGGTACTGAACAAGCTGGTCGCTGACGCAGATGTCTTCCTGACCAACTCACCGCGTCCTGTCCAGCAGGCGTTGAACCACAGCTATGAGGACATCAAGGCAATCAACCCGAGGATTGTTTTTGCATCAATCAACGGCTTTGGCCTAAATGGCCCCGATAAAGACGACCCTGGCTTCGATGCAACCGCGTGGTATGCCAGGACCGGAGTGGCGGAAGAACTGCGTCCCAAGGATGGGGCTCCGGCGGCCCAGCCGGTAGGCCTGGGTGACCTGGGAACCGCCTCGACCCTGGCTGGCGCTGTCATGGGAGCGTTGTTTCACCGGGAGCGTACGGGCAAGGGGTCCGAGGTTTCTACGTCGTTGATGAACAATGGTCTCTGGGCCAACTCCTGCATGATGCAGGCGGCGCTGGTCGGCGTACCGGCCATGCCGAAGTTCCACCTTGAAGAGTGGCCGAACCCGATTGCCGGCGGCCGCTACAAGACCGCCGACGGCCGTTACATCATGGTTGTGGAAATCAATCCCAACAATGCCGGCAACCTGCTTGCAGCATTCGGCGGAGATCAGCTCAAGAATGACGAGCGCTTCTCGACCCCGCAACTACGCCTCAAGCATCAGCGTGAGCTGTTTGGCGAGATACAGAAATATGTTGCTGCAAATGACCTTGCCACGGTGAAAGCACAGCTGAAAAGTTTTGGCGTGAACTTCAGTGTGGTGCAGACCACCGAGGAATGCACGCGCGACGAACACATGATCGCCAATGGCTGCTTCCCGGAAGTTGAGGGGGCAGACGGTATCCGCACGGTCGACAGTCCAATGCAAATCCAGAGCGAAGGTACGGAAAAGATCAAGCCCCGGAAGCCGCCGGCTGTCGGGGAACACACCCTGCCTGAACTGGCAGCGCTGGGTTACAGCGAAGAAGAGATCAAGGCGATGGCAGAGACCGGCGCGGTGGGCCTGTCAGGCTGAACCTGTAACCCTGTAACCCTGTAACCCTGTAACCCTGTAACCCTGTAACCACCCGGTTTAAATGTATAAGCAGTGAGAAATGCTATGGAAGATGAACACAAGTTTTTTGAAGATTTCGAGATCGGCGATTCCTACGAGACCGGCGGCAGAACCATTACCGAAACCGATATCGTGTTTCACGCGATGCACTCTGGTGACTTTATGCCCCATCACACTGATGCGGCATGGTGCGCCACACAGCCTTTCAAGAAGCCCTTCGCACATGGAAACATGACCTTTTCAATCAGTACCGGCCTGTGCCTCCAGTCTGAGGGACTGAACCCCAACGGAATGTCCTACGGGTATAACAAGATTCGTTACCCCAATCTGGTGTTTGCCGGTGACACGATCAGGGTCAGGGTGACTGTCAAGTCCAAGGAGGATTCCCCCAAGGACCCCAGTTACGGGCTGATTATAGAGGCAAAGGAAACACTCAACCAGAACGACGAAGTGGTCTGTTATGCCGAGCACGTCCTCTACGTGAAAAAGAAGAATCCCTGAGTTAGCTACCTAGAGGAGGGACTGTAGTGACTGATTACGAGTACATGACAGTAGAGCGCAGTGGGGGCGTCGGTATCGTCACCATTAACCGTCCTGACGCACTGAACGCACTCAACGAACAGGTGGCCCATGAAGTCACCGATGCCTTGATGGCGTTCGATGCCGATCACAGCATCGGTTGCATCGTCCTCGCTGGAGGGGACAAGGCATTCTGTGCCGGAGCCGACCTCAAGTGGATAGCATCGCAGGAATTCGAAAGCGCCTACCTGACAGACCTTGGTGCCTACATGGACCAGATTGCCGCATTACGTAAACCGGTCATAGCGGCGGTGAGAGGGTTTGCGTTTGGTGGCGGCACCGAGATTTGCCTGATGTGCGACATGGTTATCGCGGACACTACCGCCACTTTCGGGCTGCCGGAAGTGACCCTGGGCGTGATCCCGGGCGCCGGTGGTCCCGCTCGCCTGGCGCGCGCCGTGGGCAAGGCCAAGGCGATGTATTACATCCTCACCGGAGCAACCATAGCTGCAGAGGAAGCCGAGCGAATCGGCATGATCACCAGTGTGGTGGAAGAGGGTGCGCAACTGGACGAAGCGATCAGGATTGCGACGGCGATCAGTAACAACCCGCGACTGGCGGTGATGGCAGGCAAGGAATCTGTTAACCAGCAGACAGAAACGCCGCTGATTCCCGGCTTGAAACTCGAGCGCCGGCTGTTCCATGGCCTGTTTGCCACACCGGACCAGAAAGAAGGGATGGCGGCCTTCGCCGAGAAGCGCAAACCGGACTACAAACAGTACTAGGCGTGCGACTCCCCACCGGCGCGTGCATCCGTACTGGTGGCCGCATTTTTGATCAATAATTAGCAGGAGGATAGGAAAATTATTCAGGTTATTACGACGGTCGATCTGCGCCCGGAGTGCGTGGACGAGTTCCTGGTCCTCCTCGGTGAGAATATTCCCAAAGTAAAAGCGGAAAGCGGGTGCCTGGCTTATGACGCCATGGTCGATGTTTCCTCGGGCTTGCCCACCCAGGGCGACCTGCGTCCCAATACGGTCACAGTGGTTGAGGCGTGGAGCGATATGGAGGCACTGCAGAAGCATCTGGGTGTGCCCCACATGACCACTTTCCGCGAAGCCGCAAAACCCTGCGTGGAGCACATCCGCCACCAGGTATTGCGCCCCGTGTAAATCCCCCGGCCTCGCGGTCACAGACAGAAGGGAGAAGCCTCAGCATGAATATAATTTCGACCGGAATTTCCCCCTACGCGCGCCTGGCGCTGCTGGCTTTCCTGATATCGATCTGCGCGATGGCCAGCAGCAGTCTCGAGCCTGCTACGCTAATTACCAATGCACGAATTTTTGACGGCGTTTCGGACCAACTGATCGAAGGCAAGGATGTACTGATACGGGATGGACTGATCGTCGCTGTTGAAGAGAATCTTGAAGTGCCGGAAGGCGCGACAGTCATCGATGCACAGGGGCGGGTGATGTCGCCGGGGCTCAGCGACATGCACGCGCACCTCATGCTCCAGTTACCCTACGGGGTGGCGTTCACCTCCGATCGCGAGTACTGGGCATACGTGGCCTCGACAATCGCCGAACAATACCTGATGCAGGGCTTCACAACTGTGCGCGAGCTATGCGGAAATTCGTTTTCGTTAAAGAAGGCGGTTGACCAGGGTATTCTGCTCGGCCCCAGGATATATCCCTCCGGCCCCATGATTTCCCAGACGTCCGGTCACTCCGACCACCGCACCGATGCACAGCAGTCCGCCACATTGGGGTTTGAGCCAAGCGTGCCGATGAAGTACTTTCACGTTGCAGTCGCCGATGGTCGTGCTGAGGTACTCAAAGTCGTGCGCGAAGTGCTGCGCCGTCGAGCTTCACAGGTCAAGATCGCGGTAGGTGGTGGCACTGGCTCCTATTCCGACCCGCTGGACACGACACAGTACACTGCGGATGAAATCAGGGCAGCCGTCGAGGCGGCCGAGGACTGGAATACCTACGTCACCGCCCACGTGTATAACTCCGAGGGAATCATTCGCGCTGTCGAGAATGGCGTCAAATCGATCGAGCACGGCAATTTGATGAGCGAGAAAGCCATGCGCCTGATGAAGGAGAAAGATGTGTGGCTCTCTCCGCAGGTTATTGTCTACACGTTCCATCCTCTGGGTTACAACGAGGAGCAGAAAGCCAGACATGACCAGGCCTTCGCCGGGATCGACCAGATGTTCACGCTGGCAAAGAAAATAGGGTTCGAGAATATCGTTTTTGGCACGGATATCATCACCTCGCCGGAAATGATCAAACGCGCCAACGAGGAATTCACCCTGCGGACCAGGTGGTTCGACAATGTCGAAATCCTGCGTCAGGCCACCTCAAAGGCGGGCAGGCTACTCGCGCTCTCCGGGAGGCGTAATCCCTATCCCGGTAAACTCGGTGTTATCGAGGCAGGGGCGCATGCGGACCTGCTGCTGATCGAGGGCAATCCGCTGGAGGATATGTCAGTCATGACCGAATACGAAGACAAATTCGACCTCATCATGAAGGGTGGCGTCATTTACAAGAACACCCTTTAACGCCGGCCAATCAGCCGGATTTCGGTCCTTTGTTTCCCCCCTTAACTGCGTTTATAATCCGCCGCTGGCGCTGAAAGCCCCGTACGGCAGCAGCCACCGACCCGCATCCCTCGTCAATTGTGCATTGTCCAGGGCGATGACATCATCGTCAGGCGTGGTCTTTTCCCGCTTTCAGCCCGTTAATTGTGTGCTCGCAAGGCGCAACAGAGAGGATAAGGAATGACAGCCACAAGCCAGCCGAAAGTTGCCTTGGTCATGGGCTCAAAAAGCGATTGGCCAACCATGAGTGAGGCCGCCGAGATCATGGATCGACTCGGTGTCGACTACCACGTGGAAGTGGTGTCGGCCCACCGCACCCCGGACAAACTGATGAGTTTTGCCGCCAGTGCCGGCGAAAACGGCTTCCAGGTCATTATCGCCGGCGCCGGCGGAGCCGCCCATTTACCGGGCATGATCGCCGCCAAGACCCCGCTGCCGGTGTTGGGCGTTCCCGTGCAGAGCAAGGCCCTGAGTGGTCAGGACAGCCTGCTGTCCATTGTGCAAATGCCGCGAGGTGTGGCCGTGGGCACGCTGGCAATTGGCGGCGCCGGCGCCTTCAACGCCGGCCTGATGGCCTGTCAGATCCTGGCCCTGCACGATGTGCAGGTGGCCGACAAGCTCCTCGCCTTCCGCGCCAGGCAAACGCAGGATGTGCTTGATAATCCCGATCCTCGCGATCAATAGGGAGCGGTGGCAAGGATGAAAGAGGTTTGGGTGATTGGCGCCGGACAATTGGGTCGCATGATGAAGTATGCCGGCACGCCGCTGGGCATCAACGTTCACCCCGTAAATGTCGATGACCCCGACCTCGCCGCGCCCAGCCCGGGCGCTGATGCGGTTATTACTGCCGAGCGCGAGCTGTGGCCGCAGACGCCTTCCGCTAAAGCCCTGCAGGCCCATGCCAATTTCAGGAACAAGTCTGTTTTCGGGCGCACGGCCGATCGCAAGACCCAGAAAGAACTGATTGATTCCCTTGGTGTCGCCACCGCGAAGTGGCTCAATGTAGAGGCCGATACTGACGCAGCCCAATGCTACGAGCAGTTGGGTGAGACGGTGCTGCTCAAGCGCCGTTCCGGTGGCTACGACGGTCGCGGTCAGTTATGGCTGAAGCAGGGCGACAATGACACACTTCCGGACGACTGGAAAAATAGCGCCATTGCGGAAGAAAAGTGCCCATTCGACGAAGAGGTGTCACTGGTGGGAGCGCGCACCGAGAGCGGTGAACTGGTGTTCTATCCGCTGACCCTTAACCTGCATGTCGATGGCATCCTGATGGCGTCGATTTCGCCGTTGCCCCGCCTCGGTCACCTGCAGGCGCAGGCCGAGGGCATGCTCGGCGCTATTCTTGAGGAGCTCGACTACGTTGGCGTCATGGCCATGGAGTGTTTCCGCATAGGCGACAGGCTGATCGTTAACGAGTTGGCACCCCGGGTTCACAATAGCGGACACTGGACCCAGGCCGGGGCCAGCATCAGCCAGTTTGAAATGCACCTGCGGGCTATCACCGGTCTACCCCTGCCCAAACCGATTGTGCGCAATACCTCGGTCATGATTAACCTGATTGGCATCGAATACGACGAGGCCTGGCTCAGTTATGCCGACACCCAGCTGCACTGGTACAACAAGGACGTGCGTCCCGGCCGCAAAGTGGGTCATATCAATATCAATGACAGCAGTATCGAATACCTGTGTCGGGCGCTGGATCACCTGCAGTCACACCTGAGTGATAACTACATCGAGGTGCTGACATGGGTGCGCGCGGAGCTGCGACGCCCGGACTGATCGACTTCAGCCAGGCGTGGAAGCGCACTCGATCGATTTGAACAGCAGGTCCACCTTACCCAGATTCAGTTTATCACCGTCATCCAGCGCGGCTTTATCGACCCGCCTGCCGTTCAATCGGGTTCCATTGGTGGAGTTTTTGTCTTCTATTGACCATCGACCTGCGTCGCGTGTGATCAGCGCGTGTACGCAAGAGATGGTGGCATCGGAGATGGCTATATCGCAATCGTCGGCACGGCCGATCACCCAGGCGGCTTTGCCGGCTCGCAGGGGAAACAGCGTATTGCGACCCCTGTCACTGACGATCATCAGGACTCCATCGGCACCCTCCTGGCCGATCGACTGACTTGCCATCTGCTCACTGACAATGTCCTGCGGGTTACGCTTCGCCGGGCCATTGTCAAACACACCGTCTGTTGTCGTCCAGCCCGGCGGCAGGGGAAAGGGCATGCGCAAGCCGGTAGCATTGGGGTCGGCCTGATCGAGCACGTAATTGTCGTCGGCACGGGCGAGCCGACCACCCAGGACCGTCATGTGACTATCGCTGCCCGGCGCCACCACCATGAAGTGCACCTGGCCAATGGAGATGATATCGCCCCCGCTCAGTGGCTCCTGCTGTCTCAGGCGCCGCCGGTTGAGCATGGTCCCGTTGGTAGAGCCCAGGTCCTCCAGGGTAAGGCGTCCGTCTTCTGCCCGGATGCGCGCATGCTCACGCGAGGCCTCGCTGGAGTCGACCACGATCTCGCAGTCCTTGCGGCGGCCCAGGATGATCGATGTCGCGACCAGCGGTATATTCTCGTTGGTGCTCATGTTTCTGAGCAAAAAATGTTCAGCCATGGCGCGGATTATTGCCGATTTCGGGCAAACTTTAAATCATCTGCACTGGTATTGATGAATCGCCACCGCAGCCGTTTATGGGCTTGTTAACAACGAATAAAGCCAAGTAACATCAGCCGATAGCCTGGAGGCGACTGAAGACGTCATGAGCACAGAGAACCACCTGATGGGTATTACGCTGCGGCCGGGGGTTGAGACTCCCGCCCGGGAGTTGGGTGCCCGATGCAGTCGCCAGCCCAGACGGCCGGTGTAACACGGTAGTGGACTACGGTTTCAGCGATCTGCTGACCCTGCTGGGTGCCCTGGGCCTGTTCCTCTACGGAATGCGTGTGATGAGCGACGCGCTTGTCGAGCTGGCTGGCGACAGGATGCGCAATGTTCTCGCCACCACGACCTCAAATCGCTTCCTGGCCGTGCTCACCGGCTTCAGCATTACCGCGATTATCCAGTCCTCTTCCGCCACCACGCTGATGGTGGTCAGTTTCACCAACGCCGGCCTGCTGACCCTGGTGGAGGCCATCGGAGTCATCATGGGGGCCAATATCGGCACTACCGTGACCGCCTGGCTTATCTCCATTGTCGGCTTCAAGCTCAGCATGAGCGCGCTGGCCCTGCCACTCGTGGGGCTGGGTTTTATCTGTACATTGCGCGAAGACCGCCAGTGGCAGCAGTGGGGTTACTTCATCATCGGTTTCGCCGTCCTCTTTATCGGGCTGCAGTTCCTCAAGGAGTCCGTGCCGGATGTCAGCGGGAGCCCGGAAGCGCTCGCTGCGCTGGCGGCCTACACCGATATGGGGTTTCTTTCGGTACTGATTTTTCTTGCCCTGGGAGCCCTGCTGACACTGGTTATGCAGTCGTCCAGTGCCGCCATGGCCCTGACTCTGCTGATGTCCTGGGAAGGCTGGATACCCTTTGATATGGCGGCAGCCATGGTGCTGGGGCAGAACATTGGCACCACGGTTACGGCAAATCTGGCCGCCCTGGTGGCGAACTACCAGGCCACTCGCGCGGCCCGGGCCCATCTCATTTTCAATGTGCTGGGTGTCATCCTGGCCCTGCTGGTATTCTATCCATCCTTGAATGCGGTTGACTGGTTTATGCAGCACACCCAGGGTGTTTCCCCCTGGGTGGAGGCCTCGGCGGTGCCGGTGGCGCTCTCCCTCTACCACACCGCCTTTAATGTCATTAACACCGCCCTGTTGCTGGGCTTTGTCGAAAAAATCGCCGCCATCGTATGCTGGCTGGTGCCGGAGGTGCCGGAGCCCGAGCCCGAGATCGATCAGCCGGTTTACCTGACCAAAGCGTCCATGGCCTACCCCCAGACAGGCATCAAGGCGCTGTTCGATGAGTCCCTGAGATTACTGCAGAACGCCGGATACAAGGCAATTACCCACGGGCTCAGCGTTCATCGGCAGGACCTCAACAGCGGCGCCCGCCTGCGCGACGTGGTAAGAAACAGCGAGGCCGTACCGGTTAATATTGACGAGCTGTACCATACCCGGATCAAGTCTGTTTATGGCGAGATACTGGACTTTGCCACGCGCCTGCAGAGTGAATTCGCACTGGATGAGGAAAGCGTTGAGGCGGTGCGCAACATCCTGATCGCCGACCGGCAGCTGGTGCGTACGGTCAAGCGTATGCAGCCGCTGCACGACAACATCGTGTTGTTCATGAGCTCGGGGAACGCGGCCATAATGAGCGAGTACAACCGGATTCGCCGGCGTATTCTCAAGATCATGCGCGAAATTCATCGCGCCAGTGAGTCGGAAAATCCGCTGCGTCATATCCGCAAGCTGGAGAAATATCGGAAAAAAGCCAGCGAGCTCGATGTACTCGTCTCGGGTCGGGTGAACGAACTGTTGCTGGGCGGCGAAATCACCCAGGTGATGGCGACATCCCTGATCAACGACAGTGAGCAGGCCGGCAAAATCGTCAACAGCCTGATCGATATCGCCACCTTGCTCTACTACCCGAAAGACCGGCTGGTTGCGCGGCTGGAGGAGCAACGCGCACCCGGCTGATGCCGGGTTCCGGGCTTTGCATGGAGCGCTGTCGACCGCCCCGTGCCGGTCTCGGGCGGCGCCGGGCTACGGATTGGCCTTCAGCTTGGTGGCGGTCCGCACCGCGGCAGCCTGGGCAATTTTACCGCGGCGCAACAGGGATTTTCTGCGGGCATGAACCGAAGCGGGCTCCCTGCTGATACGCGCATTGTGGTTTCGGGTGGCGAAATAGGCCGATAGCGCGGTTTCAAAATTGCTCACGACGACGCCTCCGCTGGATGCTCACGCGGTTGGACCCGGACCAGTTTCAGCTTCAGCTGCAGGTTGTCGAGGTCTGCTGACCCGGCCGGCTCCTGTGATGTCGATTCCTCCAGCGCCCGTTGCAGTGTAGCGACGGCTTGTTCGATGGAGTCTCGAGCACACAGCGGTTTGTGCGCGCAGACGGCGTTGGTGGCAAAGCTGCTCATGGGGCCTCCTGGCCTTTGATGGGTTTACTGTAATGCAGCAACATGTGTGCCAGCGACAGCAAGGCTCTACAGATCGGCTGTAACCTGTTGTTATTCATATAAAAAATATTGTGGTCGGGAGGGGTGGTTCAATGCTCGATATCGAGTGGGCGACCGGAAATGCAAAATGTGCATAAAAATGCACAAAAATGTATTATCCGCCCAAACAACCCGTCATGGAGAGGAAGCGTACGATGGCGTACAAGGCATTGATCCTGGGAGAGGACGCCGCAGGTCTGTTGCAGCCGCTGCAGGAAGCGGGGTTCGCCGTCGAAGCGATTGCCGGCGTGCCCGACTGCACGGCAGAGATGGCGCGATTAGAAAAAATGGGACCGGTGTTGCTGTGCGTGGCGGCTCGCCAGGTCGAACCGGCCATCGTGTCGCAACTGCATGGCACACTGGATTGTGAGCTCATCCTGGTGGGCGACCATAAGGCCCAGTCGCGTTTTGCGGGGCTCGTGGCGCGGGGTATTGGTATGTACCTCCGCCAGCCACCCGAGCTGAAGTATGTCAGCGAACTGCTTGAGGATATCCATCAGGATGCCGAGGCGGCCAGTCGAAAAGGAAAAGCCCGCCAGCAAACGGTGGCCATGGACCAGTTCGGGCCTCTTTACGGCAGCTCGGCGCCCATGCAGGACATGTATCGCTTCCTCAGGCGGGCGGCATCGAGTGACGCGGTGCTGTGCATTCACGGTGAAAGTGGCACCGGGAAAGAGCTTGTCGCACAGGCAGTGCACGCCTATTCGGCACATGGCGCTGAGCCGTTTGAAGCCATCAACTGCGCGGCGATTCCCACCGAACTGGTTGAGAGCGAATTGTTTGGCCATGAAAAAGGAAGCTTCAGTGGTGCGGTTGCAGAGCACCTGGGTATTTTCGAACGCGTGGGGCAGGGCACCTTATTGCTTGATGAAATCACCGAGATGCCCCACGGCATCCAGGTGAAACTGCTGAGGGTGCTGGAAAGCGGCCAGTTTCGCCGGGTGGGTGGCGAGGTGGATCACAGCTACCAGGCGCGCGTGATCGCCGCGACCAACCGGGATCCCCACGAGGCGGTTCGAAGTGGTCTCTTGCGGGAGGACCTCTTTTACCGCTTGAGTCAGCTCGAGGTCAGGGTGCCTCCCCTGCGCGAGCGAGGGCAGGATATCGTCGCACTGTCGCGCCTTTTCGTGGCCCGCTTCGATGAGGCAAACGACCGGCGCCTGACCCTGAAGAAAGACGCCGAAAGAGCGCTGCTGAATTACCATTGGCCCGGCAATGTCCGTCAGCTATGGAACGTTATCCAGAAAGCCTGCACCACCGCACGTCGTGATATTGGCGCCCCGGACCTGCCTCTGGAGGATGACAGTGCAGCAGCCGGTGGCGACAGTCAGGACAGCGTCTCGATTCCCGCAGGTTTTACACTGCGCCAGGCAGAAGAAGTGCTGATCAAGTCGAGTCTTGCCCGGCATGGCGGCGACAAGCAGCGCGTAGCCGATGACCTGGGGATAAGCCTGCGTACCCTGTATTCACGGCTGGAACGATATTCTGACAACGCAGCCCGCTGAATTTTCAGGGCCGCTCCCGATCGCGGTTTGGCCTACAGTACCGGCGCCGCCAGCCTGGCGAGCTTCACCCCTACCTGCCACCACAGGGGGCGCTGGTCCAGGGCGTCGGCATCAATTGGCTGTGCGTGGACGAAGTCCCTTTCGAACATGGCCTCCATCCCGGTGGCGAATTTCTCATCGGCAATCACTGCTGTCACTTCGAAATTCAGGCGGAAGGAACGGTTGTCGAAATTATGCGTGCCGACGCTGGAGATCCGGTCATCGATCAGCATGACCTTCTGGTGCAGGAAACCCGGCTGGTAGGCGTAAAAACGAATACCCAGGCCTCGCAGTTGATCGATATAGTGGAAAGCAGCGAGGTAGACCGGCAGGCTGTCGGGCTTGCCCGTGGTAATGACCCGGACATCCACCCCGCGCAGTGCGGCGAGCTGAAGGGCTTTCATCACGGCTTCATCGGGGACGAAGTAGGGGGCGGACAACCAGATCCGTTCTTGTGCGCCGTTCAGGGCGGCGACGAAAAACAGGCTGGCGCTCTCCAGTTGCCCGGTGGGTGCCGTTGGCAGAATCATGACCTGCTGGTTGTCGCTGGCGGAGCGGACAGGCGTCCAGTCCACGTCCGGAATATTGCGAGTTGCCCAGTACCAGTCAGAGAGTATCGCCAGCTGAACCTGCAATGCCGCGGGCCCGTCTATCTTCACGTGGGTGTCACGCCAGGGGCTGAAATCGGGATCCAGCCCAAGGTATTCATCACCCACATTGTGACCGCCGATCCAGGCTGTGCGCCCATCGACAACTACCATTTTCCGATGGTTGCGAAAATTCAGCTGGAAGCGGTTCTGCCAGCCCTGGGTAGGCCTGAAGGAACTGACCTCGATGCCGGCAGCGCGCATGTCCTCGACATAGGCCGTGGGTAGTCCGGAACTGCCGACCTCGTCATAGAGGACTATCACCTTGACGCCTGCGCGGGCGCGCTCCGCCAGTGCATCTTTGACCCGCCGTCCCAGACCATCATCGTGGATCATGTAAAACTGGAACAGGATGTAACGCTCCGCCGACGCAATACCCTCTAAAATGCTGTCGAAAGTCATATCGCCATCGATAAGCAACTCCACAGCATTGCCGCGGACCAGCCGGTTGTCGGACAAGCGGTACACGGCGTTGTGCCAGGACGGGGCTTCACTTTCGGGAACTTCCCAGGGGGCGAGATCCTGGCGGTACGCCGCCAGCAGGCGATCGATTTCGTCGGCCCGCTCCTCGAATGCCTCGATCATACCCTCGAACCTGTTTCTGCCGAATACCGCGTAGGCGGGAACAGACACGAACGGCATGCTGACCAGAGACACGGTCCATGCGACGGCACCCGTCGGTGTGCGGGTGGTCAGCGCAGCGTGCATGGCCATCAATATCCCCACGATATAGAACATTGTGATGACAGTTCCGATCAACCGCTGATTTCTTTTTTTCATTCTGATCGTTTCCAGGGGAGGAGTCCGCTTTGTCTACCGCCTGGCGACGTGTGCGGTTCTGCCGGATAAAGCTTTGCCCGGAGATTCTAGCCTGTATTATAGGCGAGGTTATCACAGAGTAAGCTTATGACTCATTCAGCTCCCGCAGCGTCCGTCAAACCGGTACGTGACTCGCTGCTGACCTTGGCATCCCTGGTCGTCGTGCTCGCCGGCGCCCGCTATTCAGCAAACCTGCTGGCGCCGTTCCTGCTGGCCCTGTTCATGGCCACGATTCTCAGCTCGCCCATCAACCGCTTGTGTCGGCGGGGCGTCCCGAGCTGGCTGGCGGTAACCGTCGTTGCATCTGTGACCCTGTTATTGCTTGGGCTTGTTTTCCTGTTGCTCGGGTCCTCGGTCAGTGGCTTTGTGCAAACGCTGCCGGATTATGAGGAGCAGTTCAGGGCCCTGGTGCAGGGCTGGATAAGCTGGCTGGAGGGCCACGGGGTAGAGATCAGCGGCGAGGTCATTGCCAACGCCCTTGACCCGGGCTCCGCCGTGGGCTTCTTTGCCGGCTTTCTTTCGGGGTTGGGCGATACGCTGAGCAACCTGCTACTGATTGTTCTCGCGGTAATATTTATGCTGGCCGACGCCAGTACTTTGGGGGCCAAGCTGTCGGCTGAACGCACGCCGGGCAATAGTGACTTTGTCTCCGGACTGGCCAAGCTCGCCGTTGCCATGAACAACTATGTCACCACCAAGGCGGTGCTCAGCCTGCTGACCGGAGCGCTGATCAGTTCCGGGATGTGGCTGATGGATGTCCAGTTTGCGTTATTGTGGGGATTCCTGGCGTTCCTTCTTAACTTTATTCCCAACATCGGCTCGTTCATTGCCGCCATTCCCCCGGTGTTGCTGTCACTGCTGGCGCGTGACCCGCTGTTGACCGGCCTGATGATTTCCCTTTACCTGCTGGTGAATACCCTGGTGGGGAACGTGATCGAGCCACGGGTTATGGGCCAGCGCCTGGGCCTATCGACACTCGCAGTCTTTCTCTCCCTGATTTTCTGGGGCTGGATGTTTGGTCCTGTCGGAATGCTGCTGTCGGTGCCACTGACCATGGTGGTCAAGTTTATCGCCGAGCAGCAACCAGGCAGCGCCTGGTTTGCGGTGCTCATCTCCAGTCCGCCAGCCTCGCAGCACGAGCAACCCGACACAGAATCAACTTAACGCCGGACTGCTATCCTGGGCCACGCCCCGGCCACAACAGTAACAGCGGGGACTCACCCCGGACCCTCATCCTGGGTTGGCCAACTCTTGACATGGATGTCGTGCTTGGAATACGGAATTTCGATGCCGTGATCACGGAACTGGTGATAGATCTGGCAGTTCAGGGCATCGACGACCCGGCCGCGAATCTCCGGTTCCTCTACCCAGCTCAACAGCTCGAATTCCAGGGCCGAGTTGCCAAACTGGCGAAATCTCACCCGGGGTTCAGGGTCGGCGCACACCTCTGCCTCGTCGTCGGCAATGCGCTCCAGCACGTTCCTGACCAGGTCGATATCACTGCCATAGGCCACGCCGACCGGGACCCGGATCCGGTGTTTGACATGGGGGCCCCCTGACTCGTTGATGATACTGGAATTACCGATGATGGAATTGGGTACCGTGACCTCGACGTCCTCGCGGGTCAGTATCCGGGTGGAGCGCAGGCCGATATTGGTGACCTTGCCACGCTGGTTGTTGTCCAGAACGATGTAATCGCCAATTTTATAGGGGGCGTCGGCGAGGATAAAAACCCCCGCGAATAAATTGGCCAGGGTGTCCTTGGCGGCGAAACCCACCGCTATTCCCACAATACCGGCAGAGGCCAGCCAGGCGGTCATATCGATGTTCCAGATAACGAAGAACAGGTAGCCGGCGATTGCCAGCACGACCACCAGAGCAATGTTGTTGAACAGTGGCAGGGTCTGGCTATGAATCAGTTGTCGCTTTCCGCGCACACGGCTCAAGTGCAACAGGATGCCGCGGGTGACCCGGATGGCGAAGGTGGACCAGCTGACCAGCAGCAGGCTGAATATCACTGAACCGGCTATCCCGGCGGCCTTCTGCGACAGGGGCAGTAGTCGAACGGCGGTCAACGCTCCCAGACCGAGCACCGTCCAGTATAGCGGTGAGCGGACGGTGTAGCCGACGGTTTCACTAATGCGGCCACCGGACACCTTGATCAGACCACTGATCAAGCGGCTTAAAATGTAGGCGAGAAAGCTGGCAGAAATAATCGCCAGCAGCATTGCTGTAGTCGCCTGTAGATAGGGATTGTTCCCCAACAACGCCAGCAGGGGAGTAAGGGTATCCATCTCGCAATTCCTTTTCGGTTCCGGGTGCGTCTGGGATCCCGTCTGGCGACGAGCGCGGTGAAGCGGGATAACGTGTTGCCCGGGGAGCTTGGTCCAAATTATAGGCCAGCTGATATCAGAGTGTCGCCCTGCACGCTCCAATTGTCAGTATTAGCCAGACCCGGAATCCACCGGTTTCTCGGGTGTGGCTGTTGTTGGCCGGCCTGGCGCGAAGGCAAGATCGACAGGCAGTTTTTGCGCTTTGGGTCTAGACTCAACACATGGACAGGAGCAGTGGGAGCGGGCGCCGGCCAGTGCTGGCGCTGCTCATGGTAGTGATTATGTCATTCGAGACCCACAGTGATGATATGCGGTCCAGGCGAGAGGACATGCTGGACGCCATCCGCGCATCCGTACGCAATTCCGCCGAATACACCGGTCGCAGCGAACTGAGTCCCAGGGTCATGGCTGCTGTGGGCACCGTGCCCAGGGAAAAGTTTATCCCGCCCGCCTATCGTCACCTGGCCTACCAGAATACCCCGCAACCCATTGCCGCGGGGCAGACGATTTCCCAGCCCCTGATTGTTGCTCTGATGACTGATCTGCTGGACCCGCAGCCGGACGATATCGTATTGGAAGTCGGCACTGGCTCCGGGTACCAGGCCGCGGTACTGTCGCAGCTGGTAAAGCATGTATACAGCATCGAGATTCACCGTGAACTGGCGGAAACCGCGGCAGACATTCTGCAGCAGTTGGGCCATGACAATGTGACGGTGAAGACCGGCGACGGTTACGCTGGCTGGCCGGCGCAGGCGCCCTTCGACGGAATTATCGTCACTGCTGCAGCGGAAACGATTCCGGCGCCGCTACTGGAACAGTTGAAGCCGGGCGGCAAGCTGGTCATCCCGGTCGGGGCCGAGCATGGCTTCCAGGAGTTGCTGCTGGTGGAGGTGGATGAAAGCGGCGACGTCTCGAGGCGCTCGGTATTGCCGGTTCGCTTTGTTCCGCTTACCGGGCAAGGAAAGGCCAATTGACGAGTTTTCTGTCAAGAGGCAGGTCACGGGTCCTGTCATTACTGTGACCTGCCGTTGACGCCCTGAAATACCGGGATGGAACGACTGCCGTTACTGGCGGTTGATGATTTTCGGATCCAGGTCACCACCCGAGGTTTTCAGGCAGTAATTGTATTGCGCGCCGCCGGAATCATCCTGATCGGTGATGGTTAAACTGGTTTCGCCACCAGTGGTTGGCCAGCTGAACTCCGCACCGTTGCCTCCATCGGGGAGACTGTTACCGTTGGCATCGGTCATGGTGATTGGCGGTGTGGCGAAGGTGCCACTGGCCAGGTTCCAGGTGATGCTTTGCTGCCCCGCGCCCTGTCCCTGAAAGTTGATTTCCCCGTCTGTGCCTACAGTGCCCGGACCGGACACCTTGGCGTAGCTGGCGGATGTACCATTGTTGGTGACATCAATTACAAGCGTTCCCATGCTCTATTCCTCGATTTTCCCTATCAAAGTAACTGGCGACCCGTTCCGGGTGCGCCGGTTAACAAGCGTAGACCAGTATGCTGGATAGTCCAGCAGGGCTAAGGGTAGGCCCTCAGGAGCCGGGTGGGTGAAGCGGTCATGGGCCGGTCAGCTCGGGAACTTCTAGGGTGGCAATGTGGCATAGGACCGGGTCAGTTGGTGATGCAGGTAGCCCTGGTCCATCAATTGCCGGCCAAGTTGCTTCGCCGTGGAAACATCGTCCAGCCTCACCAGGGCATCAAATCGGATGTGAGACTGGGCGTGGGTCAGCTGGGAAACTGTGTCCAGCACTGCCAGTGCGGATTGCCAGTGTGTCATCGCGCGAGACACATCACCTTCCATATTGGCGATATCCCCCTGGTATATCAGGATTTCAGCCGTCACATCGGGATACAGGCGATGGGACTGCATTGGTGCCGGGAGCTCCGCGTGCATTGCTTCAAGGGCCTTGATGGCGGCTGCCGCGTTCCGGGTGTCACGTTTTGCCAGCCAATAGCGTACCGCGGCGATCCGGCATTGCGCGTATCCTGAGAGCAGCCAGCGGCTGGAATCAGCGTTGAGAGAGCTGAGCGATGCGCCGGATTCACGGCACTTGTCCAGGTGGGCCGGAGCTTCCCCCGGGCTGCCCGTTGAGATATGCAGGAGCGCAAGCCGGGCGCTCATAAAGACATGGGATTTCCAGTAATCGGCATTCTCCGGGTCTAGCTTGGCGAGTGACGCCGCCTGCGCCTCGCCCTCTGCCAGGGTCCGTCTCGCCTGCTCAACCTCGCCCAGGATGAGTTGCAGGGTGGCGCGAATTTCAAGAGCGGTCACCCTGCGGCTCTCTACCGTCCGGTCATCCGGGGACATCAGCAGTAGCTGTTCATAAGTGTCGTATTCCCGGGCATTGAATTCGGCCGACCTGGAATACTGGTTTGATGCCAGGTAAGTGCTTGCCAGCCATGAGGCTTCCTCGGCATAAATACGCATGTACTCCGGATTGCCGGGTTGGGCCGCCAGGATGGTCTCGATAAGATTCAGGGACTCGGAAAACACCTTCTGCGCCAGATCCCATTCCCCCTGCTGGTAGTACAGCGCTCCCATACTGCTATAGGCATAATGCAGTTCCAGTTGCCAATCGACGTTGTCGGGCTCAGTGTCAACCAGCCGCTGGGCGAGATCTCGATAGGCCGACAGGTGGGTTGAGGCGTTGTCGAAGTCCAGATTCTCCCAGGCGATATAGCCCTGCCAGAAAGTGCTCTGGGCATGGTCAAAGATTCGTTTTGTATTACCGGGTTCGGCGGCCAGCAGCGCCGCGGTGTCGGCGGCGACCTGGGAAAAAATCGCTGAGGCGCCGGATAGATTGCCCTTGCCGCGCTGAATCTCACCCAGCAGCAGCAGGGCGCGTGACCTGCGCCCCAGGGAGTCTGCGTTCATGTGTTCCGAACCGAGGCCCTCGTAGTACTTCAATGCACGGGCGCCGACGGAGTCGAGAACGGCCAGGCGGCCCACGGGTTCCAGCTGGTCGCGCAAATCACTGATCATGAATTCAATCAGGCTCTCGGCAGAATTTCGCCGGGCCTCGGCGATCTGGTTGGCGCGCAGGGTCTGCAGGGTCATAAACAACAGCGCACCGGCAATAATCAGCGCAAAAATCGCCACTGCCCCCAGGATTTGCACCCGCCGTTGCGCTTCACGCTGGACGAGCTGGTCCAGGTCGACGCCCAACATCGAGGCGATCAGCTTGAGCCGGACAAGTCTCTTGCCGTCTCCACCGTCGCGAAGATCGGGGGCAAGGGGCTCGCGCCTGTTGTCAGTCAGGGACCCGTCGGCATCAAGCTCATATTTGAGCGGGTCCGGGAAACATTCCAGGTCCGGACGATGGCCTGCTTCAACCGCATTGGGCTCCCCGGCCACGATGACGGCCAGAACCCTATCGAGCGAGCGCATGCGGATGAATTCGGCAATTTCCTGGTTAACCCATTCCGAGGCGACAGCGTTCGGTGAGCAAACAACGATCAGGTATTCCGACTCGGCCAGCGCCCTGCGCAGGGAGTCACCGAGATTGGACGATGCGTGCAGGTCCTCCCGGTCCTTGAAAACCGGTCTCAGGGCGGTGGCGCGTCCCTGGTTCCGCAACGACGCGGCCAGGTGCCTGGGGAGGCGGTAGTTTTCCACCGCCCGCTGCAGCCAGCGCGCGGCTTTCTCATCCTGTCGGCTATAGGATATGAAAGCCTTGTACTTGTAGTTTTTCTCCATATCGATGTGACTCCACACCGCTCCCCCCGTGGGTCCAGTGTGCCACAGCCATCGTCGACTGCCACCGACTTGTTGCACAGGCTGGCCAACGGGGGATCAGGGTCGGAAATGTTGCCGTAAATGATCGTATTTTGTTGTGTATTTGACAGGTAAGTTCGACTTTTACTGATTGGTTGATGGAGTAGGCTGGTCCCTGCCGCGTTGAAAGGAGACCAGAAAATGTATACTGCAATTCAATCTCAAGGTTACGAAGTGACAGCCGCGATAGAGGCAAGAATACAGCAACAGGTGACTCGGGCGCTGAACCGCTTTGGAGAAGATGTCCTGGCGGTAGACATATTTCTCAGCGATGTTAATGGCCCCCGCGGCGGTGATGACAAAAAGGTGCTGATGAGGGCAAGTCTTCGAGGCCTGCCGCCGATCAGCGTGAGTACCGCGCACAGAGATATCTATGTGGCGATCGGCCGCAATGCCAAGCGCATGCAGCGAGCCGTTAGGCGCGCACTGCGTAAAAGCAAGCGTATCGAACCCCGTCGGGTGTTGGGGTTCCGCCGCCTGGTGATAGATGCCATACCCAATTGAATCGGCCAGCCTGAAGCAGGGCGGGCCTGGGTAGAATGATGGAGCCTTATTGATCAGCCAGCAGCGGATGATCCCTGGGCAGTTGCCGGCTGATCCACAGGGCGAGTTTATGCTCCATCTTGGGGATGTTGATGTCCTGCTTGGCCAGCGGCTGGATTAACTTGTCTTCGACGAGCGCCCGGTAAAGATACTCCACCTTCAGTTTGTGCGAGTCAGTGGCTTCAAATTCCCCGAAGCCGCGCTTCTTGACGTAGACAGCGCCCACTGCGAGGGCTTTTTTAACCAGCTCGGCCTCGTGCTTGTTTTTTCCCACTGTCGCCTCCGACGTGTGCCTGTTTGCGATCGATTATTTCATAAAGCGAGTGACAACACGCCGCTTTTATCGCACTACCGGTTCAGGCAAAAATTTCTTCCAGGAAATTAGCCAGTGCCCGGGCAGAGCGGCGATCGGCAGAGGCGCTGTAAACGGTGCCCATGTCGGCATTGTTGGCCGCCGGGTTGGTGAAGGCATGTTGGGTATTGCCATAGGCGTGTATCTGCCAGTCGGCACCCGCTGCGGTGAGCTCCGAGGCGAGGGCAGTCATCGCGGCGGGTTCGGCCATGGGATCGTCATAGCCGTGAAGACACAGGACTTTGGCGTTAATGCGATTGCCTGCGGTGTTCCCGGGCGGGGTGAACAGGCCGTGGAAACTCACCACCCCTTGTACATCGCTGCCGCTGCGGGCAAGGTCCAGGACACACAGCCCGCCGAAACAAAAGCCCATTGCGGCAATCGCATTCGGGTCAACCTCCGGCTGCTCCCGCAGCACTGACACCGCCAGCGCGATACGTTGCTGCAACAGGGCGCGATTTTCCATGAACGGTGCCATCAGGGCGCTGTTTTCTTCCGGGTCAGCGCCCAGCACGCCCTTGCCATACATATCCAGTGCAAAGCCCACGTATCCCTGCTCCGCCAGGGCCTGCGCCTTGCCCTCTTCAAACGCACTGCGTCCGCCCCAGGCGTGGGCGATGACCACCCCCGGCCGGGGCTCGTGCAGCGAATCTTCCCAGGCCAGCATGCCTTCGAGCAGAACGTCACCATGGGTGTACTCTATGAGTCTCGTTTGTATCGTCATGAACTTGCCTTCGTCTCCTTGGGAACTCGTTGTGTTGGCGGCGGAACCTTGCCGGGCCTGGCCAGTGTGTTCGCTGGTGGTGCTCAGTCTCCTGTGGTTAGTCTGCCCATGACCCCGTAGATACGCCGGATCAGCCACCTGGGTAGCGTGCCACTGGTCATGGTGGCGGCCTGGTTCAGGGCGCCGGGGACACAGATGACCTCGCCTTTCATGCACGCCTGATAGCCCTGGCGGGCGACATCTTCGACGTCGCCGATAAGGAAGCCGGGGATACTCAGGCTGCCATTTTTTTCCCTAACGTTACTGACCATGTTGGTCTCGGTCACCCCGGGGCACAATGCCGTGATACTGACGCCGCTGCCCCTGAGTTCCTCCGCCAGCGATTCCGTCAGTGACAGCACATACGCCTTGGTAGCAGCATAGGTGGCCAGGCTGGGAACAGGCTGGAAGGCGGCGATGGACGCCACATTGAGAACCCTGCCGTAACCCCGCTGCAACATGGGCGGCAGGAACCGGTCCAGCAGCGCGGTTAAACCGCTGATATTGAGATCAATCATGCGCTGGAGGCTGGCGCCGCCAATATCGACAAAGCGGCCCTGTTCCAGTACCCCGGCGTTGTTGACCAGGATATCGATGTCGATTCCCTGTTCCCCCAGGCTGGAGTACAGGGCTTTGGCGGCGGTGCGCCTGGTCAGGTCCGCGGGCTCCACCCTGACCTGCACGCCGTGGAGCTTCTGCAGACGGTCAGCCAGCTGATTCAGCTTTGACTCCGAGCGGGCCACCAGCACCAGATCCGTGCCGGCGCTGGCGAATTCTTTTGCCAGCGCCTCGCCGATCCCGGAGGAAGCGCCACTGATGAGGGCGGTTTGTTGTTTATTCATGACGATGAGTGTAGTCCATGTCAGGCAGCTTTGGACATGGTCGCCGGACAGCCTGCAGCCGGTGCTTCACCGGGTGCCGTGCTCAAACAGGGCGCGATCCGCCAGCACCCGCTCGGTGATGAAGTCCGATACCGCGCGGATGCGGGCGCTGTACCTGAGTTCCTCATGGGTGACCAGCCACATGTCCAGTTCATTGGCCGTGTAATCAGGCAGCACCCGGACAAACCCGCCGTGCATGGCGACCCAGCGATGCGACAGGCCGCCGATGCCGAAGCCGGCCTTAATAGCCGACATTAACGCCGCCAGGCTGTTGCTGAGAAAAACGTAATTGCCTTCCAGCAGGCTCTCCCCTTTGGAGAACGGCCCCGTGCCCTGTAGCGAGTCGAGGGCCACCAGGTTGTGGCCCTTCAGGGCTTCGATGGATTCTGGTACCCCGGCGTGCTCGAGGTAAGCCGGACTGGCGTAAAGCCCGAAGCCCACGGTGGTCAGGTGGCGGGCGATTAATGCCGGTTGTGAAGGACGACCCAAACGCAGGGCGATATCGGCCTCCCGGTGGAGCAGGTCCACCGCGCGGTTCTCGACCTGCACCTTGACCAGTATCTCCGGGTACTGCTGGTGGAAGTCAAACAATACCGGGGCGAGCCAATCAGTGCCCGTGCCCTCGGTCGCGGAGATGGTGACCTCACCGCACAGGGCGGTGGAATGGACTTCCAGGCTGCGCTCAATCGCCAGCATTTCCCGTTCCATGCGACGGGCACTGTCCAGGATGCCCGCCCCGGCGTCGGTCAACTGCATGCGCCGGCCAGATCGTACAAACAGGGGCGTGCCGAAACGCTCCTCCATGGCGGCGAGGCGCCTGCCAACCGTGGGCTGGGTTAAAGCCAGTACATCCGAGGCCGCCACCAGGCTGCCTTCGTCGTGAATCGCGAGGAAGAGGCGTATATCGGCCCAGTTTCTCAGGGGGTCTTTGCTATGCATTAATGCATACCTAATATAAATTAACTTCGTATCTATGCGTTAGTTTTATCTATATTGTCCCATTCGTAAACCCCGGAAACGGAAAAACGGAGAGTTAGCATGACGACACAACATTTACTTCCCGCCCGCCTGGCCCTGACAGCTGGCGGCCTGGTATTGGCAATCGCGTTGACGGTATGCATGAGTATGGCGGCCCACGCCGATGTCCTGAGCCACTACGAACCGAAATCACTGGCCAGGGCCGAGAAGGCACTGGAGCGGGGCAAGCCGGATCTCGCCCTGAAACTGCTGCACAGGCAGCGCGCTATCGTCCGCGATGACAAGCATTTGGCGCGCAGCCAGTCACTGACCTGCCGCGCCTATATGCAGAAGGGTGAATATGAAACCGCTGAGCCGGCCTGTAACACCGCGGTGGCGCGCGGCAACGAGGCGAACCTGTGGAGACACCTCAATAACCGGGGCGCCCTGCGCCTGGCACAGGGTCGTTACAGTGAGGCCGAGGCTGACTTCCGCAGGGCGGCGCTACTCAATCCGGCCTCGAGGGCGGCCAGGCACAATCTGCAGTTGGCAAAAAGCTTCTAGCGGGAGCCGGGCCGGGGTTGGGGTTGCATCACTGCGCAAGGCATGGCCACCTGCTGGGATCACATCACGCTCTCACAGATGGCCACGGGAGACTCAAACTCGCTTTGCGCACAATGCCCCGCCAACGCTGAACGCAATCCGGCAACCACCTCAGCGCGCGCCGGGTCCTCTTCAGACCAGGCCTGCAGCCGGCTATTGAGCCGTTCCAGCGAGTTTGCATACAGCTCGATGCCATAGGGCTGCGCCGCCAGCTCGGACAACCAGAGCGAGACCGCGCGCTCGACTTCCTGGTTCTGCTCGGGGGCCATGTCCAGCAGGCGACGGATATAGCCACCGCCCCAGCGCGCCCGGTGCATGGGTTCCCTGGCCGTCTCCCAGGCCTGGCGGGACCACGCCAGGGCGGCGTCGTCGTTACCGGCCTCGCGTTCCAGGTAGGCCATGCCGGACATGAAATAAAAGGGTGTTTTTGACTCCTCGATACCCCTGGTAAGGGCCTCGCGGGCCTCAGGCTCCAGGCCGAGGTCGTAATAGACTCCCCACAACTGATTGATCCCCGCGTGTACCTGATAGGGCGATAATTCCTGCATCATTCCGTCGGCCGCGCCTCGGCCCCAGTCGACGATATCCGCGGGCGGCGATTGGTCTTCCTCCAGCAGGGCCGTAGCCACCCCTGCCCACCCGGAGAGGATTGCCGCCCGGTGCAGCAGGTTCAGGTTTTCGTCGGCGGCAGCAGCCTGCAGCTGCGCCATCAGCTCGGTGCGCAGTTCGGCCTGTTGCTCGCCGCTGGCCAGCTTCTTCACCACGTCGCCGCCGAGGTCGGCGAGGGTGGTCATATTGGCCGTCCGTAAGGATGGATCATCCAGAATGTCTACAAAAGCCTGCAGGTTTTCTGCGCCAATGGCCGTGTCGCGGGACGCTTCGTCCGCTGACAGCCAGAACTGGGTCGCGGACAGCCGCAGGCGGCTGCAGGCAAGGTCGAGACGGGCCGGGCAGTCGGTGGCCAGTTGGGCGAGCAGCGCCGCTGGATCATCTTCCTGCAGCATTCGAGCCCGGTCACTTCGCCAGTCGTAGTTGCCGAGCAGTCGCCAGTCATCGTCAGCCAGGGTTTCGCCCGCCCTGGCCGCGGCCAGTAACTCGGTGACCGGGCGCAGGCTGTTGATCGTCAGTTCCAGTGCGGCGGCATACTGCTCCATGTCCATGCCCCCGGGGATCCTGGTCAACTCGGTCCCGTCCGGGGCAAACAGGATCACGGTGGGTAGGCCGTAAATGTCGAAGCGGTCGCTCTGGCGGATAGTCTCGGAGTCGCCATTGCTCATATCCACAGCGATAAACTGTCGGGAGATATTGATGAATTCATCGCGCACGAAAATCGTTGCCTGGAGATGTTTGCAATACGGGCACCACTCCGCGCCCCAGTAGACAAACAGGGGCTTGTCCTGGGCCTTGGCTGCTGCAAAGGCCTCCTCCAGACTGCCGTCGAACCAGGCGATTTCCCGGGCCGTGGCGGCTTGTCCGGCGGCCGGCGCCGTCGCTTCTGCGCCGGGCGCGGGTGCAGGCGCCTTGCTGCAGGCGCTCAGCAACAGGGGGAGCAGCAGTATTGTGACTGAAATGCGCGTGAACATAGGGACGTCCTTGTTGATATTATCGGTTGGGGTCTGATCAGTAATCGCTCATCGCCGGTGAGGTCTCGATCCAGTCAATAAAAGGCTGCGCCCAGCGGTTGCTCTCCGGCTGGCGAGCCAGCGACAAACTCAAGCGAGTATAGATCAGCTGACAACTGCCCGCGACTCGCCGTTGGTCTTTCACACCCTCGCAGATGATTCAGGTCAAGCGACACGCAGTTCACGCCCCCAAGCCCGGTGGAACAGGCTACATTTAGCGCAGTACGAATAACAAACCAGCCGGAGGCGGAAGCACAATGGCAGATGTCACCTACGATGAATTCGGTCCTTTCAAGATAATCGAGGTCTATGAGCCCGGCGCCGGTTTGCGCGGCACCCTGGTGGTGGATAACGTGTCCCGGGGGCCCTCCATAGGCGGCGTGCGCATGGCGCCGGACGTCAGCACCGGGGAATGCCTGCGCCTGGCCAGGGCCATGACCTTCAAGAACGCCGCCGCCGATCTTCCCCATGGCGGGGGCAAGTCGGTGTTGTACGGTGATCCGGCGATGCCCCGCAAGCAGAAAGAGGAACTGGTGCGCGCCTTTGCCTGCGCCCTGGCGGAGGTGGAGCAGTATATTTTCGGTCCCGATATGGGCACCGACGAGGAGTGCATGGCCTGGGTGCGCAATGAAATTGGCAGGGCCGTGGGACTGCCGCGGGAACTGGGCGGCATTCCCCTGGATGAGATAGGGGCCACCGCTTGGGGCTTGTTGCACGCAGCCCGGGTGGCCTGTGAATACCGCGAGCGGGAACTGGCGGGTGCCCGGGTTGCCATTCAGGGCTTCGGCGCCGTTGGCAGACATGCGGCCCGCTTTTTTACCGGTGAGGGCGCTATCGTGGTCGGGGCAGCAGATGTGCGGGGTTCGGTCTCCTGTGCCGAGGGCCTGGATGTCGCCCGGCTGCTGGCCCTGAAAGAGGAGGGCCGCAGTGTCGCAGATTACCCTGATGGGCCGGGTATTGAAAAAGGCGATGCCGAGGCCATTATCGACGTACCCTGCGACATCTGGATTCCCGCCGCCCGGCCGGACGTGATCAACGAGGCCAATGTGGTCCGCCTGCAGGCCGATATGGTGATATCCGGCGCCAACATACCAATGACGGCGGGCGCGGAAAAAATCCTTCACGACCGGGGCGTGCTCTGCATACCTGATTTCATCGCCAATGCCGGTGGCGTGATCTGCGCCGCCATGGAGTATCACGGCGCCAGTGAATCTGCCGCCATGGAGATCATCGAGGAAAAGATCACCTACAACGTGCAACGGGTGCTGGAAATTGTCCGCGAGAAAAACTGCATGCCACGGCGGGCCGCGGAGGAAATGGCGCAGCGCCGGGTGCGCAGGGCCATGGCCCTGCGTCGCTGGAGCCTGTTTTAGGGCCCTGGTTGTGTATCGCATTCGCATCCACGGTCGGGGTGGCCAGGGCATAAAGATGGCGAGCCGGGTGCTGGGCACCGCGCTGTTCCGCTCGGGATTCACGGTGCAGGACGCGCCCAAGTACGGCGCCGAGCGTCGCGGCGCCCCCATCTTCTCCACCGTTCGTGCGGCCCGGGGTACGGCGATTAACGAACGCGGGGTGATTCACAACCCCGACCTGGTGGTGGTGGCCGACGATACGCTGTTGACCGTGCCGGCGGCGGGGATATTGCAGGGTCTGGAGCAGGGTGCGGTGGTGCTGGTCAATTCCCGGGAAAGCGCAGAGACCTGGCAGCATCGCCTCAACCTGGATGTCCAGCTGGTAATACTGCCTGCAGCGGCGGAAGTAGAAGACCGTGCCGAATTACCCCACATCGGAGCCACCTGCGCCGGGGCTGCCGCCAGCCTGCTGGGGGTGATAGCGCCCGACGTGCTGGCTGCCGCCATCGGGGAGGAACTGGCGGGACTGGGTGAGCTGGTGGTCGAGCAGAATCGCCGCAATGCGCTGGCAGCCTATCGAGCGGTGCAGGATAAAAAGGGCCTGGTGCGGGAGGGTAAGGCGGTCGCCGCCGGTGATTACACCCCACCTGCATGGGTCGAACTGTCGGTGGACGACGTCGGCATAGCCGCGCCGGACGTGCGGGCGGTTGCCAACAGCGTACAGGTCAGGACCGGGTTGTGGCGTACTCTGAGGCCGACCATCGACTACGATCACTGCGTCAACTGCTGGTGGGTGTGCAGCAGCCTGTGTCCGGACAGTGCAATCAGGGTGGAAAACAATACCCCGATTATTGATTACGACCACTGCAAGGGCTGCATGATCTGCGTCGGGGTCTGTCCACCGCATGCGATACAGGGTGAACCCGAATACCTTGCCCAGCAGAGAGAGGCGCAGTCCGCTGACACAGGAGCAGGAGACAACAATGGAACCGATACTGCTGACGGGTAATGCTGCGGCCGCCTGGGGTGCGCGCCTGGCGGGGGTAGATTACGTGCCAGCGTTCCCGATCACACCGCAGACAGAAATTATCGAGACCCTGGGGGCCTGGTTGGACAGCGGCGCCATGCCCGGCCGTATGGTTACCCTGGAATCGGAGCATTCCATGTTGACCGCCGCCGGCGCGGCGGCCGCTACCGGGGTGCGGGTGTTCAGCGCCACCTCCAGCCAGGGCTTGCTGCATGCAATGGAAATGCTTTATACCGTCGCCGGCTGGCGCGCGCCTTTTGTGCTGGTCAATGTGTCCCGGGGCCTGTCGGCCCCCATTACCCTGGAGGCCGATCACAACGACGTACTGGCTGCCCGCGACAGCGGCTTTTTGCAGATTCACTGTACCGATTGCCAGGAAGTGGTGGATTCGGTGTTGCTCGCCTATCGGCTGGCGGAGGATACCGCGGTGCGCCTGCCGGTGATGGTCAACCTGGATGGTTTCTATCTGTCGTTTACCCGGGAACCGGTGCGCCTGCCGGATCTGGCAGCGGCCCGGGAATTCCTGCCGCCATTTGATCCCGGCTCGATGCGCTTTGCTGCCAGTGCGCCACAGAGCCAGGCGGTGGCGGTGTTGGGTGGCAGCCCCTATTCCTATTTCCGCTACGAAACTCACCTTGCGGCCCGCAACGCGATTTCTGTTTATCAGCGCATTGCCGCAGAGTTCGAGTCCCGTTTTGGCCGGGAGCGGGGCGCCGTCGAAGCCTATCGCTGCGATGATGCGGACATTGTGTTTTTCATGATCGGCTCCTTCGCCAGCAAGGCCCGGGAAGCGGTGGACCGCCTGCGCGAAGCGGGGCGCCGGGTCGGCCTGTTGCGGCCGCGACTGCTGCGGCCTTATCCGGCAGAAATTATCGCCTCGGCCCTGCTGGGCGTGCGTGGAGTGGCGGTGGTGGACCAGAACATCTCCATGGGGCAGGGCGGTGTATTGCACACGGAACTGGCAGCCGCCCTGTATGGGCGCGGCTCTGCGCCGGCGATCCTCACCAGTTTTATCGGCGGCCTCGGGGGCAGGGAAATTGCCCCACAGGAGTTTTTCGAAATGGCCGAAGTGACGTTCAGAGCGGTTGATGAGGGGCGGTCGCCGCCGCCGCGCCTGCTGTACACCGAGACCGAGCTGAGGGAACTGCGCAAATTGCAGTCGGTGGCGCTGGCCGAACGCGAGCAGACATCACCGGCGGGGAGGGCCACACCGTGAGCGAAATCATCAGCAGGATGAAAGACCTGCCCTCTGCCCACCTGTTGGGTGCCGGGACCCCCATGTGCTCCGGTTGCGGTGGCCTGGAGGCCCTGCATCAGATCTACGATGTACTGGGCGAGAACACCGTCTTCGTGAACGCGGCGGGGTGCATGACCCTGTTATCGGTGTATCCCTTCACCCCGTTTCGCGGCTCCTGGCTGTACACCGCCATGGCGTCCGCGCCTGCGGGCGCGCAGGGGGTTCGGGATGCCCTGGACCTGCTTATCCAGCAGGGTCGCCTGCCGCCGGAGGAGGATCTGCAGGTGGTGGTATTAACCGGTGACGGTTCGGCCTACGGCATGGGCATGTCAGCCACCTCGGGCGCCATGGACCGGGGGCTGGATTTCATCTACATCTGCTACGACAACGAGGGCTACGGCAATACCGGCCAGCAGTACTCCAGCGCCACGCCCCACGGGGCGGCCACCGCCACCAGTGGTGGCACGGGGGGCTTCCCGGGCTACAAGAAAGACCTGTTCTCGATCTGGGCAGCGCACCAGCCCAGCTACGTTGCCACGGTGATTGCCAGCGAGCCCCTGGACCTGGCGAAAAAAATTGCAAAGGCCCGGGACATGAGCGGCCCGAGAATGATCATCGCCTTGTCTCCCTGTCCCACTGGCTGGGATTACGATCCCCGGGAGTCCGTGGCAATCGGCAAGCTGGCGGTGAAAACCGGTGTGTGGCCCCTGAAGGAGTATGAAAACGGCACGGTCACCCATACACGGATACCCCGGGAGCGACCGGCGGTGGAGGAATACCTGAAAACGCAGGGCCGTTTCTCCCATCTGTTCCGGCCACAGCGAAACGAGGCACTGCTTACCGAGATCCAGCAACGGGTGGATCGCTATTGGGCGCAGGCGCAATAGTCCCGGTCTAGATTAATCTCAGCTACACTTGAACCAGACCTCCCTGGCAACAACGGACAAGGATAATGGTCCGGTGAAACGACCTTCCCATAGCCTGCAAACTCCCGAACTCAGCGCCCCCGCCCACCAGCTCGAGGGAGATCTCCTCATTGAGGAGTTGGCCAGCGATGCAGAGCGGGGCCTGGATAGCGAGGAGGCAGCGCGCCGTCTGTCGCAATACGGCCCTAACCTCCTCCGGGAGACGGGTCACCAACCCTGGTACCAGTTGCTCCTGCACCAGTTCTCGGATCTGATGATAGTGGTGCTGTTCGTCGCCGCCGCCCTGGCCTGGTATCTGGGGGACGTCAGGGGCGCAATCGTCCTTATGGCCATTATCCTGATCAACGCCGCGATAGGTTTGTACCAGGAATTTCATGCCGAGCAGCTGCTGGAACGACTCAGGTCCATGATTCGCAGCCAGGCGGTGGCATTGCGGGACGGCGAAATGCTGGAACTGGATGCCGCCGACCTCGTCCCCGGCGATATCGTGACGATCGAGGAGGGTGGGGCCGTTCCGGCCGACCTCCGCCTGCTGAGTTCAAACGAACTTGCTACCAATGACTTCATGCTCACCGGCGAGTCGCTGCCCCAGGAAAAGGACGCGGCGGCTGAACCAGCGCCCGACGCCGGGCTCGCCGAGCAGGACAATCTCGCCTTTATGGGGACCACGGTGGCGCGCGGCAGTGCCACCGGTGTCGTCATCGCCACCGGCATGGCCAGTACCATCGGAGAAATCGCCGAGATCGGTCAGGGCATCAAGCGCGACCGCTCGCCGCTGCAGCTGGAAATGAATGCCCTGGCCAGGATCCTGACGCGTATGGCGGGCTTGATCGCGCTGGCATTATTCCTGATCAACCTGCTGCTGCGCTCGGAGGATTTTGCTGACCTTCCCGCCCTGGTCAATGCCAGCCTGCTGTTCGCCATCGGTGTGGCCGCGGCCTGCGTACCCCAGGGACTGCCGGCCCAGATCACCGTCGCACTGTCGCTGGGCGTGGGGCGTCTGGCGCGGGAAAACGCCGTGGTAAAGCGCCTCTCCTCAGTGGAGACCCTGGGCTGCACCACCGTGATCTGTTCCGACAAGACCGGCACCATCACCAGTAACCAGATGACGATTGTCAGTGCCTGGGCAGACGGCATCGACTATGACATCAGCGGCCGGGGTTACGCGCCACAAGGGCAGGTTCTCAGGGAGGGCCGGGCGCTGGAGCCGGCCGAACTGGAAGGCCTGCAGCTGTTTTTCCAGCTCGGCCTGCTGGCAGGTAACGGTCGCACCCACGAACCAGATGCGGATCACCGCGACTGGTACGCGATGGGCGACCCGACCGAGGCGGCATTCATGCCACTGGCATTCAAGGCCGGTCTGCAGCCGGAACAGTGCCTCGAGGACAGTGAATTGATCGCCGAACTGGCCTTCGATAGTCAACGCAAGCGCATGGTCATGGTGCGCCGCGTTGGCGGGCGCGCGGTCGCTTACATGAAGGGAGCGACGCCCAGCGTGCTGGAAGCCTGCAGCCAGATTGTCCGGGGACAGGAAGTCGTTCCCCTGGACGACAACATGGGCGATGCGATTACCGCACGTATGCAGGATTTCAGCGCGCAGTCGCTGCGCGTGATCGCCCTGGCCTATCGGGAATTGCCTGGCGATCAGCAGGACTACACGATCGAGAAAACAGAACGGGACTTTGTCTTCGCCGGGCTGGTCGCCATGCTGGATCCACCGAGAGAGGGCGTAGAAGACGCACTCAAGGCCGTCTACCGCGCCAGAATGCGGCTATTCATGCTGACCGGTGACGACCCGGTAACGGCCGCCGCCATCGCCGAGCGGATCGGTATGCCCGATGGTCGGGTCATCACCGGAAACGAGCTGCGGGATATGCCCGATGCCGAGCTTCGCGACGCCCTGGGGGCAAGGTCGGTGATCCTGTCGCGCGTGTCGCCAAAAGAGAAGTATCGAGTGGTGGAACAGCTCAAAGCCCTGGGCGAAGTGGTCGCCGTTACCGGCGATGGGGTCAACGATACCCTGTCCCTGAAGCGGGCCGACATTGGTGTGGCCATGGGCAAGCAGGGTTCGGAAGTCGCCAAGGAGGCCGCTGAAATCGTGCTTACCGACGATGATTTCAGTACCCTGGTCATCGCGGTCCAGGAAGGCAGGACCATCTACCAGAACCTCAAAAGCGTGATTCTGTCATCCATTACCTCGAATATCGGCGAGTTATCCTGCGTGTGCACCGGCTTCGTGGGCGCGGCTGTCGGCCTGCCGATCCCGCTGACCGCGGTGCAGATTCTCTCCATCGACCTGGTTGGCGAGATGCTGCCGCTGATGGCACTCACTTTCGACCCACCAGACCGCACCCTGATGGAGCAGGCGCCTCGCAGGCAGGGTTCACACATTATCAATCGCAAATCCCTGGTCGACATCGTCGCAATGGGGGTACTCATGGGGCTCGGCGGCTATTTCAGCTTCTATATGGTGCTGCTCAGCGGTGGTTCCACCGGGAGTGCGCAGGCCGCAGCATTTCTCGGTATCGTGCTGATACAGTATGTCAATATCCTCTCGCGCCGGACGGTGGACAGCATCTTCAGCGGCTACCTTATCGCCAATGGCAAGTTGACCGGCTCTATTGCTTTTTCCTTCCTGCTGGTGGCTGCCATTACCAGCTGGCCGGGACTGAGCACCTGGTTCGGCTTTGAGGCCCTGAGACTTGCGGACTGGCTGTGGCCGGTTTCGGCGGCGCTGGTCTTCCTCGCGATCTTTGAAATTAAGAAAAGAATTCTTTGAGCAGGCTCGCAGAGCGTCATTGAAGGAGTGAAGCCACAGTTCGGCATGAGACGGCTGATTTCCCTGTTGCCGCTTTGGTATCGGCCCCGGTTGCCGACTGCTATAGTCCTGTTCATGGCCAGGCCGGGCCACCCCGGCAAGGAGTACCACCATGCCTGCAACTTTTGACACTACCCGCGGCGGCACCCGCCTGTTGTTTGACTCCATCGCGGGCATTACCACCACCGTCGAGAGCATGCACCGGAAAATCGCCCGCACCGCGGTGCCCTGGCCGGTGGCTGAGGATCGGGCCCACGGTGCCATTGCCGCAGCAGTTTACCGGCTGATTCTGGGGGTCAACGACGGGCTGCGCCAGGGCGTCGACTGGACCTTCGGCCAGACGCCGGAAGCACTGCGATCCGGGCGGGAGTCAGCGGCCGAAGTGCGTGCAATCGCCGCCCTCAACGGCGTGTGCGGAGATCACCTGGAAGCCACGGATAACCCGCTGGGCACGGACATGCAATTGCGCACTGCGCAACAACGCCTGGTTTTGGAACCTCCGTTGTTGCGTGAAGCCATCCCCGAGGCGAGTGGTCACCTGGTGGTGCTGGTGCACGGGCTCAGCATGAGTGAGCTCGGCTGGCGTCGGCGGGGTCGGCCCTGTATTGACGAACAGCTTGGCAATGACCTCGGCTACACACCGCTGTTCCTGCGCTACAACAGTGGCCGGCACATTTCTACCAACGGTCGCGAATTCGCCAGCATGCTGCAGGCATTGTGCGACAACTGGCCGGTACCCGTAGAGTCTCTCTCCCTCATCGGGCACAGCATGGGCGGCCTGGTGATTCGCAGTACCTGCCGCTACGCGCAGTTGGACGGTCGCGACTGGCTGCACCTGCTGCGGCGCGTGGTCTGCCTGGGAACACCCCACCATGGCTCCCCCCTGGAGCAGGCTGGCCACGCATTCGAGCAGGCCATGCGCCGTGTGCCTTATGCCGAGCCGATGCTGTTCGGCAAACTGCGCAGCGCGGGCATCAAGGACCTGCGTCACGGCAACCTGCTGGATGAGGACTGGCAGGGTCATGATCCCGACGCGCCCCGGCCGGATTCACGCCAGGCGGTGCCCCTGCTCAATGGCGTGGACTATTACTTCGCTGCTGCGAGCCTGGGGCGCAACCAGTTCGATCCACTCGGGCACCTGCTGGGGGACCTCCTGGTCCGTGCCGACAGCGCCGTGGGCCTGCACCGGGACGAACTGCGGCGGCTCGACATCAGGCCGGAGCACTGCCGGGTGTTTCACGGCAGAAACCATTTCGACCTGCTGGACGATCCACAGGTCCATCAGCAGGTGATCGACTGGTTTAGCCGTTGAAGCTGTCCGCGAGGCGCAACCGGAATTTTCATCTATAGTTGATCCATGTAGTCGACGAAAGGAACAAGCTTATGGCGCTCACCAGACGAGGTTTCACCGGTATGTCTGCAGGTCTGCTCTCAATGCTGGCAGCGCCGGTTGCAGTTGCCAGCCGGTGCAGGGAACCGCAGGTTCCCGACCCGCGACAGACACTGGGACCCTTTGGCCCACGGTCAACGGCCGAGGAGGTCGCTGCAGGCCTGGACCTGTCCGGGAAAAATATTGTAATTACTGGTTGCAATTCGGGGCTCGGACTGGAGTCAATGCGCGTACTCGCCGCACGCGGAGCACACGTTATCGGGACTGCCAGATCCAGTGAAAAAGCAGTCCAGGCCTGTGAATCCATAGCGGGTGAAACCACGCCAATGGTGCTGGAACTCACCGACTTCGATTCCATCCGCAGCTGTGCTGAAACCATTCGCACTCTGGATGTTCCCATCGACGTGCTGATGTGCAACGCCGGAGTAATGGCCGTCCAGGAATTACGCCTGTACAACGGCGTGGAAATGCAGTTCGCGGTGAATCATCTCGGGCACTTCCTGCTGGTGAACGAATTACTGGACAGCGTCAAGGCGGCCCAGGCAGGGCGAATTGTTATTCTCAGCAGCTGTGCGCACCACGCGGAGGTGCCGGGGGGCATCGACTTTGATAACCTTGACGGGTCAAAATCCTATTCCCCGTGGCCTGCCTACCGACGGTCCAAACTGGCCAACGGACTTCACGCGATGGAACTGGCGCGACGCCTCGAGGGCACTGGTGTCACCAGTAATGCAGTGCATCCCGGCGTGATAAAGACCAATCTCTGGCGCCAGTTGCCCGATGAGGTGTCAGACGAGGGCATGAACAAAACGGTACCCGAAGGGGCCGCTACCCAATGCTACGTGGGGGTGAACCCCATCCCCGCGGAGATCACAGGGCAGTACTTCGCCGACTGTAACCCCGTGGTTGCGAACCCGCTCATGTACGACCGCACCCTGGCGAGTCGGCTCTGGGAGGTCTCGGAACAATTGACGGCGGTATAGGTGAAAGCGGACTGGCTGACAGCAAGCCTGATCACGTGGCAATCGGCGAATCGATGAGCCTGTTTGAATACCTGAGTGTGTTTCTGTCGGTCATTATGGGCCTGGGGGTAACCCACATTCTGGCCGGGCTCAGCAAGACCATTCATTATCGACGCACGCTCAAGCTGTTCTGGGTGCATACCCTATGGGCGATCAATATTCTCATTTACATAGTGATTATCTGGTGGGGGATGTTCTGGTGGAGCAAACAGGTAGACTGGTCGTTCTTTGAATTTTTATTGCTATTACTTTACGCGATAGCGCTGTTTCTCGCCGCGTCGTTGTTGTTTCCATGGGAACTGCCCAAGGACTTCGACTTCGAGGTGCATTTCACCCAAACGCGAGTGTGGTTTTTTGCCGTGATTTTCTTCGCCTGGTGTCTCGATATACCCGAGACAGTACTTAAGGCCGAAGAAGGCGTTCGTGCCCTACCGCAAATATACCTGGTTTTAATTGCGACCCAGCTGAGCCTTGCGGCCGTAGCGATATGCTGCTCGAACCTTTCCTTCCATCGGTTCTACGCCGTGTTCTGGCCGGTATTTACCGTTGGATATCTCTCCCTGACCACGCTTGCGGTGATTGCGAGCTAGAAACGGGAGAAAGCGAAGGTCCACAAGGTACAGGCTTGCGGTGACCGGCTTACAAGCAGCGCGCATTTTTTCGCCTGGTAGCGGTCTATCAAGCCGCTACTCTTTTTACTCCAGGGTTTCATGACACGCGTCAAGGACGCAGTATGGATGCTGTTCTATACTGGAAGTGTGATCGGCCTCGACAAGAGGAAGATCACGTAACGTTTGAGTCAGTTGCTGGCATATCGATTCCAACATATTACCGGGAGTTCTCGCAGCATGAAAAAATTCGCCTTCGCCCTGCCTCTCACTGCCGTGCTGGCCGCACACACAGCCCTGCTGCAGGCCAGCGAGCCCGTTACGGTCCAGAATTTTGTACGCGCTGAGTCAGACACGATGATCCGGGCAAACATGGCCATGGTGGGTGTCGAGATCGGCAGGTTTAGCCACCTTCGTGAACCGACAACTCCGGACAACCAGCCTGTCATCCGCATGAATCAGGACACACTGTATTCCGCTACCGTGATCGACCTGAGTGCGCCGGTAGTCATCACCCTGCCTGAGGTGGATGGTCGCTACATGTCCATGCACGTGGTGAACCAGGATCACTACATGCTCTTTGAATCTGCGCCCGGCACCTACAAGCTTACCGAGGAGGCAGTGGGTACGCGCTTTGCACTGGTGACGATCCGCACCTTTGTCGATATCACCGATCCCGATGATATCTCCCGGGCACATGCCGCCCAGGATGGTATTTCCCTCTCTGGTGGTGGCAGCGGCCCCTTTGAAGCGCCAGACTGGGACGCAGATGACCTCTCGGTCGCCCGCAAGGCGCTGTCTGACCTGGGAGCATTGGGCTTTGACTCGGCCTATGCCTTCGGCCGCAAGGAAGAAGTGCGTCCTGTCGACCACCTGATAGGCGCAGGGGCGGGTTGGGGTGGGTTACCCGCTGCTGCCGCGTCCTATTCGATGGGCAAGGTGGACCAGGATGACGGAAAAACCCCTCACTCGGTAACGGTGAAAGATGTCCCGGTAGACGCCTTCTGGTCTATCACGGTCTACAA
This sequence comes from Seongchinamella unica, assembly GCF_004354085.1. Lineage (GTDB taxonomy): Bacteria > Pseudomonadota > Gammaproteobacteria > Pseudomonadales > Halieaceae > Halioglobus > Halioglobus unicus. The sequence continues at coordinate 14,226 of NZ_SMSE01000004.1, read as the reverse complement.
CGCCAATGGCTATCTCCAGGCCAATGACCTGGGCGTCAACAACTACAACAACTACACCGCCAGCAAAAACGATGATGGCTCCTACACCATTAACTTTGGTGGGTGTGACGACGGCCGGGTGAACTGCATTCCCATCACGGCGGGCTGGAACTACGCCATCCGCTTGTACCAACCGCGCCCTGAAATCCTCGACGGCAGCTGGACTTTTCCCGCAATCGAGCCGATCAGGTGAAGAAATCGTAATGTCGCGCTGACAAGGTGGGCGGGCAGGGCTTCGGGAGTTAATGCCCAGGCCCGGTCTCGACTGAATTGCCCATCTATGCAGGCTTTAGCGAGGTTTCTGTGACACCCTGGCTACTTCAGGTTATCAGGAACGATGTCCACGACCAGTGCCGTGGCCACTTTTTTACTGTCATTACGCCACCAGTGAATAACACCGCCCTTTTCGAAAGAGGTGTCACCTTTTTTGCGTGATATCGCGCCTTCAATATCGCTCCTGACTTCCACCAGTTCGCCTTCCAGCATATATAGCACACCGGGTCTGGCGTCGTGTTGGTGAACACCCACAACACCTCCGGGGGAGATTGTCACCCGGCGAGCGCGAAGAGACCGTCCTTGCAGAGAGGGGAAATCATCCCCGAGGCCGACAGAACCCAGGATTTCAGAAGCGGCAATGCCATGCGTGTCTGTCGGACCATTGATGCCCAACTGGCTGGTGATCACTTTTTCGTGTTCGGGAACCACTTCACCGTCAGCAAGCGCGGTAGTCACAACGGCCTGCGTCATCCAAACCAGTAAGACAACAGATTTCAGTCCTCGGATACACATATTGGACCTCTTCGTGATGACGATTGCGCCAAGGGCAGTGCCAGGATCGGGGAGTCAATCAAGGCAGCCTATCAGAGTGTCGAGGAATTAGCGAAAGCAGGCCAGTTATGAATATTGATCAAAGCGCCCGGTGTCACATCCCGGTGAACTCAATCCTTTGCAGGTCCGACACGCTACTTGCATATCGGTGAGAGAGAGTTCGAGAATCACTTCGCCGGTCGAGGCAAAAACCGGGGCGGATACCACTGTCCAGGGCTGCGATTGAGTAACCCCTCGCAGGCGAGTGCAAATACCCAGTGGAGATAACTTCGCACCTTATCGCGTTCTTACTGACCGGAGTCATTGCGGTGGCTGTCTGGCAGCGAATAATAAAAGTGAAGGGAGCGGGAAGGAGGCATGGCGATGAATCATCGGATTGCCAGCATACTTGAAGAGGGTGCGGTTGTTGCCATTATTGGTGGCGGGCCGGCTGGCGCGTTCACCGCCCTGCATCTTCTACAGATGGCCCGTCGTAGAGGGTTACAGTTGAATGTCCTGATTTTCGAACGCCGACTGGCGATGCGCGAGAGCCATCTCCACTATGAGGGCTGTCCCCAGTGTGCCGGTGGCTTATCTCCCCGGCTCTGTGATGCGCTGGACGCGCTGAATATTGAATTACCGGCCGAAGTCGTCCAGTTATCCATAGACACCATTACCCTGGAGGGGCGCTGGAAGAACCTGCACCTGGCGGTGCCCCCTGATCGTAGAATGCTGACGGTTTACCGGGGGACCCTGCCACGCTGTCAGGCTTTACGACACCAGGCTTTCGACGCCCTGTTGCTGGACAAGGCTGAACTGGCGGGCGCAACAGTCATTGCCCACCAGGTCGAGGAGGTCTCCCGCGACCACCTTGGCAAACCGGTGCTGACTGTCCGCGAGCAGGGGAGCGCGCGCCCGATCACCGCCGATTTTGTCGTATTCGCGACGGGTATCAACGACAGTGCGGCGATGTATGCCAGCCACACCACCGGGCGCGAACTGTACACCCGTCTCTGTGAGGGCTATCGCCCACCACGGCTGAGAAAGGCGCTGATCTTTGAACTCGAGGGTCACTGTGCAGACGAACTACGGGAGGGAGAGCTGCACTATGTGGAGTGCAGCGAAGGCGGCCTGGATCTGGAAATGTGCTCCATACTGCCCAAGCGTGAATACCTCACGGTCAGCCTGATCGGCCACAGTGTCGACAGCGCCGACAGTCATCAGGACAACCTCGAGCTGATTCGCAGATTTCTCGCCGTGCCGCGTATCCGTCGTTCATTGCCGCAGGGTTGCTCGTTGACGACCCGTTGCGCCTGCAGCCCGCGGATCGTGGTGGGAATGGCCAGACATCCGTTTGGCGATCGGGTGGCGGCGGTGGGGGATATGGTCACCTGCCGGCAGTACAAGGACGGCATTCTGTCGGCCCATTCCATGGCCCGCAGCCTGGCCGCAACACTGTTGGACGAGGGTGTGGACAAGCGAAGCCTGCGGCGTGGCTACAGGCGAACACTGAGACGCTTCCAGCGCGACAATCACTACGCCACGGTCATCTTCGCCCTTTATCGATTGTTTTTCACCAATCGCTTTCTCAGTCGTGTGCTTTACCAGACCTATTCCAGCGAGCAGAAAAACCGGGCTGCCGGCAAGCGCCACTTCGAGCGTCTGCTGTGGGTGATTTCCAGCGGTGAAGAGAGTTACCGGCGCATACTCTGGTGGATGATCCGTCCGCGCATGCTGTGGCAGATTTTCAGTACCGGCTTTCTGGTCACGCTCAGGTCCAGTGCCTGGGAGAGGGTATTCGGCCTCAAATGGCGCGACCTGGGGCGCTTTCCGGTAGTGGTCAAGCGAGAGGATCTGCTGGAGAAACTCGCCGCTTTACCGACGATACAGTCCCGCGACAGGGTTTACCTGTATGGCATCGATGTAAAGCGGCCGCCGCTCAAGTTGCTCAAAGTGCTACATCAGTTCGGCGAACCCGGCAGGCCCTTCCTGACGCCGCGCATGGTCAATATTCGACGCCGCGAGGGATGCTTCGCCGATGAGGACGTGATTATCGATTACCGGATATTCGGGGGCCTGATTCAGTTTGAGATAGACCAGATTTCCACCGGCGACCCGCACACCATCCACTTCAGGGTCCTGGGTGGTTTCGCCCACGACGGCGACTTCATTTTCAGCGTTGAACCTGCCAGTAGCGTCTATTCACGCTTGTCTGTCCTGCTCAGTTTTAACTATCCGAAGGGCAACAACCCGCTGGGCAGTTTATTCTGGCGACTGTTTGCCCTGCTGTTTCCCCAGAGTATCCATGAGATCATCTGGAATCATGCCTTATGTGAAATCAAGCAGGCCACCGAGCAATTGGATCCGGGTATGATTGCCAGCGTACCCGAACACTTAACCGGTTAAGACGGTGCGTTAGACGACTGAGTCCAGGTGTCATCCCTTTGATGGGATGTACTTTACGGAGATTGCGTTTTAGGTGACTATGAATTTTCTATGCTTTGTAGCAACGAAGCAATACGGAGTGGTTTGCGAGTGCATTGCCCGCTGCCTGGTAGCTTCAATAAGGGTCGCTTGATGATCAATCACACAATGGGTTCCGATCGATGAATGACACAAACTCGCCGACAAGGTTGCAGCGCCTTGGACATGAACTGCGAAGTTACGGGTTTATAAGTCTCTATCTGTTCGTCTGTTTCTCGGTGTTACTGCTATACCAGGATTCCCTGCAGGGCGGCCGTGGACCGGAACCACTGCCGTGGAGTATCGCCCTCGTGAAAGCATTGGTGATGGGTAAATTTATTCTTATCGGGAACGCTCTGTCGGTCGGTTCCCGGGCGGATCCTCATCCGCTGTTACACCGGGTGATCTGGAAAAGCCTGGCCATGCTGCTGTTACTGGTGGTATTCAAGGTCATTGAGGAGGTCGTGGTCGGTTGGTTCCATGACCAGTCAGTTCATCAGGTCATTGAGGAGTTGCTGCAGCGTTCCTGGCTGCAGGACGTTGCTCCTCTACTGATGATGTTGCTGGTACTCATCCCCCTGATTACGACCACGGAAATCTTCCGGGCAATGGGTAGCGAGCGTTTTTACCAGGCGCTCATCAACAAATGACCATTAACCAGCGGGACCGCGATAGCGGTGGGGTGCATTTCCTGTCTCGCCACCAGTTGACCTGCCTCAATCAACCAGCAGCGGGTGCTGATAAGTGCTACCGATCAATCGCTGGCGCCATGCCTCCGCCTGTTCCTCATCCTCGGTAAAGATGCTGTAGATCATCAGTACCGGGTCGGGCACGACGCGCAAAGACCCGACGATATTCAGTACATGGAGGTAGTCGCGCGGCCGGTCTCCAGGCAGGTTGATACGGCTGTACATTCCCGACATGGACATTCGGTTTGCCCCCCTGATCTGCCAGTCACTGGGCACCGACGGATCCGCCAGGTAGCGTTGCAGGGTGGTGATGGAATCGGCGTCCTGGAACATGAGTACTTCCTGCTGCAGCGTCACCAACAAGGCGCAGATCACATCCTGCCAGTTCTCCATGTACAGCTTGAGGCCGTCCGGTGCAAGAAACATGTCCATGACATTGAAATGTGTCTGGCGGTGAATGGATGGCACCTGCTTGCCAATGACTTCCACCCAGGCCCGGTTAAGCATCCTGACGTTGCCGGTTCGGTCGATGATCGCGGACGGGTAGGGTTCCAGCCCGCGCAGGATGTTGGACAGCGACGCGCGCAGCATCGCGCTGTCTTCCAGGTTGAACTTTTCGATATTGACGGGCGCGTAATTCGCCGACGCGAGCAGATTGTTGGTTTCCCGCCCGCTGAGGCCGAGGTATTTCGCCAGCCGGAGGATGATGTCCCGACTTGGCAGGGACCTCCCGTTTTCCAGAAAACTGATGTGTTTGATTGAGGAGTCAATTTCCAGCGCAACGTCCTCCTGGCTGCGCTTACGCACCTGGCGCCAGTACCTGAGTAGCCGGCCAAATGCGCCCTCCGCAATTTTCTCCACCATGTTCCGGCCATCCACGAGTCTGCGATTCAGCTTAGTTGGAAACTAGCACAGCTTTACCTGTGAGGTAAAAGACTCTTGGGGAAATATGTCTAAACTGGGCACCTATGTATGGCAGCTGCCAGGAATCGAGAGTCAACCATTGAGCAATTCAAGGATATCCAGGGTAGAACGACTGCAGTTTGCGGGCAATCGGCTCATGGTCAATGCGCTGAAACTGGCGATTGGGGTGATCCCAATACGCAGACCGCAACTGCTGGTTGGGGCCGACGCCACCAGGCGCCTGGCCGAGGCCGCCGCGGAGCGCTCCCTGAAGAAAATTCTCATCATGACCACTGCGGGTATGGTCAAGCGCGGCCAGGCGGGCCCATTGGTGCGTGCGCTTGAGCTGCAACGTATCACCCCTGTGATCTACGACGGTGTGCAGCCCGATCCCACCTGGGAGGTGGTCAATGACGCACTGGAACTTTTGCAGGCGGAGGCCTGCGACGGCATTGTGGCGCTCGGCGGTGGATCCGCCATGGACTCGGCCAAGGTTGTCGCGGTTGCCGCCGCAAACGACGGCAAGCCCGAGCGACTGGTGGGGTACTTCAAGGGGCGACGCAAGCCGCTACCCCTGTTTGCGGTGCCCACGACCGCCGGCTCCGGTTCCGAAGCGACTATCGCGGCGGTGATCTCGGACGACCGGACCCATAGCAAATCATTCGTAATAGACAGTCGACTGACGCCCCTGGCTGCCGCCCTGGAGCCACGCCTGATGACCGGACTGTCGCCCGCCCTGACCGCAGCGACAGGGATGGATGCCCTGACACACGCGATTGAGGCCTACATCGGTGTTATCGGTACGACCGAAACTGACCGTTACGCCCGAGAGGCAGTCCAGCTGATATTCAGGTATCTGCAGCCGGCCTGCAGCAACGGCGCTGATCTCGAAGCTCGCGAGGCCTTGTCCATCGCCTCCTACAAGGCGGGGTGTGCCTTTACCCAGGCGTCGGTGGGCTATGTGCACGCGATTTCCCATCAATTGGGGGCGTACTACGGCCTGCCCCACGGGCTGGGCAATGCAATATTACTGCCGGAGGTGCTGGAGTTTTGCGGGCAGTCAGTGGCCGAAAAACTGGCCCAACTGGCCGTGCTGACGGGACTGGGAGAGGAGTCGGAGCCGGAGGACATTCTCGCACAGAAATTCGTGGTTCATATTCGTTACCTGAACCGTGAGTTGGGCGTGCCCGCAACGGTGGCTGAGCTGCGCGCGGAAGACATACCCGGAATCGCGCGGCGAGCCCTCAGAGAGGCGCTGCTGAACTATCCGGTGCCGCGGCAGATGGGCCGTGCGGACTGTGAAGCCCTGCTACAAGGGCTGCTGGTCGCCCGGGAGCCGGACGAGAACGACAGTATCGATGCCGCTCTCGCACGGGTGGCGTGAACCAGTAAAGACCTGCTTCGAATCGGGGCGGGACATTGATTCGGAAGTGGCCGCGGATTAACCGGGGTCATTCCCTCAACAGGAGGAAGCCATCATGGCAGCAACAAAGACACGTGCGACCCGCTCAGTTGGGTCCAGGCCGGCAGGCAAGGCAACGAAAACCACCAGCAAGCGGGCAGCTGCGAAAAAGCCAGCTGCAAGCAAGCGCAAGGCCAATCCACGCAAGACAAAGGCGAAACCCGCCCCCAGGCCGCCGGTTACCGGGCCCCGGGAGGGCCTTGATGGGCCGGATCCCGATGCCATGACGCGTCAGATGGGTATCTGGAACCGGCTCATGGATCATTACTTCAGGCTGGAGGTTGACGGCTGGGACCGTATCCCCGACGAACCGGTGCTGTTGATCGGTGTTCACTCGGGTGGTCCCCTGACCATGGACGCCTGGACCCTGGTCTTTTCCTGGTGGCGTCATTTCGGGGCGGAGCGTCCGCTGCACGGCACTGCCCACGACGTATTGATGAAGTCTCCCAAATTGGGTGACTACTTCCGTCGTATGGGGGTTATTTCCCCCCGGCGGGAGAACATCCAGGCCGCCTTCGAGAAAGGTGACGACGTGGTCCTCTGGCCGGGTGGCGAAGTGGACGCCTACCGGAGTTGGAGCAAGCGTGACACCGCAGTACTGGGTGGGCGCAAGGGTTTTATCCGCCTGGCGATACAAAGCGGTGTGCCCATCGTGCCGGTCGCCACCGTCGGTGGCCATGACACCCTGTTCGTGCTGTCGGAAGGACGGCCGCTGGCCAGGGCGCTGAAACTCAAGGAACGGATGCGTAGTGACCTGGCGCCGGTCACCCTGAGCTGGCCCTTTGGCGTCGCCCTGCACCTGACGCCGTTCCAGCACATCCCCTTGCCGGCCAAGATCCGCACGGAGTTGCTGGAGCCGGTCTACCTGAGCAGCGACAAGTCGCTGGCCGATGACGAAGCCTACGTTGACAGCGTCTATGAGGACATTGAGGCCCGGATCCAGGCCGGCATGGACAGGCTGGCCAGCAAGCGCAAGTTCCCCGTATTTTTCTAGGGCGCGCCGAGGCTGCCGTCGAACAGCCCTGATAAGGCATCAGGGCGGCAGCCTCGCACTCGCTCTCGTGACAGCGGTTATCAACGCCCGCCTGGGTCCGCGCCCAGGCGGGTGCGGTCTCGGGGTGGCGCCAGGCAGAGCGCGCCAAGTGAGCCCATAAAAACGGGGTAATACCAGGGGTCAAGCAGCTCCCCGCGTACGGAGTTCTCCGCCAGATCAGCGACTATCATGACCAACATCGCCCGCAACAGGAACTTCTCCTGCATCTCCTCGCTGTATTGATCCAGGAATTCGTAGGGGTAAATGGATACAGCCAGTAAATAATGCATCGTGCTCCAGAAAATGAGGAACAGGAATTGCGGAAACGACCACTCGGGATTATCGCTCCAGCGGAAGAACCCCCACCAGTTGGCCACGAATACCATCGCCCACGGCGAGGGACCAGGCGAGGCCAGCGCTAATGCATCCCGACAATGATCTTGCCGCGAGCGCGACCGGTTTCTGAATAGGCTATTGCCCGCGCAGTCTCTTCCAGCGAAAATCTCTGAACGATTTGCGACACCATTTTTCCTTCCGCCATTAGTGATGCCAATAGGGCGAGGTCCTCGCTGTCAAGTTGGGCCAGTATCGACACGACGTCCTGCTCCATAAAAGCGCAGTTCATGTTGATCGCGGGTCAGGTCGTTAATCTCTATGAGGGCCTCTACCTGCATCGTCAGTCAGGTGCGATAGACGATGATTTCTTCGAGAATCGCTGGAAAACCTTTCATCACATCATGCATCAGCCCGGGTTTCGCAGGATCTGGCAGCGTGCCGGCGCCTACTACGCGGTGTCGTTCACCAGCGCCGTCGACAAGCTGATGAACGAGGAGCCAGAACCGTAATTATCATTGGAACACCCGCCGCCTTTGACGATCTCAGTATCATTAGTGGTCAACCTTGATGCAGCAGTATTCCTGGCTTACCGACAGTCGCGAAGCATCCAGTCTTTCACCAGGTCGGTCAGTTCTTTCCTGCCCCAGGAAAAAGAGTGATCCCCACTGATCACGTGCGTTTCCAGCGCCAGGTTGGCGGTTCGCCGGTAGGATTCCACGATTGGACTGAACATGGTATCGGCAGGGGTCACAATATCCTTGTCACCCACGATCAGGAAGACCGACTTGGCGACCAGGCCGGGACCGTAAGTCCTAAGATCAACGTCCTGAAGATCAACCTCGACAAGCTCTCGCTTCATCTTTGCGCCGGAGTACCCGCGTAACATAAACAGACTGTCGGCGCAGTCCATGATCCAGTCACCGGTTTCGTTGCCGACTTCGATAGCCCGTTTGAAGTCACCGAGGTTGCCGGGGGCCATAGCACCGACACAGACAATCGCCGTGTCACTCGAACCTGCAGCCAATGAAGCGTAACCGCCCATGGAGTGCCCAACAGGGACAGATGCCTGGTATCCACTCTTAGCCGTTGGGCGTGATCGGGCGACCTCAGGAATTGCAGTACAGCAGCCGCGTCATCCGGTAGCGAGACGACAGAGTATTCGCCGTCCGCTCCCCAGGCGCCCCGGTAGTGAAAGAAGACAACGTTAAAGCCGATCCCGCGAAGGGACTGTGCGAGATCAAGGTTTTTTCGCTGCCTGAAAAACCGTGTAACAGGACAACTGTGGGATGCGGTCCTTTCCCGTTAGCCAGATACGCCAGAGCAGGGAGCCTGTAGCCCCCGCTGTCGATAGTCAGTTCAGTAATCGCTGGAGGGAATGCCTCGTCCGGCCCAGCAACTGCCTGATGACAAAGCAGGAATGGGGATAACACCAGGACAAGTAGCTGCTGAGCGAACCGTCGTTGGCAATGCCATCGCATCAATGTTTCTCTCCAGAGGGTATCGGGGACAATGATGACCAATTATCCGCGCTCGATCGAATGTGTAGCTTTTTCTGCCAGTAAATCCGATGCTGCTTCTCTTGTGGCTACTGGCTGTAGTCTCGATGCTGGCAGCGTCTTCGACTCGCTGGCCTTTATCCGATAGGCTGCTGTAGCGCTGTTTTAGTGGTGGAGCCAGACTGCTCACACTGGGAGTGCGCGTTCATCTGCTAAAGAGCATGTCGAAACCTGGCTTGCCTCAACGATGTAGCCCCAAACGGAAAGGTGTTTATAGGGAAACGGAAAACTGCCAAATGTGATGCGGGGGAAACCTGCACGGTGCAAGTATGCCTCCAACTCCGAGTGTCGATAACAGTTGGCGTGCCACCATTTACCGATGAGCAGTCTCGTCAGCCAGTTTCTTCGCGTGATGAAGAGCACGAGAGTACCCGTATCGCCCAGAAGTGACCTGAGACCTGACAAGGCTTCCACCAGACGCTCAGGAGATATGTATTCCATCATTGCGGCGGAGATTATCAGGTCATAGCTTCTCCAGGAGTCTGGAAGCGTGCCCAGCTCAAGCACGTCAGCTTGTACGACTTCAATCCCTCCAATGGCCTGTTTTCGCAGATTACTCCGAAAAGTGGCAAGCATTTTGGGCGTAATGTCGAAGCCGTTTATGTTCCCTGGCTGAATCCCACGAGCAAGCATAGCCTTGCGCACTGCCAGTGTGGCAATGCCTGTTCCACAGCCTGCATCAAGAACACGCATATCCTCTTCAAGATGTGGTGATTGTTGAAAATAAGCACTTATGCCTTGCGGATATGCCACGGCATTTATGAAACGAAGGTAACTTCTGCTTCTGAGCGTATAGAGTTCAACTGCCTTCGAATTTGATTCCATGCCTTGTTCAGCCAATTACTGTTTTGGGATAGTCTGGATATATCAACAGAGCTATCAGCGCAGGAAATAGAAAAGCGATGTCAATCTGCGTCAGTAGAGTTCCCTCGAGGATCCAGAGCAGTTCGGTCTCGGAGCCTTCATTTGCTGGAATTGCTGACTTGGCCAGTTCCCAGTAATCGGTGTAAGTCGTTGGTACGATGGTAACCTGTACCAGAAAAATGGCGGGCACTATCGCCATGGTGGCGAGGCCCGGTTGCGTATGCAGAGTTCGACGCGCGCTGGCCATAAGCCCCTCCGCTAGAGCCTGTCACTGAAACAGATACCAGATTTAGCGTTAATATTAGGAGTCGAAAGGGCGCTTGAAAAGCCTTAATGTTCGTTTTTCGGTATATAGCAAACTCTTGCTGAAAACGAACCGGAGAATCTCTTGCCAGCGAAGACGAATAATGAAGCGAAACCTCAGGGAGCATCCACCCGCCAGTGGGTCAAGTTGGTGCTGGCGTATCTCCTGATTCCATTGATCTTATTGGTTTGCGGCGGCGACCTCGGCTGGTGGCAGGCGTGGCTATATTCCATACTGATTCTGGGCGCTGGCATCGGGGGACGCATGTTGGCAGAACAGCGGCATCCCGGCTTAACCGCAGAACGACAAGATCGGGGAATTATCCAGAATGCCAAATCCTGGGATAAAGTACTCGCTCCCCTGATGGCTGTGAGTATTGGATACCCTATGGTCCTGGTGGCAGGCCTGGATCATCGCTTTCACTGGTCCAGTGAATTTTCGCCATGGCTCATCCTGAATGGTTTTTTCCTGGTCTCTCTCGGCTATGCCTTTGCTGCATGGGCTCTAATAGAGAATCGCTATTTCTATAGCGTCGTGTGCATTGAAGTGAATCGGGGCCATGTCGTGTGTGACAGCGGGCCGTACGCGCTTGTGAGGCATCCGGGTTATGCGGGGAATATTCTTGGACTCTTCGGTATTGTCCTTGCCCTTGGGTCTGTATGGGCGCTGGTTCCGGCGATGGTTGCGTCAGTTATCGCGGTGATTAGAACCCAACTTGAGGATCAGACTTTACAGGCTGAGTTACCTGGCTATCCAGATTATGCACAGCGCGTCCGCTATCGACTGATTCCCGGAATTTACTGATGTTAGCGGAAGCTGGATAAACACTTTGCAACCAAAATCGTTTTAATGAAGAGGTCTTTAAACATGAACGTTACGCAGATAAAAAAACAGCTGGGGTACTTATGTGCCCTGATGTTAATTGCAAGCACCACTTCTGGAGCTGATCCTGTAATTTTTCCTTCGGCAAAGTACCCGGATTATCCGTTTTCCGAGGCGGTGGCTTACGGAGGCGTTCTCTATATGTCCGGTGACCTGGGAACAGACGCAGGCGGGAAGCTGGTTGAAGGAGGAATAGAGCCCGAGTCGAAACAAACCATGGAAAATATCAAAACGACATTGAAGCGCCATGAACTGGATATGAATGACATTATTAAATGCACGGTATTCTTGGCCGACATTGCAGAGTGGCCCGTCTTCAACGAGATATACGCATCCTACTTTGAGGGAGGACGATACCCTGCTCGAAGTGCCTTTGCAGCATCTGGGCTTGCGCTTGGTGCGCGCGTCGAACTTGAGTGTATCGCGGCACTGCAATCCGGGGATGAATGATTTGGAGTATGAAAACTGGAAAACCGTGACGTGACACGAAAGGGTGCATTTGTACTGAGGTTCCGCCTGTTACTGCACGCACGTTGGCGATGGTAGTGGTTTTCGCCTGGCCTGCGGACACAGGGAAAAGACCATCGCTACTGACTGTCCACTCTGGCTCGGGATCGGCCGCTTTCGCCTACTGCAAGATATTTGGTCTACACTCTATACAAGTCTGAATTCGGCTCCAGAAATTTCATGTCCGATACATGGATATTGCATCAAGGGTAGAATTCAACGCATGCAAAAACAGGGTAGAGTAAATTATGAGTGCGAACCTTGATCAGGCAAGAGAGTTTTTTGAGGCTTGTGAAACCGGTGCCGGTTGGGAAAAATGCCAGGCGTATTGCCTTCCGCAAGCAACGTTTTCGTCACAAACCGGTGCACTCGCAGATATTGCGACGCTGCAGGATTACTGTGAGTGGATGAAAAACCTGCTCACGCCAATACCCGATGGGCATTATGAGTTGAAGTTTTTTGCAGAGGACGAGGAAAGACAGTGCGTTACCGCCTGCGCTGTCTTTCACGGCACGCAGACGGGACCGGGCGGCCCGGGCGAACCAACCGGGAATGTCATTGCCGCGGATTACGCTTATGTCATGCAATTTGAAGGTCCGCAAATTCGACATATGACGAAAATCTGGAACGACACAATAAGCCTTCAGCAACTGGGCTGGGCTTAGGCAACGGCATCTTACTGATCCAGGGTTCTCGTTGAATTGCCTCTGTTTAGGTCCTGCGTTGAGGTAAATCCATTCGTCAGTGCCATCCGCGCCTGAACCAGCTCAGAGGCCGCTTTCGACGACTAATAGAAGCTGTGGCGCAGGTTGCCTGAGGTATTTTGGTAATACTCCTGATTCCACAGGAGGAGATAACAATGAAATGGGAAGCGCTCAGTGCGCTGGCAGAGATATGCAGTGCGGTTGCCGTTGTCGTTACTCTGATATATTTGGCGATTCAAATACGTCAAAACAGCCGCCTTATTGAAGCCAGCTTGGCAGAGTCCCATGTCAGTGCGGCGAACGAAATTACCCGTATCCTTGCAGCTGAACCTGAAGCGGCACATATCTTCTGGGAGGGCCTCGAAAGCAAAAGGGAGGCATTATCGCTTGATCACCGCAGGCGATTCGATCCGATGATGTTTCTCTTTGTCATGTCCGCCTATCAAGCGTTTCGCCAACATGATCAGGACGCGCTGGCGCGAGCAGACTGGATACTGCAATTTGCTGGATTCCAGGGCTGGTGGGAGGAATATAGGAGCACCTATTCTGAGGATTTCATCGCTTATATCGAGCGTAAGCGTGGAATACCTTGAAAAAGTGATTTTTCGTATCGGTTCCGATCTCGTCCACCATCCTGGTCAAGCGGTATTTAGCCGTCTATATAAAATAGACACATTCGAGGCGGCATTGCACGCCCAACCAAAGTGCTCTTCACTCAAGTCCATGGTGCCCTCACTGGTTCGGCGGGGGCCCGGTGGCGGCAGGTCAACGATCAGCTGGCGATTCAATTGATCCAGGGAAGGGGCTTCGAGACCATAGTGAACGCGGTAACACCTTGTATAAGACGTTCGGACAAGCATGCTTTAGCACGGCTGGTGATAAGGATGATTGGTAACACGCTAAAACAGATCGGATGAAATCGGGTGGCAAAACCCTGTCAAGGGACAATGTCGCTCTGCATGACTTCCACTTTTCCTGGAGATGAGAAGCAATGAAAACATGTTTTAGTAAGCGGTTAACAGCTACGCTTGCAACCATTGCTGAATGATGAAGACAGAATTCCATTTCATGACGGATCTTTCGAACAACAAAAATTCCTGGCAATGATCGATGGCACGGAAAAGGCCTACGAACTGGCCAAAAAGTATGATCTAAAGGTCGCCTTTGGCGAGGATTTACAGAATGGTGCCGAGATTGCGGCCAAACAGGGGAAGTCACTGGCAAAACTCAAAATTTGGTATGAGCCATGGGAGTTGTTGAAAATGGCAACCAGCACCAATTACCAGCTCTTCAAGCAGTCTGGAGCCAGGGATCCCTATCCCGGTGAGAATGGCGTCATCAAGGAGGGTGCGTTGGCGGATATCCTTCTGGTGGACGGCAACCCGCTGATGGACGTCGACCTGATTGCCGACCCCGAGAATAACTTCGTCGTGATCCTGAAGGACGGCAGGATCTATAAAAACACGTTGTAGTGAATACGGCGCGTTGCATTGATTAACAGACCTCGCCCGGAATTTCGCAGCACTGAATCCTTGTCATAAAGGTTCCCAGAGAGATAACGTAAATTATCTTTCGCACTTTTGAAGAGGGGCGGTGATCCCCCGAGTTGATAAGATTGAGTTGCGAAGCTTAATCCGACAACAGAAGGAAGATCACCACCATGACTAACAATAGCGA
>NZ_SMSE01000003.1:443230-737355 GCF_004354085.1 Seongchinamella unica | reverse complement strand
GCGGGATTTTTTTATGGGTCGGTTGGCCTTTTACACATGGCAATGACCTACGGTCAAACCCGGTAAAGCGGGGCAGGCCCTTGCCAGGCACCCGCAGATTTGGGGTCAGAGTAAAAACCCCGTTGCATTGCCGGCAGCTCAGGCAGAGGCAGAGGCGGAGGGGTTTTTACTCTGACCCCAAATGTCCTTTCCGGGGAATATCTACTAGACTTGGCTACTTATAACAAGAACGAGCCAAATCCCACGCCATGACCCGGCTATCACTGAACAACCCGGCAGCCATCGCTGTCATCGTCGCGTTGATAGTTGTCTTCGGGCTTATCAGTGTGCGCTCCCTGCCCATACAGCTTTTGCCCGACGTGGAACGTCCGGCGATCTCCATACAAACGAACTGGCGTGCCGCTGCCCCGGAGGAAGTCGAGGAGTCGATTATTCAGCCCCAGGAGAAAGTCCTGCGCAATATCGAGGGCCTCGAGAGCATGGTGAGCGACATCAACCGGGGTTTTGGCCGTATCCGACTCAATTTCCGCATCGGCTGGGATATGCAGCGGGCGCTGATAGATGTGATTACCCAACTCAACCAGGCGACCGACCTCCCGGCCGATGCTGATGAGCCCGAGATCCGCTCGGGTGGTGGAAGCGGGCGCGGGCAGGCGGCGTCTCTGCTGATCTATACCCTGCCAGGCAATGAAAATCGGGATGTCGCGACTTACCAGTCCCTGATCGATCAGGAAGTGGAACCAAGGCTCTCCCGGGTACCGGGAGTTGCGCGGGTGGTGCTGTCCAGCGAGCGGGACCCGGAAATACACATCACGCTCGATACTCATCGACTGGCCGCCCGTGGCATTAGTATTCCCGAGGTCGCGGACACCCTGCGCCGCGCGGTCGATGTCTCCGGCGGATTTGCCGATGTGGGACGGCGGCGTTACACGGTACGTTATCTGGGACAGCGAAACCTGGACGAACTGGGCGACCTGGTGATCACCTGGCAGAACGGTGAACCGGTCCGGCTAGAGGAAGTTGCCACTGTCGAGCTGGGTTTACGCAAACGGGTCAATCTCTCGTTCCGCAACGGCTTTCCCGCTTACTACATCAGTATGATTCCCGCGTACGACGCCAATACCGTGGAATTGCTCGATGCACTGAATGCCACGATAGATGAGCTCAATGAAGAGGTGTTACACGACCGGGGGCTGAACATAGAACTGAGCTTCGACGCCTCGCTGCATATACGCCGGGCGATTGCCCTGGTGAACCAGAATCTGTTGCTTGGCCTGGGATTGGCGAGCCTGGTCCTCTGGTTCTTTCTCCGTAACCTGCGGGCCACCCTGATTATCGCGGCCACCATACCCATATCGTTACTGGTCGCTTTTGTGGTACTGCGGCTGACCGGCAAGACTCTTAATGTCATTTCGCTGGCCGGGTTGGCCTTTGCTGTCGGCCTGGTGATGGACGCTGCGATCATCGTGCAGGAAAATATCGTCCGCTTACGCGCCACAGGGCTTTCCAGCGTCGAGGCCACTTTGCAGGGTTGTCGCCAGGTATCCGGCGCGTTGTTTTCTTCCACGCTTACCAGTGTGGCCATTTTCCTGCCGATTCTGTTTATGGTCGGTGTCGAGGGACAGCTGTTCAAGGACCTGGCCATTACCCTCACTGCCGCAGTCAGTGTCTCCCTGCTGACCGCATTGACTATCCTTCCCGCCGCCGCTCACCGACTGTCGGCCAATAACATCCGTGAAGACCGTTTTGAAGCCCGCTGGCGGCAACTTGCCGACATGGTACTCACGGCGACAAAAACCCGTACCCGGCGACTTGGCTGGATAGGGGCGATACTGGGTGGAAGTCTGTTGCTTTCCTGGGCTTTTCTGCCCCAGGTCGATTTTCTGCCCAAGGCGCGGATCGACGCAATCCAGACCTACTTTGCCACCCCGCCGGGGATTAATCTCGACACCCTGGAAAAGGAAATCGCCAGCGAGGTCATTGGCCGATTGAAACCCTACTACGAGGGAAAGAAGACGCCAGAAATTCGAGGCTATAACTTTGCCTCTTTTGGCGCCAGGGACACCATGGCCTTTATTTATCCGGAGCACTCCGAGGACGTGCCGGCATTACTGGACCTGCTGCGTAACGACCTGTTCCAGGGCATTACCGATACCGAGGCCTTTGTCAGCCAGTCATCCATGCTCAACCTCAGTGACGACGGCCCTGACGCGATCAATATTGATATCCAGGGAGCGGATCTCGAGCAATTGAAAGCAGTTGCTGCCAGAACCATGGAACTGACCCGGGGCCTCTGGGAGGGCGCTGTCGTATTTTCTGCTCCGGATCTCAGTGCCGGTGAGGCGGAACTCAGGATCTATCCACGGGAGCAACGCCTCAGTCTTTCCGGGCTGGACCGGCGTGCGGTGGGCGATGTGGTGAGAACCTACACAGACGGGTTGTGGGCTGGCGAGTATTTCGACGGCAATGAACGGTACGACATGATCCTGCAGACCGAAAAGTGGGATTCGCCGGAGCAACTGGTTGCCATGCCCCTGGCGACCCCGCTGGCCGGAATCCAGACCATAGGGGACCTGGCGGAGATCCGGCGGGGCGTCGGGCCGTCGCAATTACAGCGGGTCGACGGCCTGCGGACCATCACTATTTTCCTGATCCCGCCCGATACAGTGACCATGGAGGAAGCCCTGCACAGGCTACGCACCGAGGTGGAGCCCCAGGTTAAGCCCCTGTTGCCCCGGGGTGCCCGGCTGGGCTACCGGGGCAGCGCCGACAGGCTGTCGGAGGCCCTGCGCACGGTCGGTATCAATTTCCTGCTGGCGGTGCTGATTCTCTACCTGATCATGGCGGCGCTATTCAGGTCCGGGCGGGACGCCGCACTGGTGCTGCTGGTGATGCCCATGGCCATAGCCGGTGGGCTGATTGGATTAAAGCTACTGAACCTGGTTACCTATCAGTCGCTCGACCTGCTGACCATGATCGGCTTTATCATCCTGCTGGGCCTGGTGGTCAACAACGCCATTTTGCTGGTTGACCAGACCCGCAGCGCCCAGCGCGCGGGCATGGGAGAAGCCGATGCGGTCTATCAGGCCGTGTTGTTCCGGGCGCGCCCGATTTTCATGAGCACGCTGACCAGTATTTTCGGCATGGTGCCGCTAATGGTGATTCCCGGCGTTGGCTCGGAAATCTATCGGGGGCTGGCGACGGTGATCGTGGGCGGCATGACCGTGTGTGCCATGTTTACCTTGTTGCTGCTTCCCAGCCTGTTACGCTTGGGCAGGGTGCCTACAACTGGAGAGTCGGCCTGATGCCACGTTACCTGTCGCCGCTGCTGATCACTGCGCTGTTTGCCACCAGCAGCCTCGCGCAAGCCCCTCAGGACCCTGTTCCGGTGCGGGTTGAGCAGGTCAGGGAGCGGCCGATACAGCGCAGCCTGCCACTAAGCGGCAGAATTTTCAGTCGACACGATGCCGCGCTCAGCCTGACTGTCCCTGGTGAACTGGAGTGGGTGCTGGAACCTGGAACGCGGGTGGAAAAGGGCCAGGTCATCGCGCGACTGGACCAGCAACCCATCCTGCTGCGCAAGCAGGAACTGGAGCACCAGGTTGAACGGGAGCAGGTCAGTACCGATTACCTCAACAAGGAGCTTGCCCGGCTGCGCCGCCTGCAGGAGTACAACAATGCCTCGCAACGACTGGTGGACGAAAGCGAAACCAACCGCGACATTTCCATTCTGCAAGCCCGCTCGCTCCAGGCCAGGATCGATCAGCTGGACGATGAACTCCGGCGTTCGCAACTGGTTGCTCCCTATGCCGGGGTGATTGCCGAGCGGCACAAGCGGGGCGGTGAGTACGCCCGTATCGGCGACGTTATCGTCCGTCTGGTGGATCTCGATACCCTGGAGCTGCGTCTCCAGGTGCCGGTGGTTTATCTCAGTCGAGTAGAGCCGGGCGAAACCGTCCATTTCACTCCCCAGGGAGGCCAGCTGCTGGGCGAGAAACCGCAGCAGTACCGGGCCGTCGTCAGAACGGTTATCCCGGCGGCAGACATCAATTCCCAGACCTTCGAAGTGCGCGCTGATTTGGCGGACAACGGGACCCGCGACATGATTGCCGGGCAGCTGGCCAATGTTCGCGTGGAAATCGCCAGCAATGAACCGGCGCTGCAAATCCCGCGGGACGCCATCGTATTGCGGGCCGAGGGTGGCTATGTTTTCCGTATCGATGAGGATGACAAGGCCAGTCAGGTGTGGGTCGAGGTGGGAGAAGGGGCTTCCGACTGGGTCAGTGTCAGCGGCGAGCTCCAGGCCGGAGACTGGGTGGCGGTCCGGGGTGTCGAGCGTTTACAGGATGGCCAGGCGGTGAGACGACAGAATGTCCCGCCCCGGGATGGCCCGCCCCGGGATGGCCCGCCCCGGGGTTCCTAAGTGGTCGGCATTGGGTTAGCCTAGGCCGCCCATCACATCACTAAGGTACTGAGCAATGATTGGATACACTACCATTGGCGTAACGGACATGGAAAAGGCGAAGGCTTTCTATACCGAGTTGTTGGCGGACCTGGGTGCTTCCCTGTTAATGGATATGGATCGCATCGCGTTCATCGGCACCGGCATGGATGCTCCCATGCTGTCTATCTGCATTCCCTACAACGAGAGCGACCCGCAGCCGGGTAATGGAAACATGGTAGCGATTACCGCCCCGAGCAAGGACAAGGTCGACGAGTTGCATGCCAAGGCGCTTTCCCTCGGTGCCAGCTGTGAGGGAGAACCCGGACAGCGCATACCGGATATGTTCTATGGCGCCTACGTTCGCGACCCTGACGGCAACAAGCTGGCCTTCTACGTTTTCGGCTAGCGTTAACGCCTGCGGTACTTGCTGTCCCGCGACAGCCTCGATTGATCCGTGCGTTCACTGATGGCGGTAAACGGGCTGAGGAACTGGTGTTCAGCGGTGGCAATTATTGCCTTGCTGGCAGGTGCACAGACGCTTGCTGAAGCGTCCCGCTATGAGCGGATCGTGCAGGCCCTGGAATCTGCCGACCCGGAGCTTCGCGCCAGTTTCGCCAGCAGCGCGCTGCTGGAGCTGACCGAGGTATACCTGGCGGAGGCAGATCTCGCCCGCCGGCAGGCTCGGGACTCCGATGAAGCCCTGCGCCTTACCGCCTGGTCGCGGGCCGTGGAGCGCTATGCCGCGCAACTGGCGCTGGTGTTGGACGACATAACCCTGGGTTTTCCGGTGCAGCTGCGCCGGCATCCGCGAGAGGCTGTCTCCGTCAGTGTTGCCGGAAGAACCATCATGCTGGCCCATCCCCGCAGCGGGCAGCAACCCACCTACGAGCAATCGGTACTGGGTCAGTTTTGTGGCCAGGGTCTGTGTCGCGATCTCGTTGCCGTTGAGGAAGCAACGGCAGCAATCCCCATGTCGCCGGGCCTGGTGTCACCCCACTGGGAGTTTACTGCCCTGGGTCCCCGTTGCTCTCACTACAATCTGCAACTGGCGTTCCGCGGCGATGGCGACCTCGGGCAACAGCGGGCGCTGTGTCAGCAATTGCTGGAAGAGGCGGAGCTGCTGGCTACCGAGCTCGCCTGGCAGCAACGACATGGGGTGAGCGTCGATTGGGAGGTGCTAACTATCCGGGCGGTGCCTTTACGGCCGGAACACCTCGTGTTGCTCAATACCGCGGGCGATTCCCTGTTGGTGACCCTGCCGCTGCTGCATGGAACCGAGGGACTGCTGGGGCAGTTGGTGCCCTGGCTCAGGCAGCGCTTTAACAGTGAGCGTCCACTGCCCCCGGTGTTGCTTGAGGCAGCGGTTCTGGGCTGGGAATAATCAGCTGGCTTTGGCTTTGGCTTTGGCTTTGGCTTTGGTTTTGGTTTTGGCTTTGGCTTTGGTTTTGGCTCTGGCCTTGCGCCGGGGCGATTTTTTCTTGAGGAAAGTCGCTGCCTCCAGATCTGCGTAGGACTCTTCCAGGCACTGCTTGTAGAAGTCCGGGTCGGGCAGCATTTCCCTGCAGCTGAGGAAATTGATGGTAATCAGGCCCATGCCGCTGATCACGGCGTGAAATAACCCGCTCATATCCACCAGCGGCCCCAGGCCCATTAACATATGCACCCGGGCGCCGGCTAAATACAGGGGAAACTGCGGGCCGGGTACGTTGGATATGACGGTGTGTATGGGCATCGGTGTCGCGGTCTTCGGCGCCAGCGATGTGGCTGCTCGCATGGTCAGGTTCATGAACTGCGGCCATATACCGCGGGAAACGTCCATCATCACGCCAGTACCGACGACCTGGGAGGTTTCCTTCGAGTTGGCGCTGTGGGACATCACCGCCTTCAGCCTCTCGACCGGGTCGGCTATATCTGTCGCCATGTCGATGGTCATTACGCCAACCTGGTTGCCCTTGGAATCGCTGTTACGCTCCTGACGGACGTTTATTGGCGCGGCGCAAACCAGACTGTGTTCTGGCAGTTCGTCGTGAGCCTCGAGGTATTTGCGCATGGCACCACTGACGGTGGCGACGATAACGTCGTTGATGGTGGCACCCGGGACACACTGGCGAATCTTCTTTATCCGCGTCAGTTCCATGATCAACGCATCGGTAACCCGGTGTGAGCCGATCCTGGCATTAAAGCGGGTGCGCTCCAGGTGTCTCTCTTCCTGATCGTGCTCGCTGCTGAGCTTGTTGGCTTTGATCATCGCTGGCACCAGTTGGCGAACGGTGCCTGCCAGGTGTATGGGCCGCCTGATGTTGTTGATGTAAGCCTGGGTGATGACCTTGCTCACCGGTGGCGAGGATTCGCCGCGCCAGTCGTCGTCCACCTCCGGTAGTGGGGCATCCGGGTCCAGGCTGTGAATTGCGGCAATGATCTCGGCACCGGACACGCCGTCGATGGCTGAGTGGTGGATCTTCAGCATGATCGCGAAGCTGTTTTCCGGGAGCCCTTGCACCTTGTTCAATCCTTCGATGACATAGGCCTCCCACAGCGGACGTGTCATGTCCAGGCCCCTGGCATGCAGCCGGGCCATCAGTATGCACAGCTGCCGCCAGTCGCCGGGTTTGGGCAGGGCGATATGACGGACGTGGAACTCCAGGTCAAAGTTTTCGTCTTCGATCCAGAAAGGGGTGTCGAAGCCGAGGGCGCCCCCGGCCAGTTTACGGCGGAAGATCTTTGACTTGTGGAGGTTGCCTTCGAACACCTGCAGAATATCCTTGAACCGGACCCTGCCGCCTGCCACGCCCGACTGGTCGTAGAAGATAACGGGTGTAATGTGCATGGGAGTGCGACTGCTCTCCATCTGGATAAAGGCATTGTCCAGTTCGGTAAGCTGTTCCATGCAAAGGCTCCTGTCTGGTTGGGCAATTCTAGACTGTGCCGGCTAAACCGCCAGGGCACAAGTCGATTTTGGCAGCCCGGATTAACGCACCCGGATCTAGACTAGAATAGTCGATTAGCCGCCAGAGGACATGGATATCAGATGAGAAACAGCAATTCTCCGGTGGGCAAACCACCGCTGGAAGCCGGCCTGGGCCAACAGGAGCAGGCATGCATTGCCCCCATTGGGGACGAGGTACGCACCGGTATCTCCATACTTGCCGATATTGCCCCGGCGGACACTGTTTTCGATAGCGCCCGCCCCAGGCCGGACGCCGATCGCTTATTGGGACACTACCGGTGGGAGTGCCGGCAGCCGCAAGCCTGTTTCACTTTCGCTGCCTGGCATTGGCGAACGCCGCGGCGAAAGCATTGTTCGCCGCCGGCTTTTCCCGGTGCACTTTCTGTGGGCGTTGACTGTTGTCACTACGGCGCTTTTTTCCGCCGCGACTGTCGCTCTGCTCACCGGCCTTGTCGCTGAGCCGCATGGACAAACCGATGCGCTTGCGGGGCTCGTCCACCTCCATCACCTTGACCCTGACTATGTCGCCGGCCTTGACCACGTCGCGGGGGTCCTTGACGAACTTTTCAGCCAGTGCGGAGATATGCACCAGGCCGTCCTGGTGTACGCCAATATCGACGAAGGCGCCAAAATTGGTGACGTTGGTTACCGTTCCCTCCAGCACCATGTCCGGGCGCAGGTCAGATAGTTTTTCCACACCCTCCTGGAACTCAGCCATCCTGAACTCGGGGCGGGGGTCCCGTCCCGGTTTGTCGAGTTCGGCGATAATGTCCTGCACGGTAGGCAGACCGACACCCTCACTGGTGTAGTCGGCGGCATTGAGTGCGCGCAGGAAGCTGCTGTCGCCGATGATGCTGCGCACTTCCCGGTGACATTGGGCCGCGATCTGCTCAACCACACCGTAGGATTCGGGGTGAACCGCGGACGCGTCCAGGGGGTTGTCGCCGCCGCTTACCCGCAGGAAGCCCGCTGCCTGCTCGAAGGTCTTGTCACCAAACCGGCTGACCTTCAGCAGGTCCTTGCGAGTGCTGAAACTGCCCTGGGTGTCCCGCAGCTGGACAATGTTGGTGGCAATGCTCTGGTTGAGTCCGGACACCCGGGTCAGCAGCGGCACCGAAGCGGTGTTTACATCCACCCCGACCGCGTTCACACAGTCCTCCACCACCGCATCGAGCTGCCTGGCCAGCTGTACCTGGCTCACATCGTGCTGGTACTGGCCCACACCGATGGACTTGGGCTCGATCTTCACCAGCTCCGCCAGAGGGTCCTGCAGCCGGCGGGCAATGGAAATAGCACCGCGAATGGTGACATCGAGATCGGGAAATTCCCGGGCGGCGAATTCCGAGGCGGAGTAGATGGAGGCACCGGCCTCATTGACCATTACCTTGCGGCAGTTGAGTTGCGGATGGCTTTTCAGGATATCGCCGACAAACTTGTCGGTTTCCCGTCCCGCGGTACCGTTGCCGATGGCAATCAGTTCAACTCCGTATTGACGGATCATGTGCAGCAGGGTGGCTTCCGCTTCCTGGATGCGCTTTTGCGGCGGGTTGGGAAAAATGGCGCCGTGGTCCAGCACCTTGCCGTTGGCGTCGATCACCGCGACTTTTACCCCGGTTCGCAGGCCCGGGTCCAGGCCAATGGTGGCCTTCTGGCCAGCGGGCGCTGCCAGCAGCAGGTCCTTGAGGTTATGGGCGAAGACCTCGATCGCTTCCGCTTCGGCGCGCTCGCGTAATTGCCCCAACAGGTCGGTTTGCAGGTGGGTCAGCAGTTTGACGCGCCAGGTCCAGCGCACGGCCTCTCGCAGCCAGCGATCGGCGGCCCTTTCCTTGTCCACGATATTCCAGTGTTCGGCAACCATGGCCTCGCAGGGATGGGCATCGCTGGGTTTCTCATCGGCGTGCATGACCAGATTGATGTTGAGGATACCTTCGTTGCGGCCCCGGAACATGGCCAGGGCCCGGTGTGAAGGCACCTTGGCCAGCGGCTCGGTGTGCTCGAAGTAGTCGCGGAACTTGGCGCCTTCCTGCTCCTTGCCCTCGACCAATCTCGATGCCAGCTGGGCGTTGTCGGTGAGGAACTGACGCAGGCTCGCCAGCAGGTCTGCATCCTCGGCGAATCGCTCCATCAGGATCTGGCGTGCGCCGTCCAGGGCCGCCTTGCTGTCGTCGATGCCGGCCTCGGCATTGAGGTACTGCCCGGCCAGGACCTCCGGATCCTGCTCCGGATCCTCAAGCAGCGTGGTGGCCAGCGGCTCCAGGCCCGCCTCGCGAGCGATCTGCGCCTTGGTGCGCCGCTTGGGTTTGTAGGGCAGGTAGAGGTCTTCCAGGCGGTTCTTGGTATCCGCCTCACGCAGTGACTTCTCCAGTTCAGGGGTCAGTTTCCCCTGCTCCTCAATGCTGGAGAGGATACTCTCCCTGCGTGCTTCCATTTCTCTCAGGTAGTGCAGGCGTTCCTCCAGCAGGCGCATCTGACTGTCGTCCAGCTCCCCGGTGACCTCCTTGCGATAGCGGGCGATAAAAGGGACGGTGGCTCCTTCGTCCAGTAGGCCTATGGCTGCGTTTACTTGTGCTTCTCGCACTGCGAGTTCTTCCGCAATACGCTGGGAAATCGATTTGCTCATTTAATGGTCGTCTTTGCCGATCTGCTGATGGGTTACTGCGTGGAGAAGGGATTATGCTGCAGCCGCGAGCGTAATACGATCTGGAAATTCAATTGATTTTGTGCCTGCCCCGGCCAGCGTGGCGACCGGGGGCAGGGCAGCGAGCGGGAACGGGCCTACTGACGGAATTTCTTTACCGCGCTAAGCAGCTGCCGGCAGGTGATCTGGCCGATAAGCTTGCCATTTTCGACCACCGGCCGCCGTCGTTTGTTCTTGGTCAGCATGTCCTGGGCCACATCGATGATGTCCTCGTCGGGATGCGCCACCACCAGGTTGTCCGAGGCCATGTGCTCGCGAACCTCGCCGATGCCGGTCTTGTTATACGTGGCACTGAGCACCGCTCGCAGGCAGTCCAGTTCTGAGAGAATGCCGACGAGGTTGTCGGCGTCATCGACCACGCATATGCCGGAGACCTTGTTGTCGATAATGACCTGCATGGCATCGAGGATGTTGGCATCGGCTCTAACCCTTACCGGGTGCTTCAGCATGTAGTCGCGGAGATTAACGGATTGAAGCATAAACACCTCCTTGGTGTAGCCAGACTCCAGTCTCTGACTAGAGTATAGACCGTAAATATGCCATCAGGGTCTGAGGCACAATTCCCAGCACGAGAATGCTGGCGATAAGCAGGCAGGACAGGGCACTCCCTGACCAGCCGGGGGACAGCGTAACCGTGTGTTTGTGTTCATCGGCGCCACGGGTCATGTAGAACACCACACGCAGGTAGTAGTATATGCCGATAGCGCTGCCGAGTATCAGCGCGGCCAGCAGCACCCAGTTGCCACCGCTCACCGCGGCAGTGAACAGGTAGAACTTGCCGATAAAACCGGCGGTCAGGGGGATGCCGGCCAGAGACAGTAGTGCCACCAGCATCAAACCGGCCAGCAGTGGCTGGCGCCAGAACAGTCCGCTCACCTGTTGTAGCTGGACCTGTTCCCGTTCAACCTGGCTTTCGTTGATCAGGGTTAGCAAGCCAAAAGCGGCGATGGTGGTCGCGGTATAGGCAATGAGATAAAACATTGCGGCCTCCACCGCCAGGGCCCGACTGCCCGTATCCAGGCAGATCATAAACACCATCAGCAGGTAACCCAGGTGGGCGATGGAGGAGTAGGCGAGCATACGCTTGATATTGGTTTGTAGCAGCGCAAGCAGGTTCCCTGCCAGCATGCTCAAGATAGCGGTGAGGCCGGTGAGTTGCACCAGCTTGTAATAGCGGAACAGGTCGGCTTCCAGGAACAGGCGCAGCAGCGCGACGAACACCGCGGCCTTGCCGACTGAAGCGAGGAAGCCGCTGATCGGAGCCGGTGCACCATCGTAGACATCGGGCGTCCACAGGTGGAAGGGGACAAGGGATAGCTTGAAGGCCAGTCCCGCGAAGATCATTGCTGAGCCGGCCATCAACAGCCCGGTTCCCATCTCCGCTTGTCCCAGCTTTTCGCCGAGTTCGGCAAATGCGAGGGTGCCGGTGCCGGCGTATAACAGGGCAAAACCAAACAGCAGGGTGGCGGAGGCCGCGCCGGAGAGCACCAGGTACTTGCTCGCCGCTTCCAGTGGCAGTAGCGAACGATTGGGGTAGGCGATCAGTGCATAGAGAGACACCGACAGCAGTTCCAGGCCCAGCAGCAGAGAGGCAAGGTGGTTGGCGTAGGCGAGTACGCCGGCCCCCAGCGTTGCCAGCACGATGAGCAGGAAATACTCTTCCGGCTCGTCGCCGTGGTGACGAATGTAATCCAGAGACAGGCCGCAGGTCACGGCGCCGGCGACGCAGAACAGGGCGGTAAACAGCAGGCTGAATTGATCAGCGCTTAACAGTGCCCCCACCTGCAGCGGCGTGATAGCCGCTGCACTGACACAGGAAAGGGCCGCCAGCAACAGGGCCACCATCGACAGTATGGCGGTAACCGGGACGCTGCGCATGAAGGCGATTTGCAGCATGACTGCGGTGGCACCGGCCGCCAGCACCAGCAGTGGCGCGATGGCGAGGAAGTCGCTGGCGCTCATGGCGATACCTCGCTTAACAGCCGGGGCAGCGCGGACATTGGCTCGGACATCCTCGGCAGCAAGCCCTCCAGCACGGGTTGAGTCAGGTCAAACAGCGGCTGCGGGTACAGGCCCAACCCTAACAGCACAGCCATCATCACCAGCATGGCCGACATTTCGCGAACGCCAAAGTCAGCCATCTCCCGGTTATTGTCGGGCCTGCCCTGGAACGCCTGTTGCATCATCCACAGCGAGTACACCGCCGCGGTGATCAGTCCCAGGGCCGCGGCTGCAGTCATCCAGGGTGACACGGCGAACAGTCCCGCCAACACCAGGAACTCGGCAACGAAGTTCCCCATTCCCGGTAGTCCCAGCGACGCCACTGCGAAGAACATGGCGCAGGCACCCATTCGTGGCGCCTGCTGCCATAGTCCGCCCATGCGGAACATATCGCGGGTGTGCAGGCGGTGTTGCAGGGCGCCGGCCATCATGAACAGGGCGGCGGTGCTGACACCGTGGGCTACCATCTGCATGATCGCGCCCTGCAGGGCAAGGCTGTTCCAGGCGTACAGGCCCAGCAATACAAAGCCCATATGGCTGACGCTGGAGTAGGCCACCAGGCGTTTGAAGTCGCTTTGGGCGAAAGCCAGGATGGCGCCGTAGACAATACCGAGGACCCCAAGGCCCATGGCCACAGGCGCAAACTGCATGGATGCTTCGGGGAACAGCGGTATACAGAAGCGCAGCAGGCCGTAGGCGCCAGTCTTCAACAGGATGCCCGCAAGTAACACGCTGCCTGCGGTGGGTGCCTGGGTGTGGGCGTCGGGCAGCCAGGTATGGAAAGGGAAGCCCGGTAACTTGACGGTGAATGCGATGAAGAAACCGAGCATGGTCAGCATGCCGGCGCGCCCGGTCGGGGCGCTGGCGAGAAGGTCGCTGTAACTGAAACTGATGCCGTCTTCGCCGGCACCCTGGAAGGCCAGGACGACGATGGACAGCAACATCAGCAACCCGGAGACCTGGGTAAAGATGAAGAACTTCATCGCCGCGTAGGCACGTTTTTCGTGCCCCCAGATAGCGATCAGCAGGTACATCGGAATCAGCATCACTTCCCAGAACAGGAAGAACAGGAACAAGTCCAGGGCCAGGAATACGCCCGCTACGCCGGCCAGCGTCCACAGCAGATTGGCCTGGAACAGGCCGGGTTTGAACTCGATCTCATCCCAGGAGGAAACCACTGCCACCAGACCCAGACCCAGGGTCAGCAGCAGTAACAGCAGGCTCAATCCATCCATCCCGAATTCCAGGCTGATGCCGAAGCGGGGAATCCAGGCGTGCTGGCTGTACATCAGCCAGCCCTGGGGCTCGCCGGGGTAGCTGACGAGGGTGAATCGTTCCGCCGGGATCCCGCCAAGATTGGCGATCAACATCAGCAGGGCAAGCAGCACCGCGACCACGGTCACCCAGCGAGGTAAGGTGCTGCTGAAGCGCTCGGCCTGCCAGGCTACCACGCCCGCAACCAGTAGCAGCAGAATCAATTGCAGCATCATGGCGCATTCCTCAGCATGACAGCGAGTAACAGCACGAGACCCAGTACCATGATAGTGGCGTACCAGCGCAGTTCGCCATTCTGCAGGATGAGCAAGCGGCGATGCCCCCACTGACTGGCAGCCACAATACCGTTGTACAGGGCGTCTACCGGTTCGTTACGCCACCAGTGGGCGATGGCCTTGTAGGGTTTGACCCACAGCAGGTCGTATAACTGGTCAAACCGCCAGCCGCTGAACCAGAAATCCACCAGTCGGCGCGCCATCGGGGCGCTGAGCAGTTTATCGACGGATATCTGGCCACCGAGGAACATCAGGTAGGCCAGCAGCAGCCCGAGTAGCGGTACGCCGATGCTGATCCACTCCACGCTGTGGTTGACAGGGTGACTCTCGGCGGCGGGGAAAACGCCGGCCAGCGGCAGCGCAATCCAGCCACCGACGATCGACAGTACGCACAACAGAATGAGCGGTCCCGCCATTTTCCAGCCGGGCTGGCGATCGGGCTCGGTCCGGGCCTCACCAAAGAACACTATGAATACCAGGCGGAAGCTGTAGATGCCGGTGAGCAGGGCCCCCAGCAGCCCGCCCGCCCACAGCCATGGCCCGATGTCCTGCAATGACCAGGCGGCCAACAGAATCGCGTCCTTGCTGTAAAAGCCGGAGGTAAAGGGCAGGGCAGCGAGAGCTGCCGAGCCAATCACAAAGCTGGCAAACACGACCGGGAGTCGCGAGCGCAGCCCTCCCATGCGGAAAATATTGTGCTCGTGGTGCAGGCAGTGAATCACGGCACCGGCGGCAAGGAACAGCAGGGCCTTGAAGAAGGCGTGGGTTACCAGGTGGAATATGCCGGAGGCAAAGGCGCCGACGCCAAGGGCGAGAAACATATAGCCGATCTGGCTGATGGTGGAGTAGGCCAGGATACGCTTGATGTCGTTCTGGGCCAGGGCGGCGAATGCGGCGATCAGCAGGGTCGCCAGGCCTATCCAGGCTACGGCTTCGAGGGTGGCGGGCGCCAGCAGGAAAAGGCCGTAGGTGCGGGCGATCAGGTAAACACCGGCGGTCACCATGGTGGCGGCGTGGATCAGCGCGCTGACCGGTGTCGGGCCGGCCATCGCGTCCGGCAGCCAGGTGTGTAAGGGTAACTGGGCCGATTTGCCCACCGCGCCACCCAGCAGTAGCGCCGTCGCCAATACCGGCAGGGTGTCACCTGTTTGCCATTGGGTGTTGGCCGCCACCATCAGTGGCTGGATGTCCAGGGTGCCCAGCTCCGTCAGTAGCAGGAACAGTCCGAGGGCCATCGCGGTATCGCCAATCCGGGTCACGATAAAGGCCTTGCGAGCGGCGGCGCCATTGTCCGGGTCACGGTACCAGAAGCCCACCAGCAGGTAAGAGCAGAGGCCCACTCCTTCCCAGCCGAGGTAGAGCAACAGCAGGTTGTCCGCCATGACCAGTAACAGCATGGCGGCGACAAACAGGTTCATGTAGGCGAAATAGCGACACAAGGATTCGTCGTCCCACATGAACTCAATGGAATACAGGTGAATCAGGAAGCCGATCCCGGTGATCACCGACATCATCACAATGGTCAGCCCGTCGATGTAAAACGCGATGCGCGGGCTGAAATCGCCGATGCTCATCCAGGTCCACAGGGTCAGCTCCCGGATCTCCCCGTCTGCCAGGAAACTGCTGGCCAGCAGGGCCACGCAGAGTGCCGACAGGCCAATGCTGCCGGCGCCCATCAGGGAGGCGACAGTGCGCGGCATTTTCCCGGTACTGAGTATCAGCACCGCAGCACTGAGCAGGGGAAGCAGGGGTATGAGGACAATACTGTTCATATCAGCCCCGCAACCTGTTGGCCCGGTCCATATCCAGGGTCTTGAAGCGACGCTGGATCTGCAGCACCAGGCCCAAGCCGACAGCGACCTCTGCCGCGGCCACGGTGAGAATGAGCATAAACATCACCTGGCCATCGGCCTGGGCCCAGTGGGCACCGGCAGTGACAAATGCCAGCGCCGCGGAATTGAGCATCACTTCCAGTGACATCAGCATGAAGATGATATTGCGGCGCAGCATCAACCCGAACAGGCCGCAGGTGAACAGCAGACCGGCGACGACCAGCACGTGCTCCATGGGGACCATCAGGCCATCCATCAGTGGTCCCCCCTGCGCACAATGAATCGGCGACCCAGGTGATAGGCGCCCACCAGCCCGGACAGTAGCAGCATGGAGGCAATTTCCACCGCCAGCAGGTAGGGTCCGAACAGGGTCATACCGACCACCTTCGGGGAAACGGCGGTGCCACTGGTGACGCCGTGGGCATCGCCCAGAACCAGTAACATTTCCAGCAGCAGCAGGGCGGCCATCGACCCCGGGACGAACCAGCTGCGCCCGGCCAGCCACTGGCGTTCTCGCGCCTCCCCGGCAGCACCCAGGTTCAGCATCATGATCACGAACACGAACAACACCATGATTGCCCCGGCGTAGATCACCACCTCCAGTGCGGCGGCGAAGGGTGCCCCCATCAGGAAGAACATGACCGCTACTGCCAGCAGGGAAACGATCAGGTAGATCAGCGCGTGGGTGGCGTTGGTGCGGGTCAGGGCTGCCACGGTGGCCGCCAGGGCGATAACGGCTGCGATGTAGAACAGGACGACGATCATGGCAGCAGGCTCTTCACGTCAATGGGCGCGGCCTCGTTCTGCGCCTCACCCTTGTCCTTGCCGGCGATGGCCAGCCCCGCCACCCGGTAGAAGTTGTAGTCGTGGTACTTGCCGGTGCCGTCGATCTGCAGGTGTTCCTTTTCGTAGATCATATTCTCCCGCTTGTATTCACACATCTCGAAGTCGGGGGTCAGTTGGATGGCATTGGTGGGGCAGGCTTCCTCGCACATGCCGCACATGATGCAGCGGGAGAAGTTGATGCGGAAAAACTCCGGGTACCAGCGGCCGTCCTCCTTCACCCCCTGCTGCAGGGCAATGCAATCCACCGGACAGGCTACCGCGCAGAGGTTACAGGCCACGCAGCGTTCTTCGCCATCCGGGTCCCGGGTCAGGACGATACGGCCGCGATAACGGGGCGCGAGATAGGGTTTCTGTTCCGGGTACTGGACGGTTTCTGCCCGGGTGAATGTATGCTGCAGTATGGTCCAGATGGTGCGCAGTTGACTGGTCAGTGCCTTGAGCATGGCATCAGCCCTCCATCCACAGTGCAACGGCACCGGTCAACAGCAGATTGAACAGGGTTAGCGGCAACATCACTTTCCAGCCCAGCGACATGAGCTGGTCGTAGCGTGGCCGGGGGATCGCAGCGCGCAGCAGGACAAAGAAGCAGATCAATGCAAACACCTTGAGGCAGAACCAGACCAGGGGTGGTAAGACCGGGCCCAGCCAGCCGCCGAAAAACAGGGTGGTGATCATGCAGGAAATCAGGATCAGCCCCAGGTATTCCCCGAGCATGAACATCGCGAATTTCATGCCCCCGTACTCGGTGTGGAAGCCGGCGGTCAGTTCGTGCTCCGCTTCCGGCAGGTCAAAGGGCAGGCGGTGGCTCTCGGCGATGCCGGCAATCATAAAGGTAAACAGGCCCAGTACCTGCGGTATGCAGTACCACAGGTCCTGCTGCGCCTCGACGATGGCACGCATAGAGAAGCTCCCGGTGAGCATCACGACCCCCATCAGTGACAGCCCCATGAAGACCTCGTAGCTCACCATTTGCGCGGCAGAACGCAACCCTCCCAGCAGGGCGTACTTGTTGTTGGAGGCCAACCCTCCCAGCAGCACGCTGTATACCGCCAGCGAGGTCATGCCCAGGAAGAACAGCAGCCCGATATTGATATCCAGCACGTAGAGTTCCGGGCCAAAGGGCACCACGGCGAAGCCCAGCATCATCGCCACCACGATTGCAGTGGGCGCGAACACGAACACCAGGCGATCGGCAAACGGCGGCACCCAGTCATCCTTGGTCAGCAGCTTGAGCATGTCTGCCAGTACCTGGAAGGCGCCGAGTGGGCCCAGCCGGTTGGGACCATAGCGATCCTGCCAGATGCCCAGCAGCCGACGCTCAAACCAGGTCAAAACCGCTGCGCCACCCACCGCGGCGAGAATGATCAACAGACCGAAGGTGATGGTGCCCAACTCAGACATGGCCGCCTCCGCTGCGATCAGTGCTGATGACTTGCGGGGGGCGCTGCCAGTTTGTCGCTTTGGCCAGGCTGACGCTGGCCCCGGCCGCAAGATTGGCGGTGCCCGCATGGCCGACCGCGTAACCGAGGCAACCGGGTGGAATACTGTCATTGATTTTCACGGCCAGGGTTGCAAGGCCAGCGTCCAGTTCCACACCATCACCTTCGGTGAGGCCGAGGCCATGGGCGTCGGCACCGCGCATTTCGACAAAGCCGGGCTCGACCAGCTCGCAGATTCCCGGGCTCAGCGCACTGAGTTCTTCCGAGCCGAAAATACGATGCCGGGCCACCAACTGCCAGCGACCCTCGACGGGGGTAAATGACGGTGGAGGGTCGATAGCGGCCGTGGGACCCGTAGTGCCCGCACCCAGCAGACGCATACCGGCAGTCCCTCCGCGCAGGGGGCCTCCCACTTCCGACTGGAAGCGGTGCAGTGACTGGTTGGAGTTCCAGCCGGGTGCCCAGACGAAGGGCAGCAGGGCTCCCGGTTGCCACCGGTTGAGTCCCTCCATGCTGAACGCCAGCGGCGATTCCTCGTCTTCCGGCTGTTTCGGTTCGTGCACCGAGATGTCGGCCCGCATGGCGGTGCGCCCAGAATAGCGGTGGGGCTGGCGGGGAATCTTGACCCCGACATTGAGGAAGTGATGGTCGGGAGCTGCGCCGGTGATGCCGGCGAGCGCAGGCACTGTGGCCGCACAGGCCCGGGTGATGTCGTCAAACTGGTGCAGGTCCGTCGCTGTGGGATGACCCAACTCCTTCATGCAGGCCAGCAGCCACACCCAGGACGGGCGCCGTTCGCCCTGGGGCAGGAACACGGGGTAGTGACGCTGGGCGCGCCCTTCCAGGCTCACCAGGGTGCCCTCGGTTTCCGCGAAATTGGCGGCGGGCAGTACCAGGCGGGCCGCAGACGTGGTGCGATTGTCCAGGCCATCCACTGCGATAATGGCGCTATCGCTATGCAGTAGACGGTCGGCCAGGGCCGCCGGGGTCCGGTGGTAGAGGTCGTTCTCCAGGACCAGCAGGGTGTCGATCTCGCCGCGGTCACAGCGCTCGGCGATGGCTTCCAGGGAGGGCGCAGCGCTGCCGGTAAGCATCGCCTGGCCGAGACTGTTGGCTTCAGGCACGGTGAAATTGAGCATGGGCCTGTGACCCGCCCCGGCGAGGGCCTCGGCGACTGCCGCTGCCGCCTGCAGTGCCTGCGGGCTGCCACTGCTGGTGCCGGAGATGACCAGGGGGCGCTTGGCCTCCATAAGGGCGGCGGCAATCCGGCCCGCCGCGGTGTCGCTGTTCCCGACGCCACCCCCGCCCCGGATTGCGGCCGCCACCTCGAAGCCAAGCCGGGCAACATCCTGCGGTGCCAGGCTAAGGTGTTGCTCGGCCACATCATCCAGTCGCGTGTCGCCACTGGCGGCGATGAACAGCGGGCTGCGCCGGTCCTGGGCAAGATTGCGAATAGCTGCATCCTGCCAGGTTTCCAGGCCCAACCCGGCAGCCATTTCATAGGCCTTGTTGCGCACACTCTGGCGCACCGCGAGGGCCAGGCGTGGGGCGGTATTGGTCAGGTCCTCGCCGAGAATAAGTACCGCGTCTGCCGATTCGACACTGCGAATATCGGCAATGACGGCGCTGCTCTGCTGCTGCAATTCCAGCGCGAGATTGACCAGTGTCTGTTCCAGTTCGGTGAAACCGGGACAGAAATTGTCTGTGCCCACCAGCTGCCGTAACAGGAAATTGGCTTCTATCGATGTCCTCGGAGAGCCGATGGCCGCGACCCTGGCGTTGCGGCAGGCCTCCGCCATGTGCTGCAGGGCCTGGTGGTGATCCACGGCGTTGTAACGACCGTCGTCGCCTCTCAGTCCCGGGTAATCCAGTCGCTGCTGGTTATTGACGAAGCCACCGCCAAAACGCCCGCGGTCGCACAGGAAGTAGCCGTTGACCTCGACATTGAACCGGTTGTGTATGCGCTTGAGCCGGCCATAGCGCTCACCGGGCAGGGTATTGCAACCCACCCCGCAGCCCACGCAAACCGAGGGCGCGGACTGCAGGTCCCACTTGCGGGTGTAGTCATGCACCAGGGTCTTGTCGGTAAATACCCCGGTGGGACAAACCTCCACCAGGTTGCCGGCAAACTCACTTTCGAGGATGCCCTCCTCGTGGCGGCCAAAGTAGACATGATCGTGGGCGGCCATGGCCGCCAGGTCGGTGCCGCCGGCGTAATCCCGGTAGTAGCGCGTGCAGCGGTAGCAGGCGATACAGCGATTCATCTCATGGTTGAGCAGTGGGCCCAGGTACTGGTTGCGATGAGTGTTTTTGCGCCCCCGGTAGTGCCGGTCGCGATGGCCGACCATGACCGTCATATCCTGCAGGTGGCATTCTCCTCCCTCGGCGCAGACCGGGCAATCGTGGGGGTGGTTGAGCATCAGTGATTCGACGATGGCCTCGCGGAACTCCCGGGCGCGGTCGCCGTCCAGGGAAAATATCGCGCCGTCGGAGACCGGCGTCATACAGCCCATGACAATACGCCCTCGGCCGGCCTGCTCGTCTTCCTCGCTCTGGTACTGAACCACGGCGCACTGGCGACAGGCACCGATGGATCCCATGGCCGGGTGCCAGCAGAAATAAGGCAGGTCCAGCCCCAGCGACAGGCAGCTCTCCAGCAGGTTCTTGCCCGCTTGCACCTCGTATTCAACGCCGTCTATGCGAATGGTCGGCATCAGTGGCCACCTCCACTGCAGTGCCGGCAACTGCCCTGGATGTGTTGCTCAAACGCCTCCGGGAAGTATTTCATCGCGCTCTGTAGCGGCTCCATGGCACCGGGCGCCAGGGCGCAGTGGGTATTGCCGATAGCGCCGATAAACTTAACCTGGCGGGCCAGGGTGTCCATGTCCTCGTCACGGCCCCGGCCGTGCTGAATATCGTCCAGTACCTGAGCCGACCAGGGCAGCCCGTCCCGGCAGGGGGTACAAAAGCCACAGGACTCGCGGGCAAAAAATTCGATCAGGTTTTTAACGAAGCCCACCGGGCAGGTTTTATCATCGAGGATGATCATGGTGCCGGTGCCCATACGCGATCCCGCCTTGCCGATGGTCTCATAGTCCATCGCCAGGTCCAGGTGTTCCCCCACCAGGAAATCCGTGGATCCGCCGCCGGGCAGAAATCCCTTCAGGCTGTAGCCATCGGCCATGCCGCCGGCGTATTCCTCGAGTATTTCCCGCACTGGCGTGCCCATGGGCAGCTCCCAGCATCCCGGTCTTTTCACCCGGCCGCTGACGCCGTACATCTTGGTGCCGGCGTCTTCGGTCAGCCCCAGCGATTTGAACCAGTCTGCGCCGCGCTCAATGATGTGGTGCACGTTGCACAGGGTTTCCACGTTATTGACAATCGTCGGGCGCCCCCACAGCCCGCTCACCTGGGGGAACGGCGGTTTGGCGCGGGGATTGGCTCGCTTGCCCTCCAGCGAACTGATCAGCGCCGTCTCCTCGCCACAGATATAGCGCCCCGCGCTGGCGTGGATGTGGATCTCAAGGCTGTAGTCGCTGCCGAGGATGTTGTTGCCGAGGTAGTTTTTCTGGTGACAGGCGGCGATGGCCTCGCGCAGCAAGGCGGCGGCCTTGAAATATTCGGCGCGGATAAAAATGTAGGCGACATTGGCCTGCAGAGTGTAGGCCGCCACGATCATGCCTTCGATCAACTGGTGAGGGTCACACTCCAGCAGCAGGCGATCCTTGAAGGTTCCCGGCTCCATCTCGTCGGCGTTGCAGATCAGGTACTTGTCGCCGGGGGAGCACTTGTCGCCCATGGGGACGAAGCTCCACTTCATGCCGGTGGGAAAGCCGGCGCCGCCGCGGCCGCGCAGGTTGGAGTCCTTGAGGATCTCCAGGCAATCGGCGGGGGACAGCTTGCCCACCGCTGCTTTCAACCCCTGGTAGCCGCCATTGGCTTCATAGGCCGCCATATCGGTGGGACTGCGATCGGCACGCACGTTGCGGGTGAGTGGGCGGTCCAGGCTCATGGCTCTGTGCTCCCGCCGAGAATGCGCACGATGCTGCTTTCGGCCACGTCTTCGTGCAGTTCCTCTCCCACCATCATGACCGGGGCCTTGTCGCAGGCGCCCAGGCAGGTCACCGGCAGCAGGGTGTAGCGGTTGTCGCTGGTGGTTTCCCCGAATTGCACGCCCAGTTGCTCGGTGATCTTCTGCTGCAGGCCATCGCAACCCTTGATCCAGCAGCTGATGCTGTTACAGAGCAGGATGACCTTGTCGCCCACCGGACGGCGGAAAATCAGGTTGTAGAACGTCGCTATGCCATCGAGCTCATCGGCAGACATGTCCAGGTAACTGGCGATGGCCTTGATGCTTTCGTCAGAGACCCAGCCCCGGTGTTGCTGGACAATCTTCAGGGCATCAATGGCGACGGCGGAACGGTAGGGCACGTGAGCGATTTCGGCGTCGATCAGCCGCAGTTCCTCTTCACTCAGGGTCGGTACCAGTTGCATGGACGTGGTCTCGGTCATGCTATCACCTGTCCACGTCCGCCATGACGAAATCGATGCTGGCGATGATGGCGATCAGGTCCGCAATCAGCAGCCCCCGGCTGTAATCGGGGATTTGCTGTAATGCCGGGAAGGACGGGGTACGGATCCGGGTCCGATAGGAGGTCGTGCCGCCGTCGCTGACCAGGTGATAGTTGTTAATGCCCTTGGTGGCCTCGATCGGGAAGGAGGCTTCTCCCGCGGGCATCACCGGCCCCCAGCTGACCGAGAGAAAGTGGTGTATCAGGGTTTCGATGTCCTGCAGGGTTCGTTCCTTCGGCGGGGGTGTGGCGAGCTTGTTCTCGCTCTTGTAGGGCCCTTCGGGCATGTTGTCCAGGCACTGGCGGATGATGCGCAGGCTCTGGCGAATTTCCTCCACTCGCACCACCGCCCGGTCATAACAGTCGCCGCGATTGCCCACTGGCACCTCGAATTCGAACTGGTCGTAGCCGCCATAGGGCCGGTCCCGGCGCAGGTCGAAATCCATGCCCGTGGCCCGTAGTGAGGGGCCGGTAATACCCCAGGCCAGCGCGTCTTCGGTGGTGTAGTCGCCAATGCCCACCGTGCGCTGCTTGAGGATGCTGTTATCCATGGCCATGGTCTGGTAGTGATCCAGCCGTTTCGGCATGCTGTCGATGAAGTCGCCAACCAGCCTGTGCCAGCCCTCAGGCAGATCCTGCGCCACCCCGCCGATGCGGAACCAGGCCGGGTGCATACGCCCGCCGGTAATCGCCTCGACGATGCCGAACAGGCGTTCCCGATCGGCAAACATGTAGAACACCGGCGACATCTGGCCGACGTCCTGGGCGAAGGTCCCGTAGAACACCAGGTGACTGGAAATGCGGAACAGCTCCGCCATCATGATGCGGATGACCTTCGCCCGCGGCGGTACCTCGATGCCGGCCAGCTGCTCAACGGCCATGACGTAGGCGAGATTGTTCATGACCCCGCCCAGGTAGTCGATGCGGTCGGTGTAGGGGATGAACGAATGCCAGGTCTGCCGTTCGCCCATCTTCTCGGCACCACGGTGGTGGTAGCCGATATCGGGAACGGCATCGACGATCACCTCGCCGTCCAGTTGCAGGGCAATCCGGAAAACGCCGTGAACCGAAGGGTGGTTGGGACCCAGGTTGAGGAACATGAACTCGGTGTCTTCGGTGGCCCGGGCCATGCCCCACTCCTCGGGCTTGAACAGCAGCGCTTCCTGCTCGGCGGCCTGTTTTTCCTCGTCGAGACTGAAGGGTTCCATCTCGGTGGCCCTGGCCGGGTGGTCCTTGCGCAGGGCGTGGCCTTCCCAGGTGGGCGGCAGGAGGATGCGGCGGAGGTTGGGATGCCCGGAGAATTCCACCCCGAACATGTCCCAGGTTTCCCGCTCGTACCAGTTGGCATTGGGCCAGATCTGGTGGGCCGAGGGCACGCTGGCGTCATTGGCGGTGACCCCGACCTTGATGCGGATCTCTTCCCGTGCCTCCAGGTTGAGCAAGTGGTAGACCACAGTGAAATCCTGGGCGGCCTCGGGTTTGTGCTCGCGCAACCGTTCGTCAATGCCGAACAGGTCCAGCAGCATGGGGAAATCCTTGTGCAGGTGCCGCAGTACCTCCAGCAGTTTTTCCCGCTCCACCCACAGCGTGGGCGTATTGTCGGGGGTGGGCTGGCTGCTGAAACAGGGCGCGCCGAAGCGCGCGAACAAATCGTCCACCACGCCTGAGCTGTCTGCTGTTACCTGTGCCTCTAACACTGGCTGGTTATTCCTCTTCTTATTCTCTAGCTGGAAATTAGCCTGTTATTCCTTCCCGAGCCCGCTTTCATAAACCCGGACAACCCGCGCGTACACTGCGGATCCCGGTTTGCGCCGGAATGACCCGTGGCCAGTGCTATACACCACCCGGGTCTTTCAATTCGGTCGCCCGATTCCTCTCCTCCTGCAGCATGTCCCGGCGAGAGGGCATGTCTGGTTTGATCACCTGTTGGTCACCCACCGCCCAGCTCAGGGGCCTGCGCTCCTGCTCTATCGCATCCTGCAGCATCATCAGCCCCTGCATCAGGGCCTCGGGCCGGGGTGGGCAGCCGGGCACGTAGACGTCTACCGGGATAAATTTGTCCACGCCCTGGACCACGCTGTAGATGTCGTACATTCCCCCTGAGTTGGCGCAGGAGCCCATGGAGATAATCCAGCGCGGCTCAAGCAGCTGGTCATAGAGGTGTTGCACCACCGGCGCCATTTTGCGAAATACGGTACCGGAAATGACCATCAGGTCTGCCTGGCGCGGGGTGGCGCGAATCACTTCGGAGCCGAAACGGGCAATGTCGTGGCGACTGGTAAAGGAGGTGGCCATTTCCACATAACAGCAGGAGAGCCCGAAGTTGAACGGCCACAGGGAATGGGCGCGCCCCCAGGCAATCAGGTCTTCCAGTTTGGCGAAGAACACGTTGCGCTTGATCTGCTCCTCGACACTGACGCTGCCGGGGGAGGATGTGATGATGTCTTCTGGTCGGCTCAGGTTCCACTCCATCAGTGCAGCTCCTCCGGGTGGCGACCGCTGCCACGCTTGATTCCCCAGTCAAGGGCGCCGGTACTGAGCTCATAGACCAGCGCAACACCGAGAATAAAGATGAAGGCGGCAATCGCCAGGAAACCCTCCCAGCCCAGCTCAAAGAATGCCACCGCCCAGGCGAAAATAAATACGGTTTCCAGATCGAAGATGACGAAGAAAATGGCCACCAGGTAAAACTCTACCGACATCTGGATCTGCGGGGAGCCTACTGACAGCACGCCCGATTCAAAGGGCATGTTGGTGGCCTTGTTGGCGCGGCGCTGACCCAGCAGGAACGACAGCCCGAGCATGGTGGCCACCAGCAGCAGCACCGCGACGAAATAAACCACAAAGGGCAGCAGGCTGGTGTCGGCTGAACTCAAACGCTGTGCCTCCCGGAGGCGACGATATTCCCCCGGTTGAGGGGAGGAAAAGCGGGGCAGCGGGGGCTAGGGGGGTAGAAACGGGGCACAAAGAAAGCCCCTGGCAGGTCGCGGGGGGCGAGCTGTCGGCAAGATGGTGCTACTGTTTGGTGTCTTAGCACAGCTACTCCACAGGTGGCCTTACGGCGTTCATGGAGGTCACTCGCCCATACTACCAACAACCTGGGTAAGTAAATCGACCTGGTACAGTTACCACTTACAACGCTATTGACTCTAGCTAGGTTGTTGCGCAAACGCAAGATTGGCAGGGGAAAACCGTTTCCCCGCATTCACCGGCGCTTGTGTTCCAGTCCGTCACAGCGTACAAACTGCCGTTTACTGCTGAGGTGGTGAGATATGAAGACACTGCATCTGCTGCGTCATGCCAAATCCGCCTGGGATGATCCGGGTCTTCCAGATCGCCAGCGGCCTCTGAACAAACGCGGGCGCCGTGACGCCCCGCGCATGGGAGCCGCACTTGCCGCGGAGATGGCGCCCGTGGATAGTTTTGTCAGCCCGGCACGGCGCGCCTGCCTGACCCTGGCGGGCCTGTGTGAGGGCTGGCCGGCATTGGCAGACTGTGACCACACGGTTGATGAGGCCCTGTATACCTTTTCTGCCGCAGCGCTATGGCGGTGGCTCGCCGCCACGGATAGCGACAGGTCGAGCCTGTTTATCATCGGTCACAACCCGGCTCTCACTGAACTGATCAACGAACTGCTGGGGCAATGGCAGCTGGATAACCTGCCCACTGCCGGATACGCCCGGTTGAGTTTGTCGATCGAGTGCTGGAGTCAGTTGCAAGCGGGTTGCGGCCAACTACAGCGTTTATTGATTCCGCGCGAACTGCCGGGCTGAACCGCTCGCAGGGCGAGCTGGCGATTAGCGGATGCTGCGCTTGACTGCCACAAATGGTAGGCTTTGCCGTATTTCATAACATCTGGAGTTTTTCCCCATGCGTATTGCCCTGGGCGCGCTATTATTGATATTGACGGCCGGTTGCCAGACTTATCCCGCACCGACGCTCGTGACCCAATGTACAGATCCCAGGCCCCAGGTCTGCACCATGGAGTATGCGCCCGTGTGCGCTGACCTCGTCGCCGGGGGCCGGCAACAGTATTCCTCGGCCTGCAATGCCTGCGCGGACGATGCCGTCAGCGGCTACCTGAACGGGGAGTGTCCCGAGTGAGCCTCACCAATCGTATCCTGATCGCCATGGTGGCAGGTATTGCCACCGGCTCCATCATCAATATGCTGATGCACGCCACGGGTGTCTCTGCCGAGCTCAAGTCGCTGGTTGATGTTTACCTGGTAAACGGCCTGTTTGACGTGATCGGGCGTATCTTCATTGCCTCGCTCAAATTGCTGGTAGTGCCGCTGGTGCTGGTGTCACTGATCTGCGGTTCATCGTCACTGGGCGACAGCGCCCGCATGGGGCCCATCGCCGTCAAGACCCTGTCCTTTTACCTGGCGACCACGGCTATTGCGATCAGCCTGGCGCTGCTTTTTGCCGTTCTTCTGAGTCCCGGTGCCGGTGTGGTGCTGGAGGGGGCGGCCGACTTCCAGGCCGGGCCGGCACCGCCCATCACCGATGTCCTGGTGGATATTTTCCCTTCCAACCCGGTGCGCGCGATGGCCGACGGCAAGATGCTGCAGATCATCGTCTTCGCCCTGCTGTTCGGCTATGCCATCTCCCACGCCGGTGAGCCGGGAAGACGACTGGCGAGTTTCTTCCGCGACGTTGATGCGGTGATTATGAAAATGGTGGAAGTGCTGATGGCGCTGGCCCCCTATGGCGTGTTCGCGCTGCTCTCCCGACTGTTTTCCAGTATGGGTATCGGCGCCATCATGGATCTGGCGGCCTACTTCTTCACCGTGCTGGGCGTGTTGTTGTTACATGCCCTGGGTGTTTACAGTATTTTACTGCGCAGCCTGGCGGGACTGTCTCCGGCGATGTTGATACGTAAAATGCGCCCGGTCTGGGCCTTCGCTTTCAGTACCGCCTCATCGGGGGCGACCCTGCCCATCACCTTGCGTACGGTTGAAAAACGCCTGGGCGTGCACAATTCCGTGGCCGGATTTACCGTGCCGCTGGGCGCGACGATCAACATGGATGGCACTGCCATCATGCAGGGTGTGGCGACCGTGTTTATCGCCCAGGTCTACGGCGTAGACCTGTCGATGGGTGACTTCATCACAGTGGTCCTTACCGCCACCCTGGCCTCGATCGGCACTGCGGCTGTTCCCGGTGTTGGCCTGGTGACCCTGGCCCTGGTGCTGGAGCAGGCGGGACTGCCGGTGGAAGGCATAGCACTCATCATTGGTGTGGACAGGTTGCTGGATATGGTACGGACCGCGGTTAATGTCACTGGCGATGCCACCGTCTCGGTCATAGTCGGTAAAAGCGAAGATCAGTTCGACCAGCATGTTTTCGATGACCCGATGGCCGATCAACTGGACAGTGACGGTGGACGCAGTTCGCCTGCGGTAGGCTGATATAGCTCGCCACAGCCCGTTCGGGGCTGTGGTAAAATTTGCCACCCATAGTGAATCGAGCCCAGTCATGTCTATTCAGTGCACCATCGTGCCGGTGACTCCGTACCAGCAAAACTGTTCCGTCATCAAGTGTCAGGCCAGCGGCCGGGCGGCCATTGTCGACCCCGGCGGTGACGTCGATCGCATCCTGGAAGCCGTGGAGAAAATGGACGCCACGGTGGAAAAGATTATCCTCACTCA
The DNA here is from genome assembly GCF_004354085.1 of Seongchinamella unica. Classification (GTDB taxonomy): domain Bacteria; phylum Pseudomonadota; class Gammaproteobacteria; order Pseudomonadales; family Halieaceae; genus Halioglobus; species Halioglobus unicus. Next base: position 709,376 of record NZ_SMSE01000003.1, on the reverse strand, counting down.
CGCCCACATGGACCATTGCGCCGCCGCCGACGTGTTGCGCCAGCAACTGGGAGTGCCCATAGAAGGTCCGGAGAAAGCCGATAGTTTCTGGCTGGAAAAGCTCCCGGAGTGGTGCAGGATGGCGGGCTTCCCCCACGCCGATGCCTTCGAGCCGGACCGCTGGCTTGAAGAGGGTGACACGGTGACCGTAGGGGAGCAGACCCTCAAGGTCATCCATTGTCCCGGTCACACGCCGGGCCATGTGGTGTTCCTGTACGAACCTCAAAAAGTCGCCTGGGTTGGCGATGTGTTGTTCCAGGGCTCGATAGGCCGCACTGATTTTCCCATGGGCAATCACGACGAGTTGGTCGCCAGTATTCGCGAAAAACTGTTCCCACTGGGCGATGAAATCACTTTTATCCCGGGCCACGGTCCCACCTCGACCTTTGGCCAGGAGCGGCGCAGCAACCCCTTTGTCGCAGATCCCCGCTATGGCTGATTTACCAGAAGATCGTGAAACCCTGCTGCGCAAGGAGTACCTCAGCCAGACCGCGCGTATCAACTGGCACGACCTGCAGACCTACTATGCCCATGGCAATGTGATTTCCGTGGCCGCCGAACTGGATCTGGTGGAAGTCGCCGTGCAGCTGGGCCTGGATAATACCCGGCAATTCCAGCAGTGGATTGCCGACCACCGGATCGCACCGGTTCAGGACGAACAGGCTCTGGCCTGGTACGAGATCAACCAGGAACTGTGGGCAGTAGTGGCACCGCCCTGGGTACTGGTGCAGCAGAAGTCCTAGCGGATAACCTTGATCCAGTCGCCAGTGCGCGGTTCTCCCCGCGGATACATGCCGTTCAGCAGGCGTAGCTGCTCTTCCGCATAGGGAATGCGAATACTGGCGGCGATGCTGGCGAAGGTGGCGCCTCTCGGCACCTGGATGTACTGGATGTAGCGCGGCGTTCCCGCCTGCTTCTCCTTGGGGTGGGTGGGTCTGAAGCTCTCTATCATCTGCAGCAGGGTCGCGTCGTCCGCAGCGAAATCGCTCGACTCGCCCTGAAACAGGTAGGTGTAATTGTAGTCGATGACCGCCAGCCTTTTTGACACACCGCCACTGCTGGCGATGGCCGAATAGCCTTTCAAACCGGCCTGCTCGAGGTCGGTGCCTGCGCTCAGGTCACCCCTGGCGCTGCCCTTGAGCACGGATTCCGGTGAGCTGCCGTCCTTGCGACGCAGGGTGATAGTCAGTGAAGCGCTCCCGTCCGGCGCCCTGGCGACTACCGCTTGACTGCCGGACTGCACGGTCCATCCTTCGGGGTGTTGGAAAGTAAACGAGAGCTTGTTGTGGTAGTAGCGGTTCTCGTCCCGCTCGCTCTGGATGCTGGGTCCCCAGACCAGGCCCTGGATATGGCTGCGGAACTCCCCCGGTTTCTCCGGGCTTTCCACGTATTCATCGAGGTCCAGTTCGCCGGCCTTGCGGATCACCGTCTGCAGCCGCTTGTCATTGCGAGGATGAGTGGCGTAGAGGCCGTGATAGGTGCCGGCGGGTTTGCCGGTGGCTCTGGCCTTGACCCGCTGGAACTGTTCCTGGTCCTTCAGCACACTGATGACTTCCAGCAGCGCCTGGGGGTCGTAGCCGGTTTTGTACATATACTCGGCACCCAGTCCGTCCGCCTCCAGTTCCATGTCCCGGCCGAAGCCACTGATCAGTTCGGCGCCGTACATGGTCGAGGCGTCGGCGACATCGCCGCTGCCGGTAAGAATGTAGGCGGTGGTCGCGACAATCTTGTTGGTCAGGTCCTGGCGACTGCGGCGTCCGTGGTGGTTGGCCGTGACGTGGGCGATCTCATGGCCGATTACCCCGGCCAGTTCTTCTTCGGAATCGAGAAAGGGCAACAGGCCCCGACTGATGTAAATATAGCCGCCGGGTGCGGCAAAGGCATTGATCATTTCCGTGTCCAGCACGGTAAAGGTGAACTCCTGGTTCGGCTTGTCGGAATTCGCCACCAGGCTCTGGCCGATTCGATTGACATAGGCCTGCAGTTCCGGGTCATCATAGACCTGTCCGGACTCGACGATTTTCTGGTGTTCTTCCTCCCCCCTGGCCACTGCGGCGCCACTGACCGGTAGCAGCAAAGTGAGGGTGGTAATGATCGCTACCAGTCGCATTCTCAGTACTCGCTGGAAAGGAATTCCAGTAGCTGGTCGCCGATTCCATCGCAGGCGGTGCCCTGCACCGGGGCGATAATGGGTATGGGTATGACCACGGCGGGCATGTAGGACTGGCCGCTGGCGGAGGTGTTGACCCGGCCCACTTCCGCGCGGTCGGTGAAGTCCCAGATCACGGCCTCGTAATTGGAGTCGTTGTTCCAGGTGCCGAAACCGAAGCAGCCGGCGCCACCGGGGCCGATGCCGCAGGTCATGGAACCGGCGGAGTCCGAGCGCACCGTGACGCCATCGATCCAGATCATGTATTCGGTTTTCAGTTCACGCAGGCGCTGCGCCACGGGCTCCTGCGCCAGCAGGCGGTCGATGTCCCCCGGGTGCAGGGGAGCGGTGCGCGGTTCGAACCAGGGATAAAGTGCATTTACAAAGTCGATTTCGTCGATAATCGAGATGCTCTTGTCCCGCGAGGAGATATGATCCCCCACGCATTCGATAAAGTCCGGTTCGGTTTCATAGTCGCTGGCATGGCGCCGACCGAGAATCACCACCGAGGCATCACCGATGCCGGCGGTGGGCTCGTTGAAGACCATCTCATCGACCGTGGAGGTCACGCAGCCAGTTGTTAGCAGGGTGATGAGGAGTAGAGGCCCGAAGAGGGTGGTTTTCATTACTCAACCTCCTTGATTTCCTCGACTGCCTGCCCGGCACTCGGGTCACCGTTTACAATAACCGGCACGGCCACCGTATCGCTGTCGGCGCCGACCTCGGCAGGCATATCCCGAGCCACGGCCGGAACCTTGCCGACCTGTCTACCATCCAGCCACTCGGCCACGGCGGGCACCCGGGTAAAGCTGGTGGCGAAATTGGCGCCGGCGTCACGCAGTGCCATGACCGCCGCCAGGTTGACCGCCGCCTCGTCGCTGCGCAGGAAGGCGGTGGGGGTCTTGCCGTAGGCGGGCATGGTCCACTCGGCAATCGGTTTGCCGGCATTGGTCACCAGCTCGAAGCGATAGCGCATCCAGATTTCGTAGACCTTGACGTTGGTGTGTTGGGGAATGGCGTATTGCAGTTCATCCACGTGGGGGATGAGCACTGCGTTGACCACCTGGTTCATTTGCCCGGGAGCGGGCTTGCCCTTCATATGCACCAGACGGGAGAACATGCCCGCCAGCAGCGTGTCCCACATGGCCACCTGGGCTTCGCCGGTATTGACCACCCAGCCCGATTCCGAGCGGGACTTGGCTTCGTCGAAAAATTCGTGATTGGCAAAGTCTTTCGTGTACCAGACGCCCAGGGTCAGGGGCACCGGTTCCATCAGCGGTTCGGGGAAGCTGCCCTGTACCTTGACTGTGGTGGGCCCGCAGCCGGCCAGCAGTGCCAGCAGCACAGTCATGCCCAGCAGGCGCCATTCAGGGGCGGAAGTCATTGAGCGCGACAAATGTCCCTCCATTGCGATAAGCCAGCTCTCGCATAAGTGTAGCGAAGCGAATGCCCGTCGTCTGCAGATGTGGTGCGCGGATAAATTGCACCGGGAAGCCGACCCCGTGGATGCGCACCAGGCGATTGCCGCTGGCATCCTCGCGATTGATGCGGTCGACCGTTTCCACCACCTGGGAAATAGACTCTCCGGTGAATTCATCCCCGAAAACATAGAGGCTAATTTTCTTGCCGGGATCGTAAAATGTGCGGATGGCCGCGGTAATGCCCTCAACCGGACTGGAATTACTGAACACGTTCCAGTTGCGCAGGTTCTGCATGATCACCTTGCGCCGGCCCGGAGTGTCCGGGATCCACTGGCCCTGGTAGCGGCTGAACATGTACTGGCCCATGTCGTTCATGACCTGTATGCCTTTAACCTCGGGGTAAATGGCCAGGGTTGATTCAACCTCCTGGATCATGCGGTCCCAGGCGTAGGAAAACATCGACCCCGAGGTGTCGATGATGAAAATAATATATTCACTGTCCACCGGAATACCGCCGATCAGGTTGTTTTTCGACTGGTATTCTTTGCCCAGCAGGCGTTCCATTTCCTCGGAAAGCTGCTGGCGGGCGATGGCCAATTGCTCGGTGATCACGTCATTACTGTTGCTTTCTACCTGGATGCTGTCGTAGCTGGAGCGAGTACTTGCCAGCTGAGCCTGCAGGATGGCAATGCGCTCCCTGTATTGAGACAACTGTTCCTGCCTGGCGTTCAGGTCCCGGTTGAGGATGACAGTCTCGCCGCGGATCTCGTAAATCTGTTCCTGCAGGTCGGCGAGTTTGCCTTCCAGGTTGACGGTGGAGGCCTCGATGATCTGTGGCTGCACTGTCTTGGTGATCATCAGCAGCAGGATCACCGCGCCGAAGCCGCAGCAGATCACGTCCAGGAAGGACAGGGAGAATTCTTCGGTGGTGCGCCGGCGAGCCATCAGGGCCAGTCCTTCGACGGGCTGAGGAAGGCCCCCTGGCTGACCTGCGCCAGCTGCCAGAACTCGGAGGCGGCCATGGGGTCGCCCTCCATCGGCGCCAGGATCACATTGACCGGTACACCGTCCGGCAGCTGGCGAATGGCCTGGCGATACAGTCGCTGGCGGTCCCGGCCGCTGATCTTGGTGCCCCGGGGCGGGCTGGTGCCCTGGGTGGGCAGGCCGTCGGTAATCAGGAATATGTTGTCCGGTGAAGGTGACAGGCGCTGCAGCGCAATAAACGCATTCTCCAGGCTGGTGCCACCTGCCGGTACGATTTTGCGCAGTTCGGTGGATACCTGTTCCAGCTGGGCCTGGTCCGCGACCTCCAGCCATTTGCCCTCGGTGCCGCCGAGCAAGGTGGTGGCGTCGGTATTGAAGGTGATCACCTGGTACTCGGCGTTCACCGGCAGCTGGGCGGTGAGCCAGTCCACGGTGTCGACAGCCCGGGTCCACTTGTCGGCTTTGCGTTGCACATCCTCACCCATGTTACGCAGCCGGATGATATTGACCAGCCGGTCCGCCAGCATACTGGAGGACACATCCAGCAGGATGGCAATGTTGCGTCCCCCCAGATTGAGGCCGGTGAGGTACTGGCGGTTGCCCTCGCCGATATAGGTGCGGGCGCTACTGCCGCCGTCCTCGGGGGCTGCCTCGCGCAGTTTGCTGACTTCTTCTTCCAGCGAGCGGACCTCCGCCTTCAACTGCTCGATGGCTTCATCCTCGGTGTAGCCATCGGCCCGCAGGGCGGCAATAAGCGCCTCATACTCATCCATTTCCTCGGTGATCCGGGTTGCCCGACCCTGGGCTTCCACGGTTTGGCGGTCGATGTCTGACAGCGTGTTGCGCAGCCGCACCAGCCCCTCCCTGCCCTCCAGTACCTCCTCTTCCAGCAGGTTGACCTCGGACAGTAACTCCTGGTTGAGGTCTTCTGAATAAACCGCCATGGAGTGATCGATGATCAGGAATACCAGCACCACCGCCCCGAAACCGCAGGACATGATGTCGAGGAAGCTCAGGTTAAACGTGGTGAAACTGCGCTTGCGCCTAGCCATGGCCTGGCACGACGTCTATCAGCTGGAATTCGCTGCCATCGGCGGCGACCACCCGGTCGCCCGCAGCCAGGGGCTTGCTGCCCTGTAACTCGTGGTCGTTGAGGCGGCCTTTCCCCCGCAGCAGCCAGGTTTCACCTGCCCGGCTGATTTCCAGTCCCGGTGCCGGTTTCATGCCCGCAACCAGGGGCCTGGCGGTGGCACCCGCGAGCAGGTGGGTGGGCTCGCTCACTGTTGCGGGCGCCGGCTCCAGCGCCTGTGGCTCAATGGGGCCGTTATTATCCGCCGCCAGGCAGGGCAGGGCGTTGACGAAACTCAGCGGGCCGCCGCGATTGAGCAGGCTTTCACCGTGCTGCGTTGCCGCCTGCCACAGCGCATCGGCGGCAGCGACTCGGGCCTCCGGGAGTTTGTGCGCCAGATCAGGAAGCAGCGCCACCAGGGGGTCGACCACCAGCCGATCCGCGGGCGACAGGCTGCCCATGGTTTCCGCCGCAGCATTGAACAGGCGCTGGCCGGCGCTGGCCATATCGGCGGCCAGTACCCTGGCGCGATAGCCGTTGACTTCAATATTACACTCGCCGCTGTCGGCCAGGGTTTGCAGCGCCCGTGGCAGGGCGTCGTACAGCTGCTGTTCGGTGTCAGCCTTACGCCGCGGGTCGAATCGCGTCTGGCGGATAAACGTACCGGCAATGATTTCCACCAACCGCTCCTGCAGTTGCAGCAGTCCGCAGCCCGGCAGCGGCACGCTGCGCTGTACCACGATGTCGTCGCCATTCTGGGCAAGCTCGGTGATCAGGGCCTGGTGTAGCTGTATTTCCAGGTGGAACAGGCGCCCGGGGCCGCCGTGCAGGCTGCCCAGCAGGGCGCTGCGGTTGACCAGCCCCACCACGTCGAAGGGGCACTGCTGAACGATCCCCAGCAGCAGGCTCAATTGCTCTCGCTGCATGCTGCCTGAGCAGGCCAGCAGCAGTTCCGCCGGTTCGCCGGCATCACCGTGGATCTGTTTGAGGTGGGCGTGGACCAGGTCTGCCGTATGGCGGGCCGGCCCGAGGGCCGGCTGCAGCGGCTCCACACTGAGCTGCCACCAGAAGCGATTATTGATGTCCCTGGGCCGGAGCCGGGCGCTACCCCTGGCGCTGTTGCCAAAGCGGTAGTCGCTGCCTTCCAGCAAGGCGTAGCCGGGGCTCTGCTGTACCGGGCCGCTGCCCCACAGCTGCAGGAGGCAGTCGTTGATGTCCAGCAGCGGTACAGTCATGGGGACACCAGGTGGCGCATCAGGCGCTTGTCGGCGTAGCGCTGGCAGTCGAGTACCAGTCGCTCCTGTGACAGTTGCAGCTGGTGCAGGCAGAACATGATGACAATGGACAGAACCAGGGCGACGAAGGTGCTGTTGAAGGCCACGCCCAGGCTCACGGTCACCCCGGAGATGTCACCTTCCACTGCCTTGTAGGCCTGTCCCAGGGCTTCGCCGATACCGCGCACTGTGCCGATAAATCCGATAGAGGGAATCGCCCAGGCGATGTAACGCACCATGGACAGTTCCGAGTCCAGCCGGTCCGCCTCGATTTCGCAGTTCTCCTTGATGGTATCGGACACCGCCTGGATGCTGCCGGTAGTGGCAAATCGTTGCAGGGCGCCCAGCAGGGTTCTGGGCAGCAGGTAGTCCTGTTCCTTCTCTGGCAGGGCTTCCAGCGAGCGGCTGTATTCGCGGGCATCTTCCGGCAGTACGCTGGTGCCTTCGGGAATATCCAGCAGGCGCCGGTCCAGCAGTTCCTGCTCGTCAAGGGTGCGCTTGCCCTTGTAGCCCATGATCGCCAGCGCCCAGATCAGCAGGATAAAGCAGGCCTCCTGCTCGAAGTCGCGGATGACCACCACAAAGCTTCTTTCCGGTACAAAGTCCTCGCCCGCGGCCTGCTGCTCCATCTCCTGGCGAATCTGGGCATCGGCAGCGGGGCGTATGGCGCCCACATAAACCGCATGAACAACGATCACCGCAATCAGCAGGGCGAATAACTGGTAAATAAATTCGGATGACATCCGCTGCTTCATGGGCTGGTCCTATATGTCCACCGGAAAGGAGACCGAGAGGTCTTCTGAGATCTGCTCGGAAGATTCGTAATCGAAGGGATCGGTTGCCGGTTGTGGCTCCTCGGCCACCTGCTCATCCTGGCTCTCGTTCTCGGCGGGGGCTTGCTCTGTGTCTGTCTGGGCCCACAGCGCGGTTGCCCACAGTGCCAGTAATAGTATCAGCAGCCTGTTCATGAGTTCACTCCGCGTACCGCGCTATCCTGAATCCTACGTCATCGCGTCCCGCTTGCCCATAATCCCGGTAGGACAGGCGCAGCTCTGAAATGCGGCTGTGGGACCAGCTCGCCCCGCGAATGACATAGTTGTCCCCTGACTGGCTGCCCAGCGGGTCTGTTTGCACGGTGCCGTTGGCGGAAGGAATGGTGTAAACATCGTGGACCCACTCGGCGACGTTGCCGCCGAGGTCGTACAAGCCCTTGTCGGTGGCGGGGAACGAGGCGACCGGGGCGCTCACCACGTGGCCGTCCTTGTAGCTGGTGAGGACCCGCCCGGTCACGAACGCAGAGCTGCTGTCCGCGTAGTTTTCTACCGGGTTAGCGGGTGGGAAATCGTCACCCCAGGGGAACTTCAGCAGCTGTTCACCGCTGGAGCGAGCCGCCCAGGCCCACTCCGCTTCGGTGGGTAATCGATAGCCCGTCGCCGAAGGGTTGTAGCCGGTAATGATACCGTTGGTCTCGCGGTAGAAGGGTGGCAGCCCCTCTTTCCTGCTCAGCCAGTTGCAGAAAGAGGCTGCCTGTTGCCAACTCACCTGCACGGCAGGCTGGTGGTCTCGATTGAGGCTCTTGCCCTCGATCTGGCCGGAATCATGGGAGGCCTCGAACAGGCGGAACTGGGCGTTGGTAACCTCGGTGGTCTGCAGGTAGAAGCTTCGTCGCAGGGAAACCGGGTGCAGCACCTCATTGGCGCGGCGTCCGGGTTCGCGGCGGGAGGCCCCCATGGTGAAGTCGGCAGTGGCCGAATCCGCGGGGTTGAACAGCAGCAGGGTCTGCCCCAGCGCGGTAGTGACTTCCGGCTTGATCCGGGCGGCGCGCGCCTCCGCTTCGGTCTGCAGTGATACCTCCACCAGTTGTTCCAGTCCCGGCCGGGGGGTGATGCTGCGCTTGACGGTGGCATAACCGGGCAGTGAAATTTCGACCCGGTGGGCGACCGCGGGCAGCGCCAGTACCTGGCTGCCCTTGCCGCGGGGCCGGCCGTTGACCCGGATCTCCGCCTCAGCGGGCGAAACCCTGAAGCGAACCTCGCCCAGCTGCGCCTGCAGGGTCACGGTGCGGCTGTCCTGGGTAGCCGCTTCCAGTTGCACGGTTTCGCTGTGCCGCCGATAGCCCGGCTTGAACACCGCCAGGCGATGGCTGCGCCCCGGGGCGATTTCCAGCTCCAGCGGCGTCTGGCCCTGGAATTCCCCGTTGAGGGTGACATTGGCGCCGTTGGGGCGGCTGGTGAGCTGCAACAACCCGGCAGCGGGTTGTAGTTTGACGGTCCCCAGGTCCCTGGGCTGGCCGGCGACAATGTCCAGGTCCTGCTGCCAGTTGGCAAAGGTGGTTTGCCGCAGCATCAGCTGGTGTTCGCCCTGCAGTACCTCCAGTACCGCTGGCGTGGTGCCGACGGTTTCGCCGTCAATCAGGATCTCTGCCCCCACCGGTTCGCTGCTGATGGACACCTCAGCCCAGGCCGGTTCCAGGGCTACGCTCAGCTGCTGGGGCAGTTGTCGACCCGTGACCTCAACGTTCTGCTGCAGGGGCAGGTAACGCTCTGCCTCGATGACGATTTTGCGTTCGCCTGCCTCCAGCGCCAGGTCGCTCAGCGGAGTGTCTCCCAGATGCTGGTCGTCCACCGTCACGCGGGCACCGGCTGGTTGCGACTCGATACTGACCAGCCCGGGGAGCGGCTGCAAAACCACTTCCACGCTCTGGCTGTCGCTGTCGGTGACTGTCACCTCGGTGGTAAAGGGATGGTAGCCTTCGGCCCTGACCTCGATGGTGTAATTCCCGGGGCGCAGCAGGTAGCGCTCGCCAAAGGGCAGGGCGAGCCCGCTGATATCGATGTTCGCCGCTGACTGGGCCACCACGATGACCTGCAGGGAACGCGAGGTCAGCAGAAAGCCCATGATTAACAGGAACAGCAGCCCGAGACCGGCGACGGTCCACCGCAGGGGTTGAAACTGGCGGGAGGGTGCGTCAGTGGCCGCTTCCAGCGGCTGGAATGCGCTGGGTTCAATCGGGCTGGCGTGGTCCGGCGGGTTTTGCTGGCTCAAAGAATCTGCTCCGTGCAGCGAACCTCAATGGGGGGCAGGTTGCCACTGTGACTGACGGTGAATTCGTGCAACACATCACGATAGCCCACCCGGCTGCCACGTACCCGGTAGGTCCCGGGGCGCAAGGTCAGTTGCTCTTGCTGGAACTTGCCCAGCCTGGCGACCTTGTAGACGATGACCTCGGTTTCGCCATCCGAGTGCAGCGTCACCGGCACCAGGGTATTGGCCTGTTGCAGCAGGACTTCCAGGCTGTTTATCTGTTCATCGAGGACCGGTCCCCGGGGCGTGATGGCTTTTGCCTGCTGCAGCAGTTTAGCGGTCGCTTCCGCCACCGCCACGTCAGAGAGCCGCTCCGGCTGCAGCATGGCGGCACGGAATTGCTTGTCAAGCCGTGCCCTGAACTGGCTGCGCTTGAGGCCTTCCACCGCGAACAGCAGGCTGCTGTCCATCTCCAGGGCGCTCCGGTAAGCCTCCACGGCCTGTTGCCACTGTTCCGATTTTTCCAGGCTGGCTCCCTCGCGCTTCAGCGCGCTAAGGCGACTGGCCTGTTGTGCCACCGCAACTTCCTGCAGCGCGCTACTGGCCTCGGTTGACCCCGGTCGCAATTTTTCCGCCTTCCCGAAGGCGTCGCGGGCCTGGCTGTACCGGCCCTCGTCCAATGCGCTGTAGCCGTCACTCATGGCATCGTTGAACCGCAGCTCCAGGTAGGCCGCGTTGACCCGGGCCAGCTCGGCCGCGGCCCGCTGGTGCTCCCCGTCCAGGGCAACTGCCTGTTCAAGCTGCTCCACCGCCGAGGACAGATCTCCTGCCGCTTCGCTTTCGCTGGCCTGGTTCAGCTGTTCCAGTAACGGCTGCATGACTGCAGCGCGCTGCTGCAGCCCTGCAAGCGCAGCATTTTCCGGCTCGATCATTGCTGCCAGCTCCAGCGCCCGCTGCACCTGTTCCACGGCGCTTTCCTGAAGGCCGTTGCGGGCCAACTCCAACTGGGCATCTACCACTGCCGGGATGCTGTCGTTGATGGCCTGTAATTGGGCCAGGGCCTCTTCATAGCGTGCTTTGGCCTCCACATACTGGCGCTGTCGATACAGCTCATCCCCGTTCTGGGCAACGGCGATGGCTGCCGGGTAGGCATCGTCGGCCCACACCGGGGCACCGCGCTCCTCCAGCTCGAACTGCAGGTCCAGCAGCTCCTGCAGTACCCCCTGGGCTTCCTTGCGAAGTTTCGTCGCCTGGGCATCGGACCAGGGTGATACCTCCGGTCCGGCCGATTTACCGGCGGTACTGGTGGAAGCCGGGTTGCGGGTCCCGCTGGTTGCGGGAGTCGCGGCGGTCCCGGGTCCGGCGATGGCGTCGGTTTCCGCGACCTGCTCCGGCAGCCAGAACACCACCAGCAGGGCGAGCACTGCCAGCAAAGCCAGCGCCGGCAGCACCCAGTCAGGTGACGACTTTACCGCGACCGGATCCGGTTCCGCCGGGGTGGCGGGCTCAAACGGTGTGGGCTCCAGTTGCTGATTGGGGGAAGACATCTACTGCGCGGACCTTATCTGACAGGGTACGTTACTGTTGGTCCCGCAGTGTATCAGGGGTGGCGGCAGAATCCCCGGCGCGGTTTGCCCCCGGATCCTCCAGGGCGCCGATTTCGGTCGCGTAGATGTCGGCCAGCAACTCGCGCCATTGCGCATACTGCTCCTCAACATTGCCGCTCAGGGTGATTGAACGGTCCTCCAGGTCGATGACCTGGGGGGTGATCTCCGCTTCCAGCGACATCCCCAGCTCTTCCAGGGCCTGCACGTGTATTTGCGCCTCGTTGCGCTTTTCCAGGCCGCTTTTCAGCAGGTAGCCACCGCCAATCACCGCCACATTGCCCGCCGAGCGGCTGTAGCTGTCGTTGCTGGACATGCCGGCGATACCGGCGGCGACAGCCACCGCGCCAGCGATGAGGCGCCGCCTGGCATCGGCCTGCAGTTCCTGCAGGGCGATGGCTTCCTCGTAGCTGAGCTTGCGCCACTCCTGGTAGGGACCGATCATCTCCACACCAAAGGCGTTGTAATACTCCTGCATGGTGTCGACGTACATGTTATCCCTCTCGCGAATAGTGCCAATGCGCTCCAGCATCGGGTCGTTGTCTGCCGGCAGGCGCATCACCAGGTAGACGCCGTTACGATTTTTCGCCAGGTAGCCGGCAAAGGCGTCAGGGGAGAAACTCTGGGCGAACAACAGATCTGTCGTCAGCCTGACGTTCTCACGATCTTTCGGTCGCAGTGCACCCATGGCCTTGAACAGGTCGTTGGCGATGTTGTTGTAAACCGCCTGGAAGGGATCGTAGCTAGTGCGGGTCGTGGTCTGGTAGGCATAGGCGCTGGCCTGGCCCTGGTACGTTTTGTCCAGCCACTGGTAACCCCGTGAATCCTCGGCCTGTATATCGAGCTCCAGGGTTTCGCCATCGGAGTGCACGATCCTGCCGGTGACGATCAGGTCAGAGATCCGCTGCGGGTCGGGTACCACCCTGACCGCACCCCAGGCACCGCTCTCCTGCATGGCCTGGGACAGCAGGTTGGGCATATAGCGGGATTCGGCTTTGCGAACCTCGGGGTAGATCTGCTCATCGCCGTCGTAGTCATCCAGGCCGGGATCGAAAATAACAATGGCCACGTCCAGCAGCTGGCTTTCCGGTATCACCGACGATGCCCTGTCGATCGTGGGCACGGAGGTGCTCTTGACGGTCTGGTTGACACAGCCGCCCAACAGGGCCGCCAGGGTGACAACACCCAGTACCTTGGCCAGGCATGCACGCACCATCATTACTTCTCTATACCCTTGTATTTGCGGTATTCATCCCAGAGTTTCTCCCGCACCGCCGGGTCGGGCTCGCGCATGGCCGCTTCCCGCAGCTGGCGGGCGACCACGTCATCGTCATCGCCGGAGGGAATATCGCCCGGGGGAGGGTATTTGGCCGTATTTTGCGGCAGGTCACCGCCGCCGGCGCTCGCCCCCCCGATGCCGCCGCCGTAGCCGCCGCTGTTGCTGGCGACACCGCCGCCGTACTCGCCGGAATCGCTGCTGCCGCCGGAACCGCTGGCCTCACTCACCGGCGATTGCTGGGCTGTGCTGTTGCGGGCAGCCTGCCGTTGCACCGCCTGTTCCTCAAGGATCATGGCGTCGAATTCACCGGTACCCTGCTCCAGCCGGGCATCGAGGATGGCGACCTGCTCGGCAGGGGTCAGCGGGCCACCACCAGCGTTGCTACTGGCACCCCCGCCGGATCCCTGGCCTGGGAAGTTCCCCTCCGCGCCCCGCTCAGCGGCAGTGCCGTCCTGGCCGGCGCCTTGTGCCCCGCCGGGTGCATCACCGCCGGAGTTGCTGCCGGCGGGCGGGTCGCCCATGGCGTCTTCCATGCCGGCGAGAATGTCTTCAAAGCTGGGCTCGTCGCTCATGTTCGGCAGCCCGCCTGCGCCGCCGGCCTCGAAACCGGGCTCGGCACCATCGCCGCCACCCTCCTCAAAGCTGGGCTCGGCGTTGCTCCCGTCCTGGCCCGCAACCTGCTCTCCCTGGCCTTCACTGCCACCCGTATCGGCGGGAAATTCCCCCGGCGTGGATTCGCCCGGCGTGGAGTCGCCCGGCGTGGACTCGCCCGGCGTGGATTCGCCCGGCGTGGACTCGCCCGCTGACGAAGACCCGGTCGTGCCGGTCTCGCCCTGCCGGGAGGCCGAACTGCTGGCCGAAGGACTGCTGGCGGAAGCACTGCTTGAGGACGGACGACTGGCGGAGCTGCTGGAGGAAGCGCTGCTCGAGGAAGCGCTGCTCGAGGAAGAACTGCTCGAGGAAGAACTGCTGGGTGTGGCCGGCGGCTGCGGTGTGGTCGGGTTACTGGCGCTCGGGCAGCCTGCCAGTAACAGGCATAGGCCCGCCGCTGCGGTTGGCAGGGCCAGTCGCGTCATTGCCCGTGTCAACGCCTTATTCCGGCTGCTCGATTTCATACGCTCTGGTTACCCCCTCTGTGTCCTGCGGTTCCCCCATGACCAGCTGTGGCCGGAAGCGGGTTTTACGCAGGGTCCGCAGAACCCGGTTTGCGCGTCCGCTGGACAGGTCGCTGCTGTCCACCCGTTCAATGTTGAGCGCTTTGCCATGTTTGTTGACGTCAAACTCTACCTGCAGGTTAGCCTGCTCCGGCGGGACTGTCGCGGGCAGGTGGCGGGCGCCGTCGAAATTGGGCAGTGCCACCGGTTCGGCAAAGATGGCCTCTACATCCTCTTGGGCATCGCCGAGCGCCACAAGTTCCGCGGTAGCCTCCTGATAGGCGTTCATCGCCGAATCCCATTGGCCGTGCCAGAGCAGCCAGTCTCCCAGCATCACCTTCGAGTTAGCGGTGTTCCGATTATCAGCGCCGCCGTTGGCAAGTTCGATGTCATAAATCGCCTGGATGACGGCGCGACCCTTCTGGTAGCTCTGGGCACGATAGGCGTGAAACCGGTTCAGTTGCTGTTGTACCGAAACGTTGTCGCCGCCCTGGTGGCTGTTGACGTCATCCACATCGTAGGCGGCGATCAGGTACTGGGCGAGCAACATGCCCTCCAGCGGCTCGACCAGCAGGTGTGAGGTTTCACCCTGGCGATCGATGATGTCGTTGAGCGCCAGGCGATACAAATCCCACATGCTCATCAAGCGGGCGAAGCCCTGGCCATCCAGATCAAGCCGGTAGGCGTTGTATTGCCAACGGGCCTGCTGCATGAAAGCCTGGGCCCGATTCATGCCCCCCTCCATATTGCGCATCTGTACCCGGTACAGGTAAAACTGACGCTCGTCTGCCTTGGCGTACTGTCCCAGCGCAATGTGACTGGAAATTTCCCGCTGCAGCATGGGAATCTGCTGTGCGCTGTACAGCCCGTCATTGATTCTCGCCAGGTGTATGCCGCGCTTGAAAGCATCGATGGCGGCCTCGTGCTGGCCGCTCTGCTGCAGGTTGAGACCCAGGCTGAGGAGGTATTCCGGTAACTGGTCAGCGTAGGCTCCCATGGCGGACTCCAGCCGGGCGATCTCCCGGCGGTAGGCGTCGCTGTCGTCCTTGTGCAGCAGCGCTTTCTCCGCTGAAGGTGAATCCTGTCCCTGGGCCCCTGTCTCTCCGGTAGGGGCGGCCCCGGCCGGGTTGTTGGCCGCCGAGCCAAACAGCAGGGCGCAGCCGAGGTAGAGAATGAGAGACGCTCTGCTCATTGGAAAGCTCGTCCCGGTGGCGCTGTCGCCACCTGTCAGTTATTAATAAGGGTTCAGGCCGACTAGAAAGTATATACACTCTCACGCCGGTTGGTAAAAGCGCGCATCCCGCTGGCGATTGGCTACTCGCCCGGGGTTTCGCCCAGTGGCCGGATCAGGGAGGCAGTGACATGGAACCACTACAGGAAGAGTTACAGCAGCGATGGCAGCGTATGTTTGCCGCGCTGGCCCGGGGTGAGGACTTGCCACCGGGGCGCCGGCTGCGCGCCGAGGGCATGGCCGAAGCGGCGGTTTTGCTGGGCCTGGCCACCGCCGAAGAGCTCGATGAAATCATGGACAAATGTTATTACGCCGCCTTTGGCCGCCCTCTGGCGGACGATTTCGGGGAAGACTGGCGCGGCTTTACCCCGTTCCCGGAAATACCTGCCATGGCCCGTCGGGCGCCGGTGTATCCCAGCACCGCCGATTGAATGTGTCGGCGATCAATTTCATAATGAGGTCAAACCCGAGGAGCCCCGCCCCATGCTGTCACGTGCCTTGCAGATCCTAATTGCCGCCACCCTGGTGGCGTTCACAACCGCCTGTACCACGCCGCTGGAGGCGACCACGGATTACGATTCCAGCTTCGATTTCAGCAAGGTCCGCACAATCGCCATTCAACCGCTGGAGCGCGAGGCCCTGTCGGCGATCAGCATCAGCGACATGCAGGAGGCACGCATCGACGCGGCACTGGCGGAGCAACTCCGGCTCCAGGGCTTTGACATAGTGAAAGACAACACCGACGCCGACATGTACCTGGTCTGGCACCTGGTGACCGAGGAACGCACCGACGTGCGCACTTACAACAGCATGAGTTACTACAATTGCTGGGGCTGTGGCCCGTCGGTGTCAGATGTCAGCATACGCCAGTACACCCAGGGAACCTTCATTGTCGACATGATAGACCCACTGCGAAACCGCTCCGTCTGGCGTTCGATTATTGAATCGCGGCTCAGCTCCAAGCCTGCTGAGCAAGGCGGCGAGGAACTTCGCAGGCAAGCTGCAGCCGCGGCGCTGGCGGAGTTTCCTCCCCGCTAGCGGGCCTCCCGCCACATAAACCAGACCCTGGGGCCGCCGCCGGGTAGCGATTCTTCGGCGATGACCTCGAACCCGTGGCGTTGATACAGGGGCACGTTGAGTTCGTTGGAGCTCTCGAGATAGGCGGGCATTTGCTGTTGGTCGCAGATGCGGGTGCCCTGCTTGAGCATGGCTGAACCCAGCCCCTGGCCCTGGGCCGACTTGCGACAGCCGATGAACACCAGGTGGTAGTGGGGATCGACCGGAATATGGCGCCCGAACAGTCGCTCCTGCTGGGGGATACGCAGCAGCGGGCGCGGTCCCTTGCGCAGCAGCAGCCTCAACACCAGGCCCAGCAGCGAGAAGCTGGGCGCGATGTCGAACTTGATTCCCGGGGGCAGCCACAGTGCCGCCGCCTGCCTGCCACTGTCAAGATGCGCGATTCCCCTGGGCAGGAACAGGTCGCGAACCAGCAGGGTAAAAAAATCAGCGTACAGCGCGGGTTCCGGGATCACCCAGTTCATCACCGGGTCTTCGCTGAACGCCTCGGCGAGCACGTCTACCAGGGTTTGTTCCTGCCGGTCTGTCGCTGCAATGATTTCGGGTGCCTGCATGTATCGCCTTCTTTGCCTGTGCCGGACGGGGCCGCTACTATTAGCAACCGGTCATCTGGCGGCAAAGAGTAGCAGGGTCAGGGGCCGGTTCACACTCTCCAGGTCGGCCCTGCTGAGACAGAAAAGCGCCAGTCGGGTGGTTCGGTGCAGCAACGCGAGGACAGAAGTTTGGTAATTGCAGATCAACGGGGCCTCAGCACAGGGCACGCAGCCGTTAGCGGCGGGCTTGACCCGGCCAGTGGGGGCGGGCGCTAGTGCAATACGAGGATTTCAGGCGCGAATATACCGCCGGCGGGCTGGATCGCGACATGCTCGACGCCGATCCACTGAAACAGTTCGAGCACTGGCTGGAGCAGGCGGTGCGGGCGGGCCTGGAGGATCCCACGGCCATGGTGCTGGCAACGGTCGATGAGGCGGGCCTTCCCTGGCAGCGCATCGTCCTGCTGAAGGGGCTGTCCAGGGGGGGCTTTGTGTTTTATACCAATTACGGCAGTAACAAGGCGCAGGCGATGGCCGGCAATCCCTCGGTATCGCTGCTGTTTCCCTGGAATGAGCTGGACCGGCAGGTCATTGCCGGTGGCCGGGTGGAAAAAATGAGCGTGGCGGAATCCGCCAGCTATTTTGTAACCCGGCCCCGGGAGAGCCAGATAGCCGCCTGGGCCTCGCGCCAGAGCAGGCCGGTATCCGCCAGGGCCATGCTGGAAAAGCAGGTCATGGTTCTCAAGGAAAAGTTCGGCAAGGGGGACATTCCCGTGCCCGATTTCTGGGGGGGGTATCGCGTGATCCCGGACAGAATCGAATTCTGGCAGGGAGGGGAGCACCGAATTCACGACCGCTTTCTCTACACCCGGACAGCGTCCGGGGACTGGCAAATCTCACAACTACAACCCTGAGCGAGAGGAAACCGATGATCACTAAAAACGACCTCGTGGGCACCTGGCAGCTGGAGTCCTGGACGATTGGTTACTCGGACCGGGATGATTTCAGCTACCCCTTTGGCGAAGAGCCCCAGGGCCTGTTGATGTATTCCGAGGATGGCTGGATGAGCGCCTGTATCGCCCGCCGTGAGCGCGCGCTGTTTCCCGAGGATGTGAATTATCGCAAGCTGCCGGACGACCGCAAGGCGGCAGCTTTCAGCTCCTACTTTCAATACGCAGGACGCTACCGCGTTGCCGATGGCGATGTAATCCATTATGTCACCCAGAGCCTCAATCCCAATTTCCCGGGCAGCGAGCAGCTGCGCCATGCCGAACTGGATGGACAGACCCTGGTGCTCAGCGGCAAGGACCGGGCGGGAGAGGTCACGCGTTTTCACTCCCTGGTATGGCACCGGACTGTGCCCACGGAGGATCAGCCCGCCCTGGAGGTCTGATTCGACTCATCCTGCGACTGGCGGACCCGGCGCTGCTGGAAGTAGCGTGGTTCCTGGTCGATCCCCAGCAGGCTGCGGCGGATCATGTCCAGCCCGGCGGCGGCGATCATGGTCTGGAACAAACCCCGCTCGACCGGCCAGTACAGGCAGCGGGTACGCAGGGTGTCCGGGCTGCCCCAGGCCAGCCAGACCGTGCCCACCGGTTTTTCCTCGCTGCCGCCCCCGGGGCCGGCAACACCGGACACGGCAATAGCGTGGTCCGCCCCGGATTTTTCCAGTGCCCCGAGGGCCATCGCCCGCACCACTGCTTCACTCACCGCACCGTGGGTCTCCAGGTCTGCCAGCGGAACACCCAGCACGGTGTGCTTGATATGATTGGCATAGGTGACAAAACCGGCGTGAAAACCTGCGGACGAACCCGCTATCCGGGTCAGCATTGAGGCGATCAGTCCGCCGGTGCAGGACTCGGCTGTGGTCAGGGTTTCGCCGCGCTCCCGCAGCAGTTCCAGTACCCGTTCGGCCAGCACAGTGTCGCCTTCACCGAGAATGTGGTCACCGAACAGCTGTTCCAGCTGTTGCCGGCAGCGGTTCCTTGCCGGCAGGGCGGCGGCGCTGTTCACACTCAGCTTGATCTCCATTTGGGGCGCCCCGGCGCGAAATCCCAGCTCCACCTCTGCGGGCCAGTCGGGAATATTGTCGGCAATGATCTGCTGGGCGGAGGACTCCCCCAGGCCAAAGGTTTGCAGGCGCAGGATGTCTCTCTCTACCGGACTGTCGCGCCCGGCGGCGAGACCGGCAAGAATAATATCCAGCATTTTCGCCAGTTCGGAGGGCACTCCGGGGGTGCAGATCACGCGGCAGCGGTTCACGGTCATCTCAAAACCCACCGCGCTGCCGATGGGGTTGTCGACGATAGTGCAGCCCGCGGGGAGCATGGCCTGCTTGAGGTTGGCGTCATTCAGCGCCAGGTTGCGTCCGGCACACCACTGCTCCAGGTGAGCCACCGCCTCCGGATGCTGCTCGAGGTCGACCCCGGCCACCGACGCCAGGATCTCGGCGGTGAGATCGTCCACGGTTGGTCCCAGGCCGCCGTTGACGATGACCAGGTCCGCCTCTGCTGTGATCGCCGCCAGTTCGCGCTTGAGCAGTGAGGGGTCGTCGCCCACGGTGATTTTTCGGTAAATGCCTATGCCCAGCTCATCCAGCCGCCTGGCGATCATTGCCGAGTTGGAGTCCACCGTGTCGCCGCTCATGATCTCATTGCCGGTCAGCAGGAGTTGCACCTGCGGGGTCTGGTTTGTCATTCTGGTGTCTCTGGCGCTGTTATCGAGGCGACAGCATAGCGCCAATGCTTTTGCCAGGGCAAAGTGCTATGGTTTTTTCAGCAAGGGGAGGAGCCCTGGTGTTGGAAAAACACAAATTTTGTCCGGAGTGTGGTGGCGCGCTGGAACGGCACGTGGTGGCCGGGGAGTCGCGCAATCACTGGCGCTGCACACGCTGCGGCCAGCTCGACTACGACTATCCCATGATCGTGGTGACAGCCTTCGTTGCCAACGACGACAGGCTGCTGTGGGTGCAGCGGGGCATCGAGCCCCGGCGCGGTGCCTGGGCAATTCCCGGAGGCTTTATGGAGCGCGGTGAAACCCTGGCCCAGGCCGCCGCCCGGGAACTGCACGAGGAATCCGGCATATTACTGCCCGACGAGCAATTGCAGTTGTATATGACCGGCACGATTACCTTCATCAACCAGGTCTACGTGGCGTTTCGCGCCCGGGTGGACACCGACTTCTGTATTCCCGGCCCGGAGTCTCTCGACTGCGGGTTCTTCTCCCGGGCCGACTGCCCCTGGGACCAGCTTGCCTACCCCCAGGTCAACGACTCCATCGAGCAGGCCTATGCCGACCTGGAGAGTGGCCGTTTCGATGTCTGGCAGGCAGAAATGACCGAGGGCCGTTACGACTTCTGGTCGGTTTCCCAGGGCAGCGACTGAGCTACTCCGGCTGTTCGACCCGGCGGTAGAAGCCTTCGAACCAGGTCTGCCAGTTGCCCTCGGCATCCTGCTCCTGGAAAAACTGCCGCACCCGGCCATCGGCCAGCAGGGTCCAGGTGCCGCGGAAGGGTTTTTCAGTCTTCGACGCCAGGTAATAGATACTGCCTTCCAGCACCATACTGCCATCCACCAGGCCGCCGCTGATATCGATAATGCTGGCCCCCGCGTCCAGCCATAGCTGGCGCCACTGGCCGCTGTCCGGATCGTAATAGTTGAGACTCTGGCCGGTGCCGCCCTGTACGCTGCGCCACTGCTCTTCCAGCACACAGCCCTGCTGCTCGGCGGTAATGAGGTTGTGGCCGCCGAGCTTGCCCTCGCCATCCCGTACCTCCCAATCCCCCAGCCAGAAATCGAACTGCCGGTGGGGGGGTGAACTATTGCAGTCAAAGGGTTTTTGCTGGCCGAAAGCGGCCAGCGGCAGCAGACACAGCAGCAACAGTAGTAAGCGCATTAAAAGCCTCCGTGTTGTTCCAGGTAATTCAGCTCCCCGGGGGTGGAATCCCGACCGAGGATGGCGTTGCGATGAGGGAAACGACCGAATTGTGCGATCACGTCGCGGTGGGCGATGGCGTAGCGACAGAAGCTGGCGACCTGTTCCAGGCCGGTAATGGCTTGTAACTGGGTGAACAGTTCCACGCACTCATCCTGTACCTCCAGGTTCTCACAGTGCTCCAGTGGCATGAACAGGAAAACCTGGTGAATGGCAGGCAAGCGCTGGTGATGGCCGTGGGCAATGCAGTGCTGGGCCAGCGCCAGGGCTCGCTCGTCGCCGGCAAATGCCTGCGGCGTGCCCCGGTAGATGTTGCGGGTGAACTGGTCCAGCAGCAGCACCAGGGCGATGAGCCCGGGGTCACTGTCGGGCCAGTCCGCGAGCTGGCCCTCCAGCGCCGAGGTCACCAGCAGGCCGAACCGATCCCGGCACAGCCTGTCGGTGCTGTCGCTGGCCCTGAACCACAGGTCGTGCCTGTCGGCGGCGCACATGCCTTCGTCGGTCAGAGGGCCGAACCAGAAGTCATGAATCTGCGCGATGTCGGGCTGCATGGCCGGTTCCTCCCGCTGGGGTTTAATGTGCTAAGGTTTGCGGCCTTTATCACCAGCATAGTGGAAATTTCTTATGTCACTACTCCCCGAGGTGGATTTGACCACCGACGAGCAGAGAGTCAGCTACGGGTTTGGCCTGCAATTTGGCGACCAGCTGCGCCGCAACACCTTTGACGGCCTGGACCTGGAGGCCGTGATTGCCGGTATGCGCCACTGGTACGAGCACCAGCAGGCCCAGCTCAGCGACGCTGAGCTCAATCCGAGTTACCAGGTGGTCCAGGACAGGCAGCAGGCCATCGCCGCGGAACTCGCCAGCAAGCGCCAGGCCCTTGCCGAACAGTTCATGAAGGCCAATGCAGAGCGGGACGAAGTCACCGTGACTGACAGCGGGCTGCAGTACGAGGTGCTGGAAAGCGGCAGCGGCGACACCCCGGGGCTGACCTCGACCGTGGTGACCCACTACCACGGCACCTTTGTCGATGGCCGGGTGTTTGACAGCTCGGTGGAGCGGGGCGAGCCCGCTGAATTCGGCGTCAACCAGGTGATACCCGGGTGGACCGAGGCCCTGCAGATGATGTCGGTGGGTGACAAATGGCGGATCGCCTGCCCGCCCCGGCTGGCCTATGGTGACCAGGGCGCCGGCGACGCCATACCGCCCAACACCGCCCTGGTGTTCGAGATTCACCTGATAGGGATCAAGGACTAGTTGTGGCCAAGGGCCAGGCCAGCAGCAATCTGCCGCAGGTTCCGGGCCCGCCCCACGCGGCGGCCGATAAAACCCTGCCACCTGGGCGATGCCCGGGGCACGCCAGGAACGGACTCGAGGCAGTTTCATGACAGAAATTTGGCCCGGATGCTTACAATGAAATAAGTGATTGATTACACTGGTAGCTTCCCTTCCAGCCACTATCTGAGCGGTTCCTGAAGCTATGAAACGTGTTGTATTCAACCAGAAAGGCGGGGTCGGCAAGACCAGCATCACCTGTAACCTCGCAGCCATTGGCGCCAGTATGGGCTATCGAACGCTGATCATTGACCTGGATGTGCAGGGGAATACCACCCATTATCTGGTCGGTGAAATCGACGCCGAGGCATTTCCCGCCGAGGCCCAGGGTGTGGCTGGTCTGTTCAAGCAGACGGTGGGGTCGCGGCGCATGCAGAAGAACCCCGATTCCTTTGTCTGGGAAACCCCCTACGAAAACCTCTACCTGATGCCCTCCAGCCCGGTGTTGTCGGACATGGAGAAAGAGCTGGAGTCCCGCTACAAGATCTACAAGCTGCGCGACGCACTGGAAAAACTCGATGGTGAGTACGACCGCATTTACATCGACACGCCGCCAAACTTCAATTTCTATTCCAAATCGGCCCTGATTGCCGCCGATTCCGTGCTGGTGCCCTTCGACTGCGACAGTTTCGCCCGCCAGAGCCTGTACTCGCTGATGGACAACCTGGCGGAACTGCAGGAAGACCACAACCCGGAGCTTGAGGTTGAGGGCATCGTGATCAACCAGTTCAACTCCCAGGCGCGACTGCCCGGGGAACTGGTCGCTGAACTGGAGGAAGAGGGCTACCCGGTGTTCGACACCTACCTCAACACCTCGGTGAAGATGAAAGAATCGCACCGCGAGCACCGTCCCCTGATCGACCTGGCCCCCAGCCACAAGCTCACCGGCCAGTTCCTGGACCTGCACGCGGAGTTGGAAAAAACCCTGTCGAAGGCAGCCTGATCGGGTCGGGGTGATGGCGCATCGGAATATCCATATAAGTTTCAGTTATTTGTAAACCGGGTTTTGATTCATTAAAGTTCGGTTCCGATGACCATGATGAGAGCAGTGCCAGTGCTGGATTTGGACCTGGACAGTGTGAACGAAGCCCTGCGCGATGCCAGCGCACAGGAGATCGTGCGCTGGGCACTGGCGTTGCAGGCGAAAACCATCGCCACCACCAGCATGGGCAGGAACGCGGCGGTGATGCTGCACCTGGTGAGTGAGGTGGACAAGCATGTGCCCACCATCTGGGTCGATACCGGTTACAACCTGCGCGATACCTACATCGTGGCCGAACGCCTGATCCGTGACCTGGAACTGAATATCCACGTCTATTCCCCGCTGATGACCTCCGAACGGCGCAACGCGATCATGGGCGGCGTACCCACCGTGGACGAGGAAGAACGCCACCAGGCGTTTACCCACCAGGTGAAGCTCGAACCCTTCGCCCGGGCGCTGGAAGATTTCAAACCCGAGATCTGGCTGACCGGTATTCGCAAGGAAGAAACCGAGCACCGCCAGTCCCTGGATATTGTCTCCATGGACAGCCGGGGGATCATCAAGGTGGCCCCCATTTTCAACTGGTCAGAAGACGACGTGGAAGCCTATATGGAGCAGCATGCACTGCCCACCTGCCGTCACTACTTCGACCCCACAAAGGTCCACGACGGCCGCGAATGCGGGCTGCACACTGCGGCCTGAGCAAGTCCCCGGGCGTCAGCCCATTGTCAGTCCCACGACCAGCGCGAGAATCGCCGTAGCGACCACAAAACACCCGATGACGGTGGCCAGGCGCCGCATGGCCTGCCTATCGGCGACGGTGTCTTCCTCGAGTAAGTGCTGGGTCATGTGCTTGCTCCTTTTATTAATGTTAGACAGAAACATTGACATTGGGGGTAACAGTGCCGCCGGCGTGCTGATCGCGCATTGACCTGGGTCAAACTCGGTTATACTGGGGGTAGAGGCAGGTTATGGCACAACAACCCGCAGGCTGGTTTACTCACGGCGTTGCGCCCTTCCCGGGGGGCTGGAGAGCGCTTTGCCTGCTGGTTTCCCTGCTGTGCAGCGCCTGCGCCAGCCATGGCCCGGCCTCCATGGCGGTTGCCAATATTGCGCCGCTGTCCCTCCATGGCCAGACACTGTCCATCGCCGACGTCTCCCAGCGGGTACAAACCCCTGATCTGTTGGCCCTGGATGAGGAGATGCGCCATTTCGTAGACACCTACACCGCTGGAATCGGCTCCCGCCGCCAGCGCCTGCGCATGCTGCATCGAGCGGTCAGCGGTCCGGCCACCCTCGGTGTGGACTACGACCCCTTCGCCGAGGGCACCGCCCGGGAGGCGTTTCACCGCCGGTCGGCCAATTGCCTGTCCTATGCCAACCTGTTTGTTGCCCTGGCCAGGGAGGCGGGCCTGGATGCCCGCTACCAGTGGCTGGATGTAAGGCCCAGTTGGACCCGCATGGGAGAGCGGGTGGCGGTTCGCCTGCACGTTAACGCGGTCGTACACCTGAGCTCCACGGAGCAGTTCATGGTCGACCTCGACCCGTTGCCCGCGCGCGATATCGCCGGCTCCCGGGAGATCGCTGATCGCGATGCCCAGGCGCTGTACCACAACAATATCGCCATGAATGCACTGGCCCGTGATCAACTGGGCGAGGCCTGGCTTCACGAGGTGCGCGCCCTGCAGTTAAGCCCGCGCATGGCCCACCTGTGGGTCAATCTGGGCGTGGTATACCGGCGCACGGAGCAACATGAAGCGGCCGAAATGGCCTATCTGCAAGCCCTGGAAATCGATCCCTGGGAACGCTCGGCGATGAATAACCTGATGGTCCTGTATGAACTGCTGGGACGCGAGGAGGAGCATGCCTACTGGCTGGCCAGGGTCGATAGCTACCGCGACACCAACCCCTTCTACCATGCCTGGCTGGGCGACCAGGCGGCGGAGGAGGGGGACTGGCGAGGCGCCAGGGTTCACTACAGCGACGCCCTGGACCTGGAGCCGAACGACGCCAGGCTGCTGTACTCCATGGGGCTTATCTATCGGGAGCTGGGTCAGCCGCGGGCGGCGCTGCGCTACATCGACAAGGCCATCAACCAGGCCAACCTGTACAACGAGCAGGAAACCTACCGGGCCCAGTACGAGGCCATCAGTCGCGCCATGGCGTCGGCGCCATGACCCCGGTAGCTAGCGGGGGTCGACCCGGATATAGGCGCGTTGCTGTTTTTTGCCGCTCAGGGCAGAGAAAATATCCGTGATTTTCATTTTGAGGCCGTACTTGAGATGCAGGGCCTTGAGTGCGGTGGCCTCATCCTTGCCCTCGAGGACAAAGGCGTCCGCCTCGAACGTCTCGCCGGTGATCCTGCCGGTGACAGTGCAGCGGGCAATCCTGGCATCGCTGAAGTTTCGCAGGCGTTTCACCTTGCCCGCGTGGCCGGCGGAAAACACATAGTAACTGCCCGCCAGTGGCGCGAACCAGACCGGGGTGGCCACCCACTCCCCCGACTTCTTGCGCGTGGCAAGGCTCATATAGTCGCCGGCCTCAAAGTCCTTGATTTGCTGTGCTTTCATGGTTG
Organism: Seongchinamella unica; assembly: GCF_004354085.1. Taxonomy (GTDB): domain Bacteria; phylum Pseudomonadota; class Gammaproteobacteria; order Pseudomonadales; family Halieaceae; genus Halioglobus; species Halioglobus unicus. Next base: position 683,713 of record NZ_SMSE01000003.1, on the reverse strand, counting down.
ATGCTGTGCTCCGTATCGAGTGTGCCAGTGGTCCTGGCCCCTGCGGCCATTAAAGCGGCTAAGCCCCGGGGTCACAATAGGGCCCCAACGAAAAGGAGATCCACAATGACTGCATTTGGTTTCGATTCCACCACCGACGAAGTGATCAGCGGTATAGACCTCAGCGGCAAACAGGCTGTTGTCACCGGCGCTTCATCAGGTCTCGGGGTCGAGACCACGCGGGCGCTTGCCGGCGCCGGTGCTGCGGTGATGATGGTGGCCCGGGACGCGACCAAGCTGGATGCGGCGGTCGCCACCCTGCGCGAAGCCCTGCCCAGCGCCCGGATTGACACGGTTCTGCTTGACCTGGCAGACCTCGACAGCGTGCGCGCTGGCGCCCGCGAGATCCGGGAAAAATGCCCGCAGATCAACCTGTTGATCAATAATGCCGGGGTCATGGCCTGCCCGCTCATGCGCACAGTCCAGGGTTTTGAAATGCAGTTCGGCACCAACCACCTTGGCCATTTCCTGCTGACCTGCCTGTTGGCGCCGGCACTGGTGGCCGGGGCGCCAGCGCGGGTCATCAACCTAAGTTCTGCCGGGCACAAGTTCGGCGCCCTGGACCTCGATGATCCCAATTACCAGCGCCGTGAATACGAGAAATGGTCCGCTTACGGGCAGTCCAAAACTGCTAACGCCCTGTTTACGGTTGCCCTTGATAAGCGCCTGCGGGACCAGGGTGTGCGCTCCCTGGCAGTGCACCCGGGCATGATCATGACTGAACTCAGCCGGCACATGGAGCCCGCCGATATGGAAGCGATACTGAGGGGCAGGGACATCGCCGATATCGTCTTCAAGACCGTGGAGCAGGGCTCCGCAACCAGTGTCTGGGCCGCCACCTCGGCGGAGTTGGAGGGCAAGGGCGGGCTGTACCTGGAGGACTGCCACATTGCCGGGGCCGCCACCCCGGGGAGCGATGCCGGTGTGGAAGACTACGCCCTGGATCCCGATCTGGCCGACCAGCTGTGGCAGATGTCTGAGTCCATGGTGGGCGAAAAACTCAGCCTTTAGGCCAAGGGAGTGTCCCATGCGCAGGATTACCCACCTGTTTTGTCTTGCCCTGGCATTGTGGTCGCAGGGCGCGAGTGCCGATACGCTGGAGCAGATCCAGGCCAAAAGCGCTGAATTGCTCTCCCACCTGCGACAGCAGGTCGGCGCAAGCGGGCAACTGTTGCGTGACGCCGCCGGCGTGCTGGTCTTCCCGGACATCGTCAAGGTCGGATTTGGGGTCGGTGACCAGTACGGCGAGGGCGTGCTGCTCGTCGATGGCAAGCCCGAGGGTTACTACTCCACCGCTGGTGCGCCCTTTGGCCTGCCGCTCGGTGTCGGGTTCAAGTCCGAAGTCATTGTCTTCGTGACCAAACAGTCGCTGCATGACTTTCTCGGTCACCGGGTGTTCAGGGTCGGGATGGACGGGGAGGTGGCGTTAATCACCCCGGAATCACTGGCCGAGCTGTCTTCGGGCGATATCCGGGAGGAGGTGCTCGGTTTCGTGTTAACCGACGCGGGCCTGATGGCGGATCTCAGCCTCGAGGGCGCAAAGCTGACCCGGCTGGCGCGCTGATTGCGCAGTGCCCGGCCCGCAGCTGACGCCCGTCTCCCGCAACCCCGTGGGGCTTGCTGTACATGACGGAACCCGGCCAATCCGGTATCCTCCGCGCCTTCTACAGCGGAGAGATCACCATGTCTGAATCTACCAGTGTCGCCGCCGCCCTCAAGGGTGAAGTCGACGTCGGCTCGCAGGTTACCGTGCGCGGTTGGTTGCGCAGCAAGCGCGACTCCAAGGCCGGCATTTCCTTCCTTGCGGTGCACGATGGCACAGCCTTTGACGCCATCCAGGCGGTGGTGCCCAGCGACCTTGCCAACTATGAAGCGGAAGTCCTCAGGCTCTCCACCGGTTGTGCCGTGGTGGTCAGCGGCGAACTGGTGGAGTCGCAGGGCAAGGGCCAGAGTGTCGAAATTCAGGCCACCTCGGTGGAAGTGGTCGGCTGGGTCGATGATGCCGAGTCATATCCCATCGCCAAGAAACGCCACAGCTTTGAATACCTGCGTACCCAGGCTCACCTGCGGCCGCGGACCAATACTTTTGGCGCCATAACCCGGGTGCGTACCAGCCTGGCCAATGCGATTCACAATTACTTCTATCAGCACGGCTTCAACTGGATCAATACACCCATCATCACCGGCAGTGACTGCGAGGGTGCCGGCGAACTGTTCCGGGTCAGTACCCTCGATATGACCAACCTGCCGCTCACCGACCAGGGTAGTGTGGATTATGGCCGGGACTTCTTCGCCGGCGAGTCCTTTTTGACGGTTTCCGGCCAGCTGGAAGTCGAGTCCTACTGCCTGGCCATGAGCAAGGTCTACACCTTCGGTCCGACTTTCCGGGCGGAGAATTCCAACACCAGCCGTCACCTGGCAGAGTTCTGGATGGTGGAACCGGAGATCGCCTTTGCCGACCTCGACGACGACGCCGACCTGGCGGAAGACCTGCTCAAGCACATATTCACCCGGGTACTGGATGAGTGCGAGGACGACATGGCCTTCTTCCAGCAGCGCATCGACAACACGGTCCTGGACCGCCTGCGCGGGGTGATCGACAATCGCTTTGAGCGCATGAATTACTCCGAGGCCATCGACATCCTGAGGAAATCCGGCAGGAAATTCGAATTCCCGGTGGCGTGGGGCGTGGACCTGGCCTCGGAACACGAGCGCTTTCTCGCCGAGGAACACGTGGGGCGCCCGGTGGTGCTGATGAACTACCCGAAAGACATCAAGGCCTTTTACATGCGCCTGAATGATGATGAGAAAACCGTTGCCGCCATGGATGTGCTGGCCCCGGGTATCGGCGAGATCATCGGCGGCAGCCAGCGCGAGGAACGCCTCGATGTGCTGGACGCGCGCATGGACGAGCACCTGCGCGAGGAGCTGTGGTGGTATCGCGACCTGCGCCGCTACGGCACGGTCCCCCACGCGGGTTTCGGGCTCGGCTTCGAACGCCTGCTCAATTACGTCACCGGCATGGAAAACGTCCGCGACGCAATTCCCTTCCCGCGGACGCCGGGTAACGCGCACTTTTAATTAGCCTGCGTTGGACGAACCCTCCCTTTAGGGCCCAAAGTTTCGGCCCTGCTTCAGGTTCCGCGGGTATCCCTGCGGGGACCGCCAACAAGCGGCATCCATGCCAGGCTCGGCCTCGGGCGTCCCTGCCCTCGGACGTCCCCGCAGGGGAACCTGCGAACCCTTCGCCCAAGGGCACCGAGCACACCCGGAGTTCTGGGTGGTCAGTTTCGGTTAAGCAGGCGCGGCTGGGCCGATATGCCTCGGCGGGGCGTCTGCGGCCATGGACGGCCGCAGCCGAGCCTGTACAAGGACGTACGTTTTTTGGCGGTCCCGACGAGGCATATCGGCCCAGCCGCGCCCGGGGGTTAGTCCAATAAAGAGCCAAACAGCTACCCCATCCGGGTAAATTTGCTCAAAACCTGAGCAAAAATGTGAAATATTGCCTAATATTTAATCAGGCTGTCACATTCAGTGGCCCATACTAAAACAGAACCCCATAACAAACGCATCCGGGGGTGAGCTGTGAGACCCGGAGCACCGAGGAAGGGAAATGAAACGCGCAATTACCGGCCCGGCGGCGGGCCAGGTCAGCGAAATGGCTATCGTGGATACCTTCACCAAGCTGATTTTCGGTGAAGAGAACCAGTACAGTAATTCCGAGCTGTTGATTATCCGGGCCTTTCGCAATGCCGATCACAATGTGGTTTTTGATTCACACCGGGACATGGGCGCCTATTTGCGGGCCCTGGGTGTTGGCGAGATGATCAAGCTGGTGAGCAAGGTACAGGGGCAACTGGCGCACGAAGCGCCGGTAGTGACCGACCCGGCAGTGATTCCGGTAAGTCGGCCCACTGCCCTGAATCGCCGGGTACACTGACTGGCGACCTGGCTGCAGCTATTCTGCGGCGGCCTTTTTCTCTTCCTTCGGCGGCTTGAGGCCGCATCCCTCCACCAATTCGAAGCTGGCCTGGTGCTGGTTGTCACGATCGACCGCGGTAAACCTCAATTCGACCGGTTGCTCCAGCTGGAAGCGCCGGGTAGTGCTGGTGAGGCTGGCGGTCCACTTGTCGTAACTGAATTTTTCCGGGTCCTTGCGCAGGTCGACAAAGCCTTCCAGCCCGTTGTCATCGAGGCGCACGTTGAAGCCGCTGCTGTTGACGTGAACGACCTTGCCCTTGAAGGTCATGCCCTCGCGCTGCTCGTTCATCCGGGCCAGGTGCTTGCCCGCCAGCCAGCGTTCTGCCTCCAGGGTCGCCGCGCGGACGGTGCTGATGCGTTCCGTCAGCTGCTCCAGCAGTGGGTCGTCGACCATCCGGGCTTCGTCGCCGTGGAGTGCCGCCTTTATCTGCAGGTGCACCAGGAAGTCCACGTACTTGCGCAGTGGCGAGGTGCAGTTGGTGTAATGCTCCAGCGCCATGCCCATATGTGGCCCCGGTGATGCGGCCAGTTCGGCCCTGGTCAGCAGGCGATTAATCATGGGCCGCAGCGGCAGTGGGTGTTCGGGGGCCGACAGGGCACGAATGATGGCCCGGTAGCCAGCCACCGTAGTGGGGTCCTGCTCGGCAGCTTCCGGCACGTGCATTTCCAGAAACTTGCGGATCTCGTCCAGCCGGTCACCGCGAAATCCGGGATGGGTCACATAGGGACCACTGGCGCCATGCTCATTGAGGAAGCGCGCGGCGCAGCGGTTGGCGGCAATCATGCACTCTTCCACCAGCTTCTGTGAGAGCATTTTCTCAAAGGGCTCGATATGGTCGATCTGCTTGTTGTCGTCCATGATCCAGCGGTATTCCTGGCGCTCTTCCATCACCAGGTGATGTTCCTCGCGGTGGGCGCGCAGGGCCCGGTAAACCTGGTACAAGGCCTCCAGCGGGGAGGCATGGCTCATCAGTTCATCGTCCTGGCCGGTGAGGTACTTGTCCACCGCGTAGTAGGACAGTTTGGCCCGGGAGCGTACCGTCGCCTCCATAAATTCAAATTCGCCAACCTCGCCGTTGTCCCGTACGGATATCTTGCACACCAGGGCAGGTCGGTCCACCCCCTCTGACAGGGCGCAGGTATCCTGGGAAAGTTCCTCCGGCAACATCGGCAGCACGTCACCGTGGAAGTAGACGGAAGTGCCGCGGGCGGCCACGTCGCGGTGCAGGTCGGAGTCCGCGGGGATGTAGGAGGTGGGGTCGGCGATGCCGACAAACAGGGTCCAGCCATCATCGGCGATCTGGGCGTAGAGCGCATCGTCGATATCCTGGGTCTTGGCCGCGTCAATGGAGATGAATTCCAGATCGGTGAGGTCGCGGCGGCGTTCGGTTTCCAGCGGCCGGCATTCAGCCAGCTGCTGTTCCAGTTCCTTGCGGCTGGTGGCTCCCCAGTCGGCGGGCAGGCGGTACTTGGCCATCGAATAGAGATTTTCTATTCCGGGGGTCTCCTCGTTGCCAATGACGCTGAGTATCTTGGCCTGTGGCTTGCCGTCACGAATCGGGTGACGGAGGATGGCGCAGCGCACGTAGTCCCCTTCCTTGACCCCGTTGCGCGCGTGGGGGGGGATAAACAGCCAGCGGCTCAACTGGGGCAGGTCTGGCTCCACGAAAAACGCCTTGCCCTTGCGCACGCAGCGGCCGGTGAAATCACCCAGTGGGCTGTCGACGAGCTTCTCGATATCGGCAATCGTCTTGTTGTCTTTGGTCGGACGTATGCAGATCCGGACCCGGTCGTCGGGAAAGGCCTTGAGCATTTCGTCCGGGGGAATGAAGATTTCCCTGCCGTCGTCAAGGACTGCAAATCCGTAACGGGCCTGGGTACCTTTGACCACCGCCTCGGCACGCTCTTTTTCGGCCTCCATTTGTGTTTTGAGGCCTTTGAGCTGGGCGAGAGAGTCCTGATTGAGCATGGAGGGGAATTCTTACGATTGCGAACAGACAAGCGGGCTATCCTAGCGGAAATCGCCACCGCTGTCAGTGAGTTATCGTGTCTTCTCGCCGCATTCCCGCTTCCCTCTGCCGTCATTCCCGCAGATGTGGCTATTTTCCATTGACAGGTACCGTCGAAGCGTTTGTAATGAAATTCAACGCTGCTGTAATGAACCCGTCGGGAAGCGAAATTTGAAATATTTCCGGACGCAGGCCAGCCAGTGATGGTTGGCTTAGACGCGTCAGACATCAAGCGCGATTGCGCTGCCCCCGAGCTCGACATGCTCCGGCCCTGTTCGCTCTCCACTACAGTCCACCCCCAACACCCCCCCCGGAAAAACCATCGTCGAACGCAGAAGTCGGCGGCAAGCATGGAAACCCCACAACCAGCAGTACCGGGTCAGGCCTGGCAGTTTTGCTGCGCCTGTCACCCCATTCCCCAAGACCAAAACCCAACTATTAGTGAAATAGCTGCGAGGAATGCTTTATGGATTCAGGCTCCGCCCTGCGCGTAGAAAAATCTGCCACCCTGAAACCCGTTGTAAAAAAGACCTATGTACTGGACACCAATGTCCTCCTGCACGACCCCACCGCCGTCACCGCCTTCAAGCAACACCGGGTGGTGATTCCCATGACCGTTCTCGAAGAGCTGGACCACATCAAGGACCGTCGTGACAAAACCGTGAGCCGCGAGGCGCGCATCGCCATCCAGATGATCGACAAGGTGGTGGACTCCGCCTCACCCCAGGAAATCCAGGAGGGCGTGGAGGTACCAGGGTCGGAACTGGAGGGTATGCAGCCCGGCACCCTGGCCATTTTCCCGGACCAGTTGCTGGCAGAAAATACCGACGTGCCCTACCTGGACGGCACCCCGGCCCAGGCCAACGACAATCGCATCATCAATGTCGCCCTGCGGCTGCAGGCCGAGAATCCCAACGAGTTTGTCTGCCTGGTCACCAAGGACATCAACATGCGCATCAAGGCCAAGGGTTCCGGCCTGGTGCACGTGGAAGATTACCGGCGCGACCGGGTGCTCGACGATATCGACCTGCTGGCCAAGGGCTACGAGCATATCGAAGGGGATTTCTGGTCCACAATCAGCGAGGTGGACACCTTGCGCGAGGGGGATTGCACCCTGCACCGGGTGCCGAGAAAGTCGGTTCCCCATGCCTACCCCAACCAGTTCCTGTACGACGATCAGGACTTCATGGCCTTCGTCAAACGGGTCGACAAGGACTTCGTCTACCTGCGTTGCGACAGTCGCGACAACCTCATGCACAAGCGTTTCTGGGGACTGGCGCCGCGCAATATGGAGCAGGCCATGGCGATGTCCCTGCTCGACGATGACAGCGTGGACATGACCGTGCTTACCGGCCCCGCCGGTTCCGGCAAGACCCTGCTGGCCCTGTCCTACGGCCTGCATGCGATACTCGAGCAGAAGAAATACTCCAAGCTGATAGTGGCACGGTCAACGCCGCCCATCGCCGAGGAGATCGGCTTCCTGCCGGGCACCGAGGAAGAGAAGATGGCGCCCTGGCTGGCGGCCTTTGACGACAACCTGGAGATCCTCCACGGTACCGACGAATCCTGCCACGGCAGTATCGATTACGTGAAAGAGCGGGCCAACATCCAGTTCAAGTCGCTCAACTTCATGCGCGGCCGCTCCTTCAATAACGCCTATATCATTATCGACGAGAGTCAGGGCTTGACCCAGTTCCAGCTCAAGTCAGTGATCAGCCGGGTGGGCGCCGACTCCAAGATCGTGGTGCTGGGCAACCTGGCCCAGATCGACAACAAGTACATCAGTCCGCTGACATCGGGACTGACCTACCTGGTGGAGAAGAGCAAGCGCTATCCCCACGCCGGGATCATGCATGTGAACGGCATCGTGCGTTCCAGGCTGGCGGCGTTTGCCGAGGAGAATTTGTAGGTCGATAGCAGCGAGGTGGCGCTCATCGTGACCGGGCCAGGCCCGGTCACATGTTGCCGCTGACCCCGGCGCCGGTTGCTGGCAACCGGCTCTATCTGTCGGGCGCCAATTCCTGTCCCTGTCCCTGTCCCTGTCCCTGCCCCGGTCCCTGTCCCCGTGCCGGTCGGTGTGCCGGTCGGTGTGCCGGTCCCTCTGCCCGTGCCGGTTCCCATCCTTGTCGCACCCACTCCGTCATTCCCGCGCAGGCGGGAATCCAGCGCCCCTGAGAGGCACTATCTGCCCAGGCCGTGGATTGGCCGCTGTCCTAGCCATGACCGTTGTCCCTCAGGTTTCCGGGACCGGCATATCCGCCGCCGCCCGCTCATCCTCACGATCCTGACTGCGTCCCCGCGAGAAATCCCGCGACAAGGCAATTTCCAGGCGAATGACAAAGCTCCAGCTGAGGTCGCGGCTGTCCTCGTAATCACGGCGTCGGTAATTCATCGCCGGCTCCATTTCCAGGAACAGGAAATCGCGATACACCTGGCGGCGCCAGATGGTACCCAGGCGGTAATTCTTGATAAATGAGGTGGGCCGGGATTCCCCCCGAACCGAAACAAAGTGGTTCAGCGCCAGCGGCCGATCAGTATCCGCAGCGAAGCGCTGGAACAGGGACAGCCGGGTACGCCACTCCACTCCCTCGGTGGTCTCGCCCCACTTGAGGCGGTTACTCCAGCGCAGTACGTCGCGGGTGTTGAAGCTCTGGTAAAGGTCGGCCTGGCCAATGGTGAAAAACTTTTCTCCGTCCTCGTACTGAATACGCTGGATATAGCGGTAGCGACGGCCAAAATCCAGGTCGCCCTCGATGCGGTAACGAACGCCCGGTTTCAGGTTGCCGGATGAAAAGCCCATGGTGGCGTCGAAGCGTGAGCGGGTGCTCTTGCGGACATTGTATTGCAGGGAAACATTGTCGCTGTCCTCACGCTCTTCCTGGTCGGTGGTGTCACCTTCCTCATCACTGAACAGCAGGTCGACCCGCTGGCTGATCTTGGGGAGCTGCACTTTGCCGCGCAGGCGCACGCCCAGGTCGTTGCCCTTGTTTTGCTCCCAGTCGTTTTCAAATTCCAGTCGCAGGTAGGAGGCGGCCTTGTCCAGGTCGTAGTTCGGGTCGCCGAAGAAACCGTCCATCCACTCCACCATGGCCTGGGCCTGGTCCGCGACCGCGGTGTGGCTGGTGTCTACCCAGTTGATGGGAGGTTCTTCGGATTCGACCTGTTGTGAGTCGGCCTCCGGGGCTACCGGGACCTCGTCGAGTTGTTCCTCCTGGGCCAGGGCGACTGCAGATACCAACAGGAGGGGTACAAGCCAAATCTTCACGTCAGTTTTTGATTTCGTTTCCCCGCATAGTCGATACACTACGCCTCATGGACAAACTTTTCATCTATTTGCAGCACATTCTGCCTCAGCACCTGCTCTCCCGTTGTACCGGCTGGCTGGCTGAACTGGAACACCCCGTCTGGCTGAAAAACCAGGCCATCGGCCTGTTCGTTCGCCATTTCGACGTCGACATGAGTGAAGCGGAGGAACCGGATTACCAACGTTACCCCAACTTCAACGCCTTCTTTACCCGCCCTTTAAAGGAAGGGGCGCGACCGGTTGCCGAGGCCGACGTGGTGTGCCCGGCCGATGGGGCGATCAGCCAGTTGGACGATATCATCGATGGCCGTATTTTCCAGGCCAAGGGCCAGGACTACAGCTGTGTGGAACTGCTGGGGGGAGACCCCGAGTGGGCGGAAAAATTTGCCGGCGGCAGCTTCGCGACCATCTACCTCTCGCCGCGTGATTATCACCGGGTACACATGCCGCTTGCGGGCAGGCTGCTGGCAACCACCTATGTTCCCGGCGACCTGTTTTCCGTCAACGGCGTGACCGCTGAGCACGTCGAGCGGCTGTTTGCCCGCAACGAGCGCCTGGTCTGCTACTTCGAGACCGCGTTCGGGCCCATGGCGATGATACTGGTCGGTGCCATGGTGGTTGCCGGTATCGAGACGGTGTGGAGCGGCCAGGTGGCGCCGCCGCCGAAACTCCCCAGCAGCGTTGATTATCGCAGCGCGCCGGACCCGGTCAGTCTCGCCAGGGGCGAGGAAATGGGGCGCTTCAAGCTCGGCTCGACGGTGATCCTGCTATTCCCCCGGGGGGCGATCAACTGGGAGGCGCAATACGCCGCCGGCACGCCGACCCGTCTGGGTGAGCCGCTGGCAGCAGGCTCAGCTCAGTTCGTGTGAGCAGGCCCTGGTACCCCGTCAATCTCAAGTTGATGGAGTACTAGTCCAGCGACGCCACGATGTGGCGGTAGCTGTCCAGTCGGGTCTGGCTGATCTCGCCGCTCTCCAGCGCCGCCATAATCGCGCAGCCCGGTTCCTGCTCGTGGTGACAGTCGCGAAACTTGCAGTGGCCCAGGTGAGGACGGAATTCCCTGAAGCCCTGCTCCACCTCCAGCCTGTCCATGTGCCAGAGGCCAAACTCGCGGATGCCCGGTGAGTCGATCAGGCTGCCACCGCAGTCGAGGTGAAACAGCTGGGCGGTGGTGGTTGTGTGGGTCCCCTTGCGGGTGTTCGCGGACAAGGCGCCCACCCGCAGCTCCGCCGCCGGCAGCAGGACGTTGACCAGGGAGGATTTACCGACGCCCGACTGACCCACAAATACGCTGATGCGCTCGCGCAGGGTGGCGTGTAGCGTCTCCAGCCCGCCCTGTTTGGTCGAGGTATACAGCACCTGGTAACCCAGCTCGGGGTAGATCGCCATCAACTGCTCCAGTTGCTCGCGCAGCGCGGGATCCCTGTCCAGCAGGTCGGATTTGTTGACCACGATAACCGGTTCGATCCCCACCACTTCCGCGGCGACCAGGTAGCGGTCCACGAGGTTGGCATGGGGCTCGGGATAGGGGGCGATGACCACCAGAATCTGGTCGATGTTTGCCGCCACCGCCTTCAGCTTGCCGTGCGAATCCGGCCGGCAGAGTACGCTCTGGCGGCCTAGCTGCGCGACCACAACGCCGGTGGGATCACCCTCGCACCAGACCACCCGGTCACCGGTAACCAGGCCCTCGATATTGGCGCGCACGTGGCAGCGCTGGCTGACACCGGGAGCGGACTCGACCGCCACCTGGGTTCCGTAGTGGGCGATGACCAGGCCTTCCTGTTCGGGTCCCAACTCGCCGCCGGTCACTGCCTGTTCCGCAGCGGCATCCCGGCGGGCGGCGCGTTTGGCTCGCTCTTCCTGGATCTTTTCCACCCGCCAGGCCTGTTGGCGACTGAGTTTACGTTTCGACATGAGCCCATTATTGGGCCAGCGTCTGGGCCTGTCGAGGCAATTTGTTACACTTGCGGTCACAGCCTCATCAAGAGCGACACCCTATGCAAAGCGCCAGCAACCTGATCTGGGTTGATTTGGAGATGACCGGACTGGACCCCGACAAGGACGTGGTCATCGAGATCGCCACCATTGTGACCGACAGTGACCTCAATACCCTGGCCGAGGGGCCGGTGATTGCCATCCATACCTCGGACGAGCGCCTGGACGCCATGGATGAGTGGAATACCACCCACCACAATCGCTCGGGTCTGGTGGATCGGGTGCGAGCCAGTGATTACGACGAGCGCCGTGCCACGGTCGAGACCCTGGCCTTCCTGGAACAGTACCTGCCAGCCAACGCCTCACCCATGTGTGGCAATACCATCTGCCAGGATCGCCGCTTCATGGCCCGCCATCTGCCGGAGTTGGAATCCTTCTTTCACTACCGCAACCTGGATGTGAGTACCCTCAAGATCCTGATGCAGCGCTGGCGCCCGGAGCTTGAGGCGGGTTTCACCAAGAGCGGGACGCACCTGGCGCTGGACGACATCCGCGAGTCGATCGAGGAGATGCGTTATTACCGGCAGCATTTTTTGCGGATGGAGGCCTGAGCGCAGGGCAGGCAATCTACCGCCCCCCTGTTGATGTCATTCCGGCGTTGACGACGCCTTCCCCAGCCTGGCCAGCGCCCACTCGACATGTTCCCGCACCAGGCCCGACGGATGGTCCGCCCGCTTGCCCAAAGCCGCGATCGCCTGGTCCGTTGGCGGCCCGTTCCCCAGGCCGATCGCCAGGTTGCGCAGCCAGCGCTCGTAACCGATCCGCCGGATCGCCGACCCCTCGGTGCGGGCCAGGAACGCCTCCTCATCCCACAGGAACAGGTCCACCAGCTCCGCGTCCGCCAGGCCGTGACGGGGCTGGAAGTCGGCCTCGTTGGTGTCGCCGGCGAACTTGGTCCAGGGGCACACCAGCTGGCAGTCGTCGCAGCCGAAGACCCGGTTGCCCATCAACGGTCGCAGCGCCGGATCGATCGGGCCGTGGTGCTCGATGGTCAGGTAGGAAATGCAGCGGCGGGCATCCAGCTGGAAGGGGCCGACAAACGCGTCAGTGGGGCATTCCTCCAGGCAGGCGGTACAGGTACCGCAGTGTTTGCTTTCCTGCGCGCGGGTTTCCGGCAGGGGTAGATCGGTGTAGATCTCGCCGAGGAAGAACCAGGAACCGGCGTCCGGGTTGATCAGCATGGTGTTCTTGGCGATCCAGCCCAGGCCCGCCTGCTCGGCAATGGCCCGCTCCAGCACCGGGGCGCTGTCGACAAAGGCGCGGAAGCGGCCGCCGCCGGCTTCCTGTTCGATACGCGCCGCGAGCTGCGCCAGGCGCTTGCGGATCAGCTTGTGATAGTCGCGCCCGAGAGTGTAGCGGGAAATGTAGGCTTTTTCGGACGAGGCCAGCACGTCACTGGCGCTGCCGTCCGCCAGGTAATTCATGCGCAGGGAGATCACCCGGCAGGTGTCGGGCACCAGCTCCGCCGGACGCGAGCGCTTGCTGCCGTGGCGGGCCATGTAATCCATGCTGCCGTGATAACCGGCATCCAGCCATTTCTGCAGGTAGGCTTCGTGCTCGCCGAGCTCAACGTTGCTGACGCCCACCTGCTGGAAGCCCAGCTCCGTCGCCCAGCGCTCGAGGTCAGCCAGCAGGGTCGCTGCCTGTTGCGTGCTAAATTTCAGGTCACCGGAGTCGGACATCTGCGTATAATTCAATCGGTTCCCGGCGGGGCGATAGTCCGCCTTGACGGTTCCCCGCGACAGTGACGGAGATTTTAGTGGATACGGCCAGTTTCGAAGCATTGTACACCGCGCAGCAGACCCGCGCCCTCGACCGTTGCGCTATCGATGAGCACGGGCTGCCGGGCATTACCCTGATGTCGCGGGCGGCCAACGCCGCTTTCGACAGCCTGCTCAATACCTGGGCCGACCCCGAGTGCGTACAGGTGCTCTGCGGTACTGGCAACAACGGCGGCGACGGTTTTCTCATCGCCGACCTGGCGCACAAGCGCGGCATTCGCACCCGGGTCTTGCAGGTGGGTGATGCGGATAAAATTGGCGGTGATGCGCTGCTTGCCCGCAACCAGGCGCTGGCCAACGGGGTAGAAATCCTGGACTTTGAGCCGGGCGCGGTCATGTCTGCCGGTGTGCTCGTCGACGCCCTGCTGGGGACTGGCCTGGGGGGCGATGTCCGGGGCGCGTACGCTGAGGCGATCGATGAAATCAACGCCGCCGACGTGGCAGTGCTGGCGGTGGATATCCCTTCCGGGCTTTGCTCTGACACGGGCCGGGTGCTGGGCCGGGCGGTGCGGGCTGAGCTGACCGTGACCTTTATCGGTCTCAAGCGCGGCCTGTTCACCCTGGAGGCCGGGGATCACACCGGCGAACTGCAGTTTGCCGACCTGGGCGTGCCGGCCCAGGTGTACCGACAGGTCCCTTGTGACAGTTACCGCCTGGAGCTGGAGCCGCTGTTGGAGCTGCAGCCGCCGCGTCCCGCCAGCGCGCACAAGGGCCTGTACGGCACGGTGCTGGTGGTCGGTGGTGACTACGGTATGGCGGGGGCGGCGGCGCTGGCAGCGGAGGCCGCCCTGCGCTGTGGTGCAGGCCTGGTAAAGGTGGCGACCCGGCCCGAGCATGTTGCCGCGCTGGTGGCGCGCGCGCCGGAAGTGATGGCCCGAGGGGTGGAGTCCGGCGAGGATTTACAGCCTCTGCTGGAGTCCGCCGATGTGCTGGTGGTGGGTCCCGGCCTGGGCCAGTCGCCCTGGTCGGAGTACCTGTTCCAGGTGGCGATGAAGAGCGGCAAGCCCCTGGTGCTGGATGCCGACGGGCTCAACCTGCTGGCCGCCGGCAAGGCGGCGCCGCGGCCCGGGATGATAATTACCCCGCATCCCGGCGAAGCGGCACGCCTGCTGTCCTGCAGCAATGCAGATATTCAGTGCGACCGCTTTGCTGCCTGCCGCGCCCTGCAGCACAAAACCGGCGCGGTGGCAGTGCTCAAGGGCAATGGCACCCTGGTAGCGGATGCGCAACAGCTGTTGCTTGGCGATTACGGGAACCCCGGCATGGCCAGCGGGGGCATGGGTGATGTGCTCAGCGGGGTGATCGGCTCGCTGCTGGCCCAGGGCGCCGGACCGCTGGAGGCAGCGGCCCTTGGCGTCTGCCTGCACGGCGCTGCTGCCGACCTCGCCGCCGGGGAGGGCATGCGTGGCCTGCTGGCCTCGGACCTGATGCCCTGGTTGCGGGAGTTGCTGGGTTGAGCGGGGAGCAAATCGTGTGGCAGGCCGATGACGAAGCGGCCATGGTGGAATGCGGTAAGCGGTTGGCGGCGGCCCTGCAACCGGGTACGGTGGTCCACCTCCAGGGTGAACTTGGCATGGGCAAGACCACCCTCAGTCGCGGCATCGTCCAGGCGCTTGGCCACCGGGGGGCGGTCAAGAGTCCCACCTATACGCTGGTGGAACCCTACGAGCTCGGGGAACTCACCCTGTACCATTTCGATCTATACCGGCTGGGCGATCCCGAGGAGCTGGAATTCATGGGAATCCGTGATTATTTCACAAGCGACTCGATTTGCCTGGTGGAGTGGCCTGCCAGGGGGCTGGGCGTTTTGCCCCCGGCGGATTTAGTGATTAACATAGAACGCAAGGGCTTGGGACGTCGGCTGCAGTTGGACGCCAGTACCGCCAGGGGACGAGCGGTATTGCAGCGTTTACAGGCGGGCGCCCGACCATAACGTCAATAACAATCGCACAGCGCGCGGGAGTGACATGGGCAGGGCGTGGATCGGGGCGATCCTGGGTTGGCTGGTGGCCGGCGCCGCGATGGCGGCGGACGTGCACGACGTGCGCCTGTGGCGGGCGCCGGACCACACGCGCGTGGTGTTTGATCTCACCGGTCCCTCGGAGCACAATCTCTTTGTCCTGCAGAACCCCACTCGCATCGTGCTGGATGTCACCGACACCCGGCTGAAAACCAATCTCTCTGATCTCCAGCTGGATAACACCCCGATTCGCCAGGTGCGTTCGGCGGTGCGCGAGGGGGATGACCTGCGCATCGTCATGGACATGAGTGCCAGTGTGGACCCGCGCAGCTTCTCACTGAAGGCGAACGAGAAAGCCGGCGATCGCCTGGTGGTGGACCTTTTCGACCAGAACGCGACGGCTGCCAAACCGGCGGTGAAGAAAACCGCCCAGCAGGGCAGCAAGCGCGACATCATTATCGCCATCGATGCCGGTCACGGTGGCGAGGACCCGGGCGCACTGGGCCCGGGCAAGCGCCGGGAGAAGGATGTGGTACTGGCGATCGCCCGGGAACTGCACCGCCTGTTCCAGGCCGATACCGGATTTGCGCCCACCCTGATCCGCACCGGCGATTACTACATCAGCCTGAAGGGACGACGTGACCTGGCCCGCCAGCGCCAGGCGGACCTGTTCGTGTCCATCCACGCCGACGCCTTCAAGCGCACCGAAGCCAACGGCGCTTCCGTCTACGCCCTGTCCACCAGCGGCGCCACCAGTACCGCGGCCCGCTATCTGGCCCAGCGCGAGAACGCCGCCGACCTGGTGGGTGGTGTTCGTCTCTCGGACAAGGACGACGTGCTCGCCGGGGTGCTGGCAGACCTGTCCATGACCTCCACCCTGGATGCCAGCCTGCAAGTCGGCACCCAGGTGCTGCGCAATGTCGACAACGTGGCCAGGCTGCACAAGAAAAATGTGGAGCAGGCGGGTTTCGCCGTGCTGAAGTCGCCCGATATACCCTCGATCCTGGTGGAAACCGGGTTTATTTCCAATCCCACGGAAGCCAAACGGCTCTCCACCAGCAGCTACCAGAAGAAGATGGCCAGCGCCATTCACGCCGGGATCAGGAGCTATATGCTGGCCCATCCTCCCTCGGGCACCCTCATCGCCTGGAACAAGGCCCAGCGCGGGACCGAGTACACCATTGCCAGTGGTGATACCCTGTCCGGAATCGCCCAGCGTTTCAACGTGTCACTGTCGACGCTCAAGAGCACCAATGGCATCCGTGGTTCGAAGATCATGGTGGGACAGAAGCTGACCATTCCTGCGACCTGATTTCGTCATCTTAGCGAATGAGGTGAATTGCGCAGCAAGAGAAGGTGCCCTGGGGCAAGCGGGAATCCCGTGATCTCCCTGTTTTTGGCTTCAACGTCCCTGGATTCCCGCGTGCGCGGGAATGACGGGGCTCGCTATTGCGTTCATTCCTCGATCCAGGGATTGTGCGCACACAAACTGCTCCCTGAAGTAGCCCACCACCCCAAACATCCAGTAGTATCCCCCACACACCCGCAGATACTGGGTCCCCGCCTGCGCGGGAATGACAAGAGTCAGGTCACGCGGGGCAGCTTCACGCCGGAAAATGTTACCTATGTCCAAAATCCATCGCCTCTCCACCCGCCTGGCAAACCAGATCGCCGCCGGCGAGGTCGTCGAGCGCCCGGCATCGGTGGTCAAGGAAGTGCTGGAGAACAGCCTGGACGCCGGCGCCACCCGGGTGGATATCGAGGTGGAAGCAGGGGGCGTCAAGCTGATCCGGATTCGCGACAATGGCCTCGGTATCGAGGCGGATGACCTGCCCCTGGCCATGGCCCGCCATGCCACCAGCAAAATCAGCTCGCTGGAGGACCTGGAGGCGGTCGCTAGCCTGGGCTTTCGCGGCGAGGCCCTGGCGAGTATCGGCTCGGTTTCCCGCCTGACGCTCACCAGCAACGCCGCCGAGCAGGGCAGCGAGGGCAGCTCCGCCGCCTGTGAAGGGCGGGAGATGGAGGTGGTGACCAGACCCGCGCCCCATCCCCGGGGCACCACGGTTGAAGTGCGCGACCTGTTCTTCAATACTCCCGCCCGGCGCAAATTCCTGCGCACGGAAAAAACCGAGTTCAACCACCTGGAAGAGGTGGTCAAGCGGCTGGCCCTGTCCCGCTTTGATGTCGCCTTCAGCCTGCGCCACAACGGCCGCGGCATTCACCAGCTCAAGGCCGGCACCGGCCAGGTGGAACAGCAGCGGCGGGTGGCCAGCGTCTGTGGCCCGGCCTTTATGGAACAGGCCATTTATATCGAGAATGAAGGCGGCGGCCTGCCCTCCGGTAGTCTGAAGCTCTGGGGCTGGGTGGGATTACCCACGTTCTCCCGCAGCCAGGCCGACCTGCAGTATTTCTTCGTTAACGGGCGGGTGATTCGCGACAAGCTGGTTGCCCATGCGATCAAGCAGGCCTACCGTGACGTGCTTTATCACGGTCGTCACCCGGCGTTCGTGCTCTACCTGGAGGTGGATCCTGCCCAGGTGGATGTCAATGTGCACCCCACCAAGCACGAGGTGCGGTTCCGGGATGGCCGCAGCGTGCACAACTTCATTTTTTCCAGCCTGCACCGGGCGCTGGCCGACGTGCGACCCAATGACCAGTTGCCGCCCAACACGGTGCGCACCGGCGATGGGATGGCCATCAATACCGAAACCGGGGAGATCAGCACCCAGGGCGGGCTGGCGTGGGGCGCGGAACAGGGCGCCGCGGTGGCCGACGCGCCGCCGCGGCAGGGCCAGCTGGGGCAGGGGTTCGGCCCCCGCTTCAGCGCCAATCCGGGCCTCGGCAGCCAGGGTAAGGACCAGATGGCGGCCTATGGCCAGTTACACCCGTCACTGCCCGAGCAGGGACGTGAGGAGGATGTTCCCCCGCTGGGTTATGCCCTGGCCCAGCTCAAGGGCATTTACATCCTGGCGGAGAACGCCGCCGGACTGGTGCTGGTGGACATGCACGCCGCCCACGAACGCATTACCTATGAGCGCCTGAAAGCCTCCCGCGATGCCGAGGGCATTCGCAGCCAGCCCCTGCTGGTGCCGCAATCGGTCGCCGTGAGCCAGCGCGAGGTGAACGTGGCGGGCGAGAACGCCGAGCTGTTTCGCGCCATTGGCATGTCGGTGGATGTGGCCGGCGAAGAGGCCCTGGTGATCCGCGAGATCCCGGTGGCGCTGCGCGATTCTGACGTGGAGCAACTGTTGCGTGACGTGCTGGCGGATCTGATCGAGTTCGGCAGCTCAGAGCGTATAGCGGCCCATATGGATGAAATTCTCTCTACCATGGCCTGCCACGGCTCGGTGCGCGCCAACCGGCGCCTGACCGTGCCGGAAATGAACGCCCTGCTGCGTGACATGGAGGAAACCGAGCGCTCCGGCCAGTGTAATCACGGCCGCCCGACCTGGACCCAGCTGGGGCTGGACGAGCTGGACAGGCTGTTCCTGCGGGGGCGCTGACAGCAACCATTCCATGGCCTCCTCCAAGCCTCCGCTGATCTGCCTGATGGGCCCCACGGCCTCGGGCAAGACTGACCTTGCCATCGCGCTGGCGGGCCGGCTCGACTGCGAGCTGATCAGCGTCGACTCGGCCCTGGTCTACCGCGGCATGGATATCGGCAGCGCCAAACCCGACTATCCCCATCACCTGGTGGATATCCGCGACCCCGCCGAGCCCTATTCGGCGGCGGATTTTGCCGCCGATGCCAACCGCCTGGCGGACGAGATCACCGCCCGTGGCAGAATTCCGTTGCTGGTGGGCGGCACCATGCTCTACTTCAAGGCCTTCCTGGAGCCACTGGCCACCATGCCCGCCGCCGACCCCGGCCTACGTGCCGCCATAGAGGCAGAGGCGGAGCAACTGGGCTGGCCGGCTATTCACGCCCGGCTGGCCGAGGTTGACCCCGAGTCGGCGGCCAGGATCCACCCCAATCATTCCCAGCGACTGGCCCGGGCCCTGGAGATTTACCGCAGCACGGGCCGCACCCTGACCGAATGGCATGCCGACTCGGGTGCGGGTGGCCTGGACGATCCCCACGGGCGCTTTGCCATTGCCCAACTGGCCATTTGCCCCCGCGAACGCAGCGTGCTGCACCAGCGTATCGCCCTGCGCTTCGAGCAGATGATGCAGGCAGGCTTCCTGGAGGAGGTGCGAGCACTGCACCGGCGCGGCGACCTCAGCCCAGACCTGCCGGCGCTGCGGGCAGTGGGCTATCGCCAGCTGTGGCAGTACCTGGAAGGGGAGTGTTCGCTGGAACAGGCGGTGGAGCAGGGGGTGGCCGCCACCCGCCAGCTGGCCAAGCGGCAACTGACATGGCTGCGAAAATGGCGCGATCTTGCGTGGATATACACCGATCAAGCGGGGAACATTGAGGAATTTGTGCTGTCCAACAAGGGCGGTGAGGGGGCTTCATCACCGTCATTCCCGCGCAGGCGGGAATCCAGCGACCCGAGTAGTCGGCTGATCGGCCAAAAGCCGCTCCAGGCCGCCTTGAACTATTTGGGGTATGCCCCCATGTAGAATCTTGCGGATGCACTATAATGCGTTCAGTGGTAACGAGGGCCCGCAGCTCACATCACGTCGCCCCCAGGGGAGCGAGTCAACGTCGATGTAGGGAAGAAGGCCAGTTTTTCATTTTTTTCGGCTCGAGTTGAGCCTGCCAGGAGATATAGCCATGTCAAAGGGGCACACGCTACAAGACCCTTACCTCAATATTTTGCGTAAGGAACGCGTTCCTGTATCCATTTACCTGGTGAACGGAATCAAGCTGCAAGGGCAGATTGAATCCTTCGACCAGTTCGTGGTGCTGCTGAAAAACACCGTCAGCCAGATGGTGTACAAGCACGCCATTTCTACCGTCGTACCCAGCCGGGTTGTGCGTCTGCCGATGCAGCATCCCCCGGAAGAGGGCGGTGACAGCTAAGAGCGTGACCTGCGGCCGCCGCGGCGGCCGCCCAGGGGCCCCCATCAGAGGTAGTCTTGTTTTTTGACCGACCCGATTCCGGGGAGCGGGCAGTGCTCGTTCACCTGAATCTCGACAGCGAATCAGAGCGGGAAGACCCCCGTGAATTTGAAGAACTCGTGCTTTCCGCAGGAGGGGATCCGGCTGCCTACGTGATGGGCCAGCGCACGGCTCCCCACCCACGCACCTTTGTCGGCTCGGGCAAGCTCGAGGAAATTCGCGACGAGGTGAATCTGCACGAGGCGGAAGTGGTGATGTTCAACCACGTGCTCAGCCCCAGCCAGGAGCGAAACCTGGAGAAGGAGCTCGAGTGCCGGGTAGTGGACCGCACCGGGCTGATCCTCGATATTTTCGCCCAGCGGGCACGCACCCACGAGGGCAAGCTGCAGGTTGAACTGGCCCAGTTGCAGCACGTCAGCACACGACTGGTGCGAGGCTGGACCCACCTGGAGCGGCAGAAAGGCGGCATCGGTTTGCGCGGCCCGGGTGAAACCCAGCTGGAAACCGACCGCCGCCTGCTGCGGGCGCGTATCAAATCCATTACTGCCCGGCTGGAAAAGGTCCGCAAGCAGCGTGACCAGGGCCGTCGGTCCCGCAAGCGCCAGGAAATCCCCACGGTTTCCCTGGTGGGATATACCAACGCCGGCAAGTCCACCCTGTTCAACTGCCTGACCGAGTCCGGCGTCTACGCCGCCGACCAGCTCTTCGCCACCCTGGACCCGACCCTGCGCCGGCTGGAACTGGAAAATGTGGGACCGGTGGTGTTGGCCGATACCGTGGGATTTATCGCCCACCTGCCACACAAGCTGGTTGAGGCCTTCAAGGCCACCCTCGAAGAGACCCTCAACGCCGACCTGCTGCTGCACGTGATCGATGCCGCCAGCGATGAGCGCGAGGACAACATCTACCAGGTGCAGGAAGTCCTGCAGGAAATCGGTGCTGACCAGATTCCCCGACTGGAAATTTACAATAAGCTGGATCTGCTGGAGCAGGTGCCGCGTATAGACCGTAACGCCGACGGTCAGCCCGCGCGGGTCTGGCTAAGCGCGGCCACCGGCGCGGGGGTTGAGCTGTTATTGCAGGCGGTGAGCGAACTGGTGGGCCAGGACATGGTCAACGAGGAACTGGAACTGGCGCCGGACCAGGGCGGGCTGCGGGCCGCGCTCTATCGGCTGGGCGCCGTGGAATCTGAACAGTATTCCGACGACGGCAAAGCCCACCTGCAGGTGCGGCTGCCCCGGGCGGACTGGAACAGATTGATGAAAAAGGGGCCGGAGCCCCTGTTTTAGTCATCCCCGGTCGCCTTATCAATCACCGTTCGTCATCCCCGCGTACCAGGTGAATTGCGAAGCAAGAGAGGGTGCCCTGGGGTGCAAGGTGAATTGCGAAGCAAGAGAAGGTGCCCTGGGGTGCAAGGTGAATTGCGAAGCAAGAGAAGGTGCCCTGTGGTGGGCGGCAAGGCAGGTGCGGTCAGGGTTCGCCCTGTCCGGGGTGCGACTGCGCTGGAATGAGTGGGTTGCGAATGACCCGCCCCGACAAAAATTTGTTAGACTCTTCCGACTTTGAACACAGGAGTAGATTATGGCCTGGAATGAACCGGGTGGCGGTAACAATAAAGGCCCCAAGGATCCCTGGGGCGGCGGAGACCAGGGGCCACCTGATCTCGACGAGGCCCTGCAGAAACTGCAGGAGAAACTCGGCGGAATTTTTGGTGGCAAATCGGGCTCAGGGGGTTCCGGCGGCGGTGGCGGCCCGGCCTTCTCGGCTCCGTTGCTGGGGGTGCTGGCGCTGGGTGCGGCGGTGGTCTGGGGTCTGATGGGTTTCTACCAGATCGACGAGCAGGAGCGGGCGGTTGTGCTCCGCTTCGGTAAGTACCTGGAAACCGTGCAGCCGGGTCTGCAGTGGAACCCGCCGCTGGTCGACGAGGTGATCAAGGTCAACACCACCAAGGTGCGTGCGGCCAGTTTCCGGGAGATCATGCTCACCCAGGACGAGAATATCGTGGAGGTGAACATGTCGGTGCAGTATGTGATCAACGATCCCGACAAGTTCGTGCTCAAGGTGCGGGATCCGGAGATTTCGCTGCAGCATGCCGCGCAGAGCGCATTGCGCCACGTGGTGGGTGACACCGGGATGGACCTGGTGCTGACCGAAGGTCGTGCGAAAATCGCCAGCGATGTGCAAACCCGCTTGCAGGAATATCTCAACCTTTACGAAACCGGCATCCTGGTGAGCAAGGTCAACGTCGACGACTCCAAGCCTCCCAGTCAGGTGCAGGCGGCGTTTGACGACGTGATCAAGGCCCGCGAGGACGAGGAGCGGGTGAAGAACGAAGCCCAGGCCTACGCCAACGGTATCGTGCCCGAGGCCCGCGGTGGCGCCCAGCGGCAGATCGAGGAGGCCAACGCCTACAAGGAACAGGTGATCGCCAACGCACAGGGTGAGGCAGATCGCTTCAGCAAGCTGCTGGCGGAGTACCGCAAGGCACCGGAAGTGACCCGCGAGCGCCTGTACCTGGACGCGATCCAGAACGTTTACGGCAACACCAGCAAGGTGATGGTCGACGTGGAAGGGGGTAACAACATGATGTACCTGCCCCTGGACAAGCTGGCGGAACAGAGCCAGCAGCGCGCCGTCCGCGCACCCAGCCTCGACAGCAACACGCTGCGCGAGATCACCAACATGGTCACCGAGCAGCTGCGTCGTGACGCCGCCGCCTCGGGTTCCACCAGTCGTCGGGGAGGTCGCTAATCATGTCCAGCCGTAATATGACAATTCTGGTTTTGCTCGCTGTAGGTATCTTTATCGTCAGCAACGCCCTGTATGTGATCAAGGAAACCGAGCGCGGTGTGCTGCTGCGCTTTGGTGAAGTGGTCAACCCGGACATCAGCCCGGGACTGCACTGGAAGATTCCCTTCGTCAACAACGTGCGCAAGTTTGAAGGGCGTGTGCTGACGGTGGACTCACAGCCTGAGCGCTTCTTTACCCAGGAGCAGAAAGCGCTGATTGTGGATTCATACGCCAAGTTCCAGGTTTCCGACACGGCCAAGTTCTACACCGCCACCAACGGTGAAGAGGCCCGCGCCGCCGGACTGTTGGCCCAGCGTATCAACGACGGCCTGCGTAACCAGGTCGCCGTGCGTTCGGTGCAGGAAGTGGTCTCCGGTGAGCGCGACCAGCTGATGGAGGACATCACCCGCGTACTCAACGACGTGGCGCTGGCTGAACTGGGCGTGCGCGTGGTGGATGTGCGGGTGAAAAAGATCGACCTGCCGCCAGACGTGTCCGAGTCGGTCTACCGGCGGATGAACGCCGAGCGCGAGAAGGAAGCGCGCGAGCTGCGCTCCCAGGGCCAGGAGCTGGCAGAGGGTATCCGCGCCGCGGCGGACCGGGAAGTCACCGTGATTATCGCCAACGCCTACAAGGAATCGGAGCAGATTCGCGGTCAGGGCGACGCCCTGGCAACGAGCATTTATGCCGACGCGTTCAACCAGGACCCGGAGTTTTATTCGTTCACCCGCAGCCTCAGGGCCTACCAGGAATCATTCCAGGGCCAGGGTGACGTGCTGCTGCTCAAGCCGGACAGTGAGTTCTTCCGTTACCTGAAGGATTCGAAAGGGGGCAGCTAAGCCCCCTGACCCGGCCAGTCCTGTGCCAGGTCCAGGGCCTGTGAATGGGCCTCCCTGAGGTCAGGCCGGGAGCGGCGATAAGCCAAAAAACACCAATACTCCGCCCACCGAATGTGGTAGCATCCCGCAACCGTGGGATTCGACGTTTGAGCCACAAGCGCCGGACCCACGGTTTTTTGTGTCTGGCGCATTCTGGGGAGAAAGTTTGGACTTCTGGCAAGTGCTCCCGGTGGCTCTGGCACTGGTTTTTATCATTGAAGGCGCGATGCCTTTCATCAGCCCCAACCACTGGCGCAACATGCTCGCCCTGGTGGCGCAGATGGATGACCGCGTGATTCGCAGGATTGGCCTCGTCAGCATGCTGTTCGGGCTTGGCCTGCTTTATTTGGTGAATTGAAGGCTATAAATGACATCGGTTGATCGCTGGCAACTGCCCGACGGGATAGAAGAAGTCCTTCCCGCACAGGCCGCCACCGTGGAGCAGCTTCGCCGCCGACTGCTGGATATGTTCCGTAGCTGGGGCTATGAGCTGGTGATTCCGCCGCTGGTGGAATTCACCGATTCCCTGCTCAGTGGCCTGGGCCAGGACCTGGACCTGCTTACCTTCAAGCTCACTGACCAGCTTTCCGGCCGCAGCATGGGCGTGCGTGCCGATATCACCCCGCAGGTCGCCCGCATTGATGCCCACAGCCTGGCCCCGCAAGGGGTGTCCCGGCTCTGCTACGCCGGGTCCACCCTGCATACCCGACCCAAATCCCTGATGGCGTCCCGCTCACCAATCCAGCTGGGTGCCGAACTCTATGGCGACGACAGCCTGGCAGCCGACGTGGAGGTGATCCGCCTGATGCTGGCGACCCTTGACGAGGCCGGGCTGCAGCCCTCCTGTACCCTGGACCTGGGCCATGTCGGTATCTACGAAGCCGTGCTCGCCAGCGCCGATTTGAATGCTGAACAGGAGGCCGTGATTTTCGACTGCCTGCAGCGCAAGTCGGTGCCCGACCTGATGCAGGCCCTGGACGAGGTGCCGGAAGACATTGCCACCCTGATTATCGGCCTGGTGGACTTGCACGGTGACGACGAAGTGCTGGCGGCTGCCCGCGAACTGTTCGCCGACCGTGCTCCCGAGGCCTTGGCCGCCGTGGATGAGCTGCAGGATGTGGCTACCGATATCCGTCGCCAGCGCCCGGACCTCCCTGTTTATTTCGATCTCGCGGAACTGCGTGGTTATCACTACCACACCGGGATCGTGTTCGCCGCCTATGTGCCCGGCCACGGCCAGGCCCTGGCCAATGGCGGACGCTACAACGGCGTCGGCGAGGTGTTTGGCCGCTCGCGGCCGGCCACCGGTTTTGCCACTGACCTGAAGGCATTGATGGGCCTGTTGCCTGCGGGTGACGCCGGGCAGGGGGCGATCAGTATGCCGGATGTTGATGACACGGAACTGCTGGCCAGGGTTGAAGAGCTGCGCCAGGCAGGTGAGATAGTGATCAACAACCTCGGTGGTGAGCACGATAGTCGCTGTGATCGGGAGTTGGTAGAGAGCGGTGGAAACTGGGAAGTCCAGGATCTATAGCAAGCGAGAGTATGTCGTCATCCCCGCGGTGATCGGGAAATGGCAGAGAACGGTGGTAACTGGCAAGCCCAGGCGTGATAGCGGCAAAGTATGTCGTCATCCCCGCTGTGACTGGGAGTTGGTAGAGAACGGTGGTAACTGGCAAGTCCAGGCGTGATAGCAGCGAAGTATGTCGTCATCCCCGCGCAAGCGGGGATCTAGTGTCACCCGGGTTAATGCCCCGGGACACGGGAAGCAGGTTTGAATGCCCCTGGATCCCCGCTTGCGCGGGAATGACGGGGCCACATGGAAACAGTAACGAGCAACACACATGAGCAAAAACGTAGTGGTCCTCGGCACCCAGTGGGGTGATGAGGGTAAAGGCAAGATCGTAGACCTTCTCACCGACCAGGCCAGCGCCGTGGTGCGTTTCCAGGGCGGGCACAATGCCGGCCATACCCTGGTGATCGATGGCGAGAAAACCGTTCTCCACCTGATACCCTCGGGCATTCTGCGGGAGCATGTGCAGTGCCTGATCGGCAACGGCGTGGTACTGGCGCCCGACGCGCTGCTCAAGGAAATGGCTGAACTGGAAGCGAAGGGTGTGCCGGTGCGGGAGCGGCTGAAAATCTCACCTGCCTGCCCCCTGATCCTGCCCTACCACGTGGCCCTGGACCTCGCCCGCGAGGCCAAGCGGGGCGCGGAAAAGATCGGTACCACCGGTCGCGGTATCGGTCCCGCCTACGAGGACAAGGTCGCCCGTCGCGGCCTCCGGCTGGGCGACCTGCAGGACCGGGAACGCTTCGCCCGCAAGCTCAGGGAAGTGATGGAATACCATAACTTCGCGCTGGAGCATTACTACCACGCCGAGCCGCTGGATTACGACAAGGTGCTGGAAGACACGCTGACCATGGGCGAGCAGCTCAAGCCGATGATTGCCGACGTCACCGCCATTCTGCACGAGTGCCGCAAGACCAACGCCAAGATCATGTTCGAGGGAGCCCAGGGCTCGCTGCTGGATATCGACCACGGTACCTATCCCTTCGTGACCAGTTCCAACACCACCGCCGGCGGCACCGCCACCGGCTCGGGCTTTGGCCCGCTGTACCTGGACTATGTGCTGGGAATCACCAAGGCCTACACCACCCGGGTCGGCTCCGGTCCTTTCCCCACGGAACTGTTCGACGAGACCGGCGCCCACCTGGCCAAAAAGGGCCACGAATTCGGTGCCACCACGGGGCGTCCGCGCCGCTGTGGCTGGTTCGACGCGGTGGCCCTGCGCAACGCGGTCAACATCAACTCGGTCAGCGGCCTGTGCCTGACCAAGCTGGACGTCCTGGATGGCCTGGAATCCATCCGCATCTGTGTGGGTTACGTCTGTGAAAATGGCAACCCGGTACCCAACCCGGTTGATTCAGACGACTATGAAGGCCTGCACCCGCTCTACGAGGAAGTGCCCGGCTGGAGTGAATCCACCCTGGGGGCCCAGTCCCTGGACGCTCTGCCCCAGGCGGCCCGGGACTACATCAAGAAAATCGAGGAAGTGGTGGGCGCCCCCATCGATATCATCTCCACCGGCCCGGACCGCAGGGAGACCATCGTGTTGCGTCACCCCTTCGATGCCTGAAGCCACCTCTCAGATTATCGTCACCCCCGCGCAAGCGGGGTCCTGCGCCGCAAACCGCCCATAAATCGTTAGCGACCACTCATCTAAAATTGCTGGCCAGAAATGATTGCCGGGGTCTACACTCGATAATCAGACGGTAAATCAATTATTCGGGGGAAGGATTCCCATGATTGAGACGTTCGTACTCGCCGCTGCGCTCGCCGCCGGCATCGTGTTGTTTCTTCGGCTGTTCGCCCACAAGCGTCAGCCCAGGGTCCGGTCTGCGCCCGTTTACCAGGCCTCCAGTCACTACAAACAGGTAAAGCCAGCCGCCCGCAGCCAGTACCGGGCGGTGTCATGCAGTGGTCCCTGCCCGGCGGTCAGGAACCTGGACGGCAAACGCTTCCTGGAGCGCGAGGCGCCGTCCCTGCCGTTGCCGGGCTGCACCGCCGCCCGCTGTGACTGCGTGTACGTGCATCACGAAGACCGCCGTTCCGGCAGAAAGGACCGGCGTGGCCTGTCCCAGATCGAGCGGGAATTCTTTGACCATTCAGGCAAGCCCAATCGACGCATGAGGCGCGGCCGCAGGGCGTCGGATCTGGCGGTCGCCTGAGGGTTGGGCCCGGTTCTGCGCACCGTGGCAGGCGCCGCACGAAAATTATTCGGATTCTAGCTGGATTGCTTGCGCCGCTGCCGCCGCCACAGGGCCAGCAGGCCCAGTCCGATACCGCCGGCGCTGGCCGCTATCGCCAGCCACAGCGGATTCACCGGCACCGGAATCGGTTCGCCGCCAATCCCGAAGGGCAATACCAGGACCACGGCCCAGTCACTGTCGGCGACGGGGTCGCCACTCTCATCGCTACCCGCCATGGCGATGGTGTCGCGGTGCAGGCTCGCGTTGTCGCCGCTCACCACACCGGGAAACTCGCAGCGGTAGGTCGCGGCCGCCGCGATCACCTGCGGGGTTGCGCAGTTACCCTGGCCATTGAGGTCGCCATAAACATCGTCCACCAGGCTGGTCATCGTCAACGTCTCGGTGGCCGAGGTATTCAACACTTCCGCAGTGAAGGTGACCGTGCCACCCGGTGCCCTTACCGCGACCGGGTCGGCTGTCTTGGTCATCTCCACCCGTGGCAGCAGGCCCAGAATTTCAACCGTGGCGCTGTCGGCGCCCTGTACGGGATAACCGCCGGTCGCTTCGCCACTGGCGGTCACGGTGTCGACCACTTCAGTGCCGGCCACGCCGGTGACGTTGGCGCTAAAGCTGCAACTGTAGCGACCCCCCGAGGGCGCAAGCACCTGCCCGTTGGCGCAATTGGTGCTGGTGATATCGCCCGCGACGGCGGTGATGTCGCCGTAGATGTCATCGACCAGGCTGGTGATCGTGATCTGTGCCGAGGGGGAGGTGTTGATGGCCTCCACGGTGAAAGTCACCGGCCCCCCCGGACTCTGCACAGTGACCGGATCGGCGGTCTTCAGCAGCGCCAGGCTGCTGGCGCCTGGCGTGATGGTGACGCTGGCGTCATCGCTGTCGGTGACGGTCTCGGCGCAGGCGGGCGGGGCACAGGCAAAGACGGTGATCACGTCCGTCACCACGTCCCCCTCGCTACCGTCAACGGCGCCGGAGAAGATACAGACCCGTGACTGGCCCGCCGCCAGCAGAAACGGCAGCGGGCAATCCCGCAGTGTCGTTACGGGTAGTTTGGCCGGCGCGTTGCCACGGATATCGTAAATATCATCGGCCAGGTCTGTGATCTGGATATCGAAACCGTTGGGGTTGGCGACCCTGAATAGGTAGGTGACGTCTGCCGGCACAGCGTCGACGGGCACGGCGCTCGGCAGGGCCACCTTGGTGACGATCACCGCCAGGGGAGGCGGCGGCTGGCTATTATCCACGATGGTCACGGTCGCCGAATCGGCACCGATCACGATATTCGTCGCATTATCAATCCCGCTGACCGACACGGTATCGGTTACCCCCTCTCCCAGCGCGCCGGTGACGGTGGCGGTGAACTGGCAGGTATAGTTGCCGGCAGGGGGCAGGACGATAGCGGGAGTGAGAGCGCAGGTGGTGGCGGTGATAGCGCCGCCGACTGTCGTGATGTCGCCGTAGGGGGTGTCCTGCATCCCGTTCAGGGTGATCGTGTCCGCGGCCGAGGTGTTCTCCACCGATACGGTGTAGACCACGGGTCCCCCGGCAATTTGCTCGGCCCGGTTCGGGGTCTTGGTGACCGCCAGTGACGAGGGCACATCCTCGATAAACACGGTGGCGAAGTCATAATCGAACTCGCGGCCGCCATCCGCATCGGTGCCGGTGACGCTGATCACGTTGGACTGAAATGCGCCGGGTGGCCCGAGAAATTCCCGGGTGAAGCTGCAGCTGTAGATCTCGGCGGGTGCCAGCGTCTGGCCAACGGCGCAGCTACCCTGGCCATCGAGGTCGCCATAGGGGGTGTCGGCGATGGCATCGATGGTGACCGTATCAACCGGCGAGGTATTCTGGACCTGCAACTCATAGGTGAAGGTACCGCCGGGTTCCGGTAACGATCTCGGTATGGCGGTTTTGCTGACCTCGATGGACGCCGCCACATCCGCGATGCTCACCGCGGCGTCATCGGTCTTGAAATCGATTCCCGGACCATCGGCGGTAATCACGTCGACAACCGGGGGGTCACCGGCGTTGCCGCTGACCAATTCCAGGAACTTGCAGCGCATGATCTCGCCGGGCGCCAGGCTGAATGGCAGGAGCGGACAGTTGCCGACCCCTGACAGGGAGCCGTAGAGATCGTCGTCCAGGGTGGTGATCTCAACCGACTCGGTGTCGGACTCATTGGCGACCAGTACCGAGTAGGTGACCACCTCACCCGGCTCCCTGACCACCGTGGGCGTGACCGACTTGCCCACCAGTATCGAGGCCGGTTCATCGCCAATAATCACCCGGGCCTGGCCCGTGGCGGTGACGATTTCCCCTTCATCGTCTGTGCCCGTCACCGTAATCGTGTCGACCTCGACGTAATCAGGGGGGCCGGTGACCTCGGCGACAAACTCACAGGTATAGCTAGCTCCCGGTACCAGCAGCTGGGGAACCGAGCAGTTGGTCTGGCTGACCGTGCCCTGTACCCGGGTCACGTCGCCGTGCACATCGTCCACCAGGCTGGAGACGGTAATGGGGTCGGTGCCTGTGGAGTTGTTATCCAGGTCCAGGACAAACAGCACATTGCCCCCGGGGGCGGGAAGGTTGCCGGGGAAGGCCAGCTTGAACACCCGCAGGGAGGGGGGCGGTTCCACAATGATCGGCAGGTTGAAATCCGGGTTCAGGATGCACTTGGAACTGGAGGTGGGGAAAAACTGCACCGGGTCCGTCGGGTCGCTGCACACGTCCTGACTGGCGTTACTGCTCCAGGTCACCAGGCCGCTGATATCCACCTGGCCGTCGCCGTCGTTGTCCTGGCACAGCACCTTGTCGAGGGCGACGTCCCGGAAAATTTCCCCGTCCGTTTCACTGACGTCACCGCAGGCGTCGCCGTCCAGGTCGCGATAGCCGCCGAAGCCCGAGTCCCCGTCGAAGGGGGGCTCCAGTGGCACCAGTGCGTCGAGGCTGCAACTGGCGCCGCCAAACACCGGCTCACCGTGATCGCCGCTGAAAATGCCGATGTCGTAGCGCTGGTTGGCCGTGGACGTCAGCCCGACCCGAACCGTTACCGCAATGGTTTCTCCCGCCGTGCATTCGCTGGGGCCGTCGACAATGGCGCTGGAGACGATGAAGTCCCTGGCGGTGCAGAGATTGCCCTGCTCCGGGGCGCTGGGGCAGGCGCCGGCGTGGGCGTCCGGCCACGTGAGGACACTGGCCGCTGTGGTCAGCGCCAGGGTGGCGATGGCGCTGATGAGCGGAAGGCGGATGGTTTTGGTCGCTAGGGGGCGTTCTTGTTGCAGCACCGGGATGCCACCCTTGTCTGGCCTTTCACCACGTTAGCACGCCGGACTGGCGAGAGAATAACTGACCATGGACGCCAGAATGCCGGCGGCCACCGGTGCCACTTTTGCGGCGCTGAACATCGCACTGACCCCTGCTGTGATCTTTTATTCTTTGACTTTAGATCAGTTACGCCTTTCGGGCCAGTGATGAGTGGCGGTAAGTGGCAGCGCCCACAGCGCGCTCCAAAATGCTTTCAGTGGCAGCGACAGTGATAATATACCGGATTGATAACACGCTCCGGCGTATGTCAGCGTCTACCTGTGGATTGGAACACCCTTGCAATACACCATTTTCGATGTGCCGCTGGAGAGCGACATTGCCCTGCCTGAACTGCCGGCTGCGGAGGCCGGAGCACCAAGCCCCCACCTTGGCGTGCGCCTGCATCCCGGGCTCAGGATTGGACAAGTGCGCTGGATACAGCGCTGGTGCAGCTGTGACGGAACCGATTTCCTGCACGTGGGAATGGCCCCTGAAGGCTACTGGCTGCGCTTCCTGGGTCTGCAGGACTTTCTGGTAAGCCTTGACTGCCGTGCGGTTTATTTTGAGCCGAGCAGGACATTGAATGCGTACACCCTGCGGCACCTGCTGGTTGACCAGGTGTTACCGCGGATGCTGGGGCAGTCGGGAGAGCTGATTTTGCACGGGGCGCTGGTGAATTATCACCAGAGAAGTTTTGCCCTGCTTGGGCAGTCGGGGGCGGGCAAGTCAACACTGGCGGCGAGTTTTGCTGCCGCGGGCGGAACCCTGCTGAGCGATGATTGCTTTGCTGTTCGAATCACCTCCCGGGGAGTATCGCTGGTGGGCAACTACGCGGGTGTGCGATTGTTCGAAGACTCGGCAGCCAGAGTGCCTGAACTCGGTGCCTGTATTGGTGACGTGGCCCACTATTCCAGCAAGCAACGCTATTTGTCCCCGGGTGCAGCAGCGCAATTGCCGGCGCCTGGCCAACTGGACGGGATGTTTCTGCTGGAGAAGTCCACCGATCAGGCCATTGATCTCGAACCGGTGGCCGGCGCGGACCAGCTTATGGCACTGATCGAGCAATTGTTCCTGGTCGATCCGGGCAACAAAACCGTGATGCGACAACACTTCGAGACCTTCGACGGTTTATTGGCGGCCAGGCCCGCTGTTTATCGTCTGCAATACCCCCGGCAATTCGATCTGCTTCCCGCGGTGCGCCAGGCCTTAGAGCGCGTATTTTGAGTGCGATTTTTGGCTTGATGACGGCGCAGTCCGCCGATTCCGCAGCCCGCTTCGAGCGGTTGTCCGGCGCCTGCAGACAATGGGGCCCGGATGCGACGTCTGCCCGGCAACTGCCCGGCCTCTGTCTGGGTCAGCACCTGCTCAATACCTCTCCCACGCGGCCGCAGGACGGTGTACTGCACGATGAGCCGGCCGGGCTGGCGGTGGTGGCCGACGCCCGCCTCGATAACCGCAGGGAACTGCTAGCCAGCCTGCGCCTCGACCAACAGGTCGCGGCCTACAGCGACAGCCGGCTGATCCTGGAAGCTTATAAAACCTGGGGTGAGGACTGTGTCAGCCGGCTGATCGGCGACTTTGCCTTTGCCATCTGGGACGAAAAGCGCCGCCGGCTTTTCTGTGCCCGTGATCATCTGGGTGTGCGTCCACTCAACTACTACCTGGGGCCGGGCGGCCTGGCGTTCTGCACGGATGCCCGGGCTATCCGGCAGGCATTCCAGGATAGGATAGGGCTCAATGAAGCCAGGATCGCCGACTTCCTGGTGGTTGAGCTGGAGGGTCTGGATAAGCAGTCGACCTTCTACGCCAGCGTGTACCGTCTTCCGCCCGCTCATGTGCTGACCTATGGCGAGCAGGGGCTGCACATCCGCCAGTACTGGCAGCCGGAACTGCCCACGGAACCCGAGACGGAGTGGTGCACCAACGACGCGGTGGAGGCTTTCGACAGCCTCTATCGCCAGGCGGTGGCCGACCGACTGGAGCCGGGGTCAGGCTGTGCGGCCATGCTCAGCGGTGGCCTGGATTCATCCACCATCGTCGCGCACGCAAGGCGGCTGCGAGGGCCTGACCGCCTGCCGGTGATCTCCGCCCTGGGCAGCAGTGAGCGGGCAGTCCGTGAGCGCCAGCATATCGACCAGGTGGTGGCCCAGGGCGGCCTGGACTGGCACGGTGTGCAGGCTGAAGACCCCGGTAACCTGGAGCAGAAGCTGAACGCCCTGCTGACGAATCCGTTCGAGCCTTTTGACCCGATGCTGATGGTGGCGGCAGTGTACCTGCGGGCCGAACAGGGGCAGTACCGGGTGGTGCTGGATGGGATAGACGGCGACGGCGCCGCTTCGGTCCCCCCCAACTATCCGGCATATCTGATGCGGGCCGGGCGCTGGCGGGAGGCGTTACGCCTCTGCGGGCTGCAGGCCGAAAACACCTATGGCGGCCAGGTCGGGACGCTCTCGCTGAGCTGGCAGAGCACGCGGTTTGCACTTGTGCCCGACCCGCTGCGCCGGCTAAGACGGAAATTCAGTGTGGGCCGGGCCGAGCGCCTGGCACTGGCGAGCAGCCTGGTGAATCGGGAGTTTGCCCGCGATATCGGCCTCGGCCAGAGGCTACGGCAATTGCGGGATTACAAACAGCCCGCTGCAGGCCCGCAGCCGATTGCCCAGTTGAGTATCGATTACCTGCGGCACCCGTATTCTGTGGTGGGCCTGGAGCGCTATCACCGCCTGGCGGCCAGCGTGGGCGTGGAGCCGCGTCATCCGCTAATGGACAAGCGGCTGGTTGAGTTCATGCTGGGCCTGCCCTGGCAGCTGAAAGTACAGGAAGGTTGGAACAAATATCTGATGCGCCTGGCCGCTGAACGGGAACTGCCGCCGGCCATCTGCTGGCGCCGTGGCGCCAACGACCACGTTGGCTGGGACTTCGAGCGCGCCTGGTTGCTGCGTGAGCGCAAGCATATTCAAGAGACCATCGCCGGGTCCCGGGCCTTACTTGCCGGGCGTTTGGATGATGATAAACTGAACGCCCTGTTATCAGGGCTTAACAGCCTGCCGGAAGAGCGGCGGGCTTTTGATGTCGTGTGCACACGCGCCAAAGCGGCTTTCGTACTCGCGTCCTGGTTGCAGCACAACAAGAGTGGATAAACGTGGCAATAAAAGAAACCGACAAGCAATCTCTTACCAGCGCTGCGGCGAGCCAGAGATTGTCCTACAAAACCCCCCGCTTCTGGAATCTGGGTGCGGTGCGTGACAGAACCGGTTCGCTTAACAACAGCCAGGTTGACGAGTGCGGCAACAACGGTCACTACAAGGGCTGCAACAGGTCTTGATCGGCGCCCGCTCGTGCATTGAATGTACCCCCGTGCCCGTTATCAGTCACCGGTTCAATGGTCAGCACGCGGTCTGCCAGTGCCAGTGCTGCCGGCCGGTGCGTAATGATGATCACGGTTCGATCGGCCATCAACTGCCGACAGGCCTCGAATAAATCAGCTTCTCCCTCGGGATCAAACATCGCGGTGGCCTCGTCCAGAATCAGGATCGGCGGATCCAGCAACAGGGTCCGGGCCAGGGAGATGCGCTGTCTTTGTCCACCCGATAATTTAATGCCCTGGTCGCCGATCAGGGTGTCATAGGCCTCGGGCAGCGCGGCAATAAATCCGTCTGCCATGGCCTTGCGCGCAGCCGCTTCAATGGCTGACTTATCAACCCCCGGGCAGCCCCAGGCAATATTGTCGGCAACGCTTCCGTTCACCAGCAGGGTATGCTGTGCGACCAGGCCGATCTGGCGCCGCAGGCTGGACAGGCTGACGCTGGCAATGTCGATGTTATCAATCAGGATACGCCCCTGGTCTGGGTCCGCCATGCGTTGCAGCAGGAAGACAATGGTGGATTTGCCCGCGCCATTGGGGCCGACAAGGGCCACAGTTTCCCCGGCGCGGATGTGCAGGTTGCGGTTTACCAACACCGGCTTGCCCTGCGGGTAGCGGAAATACACCTGGTCAAAGAGGATATCGCCGCGCACCGGGGGCAGGACAGCCAGGCCCCGATCATCCGGCTCTGGCTGCTCAGCCAGTAACTGCAAAATGCGCTCTGCGGCCCCCAGGGTTTGTTGCACCTGGCCATAGACATTGGCCAGGCTGCGCAGTGGCTGGCTCATCAACATTGCGTACAGCAGCAGGCTGACCATGTTCGCCGGGCTCAATTGTCCGGCCTCGATGCGCGCACTGCCCAGCCACAGCAGTAGCAGCAGTCCCAGGCCGGCCAACAGGCCAATGACCGGTGGCAGCAGGGCTTCCAGCAGCAGTTGGCGGCGCGCCAGGCTGAGGAAATATTGGTTGTGGGTCATGAACCGGGATTCCTCCAGTTCTTCGCGGGCAAAACTTTTGACCGCCGGCTTCATGCTCAGGTGCTGTTCAAAAAAACTGATCAAGTCGCTGTAGGCGCTGACCCAGGCCCTGGAAACGGGGCGGATATGGCGCCCCAGCAGCTTCATCGCCAGGTAGTAAAGCGGCAGCAGCAGGGCAGCGAGCAGTGCGATTAATGGGTCGATGAACAGCATCATCACCAGGGCCCCGATAAAGGTCAGTGCCAGTGGCAGCAGGCTGACCAGGGTGCTGGTAACAAAGTGGCTGATGATATCTGCGTCCTTGCCCAGGAGGGTAAGCACTTCACCCTTGCGCCGCTGCTGGTAGTAGCTCAGTGGCAGTGCCTGCAGGTGCTGGAATACCCGCAATCTCAGTTGCGCGCTCATCTCCTCGCCGGCAGAACCCGTACGGTAGCGGCTGCCAAACTCGAATATGGCGCGCAGTGCCAGCAGCGGCAGCCACAGCAGCAGTAACTGTTGTACATTCCAGGCGCCGGTGTTGCCCAGCACTGCCTCAGTCAGCTTTCCGGCGAGCCAGGGCTGTAGCAGATTGAGCCCCGCCGAGGCCAGCATCAGTGCCAGGATCGCATACAGCACCCGGCGATGGGGGGTGATAATGCCCAGCAGGGGGGTGAGATTCATTGCCTGTCCGCTTCGCTGCCGTGGATGGGATTGCACGGGCTGATTTGTTAAAGTGGCCAGCGTACACAATTAGGTCCACGGGTCGCCACTGCCAATGCATCGCGCCAAAAAATTCCTGGCGTTAAGCTTTCGCCAGAAAATGCTGATGGGCCAGGCCTGGTGCCTGCTGCTGTACTACCGGCTCGCGCTGGCAAGCGTACCATTGAAGCGAATCACCCGGGACCTGGCGCGAGATAACGGCGGGCAGACACCCCCGGCACTGGCGCCGGAGATTGTGGCGAGGGCGGAGGAGTTGGGCCGCCTGGTGGCGCATGCGGCTGCGGCCACCCCCTGGTCCAGCCGCTGCCTGGCGCAGGTATTGGCAACCCGGCACCTGCTGGTGCGGCGCGGGATACCGGGACAATTTTACCTCGGGGTCAACCGCGAAGGTTTCCCCCGGGAAAGCGACTCACTGGCCCACGCCTGGCTGCAATGCGGCGACCGTATAGTGAGTGGTGAGGCCGGTAGTGAGCGCTTTGTGGTGATTGCCGGTTTCGCATGGTAAGCCGCGTTTGTCAGCGGAAATTGACACCCCGGGAAGAAAAAATTACGGTGTTGGCACCTGCTTTGAACTTTTCGCGCTTCGTCTGCCCCGGGATTAATGTATGAATCGTATGCTCTCCGCCCTCTGTGCAATAGTGTTGATGGTAATGGCGGCACAGGCCCGGTCAGCCGCCCCGGAAGCAGTGGTCACAGCGGTTAATGCAGCACTGACCGAAGGTGTCGAGCACGCCGCCATCATCAGCCAGTTGCAGCAGGCGCCCTTTGAGCTCGGCCTTGAGGATGCAACGGCAATGGCCATTGAGGCCGGGGGCGAGGCCAACGCCGATTCCTTCACTCGTGCTGGCATTGCCGCGGCTGCAAACCTGCCAGAGGCGGAGTCAGTGGCCGCGGCTGCCCGGCTCGCCTCCGGCGACAGTGCGGCGGTCGATGCCGCGTTGCAGGCCTATCTGGAGTTTATGGACCAGCCCTTCATCCACCACGACCCCGCGGAACCGACCGGTGGTGGCGCCTATAATCCCCAGGGCCCCGGCGGTGGTACCCGTCCCCCGCTTGGCGGCACCCGGCCACCCGTGAGCCCGGCTTCCTGATCCGCCCCAGTCGCCGGGAATATGCCTAGCTTCATTCCCGGGCGCCTGGAGTCCGGGCTGTTCGCCTTTTACCTGGCGATCCTGGTCTGGGCGCCCCTGCCCTTTGCCTCCAATCGCCCCTGGGCGGCCGGCCTGCTGGTAGTGCTTGTGTCCTGCCTGTTGCTGGGGTGGCTGCTGCTGTTCCTGGCCGGTCGCACCAGCATCGGCGCAAACGCCTGGCACTATGGGCGCTGGCCGCTGGCGCTGCTGGTACTGGTGCAGTGCTGGGTGCTGTTGCAGGGCCTTCCCCTGCCGCGCCCAGTGGTGGCAATGCTGTCCCCCGAGGCATTTGCCTGGCACCTGCGGGAAGGGTGGCTGAGCCTCTCCCTGGACCCGACCGCCACCCGCTTTTACCTGCTGCAGGGCTGCGCGTTGACCGCGGCCTTTTTCCTCACCATTGCCCTCATCAACAGCCAGCGGCGCTTGCGCCTGCTGCTGCAGGTACTGGTTTTCAGTGGCACCTTCCAGGCCGCCTATGGGGCTTTCATGGTGCTCAGCGGCCTCGAGTATGGCTTCCTGGTGGAAAAGTACGCGGGCCAGGGCGTCGCCACCGGCACCTTTGTCAACCGCAACCATCTGGCGGGCTACCTGGTGATGTGCCTGGCCGCGGGCATTGGCCTGCTGCTTTCGCAACTGGCGGTCACCGGGGGGGAGAACTGGAAGCAGCGCCTCGAGCGCTGGCTACGCCTGTTGCTGAGCGCCAAAATCCGGCTGCGGATTTACCTGGCGGT
Organism: Seongchinamella unica; assembly: GCF_004354085.1. Lineage (GTDB taxonomy): Bacteria > Pseudomonadota > Gammaproteobacteria > Pseudomonadales > Halieaceae > Halioglobus > Halioglobus unicus. The sequence continues at coordinate 645,996 of NZ_SMSE01000003.1, read as the reverse complement.
GATGGTGATTGCCCTGGTGCTGACCCGGTCGCGCATGGGTAATGTGGCTTTTTTCACCTCGCTGGCGTTTGCCGGCACGTTATACATGGTTGCCAGCGGGCGCTTCTCGTCCCGGGTTCTGGCCTTCCTGGGCAGTCTGCTGGTGGTGGACATGTTCATCCTCGGACGCTGGTTCGGTTTCGACCAACTGGTGCAGCGGCTGGAACAAACCAACCCGGAGACCGAGGGGCGGGTGTGGTCCAACGCCTATACCTGGGATTACCTGCAGCACTTCCCCCTCACGGGTTCCGGCGGGGGCAGCTACTACGGCGTGTTTCCCAACTTCCAGCCCGCGGACCTGCCGGGCTTTTATGACCACGCCCACAATGACTACCTGGAATTTGCGGTCGAACTGGGCCTGCCGGCCGCCGCGGCGTTGCTGGCGGTGGTTATCCTGTGCGCCGTGCAGGCCTTGCGAGCGCTGCGAACGCGGCGCACGCCCCTGCTCAGAGGCGCGGCCTTTGCCGTGCTGATGACGATAGCGTGGGCGGCCATTCACTCGACCGCGGATTTCAATTTACAGATACCGGCCAACGCACTGACCTTTGTCATTATCCTGGCCATGGCGGTGGTGGTGAGAGCCCTGCCGGGCGGCGCAGCCGCCCCGTTTTGGGCGGTGAAAAATAAAGCAAACAATCTATAATGGGCGGCTTGGGTAATTCTGGATACCTGGCTGCGAGCCTGGGAATTGAACACGCAATGAGACAATTTGAGATGCGCAGGCCCTTGCTGGGGGCAGCGGTTCTGGGGATGGGGGCGATAGGGGTTCCCGCCTCGGCGCTCGAGCCCGCCAACCTGCAATGGGGTTCCGTCTTTATCACGCCCACCCTGGACTCGCGGCTGGAGTACGTGGACAACCTGTTCCGGACGCCGGACAACAAGAAAGAGACCGGGCTCAGCGTGATCGAACCCAAGGTCCAGGCCTGGCTGCAGAACGGGCTCAACACCTACTCCTTTGACTACAGGCTGACCGACTGGCGCTACTTTGACAGCAGCGACGACGACTACACCGATCACCGCTTCAACATCGATGTGCATCACGAGTTCAACGCCAGAAATGTCTGGAACATTTACGGCGAGTACTGGGATACCCACGAACAGCGGGGTACCGGCCTTTCCGAAGGGGTGGCAAATCTTATCGACGAGCCGGTCGAGTACGAGCGGGAAAGCCTGGGCACCGATTACACCCTGGGTAACCGGAATTCCCGTGGCCGGGTCACCCTGGAGTACAAGTACCAGGACATCGAGTACCAGAATTTCCGCGCCGACACCCAGTACCGGGACCGCGATACCGACCGCTACCGGGGCACCTTTTTCTGGAAGGTGGGCAGTCGTACCGATGTGTTGGCGGAGGTGAATTACCAGGAAGTGCGCTACGACCTGGTAGACCCACTGCGCCGCGGCGGCAGCTTCGACAGCGACGAGTACAACTACTTCCTGGGGGTAAGCTGGGAGCCCACCGCCAGGACTTCCGGCAGCGTGAAGCTGGGCAGCTTCGACCGGCGCTACCAATCTGCCCGGCGCGAGGACGACGACGGCTTCTCCTGGCAGATTGATGCCTTCTACACGCCGCGCAGCTACTCGGTGTTTCACCTGACCTCAGGGCGGTTCAGCCAGGAGACCAACGGCCTGGGTGATTCGGTGAATACCCAGGAGACACGGCTGGACTGGGATCACGACTGGAATGGCCGCGCCAGTACCCGGTTGTCCGCCCTGTTCCGCAACGAGGACTATTCCGGCTCCGACCGCCAGGACGATGTGTACGGGGTGGAACTGGGCTACTCCTATGCCCTGCGCCGCTGGCTTGACCTGGGGGCGGGGTATCGCTACGAAGACCGCAACTCGGACCTGGACCTGTACGACTACGACCGCAACCGGGTCTATCTGGAAGCCCGGTTCAGCCTGTAGCTGACGACCCATGGCCGGCGCCCCGCGAATCCTATTTGCCCTGCCGGCCATTATCCTAGCCGCCTGGATGGCCGCTGGCGGTGCTCGCACCTTCCTGCTTGACCTGACCTATGCCGCCACCGAGGTGGAGCTTTCCTTCTGGGGCCGCGAGACCTATGTGCCGACAGACAGCACCATCGGTCGGGTGGGCAGCCACCTGGCGCGGTTGCGGCAGCACCAGCCCCGACACCCGGATTACCTGGCGCTGGAGGCCTATTACCTGTCGTGGCGGGGATTTTTCAGCGCCGATATGGCCGAGCGACTGGACCTCAACCAGCAGGCGGTGGATACCCAGTACGCGGCCCTGCAGCAGCGCCCCGCCTACCGACAGGGCTGGCTGGAAATGATAGAGTACGCCTCCCGAACAAGCGGCGGCGCCGGTATGCTGGAACTGGCTCAGTCCCGCATTGCCGCCCTGCAACCCGAGCGTGATTGAGGCCCAACAACTGTGATCAAGGGATTCGCCCACTGTGTGCTTTTGCTCAGCGCCCTGTTGCTGGCGGCTGTCGGGCAGGCCCAGGAGGCCGGTGGCTACACCCTGAACGCCGGGGATTCCATCCGCATTTACGTCTACGGCGAGCCTGACCTTACCTTCGAAAACCTGCTGGTCGGCCAGAACGGGCGGATATCCTACCCCTTCCTCGGCGAGCTGACCGTGGCCGGCAAAACCGCGGCCCAGGTACAGCAGGCCCTCAGCGACGGCCTGAAACCGGATTACCTGATTGACCCCCGGGTGTCGGTGAGCGTGGTGAAATACCGCCCCTTCTTTGTCAACGGCGAAGTGAAGCGCCCGGGCGGGGTGGACTTCCAGCCCGGTCTGACCCTGCGCAAGGCCATTTCCCTGGCGGGCGGTTTTACCGAGCGGGCCAACAAGAAGCGGGTGCTGGTGATTGCCGACAATGACCCGGCGCGCCGGGAGCAGGAGGTCAACCTGGATTACCGGGTGCAGCCGGGGGATATCTTCACCGTGCAGGATACCTTCTTCTGATGAACACCCAGACCAGGCTGCAAACAGTGGTTTCCCCCCAGCCGGGCTTCGGGCCCGGGCAGGGCGGGGCAACGGATGACGACTTCATCGACCTGGGTCGCCTGTTGCACGCCGTGTTGCGCTACAAGTGGGGCATTCTCGGGTTGGCCTTTGCCATGACCCTCATCACCGGCTTGTGGGTGTACACCCTGGAGCCGGTTTACCGCGCCTCCGCCTCCGTGGTGCTGGAGTCCCAGGAGTCCAACGTGGTTAACGTGGAGAAGGTCTACTCCATGGGTTACCGCGATTACGATTATTACCAGACCCAGTTCGAAATCCTGAGGAGCCGTCACCTCGCCGAGCGCGTGGTGCGCAAACTGCAGCTGCACAAGCACCCCTTCTTCGCCGCCGATGAGGAAGACGCGCAGGAGAGCGGTTTTGGCTCCAGCCTGACATCGCTGTTGCCGGCGCGGGAACAGGCCCCCCCGGTGCAGCTCACCGCGGCGGAAAAGGAAGAGCAGGCGATTCAGGGCGTCACCGGCTATGTGGCCGGAGGCCTGGACGTGCAGCCGGTGGATTATAGCTATCTCGCCTACCTGTCGTTCGAGTCCACCGACCCCAAACTTGCCGCCACCATCGTCAACGCGGTGGCCCAGGAATTTATCGACGCCGACCTGGAAGTGAGGCTCTCCGGTACCCTGCAGGCCACCGACTGGCTGAGCAGCCGCATGGACGACCTCAAGCGCAAGCTGCATGAGTCTGAGCAGGCCTTGCAGGCCTTTCGCGAGAGCGAGGGCCTGGTGGAGGTGGAAGGCGAAACCAGCCTGGGGAGCAACGAGCTGCGCAGCCTGGCCCAGCGCCTGGAAGAAGCGCGCAAGGCCCGTATCGAGGCGCAGAACATCAAGGAAGACGTGCAGGGCATGAGCAATGCCAGCACCGAAGAACTGATGACCGTACCCGCCGTGCTCCAGCACCAGGTGATTCGCGACATCAAGAAAGACCAGTCGGCCGCCGAGCGCAAAGTGGCCGAACTGGGCAAGCGTTACGGCCCCAAACACCCGAAAATGATCGCCGCCCGCTCCGACCTGGCGGCGGCCAACAGTGACCTGGCCCGGGAAGTGCGCAAGGTGGTGTCGGGGATCAACCGGGAATACGAGGTTGCCTTGCGCAACGAGCAGCAGTTGCAGGCCACCTGGGAGACGCGCAAGAGCGAGGTCCAGGACTTCAACCGCACCGAGTTCCGCCTGCGGGAACTGCAGCGCGAGGTCAACACCAACCGCGAGCTGTACGACATCTTCTTTACCCGCATGAAGACCGTGAGCGAAACCGGCGGCTTTGAAAAGCCCCACGCCCGGCTGGTGGACCGCGCCCTGGTACCCACGGCGCCGATCAAGCCCAACAAGCGCCTCAGCGTGACCCTGGCCTTTGTGCTGGGTGTGATGCTCGGCTGTGGGGTGGCCATTCTGCTGGACATGCTGGACAACACCATCAAGCGGCCGGAGGAGGTGGAGGAAAAGCTGCACGCGCCGCTGCTGGGAGCCTTGCCCCTGCAGCAGCACGGCAAGGCAGGCTTTTTTGAGCACGTCTGGGAGCGGCCGCAGAGCCAGTACGCCGAGAGCATTCGCACCCTGCGCACCAGTATTTTCCTCAGCAGCCCGGACCGCCCGCTGAAAGTGCTGGTGGTGACCTCCACCGTGCCCGGCGAAGGCAAGTCCACCACCGCCCTCAACCTGGCCTCGGCCATGGGCCAGATGGAAAACGTGCTGGTGATTGGCGCCGATATGCGCCGCCCCAGCCTGGCTGGCAAGTGTGGCCTGGACCCCAACCACAAGGGGCTTTCCCATTATGTGTCGGGAGTGGCGGAGCTGGATGAGTGTATCGAGCGGCTGGACGAACTGGGGGTGAGCGTGATGCCCGCGGGGGTGATTCCCCCCAACCCGCTGGAGCTGATCAGCTCGCGCCGCTTTGTGGACGCCCTGGAGCAGTTAAAACAACGCTTTGACCGCATCATTCTCGATTCCGCGCCGGTGATGGCGGTCAGCGACGGCCTGGTACTGGCCTCCTATGCGGATTCGGTGGTGTACCTGGTGAAGGCCGATGCAACCCCCGCCACCCAGGCGCAGCGCGGGGTGGCCAGCGTGATTGGCAGCAATGAACCCCTGGCCGGCGTGGTGCTGACCCAGTTCGACGCCAGAAAAGCCAGCCGTTACTACGGCAGCGGGCACGACCCGTACGGTGACTATTACCAGAACCGGGAAACCGGCTGATGCAGCAGTGGTACGCCGTGCAAAGCAAGCCCCGCCAGGAAGCGGTGGCCCTGGAACAGCTCCAGCGCCAGGACTACAGCGCCTACCTGCCGCGCATCCGGCTGAAAAAGCGCCGCCGCAACCGCTGGGTAGAAGTGACCGAACCCCTGTTCCCCCGCTACCTGTTCATTCAGGTGGACACCGGCGTGCAGAGCCTGGCGCCGGTGCGCTCGACCGTGGGCGTTGCCGGCCTGGTGCGCTTTGGCCAGCTGCTGCGCCCGGTGCCCGACGCGGTGATCGATTACCTGCGGGCGGCCGAGGACGCCGCCACCGGCGAGCGTGACGACACCGCCTGGCCGCACCGTCCCGGCGATAAGCTACAGGTGCTGGACGGCCCCTTTGCCGGCCTGCCCGCGGTGTACCAGCAGGCCGACGGCGAGCAGCGTGCCCTGTTGCTCATCGAGCTGCTGGGCCGGGTGACCGAAATTTCCCTCCCCATGGATGCACTGGGCGCGTCCACCGGCTAAAAACGCCACATCGGCTTGAACCCCACCCCGCTTTTACGTTTTAATGCCCTGCGTTCAACTGTTGAACGCAGGCGCTTGCGCCGTCGCCGATGCCCGACCAATGACAGGGTAGGGCGGTAGCGTGCCTGAAGCCGTGTCGTGACCCCCGCGCTAAACCCTGTCATCCGCGCGCTAAACTGCGTTATTCCCGCGAAAGCGGTGGTCCGGCACTCCGGAATCCAACGGCTCAATAGACCCAAACCCAAACTTGACCGAAGAAGCCCACCTCAAAATCATGCGCCTGCTGGAGGCCAATCCCGGCATCTCCCAGCGCGACATTGCCCGCGAGTTGGGCGTGAGCCTGGGCAAGGTCAACTACTGCCTGAAAGCGCTGGTGGAAAAAGGCCACGTGAAGGCGCAGAACTTCAAGAACTCCAGCAACAAGGCCGCTTACCTCTACCTGCTGACCCCGCGCGGGGTGAAAGCCAAGGCCCGCATCACCGCCGCCTACCTGCAGCGTAAAATCGCCGACTACGAGGCGATCAAGGCGGAGATAGAGGAATTGCGGGCGGAAGTGGCCAAGCGGGACAAGGCAAGCCGGTGAGGGTTGGCGGGCGTTTTTAACGCCCGCGATCGGGTAAGATACGCGTTAACTGAACCAGCGATTGATGGAAACCAGCGCATGACAAAACGGATTTTTGTCGCCGGCCACAAAGGCATGGTGGGCTCTGCGATTATGCGGCAACTGGCCGACCAGCCCGGCATCGAGCTGGTGGCCGCCTCCCGCGCCGAGCTGGACCTTGGCAATCAGGCCGCCGTGGCCAACTTCTTCGCCTGCCACGCCATCGACGAGGTGTACCTCTGTGCCGCCAAAGTCGGCGGCATCCACGCCAACGACACCTACCCCGCCGATTTCATCTACGACAACCTGATGCTGGAGTGCAACGTTATCCACCAGGCTCACGCCCACGGGGTGAACAAGCTGTTGTTCCTGGGCAGCTCCTGCATCTACCCGCGGCTGGCGGCACAGCCGATGAAGGAAGAGGCCCTGCTTACCGGCGCCCTGGAACCCACCAACGAACCCTACGCCATTGCCAAGATCGCCGGCATCAAGCTGTGCGAGAGCTACAACCGCCAGCACGGCACCGACTACCGCAGCGTGATGCCCACCAACCTGTACGGCCCCGGCGACAACTTCCACCCACAGAACAGCCACGTGATTCCCGCGCTGCTGCGCCGCTTTCATGAGGCGGTGGCAAACAACGCCAGCAGCGTGACCAACTGGGGCACCGGTAGCGCCCTGCGCGAGTTCCTGCATGTGGATGACATGGCCGCCGCCAGCGTTCACGTGATGAACCTGCCCCGGGAACAGTACGCCACCGTGACTGAACCCCGCCTCAGCCATATCAACGTGGGCACCGGCAGCGACTGCTCGATCAGGGAACTGGTGGAAACCGTGGCCGAAGTCACCGGCTTCCACGGCGACATCGCCTGGGACACCAGCAAACCCGATGGCGCCCCCCGAAAACTGATGGACAGCAGCAAACTCAACAGCCTTGGCTGGAAACCGAAATACGACCTGAAGTCAGGCCTCCAACACGCCTACACCTGGTATCTGGAAAACATCACCGATGCCCGCCACTAAGCTCCTATACCGTCACCCCCGCGCGTTACATCGTCGCCCCCGCGCGTTACATCGTCATCCCCGCGCGTTACATCGTCATCCCCGCGCATTACATCGTCATCCCCGCGCGTTACATCGTCATCCCCGCGCGTTACATCGTCATCCCCGCGCAGGCGGGGATCCAGCGCCCCAAATATTCGTCATCCCCGCGCAGGCGGGGATCCAGCGCCCCCAATAAAGAAATAGAATCATGAAACCCTACACCGAACGCACCGCCCTCATCACCGGCATCACCGGCCAGGACGGCTCCTACCTCGCCGAGTTCCTGCTGGAAAAAGGCTACCAGGTCCACGGCATAAAACGCCGCGCCTCCTCCTTCAACACCGAGCGCATCGACCACATCTACCAGGACCCTCACACGGAAAACCGCAACTTTGTTCTCCACTACGGCGACCTCACCGACACCAGCAACATCACCCGCATTATCCAGCAGGTGCAGCCGGACGAGATCTACAACCTGGGCGCCCAGAGCCACGTGGCGGTAAGCTTTGAGGAGCCCGAATACACCGCCGACGTGGACGGCATCGGCACCCTGCGCATACTGGAGGCCGTGCGCCTGCTGGGCCTGACCGAGAAAACCCGCATCTACCAGGCCTCCACCTCCGAACTCTACGGCCTGGTGCAGGAAACCCCGCAAACCGAGAAAACCCCCTTCTACCCCCGCAGCCCCTACGGCGTGGCCAAGCTCTACGGCTTCTGGATTACCGTGAACTACCGGGAAAGCTACGGCATGTACGCCTGCAACGGCATCCTCTTCAACCACGAAAGCCCGCGCCGTGGCGAAACCTTCGTCAGCCGCAAAATCACCCGCGGCCTGGCCAATATCAGCCAGGGCCTGGAGCAGTGCCTGTACATGGGCAACCTGGACGCCAAGCGCGACTGGGGCCATGCCCGCGACTACGTGGAGATGCAGTGGCTGATGCTGCAGCAGGAAGAAGCCCGTGACTTTGTGATTGCCACCGGCCAGCAGATCTCCGTGCGCGACTTCATCGTGCGCTCCGCCGAGGCCCTGGGTATCACCCTGCGTTTTGAGGGCAGCGGTACCGACGAGGTGGGCATGGTGGCTGCGATCGACAGCGACAAAGCCGCCCACGACATCGCGGTAAAGGTAGGCGATAAAATCATCGCCGTGGACCAGCGCTACTACCGCCCGGCGGAAGTGGAAACCCTGCTGGGCGACCCCACCGAGGCAAAAAACGCGCTGGGCTGGGTGCCGAGCACCACCGTGGATGAAATGATCGTAGAGATGATCGCCTCGGATCTGGCGATAGCGCGCAAAAACCGCCTGTTGCTGAACAGCGGCTATGAGGTGAACTCCCCCAAGGAGTAACAAGGGTATGACCAAAATCGCAGTGGTAGGTACCGGCTACGTAGGCATGGCCAACGCCGTGCTCCTGGCCCAGCACAACGAAGTGGTGGCCCTGGATATCAACGCCGAGCGCGTGGCCCAAATCAACCGCGGCGAACCGACCGTGGAAGACCCCGAGCTCAGCCACTACCTGGCCGAGAAAACCCTCAACCTCATTGCCACTACCGACAAAGAGCTGGCCTACAACAACGCCGACTACGTGGTGGTAGCCACCCCCACCAACTACGACCCGGTTGAAAACTATTTCGATACCTCCACCGTGGAAGCGGTGGTGGCAGACGCCAGCCGCATTAACCCGGCTGCCACCATCGTCATTAAATCCACCATTCCGGTGGGTTTCACCCGGCAGTTGCGGGAGCAGAGCGGGCAGGGCAACATCATCTTCAGCCCGGAATTCCTGCGCGAGGGCAAGGCCCTTTACGACAACCTGCACCCCTCGCGCATTGTGGTGGGCGATAACAGCGAGCGGGGCCAGCAGTTTGCTCAATTGCTTTTGCAGGGCGCTGAAGAGAAAGACGTACCCGTACTGCATACCGGCAGTACCGAGGCCGAAGCCATCAAGCTGTTTGCCAACACCTACCTGGCCATGCGCGTGGCCTACTTCAACGAACTGGACAGCTACGCCGAAACCCACGGCCTCGATACCCGCAACATTATTGAAGGTGTAGGGCTGGACCCGCGCATCGGCACCCACTACAACAACCCATCCTTCGGTTACGGCGGTTACTGCCTGCCCAAGGACACCAAGCAACTGCTGGCCAACTACTCCGACGTGCCGAGCAACCTTATCCAGGCCATTGTGGATGCCAATTCCACCCGCAAGGACTTTATCGCCAATGCCATTCTGGCGAAAAAACCCAAATTGGTGGGCATTTACCGACTGGTGATGAAAGAGGGCTCAGACAATATCCGCGCCTCCTCCATGCAGGGGGTGATGAAGCGCCTCAAGGCCAAGGGGGTGGAGGTACTGGTGTATGAACCCACCCTGGCGCAGGCCAGCTTCTTTGGCTCGGAAGTATTGATCGACCTGGGTCAGTTCAAGCAGCGAAGCGAGTTGATAGTCACAAATCGCCAGCATCCGGAGCTTCAGGATGTGGCTGACAAAGTCTATACCCGTGATTTGTTTGGCGGTGACGCCTGATAACGCTTGTTATCGCCGGCTAAATCAACACTTAATTAATCAAATGCGCCCAAATTCTAGCTTTCGCTGTCGTAAGCCTTAGTGTTATATGTGAGCAGGCACACTGTGCTGGGGATAACGCCCCACGATTATAGGAAGAGGACCTGATGAAGGATTTTCGCAAAGCAAAACAGCGCATAAAAGTTTCTCCTGGCGAGTCTGTTCGCATCCTGCGTGAATTGCAGGAACTCAGTCAGAACCAGCTCTCCGAGCGGGCAGGGATACCCCAGTCAACCATTTCTGCGATTGAAAGCGGGAGAGTTAACCTTGGGGTTGAACGAGCAAAGGCGCTTGCAAGGGCTCTCAAGTGTCATCCGGCCGTGCTTGTGTTTCCCGGGTGGGATACCGCCAAAGAATCAGCAGCCTGACTGCGCCAAGATCAGAAGGCTATTTACCTTATTCAAGTTGTTTTGCTCTAAGTGTTGCTCATTTCAGTAATTTTGATAAAATTTACTGAAATGAGCAGCATATAATAGGCACATCCATGCCCGCAGCTATAGAGAAACTGACAACGGAGCAGTTGCAAGCTCGCGTGATCGAGCTTGGCCAACAGATTCGCCAGCGCCGCAAGGTATTGGGCGTGAGCGTGATCACGGCGTCACAAGCGGCGGGTATGTCCCGGGATACCTGGCATCGCATGGAAAAGGGCGAGGTCACCGTGACCATCGGGGCCTGGTTCAATGCACTCGCTGCGTTGGGGTTTGAATTCGGTGTGGGGGTTAGCGATGAGCGGCGCAGCGCGCATGCGACGGGCACCATTCCGGTCACCATCTCCACGGCGGATTACCCACAGCTGGCAGCCCTGGCATGGCAGCTTCGAGATGGCACGGAAATGCCTGCCCGCGCGGCGTTTGATATATATGAGCGCAATGAGCGCCATCTCGATCGGGACAAGCTGACACCAGAAGAGGCCGCGCTGATCGATGGCCTGAGAAAAGTGTTTGGCGGCGATGGCAGTGTTTAGGCGCCAGCACCATCAAAAGATCCACCAGGTGCTGCAGTCGCTGGATGCCCCGTTCCTGGCGCAGCACCAGTGTTATTTTGGCGGTGGTACCGCCATTGTATTGCGCCGCGGCGAATACCGGGAGTCTGTGGATATGGACTTTCTGGTATCTGATATTGAGGCCTACCGGGAACTGCGCAAGCAACTGCAAGCGCCGAAAGTACTCGATCAGGTTTTTGGCATGGGCCGAGGTCCTCTTACTGAAATGCCTGAGCTTCGCGCAGACCAGTACGGCATTCGTACCCGCCTGCCGCTGGTATCTGGCGGTATCAAGTTTGAGATCGTGTTTGAGGCGCGAATTTCTTTTGATAGCCCGGGGCCGGATGATGAGGTGGCAGGTGTTAGCACATTGACCGAGATCGACCTTGCTGCCAGTAAGTTGCTCGCCAATGTGGATAGATGGTCGGACGCGGGTGTATATGGCCGGGACATTATTGACCTGGCGATGCTGGATCTGCCGGAGAAAAAATGGAGTCAGGCGCTTGCCAAGGCAGAGACTGCATATGGTGATGCTGTAGGGCGAGACGTCCACAAGGCTGTGGCCACTCTGCAAAACAATCCAGATCGACTCTCAAGTTGCCTGGAAGCTCTGGCGATGGATGTGCCGGCGGCATTGGTACTCAAGCATCTCAAGCGCATTGATTCAATGTGCTAGCAAATTCCATTGTCTATTGCCGATGATGCTTGTTATCGAAGGTCTGCCATTGCAGATTGATAAGAGCGCTTATAGGGTCGAATGAGATCGGATCGCGGAAGCATTTGATGGAATGTGCTTGAACAGGATGTTCTTTCTATGATACCAATAGTGATACTGTTCATGAATGAGCAAAATCGACAGTATCGTAACGAAAATGCGGCGAAGTCCTCGCGGCATTCGCTTCAATGAGCTGTCACTCGTGTGTGAGCATTACTTTGGCCCGCCCCGGCAAAAGGGCAGCAGCCACAAAGTTTATAAGACTCCCTGGCGAGGCAATCCACGGGTCAACATCCAGAATCACCGGGGCAAGGCAAAAGCCTACCAGGTGCGGCAAGTGTTGGAGGCGATAGAGCGTCTTGAATAAGGCTAATAAACAACGGGATCAGTATACCTACCGGCTCACCTGGTCTGAGGAAGACCAGGAGCACATCGGTCTGTGCGCGGAGTTCCCAGGCCTGAGCTGGTTGGCGGCCAGCCCGGAGGAGGCGCTGGCCGGTATTCGTAAACTTGTGCAGGATGCCCTTCGTGATATGGCCAGTAACGGTGAAGATCCGCCACAGCCCTATGCGGTTCGAGCCTATAGCGGCAAATTTCTGGTGCGGGTGCCACCCGATGTACACCGTATGCTGTCTATCCAGGCGGCTGAATCCGGTGTAAGCCTGAACCGGCTGGTATCCAGCAAGCTAAGCTGAAGTCACATACGTTTTAATACGGCCCGATTCGGTCAAACGATTGCAAACTCATACTGAAGTAGCAAAGCTTATCGATACTCACCCAAGGATGGGAGATAGCTGTGCTCGAGGAATTACTGGCAAGGTTTGTCGAATTCATGATGCCGGTATCGGCTAGCGGCACTATCGAGCGATGCATCGCTAGCCTCAGCACGATTTATCGCCTTAGTGACCGGCCTAACATCGCCCAGTCTTCAGAAGTCGTGCTGGCTATGAAGCGGATGTACCGCACCAAGGGAAGGGTGAAAAAGCAGGCGCTGCCACTCACACGCGACGTAATGCTCGAACTGCTGGCGGTTTGCGAAAATGATGACCGCGGTGTACGAGATAAGCTCTTGTTGCGACTGGGTTACGAGACCATGCGGCGAAGGTCGGAATTGTGTAGCTTCCGGTTTGAAGACATGAGCACCCTGCCGAATGGCCGGGCCGCGTTGGTTTTACGCTTCTCGAAGACCGACCAGACTGGTGTGGGTAAACTCATTCCTATTTCTCCTGAGTTGGTTGAGCTAATAGAGGAATGGCGAGACAGAACCGGGGGCAGGGCTTTCTATTGAGGAGCGTTCCTTTCCTTGGTCCGATCGGAGAGAGCTTCAGCCCTGCCAGCGTAAACCGACGCCTGGTGGAATTGCAGAAGCTGGCTAATTTGGACTTAGGTGGGAGATTGAGTGGTCACTCCTTCAGGGTGGTCGCAGCTTTGGACTTGCTCGAAGCGGGAGAGTCAATAGAGCGCATCATGTTGCGGGGTGGGTGGCAGTCAGAGTCCAGCGTTATACGCTACCTGCGGGCCTGGCAACCTGATTGATGGCTGTCTGTATCAACATTGCGCTCAACTGGGTCCGTTTAGAGCGCTTATCAAACCGAATGAGATCGGTTCCAGGGCGCAAATGATGAAATGCGATTGAAAGGATCAAGCTGCGTGGCGGATGGCGAACGGAAACCGCGGCGCAAACCCCAGTCGTGGCCCTTGCTGCCTTGACTTGCCACACGCCAAGCACCAATAATGGGTATTTATTGGTACCAATGGGGTCCCAGCATGGCAAAAAACACCAGCATCACTTTGGGCGAGCACTTCGAAGGATTTATTGCCAGGCAAATCGCTGAGGGAAGATACGCCTCGGCAAGCGAAGTGGTTAGAGCTGCCCTGCGGCAGTTCGAAGACTCGGAAAGGAAACTTGCCACGCTTAGAAGCTTGCTCGAAGAAGGGGAAAGAAGCGGTAGAGCTGAATACAGTTACGAAGAGTTTATGAATGAGCTCGACGAAGAACTCGGCTAATGGGGGCATTTTCCCTCACCGAAGCGGCCAAAGCAGACCTCAAATCGATAGCAGCTTACACCCAACGCCGATGGGGTAAAGCGCAACGTCGGATCTATGCCAGGCAGTTTGACGATGCATTTCATATGCTGGCCGAAAGCCCCGAAGCTGGAGCCGCGTGTGATTTCATCAAGGTCGGCTACCGAAAATTGCCAAACGGCAGCCATGTCATATTCTATCGCCGACTCTCGCATGCCGAAGTAGAAATTGTCAGGATTATTCATAAACGTATGGACCTCACCCGACAGCTGGAAAGCACGTAACAACAGGAACGTATGTTGTTGACTGGTCAACAAAGGATGGTTGGTAGAGATGGTTGATGGGGGCGCTAGTGGTCGAAAATGATGCGACTTTTGCAAGTCTGTGGACTCGGATAACTTATCGGTCTTTGCTTGCGCGGTAGATGAGGGTTATTTGCCTGAGGGTCTTGCTGCTGGCGCGAAGCACTAACAGGCTGATACATTTGAAGAAAATAACGAGAGACCAGAGGGGAGCGTCGGTGCTATAAAAGGTGGTTAAAAGATCAAAATGCGATGATGAACATTTTTAAAAATGCATAGTCAACTTCAGGCTTCGCAATAAAAAGAACGATGAATGCCAATTATTTTAATGCAATTTGACTGGTTACCTTAATTAGATCTAATGGTATGACAGAGAATTCAGTTTCTAGACGCACTTCTAGAGTCGTGTTATTTCTACTGCTTTGCGCGTTTCCTATAGGGATGATGAATGATCTATTTGGATTGGAGAAAGGTTCGGCTCTCAATTCCGCTAAGGGTCTTGCGTTTATCGGTAGCGTGGTGCTTGTGGTACTGTCAGCGAAAAAACTGAAAACGGGTTTATCGGTCCTTACTATATTTCTGGGTTGTCTTTTAGTCGTGGTCACTGTGTTGTACAGAGATGCTGAGGATGCTCTATATGCAGTACTCTTCTTGCAAGCCCTAGTCCTACTCTCTAGTGCAAAAATAGATGCGAATTTCAGGACAGCTATAGTTACGTACTATCTGCTTGCACTTCTTTTCGTTAGCTTGGTGTTTGTTCTACTATCAGACAGGGTTGAAGTTGCCGGAAATCAAGTGCTGGCACCCTTAGTGGAAGGCCCCCATACATCTTCATATACTGTCTGTATATTACTCTTCTTAATAGTAACGACGACATCGTTTCATACGTGGAAGCCGGTATTGAGGGCATCGGTATTAGCTATCGTGGTGTATATTCTGATCGGTTATGGCGCCAGAAACGCAGTTTTGGGTTTAACTGTCGCCATCGGTTCAATCTTTTATTTTCAGAATAAGAGCAGTTTATCCGTCACATTTTTATATCTGTATATGCTCCTGTTCCTTCTTGCAGTGTTGGCTTTTTATGTTGGAAACTTGTCTATTGAAGAGTTAAATCAGGAAGCTAATGGAAGAATATCCGCATGGACTGAGCGACTTGGGATTTTAGCTGAGCGAGACATAATCCCTCTGCTTTTCGGTCAGGGAATTGGCGATGACATTCGAGTTACACCAACGTGGTGGTGGGAGGAAAAGGCGTCACATAACGACTTCATTTCATTAGTTTTTAATGGAGGGCTTGTTTCTTTGCTGCTATATATTGCTCTTATTGTCGCTTTATTTCGTAACGCAAATCCTATTCAAAAATCCCTTCTGATATTTTTGATCTTCACATCACTTACAAACACAGGGCTTTTAGGGCGACCTATTCAGCTACTTTATTTTTCCATCGCTTTTGCACTTGCAGGAACTCGCGAAGTCAATTCACGTTTTAGCAGTATTTCCTCCAATAGTAGCTATGCTGGAGCATAATTGGCTCTAGACTTCATGAGTTTAAGATTTAGTAAAGTCGTCACTCTGGTGGCGTTGGGTATGCCCGGGGTGTATCGCATCATCGCCTTTGGGCTTATCCAAAATATCCATGGTGTAGGGCAGCTAGGTGTATTTGCATCAAACTACTTCATTGTTCAAGTGTTGATGATTCCGACCGCTGTTGGTTTGAGTGGCCTAGTACTAACCAGGCTTCCAAAGCTGGATAAGATTCAGTCCTTAAAGTTTTTTTATAGCTGCATATGGACCCTATTTCTGCTACTCGTGCTTTCGATTTTCCCGTTAATTTTGTTGGTTAAACTTGGGGTTTTAAAGGGATTAGTTGACTGTTTTTTTCTTCTTGCGAGTTTTGGGTTGGTTCAAATTGTTCGCAGTTATTATATTTCTCAAAACTTGTTCTCGGGGCTATTGGGATTTGAGCTGATTTTACTAGCATTAAGCGTACTCCTTTTGCTGGCTTTTGATTTTGTTGATCCAATGGTTCTAGTTAGTCTGGGAGGAATAATTCCCGTAATCGCATTTTTACTAAAACATAATTCGTTTGTAGGTACTTCCCTTCTACCGAGGGTAGATGTTGCTTTTGCATGGAGAGTCAGTTTGTCTAACCTACTTACTGCGCCGATAATACTTCTCATTACACCAATTATCCGTGCGGAACTTGGCGACGAGGCTGCTGGAATTTCTGGACTTTCAATTGCGATTTACTCGGCGGTGCTGCTTATTCCGAGGTCTATGTCAGCTGTATACTTGAGGCGCATGAGCCAATCCGTATTCGATTTAGTTGCTTTGAAGAAACTGTTTTTTGAGTTCAGGTTTCTGTTAAATATTTTCTTAGCAGCGCTTATAGTTCTGAGTGCGGCAAGTATTAGTCTGATAATGTCTTTTAAAGAATTAGTTGGTGTCAGCGAGCCAGTACTTCTGGCGGTGCTAATGGCAACGGCTTTTCCAGTTTTAATGTCCCAATTTTCGCTACCGGCTTCCAATTTTTTTATGGCTCGTGAAAGACTTGAGTCACTAAATCAATCAAATTTCGTATGTCTAGCCGTAATAGTATCAGTCTATTTGTTCTGTATTCTTTGCCAGCTAAGTGGATTGAATTTTGTCTGGGCTTTAGCAGCAACAGTCAGTATTAGCAGTTTAGCCAGGGCAAAATTCCTGAATAGTTTAGTTGGATTGAGGGAATAAGGATTTGAGTGATGATACATTTTTATAGATTAGGACATTGGTTCTATGATCGAGGATTCCGGCTCATTCCTCGCATATTTGATGGCATGATACGAATAATATTCCGTTGTGCGATATTTAGTTCGACGTCAATTGGGGAAAGGGTGACTTTTGGCTATGGTGGAATAGCCGTAGTTATTCACCCCAAAGTTAGAATTGGTAATGATGTTACGATTTCTCAAGGAGTCACTATTGGCGGCAGATCCAAGTTGAGCGAAGTTCCGGTAATAAAAGACGGCGTCTACATAGGTGCAAACGCCTGCATCCTGGGTCCTGTAACGATAGGTGAGTGCGCGATTGTTGGCGCCGGCGCCGTTGTGTTGACGGATGTTCCGGCTGGTGCAGTTGTTGTCGGTGTCCCAGCTAGGCTAGTAGTAACTTCGGTATGAAGACCCCTAGAGTCCTCACCGTTGGACCTGACTATCGCCTCTTGCGTGGAGGAATTGCTTCAGTTCTTTCTTCTTATAAGAAATTCGACCCTAATTTTCTATTTTTGCCTTCGGTTAATCATGAAAATAAGATTGTAAAGTTAATTAGATTTCCGGCGTTGCTATGGAAGATTTTCCGCACTATTAAATCCCATCCAGAAATTGATCTGGTACATATTCACGGTGCCTCGTATTCTAGCTTTTGGAGGAAGTACCTCATATTTCTAGTGGCTAAGAGAGTGTGTGATCGTAAGGTCATTTATCACATTCACGGTGGGGGGTATGAAAATTTTTACAGGGCATCTAATTTCATTGTTAAGCAGTATATTAGAAAACTCATCAATGGGGCGGATTGTGTTATATGTCTTTCGCCAGAATGGGTTGACTTTATCGAACGGAATTTCAAGCCACGTAAAGTTGAGGTATTAAACAATGTTATTGAGCGCCCTCTGAAACTCAAACATGGAAGACAGCAGCGCGAGATAACGAATTATCTTTTCCTTGGAGATATCGTCCAAAGAAAAGGTATATTCGACGTACTGGTTGCCATGTCTCAGTTGTCCGATGCTAAAAAATCCGTAACTCACCTATTCATTGGTGGAAATGGAGAACTTGAAAGATTGGAATCACAGATATGTGAGATGGGTTTGGAAGACAACATTACAATTCTGGGCTGGATTGAAGGTGAAATAAAGCAAAAATATCTTCAAGCGAGTGATGTATATATATTGCCGTCGTATAGCGAAGGGCTCCCAATATCAATATTGGAGGCTATGTCATACGGCAAAGCAATCATATCAACTAGAGTGGGCGGAATACCCCAGTTGGTTATCGATAATGTAAACGGATATCTGGTGACACCGGGTTGTCCTGAAGATATTGCAGATAAGATAGCCCTATTATCGGGTAATAAATCCACTATTAATGAATTTGGATCTAAGTCTACCCAATTTGTTGAAGAATACTTTCCCGAGAAAGTGTCGATGCGACTTAATGAAATTTACGACCAGGTTCGCGAAGGATAGATTGTCTTTGCTTATTAGGCACCTTTGAGAAATTAAGACCGGAGCTTAGAGGTGTCTCGATTTCTGGTCAGAATCTGAAAAATGTATACTCTGGCAAAGGCCTTTATGCGCCACTTGTTTGTAGTGACTTTGGTGCTTCACTTAAAGCCCTATCTAACTGAAGTCTATACAGCATTTTCAAAGACGTAACAGTTAAATTTATATTTGTAAGGTCTCTCGAGTAATCACATTTCGCGTTAGTATTTAATTTCTTGCGCTGCACTAGTGCTTGTCATTGGTCGAATGCTACGAAGTTGAATTTTAGATCAAGTTATAGGTAGTAATGTGCAGTTTAGATTTTCCGATGTTCTGATTCTGCTTGCTAAGCTAAACTTTGTGTTCCCGAAATTTTTGGGGCGCAAGTATATGGCTTATACATCTTTTTTTGAATCAAACTCCACTCAATTTAGTGGCGAGAAAGAGCTAATTGATTTAGTAAATTTCGCGCTTTGTAATGTAGAGCATTATAAAGATCTGGGTATTTGTCCCATTTCTCGCATTAGTGATTTTCAAGAGCAGATGCCTTTTATTGATAAAGACCAGGTTATGGAAAACTGGGAGAGTTTTTTGTTGCCCAACGTAAATTCAAGAGAGGTTGATGAGGGGACAACTGGGGGTACATCAGGGAAGCCGCTTAAATTAATAGCAGGAAAAGACCGTTATATTGTTGAGTTCAATACTATGTTCAGCATGTGGAGGAATGTTGGCTGGACAGGTCAATTGAGAGGTGTGATTCGAAACAAGCATATTAAACCCGGAAAATTGTTTGTAGTTGATTTGATAAAGAAAGAAGTAGTTTTTGATGGTTTTAGAACGGATCAAGAATACTACGAACTGATGTATGAAGTGCTCCGTCGACACAAAATTGGATATGTTCATGCATATCCAAGCAGTGCGCACCAATTTGCTCGCTACCTCAAGGCATTCAAAAAAAACGTTTCTTTTATCAAGGCTTTTCTATGTGGCTCTGAAGGAGTTACTGATTTGCAAAGGCAGCTTATTGTTGGCGATTTGGGTATCAAAATCTACGATTTTTATGGTCATTCAGAGAAATTAGTTCTTGGAGGACCATGTCCAGGAAACAGCGCTATACATATAGAGCCAACGTATGGATTCTTTGAGTTGATAGATGAGGACGGAGCTCCAGTTAACGAAAAAGGGAAGACTGGTGAAATCGTTGCTACTACATTGCATAATAAATATATGCCTCTGATCCGTTATCGGACGGGTGACTTTGCAGATTACGTTGGTGATTACTGTAGCTATTGCAAGCGACACTTACCTTTGATCGACAATATTCAGGGTAGGTGGGAAATCAATAAAATATACTTAGATGACCTAAGTTATGTGTCCATTACAGCGCTTAATCTTCATTCAGATCTCTATACATTTATCGACGGTATGCAATACGTACAAAAGGAAGTTGGTAAGTTGGAGGTTCATCTGATAAAGGGCGAACGCTTCACGAAGTCAACAGAAAAGAGATTTACAGAACACTTTGCAACGGCCTTGCGCGGGAAATGCGCCCACAAGTTCGTTTACACCGATTCGATACCGAAGGAATCAAACGGGAAGTTCTTGCCGCTAAAGCAATACATAGATGAAGAAGCTATCAAGGCCTGAGTGAACAATGTCTGGATTTTCTGGGTGATCGTATGGGTCAGTAAATCTTGTAAAAGTCAAATAATTATGTCTAGTTCCGAATCGTCATTTACTTCACTAATGGAATATTGTGAAAAAGAAGGATACAAAGGCTGGGATCCATATGATGGTCTCAATTCCAAAATATTCCAAGCGACTCCACTGCGAAATTGGGATGTTGCTCGGCTTGTACTGATTCAGGGTTGCAAGCGAAGCCCTATTAATTTCAGGCCAATATTACGAATTCCAAAAGAGTATAACGCTAAAGGTGTGGGGCTTTTTTTAAATGGGTATTGCAATTTATATGCGATGGCTCTTGCAGGGGATAGTCGATTTGGCCAACCTGTTGACCATCTAAGTAAAATAAACATGCTCGCTGAATTGTTACTATCGCTTCGATCAGAAGGCTATTCAGGGGCATGCTGGGGTTACAATTTTGATTGGCAGGCTCGTAGATTGTTCTTATTCCCTGCATATACTCCTACCGTTGTCGCAACTGCGTTTTGCGCTAGTGCTCTATTTTCTGCTTACGAGGCGACAGGAAACCAAAAGTATTTGGACGTTGCGATTTCATCCGGTGACTTCGTATTGAAAGATCTTAATCGCTCAGCTTGTAAGGGCGGTTTTATGTTGTCATACAGCCCTATTCCCGGAAATGATACGGTTTACAACGCGTCATTGCTTGGAGCTAAGTTGCTCAGCTATTGCTATCGCTATACCCAGAATGTGAGGTACAAGGACGCTGCTAGCGAAATAGTGAGTGCTGCATGCGCTGGACAGGAAGCCGATGGTTCATGGGTCTACGGCTTGCTGCCAATACAATCATGGAAAGATAGTTTTCATACCGGATACAATCTTGATGCCATTTCGCACTACAGTACTTTCTGCGATGACTCTAGTTTCGATGTGTATATGGAAAAGGGGCTTTATTACTACATTGACAACTTTTTTGAGTCGAATGGAACGCCGAAGTATTACCACGATAAGGTCTACCCGATTGATATTCATTGTCCTGCACAGCTTTGGGTTACCTTAAGTGTGCTAGGAAAGTGGGAGGATAACGAGGCACTTTGCGGACGTGTTATGGAGTGGACTATTAGAAATATGCAGGATCAAGCGGGATATTTTTATTATCAATTGAAGAGAGGGCTAAGCTCTAAGATCCCATATATGCGCTGGAGTAACGCTTTCATGTTTAATGCAATGTCCTATTATCTATTGGAGACTCATGGAAAGTAGGCTGCTCAATGGAGTACAGGTGTACGCACCTGCTACAAGACAAGAGTTAATTAACTACGCCCTGAATAATCATAGTCTACTGGTAGCTGTGAACGCTGAAAAAGTACTGCACGCAACGGATCAGACTCGAGATATCATCAATCGTAATTTGGGTTATCCAGACGGTATCGGCGCGGTAATGGGTTTGAAGAAGAAGGGACTTGATCAAGTAATCAAAATTCCAGGTTGTGAACTCTGGTTAGATATCATTCGTACCCAAATGAAAGACAAGCGCTTTTATCTGATTGGTGCAAAGGATGAAGTTATAGAGGAAACAGTACTTAAGTTGCGGTCTGAGTTTCCTGGAATCAATATCGTCAATTACAGAAACGGATACCTAAAGCAAGGTGAGAGAGAGTTGTTGCTGGCAGATATTGTTCAAAAAAAACCAGATGTTGTTTTTGTGGCGATGGGTTCTCCTCGCCAAGAACTGCTTATGGAAGAAATGAGTAACTGTCATTCTGCTCTATATCAAGGGCTCGGCGGTAGTTTTGATCTATATACAGGGCGTGTAGAGAGAGCTCCAGATTGGTGGTTAAACAATGGGCTAGAGTGGCTCTACCGGTTGGTCAAAGAACCCTGGCGAGCTGCGAGGCAAATTCATCTTGTTAGATATCTCTGGCAATTAGCATTAGGAAAGCTGTAACTTATTTTGCTGTTATTCTCCCCATTTTTGCAGCGGCATAGGCGATGTTGTAACGCGTGTAACCCGCTATATCTCCCGAAAGAAAAATCTGGCTAGTCACCTGCCGAAATCTGAACACTTTACCTTTTCTTCCATGGGTCTCATTACTAGCCGTCAAAAGCATACGAGTAAGATATTGTTTCCAGAGGGAAGGGGTGTCGATGTCTTGCTGTGGCATTGCTTGCTGTTGAGTGAATGCTGAGCGTAATCCCCACAGAAAAAGTTTCAGCGGTCCTTGCATTTTATAACGGTTGGCACTGTCTAGCAGAGCATCCCAATTGATCTGCGTCTTTTCCATCAACTGCGCGGCGTCCATCGTCTGTTTGTTGAAAAGACGCATGTCGTAGAAGCTGTGTACTGCAAAATGCAGCAAATTGTCTTCTGGGCTCATCACCAAAAAGTTGCTTTTCGCCGGGTGCGGAGTTGCTCTGTCGAAGAAGCCTTCTAGGTCAATGTTATAGACATGGGGGATAGTTAGGTTCCGATGTACGTCCAGGCACACTTTTGTTGGGCTTGAAACGACAAATGGCTTTTCCACTGCAAGTGCACTAAAGGCGGGTTGTCCGGGGAATTTGTCATGGCGCTTTGCTATTGGAGCTAAGATCTTATCGATTGTGTGATAGTCACTCTCTCTGACTAGCAGGTCTACATCACCGCCCAGTCGAAAAGCCTGTTCGGGGTATGTCCATCGGTCCATAGCTGCACCCTTCAAAAGTATGGCCTCTATACCAGCGTCTTTTAGACTCCTTCCTAATTTTTCTATGACATGGCGGCGGGCAATGGCGACACTTGCTGCATGAAGCGAACTGTCTCGCATCAGCTGCTGTAGGCTTTCTGGTATATTTTCGAAGCAATCTAGCTGGTTAAGTAGGTAGTAGAAGTAAGGCGCGAATTCATAGGCTAAGGGTGCCAATGTAGAGGAACATTCCAGTTCGTAATCAATTAGTCTCGATCGAAGTGTATTTATATTACTTTTTGTAGGGTCGAGAAGGACTTCCGCCAGCTTTAATGTGGCGGGAGTGTGTTTATGAAGTTTGTTATTCCCACTGCCCACGAGTGTCGATAATCTCGATGCTGGAAAGATCGAACAGCGAGGGAATATCCCTGAACTGGCGGTGGTCTACCAGAAGCACCAGGATGTCTGCGGCGCGGATGGCAGCTTCTGGAACCTCCAAGCGTACATTGGCATATTGGCTTAAGCTTTCTGGGAGTTCCTTGATGTGGGGCTCTACCGCCGCGATATTCACACCTTCGATTTGGGCGATGACCTGGCAGATGTCCAGTGCAGGGCTTTCCCGCAAATCATCCACGTTGGCTTTGAAGGCCAGTCCCAAGCAGGCGATGGTGGGTTTGTCTTTGCCGGCAATGGCCTGCTTCACCTTTTCAATAATGAACGCCGGTTTCAGGTCGTTAACTTCGCGCGCCGTTCTGATCAGGTTCGCCTGTTCCGGATCTGCGTCCACCAGGAACCAGGGGTCAACGGCAATACAGTGGCCGCCCACGCCGGGGCCGGGGCTGAGAATGTTAACCCGTGGGTGGTGGTTGGCGAGTTTGATCAACTCCCACACGTTTACGCCCTGTTTGTCTGCCAGGAGGGAAAGTTCGTTGGCGAAGGCGATATTCACGTCGCGAAAAGCGTTCTCGGTGAGCTTGGCCATTTCAGCAGTGGCTGCATCCGTGGGCAGGCACTGGCCGCGCACAAATTGTTGGTAGAGGTCGATGGTCTTTTCCGTACAGGTTGGGGAGATACCGCCGATGATGCGGTCATTTTCCACCAGTTCGGTCATGATGCGGCCGGGGAGTACGCGCTCCGGGCAGTGGGATACGTTGATGTCCGGTTGTGTCGGGTTCTGGTGGGGAAGTTCGAGATCGCTGCGTTTTTCGGCTATCCACTCAGAAACCTTGAGTGTGGTACCTACGGGAGAGGTGGATTCCAGTATCACCAGGTTGCCCGGTTGCAGGTGAACGGCGATGTCGCGGGCGGCGGCTTCCACATAATCCAGATTAGGTGTCTTGCCATTTTTGAACGGCGTTGGTACCGCGATGATGAAAACATCGGCGGGGCCTGCTTGGGTGCTTACCTGCAGCGCGCCGGATTTGGTGGCGGCGGCTACGGATACATCCAGATCTGGCTCCACGATGTGGATCTTGCCTTCCTTCAGCGTATCCACAACCTTCTGGGAAATATCCACGCCCAATACATCAAAGCCGCGCAGGGCCAGCACAGTCGCGGTGGGCAGGCCAATGTAGCCCAGGCCGATTACAGCGATTTTAGTCAACGTATCGCTCCTTGATGGTGTTCACAATGCGACTGGCTGCCTTGCCATCGCCGTAGGGATTGTGTGCGCGGGCCATGGCCTGGTAATCCTGCTCGGACCCCAGCAGGCGATTGACCTCGCTCACGATTTTGTCTTTGTCGGTACCTACCAGACGTACGGTGCCTTCATCAACGGCTTCCGGTCGCTCGGTGGTGTCGCGCATTACCAGCACGGGCTTGCCCAGGCTGGGGGCTTCCTCCTGTATGCCGCCGGAGTCGGTGAGGATGATGTGGGCCTTGTTCATCAGGTGCACGAAGGGCAGGTAATCCAGCGGTTCGATCAGCTGGATATTGTCATGGTTACCCAGGGCATCATAAACCGGCCCCTGTACGTTCGGGTTCAGGTGCACCGGGTAAATAATTTGTAGTTCTGGGTTTTCCGCCAGTTCGCCCAGTGCCCGGCAGATGTTGAGAAAGCCTTCGCCAAAGTTTTCCCTGCGGTGGCCGGTTACCAGAATGCGTTTCTTATCGGCTGGGCAGTTGGGTAATTGGGCATCTAACTCGGCTTTCAGCTGTTCGTCGTTTTGGATCTTGTCCACCACGGAGAGCAGTGCATCGATCACCGTGTTGCCGGTTACTGTGATGCTCTCGGCGAGCGTGGCCTCATCCAGCAGGTTCTGGCGGGAAAGCTGTGTAGGGGCAAAGTTGAGTGCCGCAATCCGGCTGGTAATCTGCCGGTTAACTTCTTCAGGCCAGGGAGAGTAGATATTGTGGGTGCGCAGCCCTGCCTCAACATGGCCCACCGGTACCTTCTGGTAAAAGGCCGCCAGGCTAGCGGCCATGGTGGTTGTAGTGTCGCCGTGTACCAGTACCAGGTCGGGCTCTACCTCGGTTAGTACCTCCTGCAAGCCTGTTACCACCCTGGCCGTGAGGTCGGCCAGGCCCTGATTTTTGGTCATCAGGTCGAGGTCATAATCTGGCTTGATTTCAAACAGGTTCAGCACCTGGTCCAGCATTTCTCTTTGCTGCGCAGTAACGCACACCTTGCCGGTGAGGCTTGGCTCTTCCTCAATTGCTTTTACAACAGGCGCCATTTTAATGGCTTCGGGGCGGGTACCGAAGATGGTGAGTATAGTGGGCATGGAATACAGATAAACTTAAAACAGCGCGTATCATACCAGCTTATTTTGCGTTTTCTGCCTCTTATTGAGTAATTGGTATTCGACCTGAACTCATGTAACAGCTTGCCACTCGCGCAGGTATCTCATAGCGGTGGAATCAGATTTCCATCCGCCTCTGAGCATGATTTTTTCCAGGGGTTCACCCTTCTCCAGAAGATCCAGAGCTGCGTCTACTCGGAATGAGTAGCCACTTTAATGTCGGCTTTGAGGTGTGAAAGGGAATATTCAGACCTCTCACGTATGTTAGTTGGAGATCATGCTGTGTATATAAAAGCTATATTGTGTTTTGGAAGGATCACGTGGAACCAGCTAGACTGAGAGTGTTAGCTAGTGTGTATCCGGAAACGCGGGTTTTAAACGTATGCCGTCATTCCCGCGCAGGCGGGAATCCAGTCAATTCAATCAGTTAACTGGATCCCCGCCTGCGCGGGGATGACGGGGTCAGCTGAAAACTGCGTTTCCGGATGCTCACTAGCTAGAGCCAATTCCCGAGCAGCGGGATGAAAAGCTGGTTCGTGATGGTTAGGCGAGCTCGCAAACGGAGGAAAGTCGGCATGATCAAGCAAATCACCACAGGTTTAACATTCACTGTCTTTATCTCCGCCCTACCTGCTGCAGTTGCCCAGTCCCCAAATGCGTCCGATAGGGCGAAGGAAGTGGCAGCGATCAAGGCCTTTTGGACTGCCGAGAGGATTTCTTCGGCCCAGCCACGGGACCTTGTCGTAGACCAGCGCGGACTCTGGTATCTGAAAGGTAGGCAGGGAAAATTGACCCCTTACGGCCACTCCACGCCTGCTCAGCCTGAGCCACGCGCGCGAGGCGGTAATGGTGGCAATGGTGGCGGTAAGCCAGGAGGTGGTTCAGGGGGTGGTGATACTGGCGAGACAGGGTTCGAGAACGTTAAGAACGCCGAGTGGTTAAATGGCGGTAACGTGCAGACCGCTGCGGGACGCATACTGTTTGAAATGAGCGATGGGTTCTACGTGTGTTCCGGGACGTTGGTGAATGACGGCAATTTGGACAACGATCGGAGTATTATTCTGACCGCCGCCCACTGTGTTCACGAGGGCCCTGGCGGCGGGTTTGCGGAGTCCGCGATTTTTATTCCCAATCAGGCGGGAACCGATGGCAGCCGCACCGATTTCGATTGCAATAACGACCCTTTAGGTTGTTGGGTGGTTGATTTTGGTGTGGTAAGTAACGATTGGGTGGCCAACGCGTGGCCCAACAGCATCCCCTGGGATTATGGGTTTTATGCCCTTGGCAACGACTCGGATCCACAGTATCCAGGGTCTGGCTTACGTGGCTCTTTAGATAACGTGACCACTCCGATGGACGTCTCCTTTGATGCTGCAGATGCGACGGTCAATGTTTATACCCGCGCCCTGGGCTATTCCTACAGTGATGACCCCAACTTCATGTACTGTGGTGAACCGGTCACGGATAGCAGTTATCAGGGATTACTTCTCCGCAATTGCGGTCTGTCTGGCGGTGCTTCGGGCGGCCCCTGGAGCCAGTCTACGGAGCTGAACCTGGGGAAAGGCCCAATAATTTCCGTAAATAGCTATGGCCCTTCTCGTGGCAAACCGTACATGGGAGGCCCGCGACTCAGTGGCAACGATGCCGAATGCTTGTTTGATGCGGCAAAATTAGCGGGTGCTGGAAGCACTGTTAGCCGTGTGGGGTGTTAAAAAGTCCCATGAGGTGAGAGTCGGCTAAAACTTTGATTTGCTGCGCACGCCTGTGTGTCGAATTGGTACAGGCTCCAAGCGTGCCAACAGGTAAAAAGTCGGTGACCATTCGGCTCGACGCTGACGTCCTGGCATGGATGAAGGCCCAGGGCAGGGGTTACCAGAGCCGGATCAATGCTGTGCTCAGGGCCTGCTATGAAGCGCATCGTCATGACTGAGAGCAAGCACCTGAACAGGGCTGTACACGCACCTGTTTGACTGGAGATGCCCTCTTCAGTACGTGCCGTCGCGCCTGATTCTACGCGCTGGAGGTAAAGCTGGCGCGGATCTCTGTGCTTCTCGGCGTTGTCCTGGTGGCGGTGGCCATTCCCGCGTTGTAGGCGCTGGCCGACTGGGTGTAGGCGGCCCCAGTTCGGCGGCTGTGATCAGAAATGATATGGCATGAGTAGTGCAAAGCTGGCATCCTTGGGAAGCTTGTTAAGGAGGTGCTGATGGCGACCAAGCAGCGTGACATTGTGCAGGTGAAGAACCCGGTGACACAGAGGTATGTCAAAATTGATCGCACTGAGGGTCGAATCATTTCCCACAAAAAGTCGGAAGGTCCCTACAAGGGAGTGCCGGTAGCGAGGAAGTCAAAAAAGTGATTCTTTACAGACCCACGGATGGGGAAGTATTGACGACTGCGGTAACTCCGCGCCCCAAAACCTGTTTTCTCATGACTCAATTGGGCACGCCTGTTCCCGCTGAAATCTCCCGCATCCGATCGAGTGTCGAAAACCAATTGAAAAAGAAAAAGATCGAGTTGATCGATGCAGACAGCGTGGTTACCGGTGGCGACTTTCTGGACAAAATTTGGCGTTTAATTGTTTCAGTGCCGATTGGTGTCGCCATAATCCATGAAGACATGTCACCAAAAACCGTGGCTAACATCTTTTACGAGCTTGGAATGATGGATGCGCTCGGTAAGCATACCGTAGTCGTAAAATCTCCAGGCGCCGCGATCCCCTCAGACTTCGTGCGAACCGAATATATTCGGGCCGATGGCCACTTCAACAGACGGTTCGGTTCTTTTCTGGATTCAACTCTGCAGTTGGAGGAGTATTTCGTGCAATTGGCGGATGAACTGGAGAAAAACCCCCTGTTGTCGATAGATTACCTTCGCCGCGCCCACTTGTTGGCGGGTAACAGTGACCACAGGAAGCGGGTACAGGAAATTGTGAATACGGCTGAAATTTCCGGTCGCGCAAAAAATAGCGTGGAGATGCTCCTGGCGAGGTTCTAGTACACGGCAAAAATAACCGAATGCACCCCCTGGCGGGCCCATGGCTGAAAAGGGGCTTATCCCTTGTTGACCCTGCCCTCGAGCCGACGCAGGGGGTAAGGCCAGGACATCACCCGAGCAGGTAGCATTGTGGGCGCCTCCTGCTCGCCTGCGGGAGGAGCCAGCATGGCGCGCACCGCCGCCTCGATACTCCCGGCCTCATTGGCCACCCGGGTCAGCGTGCCGGTGGGCAGGCCGATGGGCGTGGTGGCGCCGTCGGTGAAAACAAACACCACCGGACGGCCCAATTCGGCGGCCTCATTGGCCACGTGAACCGAGTCCGTCAGCACCACCTGCGCCTTGTCCAACAGGTGCAGGAACACCAGCCGCTCCAAAGGTTCCAGCAGGTGGATGTGCTCGTGCCAGGCAACCTGCTCGTACACAATGTCCTGGATGTCCGGGCTCTTGTTCACCGGAAACACCACACTGCACCGGGGCTCGCTGGCCAGGGCCTGGACGGCACGGCAGGTGGCGCTTTCCCCGTGGGGAACCCGCTTGCGGTTGCGGGCGTACACCAGCAGCAGACGATGGTCCGGGGGGATATAGGGCAGCTGGCGTTCCAGGTCCAGCGCCAGCTCGTGGTCGGCGCGAATGCAATCGGCCAGCGGCCGGAGGCTGCGGGACAGCAGCCGCAGTTCAATGCCGTGGCGCAGGGCAAGCGGCTGGCAAAGCGCCGCAGCGGGTGTGCCGTACTGGGCGATTAACAGGCCGGGCTGGTGCTTTTTCACCAGGGCTTCCAGCGCGGTCACTGCGGCGGCGGGCAGTTTGCCGGTTTCGGGCAGGCTCGGAATCTGGCCGTGGGCACGCAGTCCCAGGGCGGTCAGGGGGGCCAGCATGGCGTGGGGCTGGTCGGCGGCGAGGCAGCTGACCAGCTTGCATCCGCGTTGCCGGGCGATATTGCGGGCGGCTGCGGCGGTATCAATGATCTCCCGACAGCTGCCGAACAGGGCGAAGGCTTTGAACATGGTGTAGTCGCTTGCGAGGGGCAGCTGGTGCCGCCCGGTTCGCTATTCAGCGGGTCGCGTCGGCCTCAGGGTGAGGCGGGTGGCGGCTCGCGGTCATTGCCGTCGTCGGTAATGGCGTACATGAAGCCACCGCCAACCGCCACGGAAAATATAATACCCGCAGGGTCAAGGTCGGAGCTGCCGCTGCCGCCGCCGGCGGTGCCGGTGCTGCCTACCTGGTTGTAGGTGCCAGCCGCCTGGTGGGTGACACAGGCCTGGGCGTCACCGACGGTGGTGATCTCATTGGAGCGGATCGATTGCACGCAGCCGTTGGCGAACTGTACCTGGGCGCTGCCGCCCTGCATCACCATCAGCCGGTCGCCGGGGTACAGCAACATGCTCTGGGTGGCTTCCACGTAGTTCTCCCCCTGGTTAACCATCACCGGGGCCTGTACGTGAGTGAGTATGGTTTCGCGATCAGCGGCGAAGCTGGTCATGCTGGCCGTCAGCAGTGCTGCGGCAGATAGAAAAATGCTGTGGTGTTTCATACGGTGACGGTCCATGTTTAGCAAATGACGATCACGCCTCTTCCGGGCGCTTGCAATGTTTGTAACAATACTCAGGACTAGGTTATTGATCAAGTGCCAATCCGGGAAAAGTGCAGAATCACCGGATTGGCCGTGCCGGTCACACCCGGCGCTCAAGGCAGGGGGCGGTTCCTGCGTCCTCGCCCGCCTCGAATTAGCTGGTAAGATGGCCCGCCAGCATAGGATGTACCCATGATAGACCTCCACTGCCACATGCTCCCCGGAATCGACGACGGCGCCCGGGATCTGCCCACCGCGCTGAAAATGGCGGAGCTGGCGGTGGCCGATGGCATCACCCTCACCGCCTGCACCCCGCACATTTATCCGGGCCTGTTTGAGAATACCCACACCGGCATACGCCAGGCGGTGGAGGCCTTTCGGCGGGAGCTGGCGGCGGCCGATATCCCGCTGGAACTGACCTACGGCGCCGATATCCAGGTGGTGCCGGAACTGGTCAGCGGGCTGCAAAACAAGGTGTTGCCCACCCTCCACGGCAGCCGGTATTTCCTCTTTGAGCCGCCCCACCACGTGTCCCTGCCGCGCCTGGGCGACCTGATCCACAACACCCTGCTGTCGGGGTATGTGCCGGTGATCACCCATCCCGAGCGGCTCAGTTACATCGAGTCGGATTATCCCCGCTTCCTGGCGGCGGCGGAGCAGGGCGCCTGGATCCAGCTCACCGGGGGCAGCCTGCTGGGGCGTTTCGGCCGCCGGGTGCAGCAGGTCGCCGAGCGATTCCTGCGCGATGGCGTGACCCACCTGCTGGCCTCCGATGGCCACAACCTCAGCAATCGCACCCCCGAACTGGCCGAGGCGCGCGCCGCGGCCGCGGCCATTGTCGGCGAGGACGAGGCCCGGCGCCTGGTGCAGGAGCGCCCGGCGGCGGTTATCGCCAACCTCAACCCCGCGGCCGTGGCGCCGGTGCCGGCCCACCAGCCCGGCTGGCAGCCGGCCGGTTCGTCCGCCAGCGCGCGTCGCGGCTGGTTCAGCCGGCTGTTCTCCTGAGTGCCGCGCTATCGTTGCAGTTCCTTAAACCCGCTGAATTCGGTATCCTCCCCGGGTTGAGAAAAGGTCCACAGGAACGTGTGCCTTGAAGTGTGTTTGAGAACCGATGGAAAGCCCCAAGTTTTTGCTGTTTTTGTTGGCCCTTTGCCTTCTCCCCGCCTGCAGTACTTCCCCTTCCAGTGCCGTTGCCGAGTCCGGGTCCGTCAAGATCGTTGGCGATGACACGGTCAGGGACATGACCAGCCTGCCCGCCACGCCCCAGTCGGGCAGCGGCGCCATCGTCCTGCCCGAGAGCGATTACCGGATTGGCCCGGCGGACGAACTGGAAATCTCCGTGTTCCAGGTGGAGGAACTGTCGGGGGTGGAGAAGGTCAACTCCCGGGGCTATATCCGCATGCCCCTGCTGGGGCCGGTGAAGGTGGCCGGTCTTACCCGGGAGCAGGCCGAAGACCTGCTGGCGGAACTCTACAGCCAGCAATACCTGCAGGACCCCCAGGTCAATATCGACATTACCGATTACGCCAGCCGCCAGGTGACGGTCATCGGCGCGGTGGAAGTGCCGGGGGTGTATCCCCTCAAGGGCCAGACCACCCTGTTGCAGGCGCTGGCCTTTGCCGGTGGCCTGGAGCGCCTCGCCGATGAAGAGGAAATCGTGGTGTTCCGCACCAACGCCAGCGGCGAGGTGGTGGGCTACCTGGTGAACCTCGAGCAAATCACCACCGGCGAAAAGCGTGACCCGGAAGTCATCGGCAACGACCGCATCGTGGTACCCGAGTCCGGCAGCAAGTCGGTCATCAAGGGCGTCACCGATACCCTGCGCGGCTTCATTGGCTTCCGCCCCTATTAGCTAGCACCTCCTTTTTTTCCTGTTGAAACGATACAAGTAGTTTATGGATAAACACGAACCCGTTGCCCCGGACCACCAGCTGGCGCTGGCCGACATGCAGAAGCAACTAGCCCGCTACGAGCAGGCCTTTGCCAACATCGCCGCCCAGCCCGAGCCCGACGACGACTTTATCGACCTGCGCGAGCTGTGGCATATGCTGTGGCGGCGACGCTGGACGATCCTGGTCACCATGGGCCTTATCCTGCTGGTCACCGCCATTGCCACCGCCATGATGACGCCCATTTACCGGGCCACCACCGTGCTGCAGATCGAGCGCGACACCGGCAAGGTGCTGGAATTCCAGGAAGTGACCGCCGAGGAATCGGCCTCCGCCCGGGACTTCTACCAGACCCAGTACGAGCTGCTGCAGAGCCGCACCCTGGCGCGGCGGGTCATCGACCAGCTGGGCCTGCAGGACGCGCCGGCCGGCCAGGAGGAACCCGGAGCCCTCCGGCAGATGGTCACCGCCGTCAGGGAATTCATTGTCGGCGAGGAGGAAGCGCAGGAGCAGCTGCCGCCGGACCTGGAGGCCCTGTTCCTCGAAAACCTCACCGTGCAGCCGGTAAGCAACAGCCGGCTGGTGCGCCTGCACTACGACAGCCCCAACCGCGAGCAGGCCGCGCTGATCGTCAACACCATTGCCCGGGCCTACGTGGACATGAACCTGGAGCGCCGGTTCGAGGCCTCCACCTACGCCAAGAGCTTCCTCGAGGATCGCATCAAGCAGGTGCGGGCCGACCTGGAGGATTCCGAGCGCGCGCTGGTGGAGTACACCCAGGCCCGGGGCATCATCAACCAGGAGGACAAGCAGGACATCCTCATGGAAAAGCTCAAGGAAATGAACCGGGCGCAGGTGGTGGCGGAGTCCCAGCGCATTGAAGCCGAGTCCCAGTACCAGGAGGCGCTCACCGCCAGCTCGGCCAGTCTCGCCCAGGCGCTGGACAGCCAGGTGATCCAGGGGCTCAAGGACCGGCGCACCGAACTGCAGTCCGAGTACCGGGAGCTGCTCAAGGTGTTCAAGCCCGACTACCCGAAAATGCTCCAGCTGCAGGAACAGATCGACCAGATCGATGCCGAGCTCGATACGGAGATCAACCACATCCGCGACGGCATCAAAATCAAGTACCAGGCCAAGTTGCGGGAAGAAGCCAAGCTCGCCGAGAGCATTGCCGCCACCCGGGAGGAGATTCTCAGCCTCAACGCCCGCAGCACCGATTTCCAGACCCTCAAGCGCGAGGTGGACACCAACCGCGAGTTGTACGACGGCCTGCTGCAGCGCATGAAGGAAGTGGGCGTGGCCGCCGGCGTCAGCAACAACAACATCTCGGTGGTGGACAAGGCGGAGATTCCCCGCGGCAAGCACAAGCCCAAGCCGCTGCTCAACCTGATGCTGGCGCTGGTGCTGGGGGGCTTTGCCGGCGCCGCCCTGGCCTTCCTGTTCGAGATGCTCGACGACACGGTCAAGTCCGCCGCCGAGCTGGAAAAACTGGTCAGGAAACCGGTGCTGGGGGTGATTCCCAGGCTTGCCGGCAAGGGCGCCCCCGAGGGCGAGCAGCTGGCCATTCACGCCTACATGGAACCGACCTCGGCCCTGGCGGAGGCGCACCGCTCCATGCGTACCGCGCTGATGTTCTCCACCGCCGAGGGCGCGCCAAAAACCCTGCATTTCACCAGTGTGACCGCCGGCGAGGGCAAAACCACCAGTGCCGCAAACACCGCCATTACCTTCGCCCAGACCGGCAGCAAGGTGCTGCTGATCGACGCCGACCTGCGCAATCCCTCCCTGCACAAGGTCTTTGCCCGGCCCAACGACAACGGCCTCACCAACTACCTGACCGGCGACGCCGAGCCCGCCCGGGTGACCCAGCGCACCGGGGTGGACAACCTGTTTTTGATGACCTCCGGCCCGGTGCCGCCGAATCCCGCGGAGCTGTTACACGGCGCGCGCATGCTCGACCTGGCAAGCCTGGCGGCCAAGCGCTTTGACTACGTCATTATCGACGGTCCGCCCCTGCTGGGCCTGGCCGACGCCCTGCTGCTGGCGGACGTGGCCCAGGCGTCACTGCTGGTGGTGGCCGCCGGCCAGGCCCGCAATGGCGGCGTGGAGGCGGGGCTCAAGCGCCTGCAGCACTCGCGGGCCAATGTGCTGGGCACGGTGCTGACCAAGCTCGACCTCAATAAGTCCAGCTATGGCTATGGCGCAGACTACGGTTACGCCTACAGCTACGGCAGCGACGAGCGCCTGCGCGAAAGCGCCTGAACGCAACGGTGATTCCCGAGCTTCTCTACCTGGCGCTGGACTTTTACCGCGAGCCGCGCCGCTTCGACAGCCTGCGCGACCGGGCGGCGCCGTTGCCGCCGGGGGTGGGCGAGCTGCTGGCCGCGCCCGGCCAGTGCCTCAACGAGGACCACATTGCCGCCACCGCCGCGGCGCTCAATGCCTCCGCCGAGGACTGCCGGGCCTGCGTGCCCTTCTTTATCCGCCAGGTGCTGCTGGAAGTGCCGGGGGATCACTACCGGGTATTGGGCGTGTCCCGGGAGGCAACCCCGGGGCAGATCAAAGCGCATTATTTTTACCTGATGCGCCTGTTCCACCCGGACCGCGAGGTCAGCGACGAGGGCTGGGACGACCTCTACGCCCCGCGAATCAACGAGGCCTACCATGTGCTGCGCAACCCGGCCCGGCGGGCAGCCTACGACGCCGAGCTGGCCGACCCCGGCGACGGTTTCGACCCCGGGTCGCTGAGCCGATCGGCGGCCATGGCTCCGGCCCGGCGGACGGCTGGCTCGCCGCCGGGGGCGGTTCCCGGCCCGCGCCCCGCCTCGCTGCTGCGCAGCCCGTGGCTCTACGCCGGCCTGGTCCTTGTCTCCCTGGGGCTGCTGTTTGTGCTGTTGTACGGCTCCAGCCAGACGCCCCAGCTGACGGTGGCGGAGGCGCAAACCGCCACCGGGGCGGACCAACTGCCGCACTACGATTCCCTGCTTGAGCTGCAGCGCGATGTGGCCGCCAGCGAGCCGGGGCAAGCCGCCGATGCGGCCCCGCGAGAGAGTGGCAGCGTGGCGGCAGGGCCGCCGCCGTCGTCCGAGGCACGCATAGAGGCGCTGGTGCAGGCCAGGGTCGCCAGCGCCACCCGGGCCGTGCTGGGCGCCCCCAAACCCAAGGCCCGGCCCCGGCCCGCCAGGCAGGAAACGGTGACCGAGCGACAGCCGGTTGCCCAAGCGCCATCCGCACCCGCGACTGCGCCCGAACCCGCGACTACGCCCGAACCAGCGACTACGCCCGAACCAGTGCCGGCACCGGAACCAGTGTCAGCACCCGAACCAGTGCCAGCACCCGAACCAGTGCCAGCGCCAGAACCAATGCCGGCACGAGAACCAATGCCGGCACGAGAACCAATGCCGGCACGAGAACCAATGCCGGCGCCGGAATCCCTGGCTGCCGCGGCCCCCGCAGAAGCGGCGCCCGAGCCCGCCCCGTTGCGTGCAGCCCCGACCGCTGTGGCAGCTAGCGCCCCCCGGCCAGCGCCGAAGGCGGCGGCTGCGCCTGCCCCTGCGCCGGAGCCCGCCCCCCGGACGGTGCCCGCAGAGATCAGCGATGCCGAGCTGGCGTCCCTGCTCGCGGCCTTCGCCCGGGCTTACGAGGCCGGGGATGCGGCGGACTTTGCCCGCCTGTTCTCGGCCGACGCCGTCACCACCGACGCCAGTGGCCGGGCAGACATCGAGGCGCTGTACGCCGGGTTTTTCAACGACACCCGGATCGAAGCGTTCCAGTTCGAGGGGGTGCGCTGGAAGCGCGGCGGCCAGCGCCGCAAGGGCAGGGTGCAGGCACAGATCACCACCGCGCCACGCCAGGGCGGCGAGCGCTCGGTGGTCGACACGACGATTAACCTGCAGGTGCGGCGCAGCGCCGGCAACGGGGTGGAAATCACAAGGATGACGTATTGATGACGGGTAACGCGCCCACCACGGCTTCGCCGGCCCTTCGCCGTGGCTTATTGCTGGCTGTTGCGCTGTTTCTCGCCTGGCAGGTGATCACCCTGCAGGTGGCCAACCACTATGCCCGCAATGCCGATGCCGGCGACGCGGCTGCGGCCGCCCGCGCCCTCGGCTGGGACCCGGGCCAGCCCCGGGCCCTGGAACTGCAGGCGCGCATCCTGCTGGCCGACGCCACCGAGGACACCCTGCCGCAACGGGCGCCGGAGGCCCAGGCGCTGCTCGAGCGGGCGGTGACTGCGGAGCCCTCCCGGGGCAACAACCTGGCCCTGCTGGCGCTGCTGCGGCAGCGGGAGCATGACGGCTCCGCCCCGGTGCTCGCCTCCCTTGCCGATGAGCTGGCGCCGGTGCATCCCCAGGTGCAGCGCAACCTGGCCCGCTATTACCTGCTGGCCACGGAGCTGGACCAGGCGGTGGTTCACGCGGCGCGGGCGATGGTCGGCAAGCCCGGGCTGGCGTCCGATTACTATCCCCTGCTGATGCAGGTCGCCGCCGACCCCCGGGCCCGGGACGTGCTGGCGGCCATTGCCGACGACCCGACACCCTTCCCCTGGTGGCAGGGCTTTTTCCGCCATGTGGCCACCAATGCGCAGGAACTCGACGCCCTGCGTTCGCTGGTGAGCTTGCGCCAGGCGTCCACCGCCCTGCCGCTCACCGAGTATGAGCGCAACCTCTATATCAACCGCCTGCGCCGGGAAGGCCTGGTCGACGAGGCCTACCTGCACTGGGTCAATGGCCTGGGCAAGGCCCAGCTGCGCAGCCTCGGTTACCTCTACGACGGCGGCTTTGACCATGACTTCGCCAACGATTCCGGCTTTGGCTGGGTGGCGCGGCCGCCGGGCAACAGCGGCATTCGCATCAGCCGCGGCGACACCTATGGCGCCTCCAACGACAAGGCCCTGCGGCTGTCCTTCCGCGGCAAGCGGGTGCGTTTTTCCCATGTGTACCAGCAGGTTTTCCTGGCGCCGGGCGCCTACACCGTCAGCGGCCGGGTGCGCCCGGACCAGCTGCGCGCGCGCCGCGGCCTGCAGTGGCGCCTCTACTGCAGCACCGGCGCCGGCGGCACGCTGGGGGAGAGCGAGCTGTTTGTGGGTACCGGTGACTGGCGCAGTTTCCAGTTTGAGGTGGTGGTGCCGCCCGAGTGCAGCGGCCAGACGCTGCGGCTGTACTCTGCCGGGCACCGCGACGTGGACCACGAGCTTGATGGGGCCATCTGGTTTGATGACTTGCAGATAGGGTTGGATAAATGAGTACGCGGCAACCGTTAACCGACTGGAGCAGCCGCCTGGGCTACTACACCCTGCTGGCCATGTTGTTGTTTGCACCCCTGTTCCGTTCCGGCAAGGTCCCGCTGGCGGTTATGACCCTGGAACTGCTGGCAATCGCCGCTCTGGTGCTGCTGTTGTGGCGGCCCCGGGGCCTGTCGTCGCTGGCGCTCGCCGAGCGGGTGCTACTGCTGGCGCTGCTGGCGGTGCCGCTGCTGCAACTGCTGCCGATCCCGGGGTTGAGCCGCCTGTCCCTGCCCGGGCAGGCGGATTACTACACCGCCCTACAACTGGCGGGCAGTGACAGCTGGACGACCCTGTCGATCCTGCCGCGGGAAACCGCCCTCGGCTGGCTGGTGCTGTTATTGCCCGTGGCGGTGTACCTGTTGGTGCGCAAGCTGAGCGTTGCCCAGATCCGCACGGCGCTGGTGCTGGTCTTCGTGATGGCCGCCGCCCAGGCGGTGCTGGGCCTGCTGCAGTATGGTACCGGGCCCGATTCACCGTTCATGGCCGGCATGGATGAATCCGGCGGCCTGGCCAAGGGCACCTGGCGCGGCCGCAACAGCTATGCCAATTTCCTCGACATGACCCTGATGGTCAGCCTGGCCCTGTTTATGGCCACCCTGGGGCGACAGCGCCGCGATGCCGGCGCCCAGACCCTGCGCCAAAAGCTGGTTTACCTGTCGACCCTGCAGGGCCACAAGGCCTTTATCTACGGCGCCCTGTCGGTGCTGCTATTGCTGGCGGTGGTGTTCAGCCGCTCGCGCGCCGGCATCGGCATGGCGGTGGTCGGTATCCTGTTGGTGGGCACCCTGTTCTCCCGCCGTATCGGTGGCTCGAATATCTACGGCCTGACCGGTACCGTGGTTTCGGTGGTGCTCGCCTGTGGTATTGCCATCGGCCTGGGGCCGGTGTGGGAGCGCTTTGCCGCCCGCGACCCGATGTCCGACGGCCGCTGGACCACCTTTGAAGGGGTTATCAGCGGCATCGGCCAGTTCTTCCCGTTCGGCGCGGGCAGTGGCACCTTTGAGCAGGTCTTCCCCGCCTTCCAGGCCCTGGAACAGGCCTCCGTGACCATGAACCAGGCCCACAACAGCTACCTGGAATGGCTGTTCACTGCCGGTGTCATGGGCGGGCTGCTGATAGTCGGTTTTCTCGGGCTGTATGTGCGGCGCTGGTTCCAGGTGTGGAAGCGGGGGGACTGGGGCGACTTTCGTTACATCCAGGTGGGGGCGGGGCTTGCGCTGCTCCTGACGCTGGGGCACGAGATGGTGGACTTCCACCTGTTTGTGCCGGCCAACCTGGTGTTTTTTGCCTTTTTTGCCGGCATTTTCTTCTACCCCTACGAGGAGCCGGCGCCAACGGCCGCAAGGCGGCGCACGGTGACTGCCGATGCCGGTGTTGAGCGCAACCGGCCGGTGCTGCAGCCGGTGTCGCCAGAGCCGCAATCCAACCCCTTTATGGACGAGGATTCCTGACTCAGGCGGCGTTGGCCAGGTTGTCGCCGGCGTGAAGCTTGCGGTCGGCAACGATCGCAAATACGCAGTGGGCGATAAACAGCAGGAAGTAGCAGGCCAGGCTCAGGTAGTCCGGCACGGCCTCCAGGGCCAGGCCGGTGGCCGCGGTGAGGCCACCCCAGGCCACGATCAGCACCAGTGTTTGACGGGGGCCAAGGCCCAGGTCCAGCAGGGTGTGGTGCAGGTGCCAGCGGTCGGCTTCCATCAGCTTTTTGCCGTTTTTCAGGCGCCGCAACATGGTCGCCAGCATATCCATCAGCGGTACGGTGACCAGCCACAGTGCGGTCACCGGCCGTATCAGCGGATCGTCTCCCTGGGAGAAATACACCAGGGAGGCGGTCACCAGGAAACCCAGGGTCACGCTGCCGCCGTCGCCGAGAAACATTTT
This sequence comes from Seongchinamella unica, assembly GCF_004354085.1. Classification (GTDB taxonomy): domain Bacteria; phylum Pseudomonadota; class Gammaproteobacteria; order Pseudomonadales; family Halieaceae; genus Halioglobus; species Halioglobus unicus. Next base: position 607,134 of record NZ_SMSE01000003.1, on the reverse strand, counting down.
GGGCAGCAGGCGATTGTTGGGCCCCAGGTTGAACAGCAGGAAAACCGCCAGCGGGATCAACATCAGCATCAGCGTGCTTGCCATGGGATGCGCTGCCTGCAGGGCGAGGCCGTACAGCGCCAGTAGCGGCAGCGCGATCAGCGAGGCCGCCAGTCCGTCGATACCGTCGATCATGTTGTAGGCGTTGGACAGCCCGGCAACCGACAGCGCGGTGAGCGGAACCGAGAGCGCCAGCAGCGGAATGTCGCCCATGGCGAGCAGGTTGCCCACGTTGCTGATGGCAAGCCCCCCGAAGGTGGCCAGGCAGATGCCCGCGCCGTACTGGATGGCCAGGCGCGCCCAGGGATTAATGTGGCGGATATCGTCAAACACCCCCACCAGGAATACCGCCGTGGCAATGGCCAGGGTTTCCATCGTATAGGGCGGTATGTCCAGGAACAGGGTGCCGAACAGGATGGTCAGGAACACGGCCACGCCGCCGGTGAGCGGCACGGCGCCCCGGTGCTGTTTCCGGCTATCGGGATAATCAACCAGGCCCAGCCGGAAGCCACTGCCGACGGCTATGCGGCTGATAATGAGGGAAGCGATAAATATAAATAGAGGCAACATCGGTGAATCAACAGGAGGTTTTGTGAGGTGCTCGCGGTCAGCTAACAACAGGGGCCAAGGTTAGAGCAAAGCAATACCAAGAGCAAAGCCGTGACCCTGATCTGTAATCAACTGTAATTTTACCGGCAGCGGGCGCCTCAAGTGGGTGGCGGTCGCCGGTTGCCCGCGATTATACCCTCTCTCCACCCCGGCGGTAAGCGCCGGGGACGATTTGAGCCGACGCCCTTTACGCGCGGCAGTTAGTCAGCGCCGGCGCTGGCGGGTTACAATCGCGCTTTTCCCGGCTGTCTGAATTTTCTATGCCCAACACTATCCTGGTCACCGGCGGCGCCGGCTACATCGGCACCCACGCCTGCGTTTCGTTACTGGAGGCGGGCTACGCCGTGGTCGTGCTGGACAACCTGTGCAACGCCAGCCGGGAGGCGGTGTCCCGGGTGGAGGAGATCACCGGCCGGCCGGTGCCGCTGGTGGAGGGTGATATTCGCGACCGCGAGGCCCTGGATGCGCTGTTCAGCGAGCATGCCATCGACGCGGTCATGCACTTTGCCGGGCTCAAGGCGGTGGGTGAGTCGGTCGAAAAGCCGCTGGAATACTACGACAACAACGTCAACGGCACGCTGGTGCTGCTGGCGGCGATGCAGCGGGCCGGGGTCAGCAGGCTCATTTTTTCCTCCTCCGCCACCGTCTATGGCGACCCGGCCTCGGTGCCGATTACCGAAGACTTCCCCACCTCGGCCACCAACCCCTACGGGCGCTCCAAGCTGATGGTGGAGGAAATCCTCGCCGACTGGGGCCTCGCCCATCCCGACTGGAGCATCGGCAGGCTGCGTTATTTCAACCCGGTCGGTGCCCACAGCAGCGGGCGCATCGGTGAGGACCCCCAGGGCTGGCCCAATAACCTGATGCCCTTCGTGGCCCAGGTGGCCGTGGGGCGCCGGGACCAGTTGTCGGTGTTTGGTAACGATTACCCCACGCCGGATGGCACCGGGGTGCGCGACTATATCCACGTGGTGGACCTGGCCGAGGGCCACGTGGCCGCGCTTGCGTATGTGCTGCAAACCCCCGGGGTGATGACGGTCAACCTCGGTACCGGCACCGGCGTCTCGGTACTGGATATGGTGCGCGCCTTTGAACGGGCCAGTGGCAGGACCATTCCCTACCGGATCGTCGAGCGCAGGGCGGGCGATATCGCCGAGTGCTGGGCCGACCCGGCGCTGGCGGAGTCCCTGCTGGGCTGGAAGGCAACCCGCAGCCTGGAGCAAATGTGCGCCGATACCTGGCGCTGGCAGGAGCAGAATCCCAAGGGGTACGGCGGATAGCACCGCCATCCCGGCAAAGGCCTGTCATTGCAGCAAATGTCGGTCGTTCCGCAAAGGCCTGTGGTTTCAGCAAATGTCCGTCATTCCGGCGTAGGCCGGAATCCAGCGGCTACAGGACTTCGTCATTCCGGCGGAAAAGGTGAATTGCGCAGCAAGAGAGGGTGCCCTGGGCAAGCGGGAGTCCCGTGATCTCCCTGTTTTTGGCTTCAAAGTCCCTGGATTCCCGCGTGCGCGGGAATGACGGGGTTCGCTATTGCGTTCATTTCTCCTCATCCCCGCGAACAAGGTGAATTGCGCAGCAAGAGGGGGTGCCCTGGGCAAGCGGGAGTCCCGTGATCTCCCTGTTTTTGGCTTCAAAGTCCCTGGATTCCCGCGTGCGCGGGAATGACGGGGTTCGCTATTGCGTTCATTTCTCTTCATCCCCGCGAACAAGGTGAATTGCGCAGCAAGAGGGGGTGCCCTGGGGTACAAGGTGAATTGCTAAGCAAGAGAAGGTGCCCTGGGGCAAGCGGGAGTCTCGTGATCTCCCTGTTTTTGGCTTCAACGTCCCTGGATTCCCGCGTGCGCGGGAATGACGGGGTTTGCTATTGCGCTCATTTCTCTATTCCCGCGAACAAGGTGAATTGCGAAGCAAGAGAGGGTGCCCTGGGGTACAAGGTGAATTGCGCAGCAAGAGAGGGTGCCCTGAGGCAAGCCGGAATCCAGCGCCTACGGGACTCCGTCATCCCCGCGCAGGCGGGGATCCAGCGCCTCCGGGTACAGGCCGATTTACCCCCAGTTAATACATTCGGGCGTAAGGCTCAAATCTGCCCGATCGCGCCCCAGAAGCCCAGCACGACCAGCGCCACATTCGCCAGGAAGCCGATGATCATGCCGGTGCCGCGGCTTGACGGCTCGCGCATGTACGCCTGCCGGTAAACCAGCCTGCCCAGCATAAACACTGCGCCCAGGCCCGCCGCCCAGAGCGGGCTGAAGTAGTAGGCGCAAATCCACATGGCGGGAATGGTCACCGCCATCTGCTCCAGGGTGTTCATCTGCACGCGGAAGGCGCGCTCGAAGGTTTCGTCACCGCTGGTGGCGGGCGCTACCACCGTGTCCTGCCCCCGGGCAATGCCGCACAGCAGGGTGTAGACCGTGTACTGGACTAACAACAGCAGGGTGACAATTGCGACATATTGCATGGATTCATTCCCTTATGGCTTGGTATTGTGATTGCAGCGAGTATACAGGAAGCCTGCCATCTCATTCTCTCTGACCAAGCTGTTGTCCCTTCTCGCCTACCCGTTGAGCCTGTCGCTGTTGCTGGTGCTGCTGGCGATTCTGCTGATGCGCTGGCGACGGGTGGCGGTGACCTTGCTGGTCATCGCTTTCACCTGGCTGTATGCCTGTTCCACCGCACTGGTCGCCGATTGGCTGATGGCCAGCCTGGAAAATGACTACCGGCCGAAGGCCATGTCAGTGCTGCCCGGCGCAGATGCCATCGTCCTGCTCGGCGGCGCCACCCGGGGTGACGCCCACTGGAGCAGCATGGCGGACCTGCACACGGCGGCAGATCGGATTACCCACAGCCTGGCGTTGTACCAGGCGGGCAAGGCGCCGCTGGTGCTGGTTTCCGGAGGTGCCACCACCGGCAGCCGGCCCGAGGCGGAACAGATTGGCGACTACCTGGAATTGATGGGGCTGCCGGCGACGGCCCTGCTGCTGGAGCGCCAGAGTCGCGACACCCGGCAGAACGCCGCCTACTCCCGGCCGCTGCTGGAAGGGCGGGGAGTGGAAAAAATCCTGCTGGTCACCTCCGCCTACCATATGCCCCGGGCTGTGCCCCTGTTCGAGCGCGCCGGCTTTGAGGTGATTCCCGCCCCCACCGACTACCAGCGACTGGTGGGTGAAGCCGCCGTGCCGCGCTGGCTGCCCACGGTGGAAGACCTGGGACGCACCACCGCCGCCATCAAGGAATACGTGGGCTTTGCCTATTATCGGGCCCAGGGCTGGCTGTAAGCGGTTTTCTCCGGATTTTATGTGACCTGATTCAAGCTTTGGGCACGTCGGGGACGCATTCCGCCCGCGCGGCCCTATACTTTTTCCCTGACCCCAGGGGTGATAACAACTGCATGCGCCATTGCCAGACAACAGCCCACAGCTTGCTGACCGCGCTGACCGTCATCGCGGCCTGGTGCCTGTTGGTTGCCCCTGCGCCCGCCCTGGCGAAGGCCACCACCAGTGAATTGCCCTACGTGACTGTCGATGCCCTGGGCGACGGTGTCTCCCTGCGCGGGCAGTGGCGATTCCAGCCGGGGGATAATCTTGACTGGGCTGCCCCCGGCGCTGATGACAATCACTGGCGCAGTGTCGATATGCCCCAGCGCTGGCCGCGGGGCGGTTATCCCGAGCACCAGCACCTGGCCTGGTATCGACTCACCCTGCAACTGGACCCGCACATTGCCGGTGTTAACCAGGCGCCCATTCTGGCGGTACGCATGGGTAAAGTCCTGAGCGCCTATGAACTGTACGCCGGCGGCCAACTGGTCGGGGGCGCCGGCAGCCTGCCGCCGCTGGGGGAGTTCGACTATGACCGACAGCGGGTTCTCGTTATTCCGCCAGCGGCCATTAACAAGGACGGTACCCTGGTGTTGGCGCTGCGGGTATGGGGTGGCTCCGATGCCCTGGTCGACGCCTGGGGCGCCGGCCCGGTGTCCGGCGTTTTCATGCTGGGTGACTACCGCCGCCTGATGTTGCAGGGCATGGTCAGTGAAGTGCCCGGCCTGCTGTTCTGCGCCCTGATCTTCGCCTTCGGCCTCTATCACCTGTACCTGTTCGCGCGCAACAGGAACCTGGAAACCTACCTCTGGTTCGGCTTGATGGCCACCAATATCGCCATTTACGGGGTGATGCTGACCCAGTGGAAATACCTGCTGCCGATCTCCTTCCTGGCCATGAAAAAAATCGAGTTCGGGGCGATCTACCTGTTTCCGGCGCTGGGCATACAGATGGTCTGGTCGCTGTTGCAGCTGCCCATCGGTCGCTGGCTGCGGGCGTACCAGTGGAGCTTCCTGGCCGCGGCTGTGCTGGTCGTGCTGGTGCCGGGGCATGCCATTCACTTCCACACCCTGATCTGGTGGCAGCTGTGGACGCTGCCGATTATCGCCTTCGCACCGTGGGTGATATTCCGTGAATCCCGGGCGGGCAATCCGGAAGCGAAGACCATTTTGCTGGGCACGATTATCTTCCTTGCCACCGGCGTCAATGACCTGCTGATCGACCTGGCGCACATCGAGACCAGCAGGTTGGCGCCCCTGGGCTTTGTGGCGATTCTTATTGCGATGGCCGTGTCCATGGCCGACCGTTTCACCAGCATGTACTCCACGCTGGAAACCGAAGTGGCGGAGCGTACCGCTGAACTCAGCGCGGTCAATCGTCGTCTGGCGGAAGCGGCACGGGTTGACCATCTCACCGGGCTGCTCAATCGGCGCGGCTTTACCGAGGAGGCCGAAACCGAGATCCGCAGAATGTTCCGCACCGGCAAAAGCTTCTCTCTGGTGCTGGCGGATGTGGACAACTTCAAGCAGTTCAACGACCAGTACGGCCATGTCTGTGGCGATCATGTACTCAAGCGGGTGGCCGCCCTGCTGGAAGAACGCACCCGCGATGTCGATCGGGTCGCCCGTTGGGGTGGCGAGGAATTCATCATGCTGTTGCCGGAAACCGAGATCGACGGCGCGGCGATCCTCGCCGAGAAGTTGCGCGACGCGGTTGCCGCCAACCTGTTCGAATTTGATAACCTGCGGCTGAGCCTGACCATGACCTTTGGCATTGCCGCCTTCCGCAAGGGTGAGTCCCTCGATGCCTGTATCGCCCGGGCCGACACCGCGCTCTACCACGGCAAGGAGGGCGGTCGGAACAAGGTAATGATAGGGAATTACAAGGGATTGAGTCTGGTGAATTGAGCCGCTTGCCTTCCCGATACCGCTCCGCCTAACCCTGGTACCCCTCCGTCAACCTGGTACCGCTTCGCCTAACCCTGGTACCCCTCCGTCATCCTGATACCTCTCCGTCAACCTGATACCTCTCCGTCAACCTGGTACCCCTCCGTCAACCTGGTACCCCTCCGTCAACCTGATACCTCTCCGTCAACCTGGTACCCCTCCGTCAACCTGATACCTCTCCGTCAACCTGGTACCTCTCCGTCATTCCGGCGAAAGCCGGAATCCAGCGGCTATAGGGCTCCGTCATTCCGGGGTGCAAGGTGAATTGCGCTGGAAGTGCAAGAGAAGGTGCCCTGGGGTACAAGGTGAATTGCGCTGGAAGCGCAAGAGAAGGTGCCCTGGGGTGCAAGGTGAATTGCGCTGGAAGCGCAAGAGAAGGTGCCCACCCGACCTTGAGCATTTTCTGGATGCCCGGTCAGAAATGATCGAGAGTGGGGAAATCAGCTTTACCCTCCAGGCAGTCCGCCAGGTAGAGGGCCAAACCCAGTGCCCCATCCCACAAATTTGAACTGGCGTTGACCCCGGCCTCAGAACGTTCGTGACGCTGCTCAATGGCTGCAACCGCAAACTGACGCGCACGCTGCAACCAGAGCTCATCTCCCGTCAGGTGATACATCTTTAAAAGCGCATAGCCATTGCCCGGCGTCCCGTGGCACAAGCCGGGAAATTTGTTGAGCGGTCCGGCCTGCCAGGTGAGTTCGGCTGCCTCTCGCAAGACCTGATCGAAGTCTTCATAACCGCAGCCGTAAAGCGCTGCCAGGCTAATGACAAACCCCGGTGCCCCATGGCACTGCTGGACAAGGAAACTATCCCGGCCTTTCCTCGCCTTGCCGATACTGGGACGCCAGTTGGCGAGGCCATGCTCGCGCTGGGCGGTCCGAGTCACTGTTTGGGCGATACTGTCGGTCCAGCACCGGTATAGGTCATCGCCCAAAATTTCCCGCGAACGCAATACCGGAAATACGTTACCCACATAGCCGTGTCCCGCGCCGGTCAACCAGGTTTGTTCCCCGTAAATTTCGATATCCCACATCAGGCAGCCTGTCTGGGGTTGCGGCTCAAGTCGGTTCCACAGATAGTCGGCCCCGAGCCGCAAATGGTCGGCGAACCGCTCGTCGCCGGTTGCCCGGTACAGATGACTGGCAACCAGCATCGTGCTCGGCGCTCCCCACAGGTTTTCCATCCAGGGGTGCTCCATATTGGCGCCAATCAACTGATCCAGTCGATCTAACAGTCCCGGTTCGCCGGTTTCCTTCCAGGCCTGAAGATAGACGCCAGTTTCACCCAGGTAAAAAGAATGTGATAGCGGTACATCGAACTCCGCAAAAAATGCGGGGCAGTTTATCAGCTCGGGAGTAACGGCAAGCTGAGAGGCACACAGGCCAACCGGCGCTTGATCCAGATAACCTCGATCAGTCAGCCTGTCGATGGCCCAGGCAATACCGGCGACTCCGGCATAGAGGCTCAAGGGAAAGTCGATTTCACACGGCCAGAGACCCGTTTCCAGGCGGGCAGCAAAAACTGCGTCAACGATGCAACGAATCTCCTCCCGCGCGCTCTGCTCATCCCAGGGCGTCGAACTCACCGCCCGGTGCCGTTCCCGTTCGTACAGTGGATGTTGGTCTGACATAAACACTCGCTTTCTGTTGAATTTTTTATCGCGGTATCTTTACAGCCTTTGCCTTACTACGGGAATAACCCCTGTGTCAGCTGTTGGGCGATAAAGGGACGTCCGCGCCCGGATTCCACCAGGCCGGGGTGCTAATGCCCTTGTTCACCTCAAGGCGATCATATTGGTTTGGGGTGCCGGACGGTCCACATAAAGTATAGCGAAGCAAAAACACCACAGACCATTACGACGGTGAATCCGAAAATCCCAAATTCCATTAAAAATCCGTGCGAGTATTGGAGCAATATCCCCTCTTTGCCAGAAATGATTTCTGCAAGTCTGATTGCCCCAATTCCTGAAACACACTGCGTTTGAATAACGCCATATACCCAAAACAGGTACAGTGTAGTGACAATTGAATACTGTTTACGAGTCAGTTTGTCACCCACCAGGTAAGCGACTACGAGGTAGGCACTGACCAGGGTAAAATACATTTGAGAGCTTTCCCACAGTGTATCGAACTGGTTGTGCAGCAGTTCGCCCATTTCATATTCGGTCATTTGTTTATCTCCATGATTAGATCTTCAACAAAGATAGACGAAATGCCGCATAGCAGGCGAAAGCGTTTGGAAAATGGCCAGCCTCGATTGGCGGTGATTCTCAGTAAGGTTGGGGCTGCTTTGAGACCGCAGATCGGGCTTCTGCAGGCAGTCTCACCCATCAAGGCTTGGCGAGTTTTGATACCCCAATCAGCCCAATGTCATTAACCAAGAGATAGGTGACTAGAACCGGTTGAATCCACACCTAATAGCGGACGTGCGAGTTCGCTATCGGTGTGGAATGACTGGGGGCCAGTTCAGATGGCGGGCTGAACTTCAGACCGTTTGTTCACTAAGGTAAGTAGGGCAACACAAAATCAAGAACATCGTCAATGTCTGTTCTTAGGTTGTAACCCACGCCAGTGCAGAATTGCGTGATTCCAAATGACGTAATGCCGGAGATGTACTCAATCCTGGTTTCCGGATCAACCCAAAAACTCGGTCCACCTGAATCTCCAAAACAGGTTCCACCCACACCGTTACCCCTACCAGGGTTATTAGTGAGCTGGAAGTTGTAGTCTCCGGTAATGGAACTTTTGGTATTTGTAACGGTAACTTCGGCTATGTAGCGCGCCCAGTCATCAGAAACAAACGGAACTGGCACTAGTTCTTGTGCACCGTAGCCAACCACCGTAAACGACCTATTCTGCTTACCTTTCCTCTTATCAAGTGAATCGAATTTTCCCTTTTCAGGCAGGATTCCATATCCGCTGCTTGTTGGGTAAGGAGCGTCCACATCCAATAACAGCACGCCCACGTCATATGTTCTTGGGAACTCGGCGTATTCTTTGTATTCAGGATGGGGAACTGCAGTAACGTGCTCCCACGTAGTGAATATCCACTGAGCGAACTTGTCGAATCCTGAGCTGTCAAACGATTCATAGACGGATTGGCCGGTAAACAGCCAAGTTCCAAGATTAGGCTGGAGTTGATCGTTTTCATCAAGAAAGCCGGTGCAATGGCCTGCCGTCAAAACCACTCTCGGCGAAATTAAAGTGCCAGTGCAGGAAAAATAACCAATTCCTGGTTCATCTGGCACTGGTTGCGCAAAAAGGAAGGTGACGACGTTGTCTCTTTCGTTGTTCTGATCAGGGGTGCCCCACGGAATGGCCCACACGTTTACTGCCGATATCATTGCTAGAGATAATGACAATGTAAGTTTTTTGATCATGGCTATGTCCTTACTCCAAATTTGGTTCTTCGTTAGAGGAAATTTATGGCGCTTTGGCGCCTTAACAACAGCATGTATAGTCGACACTAGCGAAAAGCGCAAAATGCATTCCGACATGGCACCCTATACCCCTAGCCCGACATGCTGCATCCCTACGCCTCGGAGTTTGGCACAGCGCACCTCAAACCTGACCTATTTTGATCAGAGACATTTCGCATCTATTCCATTGCGCTGGCTCGTTCTGCCTCCCACTCAGTCGTGATTTCGTCTAATAACTGAATGAATTCGTCATTTTTATAGTTACCGGAATACATAAGCTCACGCCAGATTTCTAAGTTGCTCCAGTTGTCCTTTATTTTTCTTACTTCCCATTCCCACTCGGCATCGCTAAGAAGACCAAGTTTCCAAAGCTCATATTTTGCAGTCGCTATACCGGTGCTGGTCATGACTATTCGAAATAAATTTTTGTGCTCGCTCCACGTTAACTCTTCTTCGTTGTTCTCCAGTTTATAAATAGCTTTGTTGTACTCCGCGACATCAAGCACCTCGAGATAAACACTGGCCTCCAACTCATGTACTGAGACCGCAAGCTCTCCAACTGCGGTATCTCGGCTCAGTTTGAGCTCGTATGCAACCAGAGCCAGTGAAATGACCACTGCGGCAGCCGCAGCCATTTGAGCAACGAATTGATAGGTAGGTAGTTTCATCCTTGTTTTCCGTATTGGATTCCTACAACAAGGATAACCCGATGTCCACTAATAGGCGAAAGGGGAAGCCTGACTAGGAATTCGGATGTGAGAAGTGAAAGCTTCCGCTATCACCTCTACAGAGACACTAGCCAAGCCGCATCACTCTGTTTTGGGATGCCTGACCTGCCACATAAAGATCAACGATCCGATTACCATGACAAGCCGAACCGAGATAAACACCCATGGAGACGCGTTTTCTGCAGACGTGGGGGATTCGCCGCTCAGTTCCGCGAGCTTTCCTCCCCAGTAGTAAGCTCGGTCAAAATTATAGAGTTGACCCTGAATGCCAACTAGCCCAAATAGGATATACACAAAGTTTATGAAAGACACCTGAAAGCGCGTTAGCTTCGCACCGACAGAATAGGCCACTACAAGATATGCTGTGATAGTTGTTAGGAAAACAGCTTGTCCCTGAACGATATTACTTGAGATGCTGTTAATGAGATCAGATAGCTCGTACTCGGTCATTTCTTTTTCTCCGTGTTGTCAGAACCCCAACAAGGATAGACCGAGGTCTCTTAATAGGCGAAATGGGACGTACGATTCTGACACTGTCTGTCAGATCAAGTCTAAGCTATTACGATTGTGGTTACCCCGACCCGTACATCAGAAGTCGATTGTAAAAAGAAGGCCTATAGAGCTTAGTTGCTCAGACATTATCCTCTGATGAGTGTGCTGCCCCTGCAGCAGCAACCTCCTCATCTTGCTCGGAGAATACTCTTTCCACATCGCGCTTGAAGGACTCACGAAATTCATCCCCCAACGGAAATATCCCAAATTCCTCCCAGCTTTTCCTTTGCTCCCTCAGAAGTGCCGGAAACACTTCCAAATATTCAGGCGCTAATCCCTTTTCCATTGCATAATGGCGAGCAGTCACATCCGCCACCTGACTCAATATCGTCGTCCGCATATAAAAACGCTCAGTTGAATCAAGCGCGTTATAGCCTAACTCAAAGTATTTTAGGCGAGCCGGCAACATTGGTGACTCAGACAACCTCATCAAATAGTCGCTTTTCCTAAACAAGTTTGCTTGATAAGTCTGTACTAACGCTAGATTCCTACCCTCCTCCAATGATCGGGTATTGGCCTCGGTAGCCTCCTTACTGTGCTTGACCTCCGTTGCCAGATAAAACAGGGTCACCACCACCGCGATAGCCCCAATGAAACCACCTAAGTTACCCAGTACAGCCGTTATCTCTGTGAATGACATGATCTACCCCCCTGCTATTGATACAGTGAGGATCATACCGTTTAAAAGGCGAAAGAGGACATTTACGAGCTAAAAGCTGCTATGACCTCCTGCATATTGGATGTGTCCACGTAATTTTTGATTTTCCCCTGATCGTCCAGCAAAAAACTAGAAACTCCACGATAAGGTGTTACCGCGTCTCGGCCCGAAGGCCTCTCTTTCCAACCTACCACGAGTCGACGGCCATCTATGGCGTGCCAATCAGGGATTGTTCTCTATGGACGGCCAAGATTCCGCTACTTTCTTTAGCTAGTCTTTGCCGCACACGACGATATCCATCGCGGAATTGCCAAATCACGTCCGATTTTTTGTTTCTCTTGCTATCACTTCGGCAACATGACGCTGCATCTGCGGAGAAAAACTGTTTGCCTGGTTCTTCCAGTTCCACCGAGCAAATTCTGAGCTGTGGGTCAGCTCGTATAGCTCGTCATCGAAAGAGTTGATAACAGACATATCGATGACTCCCAGTTGATACTGCATTAACGCGCCCTCCATCATTGTCAGAGTGGAATGGAAGCGAAAAGAAGCCAGGAGTCGCTCTTTTTCTGTTAGCTCCTCTTCTGCATAGACCTTGGCAATTACATCGAATACCTCAGGATTGCTTGATAAGTCAGAAATTGACTCCGATATTGAAGTCTGAATCGCCAAAGATGCTTCGCTTTTCGTCGCGAGTGTGTTTTGAGATACCTCAATAGTCAGGAATATAATTCCGGCCAAAACGCCTATGTTTGCCAGCACCTCCATCCAAGCGGTAAAAAATTTCATGCCACAAATCCAGTTGTTAATGGTTGTTATAGAATAGATGACTCAGGGGCTGAGGCCGCTATTCGGTGTGGATTCAATCGGTTGTAGAAATCTCCGAGGAAACACTGTTCAGGCGGCCCGGAAGTGCCACTAACTGCCGCCCGCCAACAGCCAGGTTCGGGCCTTGTCGTCCGGCAAAAGTTCAGCAAGACGGGTATTGAAAAGCTCGATCTCGGCTTGCGAGAGTTGGCCTTCCCACTTGCGAGAACCGGCAGAATCGAAAAATCCGTCGTCGGATTTCCAGTAGCCGGTACCGCCCACCGGAGCATAGTCGACAGCTCTGGCCTTCATGGCCCCGAAAGCCGTCGCTGCTGCGACCTGGTCAATCAGTTCCGCGTCGACCTCAATGCCAGCTGCCCTGGCCAGATGTTGCACGGTGCGATGGCCGTCGCGCAACATGTCCGAATAGTGCAGGACGTGGAGGTGCGGATAGCGTCCGGAAAGGACCGTTTCACAATAGTGGAGGGTCAAGGAGGCCAATGTGTCTTTATCAAAATCGTCCGGGTCCGCTGATCCGTTGATAAACAGACGGATAGAGTCCGGGACGGATAAGCTCATCGGATGATCCGGTACGGCCACGCTTTTGTTGGCCTCGTGTTTGCGAAGGGAAAAGAAGACATCCAGTGGGTGTCGATAGACCGCGATTACTGTTACACCGTCCCAGATCGGAAACCCATCTGCCGGCGTATGCGTTTTCACCACCCGCCGCCCCTTTTGTGCGGCCAGACTGGCGGCAACTTCATCGGCGGGAACGCCAAGGTCCGCGTCAACCCAAGGAGACAGCACCGGTACCTTTTCCGGCAGGTCCGAACTGCCGTTGACAAGCATCGCGAGCATTGTCTGAGTCCAGGTTGTTCCACATTTGGGCGGCGTGCACACAAGGATGTCACCCTTTCTCGGACTCCACGTCACCCAACGCAACGGATCGGTGGTCGATCCGCGATATGCCCGAACCGCGGGTGAAAGAACTGGAGCAAGGACATTCATGGGTCGATCGTCTCATTGCGTGGCGCTTCAGAATAGCATTTTGTCCGGCCCTTTGCCGTCAAAATCAGAGCGTGCATTGATTCACCCTGTCTTCATGAATTTGTGTGGCATGCGTAATGCCAAGTCATAGCCAGGGGGCAGCCAGCCTTGAGACTCGGATTGAGCCAATAGACTATATGCGAACAGGGTTAACAGATTTCACGCTCGAGAAGTAGTTCGTTCCAAGCCATAGGTGAATATCTTTTTTCAGCTGTGAATCTCCAGCCATCTTCAACAGCTTTCTGCGGATCGCCTGTGCGAAGGTGATCTGACCCAGCCAGATGGCTGTTAACGACTTTACATCTGTCAGAATATGCAGATCCACGTCATAACCAGGATCTCTCATACAGACGTCGACTTCCCCACGCTCAACAATCAACCACCATCGCCGGTGTTTCGATGTGTAATCTTCGAACTCAAAGAGTAGTACCGTGTGGTGTTGGCCGAAATAATCCGCCTTCATGCTTCGGTGGATATCCCACATGAGCATTGAAGGATCAAGGTCTTTGGGCTCAAACCGGGTGGGCGCCCAGCGCTGCCCCCAGGTGCCCAGCGCCAGTAGTATGGGTTTCAGTTCGCGACCGGCTTCCGTGAGTGTGTAACGAATCCTTTTACCGGAATCTGACCGTTCAACAACACCAGCCGCTTCCAGGAATTTGAGGCGGGCCGAGAGCAACGAAGGGGACATCAAAGGAAGTCCTCTTCGAAGATCGTTAAAGGTCTCGCTTCCAGCGCCCAGCTCACGAACAACGAGGTTTGTCCACCGTTCACCCAGAACTTCAGAAGCTTTGGCAATTGGGCAGAATTGGCCGTACTCAATCATGACTTAACTCTATACGCTTAGCAGTGAACATGGTAGTACAAAAGTTGTACTAGCTGTCTGGGTCACGGGTCCTTAGGATCAGGCTTGCTGTAACACGAAACCCACACAGGAGGACTGATAATGTTGCCAGCAAAAATTAGATACTGGTTGTTTGACACTCTGTCAGTGCAGACAATGCGCTATGTCACTGCGGTGAAAACCCGGGAGGCAGAGGGGCAGACAAGGGAAGTCTACAAGATGATTCGCGAGGACTTCTTTAAGAATGGTTCGCTCACCAGCAGATCCAGAGTACCGGGAATGATGGCGGCTATCTGGACAGTCGGGCGAGAAGCTATGCTGGTTCCTGACAAGGTCGATCGTACAACCAAGGACGCCATTTCCGCTGTACTGTCACAGATCAACGATTGCCCATACTGTGAGGATATGTTGATAAGTCTGGTACATGCCGGAGGTGAACACGATGCGGCAATGGAAATTTTTGCCGCTTCGAAATTCGATCAGCCTGACAACCTGCTGCGTCGCCGGCTTGAGTGGGTGGCCACTCTGGCGACCTCGTGCGGCGAACCCCTGCCAGAAACTCCATTCTCCGAAGAGCAGTTACCCGAGGTCATTGGCACACTGATGGGCATGAGCGATATCAACAGGTTCAGCCATGTGGTCATGACAGGCTCACCGGTCTCGGCTCCATTTGGACTGCGCTCCATTAAGGCACTGGCGTTGAGATTGTTCGGATCTGAACTGGAGGTCACGCGACAGGTCGAGCTCGAACCTGGTCGAGCGCTGCCATTATTGCCAGAGGCAGAGCTTCCCAGCGACATGGAATGGGCCCGTCCGAATCCCAGAGTGGCCGATGCAGTGGCGCGTTACGCTGCAGCGATTGAAACAGAGGGGGCAAAGGAGATATCGGCACCCGTGCGAAGCGCGGTCACTGCTTCTCTGAAACGCTGGAATGGCGAAACAATGCCTTTGGATGGTCGCTGGATCGACGAGGACATCGAATCACTGTCGGGCGAAGACAGGGCTATCGCACGTCTGGCAATCGTTCTCGCCAAGGCATCCTACCGAGTGACCGATGACATGGTCAGGGACGTACTTGGCGATAGCGCGGACGAGGAACGCTTTATCCGTATTCTGGCCTGGTCGTCTTCGGCGGCCGCCCGACGGTTTGCCGAAATTATAGTATCCAAGATCGAGACTGGGAATTGCGGATCTCAGGCGGTCGCTGCTTAGCATCGCGGTCATATACCTGCAAACCAGGAGGTTTCATCGTGAACATTGAACGCATAGCGAGTTCCCTGAGACGGTGGGTCAGTTTCGCCTATGAACTGGCTCTAACATGGGACGCGGACCCCAGCGATCTGCTGCAAGAGGAGATTCGTGCGCTAAGAGAGGAGTTGATTGAACTACGTCAACAAATCGGAGAAGCTAACGAGTGTCAGTGATCTGCTGCTGGGTTGACCGGTCTCGATTGGGGGTGGGTCTCAGCAAGGGTAGGACAGTTTTGAGACCGCAGATTGGGCCTCGCCAGCAGTCGTCTATCGCGAAATCGAATCAGTTTGTCGCGGGTGAGTATGTGGGATCAACCGGAATGCGTTAATCTAACGCGTCAATTGCAACTCGCGAGGCGTTCACGTTGACACACCATAATCCACATCGCTTGGCCGGCACTGAAACCCCGATGATTAGTCTACGCTCCGCCGCAGGCTGTTCCGGACTCGCGATGGCCCTTATTTACATTGCAGCCTTCGTCTATTTTGGCGCGTTCTTCGATTACCCGTCACATGGCACTCAGGAAGAAAAACTCCGGTTTTTGGATGAGAATCAGCTGGCCATCTCTATAGCCTATGGCGCAATCTATATTTTGTTCGGGGCCTTACTGGCAGTCATGGTCGCCGGATTACATGACCTGCTAAGCCCCTACGGGCCAGCAGCGTTACTCACTTCGCTGTTTGGCGCGGTTTGGGTTGGGCTCGTCATGGCGAGTGGAATGATCTATGTCACCGGCCTGAAGCAGGTTGTCGGCCTTCTGCCCGACAGCTCGGAGGCAGCCTTCCAATTATGGCGAGTTATCTCGATGCTCGGCGACAGTCTCGGTGGCGGTAACGAGATTGTTGGTGGGTTATGGGTGGCTGGCGTGAGTCTGCTCGGTCTAAGGTACAGGGTATTGCCGAGGGCGTTGAACAGCCTGGGCTGTCTTGTCGGCGCATTTGGTCTTGCAACGATCCTCCCCGTGGAAGTGTTTACCGATATCTTCGGGCTCTCACAGATTGTTTGGTTTCTTTGGCTCGGGCTCAGTCTGCTGCGAATGCGGGATGCATGAGCGCGGTCATCGGATTCCGGCTTGCCCCAGGGCACCCTCTCTTGCGCCTGCGGCGCAATTCACCTCGTACCCCAGGGCACCCTCTCTTGCGCCTGCGGCGCAATTCACCTTGTACCCCAGGGCACCCTCTCTTGCGCCTGCGGCGCAATTCACCTTGTACCCCAGGGCACCCTCTCTTGCGCCTGCGGCGCAATTCACCTTGTTCGTTGCAGTGATGAGGGTCCGTTAACTGGGGCACGCGGCCTGACCGTGACCGAGCTCAGCTGCAGTACCGCTCCTTGTACTCACTGTAATTCAGCCCCGTCCAGCGGCGGAAGGCCCGGTAGAAGCTGTTGACCTCGAGGTAGCCCAGCTGGTCTGCCAGGCACTTGCCCGGAAGCCAGACGTTGCGCAACTGCTGTTCGCAGCGGTACTGGCGAGCCCGGTCCAGCAGGAACTGGTAGTGGGTGTGATCCGCGCGCAGTCGTCGCCTGAGGGTGGTGGGGCTGATGCCCATACTGTGGGCAACCGACTCTGCCCGCAGTCGGGCCAGGTCGCCGTCGAGCAGGATTTGCAGCACCCGGTCGGTGGTGCGGTAGCGGTATGGGGTGTCCGGCCGTTCCGGGCGCAGGCAGCAGGGGGCCTCCCCTGTGCCGAGGGGCATTGCGTGTTCCATAGCCATAACATCCTTGTCGTGGTTTACAGAAGCTGGGTAATTGCGCCGCAATCCGGCGGCGTATGTTTCAGGTTAGCACAGGCGCTGACGCTGGCCAGCGGCTGGTTGAAATTGGTGGATTCCCTACAGCAGTTCCGGTGAAGGGCAGTCCATCACCGCCGCCATGGCGGCGATGATTTCCTTTTCCTCCGGGGTCAGCTGTCCGTCCTCACCCGCCGCCATCGCCAGTGCCTTGAGCACCCGGGGCTTGAGCAGGGGGTAGCAATCTGCCAGGTCATGCACTGCCCTGCTGAACGCAGCGACGCTGCACTGCTCTGGCGGCAGCAATGTGAGGTTGCCCAGGCCGAGCTCATCGGCCCCCAGCCTGAACACGGTGTCGCTGTGGCCGCCGCCCTCGTGGGCCAGCACCGACAGGGACACCTGCAGCTGGGGGGCCACCTTGCCCAGGCGTTTGTAGCGGGACCGGCTCGGTTTGACCTGGATGAATTCCGGGTCAAGGTAATGACGCACCAGCTGGTACAGGCACCACTCGTGCAACTCGGTGCGGGCGTCCGCCTGGATCAGCCGCAACAGGGTGGTTTTCAGCCTGCGGTACTGCTTGAAGGAGATGGATTTCAGTGCCGGCAGGCACAGTTCCAGCAGGGGCAAGCGCCTGGGCGCGCCGAGTTCGGCCACGGCGGGGAACAGGGTGTGGGCCAGTTCCGCCAGCCCCTGGGTCTCGCTCTCCTGCAGTACCGCCATCTGGCGCTGGTAGATATCGCCCTGGGGGTTCATCAGCAGGGCGCAGGTGATCGCGTGTGCGCCCAGTGGTTCGTGGCTGTGACGCACCAGGGCCAGCGGCAGCTGTTCCTGCTGCGCGGTGTCCTGCTCAAAGTCGGCCGCCTCGTCGGCGAACTGGGCATCGGTGAGGGGTTGCTCAATCGCTGCCGCGGTCGCCACCGAGGCCATGGCGGCGGCCACGATTTTGGCCCGCTCCATGCCCTCAACGCCGTCCGCATCCGCCGGCGGGTTGGGATAATGGATGGGTTTGCGCTGGATGTAAGTCCCGTCCCAGTTCTTGTCCAGGCGTTTGATGCGGTCCGCTAACGGCGGGTGGGTGGCGAACACCTGCCACAGGTGGTGCTCGATCTGGCCGAAGAAAATGTGTGACATCTCCGCCGCCCTCGCCGCGTGGACCAGACTGCCGGGTATATAGCCGCCAATCACCTTGAGGGCGTCGGCGATGCTGCTGGCGTCGCGGGTGAACTGCACCGCGTTGGCGTCCGCCAGGTACTCCTTCTGCCTGCTGATGGCGGCCTTGATGAACCCCGCCGCCAGGCCGCCCACCCAACCCAGGATCCACAGGGCCAGGCCCAGTACAGGCAGGGCCGCCCCTTCCTTGCGGCTGCGCCCGGTGCGCACCCGGTTATTGCTGCGCAGCAGCATATGGCCCACGTCGCCGATAAAGGTAATGCCCTTGAGCATGGCCGCCAGGCGGATATTGAGGCGCATATCGCCGTTGAGGATATGGCTGAACTCGTGGGCGATCACCCCCTGTAACTCGTGACGCCTGAGGTGGTCTATGCAGCCCCGGGTCACCGCGATGACCGCATCCGCGGGCACGATGCCGGCGGCAAACGCATTAATGCCGCGCTCATGGTTCATCACGTAGACCGCAGGCACCGGCATGTTGGCCGCCAGGGCCATTTCCTCCACCACGTTGAGGCAGCGGCGCTCGGCGCGGTCGGTGGTCTGTGGCAGGATGCGCTCGCCACCCATGCTCTCGGCCACCACCTTGCCGCCGGTGGACAGCTGTATCCATTTCACCAGCACCACCAGGGCGACCGTGGCGGTGATGCCAATGCCGATCAGGCCGAACCGTTCCCAGTTGAAGTAGCTGCCGAAGTTGCCGCTGCCGCCGTTATAGACGTTGTAGTCCTCGCTGAAAAACACGAAGCCGGCGACCACCACATTGGTCAGCAGGATCAGCCCGAATACGGCGAGGGTGAACATCAACACCAGCACGCGGGTGTTGCGGCGGGCGATGTCTTGTTGTTGAAAGAAGTTCACTGTTTTGAAGCGGGTCCTGGCTGGCAGGTAGTCATTCCCGCGAAGGCGGGAATCCAGCGGTTGGCTGGGTCACTGGATCCCCGCTTTCCCGGGGATGACAAAGCCGTTAGTGGCTGAAAGTAAAAAGTAATCTGTAAATCATCACCAGATCCACTTATCTGCTGCCAATCACGGAGGCTCTGGTGAAGGACGCTGGCTAAAACGCCACCTTTGGCGCCGCCTGGATCTGCACCGAATCGTCGAACTCCAGCAGCTCGGCATCGTCGGGGTGGCCGAACCTGGCGGCAAACAACACCGGCGGGAAACTCTGCCGGTAGGTGTTGTACTGCATGACCGCGTCGTTGTAACCCTGGCGGGCAAAGGCCACGCGATTCTCGGTGGTGGTAAGCTCCTCGCTCAACTGTTGCATGTTCTCGCTGGCCTTGAGGTCCGGGTAGGCTTCCATGGTGACATTCAGCTTGCCCAGGGCGCCCTGCAGCGCGTTCTCCGCGCTGGCCAGCCGGGAGATGTCACCGCCGCCAAGCTTGCCCCCTTCCAGCGCCTTGAGTACGGCGGCGGCGTCGTTGCGGGCGGTCACCACCGCGTCCAGGGTTTCCCGTTCGTGCTGCATGTAACCCTTGGCGGTTTCCACCAGGTTGGGGATCAGGTCATAGCGGCGCTTGAGCTGCACCTCGATCTGGGCAAAGGCGTTCTTGAAGCGGTTTTTGAGGGTAACAAGCCGGTTGTAGATGCTGACGATGTAGATGACCAGCGCCAACAGGACCAACCAGAAAACGATGCCGGACATAAGTCTCTCCCCACGGCTGCGATGTTGTTGTCAGGCCGATGGTACCACGCAACGGTGGGGGGAATAACCCGGCCGCTCAGGCGTCCGGCTGCAGGGAAACCAGGCCGGCTTTTTCGATATCGGTCAGCAGCTGTTCCATGTCCTCCAGCAGCTGGTCGGGCTCCACGTCGTACTCCGCCAGCAGGGTCTCGTAGATATCCTGCAGCCGGCCCGAGGATTCAATCAGCTGCCAGATCCGCGTACCGATCTCGTCCAGGCCGAAATAGTTTTCGCTGTTCAGGTCCAGCAATACGGTTTCGCCGGAGACTTCCTGGGAGATGACGTCCGGAGAGATGGTGACGGTTTGCTCGAGTTTCATACCGGGTAATCGTTTGCCATGGACCCACAGAGTGCTTCGACCGGCGGCGAAAATCAAGCGTGCCCGCCGCCGGCATTTGTTCCCTCGGGGTTTACCATGCCATCCTGTAATCCACGCCCCGGCGTAGTTAGCCGCATGACTTTCAGTTACATTTTCAGCTGGTGAATAACACAGAGAATAATCCATGCTGCAGAACCAGAAGATTCTTGTCACCGGGGCCACCGGACAGGTCGCCAGACCCATCGCCGAGGCGCTTGTCAGTAACAACGAGGTCTGGGCTGGCGCCCGCTTCAGTGACCCGCAGGCGAAGGCGGAGCTGGAAGCGCAGGGCATCAAGTCCGCCGTGTTCTCAATTGGCGACGCCGACCTGGATCACCTGCCGGAGGTGGATTATGTGATTCACTGCGGCTGTAATACCGACCCCAAGACATCCGAGGCGGGCATGCTCAATGCCGAAGGCACCGGTTTCCTGATGCAGCGCTACCGGGATGTAAAAGCCTTCTTCCACATGTCCTCTTCCTCCATTTACCGGGATGACCCCGACCCCTTGGCGGTGATCGCCGAGGATGCCGTGCTCGGTGGCTTTTCCCATTACTCGCACCATTACGCCATGAGCAAGCTGGCCACGGAGGCGGTGGTGCGCTTCCAGGCGTTGTCCCTGGGACTGCCGACCATTATCGCGCGCCTGGACGTGGCTTACGGCGAGCACGGCCACGGCGGCGTGCCCATGGTGCTGGTGGACTTCATGCGGAACGGCTGGCCCTACCAGCGCAAGGCCGACAGCGAGAGTTACTGCTCACCCATCTACCAGGACGACATCATCCGCCAGGTCCAGGGCCTGCTGGCGCACGCCGCAGTGCCGGCGCCGGTGGTCAATCTCGGTGGTGACGAGCCGGTATCGGTGGAGCAGATGGCGGCCTATATCGAGGAAATCACCGGCCTCTCGCTGACCATCACCGAGGGTGAACACGCCATGTGGCAGATGAAGATCCTCGACAACCAGAAGCGCAAGTCGCTGGCCGGTCCCTGCCAGTACGGCTGGAAAGAAGGTATCCGGGCGGCGATGCAGAAACGCTACCCGGAGATCGAGTTGAGCGCCTGACCAGCGCGTGCACCGATAGGGTGCGCCCGGGGCCGGTAATGGTATGATGTGCTGCACAGGGCGGTAAGTGGCCAACCAGTCGACAGTCGCGCGGGAGTCGGGTTTATGCGAGTAATTCCCCACATGCACGCATTCGTCAGTGAGCTTTCGCCAGAGGCGCGACAGGCTTTCGAGGAACTCAGTGTCCTGCGTCGGGTGGGGAAAGGCGAGGCCGTCTATCGCCAGGGCGATAAACCCAACGAGTTATACCAGTTGGTGGAAGGCCGGGTCAGGCTGTGCAATTACTCCCTGGAAGGCAGGGAAGTGGTGAGCGGCGAGTTTCAGCCGGGCGACTGTTTCGGGGAAATGGGCTTGATCGACGGCCTCCCCCGGGTGAGCCATGCCATCGCCTCCTGTGACAGCGCGGTTCGGGTGCTGAGCCGGGCCGGATTCGATGAGCTCACCACCCGCTATCCCGAGGTGGATCGCAAAATCGCCCTGATGATGTGCCATCGCGTGCGCTACCTGTATGCGCTCAACGAGGAAGCCAGCGAACTCACCCTGCATCAGCGGGTGGCGCGCTGTGTCCTGCGCATGGCCTACAGCCGCGACTCCAACAACCCCGAGCGCGAGCTGTTCATCGCCATCTCCCAGGAAGAGCTGGGCCAGATGCTGGGTGCATCGCGGCAAAGCATCAACAAGGAGCTCAAGGCCCTCGTTTGCGAGGGCATCATCGAGCTGCGCTATGGGCGAATCTACATCCAGGACCTGGAGCGACTCAAGGACCAGTACGAGTACCTGCTTGCTGGCGAGCCCATCACGCCGGGCTACCAGCAAACGACCTGACGGCTCTCCGGGAAAGCTTTTCAGCTTTCCTGTTCTGCGCGTGCCGCTTTCTGCTGCAGTATCAGGTCAACCACGGGCTGCAGGTCCTGGGCGATGTTCGCCTCGATCAGCATGGGTCCTTTCTGCGCCATTGCCTGTTCAAACTCGAGGTGGAATTCCTCCGCGGTATTCACCGACACCGCCGGGATGCCCATGCCCTTGGATATGCTAACCCAGTCGATTGTGGGGCGGTCCAGTTCGAGCATTGACAGCATTTTTTCCGTGGGCTCCCCTTCGCGCACGCGCGCCAGTTCGACGTTGAGCACCGCGTAGGCGTCATTCTTGATAATGACGATAGTGACATCGCACTCTTCCCGGGCGATGCTCCACAGGGCCTGGTTGGTATACATGCCACTGCCGTCCGCCTGCAGCGCCACCACCTTGCGCTCGGGGCTGGCGACGGCGGCCCCCAGGGCCACCGGCAAGCCGTTGCCAATGGCGGCACCGGGAATGGCGTAGAGATACTCGTGCCGGCGCGCGCCAACCGTCTGCTGGAACAGGTCCATACCTGCAGTCGCGCTTTCATCGACCAGTACCGCGTCCTCGGGCATCAGCAGGCTGACGCTCTGCCCCACCGCGGCGGCGGTCAGTACGCCCTGCGGCTGGTCCGGCTCCACGCGCTGGCAGCGGGGGGAGGTTTCGTCCGACGCGCCAACCGCCTCGGCCAGGTCGGCCAGGGCAGCCATCACATCGAAGTCCGGCGTGGCCAGGCTCGATATCTCGCAGCTTGGCGGCGCCTTGTGGCTGGGGGAGCCCTCGTAGGCAAAGGTCGACACCGGCGGCAGGGCACCCACCACGATGATCTGCTCATACTCGGCGAAGAAGAACTGGGCCATCTCCAGAAAATAGGGGACCAGTTGCACTTCGACACGCCCCTCGCCACGGGC
Source organism: Seongchinamella unica (assembly GCF_004354085.1). Lineage (GTDB taxonomy): Bacteria > Pseudomonadota > Gammaproteobacteria > Pseudomonadales > Halieaceae > Halioglobus > Halioglobus unicus. The sequence goes on along the minus strand of NZ_SMSE01000003.1, from coordinate 584,171 downwards.
CAGGCGCGCGGGGAAGGTTTCCGCCAGCAGCTGGGCGCCGGTGCTGGCGGCGATTCGGCCGGCAATTTCCAGGCCCTCCTCCCGCAGTGCGTGGGTGCCCAGCAGGATGCCGGTTTTGCGCCCGTTGTTCAGCAGCGCGGCCGCCGACGCGATGGTTGAACCGGCGACGCGCGAGGTTGGCGCGGGCGCCACGGCCTGCGGTGCGTCGGGGGCCGGGTCCCAGTGGCAATCGGTGGGTGCGATCAGGGTGCTGATCCGGCCACTGCCGATCATCGCCTGGCTGACGGCTTCAGCCCCGAGAATGCCCATTTCCGCCGCGGACCTCGCTTCCCGGGTCCAGTGGGACACGGCTCCGGCCACTTCGGTAATCTTGCCGCCGATGAACTCGTGTTCCGGGAAATTGGGCTGGTGATAGGTGGCGTTGGCGCCGACGATATTGACGATCGGCACATTGCCCCGACCGGCGTTGTGCAGGTTGGCGATGCCGTTGGCGAAGCCGGATCCCACGTGCAGCAGGGTAAAAGCGGGCTTGTTCGCCATGCGGGCGTAGCCGTCGGCGGCGCCGGTGACCACGTTTTCCTGCAGGCAGAGCACGGGACGTACCGCATCGGATTTGCCCATCTCATACACCAGTTGCATTTCCGACGTGCCCGGATTGGCAAAGCAGGTGTCGAGTCCGGCGTTGGTCAAGGCGTTGAAGAGTGCTTGTGCTCCGTTCATGGTGGTAAATCCTGTAGGGTAATTCTGATGTGGTCGAGCTTAGCAGAAGCTGCCGAGACCGATTTGTTGTGAGACGACTTTCTTTTCCGGCCCCGGCGGTCACCGGGGCGCATTCTGGTACAGCGAATCCATGATCGCATCGATGTCCAGGTCGAAACTGCGCTGGCGCGGCGGATAGTCCTGCAGCGACTTGACGAAGGACTGGAGCCGCGGCATCACCGCGCCCAGCAGCCAGGAGCGGTTCTCCTGCCACTCGTCGAAACCGCGCGCGTGCTGGAAGCGTTCAAAGGGGTCCAGCTTGAGGTTGGTAATCACCGGGGTCACCAGCGGCTGCTGTACGCCGTTGAACCACTTGTCCTGTGACTTGAACAGGAACTTGTAGTCGCCCCAGCGCAGGCCGTGCAGGGTGGTCTCGGTGAAGTAGAAAAACTCCTCGCGCGCGGTGGGCCCGGTGCCGGTGAGCACGGCGGTCTGGTCGACCCCGTCCAGGTGCACCCGGTAGTTGCGATTCCCTATCCGCTGGCCGCCGAGTAATTGCTGTTTCAGGTCCGGCTGGCCCAGCATCGACATAATCGTCGGCACCCAGTCCTCCATGGTCATGAATTCCCCGGTCGCGGTGGCCGCTGGCACCTTGCCCGGCCATTTCACCAGCATGGGTACGCGGAAACCGCCCTCGTAGCCGCCGACGCCTTTTTCCCCGCGGAAGGGATGGTTGCCGCCGTCCGGCCAGCTGTTGGAGGCGGCGCCATTGTCGGTGGAGAACATCACCAGTGTGTTGTCGGCGATGCCCAGTTCTTGCAGCAGGTCCAGTAGCACACCGACGTCGTCATCCACCTCCATCATGCCGTCGGCGTAGATGCCGTAGCCGCTCCTGTCCTGGTACTCAGGGGAGAGATGGGTGCGGTAGTGCATGCGCGTCATGTTGTGCCAGACGAAGAAGGGCTTGTCTGCCGCCACGGCCTTGCGAATGAAAGCGGTGGACTTGCCCAGCACCTCTTCGTCCAGGGTCTCCTGGCGCTTGCGGCCGAAGCCGCCGAGGTCCTCGGGTTTGCGGTCTGACCAGGCGTGGATCACGCCGCGCTGGGCGAAGGCGCGGGCGTCCTCTCCTTTGGGAAAATCATACTGCTCGACGTATTCGCCCGCATTCAGGTGGTAGAGAATGCCGAAAAACTCGTCGAAGCCGTGGGCGGTGGGCAGGTGCTCGTCCCGGTCACCCAGGTGGTTCTTGCCAAACTGGCCGGTGGCATAGCCCAGCGGCTTGAGCATTTCCGCCAGGGTCGGGTCCTCCGCCGAGAGTCCCTGGGCAGCCCCGGGCAGGCCCACGGTGCTGAGCCCGGTCCGGATCGGGTACTGGCCGGTGATAAAGGCGGCGCGGCCGGCCGTGCAGGAGGGGTGGGCGTAGTGATCCATGAAGATCATGCCCTCCTCTGCAATGCGGTCGATGTTGGGTGTGGAGCCGCCCATCATGCCCCGGTGATAGGCACTGATGTTCCACATGCCGATGTCATCGCCCCAGATAATGAGGATGTTGGGCTTGTCGGTATCAGCCCTGGCCGGCAGTGACTGCAGCCAGCAGAGCAGCAGACATAGACTGATTAATACCTTACTACGAAGAAATCGCATCGTTGACTGTCCCCGCCAGGATAACCCGGCCTGTGGTGTCCGGAGTAACCATCGTTCAGTGGTGTTGCTCCGGCAGTGAAAAAAAGGGAGGCCCAGTGGCCTCCCCCCAATACCCCCGGAGGGGGCCGCCATCAGAAGCGGTAGGTGGCCTGCACCGCGTAGGAGCGCAGGCGGTCGGTGGAGGCAAATCCATTGCCCGGCACCAGCGGCTGGTCATCACTGTTGCCGCTGATGTACTCGTCGGTCAGGTTCTTACCGATCAACGCGACATCCCACATGCCGTTGACACCCCCGAGGCTGAGGCGCAGGTCAACCTTGGTGTAGTCGTCCTGCCAGGTGTAGATTTCGTCCAGGTCGCCGGCAGTAGCGTAACCGTCCGAGTAGTTGATGTTCAGTACCGCGCGCGCTTCCAGGGCGTCGCCGACCGGGAGCCGGTAGTCGAAGTTGAGATTGTAGGCGAACTCGGGCGCGTAATTGATCGTGTCACCGGAGGCGTCCCGACGCTCTGTCTCCATACCGCGGTCGATGCAGTTGCCGCGATTCTCAGGCTGACTGCCGGTGAGTGTCCAGCAGGGGGCAGTGGCATAGTCTGCGTAGACTGCATCGAGGTAACTGCCTGCGAAGCCAAGGGTCAGGTTCTCGGTTGCCGCCCACTTGATATCGATCTCCACGCCCTTGGATTCCAGCTCGGCGGCGTTCTGCACTACGAAACCGGTTTGGCCATCAAAAACGCTGACCTGGAAGTCCTCAATCTCCGTATAGAACACCGTGGCGTTTAATGTCATCAGTCCATCCAGCAGTGAGCTTTTCACGCCCAGCTCGTAACTGATCGCCTTTTCTTCGTCGTACTCGAACCTCGGGTCGTTGGTAGTTTTAAGGAATCGGGCATCAAATCCACCACCCTTGGTACCATTGGCAACGGTAGCAAACACCATGGAATCGCCGCCGATATCGTGCTCCAGGGTGAGGGAGCCGGTAATATCGTCTTCATCCCGCTTGCGCTTGCGAATGTCGTGCTCGAAGGTGCCCAGGAGTGCGGCATAAATGCCCTCGGGGATGGTCACCAGGGGGGTTCCAGCGAAATCGCTCAGGAATCGGTCGTACTCAGCCGCAGTATCGCCGTAGGTTATGGTGCCCGCCGGCGCACCCACGGCGGCGCTGTAGTCCCAGCCATCGGTAAACCGCTTGCTCAGGGGATGATCAACTTCCTTGCTTTCCTCGAAGTATCGCATGCCAACGGTCAGGCGCGTTGTGTCGGTGAAACTGTAGGTGGCTGAACCGAAGACCGCCCACATGTCCTGTTCCTGATCGAGACTGTAGTCCCGGCTGAGATTGGGAGTGAGTGCCGCCGGTGCTCCCAGCAGGGGAGCCGCCAAAGAAGAACCAAAGCTGTCGCTGGCGCTGTATTCAAGGTCGCTCTGGTGGTAGTAAAGGCCAACAATGTAATCCAGTTTCTCCCCGCCCGGCGATGTCAGGCGAATTTCCTGGCTGAACTGGTCGTAGTCCTCGCGGGCGTCTACCTGGATAAACGGCAGTGCCGAGAAGTCACAATCGCAGATATCCCGATAGTCGTAGTGCGCGTAACCGGTTATGGCTGTCAGGGAGTGCTCACCGATGAGCCAGTCGAGCGTGAGTGTGCCAAGCTCCATGGAGTTTTCACTCACCTCAGGCAGGTCTGGGAAACCGGGTAGGCCGGCGTATTGGGGCAACAGCTGGCCGAGGGCGGCGCCCCCATCATTGATGACAGCGCGTTCGTCGTCATATTTCTCGGTACCATCGCCACCGGTAATGCTGGACACCAGAGCCTGGTTGAGGTTGTTGAAACCGATACCTGCAGGCGCAGTATCAAAATTGGCTAACTGGGTGGAGACCTGCCGGTTTTCGAAATCGCTCTGCTCCCACTTGCCGGTGATGAGTAAGGTGTCGGTGGCGTCCCAGGCCAGTTGCACGCGCAAGGTTTCGTCGTCGCGCTCAGGGCCATCGTCTCCAGTAAGGACATTTTCCAGGTAACCATCAAGTTCGTAGCCGCGATAGGCGAGACGACCGGAAAGGGTATCGGTAATTGGCCCGGAAATAACGCCCGTGATCTCCTTCTCTCCGTCTTCCCAGCCATACAGGCCGCTGATCATGCCTTCGACTTCCTGGGTCGGCTTGGCACTGATCACGTGTATGGCGCCACCGATGGTGTTTTTACCGAACAGCACACTCTGGGGGCCGCGCAGTACTTCCACCCGTTCAAGATCCATAAAGGGTGCCCTGGCCAGCTGGCTGCGCCCCATGTAGATGCCATCGTGGAAGATAGAAACCGACTGCTCGATACCCTGGTTAACACCCGGCGTGCCAACACCGCGAATAAAGACGAAGTTGCCTATCGGGCTCTGGGTAATTGCAACGGCCGGAATATCCACGGCAAAGTCCTCGCCGCGGGTGATACCCATATCTTTTATCGAATCGCCGCTCATCGCGATCATCGAGATCGAGACATCCTGCATGCTCTCGGCCCGCTTGGTGGCGGTGACCACGACTTCTTCCAGCTGTTGTGACATGACTGGCTGGACCAGGCCCAGGCCTATCATGGCGGCGGTCAGTGTGTTCAGCGTGTGGTGCTTTTTCATCGGGTTTTCCCTCCAAATCAGCCGGCTTGCGGCCAGTTTATTAATATAATTCCAGGCCGATTTTCGGCCTTCTCGCAGCATTGGAGGGTGAATGCTAGCAGCGCCCCGGGCCTGAGAATGTCAACTTCAGGACAGTTCAGGCAGAATTCGTTTTACCCTTAAGTGTCGCCATATTGACAGTCATCCTGTCGCTCTGGCGTCAGTATGACCTGCATTCAACACCTGATAATCGACAAGAGAGGTAACATCATGCTGACCGAACAAGTGCGCCAGGACATCGCGGCCGACATCTATCGCTGCTTTGGGGAAAAATCGCAGGTCCCGCTGCTGAATCCCCGCTTCCCGGAGATCGAAATGGAAGACGCCTACCGCATTCAAGAGAAAGTGGTACAGCAGTTTCGCGAGAAGGGCCACAAGGTCCGCGGCTACAAGATAGGCCTCACCTCCAGGCCGATGCAGGAAATGGCCAACTCCACGGAACCCGACTACAGCGCCATGCTGGACTTCATGTTTTATCCCGAGGCCGGGGAGAGCCCGCGCAGCGACTGGCAGCAGCCGCTGGTGGAGATCGAGATGGCCTTTGTCATGAAAGAACGCCTGGCGGGACCGGGTATCAACGTGGCTGATGTCATCCGGGCCACAGACTTTGTGCTGCCGGCGATCGAGATCGTCGACTTCCGGGTGGCCTACGGGCCGGGCATGGACGTGCGCGATACCATCGCTGACCTGGCCGCCGTCGGTGGCGTGATTCTCGGTGGCAATCCCCTGGACCTGCGCGATATCGATATTCGCAATATCCAGGGCAGCCTGGAAATCAATGGCGAGGTCAGGGAGCAGGGTAATTCAGTTGCGGTGCTCGGAAACCCCTTGAACGCGGTTGCCTGGCTGGCCAACAAGCTGGCTGATTTCGGCGTGGCCTTCGAACCCGGCGACGTCATTCTGTCAGGCTCATTCCTGCGGGCGGTGCCGGTGGCTGCCGGTGACGAACTGGTGGCCCGCTTCGACAGCGGTTTCGGCGACGTGAGCTTTACTTTCACCTGATTCCGGACGATACCTCACCAGGAGAATTACTATGATCAATACCGCACTGCAGCACTGGCGCGAAGGCAAGCCCTCGCTTGGCATCTGGATTAACCTGCCTGATATTCACCTGGCCGAAACCCTGGCCCGCACCGGGGTGGACTGGCTGTGCTTCGACCTGCAACACGGCCTGATGGACTATAGCGACCTCACCCGCCTGCTGCCGGCAATCTGCGGCCAGCCGGTCACGCCGCTGGTCCGGGTTGCCGCCAATACGCCTGACCAGATCGGCAAGGTGCTGGACGTGGGTGCCGAGGGTGTCATCGTGCCCATGGTCAATTCGGCCGAGGAAGCCCGGCAAGCCGCTGCCGCCTGTTATTACCCGCCCCAGGGGCAGCGTTCCTGCGGCCCCATGCGGCCGGCGATGGTTTCCGGTATCGAGTACCTCGCCCACGCCAATGCGCAGATCGCCTGCCTGCCGATGATAGAGACCGAGGAAGGGCTGGAGAATGTCGAGGAGATCGCCGCGGTCGAGGGCGTGGATGGTTTGTTCGTGGGACCCATGGACCTGTGTTATGGCCTGGGTATCGCCCCGGGGGATTTTGGCAACCCACGCTTCAAGGAAGCGATCGCTGCCATCATTGCCGCGTGCCAGAAGCATGAACGCGTCGTGGGGATGTTCGGCTACTCAGCCGAAATGGCGCACGAATCACTGCGCAATGGCTTCCACTTCGCCTCTGCCGGTACCGATATCAGCTTCTTCCGCTCCGGCGTCAGCCGCGGGCTGGCGATCGCCCGTGGCGAGAACCCCGACGAAGCTGCCGCCCGGGGTGGGTATTGACCCAAGCCAGCGGTAATAATCCAGGTGTGGGCAGCCGCCCTCAGCGGCGCCCACGCCGAACCTAATTGTTCCCTTCCGCCTTTACGCTGCGCTCTTGCAGTTCCTCGCGCCAGTCGTGGCTGCGCTTGATAATGTACTGGTGAATTACTTCTACCTTGTCCTGCTCCAGGATATTGCCAAAGGGCGGCATGCCCTTGTGGGAGCGGATGCCGTAGACAATGGGCAGGAACTCCGCGTGTTTCTCCGGCGCCAGGTAGCGCAGGTCGGGGATGATATTGGAGCTCAGGGCCGAGAGACCATGGCACACACCGCAGTGACGGTTGTAGAGGTCCGCGCCTTCGGCGAGCGTCTCTGCATCCGCGGTCACGGGTGGGGGTGAGGGGGGCTGGATCTCGCGCCGTTGCACCGGCGGCAGGGGGGCCTTGCCCCCCAGCTTGAACACATACAGGCGGGAATCGGGTACGACCCCGGCGCGGTAGGCCAGCATGCCGAAGGTAATGGGGAAAGCGCCGCCCCAGCCCACGTTGAAGGCCACGTACTGCTCGTCATCCACCGCATAGGTGATCGGTCCGGCCACCACGCCGCTGGACACCGGTTGCTGCCACAGTCTCTCGCCATCGTCAGCGGCGTAGGCCATCACCCGCCCGTCGGCGGTGCCCTGGAAGACCAGGTTACCGGCGGTGCTCAGGGTGCCGCTGTTGTGGATATGCTCGTAGGGTTGCTTCCAGCGCACTTCCTGGCGCACCGGATCCCAGGCCACCAGGTTGCCCCGGTAGACCTGTGCCAGTTCATCGATGGCGTCCAGCGTTTCCGGCACCACCGGGATTTCCAGGCCGAGGTTGGGTACGCCGGTCTGCACCGCGTCGGGGCTTTCCAGCGGCGCATAGTACTCCATGGTCACCTGCTGCGGGATATACACCAGGCCGGTATCGCGGTTGAAACTCATGGGGGGCCAGTTGTGGGCGCCCTGGGAGCCGGGAAAGACCGTCTTGGGCTCGTTGTTGGTCCAGTAATCCGCGACCTCCCGGTCCACGATGGGACGGCCGGTCTCGGGGTCGATGCCCTTGGCCCAGGTCACCTCACCGAACTTGCCGGCGGAGATGAATTTGCCGCTGGCGGCATCGAGGACATAGAAGAAACCGTTTTTGGGGGCCTGCATCACCACCCGGCGCGGCTTGCCGTCTATGGGCAGCGTGGCCACGATAATGTGCTGGGTGGCGGTATAGTCCCAGGCGTCGCCCGGTGTGGTCTGGTAGTGCCAGACATAGTCGCCGGTGTCCGGGTTGATGGCAACGATGGAGGAGACGAACAGGTTATCCCCCTTGCCTTCGGAGCGCAGCCCGTAGTTCCAGAAAGAGCCGTTGCCCACCCCGATGTACAGCAGGTTCAGCTCGGGGTCGTAGGCCATGTGGTCCCACACCGTACCGCCGCCGCCCTGTTTCCAGTACTGGTCACCGTGCCAGGTCTTGCGGATCATGGTGATGGTCTCGGTCTCGTCGCCCTTTGCCGGGTCGCCGGGGACGGTAAAGAAGCGCCAGGCCTGCTTTCCGGTCTCGGCGTCGTAGGCGGTGATGTAGCCGCGTACGCCGAATTCGGCGCCGCCGTTGCCGATGATGACCTTGCCGTTCACCACCCGCGGCGCGCCGGAAATCGTATAATTGCGCTCCGCGTCTATCAGGGTGTTGACCGACCACTGCAGCTCGCCGGTGCTGGCGTCCAGCGCTTCCAGGCGACCGTCATAAACCCCCAGGTAGACCTTGCCGTTCCACACCGCAACGCCGCGGTTGGCCGCGTCACAGCAACCCCGGCCCTGGTAACCGCGCCAGACCTTGGGGTCGTACTCCCAGAGTGGCTCGCCGGTCTTCGCATCCAGGGCGAACACCATGCTGTAGGCTCCGGTGGTATACAGGACACCGTCGACCACGATGGGCGTGGCCTCCACCACCCGGTCCAGGGGGTACTTGAAGTTCCAGGCCAGGCCCAGTTTGTCGACGTTGTCGTCGTTGACCTGGTCCAGGGGCGAATAACGCTCCTCGCCATAGTTGCGTCCATGGGCCAGCCAGTTCCCGGGCTCCTTGTCTGCGGCCGCGATTCGCACGCCAGTGCCCGGCGCTGCCAGTGACGCGCTCGACAGCATGGTCAGGATTGCCGTGCCGAGGAAAATTCTGTAATTCATCGTCTCTTTCCCAATGATCTCGGTTGTCTTGTCACCCGGGTCAGGGCGTGTTGTCTCGGGCCTCCTGCTGTCGCTGGTACAGACGGTTCGCCTCCAGCAGCACGTACTGGCGGATTGCCTCGGCGCTGGCCTGGTCCACATAGGGGGCGAAACTGATCATCCCCCGGGCGGCCAGTAATCCCTCGCGCACGATTTCCTGCCACTGTTCGTGTACGGCGGGGCCGGAATAGCGCAGGTCCGGGGTCAAGCCGCCGGTGCGCATGCCATCCCCGTGACAGTAACTGCAGTGGCGCTGGTAGATGACCTTGCCGTGCTCGAGGGTCTCCACCGAGGCGGTCACCGGCGCCGGCTTCGGCAACTCGCGATCCCGCTCCGGGACTGGCGGGAGGGTGGCTTTGCCACCCAGCTTATAGACCAGTACCCGGGACAGGTTGGGAATCTGTCGGTGGTGCAGTATAGGGCCGGCCTCGGCGGCGGCTCCCCCGCCGAATCCCACCGCCACGGCCAGGTACTGCTCGCCATCGATGGCGTAGGTGATGGGCGCCGCCATGGCCAGCGTCTGGGTGTCGTGGGACCAGAGCACCTCGCCGCTGGTGGCGTCGTAAGCGAGTAGTTGCGCCTCGCCGCTACCCTGGAATACCAGGTTGCCGGCTGTACTGAGCACCCCGCCGCCACCTACACGACCCCAATCGCTGGCCCAGCGCAGCTCGCCCTTGAGGGGATCCCAGGCCAGCAGGCGGCCCTTATAGGTCTCGTCCAGCACTTCATTCAGGTTGGGTAGATTCGGCGGCACATTGGCAATGCGATCAAAGCCCACGTTCCAGTAGCCCTGCCCGGGCTTGCGGTCGCGCTCGTTGCTGGGTTCCAGGTACTTGATCGGTATCTGCATGGCGGGGATGTAAACCAGGCCAGTGCCCGGGTGGTACGACATCGGGTGCCAGTTATGCGCCCCTGCGTTGCTCGGCAGGCTGACGTTTTCTCCATCGAACAGGCGGGCGTCCGGGGTCTCTACCGGGCGGCCGGTCTCCAGGTCGACATGGCTCGCCCAGGTGGTAATCGCGTAAGGATCCGCCGCCAGCAGTTCACCGCTGACCCGGTCAAGCACGTAAAAGAAACCGTTTTTCGGGGCCTGCATCAGGACCTTGCGCGGCTTGCCGTCCAGCTCCAGGTCGGCGAGGATCATGTGCTGGGTGGCGGTGTAATCCCAGGTCTCCCCGGGGGTGGTCTGGTAGTGCCAGACGTAGTCGCCGGTGGCCGCCTTGACCGCCACGATCGAGGTCAGGAACAGGTTGTCCCCGCCTCCGGGGCTGCGCAATTTGTGGTTCCAGGGCGAGCCGTTACCCACCCCGATGTATAGCAGCCCCAGCTCGGGATCGTACACCATCGCATCCCATACGGTGCCGCCGCCGCCCCATTGCCACCACTCCCCGGTCCAGGTGTCGGCGACTTTCTCCAGCGCCGGTGACTCGAAGCCATCGGCGGGATTGCCGGGCACGGTGTAGAAGCGCCAGGCCTGCTTGCCGGTCTCCAGTTCGTAGGCAGTGACATAGCCGCGTACGCCCAGTTCGGCCCCGCCATTGCCGATGACCACCAGATCGCCGGCGATTCGCGGTGCGCCGGTGATGGTGTAGGACTTTTCACGATCTGTGGTCTGGACGTCCCAGAGCACGCTGCCGTCGCCGGCGTCGAGGGCTACCAGGCGGCCGTCATAGGTGCCCACGTATACCCTGCCGTCAGCATAGGCGACGCCGCGGTTGACCGCGTCGCAACAGCCCTTGGCGAGGAAGGCCCGGTCCACCTCCGGGTTGTAGAACCATTTCAGCGCGCCGGTTCTGGCGTCCAGGGCATACACCATGGACCAGCTGCCGGAGACATACAGGGTGCCGTCGACCATCAGCGGGGTGGCCTCGACCCCGCGGCGGGTGTACATGTCGAAGGACCAGGCCAGGCCCAGCTTGTCGACGTTGTCGCTGTTGATCTGGCGCAGGGTGGAGTGGCGCTGCTCGCCCACATCGTTGCCGTGCAGGCGCCACTCGCTGTCCGGGGCAGCCGGGGGTGATGCCGGTTCGGCCGCGGTGAGCGGTGCGGCAAGGGTGCCGGCCAGCAGGGCCGCGGTGGCCCAGCTTTGAAGTCGTTTATTCATGGTGTACTTGCTCCGTCTCTCATTATTGTCCATGTCCCTCAGCGGGAAATTTTAGTCAGACTTGCCCGACTCCGCCTCGTTGGGCCAGTGCACATTGCCGGCGTGAGTCACCGCGCCCCGGGTGGCGGGGCCCACGCTGGCGACATATTTCTGGGCGTAGCCCGACTGTGTCATGTAGGCCTTGCCACTGGGATCACCGCGTTCGTAGACCGCCTGGCGTGCCGCCAGGGTCTCATCGTCAACGTCCAGCGTCATGGTATTGGCCTGCAGGTCGATATGGATGACGTCGCCATCCTCGACCAGCGCCAGCGGGCCGCCCAGTGCGGCTTCCGGGGTGACATAACCCACGCTGAAACCGCGGGAGGCGCCGGAAAAGCGGCCATCGGTAATCAGCGCCACGCTCTCGCCCTTGCCCATGCCGTACAACAGTGCGGTCACCGTGACCATTTCGCGCATGCCCGGCCCGCCGACCGGACCCTCGTTGCGGATGATGATGGCTTCACCCTCGTTGATGTCGTCCGCCAGTACGCTTTGCAGGCACACCTCCTCGGATTCGAACACCCGGGCCGGGCCGCTGAAGGTGGTGCGCTCCAGCCCCGCGGTCTTGATCACCGCACCGTCCGGTGCCAGGTTGCCCTTGAGCACGGCCAGGCCGCCGCCTGCGGTCCGCGGCCGGGTGACCGGCATCACCACCTTGCCGTCCGCGTCCGGGGCATCTGCCAGGGCCTCTGCCAGGCTGCGGCCGTCCAGGGTGGGGCAGTCGCCGTGCAGGTAGCCGCCCTGGAGCAGCTGTTTCAGCACCACCGGGACGCCACCGACTTCGTGGAGGTCGGAATACAGGTAGGGCCCCGACGGGCTCAGGTGGGTAATCAGCGGGGTGCGGGCGAAGACGGCGGCCACATCGTCCACGTCGAAGTCGATACCGGCTTCGTTGGCAATCGCCGGGATATGCAGCACGGCGTTGGTGGAGCCGCCGGTGGCGGATACCGCCGCACAGGCATTCTCCAGGCTCTCCCGGGTCACCAGGTCCCGCGGCAGCGGGTAGTTGGCCTCCACGGCCACCATCAGCTGGCGGCCGGCCTTGCGCGCCATGGCGCGGCGCTGGGAATGTACCGAGGGAATGGTGCTCGAACCCAGGGGGGCGAACCCCAGCACCTCGGCCACCATACCCATGGTATTGGCGGTGAACTGGCCGGCGCAGCAGCCGGAGGCGGGCCATGCCGCCCGCGACACCGCTTCCAGCTCCTCCTCGTCGGACTGTTTGGCGATCAGCTTGCCGGTGTACTCCGCCACGGTCTTGATGTCCACCGGCTGGTCGCGGAAGCGACCGGGCAGGGCGGGGCCCCCGTTGAGGAAGGCACCGGGCACGTTGAGGCGGGTGAGCGCCATCATCATCCCGGGAAAATTCTTGTCACAGGCGCCGATACACATCAGGCCGTCGTACTGGTGGGCACGTACCACCAGCTCGATGCTGTCGGCGATCACCTCCCGTGACATCAATGAGAAGTGCATGCCGGTGTGGCCGTTGACCAGGGCGTCTGATACCGAGATGGTATTGAACTCCCGCGGCGTGCCGCCCCCCCGGTAGATGCCCCAGCGGGCCTGTTCCGACACTTCATTGAGGCGCATGTTACAGGCACTCATCTCGCCGTGGCTGGACACCACGCCGACAAAGGGCTGGGCGATGTCCTCGTCGTCCAGGCCCAGACCGCGCAGCATGGCGCGGGCGGCGGCTTTTACCGGGCCCGCCTTCATCACGTTGGAGCGATAGGGTGGACGCTTGCGGTTGTTTTGTTCTGACATGTTGCTTACCTCTGATTGGTACTGCCGGGTGACACGTTCATATCGTGGTCGCCTGTATCCCTTAGCTCTTCATCTTCAGCATGAAGTTGAGGATCCAGTTTGCCTTGCCCGCGTAGGGGGGCATGAGCATATCGACGCTGCGCAACGGGCCCTGCTGGAATACCGGGCGCAGCTTGGAAAAGGCGCTGAAACCCTCATAGCCGTGGTAGTGGCCCATGCCGCTGTTGCCGACGCCGCCGAAGGGCAGGTCGTGCTGGGCGGCGTGCAGCAGGCCGTCGTTGACAGTGACCCCGCCGGACATGGTGTTGTCGATGTACCAGTTAACCAGTGACTTGTCGTTGCTGTAAACATAGAACGCCAGCGGGTGGGGATGGCTGTCAATATAATCGACGACTGCCTCGCGATCGCGGTAGGTCATGACCGGCAACAGCGGGCCGAACACCTCACGCTGCATGATCTCCATGTCGTCGTTGACGTCGAGCACGATGTGCGGCGGGAAGATGCGGCGCTCGGCGTCGGGCTGCTGTTCCTCGAACAGGTTGATGATGCGCGCACCCTTGGCGCGGGCATCCTCCAGGGTCGCCTGCAGGCGGTCGTATGAGCGCTGGTCGATGACAGCCGTGTAGTCGCCGTTGTTGATGTCCGGGTAGCGCGCGTTGCAGATACGCCTGGCCTCGTCGACAAAGGCCTGTTCCCTGCCCTCGGGCAGGAACAGGTAGTCGACGTTGGTGCAGATCTGGCCGGCGTTGAACATCTTGACCCACATGATCCGCTCCACCGCCTTGGTGAAGTTGAAATCGGGGGCAATAACCGTGGGTGACTTACCCCCCAGTTCCAGGGTGACCGGGGTCAGGTGGCGGGCACAATTAGCCATCACCGACCTGCCGGTGGCCGGGGAGCCGGTAAAGAACAGGTGGTCGAAGGGCAGCGAGGTGAACGCCGGGCCGCGGCCGTTGCCGTCCTCGAAGAAGGCGAGCTTGCCGCGGGGGAAATACTTCGGCGCCAGTTCCCTGAACAGCTTCGCCAGGGCGTTGGAGTTCTCGGACATCTTGATCATGGCGGTGTTGCCGGCGGCAAAGATGCCGGTCAGCGGGGAGAAAGCCATGGAGATGGGAAAGTTCCAGGGTACCACGATACCCACGACGCCCAGCGGCTGGGCGATGACCCTGGCCTTCGCCAGGGGATACTGGGTGGCATCGAGATGGCGCTTCTGCGGCTTCATCCACTTTTTCAGCTGTTTGATGGCGTCGAGAATCCCGTCCTGGTTGATCAGCAGCTCGGAAAAAATGGTTTCGAAGCGGGACCGGCAGCCGTAGTCACTGTTGACTGCCTCGATGAGGGCTTCCCGGTTTTCCACCAGCATCCGGTGCAGGGCCTTGAGGTCGGCCACGCGCTCCTGGTAACCGGGGTTGCGATGGGCCCGGTAATAGGCCTGCTGTTCGTCAAATACGTCCTGGAATTCAGCGGGAATGCGTTGTTGTTCTGTTGTGAGCGGCTGGTTCATTGCCTTGACCTCTTGTTGGGGCGCTGCGGCCGGTGTCTTAAATTGCCGTCCTGGAGGGGGACTGTGGTGAGCAATGTAACCGGATCAGCGGCAAAAGATTGTCATGGAGGCGACAGTTGACCGAATAACCGTGATAGTCAACTAGTTGACAGATGCCCGGCGCCAGTCAGTGCACTATAGCTCGCCTGCGATGACCAGGCCCGGTGGCCGGGAGAATAACAGCATGCGACAGACCACAGGCGGTGACGCCTTTTTCCTGTATACGGACCGCGAGAGCCGGCACCAGCACATCTCGATGCTCAATATCTACGACCAGTCCTCGGTGCGGGGCGGCCCCCTGCGTTTCAAGACCATTCTCCAGCAGGTCGAGAAGCGGCTCAGCGCATCGCCCATTTTCCGCCAGAAACTGGTCCAGGTGCCGCTGAACCTCGACTATCCCTACTGGATCAACGACCCGGATTTCGATCTGGAATTCCACGTGCGGCACATCGCCCTGCCCAAGCCCGGGGACTGGCGCCAGTTGTGTATCCAGGTGTCGCGGCTCCATTCCCGGCCCCTGGATATGTCGCGGCCGGTGTGGGAGATGTATGTGATTGAGGGCTTGGACAATGTCGACTTTCTCCCCCCGGGGGCCTTCGCCATCATGACCAAGGTTCACCACGTGGCGCTGGACGGGGTCGCCGCGGCCGAACTGACCATGGCGATCCACGACACGGAGCCCTACCCCGAGCGGGAGCGGCGACAGCGGCGCTGGCGCCCGGAGCGGCCCCCCCGTGCCGCCGAGCTGTTGAGCCGCGCCGGTGTCAACAACCTGCGCCGGGGCCTGCGTACCGGCCGGTCATTGACCGCAAAGCTGGGCAGTGCCGCGCTGGAGATCGGCTCTTCCCGCAAACAGTACCCGGCAGGCGAGGTGACCAAAGCACCGCTGACGCGATTCAACGAGCCCATCTCGCCCCACCGGGTGTGGGAGGCGGCGCGCTTTGACCTGGAGGAATTCAGGGCTGTCAGAAAGGCGGTGCCGGGGGCGACGATCAACGATGTGGTGCTGGCCGTCTGTGGTGGCGCGATGACGCGCTACCTCGACAGCAAGCACGAAACCCCCGATCTGCCGATGACCGCCATGGTGCCGGTGAGCGTACGTTCCCGGGGGGAGAGTGGCGGGGCGGGCAACAAGATTCACCTCAGTCGAACCAGCCTCAGCACCCTGGAGCGCGACCCCCTCAAGCGCCTCCAGCGGGTCCAGAAAAGTATGGAGGAGCTGAAAAGCGTGAACGCGATCAGCGCCCGCGAGCTGATGGAAATCCAGGAGCAGGTGCCCGCTCCCACCCTGGTGCTTGCAGGCAGGGCCGTGGCCGCCTCGCGGGGCCCCGGTCGCGCCTATCGCGCCAGTCACAACATGGTGGTCACCAATGTGCCGGGGCCACAGCAGCCGCTGTATTTCTGCGGCGCGCGGCTGGTCATGTTTACCGGCCTGGCGGTGATCGGGGACGACATGGGAATCAGTCACGCGGTCACCAGCTACGACGGCGACCTGGTTATCGCACCACTGTCCGACCGCAAGATGATGCCCGACCCGGCCTTCTACCGGGCGTGCCTGGAAGCGGCGTTTGCGGAGATCAGGGAGGCAGCCGCAGCGAAGCTCGCCGGCAGCCCCGGGGCTCACCGAGCTGGCGGGCGCAAGGCCGGCAAGCGGGTGGCGAAACGGGGGAGGGCCGGGACATGAACCGACTGACGCTGCTGGATGCGATGTTCCTGGGGCTGGAGTCCCCCGAGCTCCCGGCCCACGTTGCCGGCCTGCAGATTTACGAACTGCCCAAGGGCAAGGGCAGCGCCTGGTTGCACGGCCTGATGGAGGAGTTGCGCCAGCGCCCCCCGGGGTCACCGTTCAACGAAAAATTACGTCCGCGCCTTGGCGGGCTCCCGGAACTGGTGGTGGACGAGGACTTCGATCCCGATTTCCATATTCGCCACACGGTCCTGCCCAGGCCCGGCACCGACGAGCAACTGCGCAGCCTGCTGGCGCGCCTGCATGCCAACCTGATGGATCGCGACCGGCCCCTGTGGGAGTTCCACCTGATCGAGGGTCTGCAGAACCGGCGCTTTGCCTTTTACATCAAGATTCACCATGCGATTTGCGATGGGGCGACCTTTTCCAAGTGGATGTCACAGTCCACCACGGTCAGCGCATCCGGCAAGGACATGCGCCCGATCTGGCAGCGCCCCCGGGTGCGTGCCAATCGCACTGCGCGCACCGGGTTGGACGCGCTGCAGGCGCCGGTCAACCTGCTGGCAACGGCCCGGGACCTGGGGCTCGGTCTCGGGCAACTGACCGGCAAGCTTGTGCGACGGCGCTTCCTGCAGGGTGATCGTCGCATTGCGCTGCCCCTGTCCAGTCCGAGCACCGCCCTGACCGCGCCGCCGACTGCTTCGCGCAACCTCGCCTTTACCCATTTTCCCCTGGCGGAACTGAAGGCCATGGGCAAATCCTCGGGGGCCACCCTCAATGACGTGGTGCTGGCGATCTGCGACGCCGCCCTGCGGCGCTTCCTGTCCGAGCAGGGACAAACTCCCGCCCAGCCGCTGGTGGCGCTGGTACCGGTGAACCTGCGCCCGCCGGACAGTGAAGAGGAGGGGAATCTGGTAACCAGTATCCAGGTCAAGCTGGGCGATCCCGAGCAGACGCCGGGCGAGCGCCTGGCAGCGATCAGTGCATCCATGCGCAGCGGCAAGGAGATGTATGCGGACATTCCCGCCGTTGCTTCCCAGGCCTACAGCCTGGGCGCGGCGGGCCTGGCGGCCCTTGGCAGCGGGCTGCACCTGGAAGGTATTTTGCCGCCCCCCTTCAACCTGATCATCTCGAATGTGCCGGGTCCGCGGGAAACCCGTTATTTCGGCGGTGCCAGAATGCTGGAGACCTACCCGGTCTCCGGGATTGCCCCCATGAGCGCGCTGAACGTCACGGTGTACAGTTACGACGGTGAACTGTTCTTCGGCCTGGTGGCGGGGCGCCGGGCCATGCCGCACCTCAACGATCTGAAGCTGTGCATCGACGAAGTCTACGAGGAGTTCCGCGAGGAACTGCCGGGCGCAGACTGAGCGGCAGCGGTCGTATCAGATCACCCGGTAAACTAACGGAGTAAAGCCAGATATGAACATCAACAAAGTGCTGATTGTCGGCGCCGGCACTATGGGCCAGCAGATCAGTTTCCAGTGTGCGATGCACGGATTCGAAACCGTCGTCTACAATCACCGTTCGCCCTCACTGGAGGTCTGCCGGCAAGCGCACCAATCCTTCGCGGAGCATTTTCAGCAGGTCAGGGGAGTGTCCGCAAAGGAAACCGACGCCGCCCTTGACCGGCTCAGCTACTCCACGGATTTGCCCAGCGCCTGTGAAGGAGCCGATCTGGTCAACGAATCCGTGCTTGAGGACCTCGCGGTCAAGCAGCCATTGTATCAACAGTTGTGCGAGTATCTGCCGCAGTCGTCGATTATCACCACCAATACTTCAACATTCCTTCCCAGCCAGCTGGCGGACAGCGTAGTCAGGCCGGAGCGTTTCATGTCCCTGCACTTCGTGGTCGGGTTGTGGGATGCACCCATCGCCGAACTGATGGGACACTCCGGGACCTCAGAGGAAACCATTGCCGTCACTACTGACTTCGCCCGGGCGATCGACCTGGTGCCGATCAGAATAAACAAGGAACAGCCGGGCTATGTGATCAATTCCCTACTGATTCCCTGGGCACTGGCGGCACAGTCGCTGGTCACCAATGAGGTCGCGAGCGTGGGCGACGTGGACAAGACCTGGATGATTTCCACCGGCATGCCAATGGGGCCCTTTGGTCTCATGGACATGATCGGGCTCGGTACCGTGCACTCGGTGCTGTCCAACCTGGCGCAGGCCAGCGGTGACGCCCAGCAGCGCAAGGACGCGGACTACGTAAAGGCACACTTTATCGACAAGGGTAAACTGGGGGTAAAAAGCGGCGCCGGCTACTATACTTATCCGGATCCTGCCTACGCCAGCCCCGGGTTTCTTCGCTGAGGTGTACACTGCCATCGACACAAAAACCCGACACTGTTGCAAAATCCAGCGTCACACGACATCTGCTTCCATACTTGAGAGGACATCATCTTGATCAACCCCTATATCGAACTTCACGCTAACGACGATGTGTTGATAGCGCGCGAAGATATTCCGGCCGGTTCCGAATTGACCGACGGCGTCAGGACCAGCGCGGACATACCCGCCAGCCACAAGGTGGCCCGTCGAGCCATTGCCCGGGGCGCTCCCGTGCACCGCTATAACCAGGTGATTGGCTTCGCCGCCGAAGACATCCAGCCCGGTGAACACGTACACTCGCACAACCTGGCAATGGGCCAGGTGGAGCTGGACTACGCATTCTGCCAGGACGCCAAACCGACGGTGCCGGCTTCCCGGCCGCGTACCTTCATGGGCATACGCCGCCCGGACGGTCGGGTGGCGACCCGCAACTATATCGCCGTGATCTCGAGCGTGAATTGCTCGGCGACGGCGGCAAAGATGATCGGCGATCATTACCGCAACGGGCTGGATCAATTCCCCAACGTCGACGGGGTGCTGGCACTCACGCACAAAAGCGGCTGCGGCCTCGATCACCCCCTGCCCGGCATCAATGCCCTCAAGAGCGCGCTGGCGGGCTATGCCCGCCACCCCAATATCGCCCATGTCATCGTGGTCGGCCTCGGCTGTGAAATCACCAACCTCGGTGATGTGCTCGGCGGCGCGCCGGGTGACTCCTTCTCCATTCAGTCCGAGGGCGGTACCCGCAAGCTGGTGGATAAAGTGATTGCGCGTATCGATGGGCTGCTGCCCGAGGTGAATTCGGTGCAGCGCGAACCAGTGCCACTGTCCGAGCTCAAGCTTGCCATGCAGTGCGGCGGTTCCTCAGGCATCTCCGGTATCAGCTGCAACCCGGCGCTGGGCCACGCTGTGGACCTGCTGGTCCGGCAGGGGGGCACCGCGATACTGTCTGAAACCACCGAGTGCTACGGTGCCGAGCACCTGCTGACGGCGCGCGCCGCCAGCGAGGAGGTGGGCCGCAAACTGGTGGACCGTATCCAGTGGTGGGAGGAATTTACCGCCAGGAACAACATGGTCATCAACAACAATCCCTCACCGGGCAACAAGGCCGGCGGCCTGACCACGATTATCGAAAAGTCGCTGGGCTCCATCGCCAAGGGTGGTACCACCAACCTGAACGAGGTCTACCAGTACGCCGAGCAGGTGGAAGCGGGCAAGGGGCTGGTGTTCATGGACGCTCCCGCCTTCGACCCGGTTGGGGCCACGGCCCAGGTTGCCGGCGGCGCCAACCTGATGGTGTTCACCACCGACCGGGGTTCCGCCTTTGGCTGCAAGCCGGCGCCATCGATCAAGCTGGCGGGCAGCACCAGCCTGTACGAGCGCATGCCCGATGACATGGATATCAATGCCGGCACCATTCTCGACGGGACCGAATCGGTGGAAGCGGTGGGTGAGCGCATTTTTGAGCGCATTATTGCCGTGGCATCCG
This sequence comes from Seongchinamella unica, assembly GCF_004354085.1. GTDB lineage: Bacteria > Pseudomonadota > Gammaproteobacteria > Pseudomonadales > Halieaceae > Halioglobus > Halioglobus unicus. Next base: position 564,174 of record NZ_SMSE01000003.1, on the reverse strand, counting down.
GTGAACGCTCCCGGAGTGAGGCCATGGGTTACGGTGAGGAGGAGTTTTGCCCCTGGGACATGGGGGTGATGCTGTAAGGTCGCGGCGCTGGCGCGCGGTCGATAGCCCGGGCCTGGATCAGCGTGATCCCGGCCCGCTGTCAGAAAATTTTCCCGGGGTTGAGGAGATTGCCCGGATCCAGGGATTGCTTGAGGGTGCGCATCACCGCCAGCTCTTCGGGGGAGCGGGAGTGGGGCAGGAATTCGCGCTTTTCCAGGCCGATACCGTGCTCCGCTGACACCGAGCCGCCCACCTGGCCCAGGCGTTCGTAAACCAGGGACTCGATGGCGTGCTTGTCTTCCACCGGGCCGATGCCGAGATGGATATTGCCATCGCCCAGGTGACCGAAGGTCACCATGCGGGTGCCGGGGTAACGCTCCGCCAGCGTACTGGCCAGGTCATCGACATAGGATTCCATCTCGCGAATGGGCAGGCTGATATCGAATATCGCCGGCGGAAACGTGGCGTGTATCAGGGTTTCCACGTCGTCACGCATTGCCCACAGCTGCGCCGCCTGCTGGCTCGATTGGCAAATGACCGCATCGGCCACGTGTCCCTCTTCCATCAGCGTGCCCAGTACTGCCATGAACTGCTCTTCCTCCCGCACCGGGTCTGCGCCCTCGGACTCCAGCAGCACGTAGTAGGGGTGATTTGTCGGCAGCACAGCCTGGTGCTTGCCGGACTCCTCGGTCATGAAATGATAGAAGTTGCGCCACATGACTTCGAAGGCGCTGAGCTTGCCTTCCAGTTCGACGCCCAGGCGCCGCAACAGCCCGGCCACGTCAGCGAAGCTGTCCAGGGCAACGAACGCGGTCTGCACCGAGCGCGCCTGCGGCCGCAGCCGCAACACGGCCCGGGTGACAATGCCCAGAGTGCCTTCGCTGCCGATGAATAGTTGCTTGAGGTCGTAACCGGTGTTGTTCTTGAGCATTTCGTTCATGGAGGAGATCACCGTGCCGTCCGCCATTACCACTTCCAGGCCAAGCACCTGCTCGCGCATCATGCCGTAGCGCACCACGCTGTTGCCGCCGGCGTTGGTGCCGATCATGCCGCCTATCTGGGCGCTACCGCGCGCGCCGAAGTCGACGGCGAATTGCCAGCCGGCATCATTGGCGGCCTCATGCACGGGCTGCAGAACAACGCCGGCCTGTACCGTCATTACGCCCGCCTCGGCGTCGATATGCTCGATGGTATTCATCCGTTCCAGGGAGATGACGACATCCTCCTCACGGCAGGTAATGGCATCGACCAGGCCGGTGAGGCCGCCCCAGGGCACCACGGTCTGGCCCTGTGCGTGACAGAGTTTCATGACAGCAGACAGTTCCTCAGTGCTGGCCGGGCGCACGATGGCCCGGGCGGGACAGCTGCCCCTGCCCCAGCTCTCGTTGGGCCGGCTGCTGACATCGTCCCCGGTCAACAGGCCCTTGTCGCCTACGATGTTTCTGAGTTGCTCAATCAGCGCTTCCTGGTTGCTCATTTGCCTGGTCCGTCTCTCTGTCGGTCGGGTCGCCGTTAATTGCAGCGATCGCGGGGCTCCCCCTCGCTCAGGAACTGTTGGATATTGGCCAGTGCGCGGCGCGCCATATCCGCCCGGCACTCGCCCGTTGCGCTGCCGATGTGCGGCAGCAGGGTCACGTTGTCGAAGCTTAGCAGCTCCCGGTGGACCTGCGGTTCGAATTCGAACACGTCCAGACCGGCGCCACCCAGGTGGCCGGCGGCCAGCGCGTCGACCAGCGCCTGCTCATCCACCAGCGGGCCCCGCCCGGTATTGATCAGCACCGCGCCGGGCTTTGTCTGCGCCAGCGTATCGCGGTTGATCAGGTGTCGATTGTCATCGGTCAGGGGGCAGTTGAGGCTGATGATGTCCGCGCGCGCCAGCAGTTCCTGCAGGGTCGGGCAATACTCGGCGCCAAGCCTTGCCTCCGCCTCTTCCTTGCGTCGCGGTCCGTAATAGAGAATGTTCATGTTAAAGCCCTGTGCCCGTCGGGCCACCGCCTGGCCGATGTCGCCGAGGCCGATGATGCCCAGGGTCTTGCCGTGGACCCGCAGGCCCATATGGCCGGCGCCCAGCGCCCACTCATCGGCGCGCAGCCGGCTTTCGCAGAAGCTGAGCCGGCGGCAGGTTGCCAGCAACAGGGCGAAGGTGAGGTCGGCGGTGTCTTCCGTCACCACCGGCGTGTTGGTCACCGCAATGCCCCTGTCGGTGGCTGCGGCCAGGTCGATATTGTCGGTACCGGTCGCGATATTGGCGATCAGCCCCAGACTGTCCGGAAACCGGCGGATGAGGTCGGCGGGCACCGGATCGACGCCGGCGGCCAGGTAGATGGAGGCGCCCTCGAGGATATCAGCAGAGGGATCGGTCCCTCCGCTGCGCACCTCGGCAAAGTTTTCCAGCGCCTCGGTGAACATGGGCGGCAGCTGCCGCGAGAGCACGATAACCGGCTTGTTCGCAGTCATTTCACTAACTCCTCTATCAGTTCGGGGCTGAATTCGTCGATGCTGCGGATACCCAGCAGCGCCATGGCGACCAGCAGTTCGCGCTGGAACAGGTCGAGCAGGTTCGCCACGGCGTCTTCACCGCCGGCGGCGACAGCGTACACCCAGGGTCGGCCCATCAGCACGCCGTTGGCGCCCAGCGCCAGCGCCTTGGCCAGGTCGATCCCGCTGCGGATGCCGCCGTCCAGCAGAATCTCGGTCTGCGCTCCCAGGGCGGCGCTGATCGCGCCCAGTTTGCTGATACTGGACGCCACACCATCGAGCTGGCGACCGCCGTGGTTGGATACCACCACCCCGTCTGCCCCGGTGTCCACCGCCGCCCGGGCGTCGTCCACTTCCAGCACACCCTTGATGAACAGCTTGCCCTTCCATATTCCGCGCAGCCAGGCGATATCCTCCCAGGTGACGGTGGGGTCGAACTGGGTATCGATAAAGGCCTTGTAGGCGTCCAGGTCGTCGGGGTCCGGCACCACCTCCCGCAGGTTGCCAATACAGTGGGGCTTGCCGCGCAGACCCACATCCACCGCCCAGACCGGGCTGGCGGCCAGTTGCGCGAGGTAGGAGAGCTTGCCGGGAATGCCGCCGCCGAGCATGCCGTTGCGATAGTCGCGCAGGCGCATGCCGGCCATCGGCAGGTCCACCGTGAACAGCAGGGTGTCGCAACCCGCTGCCGCCGCCCGTGCGAGCAGTTGTTCGACAATGTCGCGATCTCGCAGCATATAGAGCTGGAACCAGGGCGCCCGGCCGGTGGCGGCGACCTCCTCCACGGTGCAGATGCCGAGAGTGGAAAGACTGAAGGGGATGCCGGCCCGCCGCGCGGCGCGGGCGCCCTGGACCTCGCCGCGGCGGGCATACATGCCGGCCATTCCCACCGGGGCCAGCGCCAGGGGCATGTTGACCGCCTGTCCGGCCAGCGTACTGGCGGTATTGACCCCTTCCACGTCGCGCAAAACTCGCTGCAGCAGGTGGTAGCGGCCAAAATCACTTTCGTTGGCGGCGGCGGTGACCTCGTCATTGGCTGCGCCGTCCAGGTAGTCGAACAGGAAACGCGGCAGGCGCCGCCGGGCGCGGCGGCGATAGTCGCCCACGGTAACGGGTACGACGTCGTAAATACTCATGGCTGTCTCCTCTTTGCTGTGCGGATCGCCGCAGCTGTCACTGTCTGGCGCCAGTCTGGCACGGACCGCGGGGAAACACTGTCGCCCTGGCGACAGTTGTCATACCAGCGACGCCACCAGCATGACCGCCAGCGTCGACAGTACCGGAATGACCACGGTGATGACGCCCACGTCCCGGTAGGCTTCGCGGTGGCTGAGTCCGGTAATGGTCAGCATGGCGACAATGGCTCCACAGTGGGGCAGCGAGTCGAAGCCACCACTGGCCATGGTAGACACGCGGTGCAACACCTGCGGATCCATACCCATCTCAATGTAGGCCGGCGCCATGGTCTGCATGAAAATCTGCAGGCCACCGGAGGCGGAGCCGGTAATGGCCGAGACCAGGCTCACGGAAGTAAACGTGGAAAGCAGGGGCGGCAGGCCGGAGTCGAGCATGATGGATGTGAACTGGGAAAAACCGGCAGTGTGGGTGACCACGCCGCCGAAGCCGATCACCGCGGCGGTATTGATTACCGGCAGGATGGCATCCTCGGCGCCATCGCCCATCACGTGCAGGGCGTGGCTGCGGACAAAGGGAAACAGCAGTGCCGCCAGCAGGGAGCCGGCGACCAGGGCGATGCTGGGCCACACGATAGGCTGGCTGTTGGCAAAGCGCAGCAGCGCCATGATGCCATCCCCGCTGTCGATACTGCCCGCAGGCAGGGCCAGGATGATGACCCGCGGCAGGATAATCGTCAGCAGCACCAGCGCCAGGGGCAGACAGGCGACAGCCCAGTGGGGGTAGGCACTGTCCTCGATATCAGTGATGCGATCCCGGGGGCCGGCGGTGAAGTGCTCGCCGCGCTCGGCGGCAATCACGCGCTGGCGCTCCAGGTACCAGATACCGCTGGCGAACATGAGGCCGCCGCCCAGCAGGCCCAGCCAGAAACCGGCGAACAGGTCGGTCCCCAGTGCCGAGGCGGCGATCACGTTGTGGATCGACGGTGTCCCGGGCAGGGCGGTGAGGGTGAACGTGCCGGAGCCCAGAGCCAGGGCGGCGCAGAACAGCCGCTTGGGAATATCCGCTTCCTGCAGCAGCTTCAGCCCCAGCGGGTACATGGCGAATATCACCACGAACACCACCACGCCGCCGTAGGTCAGCAGTCCACAGGCCAGCGTGGTGATCCACAGGGCCCGGTGGGCACCCAGCTTGCGCACCAGCGACAGGGCGATACTGGCCGCCGCATGGCTTTCGCCCATGACCCGGCCGAAGATGGCGCCAGCGATAAACAGCAGGAAAAACTTGCCGGTGAAGGTGAACGCGCCCAGCGGCCCGAATGCGTAATACTCGGTCATGCCTTCGGCCAGCGGCAGGCCGTTGGTCAAGACCACCAGCAGCGAGCACAGCAGCGAGGCAAACACGATATTGACGCCGCGCAATGCCAGCCAGATTAACAGGGCAACGCTGCCCAGCAGTCCCGCATACGCCATAGTCTCGCTCCATTATCCGGCCGGCCGGGGGCCTGCCATTAATTAGTATTCAGGAATATCAGTGTAGCGCCTGATGGCACGGTAGTGTGTCGACAAGGTGACAGTTTGGCAAGGCAGGTGAAAAAAGAGGGGTCGCTTTGCGCCCTTCAGCCGGGCTGGTTGACGTCGAGTAGCGGGGAAGCGTCAATCTTCTCGGCGTCCATCATTTCCGCAACGCTGCGGATGGCCGCGAGTATGCTGGACTGGTCCCCCTCTGCCAGTCCGTTGAAGCGCTCGATGAACTTCTCGTGCAGCAGGGTGGGCGCACTGGCCAGGATGTCCCTGCCGGCGTCAGTGAGCCTGGCATTGACCACCCGCTTGTCGCTGGCACTGCGGACCCGGATTACCAGGTCCCGTGATTCCAGCCGGTTGAGGATCGTGGTGACCGTTGCCTGGCTGAGTGAGACATGGTCGGCCAGGCGTCGCACCGTGACGTCGCCGAGGTCGGCGATGGCGCGCAGCACCATGACCTGGGGGATGGTCAGGCCGCAGGCCTTGACCACGCGTCGGGACTGCAGGTCGGTAGCGCGAATGATCCGGCGCAGCTCAACCAGGACCTCGTGCCACAGGGGTAGTTGCTCCATTGATCGCCTCCCTCGAACAGTCGCGGCAGTATAGCGCCGGGCTACTCATTAGAACAGTAATATTTTGACATCTAAACATTAGGGGTGTTAGTATTTTTCCCATGGGCGCTGCCGCCGCAGCAATGTGGTTATCAGGCGCCCTTTCTCTTGGTGACGACAGGAAACAGCATTTATGTGTGGAATCGCGGGTATTCGCTCATTTGACGGCACGGTCGCTGACGCCGCCGCCCTGGGCCGCATGGCACGGGAACTGGAGCCCCGTGGCCCCGATTCCGGCGGTGTATTGACCCGTGATGCGGTCGGTATGGCCCATCGCCGCCTGCAGATTATCGATTTAACCGACCAGGCCCAGCAGCCCATGAGCGACCCGGTCCTGGGCGTGGACCTGGTGTTTAACGGCTGTATTTACAATTACCGCGAGCTGCGCGAGGAGTTGATCGGCCTGGGCTATGAGTTCTTTTCCCACAGTGACACCGAGGTGGTGCAGAAGGCGCTCCACGCCTGGGGCATCGAATGTGTCGAGCGCTTCAACGGCATGTTTGCCTTTGCCGCCTACGATCGCCATACGGGTCGCCTGGTACTGGCCCGGGATCGCCTCGGTATCAAGCCCCTCTATGTGTCTGAAACCAGTGAGCGGCTGGCCTTCGCCTCGACGCTTCCCGCCCTGCTGCAGGCCGGCGGTATCGATACCGAAATTGACCCGATAGCCCTCAACTGTTACATGAGTTTCCACTCGGTCGTGCCGGCGCCCAATACCATTTTGCAGGGTGTGTCGAAGTTGCCTCCCGGCACCGTGCGCAGCTACTACCCGGACGGGCGTCAGCAAAGCTGGAATTACTGGAACGTGCGCGTGGGCTACGGCGGCACCGAGATGCCGGCGGCATTCGACGACATCAAGGCGGAGTTGCTGGCAACCCTGCGGCGAGCGGTCAAGCGGCGCATGGTGGCCGACGTACCGGTGGGGGTGCTGTTGTCCGGCGGCCTCGACTCCAGCCTTATCGTCGGCCTGCTGGCAGAACAGGGCCAGGAGGCGCTCAACACCTTTTCGGTCGGCTTCGAGTCGGTCGGTGATACCGAGGGCAACGAATTTCGCTATTCCGACCTGGTGGCAGAGACCTTCGGCACCCGCCACCACCAGTTGGAGATCTCCACCGATACCCTGCTTGACAGCCTCCCCGGTGCCATCGCTGCCATGTCAGAACCCATGGTCAGCCACGACAACGTGGGCTTCTTCCTGCTGTCGCAGGAGGTCTCCAGGCACCTGAAAGTCGTGCAGTCAGGGCAGGGTGCCGATGAGGTGTTCGGCGGCTATCACTGGTACCCGCCGATGATGGAAAGCGAGGACGCGGTCGCGGACTATATGACTGCCTTCGCCGACCGTGACTTCGACGGCTTCAAGCGTGCGGTAGATGCGCGCTGGGTCACCGAGGACTTCGCGCGGATGTTCGTGGGCAGCCGGTTTTCCTCCGGCGATGGCCGTACCCCCGTCGACAAGGCGCTGCACCTGGATACCACCACCATGCTGGTGGAGGACCCGGTCAAGCGGGTCGACAACATGACCATGGCCTTCGGCCTGGAAGCCCGGGTGCCGTTCCTGGATCACGAGGTGGTTGAATTCGCCGCCGCCATCCCGGCGCAGCTGAAGGTGGGCAGCGGTGGCAAGCACATTCTCAAGGAGGCCGCCCGCGAGGTCATTCCGGCGCAGGTCATTGACCGGCCCAAGGGTTATTTTCCGGTGCCGGAGCTGACCTATATCCGCGGCCGGGTGTTCGATTACGTGCAGGACACGATGAACTCGACCCGGGCCCTCAACCGGGGCCTGTTCAACCGCGACTATGTAGAGACGCTGCTGGCCGCACCGGAAGACCACATCACGCCGCTCAACGGCTCCAAGCTCTGGCAGGTCGCGCTGCTGGAAACCTGGCTGCAGTCCAACGGACTATAGACTGGCAGCATGCAATCAGATGATGACACAGAAGAAGGAGAGGTGAAGAGTATGCGCACCGAGGAAATGGTTTCACTGAAAAGCTGGGGCCCCCCGGCCCAGGTGTTCAGCGGTGATTCCCGCGACGCCATTGTCAATCTCGGTTGGGGGCGACTGCTGTTCGGCCAGACCTTCGACTCTGCCGAAGACCTGGTGGAAGAACTGCGCTCCGAGCGCGACGGGACCCGCGACGTGGCTCTCTATATTCGCGACCCGCAGGTACTGATTGCGCAGGCGCCGCAGGAGCTGTTTATCGATCCCTCGCTGACCTACCGCCTGTCCCTGGAGGGTGCCCTGCCGTCGGTGAGCACGCCGCCGGGCATCAGCGTGCGCCCGATGACGGGCATCGACGAATTGCGCCAGGCCAACGGTATTTACCTGGCCCGCGGCATGGTTCCCATGGAGGAGTCGTTTCTGGACGACATCAACCAGCGCAACGATGTGATTGCCCTGGTGGCCGTGGACGAAGCCACCGGCAAGGTGGTCGGCACGGTACTGGGCGTTGACCATCGCGTCGCCTTTGGCGACCCCGACAACGGGGCCAGCCTGTGGGCCCTGGCGGCGGATGCCCAGCGCTCCATTCCCGGCCTTGGCACCGCGCTGGTGCTGGACCTGGCGAGCCGCTTCGGGCAGCGCGGACGCAGCCTGATGGACCTGTCGGTGATGCATGACAACAACAGTGCCATCCAGATGTACAGCGATCTCGGCTTCGAGCAGGTACCGGTGTATTGCGTGAAGGTGCGCAATGCCATTAATGAGCCGCTGTACACCGGCCCAAGGGCGGATGTGGAGCTCAACCCCTACGCAAAAATCATTACCGACGAGGCCTATCGCCGCGGCATCAGCGTTGAGATCGAAGATGAGCAGTCGGGGATTTTCCGGCTGTCGCTGGGCGGGCGGGTCGTGCACTGCCGCGAATCCCTGACCGACGCCACCAGCGCGGTCGCGGTGGCCCGTTGTGACGACAAGGCACTGACCCATCGCCTGCTGGAAAAGGCGGGGCTCTGTGTGCCGGCGCAGGCGGCGCCCGCAGATGAAAACGAGGCGATTCAATTCCTGCACACCTATGGCTCGATTGTGATCAAGCCCGCGCAGGGTGAGCAGGGCGAGGGTGTGGCCGTTGCCCTGGAAACTGAAGAGCAGGTGCGCGAGGCCTTCCGGGAGGCGACGGCGCTGGGCGGCAAGGTGATTGCCGAGGAATTCATTGAGGGCCTGGACCTGCGCGTTGTGGTTATCAACGACGAGGTTGTCGCCGCCGCTATCCGCCGGCCCGCCGGGATTATCGGCACCGGCCGGCATACCTTGGGAGAACTGATCGAGCGACAGAGCCGCCGCCGGAGTGCCGCTACCGACGGGGAAAGCAGAATCCCGGTCGACGACGAGACCCTGCGTTGCGTCGCCGCCGCCGGCTTTACCCTGGATTCGGTGATTCCGGCGGGCGAGGAACTGGCGGTGCGCAAAACCGCCAACCTGCACACGGGCGGAACCCTGCACGACGTTACCGACCAGCTCCATCCCCGGCTGAAGGCCGCGGCTCTGAGGGCGGCCCGGGTGCTGGACATTCCCGTGGTGGGTATGGACCTGATGGTGCGTTCCGCGGAGTCCTCGTTTTACTACATCATCGAGGCCAATGAGCGTCCCGGGCTGGCTAACCATGAGCCGCAACCGACAGCGGCGCGGCTGATCGACTTCCTGTTCCCCACCACCGTTGCTAATGGAGACGCCCACGCATGAGAGCGCTGAAGATCAACCAGGACTACCTGCGTGAGACCCTGGAACAGGCGCTGGCCATTCCCAGCCCCACGGGAATGACCAACGAGATAGTCCATTTCTGCTGTGACCAGCTAAAACAGCTGGGCATCGAGTTTGAGCTCACCCGGCGTGGCGCCATACGCGCCACCCTGCCGGGCAGGCGCAAGTCGCCGGATCGGGCTATTGTCGCGCACCTGGATACGCTGGGTGCCATGGTCACCCACTTGCGGGATAACGGTCGGCCCGCGGTTGCTCCCGTGGGAACCTGGCCCGCCCGTGCGGCGGAGGGCGCCCGGGTCACCCTGTATGCCGACCACGGCAAGCAGTTTCGTGGCACCCTGCTGCCGCTGAAGGCCTCCGGGCATGTCTACAACGAAGAGGTGGACCAGCAGCCGGCCCACTGGGACAACCTGGAACTGCGCCTGGACGAGGTCGTGGCCAGTGGCGACGATGTGGCGGCGCTGGGGATCCAGCCGGGGGACTTTGTGGCGGTGGACCCGCAGACTGAACTGCTGGACAACGGCTTCTGGTTTTCGCGCTTTCTCGACGACAAGGCCGGTGTTGCCGCACTGCTGGCAGCGGCCAGGGCCATTGTCGAGGAAGACGCGGAGCTGCCCATGGACGTGCACCTGCTGTTTACCATCACCGAGGAGACCGGGGCGGGAGCCTCCCATGTGCTGCACGGCGACGTCGCCGAGCTGATCGCCGTTGATAACGGCACCATCGCCCCGGACCAGAATACCTCGGAATACGGCGCGACCATTGCCATGCAGGATTCGAGCGGCCCGTTCGACTACTACCTGTCCCGGCGCCTGTCAGCGCTGTGCGACAGTTTCGGCATCGAACACAGCCGCGACGTTTTCCGCCACTATCGCAGTGACGCCGCGGCGGCGCTGGAGGCGGGCAACGATATCCGCACCGCCCTGGTCTGCTTTGCCCTGGACAGTTCCCACGGCTACGAGCGGACCCACCGCGACTCGGTGACCGCCGTTGCTTCCCTGTTGACGCTGTACATGCAGACGGACGCGATGTTTGAGCGCGATGCCGACGCCATCGGGCCGCTGCAGGACTTTCCCGAAGCACAGGGTGACTGGGAAGACAGCGCGGTGGAGGAAGCCGTTGCCGAAGGCGGCTGAGGGGTCCCGCGCAGTTTAAGCGGGTGCCCCGGGTCCGGAGCGCGCAGACTCAAATATAATAAAAGAGCACATAGGCCGAGAGCAGGATAGCAATCCACAGGGCCGTGGTGCCAATCGGCCAGGAGCGGGCGAATACTGCACGCTCCTCGCTGTCGGCAGTATGCGGCTGACCGAGGTAGCGGGCGGTAAAGCTGTGCAGCCTTTTCTTCCAGGCCGCGCCGGCATTGGCCCAGAGAGCGGCAGCGGCATCGAAATATCGCGCCAGCCGGCCTGCCGCCATGGGTAGCCCCCGCCGCCACAGCCAGTCCACGTCCAGGCTGATGGTCTCGGTGCGTTTCATCAGTGGCAGCAGCAGGAAGAAAGCCAGCCCGGAGAACAATAACAGCTGCAGGTAGAACACCACCTTGCCGGGGGTGTAGGCCACGTAGTCAACCGGGTAGGGCAGGAAGCGGTACAGCCACTCGGGGAAAATGCCCAGCAACAGGCACAGGGCGGCAAAAATAATCATTGCTGCGGCCATATTCCAGGGCGCGTCCTTGGGGCGCAGGCCGGAATCTTTCTGGAAGAACACGAACCAGGGGAACTTGATGCCAGCGTGCAGGAATACACCGGCGGAGGCCGCGGTCAGCAGCATGTAAACCCAGACCATCTGCTGATTGGCGGCGGCCTGGGAAATCATGCTCTTGGTGGTGAAGCCCGAGGTGAGCGGGAAGCTGGAAATCGCCAGGGCACCGATAATGCCGCAGATGGCGGTCACCGGCATGGTCCGGAACAGCCCCCCCAGCTCGGTGCAGCGGTTGCGGCCGGTGCGATAAATCACCACGCCGGCGCTCATGAACAGCAGTGCCTTGTAGATGATGTGGGCGAACGCGTGAGCGGCGGCACCGTTCAGTGCCAGCTGGGTGCCAATGCCCACGGCGCACACCATGAAGCCGACCTGGTTGACCACCGAGTAGGCGAGTATCCGCCGGATGTCGTTCTCCAGCAGCGCGTAGATGATGCCGTACATGATCATGAACAGGCCGACCCAGATCAGCAGTGGCTCCCCGGGGAACAACAGGATCAGGGCCAGCACCGCGGTCTTGGTGGTAAAAGCGGAGAGAAACACGGAGCCGGTAAAACTGGATTCCGGATAGGCGTCCGCCAGCCAGGCCGACAGTGGCGGCGCCGCGGCATTGATCAGGATGCCGCAGAGAATCATCCAGCTGTTGAAGTCGTGGGCCAGCATGGGGGTGATCTGGATCGAACCGGTGCTGACGACCACGCCCTCGATACCCACCTTCAGTACCACCCCGCCGATCAGGTGGAGAATGGCGTAGCGAATACCGGCGGCGCGAGCGGCCGCAGTGCCGCCGCACCAGACCACCACGGTGGAGAACAGGGCCATCAGCTCCCAGTAGATGAACAGGGAAATGAGGTCGCCGGCAAAGCTGACGCCGATGGCGCCCGCGGCATACAAATAGGCGGCCGCCAGCTCGTGCCAGCGGGCCAGGCGGAAGGCGAACAAACCGCCGACGAAGGCCATCAGGGCAAAGATGGTGGCAAACAGGCGGCGCAGCGGGCTGCCTTCCACCGGTTCTATCTCATAGGAGAGAAAATGCAGCGTTCCCTGCACGCCGTCGGGCACCTGCCACACCGCCCACAGGGTGAGCAGTGGCGCCAGCAACACCACGGCGGTGCGCAAATGGCCACGGGCCGGCCCAATGGCCAAAGCGGCCACGACCATGATCAGCGCGGGCGACATCAGCTCAGGCATCGTTTTCGGACTCGGCGTAGTAGTCGTTGGGGCGCTTGACGAAATAGCCCAGGCCCCTGGCGAACAGCACCATCAGCAGGCAGCAGAGAAAGCCGTAAATGGCGCCAAAGCCGAACCAGCCGTCCACGGTGAAATAGCCTTTCACGTAAATCACCAGTTGCGCCAGCACTGTCAGCGCCAGCACCACGGAAAATCCCCACCAGAGCTTGCGAATCGTCGCCGGACGGGTCAGCCAGTGGTCGTCATTGTGGTCTGTCATGGCAGCATGCCCTCTACCAGTTGGTTCTCCAGTTCGATGACCGGGCCATTGAAGAAAAAGAAGCCCAGGGTCAGTAATGCTGTGGTGCACAGCGCGATCACCACCAGCGGCGGTGCTTCGCCGTGCGGCGTACCGCCCGGCTGCTCATTGTAGAACCAGGCTGCGAACACGATCGGTAAAAAGTAGATGGCGTTGAGCGCGGTGCTGGCGATGATGGTGAAGATGGCCAGCAGGTTATTGGCCTCAAACGCGCCGGCGAGGATATACCACTTGGAGACAAATCCCGCGGTGGGCGGCACCCCGATCATACTCAGCGCACCAATGGTGAAAGCGGCCATGGTCCAGGGCATCCGCCGGCCGATGCCGCGCAGCTGGCCCAGTTCGGTTTTCTTGGCGGCGGTGTAGATGGCACCGGCGGCAAAGAACAGGGTGATCTTGCCAAAGGCGTGGGCCACCATGTGCACCGCCGCGCCGATTTCGGCCAGTGGTTTGAGTACCGCCGCCGCCATGACCACGTAGGACAGCTGGGCGATGGTGGAATAGGCCAGCAGGCGTTTCAGGTTTTGCTGGCGCAGGGCCACCAGGCTGGCGGCAATGATGGTGAAGGCGGCGGCGTACACCAGCCAGCCGGAGCTGGGGGTGGCAAAGAGGAAATCAACACCGAAGATGTAGACAATCACCTTGGTGACCGAAAACACGCCCGCCTTCACCACTGCCACCGCGTGCAGCAGGGCGCTCACCGGGGTGGGGGCGACCATGGCCGCCGGCAGCCAGCGGTGTACCGGCATGACTGCCGCCTTACCGATGCCAAACACGAACAGGGCCAGCAACAGTCCCACGTCGGCTCCGGCAATATGTCCCTCAAGGATGCCGCCGGCGGTGAAATCGCCGTGCCCCGCCACGTGGTAGGTCCACAGGATTGCCGGTAGCAACAGGCCGATGGAGGTGCACAGCAGGATGCCCAGGTAGACCCGCGCCGAGCGGATGGTGGCCTCGTCTCCCTTGTGAGCCACCAGCGGGTAGGTGGACAGGGTCAGTAATTCATAGCACAGGAACAGGGTCAGCAGGTTGCCGGCAAAAGCGATACCGATCGTCGCGGACAGGGCCAGGGCGAAGCAGGTGTAGAAGCGCGTCTGGTGCTTCTCCTTGTTGCCCCGCATGTAACCGATACTGTACACCGAGTTGATGATCCACAGGCCCGATGCCAGGGCGGCAAACAGCATGCCCAGGGGCTCTACCGTGAAGGCAATGCCGATTCCCGGCAGCAGCTCGCCCACCGTGAACTCCGGCCTTGCCCCCGCGAACAATGCGGGCAGCATGCCCCACACCACCCAGGCGAGGGCCGCCGCGCCAGTGAGGGTTACCGCCTCGCGCAGGTTGTCGGAAATCCGGCCGGCTAGCTGTATGCCCACCGCCGTGAGCAGTGGCACGCAGAGGGCGAGCACAATGGCGTTATCAGCGCTCACAGCGTGTGCCTCATCAGCAGTTGTGCCGCCGCGCTGGCCAGTGCCAGCGGGAACTGGGGAAATAAACCAAAGAAAATATTGGCCAGCGCCACCAGCCAGGTCACCAGCAACAGCTGCAGGGGGGCCTCGCCCGGTGCCGGCTCTTCGACGGCGGGCCTGAAGTACAGGGTCTCGACAATGCGCCAGATGTACGCCAGGGCCATCAGTGAACTGATAATAATGATCGCTACCAACAGCCAGGCCAAACCACCCTCGTCCATGGCCGCGTCTATCAGCAGCCACTTGCTGATAAAGCCGGCGGTACCCGGCACCCCGATCAGGCTGAAGCCGCAGATGACCAGGGCAGCGGCCGTCCACGGCATGCTGCGGGCAGCTCCCGCCAGCTGGTCCAGGCGCAGGTCGCGGTAGTGGCAGGCCAGCCCGGCAATGGCAAGGAACAGGCCGCCTTTGGCCAGGGCGTGATTGAACATGTGGGCGGCGGCGGCGGTGAGTCCGGCCTCGGTAATAAAGCTCGCCCCGAGAATGATGTAACCGATCTGCGCGACCGAGGACATCGCCAGCAGCCGCTTGATATGCCCCTCGAACATGGCCACCGCCGACGCCACCAGGATACCCATCAGCGCCAGTGGCATCAGGAACAGGGAGAATTGCAGGCTATGGTTTTCCAGGTTGGCCTGGAACACGAAGAAGTCGAAGCGGATAAGGACGTAAATGGCCACTTTGGTCGCGCAGGCGGCGAGGAATACCGTCACCATATGCGGCGCGTGGGTATAGGCATTGGGCAGCCACACATGCAGCGGGAACACTGCCGCTTTCAGGGCGAGGCCAATGGTGATAAAACCGGCGGCCACCAGGATCGGGTTGATGTCGGTGACGTTGACGATCCGCGCTTCCATATCGGCCAGGTTGAGGGTGCCGGTCATCATGTATACCAGGCCCACGCCGATCAGGTAGAAGGTGGCGCCGATAGTGCCCATGATCAGGTACTTGAACACCGCTGGCAGGGCGCGCCGGTCGGGGCCGCCGGCGATCAGGATGTAGCTGGCCAGGGACGAAATTTCCATGAAAACGAAGATATTGAAGGCGTCGGCGGACACCGCGATGCCCGCCAGGCCGGCCAGCGCCAGCAGCCAGGCGGAGTAGAATAACGGCTGGCGCCCGGCCTCGATCTGGCGGTCGATGCTGGGCCGGGCGGCGATCATGGCGGCGGCTGCGGCGCCGGTGACGATCAGCAGGACCAGGGCGCTGAATGCACCCACAGACAGCTCGATGCCGTAGGGGGCCGCCCAGCCGCCCATGTCGTAATGCAGGCGACCGCCGTCGACAACGATCAGGGCCATGTTCAGGGCTATGGCGAAACTCAGCACTGAGGCCGCCGTGGCCCCGGCCCAGGCCAGGCCGCGGGGCTTGAGCAGCAGGACCAGCGGCGCGGAGAGCATTGGCACAATGACCTGCAGGGCCGGCAGGTGGGGTGTCAGGTCCATGAAATCAATCCGCGTCCAGTATTTCGTCTTCTTCGATGGTGCCGTAGGCCTCGAAGATACGCACCACGATCGCCAGCCCCAGGGCCAGGGTCGAGACCCCCACCACAATGGCCGTGAGAATCAGCACCTGGGGCAGCGGGTTGGAGTAGATCTGGTTCTCCATGCCCTTCTGGATGATAGGCGCGGTGCCGCCTTCAACCTTGTCCATGGTGATGTACATCAGGAACACCGCCGACTGGAAGATGGACAGCCCGATCAGTTTCTTCACCAGGTTGATCTTGGCGATCACCGTATACAGGCCCACCGAGAGCACGACGGCGAACACCCAGTAGTTGAAGTAACCGAGCAGTTCCAGCAGGTTCATGAGCGCATCGGCCTCTCGGCAAATGCGTGGAAAATGCTGAGCAGGGCGCCGCAGACGGCCATGCCGACCCCGGCTTCAATCAGCAGTATTCCCAACTGTTGGCCACTGACCGCGTTGGACGACAGCACCGAGTAGTCGAGGAAGTTGCCCCCCAGCAGAATGCACAGCAGGCCGACCCCGCCGTACAGGCTGGCACCGCCGATGACCAGCCCCATGAGTACCGGCTTTGGCACTGCCCTCAGCGCCGCGGCCTCGCCTTCCAGCAGGGCATAGAGGATGACGCCGGAGGCGATCAGTGCCCCGGCCTGGAACCCGCCCCCCGGGCCGTATTCACCGTGAAACTGCACGTAGAGCCCGAACAGCACAATAAAGGGAATGAGCAGGCGGCCCACCACCTGGGGTATGAGGTGATGGCGCAGCCCGGAGGCCCAGGGGTCGTAACGGCTGCCCTCGGGCGGACGTATACCGAGAATGAACTGCACGCCGATACAGGCGGCGAAGACCACGAAGACCTCACCCAGCGTGTCGTAGCCGCGAAAGCTGCCCAGTACCGCGGTGACCACGTTGGGGAAGTCCATCAATACCGGGGTGTTTTCCAGGTACCAGGGGGCCAGGTGCTGGTGCACCGGCGCATCCGGGTCGCCGAGTCGGGGCTTGTCAAAGGTGGCGTAGATGATCAGCGTCGCCAGCACCGCCACCACCACCGCGGCCAGCCGCCGGCCAGTGTGCACGGCTTTCTCCTGCTCTGTGGTCAGGGCCAGGGCAGAGAGAAAAATGACCGTGGTAATGCCGGCGCCCACCGCCGCTTCCGTGAGTGCCACATCAGCGGCATCGAGGATAAAGAAGTTGGCGGCCATCAACAGGCTGAAAATCGAGGTCAGCATCACCGCCACGAACAGGTTCTCGGTGCGCACAATGGCCAGCGCGGTGATCACCAGCAGGGACAGCAGGAACAGGGCGAACACGATAATCATGCCTGGTGTTCCTCGCCCTCGGACTCCGGGCGCAGGCCGGACTGCAGTGCAGCGTTGGCCAGCGCATAGCTGGCAGTGGGCGCGGTGAGCAGCAGGAACAGCATGATGGCCACCAGCTTGACCGAGGCCAGCGACAGGCCCGCCTGCAGCACCATACCGGAAAAGATCAGGATGGTTGCCATGGTTTCAGTCAGGCTGGCGGCGTGCAGCCGGGTATAAAACTCGGGCAGGCGCAGGGCGCCGATGCCGCCTGCCAGCACAAAGAAGCCGCCCGAGCAGAGCAGGATCCAGCTGAGCACGTTCAGTATCGTGTCAATCATGGTCTGCGGCCCCGATCTTGCGCGGCTTGGTCTGGATGAATTCCAGCACTGCCAGTACGCCCACCAGGTTGATCAGCGCGTAGGCCAGAGCCAGGTCGAGAAAGTCCGGGCGATCGAAGAGAAAGGCGATCACCGCCAGCAGCAGGGCGGTCTTGGTGCCGAACATGTTGACCGCCAGCACCCGGTCATAAACGGTGGGGCCGCGCAGGGCCCGCACCAGGGCGAGAATCATGGTCACCAGGATGGCCAGGGAGACAGCAATATACATGGTCAGTCCAGCCCCAGCCGAGCGATCCGCCGTTCCGCCTCGCCGCTGCGCAGGCCCGCCGCACTGTCACGGGTGAGGCAGTGCACCAGCAGTTGGTCTTCATCCATGTCAATGGTGACCGTGCCCGGTGACAGGGTGATGGAGTTGCCCAGGATCACCTTGCCGGTATCGGTTTTTTCGCTGCTGGTGAGCTCTACCAGGCCGGGCTGTATCGGCAGGGAGGGCGTCAGTATCACCCGCGTCACTTCCAGGCTGGATTTGACCACTTCCTTTAATACCCACCACCACAGTGCCGGCAGGCGCAGCATTGCCTGCAGTGGCATGGCGTGGCGGAAGAACCCCATGCGCTTGGCCAGCCACAGGCTGAGCAGGCAGGAGAACAGCCCCAGGCCGATCAACAGGGGCTTGAAGAGGCCGGACCACAGCAGCCAGCTGATCATCAGAATCAGTAGTAGAGCCGCAAGTTGCAGCGGTTTGGCGGTGTACGGTGTGCTCACAGTCTTACTCGTCGCAGGGGTAGTGGTCGCGCAATGAGTCCTCTACGGTGACCCGGGCCGGGGAGCCGGAGAGGTCACCGATATCCCTGGTGATGAGGTCGGCGACCACGGTATCCACAACCTCGCGCAGCGGCACGGGGTCGTCGAGGCAAAATCCGGCCAGGCTCCCGGGCTGGTAGTCGTTACCCCAGCCAAGCATGCGGGTGCGCAGGGCCCGCTCGGTCAGCGCGTCCAGATTACCCTCACCCAGTTCCATGTCCTGCAGAATGCGGTCGTCGGTCTCGACTGCGCCGTCGATAAAGCCCTGGATGTAACGGATGCAGTACTGGCCATCGACCCCCTCCGGGTCTTTTTCCAGGTGTACGCAGTGAGACACCAGCTCGTGAATGGTCAGCAGCTCTATTGCCTGGCTTTGCGGAGCCCAGTGCACAGCCAGCAACAGCACGCAGGCGGTCGGATGATTACGCAACAGTCTCAACATATCGATTCGTGCCGGCTCCAGGCCTGAAAGAGTAAGAGGGGTAGTATAGAGGAAAGTGCCGTGATTTAAATAAGCGGCTGGCGTTATTCAAAACCCCTGAAAAAATCGGGTTATTGCCTGGTCGGAACATTGCAGGGTTTCGGTATCCGGCGGCGCGTAGCCACTGAAACCTTGATCCAGCTTAAGGGTGCGCAGCCAGTGTTTGGACTAAGCTATTGCCGAGTGATGACCGAGGACCCCTGTTGATGACTGACGAATTGCCGGCTCTGGCCCCCGCTGCCGACGTCGAACCCTTGCCTGCTTCAGGGCTCTACCACCCCTGTGATCCGCAGCAGCTGGCATTCGACTCGCTGGAAGAACTGGAGCCCCTGGCCGATCACTTCGGCCAGGACCGGGCCGTGGAAGCGCTGGAGTTCGGTCTGGAGATAGGCCACGAGGGCTTCAACGTCTTTCTCCTCGGTAGCACCGGGGTTGGCAAGCGCGAGCTGCTGGAGACCGTGCTGGCAAGCGATGAACGGGCCGGTCGCGGTGAGCTCGCGGACTGGTGCTATGTCAATAATTTCGAGCGGCCGGACCAGCCGATTGCCCTGAGCCTGCCGCCCGGCCGCGGCAGTGAACTGCGCAGGGACATGGCAGCGGCGGTGGAAACCCTGCTGGCGATCATGCCCGCCACTTTCCAGAGTGACGAATACCAGGCCCAGGTGCAGGCCCTGGGCGAGGAGTACCAGGAGCGGGAGAAAGCCGCATTCCAGTCGCTGGCCGAAAAGGCCGGTGAACACAACGTGACCATGATACAGACCCCCAGCGGTTATACCCTGGCGCCCACCAAGGACGGCGAGATCATTTCTCCCCAGGACTTTGAGGCTCTGCCGGAGGAGGAGAAAAAGGTCACCCTGGACTTCATCGATGAACTCAAGGAAGAACTCAAGACCGTCGTGCGCCAGTTGCCCGGCTGGAAGATGGAAAGCCGGGAACAGTTCAAGGCCCTCAACCAGGAATTCAGCCAGCGGGCGATCGACCCGGTCTTCGGCCAGCTGAAAGAGAAGTACCGGGACTTTCCCGCGGTGCTGGCTTACCTGGAAGCGGTGCATGCCAACGTGATCGAGGAGGCCGAGTCCTTTACCGAACTGCGGGTGGAGTCGGCCATTCCGGAAAATGTGAAACAGCGGGTGCGGGAATATCCCCAGTACAGCGTCAACGTGCTGGTGGACAACCGCGAGCTGACTGCGGCCCCAGTCATCTACGAGGACAGCCCCACCTTTGCCAACCTGGTGGGCAGGGCCGAGCATGTGTCGCAAATGGGCACCCTGGTCACCGACTTCACCCTGGTGAAACCGGGCGCCCTGCACCGTGCCAATGGGGGCTACCTGGTGCTGGAGGCGGACAAGGTGCTGACCAGCCCCTACGCCTGGCTGGCACTGAAGCGGGCGCTGAAGTCCGGTGAGTTGCGTATCCAGTCGCTGGACCAGTTCTTCAGCTTTGTCAGCACCGTGCAGTTGGAGCCCGAGCCCATCCCCCTGGACGTCAAGGTGGTGCTTACCGGGGATCGCTATCTCTACTATCTGTTGCAGCACTATGATTCGGAATTCGCCAGCCTGTTCAAGGTGGCGGCGGATATGTCCGAAGATATTTCGCGCACCTCCGAGAGTACCGCGCTGTTCGCGCGCATGATCCGCAACCTGCAGCAGCGCAACGGGCTGCTGCCACTGGACCGCAGCGGCGTGGCCCGGGTCATCGAGCAGGCGGCCCGCCGGCTGGAAGACGGCGAACGGCTGAGCCTGCACCGCCAGCACCTGGCCAACCTGCTGGCGGAGGCCGATTACCAGGCGCGCCGCAACAAAGCGGAGATTATTACCGCCGCCATCATCGATGACAGTGTGGCCGCGGCAAGGCACCGGATGGACCAGTTCCGGGAAAAGTCCCACGAGGGCATCCTGCGGGAAATCATGCTGGTCTCCACCGAGGGCACTGCCGTGGGCCAGGTCAACGGCCTGACCGTGTACCTGCTGGGCGACTATTCCTTCGGCCGGCCGGCGAGGATTACCGCCACCGCGCGGCTGGGCAATGGCAAGGTGCTGGATATTGAACGCGAGGTGGACCTCGGGGGCCAGATTCATTCCAAAGCGGTGATGATCATCTCGGCCCTGCTGGCCAACCGCTATGCCCGTGAGCGCCCCCTGCCGCTGGCGGCGACCCTGGCTTTTGAGCAGTCCTACGGTGGTATCGAGGGCGACAGTGCCTCGGTGGCGGAGTTTGTTGCCCTGGTATCGGCCATTGCCGACATCCCGGTGCGGCAGGATCTCGCCGTCACCGGCTCCCTGAACCAGCATGGGCAGGTGCAGGCCATCGGTGGTATCAACGACAAGATCGAGGGCTTCTTCGATATCTGCAAGGCCCGTGGCCTGACCGGCAGCCAGGGCGTGGTCATGCCCGCTGCCAACAGGGTACACCTGATGCTGCGCCAGGACGTTATCGACGCGGTGGCTGCGGGCAGTTTCCATATTTACCCGGTGGATGACATCGACCTCGCGTTGCAGATACTGACCGGTTCCACGACCGCCTCCATTGACGCCCGGGTCGATGCCCGTGTCGAGGCCCTGCAGGAACTCGCACGCAAACTGGCGGGCAAGTATGCGGACAGGGACGATGAACGATAACCAGACCCGGACCACCCTGCTGGTACCCATCGACAACCAGGGCGTGAATTCCGCCACCCTGGAGTTGCTGGTGCATATTGCCCAGCAACTGGACCGCCGGCTGCTGGGCCTGATCCTGGAAAACCCGCGCCTGCAGCGGGTGGCGGAGCTGCCGTTCACCACCGAAATCCTGCTGGGCTCCGGCGTTGAGCGCAGCCTGGAGCGGGATCACCTGAGTCGGCACCACGGCCAGGTTGCGGCAGACATCCGTCGCCGGCTGCTGGCCCTGGCCCGACAGGCGCGCATCGAGCTGAGTTTCGAGGAGGATTGCGGCGAGCGCTGGAACGCGGCACTGGCGCGAGCTGGCGAGCAGGACATTTTCATGCTGCCGCGGCGGCGCTGGCAGTTTACTGACGCCCGCAGCGCGGTCAACAGCAGGGTGATTGCACGGCTGGGGTTGCTGATGGGCAATGACGAGCTCGATCGGCGACTGGTGACGACCGCCCTCGCCCTGGAGGAAGCGGGCCTGGTCGCTAGTGTTTACGCCCTTTACCCGGGCAGGCCGAACATGGAGACCTGTGCACCGCTGTTACTGGGGCGCGCCCGCTGTCACGTGCAGTCCGGTGCGCCCACGGATGCCGCCAGTCTGGCAAACCTGATTCGCCGGTCGCCCTACGACCTGCTGATCCTCGGTCGCCAGCGGCTGGCAAATATCCCGCCGGACATCCTGAGCGCGGCCCTGGAAGCGGCCGGCGGGCAGATTATGGTAGTGTCCTGATATATTTGGGTTCAGAGTATATTTGGGGTCAGAGTATATTTGGGGTCAGAGTAAAAACTCATTCGGGTAACGGGATTTGCCGTGGTCCGCTGAAGAGTTTTTACTCTGACCCCAAATATACTCTGACCCCAAATATAAACCGCATGGACAGGCAGGGGCGCGACGGGCAAAGCTGACATGATCTATCAGACTATCGGGCTGTTGTGCCTGCTCGTGTTCGTTTACAGCGTGACCAGCGCCTGGGTTGAACGCAAGCCGGTGAATGGCGCCCTGGTATATACCGCATTCGGCCTGTTGTTGGGTGTCAGTGGTCTGGGCCTGATTCACTTCGACCTCAAGGCCGAGAGTATCCGGGTGATTGTCGAGGTGACCCTGGCAGTGGTGCTGTTCTCCGACGCGGCCGGCACCGAGGTCGGCGTGCTCAAGCGCAATATCGGCCTGCCGGAGCGACTGCTGTTGATTGGCCTGCCGCTGACCATTCTGCTGGGCGTCGGCGTCGGGATAGTCCTGCTGGATGGGCTGACGCTGCTGGAAATTGCCATCCTGGCGACCATGCTGGCGCCCACCGACGCCGCCCTGGGCAAGGCGGTGGTTTCCGATCCCCAGGTGCCGGGCCCGATACGGCAGGGCCTGAACGTGGAAAGCGGACTCAATGACGGCATCTGTGTGCCGGTGCTGCTGGCCTTTCTGGCGCTGGCCCAGGGCGCGGAGGAAGAGGGCGGATTCCTGACCCTGATGCTCAGGGAGATCGGTCTCGGGGTCGCCTGCGGGCTTGGTATAGCATTCCTGGCAGCCAGGTTTTTACGCCTGGCCAGTGCCAGGGGATGGATCGATGGAACCTACCGCCAGCTGGTCATGGTGTCCCTGGCGCTGGTTTGCTTCTCGACCGCGCAGCGGGTCGGTGGCAGCGGCTTTATTGCCGCCTTCGCCGGCGGCATGTTCTTCGGCATGATGGCGAAGGGCCACAGGAAGCAGATGCTGGAGGCGGCGGATGCCACCGGCGATTTCCTCGCCATGGTGACCTGGACCATATTCGGAGCGGCGGTCGTCGGGCCTGCCCTTGGGTCTATCAGCTGGCAGGTGGTGCTGTATGCCCTGCTCAGTCTCACGGTCATCCGCATGCTGCCGGTTGCCATCGCCCTGGTCGGTACCCGGCTCAAGCCCGCGGAAAAACTGTTCATGGGCTGGTTTGGCCCCCGCGGCCTCGCCAGTATTGTCTTTGCGATGATCGTATTCGACACCGACCTGCCCGGGGGCGATACGGTGGTGGTGGCGGTGATCTGTACCGTACTGTTGAGTGTGGTACTGCACTGCACTACCGCCAACTCGCTGATCAAGGTGCTGACGAGCGCGTCGAAAAAGGGCGGCAAGTAGCGCTCAGGGCAGCAAAATTCCCTGCCGGAGGCTGTTGTCACAGTTTTGTCACACTTATTCGTTAGCCTCCGGTCAGGTCGATACGGGTCGCGCTGTTGGTCCCCTCCTGGACCAGGCTTGCCGGTCAACGGGAGTTGATTACTAACAAGTTTCCCGCAGTGACATCGACTGTTCCAACAGGCCAGCGGCATGCTTCGCCGGCTTGACGGCAGCCGATGTCATCGAGCCTGACAGCGGGTATGGCCGAAATCGGGCGGTAGCCCGAATTTTTTCTGCCACCTTGCCAAACTTCAGCTAGACTCCTTTGGAGGGCGGGTTCAAGACAACAGGGAAAGATTGATGGGGACAAACGGGCGATTCAACAGGGCCGCAATGGCGGCGCTATTGGTGGCGTTACCATTTCAGGTCGCCGCCCATGACGACGCGGTTGCCAACGAGAAAATTCGTCTGCTTGAGCGACAGGTGCAGGCGCTCGAGGAGCGACTGCGGCGGCTCGAGGGTGGCGCCGCAGCGGTGGTGCAACCCGCACCCGTGCTGCCAGAAGCCGAACAGCCCCAGGTCGCGCAAGCGGCCACTGATGCACCGCCTGCCGACCCTGCCGAGGTCGTTGCCAGCAATGTCGTCACCCAGGCGATTGCGGACGGGGATATCAAGGAGAGCCACCAACTGCTGACCCGGGATGCCCTGCTTTCCAACGATTTTCCGGGGTCCTGGCCGATGTTCGGCACGGATTTGCGGATGAAGGTCGGCGGCTATATCAAGACCGATTTCGTGGCGGACTTCGACGGTACCCGCGACCCGACCCAGTTCCTGATGCGCACCATTCCTGCTCGGGGCCAGGCGGATTACGGCGATGACGGCTACACCGACTTTTTCGCCAAGGAGACCCGCTTTAACCTGGACGTACGTCGTGTCGTTCCCGGTTCCGTGCCGCTGCGCGGCTTTATCGAGGGCGACTTCTTTTCCGACGGTGAGCAGTTCCGGCTGCGGCACGCCTACGTGTCGGCGGGCGACTACATTATCGGTAAAACCTGGACCACGCTGTCCTTCCTGGAGTCACTGCCATTCATGATTGACTTCGCCGCCGGTGACGCCCTATTTGGCGGCCGGGCGGCGCAGGTGCGCTACCAAACCGAGTTGAACGACCAGTGGAAGATGTCCCTCGCGGTGGAGGACATGCCGTTCCTGGGAATCGAGAACGCCTTTGACCTGCCCGGTAAAGCGACCAAGAAAATGCCGGTACTGGCCGCTCGCGCCGACTACCACTGGGACAGCGGGCTGCTGTTGCTGGGCGCCAGTGCCTCGGAACTCAATTGGGATGGCGGCTCAGCGGGACCGTCGGACAGTGCGCTGCAATATGCACTGATCGTGGGGGGGCGGCAGAATATTGGTAGCCGCACTTTCGTTACCTGGAATGCCACCTACACCGACGGCGCAGGGGAGAATATCATGGCCTTCGCCGGTACCGGCGCCAATGCGGTGCTGGGCCCGGATGGCAAGCTCGATACCATTCCCGCGCTCGCCGTCGTGTTGGGCGGCGGCTATGACTGGACCTCTACCCTGTCTTCCAACGCGTCCTTTGCCTATGGCTGGCTGGATACGCCGGACACCCGCGATCCCGAGTCGCTGAAACGCGGGGGTATCGCTCACCTCAACCTGGTCTGGCGGCCGGCCAAACATATTTCCACCGGCGCCGAGCTGATGTGGGGTAAAACCCGGCTGCAGAATGACGCTGCCGGCGACGCCGCCCGTATGCAGTTTATGGCCAAGTTTGAATTTTGATGGACAGCATGATTCAGAATATTGAGCAGTGTGGTTCAACCCATAAAGCCCGGCCACCCACCCCGGGGGTTGCCCGCATCATGAAGCGGGCAACGCCATGGCTCGCGCCGCTGGTTTTCCTGCCCGGGCCTGCCGGCGCCCAGAGCATGACTCTGGAGGAGTTGCAGGCCGAGCTGCAGGCTATGCAGGAAAAAATGCAGGAAATGCAGGCCATGCAGGAAAAAATGCAGCAGATGGAACAGGAGCTTGAGCTTCTGCGGGCGAAAGACGCCCGGCGTGACGCGGGGTCAGAACGGGCGGCGTCCGATGAAGCGCCCCGGACAATGGCGCGCGGTTTGCCCTCTGAGGACGCCCGCACCGTGCTGCTCAACAAACCCGTAGAGCCGCTGGGGCGAGGCGAGGAGTTTATCGATCCGGAGTTCGAAAAGTCCGCACCGTTGTTCGGCTCGGACTACCGGTTTTCAATCGGCGGTTACGCGAAGACAGACCTGATTTTTGATTTTGACGGCGTGGGCGACAAATCCCAGTTTGTGCTTTCCCAGATACCGGTCAACGACTCGCCGCAAAGCGGCAGTTACAGTCATTTGCAGATCAAGGAGAGCCGGACCCACCTGGAAATTCGCAACATGGCGTCCCCCCATGAAGCCGATAAATTTTTTCTCGAGTTCGACTTTTTTGAAAATGATGGCAGCACCAACTTTCGCCTGCGTCACGCCTACTTCCAGTACGGCAGGCTGCTGGCCGGGCGCACCTGGAGCATTATTACTGAACTGCGCGCGCTGCCCTATATGCTGGATTTTGCCGCCGGTGACGCCCTGCTGGGTGGGCGCTCGGAACAGATCAAGTGGGACGGACAACGGATCAACGGCTTTGACTGGGCCATTGGGCTGGAGTCCTATGACGACACTCGCATCCTGACCCCCGATACCCTGGACGGTCGCGGTCTGGCGCGCTCTCGCGTGCCGCGGCTGTCGGGGGGAGTCAGCTACCCCTGGGACAGCGGGGTCATCAGCATTGGCGGTGCCGTCAACGAGATCCGTTTTGAAGGTAACGACAGTTTCGATGACGAGTCCGAGCTGGGCTGGACCGCCGTGGTTGGCTTGCGCGCCTATATCGACGCCCTCAACCAGAACTATATCGGCTTCAACGCCGGTTATACCAAGGGCACACTGCAGGATATCCTGGTCTTTGCCAATGGCGGCACGCCCAATGCGACGATCGATGAAGAGGGCGAGCTGGATGTCGCTGACGGCTGGAATGCCAATATCGGTCTGCACTACAACCTGCCCGGCAAGTTCTCGGCCAACCTCCACTATGCCTACACCCGGCTGGAACATATTCCCGAGTTATTCCAGCCGGATGAAACCATCCAGGCATCATCGGTGCACAGCAACCTGATTTATGAGTTCGACAAGCGATTCAGGGTCGGTGTCGAGTACATGTGGGGCGACCGCGAGATTGTATCCGGAGACGATGGCGACGCGTCGCGCCTCCAGTTCAGTACGGTGTATTACTACTAGGGCGCTATCGAGATTGACCGGGATCAAATGTAAAACGACGTTTTAAAGCGGGTATTGCACGGTATGAAAGCGCGGTGTAGTTATCAGCAGGCAACCACAGGGAGAGTATCAATGACAGTGTTAACAAAAAACCGTGCCTATTCCCCGGCGATGATTATCGCAGGATGGCTCGGCTTTCAGGCCTGTGTCGGTGCGCAGGAGGTTGCCCAGGAGTCAGCCGGACCAACGGCAGCGGAAATCGCCGCGCAACTGGCAAACCCCAATACCGCGCTGGGCACCATGAATTTCAACCTGGACTATATTTCCTTTGACGGCGACCTGCCTCGCGCGGGTGACCAGAGCGCGCTGCGCATGACCTTTCAGCCCAGCCTGCCCTATCCCCTGGACAACGGAATGAATTTCTTTGCCCGGCCCGCCATCCCGGTGATCATCAACCAGGATATCCCAACTGCCAATGGTTACGATGACCCCGGATTTAACCTGGGCGATATCACCTTCGATACGGGGGTCGGTAAAACATTTCCCAATGGCTTTGTCGCTGTTGGCGGCATCATCGGTACCCTGCCCACCGCCACCGATGACGCCCTGGGTAAAGACCAGTGGGCCCTGGGTCCCGAGGCGCTGCTGGCGGTGGTGAAACCTTGGGGCGTTCTTGGCCTGCTGCTGACCCACCAGTGGGATGTGGCCGGTGAGGACGATTTCGATACTAATGTGACCGCGGGGCAGTATTTTTACACGTTCAACCTGAAGGATGGCTGGCAGATCCGTTCGGGGCCGACCTTTGCCTACGATCATGAAGCAGAGAGCGGACAACGCTGGACGCTGCCCATTGGCTTCGGCATTTACAAAACCGCCATTATCGGCAAAACACCCTGGAAGTTCGGGGTGGAATACTGGGACTACATCGAGTCGCCCGATGCCTACGGGCCTGACTGGCAGCTGCGTTTTAACTTCGCTCCGGTTGTGCCGCTGCCCTGGTAGCCGGCGGATGGCTGGCGGTATGGCTCACGCTGACCGTCGAATAGCCGCATCGGCGTCCGGTAAGGAGCATGATGCTGGATGCTTGATGCGGGATTGAAAAAGCGAGCTGATCCGGAGCAGGTGAGGGCAACGTACTTACTAAAACGTGAAGGATAACAGCAGCAACAAACACCAACGTGCAAAGCGAGGAAACAAGTCATGAAACCATTGAAAGACCTGGGCAGAACGATTTGTTCTGCACTACTGCTGATATCCGTGAGTATTGGCACTCACGCCCAGGAGGCAACAACCGTCACCCTGATTACCGACGCCAGAATCTTCGACGGCGTCAACGAGAAACTGACCGATGGCGATGTGCTTATCGAGAATAACCTGATCAAGCAGGTAGGCGCCGATATCGAGGCACCCGCTGGCGCTACGGTGATTGACGCCGGGGGTAAAACCCTGATGCCGGGCCTTAGCGATGTCCACTGGCACGCGGCGTTGGCGGAACTGCCCATGAGCTCTCTGTTCTCCGGAGACGCCTACGAGGTCGGCATCCGGGCCACCATTGGCGCCCCCAAGACCCTGATGAGGGGGTTCACCACGGTACGTGACATGGGCGGCAACACCTTCAGCCTGAAAAAGCTGATCGACCAGGGTTTGGTCGTTGGGCCGCGGATCCTCCCATCCGGCCCCATGATCAGCCAGACAGGCGGCCACTTTGACTATCGCCTGCCCAACCAGGTGCCTGACAGGGCCGGCATCATCGATTACTGGGGTCGGGTGGGCATGAACGCCATCGCCGATGGTGAGACCGAGGTTCGCAAGCGGTCCCGCGAAGCCTTCATGCTGGGCGCCAGCCAGATCAAGATTGCCGGCGGCGGGGGTGTGGCCTCTACCTACGACTCCATTGATGTACGCCAGTACTCCCTTGAAGAAATGCGAGCCATCGTCGATGTGGCCAACAGCTACAACAGTTACGTCGCGGCGCATATCTTCACCGACGATGCCATACAAACCGCCGTCGAGGCCGGGATCAAGAGCATTGAACACGGTCATCTGATGGGTAAGGAAACCCTGCAGATGATGAAGAAGAATGACGTCTGGCTGAGTATCCAGCCGGTTATGAACGATGAGGATGCAGAAGAGTTCCCCAATCCCGAATCCAACCGGAAGTTTGCAGCTGTCACGGCGGGAACCGATACCATCTACCCCCTGGCAAAGAAAATGGGTGTCAACATGGCCTTTGGTACCGACCTTTTCATGAGTGCGGAATCTGCTGCCAAGCAGGGTAAGCTGCTCGCCAAGCTCGGTAACTGGTTTACCCCCTATGAGGCGCTGAGGATGGCAACCTCGGAGAACGCCAAACTGATGGAGTTGTCGGGACCGCGTCATCCCTACCAGGAAGGCCCCCTGGGTGTTATCAAGGCAGGTGCCTATGCCGACCTGATCATCGTCGACGGTAATCCACTGGAAGATTTGGGCCTGGTGGCCGACCCGGACAATAATTTCGTGCTGATCATGAAGGACGGCAAGGTCTACAAGAACACGATGAACTGATGGCACCCCGTCTCAGGGGGCTTTGCCTGACGTCAGGCTTGCGTCCCGGGGCGGTAGCCAGCAATTGAGTTTGTCGCCGCAGGACAGGCTTCGAGCTTTCCAGTCGTGCAAATGGGCCCTGTCATTTGTGCCGGCAAGGGTTAATGGCAGGGTAAAAAAAGGAAGAAATATGAGCATCGTTGAGTATTTGAAAGACAGTGCAAAATCTGCACGCTGGACGGGCATCGCGCTCGTTGTTTTAGGCTTTCTGTCGCTGGTTGCGCCACTGGCGGCCGGCCTGTCCATCACCTTGCTGGTCGGCATTCTTGTCAGCGTGTCCGGACTGCTGCAGTTAGGCCTGGTGTTTCGTGCCGGTTCCATCGGCCGCGGTCTGCTGCTGCTGCTGTTTGGCGCACTTGCCCTGGTGGTGGGAATCTACATGGTCGCGCAACCGGCAGTGGGACTGGCTAACCTGACACTGATCCTTGCGGCCTATTTTATCGCCAGTGGCATCATCGAACTGGTGGCCGCGATCCAGGCCCGGCCGGACAAGGGGTGGGGCTGGTTTGCGTTTTCGGCGGTCCTGTCAGTGGTGCTGGGCATCATGATCTGGCGTCAGTTTCCTTTTTCCGGAATCTGGGCCGTGGGTACGCTGGTCGGCATACGCCTGCTGAGTTCAGGGTTTATCCTGCTTTCGGTCGGGTCCGCAGGCAAAGAGATAGTGCGGGAAGCGCAAAAGTAGCCCCGGGGTGCTGGCAGTTGCTGGCCACGCTGATGGGCAAAAGATGGGATCGGCTGAGCCGATGGTAAAAATGTCGCTGTCATTGAGGTGGCGATGGAATCACACGAGGGAAGCAAAGCAATGAAAACGATCGCGCGAATGATAGCCGCGATGACGCTGTTGGTCAGCGGGTCTGTGTTCTCAGCAGAGGAACCAGAACCCGTCACCCTGATCACCAACGTCAACGTGTTCGATGGTGTTAACGAGAAACTGATATCCAACGCCAATGTGGTGGTCACGGGTAACCTGATCACCGAGGTGTCTACGGAGCCACTGGCGGTGGCCGGTGGCACGGTCATCGATGGTGGCGGCGGTACGCTGATACCCGGGCTCAGCGACGTGCACTGGCACATGACCATGGCAGAGGTGCCACAGGCCGCGATTCTGACCGGCGATGCTTGGGAGATCGCTGCCAGGGCGGTCCCGACGGCTGAGAAAACGTTGATGCGGGGGTTTACCACCGTACGGGATATCGGTGGTAACAGTTTCTCCATCAAGAAACTGATCGATGCCGGCGTCATCGATGGCCCGCGCATGCTGGTGGCGGGTCCGCCTATCAGCCAGACAGGTGGCCACTACGATTATCGTCTGCCTCACGAGGTTCCGGCGGAAAACTCCCTCGATTACTGGGGAAGGACCGGTTTCTTTGTCATCGCCGATGGCGTGCCGGCTGTGCAACAGCGCGCCCGGGAAGTCTTCCGGATGGGCGCAAGCCAGATCAAAATCGCGGCCGGCGGGGGCGTGGCTTCTATCTTCGATCCGCTGGATGTGCGCCAGTACTCACTGGAAGAAATGAAAGCGTTTGTCGACGTTGCCGAGAGCTACAACAGCTACGTCGCGGCGCACGTTTTTACCGACAAGGCGGTTCAACTGGCGGTTGAGGCCGGTATCAAGAGCATTGAGCACGGCATGCTCATTGGCCGGGACACCCTCAAGATGATGAAGAAGAACGATGTCTGGTTGAGCACCCAGGCCCTGGTCGACGACGAAGACCGCATGGTATTCCCCACCGAGTCATCGACCAAGAAATGGCTGGAGGCAACCGCGGGAACCGAAAGAGTCTACAAGCTGGCCAAGGAAATCGGCGTCAAGATCGCGTTCGGAACAGACGCTATCATGGATCCGGGAATGGCCGCCAAACAGGGCAAGTACCTGAGCAAGTTGGGGCGCTGGTTTACCCCCTATGAAGCACTGAAAATGGCGACCTCGGACAATGCCGAACTGATGGAACTGGCTGGACCGCGCCATCCCTACCAGGAAGGCCCTCTGGGGGTGATCAAGAAAGGCGCCTACGCCGACCTGATCATCGTGGACGGTAACCCGCTGGAGAACCTGGACCTGGTGGCCGATCCGGACAAGAATTTCGTGCTGATCATGAAGGACGGCAAGGTCTACAAGAACACGCTCAAGTAGCGGCATGAGAGGCTTGTAATCGAGCCTTATTTGATCGCTCTGGCCACAGCCCGCGCTCTGTGTGGGCTGCAGGCAGAGCCATCGCTGGTAGGTGGACTGGGATCAATGAAACTGTCATGCAGTCAAACCACACTGATCCAGCATTAAGCCAGTAAGTACATTGATGTTTTGTCGCCTATAAAGAAGTACCCCGGGTTACCCGGGCTGTTTACTCCAGGCAATCGCCTGGCAGAGTTCGATGAATCTACCCCACTTAATCGCGACGTCAGCAACTCAATAGTCATGCTGGGATGTCCACGCGTGTGGAGGAAGTGTGGCAACGGATTATCGCCCGCTGCCATAAACGCCTGGCTGATTTCAACGTGCCCGTCCATTAGCGATCTTTAGACGCTTCGAAAAGTACGCAAGCGAAGTATACTTGGGTAATCAGTGAGGCAGTGAGGAAGCAATAAATATGGATAAAGTAATCGTAGAAAAAGCCGATGGCATCGTCCACGTCAGGATCAACCGCCCGGAGGTCATGAACGCCTGCGATGGTGACACCTATAACGCCATTGCAGACGCCTGGGACGAGCTGGAAAACGATCCCGAGCTGAGAGTGGGTATTCTCAGCGGCGAGGGTCGCTCGTTCTGTGTCGGGACCGATATCAAATGGGTCGACTCGCCAGACGTCGAGGGCTTTGTGGATCGTCTTTACCCCCGCATGCTGAGCCTGACCAAGCCGGTCATTGCGGCCATTCACGGACATTGTAACGGCGGCGGCCTGGAGCAGGCCCTGGGCTGTGATATTCGTGTTGCTGCCGAGGGTGCCCATTTCGGGTTTGGTGAAATCCGCCTCGGCTGGATTCCCGGCGGCCACGGTACCCAGCGGCTGCCCCGGGTGATTTCCCTGGGCAACGCGCTTGAATTACTTTACACCGGTAATCGGATCGATGCCCAGGAGGCCTATCGCCTGGGCCTGGTCAATCACCTGGTGCCAGCGGATCAGTTGATGGTGAAATGCGAGCAGATCGCCGCCGATATCGCCAGGAGTGCCCCGCTCGCCGTGCAGAAGATGAAGACGGTGGTCATGCAGGGGCTTGATCTGCCCCTGCCCAGGGCCGTCGAGCTGGAGAACGAGGCGTTCCACTGGCTGATGCAGACCGAGGACGCGAAAGAAGGTGCCCTCGCTTTTGCGGAAAAACGGGCCCCGAACTGGAAAGCCAGGTAGTCACCGGGGCCGTGGACTTGTCCCCCGCGGCCACCAATCCCGGGACCATGGATGCCGCTGCAGGCCAGGGATTGAGTTCTGGCTCTCAGGCCAGACTGGCCCTATTATTGGTGACGTGGTCCGGGTAGTGGACGTGGTGGCAGTCCGGGGCATGGCTGATCGTTGTTAACGTAGTAAACTGTAGTTACATTTATTCCCGATTGGAGACCTTCAAGATGAGTGCTTTTTCACCCAACACAAGACCCGCATGCAGTTTCGGTGTGCCGGGCATCCTGCTCTTCGTACTGATGTCACTGCTGGTGGCAGGTTGCGGCAGTACCAAGGTCTACACCGCCAATAAATCC
Organism: Seongchinamella unica; assembly: GCF_004354085.1. GTDB lineage: Bacteria > Pseudomonadota > Gammaproteobacteria > Pseudomonadales > Halieaceae > Halioglobus > Halioglobus unicus. The sequence continues at coordinate 531,347 of NZ_SMSE01000003.1, read as the reverse complement.
CTGGTCTACAGGGGAACCCTGTACAACGTCACCGACGTGCAGCAAATTGGTTCAAAGGTGACCGGTGAGCTTGCAACCGGCGAGATGATTTCTCCGACCGAGATGGAATCCAAGGCCATCAAGTCTCTGCTCAAGGAGCATGACGCCTTCACCCTGACCACCACCTTCCTCCTGGACGATAAAGAAGTGGTTTACGAGCGCGTCAATGTAGACAGTTACTCGGACTACACCAAGCACAGCAAGCGCTTCAGTAGTGCGCAAAAAAAGCTGATCAAGTTTATGTCAGAAGCAAAAGCCACCCAGCTGGAACTCGATTAGTTGGTTAACGGCATATCAGCGGGGTAGGGTGCTCATGAATAGCCATTACGCGACGCGTTTCTTCTGGGCAGGTGTCCTGACCATCACTCTTGGTGTCGTGGTTCTCTTCAACGCGGCGGTGACTTCTGGTGCCATCGTGAAGGTCACCGGCCTGGTTCTGTTGACGGGCGGGGCGGTGCAGCTGGTCATGGGATTGCTGGAGGGGGGCGGCTACCACCGGTGGCTAACGTTGACCCTGGGCGTCCTCACCTTACTCCTGGGGTGGTCATTTTTATCAAACCCGCTGTCCGGGGTTATTTCGCTCACCACGTTTATGCTCATCCTGCTGACGGCCAGCGGTATTGTCGAGATACTGTTCGGTGTTCGCGCCCGTGGAACGCCTTTTTTCGCGCCTTTCATGGCTGCGGGGCTGATCTCGTTGGTGCTGGCCGGCATTCTATTGGCGTCACCGACGGCCACCAGGTCTCTGCTGGGTATATTGCTCGGCATCCATATGCTCGCCGCCGGCGCTTATCTCACCTTGATGGGAATGTACATGAAGAGCTGAGTTCGGCCGCTGGCCTGCGACTGAATGCACTGGGGGCGCGGGAGACGATCGGGCATTAACAGGCGGTCTGGCGGCGGAAACACCCTGAAATCCCGTAGACGGCAGTTGTAAGAGCCACTGTGACCTGAAAGGGGCCAGCATTGCATATTTTGAGCCATTTGCCGGTATCTGCCAGGGCTTGCCTGGCTCTGGTGCTGGCGGTGATGACGGTGGCCTGTAGCCCGGCCCCCTTGCCAACAATCCCGGCGGCCAGCGACAGTGCACAGCGTCTGGTGGTGTTCGACGTCGATGGCACACTGACCCCGGGAGTTTTCTCGGCCGTGTTGCCCAGGGAGCACGCCGCTGAGGCCGTCGACATGCTGACGGAAAATGGACTGCGTGTGATCTACTTAAGTGCGCGATTTCCCTGGTTTTCCTCCCGGCTTGCCCATTGGCTAAGCGAGCATGGATTTGCCGAGGGACCGGTATTCGTCGCTCAGTCGATTGCCGACAACCGCAATCCCTCGCGCTTCAAACTGGCCATTCTGGAGGCGTTCAAGCGAGAGGGGTGGCAATTTGCCGCCGCTTACGGCGATTCATCCACTGACTTTGCAGCCTATTCAGATGCCGGGATTCCGAGGGAGCGGATTTTTGCGCTTAAACGCAGCGGGGAAGACCGGTGCGAGCCGGGGCCCTGGGCTGAGTGCCTGGATGGATGGGGCGATCACATCCCCTTTGTCGCCAGCCGGTTGACAGACGCAGCCGCAGTTGCGGACCTTTTGTGACCCCTCCGTCGCCAGTTCCTTAGCGTCTTCCGGTCCACAGGACGCCAACAGCATCCCAGTGGCCTGTGGATAATGAGTCTGCTTTGTCATGGGAGCCCGGTATCAGGCCGCAATGATCCGCGGTGTATCCCGGCGGTTTGCAGTTGTAGCGGATATACGCTTAACTGCTGTGAAAGACGACGGCAATACTATCGAGGTTTATCCTGGGCAGATGCTACCCCGGATTTCAGTGGCTAACCCAGCGCGCTTCGAACAACGCTTGACTGGATCATGTCGATGAATAAGAACTACCCTGAAGGCCTGGCCGATGAAAATTTTGAGCAGTCTCTTCCTGAGCATCGCGCTGTCATTTGCGCTGAGTTCCTGCAGCGAGAAACCGCAAAACCAGGACTGCGAGCAGGCCTCGGTCTCCCGGGAGCCCTGTGCGCCCGCCAGCGCCATTGACGATTCAACCATGGACCAGATTTACGCCGATAGAACCTGGAAGCCATCGCAAGAGCTGGATATCGATCCGATCAGGATGGGTGAGCAGGCCGAGGTGCCCATTGACCGGGCGCGGGCGAAACTGATCGGTCCGACACCCGAAGACGGCCTGACGTCGCTCGCCACGAAGCTGTGGCTGATCGAAAACGCCGTGCAGACAATCGACGTGATGTACTACATCTTCGCCAGGGATACTGTTGGCGAAGCGGTTCTTGGCGCGCTGTGCAATGCGGTCAAGCGAGGGGTCGACGTACGCATCATGGTGGACTCGGTCGGCTCGTTCGACCCGATCCATGCCGACCTGAAGGCCCTGGAGACCTGCGCGAATGAGGCGGGCTTCATGCGCAACGCGCAGGGCCAGGTCACCGACCGGCGCGCGCGGGTGCAGGCAGTGATCTTCAACGCCATTACCAGGATGCAGTTTAATCGCCGATCTCATGACAAGATTCTGATCGTCGACGGCCGTATTCCGGCCAAAGGGGCGGTCATGACCGGTGGGCGCAATATTTCCCTGGATTATTACGGCATTAACGCGGACGGCTCGCCCGATCCCACGGCTTTCAGGGACCTTGAGCTGTTGCTTCGGCCCTATCCGGACCAGGACCCCCGGTTGCCGACGGTGGCCAGCGTCACCGAGATGTATTACACCCTGTTGTTTCTTCACGAGGGCAACAAGCGACTGGATCCGGGTAACCGCAGTACCGATGAGGACAGCCGCACAGCCCGCCGACTGCAACGGTGTCAGGAGAGTCTCGACTTCCTGAAAAACCTTCCCGGAATCCGCCAACGGATGGAAGACATGCCGGTATTTCTCGGCGAAGGTTTTCGCGACGCTGAAGTGCGACTCTCTCACCAGCTGGGTAACCTGACCAGCAAGCATGTGACCACTAATGTTGAAGAGAATCTGGTCAAGAACCCGAACTCCATTCTGTATCTCATCACCAAGCTGACCCGGGAAGCCAAGCGGCGGGGAGAGGACCAGGGTACGCTTCGGGTCGCCTCTCCCTACCTGTTCAGCGGCAAGTACCGTAACAAGCACGGGGAAACGGTCTACGACGGTGCGCAGTCGATGCTCGAATACCTGCAGCAACACCCCACGGCCTCCTTTGTAATCGTGACCAACTCCGTCATGACCAGTGATAATTTTTTCACCCAGGCAATCATCGACATGGAAATGGCGCCACGCTTCCTGTTGACACCCGAGCTGACCAAAGCCTGGCAATCGAGTCGTGAAAAAGGCGAATTCAACCCGGCGGTTGTGGGCAGCGAAGAATGGCAGCAGGCCATCGATCATCCGCAGATTTTTATTTATGAGACGGGCAAGCTGGACTCGGTGTTGCTGGGAAATGGAACGGCGCAATACGGCAAGCTGCACGCGAAATTCATTCTCGGCGAAACCATTGGCTTTATCGGTACCAGCAACTTCGACTATCGGTCCGACCTGTGGAACAATGAGATGGGCTTCTTTTTCCGGAGCCCGGAGCTGCGTGAGGACCTGCTGAAGGTGTTCAACGAGCTGCAGGCAACGTCCTATCGCTGGGGGACGCCCCAATGGCTGCAAATGCGCAGGGAGCTGATGGAAAGCGACAGCCAGAAAGCGAGCCCCGCGCGTAATCAACGCACCATCTACAAGACCCTGCACGGCCTCGGTCTGGAATACCTGATGTAGGCGGACTGGCCGGCACCCTGGGTAAGTCCTTTTAGAGGGTGGGTCTATTTAGTTGCCGGTAGCCGCGACCGTCATAACGCCCGGACTGGGTGAAAAAGCAGGCACCCTGGATGACTTTGCAAAAGGAGATCAAGATGCAAAAACTCATGCTACATGCCCTTCTGGGCGTGGTGTTTGGCCTATCGCTGGCAGCCAGTGTCCACAGCCGGGCAGAGCCCGGATCTACTGGCAATGCGCCTGTCGAAGTCGCCGCAGCGCTGGATGCGCTCACCCGGGGGCTGATCGGTTATATCGGCGTTGCCGCCGAGGATATGACGACCGGGAAGCAGGTGTTTCTCAATGGCGAGGAACCGTTTCCGATGGCCAGCACCTACAAGGTGGCGATTGCGGTGACCTTGCTCGCCAAAGTTGATGCCGGTGAACTGAGCCTCACGGACATGATCGAGCTTAATGATGATGAGTGGGTCGTGTCTGACATAATAGCGTCCAACTTTATTCATCCGGGTGTGGCCCTGTCAGTAGCCAATGTGATGGAGGTGATGATTACCCACAGTGACAACACCGCCACCAATGTTGCGCTTCGTCTGGCGGGAGGCCCTGAGGCAGTCAACCGGCAACTGGAGAAATTGGGCATCAGTGGCATGCACGTCGATCGCACCACCAGCGACTACTCGCGCGATTTCTACCAACAGGAGCCGGGTCGGCAGAATCTGGCCAAGGCCATACGCAATTTGAGCGCTAACCCGGCTATGGCGAGTGACCCACAACCGGCGTTTGAGGCAGATCCGCTGGACAAATCGACCCCCAGGGCCATGCTGAGCCTGTTGACGGCGCTTTACCAGGGCAAGACCGTTAGCGAGGAGAGTACGGCATTTTTGCTCGGCATTATGTCACGCACGGTTACCGGGCCGGGACGCCTGCGCGGATTGCTGCCGAGGAAGACGCCGGTTGCCCACAAGACGGGAACACTCGGTGGCGTGGCCAACGATGTGGGGTACATCACGCTGCCAGACGGACGCCGTTTTGCGGTGGTTGTGTTCACCCGCGGCAGCCACACGTTACCGAGCGATCGTGACCGCGCGATAGCGGAAGTGGCCCGGACCCTTTTCGATTACTTTATGCTGGTGGCTGACTCGCCTTGATGATGGCCTGAGGCCAGCGCATGAAAGCGGGGAACAAGCCCCGCCATCGTCGGTTGTCAGGCATCAGTCGCTCACGGCACGCCGGATCGCAACTCCCGGGAACAGATCGTCCCGGACCCTGGAGTCATCAACTACCGGTACGCCGTTCACCAGTACATAAGGAATTCCGGTGGAAGGCAGCGTATTCTTGCCTTCTTCCCACGATGCGTTGTCGGTCACGGTTTCCGGGTCGAAGATGGTCAGGTCTGCGGTCATCCCCTCCTGCACCCGTCCGCGGGTTTTAAATTGCGGAATCGTGTCGTCGAGGAAGTCCGCCAGGCCATAACTGAGCTTCCACAGCGCGTCCATTAAGCCGATGGCATCATCTTCGCGGGCCATGCGCAGAAACCTGGCGTGGGCGCCCGCGCCCCGCGGGTGGCCGCGCCCGCTGCCATAGGGGGTGTCTGCTGGCGCATCGGAACCGTCCTCCATGATCCACGCCACGCCGTCGGACCCGAATACCACACCGGGCCTCCTGGCAGCGGCAAGCATGTCTTTTTCTTTAATGGTGTACATCAACAGGAAGGTCTCGGGGGCCTCTGTGCGCATTCTTTCGAATTTTTCATCGTCGAGGACTTCGCCGGTCTGTATAACGACCAGGTCGCTGCCGGTAATCCCCAGTTTCTTCTGGTAGCCGGGGAACAGGTAGTCCGCGTTGGCGTAGGTCGATGCGAAAGTGTAGGGATAAAACTCGCCGATCACGTTGACACCGCTGGCGCGGGCGTCGTCAATGAGGTCCAGGCACTCGGTGGTGAGTCCGAGACAGTTACTCGGAACGTGGTGCAGCAACAAGGGGACATCATGCACCTGCGCTACGGTAATCATTTCCTGGAAACCCAGGTAGCCGCTGGGTGGTACCTGCGACAGGTAGCGCACATGGCTGGTGATGAAGGAGTCATGGCGCTTGGCAAGGGCCGCAACCTGCATGACTTCCGGGCTGCTGGTGGCCGTGTAGTAACCAATGGGAAACCCAATCCCCAGACCACCTGCCTTCAGGCCCCGTTCCATGCCCGCCAGAATGGCCGGCGTGTCCGCGCGGTCATAATTTTTGGTCTGCCAGTGAGCGTCATCTTTGAGCGACTCGTTAATGACGCCGCCGTAGAAGGGACGGCCCTTAGGGTCGACATCGTCCAGGATGGCCATCCTCGCCCACATGTGTCCCACCGAAACGCCGTAATTGAGTTGCGCCCTGCCGTCCCAGTAGTCGTAGTAGGCAGAGACGGGGTAAGCGCCCGTCTCCAGATCCATGGCAGTCGTTACCCCATCGCGCAGGTACAACCTGAACCCGAAGGCGTCCTGGGCGTGAGAGTGGGCATCGATAAAGCCTGGGGCCACCACCAACCCCGTTGCGTCGATGGTCCGCTCTCCCGAAAGGCTTTTGCTGGTGATTCTGGTGATCACGCCGTCGTCGATGCCGACGTTTGCAACCTGGTCGAACCCGGTTTCCGGGTCCATGACGCGCCCGTTTTCGATCACCAGGTCGTGGCTCTCTGCCCAGGCGGGCGTGGCAAGTAATAAAGCCACAATGACCAGGGGTTGGTATTTAAGTGCCATGAAGTATCTCCAATGCGATAGCCGAAGCTTCTTCTCCTGCCCACAAACTATCAGGCGTACTGTCCGGAGGCGACGCCTGAACCGGGTGGACAACGCCTGACAAGGTTTTGTCTGGCTTTTTGGTTTTACGGGGCAGGAGTCACCGCAAACTCCTCTGACAAAAAGCGACCACCATCGATATAGCGGTAATCAGCGCGAACTACCGTCTGACCTGATGGCTTGTCCAGGATAAACGCCTTTTAACACTTTGGAATCTCTGACAACCACCGTGCCATTGACGATGACAAATGGTATCCCCGTCGATGCCAGCCCACCCTTGGCCATGGTGGCGTTATCAGTCACGGTTTCGGGATCAAAAATGGTGATGTCGGCGTCGGAGCCCACCTGAATCCTGCCCTTTTGAGACATCATGGATACGCCACTATTTTCCAAAAAGCTCGCTGGCATGTAGGTCATTTTGGAGACGGCCAACATCATTGGCATCAGGCCTTTCTCGCGCACGAGGCGCAGAACTTTGGCATGCGTCCCCGCAGCCCTGGGATGCCCTTGAATGGACTCAAAAGGAATATCCCAATCTATCGCAAGATCTCCGGTTTCCGTGACATTTAACGGAGCAGCATCGCTTTCCACCAATGTCCCGGGGTCTGCCAATGCAGCAAGCATTATCGCTTCGTCCACGCCGGCGAAGATAACCGATGCACCGGGCTGCTCCTTGATCAGTTCATTGTACCGTTCTTCCGTCAGCGGTTTCATGGTGGCGACTTCAATAATGTCCTTGTAAGTCCGTCCCATATTGCGTTGGTAATTTTCCGGTTCCAGGTAATCTGCCCCTGCGATCGTGGCCCCCTGGTAATAGGGGTAAATAGCGGCAACGGTGTTCAGGCCCCGCTCTTTTGCATCGGCCAGGAAATCGATCGCCGAAGAGGTGAGGCCAAGCGCCTGTTGATGAATATGGCTCACGTAGAGTCCACCACCATAGACAGCCAGGTTGGCCAGCATCTCCTGAGTGCCCAGGATTCCCGTCGCGGGCGGCTGCTGACTGGAAAATCTACCGTGGAGAACCGTCGTGAGATTGTGCTTGGCGACAACTCGCTGCCACATGATCGTCTCTTCACTGGTGGTGCCTCGGGTCATGTAGCCGACGGGTATGCCGATCCCCAGCCCGCCCTGACTAATGCCTTCCTCGATCATGTCCTCCATGGCGTCTATCTGTTCTTTTGACGGCAGGAAACTGCTGACACTCATGTCAAACATGCTGTCCGTGTGCGGGTCAAAGGCGTCCAGCAGGATCGAACCTGTTGATGTCTTGTAATCCGGGTTTGATAGTTGCTCTCTTATGCCTGCAGCAGAGACGGTCGCCCCATAATTGGTCTGTGACTTACCCTCGAGTAATTCATACCAGAGATCAACCGGATAGGCGCCGCTCTCCATATCCAGAGGCGTAGTGACGCCATCTCGCAAGTGAAGTTTCTGGCCCAATGGAATGTTTGACGTATGAGAGTGGATATCAATGAAACCGGGAGCGACGATATGTCCCGTCGCATCGATGGTTTCCTTTCCAGACAGCGCTTTTTCCGTGATAACGGCGATCTTGCCATTCTTGACTCCAACGTTACGAATAGCATCGAGTTTGGTTTCCGGGTCCATTACCCGGCCATTCAGGATGACAATGTCGTAGCTGGTATTCCTGTCGCTGGCAAAACTCGCTCCTCCGCCCGCGCACAGGGCCAGGCCAAGAATAACGGTTGTCAGAATTCTCATGGTTGATCGGTGGATCATTCGTGGGGCCTCTTTGGAAAAACGAAATTGAGTGATTCGGCCGTTTGGCAGGCCAACTCGGGACTGGACCAGCTTACAGCAGTTGAAGATCACAGTATGTAGGCGTGTATGGCGATGTGGACGTCGCCTCTTTCTCTCTTTAAGGCTAGAAGTCGGTTGAAAATCTGTCAAATTTTGGCAGACCCACTGAATGACCAGCTCGGGTCGCTCAGGCGGTAAATTGCGCTGCTGGCGGGTTGGGGTCGTATTCGCACGGCCTGGTTTGAGGCACCGAGTCGTTCGCTCAGAGTTGCGACTCGGGCAACAGCGTTGAAAGTGTTGCCACTACCCGGCGCCACAGACTCGCGTCGGGTTCCTTGGTCAGGGTGACGGTTTCATCACCGATCACTGCCGTCCACTGTAACTGGCCATGCTGGTGTTGCAGTTGGTAGGCAGTGCCCTGAAGTCGTTGCTCAAACCTTGCCGCCAGTTCATCGGCCAGTGGCGGTGAGTCGATGAGCAGGCCGAACTCGGTGTTCAGATTCACCGCCCGGGGGTCGAGATTGAGAGACCCGGCCAGTACCCAGCGGCGATCGATGACAATGGCTTTGGTGTGCAGATTGACCCGTCCCTCGCCACCGGACCGCAGTGCGCCGAATTCGTAATAGACATCGGCGGCGGTGGCGCGCACCTCGAACAGTTCAACCCCGGCATCGAGAAGCGACTCGCGATAGCGCTGGTAGGCACCGTGGGCGGCAACGTGATTGTTCGAGGCCAGGGAGTTGGTCAGAATGACGACACGCATTCCCCGCGCCACCAGATCGCGGAAAAATTCAACCCCGCTGGGGCCGGGGATGAGATAGGGGGTTGAGATCAGGACCTCTTCCCTGGCCCCGACGATCACTTCCTTGAGCCTGTTGACCAGGATCTGCTGTTCCTTGTCTGGTGGCGCGAGGAGTTTCTCCGGAGAGTCGGTCACCGCTGCCGCTTCTCCGGGGACCAGGGGCAGCTGGTCATTGAGCACCTCATCCAGCAGGCCGGCGCTCCTGATCGCGTCGTAGTGCTCCCCGGTTGCGGTGGCCATGGCGGCACTTGCCCGGTCTCTCACCTTTCGCAGCAGGGCCTCGGGCACTCGCTGCAGGTAGGCCGAGATGGGCATGGACAGGGGGTGATTCCAGAACTGGTCGAAGCCCGCTGTGGTTGCCGATGCGGCATCGCCGAGCAGGAACAGGTCAAAATCAATGAAGCCGCTACCGGCCCTGAGGTCGAAGTACTCATCGGCAATATTGCGCCCGCCAATGATGCCCGCATACTGGTCCACGATCAGCGTCTTGTTGTGCATTCGGCGGTTAGTGCGCTCGAACTGGAGCAGGTACTTGGCCCAGTAAAACCCGCCGCGCTCAATCGGATTGAATAACCTGACCTCGATATTGGGATGCGTATCCAGCAGCACCAGGCTGGCATCCTTGACCGTGGTGTAAATATCGTCGAGCAGAAAGCGCACCCGCACCCCCCGGTCGGCCGCGGCCAGCAGGCTGCTGGCGAACAGGTAACCTGCTTTATCTTCTTTCATCAGGAAGTACTGGGCGTCGATGGAGCTTTGCGCCGCATCGATCAGTTGCAGCCGGGTGCCGAGCGCGACCCGGCCCTCCGGGATGCTGTGGAAGCCGGAATCAGCGTTATTGTGCTCCCGCCAGCGGTGACTGGCAGCGGCGAGCGGGGCTGTGGGGGGCGGTTCCAGGCTCATGCTTTCCACGCTTGTAATGTCCAGTTGTTCTGGCGAACAGGTCGCCAGTATTATGGCCAGCCCGGCGACCGGCAGTAACCACCATAGCCACTGCGAGTAACTGTTCCTGCCTGCCATGGGTTCTCCATCAGTGCGCTCACCCGATTGACATGGGGATATCGACCACATTAAGTCAGCGTACGGGCCGGTGCAACCGGGAGCCTTGGCCAGGCGGTGTCTGATTTGGCCGGAAATAGCGGTCGGGGCCGGTATAGTGACTTATGCAGCATTGCTCCTTGGGCATGCTCTAGTACACTAGGGCTGTTGTTTTTATTGCTGGCCTGTTTGGAGTTGGAGTGTCTTTAATATGAGTAAGCGTTTATTGCTGTTATGGCGTCTGGGGCTTGCGGCGGTGTTGCCGCTTTCCCTTGCGGGTGTTGCCAATGCCCAGCAGTTTGCGGGCGATAACCAGTGGGTCGCTCCCCATGGCGTGGCCACGATCGTCGGCACCGTGGGGGAGGAGTACTCCCAGTTCTATGCGGTAGCGGCGCTGATACCCGAGTGGGAATTCAACCTGCAGTTGACCCACTACTACGACGATCCGCGTGATGATACCGACGATTACACCGCGACCAGCCTGTTTGCCAAGTACCGAATCAGCGAGAGCGAGGATGAGAAGACCGGCTACAGTGTGGTGTTTGGCACCGGTTTGACCCCGGAGCACAAGGAAGAGGGCGAGGTCAATGACGCCTTCGAGTCCTGGTGGGCCCTGGGCACCGCAACCTACGCCTTCGCCGACAACTCGATATTGCTGGATGTGCTGCCCGGCTTCACCTACAACGTCGACCGGGAGCAGCACAGCGACTCCGCCTGGGGTTTCACCTACATGTCGCGGGTGGCGGTGTATGACATCATCCCGCAGTCTGCCATCGTCGGGGAGGTGTTCGGCACGGCGGGCGAGGCTTTCGCCGAGCCGTCTTACCGGCTGGGTGTGCGCTGGGAGAGTCCCAGGTGGGTGGCCGCTCTCACCTACTCGGATGCCTTTGATGGCTCTTACGGTGCCGGCGTAGAGTTCGGCGTCTTCTACTTGACCGATCCGCGCTTCTGCCTTGGAGGCTGCCGCTAGCCTCCGCCGGCGCGGTATCAGCCGGCCGGGAGTCCGACCCTGGAAACAAAAAAGCCGAGCAGTAAGCTCGGCCTTCTTTAAATTGGTGCCCAGGAGAGGGCGGTTCCTCACGCTGTCGAAGCACTGCTTCGAGTGAGGGTTCGCGCCGGCGCGGTATCAGCCGGCCGGGAGTCCGACCCTGGAAACAAAAAAGCCGAGCAGTAAGCTCGGCCTTCTTTAAATTGGTGCCCAGGAGAGGACTTGAACCTCCACGCCCTTGCGAGCACTAGCACCTGAAGCTAGCGTGTCTACCAATTTCACCACCTGGGCATCACGATATCGCCGGAGCAATACCTGAGGGCGCGCACTTTATATTTCGTGCGCGGCTTTGTCAATCCTCGCGTATAATGTTTTTTGTCATTCCCGCGCAGGCGGGAATCCAGCGCCCTGGCGCGCCCAGCTGTACTCGAATCAGCGCGCGGCAGAGGCTCCCTTATCCAAACATAAAGGCCCCATTTATATGGCCCAAAAAGGCAAGATTGCCGACCCTCACGCCAAGCGTGAGGCCGCCAACTACGACAACCCCATTCCCAGCCGGGAGGTTATTCTCGAGGTCCTGCGGGACGCGAACAAGCCCCTTAATCACAGCAAGCTGTGCAAGAAACTGGACCTTGACGACCACGAGCAGGTAGATGCCCTGCGCAAACGCCTGCGTGCCATGGAGCGCGACGGCCAGATCATGTCCAACCGCAAGGGCGCCTATGGCCTGGTGGACAAGATGAACCTGATTCATTGCCGGGTGCAGGGTCACCGGGACGGCTATGGCTTTGCCATGCCCCTGGGAGAGGGCGAGGATATCTACCTGAGCTCCCGCCAGATGCACTTTGTGTTCGATGGCGACGAGGTGCTGGTGCTGGTCACCGGTGAGGACCGCCGCGGCCGGCTGGAAGGCAAGGTCGTGGAGGTGCTGGAACGCGGTGTGACCTCGGTCGTGGGACGCTACCAGGAAGAGAGCGGTATCGGCTACGTGATTCCCGATAACGGTCGCCTGACGCACCAGTTCCTGATTCCCCCCAAAGACAAGAACGGCGCCAAAAACGGCCAGATAGTGACCGCCCGGATTACCGATTACCCGACCCGCCAGCTGGGTGCCAAGGCGACGATTTCAGAGATTCTCGGTGACCATCTGGACCCGGGGCTGGAAATCGATGTCGCCATCCGCTCCCACGACATCCCCTGGGAGTGGCCCGAGGCGGTGCTGGCGGAGGCGGCCGCCCTGGAGGAGGAGCCGGACGAGAAAGACAAGCTCAACCGGGTTGACCTGCGCCATCTGCCCTTCGTTACCATTGACGGTGAAGATGCCCGCGACTTCGATGACGCGGTTTACTGTGAAAAACGCCGTTTCGGCGGCTGGCGCCTGTGGGTGGCCATTGCCGACGTTTCCCATTATGTGCGTCCCGGTTCTGCCCTCGATGAGGAAGCCAGTACACGGGCGACATCGGTGTATTTTCCCGAACGCGTCGTGCCCATGCTGCCAGAGGCCCTGTCGAATGGCCTCTGCTCGCTCAAGCCCGCCGTTGACCGCCTGGCCATGGTCTGTGAAATGGACATCGGCAAAACCGGAAAACTGGGCAAGTACCGCTTTTATGAAGCGGTCATCCACTCCCACGCCCGGCTGACCTACACCCAGGTGGGCGAGGTGCTGGAAAACGGTGACCACCCGGACGTGGACAAGAGTCGCGAGCCCGATCTTTTCCGTTTACACGACCTCTACAAGGTCCTGCGGGGCGCTCGCGATGTCCGCGGGGCAATCGATTTTGACACGGTGGAGACCCGCATCATTTTCGATGCGCAGAAAAAGATCGAATCGATTGTGCCGGTCGTGCGCAATGATGCCCACAAGTTGATCGAAGAGTGCATGCTGTGCGCCAACGTTGCGGCGGCGGGCTTCTTCGAGGACAACAATGTGCCGATGCTGTACCGGGTGCACGAGGGCCCCAGCGAGGAGAAACTGGAAAACCTGCGTAAGTTTCTCGGCGAACTGGGGCTGGACCTCCGCGGCGGAGCCAAGCCCACGCCGGTGCACTACCAGCAGCTGCTGGAACAGGTGAAGGACCGGGACGACGCCCACGTCATTCAGACCATGTTACTGCGCTCATTGAGTCAGGCGGTTTACCAGCCAGACAACAACGGTCACTTCGGGCTGCACTACGATGCCTACGCCCACTTTACCTCGCCGATCCGCCGCTATCCGGACCTGTTGGTGCATCGCGGCATTCGCCACCGCATTCGCTCCACCGACAAAGCCGGTCATGTGCTGAGAATAAAGGGAGCGGAACCCATTCCGGCCCGGAAAATTTTTCCCTATGACCACGCTGCGATGGTGGTGTTTGGGGAGCACAGCTCCATGGCCGAACGCCGGGCGGACGACGCCACCCGCGAGGTCAATGCCTGGCTCAAGTGCGAGTACCTGCAGGAGCATGTGGGCGACGAATTCGACGGCGTTATCGCGGCAGTGACCAGCTTCGGCCTGTTTGTGGAACTGATCGACATCTATATCGAGGGTCTGGTGCATATCACGGCATTGCCCGGCGACTACTATAATTTCGATGCAGCCAAGCAGCGACTGACCGGTGAGCGCAGCGGGCGCAGTTTCCAGCTGGGTGGCAAGGTACGGGTCCAGGTAGCCCGGGTCGACCTGGATGATCGCAAGATTGACCTGGAATTGCTGGACGCCAAGTCGCCGAAGAAGGCCAAAGGGGGTGGCGCAGGCAAGCGGAAGGAAGACGGCAAGCCGGGCAGGAAAGGCAGGAAGCCGGCCAATAATGGGAAAAAGAAGCCCAAGGGTAAAACCGGGTTACGGCGGCGGCATTGAATCCCCGCCCGCGCGGGGATGACGGCCCTCTGCAGCGCTAAGGTCGCTTTTAGAACATGCAATACATCTATGGAATCCACGCGGTAGACAGCCTGCTGCGCAAGAACCCCAGGTCCGTGCAGCGCCTCCGGGTGCAGCAGGGCCGGGAGGACAAGCGCATTGACTCGCTGCTGGAGCTGGCCCGGAACCAGGGCGTGCCGGTGGCCCGGGAGCCGCGCAGGGATCTTGACGAGATGGTCAAGGGACGGCACCAGGGGGTAGTGGCCGAAACCCTGGACGAACCTCAGCACGGCGAGGTCCAGCAAGCCAATTTGTGGCAGGAGGCCGACCTGCTGCGCATGGTGGACGAAAAAGCGGGCCCGCTACTGATCCTGGTGCTGGACGGGGTGACCGACCCCCATAATCTGGGTGCCTGTATCCGCAGTGCCGATGCCGCCGGGGTGGACGCAGTGGTGGTGCCCAGGGATAAATCGGCGGATCTCACCCCGGCAGCGCGCAAGGTGGCCTGCGGCGCCGCCGAGGTGGTCCCCTTTGCCCGGGTCACCAACATCGCCCGCACCCTGGACGCCCTGAAAGCGCGCAATGTGTGGGTGTTTGGCGCCGCCGGAGAAGCAGAAAAATCCATATATGACAATGACTTGACCGGATCCATGGCGCTGGTGATGGGCGCCGAGGGCCAGGGCCTGCGCCGCCTGACCCGGGAACACTGCGATTTCCTGGTAAAATTGCCCATGGCCGGCTCGGTCAGCAGCCTGAATGTGTCGGTGGCGACCGGAATCTGCCTGTTCGAGGTGGTGCGGCAGCGGGGATAGGCCCCCTTGCGCCCCCTGCCCAAACTCTATACAATCCGCGCCTCAAAATTTGCCCGGTGGCCCTGCGCTGCCGATTCTCCTTGCTGCACTGCTTCGGTGGGCAGCATTAACCCGTAAGGAGCTATTCAATGCGTCATTACGAAATCGTATTTATGGTCCATCCGGACCAGTCTGAGCAAGTGCCCGGCATGATCGAGCGCTACTCCAACACCATCCAGAAGGACGGCGGCAGTGTCCACCGCCTGGAAGACTGGGGCCGTCGCCAGCTGGCATACCCCATCAACAAGATCCACAAGGCACACTACGTGCTGATGAACGTGGAAGCGTCCAACGACGCCATGGAAGAGCTGACCACGACCTTCCGTTACAACGATGCTGTGATCCGTAACCTGGTGATCCGCCGCGACGAGCCCGTCACTGATGAATCTTTCATCATGAAGGCCGAGAAAGAGTCTCGCGAGCGCAAGAGCCGTTACGAAGAGCGCAAGGCCGCCGAGGCGCCCGCCGCCGAGGAAGCGCCCGCCGAGAAAGCAGCAGAGCCGGCTTCTGAAGCCGACTCAGAAGCGTAATAGAGAGGAGTATTGTCATGGCCCGTTTTTTCCGTCGCCGTAAGTTCTGCAAGTTCACCGCCGAAGGCGTCAAAGAGATCGATTACAAGGATCTCGAGACCCTGAAGGCCTACGTCTCTGAAACCGGCAAGATCGTACCCAGCCGTATCACCGGTACCAAGGCCAAGTACCAGCGCCAGCTGGCGACTGCCGTGAAGCGTGCGCGCTTCCTGGCCCTGCTGCCCTACACGGATTCCCACCAGTAAGAATCCTGTACCCGCGTACTACAGCGGCGAGGCCTGGATGAAGGCGATAGCTGAATTTGCCATGCGCGGGCGCTTCCAGGCCCTGGTGCTTACTGTTGCCGGTGCCGGAAGCATACTGTTTTGCTGGATCAGCGCAGCGGTACTGGCGCTGGTCACCCTGCGCAAAGGCGTGGGGGATGGGGCCCAGTTGCTGTTATGGGCCCTGCTGCCCTCCGGGGTTCTGCTGTACACCGTCGGTGACAGCGGCCCGCTCTCACTGCTGGTGGGAACGGCGCTACTGGCGATGGTGCTGCGAATCACGGTAAGCCTGCCGCTGGCAGTGCTGGCCAGCACCGTCGTCGGCGCCGCCAGCGGCCTGGCGCTGCTGGCCTTCGGTAGCCCGTACCTGGAGCAGATGGTCTCCCTGATCGGCGATTTCCTCGCCAGCTTGGAGCAGCAGTTATCTCAGGGCGGTGACACCGTGCAGCTGGCCCGGCCAACCACGGCGCAAATCGCCGGCATGTTGGGGGCAGGCACTGGAATGATGTCGGTGCTGTGCCTGATGCTGGGCCGTTACTGGCAGGCAGCGTTGTACAACCCGGGTGGTTTTGCCAGCGAGTTCCGGCTCCTGCGTTACACACCGGCGGTGGCTTCAGTCCTGGCCCTGGCAGCCGTTGCGCTGTCTGCCCTGGGTCTGGAATACCGCACCTGGGCAGTAATTGCTTTATTGCCGCTGAACTTTGCCGGACTGGCACTGGTTCATGCGAGGGTCCAGCACAAGGGCCAGGGCACAGGATGGCTGATCGGCTTCTACCTGGCCTGGCTGTTGTTGGACCCGGTGAAATTGATGGTCGTGTTCGCCGCCATCGCCGACAGCTGGTTTGATTTTCGCCAGCGCTGGACCGGCAAGCCCGGTACCGACATCGGCCCCGGCGAAGACAGTTAACGAATTTTGAAGTAGCGGGAGCATGCTCCCCATAACGAGGAAAGTAAGATGGAAGTCATTTTGCTGGAGAACATCGGCAACCTGGGTAACCTGGGTGACAAGGTCGATGTAAAGGCCGGTTTTGGCCGTAACTACCTGATCCCCCAGGGCAAGGCCGTCCCCGCCACTGCCGCAGCTGTCGCCGAGTTTGAAGCTCGCCGCGCCGAGCTGGAAGCCGCCGCAGCAGAGGCGCTGGCCGCCGCTGAGGCTCGTGGTGCCGAGCTTAACGCACTGCAGCTGATCACTATCACCGCCAATGCCGGTGAAGAGGGCAAGCTGTTCGGTTCTATCGGTACTCGCGACATCGCCGATGCCGTCACCGCCGTTGGTGTCGAGATCGACAAGGCTGAAGTTCGTCTGCCCGAGGGCGCGCTGCGCGAAGTGGGTGAGTACGAGATCGACATCCAGGTGCACGGCGACGTGACCGCCACTATCGCCCTGGCGGTTGTCCCCGAGTAAAAACCTCGTCGCCCCCGCCCAGTAACAGGCGGGCGCGTGGAGAGTTTCAGAATGCATCGGTCACTGAGTGACCGGTGCATTTTTTGTGTCTGGAGATTGGGCCAAACTTGCCGTCATCCCGGCGAATGCGGTGATCCGGAGACCCTAACTCTCTGCCGGGTCGATAAAAAGAATCTGGATTCCCGCCTCCGCGGGAATGACGAAGGCCTGCTAATTCGTTAATCTGTCCAATCCGACAAGAACCGACCGCCGATGGAAGACCGCGACTACCCCAGCAACATCTCCGAGCTGCCCGGCGCCCCCGACGGCGAGATAGCGCGGATCAAGATGCATCCCCATTCCCTGGAGGCGGAGCAATCCGTACTCGGTGGCCTGCTGTTGTCGGCCGATGGCTGGGACTCGGTGGCTGAGGAAGTGGCCGCTGGCGACTTTTACCGACCCTCGCACCGGGCTATTTTCCGTGAAATCGCCCAGTTGGCGGAGGCGGCCGAACCCATCGACGTCATTACCGTGGCCGACAAGCTGGAAGCCAGGGGTGCGCTGGAGGGCGCCGGCGGGCTTCCCTACCTGGCCGAGCTTGCCCAGAACACCCCCAGTGCCTCCAATATCCGCGCCTACGCCCAGGTGGTGCGCGAGCGCGCCAGCCTGCGCAAGCTGATCGAGGCGGCACAGGAGATTGCCGATTCCGGTTTCAATCCGGAAGGGCGCACCTCCACGGACCTGATCGACGAGGCCGAACGCCTGATCATGCAGATCGGCGAGCAGGGGCCCAAGTCAGGAGGCCCCCAGGATGTGAACCCGCTGTTGAAAAGAGCACTGGATCGCATCGACGAACTGTTCAATTCCGGGGGCGACATCACCGGCCTCACCACCGGCTTCCAGGACCTGGACGGCATGACCTCCGGCCTGCAACCCTCGGACCTGGTGATTGTGGCCGGTCGTCCCTCCATGGGTAAAACCAGTTTTGCCATGAACCTGGTCGAGAACGCGGTGTTGGCCCAGGACAAGCCCATTCTGGTGTTCTCCATGGAGATGCCCGCGGACCAGCTGATTATCCGCATGCTGTCCTCCATCGGCCGCATCGACCAGACCCGCATCCGTAACGGCAAGCTGGAGCAGGAGGACTGGCCCAAGCTCACCACCGCGGTCAACAAACTGCGTGACGTGAAGCTGTATATCGACGATACACCGGCCCTGACCCCCACCGAGGTGCGCAGCCGGGTGCGCAAGGTGGTGCGGGAAAACAACGGCGAGCTGGGCATGGTGATGATCGACTACCTGCAGCTGATGCAGGTCGCCGGCTCCTCGGAAGGCCGCACCGCGGAGATCTCCGAGATCTCCCGCTCCCTGAAAGCCATCGCCAAGGAATTCGAAGTGCCGATGGTGGCCCTGTCACAGCTCAACCGCTCCCTGGAGCAGCGCCCCAACAAGCGCCCGGTCAACTCCGACCTGCGCGAGTCCGGCGCCATCGAGCAGGATGCGGATGTGATCATGTTTATCTATCGGGATGAGGTCTACAACGAGGAATCCCCGGACAAGGGGGTGGCCGAGATCATTATCGGCAAACAGCGTAACGGCCCGATAGGAACCTGCAGGCTGGCCTTTATCGGTCAGTATACGCGCTTCGAGAACCTGGCCCGGGGTTATCGGGGGGATGAGTACTGAATACCCGTCATTCCCGTACCACCGTCATTCCCGCTTCACCGTCATTCCCGCTTCACCGTCTTCCCGCCTCACCGTCTTCCCGCCTCACCGTCTTCCCGCCTCACCGTCTTCCCGCCTCACCGTCTTCCCGCTTCACCGTCATTCCCGCCTCACCGTCATTCCCGCGAAAGCGGGAATCCAGCGTCCTGTCCCTCCCTTTAGCAACAAACCTCCGGCCACAGGTCCCGCCAGTAGGGATTAACTTCTTCTATAAGCGCCAACTTCCAGCGTCGTTCCCATTTCTTGATCCGCTTTTCCCTCAAAATTGCGGATTCCATGGTCTCGTGGCATTCATACCAGACCAATCGGTGGGTTTTATGCCTGCTGGAAAACCCTTCTACTACGTTGTTGGCATGCAGCCAGACCCGGCGTGGAAGATTACCCGTGACGCCAGTATAGAGAGTGCCGTTGCGGCGGCTGGCAAGGATGTAGACTGCGGGCTGGATATCCATATCCGGTGTCTATCAGTGTATTTGCACAACAGCCTACTGGATTCCCGCTTTCGCGGGAATGACGGTGGGTGGTAATGATTGCAAACGGTCGCTTGTGTAGCCGTTGGCTTTACAACCCGAGGCCTCTTGGCGCTCATTGACCGGCCTGGATTCCCTGGTCCATGGGAATGACGGTGGGTGGTAATGATTGCAGGCGGTTGCTGATGTAGCCGTTGGCTATACAACCCGAGCCCTCTCGGCGCTCATTGACCGGCCTGGAATCCCTGGTCCATGGGAATGACGGTGGGTGGTAATGATTGCAGGCGGTCAATGGAGCCGGAATCGCTCTTATAACCCCGAACTCTCCCGCAGCTTCCGCAGCTGTTCCAGCTGCTCCTCCCGGGACAAGGGCTCGGCCGTCTCCTTCTCCAGCGCTTCCGGTGCCGGCACACTCAGCTCCTCGCCCCGTAACACCGCCGCACAATACTTCTGGTAGTGCCCGCGGTACACCGGCCAGGTCATTCTTTCCTCGTTATTGGCCAGGAAGAACCAGTCGCTGTCGCGCCCGGCCAGATACACCGCCGGGTGGCTCCAGGGCTGGGCCGACCTGGGAGACGCCGCCTGGCAGGCCTCGACATAGGCATCGTGGGGGGCGGGCAGGCCGTATTCCACCAGCCCCGCCTGGCAGCACTCGATCATCCGGTTGAGGGTGGGCAGGTACTCACTGTGTTCGATGGCGTGTTTGGCGCCCTTGAGGATTTGCTCTACGGGGAAGTCCGCCAGGGATTCCAGCCACAGCTTCTTGATCTGGCTGAGCTGGCTGGCGTCCGGATAGGCGGCGTAGTACTGGTTGTGATAATTGAGGCGAAACAGGGCGAAGACCTGGTTGATGGCCTCGACGTGTCCCTCGCCAGCTGGACGTTTTGGTTCAGCTTGCCCAGCTGGTGTCGGTGAGGTCGTCTTCGAGGCTTCGATCCCTTGTGCGACCCGTTGAATGAGTTCCCTGCTGTCCGCCATGGCTGGTATCCGTTTGTTGCAGTTGGTGGCGCTTGGCCCAGTGGTATTTTACATGCTGCAGGAACTTGCTGTTCCAGGAGGTGTGGGCCTGGTTGGAGTCCTTCCAGTAGACGATGAATTCCGGCAGCAGTTCCCGGGCGAAATCCAGGTCGATATGTGACATGCGCAGGATGTCGTAAACATCGGCGCTGGGCTGCCAGTGATCGACGATGCGCCGGGGCTCGGTACTGTGCTCCAGGCTGGAGGTATAGCGCGCCCATTGAATGCGAATGTGCTGGATGAACTTCGAGTTGAGTTCCTTCGGCGCCGCCCCGCGCTCCCGCCAGTAGAGTATGAACTCGGGGATGGCCTGCTCGATAAAGTCGGTGGCAACCCCGCCGCGTTGCATGATTTCCATGGCATCCATGCTCGGGCGCCAGTTGTTATCCAGTGGCGTGGGTTGCCTGACCTCGAAATCGGAGGTCCGGGTTTGCTGCTGCCGCCGCCAGTTGTTGGTGACATGCTGGCGGAATTTATTCTCCCAGGCGTGGGAGGTTTCACCGCGCTCGCGCCAGTAAAAGATGAAATCTTCCAGTTGGTCCAGGGCGAACTGCCGGGGTATGTTGTGGTTAAGGGCCAGCAACTGCAGCAGGTCCTCGCTGGGCGACCAGTGCACCGGGAGCAGGCCGGCGCTGCGCCGGGTTGGGGGCGGCGGGGATTCCTGCACCGGGGCGGGCTGGTTGGCGCGCACCGGTTCGTTGAGGGCAAACACCAGCTTCTCGCTGCTGTGCAGGGGTGGCGATTCCATCAGCATCACGCCCTTGTCCACCAGGCTGCGGGTTATCCGGTGCAGGTCCACCGCATTCCAGAAGGGCAGGGAGGTCAGCAGGTACTCGCGCTCGATGCTGAGCCAGGCGAAGTTGTCACGCAGCTGCGGTTCCCGATGCTCGAACAACTGCTGCAGGTGCTGCAGCAATATGGCCTCCTCCAGGCCGATGGTCGCCGCGAGGCCGGGGGAAAATACCAGCTGACGTTCGGGGACCAGGGAGGAATCAGACATGCGACTTACGGTTTGGTGAAACGGTCTGATAGGATACCGGGGTTAATTCGGGACTTACAGCAAAAACGCGTTTGCTTATCAGGTGATGGTTAACACACCTGTCGTCATTCCCGCGCAGGCGGGAATCCAGCGGCATCAGGGCAACTATCGAAGTCCCTGCATCCCCGCCTGCAAGGTGAATTGCGCTGCAAGCGCGAGAGACGGCACCCCGGGGTGCGCGGGAATGACGGTCTAGGGAGCGGGAAACTCAACATTGGCCAAACAAAAAACAGCCTTCGTCTGTAACGAATGTGGCTCTGACTACGCCAAGTGGCAGGGTCAGTGCGCCGATTGCGGGCAGTGGAACTGCATTACCGAGATCAGGCTGGGACCCGCCAAGGGTTCCGGTCGCGCCGGCAGTGGCGTTACCGCCAGCCGGGCCGGTTTTGCCGGGGCGCTGGCCACCGCCCAGGTGCTCAAGGACATCGATCTCGACGATCTGCCGCGCTTTTCCTCCGGTGCCGAGGAGTTCGACCGGGTCCTTGGCGGAGGCCTGGTGCCCGGCTCCGCTGTGTTGGTGGGGGGCAATCCCGGTGCCGGCAAGAGCACCCTGCTGCTGCAGACCATGTGCCACCTGGCCCAGTCCATGGAAGGTTTGTACATCACCGGCGAGGAATCCCTGCAGCAGGTGGCCATGCGGGCGCAGCGCCTGCAATTGCCCACTGACAGGCTGCGACTGATGTCGGAAACCAACGTGGAGACCATCGTGGCCGCCGCCGAGGAGTTCAGGCCCAGGGTACTGGTGGTGGATTCTATCCAGGTGGTGCACACGGACGAAATCGCCTCGGCCCCGGGCAGCGTGTCCCAGGTGCGCGAGTGCGCCGCCTACCTGACCCGCTTTGCCAAACAGAGCGGCACCGTGCTGTTCCTGGTGGGCCACGTCACCAAGGACGGTTCCCTCGCCGGCCCCAAGGTGCTGGAACACATGATCGATTGCTCAATACTGCTGGAAGGCGGTCACGACTCCCGCTTTCGCACCCTGCGGGGGCAGAAAAACCGCTTCGGTGCGGTGAATGAGCTGGGCGTTTTCGCCATGACCGAGCAGGGTCTGCGCGAGGTCAGGAACCCGTCCGCCATATTTCTCGACCGCAGTAACGAACCGGCTTCCGGCTCCGCGGTGATGGTGGTATGGGAAGGGACCCGGCCATTGCTGGTGGAAATCCAGGCGCTGGTGGATGACAGCCAACTGGGCAACCCGCGGCGGGTGGCGGTGGGCCTGGAACAGAATCGCCTGGCCATGCTGCTGGCGGTGCTGCACCGCCACGGCGGATTGCAGGTGGGCGACCAGGACGTGTTCGCCAATGTGGTTGGCGGGGTGAAAGTGCTGGAAACCAGCGCCGACCTCGCCCTGCTGCTGGCCATAGTCTCCAGCTTCCGCGACCGGCAGCTACCCCGGGATATGGTGATTTTTGGTGAAGTGGGCCTGTCCGGCGAAATCCGCCCGGTGCCCTCGGGCCAGGAACGTTTGTCAGAGGCTGCCAAACACGGCTTCAAGCGGGCCATTGTGCCGAGGGGCAATGCCCCCAAGTCGGACATTCCGGGCATGAAGGTGATCGCGGTGAGTAAATTGAGTGAGGCGCTGGGGGCGGTGGAGTAGCCTGCAAATACCCGGCGCCTGGCCGGCGGAGTGACCGGTGTAGGGCGCTATTCCGGATGCTCTTCCAGCCGCGTCAGTTCTTCATCCAGTGTCGCGATATCCATGTGCTTGCCGAGCAGGGTCATCAGCGGCTCGATGTTCTCCCGGTCCACGTGCTGCACCGAGAAACCCAGGCGACCCGATTCCACGTGCTGCAGGTAGGCATACAGCTCCAGGTCGCTGCCGTCTTCCAGTTTTATGACCAGGGTAAAGGGTTCGTTGTACTGCGCGTCCCACAGGTCGGGCTGGTCGGTGGCGACCCCTGTCAGGGAAATATCAATCAGCCGCTGGGGCCACATGCTGCCGCCCTGGTGGACTTCCACCGGCAGGTCCAGAGCGACGCGGGTAAAGCGGCGCTGCTCATTGCGAATTTCCGTCATGCTCAAGCCTTTTTATCGTGCGTGGGATTACTATAGCGCCGGCACGGAGGTTTGGCGATAGCCGGGGGCTATATAGACAGCCCCGGACGCTAAGTTGTCTAATAGCGGTTTCGCACCCCGGGGGACGGGCGTTGTCGAGGTTCAAGTACAAGGCGTTTATCAGTTACAGCCATGAGGACGAGGCGACCGCGCGCTGGCTGCACAGCGCGCTGGAAACCTACCGCCCTCCGCGTGGCGTGCTGCCGTCCTCCCAGGTCGATGCGCACAGCACCGCCTTTCCATTGCGCCCCATCTTCCGTGACCAGGAAGAGTTGGTGGCCGCCGCCAATCTCAGCCGCAGTCTGGTGGAAGCGCTGCAGCAGTCCGAATTCCTCATCGTCATCTGTTCGCCGAATTCGGCCCGGTCCCACTGGACCAACCGGGAGATCATCGAGTTCAAGAAAATTCACGGCTCGGACAATATCATCGCGGTCGTCGCGGAGGGTGATCCAGAGCGCAGCTTTCCGACGCCCCTGCGACAGGAGGTACTGCCCACCGGTGAGATTGGCGCCGCCGTGCTGGAGCCGCTGGCTGCAGATTTACAGGGAGGACGGGCCAACCGGCGCCTGGCCCTGCACAAGGTGGCCGCCACCCTGTTGGGGGTCGGGCTGGACCAGCTGGTGCAGCGTGAAGCCCAGCGTCGGCACCGGTTCCTGGCATTGGTTGCCACGGCAGCGATGGTGGGCATGGTCGTCATGGGCTGGCTCACCTACACCGCGGTCAACGAGCGGCGTGCGGCGGATGCCGCCCGCGCGGTGGCCGACGAGTCGCGACGGTTGGCAGAACAGCGCCGGGAGGAGGCGGAAGGGCTGATCGAGTTCATGCTCAGCGACCTGCGCGAGAAGCTGGAGCCGGTGGGCAGGTTGGACGTGCTGGACGTGGTCGGCTCCCGGGCACTGGACTATTACGCCCGCCAGGACCAGCAGTCCCTGGAACCGGAGTCCCTGGGGCGGCGGGCGCGGGCTTTGCACCTGTTGGGCGAGATCAGTGGTCTCAAGGGCGACGTTGAGGCAGCGCTGGACCGCTTTACGCTGGCCGCCGAATCCACCGAACTGCTGATGGTGGCGCAGCCGGATAATCCCCGGCGGGTGTTCGATCACGCCCAGAGTGTGTTCTGGATGGGGCTGGTGGCGTTCCAGCAGGGTCACTACGCCCAGGCTTCGGTGTCCTTTGAACGATACCTCCAGTATGCGCAACAACTGGTCGAGCTGGAGCCCGCTGAACCCCGGTGGCTGCTGGAGCTGTTTTACGGGCATCAGGCGATGGGCGGCCTGGCGGTAGAGATACAGGACTGGTCGCAGGCGGAGACGCATTTGCTCAGTGCTGTGGATGCGCTGGAACGGCTGCGGGAAAAGGGGGATCCCCGTACGGATGAGTGGGCCAACATACACTCCTGGCTTTCCAGCGCATACCGCCACCAGAAGAAATTCCGACAGGCCGGCGTGCATAGCCGGGAAGAGGTCAACACCTGGATGCAGGTCCTGGAACAGGATCCCGCTGACCAGGCTGCCCGGCGCCAGCTGGTCATAGCCAGGCGCGGGGCAGCCCAGTTGGCGCTGATCGGGGGTGACAGCGACGCTGCCCTGGACCTGCTGCTGCCCGAGTACACCGCGTTGAGGGAAATGAAGACTTTCGAGCCGGATCACACCCTGACCCTGGAACAGGACATCCTGTTACTGCAGGACCTCGTCGAGATCAGGGTTTTGCAGGGGGAACTGGCGGCGGCAGCGGAGCAGTCCCGGGCCTGTGTCAATCTCGCCGAGGCGCTGCGCCAACGCGATGACTCGGTGTTGTTCTGGCAGGTAGAACTCGACTGGCGGTGCCGCTACCTGGCGGCGCAGGTGGCCTTTGAGCAGCAGCGAACGGATCAGGCCGAGCAATGGCTCGATACCTATTATGGGCAACTGGTGAGCGACTACGACAGCATTGCCGGGCAGAAGGAAGCGCCGCTGCTGCTGGCTGAGTCCAGCCTGCTGTTGGGGGATATTGTCTATACTCAGGGGCGCGAGGACGAGGCCAGGCGACTCTGGCATCGCGCCCAGGCCGCGCTTGAGGGGGAACCCGATGAACTCGAGCCGACGCGCATTGCGGCGCTGGTTACGGTGTTGCACCGTCTTGGCAAGCAGGAGCGGGCCGACGCGCTGGCCGCCTACCTGCGCGACAGGGGTTACCGGCACCCGGGCTTTGAGTCCGGGGCTGATGGCAGTCTTTCCGCGCAGGGCCAGCGCCGCCCCAACAACAGACGCTAACAGGGAAGGCAGGAAAAATGGACAACAATAAAGCAGTTCTGAACGTAAAGATTGATGAAATCACGGTTGTCGATGGCAAAGCCACCGGGAGCTACAGCCAGACCAATGCCTCGAACTCCGGCAGTGGCAAGACCCCGCCGAGTGTAGACGGCCAGGGCAACGTGACGGTCTATGAAGACACCAACGTGACCTTCGAACTGGAGGTGGAGGGGTATACCTTTCCCGCCGACGGCACAGCGGTCATCCGCCTGCAGGACGATGCCGGCAACTGGCAGGATCTTGTCCCCGGGGACAGTTTTCTCACCTTCACCATCGGCTCTAACCAGCCGACCAATAACAACACGGAACTGGAACTGGAGGACGATGACTCCGACGGCACCTCCGAAGGTGTCACCCACCCTTACAACCTGTACGTGACCAGTGCTGGTACCACCTATACGCTGGACCCGAACTTCGTCAACAAGAACTGACCAGCCGGGTCGCCGGCAGGACTCGCTGACCACAGCAGGGGCCCCACGTCCGCGTCAACGGGGCCCCGGGTGTGCCTATTTCAGTTTGCGGTACTTTACCCGGTGGGGCTGGTCCGCCGCCGCGCCCAGTCGCTTCTTGCGGGCTTCCTCGTAGTCACTGAAGTTACCCTCGTGGAACACCACGCCGCCATCGTCCTCGTAGGCGAGGATGTGGGTGGCGATACGGTCCAGGAACCAGCGGTCGTGGGAGATGACCAGGGCCGAGCCGGGAAACGCCAGCAGGGCTTCTTCCAGGGCGCGCAGGGTTTCCACGTCCAGGTCGTTGGTGGGTTCGTCCAGCAACAGCACATTGGCGCCCTGTTTGAGCAACTTGGCCAGGTGCAGGCGGTTGCGCTCACCGCCGGACAGGTCCTTGACGTATTTTTGCTGGTCCGAGCCCTTGAAGTTGAAGCGCCCGCAGTAGGAGCGGGAAGGCACTTCGTAGTTGCCGATACGAATGATGTCGTGGCCGTCGGAAATCTCTTCCCACACGGTCTTGCTGCCGTCCAGGTCATCGCGGGACTGGTCGACGTAGCCCAGCTTCACCGTTTCACCGACTTTTACCTCACCACCATCCGGCTGTTCCTGGCCGACCATGATCTTGAACAGGGTGGATTTACCCATGCCGTTGGCGCCGATGATGCCCACGATCGAACCCGGGGGTACCACGAAACTGACATCGTCGAACAGCAGGCGATCGCCGAAGGTTTTCTTCAGGTTGCTGACCTCGATGACGTTGTCACCCAGGCGCGGTCCCGGGGGAATGTAGATCTCGTTGGTCTCGTTACGGCTCTGGAATTCCTGTGACTGCAGTTCATCGAAGCGGGCCAGGCGCGCCTTGCTCTTGGCCTGGCGTCCCTTGGGGTTGGAGCGCACCCACTCCAGCTCCGCCTTGATCGCTTTCTGGTGGGAGGCTTCCTGGCGTTTTTCCTGCTCCAGGCGTTTTTCCTTGGCGTCCAGCCAGTCGGAGTAGTTGCCTTCGTAGGGAATGCCGTAGCCCCGGTCCAGTTCCAGGATCCAGCCGGCGGCGTTGTCGAGGAAGTAGCGATCGTGGGTGATGGCCACCACCGTGCCGGGAAAGTCCTCCAGGAAGCGCTCAAGCCAGGCGACACTTTCCGCGTCGAGGTGGTTGGTGGGTTCGTCCAGCAGGATCATGTCCGGGTTGGAAAGCAACAGCCGGCACAGCGCTACCCGGCGGCGTTCACCGCCGGACAGGGTCGTCACGTCTGCATCCCAGGGGGGCAGGCGCAGGGCATCGGCGGCCACCTCCAGCTTGTGTTCCAGGTTGTGGGCATCGGTGGCCTGGATAATGTCTTCCAGCCGGGCCTGCTCCTTGGCCAGGGCGTCGAAATCGGCATCGGGCTCAGCGTAGTCAGCGTAGACTTTCTCCAGTCCCGCGAGTGCGTCGATGGCCTCCTGTACGCCCTCTTCGACGTTGCCGCGCACGTCCTTGGCAGGGTCCAGCTGGGGCTCCTGGGGCAGGTAGCCGATCTTGATGCCGGGCTGGGGGCGGGCCTCGCCCACAATATCCGTATCCACCCCCGCCATGATGCGCAGCAGGGTGGACTTGCCGGCGCCGTTCAGGCCCAGCACGCCGATCTTGGCGCCGGGGAAAAAGGACAGGGAGATGTCCTTGAGGATTTCTTTTTTTGGCGGCACGATCTTGCCGACCCGGTTCATGGTGTAGACGTATTGGGCCATTGTTCAGGAGCTTCCAGGCTGTGAGTTAGCAGGGGCGGAGTTTAGCAGCCTGCACCCCCGGCCGTCATTCCCGCACCTCCCGCGTCATTCCCGCTCCTCCGGCGTCATTCCCGCGCCTCCCGCGTCATTCCCGCTCCTCCGGCGTCATTCCCGCGGAAGCGGGAATCCAGCTACCCGCCGCAGTTACCCGCGGTTCATTTGTGGGCGCTCCTCCCGCGTCAGATCGACTTCGTGTAGAGATGGTCTCGGGCAATCCAGTCGCTGGATTCCCGCTTCCGCGGGAATGACGGTGTGTGGAACCCTGCTGGAATGACGGTGTGTGGAGCCCTGCTGGAATGACGGTGTGTGGAGCCCTGCTGGAATGACGGTGTATGGAGCCCTGCTGGAATGACGGTGTATGGAGCCCTGCTGGAATGACGGTGTGTGGAGCCCTGCTGGAATGACGGTGTTATGGAGCCCTGCTGGAATGACGGTGTATGGAGCCCCTGCTGGAATGACGGTGCTGGGCATCCGTCGGTGCGGAAATGACGCGCTTAAGGCGCAGCTTCCTCTAACCGCGCCACATCGACCGAAACACTTAACTGCGGATGATCCCCACCACCGAAAATCACCCCTTTGACCGGGGTAACATCGAAATAATCCCGGCCAAAAGCGGTAACGATATGTTGGGTGTGGGCCGGGGTGTCGTTGGTGGGGTCGAATTCCACCCAGCCCTCGTCCGGGCAATAGTAGGCGATCCAGGCGTGGGTGGCGTCGGCGCCTACCAGCTTTTCTTCGCCGGGCGCCGGCAGGGTTTCGATATAACCGGACACGTACTTGGCGGGAATGCCCACCGCACGCAGGCAGCCTATCTGCAGGTGGGCGAAGTCCTGGCAGACGCCGCGGCGATGTTCCAGCACCTCCGCCAGCGGCGTGGCGATGGTGGTGAAGTCCGGGTCGTAGGTAAAGTCGCTGAAGATCCGGCTGGTCAGGTCGGCCACACAGGACCTGAGCGACTTGTCCGGGGCAAACGACTGATGGGCATACTGGGCCAGTTCTTCGCTGGCTGCGATCATCGGGGAGTCAAGCAGGTACTCCCGCGCGTTCAGCGCCTGCTGGGAGCGGTCCTTGCGGATCTGCTGCACGGCCTGCTCGTAGGATATGCCCAGGTCGAGGTTGAGGCCCTGGTCCGGGTGGGAAACCCGGATTTCGCTCTCCACCGAGATCACCAGCTCCCTGTGCGGGCGCTGGATCTCAAAGTGGTAGGCCTGGTTGCCGAAATAGTCGCTGCGCGTGCGGGTAATGGCCGGTTGTGGCGACACGCTCACCCGGCTGCTCAGGCACTTCTGGCGCCGGGTATCTCGTGGCAGCACATAGGCCAGGTTATAACAGGAGGTTACCCTGGCCGAGTACCGGTAGTGGGTGGAGTGGCGGACACGGTAGCGCATCAGCGGACCCCCCGGATGGTGGTAAACAGCTGTTGCGGCCCGGAGCGGTGGTCGAAGTGCTTGTCGCTGATAAACCGGCTGAACTCGCGCAGCAGTCCGGCCAGCTGGGTCATCAGGGCATTCACCTCCGGTCGCGTACTGCCGCTGGTCTGCAGCAGGTGGGGCAGGCGGGTCAGCTTGAGTGTGGACGTTGCTTCCAGCAGGGCGCGTGCCTCTTCGTCCAGTTCGCCGGCAGCGGGATCCGATGTGGGCAGCTCCTGCAGGTGTTCCTCGAGCCGCTCCAGCTGGAAAATCAGTGAGCGGGGATTGCTGCGATCCAGCAGTACCAGCTCCAGGCCCAGTTCCATGCCGTGCCGTTCCCGGCCACGGCGACGATAGGTCATCAGCGCCTCCATGGAGGTCAGCATGGCAGTGAGCAGCACACTCTGGTCCATTTCCCCGCCCACAGAGCTGAGCAGGCCCTTAACCGTGGCAATGGTCTGCAGCGAGCGCTCAATGCGTTTGCCCATGTCCATAAACCGCCAGCCCACGCTGCGGATCATGGACTCCTGGGTCAGACCGGAGAGGCCCGCGAGGGCTGTGACCAGCGGGTCCAGCGCTTCCTCCGGTGCTGAAGCCAGCCCGCCGACCAGGTCCGCGTCCAGGTTATCCAGGGCGTCACGCAGGTCGTTGATGACCCGGATGGTGTCGGTTGAGAGGGATTCCTTGGACTCCTCCGCTGCTCGCAGCATCGATTCGATGGTGGAGCGGACACTGCCGCTGCGCTTGCCATCGCGGACAATCTGCAGCAACTCTGGTTCCGGGTTGGCCAGCTGTTCCGGCGTGGCGGCGGTGAAACCGGGCAGGGTGTAGGTGGCCTGGGAAACCGTCTGCAGCAGAATGCGCTGGGCTTCCGGGCTGATGGGCTCCTCGCCATTGAGGAGGACAAATACGGTACGCAGCAGGCGCATGGAGGCCTCGGCGCGCTCGGCATAGCGGCCCATCCAGTAGAGATTCTCCACCACCCGGCTGGGCAGGCTGTCTGCCTGAGTCTCCGGCAGGCTGCGCGGTTGATCCTCATCGAGGTCTGCCTGCAACACGCGCTCCGGTTCCGAGGCGGTGATCCAGGTATCCTTGGACGGGCTGCCCTCCTGCATGCTGATAAACTGGCCCTCGGTGGAGGTCGCTATCCGGGTGAGCCCGCCGGGCAGTACCGTGTAGGAACTGTCGGTAGCCACCGAGAAGGTTCGCAACAGGTTGGCGCGGGGCTCCAGGGCAGTGCCGTTGAATGCCGGTATACAGGGTTTCGCCAACCTGGGCTGGGCCACATAGTGGTAGCGGTGGCGATGGATATCCGCCAGCAGTGCCTGCTTCTGGTTATCGTCCAGGTCGCCGCCGTAAACGCTGGCCTGGCCGGCAGCCCGCCAGGCGCGTTTGATAATCAGGTTATCGAAATCACGGGTAATGTGCTCGAAGTCAGCATCGTCACCCGCCCAGAAGGTTTTGACGGTGGCCAGGCGCAGTTCGCGCCCCAGCAGCTGGGTGGCGATCTTCGGCAGGTATTTCAGCAGTATGGCGTTTTCCAGCACACCGCTACCCAGGGGGTTGGCGACGACCAGGCGGCCGTTGCGGACAATTTCCAGCAGCCCGGGAACGCCCAGCTGGGAATCGGGCCGCAATTCCACCGGATCACAGAACTCGTCATCGACCCGGCGCAGCAGCACTTCCACCCGCTTGAGACCGTCCAGCGACTTCATCCACAGGAAGCCGTTGCGAACCACCAGGTCACCGCTCTGCACCAGGGAGAAGCCCATGTAGTTGGCGAGATAAGCATGCTCGAAGTAGGTCTCGTTGTGAGCGCCGGGGGTGAGCAGGGCAATGCGGGGGATGTCGCCGGAGGGTGCCAGGGAGGTCAGTTTCAGCCGCAGTCGCTGGTAGAAATTGGCAATCCGGTGCACATGGCTGTCGCGGTACAGGCTGGGAAAGACCCGCGACATCACCGTCCGGTTTTCCAGCACATAGCCGGCGCCGGAGGGTACCTGGGTGCGGTCGGAGAGTATGCACATCGTGCCATCGGCCTGGCGCACCATGTCTACCGCGTGCAGGATCAGTTCGTGTTCGCCGGGCATCTGCATGCCCTGGCAGGCCCGCAGGAAGCCGCCGTGGCTGTACAGCGCTTCCGGGGGCAGGGCGCCATGGCGGATCAGGTCGCGGGGACCGTAGAGGTCCCGCAGGATCAGGTTGAACAGCTCCGAGCGTTCCACCAGTCCCGTTTCAATGCCGGACCAGTCCTCGCTGCTGATGACGTGGGGAACCGGGTCCAGCTCCCAGCTGTTGCTGGCGCTGCCGGGTTTGCCGTAGATATTGTAGCTGGCGCCGTCGTCGCGGAGGATGCGGCGGGCTTTCTGCTCACGCTGGCGCATGACCTCGGCGCCCAGGTTGCCAATGCTGTCCAGCAGGTAGTCCCAGCCCGGCTTCAGGGCACCGTCGGCGCCCCGGGTTTCGTCAAGCACCCCGGGGCTGGACGGGTATTCCAGCGGCCCGGCGGGGGTCCCCACCGGCGTCTGGTTGATCGACTGTGACTGGTTCATAGGGCTGGTTTCTGGCGCCGGGCGGTAGAAGCGGCCGATCAATATACGCAATACGGGCCGGTGAGGCTAGCGTGGCCCGGGACTGCGCATATCCAGAATATAGGGGTACTCCCCGGCGGGCTCCTCCGGTGGTGGCTCCATCGGCCTGGGCACCGCGCCGGTGGGGAAGAACTCGCGCATGGCGGAGACTTCGGGCATGGGGATAAACGGCCCCTGGGTATGGCTGACCGTATCGAAGCGGTTGATGCGCCGGGATTCCGCCTCGAAGGCGTTCACCGGGAAGGTTTCGTAACTGCGCCCCCCGGGGTGAGAGACGTGGTAGGTGCAGCCTCCCAGGGAACGCCCGTTCCAGGTGTCGATCAGGTCGAAGGTCAGCGGTACATGCACCCCGATCAGCGGGTGCAGCGCCGAGGGCGGCTGCCAGGCCCGGTAGCGCACCCCGCCCACGTACTCACCCTGGGTGCCGGTAGTGCGCATCGGCACCCGGCGGCCGTTACAGGCCACCACGTAGCGGCCGTCGGTCATGTTGGTGCAGCGAATCTGCAGCCGCTCCACCGAGGAGTCGACGTAGCGCGAGGTGCCGAAGCTGGTGGTTTCCTCGCCCAGCACGTGCCAGGGTTCCACCGCCCAGCGCAATTCCATCTCGATGCCGTCCAGCTGCACCCGGCCGTAATGGGGGAAGCGAAATTCCTCGAAGGGCAGCAGCCAGTCCAGCTCGAAGGCGAAGCCGTGTTCGCGCAGGTCGCCCACCACGTACCTCATGTCCTCCCAGATATAGTGGGGCAGCATGAACCGGTCGTGCAGCTCGGTGCCCCAGCGCACCAGTGGCTTGTGATAGGGCGTTTGCCAGAACCTCGCTACCAGGCAGCGCAGCAGCAGCGCCTGGACCAGCGCCATGCGCGGATGCGGCGGCATTTCAAAGCCACGGAACTCGAGAATGCCCAGCCGGCCGGCGGGTCCCGAGGGAGAGTAGAGCTTGTCGATACAGAACTCGGCGCGGTGGGTATTGCCGGTGACATCAATCAGCAGGTTGCGCAGCAGGCGGTCCACCAGCCAGGGCTGTGGCACTTCGCCCTCACTCATCTGGGAAAAGGCGACCTCCAGCTCGTAGAGCATTTCGTCGCGGCCCTCGTCGACCCGGGGCGCCTGGGATGTGGGGCCGATAAACATGCCGGAGAACAGGTAGGACAGGCTCGGGTGGTGCTGCCAGAAGGTGATCAGGCTGCGCAGCAGGTCCGGTCGCCGGAGCATGGGGCTGTCTGCCGGTGTGGCACCGCCCAGAGTAATGTGGTTGCCGCCGCCGGTGCCCGTGTGGCGGCCGTCGAGCATGAACTTTTCAGTGGACAGGCGCGACAGCCTGGCCTCTTCATAGAGGGCGGTGGTGTTCTCCACCAGCTCGTCCCAGTTGTTGGAGGGGTGGACGTTGACCTCGATGACCCCCGGGTCGGGGGTGACCAGCAGTTTCTGTATGCGCGGGTCCTTCGGCGGCTCGTAGCCCTCGATAATGACCGGTAGCTCGAGGCTGGCGGCGGTTTCTTCCACCGCGGCGATCAGTTCGACGTAGTCCTCCAGGTATTCCAGCGGCGGCATGAACACGTACAGCCTGCCCTCGCGGGCCTCGATGCACATGGCGGTGCGCACCACCTCCTCGTACTCCGGCTCCGGCAGTGGCGCGTCGGCATTCTTGCCCGCGCTTTCCGGGAAATGTATATCCTCGCGTCTGGTCAGTGCCTCGCGTTTCTCGAAGGGGTCCCGTTGGGGCTGGAAGTGGCTGGCTTTTTCCGCCAGTTCCGGCAGATCCGCCAGGGGTAGTCGCAGGCCCATGGGGGAGTCCCCGGGGATCAGGGTGATGCGCTCCCGCTTCATTGGCCACAGGCTGGAATGCCAGGCTTTTTCCGCAATGGGCCAGCCGGTGTTGCGGGCCAGGGGCAGTACCATGCCGGTGGGAATGGAAAAGCCGCGCTCGATCAGCCGTGCCAGCCGGCGCCGGTCCAGGTCTCCCTTCACCTTGTGGGACAGAATGTCGAGGTTTTTCGGCAGATTCTGCTCCTGCATCAGGTAGTGCAGGCCGTCCTCGAAGGCCGGCTGGCTGCAGGCCCGGGGCAGGCCCAGCAGGTCACAGAGTTTACTGCCGAAGCGGATACAGTCTTTCACATCCCGCTGGTAGTCCCTGTCGACCCTGGCCAGCAGGCTGTGGTCCTGCCACAGGGGTTCGCCGTCCTTGCGCCAGAAAACCCCCAGCGCCCAGCGTGGAACTTCCTCCCCGGGATACCATTTGCCCTGGCCATAGTGCAGCAGGCCCTGGGGCGCAAAGCGGTCACGCAGTCGCAGCAGCAGGGTTTTGGCCAGGCTCAGTTTGTCGTCGCCGAGGGCGTCGGTGTTCCACTGGTCCGATTCCATGTCATCGATGGAGACAAAGGTTGGCTCGCCGCCCATGGTCAGGCGCACGTCGTTGATGTCGAACAGGCGGTCTACCGCGCTGCCCAGGGCGAGGATGTGAGCCCACTGGTCCTCGGTGTAGGGCTTGGTGACCCTCGGGTCTTCCAGAATCCGGGTGACCGTATTACTGAAGTCGAATTCCACCTCGCATTTGTCCGTGGCGCCGACAATGGGCGCGGCGGACACCGGGTGCGGGGTGCAGGCCAGGGGAATGTGGCCCTCGCTGGCGAACAGGCCGGAGGTGGGGTCCAGTCCGATCCAGCCCGCCCCCGGTATGAAGACCTCGCACCAGGCGTGCAGGTCGGTAAAGTCCTCCTCGGTGCCCGAGGGGCCGTCCAGGGACTTTTCGTCGGCCTTCAGTTGTACCAGATAGCCCGAGGCAAAGCGGGCGGCCAGGCCCAGGTGGCGCAGCAGCTGGGCCAGCAGCCAGGCGGAATCCCGGCAGGAGCCTTTTTTCAGCGCCAGGGTCTCCTCGGGGGTTTGCACCCCGGGTTCCAGTCGCACCAGGTACTCGATTTTCTGTTCAATGCTCTGGTTGATGCTGACCAGAAAGTCGTTGATGGGCACCTCACTGCGGTCGATGCCTGCCACCAGCTCGTCGAACAGGGGCCCGTACTCCTCCTTTTCCAGGTAGGGTTGCAGCTCTTTCTTCAGCTGCTCCGGGTACTCGAAGGGATAGTTCTCGGCATAGTCCTCAACGAAGAAGTCGAAGGGGTTGATCACCGTCATATCGGCGATCACCTCCACGTCCACCTCGAACTCGGTGCACTTTTCCGGGAATACCAGCCTTGCCAGGTAGTTGCCGAAGGCGTCCTGCTGCCAGTTGATGAAGTGCGCCTCGGGCTTGATCTTCAGGCTGTAGCTGTGGATCGGCGTGCGTGAGTGGGGCGCAGGGCGCAGTCGCACCGTATGCGGTGACATGTTCACTGGCCGGTCGAATTGATAGGACGTTCGGTGATTAATCGCTACCCGAATGGTCATTAGTGGTTACAGCTCCGGCGCGTCAGCGCTTGGGGTGATTGTCGCTAAGCAGGATCGGTCAGGAACCAGCTCTGGTTGATGTTTTCGCCCAGGTTGTAGAGGTCCACCTGAATGTCATCGATAAACTGGTGCAACTCCTGCCAGCTGGCCTGCGCCGGGTTAAAGCGCTTGAGGCGACGGCGGGCCCGTTCCAGGGTTTTCAGGGCCTGCTCATTGTGTTTCAGCTGCTTGAGTTCACCGCGAATACTGTTCAGGCAGAACTGCAGGGAGCGCGGCAGGGTGGGGTCCTTGAAGATGAACTCTACCGCCGGGGCTGCCTCGGGCAGGGGCCCCACGTTGCGGCGGTAGGTGCTCATGGCGGACAGGCTCTGCAGCAGGCTGCCCCAGATCAGCGGATCGATGGTCTGGTTGCTGCGCCCGCTGCCGAGCAGGGCGCCCGCGCCCACGTCGATGACACGGGTGGTCATATCCGCCCGTTCCAGCAGGTGACCCAAAGCCATGAAACGAAAAGCGTTGTCGCGGCACATGGTCGTCAGCACCAGGCCGGCGACAATCTGGCAGCGGCCCTGTACCTCATCCAGGAACCGGTGCCGGTTGCGGCGGCCGATGGAGGTCTCAGCGTGCTCCTTGGTATAGAGGTAAAGCTCGTTGACGTGCTCCCATACCGCCTCGGGCAGCACGTCGCGGGTGGTGCGCACATTCTCCCGGGCGGCCCTGACCGACTGGCGGATACTGGCGAAGTTGTCCTCGTCGGAAATCAGGAACTTGAGGACATTCTGTTCATTGTAGACGCGGAAGCGATTCTCGAAGGCCGGCTGGCCATCAAGAATATTGACCAGCACGTCCCAGCCGAGATCAGCGCCCTCGGGCGTATCCATGTACAGGTGACTGTAGGACTGGGTCAGGCGGGCGGTATCCTCGGCCCGTTCCATGTAGCGGGCCATCCAGTACAGCCGTTCGGCGACTCGGGAGAGCAGTCTCATTTCGAGCCCTCCACGATCCAGGTGTCTTTACTGCCGCCACCCTGGGAGGAATTCACCACCAGAGAACCTTTTACCATGGCCACCCGGGTCAATCCGCCGGGGGTGACCCAGGTCTCCCTGGAGGAGAGGATAAAGGGTCGCAGGTCCAGGTGCCGGGGCTCCACCCGGTCGCCGGCATAGGTCGGCGCCGTGGACAGGGACAGGGTGGGCTGGGCGATGTAATTGCGCGGGTTCTTTTCAATCAGTTTGGCGAACTGATCGCGCTTGGCCTTGGTGGAGTGGGGACCGACCAGCAGGCCGTAGCCGCCCGACTCATTGGCGGGCTTGACCACCAGTTTGTCCAGGTTGTTGAGTACGTATTCCCGGTCCTTTTCGTGCATGCACAGATAGGTTTTGACACTGTCGATGGCAGGTTTCTCGTTCAGGTAGTAGCGAATCATGTCGGGGACAAAGGCATAGACGACCTTGTCATCCGCCACGCCCGAGCCGGGGGCGTTGGCGATGGCCACGTGGCCGGCCTTCCAGGCGCGCATGATGCCGGGCACGCCGAGCATGGATTTCGGGTTGAACACTTCCGGGTCGAGAAAGTCGTCGTCGATGCGTCGGTAGACCACGTCTACCCGCTCGGCACCGTCGACGGTGCGCATGTATAGACAGTCGTCATCGTCGACGAACAGGTCTGAGCCTTCCACCAGTTCAGCCCCCATGCCTCTGGCCAGGAAGGAGTGTTCGAAATAGGCGGAATTGTAGATACCGGGGGTGAGTACCACGATGCAGGGGCGGCGATGTTTGCGGGGGGAAAGCGCCGCCAGGGTACTGTGCAGCCGGGAGGGGTAATCATCCACCGGCTGGATGCTGTAGTTTTCAAACAGCTCGGGAAGCACCCTTTTGGTGATTTCCCGGTTCTCCAGCATATAGGAGACGCCGGAAGGTACCCGCAGGTTGTCTTCCAGCACATAGAATTTGCCATCCCGGTCGCGCACCAGATCGGTGCCACAGACGTGGGCCCATGCACCATAAAGAGGCGACATGCCGGCGCACTGTTCCTTGTAATTACCGGATTCCAGTACGGTCTCCGCCGGCACGATACCGTCCTTGAGTATCTTCTGCTTGTTGTAGATATCATCAATAAAGCAGTTCAGCGCACGGGTGCGCTGTGCCAGGCCCTTGCTGACCCGGGCCCAGTCCTTGCTCTTGATGATTCGCGGGATGATGTCGAAAGGCCAGGCCCGATCGATGTTTTCCCCCTCCGAATACACGGTAAAGGAGATACCCATGTCGTTGATGGCCAACTCCGCCGCGGTGCGCCGGGCGGACATTTCCTCATCGGAGAGCGACTGCAGCATGTTCACTGCCCGTCGCGCCACGACCCTGGGCTTGCCTGCCTCGGTGACGAGTTCGTCGTAATACGGCCCGGTTTCGTACGATTGCCAGCTTTTGTTCATGTGCCCCCTTGTTGGTATTGAGCGATATTGCAGCGCCATGACAGCCCCTGCAATCTCTGTGCCCTAATACAGGGTATAGCTGATAAGGAGTGAGGCTGCAATGCGCTCTTCTGCCCACCCCCCTTTTTCTGTAAAATGCCCCGCTTTCCAATCGGGGCCCTTGACTGAAACAGGTCCCAAGCACGCCGGGAGCACCGCATGTTTGACAGCAGCATGACCATTGAGGGATTTGACGACGAAATTTTCTCTGCCATTAGCGAGGAAGAGCGCCGCCAGGAGGAGCACATCGAGCTGATTGCCTCCGAGAACTACACCAGCCCCCGGGTTATGCAGGCACAGGGCACGGTGCTGACCAACAAGTATGCCGAGGGCTACCCCGGCAAGCGCTACTACGGCGGCTGCGAGTACGTGGACAAGGCCGAGGAATTGGCCATCGAACGGGTCAAGGTCCTGTTCGGCGCCGACTACGCGAACGTCCAGCCCCACTCCGGCTCCCAGGCCAACGCCGCGGTATTCCTGGCCCTGTTGCAGCCCAACGACACCATTCTCGGCATGAGCCTGGCCGACGGTGGCCACCTCACGCACGGCGCCAAGCCCAACTTCTCCGGCAAGAACTACCACGCCGTGCAGTATGGCCTGAACCCGGAAACCGGTGAGGTCGATTATGACCAGGTGGAAGCTCTGGCCCTGGAGCACAAGCCGAAAATGATCATCGCCGGCTTTTCCGCCTACTCCCAGGTGATGGATTGGGCCCGCTTCCGGGAGATCGCCGACAAGGTCGGCGCCTACCTGATGGTCGATATGGCCCACGTGGCCGGTCTTATCGCCGCCGGTATCTACCCCAACCCGGTGCCCCATGCCGACGTGGTGACCTCCACCACCCACAAGACCCTCCGCGGCCCCCGCGGCGGCATCATCCTGGCCCGGGCCAACGAGGAACTGGAGAAGAAATTCAACTCCGCCGTCTTCCCCGGTGGCCAGGGCGGCCCGCTGATGCATGTGATCGCCGCCAAGGCCGTGTCCTTCAAGGAAGCCGCCAGCCCGGAGTTTGTCGATTACCAGAAGCAGGTGGTCAAAAACGCCAAGGCCATGGCTGCCACGTTTATCGAGCGCGGTATCAACATCGTCTCCGGCGGCACCGAAAACCACCTGATGCTGGTAGACCTCATCGGCAAGCCCTACACCGGCAAGGACGCGGACGCCGCCCTCGGTGAGGCCAATATCACCGTCAACAAGAATGCCGTGCCCAACGACCCGCGCTCTCCCTTCATTACCTCCGGCCTGCGCGTCGGTACGCCCGCCATCACCACCCGCGGTTTTGGTGAAGAGGAGACGGTGCAACTGACACACTGGATGTGTGATGTGCTGGAATCGCTGGAGGCGGGTAATTCAGAGGACGTGATCGCCGAGGTGAAAGGCAAAGTCCTGGAAATCTGCAGCCGCTTCCCAGTTTACAAGTAGAGCAATATCGTCATCCCCGCTCGCAAGCTGAATTGCGAAGCAAGAGAAGGCGCCCTTGGGGTGGGCGGGAATCCAGGGAAGGCCGCGTGAGCGGCCTTTTTTGCTTTGGGAACAGGTGGACCCCGGCGTTCGCCGGCGTGACGACGATCGAAGGTGTCCTCTCGCTTCAGTCGGTTGCCTTGCTACCGCCAGCCACCTTGGCTCGCTGGTTGTTATCCGGGCCCGCTATTTGTTATCAGCGCTCACTAGTTGTCATCCCGATCCGCCGACCGACTTCCCGACCCGCCAGTTGTCCGCCCAGCCCAACACCCGCCCCGTCATCCCGGCCTGCCAGTTGTCGTCACGGTCCGACACCCGTCATCCCGACCCGCTACTTTTCACCTCGGTCCGACACCCGTCATCCCGGCGAACGCCGGGATCCATAATACCCGCGCAAGTGCTGCCGGCCCGCTCGCTCCAGCGGTTCAGAAGCATGGCGTAGTTCAGAAAGAAATGTGTTAAAGTTCAGCCACTTAGCCCTAGAGACCTGACCCATGCACTGCCCATTCTGCGCCGCCGAAGACACCAAGGTTATCGATTCGCGCCTCGTTGCCGAGGGCGACCAGGTGCGCCGTCGCCGCGAGTGCCTGAGCTGCAGCGAGCGCTTTACCACCTACGAGGTGGCAGAACTGGTGATGCCGCGCATCATCAAGCAGGACGGTACCCGTGAACCCTTCAACGAGCAAAAGCTGCGCGCCGGCTTTACCCGTGCCCTCGAGAAGCGGCCGGTATCCACCGAAGACATCGAGGCGGTGATCAACAAGATCAAGAACGCCTTGCGCGCCACCGGCGAGCGCGAGGTCAATTCCGTGTTTCTGGGCGAGCTTGTCATGGAAAAACTGAAGAAGCTGGACAAGGTCGCCTACGTGCGGTTTGCGTCCGTCTATCGCAGCTTCGAGGATATCTCGGAGTTCCGCGATGCCATTGAGTCGCTGGAATCCGAACCCCGGTCAGACTGACCTCCCATGACCGCCGACCTTGATTCCCGAATGATGGCCCGCGCCCTGCAATTGGCGCGCCGTGGCCGGTATTCCGCGATGCCCAACCCCCATGTGGGCTGTGTACTGGTGCGCGATGGCCAGGTGATCGGGGAGGGGTTCACCCAGCCGGCGGGGGGTAACCACGCCGAGATCGAGGCGCTGCAGGCCGCCGGCGATGCCACCGGCGCAACCGCCTACGTCACCCTGGAACCCTGCTCCCACACCGGCAAAACCGGCCCCTGCGCCGACGCCCTGATTGCTGCGGGGGTCAGGCGCGTGGTCGCCGCGATGGAAGATCCGAATCCCCGGGTGGCGGGCGCCGGCCTGGACAAACTGCGTGCCGCGGGCCTGCAGGTGGACGTGGGACTGCTCGAAACCGATGCCCGTCAGGTGATTCCCGGGTTTATCGCCCGCATGAGCCGGGGCCGGGGCCGGGTGCGGGCCAAGCTGGCGATGTCCCTGGATGGCCGTACCGCCATGGCCTCTGGCGAGAGCCAGTGGATTACCGGTCCGGCGGCCCGGGCAGACGTGCAGCGCCTGCGGGCGATGAGTTGTGCGGTGATTACCGGCATTGGCACGGTGTTGGCGGACGACTGTTCCCTCACCGTGCGAGCGGAGGAACTGGGCCTGCCGCCGGCAGAGGCAGCACTGGGCAGCCGCAAGCAGCCGCTGCGGGTGGTGCTGGATTCCGGGCTGCAAACACCGCTCGACGCCAGGGTGCTGGATGGCGCGGCCCCCACCCTGCTGTGCCACGATGCGCAGCTACCACCCTCCGCTGACATTGCCGCCAAGGGGGTGGAACAACTGGCCCTGCCCCGGGGCGAAACCGGCCTCGACCTGGCCTCATTGCTGGACCATCTCGCCATGCGGCAAAGTAACGAAATTCTGGTAGAATGCGGCCCCCGTTTGGCCGGGGCATTCCTGCAAGCGGGATTGCTGGACGCAATGGTTGTCTACGTGGCGC
Organism: Seongchinamella unica; assembly: GCF_004354085.1. Classification (GTDB taxonomy): domain Bacteria; phylum Pseudomonadota; class Gammaproteobacteria; order Pseudomonadales; family Halieaceae; genus Halioglobus; species Halioglobus unicus. Next base: position 490,285 of record NZ_SMSE01000003.1, on the reverse strand, counting down.
CGGTACTCATGGGCAGCGCGGCGCGCCCCTTACTGGATTTGCCGCTGGACAGCATGTCGGCCAGGGTCCCGTTGGTGATCGACGACATGCGCAGGGTGGGAGACGACTGGCGGATTACCGCCATCCCTCAGTATTAACGGCAGCCGGGATTTGACCCCGGCCAGCTTCACGGACACAGGCAGTCTATGTTCACAGGCATTATTCAGGCAGTTGGCGAAATCGCCGCAATGGAGCCTTCCGGGGGTGACCTGCGCCTGCGCATCAATACCGGCAAGCTGGACCTGGCTGACGTGGTACTGGGCGACAGTATTGCCGCCAATGGTGTCTGCCTGACGGTTATCGAACTGCCCGGTGATGGCTACTGGGCGGATGTTTCGGTGGAAACGTTGAATTTCACCACCCTGGGCGGGCTCAAGGCGGGTGCCCGGGTCAACCTGGAAAAGGCCCTGACCCCCGCGAGCCGCCTCGGCGGTCATATCGTATCCGGCCACGTGGACGGTGTCGGCGAGGTGGTCAGCCGGCATGAAGATGCCCGCTCGGTGCGCTTTGTGCTGCGGGCCCCGGATGATCTGGCCAGGTATATCGCCCACAAGGGCAGCATTACCGTGGATGGCACCAGCCTGACCGTTAACGCGGTCAACGGCGCCGAGTTTGATTTGAACATCATTCCCCAGACAATGGCGGAGACCGTGTTCGGCGACTACAAACCGGGCTCGAAGGTGAACCTGGAGGTGGATGTGATCGCCCGCTACCTGGAGCGCCTGATGCAGGGTGATGCGGCGGCGAAGCCCGGAAGCGGCTCGCTGTCATTACAGACATTGGCTGAAAACGGATACACCTGACAACAGTCCCGTCATTCCCGCGGAAGCGGGAATCCAGTGACCTCCGGGTATTACTCTTCCCTGAAGTCGCCGGAACCCCGCTTTCGCGGGCATGACGACAGTGAGTCTCCACAGGAGACGGAACACAATACATGCAAGTAAACACAGTAGACGAATTAATCTCAGACCTCCGCCAGGGCCGTATGGTCGTGCTGGTAGATGATGACGCCGACAGCCATAACGAGGGCGTGGTGATGGTGGCCGCCGAACACTGCGATGCCAAGCACGTGAATTTCATGGCCCGCCAGGCACGCGGCCTGGTCTGCCTCACCCTCACCGAGGAACGCTGTCGCCAGCTTGACCTGCCGCCCATGGTCGATGACGCCATGGGGGAGAAATCCAACTTCACCCTGTCCATCGAGGCGTCCGTGGGTATTGATACCGGCATCTCTGCCGCTGACCGTGCCCGCACCGTGCAGGCGGCCGTGGCGCCGTACGCCGTGCCGTCAGATATCGTGCAGCCGGGCCACATCTTCCCGCTGACGGCCATGCCCGGCGGTGTGTTGACCCGTGCCGGCCACACCGAGGCTGCCAGTGACTACGCGCGCCTTGCGGGCCTGCTGCCGGCGGCAGTGATTGCCGATATCCTCACCCCGGATGGCACCCTGGCCGATGGCCCGGCACTGGCGGAATTCGCCGCCAGCAATGGGCTGAAAATAGGCACCATCGCCGACCTGATCCATTTCCGCATGGTGAACGAGCGCACGATTCGCAGGGTGCGTGAGGGCAGGATCACCACCGCTTACGGCGAATTCCAGCTCACCGCCTACCGGGATCAGAACGAGGGTGATGTTCATATCGCCCTGTCCCGGGGCACGATCAAGGCGGATGAACCCACCCTGGTGCGGGTGCACGTGCAATCGGCATTGCGCGACATGATTAATAGTGAAATTGACGGACGCCCCAGCTGGAGCATCAGCCGCTGCCTGCGCAAGCTGGCCGAGGCGGACCGGGGCGTGATCGTGCTGCTGGCCAGGGATGAAGGCCCGGAGCAGATACTCGAGAGCATTGACCTGGCCCTGGGCGAGGCCCCCGCAGAGGCTCACGCAGCCCCGGACACCTACACCACGGTGGGACTGGGCTCCCAGATTCTGTGCGACCTGGGCGTGGGAAAAATTCATTTGATGGGCGCCCCGATCAAGTACAATGCGATTTCCGGGTTTGACCTTGAGGTGCTGGATTTCGTAAACCCTGAGGATTGATTGGTCGCCCATGAGCGCAGGCCAAAATAACGTCATCCCCGCGCAGGCGGGGATCCAGTAATCCTTCCCTGGATTCCCGCCTGCGCGGGAATGACGATGGAAGGAGGTGAGCAAGGAAAGAGAAATGACTGACATCAAAACCATAGAAGGCGACTTCACCGGCGCCAAGGGCAGCTACACCATCGTGGTCGGCCGCTGGAACAGCTTCGTGGTGGAGCACCTCCTCGAAGGCGCCATTGACTGCCTGCGCCGTCATGGCGTCAGCAAGAGCCAGATCACTATCGTTCGCGCACCGGGCGCGTTCGAGATTCCCCTGGTCTGCAAGAAAGTCGCCGCCAAAGGCGATGTTGACGCGATTATCGCCCTCGGCGCGGTAATCCGCGGCGGCACTCCCCACTTTGAATATGTGGCCGGTGAGTGCACCAAGGGCCTGGCCATGGTCAGCATGGAGTACGGCGTGCCCACAGCCTTTGGCGTGCTCACGGTGGACACCATCGAGCAGGCCGTTGAACGCTCCGGCACCAAGGCCGGTAACAAGGGCGAGGAAGCTGCCATGTCCGCGCTGGAGATGGTCAGCCTGATGAACAAGCTGGACTGAATGAGCAAGCAGGCCCCCAAAAAGCCCCACAACACGCTGGCAGCGGAGCGCCGCAAGGCCCGCCACTACGGCATGCAGGCCCTGTACCAGTGGCTGATGGCGGATGCGGCGCTCAACGCGATTGAGGCAGAGTTCCGCGCCGAATACGACTTCGCCCATGTTGACCTGGAGTATTTCCAGGCCTTGCTGCACGGCGTCCCCGCTTCCGTGGACGAACTGGAAGCCATCTTCCAGCCCCTGCTGGACCGCGATATCGACGACCTGGACCCCATTGAACGGACCTTGCTGCGCATGGGCACCTTTGAGCTGAAAGAGCGCATCGATGTGCCCTACAAGGTGGTGATCAACGAAGAAGTTGCCCTGGCCAAGAAGTTCGGCGCCAGCGAGAGCCACAAGTACATCAACGGCGTGCTCGACAAGGCGGCCAGGGAACTGCGTAAAGCAGAAACCGAAGCCTGAGCTACCGTACTGTTATTCCGAAATCCCCGACCACGGCTAACCTCCGGTCCGGCATACCGAATTCATGGACACTCGGTCTTATAGGAAGCATGTTCATACCCGCATACGCGTGGGGCACGATAACCGTCATCCCCGCGCAGGCGGGGAGCCAGTGACTTTGAATACCGGCTGCTATGTCCGCTTCAGAATTTGACCTCATCTACCGCTACTTCGCCTCCCTGGGCGCCGGCCTAGCCGTCGACCTTTCGGTAGGCGACGACTGCGCGATTCTCTCACTTGCGCCGGGCGAACGACTCGCCACCTCTGTCGATACCATGGTCGAGGGCGTCCATTTCCCCGAGGAACTGTTCCCGGAGGACACCGGCTTTCGTGCCGTCTCCGTGGCTGTCTCCGACCTGGCCGCCATGGGCGCCCGTCCCATCGGCATGACAGTTGCCCTGACCCTGCCTGAAGCGGACGAGTTCTGGATCAACGCCTTCAGCCAGGGGCTGGCACAGGCCGTTGCCGAGTACCGAATCCCACTGGTGGGGGGCGATACCACCCGCGGCCCGCTGACGATCACCGTGCAGGTGCTGGGCGCGCTGCCAGCGGACCAGGCACTGCTGCGGGAAGGCGCCCGGCCGGGTGACTCGGTGTTCGTTTCCGGCCCCCTGGGGGATGCCGCCGGCGCCCTGGCCTTCCTCAACGGCCAGTGGCAACCGGCGCCGGACGCTGCTGAGTACCTGCTGCAGCGCTACAACCGCCCGCGGGCCCGCGTTGAACTGGGCCAGCAGTTGCTGGGTAAAGCCACCTCGGCGATCGATATCTCCGACGGCCTGCTGGCCGACGCGGGACATATCGCCGCCGCCAGCGGCGTGGCGCTGCATATTGATCCAGCCGCCATCCCGCTCTCAACGGCGCTGCAATCCCACGAAGATAGCGACACCATCCTGCGCTGGGCCCTGGCCGGCGGTGACGACTACGAACTCTGTTTCACCCTGCCGCGGGACGAGTCTGCACCGATGGGCTGCTCCCGCATTGGTGAAGTGCAAGCGGGGCAGGGTGTGCACACCGGTTTAGACAGTGACCTACCGACGGGCTTCCAGCACTTCAGCTAGTCGCAACCTCGCAGAGAGCCTCCACTCTCTACCTCGCCTTCAGCCCTCAGCTTGTCACCACCCCTCAGCCAGACACCACCTCTAAACTAGCCACTACCTCCAAGCTCGTCACCACCTCCAAACTAGCCGCCACCCCGGCCTCTGCGCGCACCCGCGCTGGCCTTCTCACCGGGGCCCTCACCCGCGTCTACGAACTGCAGTTCCACACCCGGCCGCCCCGTTTCCGCAGAAACGTCCTGCATTACCTGCACATCGAAACACCCGCGATGAAGCTGCCGGTGGTGAAACCGGCACAGGGTGACCAAATTATCCAGGCTGGTTTCCCCACCCTCGGCCCAGTGCTTGATATGATGTGCTTCCACATACACCGATTCATGGCAGCCCGGATACTGGCAAACGCCGTCGCGTTCCTGCAGCGCCCGCCGAATCGGCCCCGCCACTACACGTGATCGTCGACCCACGTTCAGCACCTGGCCTGTGTCATCTTCCAGAACGGTCACCAGCGAGGTATCGCAGCTGAGCCGTCGTGCCGTGGCTGGCGACAGCCAGGGTTTGTCCTCATAAAACGCCTTGCCATGGGTGCAACAACCCCCCGATCGTTGCTGCCGCAGGGTGTTGACGTCGACATGCAGCACCACCTGGCAGCGTTCGGCCCCTTTCAGCCCCTGCAGGTCGTGGTAATCCGGCCCGGAGGCCAGAAAGTGCTCCACCATGTTGACCAGTGCATCGGCTCGAATCTGGTTCATGTGTTGGGAAAATGTTTCCGCGGAAACTTTTTCTTCCGCCCGCTGATAGGCCACGTCGTTTGCCAGGGTTGCGTCGTTTTCTTCCGCCGTGTCCCCCTCGTCCCGGGAGACACCCTCAGCGGTATCACGGCTGCGCGCCAGAATCTTTCTCGCGACAGCCTGCATGCGGGACTTTTGTGCCGCCTGCCAGTCCTTCTGCCGTTCCTCTACCAGCGGGCGAGCTACCGCCTGCAGCGTTTTCGCGACCAGTTGCCCCTCCTCCGGCGGCAACCGGGCGTGATTCACCCACATGCCGCCTTTATCCTGGAACCAGTACAACTCCCGCTGCTGTTCCCGCTGGCGTTCCTCATCGGCCGGCGCTTCCGCAGGCTCACCACCCTCGTCAGTATCCACAGCCACAGCCGCAGAATCCTCCAGCAAACCCTGCAAGCCCGGCTCCGCTACCGGTTCATAGCGCGCCACCAGCTTCTCAAGATGACTGGCGCTGTTGCCTTCCGCCAGCATTACCATAAAACCCTGGTTCTCAGGCGTGGCGACGCGGGTGATGGCGCGCACCTTGGAATAACTCAGATCACCATCGGCAAAGGCCTGATCAACCTCCGGCAGCCCCGCCAGGCAACGCGCCACGCGTAGCTTTTCACGCGCTGCGCCGATATCCATGCCGCAGTGGGCCGACAACCAATGGGCGCAGGAGCGCATGCTGCCGTCCTTCTTCCAGCCGCCGCAGCGATCAAAGGCGGCGATCATCCGCAACAGGCGTTGGTTGGCGATATTGATTTGTGCCGCGAGCAGGGTGATTGCCTGACCCAACTGCTCGTCATTCGAATCTGTGGTAAGAAGCGCCGGTAGAGCCATTGGGGTCACCCCGCGTATAACTGTATATTTATACAGTATCGTAGGCTCCGGCCACGCTCATCGCTACCCGCGCGTTCCATCAAATTCGGTCAATCCGCGGGGGCTGAGCGCCGCCAGTCAGGTGTATACTCCCCCCATGACCGCAACCGCCCAGCCAACGCCATTCCGCTCGCCCGTGCAATTCCTGGCCTTCGGCTTCGGCTCGGGGCTGTCTCCCAAAGCCCCCGGCACCGCCGGGACCCTGGCCGCCATTCCCCTATACTGGCTGCTGTCCCACCTTGACCTCGGCGTATACACCCTGGTCGTCCTCGTCACCTTTGCCGCCGGTATCTGGATCTGCGGCGAAGCCAGCAAACAACTGGGCGTTCACGACCACGGCGGTATTGTCTGGGATGAATTCGTCGGCTTCTTTATTACCCTGTGGGCTCTGCCCAACAGCTGGCCCTGGATCCTTGCCGGGTTCGTCCTGTTCCGCCTGTTCGACATTGCCAAACCCTGGCCCATCGGCCCCCTCGATAAGCAAGTCCACGGCGGCCTGGGTATCATGATCGACGACGTGGTTGCCGGCCTGATGGCCTGCGCCTGCCTGCATGTTGCGTTATGGTTGCTTACATGACTTTCCATCTGCCGTCGTCCAGGTCTCTTTTTGCGCCATTCCCTGCCAAACCTCCGTCATTCCCGCGGAGGCGGGAATCCAGCGTCTTGTGGTTGTTCGGGTGCATCGTTCTTTTAAGCCTGTGCCTGCAAGCCAGAGCCGCTACCCCCAATCCCCAGATCGACCTTGAAGGCCTGATGCCCAACGCCGCCATTCTCCTTATAGACGGCGAGCGCAAACTGCTGAAAAAAGGCCAGTCCCACAACGGTGTTACCCTGGTTTCAGCCTACTCCAACACCGCCACCATCGAAGTCAACGGCAACCAGATGGTGCTGGGCCTCTCCCGTAAAGTGGGTACTAACTATCAGCCGCCCCCAGCGCAGACAGTGACTATCCGCCGCGACTCCCGCCTCCAGTACCAGACAAGTGCCAGGATCAACGGGCGCCAGGTCAAGGTGCTGGTGGATACCGGTGCCAACGTGGTCGCCCTCAACCAGTCCGAAGCCAGTCGCCTGGGTATCGACCTTGAAAAAGCCACCCCGGCGCGGGTAGAGACTGCCTCCGGCATCGCCAGGGCCTGGAGTGTCAAGCTGCGATCCGTGAGCGTTGGCGGCATCAAGGTCGACAACGTTCCTGCGACCGTGGTGGAAGGCGAATTCCCGGCCATGGTACTGCTTGGTATGACCTACCTTCGACACGTAAAAATCGAGGAAAATCAGGGGATTCTGACGCTCTCGCGTAGCCACTAGGAAACCTTCCCGGTAGTGTAGTGGCTATCATCCAACTAGTTGCAATTGGATGATAGCGGCGCTATCATCCAACTTGTTTTACCTGGATGATAGCAGCGATGGCTTACACCGAACTCAGCGGCTCTGCCTCCATGGCGTATGCGGAAGCGCTGGAAAGCGTGATGACCCGGGAAGCCAGCGCGTCTTCCGGAGATGGCTTTGGGTTTGTTAAAAAGTCAGTTACTCGCGGCGACCACTGGTATCTGCAGCACACCCTGGCAGGGAAAAAAAAGCAATATTATTTTGGCCCGGACAACGAAGAAATCCGGGGCCGCATAGCACAGCAGAAAGCGCGCTGGGATGAGGGTAAGGCCGATACAGCGCAGGTGGAAAAGCTGGTCGCGATGGCACTTGCAGCGGGGTGTGCCGGAATCAGTCACCGCGCCTACAAAGTACTTTACGCTGCCGAGCAGGCTGGCCTTTTCCGAGCTGGTGGGGTGTTGGTCGGTTCGTTCGCATTTCTGGCCATGGGCAATATGCTGGGGGTTTCCTGGCGCCGGGACACCACAGCCACCCAGGATATAGACCTGGCCGCCAGCGATGAAGCAATGGTCGCTATCCCCGAGAACGCCAGGCCCCTGGGAGACGTAATTCTCGATTCTGAAACAGGGCTGCTCAGCGTACCGATGTTGAACCCCAGGGCCCATTCGACGAGTTTCAAGATACGTGGGGGCAGTTTTCGGGTGGACCTGGTGACGCCTCGCAAGGGTAAACCGGAAGGCCAGCAATACGTACGTGCCATACAGTCATACGCAGAACCCGTGGCGTTCCTGGAGTATCTACTGGAAGATACCCAGAAGGCCGTGCTGCTGCACAAGGGCGGAGTGCTGGTGAACGTGCCCAATCCGGCAAGGTTTGCCCTGCACAAACTGGTGGTAGCCCGTCGCCGCCCCGCATCTCAGCGTACCAAAGCGACCAAAGACGTGAAGCAGGCAACCCAACTCCTGACGTGCCTGCTCGACCAGAACCCCGGTGACGTCTGGCTGGCGTTGGATGCCGCACTTTCTCATCCTTCGCGCAAGTTCCGGGATACACTCAGGGCTGGTATTCAGAGCCTCGATGTCGGCGCTGGACTGAAAGCCCGCCTGGCTGAAATCCAGGGATAAATTCCAGTAGAGCACGCTCCCAGGCCAGCGCTGGCGGGTAGTCCCATTCCCCGCCAAACCTGTTAGAATACGCGCCCTTTTGCACGGATAAGCTCCATTGACCGCACGCTACGTAGAATCCTCACGTCTCCCCACCGCCTGGGGCGAGTTCGAGATGCATGGCTTCGAAGACGCGGAAGGCAACAAGGAGCACGTGGTTTTGACCATGGGCGACGTGGGCAATGGCGAGCCCGTGCTGGCCCGGGTCCACTCCGAATGCCTGACCGGCGACGCCCTGTTCAGCATGCGCTGTGACTGCGGCATGCAGCTGCACGCCGCCATGAAGGCGATCTCGGAAGAGGGCAGGGGGGCCATCTTTTACCTCCGCCAGGAAGGTCGGGGCATTGGCCTGCTGAACAAGATCAAGGCCTACAAGCTGCAGGACGCCGGCGCCGACACCGTGGAGGCCAACGAGCAGTTGGGCTTCGGTCCGGATATGCGCGACTACAGCCTGCTCAAGCCCATGCTGGAGCACCTGAAGATCAAATCTGTGCGATTAATGACCAATAATCCGCGCAAAGTGGCGGCACTGGAAGAACAGGGCGTGGACGTGGTGGAGCGCATTGCCCTGCAAACCGCCAGTAACCCCCACAACGAGAAGTACCTGAGCACCAAGGCGGGCAAATTAGGCCATATGTTCGAAGCCCAGGGCTAACCCCGACCGTCATCCACGGCCCCTAACCCCCGTCATTCCCGCCTCTCACCCCCGTCATTCCTGGCCCCTAACCCCCGTCATTCCCGGCCCCTAACCCCCGTCATTCCCGGCCCCTAACCCCCGTCATTCCCGCGAAAGCGGGAATCCAGAGACCATGTAGCAGAGCGAAAAGGTGGGTAACACCCTACCTGTCCCTCCCCACAATATACCGGGCCAGCTCCCGCAGCATATCCGCCGATTCCCCAAATGAATCCAGCGCGGCAATGGCCTCGTCCAGCAAGCGCTGCGCCTCGGCTTTGGCGCCATCCAGCCCCAGCAGCTTCACGTAGGTGGGCTTGTTGGCCTCGGCGTCCTTGCCCTGGGTTTTGCCCAGTGTCTCCGGGTCACCCTCAACATCCAGAATGTCATCCACCACCTGAAACGCCAGCCCGATATTGCGCCCATATTCATCCAGCGCCGCTAGCTGCGCCTCCGTGGCATTGGCGGCAATCCCCCCCAGCGCCAGCGAAGCCCGAATAAGCGCCCCGGTCTTCATCTCGTGCATGGCACGGAGTTCTTCCAGGGTCATGTCTGAATCCACGGCCTGGATGTCGATATACTGGCCGCCGACCATCCCCTCAAAGCCGGAAGCCTGCGCTAATACTTTGATCATCCTCACTTTTTGTTCGGCGGAGAGCTCCGGAGCATCGGCGATCAGCTCGAAGGCCCGAGCCTGCAGGCCGTCGCCGACCAGGATGGCAGTGGCCTCGTCGTAGGCCTTGTGCAGACTGGGCTTGCCACGGCGCATATCGTCGTCATCCATGGCGGGGAGGTCGTCATGGATTAGGGAGTAGGTGTGGATGAGTTCGAGGGCGAGCGCCGGCGCCGTGTCGGCTGGGGAGGAGTCGGCCATGGCGTTCCAGGCGGCAAAATAGAGCGTGGGGCGTACCTGCTTGCCGCCATTGCTGGTGGCATAGCGGCCAGGGGCACTCATTCCCGAAGCGGCGGAGTCGAATGGCTCCCAGAGCGCCGCCAGGTCATCGTTCAGTCTGGCGCGAAAGCTGCCCAGTAATCCGTCCAGTGTGTTAGTCACGGATGTTAATCTTGCTCAGCTGGCTGGCCTATGGGGGGCTGTAGCAGTTCGTTCACTTTTTGCTCGGCGGTCGCCAGCTCTTCCTGGGCATCGCGGACGAGTTGTATGCCTTCCTCGAATTCCTTCAGGGACTGGTCGAGGGGAAGGTCAGCTTCTTCGAGGTGGCTAACCAGCGCCTGTAGCATCTGTATGCGCTCGGCGAAGGAGGAGGGGGATTTGCTCTTGGGCATAGCCTGTGTCTATTTGCTATCGGAGTTATGCGGGTTCAAAGCAGACGCGGGTGCATCATCACGTTGAATGTGGCTGCGGGCATCATACTACCCCGCTTGCCGGGAGGGTAGTGTTACAGCCAGCTGTGAAGTAGTCGGCGATTCAGGATAGAATACCGAATGCAGTGCCGCGGCCACAATAGGACTGATACAGTTTGAAAACCGGGTTGAATACAAAAGCCAGCTATCGTGCCGGCCATCGGTGAGTTGTTGAGGTGAGCAGGCGCGTTTTTATTGCCGGGCACAGGGGCATGGTGGGGTCAGCAGTCCATCGCCTTTTGCTGCAGGATTCAAGCGTTGAGGTCGTCACCCGCAGTCGGGACGAACTGGATCTTACTGCCCAGGCGGCGGTCAAGGCTGTTTTCCAAACCGAGCAGCTGGATGAGGTTTACCTCTGTGCCGCTAAAGTAGGCGGTATACATGCCAGCAGTACCTATCCCGCTTACTCCATTTATGAAAACCGGATGCTCGATTGCAATGTGATTCACTCGGCCTGGCAGCCGGGCATCAAAAAACTGCTGTTTCTAGGCAGTCCCTGTATTTATTCTGGCAGGCGCAGCTGCTAATAAAGGCACTGAATTGTTGCAGGGCCCCTTCGAGACCACCAGTGAACACTACGCACTGGCCAAGATAGGAGGCATAAAGCTGTGCGAGACCTTGAACCTGCAATGCAGCACGGATTAACGCAGCGTTATGCCGACTAACCTGTATGGCCCGGGCAACAGCATCCATCCGGAAAACAGCCACTTGATACCAGTGCTGATAAGGCGTTTTCGCCAAGCCCGGGTTGCTAACGCCGATGCCGTTAGCGTATGGGGTTCGGGCACGGCGAGGCGCGAGTTTTCCATGAAGGCGACATGGCACGGGCTTGCCAACGGGCGATGGATCTGTCCCTTGATCGCTACCAGGAAATCACAGAGCCGCGCCTGAGTCATCTGAATGTCAGGTCATACGCTGATTTTACGATGGCGGAACTGGCAAAAATGATCCGCGAGACTGCGGGTTTCGAGGGCCGGATCGAATTCGATACGGGAAAGCCTGATGGTGCGCTGCGTAAACTGCTGGATATCTACGAGCTGGGTCGACTGGAATGGAAGCCCGCAATTTGCTTGCGGAATGGCTTGGCAGAGACCTATGATTGGTTCACAGAAGACCTTTAGGACGAACAAAAATGAGCCGCAAAACGGCCCTGATTACCGGTGTGACGGGGCAGGATGGCTCCTACCCGGCCGAACTTTTACTGGCAGAAGGTTACGAGGTGCATGGTGTCAAATATCGTGCATTTTCTTTCAACAGTGAACAGATAAACCACATTTAAGAAGGGCCGCAGGAAGCGGATCGGAGTTTTATCCTGCATTATGGAGATCTGACTGATATTTCCAACATCACCCGCATCATCCGGCAGGTGTAGCCCGGCGAAATCTACAACTTGGGTGCCTAGAGCCATGTGGCCGCGAGCATTGAGGAGCCCGAATATGCCGCGGATATGGACTGTATAGGCACCCTGTGGGTATTGGAAACGGTGCGATTGTTGGGTGTGAGGTATTTCAGGGGCGAGAGTAGAAGTGATTGGCCGGATCAGTTCCCTTCAGTTGACGCTCAGACTCACGTTTCAGGACCTTGAGCTTCTAGATTGAACCTCTACAGGGCCAGCTAACCCTAGTGCCCAAAATAACACATATTAAGTGTCAACGTCTTCAATACCTGACCTGTCTTACGATGCATGGCTCTCTTGTGGGCTTCGTGATACGGCTGTGCATAACTCAGCTGTCTACGCTAAAGTTTTTGACCTGCTCCGGAACTGAGCCCAATCTCCCCTGTAATCCATGGGCAAGACCGAGAAAAAATGCCCTCAATCTTGCGCCTTTGTTCGGTTCAAGAAATAGAATAGCGATGAAGTCAGTGCAAAGCCCCAAAAATTTTTTTAGCCCCCATGAAGGCTCTCTACATGCGTAGTCCATAAGTGTACGAATAGAGTTTCGCGCACCGGTGTACTTTCTCCACTCGCTGTGGCGATAAGGCAGAAAACGGGAAATATAGCCTGAATGCCCCGAATCTTCCCCGATATATTGCCTCATTCCCAGTTGGCAGTTTACGGCCACCGCATACCCCGCCCGCCTAACGCGCAAACAGAATTCATGATCTATTGAATCAATAAAATAGTCTTCCCGAAACATTCCCAGTGAGCACCAGGTCGGAAGATGCATCAGGCTGCCAGAAGTAATCACGGTAGTCTGCTCGATAGCCTCGGGCATCACGCTTTCCGGGAACCGGCTTACCCCCCTGGATGCGTTATAGTAGTTGCTACCGAGAACAACCGCTGGTACTGGAGATGCGCTCCAGGCTGCAAGCATCCCGCCAAGAAATCCCGTCAGTAGTTCCGTATCCTGATCGAGCGTAACCGCCCACTCATATCCCGACTCCATGGCACGGCGACAGCCGGTATTTAACGCGTCTCCCAAACCAAGATTCTGATGATTGAGAATGATCTCAAATTTTTGCTCGTCGAGATTTTCGAGAATGGATTCACCACCAACAGTGTTATCAACCAGGAATACACGCTCGAACTGGTCTGCCGCCACCTGCATATTCCTGACCAGGCGTTCGCCCGGGCAGTAGGTCACCACGACGAGAGCGACTTCACCGGTAACCGGCCCGCTCAAACCCTGTGGGGCGATTCGCTTCAAGACCTCACCAATACGCGTGATCCGCACACTGTCGAAGTCGAGATACAAGTATCCATATGTTCAGTTTGGACTTAGAGGTCCCGAGCCCCCAACTCTGGCGAGGTGTTTCGATATCAGCTCGACGGGATATTCGCCTTTTGACCTGACAACATCAAGCACCGGCTCTAGGTTTCGTACATCTTTGGGATTATCTCGCAACAGCTCTACTTTTATATAGGGTGAGCCATGCTCGATCAGCAACACTTCCCAGTCGAGATGCGAGTGGTTCACCCCTACATCCAATCGTCCCGTCAATAGTGAGCCCACATCCGACCAGAATGCAGGGTCGCGCCAACGCCGCTTCAGCGTCCTGCCGTACTCTCTCCTGGCATGCCAAATCCGATCGACCGTCCCCCTGTCTTCCAGGGGCATCACCGAGTAGAACTTGAATCCGCAGCTGGTGAGCACCTGCGACAGACCAACCTCGTAACGGCGAATGATTTCATTCTTGTCATCGATTAAGTCCAGGGAACTCCAGAATTCTGCAAAAGCGGAACTGTTCAACACCGTGCGCTTGAATACCAGAAAATAACTTTGCAGGTGGTGGGCAAAATCGAAGCTTTCAGTGATTCCCCAGAAATCCCCGTCGATTTCATTCATCTTGCCTATAAACGCCGAAAGGTCCGTCAGCGGACCGTAAACACTGTCATTGCACAGGATTAACTGGTCGTAATCCGAGAGTGTTAGGTGCTCAATTCCAACTTTGTAGCTGTAGAAATCGTATCCCCGGTTTTTTCTGACAATAACCTCAATGCCCATGGCAACAAGCTTGCCAACCGTTTCATCTGAGAGATTGCTCGTGCTTACAAATACCAGGCGCTGTACGCAGCGATGCAGTTCGGAAAGACTGTACGTAACGTGACTGTCTACGATACCGTCCCTGTCATAGTGTGCGAATACGCAAGCCGTCTTCATCTGCAACATTCTGAGTTCGAGACAAGCATACGGTAAACCTTCTCCAGTATTAATTGGGTTATCATGAGTGCACCCAACGCGATCAATCCGGTGTTACCAGGTGACCAAACATATTAATTCCAAATATAGCACGACCAGGCAGCTATCTTGTGATGCCCCCAGCCCTTCAGTGACGGCCGAGGAAAGGTTTGGGATTCTGCTGCGACTGCCGGAGGGTGGCGTTCGGAAAGCCGAAGGAGGCCTGCGCACCAAATCCCTGTTTAAGAAACCCACCCCCGACAGCCCCGTCGTCACGGTTGTGACCGTGGTTTTTAATAATTCCGCGTATATTGAGCGAACAATAAGTAGCGTGCTGGAACAAACCTACGACAACGTGGAGTATATCGTCATTGACGGCGGCTCAACTGACGGCACCTTGGAAATAATCCGGCAATACGATGACAAAATCGATTACTGGGTCAGCGAGCCCGACCGGGGATTGTATGATGCGATGAATAAGGCTATCTCCGTGGCCAGTGGCCAATGGTTAAATTTCATGAATTCGGGTGACGTATTCGTTGACCAGAATGCCTTGAACCGGGCAATGGCCTTCTGCGGTCCGGGGGCCGATGTAATATATTCAGATCATTATCGCTATAATGAGTCCGTCGGGATTACCCGCAAGATCACCTGTGAAGCAGAGCGCCTTTACCTTCTGCACCAGTCGCTGGTTTATCGTAGATCACTGCACCATATACACGGCCCCTATCTGGTCAAACCGGGCTTGTTAATATCAGACTATCTTTTCTTCAACCTGTTGGATCGCGACTCTTTTGTGAAGAGCCCCCATCCGATCAGCAACAATCTTGAAGGTGGGATTTCTACCGATCTCTCGCACGTGAGAGAGAAAAATGCCGTCGATTATCTTTTCGGCAATACCAACTTGATGCGAATGGCCTGGATAACGTTGCGGGAACGTTATGGGAGATCGCTTCCTGGAATCACCAACCTGCTAAAGCGCAAAAACCGGGGATCAAGCTAGGCCCTGTTCACACTATCTGGGTTGGCCCTGAAACAGGCTTTGTACCATGAGCCTGATATCGGCAATGAAACAGCCAAGCCTTTTCAGCAGTATTTTTCTGTTTGATTCAAGCTGCCAGGTCATGTGCTCAAATGGCGCTTCCACCACGAAGTCCGAAAGTATCGCCAATTCACCTAATCCGCGATTAAATACCACGTGTTCACAAACGGTCTGTTCGTGATTCGATGAAACCGCATACTTGCTATGACGTATTGCCTGCAAGTTATAGATACCTACGCCACCGAAGGCACTTTCAACCGGGATGAGTTGACCGCGCGGGAACTCGTCGACGGACTTCTGTTTGGACGTTACGCGCAAGAACCAGGCCGCCATCTCGCCGTACCTGCTTCGATCACGATTGAATAGCTCGAGGCAATCGCTTTCACACCAGCCCGGGGCTCGCAGGGCGAAGATATCGTAGTAGTTTGGCCTGGAGACAGGGAATACACCATCGAGACCATGCTGATCCATTGTTCCAAGAGCAAGCTTGACCTGGTCTTCCTGCAGTGAAGCACCTATTCTGTCGTCCAGATCCACCATCATGAGATGTCCCTGGGTAGATGGATCAATAGTCTGAAAGACCTCTTGCAGCAGTCTATTTCTGCACAGAGCCAATCGCCGGTAGCGCTCGGGATATAAACGATCAACACCTGTCTCGGTGATCACTTTCAGTCCGTGAAGGCTCGACTGCAGATCGAGCAGTATCTGCGAGGTTTCATCCCTGGAATCGTTTTCATAGATAAGAAACAAAAAGTTCCCAGGCGCGATATTCGCCAGTATCGAATAGATGTTTCGAACATTGCCCTCTATCACTGGAGCACAGTTCCTGGCTAAACCCACCGCGATCAACATTTCAGCTACGTCTACTCATAAAACAGGAAGCGTCTATTTCACTTTCGCCTGTGATTCCAATTCGACCATCATTGCATGATCACTCAAAGTCTTCGAGGTGAAGGCTCTTGATATCATTCGGTCTATCCGCATAAACCGCAGCGCCTTGACGAGAAGGATCAAGCATTGCGGCAATCTATCGCGGCTGAAGATGTGAAAGCCGCGCCCGTCCGATGCGTGATCCAACTGATATTTACTGGCGATAAAGCGCAGGGTTGAAGAATTGAAAAAACCAATATGCTGCCCGTGAGACAAGGCATAGTAATCCCACTCAGCTGTTGGTGGCGGACTATCTCCGTACAGTTCAGTTGAACAGATGAGAAGATCCGTCTGCTGGAAAACTTCCTCGAAAAATCGCCCTGGAAATTCGAGGTGCTCCAGGACCTCGAAGGCTACGAAACCGTCATATTGACCACCGGATCGCTCGAAGCCGCGCGAAAACAGGTTTTCGCTGAAGGGATCATGCCAGTAAAAATCCAGGCCGATATCACGCATCAGCCTGACAAAAAGTCCATAGCCACCACCGTAATCAAGGTATCTTGAATTGCGTATTTTCCCTACTCCATGAACAGCGAACAGGCTTATCAACACAGACCTGGATAAATTGATATTTCTTGAAACCAACCCTGTATCCGACAGGTTAATCGATTCTGCATATGCCTGTTCAAGCCAATGCGGGTCGACAACCTGCAGATACTGACAGCAAGTACATACCACATAATCTACAGGATGTTTTCCCATGATTGTGGCGTTGTGAGATAAGCGAGTCTGCCCTCCGCAGTTGCGACAAGCCGTCATCGCTATCCACCCTTCGGGCGGCCGAAAGATGCAGCCCGGGATTGCAATTTGCCGGCCAACCGCGTGAGCAGCAACCTGAAGAATTTCATATCCTGCCCGCCATAAACCGATTGAAAAACAAAGCGATCGGCTTCAACATCTTGTGCCACGGATGAAGGGTGTGTGAGTTCGCCAATAGGCTGGGTCTTCAATGCCGCAGTATCGGAGGTGTCTGATGTCGTGTGGGTTGCATCCTCACCAAAACCGATATTGCTGACCAGATTGACATTGGGTGTTGCGGTCAAGCCACCATGAAACCAGACACCTGCTGTCCAGGGATAATCCCAGGTGTCGATTTCATTGCGATACATTTTGTCGAATATCAGTGCCCAGTAGACCCGCATGACCTTGTCGGGTAGTAATTGTCGCCAGGCATCTGATTTCTGCCACCGGGGCCAGTAGCTCATAGCGAGATCACACCTGGCCCATGCCCTGCGCCAGGTCGCCCAACCCCATACATGATTAAAAATCGAGAAGTAGTATGAGCCGTCACCGCGCTGGTTTCCCTGCTGGAAATTATCACCAGTAACCACCCATACCCTCTCGTCTTCCGCATAACGATCCAGCAACGCGTCACAGTAGGTAAAAAAATCGGGATGCGGCAAACAATCGTCTTCGAGAATAATCCCCTGCTCTTCATGCTGAAAGAACCAGCTGATCGCGCCACTCACTGCAGCTTTGCAGCCCAGGTTGCTTTCTCTGAAGAGAGTCATGACGTCACACGGCCAATCTACCCGAGAGACAATTTCTCGCACTCGCAACACCTTCTCCGCTTCTCCATCGCGGTCTGACCGTGCACCGTCCGCTGCCACGTACAGGCGTTGCGGCCTCGCCTGGCGAATTGCGGCAAAAACCCGCTCTGTTGGCCCGGGGCGATTGAAGACAAGAAACAACACCGCTGTATCCAAGCGAACCTGGTTGTCGGCATGGTCGATATTGTCGCAACCTGAGGGCGATATCCTTGATCTGCGGCGGGAATTGATCATATTCAGCTGTTCAGCATTGTTCTGAAGTAGAAGATGGTCTCTCGCAGACCATCCTCCAGCGGCACCTTCGGCTCCCACTGAAGCCTTTGCCGGGCAAGGTCTATGTCGGGCTGTCGTTGCTTGGGGTCATCCTCCGGCAAAGGACGATATGCTAATTTAGATTTACCCCCCACCAATTTGATGACCAGTTCAGCCAACTCGATCATGGTGAATTCTTGCGGATTGCCCATATTTACCGGACCAGTAAATCCTGTCTCGGTATTCATCATACGGACGAACCCTTCTATCAGGTCGTCCACGTAGCAGAAAGAGCGCGTCTGCTGGCCATCACCGTATATCGTAATGTCTTCACCCTTGAGTGCCTGGACGATAAAATTACTGACAACACGACCATCATTGGGATGCATGCGCGGTCCGTAGGTATTGAAAATACGTACGACCTTTATGTCCAGGTTGTGCTGCCGCTGATAGTCGAAGAAAAGCGTCTCGGCACATCGCTTTCCCTCGTCATAGCAAGAACGGGCGCCAATTGGATTCACGCGTCCCCAATAACTCTCTTTCTGCGGGTGCACTTCGGGGTCGCCATACACTTCGCTGGTGGAAGCCTGGAGTATTCTTGCTTTGGTGCGCTTGGCCAGGCCCAACATATTAATGGCGCCGTGCACACTGGTCTTGGTCGTTTGCACCG
This sequence comes from Seongchinamella unica, assembly GCF_004354085.1. Classification (GTDB taxonomy): domain Bacteria; phylum Pseudomonadota; class Gammaproteobacteria; order Pseudomonadales; family Halieaceae; genus Halioglobus; species Halioglobus unicus. The sequence goes on along the minus strand of NZ_SMSE01000003.1, from coordinate 471,820 downwards.
GATCGTGTTGGTAATGGATGGGACTGGCCGGGCATGCAAGATTAAATATCTGATCGACTTCCACGTAGAGCGGAAATGTCACGTCGTGTCGCATCAGCTCAAAACCTGGATCTGCCAATAGGTGGCCAACGTTCTGTTTGGAACCAGTAAAAAAATTATCCAGGCAAATAACATCGGCACCATCACGGAGAAGTCGATCGCAGAGGTGTGAGCCAAGGAATCCGGCTCCTCCAGTGACAAGTACTCTGGGTTGGAGGCTATATTCTTTCATTTGGTTTGCTGCCCCAAAAAATACTATCTACTAACCTTAAAGAAGACCGTATTCGCAGACAAGGCATATCCTTTATAATCGACATTTTCCCAAAAACTTATTAGTTGCGGAGTTAAGTACTTCTTGTAAACCACTTCTTAACACTTCAACCAACACATACTTGGGGCGGTAGTTCTCCCAGTCATTCGACTTCAATACCTCAAGGTCGAAGCCCTCTACATCTACGGACAAAAAATCTATCAGTTGTCGGTCAGGGAGATAGCGATCCAGAACCTCAGCTAACGGAACCACTAATACCTTGATAACCTTTTCTATCTCGTAAGGTGATATCTGGGCATTGCGCTCCTCTCCCGATTCGCGTGAAAACCCATTCAGTGCGGGTTCGTTGAACATTTGGTAATCAAGCTCATCGAGAACTTGGCCAATCGCCAACTCCAAATTAATGTCACGGATACGGAACCTATTGAATAGCTCCATGCTTCCGGGCATCGCATCAATATTTATACCTGACCAACCCTTCTTGTAAAACAGGTAAGTATTAGAAAATCTCTTCGGGTGATGAGCCCCAATGTCGGCATAGAAATCCTAAGGTTGGTGCTCAAAAATTCGGCGTAATATTTGATCTTCACCTCCCCGTGACTAGCTGGCCTGCCGCCAGGGTTTCCAGGCAAGGCAGTCGACCCCTCACCTCACGGTATATTTTAAGGGTTCAGGCAATCGCGCCTTCATTATCACTTTTAACCTACGTTCTACCAACCAAATAACCTGCCGGGATTGAGCACCTTTATTTTCATTAGGAACATTGCGCGTGTTTCTCTGTGTATCAAGTCCGCAAACAGATCTGACACGCTGTACGAAAATACGGTTGTCCAAGCTGCTCCAATTGCCCCATATTGCGGGATCAGAATTAGGTTTAAAATAACATTAACAGCCGCACCCAAAACAGTCTTCTGTAACAGCAATAACTGTTGTCCTTCCGCGACAAACCACCTGCTGCTTGCCACCCCCAGGAAGACGAAGAAGGAAGTCCATACATGCACCGCTAGTACCGGTCCAGCAGCAGCGTAGGGGGCGCCGAACAAGAGTGTGGCCACGAATGTCGAGAGGAAGGTCATCGGAAGTGCGACGGTGATCGAAAGCCACGCCATCAGGTCGTACAAATGCTGCAATTTGGAATAGTACTCCTTCTCGCCTTTCTCTCTGGCCTGCAGGATATTGGGAAAAACCGACGCAACTATCGCCAGGGGAAGAAAATACCACACTTCGCTGATGCGTACTGCGGCGCTGTATATGCCGACCGCATTTTCACCAACCATCTGTGCCAGCATAATTTGATCGATCTGCATGTAAATCATCACCGCGATACCGGAGAGCAGGAGGGGCCAGCTATCTGCTAATAGGGTCTTTGCGCGACGCGCACTCATGGTCATCTTCATCAACCTGGTGCCACTCAGATCCAGCACCGCGAGCATTGTTGCAGCAACGAGTGCTGCCTCAGTCACCATCGCCCAAACGAAGGCGACAAGAGGTGCTTGAGCAAGTATCAAACCAACCTTGATCGCCGCGAAAATAACGAAGAATACGTTCTGGACCCAAACGGTGTACTTTGATAGAACCTGAGATTCAAACCAGTATTTGGCGACATCGGAACACCTGAGCAGCAGGGTGGACCCGAATATTGCGACTAGGATTCTGGCTAACTGGTCTTCGGGCCGCAGCCAAAAAATTACAACCATGGCCAATCCATAGGCCAGGAAACCACTAAACAACAGCAGCAAGGCGGCGGTGCCAAGGGTCTGTTCTTTGTGGGAAGGATCGCGTACGAGGTCTCGCACTATTATCTCTTGCAAACCCAGGACGGCAATGGCACCGAAAAGCCCGACAAAAGCCATGACGAAGTTGAGTAAGCCGAATTTTTCAGGCCCCAGATAGCGCGCGATCCAGACGCCGACGAGCAGGCCAATACCCATGCGCAGAAATCTGTCAAAGAACAACCAGCTAACGTTGTCGACAATCTTTAGCAGATCGGGCCGATGAGACATTCGACGCTGCAGGAAGCGGGGGACAATTTTCAAGCTGCGGCTCTTCAGGGTGCTGATTCTCCATCGTTCTGCCTGTTTCCATCGAAAAGGTGCGGAATTTCTTCTGACAATATTTTAGATAAGCGAAAATTGCTGAGTTTCAGGTCATATGCCACTCGTGTGGCAATGTGCTTAAAAATTTCATCATAGTTCATAAAGACATCAGTTATCGCTTCCGCAAGAAGTGTCGCTGATCCGGGTTCCGTCAGATACAAGCCGACTATTGTGGTTTGGTCACCAAATATTTTTCTAAAAGCCGGGCTGTCTCTTGTGATCAGGATTTTATTTGACGCCATGGCTTGATAAGCCTTGTACGGTATTACGTTGCCGGTCTTTGCAGATGTACCGAATACACCCAAAATACAGTGTGAATTCTCAAGCTCAGATCGCAGCACTTGTGCGCTAACAAGTTCTCTCCTCCATTCTAGATTTTCAACAGGCTGGGCAATGAGTTTTTTAGAAATTTCGTCTGCGGTTTGGCCGTCACCAATCAGGGTGAATCTTATATTACTCTGTTTCTTGGCGAATATCCTCGCTGCCTCGATAATCGTTTCAATTCCGTGAAGAGGGATGAAGGTTCCCCAGAAAAGTACTCTAAATTGATTGTAAAGAGGCAATGGGGGGCATTCGGTCCACGTACTTTCATCAATTCCTACTGGAGTCACGATGACCTTGTTCTTGTCGAGAGCATAGCTTTCGACTAGCAGTTTTTTCTGTTGTTCTGTGTCGATCAGGATTAAGCTGGCCTGTCGTAGTGTGTAACCTTCTATCCGGCTGATTAGTCGAGCCAGTATGCTGCCATGTTTTAGCATTTTCCTGTCATGGACTATCGTGTCGTGCAGGCAAAGAAAGCTATCGATGACAATTCTGTGTTGGTGACGCTTGCCGGTTAACAATTGGAGATAAAACAAGTCTAGATATGCAGGATAGGGAATGTAATAAAGGTCAGCATCATGTAATTTATCCCGCTGTCTGTATAAAGAACCAAAACCTGTAACCGACCTCCAAATGGCTTGAGCCATGCCTAGGGGGGATGTCAGTGGACGATGCTTGCCATTACCGTTGAGGTCGGTCTGGGCTCGAATTTCAATCGCGCTGTCAAACAAAGAGGACAGCGTTGCAATTAACGTGCGGTTTCGGGGGTAAAGTTCAGAATCCTTGTAGCATCCAAAAATACATAGTTTTCCCCGATGTTTAGTCAATGTACCTTATCCTAAAAATTCTTCGCATATGTTATCCAATTTGGCCTGGTGTTGGTCGCTAAAGATGAACTTATAGGGGATATTGCGGTTCTGTAGTTCCACCATTACCGGGGCCATTTTGATCAGTTGGGCTTTGCTGCCTAGAAAGATGTGGATCATTCGGGGTGATAGCCCGATCGCGCTTCAGGGCCGCTGGATCCCGGCTTTCGCCGGAATGACGACGGGGGCAGGGGCGGGAGTGGTGCTTTGGAGGTGGCCCAGCCGGGTCTTGGTTGTCTCGATAATGCCAGTGCCATCCAGCCCCAGCGCGGCCAACTGTGCCCCATGGTCACCATGATCGATGTAATCATCGGGAATACCCAGGTGCAAAACCGGGGTTTCAATGCTCTCCCGTGAAAGGAGTTCGCTCACCGCCGCGCCCGCACCACCTGCTATCGCATTTTCTTCAACCGTAACCAAGAGTTCGTGGGTTTTCGCCAGCTCGATAACTCTGGCCTCATCCATGGGCTTCACCCAGCGCATATCCACCAGTGTGGCGCCAAGCGCTTGCGCCGCCTCACGGGCTGCCGGCAGCAATGTGCCGAAATTCAAAATAGCCACTTGCGTCCCTTCGCGCAGCGTCACCGACCTGCCAATTTCCAGCGATGACATCTGCGAGGAGATCTCTGCACCGGGCCCGGTTCCTCTGGGGTACCTCACCGCTGCCGGCCCCGGATGCTGAAACGCTGTATACAACATCTGCCGACACTCATTCTCATCCGAGGGGGCACCAATCACCATATTGGGAATACAGCGCAGGTAGCTCAGATCAAAGGTGCCGTGATGGGTCGGCCCGTCCTGCCCAACCAGCCCGGCCCGGTCGAGGCCGAAGGTGACATCCAGGTTCTGCAGGGCCACATCGTGAATCAGCTGGTCGTAGCCGCGCTGCAGGAAGGTGGAGTAAATGGCCACCACCGGTTTCAGGCCGTCACAGGCCATGCCGGCGGCAAGCGTTACCGCATGCTGTTCAGCGATGGCGACATCGTAGTAGCGGTCCTTAAAGCGCTCGGCAAACTCCACCATGCCCGAGCCCTCGCACATGGCGGGGGTGATGCCCACCAGGCGCTCGTCCTGTTCAGCCATGTCGCACAGCCATTGCCCGAACACGTCCTGGTACTTGGGACCTTGGGGGCTGGCGGGCACTGCGGGTGTGGGCTGTTTCGGTGCGGCCTCCACTTTGTTGATGGCGTGGTATCCGACCGGGTCCTCTTCCGCCGGCGCGAATCCCTTGCCTTTGACGGTGCGGATGTGCAGCAGCTGCGGGCCCTCCAGGTCCTTCATGTTGCTCAGGGCTTTTACCAGTTGCGGCAAATCGTGCCCATCCAGGGGACCGATGTAGTGGAACCCCAGCTCCTCAAACAGGGTGCTGGGCGCCACCATGCCCTTCATGTGCTCTTCGGTGCGCTTGGCCCACTCCCAGAGGAAACTGAAGCGCTGCAACAGGCTCTTGGAGCGTTCGCGCATACCCAGGTAGGTCTTGGTGGCCCATATCCTCGCGAAGTAGTTGGCCAGGCCGCCGGTGTTGTGGCCAATGGACATCTGGTTGTCGTTGAGGATGACCAGCATATTGGGCCGTTCGTGGCCAGCGTGGGCCAGGGCCTCGAAGGCCATGCCGCCGGTGATGGCGCCGTCGCCAATGACCGCCACGGCCTTGCGATCAATGCCCTGCTGGCGCGCGGCCAGGGCCATGCCCATGGCGGCGGATATGCTGGTGGAGGAATGGCCGACGCCAAAGGTGTCGTATTCACTCTCACTGCGCTTGGGGAAGCCAGAGAGGCCTCCGGCCTGGCGCATGCTGTGCATCTGCTGCATGCGGCCGGTGAGGATTTTATGGGGGTAGGTCTGGTGGCCCACGTCCCAAACGATGCGGTCCTCCGGGGTGTTGAATACGTGGTGCAGGGCGATGGTCAGTTCCACCACCCCCAGGCCGGCGCCAAAGTGGCCGCCGGTTTGCCCCACGCTGTACAGCAGGAAGGCACGCAGTTCTTCCGCCAGCTGCACCAGCTCGTCGCTGTTGAGCGCGTGCACGCTGCGGCCCTGGTCGACAGCGGTCAGCAGCGGGGTGTCGGGCAGGGTAGTGGGGATTTCCGAAAACATGGGCCAATTCTATCCCATATCGGGGCGGATGTGCTCTCAGCTTTTGGGCTTATTGAGGGTTGCCATCTGGGCATCCAGGGCGGATTGCAGCAATACCGACAGGCGTAAGTAGCCGTGCTCGTTGAGATTAATGCCATCGGGCCGGTAATAGGCCGGATTGGGCCGTCCGTCCGGCCTGACCAGCAGGCGGTTGGCATCGAGGATCTCGACATGGTCCTGCGCAGCCGCCCAGTCATTCAGCAGGCGGGTGGTTTCCTCCACGGTGCTGGCCTCGGATGCATATAGCGGGGCCTTCAACGGGGTGATCACGTAAAAGCGGCTGTCATCTGCATGGTAGGCGTTCAGCTCAACCAGCTCCTCAATGCCACTGGCGAGGTCCTCCGCGCTTTTGTTGGCGCGGATATGAAATTCGCTGGCGCTGGGCAGTAGTACAACGGCCCCGGGGCGATAAAAGCCGATCAGGCGTTCGTAGTTGTAAATGAGGTCATCGACGGTGGCGTCACCGAGGCCGCGCATCAACACGGGCACCGGGCTGAGCATGTCCTCCAGACCGGACCACAGTTTCACCCTGCGGCCACCCACTACAACAACGGGTCTTTCGGGCAGTTTGCTCGCCCTGTCCTGTCGTGCGTAGGCGTCAATTTCGGCGGCCCAGGCATCGGGGGAGCTGTTGAGGGTGGCAACAGTGTCCCTCGACACCAGGTAAACCAGGTGCACAACCGGTATCAGCAGCAGCACCAGGCAGAGGGTGCGGAGTGTTTTCCAGGAAATCACAGGAAAGTCCTGTTCCCGTTGGTTTGCCCCAGTGTCGCCGAAATAGGCATAGTGAGCAATGAATGACCCATTCAGGGTGTGACGCAGGTCGCAGCTTTCGCCTGTAAGTGTATGATTTTACTGGGTGAGATGTAGGATTACTGCATGATTTACCAGCGCCACATACCCCGGGAGGAGCTTTTTGCCGCCCAGCTAGAGATGCTCATGCAGAATGGGCAGCTGGCAACGGTTGCCGCGCACCTGATCGGTGTGGCCGCCACCATTGCCATTTTCTGGCCGTTTCTGGAGATGACCACCATTCTGCTGTGGGCGGCAGCATTCCTCATCCTCTTGCTGTTGCGCTCGCTGCAGATGAGCAATGCGCTGGTTAACCGCAGCTATCTCACCCACGCGCGCAAAGTCTATTTCAAGTTACTACTGGGCGCCGCCGCCACCGGCGGGGTGTGGTCGGCAGTGTACATTTTTGCCGCCCACTATGTACCGATCACCATGCAGTACACCTTTCTGTTGTTGATCCTGATGATCACCGCAATCTCCCTGGGTTTTTCGGTGATCATCCGCGAATATTTTATCGCCTATCTCTTTTGCGCCATCTGGCCAATTGCCTGGTGGAGTCTCGCCCACTACTGGGAGCAACCCTACAACCTGGTGATCGGGCTCTCCCTGCTCGCATTCTGCGGGGTGCTGGTGGTGGTCTCCAACCGGGTTTATCATTCGTTCCGCAATATGATATCGCTGACCTGGGAGCGCGAAACCATGGCCCAGGAACTGGGCGATCTCACCAATTCACTGCGCGACAGAAATCGCCAGTTGCGGGATGCGAGGCGCCAGCTCACCGACCTGGCAAACGTGGATGAACTCACTGGCCTCGGTAACCGCCGGCTGGTGAACAATGCCCTGAAAGACGAAATCAACCGTGCGCGGCGCAGTGGCGCCAACCTGTCCGTGATCCTGCTGGATGTGGATTACTTCAAGCACTACAACGACACGTACGGTCATCCGGCGGGGGACAGGGTGCTGCAGCGGCTCGCGGACGTGATGCAGAAGGCCACGGCACGGGCCGGTGAAGTGGTAGCCCGCTACGGTGGGGAGGAATTTATCCTGGTTCTGCCCGGGGCATCCCAGGACGCCGCGTTGCGCACCGCCAACCGGTTAAAGGAACTGGTGGAAGAAGAGCAGATCCAGCACGAAACGTCCTCGGTGGCACCGGTCATTACCGTGAGCCAGGGCGTGGTGTCGGTGCAGCCGGATGGGGATTTGCTGCCATCCGAGGTGATTTCGCGGGCGGACAAGGCGCTGTATGAGGCCAAGCAGGCGGGTCGGAATCGGATTATGGTGGCGCGGTAGGTGGATTCCGGCGTCCGCCGGAATGACACTGAAATCGAGCATTCACTTTTTGGCTTTCACCCCGTACTTCCGTGCCTCCTCCATTCCGTTATCGCATGACTCTTCCAGTCCGTCATCCCCGCGCAGGCGGGGATCCAGCGACCTTATTATAGTGGGCTATATCCGAGTGACTCTGGATCCCCGCTTTCGCGGGGATGACGATAGTTTGGTCGGGGATGACGATAGTTTGGTCGGGGATGACGGTAGTTTGGTCGGGGATGACGATAGTTTGGTCGGGGATGATGGCCATTCGGGCATGACTGACGAATCAGCTCACTGCCCCTGCTTGAAGCGGTGAATCTGCCGCCGCTGCTTCTTGGTCGGCCTGCGTTCCGGCCTTTCGATCATGCCCCCGGCGGCCTTGCGGGCGGCGGCTTCTGATTCCCGTTTTTTGAGGCTTGCTTCAGTTTCCTGGTACAACAGCTGGGCCTCCGGCGCCCCCCGGCGCTGGTCGGACAGCGCCTTGATTTCGATCACGCGCTCGTCCCAGCCCTGACGAATCTGCAGGGTGTCTCCCACGGAAATTTCCCTGGAAACTTTCACCCGCTGGCCGCCCAGGTGGACCTTGCCGCCTTCGATGGCAGCCTTGGCCAGGCTGCGGGTCTTGAAGAAGCGGGCCGCCCACAACCACTTGTCGAGACGGAGTTTGTCGCCCTGGAATTCGCTCATGGCTGCCTCCGGCTCATGGCCCTTTCCGGCTCAAGGCTGTCTCCGACTCGCGGCACTATCCGGCTCATGGCAGCGCCTCCGGCATAATCTCATCGAAGTGATGGATGCCCGGGAAGCGGGTGTCGATGCGTTTTTGTCGCTTGCTGTCCGGTTGCAGCAGGGTCAACAGGTGGGCGATACCGTAATCCCGGGCTGATTCCAGTACCCGCTCGGTATCGTCGATCAGCAGCGTCCTGCCCGGGTCGAAGGGATGCAGCGCCTGCAGGTTGTGCCAGAAGGCCTGTTCTTCCTTGGGGGCGTTCAGTTCGTGCGACACCACCACCCGGTCGAACCAGCCGGTGATGTCGATGTGATCCATCTTGATGTCCAGGGTTTTACGGTGGGCGTTGGTCACCATCACCACGTCCCGGTGGGACTCATGCAGCCGGGTGAGAAATTCCACCGCGTAGGGCCGCACGTCCACCATGTGCCGCAGCTCCCGTTTGATGGCCGGTATGTCCAGGTTGAGCCGCTGTGACCAGTAATCCAGTGAGTACCAGTCCAGGGTACCCTGGTCGACGCTGAATGCCGCATGGAGCTGCTCGATGGAATCCTCCGGGCTGAGGCCGTGGGTTCTGGCATAGACTTCGGGGACGTGCTGCATCCAGAAGTAGTTGTCAAAATGCAGGTCCAGCAGGGTGCCGTCCATATCCAGCAGTACGGTGTCGATGCTGTTCCAGTCGATCATAGTGGGGCCGATGTCTCAGGGAAGGCAGATTATGCCCTGTCCGGCGGCGGCGCGCATCCCGCGGCGACAGGGCGTATAATGCGCGGCTTTTCAGAGGAGCTCACGTGCGCGATTTACCCGGACTGGTCCAGCCGTTGTTGATGCTCTGCCGGCAGGCGGGGCAGGCCATCTGTGATCACTACCACGCCCCCGGCGCGGACCAGTACCGGTCCAAGGGGGATGAATCCCCGCTGACCCAGGCAGATATTGCCTCCCACCATATCCTGGCAGACGGGCTCGCGGAAATTACGCCGGACCTGCCCATTCTGTCGGAGGAATCCAGTGAGGAGGATAAGGCCCGGCGGCGGGAATGGCCGGTGTACTGGCTGGTGGATCCGCTGGATGGCACCAAGGAATTCCTCGCCCGCACTGGCGAGTTTACCGTCAATATCGCCCTGATCGAGGATCACTCGCCTGTACTGGGGCTGATCTACCTGCCCCTCACCGGCGACGCCTACCTCGGCATTCCCGGCGAGTTCGCCCGCAGGTACCAGGGGCCGGACTGGAGGTATTCGGAGCTCGCAACCCGACCGCTGGCCGAGGGCGAGGCGATGACCATACTTGCCAGCCGTCGTCACCGGGGCCCCCGGTTGCAGTCGTCCCTGGACTGGCTGGAGCAGGAGTGGGGCGACCTGGAGCGTGACAATAGCGGCAGCGCGCTGAAATTCTGCCAGCTGTCGGCGGGCGAGGGGGACTTTTACCCCCGTTATTCGCCCTGTTGTGAGTGGGATACCGCGGCGGGGCAGGCGCTGCTGGAGGCCGCCGGCGGTGCGCTGCTGGGCCTGGATGGTGAGCCGCTGCAATACAATCGCCGCGATACCCTGTTGAGTCCGCATTTCCTCGCGATCGCCGACCCCACCCACGCCATCTGGCAGCAGTTGCTCTCCCGGGAGGCGAACTGACCCCGATGCCCGCCGAAGAATGCTTGTGCCGCTAATTCAACTGGGTATAGTGTTGCATTCTGATCAGATTCTGTTCGCTGTAGATTGATGACTGCATGACCGACACTTCACACACAGGCCATACCGGGGATGAGGCGCAGGAAGCCGCCAATGACATGATGACCCCGGCCATGCGCCTGCTGGAACTGCAGACCCAGCACCGGGCCCTGGATACCCGTATCCACGAGATGTACCAGTATCCCTACCAGAACCAGATTCTGCTGCAGCGCCTGAAGAAGGAAAAACTGCGTCTCAAGGATGCGATCGAGCGCCTGAAAGACGAGATGATCCCCGACCTCAACGCCTGAACCCGGGAAGCAAGCATGAACAAGATTCTCACTGTCCTGGCCAGTTTCGCGATGTCACTGGCGGCCAGCGCCTCTCTCGCCGAGGACGCTACCGGCAAACAAGTACAGGTGACCCCCATCAAGGGGCCGCTATACATGTTGACCGGCCAGGGCGGACGGGTGGTCGCTTCGGTCGGGGAAGATGGTGTGCTGCTGGTAGACGGCGATTACGCGGCCTGGTCCGACGCCTACTCAGTTGCCCTGGAAGCAATCGACGCCGATGCCAGCGCGCCCCGGTTTATGCTCAATACCCACTGGCATGGCGACCATACCGGTAATAATGGCTTCTGGGCGGAGCAGGGTGCGGTGGTGATGGCCCATGAAAATATCTACCGGCGCATGAGCACCCGCCAGGAGATGAAGGCCCGGGGGACGGTGGTCGAGCCCAGTCCGGCGCTTGCCCTGCCGGTGGTCACCTACGAGGATTCCATCGCCGTCCGCTTCAACGGCGATGTCATCCAGGCGCAACACTTCCCCAACGGTCACACGGACGGAGATTCGGTGATGTTCTTCACGGAACAGAATGTCGTCCACGTGGGGGACCTGTTTTTTGTGGGAGCCTTCCCCTTTGTCGACCTGGACTCCGGCGGTGATGTGCTCGGCTATATCGCCAATGTCGAGCAGGTGCTGGCGATGATCGATGAGGACACGTTGATTGTGCCCGGTCATGGCAAGTCATTGATGACAAAGCAGGATTACCAGGCCTGGGTGAGTGCGATCAAGGCCTCGGTGAGCCTGATCTCCGCCCTGCTGGAGGATGGGATGACCGTCGATGAGGTGATTGAGCGGGGGCTGGGGACAGCGTACGCGTCCTACGGCCAGGGCTTTATCAAGGAAGACTTCTGGATTCGGACGGTGGCGGCGGGCATTTGAAGGACTACTCGTGTATGCAGTGATCCCGGCTTGCGCCGCAATGACGAATACGCGTCCTACTCGATAGCCCCCTCCAGCCGCAACAACACCTGCTTCGCCGCAAGGCCCCCCGCGAATCCGGTCAACGAGCCATCGCTGCCGATCACCCGGTGGCAGGGCACGACGATGGGCAGCGGGTTACGCCCGTTGGCGGCGCCTACGGCCCGCACGGCCTTTGGCCTGTCCAGCGTTCGGGCGACATCCCGGTAGCTGCGAAGCGCGCCGTAGGGTATGGCTGCCAGCGCCGCCCATACCTGTTGCTGGAACGGCGTACCCGCCGGCAGGAGCGGCAGGTCAAAGTGGCGTCGTTTACCGGCAAAATACTCCCCGAGCTGTTGCGCGCAGGCCTTGAGTGCCGGATCGGTTCTTTCCTCGCCCGCGGGGTCCGCTCCCTGCCGGTTTTCCCATTCGATGGCTGTCAGGTGATGGCCGTCGGACACCAGCCGTAACCGGCCCACAGGGCTGTCCAGGTATTGGTAATTCATGGGGTGTAGCTCCTCCAGAGCAGGTTGGCGGCGTAGGAGCGCCAGGGACGCCAGCGCTGGGCGGCGTCGTTCAGCCTGCCGTTGCTGCCGGGCAGGGCGGCCCAGGTGCGTTCCAGGCCCAGGTCACCCGCCGGAAATACATCCGGGTCGCCGGCGCCGCGCACGGCGACCATGCCCACGGTCCAGGGGCCAACGCCGGTCAGCGCGGCCAGGGTGTCCAGGTCCAGTTCTTCCTCTCTCCCGGCAAACTGCCGGCACAGGGTGCGCAGGGTTTCCCGACGGCGGCCGGGCATGGGGAAGTGCTCGTCGGGCAGCGCGGCGACATCGGCCGCGGCAGGAAAGGTGACGATAGCGCCGCGGGCGCAGGCCCGGGCGAGTCGCGACAGCACGGTGCGGGCGGCCGCCGTACTCACCTGCTGGCCGACAATGGCGCGCACGGCGGATTCGTAAAGGCTCCAGTGTCCGGGTGAGCGCGCCCCCGGGGAGCGTTCCGACAAGGGCGCCAGGACAGGGTCGCCTTGCAGCCGGGTGGCAATCTCCGCCGGATTGGCGTCCAGGTCAAACATGCGCCGCAGTTGCCCGACGAGGCCCATCAGCTGGCTGTTGTCGGCCAGCTGGAGCGTCAGTTCCAGCGCATGCTTTCCCGGCAGCGGCCTGATCGCGACAGCGCCGGTGCCCGCCGCCGTGCGAAAGTGCCTGTGGTAGCGGTCGCCGGACACCGCTTCCACCCCATCCACGGCGTGATGGGCAAGAAAGTCGACCACGCCTGGCCAGTCATAAGGGGGACGGTATTGCAGCTGTAAGCGGATGCCGGCCTCGGGGACCTGCGTCTTGCTGCCGCGCAGGTCGCCTGGGGTCAACCCGAAGTGGGTCTTTACCGCACTGTTGAAGCGACGCACGCTGCCGAAACCGGCGGCGAAAGCGACCTCGGTCAGGGGCAGGGCGGTTTCGGCCAGCAGCTTTTTGGCAAACAGCAGTCGCTGGTTAAGGGCCACTGCCTGGGGTGATACGCCCAGTTCCTGCTGGAACAGTTTGCGCAGGTAGCGCTCGCCAATACCAAGCCGAGCGGCGAGGTCGGCGACGCGGCCCTCGCTGAGCGCCCCGGCGTCAATGAGCCTGACTGCTCTTTTCACCGTGGTAGAGGTCCCCTCCCAGGCGGGGCTGCCCGGGGCGGATTCTGGGCGGCAGCGCAGGCAGGGGCGGTAACCCGCTTCCGCTGCCTGGCTCGCCAGGCGATAGTAGCTGACGTTTTTCTCCGCTGGCTGGCGGGCAGGGCAGATCGGGCGGCAGTAAATGCCGGTGGTCTTTACCGCCAGGAAAAACTCTCCGTCAAAGCGCGGGTCGCGGGCCAGCCGGGCGCGACGACACAGATCCGGATCCAGCGCGGGTGATGAATCGGGGTGGATGTCCATGGCGCCAATATAGCCCTCCCGGCCCTGTCACACTAGCCAGAATCGGCCCTGGATTAGCCGGCTGTAATTATGCTCTGGTGGTATTAGAATGTCCCGAGCGTTTGACCTTTATCTTGCCGCGACAGCAACAGGCGGCCCTCCGCCAGCAGGATGATTGCCGTCGGCAGCATTACCGGGACTCTCATGGATTTAATCGCCTACGCCGTACCGTTTTTCATCCTCGCCATGCTGGCGGAGTTGGGCTATGGGGTGTATCGCGGGCGCAACACGTACCGCCTCAACGATTCGGTGAGCAGCCTGTCCCTGGGCGTGCTCAGCCAGGCCCGCCGTTTTGTCACCCTGGGTATTGGCGGCTACGTCTACCACCTGGTCAGTGAATATGTTTCCCTGCCGCAGATGGATACCTCGTCCTGGTGGACCTGGGTGCTGGCCTTTGTGCTCTATGACTTCTGCTACTACTGGCTGCACCGCCTGGGCCACGAGCGCACCATTCTGTGGGCGGCTCATGTTGCCCATCACCAGAGTGAGGAATACAATCTCACCACCGCCCTGCGCCAGACCAGTACCGGCTTCCTGCTGGGGTGGATCTTCTACCTGCCGCTGTTTTTCCTGGGCATTCCGGCGGAGGTGGTGGTCACCGTCGGCTCCCTGAACCTGCTGTACCAGTTCTGGGTGCACACCGAACACGTGCCCAAGCTCGGCTGGTACGAGTGGGTATTTATTACTCCGTCCAACCACCGGGTGCATCACGCCCAAAACGATATCTACATGGATCGCAACTACGGCGGTGTGTTCATCCTCTGGGACAGGCTGTTTGGCACTTTTCAGGAGGAACTGGACGAGGAACCGGTGATTTTTGGTATTCGCGGTCCCCTGAAAAGCTTCAATCCCTGGCATGCCCTGACCCATGTGTATGTGGATATGATCCAGGACTGCTGGCATGCCCGCCGCTGGCGCGACAAGCTCCGGGTCTGGGTGGCGAGAACCGGTTGGCAACCCGAGGATGTGGCCAGGACCTACCCCCGGCACAAGAACGATTTGTCGACCTTTGAAAAATATGATCCGCGGGTGCCGGGCCTGGTGGCCTGGTACGGCGTCTTCCAACTGGTGGCGGCGGTGGCCCTGCTGGCATGGATGCAGGCGAGCGAGCTCGGCTACTGGGCCGGGGTGGCCTGCTGGGCGGTGTTGCTGGCCACCACCATGACGACTACCTTCTGGCTGGAGGCGCGGGGGGCGGATTCGGTGATCAGGTGGGAGTGGCTGCGGCTCGGGGGGCTGGGGATTTTGCTGGGGTTGGCTCTGACTGGTGGAGCAGGCCTTGGCCTTGTTGCTGTCGGTGTTGGTTATTTGTTGGTGAATCTCTGGCTGCTGAGGCGATTGTCTGATGCTGCTGTTGAAAGTGTAACCGAGCCCGTCATCCCCGCGCACAATGTGAATTGCGCTGCAAGCGCAGGAGAGGGTGCCTTGGGCCAGGCGGTGGTCCGGCAGACCGGGGTTCAGTAAATTTTGCCTTATCGGTCTTGAAGTCTCTGGATCCCGGTATGCCGGACCACCGCCTGCGCGGGGATGACGTTGTTCAAGGCTGCGGGATGACGATGGTGACTCGCTGGGAGTGACGACTTTGGCTGTTGGCGATGACCAAGCTGATCGGCGGGCTTTGGTTATTCCTGGTTGGCCAGCGGTACCGGCTCCAGGCTCACCGATTCCTTGCCGTTATCCACGTACACCACACCACCCACCACGCTGACGCTGAGCTGCATGGTCCTGGCCAGCATGCCCGCCAGCGACTGGACCTCGTGCCAGCCGAATTGCCAGACTGCCAGTCGTGGCAGTCCGCGGATGGCCTCTCCCTGCAACTGCCACCAGGTGTCTGCACTTTTGCCAAAGGCATACACTTTCACCGCGCCGGCCCTGCCGCAGGCCTTGCGCAGCCTGGGCTCTTCCGGCTGGCCGATCTCTATCCACAACTCCAGCTCGCCGCTGTCACTGTGACGCCAGATGTCGGGTTCATCGGTGGTTGACAGCCCGCGGGTGAATTCGAGTCCGCGGCCGACATTGAGGCAGTAGGCGAGCAACCGGGTGGCCATGCGCTCCACCGTCTCCGAGGGGTGCAGGGCGATCGTCAGCGCCAGGGATTCAAAGCAACCGCGGTCGCTGTCCGCCAGTTCAATATCGGCCTTGTAGATGGTGGGTTTTAGCGCCACTTACCCCTCCCGGTCCGACAACTGCGCCACCGCGTGGTCGGCGAAGCCGGCACCGGCCTGGGCGTAAAGGTTGAAGGTAGAGAAGCCGCGTTTTTCCAACTCCCGCGCTTCCTCGGAAAAGCGCACCACGGCGGACATGCGCCCGCTGTAACCCAGGTCCTGGAGCAGGCCGCCAACCAGCATATTCTCCTGGTGGTGGGTGAGGGCCAGCAGTACCAGTTCCACCTCTTGGAGGTTTATCTGGTGCCAGAAGTCGGGATCGGAGGCATCGGCCATGACCACCCGGCGATGCTTGCGCGCGTGTTCCGCCAGCTTGCGATCGTTCAGGTCGACGCCCAGGACTTCATAGCCGCGAGTTTCGGCGATGGCATCGTAAGCGCCGGTGCCGATATTGCCCATGCCCAGAACGATTATGCGGGCGCCACTGGTGTCGGGTCGCTGCGCCTGCACCTTGTCGGACTCAAAGCGCAGCCAGAAATCGTGGTAGCGACGGTACAACTGGTGGGCGCGTTTGCTCAGCGGGGAAGAGAGTACGAAACTGGTGGCAATGGCCAGCGAGACGGCGCTGGCCCATTCGCCCCCGATCCAGCCGGTGGTGGCGGCCACAGCAACCACGACCAGGCCGAACTCGCTGAAATTGCCCATCATGCTGGCACTGAGCAGCGCTGTCCTGGGAGCGGCGTGGAACAGGGTCATCAGCGGGAAATACAGGGCCACCTTGACTGTGGCCAGTGCACCCAGTACCAGGGCGAGTATGAACACCTCCTCCCGCGGCCAGCCATCCAGGCCGATGGTCAGGAAAAAACCCACCAGAAACAGGTCCTTGAAGTTCATCAGGTTGCGATAAAGCTCCTTGGACTTCTGGGTGCCGGCGAGCAGTCCGCCGATGACCAGCGCGCCCAGGTCGCCCTTGATACCCACCAACTCGAACAGTGACGCGCCGCCCAGGGCCAATGCCAGGCCGAACAGGGTGAAGAGCTCACCATGGCCGGCCTTTTCCATCAGCTGGGTGATGGGGCGCCGCAGCGGCCAGAGCAGTAACAGGCCCAGCGCCTCGGGGGGAGGCATGGTGCCCTTGGTGGCAGAGAGGAACAGCACCGCGGCCAGGTCCTGTATCACCAGGATGCCGATGGCGAGATTGGCGTGCCGCGAGGACATTTCCCCCCGCTCCTGGAGGACCTGGATGACAAACACGGTGCTGGAGAACGTCAGCGCAAACGCGAGGACCAGCCACTCGTTCAGTGACAGACCCAGGCCCGGCATCAGCGCGCCGGCCAGCCACAGCACGCCCATGAAAAACAGCTGCATGGCAGCCATATGGATGAGTGTGGTGCCCCAGACTTTGGGTTTGAGTAACTCCCCGGGCGATAGCTTGAGACCGATGGTAAACAGCAGCAGGGTGACGCCCAGGTTGGCCAGCTCATGCAGCAGCTCGCCGGCCTGGATATTGGTCTCGTGCAGGATAAAACCGGCCGCCAGGTAGCCGATCAGTGCCGGCAGGCCCAGCGCGCGGCTGACCAGTCCGCCCGCCAGGGCGATGAGGATGATAATCGGGTCAATCATGGTGAAGTACTGGCCTTGCTGTGCGCATGCCAGGCCACCACTGAGCAAAGCGCCACGGTGATGAGATCGAGCGCCACGCCCGCCTGTTGCAGCGGCGTAAGCACGGCGACATTGACCAGGGTAAGAACCGCGACGGCGGTGCAGAGCGCAATGGCCACCAACACCGTGAATCGTGACTGGCCGAACAGGCCCAGCCCGGTAATCAGGTAGACAGTGCCGAGCAACAGTGCCGCGACTGCCTGTTGGTCGAGTTCGCGAAACCACAGCGACGCCACGCGACCGATACCCAGCAGGGTAACGAGGCTGGCGGCAAGCAGGCGTAGGGTAGAAACAAGATGATCGGGCATGGAGGGGAATGTACCACTTTTGGGGGCAATGTTGTGTGGGTTGGCTGGCTGATTGCAGTGCTGCCCTGCGCTTTGCTTCTGCTATCATGCTGCCCATCGCGACATTCAAGGTTTTCCATGGCCAATACATCCCTGCTACCCCTGCTCGCCGATGGCGACATCGTCTCCGGCCAGGCGCTGGCCAAGGCCCTCGGGGTCAGCCGCACCGCGGTCTGGAAGCAGCTGAAGAATCTCGAGGACCTGGGTCTGCAGATCGAATCGGTCAAGGGGCAGGGCTACCGCATTCCCGGTGGGATCGAGTTGCTTGCCGCGGACAAGGTATTGACGGGACTGTCGCCCCTGTCCAGGCAACTGCTGTCACGGCTGGACCTGAGGGATACGGTCGGCTCCACCAACGAGGAGGCCATGGCGCAAATTGCCGCCGGAACCGGTTCGGGCTATGTCTGCAGCGCCGAACAGCAAAGCGCTGGCCGCGGGCGCCGGGGGCGGGCCTGGGTAAGCCCCTATGGGCGCAATCTCTATTTATCCGTTGTCTGGGAGTATGAACAGGGCGCGGCGGTTCTCGAGGGCATGAGTCTGGCGGTGGGCGTGGTGGCAGCCCGGGCGCTGGCTGCCTGTGGTGTGCCCCCGGTCCAGCTCAAGTGGCCCAATGACCTGTTGTTCGAGGGCGCCAAGTTCGGCGGTATATTGCTCGAAATGACGGGCGATCCCGCCGGGGCCTGCCAGGTTGTCGTGGGTATAGGGCTGAATGTGGATATGCCGGCCCGGTCGGCCGGTGATATCGACCAGGCCTGGACCGATGTGGCGCGCATCTGTGCCGGACAGGCGCCGCCGCGCAACCTGCTGCTGGCGGCCTTGCTGGATGAGTTGCTGCCCATGCTGGCTCATTTCGAGGGCGCCGGCTTCAGTCCCTGGCGGGATGAGTGGCAGGCGCTGGATGCCTTTGCCGGTGTCGAGGTGGTGTTGCACAGCGGTAATCACAGAATGGCTGGCAAGGCCTGTGGCGTTGACGAGCGCGGCGCGTTGCAATTGCAGACCACCACCGGATTCCAGTCCATATTCGGCGGCGAGATATCCCTGAGGGCGGCCCGGTGAGTGTTTGCCTGCAGCTGGATGTCGGCAATAGCCGCGTCAAGTGGCGCCTGCTGGAGCAGGGTGAACTGCGGGACCGGGGTCATTTCGGTCACCATGACAGCGCGGCCAAAGCCAGGCTGCTGGAACCGCTTGGTCCGGAGGCCAATATCTGGGTATCCAGCGTGGCGGGCCCGGAATTTGAGCGCGAGTTCACCGCCCTGGCCGAGCGGCTCTGTGGGGTAAGTCCCTGGTTTGCCCGCAGCACAGCCCGTGCCGGTGGTGTTGCCAACAGCTATGCACAGCCCTCGCGCATGGGGGTGGATCGCTGGCTGGCCATGTTGGGGGCACGGCAGCGCAGCAGGGAACGCCTTTGCGTGGTGGACGCCGGTTCTGCGTTGACGATCGATATCGTCAGCGCCGCCGGTCAACACGAAGGCGGTTATATCATTCCCGGGCCGGCACTGATGGAGCGCGCCCTGTTACTGGATACGGATCGGGTGCGTTTTGACGAGGACGTGAGTTACGCCCTGGCACCGGGGACCTCCACCGCCGAAGCGGTGCGCCACGGCATCGCCCTGGCCCAGGTGGGGGCCGTTGCTGCCGCAATTGCGCACAACGGGGGGGAACAGCCAACGCTGTTTTTCTGCGGCGGCGCCGGGGAGACCCTGAGGCAACTGCTGGACCGCGGCGGCAGTTACCTGCCGGACCTGGTGTTTGAAGGGCTGGAGGTGCAGGCCCGGGAGGTGTTTACCGACTGATCGGCCGAGCGTCACCGCCACCGCTTTGTTGCAGTTCCAGGCGCTCGCCGAGGTAGCGGGAGCCCGCCATGCTCAGGTGGCCCGGGTCACGGTAGAGAAGTTCGCCGTCTTTAATGCCGTGACACAGGCGTTGGTCGCAGAATGCACCGGGTGTATCCCACAACCAGGTTCCCGGGTTGTCGTTCCAGACCGTGGTGACAATGTCCCGGTAGCGGCGGCTTCGCGCCTGGTGACGCTTGCGGGGAGTTTGGCAGGGCTGCGGCTCGAAACCCGTCAGTCGCAGGGGGCGGGTATCAATACAGGCCTGGGGGTGAAAGCCGAGGCCAGGCCAGTCCATGACCAGCACCACCTTCTTCCCCGCTGACAGCAGTTTTTGGACCGCTGCCGCAAGGCCCGCCGCAAAGATCTCCCCGTTGTCCGCCAGCGCCGGATTTTCCCGGGAGCGCATGCGGTAACGGCCGAGGCGGGTATTCAGGTAGGGCGGGCCCATGGAAGACAGGTATACCGTGGTGATCCCCGGATTGCGGGTGACCCAGTCAATAGTGGCGCGGGTGGTCTCAAGACAGTGATCGCTGTTACCGGAGTCACGCACCTCGACATTGAGCAGGGGAGGGCAGCCTCCCTCTCCCAGGCGCATGACCCCTTCGCCAGACTGGCGGAAATGATGGGCCAGTGCGAAGAAGGTGTTGGTGCTGTGGCTGTCCCCCAGTACGGCAATGGTTGGCGGCTTGCCGTCCTGCAGGCATTGGCCCAGGGTGGCTGTGCCGGAATCGCAATGATTGGGGTGTTCCGGCCCGGGTTCTGGCCATTGAAAAACCGCAGCGGCCCCGTTGAATTCAGCGGTGCGCTGGGGGAGGCCTTCCAGCCGGATGATTGCCAGGCCTGCCAGCCCCAGGGAAAACAGACCGGCCAGTAACCACAGGGGCGTAAATCTGCCGGGGTGGTACCGCAGCCGACGCTCCACCAGTCGATAGCTCAACCAGGCCAGCAGTACGCTGATGATCACCGCCGCCAGGCGAATGGGTGGCTCCGGCTCACCCTGCTCCATGATCCGGCAAAAGGTGAGCAGCGGCCAGTGCCAGAGGTACAGGGGAAAGCTGATCTTGCCGATAAACACCAGGGGCCGGGCGGCCAACAGGCGGTTAAGGGGAGTAACGGGCCCGCTCAGTATGAGCAGCGCAGCCCCCACAGTGGGCAATAACGCCCACCAGCCGGGAAACATGGCCTGGCGATTGATCAGGGCGACGGCCGCGATCATCAGCACCAGCCCGGCCGCGGCCAGCCCGTTTTTGGCCCCGGTAGAACGGGGGGTGACCCCCGAGCATGCCAGCAGCGCCCCCAGCAGTAATTCCCACACCCGGAACTGTGGCAGGAAGAAACTGGCTGCGCGATCGCCGGTAACCGCGATGTTGAGGTAGAACGAAAGTCCCAGCAGGCTGAGTACCAGTGCCACAACCGGAAGTTTGAAGCGAAAACCCAGCAACAGCAACAGCGGCCACAGCAGGTAGAACTGCTCCTCCACGCCCAGGGACCAGAGGTGCAGCAGGGGCTTCAGTCGACTATCCGTGTCGAAGTAACCGGCTTCGGTCCAGAACAGCAGGTTGGGGGCAAACACCGAAGACGCCGCCGTCTGCCTGCCCAGGGCGACATACTCGTGGGGTAGCAGGATCCACCAGCCGGCCAGCAGGCAGAAAGCCATGACCAGCAGGAGCGCGGGAAAAATGCGCTGAATGCGCCGGCGGTAGAATTCGGCGGCGGAGAATCCCCCCTGTGAATGTCCCTGGAGAATGATTCCGGTGATCAGGTAGCCGGATATCACGAAGAATATGTCCACACCCACGAACCCACCGGGCAGTAGCCCGGGAAAGGCGTGGTAAACGACCACGGCAATAATGGAAAAGGCGCGCAGACCGTCGATGTCGGGGCGGTAGCCGGTCATGACTGCGGTATTCAATCCATGAGCGCGAAGGGGCGGGTCAGGGGGTTGGCCAGGATCTCCTGGTAGTTCAGCACCGCGGCGGATAAATCCTGTTCGCCCACCTTACGCAGCCCCGGCTCGACCGTATCCACAGGGACCGCTAAGCCGAGGAAGTCACAGATACTCACAATGGTGGGCTGCAGCCTGTCGGACAGGTCCTCGTAAAACAGGTCCAGTACCGGCTTGCCGTCCAGCATCGACAGGGCCGCCTCCGCTTCCTGGTCCAGCTGGCGACGGCGCGCCGCAAAGGCTTCCGGTGATATTTCAACTTTCACCCTGCGGTTCTTGCCGCCGCCCATGTCCGAGTGGATCGCGCCGCCGGCGTGCATTACCTGTTCCGACACGTAGCGGCGCAGCGCGTTACGTCGCTGCAGGTGGATGAAACAGGTATCGGGCCGGGCAATCGCTGGCGACAGGGCCGCCTGCCATCGGCTGTTGAGAAAATCCTCGTAAATGATTTTAAGCCCAACAGCGGCCTGCGGCCGGTTGAGCGCCTGGTTGAGAAAGTCGGCCGGGTTGGCATCCCGCGCTTGCAGAAGTCGCTGTGCCCTGGCCTGGCGCTGCTGCGGGCTGGCGCTGCGTGGGTCGAACTCATCCCGCAGCCCGCGTACCTGTCCCGGGAGAAACAGCTCACCATGACAACAAATGGATTCGATGTTGTTGAGAGTCCTGACCAGCAGGGTGCTGCCGGTACGCGGCGCACTGAGAATGAAAAATGTGACCGGCATGTCTACTCTGCGGCGGAGGCCGATACGGCTGATTTGGCCGCATTATGTCGTTCCAGCGACCGTTTGCGTAGCATTTTCAGGTATTCACATGCCTGCCAGACAAAGAACACGGCTGTCAGGTACAGCTCCGGGCGCAGGGGCACGGAATAGCGCGGTTCAGCCTGGGTGATGACATAGACAGCGCTCACGGCGAACAGGGTTGAGTAAGCGATCACGGGCACGGTGAGGTCGGCCAGGTCGGTTTTGCGGGCAATGACCAGGAGTGCCCCCAGCAAGCTGCAGACCAACAGCCAGGGGTGCAGGGCGTGCATGATCGAGTAGGAGACAAGCGCCGGGGTGGATATGTGGTAGAGAGAGTAAAGAATGTCGTACACGTAAATATCACCCTGGCCGGTCAGGATATCCCACTGCCAGAGTTGGTAGGGCTTGCCGAAGGCAAACCAGCTGAGCATTTCTACCGGGGCGTCGGAGAGTCGCAGGACCAGCTCTCGAAAAAACGTGTCGAAGCTTTCAGCGACCCCGGCGCCAGGCACGACGATTCCCGCTTCCGGATCCAGAACGGATGCTTTCCACTTTTCGTGATAGTCGGGGTACAGGCCAACCGTCAGGTTGGCCAGCAGGCGGTCGCCGCTGCCGGACTGGTCTGCCGGGACCGTGACAGCGGAGCGAACGGACCAGAGTGAAGCAGCCAGCACCAGCGGCAACATCAGCAGGACGGCATGTCGATGGCCCATCAAAACGCCGTTTTCAGTGCGGATGCTTGTCCGGAATAGCCAAAGGCCCAAGGCAATAGCGGGTACGATCACCACACTTACCGGGTTGACCATATATGAGGCAGCCAGCGCCGTTCCGCTGGCCAGGTAGTAGCCGCTTTGCTGGCGTTCGAGCGCTTTTGCCAGGCAGTAAATAGTGGCCAGCAGGGTAAAACCGAACAGCGTTTCTGTTAGCGCATAAGAGCCCAGGCTGACGTGGTGGGGAGAAAAAGCCAACAGCGTCGCTGGCAGGACCGGCCAGTACGATGGTAGCAACAGGCGCCCCAGCAGGAATAGTAGCCAGATTGAGCAGGCGGCCAGTGCGACCTGGCTGTGGAGTACCAGGTCATAGCCGAGCATGGTGGCAGAGCCTGAAAGTTTCAGGTTCATCGCCAAAAATGCCGGGTACCCGGGAGCCCAATAGGCGTCGGGGGTCGGGTTCTCGCTGCGTTCCCGGGAAAATGTACCGTGCTCTACCAAATTTATGGCGTATTGAAAGTAATACGCTGCGTCCGCCCTCACCGGCTCAATAAAAAAAGTTTCGCTATTGTAGGCCAGTCGCAACAAGACCCCGCAGCTCACGATAACAAGAGCCGCCACCGAGGGCCCCCATCCGGATTTCTTCTTCGTATTCAATTGATTGCCAGGATTGTGAAATTCTGTGGCAATACCTTAATTCCTGGATCTATCGATAGCCAGCCAAGGCTGGAGAAAAGACGGTTTATCCGCCAGGCCCGGTGGAGCTGAACTGACGGAGACGGGTGCCGGCATTGCAAGATATAACCAAACGGAATATCTTTTTATAAGCACATGCTATTGGACAGTCGGCCCAGGCTGTTCGACACTGGTCTCGAGTGTTAAATTAATGCAACGTCGTTAAGTTGAGGTAATTATGAAAAGGATTCTCAGTGGTTTGGCGGTATTCGTCAGTCTGACCTCCATTCTGGTGGTGGCAGCACCCACAGTTCAGGTCAAGGGAGGCAGAACTTCCGTCGAATTGTCAGGGGAGGTGCTCGATGCCCTGGTCTCGGCGGGTTGTGAGTTGGACCGGGTAAAACCAGCGGTTATCAAGCCAGGTAGCGAGCGTATCAGGTTCCCGGTGGCTGGTGGTGCTCTCGACCTGGGAGCGGCGCTGGGCGAGGTGGAACACCGCGGTGGCTTCACACTCTCCTGTTCCGATGCGGTTGACCCCAACGACATCAATGTGGTCACCCTGGAGAACCTGAGAATCGAGGCGCTGGACCCGAACAACATCCAGGATCCCAACGATGTGACCTCGATCACCGCTCTTGCGTCGGTGGAGAACAACCTGTTCGATCGCATTGAGTTCCTGGTGCCTGGCGAAGGGGGCATTGAAGTCTCAGGCAATGGCGGCAAGCTCAAGCTCAAGGGATATGGGTTGACCCTCGCGCCTGAGGCGGCGGAATTCCTCAGCAGTACGCTCGGAATCGAGCTGTCTTCCGATCTGGTGGTTGGTGATGCAGCCAGCCAGGTGAATATCCGCAAGGAAAAGGCGGAGACAGAGGATGAGCCTGAAGAATCGTCCAGTAAGGGCAAGGGCAAAGGCAAGGACAAGGAAAAGAACAAGAATAAAGACGATGACGATGACGATGATGAGGATGAGTCCGAAGACGATTAATCAGCTTTCGCCGTCCCCTGAAGCCCCGCGACATGTGGGGCTTTTTATTTCCTGGCCGTCCGGGATCGTGTAGATCAGCACGGTCGAGCAGAAAAAATCAGCCATAGTAGGTGCGGCGAGTATGCCGGACCACCCCTCCGGTTAACGATCCGGGCTGTCACCAGGGCTAACTTGAGCAGATCCCGGGTTTGCCTGTCCTCGCACTCCTTGGTTACGCGATAAAAGCCCATTTTGGGGGTGTGAATTTGTAACTGCGGCAGCTTTGTATCTACGGTGTACTGAGGTAAGGTGTTGCTCTGAATTGCCAATAATTACCAATAACTGCAAAGGGAACTGCGATATGCGCTTTAAACAGGGGTTTCTCGCCGGCCTGGCTCTGGTTGCCAGTTCGGCTTATGGGGTGACGGATACGTATACCTATACCGGTGCGCCGTCAAAGCATGAGTAACCAAAGGTCCTGATTCACTAAGAGACAGTTCTGCTACTTTTAACTGGAGCAGAGGAGTCTCACTATGAGCATGTCCAACACTGAAAAGACGGTTAAGGACATCCGTCGTAAAACACGCCGCAAGCATTCCACCGAGGAGAAGATCCGCATTGTCCTGGAGGGGCTTCGCGGTGAAATGTCTATTGCTGAACTGTGCCGACGGGAAGACATCAACAGTAATCTGTATTACCGATGGAGCAAGGACTTCCTGGAAGCCGGCAAGAAGCGCCTGGCTGGGGATACCGTCCGTGAGGCCAACACCGATGAAGCCTCTGGCCTGAAGCAGGAGAACAAGGATCTCAAGCAGGCCGTAGCCGAACTCTACCTGAGGAACGACTGGCTCAAAAAAAGTCTGACTGGGCAGGGTGTGATCTTGGACGACGAATGATGTATACGGCATCCGAGAAACTGGCGATCATCCGCCTGGTTGAGGAATCCGAGTTGTCGGTTAGGCGAACCCTACAGGAGATCAAAGTCAGTCGAACCAGTTTCTACCGCTGGTATCGGGCCTACGAAGAAAGTGGTCTCGATGGCCTCGAGAATCAAAGTCGGGCTGTGCGGCAGCACTGGAATCGGATTCCTGACTCCGTCAGGGAACTGATAGTCGAAGTGGCATTGGAGCGACCGGATCTTACACCCAGGGAACTGGCCTGGCATATCACCGATACGCACGACTACTTTGTCTCGGAATCCAGCGTTTATCGCCTTCTCAAGGCCCATGACTTGATCACCAGCCCCCAGTTCACGGTGATGAGCGCCTCGGACAGGTTCCAGAACCCGACCAGCAGGATCAACGAGCTGTGGCAAACCGACTTTACCTACTTCCGGGTGGTCGGTTGGGGCTGGTACTTCTTATCGACGGTCCTGGACGACTATTCCCGCTATATCATCTGCTGGCGGCTTACCACTTCGATGTCGGCCTCGGATGTGACGGAAACACTGGAGGATGCCCTGAGGGCAACCGGTCTGTTCGAGGCCAAAGTTCGGCACAGACCCCGTCTGTTGTCGGACAACGGCCCTTGTTACATCAGTGGTGAACTCAAGTCCTGGCTCAAGCAGCAGGACATTGAACACACGCGGGGTGCACCGTATCACCCGATGACCCAGGGCAAGATTGAGCGTTATCATCGGTCGATGAAGAATGTGGTGAAGCTGGAGCATTACTACTACCCGTGGGAGTTGGAGACAGCTATCACGGAGTGGGTCCATCACTACAACCACGAGCGTTACCACGAGTCACTGGATAACGTGACACCAGCAGATGTTTACGCGGGAAGACGAAACGACATTCTGGATCAGCGAGCCCTGGTGAAAGCCAGGACCATGGCCCGGAGAAAAATACACAACCTGCGGTTAGCAGGCTAAACTGGAGCAGTAGCTGGCAGAAAAGTCTCTTTTAGAAAACGGCCCGATTGGTGCCATATCCTTTGCCGACGTACACGGGGATGGATAGGGTAATGCCCTAAAGCGACATTCCCCAAGCTGCACCATTCTTTGGCCTTCTCGCTGCAATTCTTGAGTACTGGCGGTGAAGGGCCGGGCCTTTTAGAGACCCTCTCTGAGTTCGCAGTCAGTTATGTTCAGCGAGGGAGCAGGCAAGTGGGGGGATATGGGGGGTGGAATCAGCCACGCTGGTTGCAGGTGCAGCCTGTGGTAGGGGAGATTTATGCTTCACCAGTTCTCAGGTCGGGGTGGTGGCCGTAAATCCCTGAATGGAAATCGAGGAGTCTGACCCCTTGATCTTCAGTGCAAAACCAGAATTCATGGCTTGCGTCATTAGTAGGGAGGGGCTTAATATGAGTCGCATGCAAAAAATATGCTGAAAAAGTTTTTATAACTGACTAATCTGCGGGGAAGTAGTGATAACTAAATTGTTCAGATCAGCAGCATTGCTCGTATGTTGTTTGATTTCAGGTTTTTCGTTTGCCGATGTGGCAGTTTATGGTGCCAATAACCAGACTTGGAATGAAGAAGTCCGGGACAAGATTGCGGCCGCTGCCGGAGGAGCGTTGGGGGCCGTAGATTTCTTCGATGCAGGAGTGGTGACGCCCACTCTGGTGGATTTACAGAATTACACGGCAGTTCTTGTCTATTCTGATGGCGGTTTTGCAGACCCAGTTGCACTCGGGGATGCTCTGGCCGATTACGCCGATGCTGGTGGCACGGTTGTACTGTCGACATTTGCATTTAATATAAATCCTATTGCCGGCCGCCTTGTGACAGATAGTTACTTGCCAGTGACACTCGGTCCTCAAAGTTCACCTGGTGGATTAACACTTGTGCCTGTCGACGCGGGGAATGGATTGTTGGCGGGGGTCAGCAGCTTCGCTGGTGGTTCCAGTAGTTATCATAATACTGTGAGTCTCGAAGCTGGAGCTACGCTTGTAGCCGAATGGAGTAATGGTGTGCCTTTGATCGCGGTATTGGGCAATGTGATTGCTCTGAATATGTACCCGCCTTCTTCGGATAGCCGTTCGGACTTCTGGGATGCCACCACTGAAGGCGACATCATGATGAGTAATGCTCTCGGCTTTGTAGGGGTAGCCCCCCCGCCCGCTGCCCCTGTAGCACCACCCAAGCCAGTTCCTGTCATGCCGCTGTCCGGTCTTGGCCTGATGATTGTGGGGATTTTGGTGGTTGCCAGGCGCAGGTTTATGCAGCGCTAGGCCGTTCGTTGTCAGATTAAGGGCCTCGCCGGGCCCTTTTTTGTTTTGCCAGGGCCAAATCTGTTGCATCCCCCCAATGCTTTCCCTACAATTGCCCGCCGTTGAGTCAGGTGCAAGTCAGAAGGTCCTCTTCCTTCTATTATACGAACCTGCTCACAGGTCTGGATCAGGCTGGCGTAGCTCAGTAGGTAGAGCAGCTGATTTGTAATCAGCCGGTCGGGGGTTCGATTCCTCTCGCCAGCTCCATTCCATCCCCGATCTTCCAGAATTATTGCTACCGGAAGTTGCTTCTCCGGGCTTTTCGGGTGTTCGCCGGGCGGCCGGTGGGCTTCCTCAGAAAGTGTGCGTAAGTCGATAATTTTATTAGAAGAAGCGGTTGACATTGATGATGGGCATCCGGACAATATGCCGCCTTCCGGAGGGGTTCCCGAGTGGCCAAAGGGATCAGACTGTAAATCTGACGCGAAAGCTTCGGTGGTTCGAATCCACCCCCCTCCACCATCTATACGTCGCGTTGATCAGCGGAATTTCCGTAGGTCAGAGGTGGCAACGCCCGGTAAAGGGCGGATGGCGGGGATGTGTGAGGCTTCCCCTGTATGCCTAACGTGTTGGCATATAAAGAAAATTAGGTTTAGCGGTGCGCGGGTATAGTTCAATGGTAGAACCTCAGCCTTCCAAGCTGATGATGCGGGTTCGATTCCCGCTACCCGCTCCAGAGTTAGAAGGCTCAGGGCT
This sequence comes from Seongchinamella unica, assembly GCF_004354085.1. Lineage (GTDB taxonomy): Bacteria > Pseudomonadota > Gammaproteobacteria > Pseudomonadales > Halieaceae > Halioglobus > Halioglobus unicus. The sequence goes on along the minus strand of NZ_SMSE01000003.1, from coordinate 443,507 downwards.
CATATAGCTCAGTCGGTAGAGCACTTCCTTGGTAAGGAAGAGGTCACCGGTTCAAATCCGGTTATGAGCTCCACTTCTGCTGTTTTGTAAGTGGTTGGTAAATTTAAAGCGGTTTAATGCAAGGCTACGGCCGGTGTCATAGGAGATTGTCGTAATGGCAAAAGAAACATTCGAACGTACTAAGCCCCACGTCAACGTGGGTACCATTGGTCACGTTGACCACGGTAAAACTACCCTGACAGCGGCCCTGACGCGGGTGTGTGCTGAAGTATGGGGC
>NZ_SMSE01000003.1:0-443131 GCF_004354085.1 Seongchinamella unica | reverse complement strand
AATGGCAAAAGAAACATTCGAACGTACTAAGCCCCACGTCAACGTGGGTACCATTGGTCACGTTGACCACGGTAAAACTACCCTGACAGCGGCCCTGACGCGGGTGTGTGCTGAAGTATGGGGCGGTGAAGCGGTAGCCTTCGACGGCATCGACAACGCACCGGAAGAGCGTGAGCGCGGTATCACCATCGCGACCTCCCACGTTGAGTACGATTCTCCGAACCGTCACTACGCGCACGTTGACTGCCCCGGACACGCGGACTACGTGAAGAACATGATCACCGGTGCGGCGCAGATGGACGGCGCGATCCTGGTTTGTGGCGCCACCGACGGCCCCATGCCCCAAACTCGCGAGCACATTCTGCTGTCTCGCCAGGTAGGTGTGCCCTACATTGTGGTATTCCTGAACAAGGCAGACCTGCTGGCAGAAGATTGCGGCGGCGCCGATTCAGAAGAATACGAAGAGATGAAAGAGCTGGTCGAAATGGAGCTGCGTGAGCTGCTGGACCAGTACGAGTTCCCCGGCGACGACACGCCGATCATCTGCGGTTCCGCGCTGATGGCGCTGAACGGTGAAGACGACAACGAGCTGGGTACGACTGCGGTCAAGGCCCTGGTTGAGACCCTGGACTCGTACATCCCTGAGCCCGAGCGTGCGATTGACCAGACCTTCCTGATGCCGGTTGAAGACGTATTCTCCATCTCCGGTCGCGGTACTGTGGTCACCGGTCGTGTAGAGCGTGGCATCATCAAGGTGGGTGAAGAGATCGAGATTGTGGGTATCCGTGACACCCAGACTACCACCTGTACTGGTGTGGAGATGTTCCGCAAGCTGCTGGACGAAGGTCGTGCGGGCGAGAACGTGGGCGTACTGCTGCGTGGTACCAAGCGTGACGATGTTGAGCGTGGTCAGGTACTGGCGAAGCCGGGTACGGTAAACCCGCACACCAAGTTCGAGGCAGAGGTTTACATTCTGTCGAAGGAAGAGGGTGGTCGTCACACGCCGTTCTTCAAGGGCTACCGTCCGCAGTTCTACTTCCGGACCACTGACGTGACCGGTGCCTGTGAGCTGCCTGAGGGTGTTGAGATGGTTATGCCTGGCGACAACGTACAGATGGTTGCCACGCTGATTGCCCCGATCGCCATGGAAGAAGGCCTGCGTTTCGCGATTCGCGAAGGTGGCCGTACCGTGGGTGCTGGTGTTGTAGCCAAGATCCTCGAGTAAGGGTCGCTGCGCGACCGGGGGTCAGGCCCGCAAAGCGGCCCTGACCCCAAATCTCGACCAAGCCGAGCTGTGAAGTGCAGTTCGGCTTCGTCGTCTAGGTAAAAGATTTAGGCCAGTAGCTCAATTGGCAGAGCAGCGGTCTCCAAAACCGCAGGTTGGGGGTTCGATTCCCTCCTGGCCTGCCATTTTATGGCAGGAGCGGCGCACCGGGAGTGTGCCGTCTTCACAAAACAGGGTAGTTGTCCCGCCGGGTGGGGCGCTACGGTAAAGGAACGTTTGAATGAGTGTGGAAACAACCGCGAGCCGGTTTGACGGGCTGAAGTGGCTCGTCGTATTCGTACTGGTAGGCGCGGCGGTCGTTGGCAACAGCTACTACGCAGACCAGTCACTGCTTTACCGCGTGCTGGGTATTCTGGTGTTGGCGGCTGTGGCCGGGCTCGTTGCCCTGCAAACCGCCAAGGGCGCTGCTTTCTGGACGCTGGTAAAAGGTTCGCGAACCGAGATTCGCAAAGTGGTCTGGCCCACTCGTCAGGAAACAGTGCAAACCACGATGATTGTTGTGGTTTTCGTGTTGTTGGTGGCCTTGATGCTCTGGGGACTTGACTCGTTCCTGGGGTGGCTGGTGTCGCTGGCAATTGGATAAACAGAGTTAAGGGATAGCCGATGGCAATGCGTTGGTATGTGGTTCACGCCTATTCAGGGTATGAGAAAAAAGTTGCGGCTGCCCTGAAAGAGCGCATTGAGCTGCACGGTATGCAGGATCGCTTCGGCGAAGTACTGGTGCCCACCGAGGAAGTGGTGGAAATGCGTGGCGGCCAGAAGCGCCGCAGTGAGCGCAAGTTCTTCCCCGGCTATGTGCTGGTGCAGATGGAACTCGATGACGACTCCTGGCACCTGGTAAAGGAAACGCCGCGGGTGATGGGCTTTATCGGCGGCAAGGCTGATGCGCCGGCTCCGATTACCGAGGCGGAGGCGAATGCCATCCTGCAGCGGGTGGAACAGGGTGTTGAGGCGCCCCGCCCGAAGACAATGTTCGAGCCTGGCGAAATGGTCCGGGTTATCGACGGCCCCTTCAACGACTTCAATGGTGTTGTCGAAGAGGTCAACTACGAAAAGAGCCGCCTCAATGTGGCCGTGCTGATTTTCGGTCGTTCCACTCCGGTGGAACTGGAATTTGGTCAGGTCGAGAAGGCCTGAGCAACGGCATCGCTGCGCGGTGCGGGGTCAGGGTTTTTACTCTGACCCCAAATGTAACCCCAAATGTAAACTCATGAATGGGGAGCTTTAGTAGGCGCAAGTCGAACCAGCGTTTGAACCCGGGAGAAAAGTAATGGCTAAGAAAGTCGAAGCTTATATCAAGCTGCAGGTGCCTGCCGGCCAGGCGAACCCGAGCCCCCCCGTGGGCCCGGCACTCGGTCAGCACGGTGTGAACATCATGGAATTCTGTAAGGCGTTTAACGCCGAGACCCAGGGTACCGAGCCCGGTCTGCCGATTCCGGTTGTTATCACCGTTTACAACGACCGCTCCTTCACCTTTATCAAGAAGACGCCGCCGGCGTCTGTGCTGCTGCGCAAGGTAGCCAAGATCAAGAAGGGTTCCGGTAACCCCAACACCAACAAGGTTGGCAAGGTAACCCGTGCCCAGCTGGAAGAAGTGGCTACCCAGAAGTGGCCTGACCTGACTGCTGCCGACATGGACGCAGCCGTGCGCACAATCGCAGGCTCCGCCCGCTCTGCCGGTATTGAAACTGAGGGGGTGAACTAAGATGGCCAAGCTGAGCAAGCGCCAGAAGGCGTTCAAGGAAAAGGTTAATCCAGAGAAGGCCTACCCGCTGGAAGAGGCGGTAAGCCTGCTGAAAGAACTGGCTACTGCCAAGTTCAACGAGACGGTTGAAGTAGCGGTCAATCTCGGTATCGACGCACGTAAATCCGATCAGGCTGTTCGCGGTGCAACCACCCTGCCTCACGGTACCGGTTCCGATGTGCGTGTAGCCGTGTTCACCCAGGGCGAAGCCGCGGAAAAGGCCAAGGCTGCCGGCGCAGACCTGGTAGGCATGGAAGACCTGGCGGAGCAGATCAAGGGCGGCATGATGGACTTTGATGTTGTCATCGCTTCTCCCGATGCCATGCGCGTTGTGGGTCAGCTGGGCCAGGTACTGGGTCCCCGCGGCCTGATGCCCAACCCCAAGACAGGCACGGTAACTCCCGATGTGGAAACCGCGGTCAACAACGCCAAGGCCGGGCAGGTGCGCTACCGCACCGACAAGAACGGTATCGTTCACGGCGGCATTGGCAAAATCGATTTCGACCTGGACGCCATTCGCGGCAACCTGGAAGCAGTACTGACTGACCTGAAAAAGGCCAAGCCCGCTGCCGCCAAGGGCGTTTATATGAAGAAAATCAGCCTGAGCACCACCATGGGGCCGGGTGTCACCATCGACCAGGGGTCGTTGGAAGCGTAATTGTTGGCCCGCTCCCAAAAGGGGCGGGCTCTCATTGCTTTCCATGGATGGAAAGCGGTAGATCGGTGATGGCTTACAGGCCTGACCCGGTCCACTTTGAGGTCTTTGGACAAGGCATGGGCGAACGCCCGATTAGCTGAAAACTGAAGGCCATCAAAGACCGTAGGTGCCAACATCGATGTGGTATTTCGATCGCGGTTTAATTGAGGCTCACGCCGAAACCTACGCAGATGGTGAACGTGTTCACCACGCAGAAGCGGCAGTTACATAGATATGTGGCTGCTTAACTTAGCAATCCAGGAGTAATTCCAGTGGCAATTGGACTCGAAGACAAAAAAGCGATCGTAGCTGAAGTTAACGAGACTGCCACCAGTGCTCTGTCCCTGGTCATCGCCGACGCACGTGGCGTGACCGTGGATGGAATGACAGCTCTGCGTAAGGATGCGCGTGAAAACCAGGTGACTCTCCGTGTAGTACGGAACACCCTGGCCAAGCGTGCCCTGGAAGGAACCGAGTACGAGTGTGTTAACGACACACTGACCGGTCCCTCCCTGTTCGGATTTTCCATGGAAGATCCGGGCGCAGCGGCTCGACTCTTCAAAGACTTCTCGAAAGAGAATCAAAACTTTGAAGTCAAGGCATTGGCGGTAAGCGGCCAGATGCTGGGTGCAGAACAATTGGATGTTCTGGCTAAGCTGCCTACGCGTGATCAGGCACTCTCTATGTTGATGAGTGTTATGAAAGCGCCGGCAACCAAGCTGGTTCAGACAATGAACGAAGTACCTGGAAAACTGGTTCGCACACTCGCAGCAGTTCGCGATCAGAAGGAAGCGGCGGCGTAAGCCAAAGTTTCAACGTTTTTACAGCTAACGGAGATATATGTCATGTCTAAAGAAGACATTTTGAATGCAATCGCAGAAATGAGCGTAATGGAAGTTGTTGAGCTCATCGAAGCAATGGAAGAGAAGTTCGGTGTAACCGCTGCTGCTGCTGTTGCAGCTGCACCTGCGGCTGCTGGCGGTGACGCTGGCGCTGCTGCTGAAGAGCAGACCGAGTTTGATGTTGTACTGACCTCTGCCGGTGACAAGAAAGTTAACGTCATCAAGGTAGTACGTGCAGTCACCGGCCTGGGCCTGAAAGAAGCCAAGGGCCTGGTTGACGGCGCTCCTTCCCCCATCAAGGAAGGTGCTTCCAAGGAAGAAGCCGAAGACATCAAGAAGCAGCTGGAAGAAGCCGGCGGCGCCGCTGAACTCAAGTAAGTTCAGTGTCTGCCCGGCGCCAGCCGGGCGCGGACAAGGCTGGTGGTGCAAATGCCCACCGGCCTTTTCCCGCTTCATACAAGCAAGTTTTTGAGGCCGCAGATTGTGGTCTGATGAGTCCTGGTTACAGGGCTGGATTTAAATACGCTGGGGAGTACTGATGGCATACTCGTACACTGAGAAAAAACGCATTCGCAAGGATTTCGGCACGTTGCCGAAGGTAATGGACGTTCCTTACCTGCTTGCGATCCAATTGGATTCATACCGGAAATTCACCCAGCAGGGGGTTCCCCTCGATCAGCGCGGCGCCTATGGCTTGCACGCCGCATTCAAGTCTGTATTCCCTATTGTCAGCTACTCCGGTAACGCTGCCCTGGAGTACGTGGACTACGCACTGGGCACACCGGTGTTCGACGTTAACGAATGCCAGCTGCGGGGTGTCACCTACTCCTGCCCGCTGCGGGTGAAAGTACGCCTGATCATTTACGACAAGGATTCCTCCAACAAGACCATCAAGGATATCAAGGAGCAGGAAGTCTATATGGGGGAAATCCCCCTGATGACCGACAACGGTACCTTCGTCATCAACGGTACCGAGCGTGTGATCGTTTCCCAGCTGCATCGCTCCCCCGGCGTATTCTTTGACCACGACAAGGGCAAGACCCACTCATCGGGCAAGCTGCTGTATTCAGCCCGGGTGATTCCCTACCGTGGCTCCTGGCTGGACTTCGAGTTCGATCCCAAGGACCAGGTGTTTGTCCGTATCGACCGTCGCCGCAAACTGCCCGCGACCGTGCTGTTGCGCGCCCTGGGTTACGAGTCTGAAGAAATCCTCGACATGTTCTTCGAGACCAACACATTCCATAATGCTGGCGACGGCAACTTCACCATGACCCTGATCCCCGAGCGTCTGCGCGGTGATGTGGCCTCCTTCGATATCAAGGCCGGCAAGAAGGTTGTGGTTGAAGAGGGCCGGCGTATTACCGCCCGCCACATTCGCCAGCTGGAAGATGCCAAGATTACCGAGCTGGAAATTCCCTCCAGCTACCTGTACGGCCGTGCCCTGGCCAAGAACGTGGTCGATAAAAAGACCGGCGAGATCATCGTCGAGTGCAACACGGAACTGTCGGAAGAAGTGCTGGCCAAGCTGGAAGAGGCGGGGGTTAAAGAGATCCAGACGCTGTACACCAACGAGCTGGACTGTGGCCCGTTCATCTCCGATACCCTGCGCCAGGACACCACCCGCAACGAGCTGGAAGCGCTGGTAGAGATCTATCGGATGATGCGCCCGGGCGAGCCGCCGACCAAGGAGTCTGCTGAGAACCTGTTCCAGAACCTGTTTTTCTCCGCCGACCGCTACGACCTGTCTGCCGTCGGCCGGATGAAATTCAACCGTCGCCTGGGTCGTGAGGAAGTGATCGGCGAAGGCATCCTGGACAAGCAGGACATCGTTGACGTGCTCAAGACCCTGGTCAACATCCGTAACGGTAAGGGTATCGTCGACGACATCGATCATCTGGGTAACCGCCGTGTTCGTTCCGTGGGCGAGATGGCCGAAAACCAGTTCCGGGTGGGCCTGGTGCGGGTAGAGCGCGCCGTGAAGGAACGCCTGTCCATGGCCGAGTCCGAGGGATTGATGCCCCAGGACCTGATCAACGCCAAGCCGGTTTCGGCTGCCGTGAAGGAATTCTTCGGCTCCAGCCAGCTGTCCCAGTTTATGGACCAGAACAACCCGCTGTCAGAGGTGACCCACAAACGCCGCGTTTCCGCTCTCGGCCCGGGTGGCCTGACCCGCGAGCGTGCCGGCTTCGAGGTTCGCGACGTACACCCGACCCACTACGGCCGGGTCTGTCCGATCGAGACACCGGAAGGTCCGAACATTGGCCTGATCAACTCCCTGGCAACCTACGCCCGCACCAACGAGTATGGGTTCCTGGAGAGTCCCTACCGCAAGGTTGTGGATGGCCAGGTGACCGACCATATTGAGTTCCTGTCGGCAATTAATGAAGCTGAAAATGTCATCGCCCAGGCCTCTGCGCCGCTGGACGAGGACAATCGCTTTACCGATGAACTGATTAACGTCCGCTACCTGAACGAATTTACCGTGAAGGCGCCGGAAGACGTCAACTACATGGATGTATCGCCCAAGCAGGTGGTTTCTGTGGCCGCGGCGCTGATCCCGTTCCTCGAGCACGATGACGCCAACCGCGCCCTGATGGGCTCCAACATGCAGCGCCAGGCGGTACCGACCCTGTCCAGCGACAAGCCCCTGGTCGGTACCGGCATGGAGCGCTACGTGGCCGCCGATTCAGGTGTGTGTGTGGTTGCCAACCGTCCCGGCGTGATCGATTCCGTTGACGCCAGTCGCATCGTGGTGCGGGTCAACGACAATGACGTGGGTGTGGACGAGGCTCCGGTCGATATCTACAACCTGACCAAGTACACCCGTTCCAACCAGAACACCTGTATCAACCAGCGTCCTATCGTCAAACAGGGCGATGCGGTAGCCCGCGGCGATATTCTCGCTGACGGACCTTCCATCGACATGGGTGAACTGGCCCTGGGCCAGAACATGCGCATCGCGTTCATGCCCTGGAACGGCTACAACTTCGAGGACTCCATCCTGGTGTCAGAGCGCGTGGTGAAAGAAGATCGCTTCACCACTATCCACATCCAGGAGCTGACCTGTATTGCCCGCGATACCAAGCTGGGGCCCGAGGAAATTTCCGCGGATATTCCCAACGTCGGTGAGAGCGCACTGAGCAAGCTGGATGAATCCGGTATCGTTTATATCGGAGCCGAGGTTGATGCCGGCGATATCCTGGTGGGTAAAGTAACCCCCAAGGGTGAGACCCAGCTGACCCCGGAAGAGAAGCTGCTGCGCGCCATCTTTGGCGAGAAGGCGTCCGATGTGAAGGACACCTCCCTGCGGGTTCCCTCCAGCACCAAGGGCACGGTTATCGACGTGCAGGTCTTCACCCGGGATGGCCTGGAGAAAGACCAGCGCGCCCAGCAGATCGAAAAGCACCAGCTGGACGAGTACCGCAAGGACCTCAAGGAAGAGTACCGTATCTTCGAAGAGGCCACCTTTGCGCGCCTGGCTAACCTGATCAAGAACAAAGCCACCGTGTCCGGCGGCGGCCTGACCAAGGGCACCAAGCTGACCGAGAAAGTGCTGGCTGAACTGGATCGCGAACAGTGGTTCAAGCTGAAACTGTCCGACGCCGAGCTCAATGAAGCCCTGGCCTCTGCCCAGCGCCAGCTGGAAGAGCAGACCAGGCTGCTGGAGGAGCGCTTCGAAATCAAGAAGGGCAAACTGCAGTCCGGCGACGACCTGGCTCCCGGCGTGCTCAAAATCGTCAAGGTTTACCTGGCGATCAAGCGTCGCATCCAGCCCGGCGACAAAATGGCAGGCCGTCACGGCAACAAGGGTGTTATCTCGGTGATCATGCCGATTGAGGACATGCCCCACGATGAACACGGCGAGCCGGTAGACATCGTGCTCAACCCGCTGGGTGTACCCTCGCGGATGAACGTGGGCCAGATTCTGGAAACCCACCTGGGTATGGCAGCGAAGGGGCTTGGCAACAAGATCAACGCCATGCTCGAGGAGCAGAAGAAGGTCGCCGAGGTACGCAAGTTCCTCGAAAAGATCTACAACAATGGCGCCGGTCGGGAAGAGGACATCAATTCCCTGTCCGACGAGGAAGTCATGGAACTGGCCGCCAACCTCGGTGATGGCGTCCCCATGGCGACCCCCGTCTTCGACGGCGCCGCTGAAGACTCGATCAAGGACCTGCTGAAGCTGGCAGACCTGCCGGAGTCCGGTCAGTTCACCCTGTACGACGGTCGTACCGGCGAAGCCTTTGATCGCCAGGTAACTGTGGGTTACATGTACATGCTGAAGCTGAACCACCTGGTGGACGACAAGATGCACGCCCGTTCCACCGGTTCCTACAGCCTGGTTACCCAGCAGCCGCTGGGTGGTAAGGCGCAGTTCGGTGGCCAGCGCTTCGGTGAGATGGAAGTGTGGGCTCTGGAGGCTTACGGTGCGGCATACACCCTGCAGGAAATGCTGACGGTGAAATCCGACGACGTGGCCGGCCGGACCAAGATGTACAAGAACATCGTTGATGGTGATCATCGCATGGAGCCGGGCATGCCCGAATCCTTCAATGTGCTGGTTAAGGAAATCCGTTCCCTCGGTATCGATATCGAGCTTGAGAGCGAGTAATTAACCAGCGAATTTGCGGAGGAAATACCTTGAAAGACTTACTTAACCTGCTGAAATCCCAGGGACAGACAGAGGAATTTGACGCCATTCGCATTGGTCTGGCGTCCCCGGAGATGATCCGTTCCTGGTCTTTCGGCGAAGTGAAAAAGCCCGAGACCATCAACTACCGTACCTTCAAGCCGGAGCGGGATGGCCTGTTCTGCGCCAAGATCTTTGGCCCGGTAAAGGACTATGAGTGTCTGTGCGGCAAGTACAAGCGCCTCAAGCACCGCGGTGTGATCTGTGAAAAGTGCGGTGTAGAAGTTGCGCTGGCCAAGGTGCGTCGTGAGCGCATGGGCCACATCGAACTGGCGAGCCCGGTGGCCCACATCTGGTTCCTCAAGTCGCTGCCTTCCCGTATCGGCCTGCTGCTGGACATGACCCTGCGCGACATCGAGCGCGTTCTGTACTTCGAAAGCTACGTGGTCACCGACCCGGGTATGACTACCCTGGAACAGGGCCAGCTGCTGTCCGATGAACAGTATTACGAGGCGATGGAAGAGTTTGGCGATGAATTTACCGCCAAGATGGGCGCCGAGGCTGTCCAGGACCTGATGATGCAGTTGGACCTGGAGCAGGAAGTTGCCCAGTTGCGTGAAGAGATTCCCGCGACCAACTCCGAGACCAAGATCAAGAAGCTGTCCAAGCGCCTCAAGCTGATGGAAGCCTTCGCCAATTCCGGCAACAAGCCGGAGTGGATGGTGCTCAACGCGCTGCCCGTGCTGCCGCCGGACCTGCGTCCGCTGGTACCGCTGGACGGTGGCCGTTTTGCGACCTCTGACCTGAACGACCTGTATCGTCGGGTGATCAACCGTAACAACCGCCTCAAGCGGCTGCTGGACCTGAACGCGCCGGACATCATCGTGCGCAACGAGAAGCGCATGCTGCAGGAGTCTGTGGATGCACTGCTGGATAACGGTCGGCGCGGTCGTGCCATTACCGGCTCCAACAAGCGCCCGCTGAAGTCGCTGGCCGACATGATCAAGGGCAAGCAGGGACGTTTCCGCCAGAACCTGCTGGGTAAGCGTGTGGACTACTCCGGTCGTTCGGTGATCGTGGTAGGTCCCACCCTGCGTTTGCACCAGTGTGGCCTGCCCAAGAAGATGGCCCTGGAGCTGTTCAAGCCGTTTATCTTCGGCAAGCTGGAAGCTCGCGGCCTGGCGACCACCATCAAGGCCGCCAAGAAGATGGTCGAGCGCGAGCCGCCGGAAGTGTGGGATATTCTCGCCGAGGTCATCCGTGAGCACCCGGTCCTGTTGAACCGCGCCCCCACGCTGCACCGACTCGGTATCCAGGCGTTTGAGCCGGTACTGATTGAAGGTAAGGCGATCCAGCTGCACCCGCTGGTGTGTGCGGCCTATAACGCGGACTTCGACGGCGACCAGATGGCGGTGCACGTGCCGCTGACCCTGGAAGCGCAGCTGGAAGCGCGCGCACTGATGATGTCGACCAACAACATCCTGTCGCCCGCCAACGGTGAGCCCATTATCGTACCGTCCCAGGACGTTGTACTGGGTCTGTACTACATGACCCGAGAGCGCATCAACGCCAAGGGCGAGGGCACCCTGTTCGCCAACGTCTCCGAAGTGCACCGCGCCTATGTTGCCGGCCACGTGCACCTGCAGGCGCGGGTCAAGGTGCGTGTCACCGAGGTGGTGGTCCAGGACGAGGGCGAGCCCGTGGAGCGGACCTTTATCGCCGATACGACTGTCGGCCGCGCCCTGCTGTGGGAAATTGTCCCCGAAGGACTGGCCTTTGACATGGTCAACAGGGACATGGCCAAGAAAGCCATTTCCCAGATCATCAACCAGTGCTATCGCGCGGTTGGACTCAAGGCCACGGTTATCTTCGCCGACCGCCTGATGTATACCGGTTACGAGTACTCCACCCGTTCCGGCTCTTCCATCGGTGTGAATGACTTCGAAATTCCCGCCGAGAAAGCCGGCCTGATCGAAAGTGCCGAAGCCGAGGTCCTGGAGATCGAGGAGCAGTACGCCGCCGGTCTGGTCACCCAGGGTGAGAAATACAACAAGGTGATCGACATCTGGTCACGCGCCAACGACCTGGTCTCCAAGTCGATGATGGAAGGCCTGTCCAAGGAAACCGTGATCAACCGGGATGGCGAGGAAGAGGAGCAGGCATCCTTCAACTCGGTGTACATATACGCCGACTCCGGTGCCCGGGGTTCCCCCGCGCAGATTCGCCAGCTGGCCGGTATGCGTGGCCTGATGGCCAAGCCCGACGGCTCCATCATCGAAACGCCCATCGTGGCCAACTTCCGTGAGGGCCTGAACGTACTGCAGTACTTTATCTCCACCCACGGTGCTCGTAAGGGTCTGGCGGATACCGCCCTCAAGACCGCGAACTCCGGTTACCTGACCCGTCGCCTGGTTGATGTGGCTCAGGATCTGGTGGTGACCGAGGAAGACTGTGGCGCCGACGCCGGTGTCCTGATGACCCCGGTCATCGACGGTGGCGACATCATCGAATCACTGGGTGACCGGGTGCTGGGCCGAATCGTTGCCCGCGATGTCATGAAGCCCGGATCCGAGGACGAGATCGCCATTACCGCCGGCACCATGCTGGACGAGCTGTGGATCAAGCGCCTGGAGGAGATGGGTATCGACGAGATCGAGGTGCGCTCCCCGATCACCTGTGAGACGCGTCACGGTATCTGTAGCGCCTGTTATGGTCGCGACCTGGCTCGAGGCCACCGCGTCAACATGGGTGAGGCTATCGGTGTTGTGGCAGCACAGTCTATCGGTGAGCCGGGTACCCAGCTGACCATGCGTACCTTCCACATTGGTGGTGCGGCCTCCCGGGCGACAGCCCAGGACAACATCCAGGTGCTGAACGACGGTACGGTTCGTATCCACAACCTGAAGACCGTCGAAAACACCGACGGCAACCTGGTGGCGGTAAGTCGCTCCGGTGAACTGTCGGTACTGGATACCCGCGGGCGCGAGCGCGAGCGCTACAAGCTGCCCTACGGTGCCGTATTGAAAGTCAAGGACAACGAGAAAATCACCGCTGGCGCCATTGTTGCCAACTGGGATCCCCACACCCACCCCATCATCACCGAGGTGGCCGGTACCGTGAAGTTCAGCGGTATGGAAGAGGGTATTACCATCAAGCGCCAGACCGATGAACTGACTGGCCTGTCCTCGATCTCGGTCATGGATGCAGCGGAACGCCCCGCGGCCGGCAAGGACATTCGTCCTGCGGTAAGCCTGGTGGACGACAAGGGCGAGGAACTGTGCCTGGCAGGTACCAACGTGCCCGCCCACTACTTCCTGCCGCCGCACGCCATGGTGAGCATGGAAAACGGTGCCCAGATCGGTGCCGGTGACGTCATTGCCCGGATTCCGCAGGAAGGTTCCAAGACCCGCGACATTACCGGTGGTCTGCCCCGTGTTGCCGACCTGTTCGAAGCGCGTAAGCCGAAAGAACCCGCCATCCTGGCGGAAATCTCCGGTACCGTTTCCTTCGGCAAGGAAACCAAGGGCAAGCGTCGCCTGGTGATTACCCCAACCGACGGCAAGCCGCTGCCGGATGGCTCGGATCACTACGAGGCTCTGATTCCCAAGTGGCGCAACATGAGCGTGTTCGAGGGTGAATCTGTGGAGAAAGGTGAAGTGGTCTCTGAAGGACCACCCAATCCCCACGATATCCTGCGCCTGAAGGGCATCGAGGAACTGGCCAAGTACATCGTCAACGAGATCCAGGAGGTTTACCGCCTGCAGGGTGTGAAGATCAACGACAAGCACATCGAGGTGATTGTTCGCCAGATGTTGCGCAAGGTGATCATTTCTTCCAGTGGCGATTCCAGCCTGATCAAGGGCGAGCAGGTGGAGTACACCACCCTGCTGGAAGAGAACGAGCGCCTGCAGGCGGAGGGGTTGATTCCCGCCACCGGTGAGCGTGAACTACTGGGTATCACCAAGGCCTCGCTGGCTACCGAGAGCTTCATCTCCGCGGCCTCCTTCCAGGAGACCACCCGCGTACTGACCGAAGCTGCGGTAACCGGCAAGCGCGATTACCTGCGCGGTCTCAAGGAGAACGTGGTTGTCGGCCGCCTGATCCCCGCCGGTACCGGCCTTGCCTACCACGAGGAGCGCAAGCGCAGCCGCGATGCCGATTCCGAGATGGCAGTTTCTGCCCAGGAAATCGAAGCGGCACTGACCGAGGCATTGCAGGCGGACAGCTAGGCAATTCGCTGACCTCCCGATACCAGGGGCGATGGGTAAAACCCATCGCCCTTTTTTTGTTTAATGAATCCACAGCTGCAATAAACAAGGCCCCGCAGCGAAGGCCATGTGGCCTTGCAGGTTGGCCGGGTCGGGAATCCAGCCCTCAAAGCCGAGCGCCGCCAGTCGTGGTGCCAGGTCGGTATAGTTGTCATCGTTAATCCAGGCCAGCATTTCCTCATCGGAAATGGCTACCACGGTTTTGCTGCGGTGCTCAAACCGCTTTGACCAGTGGTTGCTCAGGCCGACATCGCTGACAGCTGTGGTTACCCGCAGCTTGAAAAAACGGGAAACTGGGCTAGGGTTAAAAGCGTGTCGGGGCAGAGACGTCCACTCGGGGAAATATTCCTGGAGGGAGAGATTTGCCATGAACAAGGTACCAGCCGCCTCGGTGGCGTTTGCATTTGCCGCCATGCTCAGCTACGGACAAGCTGTCAGTGCCCAGGGAGGGCCGGTTAAAGCCGCTCCGGTGGATTTCAGGGCCTGCTCTTTCCGCGAGGGAAAGGGCATGAAGGATCTGGATCGGATTTCGGAGAAATTCCGCGATTATGCCAGTGAACACGACTTCAATTACGCCGCCTGGACGCTGATTCCCCAGTTCCAGAGTGCGGTTCCCTACGATATAGGCTGGTTGGGCGCATGGCCCAGCAATGAGGCCTTCGGTATCAGCATGGAAAAGTGGATGACGACCGGCAAGGAACTGGCCGGGGAATTCAATGAGGTGATGGACTGCGGCAGCCGCCATGAACTGGCGTTGTGGGTGCCGGTTACCGCGGCTGAGTCTACGCCCGAGGAAGGGGTTTTGATGATCTCTCGCTGCGCCCTCCTTGACGGTAAAACCAATGACGACGCCTACCAGGCCCATATCGCGTTTGGCAATCACATGCGCGGTCTGGGGTCCATGGCCTCCTCCTGGCTGTTCTACCCGACGATGGGCACGGTAAGCGCCGACTTCGACTATTACCATGCGGTTGCGTTCTACCGCTATTCTGATTTTGGTGCGGCCCTGGAGTTGTACTCCAACGGGGGCGGCTACCAGGTGGCGCAGGAAACCCTGGAAACCGTCTCAGATTGCACCACACCCATCCTCTTCGATGCGCTCAATGTACGCGCCTTCGACGAGCGTTGACCCGAATTGCCCGCCATGGTGGCGGGCCTGCTGTACCCGTAACGATAAGAGGAAACGGATATGAAATTTCTATGGAAGATAGTGGTACCAGTACTGGGGGCTTGCAGCCTGCTTTTGGGGCAGGCAGCGACCGCCCAGGACGACGGCGCGGTGGTTCCGGTGGAGTGGTTTTCCTGTAACTTCAGGGACGGTAAGGACCTGGAAGACCTGGACAAGGTTAACGCCAGGTTCAATAAATGGGCGGACAAGAACGATTCCGGCTACTCCGCCTGGTTGATGTTCCCCAACCTGCACAGTGGCGTGGAGTTTGACCTGGGCTGGCTGGGATCCTGGCCCAGTGGCGCGGATTTCGGCAAGGGTATGGATGCCTTCATGCAGTCGCCGGAGCTGATGGATGCCTTCAACGAGGTGGTCGACTGCAGTATCGGCCATGGAATGGCCAGCTCCGCGGTGATCAATGCTCCGGATGGGCCGCCGGATAATGGCGTCGTCATTTTTTCCTCCTGCACCCACAAGGAAGGCAAAAGCTTTGATGATTCCTTTGGCGCCCACAAAGCCATGTCCGAAGCCATGCAAGGCATGGGCAGCAAGGGGGCGTCCTGGCTTTTCTATCCGGGGCTTGGTAGCAACGTCGACTTCGACTACTGGCAGGTGATTGCCTTCAAGAACTATTCGGATCTTGGTCTGACCACCGAGATGTACACCAATGGTGGTGGTTGGAAGAAGGCTGCTGAGATTCTCGGTCCCGTCGTTTCCTGTGGTGGAACCAGCGTCTGGGACGCGCGGTTGGTCCGGGCGGGTACCACTCGCTGATCTGCTCACGGATTAACGGACACAAAAAAGCCGGCCTTATGGCCGGCTTTTTTGTGGTTAGCCGCGCTCAGCCGTTGGCCTTGCGCGCTTTCACTTCAGCGATCACTTCTTCCGCCACCGCCTGCGGGCAGGGCAGGTAGTGAGAGAACTCCATGGAGAACTGGCCGCGACCAGAGGTCATGGTGCGCAGGTGGCCGATATAGCCGAACATTTCTGACAGGGGTACGTCCGCCTTGATGCGCACGCCGGTGGCGCCGGCGTCCTGGTCCTTGATCATGCCGCGGCGGCGGTTGAGGTCACCGATCACGTCACCCACGTGGTCGTCTGGGGTAAACACGTCTACTTTCATGATGGGTTCGATCAGCTGTGCGCCGGCCTTGGGCATGGACTGGCGGAAGGCGCCTTTCGCGGCCAGCTCGAAGGCGATGGCTGAGGAGTCAACGGCGTGGAAGCCACCGTCGTACAGCTCGACCTCGACATCCAGCACCGGGAAGCCGGCCACGGGACCTTCGGCCATCATTCCCGCAAAGCCCTTCTCGATAGCCGGGAAGAACTCCTTGGGCACGTTGCCGCCCACGACAGTGGAAGTGAACTGGAAGCCGGAGCCGGGCTCGCCGGGCTTGATCCGGTAGTCGATCTTACCAAACTGGCCGGAACCACCGGACTGCTTCTTGTGGGTGTAGGAGTCGTCCACTTCCTGGGTGATGGTTTCGCGGTAGGCGACCTGCGGCTTGCCCACGTCCAGCTCAACACCGTAGGTACGCTTGAGAATGTCCACCTTCACATCCAGGTGCAGTTCGCCCATGCCCTTGAGGATGGTCTCGCCGGAGTCCTCGTCGGTCTCGACGCGGAAGGAGGGATCCTCGGCCACCATCTTGCCGATGGCGATGCCCATTTTCTCGGCGCCGCCCTTGTCCTTGGGGGCAACGGCAATGGAGATAACCGGGTCGGGGAAGACCATGGCTTCCAGGGTGCAGGGGTGCTTGGGGTCGCACAGGGTGTGGCCGGTCTGCACATTTTTCATACCGACGATGGCGATGATGTCGCCGGCCTGGGCCTTGTCGAGCTCGTTGCGGTCGTTGGCGTGCATTTCCACCATGCGGCCGATACGCTCGGTTTTGCCGGTGAAGGAGTTGAGGATGGTGTCACCCTTGTTCAGCCTGCCGGAGTAGAGACGCACGAAGGTCAGGGCGCCAAAACGGTCGTCCATGATCTTGAAGGCCAGGGCGCGCAGGGGCTCGTCTGCCGATACAGTGGCAACTTCACCAGTGGGCTCGCCTTCTTCGTCGGTCAGCGGCTGGGGGTCAACCTCGGTGGGGCTGGGCAGGTAGTCGACCACGGCGTCCAGCACCAGTTGTACGCCCTTGTCCTTGAACGCGGAGCCACAGTAGGTGGGGAAGAAGTCCAGCTTGCGGGTGCCTTCACGGATGCAGCGCTTGATGTCGTCAATGGCCGGCTCGTTACCGTCCAGATAGGCTTCCATCAGGTCGTCGTCCTGCTCGACGGCGGTTTCAATCAGCTTCTCGCGCCACTCTTCAATGAGGTCGGCCATATCTTCGGGCGCGTCCTCAATCTGGTAGTTATCCGGGTCGTTGGGATCAGGCCAGATATGCGCCTTGCGGGTCAGCAGGTCTACCACGCCGGTGAACTCGTCCTCGCGGCCGATGGGCAGCACCATGACCAGCGGGTTGGCGCCCAGCACGTCTTCCACCTGCTTTACCACGCGGTAGAAGTCGGCACCCACGCGGTCGAGCTTGTTGACGAAGATGATGCGGGAGACTTCAGATTCGTTGGCATAGCGCCAGTTGGTCTCGGACTGGGGCTCAACGCCGCCAGAACCGCAGAATACGCCCACGCCGCCGTCGAGCACTTTCAGCGAGCGGTAAACTTCCACGGTGAAGTCCACGTGTCCAGGGGTGTCGATGATGTTGAGGCGGTGGTCTTTCCAGAAGCAGGTGGTGGCAGCTGACTGAATGGTAATACCGCGCTCCTGCTCCTGCTCCATGAAGTCCGTGGTGGCCTGGCCGTCGTGTACTTCACCGGTCTTGTGGATCTTGCCGGTGAGCTTGAGGATACGCTCGGTTGTGGTGGTTTTACCCGCGTCAACGTGGGCGAAAATACCAATATTTCGATAGAGGGATAAATCAGACATTGTTGCTCTCGATTGATTAATGTTTGGCCAAAAAAATTGGGCGCTAGAGTACAGCAAAAAGCCTTCTATTGGGAGCACTATCGGTGGGTATTTCAACGGTATTTAGTCCCATTCTGCTACTGAAATTGATATCGGTGCCGGCTTGACTCCCCCAGCGGGCATCTATAGAATGCCGCCTCCTCTTTTTGGGGGTGCCTTCGTGCGTCTGTATATACAGACAATTGCAACGGCGGCGACCACAGCGGGGGGGCATGGCTGCAACGCCATGAAATACAACATATTTTTGGAGTTCTAACTGAATGGCAACGATCAACCAATTGGTTCGTAAGCCCAGGAAGCGCAAAGTAGAAAAGAGCGACGTACCTGCCCTGCAAAGCTGTCCGCAGCGCCGCGGTGTGTGTACTCGCGTCTACACCACTACGCCGAAGAAACCGAACTCTGCACTGCGTAAGGTATGTCGTGTTCGCCTGACCAACGGTTACGAGGTTTCCTCGTACATCGGTGGTGAGGGTCACAACCTGCAGGAGCACAGTGTAGTTCTGATTCGCGGTGGACGTGTGAAGGACTTGCCCGGTGTGCGTTATCACACCGTACGTGGCAGCCTGGACACCTCTGGAGTCTCTGACCGTCGTAACGGTCGCTCCAAGTACGGTGCCAAGCGACCCAAGTAAGTTCGCAAGCGATAGCTGGCTGAAGATGTAAGTAAGGCCGAACCCCTGCCTCCCCCGCATTTGTGGCAGGTCGGTGTTCGGGTCAACCTGAAGAGATAGGAAGGCTTAAAATGCCCAGAAGACGAGTAGTCGCCAAGCGCGAAGTTCTGCCGGATCCCAAATTCGGCAACGTGACTTTGGCAAAGTTCATGAACCACGTAATGATCAGTGGTAAAAAATCCGTTGCAGAGACCATTGTTTATGGTGCCCTGGACATTGTTCAGGAAAAGCTGAACAAGGACCCCCTGGAAGCCTTTGACGAGGCGCTGGAAAATATCGCTCCCATGGTGGAAGTAAAGTCCCGCCGTGTGGGTGGTGCGACCTACCAGGTGCCGGTTGAAGTGCGTCCTGCCCGCCGTGTAGCGCTGTCCATGCGCTGGCTGGTGGAATACGCCCGTAATCGTGGTGAGAAGTCCATGCGTCAGCGTCTGGCTGGCGAGATCATCGACGCCTCCCAGGGTAAAGGTAATGCCGTGAAGAAGCGTGAAGATGTTCACCGCATGGCAGAAGCGAACAAGGCGTTCTCTCACTACCGTTTCTAGGCAATCGCCTGGGAACCCTGATACGGGGAATTCAACGTGGCACGTAAAACGCCAATCAGCAGGTATCGCAATATCGGTATCTGCGCCCACGTGGACGCGGGTAAAACCACAACCACGGAACGTGTTCTGTTCTACACCGGCCTGTCTCACAAGATAGGTGAAGTACACGATGGCGCCGCAACCATGGACTGGATGGAACAGGAGCAGGAGCGTGGTATTACCATCACCTCGGCTGCGACAACCTGTTTCTGGAAGGGTATGGATGCCCAGTTCCCCGATCACCGAATCAATATCATCGACACTCCCGGGCACGTGGACTTCACCATTGAAGTAGAGCGCTCCCTGCGGGTGCTCGATGGCGCTGTGGTGGTGCTGTGCGGTTCGTCCGGCGTGCAGCCCCAGACTGAAACTGTCTGGCGCCAGGCCAACAAGTACGAAGTGCCGCGCATGGTATTCGTCAACAAGATGGATCGCGCCGGCGCTGATTTCCGCATGGTTGTCGACCAGCTGAAAGAGCGCCTGGGAGCCGCCCCCGTGCCCCTGCAGATGACCATAGGCTCCGAGGACGAGTTCAGGGGCGTGGTCGACCTGATCAAGAACAAGGCCATTCTGTGGAATGAAGCCGACCAGGGCATGACGTTCGACTACGCTGAAGTGCCAGAGGACATGGTCGACGAAGTCAGTGAAATGCGCGAGTTTCTGGTCGAAAACGCCGCTGAAGCCAGCGACGAAACCATGGAAAAGTACCTCGAGGGTATCGAGCTCAGCGAGGAAGAAATCAAGGCCGGCATCCGCAAGCGCACCCTGGCCAATGAGATCGTCCCGGTGCTCGGCGGCTCCGCTTTCAAGAACAAGGGCGTGCAGGCCATGCTGGATGCGGTTATCGAATACATGCCGTCGCCCACCGAGGTGAAGGCCATTGATGGCCACCTGCTGGACAAGGACGAGACCCACGCCACCCGGGAAGCAGACGACGATGCTCCCTTTGCCGCGCTCGCCTTCAAGATCGCAACTGATCCGTTCGTTGGCACCCTGACCTTTTTCCGGGTGTACTCGGGCAGGCTGGAGTCCGGCACCGCAGTCTTCAATTCCGTCAAGGAGAAGAAGGAGCGCGTCGGCCGTATGGTACAGATGCACTCCAACAGCCGGGAAGAGATCAAGGAGGTCCTCGCAGGTGATATCGCTGCGGCGGTGGGCCTCAAGGATGTCACCACCGGTGACACCCTGTGCGACCCCGACAACCCCATTGTGCTGGAGCGCATGGAGTTCCCCGAACCGGTGATCTCCGTGGCCGTGGAGCCGCGTTCCAAGCCGGACCAGGAAAAAATGGGTGTTGCCCTCAGCAAGCTGGCCCAGGAAGACCCGTCCTTCCGGGTCAAGACTGATGAGGAAACCGGGCAGACGATTATTTCCGGCATGGGTGAACTGCACCTGGATATCCTGGTGGACCGGATGAAGCGCGAGTTCAGCGTGGAGGCCAATATCGGCAAGCCCCAGGTGGCCTATCGTGAGGCAATCCGCAACACGGCAGAGATTGAGGGCAAGTTTGTGCGCCAGTCCGGCGGCCGTGGACAGTACGGCCATGTCTGGATCAAGTTCGAGCCGGGTGAAGACGCTTCCGCCGAGGGTCTGGAATTCGTCAATGAGATCGTTGGCGGTGCCGTACCCCGGGAATACATCCCCGCGGTGCAAAAGGGTATCGAGGAACAGATGCAGAACGGTGTGCTCGCCGGTTACCCGCTGTTGGGATTGAAGGCCACCCTGTACGATGGCTCGTTCCACGATGTTGATTCCAACGAAATGGCGTTTAAAATTGCCGCCAGCATGGCCACCAAGAAGCTCGCCGAACAGGGCGGTGCCGTGCTGCTCGAGCCCATCATGTCGGTGGAAGTGGTCACCCCGGAAGAAAACATGGGTGACGTGGTTGGCGACCTCAACCGCCGCCGCGGCCTGATTGGCGGGATGGCTGAAAATCCTTCCGGCAAGGTGGTCACTGCCGAGGTTCCGCTGGCTGAGATGTTTGGCTATGCCACCGACCTGCGCAGCGCCACCCAGGGTCGAGCCACCTACACCATGGAGTTCTGCAAGTATGCCGAGGCACCGTCTGCGGTCGCCGAGGGCATTATCTCAAGGAACCGGTAACAGTTTTTAAAAAAGGGGTCAGAGCCCTTTTGTTTGCAAAGAGCGAGCTGGGCTCTGACCCCGAGCTAACGATAGAGGAGCCTGAAAATGGCAAAAGAAACATTCGAACGTACTAAGCCCCACGTCAACGTGGGTACCATTGGTCACGTTGACCACGGTAAAACTACCCTGACAGCGGCCCTGACGCGGGTGTGTGCTGAAGTATGGGGCGGTGAAGCGGTAGCCTTCGACGGCATCGACAACGCACCGGAAGAGCGTGAGCGCGGTATCACCATCGCGACCTCCCACGTTGAGTACGATTCTCCGAACCGTCACTACGCGCACGTTGACTGCCCCGGACACGCGGACTACGTGAAGAACATGATCACCGGTGCGGCGCAGATGGACGGCGCGATCCTGGTTTGTGGCGCCACCGACGGCCCCATGCCCCAGACTCGCGAGCACATTCTGCTGTCTCGCCAGGTAGGTGTGCCCTACATTGTGGTATTCCTGAACAAGGCAGACCTGCTGGCAGAAGATTGCGGCGGCGCCGATTCAGAAGAATACGAAGAGATGAAAGAGCTGGTTGAAATGGAGCTGCGTGAGCTGCTGGACCAGTACGAGTTCCCCGGCGACGACACGCCGATCATCTGCGGTTCCGCGCTGATGGCGCTGAACGGTGAAGACGACAACGAGCTGGGTACGACTGCGGTCAAGACCCTGGTTGAGACCCTGGACTCCTACATCCCTGAGCCCGAGCGTGCGATTGACCAGACCTTCCTGATGCCGGTTGAAGACGTATTCTCCATCTCCGGTCGCGGTACTGTGGTCACCGGTCGTGTAGAGCGTGGCATCATCAAGGTGGGTGAAGAGATCGAGATTGTGGGTATCCGTGACACCCAGACTACCACCTGTACTGGTGTGGAGATGTTCCGCAAGCTGCTGGACGAAGGTCGTGCGGGCGAGAACGTGGGCGTACTGCTGCGTGGTACCAAGCGTGACGATGTTGAGCGTGGTCAGGTACTGGCGAAGCCGGGTACGGTAAACCCGCACACCAAGTTCGAGGCAGAGGTTTACATTCTGTCGAAGGAAGAGGGTGGTCGTCACACGCCGTTCTTCAAGGGCTACCGTCCGCAGTTCTACTTCCGGACCACTGACGTGACCGGTGCCTGTGAGCTGCCTGAGGGTGTTGAGATGGTCATGCCTGGCGACAACGTACAGATGGTTGCCACGCTGATTGCCCCGATCGCCATGGAAGAAGGCCTGCGTTTCGCTATTCGCGAAGGTGGCCGTACCGTGGGTGCTGGTGTTGTAGCCAAGATCCTCGAGTAAGGGTCGCTGCGCGACCGGGGGTCAGGCCCGCAAAGCGACTCTGACCCCAAATCTCGACCAAGCCGAGCTGTGAAGTGCAGTTCGGCTCCAGAGCCCTGGCTCCAGCCAGAACCATTAAAAAGCCCGGCCCGAGTGCCGGGCTTTTTTGTGGGTGGGATTTGGGGGCGGAGATTTGGGGCAGAGATTTGGGGTCAGAGCCCGTTTCCGGAGATTTGGGGTCAGAGCCCGTTTCCGAAAAGCGCGGAAACGGGGTCTGACCCCGGGCGCGAAAAGTGCGGAAACGGGGTCTGACCCCGGACGCGGAAACGGGATTCGACCCGCCTCGCGAGGAAACGGGGTCTGACCCCGGGTGTGAAGCGCGCTGCTCAGGCAGTGGGGGGCGCTTTTTCTGTTGCCATCATTGCCACGAACAGCTCCGCCAGCTGCGGATCAAACTGGGTCCCCGCTCCCGAACGGATAAGTGCCAGCGCCTCATCGCGTGACATTGCCGGGCGCCAGGGGCGGTCGCAGGTGACGCTGTTCCAGGTGTCGATGATGGCGACCAGTCTTGCGCTGAGCGGAATATCGGCACCGCTTTTTCCGTCCGGATAGCCACTGCCGTCCCAGTGCTCGTGGTGGGACCTGGCGACCTCTTCGAGCACCGCCAGAAAACTGGCGGTGTCGGGGTCACTGCGCTCCAGTTCCTCCCCCAGCGCCGAGCGTGTCGCAGCGACGGCGAGAGCGCCCAGCTCGGCATGCTCCCTGATCCGCAGCCGGGACTCAGGGTCCAGTTCCCGCGAGCTTGCCAGTATTTCCCGCTCAACCTGCACCAGGCCGATATCCCTGTGCCGGGCTGCCCTGGCAATTATCTCAATGGCCTCCGACCCCAGCTGATCGCCGTACGCCGGCAAGGCGGCAGCCCGCCCGGCCAGTTTGCGGGTCAGCTCCGCGGCCCGGGGAGACGTATCGCCAAAATTGCCGTGTATAGGCCGTTCCAGAAAGGCGGCGAACTCGCCGGCAATCAATTGTGCGGCTTCCCGCAACCGCTGTGCTTCGACGATCTTTGCCTTCTCTTCCCGGTTGAGTTCGATAGCCGTACTGGCTATCAGGCTGCCGATGACGGCCGAGATCACCAGAAAGAAAGAAGAGGCATCGAACAGCAGGCCCTGGCTCAGGAACAGCAGATAGCCGAGTCCGATCAACAGCAGGTTGATTCCCAGGGTGATCCAGGCAGAAGCACGGGGCACCGCTCGGATGAACTGTGACAGCCTGGAATCGCGCCGTGGTATGTACCAGACCAATAACAGCCCCAGGGCGACGATGACGCTGGTTTCCAGCCATTTCATCCACCAGGGACGGACAATAAAGCGGCGGTCGAACAGTGTCTCCAGTACCTGGGCCTGGATTTCTATGCCCGGTACCAGCTCGCCCAGGGCGGTGGTGCGCATATCGTGTAGACCGGAACCGGTAAGGCCCAGCAGAACCAGCTTTCCGCCCAGCATATCCGGGTCGATGCTCCCATCGAGCACCGACGTGGCGGAGACATAGCGATGACGAGTGTCATCGATATGGGCAAAGTGCAGCCAGATATCACCGCCCGGCTGGGTAGGCACATCGAGGTCCGCGATGCCGACGCTGTCGATACCGTGTCCATCGACCTGCACCCGAACGGCCCGGTCACCGCTGGCAACACGCAGCATTTCCATGGCGAGCCCGGAAACCAGGGTGTCACCGATGGCCGAGACCAGCGGCACCCGACGGACCACGCCAAAGTCCAGGTCTACGCTGAGTATGGCCTGACCCCGGGCAGCGGCCTGTAACTCCGGCAGACTGGCGAGAACGGCAGGAAACTGCCGCACATGGGGCAGGGCGTCGCCACCGGCCACCTGCAGCGGATGACTGCGCATGCCGGCACTGGTGGTGTAGCTGGCATGATCAAAGCCTGCCGCTCCCAACACGGACGGCATATTGTGCAGGGAGCGGGCGAGGATGCTGTCATTGTCAGGCATTTCGCCCAGCGCGGATCGAACCGCTTGCGGGGTATCGGGGGGCAGATTACCGGCGATAATCGCCGGTGAGGTCTGGTCCGCTTCCGGCATGTACATATCGAGTCCAACAGCGGCGGGTTGGTACGCCGCGATAGCGTCGAGCAGCGCTGCCAGTTGCGAGCGCGGCCAGGGCCACTGGCCGAGATTGGCGAGGCTTTTTTCGTCGATGGCTACGATGGTCACCGGCTGTGACAGGGGCGTACGCGGATGGTACTTCTGGTAACCGTCAAACAGAAACTGGCGGGCTTTGGTGAAAGCACCGGTAACATTGCTGGTCAGCTCGGCGGCGCCGTCCAGGGGGAATTCCGAGATAACGCTGACAGATGAGGTCCACAGCAGGATCGCCAGCGCCGCCGGGCGCCCCTGACCGAACTGGAAAAGATAGCGGACCAGGTCCAGTACGGGGCGCATGAGTTATATTCAGCCTGTCGCGGCGATCAGCGGACGCGAATTTCTACCCGGCGATTGCGCGGTTCAGCGACACCATCGGCGGTGTCCACCCGCGGTTCGCGTTCACCGCGGCCGGTGGCTGCAATACTCGCTGCATCGATTCCCGCGGACTGGATCATTCGCTTGACCGACTCGGCCCGCTGGCGGGAAAGTGCATCGTTGTTCTCCAGGCTGCCAACGCGATCGGTGTGGCCGATGACGGTGATTTCCGCCGCAGGCACGGTGGTCAGGTATTTGCGGATTTCAGCGACTTCCGCGAGCGAACTGCGGGTCAGGGTATCGGCAGAGCCGGATTCGAAGGTCACGGTGAAGGAGCGGGGCGCGGCCGGGGTGGCCGCCAGCAGGGAGCCGAATTCGGCCTCCACTTCCGCTGCGCTGGTGCTGCCGGTTGCCAGCGCTCCGGATTCGTCAGCCTCGGCAGTCGCATAGGCGGTGTCCAGCGCTTGCTCACCGGCGTCACTGCTGACCACCAGCGACCCCACGCTGCCGTCCTCATCGGGTAACAGGATAATCGTATCGGTGATCGCGGGCGGTTCCGGTTGCGGCTGGGTCAGGAGGGCGGCGGCGATAACCAGCGCCGGTGGCAGCAGATAAATCAACATGGCTGTCCCCTGGCTAGTGGCCGGTCTTGATGATGAACCGGGTACCCCTGACCCCCAGGGTCACCGCCGAGGTGCTGAAACTGACATTGTCGGGGCTGGACTTGGCGAGCTTTCCGGAGATGACCGCCAGGGAGCCACGTGTTACCTTCGCATCCAGGCTGCCCCCGTGGGTGGTTGTATCAAACACGAAGCGGTTCAGTTCCAGGGTGCTGTCCGGACCCGCTGTCAGCCGGGTATCGTCCATCAGGGTGATGCCGACCGTGCCGTCGTGGCCGGTCTGGATGCTGTCACTGACCATGACCGTCTGCCCTGGATCGGCGGGCAACCGGGCGCCCTCCCTGACGATGTGAGCAGCGCCCTGGCTGGTTTTGATAGTCCCTGCGTGCTCACCGGCCAGGACTGCCTGGGTGAGGGTGAGAGCGATAATACAGGCAGCCAGGCGCATGGGCCGTTCTCCGAAAGCAGGTGAGTGCCGAAAATATTAGTACATATCGGCAATGCAGGCGAACCCGCCTTGCGGCTCAGGCCAGCAGTTTTTCGATGTCTTTCTCGATATCCTTCGGCTTGACCGTGGGCGCGTAGCGCTTGACCACATTGCCATCGGCGTCCACCAGGAACTTGGTGAAGTTCCACTTGATGCGCTGGGTACCCAGCGTGCCCGGCGCTTCCTTTTTCAGGTGCTTGAACAGGGGGTCGGCACCGGAGCCATTGACTTCGATCTTGCCGAACATGGGGAAGGAGACCCCGTAATTGAGCTGGCAGAACTCCTGAATTTCGTCATTGCTGCCCGGGTCCTGCTTGCCGAACTGGTTGCAGGGAAAGCCGAGCACTTCCAGGCCCTGGTCATGGTACTTCTCATAAAGTTTCTCGAGTCCTTCAAACTGGGGAGTAAAGCCACACTTGGACGCGGTGTTGACGATAAGCAGGACCTTGCCCTTGAAATCCTTCAGCGGGCGCTCTTTCCCCGCGGGGGTAGGGCAGGAGAAGTCGAATACGGAGTTGCTCATAGTGCCGATCTCTTTTCGGGTAATCCGGAGCCAGGCCATACCGCTCCCGGCGTTTGATTGAATGCTGGCCCATTTGGTGATGGAAGTAAACCGGGCTGCGCAGGTGGTACGTCCGCGGCCGTCCGGGAGATCACCGGCCCAGGGATATTTGCCAGGCCAGAAAAAAGGCCCCGGTCGACGAAGAGCGGGGCCCGGTATGTGAAGCGTTGGCGGTCAGGCAGCTTGTGCCTGCAAACGCATTTGTTCCATCAGCAGATTGAGGCGCTTGTGCTGCATTTTCAGCGAGTATTCCAGCTCCTTGAACTTGGTCCGCAGGGCAACGGAATCCCATTTTTGTTGCAGCTTGAGTTTCTTCTCGTTCAGGGCGCCGCCGATTTCCGCTTTCTTGGCTTCATAGCGCTGGGCCTGCAAAGTGGTCCAGGCGTTGATCGACTCGGTGAACAGCTGGTATTCACGTTCCAGGGTAGCGCGCAGGGACTCAGCGTCCTGTGAACACTCCAGTTGATCCCGGGCCCGTTGAAACTGGGTGTCCAGAATGGCGCGCTGGATCTTGAAGTCAGGCACCCTGACCAGGTTGCGCGCCAGGCCCACCCGGGAACAGGCGTTGATCAGCCACTTGGTGGGATCCCATTGCCACCAGCGGATGCCGTTACGGTAGTCGGTTTGGAAAATATGATGGTAGTTGTGGTAGCCCTCGCCATAGGTGAGGAAAGCGAGGAAACCGTTGTCCCGGGCGCTGTTCGATTCGGTATAGGGACGAGATCCCCAGAAGTGGGCCAGGGAGTTGATGAAGAAGGTCACGTGATGATTAACCACCAGGCGCAGCAGGCCCACCAGCAGCAGGGTGCCGATAATATCGCCGTGCCAGATGCCCAGCAGCAGGGGCAGGCCGACGTTCATCAGCACAGTGAGGGCCACGTAGTGCCTGTCCTGGAACATCACGATGGGGTCACGTTGCAGGTCACGGGCATTGCTGAAGTCCGGCTCGTTGGTATTGTACTCGCGCAGCATCCAGCCCATGTGGCTGAACCACAGGCCGCGGCCAGCCGAGTAGGGGTCTTGCTCGTTGTCGTCCACGTGACGGTGGTGGCGGCGGTGATCCGATGACCAGATCAGGATGCTGTTCTGCAGTGCGCCGGCGCCCCACAGGGCGTAAAACCATTTCAGGGCTGGATGGGCCTCATAGGCCCTGTGTGACCACAAGCGGTGGTAACCGCCGGTGATGGACAGGCCATTGAGGTACAGAAAAGCCAGGGCCCACAGCCACTGGGAGGCGTCATACCCGCTGTAAACACCCCAGGCGGGCACCAGAAAAAGCGCCGCAAGGGGCAGGCCCACGAAAATAGCCACATTGACCGGGTTCAGTGGCGGCTTTTGCTCGGTAGTGATCATGGCGTTGGCCGGGTCTCCTGCATGATGTCAAAAAGGTTGTTTATGGTAACTTTATTGCGGCTAAAAGTCCCCTTTGGGATAGCGGTGCAATAGTCGGTGTCCGTTTCAGTGCTGCCCTGCACACAGGGCACCAATCTGCAGTATGATGCCCGTCCCTGAAACCAGTCTGAACCGCTTAATGTCGAAACAGGCCGTATTCACCCGCGGACCCACCATGCGCCATGTGCTGGTGATGACCGGGGCCTCCGCAACCGGCCTGTTGACCATGTTCGGCGTGGACATGGTGGACATGTATTTCCTCACCCTGCTGGGTGAGCAGGAGCTCGCCGCTGCGGTGGGCTTCGCCGGTACCCTGATTTTCTTCCTCGTCGCGGTCAGTATCGGCCTGCAAATTTCCCTGGGCGCCCTGGTTGCCCGGTCCGAGGGCGCCGATCGACGCGATCTGGCCAGCCGTTATTGCACCAGCGGATTGTTGTTCAGCCTGGTTGCAGCCATCGGTATCTCCCTGCTGGGCTGGCTCTACCTCGAGGAATTGCTCCAGCTATTGGGCGCCCGTGGTATCACCCTGCAGTACGCCACCAGTTACGCGGGCATACTGTTGCCCAACATGCCGGTGCTGGTGTTGGGGATGAGCGCCGCGGCCGGAGTCCGCGCCCTGGGTGATGCACGCCGTTCCATGTGGGCTACGGTCACCGGGTCGGTGGTCAATGGCGTACTGGACCCCATCTTTATCTTCGTCCTGGACTGGGGGTTGGAAGGGGCTGCCTGGGCCTCGGTCGTTGCCCGCATGGTGGTGCTGGCGGTCGCCTGGCATGCCATTTACGTGGTTCACCGCCTGCCCTGCCGTATCACCCGCCAGCAATTTTTCGCCGATTTACGGCCGTTGCTGAAAATAGCCACGCCGGCAGTGCTCACTAACCTGGCGACGCCCATTGGTGGCAGCTTTGTGTTGCGTATCATGTCCCAGTTTGGTGACAGCGCCGTGGCTGGCGCGGCGATTATGGGCCGTATTACACCGGTTGCCTTCTGTGCCATTTTTGCCCTTTCGAGCGCGGTAGGTCCCATTGTCGGCCAGAATGCGGGCGCCGGTCTTTACGGCAGGGTTCGCTCTACCCTGCGCGACGCCATGATATTCAATGTCGCTTATGTGATGCTGGTCTGGCTGTTACTGTGGCACCTGGGCGATACCATCGTCAGCGCATTCTCGGCCTCGGATCAGGCCGCCGAGCTGATTCTTTTCTACTGTCATTTCCTGGTTGCCGCATTCATTTTCAATGGCGCCCTGTTTGTGGCCAACGCCAGCTTTAACAACCTGCACCACCCCCACTGGGCTACCGGATTCAATTTCGGCCGGGCGCTGCTGGGTACCATTCCCTTCGTCTATTTCGGTGCCCACTGGTACGGGGCCAAGGGCGTATTGGCCGGGGAGGCCCTGGGAGCATTGGTCTTCGGTACGCTGGCAGTGGTAGCTGCCTTTTACCTGACTCGCCGCCTGGAAGCGGAACACGTGGCTTTGCCGGTGCCATCCTCTCCCGAGGGGCTGGAGACCGAGCGTCAGGCCCCGCTTTAGGGTGCTGACTTGCGGTAGTCGTCCAGCGCCCTGTGCAGCCATTCGCCAGAAGCCAGGGTCTGTCCATCGCAGGTCACGGTGTACTTGCGTCCGGTCCAGGAACTCTCAGTCGCCAGACGGTCAATAAAGTGCTCTGTCGTGTCCACATACTTGCCGCCACGGCGGTATTTCAGGCGCAGGTGGTCTGCGGCGTCGGCGGAGTCGTGGTCACTGCCGTTGCGATGAAAGGTACAGCCACTACTCTCGACATAAGCGAGCAGATACTGCACTTCGCGGTCGGTCCTGTCGTCGGCTGTTGCGCCGGCGGACAGCAGCAGGGAAAGGGCGAAGAGTGCTATTCGAGTCATGGCATTGCTCACATAAGCAGTTTCAGTCGCGCCCTCAGCGCATTGTGATCGGAACTGGTCACCGGTATCACCTCAGTGTGTTCCGGGGCCAGGCCCCGCACATAGATGTGGTCCAGCGGTCGGCCGAAGACCGTGGTGCGCAGGTCCGGGTCAAACGCCAGTGGCTCCAGTCCGTGCTGTGACAGGACCTGGTCTACCAGCTGTTGCCGCGCATCACTCCAGGTATTGAAATCACCGGCGAGGATTGCCGGGCCGCGATGGTTGAGCAGCAACTCGACCAGCGGCCGCAGTTGCGCCTGCAGGTCTTCGACCCCGAAGGTGAAGTTGACCGCGTGCAGGTTGATGGCCAGCAGCCGGTCATCGCGACCCTGTAGCGGATGTTCGGTGACCGCGGCGGCCTTGGGGGTGCCCAGCCAGGGCTCGGTGCTGTTGAAATTGCACTGCATGGTGGGGGCATGTCGGCTCAGGGTCATCACCCCGCTGTTCACGCTGGCGGTGGTGTAACCCTGGGAAAATGACTGGAACAGCGGGCCCCGGGGGTCGAACTCGCCCAGCTGGGCCTGCAGCGCAGCCTCCTGGATAAAGGCCAGGTGGGTATCGCTGCCGAGTTCCATCAGGTCCGCCATCCATCCGTCGTTGCTGGCCTTCTGGATATTCCAGCTGAGAATATTCACCGAATCTGACAATACCTGCCCCTTGGCTACGGGCAGGGTGCCGAGATAGGCGGCACAGTCCCTGGCCTGCTCGGCGAGCAGCGGTGTGCTGGCCTTGCCGGAAGCCACAAAGGTCATGCTCGCGACCAGGCTGATGACAGCCAGGCGGCACAGGGATCGTTTCTGGATGGACTTGTTCACGACACCTATTCTGGCAGGAGCTGCAGCCTGATGACATGGCCGATAACGCCACTATCACCCTTTTTTGGCGCCCAGGGCCAAGGCCCGGCCGGGTGAGATGGCAATAACCGCCGGATCGGGTCAGAGCTTCTCCAGGAAGGTCTGGTATTCCAGCGTGGTGATGCGGCGCCGAAACTCCTCGATCTCCTGCTCCTTGCTGAGAGTGAAGATACGCTGCATTTCGCTGCCCAGGGCGTTGCGAATGAAATCGGACTCCTTGAACAGTCGAACCGCGTCGGGCATGTACACCGGCAGTGTGGCCTCTTCCTGTTCGTAGCCGTCGCCGCTGATCGGCTCACCGGGTGACAGGTTCTCATTGATGCCCTCGATTATGCAGGACAGGATGACCGCGAACAGCAGGTAGGGATTGGCGTCTGCCCCCGCGACCCGGTGTTCCAGGCGCCGCGATACCGGATTGCTGGCGGGCACCCGGATGGCCACCGTGCGATTCTCATACCCCCAACTGGGGAAAGTGGGTGCATGGCAGCCCTTCTGGAATCGACGGTAGGCGTTGTAAGTGGGGGCGAAGACAGCCACCGACTCTGCCATATAGGTGAGACAGCCACCTATGGCCTGTTGCAGCAGCGGTGTGCCCTTGTCGCTGCCGTCGTCGAAAATATTGATTCCCTTGTCGTCCAGTACGCTGCAGTGTACGTGCATGCCATTGCCGGCCTCCGTTTCGAAGGGCTTGGCCATGAAGCTGGCGATCAGTCCATGTTTCGCTGCGACGCCCTTGATCAGGCGTTTCATCATGATGATCTGGCGTGCGGCCCTGACCGGGTCGTCCACGTGCTGCATGTTGATCTCGTACTGGGAGGGTGCGGACTCCTTGACTACGCCGTCGAAGGGGAGGTCCTGGATTTCGCAGGCGACCCGCAGGTCTTCCATCATCTGCCGGTGGTGGTTGAGGACATCGAGGCCGTAGGTGTTGCCCCCGACGGGGCCGCTGCCTGCCGGGGACGGGCAGGTATGGGCGGGAATGTCCCGGTCCCAGGTGACCAGGCTGAACTCCAGCTCCGCCGCTACCACCGGGCGCCAGCCGGCTTCCTCGAAGCGTTTTACCACCTGCTTCAACACGTGTTGTGGGTCGCCGAGGTAGGCTGCACCGTCGCCGTCGTACATGGAGAGCATGATCTGGCCGTGTTGGCCGTCAGCGGACCAGGGGGTGGGGAGTAAAGAGCCTTCCACGGGCAGGCAGATACCATCGGCGTCGCCGGTGGCAAATACCAGTTCCTCCACGTCCCGGCCCCAGATGTCGAGGCTGAGCGCAGTTTTGGGGAGCTTCAGCTCACCGTCAAAAATCTTTCCCAGCTTGTGCCGGGGCACCCACTTGCCGCGCATGACCCCGTTGCAATCGGGGAGCAGTGCTTCAATGGTGGTGATTTCCGGATGCGCTCGCAGGAACCAATCGGCTTCTACCGACATGCTGCCTATCCATGACTTTGTAAGTGGCTACTATCAGTTTTTGGGGTCCGCTTGGCAATGCCCCCGATGGGGCAGCAAACAGTTGATATCAATGGCAAATTCAGCACTAGCGTGGCGACATGTAAACCGAGAGAGGGTCTGCTCCCGCGGCCTGCCCAAGACAGGACATGGAGTTGAGAAACAGTGAAAACAGGTCGGTCTGGGAGGACACATCCAGCTTGCGGTAAATACTCTTGCGGTGACGGCGCACGGTTTCAACCGCGATTTTCAGCCGGGAAGCGGACGTGTCGGTGCCATAGCCGCGCAGCATCAGTTCCAGCACGTCTTTTTCCCGGGGTGACAACAGGGACTCACCGAAGGTGCGGAACGCCAGGTCGATCTGATGGTCAATGCCCGGCTGGATGAGGTTGGTAATGGCGAAGTCATCGTGTTCGGTGTGGGACTTGAGCAGCTCGGAGACCGGTTCAGCGAGCAGATAGAGGGTTTCGTACTCTTCCTCGCTGAAGGAGCCGTGTTGAGGCAGGCGCATCATGCTCAGGTTGATGACGTTACCGCCGTGTAACCGGGCCAGGTAGACCGCCTCATCCACGGTGCCCGTATCGGAGTAATACTCGCGGTAGTAGTCGGTTTGTTCCAGCTTGCCCATGGTAACGCGCTCCAGCCGGTACAGCTTCGACCTGGGCTGGTTCATGGATGTCTGGTAAAAAGGGTCTTCCCGGTACGGGCCCTCCAGGTACTGGTCGACCTGGGCCTCAAAGGCCGAGGGAGGGATCTGGTGGTAGAGCACACGCGGCGGCAGGTCTTTGTGGTACAGCCACACCTGGGGAAAGTCGATGCGTACCTGGCCATTGATCGCCTCAATGATTGCGGGGAAGAAGTCATCCCGACCCAGAGCGCCGATGGCACGCGAGATGTCGCGATTCCACATGCTGAGTTGGTTAATGCTGTTCATATTGTCTTATGATGTTGCCGCCCCATCCCCTTGCCCCATATTGGGCAGAGTGCCCGGGGATGTCAATCCACATGGACGAGCCGAGCTGTTAAACCAGCCGGGCCTTTGAGGGCGCCCGATACTGCAGACGATCGTTCTTTCTATATAATGGCCAGCCAGCAGAGGGAGGAGTCATTTTGTCCGGCAGCCACGCGACCGCCAAATGGTACAACGAGAGTGTTCCCGTGGAGTTTACCCGGGCACTGCTGGCACAGGCGCAGGCCCACGGGAAAGATGTGGATGCGATGTTGCGCGCGGCACGGTTCCCTTTTGATCCCCTGCGCCAGCGCGCCCAGACCACCTGTGTTTCCCCTGAGCAGTACAGTCGCCTGTGTGTTGAACTGGTGCGCACCCTGAATGACGAGTCGGCCGGTGTGATGCCCGATGTCCAGACACCGGTGGGCACGACCCGGCTCATCCTGCTCACTATGCTCAACAGTTCCAACCTGGCGGCGGCCATGCGCAGGTCGATAGAGTTCAATGCCGCCTGCCGGGTGCGCCAGGGGGTGGAGATTTCCAATCAGCTGGAGATTGATGCCAGTGGCAAGCTCGCGACCCTGAGCTACCTGTGCAGCGATGATCTCCCCGAAGTGCAGCACAGCGTATTGTGTAACCTGGCCATGTGGATGCGCTTCGCCGGCTGGCTTATCGGCCAGCACATCGATATCAGCGAGGCCCGTTGTGCGGGACCGGAGCCTGCATTCACTGCCGGTATCCGCCATTTTTTCCCCTGTCCGGTGAAGTATGGGCAGGCGGTTAATTCGGTGACATTCAGCGCCCGTCTGCTGGAGGCAGAGCTGGTGCGCGACGAGGCGGAGCTAAGCGAATTCCTGAAGCTGGCGCCTTACCACGTGATTATCGAGCCCAAGGCCAGCACCCTGAGCGTCACCCAGCGGATCCGCAATATCCTCGGCAGCGATTTTCGCACCGAAATGCCCAGTTTCGAGGAGCTGACCGGGCTGCTCAATATGTCGGCCCGGACCCTGCGCCGGCGGCTGGAGAAAGAAGGCACCTCCTACCAGCGAATCAAGGATAATGCCCGCCGGGACGCGGCTATCAGCCTGCTCAGCCGTGACGGTTTAACGGTGAGTGAAGTGGCCGAGCGGGTAGGCTTTTCTGACCCGTCGGCCTTTCATCGCTCCTTCAAGAAGTGGACGGGGCTGTCGCCCGGCTCATACCGCTAACAGCGGGCCTAGTCCTTCCAGTTCAGGGGCTTCGTACGCCAGCGATCGCGCCAGGCCCGATAGACCTTGTCCGAATAAACCCGGCGCCCGACAGAGCCATTGTACCGGGCCAGGGCGCGGTGCAGGTGGCCGTTCTCCCGCTGCAGGTAAAACTGCAGGATACGGCAGCCGTAGGCGAAATTGGTTTTGTTGACTGTCAGGTTGTCATCGGGCCGGCCGATCTCATCTTTCCAGAACGGCATGACCTGCATCATCCCCTGGGCGCCCACCCGGGAGATGGCGAAGCGGTCGAAGTGACTTTCCACCTCGATAACTGACAGTACCAGCTCCGGGGGCAGGTCGGCCCGGGACGCCGCCGAGTGGATGTCCTGCAGCAGTTCCAGCCGGTGTTTTGGGTCCTCAATAAAGCGCTCCAGGCGAGCGGACATGTCCACCAGCCAGACCTCGGCATCGTAGCGGTCCTCGAAGCTGTCGGCGTCGGAGATGGTGGCTTCGAGGAAGCTGCGCAGTTCCTCCCGTTCGGCCTCGTCCGCCGGTTGGGCCAGCACCGGCAGGGCCAGTGACAGGTAAATGAGGGCGGTAATCAGCGCCTGCACTGCGGTCAGTCCTGCAACTGCTCCCGCAGGAAGGTGACGATCTCTTCCCTGGGAACAAGCCTGGAGTCCGCGTCCCGGCGACCCTTGTATTCGATGTTGCCCTCAGCCAGCGCCCGGTCACCGATAACAATGCGGTGGGGGATGCCGGTCAGTTCCATATCGGCAAACTTGACCCCGGGGCGTTCATTGCGGTCGTCCAGCAACACATCGATGCCAGCGGATTTCAGCTGCTGGTAAAGTTCCTCGGCGCAGCTGGCCACCGCTTCGGACTTCTGCATGTTCAAGGGCACCATGGCGAGTTGGAAGGGGGCCATGGCCGGCGGCCAGATAATGCCCTTGTCGTCGTGATTCTGTTCGATGGCGGCGGCCACCACACGGCTGACGCCGATCCCGTAACAGCCCATGGTCATGGTGACGCTCTTGCCGTTCTCGTCCAGGACGCTGGCCTTCATGGCTTCGCTGTACTTGCAGCCAAGCTGGAAAATGTGGCCCACCTCGATACCGCGCTTGATCAGCAGTTTGCCGTGACCGTCGGGGCTGGGGTCACCCTCGACCACGTCGCGAATGTCCTCGATGCTGCCCGGTGTGCAGTCCCGTTCCCAGTTGACACCAGTGAGGTGGTACTCGTCCCGGTTGGCGCCACAGGTAAAATCAGCCAGGGCGGCGGCGCTGCGATCGACAATAACCTCGATATCAAGGCCGACAGGGCCCAGTGAACCGAATCCGGCCCCCAGTGCCTTGCGCACCTCGGCTTCCTCGGCCAGTTGCAGTGGTGAGGCAATTGCCGCCAGTTTCTCGGCCTTGATGGTGTTGAGCTGATGGTCGCCGCGCAGCACCAGGGCGACCAGCTGGCCTTCCTCACCATGGGCGATCAGTGTCTTGACCGTGGTGGCCGGGTCTATCGACAGGAATTTGGCCAGGTCGTCGATAGTCCTGACCCCGGGGGTGGCCAGCTCGGCCATATCTGCTCCCGGGGCTGGGCGCTCGCCCGCCGGGGCGATGGCCTCTGCCATCTCGACGTTGGCGGCGTAGTCGCTGCTGTCAGAAAAGGCGATATCGTCTTCACCGGAGTTTGCCAGTACGTGAAACTCGTGGGAGGCGCTGCCGCCGATGCTGCCGGTGTCGGCAATCACCGGGCGGAAGTCCAGCCCCAGGCGGGTGAAAATATGGGTATAGGCCTGGTGCATGTCCTGGTAGGTGGCCTCCAGCGAGGCCTGGTCCACATGAAAGGAGTAGGCGTCTTTCATGAGGAACTCGCGGGAGCGCATGATGCCGAAACGAGGCCTGATTTCGTCGCGCACCTTGGTCTGTATCTGGTACAGGTTGAGTGGCAGCTGTTTATAGCTCTTGATTTCATTGCGAACCAGCTCGGTGACCACCTCTTCGTGGGTGGGGCCGAGACAGAAATCCCGCTGGTGTCGGTCCTGGATACGCAGCAGTTCGGGGCCGTATTGTTCCCAGCGTCCGGACTCCTGCCACAGCTCCGCAGGCTGCACCACCGGCATGCTCACTTCCTGTGCCCCGGCCGCGTCCATTTCTTCGCGGACCACGTTTTCGACCTTGCGCAGTACCCGCAGTCCCAGTGGTAGCCAGGTATATAGTCCTGCCGCCAGTTTGCGAATCAAGCCGGCCCGTAACATTAACTGGTGACTGATGACCTCGGCGTCAGCGGGGGTCTCTTTCTGGGTGGCGATGAGGAAATTACTGGTGCGCATGATGGCAACTATATCCGGGAATTGATTCAGGGCGCCTATTCTAGAGCCGATACTCCCGGGGGTAAACGCCACTTATCTGCCTCATTTTGGCACTTTGAACAGACCAAATGCGCCGCGAGACTTAAAAAATAGGGGTTTTTCGACTATGGGCCCCGAAAAACGCTTGTATTACAGGGTTTCATGGATTAATACTATGCACGTGGCGTGCGAGCCGCCGAACGAGTGGGGACGCGGAGCGCTGGGACACATCCGATTCATTTTCACTATTAGGGAAGGTCGAAAATAACATGGCGACTAAAAAAGCAGCAGCGAAGAAAAAGGCTCCAGCCAAGAAGAAGGCTCCAGCCAAGAAAAAAGCACCCGCCAAGAAGAAGGTAGCAGCGAAAAAGGCAGCTCCCGCCAAGAAGGCAGCCGCTATTCGGGACAAGATGACCAAGAGCCAGATTGTTGCCAGCCTCGCTGAAAGCACCGATCTGAGCAAGAAACAGGTCAATGCGGTTCTTGATGAGCTGAACACACTGATCGAGCGCAGCATCAAGAAGCGCGCTGTTGGCGAGTTCACTATCCCTGGTGTGATGAAAATCACCACTGTGAAGAAGCCCGCCCGCAAGGCGCGCAAGGGTATCAACCCCTTCACCGGTGAAGAAACCGTGTTCAAGGCGAAGCCTGCCAGCATTGCTGTCAAGATTCGTCCACTGAAGAAGCTGAAGGAATACGCCGCTTCCTGAGCGCCGTGACCTGATCAGTCGTCCCGTCGCGCTATCGGGGCGGCTGATCGCCAGCTTTCTTTTTAAGCACCGCAAGGTGCCGGGGCTTTTTGCCCTCTAAATATCACCCTCCGCCGAGCTTGGACTCTCCCCTCGCTTGGGTTAAAATCCGCGCCTCGATTTTTTCTCTCTACAACTGATTTCAGGTGGGTTAAGTCATGCCGATCTACGAATACCAGTGCCAGAAATGTGGCAAAGAGATGGAGGCCCTGCAGAAGATCAGCGACGCCCCTCTCACCGATTGTCCCGAATGTGGCGCGCCTGAGCTGCGGAAGAAGGTCTCAGCTGCTGCTTTTCGCCTCAAGGGCGGCGGCTGGTATGAGACGGATTTCAAGACCGGCAACAAGAAGAACCTGCACGGTGCTTCCGACTCTGCCTCTGGCTCAGCCCCCTCCAGCGACAAGTCTGCTCCCGCTGGCGGCACCGAGAGTACCAAGTCCGCCTGAGCCCTGGCCCCGGCGGCCATCCAGTCATTGATACGGAAACATGCTATGCGCACTCACTATTGTGGCGTCCTGACTACCGCCAACATCGACGAGACGGTCACCCTCTGCGGATGGGTTGATCGCCGCCGGGATCACGGTGGAGTCATCTTCCTGGACATGCGGGACCGGGAGGGCATCGTCCAGGTGGTGTTCGACCCCGATACAGAGGAGCACTTCGAGCGAGCCGATAAGGTTCGCAGCGAGTACGTGCTGAAAATTACCGGGCGGGTGCGCGCCCGTGGTGAGGGTACCGTGAATCCCGCCATGGCCACCGGCGAAATCGAGGTGCTGGGCAAGGAACTGGAAATACTCAATACCGCCGCCACACCGCCCTTTCAGCTGGATGAGCACACCGCTGTCGGTGAAGAGGTGCGCCTCAAGTACCGCTACATGGACCTGCGCCGGCAGGAAATGCAGCAGCGGCTGATTACCCGCTCGAAAATCACCTCTGCCATTCGCAATTTTCTTGATAATGAAGGGTTCCTGGATATTGAAACCCCGATCCTGACCCGCGCCACCCCGGAAGGCGCCCGCGACTACCTGGTACCCAGTCGCACCCACCCGGGGCAGTTCTTTGCCTTGCCCCAGTCCCCCCAGCTGTTCAAGCAATTGCTGATGGTGTCCGGCTTCGACCGCTACTATCAGGTGGCCAAGTGTTTCCGCGACGAGGACTTGCGGGCCGACCGACAGCCGGAATTCACCCAGATAGATATCGAGACCGCGTTCCTTGATGAAGCGGAAATCATGTCGATTACCGAGCGTATGGTGCGGGAGCTGTTCAAGACCACGCTCGATGTGGAGCTACCCGAGTTCCCCCACATGCCCTACGCAGAGGCCATGGAGCGTTACGGTTCTGACAAGCCGGACCTGCGTATCGACATGGAACTGATTAGCGTCGACGATCTGATGCAGCAGGTGGATTTCAAGGTGTTCCGCGGCCCGGCCGATGATGAAGATGGCCGTGTGGCCGCGCTGAGGGTTCCGGGCGGCGCCACGATCAGTCGCAAGGAGATCGATGATTACACCAAGTATGTGTCCATTTTCGGGGCCCGCGGCCTGGCCTGGATCAAGGTCAACGACCTGGCAGCCGGTGTCGAGGGACTGCAGTCACCGATTCTCAAGTTTATGCCCGAGGCCGTGGTTAGCGAGATGATGCAGCGCCTGGATGCTGCCGATGGCGATATCATTTTCTTCGGCGCCGACAAGGCCAGGGTAGTCAACGAATCCCTGGGGGCCTTGCGTATCAAGGTCGCGGAAGACCAGGGTATGGTCGGCGACGGATGGGCGCCCCTCTGGGTGGTGGATTTCCCCATGTTCGAGGACGACGGTAACGGCGGCCTGACCCCGTTGCACCATCCCTTCACCGCACCGTCCTGTTCGGTCGAGGCGCTGGAGGCCAACCCCTCCCAGGCCCTGTCCCGTGCCTATGACATGGTGCTCAATGGTTGCGAACTGGGTGGCGGCAGCGTGCGTATCCATCAGCGCGATATGCAGGAAGCGGTGTTCCGCATCCTCGGTATTTCCGAGGAGGAGGCCAATGAAAAGTTCGGCTTCCTGCTCCAGGCCCTGCAATATGGTGCGCCGCCCCATGGTGGTCTCGCCTTCGGCCTGGACCGGATCGTCATGTTGATGACCGACTCGGCATCCATCCGTGATGTGATCGCCTTCCCCAAAACGCAAACGGCGCACTGTGTGATGACCGATGCCCCGGGCGACGTCAACGCGCAGCAGTTGCGCGAATTGAATATACGCCTGCGCCAGAGCAAGGAAGAGCCGAAAGCCGGGTAATTCGTCGGTTTGAGTAGATAAAGAGGAAAGCAGGGCATGGCCGGGCACAGTAAATGGGCCAACATAAAGCACCGCAAGGCTGCCCAGGATGCCAAACGGGGCAAGATTTTCACCAAGTTGATTCGTGAACTGGTAGTGGCCGCCAAACAGGGCGGCCCCGCCCCGGAAGATAATCCCCGCTTGAGGGCGGCGGTGGACAAGGCGCTGGGCGCCAACATGACCCGCGACACGATCGATCGGGCAATTGCCCGCGGCGCCGGCACCAACGACGCCGACGATATGGAAGAGCTCACCTACGAGGGCTATGCCGCCGGCGGTATCGCGGTGCTCGTCGAGGTGATGACCGATAATCGCAATCGCACCGTGGCAGAGGTGCGTCATGCATTCACCAAACGCGGCGGCAATCTGGGCACTGATGGGTCTGTGGCCTACCTGTTCAGCCGGGTCGGGCAGATCGCTTTTGCCCCGGGGGTCGACGAGGAGCAGGTGATGGAAGTGGCCCTCGAGGCCGGCGCCGAAGACATCGAGGCCAATGACGACGGTTCCATCGATGTCACGACCCCCTGGGAGGAATTCGGCGCGGTGAAATCTGCCCTGCAGGCTGCAGGCCTTGAGCCCGTCGGCGGCGAGGTGACCATGGTCGCCTCCACCACCGTGGCGGTCGACGCCGCCGGTGCGGAACAGGTGATGGGCCTGGTGGATGCCCTGGAGGAGCTGGACGACGTGCAGAACGTGTACACCAATGCCGACATCCCCGACGAGGTGCTGGCCGGGCTGGAGTGATTGGGGCTCCTCCTGTGGTTGTGTGCCCATCTGTCAATCCGTCCATCTGCCCACCCCCTCATCAGGCCATCCCGGCGCTGCCTGGAATGACGGGACCTGGCCGATGGCCTGACCCCCAACCCCTGCGAACAGGTTTGCACGCCAAACTTTTCACCAGTTAGTGACGTTGCTGACCCGGCGCTGTATATTCGTACATACTGGAACTGGGCGCGGAAAACTCCATGTCGCTTATTTTGGGAATCGATCCGGGTTCCCGCAAAACCGGCTTTGGCATCATTAATCATGTGTCTGGCCGCAGCGAGTATGTCACTAGTGGGGTCATCCGCCTGCCGGAGGGGGATCTGGCGCCACGTCTGAAGATAATATTCGACAGTGTTTCGGAGCTGGTGGAACAGTACTGTCCCGGGGAGCTGGCCGTTGAACAGGTGTTTATGGCCAAAAGTGCCGGCTCGGCATTGAAACTGGGCCAGGCGCGGGGCGCTGCCATTGTGGC
Source organism: Seongchinamella unica (assembly GCF_004354085.1). Lineage (GTDB taxonomy): Bacteria > Pseudomonadota > Gammaproteobacteria > Pseudomonadales > Halieaceae > Halioglobus > Halioglobus unicus. The sequence continues at coordinate 402,351 of NZ_SMSE01000003.1, read as the reverse complement.
CTGCGCCATCCGGGACATGGAGGTGGCTGAATACTCCGCCCGCCAGATCAAGCAATCAGTCGTGGGAACGGGCGGCGCGGAGAAAACCCAGGTGCAGCATATGGTAAAAGTACTGCTGAAACTTCCTGCCGAACCCCAGGAGGATGCGGCGGATGCCCTGGCGGCAGCCCTGTGCCACGCCCACACACGACAAAGCATGATAAATATGGCTGGCGCCAAATCTGTGCGCCGGCGGCGGATTCGATAAATGATAGGCAGAATTCGGGGCACCCTGGTTTACAAGCAGCCGCCTGACATCCTGGTGGAAGTCGGTGGTGTTGGCTACGAACTGCAGGTCCCGATGACCACACTTTTCCAGTTGCCCGCACTGGGTGCTGAAGTTGCCCTGGTCACCCACTTCGTGGTGCGGGAGGACGCCCAGTTACTGTACGGCTTTATCGATGAGCGTGACCGCTCCCTGTTCCGCCGGTTGATCAAGGTCAGCGGCGTTGGTCCCAAACTCGCCCTGACTATTTTGTCTGGCATGGATGCCAGCAGCTTTGCCCGCTGTGTGCAGCGCGACGACGTTTCTTCACTGGTGGCGCTGCCCGGCGTCGGCAAGAAAACCGCGGAACGCCTGTTGGTGGAAATGCGCGACAAACTCAGGGACTGGCTGGAACAAACCAACGCCGAACTCCCCGCAGGAGGAGCGGCCATAGCGCCAGTCGCCGACATGGTGGCGGATGCCGAGAGCGCGTTGATTGCCCTGGGTTACAAGCCGACAGAGGCGGCCAAGGTGGTCGCGGCCGTCAATGATGAATCCATCGCCGATAGCGAGGAACTGATTCGCCGGGCGCTGAAATCCATGGTGAGCGGATGATCGAAACCGACCGCCTGATCGCCCCGGAGCCGGTCAGCCCACGGGAAGATGCCATGGACAGGGCCATCCGGCCCAAGACCCTGGACGAGTACGTTGGCCAGCAGGTGGTGCGGCAGCAAATGTCCATCTTCCTGCAGGCGGCGAAACAGCGGCAAGAGCCCCTGGACCACACCCTGATTTTTGGCCCGCCGGGGCTGGGCAAGACGACCCTGGCCAGCATTATCGCCAACGAGATGGGTGTCTCCCTGAAGACAACCTCCGGCCCCGTTCTGGAGAAGGCCGGTGACATAGCCGCGCTGATGACCAACCTGGAACCGGGTGATGTGCTGTTTATCGACGAGATTCACCGACTCAGCCCCTTCGTGGAAGAGGTGCTGTACCCGGCGATGGAAGACTACCAGCTGGACATCATGATCGGCGAAGGGCCCGCGGCCCGCTCCATCAAGCTGGACCTGCCGCCGTTCACCCTGGTGGGCGCCACCACCCGCGCCGGCCTGCTGACCTCGCCGCTGCGGGACCGCTTCGGGATTGTCCAGCGGCTGGAATTTTATGAGGTGGGTGACCTTGCCCACATCGTTGAGCGCTCTGCCAATATTCTCGAGATAGGTATAGACAGCAAGGGGGCCACCGAGATTGCCCGGCGCTCCCGGGGCACCCCGCGTATCGCCAACCGGCTGCTGCGGCGGGTGCGTGACTTCGCCGAGGTCAAGGCCGATGGCCATATCACGGATTCTGTGGCGGATCGGGCGCTGGACATGCTCAGCGTCGACCAGCAGGGTTTTGATCACCAGGACCGGCGTCTGTTGCTGGCCATGATCGAGAAGTTCGACGGCGGCCCGGTGGGGGTGGACAGCCTGGCGGCGGCCATTTCCGAGGAGCGCGGCACCATCGAGGATGTGCTTGAGCCCTACCTGATCCAGCAGGGCTACATGCTGCGCACGCCGAGAGGCAGAATGGTCACCCGGAATGCCTATTTGCACTTCGGTTTACCGCAGCCGAACAGCCCGGATAGTGGTAACCTCTCTCTTGATCTGGGAGGGGGCGATAACTGATGGCGGCGGAGGAATTTTCCCTGCCCCTGCGGGTCTATATCGAGGACACCGATGCCGGGGGGATTGTCTATTACGTCAACTACCTCAAGTTTATGGAGCGGGCGCGCACGGAGTACATGCGCAATCTCGGCTACGGCAAGGATTATATTTTCAACCACGACCTGATGTTTGTGGTGAGGGATGCGGCGATCAGGTACCTGGCACCGGCGTACCTGGATGACCAGTTGCAGGCCACCGCCCGGATCTTGGCGCTGGGCGGGGCCTCCATCAGGTTCGCCCAGACCGTGCGCAGGGCGGGGCAGGATCTGGCCGCGGGGGAACTGACTATCGCCTGTGTAGATCGCAGCGGAGTCAAGCCCCGGCGCATACCCAGAGACATGAGGGACCGGCTGCTGCCGGCACAATAACAGAACCACCAAGGGGACCTGAATTGGAAGAGCAGTTAAGCCTGATAGACCTGGTAATACATGCCAGTTTCACCGTGCAGCTGGTGATGGCCCTGCTGGTTGCGGCGTCGATGTTGTCCTGGTACATGATCGTCCAGCGTTTTCTCTACCTGCGTAGTGCCAGGGAGGAGATGTACAGCTTCGAGGAGCGCTTCTGGTCCGGCATAGACCTGTCACAACTGTACCGGGAGGGCAACGAAAAAGCCTCCCACGGTAGCCCAATCCTTGGCATGGAAAGTATTTTCCGGGCCGGCTTCAAGGAATTTTCCCGCCTCGCCCAGCAGTCAGAGATGGATTCCGAGGCCATTCTGGAGGGCTCGCGGCGGGCAATGCGAGTGGCAATGATGCGCGAGGAAGAACGCTTGGAACGGCACCTGGCGTTTCTCGCCTCGGTGGGTTCAACCAGTCCCTATATCGGCCTGTTCGGCACGGTCTGGGGTATCATGCATTCCTTCCGCGGGCTGGCCAACGCCACCCAGGCGACCCTGGCCACCGTGGCACCGGGTATTTCCGAGGCACTGGTCGCAACCGCCATGGGACTGTTTGCCGCCATCCCCGCCGTGCTTGCCTATAACCGCTTCTCCTCCAAGGTCGAGGTGTTCAGTAATCGTTACGACACCTTCGTCGACGAGTTTTCCAGTATTCTCTACCGCCAGGCCTACGCCCTGCGGGCCAAGAACAAGCGGGCAGGGTAAGCAGGGGTGAACAGGACTCGCAACAAGCGCAGGCCGATGGCCGAGATCAATGTGGTGCCTTACATCGATGTGATGCTGGTGCTATTGATCATTTTTATGGTCACTGCCCCCATGCTGATGCAGGGGGTGAAGGTTGACCTTCCCGAGGCCAGCGCGGCCCCGGTTGAAAACCAGGATAGCGAACCGTTAATCGTATCGGTCAACGCCAGCGGGGAACTGTTTCTCAACCTCGGTAACGAAGAGCAGGTACTGGCCCTGGCTACCATCCGCGACCGGGTGTCGAAAGTCATGAGGACCAATCCCGACAAGCCGGTGCTCATCTGGGGCGATGAGGCGGTACCCTATGGCCAGGTGGTCACCGTGATGGTGGCCCTGCAGCAGGCCGGTGCGCCCAGTGTCGGGCTGGTGACAGAGAACCCCTAGTGGCCACGGAATCGGTATATGGCAAGCCGGTACTGCCGCGCATTATCGTGCGCCCGGCGCTGGCGTCGCTGGCTCTGCACGCCCTGATCCTGGTGGCGCTGACGGTGAACTGGGCGAATTTTGAACCCGAGGTGGTCAAGGTCAAGCCGGTGCCCAAGGTGATCAATGCCCGCTTGGTCGATGTCAGCGAATTTCAGCCGAAGCCGAAGCCGAAGCCCAAACCAAAAGTCCAGTCGAAGCCAAAAGTGACCCCCGCCAAGCCGGTACCTGCGAAACCCAAGCCGAAGCCCCAGCCCAAGGTAGAGACGAAGCCGAAAGCGACCACTGCCAAGCCTAAACCCAAACCCGAACCCAAACCGGAGCCCCGCATCACCGAGGAAGAACTTGCCGCACTCGCCCGTGCCGATATGGCCCGGGCGATGGCGCAGGAAGACGAGGCGCTGGAAGCGACCGCCACGGCCCGGGAGATGGTCGCCAGCTACACTGCACTCATTGCCCAGACGGTGATTAACTACTGGAGCCGGCCTCCCAGTGCCCGCAATGGCATGGAGGCGGAACTGCGGCTGCAACTGGTGCCCACCGGCGAGGTGGTCAGCGTGACCCTGATACGCGGCAGTGGCAACGCCGCGTTCGACAATTCAGCGATCAATGCGGTCAAGAAAGCCGGAAGTTTCCCTGAGCTGCAAAACCTGCCCAGCGCAGAATTCGAGAACAACTTCAGGCGTTTCCGCCTGTTATTCAAACCAGAGGATTTACGTTACTGATGAAACGGCTGTTTTTGGTCATTACCCCGCTGATACTGGTTCTGTCGGCCCTGACTGCCAGGGCGGAACTGACAATCGAGATTACCCAGGGCAGGGATAACCCCACTTCCATTGCGGTGGTGCCCTTCAATTGGCTGGAACCGGGGGCAGCTCCTGAAGATGTGGCCTGGGTGGTGGACTCCGACCTGGCGCGCAGCGGCCAGTTCGCCCCGGTTTCGCGCTCGGATATGCTCGGCCGCCCCAGTACCCAGCAGGAAATTTTTTACCGGGACTGGCGGGCCATCGACTCCGAATACCTGCTGATTGGCAGGGTGTCCGCCCAGGGTACCCAGATGCGCATCGAGTATGAACTCTACGATGTGGTGCGCCAGCGTCAGGCCCATCGGGGGGTGGAAACCGGTCCCATCAACGAGGCCCGGATGCTTGCCCACCGGGTGTCCGACGCGGTGTACGAGAAGCTGACCGGCATTCGCGGTGCCTTCGCTACCCGATTGCTCTATGTGTCAGTCACCCGGGTCCCAGGAGGCAAGGACTACTTTCGCCTGACCCTGGCCGATTCCGATGGTGCCCGGCCCATCGTGCTGCTGGAGTCCCGCGAGCCAGTACTGGCCCCTGGCTGGTCCCCGGATGGCAGCCAGATATCCTATGTTTCGTTTGAGTCGGGAAGGCCCGCTATTTACCGCCAGAACCTGAGTACCGGTGCCCGCGAGCAGCTCACCGCTTTCCGGGGGCTCAATGGCGCACCGGCCTGGTCGCCAGATGGCAAGAATATGGCCATGGTGCTGTCCAAGGACGGCAGCCCCGACATCTACCTGATGAACCTGGCCAGCAAAAAGCTGACCCGAATTACCCGTCATTATGCCATCGACACCGAGCCGACCTGGATGCCCGACGGTCGCTCGCTGCTGTTCACCTCCGACAGGGGGGGGCGGCCGCAGATCTATCGCTATGACCTGCGTACCGGCACCACCGAACGCCTGACCTTCGAGGGTAGCTACAACGCCCGGGCCCGGGTGGCCCAGGACGGTCGCAACGTGGTGATGGTGCACCAGCAGAATGGCCAGTTCCACATTGCCCTGCTGGACCTGGTGACCAACCGTCTGCAAGTACTGACTTCCACTGAATTGGATGAAAGTCCCAGTATCGCACCCAATGGCTCTATGGTATTGTACGCTACGAAACACGCGGGTCGCGGCATACTTGCGGCGGTTTCGGTGGACGGGGGAGTGAAGTTCCGGTTGCCATCGCGGGAAGGCGACGTGCGTGAGCCAGCCTGGTCACCCTTTATGAACCGATGACCTGATAGACAAAAACAGTTTTTACAACCACGTACTTTTAAGGAAAGGTATTATGAAACATCTACCTGTTGCCGGTAAGGCTATATCTGTGCTGTTCGCAGCAACGCTCCTGGCAGCTTGTTCCGGCAGCTCCAAGAAGCAAGAAGAAGAGGCCGCTGCTGCAGCCGCTGCTGCAGCCGCAGCCCAGGCTGAACAGCAGGCCGCAGCCGCCGCGGCCGCCGCAGAGCAGCAACGCCTGCGTGACGCCGCAGCTGCCTACGGTAATGTCTTCTATTTTGACTTCGACAGCTACAACCTGAAGCCCGAGGCGATCGAAGCACTCGACGCCCACATCGCTGCCCTGCAGGGTAACGACGCCACGGTTCGCCTGGAAGGCCACACCGATGAGCGTGGTACTCGCGAGTACAACATGGCCCTGGGCGAGCGTCGCGCCAACGCGGTGCGTGACTACATGGTAGTGAACGGTGTACCCAGCTATCGCATCGAAACCGTGAGCTACGGCGAAGAGCGTCCGATAGCCTATGGTTCCGGCGAGTCCAACTGGTCCCAGAACCGTCGCGTCGAACTGAAGTAAAACGCCTATGGCAAACATGAGCAAACTGCTTGTGGCGAGCGGGCTGGTCCTTGTGACTGGCCCGTTGTCGTTCCAGCTCAGGGCCCAGGACTATGTGGATGTCGAGGCCGAGCGCAGTGGCCGCACCACGCCCGCGGCGCCGGCAACGGCTGCGCCGGCGAGCGCAGACCCCTACGCTACGCCCTCCGGAACAGACCCCTACAGCGTCCAGCCGACACAGTCCTATCCGGCAACCAGTTACGGTATGGACAGCGCCCCCGCCGGCTCGGCCATCGGTGCGCCTGCCTCGGCTGCGCCGGTGGCGGCTCCCGCTGGCGGGCAGAATATGGGCACTCTGTATATCCAGATGCAGCAGTTACAGCAGGAAGTCATGCGCCTCAACGGTATCGTGGAGGAGCAGGCCAATGAATTGCGCAAGCTCAAGTCACAAAGCCTGGAGCGCTACGTTGATCTCGACCGGCGGCTCAGTTCAATGGGTGGCGGCTCGTCGACCGGGGGTGCCAGTGCTGCCCCGGTGCCGGCCCCGTCTCCGGCCGGTGGCTCAGGTGGCACAGAGCTTCCGGGCGAGGGCGATGCCTACCGCAGTGCCTACGCCCTGGTGCGCGGTCAGCAGTTTGACCAGGCGGTTGAGTCTTTCAACCAGTTTTTACGCCGATACCCCGACGGCAGGTACGCGGCCAATGCGCACTACTGGCTGGGGGAGCTGTACCTGGTGATCGACCCGCCGGACCTGGAGGCCTCGCGGCAGTCATTCTCCCTGTTGCTGGATCGGTACCCGGATAACGCCAAGGCGCCGGATGCCATGTACAAGCTTGGCAAGGTGCAGTTCCTCAAGGGTAACCGGGAGAGGTCCAAAGAGTATCTGGATCGGGTGATCCGCGAGTACGGCAACACCAACAACTCCGCCGTGAAGTTGTCACGGGACTTCCTCGCCGAGAATTTTTAGGCGCCAGCCATGTCGACCAGTCTGGTCCACAGTGATGATGCCCTGCGCATCACCGAAATCTTTTACTCCCTGCAGGGAGAAGCGCGCACAGTGGGCCTGCCCACTGTTTTCGTGCGCCTCACCGGGTGCCCGCTGCGCTGCGTTTACTGCGATACGGAGTACGCCTTCAGCGGCGGTGAATTGCAGCACCGGGACGACGTGATGGCAAAAGTCGCCTCCTACCAGCCGCGCTATGTCACGGTGACCGGCGGTGAGCCACTGGCCCAGCCCAACTGCCTGCCCCTGCTCACTGCGCTGTGCGATGCCGGCTATGAGGTCTCTCTGGAAACCGGTGGTGCCATGCCGCTGGCGGATGTGGATCCCAGGGTGGTCAAGGTGGTTGACCTGAAAACCCCCGCCTCGGGGGAGATGGCCCGCAATGACTACGCCAACATGGCGCTGCTGCAGGCTCATGACCAGGTGAAGTTTGTGATCTGTGACCGGGAAGACTACGAATGGGCGCGCTTCAAACTGGACGAATACCAGCTCGCGTCCCGGGTTTCCGACATCCTGTTTTCCCCCAGTCACGGCCAATTGTCGGGTCGGGAACTGGCCGAGTGGGTGCTGGCCGATAACCTGCCGGTAAGAATGCAGCTGCAACTGCATAAAATTCTGTGGAATGACGAGCCGGGACATTAGGTGATGAGCAAGAAGCGCGCGGTAATCCTCGTCTCCGGGGGCCTGGACTCCACCACTGTACTGGCCATGGCCCAGTCACAGGGCTATGCCTGTTATACCCTCAGTTTCGACTACGGACAGCGTCACCGGGCAGAGCTCTTTGCCGCTGAGCGGGTATCCCGGGTCCTCGGCGATGTGGAGCACAAGGTGGTCACGCTCAATCTGGACAGTATCGGCGGCTCGGCGCTGACCGATGCCGACATCGCTGTACCGGAGGAGGAAACCGCAGGAATTCCGGTGACTTACGTGCCCGCTCGCAACACCGTGTTCCTGTCCATCGCCCTTGGCTGGGCGGAAGTGCTCGGCGCCGAGGATATTTTTATCGGTGTGAATGCGGTGGACTACTCCGGTTACCCTGATTGTCGTCCGGACTACATTGCGGCCTTTGAGACCATGGCCAATCTTGCGACCCGTGCCGGCGTTGAAGGCAACAAACTGCGCATACACACGCCGCTGATGGCCATGGGCAAGGGCGATATCATCGCCGCCGGCCTGGCACTGGGAGTGGACTACGGCCTGACCGTGTCCTGCTACCAGGCCACGGACGAGGGCCTGGCCTGCGGCAGGTGCGACGCCTGCCGCCTGCGCGCCCGGGGCTTTGTCGATGCGGGCGTGGACGACCCCACCCGCTACGCCTGAGTCGATTCTCCCTCCAGATAGACCGCCCCGACGCCCCTGGCGCCCAGTTTGTCATCCTCGTTGTAGATGGGGCAGTTTTTCATGGACAGGCAACCGCAGCCGATACAGCCGGTCAGCCGGTCGCGGAGCCGTTCCAGCGCGCTGATACGCGCGTTGAGACTCTCTCGCCAGAGGGTGGAGAGTCTCTCCCAGTCCTGCGTATTCGGCGTCCGGTTGTCGGGCAGTGTCGCCAGTGCCTCCCTGATTTCTTTGAGGCTGATTCCCATTTTCTGCGCTGCCTTGATGACCGAGATGCGCCGCAACACGTCTGGCTTGTATCGCCGCTGGTTACCGGTGTTGCGCCAGCTGCGGATCAACCCTTTCTGTTCGTAGAAATGCAGGGTGCTGACCTTAACACCGCAGCGCTTGGCCACTCTGCCGGGAGTCCAGCTTGGTTCGCCCATTGTATACTCCGGTAAATAGTTCACATGGTTGTTAACAAGGACTTTACCTCAAGTTAACTTGAGGTATTAGCATTGCCTTCGTCAATTCAAGGCGGGAGGTCAAAATGATTCACTTAGAGCATGTAAACCTTGTGGTTACCGATATCGACGCGGAACTGGCGTTCTACCAGGCGGCTTTTCCCCACTGGCGCGTGCGCGAACGGCAACAGGGTAGTTGGTCCGGCAAGCCCCGGACCTGGGTTCACTTCGGCGATGATTACCAGTATCTGGTGTTTGCGGATAACGGCGAGGGCGAAAACCGGGATCTAGCCGGCCACAGTGTCGGTCTGGCGCACTTTGCCTTTGTTACCCACAATCTCGATGCGATGATAGCGCGGTTGCGGGCGGCCGGTTTTGAGCCGGACAAGGACGGTGCCGAGGAGCCTCACCGCCGCAATATCTATTACCTCGATCCCGCGGGTTTTGAGGTGGAGTTCGTAGAGTATCTGAGCGATCTGCCCGCCGAACGCAACCTGTCCAGTTAAGCCAACACCAGGGAGTGAAAGACAATGAAAATAGTGGCCTTCGCCGCCAGTAACAGTAGCCAGTCCATCAATCGCGCGCTGGCATCCTACGCAGCCCACCTGGTGCCTGAAGCGGAGGTGGACCTGCTGGACCTGAATGACTTCGAGATGCCTATCTTCAGTGAGGACCGGGAGCGTGAGAGTGGCCAGCCGCCGGCGGCCGGGGCATTTCTGGCGCGGATCGCCGCCGCCGATGCGCTGGTGATCTCTTACGCGGAGCACAATGGGTCGTTCAGCGTGGCCTACAAAAATGTGGTGGACTGGGCCTCGCGTATCTCCCGTAAGGTCTTTCAGCAAAAACCGACCCTGATGTTGGCCGCCAGTCCCGGAGCGGGCGGCGCCGCCAGTGTGCTGGCGCTGGCGGAGCGATCCGCCCCCTCCATGGGCGCCGAGGTGACAGGCACGGTATCGGTGCCCCGCTTTCACGATCATTTCGACCTCGCCAGCGGGCAGGCCGTGGACGGGGAACCAGTCAGGCGGGTCAAAGCCGCTGTCGAGGTGCTGTCGGCAACGGTAGCAGGGGCCGGCCAGCGACGGGCCGGACGCGGGTCGCACGGATAAACAGAACTGCCGTCTGCCGGCTTTGTCGGTCTCTAAGGCACTGATTAATCACGGGTTATCGCCGGCAAAAAAATAGGCCCCAAGGCTTGAGTTTTGAGTTTAAATCCGTAAGATACGCACTCCTTCTGAGGGTCGTTAGCTCAGTTGGTAGAGCAGTTGGCTTTTAACCAATTGGTCACTGGTTCGAATCCAGTACGACCCACCATACAAACAAAAATGGCTCACCCGCAGGGTGGGCCATTTTTGTTTCAGAGGAAGTTTCGTCGGTCAGCTTGCGACTGCCTGGCAGGCAGCCCGGAGGCCGTACCCAGTATGAAATCAGTCGTGGGCGATGGGCTCTTCGGTAAACAGGTAGTCGCGCAGTTCCTTGTCGAAGGTGGGGTCTCGACGACGGATCCACTCCAGCACCATGGCGGCGTGTTCCTTTTCCTCGTCGCGGTTGTGAGCGAGGATGGCGCGAAGCTCATCGTCCTTGCAGGCATCCATCCGTTGGTTGTACCAGTCGACGGCTTCCAGTTCTTCCATCAATGAGGTGATCGCCCGATGCATGTCACGGGTTTCATCGCTGAGTTCGTCCACGGGTTCATGGTAACCTTCGTTCGCCATTGTCTCTCTTTCTCCTTAACGCTTGTGGGTGAGCCGTGTTATGGCCGGCCCTGCGTATCAGCAGGGTCGTGTGGAGTATAGCAGCGGTTTGCTGATACAGGCCCGGCAAGGGCCGTAGCGACAAATCCGGGGCCAATCGGGGCAGGGGATACGCCCGCTTTTGATCTATACTGTTGTCGACAGTGAATCGGCCCACCGCAGCAGGCTCGAACAGCTGGCTCGGGCTTGCGGGTTCAGCGTCGAGTGTGGCGCAGACGTGGCCGATATCGCGGTTGAGCGGGTCGCAGAATTTGACCTGATCTTCTTTGAGTTGAGCGCCGAGTCACTGGATGGAAACCATCCCGTCTTCGCGCCCGGGGTTTTCGAGTCCACCGAAGTGTTTGTCATGAGCGAGACCGATACGCCGGAAGCGGCAGATTGGGCCATTTGGATGGGGGCGAGTTACTATTTCCGCAAGCCCGGTGACAGCGAGAGCCTGCGGCCATTGCTTGAGGACATCGCCGCGGAAGCCGCCAGCGGCGAAAACCGCTGAGACAGTCGAGGGGTGATTACCGGCCGTGTCAAAACTCAGTAAAACCAAGGAGAAAGTATGATGGGAATAGAAGTGTCGGGTGTGGTCGGTCTGCTGGTTCTGGTATTGGATATCTGGGCCATTATTAATATTCTCGGCTCGGCGAGCAGCGCTGGTTCGAAGCTGGTATGGACCCTGGTGATCCTGCTGTTGCCGGTCATCGGTGTGATCATCTGGTTCTTCCTCGGACCGCGTAGCCGAGCAGCCTGAAAGCGATTTCGAGATTGGCGTGGCGAGCTCAAGCCCACAGTGGAAGAGAGGGCGGACGAAATCGCCAAATAAGCCTTAAACCGCTGCCGGTAAGGGCGCGCTGGCGCCCCCTGATCGGCAGGTCTGGCCCGCTCTCCATGAACTGCGCGCCGAGATACGCGGGCAGATGACCGGGTCGGACCACTTTTTAACAGGGAGTAGCGGCAAATGGGGAAATACAGTGCCATGCAGTTTGCTGTCCGGCCAGCGGTGGTCGGTCGCCTGTTGGCGAACATGTACGGCATTCTGGCGCTACTCACTATTGTTCCCGGACTGCTCGCGGCCCTGACCGGGTCTGTCGCGGCACCGGCGTATGGTGTTGTGGTGCTTATCCTGGGCCTGCTCTGGCTTCTCGCGCGCAGCCTTCCCGACCCCGAACGGGTGCAGAAAAACGAAGCGCTCGTGGTGGTGGCTCTGCTCTTTACCTCCAGTTCGCTGCTGCTCGCCCTGCCGCTGATGTCCTACGGCATTCCCTTTATCGACGCCTGGTTTGAGGCGGTGTCGGGTGTAACCACGACGGGGCTATCGACACTGCAGATTACGGACCGGCCGGTCGCCTTTCTTTTTGGCCGTGCCTGGATGCAATGGGTTGGCGGCATTGGGGTAGTGGTGCTGGCGCTGGCGCTTTTTGTCCGCCCCGGGGTCTCCGCCAGCAGGCTGGGATTCAGTGATCGGGAGATGGACGATGTGGTGGGCGGAACCCGCGCCCATGCGCGCCGGGTGATCATTATTTACCTGGTGATAACGGCAGTGGGTATCACAGCCCTGCTGGTGGCCGGTTCCAGTCTGATAGATGCCATAGTGCATTGCATGGCAGCTATTTCTACCGGTGGCTTTGCCAACTACCAGTCCAGCCTCGCCGGCATCAGCGCGCCCCAGCTCTGGGTTATCAACGGCTTATGCCTCGCCGGGGCGGTATCCTTTCACCTCTACTATCGCTCCATACTGCATACCCGGCGAGAAGAGTTGCTGGATAACCAGCTTTATGCGCTGCTGGTTGTGCTGGTGCTTTCGACGACCCTGGTGTGGGTGGTGAGCCGGCTTGTTGGCCTGCAGGCCTCGCCGCAAGATCTCATTACCCTGACGATCTCAGCCCAGACCACCGCCGGGTTCAGCACCATGGATCTGGCGGCACTGCCGCCGGCAGTCATACTGGTGTTGTGTACATTCATGGCCGTGGGGGGCGGTGCGGGCTCTACCGCCGGGGGGATCAAGCTGGACCGGGCCTTGCTTATGCTGCAGGTTGCCTATCGCACGCTGCTGCGCAGCAGCGTGACGGAGCAGGTCCATGTGCGCGGTGAGAAAGGCGTTGAGGCGTCTCGGGTGGAGGAGGCCGTTGCGCTCATCTTCTGGTTCCTGCTGGTCGTACTTCTGTCGTGGTTGGTTTTTCTTGCCTGTGGCTATTCGCCGATGCATTCGCTGTTCGAGGTTATTTCGGCCACGGCCACCGTCGGACTCTCGGCCGGGCTTACCAGTGCCGATTTACCGGCGGCGCTGAAAGCTCTACTGTGCTTCAACATGTTGCTGGGTCGACTGGAAATAGTCGCCATGCTTATTTTGTTCGCGCCACGGAGCTGGTTTGGCCGCAGGCGGGCGTTACACGGGAGAAAACATTGAGAATCGTAATTATCGGCGCCAGCGGTCTGGCCCTGGCCTCCGCAAAAGCTTTTCTGGCAGATGGTCACGAGGTGGTGATCATCGAAAAAGATCAGGCCGTCATCGACAGGCTGGACGAACAATACGACTGCAGCTTCTACTGTGGTGATGGGGCCAGACCTGGTGTTCTGGATGACATGGATCCTGCCAGCACCGATCTGTTGCTCTGCCTGTCGGACGATGATACCTCCAACGTGCTGGCAGCGGTCGTGGCCAGGTCGATGAGCTTTGACCGCGTGGTAGTGCGCCTCGAAGACAATGACCTGTTACCGGTTTGTGAACAGCTGAAGTTGGAAAATGTCATGGTTCCCGACGAACGCATGGCACAACATTTGTTGTCGTTCGCGGAGGGAGAAGAGGATTGCCCTGAGTGAAGCAGAATGGGGGCCGCTGTTATTGCCGTCACGGCGGCGGGTTGGTCAACTGGCAACCCATTCCATCAATCTATATACTCTGGCCCCTACGTATGTGAATTATAAGAATCTCGCCCGCTTGCTGGCGATGGACTTCCAACCGCGTGAACAGTAGTAATCTGCAGACAGCCAAGGTATGTCATACCGCTCCTGAGCAAATTCTTTGCGTGCTGGGCATGCACCGCAGTGGTACCAGCTGCCTCACCGGGTCACTGCAGGAAGCCGGCCTGCACATGGGAGTTATCCACACCTGGAATCCCCATAACCTCAAGGGAAACCGGGAAAACCAGCAGATTGTGGACATCAATGATCGGGTGCTGGCTTTCGCAGGCGCCGCCTGGGACAAGCCTCCTGCCGCAGACATTGACTGGCCCCAGGGGGAGATGGAATCTGCCCGGGAGCTTTTTGCCAGCTATGCGGATCTCAGTCCCTTTGGCTTCAAGGACCCCAGAACGCTGTTAACCCTCGCAGGCTGGAGGCAACTGTTCCCGCACCTGCAATACATCGGTATCTTTCGCCATCCCCTGGCGGTGGCGCAGTCACTGGCTAACCGCAGCGGCATGCCCATCGATCAGGGTCTGGAACTCTGGTATGAGTACAATCGCCGCCTGTTGCGCCAATACCGCGAAGCCGCCTTTCCGCTGCTGAGTTTCGATGATGAACAGTCGCTGTTCCAGAACAAGCTGCAGCAGGTGCTCGGTGCCATGGGGTTTGATGCCACCCGGTGGCAGGGCGAGTTTTTTGATGAAAACCTGAGATCCGCTCACAGGGAGAATGAGGGCGTTGTCCCATGGAAGGTTCGTCGGCTCTACCGTAAATTGCAGCGACTGGCTGCCTGAGGTCCCGCAATGCTGACCCATATAAGAAAAATAATGAGTGGTGGGAATGCTTCTCAGGATGTAACCGTAACCAGCGGCGGTCCGGCGCTCAGTATTGTCGTTATCCTCTACGACATGCCGTTGCAGGCAGAAAAAACCCTGTACTCCCTGTCGGCGGAATACCAGCAGGGAGTGTCGGAATCGGATTACGAAGTGATCGTGGTCGAGAACGAATCGGACAACCACCTGAGTCGCAAGCTGGTTGCCAGCCTGCCAAAAAATTTCAGTTATCATCTGCGCGCAGAGCGCGAACCCACGCCAGTGCATGCGATCAATCATGGCGTGGGCATCAGTCGCGGCCGCTATGTCTGCGTGATGATCGATGGTGCGCGCATGGTGACCCCGGGGGTGGTGCGCAATATCCTGCGCGGGCATCGATTGAGTGACAAGGCGGTGGTTACCGTGCCTGGCTATCACATTGGTGACCAGCTACAACAGGAAGCTGTGGATGACGGCTATGGTGTAGCGGAGGACGAGGCGCTGATCAGTTCTATCGGCTGGCCCGCCAATGGCTATGGCCTGTTCGATATCGCCTGCTTCAGTGGCTCCTGCGCGGCCGGATTTTTTCGTCCCAACAGCGAGAGCAACTGTATCAGCATTCCCCGGGACATCTGGGCCGGACTCGGTGGCATGGATACCCGGTTTAATCTCCGTGGTGGCGGCCTGGTCAACCTGGACCTGTACAAACGGGCCTGCGAGTTCCCGGGCGTCGAGCACGTGGTGTTACTGGGAGAGGGAACCTTTCACCAGTTTCACGGCGGCGTGACCACCGGTGGCGAGGCCAGGGACGTGCGGGCACGTCTGATCGAGGACATGCAACGCCAGTATGAACGCATCCGGGCGGAGCCCTACCGGAGTCCACAAACCAGGCCGGTATTCCTTGGCGAGTTACCCCGCCAGGTATTGAAATTTGTGCATTCATCGGCTGAACCTCTGCTGGCCGCACCGCTACAGACCGCGCCGGCAGCCCCGGTGGCGCTGTTCAAGGCCGAATCTGCCAGCGGTTGAGTGAACCAAAGGGAAGGCCATTTCGTCGCTTGCCGCGTACACTTTCAAGAATCGCCAGTTCCAGCAGGAGAGAATCAATGAGCCCATTTAATCACCTTGTCGCTGCCGCGATGCTCGTCGCCACCACCCTGGCGCAGGCCGGGGAACTGGCAGTCGGTGCCATGGCACCTGACTTCACCCTGCAAGGTTCCGATGGCCAGACCTATACCCTGTCGGACTACCGCGATAAACAGGCCGTGGTTATCGCCTGGTTTCCCCGGGCCTACACCAGTGGTTGCACGGTGGAATGCAAATCTCTGGCGGAGAAGGGGCACCTGATTCGCGAATATGATGTCAGTTACTTCATGGCCAGCGTGGACCCCCTGGAAGACAACATTGGCTTTGCCGAGGAAACCGGGGCTGATTTTCCCCTCCTGAGTGACCCGGAAAAATCGACAGCGAGTGCCTTTGGGGTTCTGCACCCCATGGGGTTCGCCAAGCGTGAGACTGTCTACATCGGCAAGGATGGCCGTATCCTCAAGATTGATGACCAGGTAAACCCCGCTACCTCGGCGGAAGACATGGCAGCCATTCTGGGGCAACTGGGTGTCGCCAGGCGTTAGCGCCCTGCAGGCACAGTTTCCGGCTGCCATATTGGACCAGCCCTGGAATTCTCAGTAGCGGGATTGCAGCCCGCGTCAGCCTGGGTCACTCTGGCAACTCAGTTGCGAGGGCATGGGCGTATGAGTTTTCAACAGGACGAGACAGCGGGCGACAGGGAACTGGTCGAGGCCGTCAATACCGAGGCGGGTGAACTGATCAGGCTGTTACGCTGCAGCCATGCCCCCGATCCTGTGCTGGCGACGGCCACCGAGCATATTCGCGCCGCCATGGAATCACTGACACCCTACCTCAGGCAGGGGGAAGGCTGGTCCACCGTTTCGATCGCCAGCGATACGCCCGGACTGGGCTGGCTGGAGGACGACCTGACCCGATGCATGCCCTACAGCCCGGTGAGTGGCGCGCGTAACCCGGTGGCTCCGCCCATTCGCATGTGGCGCGATGGCAACGAAGTCCGTGGCGAGGCGATCTTCTCACCCACCTATGCTGGCCCGCCGAACAGCGTGCACGGGGGCATTATTGCCGCAGTATTCGATGAACTGCTGTCCATGGCCAATGTAATCAGCGGTAGCGCGGGATTTACCGGCACGTTAACGATAAAATACCTGCGGCACACGCCCCTGGATCGGCCCATCGAATTGTGGGCCGTCAACGAGCGAAACTCCGGCCGCAAGCAATTCAGCCGGGGCGAAATGCGGGTGGACGGTCAGGTGACCGCCAGTGCCGAGGGTCTGTTCATCCGCCCCGCGTCGCAAATGGATGCCTGATCGGGAGCTGCGCTCCACCCAATGACTCGTTCGACTCACCCAGGCCGCATCGCGCCGGAACAGGCTGCGCGGTTAATGCGCCTGGCAACCTACGCCTCAGTGTCCGTGGCGACAGTGTTGATAGGCGCCAAGCTGCTCGCATGGCAGCTTTCCGGTTCGGTGAGCCTGCTCGCCACCCTGGTTGATTCCGGCCTGGATGCGGTTGCCTCGCTGTTGAACCTGTTGGCGGTGCGTCATGCCCTGTCCCCCGCAGATCGTGAACATCGCTTTGGCCATGGCAAGGCGGAAGCCCTCGCCGGACTGGGGCAGGCAGCCCTGATCTGCGGTTCTTCGCTGTTCCTGGTGTATGCCTCGATACAGCGCATGCTGGAGCCGGTTGCCCTGGGGGGCTTTGGGCTGGGGATGTGGGTGATGGTGTTCTCTATTGCCATGACCCTGTTGTTGCTGACATTCCAGCGCCACGTCATCCTGCGCACGGATTCCACCGCCATTCGCGCGGATGCGCTTCACTACCGCACCGACCTGCTGGTCAACGCCAGTGTGTTGCTGGCGCTGGCATTATCCCGCTGGGGCTGGCCAGGATTCGACCCGCTGTTTGCCATCGCCATTGCTTTCTACATCCTGTACAGCGCCTGGGAAATTATCAGCCACGCCTTTGACCACCTTATGGACCGGGAGCTGCCCGATGAAGAACGGCTGGAAATCGAGCAGATCGTGCTTTCGCACGCGAAGGTGAGGGGGCTGCACGACCTGCGAACCCGGCGCTCGGGTAAGGACACTTTTGTGCAGATGCACATCGAACTGGACGATCATCTCAGCCTGCGGGAGGCACATCGGATTGTTGTCGAGGTGGAGAGTGCCGTGGTGGAGGTCTTTCCCGGTGCGGAAGTACTCATTCACCCCGATCCCCTGTCAGTCGTAACCTCGCAATAGCCGGCCCGGGTCGCACCTGTGGCCGGAGTGCTGGCGTGGAGTATAAATAGTTCTACCACCCGGCAATGCATCTAGGGCGTTTTTGCCGCTATTTCCTAAGACATTGATTATAAGGATAAATAAATCTTTAACCCGGGGGCTGGCTGTGAATTTTTACGACCATTTCTCCGGGTGATTTCGTATATTGGAGGCAGGGGCCGCGAGGCCCGGATGATTATTTTAATAACCTGGGAGATCACCCATGAAAGCAAACCGCAAGCGACTGTCAGCAGCTGTTGTGCTGGCTTCCGGATTGGCCACCGGCAGCGCGTACGCGCAACTGGAAGAGGTCATTGTCACCGCACAGAAACGCACCGAGTCACTGCAGGACATCCCCGTGGCGATTTCGGCCTACGACGCCGACAACATCGAGAGCATGGGGCTTTTCAATGCCCAGGACGTCGGGGCGGCGTCACCCAGTCTGCAGATGCCGCTGTACCCGACCGCGGGCAATAACATGGCCCTGTTTATTCGTGGTATTGGTAACGCCGACTCCATCGTTATCACCAAGGACCCGACGGTGGGGGTTTATTACGATGGCGTTTACGCCGCGCGTTCCACCGGGTTGCTGGCGGAGCTCTCCGACCTGGAGCGGATAGAAATTCTTCGCGGCCCCCAGGGCACCCTGTACGGCCGTAATACCACAGGCGGCGCCGTTAACTTTATCAATGCCAAACCGACCGGGGAGTTGGGTTTCAAGCAACTGCTGGGTGCGGGGAACTACGGTAGCTGGCGTAGCGTCAGCCACCTCAACCTGAACGATATGGGCGGCCTCAAGGCCAAGTTTACCGCCAGCTTTTCCGAGCGGGACGGCTGGGTCGATAATGAAGGCCCCAACGCTGTAGCGGGGCTGGATTACACTGACTATTACCTGCGCGAGACCGAGGGCTATCGCGTCGCACTGCGTTTCGACGGCCTTCAAAACCTGGTGGTCGATTACAGCTACGACTACTCCGACATGAACACTGCGCCGGGGTATTTCCAGTACAGCGGCCCAACCGGCGGCCTTGATCCAGCCTTCAATCCGGTGACCAGCAGGTTTCGCACGCGGTTGGAGGAGACCCGGACACCCACGGGCGGCGGCAGGTTTGCCTACTACCTGCCCGAAACAGAAACGGAGGTGCAGGGACACAACCTGACGATCGAGTGGGTCATGGGGGATCACCTGACCCTGAAATCGATTACCGGCTACCGGGAGTTCGAGGACGATGCCTCACAGAACTTCAGCCAGTCCTTCGACAACGCCGGTTCGCTGGAGATCAACACGGTCACAGACCACGAGCAGTTCTCCCAGGAACTGCAACTGATCGGTAGCTACGATCGCCTGCACTGGGTGGCCGGCGCCTACTATTTCGACGAGGAAGGAAACCAGGCGGAACGACAGTACCTGGACCGGGCAACCGTGGACCGGACCGGCATCATCGCCCTGGACTTCACCAGTTTCCCGCCCACGCCCTGCAGTGACGGCTCCACGGCGGACCCGTTCTGCTCGGATTTCACCCTGTTCTTTCCGCTTTACCTGGGCGAGTATGTGGTGGATACCGACGTCGAGTCCTGGGCGGTGTTCGGCCAGGCCACATGGAGCGCCACCGAGCGCCTGGACCTGACCCTGGGGTTGCGCTACACGGACGATGAGCGCAGCGCCGTGCGTACCAATGACGGCCTGCTATGGAACTCGTTTGGCCCCGGCGCCTCCGACTCCAACCTGGATGAGCCGGACTATACGGCCATTGCCGATTACCAGTGGACCGAGAACATCTCCACCTATATCAAGTACTCCACCGGTTTCCGCTCTGGCGGTTCCAGCCGCAACAGCCTGGCGGATTTCAGCCGGGCCTTCGACAAGGAAACCCTGGAGTCCTACGAACTGGGGTGGAAAACGGAGCTGCTGGACCAGCGCCTGCGTCTCAATGGTGCCATCTATCACATGGTTATCGATGACGTGATTCTCGACTACCTGCCCGACCCGGTAAACAGCCCGCAGTTTGTGGAAGTCTTCAATTCCGGCGAAGCCACTGTCGACGGGCTGGAACTGGATGTGACCTGGGCCCTGGCCGAGAATTTCCTGTTGGGTGTCAGCTATGCCTACATGGATACGGATATTGACGATGCGATCTTTCCCGATGGCTCCGATCGTTCCGATACGACCGAGTTGGTGTGGGCACCCGAGCACGCCTACTCGATCAATGCCGACTGGGATATACCGGTGAGCTACGGTACCTATCGCCTGCACGCGGATTACGCCTGGCAGGACGACCAGCTCGCCCTGGCTAACACCAACTTTGGCGAGATCACCGTGGAGGCCTACGGCCTGCTGAATGCACGGTTCAGCCTCTCCGGGCTGGAGATGATGGGCGGTGACTGGCAGCTCGCCCTGTGGGCCAAGAACCTGCAGGACCGCGACAATGCCAATTACGCCATCGGCACTACCGCCAACACCTTCCTTACGCCGCGGATGTATGGCGCGGAACTGGTCTTTGAGTTCTGAGTGAGGTGGGCTGTACAGGCCTCGCCCCGGCGGGGCCTGTACAAGGTGTCTCCCATGTGACATATCCCGCGCCGATTCGCTGCTACACTTCCCCGATTCAAGCAATTACTCATAAACAGGGAAATGGATTATGGATCTGGGAATCAGTGACCGCGTCGCCCCGCTGCTGGCGGAGGTAAAAGAGTTTATCGAAAACGAAGTGTTGCCCTTGGAGCACGAGTTCTTCGAGGAGGTCGCGGTGGGCGATCGTTGGGAACTTACCCAGCGACAGCTGGAGATTCTCGATGGTCTGAAGGAAAAGTCCCGGGCTCGTGGCCTGTGGAACTTTTTCCTCACCGATGGCGACGGCGGCTCAGGCCTCAATACCGTTGAATACGCCTACCTCGCTGAGGAAATGGGGAAGTCCCACCTGGCGGCAGAGGCCTTCAACTGTTCCGCCCCGGACACCGGCAACATGGAGGTGCTGCATAAATACGGCACCGAGGCCCAGAAAAAACAGTGGCTCCAGCCTCTGCTCAACGGAGAGATTCGTTCAGCCTACGCCATGACGGAACCCGCTGTGGCCTCCTCGGATGCCACCAATATCTCTACCGAGGCGGTGCTGGATGGCGAAGAGTGGGTAATTAACGGCGAGAAGCACTATGTGTCAGGTGCCGGTGACCCCCGCTGCAAAATCATGATCGTGATGGTCAAGACCGACCCCGAGGCCCCCAAGCACCTGCAGCAGTCGCAAATCCTGGTACCCATGGATACCTCGGGATTCAGCAATGTGCGACCGATGCACGTGTTTTCTCTGGACGATGCGCCCCACGGCCACATGCACCAGAAGTTCGACAATGTACGGGTTCCCAAGGACAATATCATCCTGGGTCCGGGCCGCGGCTTCGAAATTTCCCAGGGGCGCCTCGGCCCCGGCCGCATTCATCACTGTATGCGTGCTATCGGTGCGGCAGAAAAAGCCCTTGAGCTGCTCTGCCGGCGCTCGCTGTCGCGGCAGGCGTTTGGCAAGCCGCTGGCACGCCTGGGCGGCAATGTCGACATCATCGCCAATGCCCGCATGGATATCGAACAGGCTCGCCTGCTGACGCTCAAAACCGCCTGGATGATGGACAATGTCGAAGCCAAGGAAGCCCGTGTGTGGATTTCCATGATCAAGACCGCGGTGCCCAATGTGTCCATTCGTATTGTTGACCAGGCCATCCAGATGTTTGGTGCGCTGGGTGTGTCCCAGGATACGCCGCTGGCGGGCATGTATATGGCGCAACGTACCCTGCGACTGGCGGACGGCCCCGACGAGGTGCACCGCATGGTCGTTGGTCGCCATGAGCTCAAGGCCTATATGGCGGAGTCACCGCAGCCGGTTAATGCCACCTTCCGTGACGGCTGATTAGCGCAATTCCCGGGCAATCACCTGGTGGAAGCGGATCGCCGCTTCCTCCAGCCCGCCAAACAGCAGGGAGTCATTGGCCCCGGAATCCAGGCCCCGCTGCGTTCCAGCCGCCACGAAAATGTCCTCAGCGGCGAAGACGCCTTCATCGATAAGCTCGAAGGAGCGGCGGAAGTGGTCGCGCTCCTCGTCACTGGCCGGGGCATGTGGCACCAGCATGGTGTGGACGAATACCGTCTTGTCCACCGCAACCGGGAACAGGCAGATAATGCTGGTGTAATCGGGTTGTATGACCAGCACCGCGTTGGGAAACGTGGTGTAGGAAAAGGTGGCGTAGGGTCGGAGGTCGCCGAGCTCCCCCGGCGGCAGTCCCACGGCCTCGGCAATTTCGTTGCGGGCCACCGCGTTGCGCAGGTGATCGCCGATGAATTGGGAATCCGCCAGGGCATCGGGGAAGAATGGACCCACGGTATTCCTGTGCAGGCGGGTGACATGGTAGCCATCCAGAAAGGCGTCCTGGATGAGTTTCCAGTTGGCGGCAACCTCGCGCACGCTGTGCTGGCAATACTGGAAGTCGCCCAGTTTGAAGTAATCCAGGTCGTCTCCCAAGCCGGCCAGGTGGGCGTCGATGTCCATGCTGGCACCGGGGGTGAGTTGTATCCAGATGAGGCCATTGCGCACTGCGGTCGGCAGCTCGACCAGCCCCAGGGTCGCTTTATCGACATCGAGGAAACTTTCCGCCCTGGGTATGTTGCGCAGGCCACCGTCGAGCCCGTAAGTCCACTGGTGATAGGGGCAGACAAACGAACGCAGGCGGACCTGACCCTGCCCCTGGACCAGGCGCATGCCCCGGTGGCGGCAGACATTGAGGAAACTCTGGATGTTGCCATCGGCGCCTCGCACGGTGACCACGGGCAGCCCCAGCAAGTCCTGGACAATGGCGTCGCCAGCGTCGGGTATCCGGGTCTCGTGCGCAAGCAGCAGGGGGCGTTGCAGGAACAGCTTTTCCCGTTCCCGCTCGAAGTGTTTCGGGTCCGTGTAATGATTGACGGGGATGCGTTCTGAGCACGCCGCCGGGCCCTGCTCGTTACCGGCATAGCGTTGCGCCAGGTGTGTGACCATGTCCCGGGGGTGTGGATGTCCCATCTCGGTGCCTGTTGTGTGGCTTTTCAGGAAGAGCATAGCAGGCCAGAGATAAGGGCAAAACGGTTGCATGGCCGGGAAGCTTGAATTAGTTTCAGTGCTCTGTTGTACAACGACCATGGAGCGACTATGCAGGGGTTTGAGTTTAACACGGTGGCGAAAATCGTCTGCGGCGCCGGCAGTGCGCTGCAACTGGCGCACCAGTGTCAGCGGCTGGGGGTATCCCGGCCGCTGCTGGTTACCGACCCCGGGCTGGTGAGTATCGGCCTGGTGCAGCCAGCCATAGAAGCCCTGGGCGCCAGCGGGATATCCGTGGTGCTGTTCGACCAGGTGCGCGAGGACCCGCCGGAGGCGACCGTGCTTGCTGCAGCCGAACTGGGTCGGGTGCGGGGAGTTGATGGCGTCATCGCCATCGGTGGTGGCAGTTCCATGGACGTGGCCAAGGTGGTCGCGGTGTTGCTCGGTGGCGAGCAGCCCCTCGCCGAACTGTACGGGGTGGGGCAGGTCAGTGGCTGTCGCCTGCCTCTGATACTGGTACCCACCACCGCCGGCACTGGTTCCGAGGTGACTCCGGTGGCCGTGATCACCACAGGGGAAACCACCAAGGCGGGAGTCTCCTCGCCGGTACTGCTGCCGGATGTGGCGGTCCTGGATGCGGAACTCACCCTGGGATTGCCCCCTGCCGTGACCGCCATGACCGGCGTGGACGCCATGGTGCATGCCATAGAGGCCTATACATCCCGCCACCAGAAGAATCCGGTGTCAGACAACCTGGCGCGCCAGGCCCTGGTGCTGCTGGCGGCGAATATCCGTACAGCGGTGCATGAGGGCAGTAACCGCGAAGCCCGGGAAGCGATGTTGCTCGGCGCCTGTATGGCCGGGCAGGCCTTTGCCAATGCCCCGGTTGCGGCAGTGCATGCCCTGGCCTATCCGCTGGGTGGGCACTACCACATTCCCCACGGGCTCAGTAACTCGCTGGTGTTACCGGCCGTGCTGGAATTCAACGCCGAGGCGGCGAGTGCCCAGTATGCGCAGTTGAGTGAGTTGATCGTCCCGGGCGAGGCTGCCGCCAGTGAAGAGGATCGGACCGCCGCGCTGATACAGGCGTTACGGCAACTGATCGACGACCTGGCACTGCCGGCAACATTGGCCAGCGCAGGCGTTGCCGAGTCAGACCTGGAAATGCTGGCCGAGGACGCCATGCTGCAGCAGCGGCTGCTGGTCAACAATCCACGGGAAGTCGCTTACGACGATGCCCTGGCGATATACCGCGCCGCCTACTGACGACTTTGCAGGGGAGATGATTGATGAGCCGAGAGCAAGTGCCGGTCCGCGATGACTACCGGGTGTTCTATCCGATACTGACCCGCTGGGCAGACAATGACATTTATGGCCATGTGAATAACGTGACCTACTACGCCTACTTTGACTCGGCAGCCAATCGCTACCTGATCGAAGAGGGTGGGCTGGATATCGGCGACGGCTCGATTGTCGGTTACGTGGTCAACTCCGGTTGCGCCTATCACTCGCCGGTGTCGTACCCGGATGAACTGGAAGCCGGCCTGCGGGTCGACCGCCTCGGCAACAGCTCGGTACAGTACGGTCTGGCCATCTTCCGCAAGGGCGAGCAGGTGGCTGTCGCCAACGGTCATTTTGTCCACGTGTTCGTGGAACGGGCGAGGGACAAGGCCGTGTCCATACCGGCGTCCATCCGCACGGCGCTGGAAAAAATCCTGGTCGACAGCTAGCGCTGGTGGTATTTGCTGGCGCGCTCCGGCATGTCAACCGACTGCAGGATCTTCAGCCGCAGTTGCGGGTTGTAGTGGGGCCGCTCCCGCAGGAATGCTGCCACTGTTTCTACCACCGCCGGGCTGTAGTGGTTGCGCAGGCTGGCACTGACCCAGCCTGCGGGGAAGAAAATATCGCCAGTCACCTGGATCTCCTCCAGCAACTCCAGGCTGGGCAATATGTACTTGCCCGCGTGGCTGACCCGGGTGGGGTGATGCAGGTAGTCCAGCGCATCCAGCACCCATATTTCAGTGGCCCGTTGTTCCACCTCGGCAAGACTCGCAAAGAACTCATCCCGGATCGCCGCCTCCGGGGACAGCGCGGCGGCGACAAAATCGAAGCGGCGCAGGTTATCCGGGTTCTCAATCTGTTTGCGCTGGCTGGCGAGTATCGCCGCCGCCTGCTCAGGCAGGCCGATGGCCAGGTTTTCCGCGAGCGCGATGCGGTCGTTCTCCGACAACGACAGGCTCTCCAGTTCGACGCTGCCGTCCCAGATGTCGCGCAGGTACTCCAAACCCCGGGTGGTTCTGGCTAGCTGGGAGTAGCTTTCGAGGAACAATCTGGCCCGCCCCGGGTCTGCCGCTGCCTCAAGGCCGGATATCAGTGTGTTTTCCAGTTGTAACTGTACAGCCCGCTGCGCCGCCGAATCGAGGAAACTGCTGTGGACCCGGTACAGCTGCGCCAGCAGCTCCCCGAGAATCAATTGATTCTGCTCGGCGTCGATATTTTCCAGCAGGAACGTCAGGTAGCGATCCGGGCTGGTCAGTTTTCCTTCCAGAAAATTCTCCCAGGCGTCGATCAGTAATGCGCCACGCGCCAGCGCTTCTTTGTTTTGCAGGCCGGCGAGTTGTGCTGCCTCCACCGGAAACAGGCCGTAGCCCAGGCCATCGCTGTTGAGTTGCACAGGCTCCTCGGCCAAAGCGACGGGCTGGTCGGCACTGCTGACGGTTTGCTTCCTGTCGCCGAAGTCTATGTCGAATTGCTGTGGCCAGGTTCTGCCGAGTCCGGCCACATCCTGTTGCTGTAGTGATAGTTTACCGCCGGTGTCTTTGTCGACCTGGAACCGGGGGCGGCCGGGAGAATTCACCCAGACTTCGCTCCAGCGTTGCAGGTCCTGCCCGGTGAGCGGATCGAGGATGGCGATCAGGTCGGGCCAGGTGGCGTTGCCGAAGGCAAACGCCTGCAGGTACTTCTGCATGCCCAGGCGAAAATTGCGCTCACCCACCACCAACTCCAGCTGCCGCATCATAATGGGCGCCTTCAGGTAGATGATGGGCCCGTACATTTGTCCCGCCTGGTTGAGGTTGGCCAGTGACTGGCGAATCGGGTTGCTGCCATCGCTGCGGTCAACCCGGTAGGCCCCGGGGTAATGATCCAGCAGGAAGCTCAGCTGGTGATCAATGTCCTCGAAAGAGGGCTGGACAATCTTCGCGGCCATAAAGTTGGCGAACACCTCCTTGGTCCACACATCGTTAAACCACTTCATGGTCACCAGGTTGCCGAACCACATGTGTGCAGTCTCGTGAGCGATCAGGGTGGCGCGGTTCAGCAGCTGCACGTCAGTGGGTGAGGCGTCCAGGAACAGGTCAGAGGCCCGGTACTGGATGGCTCCGGGGTGTTCCATGCCGCCATACTGGAAGCTTGGAATCAATGCCATGTCGAACTTGGCAAAGGGATAGGGTATGCCGGTGTATGCTTCCAGCCAGCGCAGTGAAGCGGCGTGCAGCTCGAAGATGCTGTCCATGTTGCGCGCCA
Organism: Seongchinamella unica; assembly: GCF_004354085.1. Taxonomy (GTDB): domain Bacteria; phylum Pseudomonadota; class Gammaproteobacteria; order Pseudomonadales; family Halieaceae; genus Halioglobus; species Halioglobus unicus. Next base: position 376,090 of record NZ_SMSE01000003.1, on the reverse strand, counting down.
GCTTTTCACGGTCGGTCTCCCGGTGCAGGAGGTTGATCTCGCGCCCATCGATGCTCCGGGTAACACGCTGGAACTGGCCGGCGACGAAGGAGAACAGGTAGGAACTGTTCGGCTCGGACAGGGCAAAGCGATAGGTGCTTCGGCCCTCGGCGGATTGTTTGTGCTCCAGCGGTGCATTGGCCACGGCATCCCAGTCGGCGGGCACTGTCAGGTTGAGCTGGTAGCGAGCCTTGATATCCGGCTGATCGAACAGGGGAAAGGCGGTTCGGGCCCGGTCGGGGACGAACAGGGTGTAGAGAAAGTCCGGGTTGCGATTCAGTGAGCTGTCGCCGGCGACGAATTCGATCTCCAGCCGATTGCGGCCTTTACGCAGCGCCTGGGGGAGTATCAGCAGATGTTCCTGCTCGAACCGGTAAGCGGCGCCGGCGAGGGCGTTCCCATTGCTATCGCGACTGCTGGTGCTGCGTACCCGGCGCAGGTGCCCCGCGTCCTGATTGAAATCCAGCTGCAGTGGTTCGCTATTGTCACTGAGCTCAAAGTCAATAACGATGCGGCCGTCGATCGGCTGCTCCTGATCGGCGGGAATATCCAGTGTCAGCTGATAACTGACTCCCGTAACCCGTGCCGCCCTCGACTCGGCCAGGGCCAGGGAAACTCCGGGTTCAATCGGCACGGTAGCGCTCCAGACGGTTGTCGGCAGCAACAGGATGAGAGTCAGAACACGGCACAGGTGGCTGAAACTCATGGAACCATCACTTTGCCACCTCAAGGGTGTCTTTCAGGAAGGGCGCCAGCAGTCGCATGTAGTTCACCGGCGCCAGCCAGGTGCACAGGGCGACATATTTCGAGTCCGGGCCGATTAACAGTCGCTTCCTGCGTTTCTCGATCGCCCTGATGATTTGTGCGGCGGCGGAATCAGCGGAGGTCTTGGCCATCTTCTGGAACTCGGCATCCCGGTCCTCCGGACTTGCGTCTCCGCCGCGGGAGTCGCGGGCGATATTGGTGCTGATTCCCCCGGGATGTACGCAGCACACGTGGACATTGCTGCCGGCCAGTTCCATGCGCAGGGACTCGGTATAACCGCGAACGGCGAATTTCGACGCATTGTAGGCTGACTGGGTGGGTACGCTGATCATGCCAAACACCGAAGAGATATTGACCAGGTGGCCCTGGGCGGACTTTCTGAGCAATGGCAGGAATGCCCGCGTGCCGTGCACCACCCCCCAGAAGTTAATGCCCATCAGCCACTGGATATCCTCGTAGCGGTTCTCCTCCGCGGTGCCCGCGATGGCAACACCGGCATTATTGACAACGATCTCTACCTGCCCGCGTTCAGCGGACACCCGTTGTGCCCAGGCCCCGACGGCAGCCAGGTCGGCCACGTCGAGGACCTGCAAATCACAACTGACGTCCTTGCGTTCCAGCAGCGTCGCCGTCTCGTCCAGGGTCCGGGGATTGATGTCCGCGAGGTACAGGGTGCAGCCCTCCCGGTTCAATTGCAGTGCCAGCGCCCGGCCAATGCCACTGCCGGCTCCGGTGATAACGGCGCATTTCCCTGAGCTGTAAGCCATGGTCTTTCCTTTTTTTGTGGCCTGGCGGGCAGTATGATTTGGCTCTTATCGTTGTCTCGTCGGGGAATGTTAATGCGCGCCGTTCTATTTATCATTGTTTTTGTTGTCGCATTCCGGAGTTGGGCGGATGTGGCTGCGGTCGCCATGCCCGACAAGTGGTCTGCCGCGGCCGCCGAGGCGGTGTTACTTGACGGTGGCAACGCGGTGGATGCCGCGATTGCCGCCAGTTTTGTGCTGGCAGTGACCTATCCCGAAGCCGGTAATATCGGTGGTGGTGGGTTTATGACCAGCGTTGTCGACGGCGAGGCGGCCTTCCTCGACTTTCGCGAGCGGGCTCCGGCCCTGGCGCACCGGGACATGTACCTGGATGAGGGGGGGGACTTCCAGCAGCGCATGTCGATTGTGGGCGCCAAGGCCTCCGGTGTGCCGGGCACCGTGGCCGGCATGTGGGCGGCCCACCAGCGCTACGGAACCCTGCCCTGGAAGCGGCTGCTGCAGCCGGCGATAGCGCTGGCCTGGGAGGGTTTCGTCGTGCCGGACGCGCTGGCCCTGATGGCCGCCGAGAAAGTTGTGGAGGATGCCGGCGAAACGAATTTTCACCAGTACTTCGGCAGCATGCGCGCGGGCAAACCGTTCAAGCAGCCGGAACTGGCCACGACCCTGGGCCTGATTGCCGAGGACGCCAGGGCGTTTTACAGTGGGCTACCCGCTCGCCAGTTGGTGGCCACAATGCAGGCCAGCGGCGGCCTGATTTCCATGCAGGACCTGGCGAATTACCGGGCTGTCTGGCGCGAGCCCATCAGGGAACGGTGGCGCGATCTGGAAGTCGTATCGGCACCACCGCCCAGTTCCGGTGGCTTTGCCCTGGTCCAACTGCTCAAGTTGCGGGAGTTTGCCGATCCGCATTTCCGGGAACTGTGGCACAACGGGGCGCAGTACGTACACCTGCTGGCGGAACTGGAAAAGCGGGTGTTTGCTGATCGTGCCGAGTACCTGGGTGATCCTGACTTTGTCGATGTGCCGCTGCCACAGCTGTTGAGCGATGACTATCTCAAGCGGCGCGCAGCAACGGTCAATCCGCAGGCAATATCGGCCGCAGAGACAGTGGCAGCGGGCCTGGAGTCTGCGGACACGACGCACTTTTCGGTACTGGACGGGGAGGGCAATGCGGTCTCGCTGACCTATACCCTCAACTGGGAATTCGGCTCCGGTGTCGTGGTGAGCGGCGCGGGCTACCTGCTCAACAACCAGATGGACGATTTCAGCGCCAAGGTGGGGGTGCCCAACAAGTTTGGCGTCATCGGCAACGACCGCAACGCCATCGAGCCGGGCAAGCGCATGTTGTCGTCCATGACACCCACGATCCTGTTGCGGGATGGCCAACCCGCCCTGGTGCTGGGCACGCCCGGTGGCAGTACCATATTCACGTCCGTATTCCAGGTCATTCTCAATGTCTATGACTTCAGCATGCCGCTGGAACAGGCGGTTGACGTACTGCGATTTCACCATCAGCTACCCGCTGCCCGCCTGATTCGCCATGATCAGCGGGAGGTGCCCGCCACCACCGTGGCGGGGCTTGAGGCACTGGGCTACACCGTGCAGGCGAACAGCTGGGGTAACCTGGGTGACGTCCAGGCCATCGCCGTCAATGCTGGCAAGGTCAGCGCCGCCGCCGACGCCCGGGGCCGGGGCGTTGCCCGCACGGTCCAAATTGCGGCCCCTAAACCCCCAAACTGACTGGACAGCAAGGACAGCTTAACCTAGAATCTCACGCCAGATTTCACAAGTCCGGATCGCGCACCGGACACTGTGTGTTCCTGTGAAAACCAGAGCTTAATTAATGTCATATGGCGAGATGCGGTTACCCATCTCGCCTTTTTGTGAGCGCGCGAATGAATGGCGCAAAGCGATGGTTGCACCCTGCTGACGGAGGTTTTGCTTGTCCAGTCCTGCCATATTGGTCCTTGAAGATGGTAGTGTTTTCAAGGGCTTAGCAATTGGAGCCGACGGTATCTCCGTCGGGGAAGTGGTATTTAATACCGCCATGAGCGGTTATCAGGAGATTCTCACCGACCCCTCCTATGCCCGCCAGATCGTTACCCTCACCTATCCCCACATCGGCAATACCGGCACCAACAGCGAAGACGAGGAATCCACCAGTATCTGGGCTGCGGGCCTGGTGATACGTGACCTGCCGCTGATGGCGAGCAATTACCGTAATGAACAGGGTTTGTCCGAGTATCTCAAAATCCGCAATATCGTCGGCATCGCCGATATCGATACCCGCCGGCTGACCCGTATTCTTCGCGAAAAGGGCGCTCAGAGCGGCTGCCTGATGGCAGGCGCCGGCATCGACGAGGCCGAGGCGCTGGTCAAGGCCAGGGCCTTTGCGGGGCTCAAGGGCATGGACCTGGCCAGGGAAGTGACGACCACCGAGACCTACCGCTGGACTGAAGGCAGCTGGCAACAGGGCGTTGGCCACAGTGAAAGAGCCGAATCCGAGTTGCCCTGGCATGTGGTGGCCTACGACTACGGGGTCAAGCGCAACATCCTCAGGATGCTGGTCGATCGAGGCTGTCGCCTGACCGTGGTGCCGGCGCAGACCCCCGCTGCCGAGGTGCTGGCCCTGAATCCCGATGGTATTTTTCTCTCCAACGGCCCCGGTGATCCCGAGCCCTGTACCTACGCTATCGAGGCGATCCAGCAGATCCTGGAAATCGATATCCCGGTATTCGGCATCTGCCTGGGTCATCAGTTGCTGGCCCTGGCCTCGGGTGCCAGCACGGTAAAAATGAAGTTTGGCCATCACGGCGCCAACCACCCGGTGCAGAGTATCGATGACGGCACCGTGCTGATTACCAGCCAGAACCACGGCTTTGCCGCGGATGAGGACAGCCTGCCCGGCAACCTGCGGGTCACTCACAAGTCACTGTTCGATGGCAGCCTGCAGGGCATCCATCGCACGGATAAACCCGCCTTCAGCTTCCAGGGTCACCCGGAAGCCAGCCCCGGCCCGCACGACGCGGCCCCCTTGTTTGACCACTTTATCGAGCTCATCGAAGCTCGCGCTGGGGAGTAAGAATGCCCAAGAGAACTGACATCCAGAGTATCCTGATCCTCGGTGCCGGTCCCATCGTGATCGGCCAGGCCTGCGAATTTGATTACTCCGGCGCCCAGGCCTGCAAGGCCCTGCGCGAGGAAGGCTTCCGGGTGATACTGGTGAACTCCAACCCGGCGACCATCATGACCGACCCGTCGATGGCGGATGCAACCTATATCGAGCCCATTGAGTGGCAGACGGTCGCCACGATCATTGCCAATGAAAAGCCCGATGCCCTGCTGCCCACCATGGGCGGGCAGACCGCTCTTAACTGCGCACTGGACCTGGCCAGGCACGGGGTGCTCGAGGAGCACGGCGTGGAGATGATCGGCGCCACCAAGGAAGCCATCGACAAGGCCGAAGACCGCCAGTTGTTCGACGACGCCATGAAACGCATTGGCCTGGAGACACCGCGCGCGTCCACCGCCCACAGCATGGAAGAGGCATTCCAGGTGCTGGACTCCATTGGCTTCCCCTGCATTATCCGTCCTTCTTTTACCATGGGCGGCTCCGGCGGCGGCATTGCCTACAACCGCGACGAATTCGAAGAAATCTGCATGCGCGGCCTGGACCTGTCGCCCACGAATGAGCTCCTGATCGACGAGTCCCTGATTGGTTGGAAGGAATACGAGATGGAGGTTGTCCGCGACAAGAACGACAACTGCATTATCGTCTGCGCCATCGAAAACTTCGACGCCATGGGCGTGCACACCGGTGACTCCATCACCGTGGCGCCGGCCCAGACCCTGACGGACAAGGAATACCAGATCATGCGCGACGCCTCGCTGGCGGTGCTGCGCGAGATCGGGGTGGAAACCGGCGGTTCCAACGTCCAGTTCGGCCAGTGTCCCAGGACAGGCCGGCTGGTCATTATCGAGATGAACCCGCGGGTGTCCCGCTCCTCGGCCCTGGCCTCCAAGGCCACCGGCTTCCCCATTGCCAAGGTGGCCGCCAAGCTGGCAATCGGCTATACCCTCGATGAACTGCAGAACGACATTACCGGTGGCGCGACGCCGGCGTCCTTCGAGCCCGCCATCGACTATGTGGTGACCAAGATTCCCCGGTTCGCTTTTGAGAAATTCAACGGCGCCGACGCCCGTCTCACCACCCAGATGAAGTCCGTGGGCGAGGTCATGGCCATCGGCCGTACGTTCCAGGAGTCCGTGCAGAAAGCCCTGCGCGGCCTGGAAGTGGGCTCCGCCGGCTTTGAACACAAGATCGACGTGGACGACCCGGACCTGCGCGATGAACTGACCAATGAACTGGTCAACCCAGGCGCCGAGCGTATCTGGTATATCGCCGATGCTTTCCGCGCCGGCATGAGCGTCGACGAGATCAACAAGCTCTCCGGGGTGGACCCCTGGTTCCTGGTGCAGATCGAGGACATCGTCAACACCGAGGACAGCCTCAAAACGGTAGAGCTCAAGAATATCGACGCCGAGCAGATGTTCCGCCTGAAGCGCAAGGGCTTCTCCGATGAGCGCCTGGCGGTCCTGCTCAATTCGAGCCAGCGCAAAGTGCGCCACCACCGTCAGGCCCTGGGCGTTCGCCCGGTGTACAAGCGGGTGGACACCTGCGCCGCGGAATTTGCCTCTGCGACCGCCTACATGTACTCCACTTACGAGGAAGAATGTGAGGCGGCGCCCTCCGACCGGGACAAGATCCTGGTACTGGGCGGCGGTCCCAACCGGATTGGCCAGGGCATTGAGTTCGACTACTGCTGCGTGCACGCGGTGCTTGCCGCCCGCGAAGATGGGTACGAGACCATCATGGTCAACTGTAACCCGGAAACCGTGTCTACCGACTACGACACCTCCGACCGGCTCTACTTTGAACCGGTAACCCTGGAGGATGTGCTGGAGATCGTGGCGCTGGAGAAGCCCAAGGGTGTGATCGTCCAGTTCGGTGGCCAGACGCCGCTGAAGCTTGCCCGCAGGCTGGAAGAGGAGGGCGTACCCATTATCGGCACCACCCCGGACGCCATCGACCGGGCCGAAGACCGGGAGCGATTCCAGCAGATGATCCAGAAGCTGGGCCTGAAGCAGCCGGCAAACACTACCGTCCGCAGTACCGGGGAAGCCGTGGAGGCAGCGTCCCACATCGGCTATCCGCTGGTGGTGCGTCCCTCCTACGTGCTGGGTGGCCGGGCGATGGAAATCGTGTACCGGGAAGAAGACCTGCTGCGCTACATGACCCAGGCGGTGCAGGCATCGGACGACAGTCCGGTGTTGCTGGACAGCTTCCTCTCCTCGGCTATCGAAATTGACATCGATGCGGTTTCCGATGGCGAGGACGTTGTGATCGGCGCCATCATGCAGCATATCGAGATGGCCGGTGTGCACTCCGGTGACTCGGCCTGCTCCCTGCCGCCCTACAGCCTGGACCCCGCCGTGCAGGATGAAATGCGCGAGCAGGTCAAGAAAATGGCCCTGGAACTGGGCGTGCGCGGCCTGATGAATGTGCAGCTGGCCTGGCAGGACAACGAAATCTACGTGATCGAGGTAAACCCGAGGGCGTCGCGCACCGTGCCCTTTGTGTCCAAGTGCATCGGTCGTTCCCTGGCCCAGGTTGCCGCCCGCTGTATGGTCGGCCAGACCCTGGCATCCCAGGGCTTTACCAAGGAAATCGTGCCCCCCTATTACAGTGTCAAGGAAGCGATACTGCCCTTTAATAAATTCCCCGGTGTCGACCCCATACTGGGTCCGGAAATGCGCTCCACCGGCGAGGTCATGGGGGTGGGCGACAACTTTGCCACCGCCTTTGCCAAGGCCCAGTTGGGCGGCGGTGACGCGCCGCCGAAATCCGGTACCGTGCTGATGAGCGTTCGCGATGTGGACAAGCCCGGTGCGGTTGCCGTGGCCAGGGACCTGGTGCGTATGGGCTTTAAACTGGTCGCCACCGGCGGTACCGCCGATGCCCTGGAGAAGGCCGGACTGGAAGTGCGCCGCGTTAACAAGGTGCTGGAAGGCCGCCCCCATATCGTTGACATGATCAAGAATGACGAGGCGGACTTCATTATCAATACCACCGAGGGTCGGCGTGCCATTGAAGATTCGGCGCCTATCCGGGCCAGTGCAGAGGCCCATCGGGTGTTTTACACGACGACCCTGGCGGCGGCCGAGGCGATCACCATGTCGCTACAGGAAGAAGGTGACAAGAAAGTACGCAGGCTACAGGACCTGCATGGGAGTATCCGTTCATGAATAAAGTACCAATGACCGTCGCCGGCGAAGCCGCCCTGCGGCAGGAACTGGAACACCTGAAAAAGGTAGAGCGTCCCCGCATCTCAGACGCCATTGCCGATGCCCGCGAGCACGGTGACCTGAAGGAAAATGCCGAATACCATGCCGCCCGTGAACAGCAGAGCTTCACCGAAGGCCGGATCATGGAGATCGAGGGAAAATTGTCCAATGCCCAGGTCATCGACGTGACCCAGATTGCCAAAACCGGCAAGGTCATCTTCGGCACAACGGTAGACCTGATCAACGTGGAAACCGACGAGGAAGTGACCTACAAAATCGTCGGCGAAGACGAAGCCAACGTGAAGAAAAACCTGATCTCCGTCGGCTCACCCATCGCCCGTGCCCTGATCGGCAAGGAAGAAGGTGACGTGGTCGTGGTCAAGGCCCCGGGCGGCGATATCGAGTACGAAATCGACCAGGTTCAGCACATCTAGAAAGCCGGGACGATTTGGTCCACAGCAAGCGCAGGACCAAGGTGCGCGCGGCGGGGATTTCTACAGAAACAATCAGGCCACGGCTTTTTGCGTAGCTGCGTTTTCGGGGGCTTTCTGCGAGCACTGTCCGAGTCCCGAAAAATTGCGTAGCAATGTTTGGTCGAGTTGCGCAGCAGCCCGGAAACGCAGCGAAGCTTGTGGCCGTTTCAGTAGGCATCCCCGCCGCGCGAACCGGATAGCAAAGATTCCGCTCATCGCAACGACCGGAACCTTTTAGAAAACTTACTTGGGCGTGTAGCTGTACTTCTGCCCTGCAATCGCCGCTTCATACATCAGGCCACCCTTGGCCACAGTAAATACCGCCATCCCCTTGCGATAGCCCAGTGACGTGGTGGACGCATCATTCTTGCCGCCTGCCACGGATGCCTGGGTGCCGCCACCCGTGGTGGCCTGGGCGCCGGCGGATGCGGTGATCGCGACGGCTGTGGCCTGGGCGCCGAACTCAAAGTTGCCCGAGGTAAAATCCTCGAAGGCGCGTTTGTCCTCGAAGAATATGATCTGGCTGTAAGCCTGCCCGCCCAACTGCCAGCCGATCGAAAGCTGGGTCATTTTGGTATCGCCCACATGCTGGCCACCGACGTATACCCGGCCGGATCCGTGGGCGCCGCCGATACCCATACCGCCTTTACCGATGGTGGGGAAAATGGCGTAACCGTAGGCGTTGCTGAAATATGAGCCGCTCTCGCCGGCGTTGATGAACACTTTCTTGGTATCGCTGTAGTTGTCTGCCTGCGCGTACTGGGCGGTAGCGAACAGGAGCACGGCGGCGAACAGGGATTGCATTAGTTTGGTCATTGGGTCCAGGCCTCATGGTCGTTAACTGTGCGGTGTGAAAAGAATAGATGCTAATGGCGGATCGGTCACTCCCTATTGATGCAAATCATTATCATTACTGATATGATCGCCCGCAATTGAGTTGGCACGTTAGGTCTCTGGTGGCTGTAATTCCCTCCCTGTGGTCCCTGAAAGCGGGTGATCGCTGCGAAATTCTGGGCTATGACGAAGCCCTGGCTGAAAAATACAGAATCCGCCTGATGGAATTCGGTTTCCATCCGGGGGAGCATGTCACCTGCCTGCAATCACCGTCTTTCGGTGCGCCCAAGGTATACCAGGTCAGCAACACCGTATTCTCACTGGACGATGAAGTAGCGGCTCACGTTTCCGTTCGCCTGAGCGCTGTCAATGAGTAAGGTTATCCTGATTGGCAGCCCGAACTCGGGCAAGAGCCTGCTGTTCAACCGACTGACCGGCCTCAGCCAGAAAGTGGCCAACTTCCCGGGCATTACCGTCGACGTGGGTTCCGGCAAGCTACAGGCCGTTCCCGAGAAGATCTTGGTGGACTTTCCCGGTACCTATTCCCTGCAGGCGATTTCCGCGGAGGAAGAGGTGGCGGTGGATTATTTCGAACGGGCGCTGGAAGATCCCGAGGTGGAGCAGGTGCTGTGCCTGATCGACGCCACCCGACTGGAAAAGAGCCTGCTGTTTACCCTGCAGGTCATTCGCGACTGCGAACGCAACGGCAAGCAGATCACCGTGCTGGCCAACATGATCGACGTGCTGGACAACCATGGCCTGGAATTGGACGTGGATGGCCTTTCCGCCGCCCTGTATACCCGGGTGCTGCCCATATCTGCCCGCTCGGGGAAGGGGCTGGACGCGGTGACCGAACTGCTTGCTCGCCGGCCGGACCCGGCAAGGGCAGGCCGGCCCCACCTGATGGATACCCCCGATGTGATCCTGCGCGGAGAAGCGCACAAGCTCGCCCACCGGTTCGGCCCGGATGGCGATGTCCTGATACGGACTCAAACCCGACTGGATAACTTTTTCCTGCATTCATTTACCGGCGGTGTCTCTTTTTTCCTGATCATGTACCTGCTGTTCCAGTCCATTTTTACCTGGTCCGCCCCCGCCATGGATGCGGTCGAGGGTTCGTTGGCCTGGCTGGCGGATGCGCTGGTGCCGCTGCTGGGCAATCAACTGGTGAGGGACTTTACCTCCGATGCCTTATTCAGCGGTATCGGTGCCTTCCTGGTATTTGTGCCCCAGATATTCGTCCTCACCTTTGTGATTGGTTTGCTGGAAGACTCCGGCTATATGGCCAGGGCCGCGCTGATCTGCCACAAGCCGTTGCGCCTGTTTGGCCTCACTGGCAAGAGCTTCATCCCGATGCTGTCCGGCGTGGCCTGCGCGATTCCCGGCATTTACGCAGCCCGGGCCATTGATTCCCCCCGTAAGCGAATGCTCACTTACATGGCGATTCCGCTGATGCCCTGCAGTGCGCGCCTGCCGGTTTACACCCTGCTCATTGCCGCCTTTATCCCTGCCGAAACCACCCTGGGCGGCCTGTTCGGCTGGCAGGGGCTGGCGATGTTCGCCATTTACTTTTTTGGCATGATGATGGGGCTGGTGATTACCGGCCTGGTCTCTCGCACCCGCGAGGACCACTACACCGACCTGCCCTTTGTGCTCGAGTTGCCGCCCTACCGTCTACCGGGTATCAAACCCATCGTGCGCAATGCCTGGAACCGGTCGAAGCATTTTGTTACCAAGGCTGGCAAGATCATTTTTGCGGTCACCGTCCTGATCTGGGTGCTGGGCTATTTCCCCAATTACGGGGCCGATCTGGGGGAGTCCTGGCTGGGCCAGCTGGGACACCTGGTGGAGCCGGTATTCTCGCCGCTGGGGCTGGACTGGCGCTACGGTGTGGCGATCTTTACCTCGTTCGCCGCGCGGGAGGTGTTTGTCGGTACTCTGGGTACGATCTTCGGTATCGAGGGCGCTGATGAAAACATGGTGCCGCTGGTGGAGCATATCCAGAATAGCGACCTGGCCCTGGGCTCTGGCCTTGCCCTGCTGGTGTTCTTCGCCATTTCCCTGCAGTGCGTATCCACCCTGGCGATTCTCGCCAAGGAGAGCGAGTCGCGCTCCCTGACCCTGAAAATGTTTGTCGGCTACTTCCTGCTGGCCTACACCGCGGCAATTGCGGTGTACCGGGTCACCGAGTGGATCATGGGCTGAAAAAAATTCGGCCCCCTGTAACCTTTTGCCATCTTCGAGCGAATTGGTGGGTAAACCCACACCCACAGGAAGATGCGTCATGTTCAAATTCCACTCGATAGCAGCAGTTCTGGCCCTTGGTGGCTCCACCGCCTTCGCCCAGGGCATCGACTTCTCCGGCTCTCCCTGGGTATTCGGCGGCGGCTCTGCCAGTTATGAGGTCACGCTGACCAACATGACTCCCGGGCAAACCCTTACCCCGCAATTACTGGTTACCCACGCGGCCGACCTGCACCTGTTCGAACTGGGCCAGCCCGCCAGCATGGAACTGGAAATTCTTGCCGAGGGCGGAGACACAATGCCGCTGGCGGACGCCGTGGTAAACGTAGCATCCTATGTGGACACCGTCCCGGGCCTGTTGCCTCCCGGTGCCAGTGTCAGTGCGATGGTGATGGCCGGCGAAGGTGACACGATTTCCATGGCCGCCATGCTGATTCCCACCAACGATACCTTCGCTGCCCTCGACAGTATGGCGTTGCCGGCGGAGGGGTCTGTCACTTACTACCTAAAAGCCTACGATGCGGGTACCGAGGCAAATGACCAGAACTGCCGCAATATTCCCGGACCGACCTGCGGCGGCGAAGGTTACAACGGTGAACCCGCTGCCGGCGACGAGGGTTTCGTCCATGTCAGTAATGGCTTCCACCGCCTGCCCGGCAACACCTTGCGCCCGAATGCCTACGATTGGCGGAACCCCGTGGCCAGGGTGATTGTCACACGTAGGTAATATCATAACTAGGAGATGTCCGCCTTGCTGGCGGCCATTGCACCGGAGGCGATGCCGGACGCCCACGCGGAACAATACGCCGAGGATGAGTTGCGCTGGTCGGCGCTGATGGTCAGCGCGCAGGCGGGCAATGAGAGCGACTACCGGCAATTGCTGGGGGAGCTCTCTGCGCTGGTTTCCGGTTACCTGCACTCCCGTCTCGGCGGTTACGATTTCGTCGAGGACTGCGCCCAGGAGGTGCTGGTCGCGGTGCATGAAGCCCGTCACACCTATGATGGACGGCGTCCCTTCCGGCCCTGGCTTTTTGCCATTATCCGCTACAAGTCAACCGACGCGATTCGCCGGGCGGAAGTGCGCGGGCGTCATTTCGGGCCACAGGGCAGTGCGGTGGAACCGGCCACCAGCGGACCGGATGAAGAACTCGATGAGGGGCGGCTGCTGGCTCAACTGCCGGAAAGTTTGCGGCTTCCCCTGGAACTCACCAAGATAGTAGGCCTGAGTACCGCGGAAGCGGCCCAGCGCCTGGGGATATCTGAGAGTGCGCTCAAGGTCAGGGTGCACAGGGCGGTGAAACGCCTGCGTAAGTGGATGGAGACTGAACAACCATGAGGGATCGCGAAGAACTGCTGGACAGTCTCGCCGGTGACCTGGCACCGGTGAAAGCGGTGCCTGATCCGCTGCGCCTCGCCTGCCTGTGGTTGGGTCTCAGTGCCCTGTACGTGGTGGTGCTCACTCACCTGCTGGGGCCAATACGACCCACCGCCATGGGCCAGTTACAGTCCGAACCGCGCTTCCTCATGGAGATGCTGGTGGGCAGCCTGGCGGCGGCGGGCCTGGCACTGACCGCGTTCCGCGTCGCCGTTCCCGGGGCGTTGAACCGGGGATTCACGCTAATCGTTGCTGTGCTGGGAGTCCTGTGGCTGGCGGGCTTTATCCTGGGGTTTGTGAGTCCTGCGTTGGAGCCCAGTATGCTGGGCAAACGCGATCACTGTTTTATCGAAACCTTTGTCTACGCATGGCCGCCACTGCTGGCCCTGCTGTACTGGCAGCGTCGGCTCTACGCGCTGGGGCCGCTCAGGGCGGCGGTGCTGGCAGGGCTGTCAGCCGGCATTCTGCCGGCCCTGTACATGCAGATTGCCTGCATGTACCAGCCCGCCCATATACTGGTCTTCCACATCGGCCCCGCCCTCGCCGTGGCTGCGATGGCGCCACTGCTGCTATATGGCTGGCTGCGTTTTCGCTAACCGCGCCGCAGCTGGAAAATCTGTACCTGGGCGAGCACCAGTTGCGCCACCAGTTCAATGATCAGCCCGTGGTTCTCCTTGCGGATGGTCTCCAGGCCGGCATCGATATCAATTTTCAGGGCCGTTCGCTCCTGTTCCGTCAGCCCTTCCGGCAGGCGGATTCCGAAGCAGTATTGCTCTGATTCCTTGATTCTTTTGTAGATGCGGGTGAGTTGAGCGGCGGCGTAGTCGATGAGGTCCTCATCTGCGCCCTTGTTGGTGAGCAATTGCCGAATCTGGCGGTCGAGATAAGCCAGCCCCTTGGCCTGTTCCGATGGAAACTCGAGAATATTCCCCATACCGTGGCGCCCCTCCGCGTTCGGGAATCCGCTACATCATAACCAAAAGAATGCTCGTGGGGGAATACAGAAAACGGCGATTTTTGCGGTCGGTTGTGGGGGCGTCAGAGGGGCCTGATGAGGTTGGAAAGCCGCGGATCCGGTTCCGCCGTGCGCCGCAGGACCAGGATCACATTGCCGATGCTCTGGACGATTTCAGCACCCGAACGCTCGCATAACTCCCTGGCCATGGCGATTTTGGCGTCCTTGCCGCCCACGGCGAGTTTGATCTTGATCAGTTCGTGCTGGTTCAGGGCGCGATCGATTTCGGCCACGACCGCCTCAGACAGGCCGTTGCCGGCAACGGTCACCACCGGTTTCAACTTGTGGCCGATGGCGCGCAGCTGTTTGATGTCCTGTTTACTTTTCTTGCTCATAGTGAATCCACGCTACAATGGGGCCGCCGGCCCCGTCAGGGGGCGCGTATTCTACACAAGCGGCCACCGGCCCGAAACGTAACTATAGACAATATTTATGGCGAAGAAGCGATCCTCCAGCAAGGCCTGGCTGAAAGAGCACCGGGATGATCCCTATGTGCAGCAGGCCCAACGCGATGGCTACCGCAGTCGTGCTTGCTACAAACTGCTGGAGCTGCAGGAAAAAGACCGCTTGATCCGCGCGGGTATGACGGTGGTTGACCTCGGCAGTGCGCCCGGTGGCTGGTCTCAGGTTGCCGCCGACCTCGTGGGCCACCAGGGCCGGGTCGTTGCGTCGGATATCCTGCCCATGGACAGCCTGGCCGGGGTGGAGTTTATCGAGGGCGATTTCACCGAGGACGAGGTCTTTGAACGGATTCTGGCGGCCATTGACGGGGAACCGGTGGATATCGTGATCTCCGATATGGCCCCCAACATGAGCGGCGTCACCGCGGTTGACCAGCCAAAATCCATGTACCTGGTAGAACTGGCGCTGGATATGGCGCGCAGGGTGCTGGCGCCAGGCGGGTCATTTGTGGCCAAAGTGTTTCACGGTGAGGGTTTTGATGACCTGTTCCGGGATACCCGGGACTCGTTCGACAAGGTGATGACCCGCAAACCCAAGGCTTCCAGGCCCCGTTCCCGGGAGGTTTACCTGGTGGCGACCGGGTTCAGGGGGCGATAATCGGTGGCCGGGAAGCGACAGTTGCGGGGTTGAAACGTGGCCGCCTGCCCTCATCTGTAGTACATTGCGGTGAGATAAATCCTGTTTTCTTACGTAACAAGTTCAGGGTCGTATTGTCGGCCCTGCGGTTCCCCGTCGCTTGCGGGGAAGAAGCTATAATTGAGGAGCATGGCTGTCAGGTCGTCGCCCCGGCGCGATGACCGGCCTGTCGGGGTAAGTCCCAGAGGATGCAGCATTGAACGATATGGTAAAAAATCTACTGTTGTGGCTGGTGATTGCCGCAGTCCTGTTGTCCGTATTTAACAACTTCAATATGCAGAGCCCTTCGGAGCAACTGCAGTATTCGGAGTTTATCGAGGAAATCCAGCGGGACCAGGTGCAGAAAGTCACCGTCGATGGCCTGACCATTAGCGGCGAGCGTTATGACGGCAGCCGCTTCGAAACCATCCGGCCCATGGTCGAGGATCCCAGGCTGATGGACGACCTGCTGGAACACAACGTGGTTGTGGAGGGTAAGAAGCCGGAGCAGCAGAGCGTGTGGACCCAGTTGCTGGTGGCCTCATTCCCCATTCTGATCATTATCGCCGTGTTCATGTTCTTCATGCGCCAGATGCAGGGTGGCGCGGGAGGCCGCGGTGGCCCGATGAGCTTTGGCAAGAGCAAGGCCCGTCTGCTGGGTGAAGACCAGATCACCACGACCTTTGCCGATGTCGCCGGCGTTGATGAAGCCAAGGAAGACGTGCAGGAGCTGGTGGAGTTCCTGCGGGATCCCAGCCGTTTCCAGAAGCTTGGCGGCCGCATTCCTCGCGGCGTATTGATGGTGGGCCAGCCCGGTACCGGTAAGACCCTGCTGGCCAAGGCCATTGCCGGCGAGGCCAAGGTGCCGTTTTTCTCCATATCCGGTTCCGACTTTGTCGAGATGTTTGTTGGTGTGGGTGCTTCCCGCGTCCGCGACATGTTTGACCAGGCCAAGAAGCAGGCCCCCTGTATTATCTTCATCGACGAGATCGATGCCGTCGGTCGCCATCGCGGCGCCGGTCTCGGCGGCGGTCACGACGAGCGTGAACAGACCCTGAACCAGCTGCTGGTGGAAATGGACGGTTTCGAGGTGAATGATGGCGTGATCGTGATCGCTGCCACCAACCGCCCCGATGTGCTGGACCCCGCCCTGCTGCGCCCCGGGCGCTTTGACCGCCAGGTGGTCGTGGGCCTGCCCGATATTCGCGGCCGTGAGCAGATACTCAAGGTGCACATGCGCAAGGTTCCCCTGTCAGAGGACGTGGAGCCGTCCAAGATCGCCCGCGGTACCCCGGGTTTCTCCGGCGCAGACCTGGCCAACCTGGTCAACGAGGCCGCCTTGTTTGCCGCCCGCGCCAACGTTCGCACCGTGGGTATGCAGCAGTTTGAACTGGCCAAGGACAAGATCATGATGGGTGCCGAGCGCAAATCCATGGTCATGTCCGAGGATGAAAAGCGCAACACGGCCTACCACGAGGCAGGTCACGCCATTGTTGGCCGGCTGGTGCCCGAGCACGACCCGGTGTACAAGGTCAGCATTATTCCCCGGGGACGCGCCCTGGGGGTGACCATGTTCCTGCCGGAGGAAGACCGTTACAGCCACAGCCGGCGGCACATCATCAGCCAGATATGCAGCCTGTTTGGCGGCCGTGTCGCCGAGGAAATGACCCTGGGCAAAGACGGCATCACGACGGGCGCCTCCAACGATATCCAGCGGGCCACTGACATTGCCCGCAAGATGGTCACCCAGTGGGGCCTGTCGGAGAAGATGGGACCACTGATGTACGACGAGGGGCCGGAGGAAGTGTTCCTCGGACGCAGTGCCGCCCAGCAGCACCAGGCCCTGTCGGACGAGACCGCCACCCAGATCGACAAGGAAGTACGCCGCATTATCGATGAGTGTTACGCCACGTCCCAGCGCCTGCTCGAGGAAAATGTCGACAAGCTGCACGTGATGGCCGACGCGCTGATGCAGTACGAAACCATAGACGCCGACCAGATCGACGACATCATGGCCGGACGCACACCGCGCGAACCGGCCGGCTGGAGTGATCGCGATGGTGGCGGCGGCAGCGCCCAGGCCACCGCCAGTGAGGAAGACGCCAAGGGCTCCGACCGTCCGATTGGTGGCCCCGCCGGCGAGCACTGAGCCTTCCCTTGACCTCCGGCAATATCCCGGCCCCGGTGCTCGACTGCGCCGGGCGCGCCCTTGATCTTTCCCGCCCGAGGGTGATGGGGGTCATCAACACCACACCCGACTCCTTTTCCGACGGCGGTTCACTCTACCAGGGCGGACAACTGGACCTGGAACAGGCCCTCGGCCGCGCCCGGGCGATGGTGACCGCCGGTGCCGCCCTGGTCGATATCGGTGGCGAATCCACCCGCCCGGGTGCGGCGCCGGTCACCGAGGGTGAGGAAATGGACCGGGTGCTGCCGCTGGTGGAACGGATTGCGGCCGAACTGGATGTGGTGATCTCGGTGGATACCAGCAGCCCGGTGCTGATGCGCGAGGCCGCAGCCCTGGGCGCCGGCCTGATCAATGACGTCCGCGCCCTGCAGCGTGAGGGCGCGCTGGATGCCGCTGCTGCAACCGGCTTGCCGGTGTGCCTGATGCACATGCAGGGCGATCCCGGTTCGATGCAGTCAGCCCCCGTATACGAAGATGTGGTGGCCGAAGTGTCCGATTTTCTGGCGCGGCGTATGGAGGCCTGCGTGCTGGCCGGCATCCGGCGCGAGCAGTTGCTGCTGGATCCGGGGTTTGGCTTTGGCAAGACAGTGGCCCATAATCTCACGCTGCTGCAAAACCTGCCGCACCTGGCAACGCTGGGCGCGCCCCTGCTGGTGGGGCTGTCACGCAAGTCACTTATCGGTAAGCTGATCGGCAGGGAGGTTGACGAGCGGCTGCCAGCAAGCCTCGCCCTGGCAGTATTGGCGGTTGAACGGGGGGCTGCCATTATCAGGACACACGACGTGGCCCAGACCAGCGATGCGCTGGCCATGTGCATCGCGTTGGCAGAGCTGGATCAACAATGACAAGACAATATTTCGGCACCGATGGTATCCGCGGTGCAGTGGGCGAAGGTGCCATCACTCCGGACTTCATGCTCAAACTCGGCTGGGCCTGTGGCCGGGTATTCACCCGCCTGGCCGCCAGTGACGACCGCTGCACAGTGATTATCGGCAAGGACACCCGGGTTTCGGGGTACATGTTCGAATCTGCCCTCGAGGCGGGGCTGGTGGCGGCCGGTGTCGACGTGAAACTGTTGGGCCCCATGCCAACCCCCGCCGTGGCGTTGATGACCCGGACCCAGGCGGCGGACGCCGGCATCGTGATCAGCGCCTCCCATAATCCCTTTCAGGACAATGGCATCAAATTTTTCTCTGCCAGCGGTTCCAAACTTCCCGACGAGGTTGAGCTGGCTATAGAGGAAGAGCTGGAGAAGCCGCTGGAGACGGTGGGTTCCCGGGATATTGGCAAGGTCGTGCGGGTGGTTGACGCCGCCGGCCGCTACATCGAATTCTGTAAATCGACCGTTCCGGAAGGGTTTAACCTGCGCGGGATGCGCCTGGCAGTGGACTGTGCCCATGGTGCCACCTACCACATTGCCCCCAGCGTGTTTTCCGAGCTGGGTGCGGAGGTCATCAGCCTCGGGGTGCAACCCGATGGCTTCAATATCAACGAGGGCGTGGGTTCCACCGACACCGATGCCCTGGCTGCCCTGGTTAAAGACACGGGGGCAGATCTGGGTATTGCCTTCGATGGTGACGGCGACCGGGTATTGTTCGTCGACGCCAGGGGAGAGCTGGTTGACGGTGATGAGCTGATCTACATCATTGCCCGCCACCGCCTTGCGTCCGGTGAGAGTGATGCCGGGGTGGTGGGTACCCTGATGACCAATCTCGGCACCGAGATCGCCCTGCGCAAGGAGGGACTGAGGTTGGTGCGGGCCCAGGTGGGCGACCGCTACGTCAAGGAACGGATGGAAGCGGAGGGCTGGCACCTGGGCGGCGAGTCATCCGGCCATATCATCTGTAGCGATATCACCACCACGGGTGACGGAATCGTCGCCGCCCTGCAGGTGCTGCGGGCGGTTCGCGACGCCGGGGAAAGCCTGGCAACACTGCGTGCGGGCATGACCAAGTACCCGCAGACCATGATCAATGTGCAAGCCAGCGGTAAGGTCGATTTGTCTGCCTACCCGGGTATCGATATTGCGGTCGCTGACATAGAGCAGCAACTGGGTGAGCGGGGCAGGGTGCTCCTGCGGCCCTCCGGTACCGAGCCAGTGGTGCGGGTAATGATAGAAGGTGAGGATGCGGCTGAGGTGCAGCGCCTGTGTGAGGGACTGGCCGCCGAAGTCGAGCGGATTCTCGGGTGATAATCGGTTTCTTGCCAGCGCGGGGTATCTTGGGTAAGATTGCCGCCGCTTTTTTGGCCCGGAGATAATATGCGTCAGCCGCTGGTAGCAGGTAACTGGAAGATGCACGGTTCCCGGGAAAGTGTCGGTACCCTGTTGGGTGCGCTGCTGGCCAGCGACATTGCCGATACCGTGGAAGTCGCCGTTTGCCCCACCTACGTGCATCTGGCGCAGGCCCTGGAGCTCTGTGCCGGTTCCGCCATTGGGGTGGGCGCGCAGGATTGCAGTCACGCCGAAGCTGGCGCCTATACCGGTGAAGTGGCAGCGACCATGTTGGCTGACCTCGGTTGCGACTGGGTAATCCTGGGTCACTCCGAGCGCCGGGCTTACCACAATGAGAGCGATAGCCTGATTTCTGCCAAGCTTGCGGCAGCAATCGAAGCGGGCCTTAAGCCGGTGCTCTGCGTGGGTGAGACCCGGGAGCAGCGCGAGGCCGGCGAGGCAGAGGCGGTGGTGGCGGCCCAGTTGGCCGGTGCCCTTGATGGTCACTCGAAGCTGGATGGCCTGGTCATCGCCTACGAACCGGTGTGGGCGATAGGAACCGGACTGACGGCAACACCGGAGCAGGCCCAGGACATACACGCTTTCATTCGCGCCGAACTGGCCGGTGTCACCGGCGTGAATGCCGATGCGACCCGCCTGCTTTATGGCGGCAGTGTCAAGCCCGGCAATGCCGGTGAGTTGTTCGCCCAGGCGGACATAGATGGCGCCCTGGTGGGCGGTGCGGCCCTGGTAGCCGAAGATTTCCAGGCAATCTGCAACGCAGCTGCCTGATCGCAGACGTCCCGGAGGGACAGAGGAAAAATGGAACAGATTATTTTGGTTGTACACCTGCTGGTAGCACTGGCCATCATCGGCCTGATTATGCTGCAGCAGGGTAAGGGCGCCGACATGGGTGCGTCCTTCGGTGCCGGCGCGTCGCAGACCCTGTTTGGCTCAGACGGCAGCGGCAACGTGCTGACCAAGGCGACCGCATGGCTGGTGGTCTTGTTCTTCGCCACCAGTTTTGGTCTGGCCCTGGTCGCCAGCAACGCCTCCCGGCCGGTGAACGATCTGGGTATTGATATTCCGCCCGCCGCAATGCAGGCTGGGGAAGCCTCTGTTGAGGAAGAGCTGCCGGTGGTCGAAGACGACCTGCCGGCCGCCGTGGGCAGCCCAGAGGTAGAGACCGAGGGGGACCTGCCGCAACTGGATTAACAGACACGCCGAAGTGGTGGAATTGGTAGACACGCTATCTTGAGGGGGTAGTGAGCTATGCTCGTGCGGGTTCAAGTCCCGCCTTCGGCACCATTATCACAAAGGGCTTCTCAGGCGAGGGGCCCTTTCGCGTTGAGCCGCAGCCGCTTTGCGGTGCTCGTGCGGACCTGCGCGGCCCGGTCAAGTCCCGCCTTCGGCACCATTATCACAAAGGGCTTCTCAGGCGAGAGGCCCCTTCGCGTTGAGCCGCAGCCGCTTTGCGGTGCTCGTGCGGACCTGCGCGGCCCGGTCAAGTCCCGCCTTCGGCACCATTATCACAAAGGGCTTCTCAGGCGAGAGGCCCTTTCGCGTTGAGCCGCAGCCGCTTTGCGGTGCTCGTGCGGACCTGCGCGGCCCGGTCAAGTCCCGCCTTCGGCACCATTATCATAAAGAACTCCTGATCAGCGGCCTTGTTTTGCCCTGCGGGTTTGGCTTTGGTCCCATATACAGTCCCAGCCGCCGCATCTATCATGTAGCCCCTTGGCTCATTCAGGAGAGCAATATGTCTGCATCATTTAACGCCATTGTCGCAGAAGAAGTGGACGGTAAGACCGTCGCGCAATTCAAATCCATGGATCTGGTCGACCTGCCGGACGAGCCGGTACTGGTGGACGTGGCTTACTCCACCATCAACTACAAGGATGGATTGGCGGTCAGTGGCGCGGCCCCAATCTGCCGCAGGCTGCCCCTGATCTGCGGTATTGATCTGGCCGGCACAGTCGTGGAGTCTTCGGACTCCGCTTACCGACCCGGGGATCAGGTGCTGGTCAACGGCTATGGCTTGTCAGAGGTGCACAATGGCGGCTACAGCCAGAAGCAGCGAATCCGGCCGGAATGGATCGTGCGCATACCTGACGGCATGAGCGCTTACGAAACCATGGCGCTGGGAACGGCCGGCTATACCTCGATGCTTTGTGTTCAGGGGCTGCAGGATCTGGGGGTAAAGCCGGAAGATGGCCCGGTATTGGTTACCGGCGCTGCCGGTGGCGTGGGCACCGTAGCGGTCTCGCTGCTGGCCGGACTGGGTTATGAGGTCCATGCCAGCACCGGCCGGGTCGACGAGCAGGGTGAGTTCCTCAGGGGGCTGGGCGCAGCGGCGCTGGTTCCCCGGCAGGAGCTGGCCCGTGACTGCAAGCCCCTGGAGCAAGAACTGTGGGCCGGGGTAGTCGATACGGTCGGTGACAAGGTGCTGGCAACCGCGATTGCACAAACGAAATACGAGGGCGTGGTCACCGCCTGTGGTCTCGCCGGCGGCGCCGGCCTGGCTTCATCGGTGATGCCATTTATTCTCCGGGGGGTGACCCTGCGGGGTATCGACTCGGTACAGGCTTCCCAGCAGCGTCGCCAGCGGGCCTGGGATGCCCTGGCTGCGACCATGAATCGTGAGCACCTGGCCAGCCTCTCGAAAACCGTGGCCATGTCAGAAGTCCCCGCGCTGGCAGCAAAAATCCTGGCCGGCGAAGTGGCGGGCCGTCTGGTTGTGGATGTGAATCGCTGATGGTGTCTGCCCGCATAAGCCAGCCGTAATCGGCGCCGCGGGGTGACGGGGGATTCCCTGAAAAAAGAGTTCCCGTTGCGGTTGACCCGGCTGGGGTCGATACCTATAATGCACAGCCTCGAATTTGGGCCGGGATGACGAGACCGACCCAATGTGATCGCCAAGGGGCTTTCACAGCGAGGAAGTATTGATGCGGGGTGGAGCAGCCTGGTAGCTCGTCGGGCTCATAACCCGAAGGTCGTCGGTTCAAATCCGGCCCCCGCTACCAACAATACGTCGCCTGCTCCTAAACTGGCGACGTGAAGAAGAGGCCCCTTTTTAGGGGCTTTTTCGTATGTGAAGAAAAGCTCCTATATGGGGCTTTTCGTACTTGGAGAAAAGTGCCGGCGTGGCAAGTAAAGAACAACAGCTTCAGCACTTGCTGGCCCCGACCGTCGAAGCCATGGGTTTCGAGCTGTGGGGTATTGAGTACCTGTCCCAGGGCAGACACACACTGTTGCGCATTTACATTGAGCACGAGGACGGTATCTCCGTGGACGACTGCGCTGCTGTCAGTGAACAGGTGAGCAGCGTGCTGGACGTGGAGGACCCGATTACCGGGGACTACACCCTGGAGGTTTCCTCTCCCGGCATGGACCGACTGTTGTTCAAGCTGGAGCAGTTCCCGGCCTATGCCGGGGAGATGATAGAACTGCGCCTGCGCAGCGCCTTCGAGGGAAGGCGCAAGTTTAAAGGCGTATTGAAAGGGATAGAGGGCGAGGACGTGGTTGTGCAGGTGGATGACCACGAGTACCTGTTGCCCCACAGCGCTATTGAAAAAGCGCGCGTACAACCCCGCATCTGAGTGCGGGACCTGAACTGGCGAGGCTAGAGATGACAAAGGAAATTCTGCTTGTAGCGGAGGCTGTATCCAACGAGAAGGGGGTGTCCGAGGACATCATCTTCGAGGCGATCGAGCTGGCGTTGGCCACAGCGACCAAGAAGCGCTACGACGAAGAGTCCGATATCGAGGTCACTATTGACCGTGAAACCGGCGACTATGTCACCAGGCGCCGCTGGCTGGTTGTGCCCGACGATGAACTGGCCCTGCTGGGTACCCAGTTCACCACCGAGGAAGCGGCGGAAAAAGATCCTTCGCTGCAGCCCGGCGATATCTACGAGGAAGTGATAGAAAATGTCGGCTTCGGCCGCATTGCCGCGCAAACCGCCAAACAGGTGATTGTCCAGCGGGTGCGTGATGCAGAGCGTGCCCAGGTGGTTGAACAGTACATGGACCGCGTTGGTGAACTGGTTGCCGGCAGTGTCAAGAAAGTCACCCGCGACAACGTCATAGTGGACCTGGGCAACAACGCCGAGGGCCTGCTGCCCCGCGGCGAACTGGTGGGACGTGAAACCTTCCGGGTCAACGACCGGGTCCGTGCCATCCTCAAGGAAATCAGCACCGAATCCCGTGGCCCGCAGCTGATACTCAGCCGCGCCTGCCCGGAAATGCTGATCGAGCTGTTCAAGATCGAGGTGCCGGAAATCTCCGAGGAAGTGATCCAGATCCGCGCTGCGGCCCGCGATCCCGGTTCGCGTGCCAAGATTGCCGTGAAAACCAACGACCAGCGTATCGACCCGGTCGGCGCCTGTGTGGGTATGCGCGGCTCCAGGGTCCAGGCGGTATCCAACGAACTCGACAATGAGCGAGTGGATATCGTCCTCTGGGACGACAACCCGGCGCAGCTGGTGATTAACGCCATGGCGCCTGCCGAGGTTGAGTCCATCGTGGTGGACGAAGACTCCGGCACCATGGATGTGGCCGTGTCCGAGGACAACCTGGCTCAGGCTATCGGTCGCTCAGGGCAGAACGTGCGCCTGGCCAGTGAACTGACCCAGTGGACGATTAACGTCATGAGCCTGGAAGAAGCCGCCGAGAAACACGAGGCGGAAGCTGGCCAGGTGATCGGGGTGTTCTGTGAACAACTGGATGTGGACGAGGATGTGGCCGAGATCCTGGTGGAAGAGGGTTTCACGACGCTCGAGGAAGTTGCCTACGTGCCGCTGGAAGAAATGACAGCCATCGACGGCTTCGACGAGGATATCGCCGAGGAACTGCGCGCGCGGGCCAAGGACGCACTGCTGACCCAGGCAATCGCTTCGGAGGAACAGCTCGGGGCCAACGAGCCGGCGCAGGACCTGCTGGAAATGGACGGTATGGACCGTCATCTGGCCTACATCCTGGCCAGCCGCGAGATTATCACCATGGAAGATCTGGCGGAACAGGGCGTTGAAGACCTGATGGATATTGAAGATATGACAGAAGAGCGTGCGGGTGAGTTGATTATGACCGCACGTGCACCCTGGTTTGCCGAGGCTGAAGAGTAAGCGGCTGCGGTAGGGCAGACACTGGAAAACAGGGTATCGAGGAGAAGATTGCATGGCGCAAGTGACAGTACAGCAACTCGCAGAAGTCGTGGGTGCATCCGCCGAACGTCTGCTGACGCAGATGAAAGAAGCGGGCTTACCCCACACAGAAGCGGATCAGGCTGTATCGGATGAGGACAAGCAGACACTGCTGGCCTATCTGAAGCGTAGCCACGGCGAGTCTACGGACACGCCCAAGCGGATTACGCTGAAAAGGAAAACCCTGAGTACCCTGAAGACCTCCGGGTCCCAGGGCAAAAAGACGGTGAACGTGGAAGTGCGCAAGAAGCGCACCTACGTCAAGCGTGACCCGGCAGAGCTCGCCGCCGAGGCGGCGAAAGAGGCGGCCAAGGAGGCGGAAGAGGCCGCTGCGGTTGCAGCGGAAGCTGCAGAGGCGGAGCGCGCCGAAGCAGAAGCGGCGGCAGCCGAGGCAGAGGCCAAAGCGGTAGCGGAAGCGGTCAAGGCTGAGGAAGAAGCGACTGCGGCAAAGTCCGAGCCCGAATTTGTGCCAGAGCCTGAGGAAGAAGAGGAAGATCTGGCCAACGTTGACCCTGAAATTCTGCGTCAGCGGGCAGCCGCACGTCGCAAGAAGCAGGAAGAGGAAGAAACGGCTGCGCGCAAGGTCGCGCTGGAAGCGCGTAAGGCAGAGGAAGCCCGCAAGAAGGCGGAAGCGGAAGCCAAGGCCAAAGAGGCAGCCGCCACGCCACAGGACACCATCAAGCGTCCCAAGCGCCTGCATGAGGCGCCCGCCACTCCTGCCAGCGAGCAGCGCAAGAAGAAACATGGCCGCCTGGACAGGCCCCCGGGTCGCGGCAAGCAGCGAGGCCACAACCTGTCACTGTCCGACCTCGATCGCGCCGAGTCGGGTATGGCCCGCCGTCGCGGTCGCAAGAAGCTGAAAGCGACCCACGAGGAGCACTCCAAGCACGGCTTTGAGCTGCCGACTGAGAAGAAGGCGGTGGAAGTTGCCGTTGGCGATATGATCTCGGTCGGCGAACTGGCTCAGCAGATGTCGGTGAAGGCCGGCGAAGTGATCAAGCATTTGATGGGGCTGGGTGTCATGGCCACCATCAACCAGATGATCGACCAGGATACCGCGATCCTGGTGGTCGAGGAGATGGGCCACAAGGCCAAGACTGTCAGTGCCGATGCGCTGGAAGAAAGCCTGGTAGAAACCCTGGCCCAGAGTGCCGACGAAGGTACGCCCGAGCCGCGCGCACCCGTGGTCACCGTTATGGGTCACGTGGACCACGGCAAGACGTCACTGTTGGACTATATTCGCAAGAGCCACGTGGCTTCGGGCGAAGCGGGTGGTATTACCCAGCACATTGGTGCCTACCACGTGGATACCGACCACGGCATGATCTCTTTTCTGGATACCCCGGGACACGCGGCCTTTACCGCGATGCGTGCCCGCGGTGCCAAGAGCACGGACATTGTCATCCTGGTGGTTGCCGCCGACGATGGTGTAATGCCCCAGACCGAGGAAGCGGTCAACCACGCCCGCGCCGCGGAAGTGCCGCTGATTGTGGCCATTAACAAGATGGACAAGGAAGGTGCGGATCCCGAGCGGGTCAAGAACGAGCTGGCCGCCAAGGACGTGATTCCTGAAGAGTGGGGCGGTGACACCCAGTTCATACCCGTATCGGCTCACACCGGTGAGGGCATTAACGAGCTGCTGGAAGCGGTTCTGCTGCAGGCGGAATTGCTGGAACTGCAGGCGCCCAGGGATGTGCCGGCCCAGGGTATTGTGATCGAATCGCGGCTGGACAAGGGCCGTGGTTCCGTCGCTTCCCTGCTGGTCCAGAGCGGTACCCTGCGTAAGGGAGACATCGTCCTCGCCGGACTGCAATATGGCCGCGTGCGCGCCATGCTGGACGAAAACGGCGAGCCTATCGAGGAAGCGGGCCCGTCTATCCCGGTGGAGATTCTGGGCCTGGACGGCACCCCCGATGCGGGTGATCAGTTCGCCGCCGTGGAGAGTGAAAAGCGGGCTCGCGAGATCGCCGATTTCCGTCAGGAAAAGAGCCGGGACACCAAGCTGGCCCGTCAGCAGGCGGCCAAGCTGGACAACATGTTCGAGAGCATGACCGCCGGCGAGCGCAAGACCCTCAATGTGGTGGTCAAGGCCGACGTGCGCGGTTCCCTGGAAGCGATCCAGAACGCCCTGATGGACCTTGGCAACGAGGAAGTACAGGTGAATGTGGTTGCCGGGGGTGTCGGTGGTATTGCCGAGACCGACGTAACCCTGGCCATTACCTCCGGTGCGGTGATCTTCGGCTTTAACGTGCGCGCAGACAATGCCGCGCGCAGGCTGATCGAGAACGAGGGCGTGGACCTGCGTTACTACAACGTGATCTACGACCTGATTGATGACGTGAAGGCTGCCTTGACCGGTATGCTGGCACCGGAGCTGCGGGAGGAAATCCTCGGTATCGCCGAAGTGCGCGATGTGTTCCGCTCGCCGAAATTTGGCCAGATTGCCGGCTGTATGGTCACTGAAGGCACGGTTTACCGTTCCAAGCCGATCCGTGTACTGCGTGACAACGTGGTGATTTACGAGGGCGAACTGGAGTCGCTGCGTCGCTTCAAGGACGACGCCAACGAGGTGCGCAACGGTATGGAGTGCGGTATCGGGGTGAAGAACTACACCGATGTGAAGGAGGGTGACCAGATCGAAGTCTACGAGGTGAAGGAAATCGCCCGCTCCCTGTAGGCGGCGATTTCCCCGGACTGAATGGCCAAGGAATACGCCCGTACCCAGCGCGTTGCAGATTACCTGCAGCGGGAGCTGGCCGCGCTGATCCAGCACGAGGTGCGAGATCCCCGGGTTGGGATGGTCAGCATTACCGGCGTGGACGTCAGCCGCGATCTGGGTCACGCCCGGGTTTACTATACTTCCATGAGCGCAAATTCCGCCGAGGAAGCCAGTGAATCCACCGCAGCCCTGAACAAGGCGGCCGGTTTCCTGCGCAGCCAGCTGTCGCGTGACAGCAGCATGCGCATGGTGCCGCAGCTGCGCTTTTACTTTGATTCCAGCGTTGGCCGCGGCCGCGACCTGGAAGAACTGATCCGCAAGGCGGCGGATTCAGACCGTGAGCTGGGTCTGCGCGACGATAGCGCAGAGGAGCAATAGGCGGTGGCAAGGCGCCGCCGGGGCCGCCCGATCAGCGGTATCCTGGTGTTGGACAAGCCCCTGGGCATGAGCTCCAACCAGGCATTGCAGGTGGCCAAGCGCCTCTACTTTGCCGCCAAGGCAGGCCATACCGGTAGCCTGGATCCACTGGCAACCGGTGTACTGCCGCTGTGCTTTGGCGAGGCCACCAAGTTCTCCCAGTACCTGCTGGATGCGGACAAGGCCTACCAGAGCACTTTTGTGCTGGGTACGATCACCGACAGCGGTGACGCGGAAGGCCAGGTGCTGGAAACCAATGACGCCAGCGCGATAAGCGAGGCGGATGTGGCCAGGGCCCTGGAGGCGTTTCGCGGCGAAATTGAACAGGTGCCGTCCATGTTCTCTGCCATCAAGCAGAACGGACAGCCGTTGTACAAGTTGGCCCGGCAGGGTATCGAGGTGGAGCGCAAGTCGCGCCAGGTGGTCATCCACCAATTGGAACTGCGCGATTTTCGCCAGAGTGGCGAGCGGGCCGAGGTAGATATCTACCTGGAGTGCAGTAAAGGCACCTATGTGCGCTCCATTGCCGAGGATCTCGGCCAGGCCCTGGGCTGCGGCGCCCACGTGAGTGCGTTGCGGCGTACCAGGGCCGGTCCGTTCAGTATAGAGGACAGTGTCAGCCTCAATACGCTGGAGGGGCTGAAACAGAACGACCAGCTGGCGCAGATGGATGAATTACTGCTGCCGGCAGACACTGCGGTGAAGGCCCTGCCCCTGGTGGAACTGGCTGAATCCGGCGGTTTTTACCTGCGCCAGGGCCAACCGGTACTGGTGCCAAACGCGCCCGCAAGTGGTATGGTGCGCGTCGCCCTGGAAACCGGCGAGTTTCTTGGGGTTGGAGAGATATTGGACGATGGGCGCGTGGCGCCGCGTCGACTGGTAGTAAACGGCCATTAGGCCGTTTGCGAGGGGTGCAGGGATGCCCCCCCATTGACCTCAGGTCAATGTGAGTCAGGCAAACACCAGAAAGCTCGCTTGCTTTCGCCAGTGTTGGCATGACGTGCATCTCAAGCGGCAGGAGGCCGGTTGTGATGCCTGGTAGATAGTCACCTGATACTGGTGACGCGAACCTGTCTGTCAATCTGCACGGATAGGCTCTTTTATTAATGAAGGGTGGTTCGCCACCTGAGGCAGATTATTCAAGAGGAATAGAAAATGGCTTTAAACGCTGAACAGAAAGCAGCAATCGTAAATGAGTACAAGGTAGGCGAGGGCGACACAGGTTCTCCGGAAGTCCAGGTAGCACTGCTCACCGCAAATATCGAGCAGTTGCAGGGACACTTCAAGTCGCACAAGCACGACCACCACTCCCGCCGCGGCCTCATCCGCATGGTAAACCAGCGCCGCAAGCTGCTGGACTATCTCAAGCGCAAAGATGCAGCGCGTTACACCGATCTGATCAAACGACTCGGTCTGCGTCGATAAGCTTTACCTACTACCGGGGCCAAGGGGCCCCGGTTGTCATATTTGAAAGTGGAGAAAAATTGTGAATCCAGTAACAAAAACATTCCAGTACGGTGACCAGACAGTCACTCTGGAAACCGGCCGAATCGCCCGTCAGGCGACCGGAGCGGTTCTGGTTACCGTCGAAAACACCTCGGTGCTGTGTACCGTCGTTGCGGAGAAGACCCAGCGCGAAGGGCGCGACTTCTTCCCCCTGGCCGTGCACTATGTCGAAAAAACGTATTCAGTGGGCAAGATCCCCGGCGGCTTCTTCAAGCGGGAAGCCCGTCCCAGCGAAAAAGAAACCCTGACCTCACGCCTGATCGACCGCCCCATCCGTCCGCTGTTCCCCGATGGCTTCATGAATGAGGTACAGGTGGTTTGTACCGTGATGTCTGCGGACAAGAGCATTGATCCCGATATCCCTGCGATGATCGGTACCTCCGCTGCCCTGGCTATTTCCGGTGCGCCTTTCAATGGGCCCATCGGCGGCGCCCGGGTCGGTTTCAGCGAAGACAAGGGTTATATCCTCAACCCCACGTACGAACAGCTGGCCGGTAGCAAGCTCGACATGGTCGTTGCCGGTACCGCCGACGCGGTACTGATGGTTGAGTCCGAAGCCAAGGAGCTCACCGAAGACCAGATGCTGGGTGCGGTGCTTTACGCCCACCAGGAAATGCAGACCGTCATCCAGGCCATTAACGAGCTGGTGGCGGAAGCCGGCAAGCCCAAGTGGGACTGGCAGGTACCTGCCCTTAACGAAGAATTGCTGGCGGCTGTTGAAGCCCAGGTCAAGAATGACCTCGGCGAAGCCTACCGTATCACCGAGAAAGCGGATCGTTATGCCCGCGTTGGCGAAATTCGCGACGCCGCTGTTGCCGCACTTGCGGTCGAAGGTGGTCCCTCTGCTGATGAAGTGAAGGAGCTGTTCAAGAAAATCGAAAAAAGCCTGGTGCGCAAGCGCATCCTGGCTGGCGAGCCCCGCATCGACGGTCGTGATACCCGCACCGTTCGCGCCATCGCCTGTGAAGTCGACGTTCTGCCCAAGGCCCACGGTTCCGCCCTGTTTACCCGTGGTGAAACCCAGGCTATCGGCGCAGTCACTCTCGGTTCCACCCGTGACGCCCAAATCATCGACGCCCTGGAAGGCGAGCGCCGCGATCCGTTTATGCTGCACTACAACTTCCCACCCTACTCAGTGGGCGAGGCCGGCCGTGTTGGTTTTACCAGCCGTCGCGAGATCGGTCACGGTCGCCTGGCCCGTCGCGGCCTGGCTGCGGTACTGCCGAACGAGGAGGAATTCCCCTATACGGTTCGCGTGGTTTCCGAAATCACCGAATCCAACGGTTCCAGCTCCATGGCTTCCGTGTGTGTGGGCTCCATGTCGCTGATGGCGGCTGGCGTGCCCCTGAAGGCACCGGTAGCCGGTATCGCCATGGGTCTGGTGAAGGACGGCAACCAGTTTGCTGTACTGACCGACATCCTGGGTGACGAAGATCACCTGGGCGACATGGACTTCAAGGTCGCCGGTACCGCTGAGGGTGTGACTGCCCTGCAGATGGATATCAAGATCGAGGGTATTACGTCCCAGATCATGGAGACCGCCCTGGAACAGGCCCAGCAGGCTCGTCTGCACATCCTGGGCCAGATGAATCAGGTCATCTCCGAAGGCCGCCAGGTGACCTCCGAGAACGCGCCTTCCATGGTCACGCTGAAGGTCGATTCCGACAAGATCCGCGACATCATCGGCAAGGGCGGCGCAACTATCCGCTCCATCACCGAGCAGTCCGGTGCCACTGTTGATATCGATGACGACGGTACTGTGCGTATCTTCGGCCAGGACCAGATGGCCCGCGACAAAGCGGTTGCCATGGTTGAGGAAATCACCGCAGAAGCAGAAGTGGGCGCCGTGTACACCGGTACCGTTGCCCGCATCGTCGACTTCGGTGCTTTCATCAACATCCTGCCCGGCAAGGATGGCCTGGTACACATCTCACAAATCGCTCACGAGCGGGTTGAGAACGTAACCGACTACCTGAGCGAAGGCCAGGAAGTGAAGGTCAAGGTGCTGGACGTAGACCAGCGCGGACGCATCAAGCTGTCCATCAAGGAACTGCTTGAAGAGGCGCCGGCTGAGGAAGTGCCTGCCGAGGAATCCGCTGAGTAAGCGGCCTCACCGCGAACAAGGGGGTGCACGAGAGTGCACCCCCTTTTTTTTGGCCTGCATGCAACGCTGGGGTGGGCGGAGTTTGAATAGTCAGGCTGCCCCGGTTCCATTTGGTGGAAGGACTGGTCAAATGGCCTGACCAAAATATACTGGATATCAATCAACTGTCGTCGAGAGATAACCAATAATGAAGACGATTCGTATCGCCCTCGCCGGGATTGCAGGCTCACTGACCTGTTTCCCGATCCTGCCTGTGCTGGCCCAGGACAGTGCCAGTGCCGGTTCCCAGGCCGCCACCTCACTGATGGAAGAAATCCTGGTCACCGCGCGCAAGCGCGAGCAGAGCCTGCAGGACGTATCGGTGTCGGTAATGGCCTTGCCCGAGAACCTGCTCCGGGACGCGTTTATTACCGATTCCGAGGATTTGACCCATCTGGTACCCAGCCTCAATCTGCAGAAAGGGGGTAATCCACGCAACAGTTCCTTCAATATCCGCGGGGTAGGTACCCAGTCCTTCAGCGCCGGTGTTGAGCCCAGTGTCTCCACCGTGGTCGATGGCGTGGTGATGGGCAGCTCGGGCATGGCGTTTATCCAGTTGCTGGATGTCCAGCGGGTGGAGGTGCTGCGGGGCCCGCAGGGTACCCTGTTCGGTAAGAACTCCACCGCTGGCGTGGTGCATATCATTACCCAGGAACCCAGCGACGAGTTCACCGCTTCGGTCGCGGCCACCGCCATTGAAAGTGACCAGTGGCAGGGGGGCTTCACCGCAGCAGGGCCCGTCGGCGACAGCGTGGGCTATCGCCTGACCGGCTTTTACGAGCGGGACGAGGGCTACATCGACAATGTCTTCGATGGCAGTACCTACAATGACAGGGATTCATGGAGCCTGCGCGGCAAACTGCGCTGGGATGTGAGTGAGAACCTCAGCCTGCTGTGGAGCAGCGACTACAGCGACATGGAGGGCGACTGTTGTGTCGCCACCCTGCGCTCCCTGGAGCCCTGGCCGGTAGAGCCGCCCAACAACCAGGGCCAGGTTGACGCCACCCTCGAGCGCATTGCCCCGGTGGTGCCCTCTGAGCGCAACACGAGGGTCAGTCACGATTACCCGGACTACCTTGCAGTGACCAACGGCGGCCACTCCCTGACGGTGGACTGGGAACTGGGCCACCATACCCTGACTTCAATCACTGCCTATCGGGATTTTGAGCAGCAAGACGATACGGACGCCGACATGCAGCCGGGTTACTACCTCAACGTGTGGCAGAGTGGCAGTACGGACCAGGACCAGTGGACCCAGGAATTGCGGTTGACCTCCCCCGCGGACCAGCGCATCTCTTACGTCGCCGGTCTTTACTACTTCCAGCAGAACCTGGAGCGCAGCTTCAGCCGCTATATCTTCAACGGTCCGGCCACCAGCAATTTCGAGGTGGACACCCTGAACTATGCCGCCTTCGGGGAGGCCACATGGAACATGACGCAGAACTGGCGGTTGGTTCTGGGGGCAAGGTATACCGAGGATGACCTGGAATTCGAGTTCGAGCGGGTCAGTGATTCGGTATTCCAGCCGTCGATTCCCCGTTACAGCAAGCAGGTGGACGCCGATGACCTCTCCGGCAAACTGGCCCTGGAATGGGATGCCGCCGAGAACATGCTGCTCTACACCAGCTTCGTCCAGGGCTACAAGGGACCGGCATTCAATATCACCTCCGGCAGCACGCCGGATAATACCCGGGCTGCGGACCCGGAGACCTCCGCTTCCTTTGAACTCGGTCTCAAATCCAGCTGGCTGGACAGCCGCCTGGTGGTCAACGCAACCTTGTTCTACACCGAGTATGACGACTTCCAGGCCCAGGCTACCGAGTCGGAGCTGCTGCTGGATGAAAATGGCAATACCCAGGACCAGGATGGCGACGGCGTTCCCGACCGCAAATTCAGCTTTATCCTGACCAACGTGGGAGAGGTCACCACCCAGGGCCTGGAAATCGACCTGATGGCGCAGGCCAGCGAGAATCTCTCCCTGTTCGGCGGCCTGGCATTGATTGATGCCGAGATCGACAGCTATCCCGGTGGCCCCTGCAGTTTCGGCCAGGAGTTCCGCGGAGTGGGCTTTCGCGGCCAGCCCAGTTGCGCTGACAGTCCGGCGCAGCAGGACCTGTCAGGAGGGGAACTGCCCTTTTCCCCGGACTGGAAGGTTACCCTGGCGGCGAACTACCTGATTCCGCTGCCGAGCCAGGCGTTTGACCTCGTCCTCAAGGGCAATTACCGGGTCCAGGACGATATCCTGTTTGCCATCGACCAGGACCAGTACCAGCGACAGGACAGTTATGGAGTGCTGGATGTTTCCGTCATGCTCAGGGACAAGCGGGATCGCTACACAGCCGCACTGTTCGTCAAGAATGTCCTGGATGAGCATCACGTCAGCGCCATCGGCGCGCAAAACGAGAACCTGGTGCCCAATGGCTATGCCCAGTTTTTCCCCCGTACCCATGAGCAACGGGTAGGGCTGGAGTTGCGCTACAACTGGTACTGAATCGGGCCTCGACCGGGGCCTGTTGGCGGCGCGTCGAAACCGGAGTCATCGGCCCGGTGCTTGTCGGGCCCGGCAGGCCGTTGGTGCAGTCAGCTTTAAAAAAACCCCTCATTATAAAAATAATGTCTAGCGGGCCCCTGCCTGCCTGCTATGTTAATGATCACGCGTGGTCACAGTCATTCACTGTGTGGATTGGTTCAGTTCGTTTGATGAGCTTCCTGTCGGCCCGGAGCCTGAGGGGAGCCGGGGAGTGCGTGATGTTTAACGCCTGTAAATGTCGAGCCGCTGCCAGAGGTGTTGCCCTGGCGGTGGCAATCCTGCTGTTGTTTCCTACTGTGGTCAACGCCCAGCCTCTGGTTTCGGGGCTGCAAGGCAGTGCTGGCAGTACCGTGGGTCCCGATGGCCATCTTTATGTCACCGAGGGCGCGACCGGAACGGTGCAGCGCATCAACCCGTCAACCGGGGCTGCCGAGTTGTTTACCGAGGGGCTGCCACCCTGGGTCATCCCCGGTCTCGGGGGGGCGGTGGACGTCGCCTTTATTGAGGAGACGGCCTACGTACTGGTGACCCTGATTAATTTCGAGGGAGAGCCATCGGGGCTGACCAACGGCATCTATCGGATTGATGGTCCGGACAGTCATACGATTATTGCCGATCTCGGGGCGTTCAACCTCGCCAATCCGCCCCAGACGGCGTTCGCTATCCCGACGGGCGTGCAATGGTCCCTGGAGGTTTTTCGCGGCGGGCTCCTGGTGTCTGACGGGCACCTCAACCGGGTCCTGCAGGTCACCCAGGATGGGGCGGTCAGCATTTTAAGGTCATTCGACAATATTGTGCCCACCGGGATGGATGTCAGCGGCCACACCATCTACATGGCTCGTCCTGGGCCCACGCCCCACAGCGCGGACGATGGACAGATCGTATCCTTTGGGCCCGGGACCGGGGAGCCTGACCTGGTGGCGTCAGGCGCACCCCTGTTGCTGGATGTCGAGTTTGGCCGGGGTCGCAGCCTCTACGCCCTGTCGCAGGGTCAATGGAATGGCGATTTTGCGGGATCTCCGGCTGTCGAAAACGACGGCACGCTCTGGGAAGTCAATAATGATGCGTCGTTGCGGCTGATCGCGGATGGCATCAACCTGCCCAACTCCGTCGAGATCATCGGCACCAGTGCCTTCGTGGTCACGCTGACCGGTGAGGTATGGCGCTATGACGAGATAAGCGATGCGCCCTTCGGCCATGCCAGGGGGCGGTAGTTATGACCCGGCAAGCTATTCCGGTGGATTTTTGCGCGAGACTCGGAGCGCTGTAGTGAAGCCCGGGGCCAGGTAGGGCCCCGGGATTGTGTTTCGGCCGGCGACCCTTACACCGGCCGGTTATCAACCAGGTTATCCACCACCGAGGGGTCGGCCAGGGTACTGATGTCGCCCAGGCTGTCCAACTCATTCTCGGCGATCTTGCGCAGAATGCGGCGCATGATCTTGCCCGAGCGGGTTTTCGGCAGTCCGGGCGCCCACTGGATGACGTCCGGCTTGGCGATCGGCCCGATTTCCTTCACACACAGGTCGATCAGTTCCTTGCGCAGTTGCTCGCTGGGTTCCACACCCTGCATCGGGGTGACGTAGGCGTAAATGCCCTGGCCCTTGATGTCGTGAGGGAAGCCGACGACCGCGGCCTCGGCAATATCCTCGTGCAGCACCAGGGCGCTTTCGACTTCGGCGGTGCCCATGCGGTGGCCGGAGACGTTGAGGACATCATCGACCCGGCCGGTAATCCAGTAGTAGCCGTCCTCGTCCCGGGTGGCGCCGTCACCGGTAAAGTAATAGCCGGGGTAGGTGCTGAAATAAGTGTCTATCATGCGCTGGTGATCGCCATATACGCTGCGGATCTGGCTGGGCCAGGAGGATTTGACCACCAGGTAGCCGGAGCCCGGGCCCTCGATTTCGGTGCCGTCCTCGTTGAGCAGTGCCAGGTTGACCCCGAAGAAGGGGAAGGTGGCTGAGCCCGGCTTGAGAGGGGTGGCTCCCGGCAGCGGGGTAATCATGTGGGCCCCGGTTTCGGTCTGCCACCAGGTGTCGACAATGGGGCAGCGACCGTCGCCCACCACCTCGTAGTACCAGGTCCAGGCTTCCGGGTTGATGGGTTCGCCTACCGTGCCCAGCAGGCGCAGGCTGGCCCGCGAGGAGCGCTTCACCGGCTCGTCGCCCACCGCTTGCAGGGCGCGAATGGCGGTCGGTGCGGTGTAGAAGGTATTCACCTGGTGCTTGTCGACGACCTCCCAGCAGCGGCCGGCGTCGGGGTAGGTGGGTACACCTTCAAACATCAGGCTGGTGGCGCCATTGGCCAGCGGTCCGTACACAATATAGCTGTGGCCGGTGACCCAGCCGACGTCGGCGGTGCACCAGTAGATCTCTCCCTCGCGGTAGTCGAAGGCGTATTTGAAGGTCATGCTGGTTTGCAGCAGGTAGCCGCCGGTGGTGTGCAGCACACCCTTGGGCTTTCCGGTTGAACCAGAGGTGTAAAGGATAAACAGCGGATCCTCGGCATCCATGGACTCGGGCGGGCAATCGTTGCTCTGGCTGGCCACCAGTGCTTCGTACCAGACATCGCGGCCCTCGGTCCAGGCCACATCGGCACCGGTGCGCTTGACCACCAGGCAGGTGTGCACGTTGGGGCAGGCCTCCAGGGCCTTGTCGGCGTTTACCTTGAGGGGCACGGTGCGGCCACCGCGGACGCCCTCGTCGGCGGTGATCACGGTCTGGCAGTCGGAGTCGAGAATACGGTCTTTCAGCGCTTCCGGTGAGAAGCCGCCGAAAACGATGGAATGCACGGCGCCGATGCGGGTGCAGGCCAGCATGGCATAGGCCGCCTCCGGAATCATCGGCATGTAAATGCACACCCGGTCGCCCTTGCTGACGCCGCGGGCCTTGAGGGCGTTGGCCAGCCGGCAAACGCTGTCCTTCAGTTCGGCGTAGGTGATGTGCTTGCTGTCGGCCGGGTCGTCGCCTTCCCAGATCAGGGCAGTCTGGTCGGCGCGTTCCGGCAGGTGGCGATCAATGCAGTTATAGCTGACATTGAGTTTGCCGCCGGCGAACCAGGCCGCGTCACCCTTTACAAAGTCGTATTCCATGACCTTGTCCCAGGGTTTGTCCCAGCTCAGGAATTCGCTGGCCATCTCGCCCCAGAAGCCCTCAGGGTCGTCGATAGAGCGCTTGTACATCGCCTGGTATTGCTCCGCGTTGATGTGAGCATCCTTGAAATTGGCCGGAACCGGATGAGTAGGGAATTCGGACATGGGTACCGCTCCGTTTTAGTATTAGCTGGAGGCTAGATAATACGTGGCCATGGACGGTATTCAAGCCGACCAAGGTCGAATGAAGCGGGGTGGGTTCAGCCGTCGGCGAGCATTTTCCAGTCGCCCACCGGATTCAGCGACAGGCGGACATTGTCGATGAGCCGGGTATTGCCCAGGCGGGCGGCGGCCAGAATGGCGATTTCTTCCGTGTCCTCGGTCACCGCGCGCAGGGTGCGGGCATCGCGGATGGCGAAGTAGTCCGGTTCGAAGCCCGCCTGCAGTAATTTCATGCGGGCGTGGGATTCCAGTTGCAGGAAGTTATCGAAGCCGCAGGCGATGGCTTCCCTGCAGGTATTGAGTGTCTGGTGGATGAGCGGCGCAATATCCCGTTCTTCCCGGCTGAGATAACCGTTGCGCGAGCTCTTGGCCAGGCCGTCCTCATCGCGGGTGGTGGCCACGCCAACGATCTCCACCGGCATACACAGGTCGGTCACCATCTTGCGCACGATGGACAGTTGCTGGAAGTCTTTCTCGCCGAACACCGAGACATCGGGCTGGACGATATTGAACAGTTTGCAGACCACCGTCGTGACCCCGTCGAAATGGCCGGGGCGGCTGGTGCCACACAGGGTATCACCGAGGTCAGGGACACCGACCACGGTTTGCTTGTCCATGCCTTCGGGGTAGATGTCCTCCACCCCGGGTGCGAACAGCAGCTGTACGCCCTCGCTGAACAGTTTTTCCTTGTCCGCCGCCAGGGTGCGGGGATAGGCGTCCAGGTCCTCGCCGGCACCGAACTGCAGGGGATTGACGAAAATAGACACCACCACGATGTCGCACAGGGTACGGGCCTTGCGCACCAGGTCCAGGTGGCCCTCGTGCAGGTTGCCCATGGTGGGCACAAAGGCAATGCTCTGACCCTCGCTGCGATAGCATTTCAGAGCTGCATGTAGCTGAGCGTTGCTGTTGCAAGTTCGCATATCTACCTCATCCCGCGGAATGGATTGGCGACGCTAAACCAGTAGTCACACTAGTCGATAAACCCGCTCCAGAATGCAGTGCTGGAGGGAGGGCAAGTATGCCCCATGCTCCGGGCACGGGCAACGGTACAAACGGGAAAATTAGCGGGCCCTGTGACCGGCGGACGCAGCCGTGGTCACCGGCTATCGCGCAGGCGGGAGGTGGTCGTTTGGTCGCGATTTGCACTAAAATGGTGCAAAACGCGCCAGGCAGTCGATGGAGGGTAGTGCCTAGCTGTAGGTGTGCTCTTCCCGCGGGTAGTCACCGGATTTAACGGCATCGACGAAGGCCTTGAGGGCGCCCTGGATGGTGTCCTGGCCCTCCATGAAGTTCTGCACGAAGCGGGCGCTGTGGCTGGAAAGCCCGAGCAGGTCATGCATCACCAGGACCTGGGCGTCGGTGCCGGCGCCGGCGCCAATGCCGATGACCGGGATGTCCAGTTTGGAGGAAATATCGGCCGCCAGGTGGGCCGGGATGCATTCCAGCACCAGCAGGCTGGCGCCGGCGTCCTGGATTTCCACCGCGTCGGCGAGAATGGACTTGGCCTCCTTGGGGGTGCGGCCCTGCACTTTGAAACCGCCGAACTGGTTGACCGATTGTGGCGTCAGGCCCAGGTGGGCACACACCGGCAGGCCGCGCTCAACCAGCATGCTGATGCTCTCTGAAAGCCAGGTGCCGCCTTCCATCTTGATCATCTGCGCGCCCGCCTGCATCAGGGCAGTGGCATTGACCATGGTCTGCTCGGGCGTGGTGTAGCTCATGAAGGGCATATCGGCGATCACCAGTGAGTCCGGAGCCGCCCGACACACACATTCGGTGTGATAGGCCATATCGTCGACAGTCACCTGGATGGTGCTGTCGTGGCCCTGCAGCACCATACCCAGGGAGTCACCGACCAGTATGGTTTCTGCACCCGCTTCACTGACAAGGCGGGCGAAGGTGGCATCGTAGGCCGTAATGCAGACAAACTTCTCGCCTGCCGCCTTCATCTTGTCCAGGGTGCTTATGGTGACCTTGCCCATAGCCTGCCTTGTGTTTTATCCGAAAAATGTCGGGTTGAAATAATGGCGACCGCTGCGAATATCCAGCAGGTAGTCCACCAGGTGGCTGTAGTCTGCATCGCTATTGGCCAGGTCGATTTCGCTGGCATTGACGATGAGCAGTGGGGCGCCATCGTAATATAGAAAGAACTCACTGTACACTTCGTTGAGGCGCTCCAGGTAGTCCCGCTCAATGACCTGTTCGGCGGCGATTCCACGGCTCTCTATGCGCGACAACAGCACATCGGTTGAGGCCTGCAGGTAGATCACCAGATCGGGCCGGGGAGAGTCGATGGTCAACTGCTGGTAGACCTTTTCATAGAGCTGGAATTCTTCCCGGTCGAGGTTGATGCGGGCGAACAGCGGGTCTTTCTCGATCAGGAAGTCCGCCACTCTCACCGGCTCGAAGATGTCAGCCTGGCGCAGGTCCTGGATCTTCTGCGAGCGCTGGAAAAGGAAGAATAACTGGGTCGCCAGGGCGGCCTGCTGGCGATTGCGGTAGAACTTTTCCAGGAAAGGGTTCTGCTCCGCTTCCTCCAGCAGAACCTGGTAGTTGAAGGTCGTGGCCAGCCGTTTGGTGAGCGTTGTTTTGCCCACCCCGATGGGGCCTTCTACGGCAATGTACGATGGGGGGGTGCGCCCTTTCAGGTCGATTTTAATGGCCTAAGTCTCCCGCTCCGGGCCTGGTTAATCATCGCTGTCGTTGTTGCCGGGGAGCAGGGAGAAATCGGTTTTCTGCAACTGGCCCCGTGGACAGGCGGCTATTAATGTACCAAGTTCCGCGCCTCCGGGCAGCATCAAATTTGGGCCGCTGATCTCCAGCAGGGGATAAAGCACGAAATCGCGCGCTGTCATGCGGGGGTGGGGAATCGCCAGTCGTGGCGTTTGCAGGGCTTCGGCGCCATAGAGCAGGATGTCCAGGTCCAGGGTGCGCGCACCCCATCGCTGTTCCCGTACCCGGCCCTGCCGGTTTTCTATCGCCTGCAGCGCGTCCAGCAGGGTCAGTGGCGCCATTGTCGTCCGTAGCTGCACCACGGCGTTGAGGTAATCGGGCTGGTCCCCGGGGCCCACCGCAGCGCTGCGGTAAACGCTCGAGGTGCGGATGAGGGCAGAGGCTGGCAGGGCGGCGATGGCCGCGGTGGCCTGTTGCAGTTGTGCCAGCGGCTGCTGCAGGTTACTGCCCAGGGCAACAAAAACGTCGATCATGCCTGTTTCGGGTTGCGGCGCCGGCGTGGCCTGCGCCTGCGGCCGGACGTACTTCCGGGGGCACTGCCTGCCTGGTCCATGCGCTGGTCCATATTGAGGGTCTGGAACTCGGTCCACCAGGCGCCCAGATCAGCGGTCTCCTCGCCGGCCTGTTCCCGCAGCAGGAGAAAGTCGTAGGCGGCCCGAAAGCGCCGGTGTTCGACCAGTTCTGCCGCTTTCTTGCCCTGGCGCCGCTGCAGGCGTAACTGGAATTCCCAGATTTCCCGCATGGGCTGGCTGAAACGGCGGGGGATGGACAACTGGGTGCTGGCCTCGGCAATGGTTTGCTGGGCGGCACTGTGAATGGCCACCATGGGTGAGTCGCCGCGGCTTTCCAGTTCGCTGGCGGTGCGTGAGGCAACGGGCCAGAGCAGGGCGGCGAGAATAAATGCCGGGGTGACCGGCTTCTCCTCGGCAATACGCTGGTCGGTGTTGGTCATCGCCGCACGGATCAGGGCCAGTGATTCCGGATCCTCGTGAACCAGGTGGCTGGTCTCGTCGAACAGGTATTGCAGGAGGTCGTGTTCCAACAACTGTTCCAGCGTTGCTGCGCCATAACCTGAGAGAAACAGCTTGAGAAATTCGTCAAACAGTCGCGCCGGGGGGATTTCCCGCAACAGGTGGGCGCACTTCGGGATGGCCGCGGCGGTCTGCGCCTCTATGTCGAAGTCCAGCTTGGCGGCAAAGCGCACCGCCCGCAGCATTCTGACCGGGTCTTCGCGGTAGCGCACTTCCGGCTCGCCAATGACGCAAACCTGACGGTTTTGCAGGTCATCGAGGCCGTGTACATGGTCGAAGACCTCGAATTTGCCGGCGTCGTAGTACAGGGCAT
Source organism: Seongchinamella unica (assembly GCF_004354085.1). Classification (GTDB taxonomy): domain Bacteria; phylum Pseudomonadota; class Gammaproteobacteria; order Pseudomonadales; family Halieaceae; genus Halioglobus; species Halioglobus unicus. Next base: position 334,857 of record NZ_SMSE01000003.1, on the reverse strand, counting down.
TAACGGTGAGGTCACGGCGAACTGCGTCCTCCTCCAGGGTGCCGTATACGTTATCGCGCAGCAGCAGTCCCTTGTCGGACTGACGGGAATGATTGCCGCCGGTGGCGGGGCTGGCCTCGTCGCCGCTTTCATGGTGCCCGCGAAAGGTGGTGACTTCGATGACCTCCCTGCCAAAGCGCACGTGCACGATGCGGAAACGCCGGCCTATGATCCGCGAATTGCGAAACAATCCGTGGACTTCTTCCGGGGTGGCGTCGGTGGCAATATCAAAGTCCTTGGGGTGACCGCCCAGTAGCAGGTCGCGAACCGCGCCGCCGACGAGGTAGGCCTGGTGGCCCTGGGAGCGCAGGCGGGACATGACCTTCAGCGCGCCGTCGCTGATGTTTTTACGGGAAATGCAGTGCTGGTCCCTGGGGATGACTTTCAAAGAGATTTACGCCTGTACTTTTGGCCTGTTTGGAGGCGCGCAGTCTACCACAGATGGCGGGTCTCAAGAGGCGGTAACGGCAGCATGAATGACGGGGAAGACAAAGTCTTCCCCATCCAGGTCTCACGTCAGGAGTTATTGTTATTTCTGGGGTGCTGTTATTGTTATAGGCACTATAGAAACATAGTTTTATTGTTATGCCTAAAGCAAAAACGGTAATTATTCACCGGGTTCAGGCATGAGCAATCGACCCTCAACGGCCAGCGCCTGCCTGAAAAAAATACAAGGAAATTGAAGGGGAAGTAAACTTCCCCATCCAGGTCCATAGTGAATAGTGTTATTTTTATTGCAGCGCCTGTTATTTTTATTGGTGACACCGCGCCGGTAATTGCATTCAGCGTGCCAACCCATTAAATAACTTTAAAAATCAACAAGATAGGTATTTATAGCAATTGTTATATTCTTGTTAAAATGGGCCACTGTTACGTTATTACACCGGATTTTGTAACGCGGGGAGTGCCAGGTAACGCCTAGTTGGCCCGGGACTGGCTCTTGCGGCGACGCGCGGCGGTGCCTGACTTGCTCCGGGGTATGCCGAACCGCTGGCGTCGCTCCCACAGGCATTTACGGCTGACACCGAGTTTCTGGGCCAGTTCGGTCTCGCTCATGGAATCCTGGTGCTCCAGCACGAAACGCTGGAAGTAATCCTCCAGCGAGAGGTCTTCCTGGGGTTCGTTGGCGCTGCTACTTGCTCCGCTGCGGCTGCTACCGGCTGCGGGCAGGCCGTCCTGGCCGCGGATGCGATTGATATTGACCAGTTCCAGGTCGATGCCGAGGCTGTCATTGTCGATTTCCTCGGTTTCGGAAAGAATGACCGCCCGCTCGATGGCGTGTTCCAGCTCGCGCACATTGCCCGGCCACTGGTAGGTGGTGATGGCCTGTATGGCTCGCGGCGACAGGTGCATTGCCGGTTTCCCCAGCTTTTGCGTTTGCGCCTGCAGCATGCTCTCTGCCAGATGAAGGATGTCCTTGCCGCGCTCGCGCAGCGGTGGCAGCGACAGGCGCAGGACGTTGATGCGGTAGTAAAGGTCCTGGCGGAACTGGCCCTCGACAGACAGCTGCTGCAGGTTGCGGTGGGTGGCACATATGAGTCGTACATTGACCTTGCGTGAGTGGACCGAGCCGATGCGCCTGATTTCCCCTTCCTGGATGAATCGCAGCAGGCGGGCCTGGGCCTCCATGGGCAATTCGCCAATTTCGTCGAGGAACAGGGTTCCTCCGTCTGCAGCCTCGATCAGGCCCATGCGGCTGGCATTGGCGCCGGTAAAGGCGCCCTTTTCGTAGCCGAACAACTCCGACTCGATCAGGGTGTCGGGAATCGCCGCACAGTTGACGGAAATCAGGGTTTTGTCAGCGCGACTGCTTTGCCGGTGGATACTGCGGGCGACCAGCTCCTTGCCGGTGCCGGTTTCACCGAGTACCAGCACGGTCGATTCGGTGGGGGCCATTCGGCTGATTTGGGTATACAGGGTCTGCATGGCAGGGCAGTTGCCGATAATGCCCGAGCCATGCCCCGGGCTGCCCTGGCCGTCGTTGCCGGCCGAATTCCGCTTCTGGGCCCGGGCGGTAGGATGGTCGGCGATGATGCGCTCCACCGCACTGACCATGTCACCGTGATCGAAAGGCTTGGCGATATAGTCCACCGCGCCCATGCGCATCGAGTCGACCGCGGATCGCAGGCTGGCGTAGCTGGTCATGATCAGCACCGGTACGTCACCGGCCTTCTTAATCAGGTCGGTGCCGGGGGCTCCCGGCAGACGCAGGTCAGAGATGATCAGGTCGAAGTCGGCAAAACGGAAGTCAGCCTCTGCCTGTTGAACCGAACCTGCTTCGCTGACCTCGTAGCCACTGCGCTCAAGCAGGCGGCGCAGGGCATTGCGGATGACCGATTCATCCTCGACCACGAGTATTTTTTGCATAAGGTGTTACCTGGCGAATCACCCGTAACAACATACTCTGACTGTGAAAAATTTGCCAGTTTGCCGGTAACGTGTGGAGTAGGGTTACACATCGAAGGCGCCACCATAACTGGCGCGATTGAGCTGCAGGGTGAAGCGGGTGCCGGGCGAAGGCCCCTCGTGGAGGGGGCTGGTGAGTTGCACCGTGCCGCCCAGTTCCTCCATGATACTGTACACCAGTGCGAGCCCCAGGCCGGTGCCGGACCCTGGCTCCTTGGTGGTGAAAAAGGGCTCGAAAATCTGGCTTTGCAGGTGGCTGGGAATGCCGCTGCCATTATCGTCCACATCCACCAGCACCCGTTCACCATCGGTATAGGCGCGCACCAGCACCAGGCCGTCTGCATCACAGGCATCGCGGGCGTTACCCAGAATATTGACAAATACCTGCAACAGGCGCTGGGTGTCCGCCAGAACCAGCAGTTCGCGATCGCACTGGTTGCGGTAGGTGACCTGCTGGGCCTCCCGGTCCAGGGTGAGCAGGTGAATGGCCTCGTCGACACAGTCGGCCAGGTTGCAGGGCCCCAGCTCCAGTTCCGAGCCGCTGGAGCCCACGTGGGAAAAGTTGACCAGGGATTCCACAATCCGGCTGACCCGCTCCGTCTGTTTGAGAATGTCGCGGGCGGCGATGCCGACTTCTTCCGGATCGTCCTCGTATTCCAGGTTCTGCGCCAGGCAGGCGATGCCCGTCACCGGGTTGCCGATTTCATGCGCCACGCCCGCGGCCAGGCGGCCGATGGAGGCGAGCCGCTCGTTGTGCAGCAGTTCCTCCTCCATGAGTTCAATCGCGCTGATGTCCTCCACCAGGATGATGGTGTCGCCATCGGCGGTAATGGTTTTGTGCAGGCTTACCCAGCGTGGGTTGTCGGCGTCGATGGTGACTTCGGTCTTGAGGATAATGTCGCTGTCACTGGCGCTGAACTCCACCAGCAGGCTGCGCCAGGGATCGGGAAGGGCGGTGATCAATGAGCCCAGCACGTCACCGGCGTGCACGTCGGTCATTTCCTGCATGCTGAGGTTCCACATCAGTAGCTCGCCGTCAGCCCCCAGGGAGCAAATACCCACGGGCAGGGTGTCCAGGGTTTCCCGGTAGCGGCGGCGCAGGGCGTCCAGGTCGGCCGCCAGCCCGGTGAACTGGATATGGGGTGCGTCCAGGCTGCGCTCGATCAGGTTGATGTCCTCGGTACCGCCGGCCGCGTAGGGTATGCAGCGTTCGATGATATTGTGCGCGACCGCCGGACCGAGCAGGCCGGAGAGGTTGGCCTCCACCCGGCGTCGCAATCGCCGCAGGGCGTAGGGGCGGCTTTCCTGCTGGTCAAACTGCAGTTGGGCAAGGGCCCTGTCGACCTCCGCGGAGGCGGTTCGCTCGCCCAGCGCCGGCGCCAGCTTCTCGGCAAACTCGGCGGCACTGCCCACCGGCAGTGGCTGGCGAATCGGTCGCGAGAGGTCGTCCATGGAACAGATCTCCGCCGCCACCCGCTCCTCCTCGCTGGTCGGGGTCAGCAGCGACACCACCACAAACAGGGCGACGTTAATGGCGAGGGCGAGCATGGTGGCGATTGTCCAGATGCCGTTCTGGTCGGCGATCATGGAGCTGAACAGCTGGCCGATTTCCGGAACATAGCCGCGGGTGGCGGGCAGCATCACGGTTATCAACCAGAATCCCAGGCCGCCCCAGAGCCCCGCCAGCAGTCCTTTTCGGTTGGCATTGGGCCAGTAGGCCGTGGCCACCAGGCCCGGCAGGAACTGCAGGGTACCGGAGAATGCCACCAGGGCCAGTTCCACCAGGCTCTGGCGGCCGTTGAGGCCCAGGTAAAACAGGAATCCGGCCAGCAGCAGGATGGTGATCAGGGCGCGCCTGAGCCAGCGCAGGTTGCGGTAAATATCGTCGTCGTGGCCCAGATTGAGAACGCGTGACGGCAGCACCAGGTGATTCAGGCACATGTTGGCCAGCGCCAGCGTGGTAACCACAATGGTGGCACTGGCCGCGGACAGGGTGGCAATGAAAGCAGCCCCCGCCACCGGGACCGAGTCCAGACGGATGCCCATGGCCAGGCCGGAATAGGCCATGGGCAGGGTGTGCTCCAGCCGCATCCCGGCCCAGGCCACCGGCAGCACCGGAAGGCTGAGCAGCATCAGGTAAAGTGGCATGCCCCAGGAGGCCCGCCGCAGGTCTTCGCTCTCGGTGTTTTCGGCAAACAGCATGTGAAAGATGTGCGGCATGCAGACCGCGCCGGCGAAAAACACCAGCAGGGAGGCATGGGCGTTGTCGATTGGCAGCTTGTGGGTCATCTGGTCCCGGGCTGGCGGGAATTCATGCAGCCACTTCTGGATATCGGCCGGTCCGTCAAACACCTGGGTGACGGCCACCAGCATGAGCAGGAACATCGCCCCCAGTTTGACCAGGGACTCAAAGGCCATGGCAGTGACCAGGCCGGTGTTGCGGTCCTGGGAGGACACGTGACGGGTGCCGAACAGGATGGCGAATACGCCGATGATCAGGCAGGTCAGCAGGGCCACGCCCTGGTGGTGGAAACCCTCCTGTTCCTCAAGGTGGCTGTGTCCGGCGAGGATATGCACGCTGTCGCCCACTGCCTGTATCTGCAGCGCCAGCATGGGGAGCATTGCCAGGCACATGGCGATGGTCACGGCCGCGCCCACCCGCGGGCTGCGGAAGCGAAAGGTGAGCAAGTCGGCGACCGAGGCCAGCTGGTAGATCCGTGACAGCCGCAGCAGCGGGATCAGCAACAGGGCGGCCAGCACGAACATCATGCCGACCCCGGCGTAATAGAGCAGGAAGTTATAGCCATAGCGGGTTGCCACCTCGATGACCCCGTTACTGGCCATGGCACCGGCAAATACCCCGAGCGACAGTACATATACCGCCGGGTGGTGGCTGATTCGCCGGGGAATGATGTTGCGGTCTGCCAGCAGGGCGACGACAAACAACCCGGACAGGTAAAAGGCGACAACCAGCAGGATCTGGGTGAGGCTATAGTTCATCCGGGTGCCTCGACCGGTAGGCCCACCAGGTAAAGATGATAATCAGGCACCAGATGATGTAGGGCCGGTACCAGGCGGTGTAATCCGAGGTCAGCCAGTCGGCAAGCACGGGAAATGCCACCAGGGTGATAACGATGCCGAGTACCAGCATACGGTTGATGTACATGATCCAGATTCCGTCCGCTCGGGTGTCAGGCGATACTACCCAGCGAGGGGGGAAAGCACCAGCTCAGCGCTGGCCGGCGGCAATGGCCAGTACCGGCGGGATGCTGGCTGTGGACCAGTGCCGGCTGGCAAATTCGAGCATGTGCTGGCAGCGCCTGAGTGTTGCCGGAGGTTGCGGTTGCTGCAGGAAGTCGAGTGCCCGGCGCAGGTTGTCCGGCGCCGCTGACGACAGTAGCGCCGGCGCGTGGTTCTGTTTGCTGAATTTCTGGCCCCCGGCATTGGTAATCACCGGGATATGGCAGTAGGCCGGTTGTGGCAGTCCCAACTGTCGCTGCAGGTAAATTTGTCGCGCGGTGGAGTCGAGCAGGTCGCAGCCGCGGACCACGTGGGAGATGCCCTGGAAGCCATCGTCGACCACCACGGCCAACTGATAGGCATAGAGACCGTCCTTGCGCAGCAGGGTGAAATCCGGCAGTTCCCTGCCCAGGCATTCCTGTTGGCTTCCCTGGACCTGGTCTTGAAAGCGGATTTCGGTACCCGGGCTTACCGCCAGCCGAAGTGCCCAGGGTTCTGACACCTCAGCCTGGCGCGGGGCGCAGCGGCCATGGCAGCTGCCGCCGGGGCCGAGCAGGGCGCGGGTGCAGTCACAGCGGAACAGGGAACCGGCAGCGGCCAGGGATGACAGGGCCTTGTCATAGGCGTCGCTGCGTTTGCTCTGGAAGAGTACGTCGCCATCCCACTCCAGCCCGTGGTCACGCAGGCTCTGCAGGATGGCGTCGGCGGCCCCGGGCTCCTCGCGGGGAGGATCAAGGTCTTCCATTCGCACCAGCCACTGACCCTGCTGGCTGCGGGCGTGCAGATAGCTCGCCAGGGCGGCGATCAATGAGCCTTGGTGTAATGGGCCAGTGGGTGAGGGCGCAAAGCGCCCCCGGTAGGTAGTGCTGGAGCCGGGCAAGGCTTCAGCCCAGCTCTTGCTTTTCCTTTATCTCATCGAGGGTTTTGCAGTCGATGCAGAGGTTGGCAGTAGGGCGTGCTTCCAGGCGCTTGATACCGATTTCCACCCCGCAGGCGTCACAGAAACCGTAGTCATCCTGTTCCAGGCGCTCGATCGTGGAATCGATTTTCTTGATCAGTTTGCGTTCGCGATCACGGGTGCGCAGCTCCAGGCTGAATTCTTCTTCCTGGGTGGCGCGATCCGCGGGATCGGGGAAATTTGCCGCCTCATCTTTCATGTGGGTCACAGTGCGATCCACTTCCTGCATGAGGTCGGATTTCCAGGTTAACAATATGCCCTTGAAGTGCTCACGCTGTTTCTCGTTCATGTACTCTTCGCCCTTTTTGGGCTTGTAGGGCACGAAGTTCCTGAAGTCGGCGGAAGCTGCTTTTTTGGCTGACTTTCTTGCTGCTCTAGGCATGGTTTTTTTCCATACGGTAAAACAAAAGACACAATACTCACAGTAATCTGGCGAGGTGTACCAAGGTACCCCTGCGACCAAGGGCGGTGAAACTACCAGAAACCATGCCGGTGCGCCACTTTTTTAGTGACTGATTCGGCAGCCTGATTCAGCGGCCACTTCTCCCTCTCGGCCGGCTGTTGCTAGAATGCGCGATTGCCACTGAGCGGAACAAGCATGCCCGAGAAACAGGACCCCCGTCCTTATGCCCGTCGCCTCGCCGATATAGAGCCTTTCCGCGTGGTGGAAGTGCTGCAGCGGGCCAACACCCTGGCGGCCCAGGGCAGGGATATTGTGCACCTGGCTGCCGGTGAGCCGGACTTCAGTACCGCCGAACCTATCGTGGAGGCCGGGCGCGCGGCACTGGCCCGCGGGGAGACCCACTACACCGGGGCGGCAGGTATTCCCGAACTGCGCCAGGCACTGTCAGACCACTATGCCCGCGATTACGGGCTGGATATCAGCCCTTCCAGGATCATGATCACCCCCGGCGCTTCCGGGGCGCTGTTGCTGGTCGCCGCCCTGCTGGTCAACCCGGGCGACACCCTGCTGATGGCCGATCCCGGCTATCCCTGCAACCGTCATTTCCTCAGGCTGGTGGAAGGTCGCGGGCGGCTGGTGCCGGTCACTGCCGGGACGGGCTACCAGCTCGATGCCGCGCTGGTGGCCGAGCACTGGCAGGCCGATACCGTGGGAGTGATGGTGGCATCGCCGGCCAATCCCACCGGTACCGTGTTGTCGGCGGATGAATTGCGGGCACTGTCGAAGGCGGTGGCTGCGCGCGGGGGGCACCTGGTGGTCGACGAGATCTATCACGGGCTGGCCTACGATGTGGAGACACCCTCGGCCCTGGCAGTCAACCCGGACGCTATCGTGATCAACAGCTTCTCCAAGTATTTCGGCATGACCGGCTGGCGGCTGGGTTGGCTGGTGGCGCCTGAAGCCGCCGTGGCTGAAATGGAGAAGCTGGCGCAGAATCTGTTTATCTCCATGTCCACCATGGCCCAGTATGCGGCGCTGGCGGGTTTCCAGCCCGGGACCCGCGCCATACTGGATGAGCGCCGGGAGATATTTCGCCAGCGCCGGGATTTCCTGCTGCCGGCGGTGCGGGAACTGGGATTTGACGTTCCCTGTTCGCCGCAGGGTGCTTTTTATATCTACGCCGATGCCCGTCGCTTTACCGATAACAGCCAGGGCTTCTGCCTGGACCTGCTGGAGCAGCACGGTGTGGCCCTGACGCCGGGACTGGACTTCGGCCACCACCGGGCGGCAGAGCACCTGCGCTTTGCCTATACCACCTCAATGGATCGTCTGGAACAGGCGGTGGAGCGCCTGGCGGGAGTGCTGGCCACCCATGAGTGACATGATTGAAGGCCGGCTGCTGCGTCGCTACAAGCGATTCCTGGCCGACGTGGAACTGGCGGATGGGCAGCAGATCACTGCCCATTGCCCCAACACCGGGGCGATGACCGGTTGCGCCGAGCCCGGATCCCGGGTCTGGTTGTCGCTGTCTGACTCGAAGACGCGCAAGTACCCCCACACCTGGGAACTGGTTGAAACCGCAATGGGCATGGCCTGTGTTCATTCGGCCCGGGCCAACAAGGTGGTCAGGCAGGGCCTGGAGCAGGGCGTGATCCCCGGCTTCGAGGACTACCCGGAGATCCGCAGTGAAGTGAAGTACGGTAACAACAGTCGTGCGGACCTGTTGCTGGAAGGCCCGCCCGGGCGCGTCTTCGTGGAGGTCAAGTCCGTTACCCTGTGTATGGAAAACGGCCAGGGGCTGTTTCCCGATGCGGTGAGCGACCGGGGTCGCAAGCACCTGCTGGAGCTGGAAGGCGTTATCGATGACGCCACCCGGGCGATCATGTTTTTCTGTGCCCTGCACGGTGGCGTGGACCGGGTCAGCGCCGCCGGGGAGATAGATCGCCGTTACCGGGACACGCTGGCGGCGGTAATGGAGCAGGGGGTCGAGGTCATGGCCTGGGGCGCCCGGGTCACCCCCCGGGAGATCGTCCTGGACCGGCCGCTGCCGTTCAGCCTGGACCCCATGACTGAGCCGCTCACCATAGCCCAGCTCACCGGCCGGGATGACAGCCACCTGCTGACCCTCGCCGACGGGCACCGTTTGCACCCGGAGGCGGCAGCCGCTTTTGCCCGCTTGCAGGCCGATGCCCGGGCATCCGGGTTTGATCTCGCGATTGCCAGCAGTTACCGCTCCTACGACCGCCAGCTGGCGATCTTCAACGGCAAGGCCTGTGGCCAGCGGCCGGTGCACGACGACCGGGGTGAGGTGCTGGATCTGCAGGCGTTGACGGCAAGGCAAAAGCTGGCGGCGATCCTGCGCTTTTCGGCGCTGCCCGGAACCTCCCGTCACCACTGGGGGACCGACCTCGACGTCTTTGATGCGGCCGCGGTTCCCGAGGGCTACCAGGTGCAACTGGACCCCGTCGAGGTGGCCCCGGGCGGGCTGTTCGATGCCCTGCACCGCTGGCTGGATGCGCGCATGGCCGCCGGTGAGTCCCATGGGTTCTACCGACCCTACGCCGAGGATCGCGGCGGCGTCGCCGTTGAGCGCTGGCATTTGAGCTACGCACCGCTAGCACGCCGTTGTGAGCGTCTGCTGCGGGCGGCAGATTTGCGCCAGTGCTGGCGGGGTGGGCTGGAACTGGGGGAACTGGTGGAGCGAGACCTGGACGAGATCCTGGCGCGCTATGTCGAGGTAGCGGACCACTGGTGTCCCGACCCCTGAGGGAAGAGAGTGTCCCGGCGCGGCTGCACCGGGACAGAACCGCTTATTCCTTGGCCTTGGCCTGCTGGTGCAGGTGGCCGTAGTGGTTCCAGTAGTCCTTCTCGGCGGCGGCGATCACCTTCAGGGCTTCCTCGCGACCGTAGACGTGGTCCACCTTGATGTTCACTTCCTTGCCGGGAATCAGCTTGTAGGTAGAGAAGTAGTGCTGCAGGCGCTCGGTCTTGATGTTGGGCAGGTCTTTCAGGTCGTGAACATCGCCCCAGATATTGTCGCCTTCCAGTACCGCAATGATCTTGTCGTCGGCCTCGCCGCCGTCAATCATCTGGATGCCGCCAACCACGCGGGCCTTGAGGACGATATCGGCGCGGGTGATGTGACGTTCGGAGAATACGCAGATGTCCAGCGGGTCGCCGTCAGCCACATCCACATCGGGGCACAGCTTGGCCACTTCCTCTGCGCAGTAGGTGCGGGGCAGGAAACCGTAGAGGGCGGGGGGGCTGGAGGTCGTGCGCTGGGGGCGGTCAACCATCAGGAAGCCCGATGCCTTGTCCAGCTCATACTTGACCACGTCGTCGGGGGTCATTTCGATGTAGACCTGGAAAATGTCTTCGGGGGCATCATCGGCGCGAATGTGCAGTCCGTGCCAGGGGTGACGACGCCAGCGGTTGAAGTCGCGGTTGCTGTACATGTTGGTTCCTCAGAATGGTTGCTTCACTATGGAGGCGCGCATTGTACAGAACTTGCGCGGCAAAATCCGCACTACCATGGTCGAATTCCTTGCCTGAATTACCGTTTTTGTTGTCCTGAAAAACCGATGGCTACTTGTTGGGTATCCTGTTGGGCCGATGGTTTCGTTGCTTCGCTTGGTCCGCCCGGCTCGGCCGCTGGATACCGAGCACGGAAACCGCCAAAAAGCGTACGTCCATGTACAGGCTTGGCTTCGACCGTCCTGGCCTCAGACATTTCCGTGCGGGTTATCCAGCGGCCAAGCCCCCCTCCGTGCCACGAGGCTGGGCCGGATAGCCAAAAAGAACAGCAAACTAAACCGTAAATGATTTTCTGAGCTTCTTCGGCACAAGCTCATTCTTCAGCCGCACATATTTCGGCATGCCCTTCCTGTACTCGGGGTAGGCCTCACCCTGGATCAGCGGTTCCAGGTACTCCCGCGCCGCGTCGGTGATGTTGAAGCCATCACGGGTGATGAAGTTGCGCGGCATCATCTTTTCCACGTTGGCGACCTTGTCCAGAGGCGCCTCGCCAACGCTCCAGCGATAGCGCTTGCCTTTGCCGCGAACAATGCAGGGCATGACCGCGTTCTTGCCAGCCAGTGCCATTTCCACTGCAGCTTCGCCCACCGCGTAGGCCTGGTCGACGTCGGTCTGCGAGGCGATGTGGCGAGCGGCGCGCTGCAGGTAATCGGCCACCGCCCAGTGGTATTTGTAGCCCAACTCGTCTTTGATCATCTGCGCCAGGTTGGGAGCCAGGCCCCCGAGTTGGCTGTGGCCGAAGGCGTCCTTGAGGCCGGACTCCGCCAGGAAGGTGCCGTCCTTGTACTGGGCGCCCTCGGAGGCGACGATGACGCAGAAACCGTTTTCCTTCACCGTGCGCTTCACCCTGGCCAGGAATTTTTCCCGGCTAAAGGCAATTTCCGGGAACAGGATGATGTGAGGCGCATCGCCCTCCTGTTCCGCTGCCAGGCCAGCCGCGGCGGCAATCCAGCCGGCATGGCGGCCCATGACCTCAAGGATGAAGACCTTGGTGGAACTCTCGCACATGGAGGCGACATCAAGCGCAGCCTCGCGGGTGGAGACGGCGACGTACTTGGCGACCGAGCCGAAGCCCGGGCAGTTGTCGGTCAGCGGCAGGTCATTGTCGATGGTTTTGGGGACATGGATGGCCTGCAGAGGATAACCCATGGCGTCGCTTAACTGGGAGACCTTGAGGCAGGTGTCTGCCGAGTCACCGCCGCCATTGTAGAAAAAATAACCAATGTTGTGGGCCTTGAACACCTCGATCAGGCGCTCGTATTCGGCCCGGTTCTCCTCGATGCTCTTCATTTTATGCCGGCAGGAGCCAAAGGCGCCCGAGGGTGTGGTCAACAGGCCATGAATGGCGGCACGACTCTCCTTGCCGGTGTCGATCAGTTCCTCGCGCAGCGCACCGATGATGCCGTTGCGCCCTGCGTAGACTTTGCCAATCCTGGATTTATGTTTGCGAGCCGTCTCGATGACGCCACAGGCGGAGGCATTGATGACAGCTGTCACGCCACCGGATTGGGCGTAGAAGGCATTTTTCTTCGGCATACTGCGGTGTCCCTTTCGGCGAGAGCGGCCAGACCACTCGCGGGTTTGTCGTTCCGGCAATGATACGGCACCGACCGACGTGATGGAACGGACAGGCCTGATTTGCATCAACACGTGGTCGCGTGAAAGTGCCGTGATACCATGTGCGGCTGATTCAAGGAGAAGCTTTTTTGAAAGGCCACATTCATATCCTGGGCATTTGCGGCACCTTCATGGGAGGCATCGCCCTGCTGGCCCGGGAACAGGGATTCAAGGTCACCGGCTCGGACGCTAACGTCTACCCGCCGATGAGTATCCAGCTGGAAGCGGCGGGAATTACATTACTGGAGGGCTACGAGGCGGCGCACCTGCAGCCTGCCCCCGATTGCGTGGTGGTGGGTAATGCCATGACCCGGGGTAACGCGGCCGTGGAGTACATGCTCGACGCGGGGTTGGCGTATACCTCCGGTCCCCAATGGCTGGCGGAGAACATTCTCCGGGGCAAGTGGGTACTGGCGGCTTCCGGAACGCACGGCAAGACCACCACCAGCGCCATGCTGGCGTGGATACTCGAGTATGCCGGCATGGCACCGGGATTCCTGATCGGCGGCGTGCCGGCGGACTTCGGCCTGTCGGCCCGCCAGGGTGATACGGATTTTTTTGTGGTGGAAGCGGACGAATACGATACCGCCTTTTTCGACAAGCGCTCAAAGTTTGTTCACTACCGTCCCCGCACCCTGATGATCAATAACCTGGAATTTGATCACGCGGATATTTTTCCTGACCTGGCTGCCATCCAGCGCCAGTTTCATCACCTGGTCAGGACAGTGCCCTCCCAGGGACGCATTATCTGTCCCCGGGGTGTCGCCGCGATTGACGAAACCCTGGCCCAGGGCTGTTGGAGCGAGCTGGCCACTACCGCGGTCGACGCGGAAGCGGACTGGCAGGCCCGGCTGCTCGAGGACGACGGCTCCGTGTTCGAGATTCATGTGGGCGATGGTCCGCCGGTAATCATAAACTGGTCCCACTGCGGCCGGCACAATGTTGCGAATGCACTGGCCGCCGTGGCGGCGGCCCAGCACGTCGGGGTGCTGCCCCCGGTAGCTGCCGAGGCTCTGTGCGAGTTCCGCGGCGTCAAACGGCGCCTGGAACTGCTGGGAACCGTTGCCGGTGTCAGCGTGTACGACGACTTCGCTCACCATCCGACCGCCATCGCCACTACCCTGCAGGGCCTGCGCGCCCGCGGCTCCCAGGGACGCTTGGTCGCCCTCATCGAGCCGCGCTCCAACACCATGCGTATGGGTGATCACCGTGGGCGCCTGGCCAGCGCTACCGCTGGTGCCGACAAGGTTTACTGGTTCCAGCCCCGGGGCATGGAATGGTCGCTGCAGGAGATTGTCGATGACAGCGAGGTGGCTGCGGAGCTGGCGAGCGATATCGACGAGCTGGTGGCCGCGGTGGCCGCTGATGCCCGCGCCGGTGACCAGGTGGTCATCATGAGCAATGGCGGTTTTGGCGGGATCCATGCCCGGCTGCTGGCGGCACTGGAGGCCATGGTATGAGCGCGAAGCTGGGCTCCCTGTACGAAAAACTGGTCCTGCAGTTCCCCTGGTTGTCTCTGTTGCTGGTGTCCCTGCTGGTGGCCGGCTTTGCCAGCCAGATCCCGAAAATCAAGCTCGACGCGTCCGCCGATGCGCTGATGTTGCAGGGTGACCCCTCCCTTGAAACCTACCGGGAAATCAGCAAACGTTACGCCTCGGAGGACTTCCTGCTGATTACCTGGCAGCCGCCCGGTCCCCTGCTGGGGGATGCGTCGCTGGGACCGCTGAAGGCGATGGCCGAAAAGTTGCGTCAGCTCCCGGGGGTGTCCTCGGTGGTCACGGTATGGGACGTGCCGCTGCTGGAGAGCCCGCCGGTCAGCCTGTCGGATGTGACCTCGGCGGAGCCGTTGCCGAGCCTGGAGCAGCCGGGTATCGATCGCGAACTGGTGCTCGAGGAACTGACCACCAGCCCGATATACGCTGACCTCCTGGCCAGCCGCGACGGGGATGTCACTGCGGTACAGATCAACCTGCAGCGCGACCACCGCTACTTCGAGCTGCTGTCGGCGCGCGATTCGCTGCGCAGCAAGCGGGATGAAGCCGGCTTGTCTGCCGCCGAGCGCAAAGAACTGGCGGAAGTAGAGCATAAGTTCAAGGCGCATACGGCCCAGGCGCTGGCAGCACAGAGCGCCCTGGTGGAAGCGGTCCGCCAGGTGGCGGCAAGCTACAGCGATCACGCCAGCCTGTTTGTGGGCGGGGTGCCGATGATTGCGGCCGACATGGTGAGCTTCGTGCGCAGCGACCTGGTGACCTTTGGCAGCGCCATCCTCGGCTTCATGCTGGTGGTGCTGGCCGTCATTTTCCGCCGGGTCCGCTGGGTGGTGATCCCGCTGGTCACCTGTAGTGCCACGGTCGCTGTCATGCTCGGCCTGCTGGGCGCGCTCGACTGGCGGATGACGGTGATTTCCTCAAACTTTGTCGCCGTGCTGCTGATTATCACCCTCGCTATCTGCATCCACCTGATCGTGCGCTACCGCGAGTTGCACGCACAGGAGCCCGATGGCGATTTATACCAGCGCGTGGTCAGCACCATGCAGTTGATGGCTGTGCCCTGTTTCTATACCGGTATCACGACTATCGTGGCGTTTGTCTCGCTGGTGGTGTCCGGTATTCAACCGGTCATCGACTTTGGCTGGATGATGACCGTGGGTATCGCTGTGGCCCTGCTGCTGTCGTTTGTGCTGGTGCCCTGCCTGATGCTTGTCTGGCCCGAGGGCCGGCCCCACCATCACGCCGGGGCCGACCCCACGATTACCGCCTGGTTCGCCAGGGTCACCGACAAGCGCGGCGGAGCCATTCTCACCGTAACCGCTGCGGCCGTCGTCACGGTTGTAGTCGGCGTCAGCCGGTTGCAGGTGGAGAACCGCTTTATCGATTACTTTCATGAATCGACGGAAATCTACCAGGGCATGGAACTGCTGGATTCCAAGCTGGGCGGCACCATTCCCCTGGATATCGTTATAGCACCGCCGAGCACCGAGGAACCCCTGCCCGGTCTGGAGCCGGTCATTGCGCCGGAAGCGGCGGCTCCCGTTGCCGAGGACGACCCCTTTGCCGTCGAGGCGGATGCTTTCAGCCGCTCGGACGATGAGTTTGTCGACGACTGGGGCGAGGAATTCGGCAGCGATGTGGATAGCTTCGCCAGCGCCGGTGAAGAAGATTTCCAGCCCAGCTACTGGTTCAGCCTGGAAGGTATGCGCGAACTGGACGCGGTGCACAACTACGTGGATTCACTGCCCGAAACAGGCAAGGTCCTGTCCCTGTCTACCGTGTTCGCCGTGGTCAAGAACCTGCTCGGCGAGGACGTGGGCAGCGTGGAACTGGCGCTGGTGCAGAAAAGCCTGCCGACGGATATCAAGGGCATGATGGTCGACCCCTACTTCTCCGCCGACACCGGACAGGCGAGAGTGACGGTCCGGGTCAAGGAGACCAGCGAAGACCTGCGCCGGGACCGGTTCCTCACCGACCTGCGCAATCACCTCGTTGAAGAGATGGGTTTTGCCGACGAACAGGTGCAGCTCACCGGTATGCTGGTGTTGTACAACAATGTACTGCAGAGCCTGTTTCGCTCGCAGATCCTTACCCTCGGTGCGGTTTTCTTCGCCATCCTGGTGATGTTCCTGCTGCTGTTCCGGTCATTGCCGCTGGCGCTGATCGCGCTGGCGCCCAATGTGCTGGCCGCCGGCCTGGTGCTGGGGGTGATGGGGCTGCTGGGCATCCCGCTGGATATCATGACCATTACCATCGCCGCCATTGTCGTCGGTATCGGGGTGGATGACTGCATTCACTACGTGCACCGTTACCTGCGCGAGTTTTCCCTGGACCGGGATTACCGGGCGGCCATGCACCGCTGCCACAGCTCCATTGGCAGGGCGATGTATTACACCACCCTGACGGTCGTCATCGGCTTCACCACGCTGACCCTGTCCAACTTCAATCCCAGTATTTATTTCGGGTTATTGACGGTATTGGCGATGATTGCGGCCGTGCTTGGGGCATTATTGCTGTTGCCGCAGCTGATTATCATGTTCAAGCCCCTGGGGCCAGAGCACGACTGATATGGAGTGTCGCCCAGGCTGTGGCGCCTGTTGTATCGCGCCATCGATCACCGGCCCCTTCTACGGCATGCCCCGGGGCAAGCCTGCAGGTGTGGCCTGTGTGCACCTGGACGAGCAGCGGCGCTGCCGCCTGTTCGGCGATCCCAGGCGCCCCGCGCTGTGCGCTGACTTCAAGGCAGAGGCTGCGGTCTGCGGTGACTCGCCGGAGCAGGCGCTGCGCTTGCTGGACGAACTGGAACAATTGAGCAAGCCGGAGAACGGATGACAACCATTCCCCTGTTTCCCCTGTCGGGGGTGCTACTGCCCCACGGCAAAATGCCGCTGCAGATTTTCGAGCAGCGATACCTGGACCTGGTGCGCAGCAGCATGAAAAGCGGCGAGCCTTTTGGCAATGTGTGGATCCGTCGCGGCTCCGAGGTGGCCCAGCGGGGCAGGGCATCGGCGGAGCTGGGCGACTGGGGTACCCTGGCCCGCATCGTGGACTGGGACCAGTTGCCCAACGGGTTGCTGGGTATCACTATCGAGGGGCAGGGCCGTTTCGACCTTTACGAAACCGAAATTCAGGCCAATGGGCTGGTGCTCGGCGAAGTGACCTGTCGGCCCGACCCCGAACCCGCCGCGATGTTACCCCAGTGGCAGTCCATGCTGGACGTGTTGCACAGCCTGGAGACCCACCCCCATGTACAGCGTATGGGGCTGTCCCCGGACTATGATGATGCCTGGCAGGTCGCCTGGACCCTGGTGCAATTGCTGCCGCTGGAGGAATACATCAAGTACGAATTACTGGGGTTGGACAGCATCGACGAACTCATGTCAGAGCTGGACCTCATTCTCAACCAGATTTCCGGCGACGGTTGAACGGCGGGCGTCGGTCGAGCTAGCTGAAACTGGGCATCCAGCCCCCGGACTCTTTCCAGCGATTGACGATTTCACAGAACAACTCGGCGGTACGCTCTGCATCGTAAGCGGCGGAGTGAGCGTCGTCGTTGTTAAACGCGATACCGGCTTCGGCGCAGGCCTTGGCCAGTACCGTCTGCCCATAAGCCAGGCCCGACAGGGTTGCCGTGTCGAAAAAGGAAAAGGGATGAAAGGGGTTGCGTTTTATGTCGCAGCGCTCGACTGCCGCGTTGATAAACCCGGCATCAAAGTGGGCGTTGTGGCCGACCAGGATAGCACGACTGCAGCCCTGTTCCCGAATCTCCTTGCGCACGGCCCGGAACAACTCACCCAGGGCTTCGCTTTCATCGACGGCCTCCCGAAAGGGATGCCAGGGATCGATGCCGGTAAACTCCAGCGCAGACTGCTCGATATTGGCTCCCTCGAAGGGCTTTACATGGTAGTCCAGCGTGCGGTACACAGACAGCATGCCGTCCTCGTCCATGCGCACCAGGCTGGCGGCAATTTCCAGCACCGCGTCAGTGGCGGCGTTGAAACCACCGGTTTCCACGTCGATCACCACGGGCAGGAAACCGCGGAAGCGCTCACTGATGCGGTGGGGCCCGCTCTCCATGGGGTCACTCACCGGCAACGACCCGCCAGTTGAGGGATTCGCCCGCTGCCAGCGGTTGCAGGGTGCTCTCCCCCAGGGGCAGTTCAGCGGGGACCTGCCAGGGGTCCTTGCGCAGGGTAATGGTATCCCGGTTGCGCGGCAGGCGGTAAAAATCGGCACCGAAGTGGGAAGCAAAGCCCTCGAGCTTGTCCAGCGCATCAAGCTGCTCGAATACCTCGGCGTAAAATTCAATCGCCGCGTGCCCGGTGTAGACGCCCGCGCAACCGCATTCGGTTTCCTTGGCGCCGCGGGCATGGGGGGCTGAATCGGTGCCGAGGAAAAACTTGGGATTTCCGGAACTGGCCGCTTCCATCAACTCGTTCTGGTGCACATTGCGCTTGAGGATGGGCAGGCAGTAGTAGTGCGGACGGATCCCGCCCACCAGCATATCGTTGCGATTGAACATCAGGTGGTGGGCGGTAATGGTGGCTGCCACATGCTTGCCCGCCTCGCGCACGAACTGCACGGCGTCGCGGGTGGTAATGTGCTCCAGGACGATACGCAGGCCGGGGAAGCGTGCGGCGATGGGGGCCAGGTGGCGGTCGATAAACACTTTCTCCCGATCAAAAATGTCGATCTCGTGATCGGTCACCTCGCCGTGAATCAGTAGCGGCAGATCCGCCTCTTCCATGGCGGCGAGCACCGGGTACAGGGCATCAAGCTGGGCCACTCCGGCATCGGAATTGGTGGTTGCGCCGGCGGGATACAGTTTCACGGCGTGGACGAACTCGCTGGCGGCCGCCAGCTGGATCTCGGCGGCATCGGTCTGGTCGGTGAGGTACAACACCATCAACGGCTCGAATTGCCGCGGGGCGTTTTCCATGGCTGCCGTTATGCGCTTGCGGTAGGCAGCGGCCTGGGCCACCGTGGTGACCGGTGGTGTGAGATTCGGCATCACGATGACGCGGCCAAAATAGCGGGCCATGTCGGCGCAGGTATGCGCCAGGGCGGCGCCGTCGCGCAGGTGCACGTGCCAGTCATCGGGGCGGGTAATGGTCAGTTCGTTCACGGGGAGCCTGTAGCGGGGGATCGAGAAACCCGCATGCTACCGCAAAAGCGCCGTCGGGTCAGGTCTTGTGGTCTGTGCCTGGGCCTGGACTGCTGTTATTGGCGTGATCTGTAACGGTGAATTTAGCACTCGCTTCCAGTAGAATGGCGGCCTTTTTCATCAGATATCAATGGAGCGAACCATGTCAGACGTGAATAAGGTCGTATTGGCGTATTCCGGCGGCCTCGACACCTCGGTCATCGTGGCCTGGCTGCAGGACACCTACAACTGTGAGGTGGTCACCTTCACCGCCGACATCGGCCAGGGCGAAGAGGTAGAACCGGCCCGGGCCAAGGCTGAGGCCATGGGCGTCAAGGAAATCTATATCGACGACCTGCGCGAGGAATTCGTCCGCGATTACGTCTTCCCCATGTTTCGCGCCAATACCGTGTACGAGGGCGAATACCTGCTGGGGACCTCCATCGCCCGTCCGCTGATTGCCAAGCGCCTGATTGAAATCGCCAACGAGACCGGCGCCGACGCCATCTCCCATGGCGCGACCGGCAAGGGCAACGACCAGGTGCGCTTCGAACTGGGCGCCTACGCCCTCAAGCCCGGCATCCGGGTTATCGCCCCCTGGCGCGAGTGGGACCTGGGCTCCCGCGAGTCGCTGATGAACTACTGTGCCGAGCGCAACATCCCCGTCGATTTTGCCAACGCCAAGAAAAAATCGCCCTATTCCATGGATGCCAACCTGCTGCACATCTCCTACGAGGGTGATTTGCTGGAGGACCCTTGGGCCGAGCCCGAGGAAGACATGTGGCGCTGGAGCGTCAGCCCGGAGGCTGCGCCCGACGAGCCCGGCTACATCGAGCTGACCTTTGAACAGGGCGATATCGTGGCCATCGACGGTGAGGCCATGAGCCCCGCCACCGTGCTGGAAACCCTCAACAAGGTTGGCGGCGCCCACGGCATTGGCCGCGACGATATCGTCGAGAACCGCTATGTGGGCATGAAATCCCGTGGCTGCTACGAAACCCCGGGCGGCACCATCATGCTCAAGGCCCACCGGGCCATGGAGTCACTGACCCTGGACCGGGAGGTGACCCACCTCAAGGACGAACTGATGCCGCGCTACGCCAAGCTGATTTACAACGGCTACTGGTGGAGCCCCGAACGCAAGATGCTGCAGGCGGCCATCGACGAGTCGCAGCAGGTGGTCAACGGCGTGGTCAGGCTCAAGCTGTACAAGGGCAATGTCATTGTCGCCGGACGCAAGTCGGAGGATAGCCTGTTCGACGAGAGCATCGCTACCTTCGAGGAAGATGCGGGCGCCTACGACCAGGCAGACGCCGAGGGCTTTATCAAGCTCAATGCCCTGCGGATGCGCATCGCCGCCAACAAGGGGCGCAACCTGCTGTAACGTAGCGTGGTTAACAGACGCCGGCATGCGGCGGGCGACCTTCTATGGGTTCGAAGTCCGGGCCGAGCGCCACGGTTTTTGTGGTCGCCTACCCGGATGGGTTCGACAATCACTGGAACGGGTGTCGCAAGTCGGCATCCTATACCGCCAACACCCGCGGGATAGACGATGTCGGCTTCACCCGGGCTCTGGTGGCCAGGCTGTCCGCTGACTATGGGGTGGACCCCGGGCGGGTGCACTTGGGCGGATTTTCCAACGGTGGGAACATGGTCTATCGCCTGGCGCTGGAGGCGCCCGAGCTGATAGCCGGGGGCCTGGCGCTTTTTCAGCGAGCGGATCTGACTCCGCTCACCATTTCCCGGTGAATTTGAGCCCGATCAGCCATTGCCCATAAATTTCCTCGAAAGGCCGCTCAAGGCCATTGCCACTGAGCCAGAGCCATCTATACTGTGTTTGTGCCCTGAATAATTCATGTCTAAATGGGGATTACGGTGCAAGAAGTCGATAAGAAAACCGAATTTCGTTCCTTTCTGTTGCTGGCGTTTTTGCTGGCCCCGGCCATTACTATCGCCATCGTTGGCGGTTACGGGTTTATCGTCTGGATCAGCCAGATGATTTTTGGTCCCCCGGGGTAAGTCATGCGCCTGACGAGACGGGCCCTGCTCAGGGCCGACATCTCCGGTGGAATTCACATTTCCAGCCTGGTCGTGCATTGCCGGCCCGATGCCATCGAATCGGTTATCCCTGCCATCGAGGGGCTTCCTGATGCCAGCGTTCCCGAACACAGCAAGGAAGGTAAGCTGGTGGTGCTGCTGGAGACCACCAGTGAAAGTGCAGTCATGCAACGTATCAGCGCGGTGGAGGCGCTGACCGGGGTAATCAGCGTTGCCCTGGTGTATCACCAGATAGACGACGAACAGGAATCCGAACAAGAGACGGAGAGCAGCACATGAGCACTACGCGTAGAGACTTTATTCGCGCCAACGCGATTGCCATGGCCGCCGCAGCAGCGGGCATCAGCACCAACGCTCAGGCGACCAACATTATTACCTCCGACACCCAGTTGAAGTGGTCAAAGGCGGCCTGCCGTTTCTGCGGCACCGGTTGCAGTATCAATGTGGCCACGCGGGACAACAGGGTGGTGGCCACCCACGGCGACATCAATTCGCCGGTCAATCGCGGTCTGGCCTGCATCAAGGGCTACTTCCTGGCGAAGATCCTTTACGGCGAGGACCGCCTGCGCCAGCCACTACTGCGCAAGAAGAACGGCAAGTATGACAAGGAAGGCGAGTTCACCCCGGTGAGTTGGGATGAGGCTTTCGATGTCATGGAAGAGAAGTTCAAAAAAGCGCTCAAGGAGAAAGGGCCACGCGGTGTCGGCATGTTCGGTTCTGGCCAGTGGACCGTGTGGGAGGGCTATGCCGCCTCCAAACTGATGAAGGCCGGTTTCCTGTCCAATAATATTGATCCCAACGCCCGCCACTGCATGGCCTCTGCAGTGGCGGGCTTCATGCGTACGTTTGGCATCGACGAGCCCATGGGCTGTTACGACGACATGGAAAATGCCGACGCGTTTGTGCTTTGGGGCTCCAATATGGCGGAGATGCATCCCATATTGTGGACCCGCATTACCGATCGTCGCCTCAGCAATCCCGGTGTGAAGGTCGCCGTGCTGTCAACCTTTGAACACCGCTCCTTCGAACTGGCGGATATGCCCCTCATTTTTACTCCCCAGAGCGACCTGGCGATCCTGAACTACATTGCCAATTACATTATTCGTGAAGGCAAGGTCAACAAGGATTTCGTTGGCAAACACGTAAACTTCCGCAAGGGAGTGACCGACATCGGTTATGGCCTGCGTCCAGAACACCCGCTGGAGCAGCAGGCCGCCAATCCCGGCGCGGGTGGCTCCGAAGAGATCAGTTTCGACGAATTCGCAAAATTTGTGGCTGATTACGATGAAAAATACGTCTCGGAACTTTGCGGTATTAGCCCTGAGCGGCTGCAGGCGCTGGCCGAACTGTATGCCGACCCCGACACCAAAGTCATGTCACTCTGGACCATGGGTGTCAATCAGCACACCCGGGGCGTGTGGGTGAACAACATGCTTTATAACGTACATTTGCTCACCGGCAAGATTTCCGAGCCGGGTAACAGCCCGTTCTCCCTGACTGGTCAGCCCTCAGCCTGCGGCACCGCGCGCGAGGTCGGTACTTTCTCCCACCGCCTGCCGGCGGACATGGTGGTAACCAATCCCAAGCACCGCGAAATTTCAGAGAAGTACTGGAAGCTGCCTGAAGGTATCCTGCCTGACTGGGTGGGTTCCCATGCGGTGAAGCAGAATCGCGATCTCAAGGACGGCAAGATCAATGCCTACTGGGTGCAGGTGAATAACAATGTGCAGGCGGCGCCCAACCTCAATGAAGAAACGCTGCCGGGTTATCGCAATCCAGACAACTTTATCGTGGTGTCCGACGCCTATCCGACCGTGACCGCCCAGGCCGCCGACCTGATTTTGCCCACGGCCATGTGGGTGGAAAAAGAGGGCGCCTACGGTAATGCCGAGCGCCGCACCCAGTTCTGGCACCAGATGGTCGATGCCCCCGGAGAGGCGCGCTCAGATCTCTGGCAGTTGGTGGAATTTTCCAAGCGCTTCACCACCGATGAGGTATGGCCGGCAGAAGTGCTCGCAGCCAACCCCGAGTACAGGGGTAAGACCTTGTACGAAGTGCTTTACCGCAATGGACAGGTTGATCAATACCCCAACTCGGATATTGAGGAGGGCTATCGCAACCACGAGTCGGAGGACTTTGGCTTCTACCTGCAAAAAGGCCTGTTCGAGGAATATGCCATGTTTGGTCGCGGTAAAGCCCACGACCTGGATGACTTCGATGTTTACCACCAGGTGCGCGGCAAGCGCTGGCCGGTGGTTGATGGCAAGGAAACCCTGTGGCGTTTCCGTGAAGGCTCCGATCCCTATGTGGCGGAGGGCAAGGGCTTCGAGTTTTACGGTAAACCCGACGGCAAGGCGGTGATCTTTGCCCTGCCTTACGAGCCGCCAGCGGAGTCGCCGGACGAGGAATACGACCTGTGGCTCTCGACCGGGCGGGTGCTGGAACACTGGCACTCCGGCTCGATGACCCGCCGGGTCCCGGAACTGCACAAGGCCGTGCCACATGCGTTGGTGTATATGCACCCGGAGGATGCGCGAAAGCGCAAACTGCGGCGTGGGGATGAGGTCAAGGTGGTTTCCCGGCGTGGAGAGATCCGTACCCGGGTGGAAACGCGTGGCCGCAACAAGCCGCCAGAAGGGCTGGTGTTTGTGCCCTGGTTCGATTCCAGTCAGTTGATCAACAAGGTGACCCTGGATGCGACCGATCCGCTTTCCAAGGAAACTGATTACAAAAAGTGTGCCGTCAAGATCGTCAAGGCATAGGAGGAGACGCGATGAAAACAAAGTTGACCGCAAGCCTGCTCCTGGCCCTGGCGTTTTCCGTCGGAGCCCTGTCCCAGAACATCGCAACCACACGGGATGCCGCGATCAATATCGAGCCGGATCCGCCCAAGATCCCCCGGGTGGATAACAGCGATGTCAAACGCAAGCGCGCCTACCCGATGCAGCCACCAACGATTCCCCACAAAATCGACAATTACCAGGTCGATCTGAACGCCAATAAGTGCATGTCCTGTCACAGTCGGCGCCAGACGCCCGATAGCCAGGCACCCATGGTCAGCGTTACCCATTACATGGACCGGGATGGTAATTTCCTGGCAGATATCTCTTCCCGGCGTTACTTCTGTAACCAGTGCCACGTGGTGCAACTGGATGTAAAGCCGCAGCTGAACAATGAGTTCGTGGATATTGATGAATTGCTGCGTTCGGCGCGGGACTGAGGAGCAAGCCGTTGAAAGAAACCATCAAGCGCTACTGGCAGGCTATCTCAACCCCCAGCAAATACTACAGCCTGGGTTTTCTTACCCTTGGCGGGTTTATCATGGGGATTATGTTCTGGGGCGGCTTTAATACCGCCATGGAATTCACCAATACTGAGGCCTTCTGTACCGGCTGCCACGAAATGCGTGAAAACGTATACGAAGAGCTGCAGTCTACCATTCACTTCACCAATCGCTCCGGTGTGCGTGCCAAGTGTTCCGATTGCCACGTACCCCACGACTGGACCGACAAGATCGCCCGCAAGATGCAGGCCTCCAAAGAGGTCTGGGGCAAGATTTTCGGCACCATCAATACGCGCGAAAAGTTTCTGGCCAAGCGTCGGGAACTGGCTGAACACGAATGGGCCCGGCTCAAGGCCAATGACTCGCTCGAGTGTCGCAACTGTCACGACTTTGAGTACATGGACTTCACCTGGCAGAGTACTCGGGCTGCCAATCAGCATTCCACGGCCCTGGCCAGTGGAGAGAAAACCTGTATAGATTGCCACAAGGGTATTGCCCACCAGTTGCCTGACATGTCCGGCGTGGAAGGCTGGGATTGAGCTGAGTCGTTTATAACAAGTAGACAAGTTGCATGTTATGCTAGGCTAAGCGCTGCTGATATCCTGGAGGTACTATGCGCCTGACAACTTTCACCGACTATTCTATTCGGGTGCTGGCCTTCGTAGCGACCAAAGATGAGGGCAAATCGACCATTCAGGAGATCGCCCACCGCTACGGCATCTCCAGAAATCACCTGATGAAGGTCGTGCAGGAGTTGCACCAGAAGGGCTATCTGGTCGCAACCCGTGGCAAGAACGGCGGGTTGAGCCTGAGTAGGCCTCCCGAGGAGATCAATTTAGGCGCCCTGGTCCGTGACGTGGAGAAGGACTTCAATCTCGCTGAGTGCCTGGGTGCCAACAACAGCTGTGTTATCACCCCGGTCTGCGGCTTGCGCCCGGTGCTGGCCAGTGCACTAGATGCGTTCTTCAATGTGCTTGACCAGCATACCCTTGCCGACATTTTTCGAGGCACCGATAAAGCGAGCCTTGCGCAATTATTGCGGATCAGTTGAAACGGCTTTGCCCTGCAAAATCGTTGTGGATTGACGAGATCCTGAATTTTAATCTCTGGCCATGTCTGCGGCCTTGCCCAAGAGTGATGTGGTGCAAGAAATCAAAAGAATATTGCTACCGATCAATATAATGCATATTATTTGCATGTTATAGTTTGCCTGGTCTTAATAAGACAGTCGAAACACCAACAACGACAAGTGGGGGGAAGCTCAATGTCTGATGTGCTTACGAGGTCCGCGGCGCGGAATATCTTCTATGGCGGATCGTTATTCTTTTTCATACTTTTTGCCGGACTCACGGCGCATACCCACTGGTACATGGTCACGACCTCTACCGATAGCGAAGCGCTGACTGACAGCGTCAAGCGGGGCAAGCACGTGTGGGAGGAAAACAGCTGCATCAACTGCCACAGCATTCTCGGAGAGGGTGCGTATTTCGCTCCCGAGCTGGGCAATGTGTGGACGCGATACGGTGGACGCGAAAATGCCGAGACAGCTCGGGCCGGTCTGAAAGGCTGGATACGGGCGCAGCCGCTAAATGTTCCCGGTCGTCGTGTCATGCCCAAATTCGATCTGGACGAGGAAGAGCTTGATGCGCTAATCGATTTTTTGCAGTGGACTGACTCGATCGATACACAGGATTGGCCGCCAACACCGGCAGGGTAATGCTCGACAGACTGGGCACCAGACCTTACGCGAAAGATTACTGTTAAAGGGGTTTAACAATGAAATATGAAACACAGCGGGTGGCTTATCCGTTCTTTGCCGTGGCCATGGCACTGTTTGCTCTGCAGGTTGTGTTCGGGATTATGGCAGCGACGGTTTATGTCATGCCCGAATTTCTCGCCGAAGCCATGCCGTTTCACATCATGCGCATGAGCCATACCAATCTGCTGGTTGTCTGGCTACTAATGGGCTTCATGGGTTGTACTTATTACCTGATGCCCGAGGAGGCAGAGCAGGAAATTCACAGCCCGATGATCGCCTATATCCAGCTGGCGATTTTTGCGGTTGCCGGCGCCGGCGCCCTGCTCAGCTACCAGCTGGGTATTCACGAGGGCCGGGAGTTTCTTGAACAGCCACTGTGGTCCAAGATATTAATCACCATTTCCTTCCTGATGTTCCTGTACAACACCAGCATGACCCTGCTCAAGGGTCGCAAGACGGCCATAAACCTGGTGCTGATGCTGGGCCTTTGGCTGGCTGCGGTATTCTGGCTTTTTGCCTTCTTCAACCCCAGCAATCTCGCGGTGGACAAGCTGTACTGGTGGTGGGTGGTTCACCTGTGGGTTGAGGGCGTCTGGGAGTTGATCATGGCGTCATTGCTGGCATACCTGCTGATCAAGATGACCGGCGTTGACCGGGAAGTTATCGAGAAATGGCTCTACGTTATTATCGGCCTGGCGCTGTTCTCCGGGTTACTGGGTACCGGGCACCACTATTACTGGATTGGTGCCCCCGGATACTGGCAGCCGCTGTCCAGTATCTTCTCTACCCTGGAGGTGCTGCCTTTCTTCGCCATGGTGATGTTTGCATTCTTCATGTTCTGGAAAGGGCGTCGTAATCACCCCAATAAGAGTGCCATGCTGTGGACACTGGGTAGTGCGACTTTAGCGTTCTTCGGTGCCGGAGTATGGGGTTTCATGCACACCCTGTCCTTCATCAACTACTATACTCACGGCACCCAGGTGACAGCCGCGCACGGCCACCTGGCCTTCTTTGGCGCCTACGTGATGATGGTACTGGCGGTAATCACCTATGCCATGCCCCAGTTGCGCCGTGCGCAGCCTTACAATCAGGTGACCAACATGTGGAGTTTCTGGTTGATGACATCGGCCATGTGTTTCATGACTTTCACTCTCACCTTCGCAGGTGTCGTGCAAACCCACCTGCAAAGGGTAATGGGCATGAACTACATGGAGGTCCAGGACCAGTTGCAGCTGTTTTACTTCATGCGCCTGGGCGCTGGCGTCGTGGTCGCGATAGCCGCGGTGACCTTCTTCATCTCAATTTTCGGGCCGGTGAAAGAACAGGCTCCGGCAACCGCTGAGGCTTGAGGATCAAGACCATGGATGTAGCGGCCACAGTTGACCAGCAAAGTCAGCAGGACGTGCCATTTTATGAGCCGGTGGGCAATGAGTGTGAGCTGTTTGAGCACGCTTTTCGCCAGCACCTGCCCTTCCTGCTGAAGGGGCCCACTGGCTGCGGTAAAACCCGTTTTGTCAGCCATATGGCTGCCAGGCTGGGCCGTCCTCTGTACACGGTTTCCTGTCATGATGACCTCACCGCCGCCGACCTGACAGGTCGCTACCTGCTGCAGGGCGGCGAGACCCGGTGGGTCGACGGTCCGTTGACCCGGGCGGTCCGCGAGGGTGGTATCTGCTATCTGGACGAGGTGGTGGAAGCGCGCAAGGACGTGACCGTGGTGCTGCACCCGTTGACTGATGACCGGCGCCTGTTGCCGCTGGAGCGTACCGGCGAACTGCTGGAGGCGCCCGACGACTTCATGTTGGTCGTGTCCTATAACCCCGGCTACCAGCACATTCTCAAGTCCCTCAAACCCAGCACCCGGCAGCGCTTTGTCGCCATGAGCTTTGATTTCCCGCCGCCCGCGGTTGAGCGGGATATTGTAGCCGCCGAAAGCGGTTTGCCAGCACAGCAATGCGCTGCATTGATTAACCTGGCGGCGCGGTTACGGGCGATGAAGGGGCAGGACCTGGAGGAGGGTGTATCTACCCGCTTGCTCATTTACTGCGCCACCCTGATGGTAAATGGCGTGTCGGCTACCCAGGCTGCGCAGGCGACCCTGGTGGAGCCGCTGAGCGACGATGCCGACGTGCAGGAAGGCCTGATGGAAGCCATTCGCGCGACATTCGGCGAAGACTGACGATTTACAGTTATGCTTGAGTGGTTGGAGTTCGAGGAAAATGTGGGCCGTTTCTGGCACCGCTGGGTCTCCTCACACACCACAAGTTTTCCCAATCACCCGGGGTCGGCGGTAACGCTGGAAAGTCTGTCCGCTCCCCTGGCTGTGTTTTTTCGCGCCGGCGGTGGACCCGGAGGGGTCGCAGTGTCCTCGATTGCAGCGCAGGCCTCCTCGCATCGGCTCAGCCTGCGCCAGCGATTTGGCCTGGATGAGGAACTGCTGGACCTGGCCCGGCTGGATGAAGAAAACCTGCTGCTGCCCCCGCAGATCGCCCTGTTTGAAGACGCCGCGCTGAATCGAGACCTCTACTTCTGGCTGGCGGCCATGTTGGCCGCCATGCGTCCCACCCGTGAATTCAAGGACCCGCTGCGGCAGAATCTCAGCGCGCTTCGCCAGGTGCTTGCCGCAACCGAGGCGGCTCTGGCCGGCTTTCCCGGCTTGCGTGGCCGCTATGAGCGTTTGCGCAGTGAAATGCTGTCGATGCGGCCGCCGCGCTCCCTGCCACCTGCCGAGGGCGCGCTGGAAGAGGTCATTTGCCACCTGCTGGGAGCCCGGCAGCCCCTGTCTGAGCAGGCCTGTGAATATCTTCAAGCAGTGCTGGAGCCCGAGCTCAGTCTGCGCCCTTTTCGTGCGGCTGCCGGTTACCGCCAGCCCTTACCCGTACCCCTGTGGGCCAATCTCAGTCACCTGGGAACTTCTGTTTGTGCCGACGAAGAAGAACCGGAGGAGGCAGATACGCCGGCGCCGGCCCAGGAGCAAATCCGCGACAAGCGCAAGGCCGAGCGCCGCCGGCAGGATCAGTCGGAGCGGGATGATCCGCTGGTCTTCAACCGCTTCGAGAAAATCCTGTCCTTTGCCGAAATGGTCAATGTCAATCGCCTGGTTGATGATGAGGAGGATGAGAACGCCAAGAGCAACGCCGAGCAAATGGACGAGATTACCCTTAGCCCCAATCAGCAGCGTGCCGCTTCGCAATTGAAGATTGATCTCGACCTTGCTCCCGGCGGCGCCGGGGGAGAAGTCCTGCAGGGGGAGCACACCTACCCGGAGTGGAACTACCGAAAACAGTGCGACCAGCCCGGGCACTGCCGGGTGCTCAGCAGCGTGCATGAGGAGGAGGGCAGCTATACCGAAGCCGATGCGCAAACCCGCCGCCGTATCAGGCGGGTTCGTCAGCAGTTTGAAGCACTGCGCCCCAAGCGGGAATGGCTGCGCGGCCAGGTAGATGGCAATGAACTGGACATGGACGCGGTTGTGCGAGCCCAGTGCGATATCGCTGCTGTGGGTGAAAGCAGTACTGGTCTTTATATGTCCTCTCGGGAACAGGCCAGAGACCTGGCCATTTCCATCCTGATCGACGTGTCCCTGTCTACCGACGCCTGGGTGGAGGACCGCCGGGTGATCGATATCGAGAAAGAAGCCTTGCTGGTGCTGGCCAATGGCCTGGCCACCTGCGGCGATGACTACAGTATCCACAGTTTTACCTCACACCGGCGTCACCGGGTATGGGTCAAGACACTCAAGTCCTTTGACGAGCCCATGAGCGACACCACCGAGCGGCGTATCGCCGCACTGAAGCCCGGACATTACACCCGCATGGGTGCGGCGATTCGCCATGCCGCAGCGCAGCTGAGCCTGCGCCCCAACCGGCACCGGTTGCTGCTGGTGCTTACCGACGGTAAGCCCAATGACAGTGATTATTACGAGGGGCGCTATGGTATCGAGGATACACGGCGGGCGATTAATGATGCCCGGCGCCAGGAGTTAAAAGTGTTTGGCGTTACCATCGACCGCGACGCCCAGGATTACATCGGCCAGTTGTTTGGCCGGGGCGGCTACGCCATGGTGCACAAGCCGGAGCACCTGGCCCAGGCATTGCCGGGAATCTACCGGCAGATTATCTGCAACTAATGAAATCGCAATGCAATCCAGGACAGGCGTTGTGAACCGCGGTGTCGTTGCACTGGTAACGGGAGTGCTGTTGTGCGCGCTGGTTATGACGCCGTTTGTGCTGGTTATCAAATACTATGACTGGGGCGTCGGGCTGGTATTTGTTTCGCCACTGGTAATCTGGCTGCTGCTGCGTGTGGGTAAAGCCCTGGAGCGCTGGTCGCGCAATGAGTCTTCAAGCCTGCCTCCTGACCCGGACTATCCCGAGGACCCGCTCTAATCCTGCGGTGAAATGGCTTATTCGGTAGATCGGGGTGTTACCAGCGGAGGCTTAGACAAGGCCGCGCAGCGACGCCCAGTAGGCTGCCCAGACGACGACCATCACCACCCATACCAGGGCCAGAAAACTGCCGCGCCAGCCGGCGCTGGAAACACGTAAGTTGAGATAGACCAATAGTATTTGCTGCACTTTGTAAGCGGCGCCCAGCAACACCAGGGTGAATCCCCACACTGGCAGCGAGCTCTGCCGTGATACGGGATCCAGTTGCGCTGACCACATGGCCAGTAGCGTTAACGCCACCAGCGTCAGCCAGGTTGTGAACAATCGCCTGGCTGCTGGCCGGCCGGTTTCCAAAAAAGCTTTTCTCATCAGCGCAGCAGGTACAGCAGGGGATACAGCATGACCCAGATCAGGTCGACCATGTGCCAAAAGGCGGTAGAGGTTTCAAGGTTTTGTAGCGACGTTTTCCAGTAGGCCAGGGCCAGCAGTCCCAGGCCGAAGATGACGTGGGCCAGGTGGAATGCCGTGAGCAAATAGTAGTAGCTGAAAAAGTTGCTGGTCTCCGGCGTCAGCCCCATCGCGATTTTGG
Source organism: Seongchinamella unica (assembly GCF_004354085.1). Taxonomy (GTDB): domain Bacteria; phylum Pseudomonadota; class Gammaproteobacteria; order Pseudomonadales; family Halieaceae; genus Halioglobus; species Halioglobus unicus. Next base: position 303,950 of record NZ_SMSE01000003.1, on the reverse strand, counting down.
CAGCGTACTCCAGTAGCTTGACCACGCAGAATGCCAAGCCCAATAACATGGTGAGCGCCAGCCAGCGGCGGCAGCGCAATACATCACCGAGCGTAATGGCCTGAACCGCCAGCGCGGCAAACAGCCCGCTGGTCAGCAACAGCAGCGTGTTGACGCCTCCCAGAACCGGGTCCAACTGCATCTGGCCGGCATTGAACAGTGTCGGGTCCAGTGACCGCTGCCAGGCAAAAAGGACGAAAAACGCCGAGAAAACCAGCAGTTCGCTAAGGATTAAAATCCACATCAGCGGGTTTCCAGGGAGGCTGGATAGCGGTCCCCACTCGTCCTGCTCCAGCGTGGTCACAGGCCAAACAACCAGCTTTTGGGTGCGTCAACAGGCCGGTTGGAGGTAAGCCGGTGTATACCTACGGCGCAACGGGCCATCATCCAGGCCAGGCCAGCAGTAAAAAACAGGTAGCCGAAAGCCCAGGCGTATACAGGGGAAAGCTGCAGTTGCCCCGGTAGTTGCCACAGCAACAGCGACAGGGCGGCGAAGGTGACGCCCAGCCAGAAGGTCCGGATCTGGAATACCAGGTGGGTGTCCAGCCACGGCGCACTGCGCCCCCTGCGAACATGCGCGATAATCGCGCCCAATGGTGCGGTGACAACGGCCATGATGCTGCCAATGTACAGCCCGTAAATGACCATCACATAGCCACGGCCTGGGGTGTCTTTGCCCTGGTTTTCCACTGCTTCTCCGGTATTGGCCGTTACTTCTGTAGCTGATTGCATAACTGTATCCGTTAAGTGTTGCTTTCTCTTGCCCGCTGAAATTCCAGTGCATGGATAGCATTCGGAGTAAATGCTGTCAAATGAGGTATATAATATGCGTTTTATGGTGAGAGAACAATCAGGCAGGCACCTTTGTGCCAGTCTCAATGCCAGGGCGTCTCAGCGGCGAATCCAGTCTCGCGGGCGGACGCAGAGTCTGCCTGGTCTGGCAATGCCAGGCATTCACCGGAGGCCCGAATAATGTGCTGCAGTTGCGGGCAATCACTCCTGGTAGCTGCGGCCGTGGCTGCTTGGTAATCGGGACAGTTGGCGGCGCCGGGTTCGCCGGGGGGCTGGTGTATAGCGGCGCACAATTGCAGCACCCGGGACAAAGCGGGAGGGGGCGGGCAGTCCCCGGCAGCGAGGGCGAGCCAACTCGCGGGGCAGTCGATTCCCCAGTGAGCTTCCAGTTGGGTGGCGCTGACCGGAATGCGTTCATTGACCGCATCGCTATCATCGGCCCCATAAAGAAAGCCGGGAATGATCAACGTAAGGGTCAGCCAGTAGTGCATGCCCTATCAAAACCCGGTTGCGCTTGGCCTGGGTTGATACAGATCAACAGTATCCCGTTCTGGCGGGGCTAGCATGAAGTCTTAATCGAACGCTGCGGCATGACTATGGTGCAAAAGAAACTCGTCCTGATAATTGTTCTGGTCCTGGTCAGTACACCGCTGTTCGCTGCGTCCCCCAGTCTGGACCAGGTAAAGCAGGTATTTCCACAGGCGCAGGCAGTGACCGAGGTGGCAGATGCTCCCGGCGTGGTTGCGGTTGCCCGCGGGGGCAATGCTCTGGGCTACGCCTACACCACCGGCATCCTGGCTCCCATATCCGCCTATTCCGGAAAGCCGGTGAACACCCTGGTGGGCGTGGATACCCAGGGGGTCATTTCCGGTATAAAGATACTGGAGCACCAAGAGCCCATTCTGGTTATTGGCGTGTCCACCGCAGATCTGGATGAGTTTACGTCCCAGTTTGTCGGCAAGCGGGTCGACGATCGAATTCGAGTCGGCGCCAGGGGCCGGGAAGGCTATGTTGGAGTGGACGGTATTAGCGGGGCCACGATCACTACCATGGTGATTACCTCGTCGATCAACAAGGCATCGCTGCAGCTACTGCCGATTTTATTAGCCCAAACCGGCGAGGTTCCTGTCGCGAGCACCAGTCCCCCTGCGGCTGGCGACGGCGGCAGTGAGAGCCCCGAATGGGTGCTACTGTGGTTGGACAGGGCACTGGAGTTGTGGGTTCTGGGCCTGGCTTTGCTATTGCTGCTGATAATTTTGTTCTTCCAGGACTGGCTGGTCAGGCACACCGTACTGTTTCATCGCCTGCGGGTCGCATACCTGCTGTTTACGGTGTTTTTTATCGGCTTTTATTGTTCAGCACAGTTATCGGTGATCAACCTGCTGGCCTTTTTCCATAGCCTGGCCAGTGGCTTTAGTTGGGACACACTGCTGATCGAGCCGCTGATATTTGTCCTCTGGGCCTTTGTCGCGGTGAGTATTCTGCTGTGGGGTCGGGGTGTGTACTGCGGCTGGTTGTGTCCTTTTGGCGCGGCCCAGGACCTGATCAGCAAGTTAGCCAACCGCCTCGGCTTTGCCGGCCTGCGCCTGCCAAACATGGTTCACGAACGCCTGTGGGCGATTAAGTATTTTATCCTGATCGCCCTGGTCGGGCTGTCACTCGACTCCATGGTGACCGCTGCCAAGCTAGCGGAGGTCGAACCCTTCAAGACGACCTTTATCCTGCGATTTGATCGCGAGCCGGGCTTTGTGATCTACGCGGTGGCGCTGCTTGCTCTTTCAGCGCTGAACAGCAAGTTCTACTGCAAGTACCTGTGCCCGTTGGGCGCCGGGTTGAGCTTTGTCACCGGGTTTAGGGTGTTCGATTGGTTGCGGCGGCGACGTGAGTGCGGCAAGCCCTGTGAGGCCTGCGAACACCAGTGCCAGATTGCGGCGATCAAACCGACCGGCGAGATTAATGACCGTGAATGTCATTACTGCCTTGAGTGCCAGGTGACCTACTGGGACGAAGAGCGCTGCCCGCCCATGGTTGAACAACGCAAGAAGCGCGAGCGACGCCAGGCCAAATCGGCTCCACAAGTGATCGCGGTAGATTCCTGAGCGAATCACTAGGTTTTGTTGATGTGCGTCAAGGCAGTTTGGGCTGAGCGTAATAGTCTTGTTACATAGGGTGCCATATCGGCGCCTGGCACGTAGGGGAACTGCAATGAAAATGTTATCAACAACCTGGCCCAGGGTACTGCCGATAGCAGCTGCACTGGCTTTTTCTGCCGGACTTGCCCACAGCGACGACAAGGCTGACCACCCGGGTGTTTCTCCGGGGGAGATGGCGTACAAGGGGGCGCCGACCGATGCCGGCGACTTGACCCGGGTTATCACGCCCGGCGCACCGGACATGACCCAGGCGGAATTCGACATGGCGACCAAGCTCTACTTTGAGCGCTGCGCGGGCTGCCATGGTGTTCTGCGCAAGGGCGCAACGGGCAAGCCGCTGACGCCCGACATCACCCAGGAGCGCGGCACGGATTTCCTCAAGATCCTGATCAACTACGGCAGCCCGGCGGGTATGCCCAACTGGGGAACCTCCGGCGACTTCAGTGAAGAACAAATCGATGTCATGGCGCGTTTCCTGCAGCATGAGCCGCCCCAGCCTCCCGAGTGGGGTATGGCGGAAATGAAGGAGACCTGGAAAGTCCTGGTTGCCGAAAAGGATCGCCCCAAAAAGCCACAGCACAAGTATGACATCGACAATATCTTCTCGGTCACCCTGCGTGACTCCGGTGAGGTGGCGTTGATCGACGGTGACAGCAAGGACATCATCGCCATTCTCAAGACCGGCTACGCGGTGCATATTTCCCGTGCATCACACACCGGGCGCTATGTTTACACCATTGGCCGTGACGCCAAGGTCGACATGATCGACATGTACATGAACCCGCCGCAGGTGGTTGCCACTATCAAGATAGGCCTCGAAGCCCGTTCGGTGGAAACCTCCAAGTACAAGGGTTACGAGGACAAGATCGCGATCGCGGGTGCCTACTGGCCGCCCCAGTACGTGCTGATGGATGGCGCTACACTGGAGCCGAGGAAGATTGTCTCTACACGTGGCTACACCGTGGACACCCAGGAGTATCACCCTGAACCGCGCGTTGCAGCGATTGTGGCCTCTCATGAGCACCCGGAGTTTATCGTCAACGTGAAAGAAACCGGCAAGATACTGCTGGTGAACTACAGCGACATGGACGCACTTAACGTGACCACCCTGGAGGCTGCACGCTTCCTGCACGACGGTGGCTGGGACGCCTCCAAGCGCTACTTCCTGACCGCCGCCAACCAGTCGGACAAGATTGCAGTGGTGGATGCCAAGGACAGGGAAATCGAGGCTCTGGTTGATGTCACCAAGATCCCGCACCCGGGACGTGGCGCCAATATCAACGACCCCAAGTACGGGCCGGTGTGGGTGACCTCGGCGTTGGGTAATGAGAACATGACCTTTATTGGTACCGACCCCGACAAGCACCCGCAGTACGCCTGGAAAGTGGTGCGGACCCTGAAGGCCCAGGGTGGTGGCTCGCTGTTCGTCAAGACTCACCCCAAGTCGAATAACCTGTGGGTAGATAACACCCTGCACCCTGACGCCAAAGTGAGCCAGAGTGTGGCGGTGTACGACATCAACAACCTCGAGGGGGGCTACGAAGTGCTGCCCATCGCCGAGTGGGCAGATGTGGGCGAAGGTCCCGCGCGGGTTGTCCAGCCGGAGTACAACTCCGCTGGTGATGAAGTCTGGTTCTCGGTGTGGAATGGCCAGGAGCAGGTATCGGCCATCGTGGTGGTGGATGACAAGACTCGCAAGTTGAAGAAGGTCATCAAGGACAAGCGGCTGATTACCCCCACCGGCAAGTTCAACGTCTACAATACCCGTAAAGACGTCTACTAACAGGCCTGGGCCTGAACTGGAACCGGCGCAAAAGCGCCGGTTTTTTTATGCCTGGGATAACTGCAGTGGGTGAGGCCAGCGCCTGAACTGGCACCGACGCAACAGCGCTGTTTCTGTTGCCTGTGGGTAACCGCAGTGAGTGAGGCCAGCCCGAATCCTGTGGATCCGGGCTGGGAGTGGCAGGGAGGGTTAGAAGTTGAAGGTGAACTTGGCCTGCAGGCTGCGCTCTGCGCCGTACAGGTTTTCAGTTGAGGGGATGTAGCTCTTGTCGGCGAGGTTGAGCAGGTTCAGGGTGAACTGGTGCTGCTGCCTGGCGCCGAAGGCCAGTCCTGTTGCCAGGTTGATGGTTGCCCAGCCAACCTTGTCCTCGAGGACGTCGCGGGAACTGCCGGGCTCCTTCAGCGAGGATTCGGACTCACCGCGCAGGTAGATGTCTGCCCATGTTGACTGCATGGACAGCAGGTTGCCCTCCCAACGCAGGCCCAGACGGCCGCTGATCTGGGGTATACCGGTGTCCCAGGTGCTGAAGTCGTCGTACTCGTTCTTGCGTTGCATCCAGGTGAGGTTGCTGTAGGGTTGCAGGCCCCAGTCCGCTATCGCATAGGCCATGTAAAGCTCAATGCCATGAGCCTGTGATTCGCCAATATTGCGATAAACGCGGTCCCGCGATCCAGGGCACTGATCCTCGGCGGTACAGGGCAGGTGATGTATGTAATCTTCCGATGTTGTGTAGAACACGGTGGCATCGACCACCAGCGCCTCGGTCTGGACCCTCAGCCCGGTTTCATAGTTGACAGAAACTTCCGGGGCCAGGTCTGCGCTGGGATTCACATAGCGTGATCCCGCATACGCCCCTGTCGCCAGTTGCATCAATGAGGGATAGACATACCCCTCGGAGACATTGGCTCGCAGTCTGACCGTGTCACTGAATTCCCAGACCAGACCTGCCGCGCCGATCAGTTCCTGGTCGTCATCCAGCTTCCCCGGAGTCAGGCTTTCCCGATCGCTGTAGCTCAGCTCACCTTCAACGAAATACTGCCGTAGGCCCGCAGTCAGAGTAAGGCTGGGGCTTAGCTGCCACTGATCCTGGGCGAACAGCGCCCAGGTTTCGATGTCGGCTATATCGCGGAGGGTTTCCGTGCCGGTAACGGCGATCGGGGTCCAGGAGAGAGTGTCCACGTCGCGAACCTGGTCCACCTCGTCGTAGACGTACTGGAGACCGGCAATCAATTGATGCTCGCCCAGGGGTTGAAAGTTGAACTGCAGCAGGGCGCCGTCAGTGGTGAGATCACCGCGGGTATTGATGTCACGCTGGTACCACACGGTTTCAGTAAAGGTGTAAAAATGGCGGTCGTTGACCTGGCGAAAGGCATTGGCCTGCACACTCTGCAGCCAGTTGTTGTCCACCTCCCAATCGTAGAAAAAGCCGTGCTTTTCCCGGTCGCGTCGGGGTACGTCAATGTAAAAATCGGTCAGCGGGAAGCTGGTCTTGAGCTCTTCTTCTACGTAGACATTGGTGGCCGATTCGTAGTTTTCATAGGTATATTCCAGCCGCTGGTTACCCCAGGTCCGGCCGGCGTACGCATACAGATTCTGGTTGTCGAAGGCCGTATTCTCCATCTCGCCCTCGGGGGTCGCACGATTTTCGTGGTCGCTTTCGGAGTAGGCAATGCGGTACTCGAAGCCATCGACATTACCGAAGAGGCTACCAAACGCGTTATAACCGGAGGTGGCGCTGTTGTAACCCGCGGAGAACGTCGCCTGCAGTGGCTGGGTACCGCCCTTGCGGGTGAGGAAATTGACCACGCCACTGAGTGCGCGTGACCCGTAGAGCACCGCACCGGACCCCCGGACCACCTCAATTCTTTCGACCATAGAGGGATGCAGGGTAAGCGGAGTTCCCACCTCATGGTGATCCGTGACGTCCTGGTTGTTAATCAGGATTGCCGTGCGCCTCGATTCCTCACCCCGCAGGCGCACTCTTGCCAGCCCGGGCTGGCCTGAGTCGGTGACCTGCAGACCGGGAATATCGCGCATTATTTCCGCCAGTGTCGGCGCGGTGGCACGGTCCAACTGCTGTTTGGTAACCAGACTGAGTGAAGCGGGGCTATCGAAGGCCCGTTGTTCTATTCGGTTCGCGGTAACCATAACTTCTTCCAGTGACTGGCCGGTGGCTTTCAGGGCCATCAAGGCGGATGCGGCACTCACCGCCGCCGTTATGGCACGTAAACAACATTGGTTTGAAGGCATACTCTTTCCCCTGTATTTAGCGCACATTCTAGAAAACCCTCAGGGGTTTACGTTGATCTGGCGCAGTAATTCAGCAGGTGAGCACCACTGGCGGCAAAATAGCCGGGTCGGCATGGCGGTGCTGATGACCCGGCAATCCAATCAGCGGTTGCCGCCGGTGGGATAGGGCAGGGGCAGTACGATGCTGAGCGCCCTGGAGTCGCCGCGGCCCGTGTTGCGGTAACCGTGCTTCTGGTCCCCGGGAAAGGCCAGCACATCTCCTTGATCGACGCTCCAGTGCTGGCCTGCTACCGACACGGTCACCTGTCCCGCCAGTCCAACGAGGTATTCCTTGGTTCCCTGCAGGTGGGGTTTCCCCGCCATCGACGCGCCGCTGGCAAACTCCATCCGGTCTATCTCGATACCGCGCACCTTGTCCGGCATCAGCTTGTGCACCCTGACCTTGCCGGCGCTGTGCGTCTTTACCGGTACCTGGTCTTTTTTCAGCAGGCTGCAGTCGCTGCGAGGCCGCGACAGCAGTTCCTCTATTCCCACGCCCAGTGCCGCCGCCAGTTTGCACAGGTTGGTCAGTGACGGGTTGCCTCCCCCGGATTCCATGTGGGTGAGGGTTGAGCGGGGAATGCCCGCTTTCGCCGCCAGCTTTTCCTGGCTGAGCTCGCTGCGCTTGCGCAGCGCAACAATGTTGTCCGCCAGGTGTGCGGACACGTGTTCCAGATCAGACACGCTGTTCTCCTCTTGGCTTTTTGTCAGAATATTAGCAGTAATGACGATATATTGCTGGAAAGGCGTATTCTCAAACCGTGGCTAACCAACAAGGAGGAGCAGTCATGAGAATTGAACACGCCAATATTACGGTTAACAACGTCGAGGCCAGTGTCGCCTTTTACCTGCAGCTGATGGGCGGCAGGGTGCGCTGGGAGGGCACCAACAGCAGTGGCCGCCGGGCGGCGCATATCGGTGACGACCGTACCTATCTGTCACTGTTCGAAGCCGCTAATACCAGCCGGGCACCGGAGGACTACAGTGTGACCGGGTTCAACCACCTGGGATTTGAAGTGGATGACCTCGCCGCCTACCGTGAGACCCTGCTGGCTATGGGGGTGGAGATAAAGGGTGAGGAAGACTACGAGCCGGGACGGCGGCTGTATTTCTACGATCCCGATGGCATCGAAATAGAGCTGGTGGAGTATTGAAGGGCGGTGGACCGATTGCAACCCACTTCAGGGCGGCGCTGGCGCTCAATGGAAATCGCGGGATGTAAGCCGCAGGTTGTCCAGCTCGCCGGTGTAATCGTAGAGTGCGCCGGCAATCACGTGGGTGACGTTGTCTTTGGTTTCCACGATGCCGGTGACCAGCAGCAGCTGGGCTGACATCAGCGCCTGGCGAAAATGCTGCTGGGTGCGCTGCCACACCACCACGTTGCTGTTGCCGGTTTCATCCTCCAGGGTCAGGAACAGGACGCCGGAGGCGCTGCCCGGGCGCTGGCGGCAGGTGACCAGTCCGGCGATGCGCACAAAACGGTTGTTGCCGATGTGGGGCAGGTCCACCTGGCGCTTGCAGCGGTTGAAGGGGGGCCTGTCCCGGAGCAGGCTCATGGGATGGGCGCGCAGGGTGAGGCCGGTGGCCCGGTAGTCGGACAATACTTCCTCGGCGACCCCCGGTGCCGGTAGCTGCACCTCATCGTCAAAATACCGGGCGCCCTGGAACTGTTCGTCCTGCAGCAGCGGACGGGCCTCCTCCAGGGCCATGATCTGCCACTGGGACTGGTGGCGGTGGCCGCTCAGGGAGGCGAGGGCATCGGCATCGGCCAGGGCCTCCATGTCGCGCTTGTCCAGCTGCGCCCTCCGGCGCAGGTCGCTGACCTGGCGAAAGGGCGCCCGCTGCCTGGCCTCCACCACGCGCTGGGCGCCCTCCCGGCTCAGGCCCTTAACCAGGCGCAGGCCCAGGCGAATGGGCTTGTTGCGGCTGCCCGGATGATCCAGCAACTGGTGGTCCCAATCGCTCTGGTTGACGTCTATCGGCAGGGCGCTAACGCCGTGGCGGCGGGCGTCCTGCAGCAGTTGCGAGGGGCTGTAAAAGCCCATGGGCTGGCTGTTGAGCAGGCCGGCGAAAAACGCCGCCGGGTGATGGCGCTTGAGCCAGGACGACACATAGGCCAGCAGGGCGAAGCTGGCGGAGTGGGATTCGGGAAAACCGTAACCGGCAAAGCCCTTGATCTGGTCGAACAGGCGCCGGGCAAAGTCGGCGTCGTAGCCCCGTTCAATCATCCCCCGGGTGAGTTTCTGCTCGAAGCTGAGCAATTTACTGTTGCGACCCCAGTTGGCGATGGCCCGGCGTAACTGGTCGGCCTCGCCGCCGGAGAACCCCGCCGCCACCATGGCCAGGCGGATGACCTGTTCCTGGAAAATGGGCACCCCGAGGGTGCTCTCCAGCACCGACCGGATCGCCTCCGAGGGGTAGGTGACCGCTTCCAGCCCCTGCTTGCGGCGCAAGTAGGGGTGCACCATGTCGCCCTGGATCGGCCCCGGGCGGACGATGGCGATCTCGATCACCAGGTCGTAAAAGCACTGCGGCTTGAGCCGCGGCAGCATGGACATCTGCGCCCGGGACTCGATCTGGAAGACACCGACGGTGTCGGCCTTTTGCAGCATCTGATAGGTGGCGGCATCCTCCCTGGGTATGTCGCTGATAGTGGCGATGGCCGGGTGGTAGCGGTTGACCATTTGCAGGCTTTTTCTGATCGCCGACAGCATGCCCAGGGCGAGGATATCCACTTTCAGCAGGCCCAGGGCCTCGATGTCTTCCTTGTCCCACTGGATGACCGTGCGCTCGGCCATGCTGGCGTTCTCCACCGGCACCAGGGTGGAAATGGGGCTGCGGGTGATCACGAAGCCGCCCACGTGCTGGGACAGGTGGCGGGGGAAGCCCAGTATCTGCTGTACCAGGTGATAGAACAGCTCCGCCTGCTGGCTGTGCCCGGCCACGCCCTGTTCTTCAAATCGCCTGGACAGGTCGGCAGTGCGGTCCCACCAGGCCAGGGATTTGGCCAGGTCGTCGACGAATACCGGGTCCAGCCCCAGGGCCTTGCCCACGTCGCGCACCGCGCTGCGCGAGCGGTAGGTGATGAGGGTGGCGGCCAGCGCCGCGCGCTTGCGGGAGTACTTGCGGTAAATGTACTGGATGACTTCTTCCCGGCGCTCGTGCTCGAAGTCCACGTCGATATCCGGGGGCTCGTCCCGCTCTTTGGAAATAAAGCGCTCGAACAGCAGCGAGATCTGCTCCGGCGATACCTCGGTAATGCCCAGGCAGTAGCACACCACCGAGTTGGCGGCGGAGCCCCGGCCCTGGCAGAGAATGCCGCGGCCGCGGGCGAAATCGACGATGTCATACACAGTGAGAAAGTAGTACTCGTAGTGCAGTTCCTCGATCAGCTGCAGCTCCCGCTCGATGCGCTGCTGTATCCCGGCGGGAACGCCCCCGGGCCAGCGCCGGGCGCTGCCCTGCTCCACCAGCAGGCGCAGGTAGCTGCTGGCGTCGTGACCCTCGGGCACCACTTCCTTTGGGTATTCGTAGCGCAACTCGTCCAGGCTGAATGTGCACAGGGCGGCGATGCGCAGCGACTCGGCCAGCAGGCCGGAAGGGTAAAGCCGGCCGATATGTTCCAGTGAGCGCAGGTGCTGCTGGCTGTTGCCCAGCCGCCGCCGGCCCAGCTGGGGAATGCTGGTGTTGTGATACAGGGCGGTAAACACATCGTGCAGGGGCTTGCGGGCCGCCGCGTGCATGCGCACATCGCCGCAGGCCACCATGGGTATGTCCAGTTCCGCCGCCAGCTCGCCGGCCTGCTGGAAGTGCCGGCCCTCGTCGTTGCCCAGCAGGTGACTGACCCCCAGCCACAGCCGCCCCCTGCACAGGCGTGCCAGCTGCTTGCCGTAGGCGCGGTCGTGCTCACCCCGGCCCCGGGGCAGCCAGATCAGCAGGCAGCGCTTGAGGTGGAAGATCACATCGCGAATGCCGGCCCGGTACTCCCCCTTGGGGCTGCGCCGCCGGGCCATGCTGATCAGCCCGGACAGCTCGCTGTAGGCCGCCCGGCTGGGGGCCAGCGCCACCAGGCGAATACCTTCTTCCAGCACGAACTCGCTGCCCACAATCAGCTGCAGGCCCACTTCCTTTGCCGCCACATGGGCCTTGACGATACCGGCCAGCGAGCACTCGTCGGTAATGGCCAGGGCCCGGTAACCCAGCGCGGCGGCCCGCTCCACCAGCTCATGGGGGTGGGAAGCGCCGCGCAGGAAGCTGTAGCAGCTGAGGCAGTGGAGTTCGGCGTAAGGCATGGCGTGGTACCTTAACTGTCCAGTGGACTGATGACGCCCATGGCGCCGCGGCCCAGCACATGGGTGTATATTTCCGTGGTGCGTACATCGCTGTGACCCAGCAACTTCTGGATGGTACGAATGTCGTAGCCCTGTTGCAGCAAGCGCGTGGCAAAACTGTGGCGGAAGCTGTGGCATCGCACCGGCTTGTTTATGCCGGCCTCCTTGCGTGCGCGACCGACTGACTTGCGCAGGGTGGTATGCTGTAGGTGATGGCGCCGCAGCACGCCGCTGCGTGGGTCGCGCCCGATGCTGGTGGCAGGAAACAGAAACTGCCAGCCGAGTTCCCGGGCGGCGCTGGGATACTTGCGATTCAGGGCATCGGGCATATAGACCTCGCCGTGGCCTTGGGCCAAATCCTGCTTGTGTAATCTGGCCGTGCTATCAACCTGTAATTGCAGCCGCTCTTTCAGGGACTCCGGGAGCAGGGTGGCGCGGTCTTTACCGCCCTTGCCCGAGTGAACTGAGGAACGCGTTGATATGTTCCACGCCCATCTTCGCCGGGTGCTGGCGCTGGTGAAAGCGAATATAGCGACTATCCACAGGATGTAGGTTTTCTCTGTTTGATAGGCGTAACCCTTGTCCCGCATATCCCGCCGGAGGCAATCGATAAAACGCGTAGACGTGGAGGCGATAGCCGGCCGGATATCGTCCATAACGGCCTCCAAATAATACTGTATATATATACAGTATTATATAATCCGGATAGTTCAAGGTGGTTTTTTAAATAGAAGTATCGATGCCGTCCATCATAATGACTCGTAACTTTTTGAAAAATAAAGAGTAAGTATGATTTAGTGGGCGCGGAAAGTGGCTGAATTTGATGAATCGCCAGGCCGAAAATTCCCAGTATCTACGGCAGGCAAGATCATGAGAGTTGGAAAGTGTTGTTATGAAAGGTGGTTTTGTCTTAAATGAAAGAATGAAACCGAAAATAAATAGGGCACGGCTATCAGGCGGTTTCCCAGTACTAAGATGTTATATGCTTGGTGGCCTATGAACGCCACGATTGAACAAGCGATTTCGCTGAGGCGCGAGGGGCGATATGCTGATTCACGATCCCTTCTTGAGAGTCTGCTAGACAATCGAAAGACTTCATCGTTGGCCCATCTCCATATTGCGTGGTCGTTCGACAATGAGGGGCTGGAACAAGAAGCAGTTGACCATTACAAGGCATCACTGTCGGGTGAATTGTCGAAGTCAGATCTATATGAAGCGTTGTTTGGTTTAGCCAGCACGCTACGGAGTCTCGGCCGGTACGACGAGGCGATGGCATCGTTTCAACGGCTGCTTACGGAATTTCCAGAAGAAGAATCTTTTTTGCCCTTCTACGCGATGTGCTTGTACAACCAGGGTGAGCACAAACAAAGCGTACAACTTTTGCTCACACTTCTTGCCGACACTACTGCATCCGAGGCGATCCGCGATTACGAGAGGGCCATTCGGCTTTACGCTGATGACTTGGGCAGAAAGTGGTGATTTGTTTCGACTTCCAAAGGCGAGGTTGGCATTCTTTGAAGGGCGCATATAACAAATCGTTGCAGCGTACATTTGACCCGCCACCTATTTTTGCTGCCGCGAAAACGGGCGTCGCCTCAAATGTTGCTGAACTCAGGCGTTATGTGCCATGACTATTGAACAACTTGGTAGCCTAGGAGAGTTTGTCTCATCAATCGCAGTAGTGATGTCATTAATTTATGTAGCTATGCAGCTTAAGCAAAACACCACGGAACTAAAGCGAACTGCACGTAGAGATGTGTTTCAATCCTACTCAAGTATTCGCAGGAGCGTGTACACAGATTCGGGTATATCGGCGTTGATTGTAAAAGCTCAGTCGGTAGGAGCTGAATTATGCGCAGAAGACGTGCTTAAGCTTGGGAGCTACTATAACGAACAATTGTTCTGCACCGTCCAGCTAATGTTTTCAGCCACTGAAGGTCAGTTAAGCTACTCTGAGAGAGCATGGAGCGCCACGATAACTGGTATTGTTGAAGAAATTGACAGCGAAACTTTCAGAAACTATTGGTCGAAGAAAAAAGCACTCTATCCAGATGAGTTTTTGGCGCAACTTGACTCCGCTCTTGAAGCGACAGGCACATAACATGCGGTTGAAGTCGTTCGCCCAAGGGCTCACTCGGGCGCAGCACTGCGGTTCCAATTGTGATTGGGTATCACAATTGGTCCTCCGGCGTCTTCACCGCTTAACCGGGTGTTATGTGATTGGACTAGCAGACATCCGCAGTATGTTTCGAGTTCACAATGGATAGTTCATCCACAATAGTTGAATTTACTCGAGTTTACCTCGCTATTTTTTATTCATGCGTCGCTGCGTTTTATGCCTTAAGAATAACGGCAAAGAAACGAGCAGGTTTGCCCGAGGTGGTTTTTCCGGGAGAACGTTTTAGCACAACCTGGTGGAACCATATGCTATTTCGGGCATTTAGACTCACCATATGGATGGTGTGCCTGTTCCGATACTTCTTCCCCGGTATAGATAGCTATTTGGGGTTCTTTGTTTATATTAATGTATGGCCAGTCGTTCTTGCGGGCAACATTTTGTTAACCGCTGGTTTTTTATTTACTGTCGTGATCCATTTTAGTCTGGGTAGTAACTGGAGGTCGGGTATCGATCCGAATAAGCCTGAAAAATTAAGAACTGATGGCTTTTACAGGTTTTCGCGCAACCCGATGTTTCTCGGTATTGCTACAGCTCAGGTCGGTTTCTTGCTTGCTATACCATCTGTATTTTCCGCTGTCTGCCTAATCATCGGATTATATACACTGCATAGTCAAACGCTTGCTGAAGAAGCCCATCTAATGAAGTTGTTTCCAAAAGACTATCGACACTATATTGGTCATGTTAGAAGATGGCTTTAAATGCCAAAAATTACATAATAAGCTGTTATGTGGCGACAGCATGATTACGCAGAAAGAATTCATCGACGAAGTGGTAGCTCTAGGCGCGGAAACAATCAAAGCTGGGGAAACACTGAGCTTTGATAAATCTGCGATTCACTCCGTACACAATCTTTTGGATACATTTACTGGCGCCATTCATGTCTACGGCGGTGACTTTCTAGACACTGATCGTAGCGAGTGGGATCCAGAGACGCTATCGGAGCAACCGAGAGACCCATCAAGGATGAAATTCTCAGATGGCCTGGAACCATCAGCCACATAACAAGTCAGGGCTACTGACACCAAAACCGCTGCGCGGTTTCGGCGCACGCAGCCTGAAGCGTTAATTGCCCCTTGTCATATATCGAGTGATAGAATAGTATCACTTTATGAAAACCGAATTAGTTACTACCCTGAAGCGCCAGGCTACCAAAATCCTGTCAGAGCTCCACGAGTCCAAAGAGCCCGTGCTCATAACAGAGCACGGAAAGCCATCGGCCTATCTTGTTGATTTTGAAGACTATGAGTCTCTTCAACGCAGGATGCAGATCCTAGAGGGAATTGCTCGTGGTGAGTCTGCTGCGCTGGAAGGCAGGGTTCTAAGCCACAATGAAGCCAAAGCCAAAATGAAGAAATGGCTGAGCTAATTTGGACCGAGTCAGCTTTATCCGATCTAGATGAAATTGCAGAGTATATTGCGCTCGAAAATCCTGCTGCTGCACGGAGGTTGGTCCAGCGGGTGTTCTCTGTCGCTGAGCGTCTTGAGCGCCACCCTAGATCAGGAAAAATACCCGAAGAACTAGGGGGCAGCCGCTATCGTGAACTAGTGGTGGGTCCGTGCCGTGTATTCTATCGTCATACCAAGGGACAGGTTCTCTTCCTTTATGTTATGCGCAGCGAGCGAGAACTCCGCAATTTCCTACTCGAGGATCGCGATGATCGGGGCAATTAACAAGTGCCGGCAGTACGCCCCTTCGGGGCCGGACGCCCAAACCGCTGCGCGGTTCGTGCGCCGCTGCAGCAAGCGATAACAGCACTCGGAGGTGGCACCATCGCACCATCGAAACCCCTAAAGTGGGTAAAAGGGCTAAAAGTGGCTTATTCGATGCCTGGTTCTAAACAGCGCGATCAGTACTCATGGGTGGCGAAAACCAGGGGCTCATATGTCTTCTCGGCTGAAATTGATCACATTCGTCCGGAAGATAACGTTTACGATCATAAAGGTGGCATATTCACAAAGCGTGTGCAGCCAATGTCAAAAGCTTTAGGCCACGATCCGCTTAGCATAAGCCATTCAAACGAGTTATATGAAGCTGTCTCGGTCGCGTACGAAAATAGCTTAATGTGTAGAC
Source organism: Seongchinamella unica (assembly GCF_004354085.1). Taxonomy (GTDB): domain Bacteria; phylum Pseudomonadota; class Gammaproteobacteria; order Pseudomonadales; family Halieaceae; genus Halioglobus; species Halioglobus unicus. Next base: position 288,313 of record NZ_SMSE01000003.1, on the reverse strand, counting down.
TACTACTGGTGAAAGGAACAAAGTTTGGTACAACATCAGGGGGTATAAAGGCCGCAAGGCGCCTTCGGTACGTGACGGCGTACCGTCGCCCCTGCTTGAAGCGCTAAGTGTAATTGTAGTCATTAGGATTTAGATCAATGAAACAGGTGATACTCGAATCAACGATTACTTGTCCTGAGTGCAGTCACCAAAAATCTGAGGTTATGCCTACGGACTCTTGTTTGTTTTTCTACGAATGCGAAGGATGTAAAAAATTACTGAAACCGAATCCCGGTGACTGCTGTGTATTTTGTTCATTTGGTTCAGTGCAGTGCCCACCAGTACAACAAGGGAAAAATTGTATTGGTTAAAACAAATAACAGGTTGCTCAAGTATGCTCTGGCCGCAAAGAGACTCGGCCTTTGTGGGTCGGTCTGCACTGTGTTTCGGCTGCGCCTTAGCGATGCCTTATGTGCCTGACCGGAAATTCTGGAGAGATACCCATACTTAAATGAGCAAGGATAGTTTCTTTTCTCTGGCTCTATCCAGGCAGGTGTTGCCACGAGCTATCCGGGTCTCGCTCATTGTAGGCACTATCCTGGCTCTAATTAATCATGGTGACAAAATCCCGGCTATGTCACTTTCGGGCCAGGATATGCTAAAAGTTTTTCTCACATATTTAGTGCCCTATGGTGTTTCAACGTGGTCCGCTGTAGGAGCATTAAGATCGAATGATCCTGAAAGCACATAACAAGGCAAGACAAGACAGCAGGGAGTCGCTAACACTCACCCCTGCTTGAGGCGTTACGCATAATTGAAGTGTGAGGAGTAAGCCTGATGGAAGAAGTTGGCGTTCCGGTGAAGACAAGAGAGCTTCACAACCACCATTTCGACTCCACTATCTGGAACGACTTCCAGTTCCGCGACGACGATATCGTGATTTCGACGTATGCCAAATCAGGTACAACCTGGATGCAGCAGATTGTGTCCCAGTTGTTGTTTTCGGGAGAGGAGGGTTTGGAGGTCGCCGAGATGTCGCCGTGGATGGATTTGCGTGTTCCACCCAGGGAAATCAAGCTGCAGGCGGTGGAGGCCCAGACTCATCGTCGATTTTTAAAGACGCATTTGCCCGTTGATGCTCTGGTCTTCTCGGAAAAGGCTAAGTACATCTACATTGGCCGGGATGGGCGTGATGTGGTCTGGAGTCTGTACAACCACCATTTAAATGCCAACGAAGCCTGGTACGACGCACTGAACAACACGCCGGGAAGAGTTGGCCCACCGATCGAACCACCATGCGCATCGATTGCCCAGTATTTTGATGACTGGTTGGAAAATGATGGTTATCCGTTCTGGTCGCTTTGGGAAAACGTACGTTCCTGGTGGGACATTCGGGAATTGCCGAATGTGCATATGGTGCATTTTTCGCAATTAAAATCGGACATGGCAGGGGAGATTCGCCGAATCGCCGATTTCATTGATACGCCAATCGATGAGTCGAAATGGGAGAAAATCCTGCGCCACTGCAGCTTTGACTATATGAAAGCCAACGCCATGAGGAGTGTCCCGCTGGGAGGGGCGTTCTGGGATGGGGGCGCCGAGACTTTTATCCATAAAGGTGTCAATGGTCGGTGGCGTGATGTGCTTTCTGACCAGCAGGTCGAAAAGTACGAGCAGCGGGCTGCATATGAACTCGGTGCCGGCTGTGCCAATTGGTTGGCCACTGGCCAGGGAATATAGCGTGCCCCAGGGCATTGGACGTTAGGTAAGATATATGAATCGTGAACTTATTGTTTGGCCTGTGTTATTCCAGATCGGGCTGACGATTGTCCTTTATATCCGCTTGGCTCGAGCAAAGAAGAGGGCAGCTGCATTGAATGAAGTGGATGAGGGCAGACGTAGTCTCTATGACGATGCCTGGCCGGACTATGTCATTCAAATAAATAACTGCATTCGCAATCAGTTTGAAGTCCCCGTGTTGTTTTATGTGCTTACGGTGTTGTTGTACTTACTCGATGCCGTGACTTATTTGACACTCGTGCTGGCATGGGCTTTTGTTTTGTTGCGCATAGGTCATGCTTATGTTCATACAGGTACAAATTATGTACCGGTGAGGCGTAAGCTGTTTATGGCGAGTGTGTTCACTACTTTGGGCTTGTTCGTACTTTGTGTGTATGCCGTTCTAGTAGGGTAGTCATGCCTACAGATGAAGGCAGGTTGCCGCTGTCGCGGCTGGAAGAGCCAGAGTGCGCCGCTGTGTGAGGCGTTAACCCACATTGGAGAGAGAGCATGAGCGTAGATGAAGCCTATAACTTCAAGAAGATTGATGATCATGTGAGTACCGCCGGATTGCTTAACGAAGGCCAGCTGGCACTGTTGAAAGCAGAAGGCTATGAAGCGCTTATCAACCTGTTGCCCGACGAAAGTGAATACGCCGTGGAGAAGGAACCTGCGATCGTCAAAGCACAGGGCATCGCCTACGAGTACATCCCGGTTGATTTTTCGGCGCCCAAAGCAGCTGATTACCAACAGTTCGAGTCCAGGCTGAAAGAGCTGTCAGGGAAAAAGGTAATGCTTCACTGCGCCGCCAATTACCGGGTATCTGCCTTCTTTGCCATATTCGCCTGTAAGCACCTGGGGTGGTCTGAAGATAGAGCGAGGGAACACATAAACTCCATTTGGCAGATAGAGAAGTATCCAGCATGGGCTGCATTCGTCGATGCTATGCTGGGTGTAAAAAATGCTTAGCAAGGCAGGTGGCCCAGCGCTCTTCAGCGCGGGATCCCATGACTCCCTCGATGATCTGACCCCGATCGAGCATCTGCCGGCCATAAAATCAGCTGAAACACTCACTCGTACGTGGGGCTAACCAGGAGGTCCTTTCATCTGGACAGGCCACGGTTGAGGAGTATGATTCGGCAATGGATATATGCATGAAAAACGTGACTGTCACCCCGACCGATTGAGCCAGGCGGACAAGTCCTCGATAAAGCGCTTGAGGTGTTAGATACCATGCGACATTCCACCTTGCCTCATGCCACGGCGCTTCGCGATACCCATCGGGCAGTGCTATCCAGTGTCCTTTTTCGATTTTCCACTACTTTCGTGGCTCCGGAATTTCAGTCCTTCCCGTCCCGCATGGCAGCAGGTACTCCGCCAGATGGAAGCGGCGCCGATAGAAAGTACAACCAAAGCGGGCGGCAGTGCTGTCTGCCGCTGTTATAAGCCTTGTGTTCTTTATCTCCGAATGATGCTGAATTTGTATAAGGTGCAATAAAATGAAAAAGCTTTGTATTTTGCTGTTCGGGATATTCTCCTATCTTGTTGGATTGCTCGGGCTGACAGCCTTCATGCTCTACATGGGAGGCTGGAGTTTTCTGCCGATGCACGTCAATTCTGCGGTGGCGAATGGCGCTACAGCCCAGGCGATAGTGATCAATTTATTGATCATGGCCTTGTTTGGGCTGCATCACAGTATCGCGGCCCGCAGCAGTTTCAAGGAAAAACTTACCCGGTTCATGCCCGTCGAAATGGAGCGAAGTGCCTACGTTCTGGTCTCCGGTATTTTCATGTTCGCCATCTGCCTGTACTGGCAGCCCCTGCCGGGGTCGGTCTGGAGCGTAAATAATACGATTGCCGTTGTTGTCCTCAAGTCGATTCATGTGCTTGGCTGGCTGGTCCTCGTTGGGGCTACATTCGAGATCGACCATTTCCACCTCATGGGGCTCAAGCAGAGCATAACCATGAACCCCTCCGAAGGAGACAGGCTGAAAGAAAACTTTCTCTATCGGATGGTTCGCCATCCAATACAAACAGGTGTTTTGCTGGGGATATGGTCGACGGATTACATGAGCATGACCCAGTTTATGTTATCCACCTGCCTGACCCTGTATATCTTTATCGGGCTGCACTATGAGGAAAAGTCGCTGATATCCCACTTCGGAGATGTATATCTGGATTATAAAAAGCGAGTTCCGGCGGTAATCCCGTTTTGGCCAGTCAGGTGAGCGGCGACCTTAGGCGCATTCACGGCTACTATTCCCCGAATGATCTGTACAACAAAATCATCGATGGGCTCGACAAACTTGGCAAGGATTTGGCGAATGTCACCCTGGATGACCTCCAGCCTGTGGATGAATTTCATATTCGCGGTGATACTGCAACCAGGGAGCTGATCCAGCTCGCCGGATTTCAACCGGACATGCACATCCTGGATGTCGGTTGTGGAATCGGCGGTTCCACGCGTCGTCTAGCGCATGATACGGGCTGCCGGGTGACGGGTATCGATTTGAGCGATGAGTATATTGATACTGCGGAGAGATTAACGCGTTTGCTCAATATGCAGGACAAGGTCCAGTTTCAGGCCTGCAGTGCGTTGGAGTTGCCTTTTGCAGATAACTTTTTTGACGGTGTCTGGTCACTGCAAATGAACATGAATGTGGAAGACAAACAGTCATGGCTGGCGGAAACCTGTCGCGTTCTCAAGCCCGGCGGTCGTGCAGTGTTGTACGAAGTCTGTGGCAACAGGAATACCCCGCTGTATTTTCCGGTACCCTGGGCGCAGGATGACAGCATGAGTTTTCTGCTGCCGCCGGATCAATTCCGCGACGCGATCGAATCGGCCGGCTTCGGCATCGAGATCTGGAACAACAAGACCGATCTCGCCCAACAGGCCTTTGCCAGTGCAAAAAAACCGGAAGGAGAGCCAAACTTGCCGGCCCTGGGGGTTTATCTCCTGGTGGGTGAGGACATCCAGACCAAGGCCTATAATTTGCACCGCAACCTGGACGAGGAACGCGTCAGTTTGATCGAAACCCTGGTGATAAAACCTGGTTTTCGAGAGGACAACATTCAATAATTGGCTGGCCGGGACACAAATAGCGCCGCCGCGGGGTCGAGGGCCAAGGCCGTTGCGCTTGTTCGGCACCGCAGCGGTCAGTGTGAGTTGGTGTCCCTGTTACTGCCTGGCGTAAGGAGAGGGGTTTCAGAATGGGAAATTTTGCTGACAGCGGGAGGCCGCTCTGTTTGGCGCTGCTCATTAGCTGGGCTGTGCTGACGGCAGGCTGTGCAAACCTTGCCGGTGACCAGGGGCCTGCGGCAGTGCCCGAGGTGCGCCCCGGCCTGCTCATGGGCTACCTGTCCCAGGATGCGTTGCCAAACAGCCTGACGCTGGTTCCTTCGCCGCCGGCGAGCGGGTCGGCTGCGCTTGCACTCGATGAGGAGGTGGCCCGTAACAATATCGCCTTGCGTGGAACACCAAGATGGGAACTCGCGATTTCTGATGCCGATCTGCATTTCCCCCACGCGGCTGGCACATTTTCCTGTGCCCTCGACGCCCCAATAACGGAGGAGAGCGCACCTTATCTGTACCTGCTGTTGCGGCGCACCTTGACGGATGCCGGGCTGTCGACCTACACGGCCAAGAACAACTACAGCCGCCCCCGTCCGTTTATGGTGAACAACGAGCCAACCTGCACGCCCGAGGATCAACCGAGCCTGGAGCAGGACGGTTCCTACCCGTCGGGGCATACCGCGATAGGCTGGGCGTGGGCGCTTATTCTCAGTGAAATTGCGCCGGACCGGGCCGATGCAATCCTCGCCCGGGGGCTGGCCTATGGTGAGAGTCGGAATGTCTGCAACGTCCATTGGCACAGCGACGTCGTGCAGGGGCGTTTCATGGGGGCCGGCACGGTGGCGCGATTACATGCGGATCCCTTGTTTCGCGCAGATCTGGAGGCCGCAAAGGCAGAATTTGCGGCCATTCGAGCGAAGGGTTTGAAGCCTGAGCGTGACTGTGCCGCGGAAGCCGCGGCGTTAGGAACCTAGTGGTCCGCGGTTTCCGGCTGACGGGATTGTTGCTGCGGGTAGAATGACGCCGCTGGCCGCAAGCTATAAAATCTGCAGGCCCGCCATGGAGGAGGTAGTCACCGCGCGGTTTATCCGTGCGGCGGTGGTCTCTTTCGTTGCGGTTGGCTTGTCTTTGTAGGGATTGAAGTCCACACCAATGTAAAGGCGGCGCCAATCCGGGCGAAAAAAGCCAGATCCTTTTCAAGGCGTTACTGGTTCCCGGGTTTACCTGTTTGGGGCTGGCGTTTGCCTATCGCTGGTATGCCAGGAAATACAGCTAACAAGGCATACCGGTATGGCTGCTATGGGGTCGAGCCCTCTCCCAGAGGGCCCCTGATCGCGGCTTTATGTGTTCACCCGCACCGGCCGGGACTGATAGAGTTGGACTGAATATGGAGTCGTTGGAAGAAATATCGGTGAACTGCCCCTATTGTGGCGAAGCCATTACGGTACTGGTGGATTCCGAAGAGGCGGGGCAGCAGTACGTTGAGGACTGCCAGGTGTGTTGCCGGCCTATCACCTTCAGCGTTTCCACCGGCTTTGATGGCCAGTTACTGGTAGCCGCGTACGATGAAAACGAGGCGTTCTAGGCCGGTAGAGAGGAAGCATCGGAGATATGCCTCCGTCGGCGTCCAGGTGATGAGATCGACATGACACCAGCAATCAACGCGGCCAGAAAGGCCAGGATCGCCCACAGGATCCACGAATATACCCATGATTCCTCCAGTGAATCCTACGGCCTGGAGGCCGCAGAAAAGCTGGGTGTACCCGAGGATAGGGTGTTCAAGACACTGGTTGTCAGCCTCGACAACAAGGAACTGGCCGTGGGCGTGGTGCCGGTCTCATCGATGCTGAGCATGAAGCTTATGGCGAAGGCGGCCGGGGCAAAAAAAGCGACAATGGCCGATCAATCCGAGGTCGAGCGAGCTACGGGGTATGTGCTCGGTGGTGTTAGCCCGTTGGGTCAAAAAAAGCGATTGAAGACGATCATTGATTCGTCAGCGCAAGCCTGTTCGACCCTTTATGTGAGTGCGGGCCGCAGAGGCCTTGAAATTGAACTGAGTGCGGTTGATCTGGCCAATCTCGTTGGCGGACGCTTCGCCGACATCTGTCAGCAAGACTGGCTTGCCTGATGAACCGGACTTGCAGGATATGAATAATGAGTAGCAAATACGGCGGCTGCGCCTGCGGCTCGGTCCGCTATAAAGTAAGCGGCAACCCCCTGAGCGTGCACGCGTGCCATTGCACCGACTGCCAGACCCTGTCGGGCTCTGCCTTCGGCCTGTCCATGCTCCTCAACGCGGCGGACATCGAGCTGACCAGAGGCGAGCCAGGAATAAACGACTTCACCGCCAGCAGGGACCGGATGCTGCGCCACTACTGTCCCGACTGCGGAGTGGCTCTGTGGTTCAGCTCCCCGGGGGATTCCAGCATTGTTGCGGTGAAGCCGGGTACGCTTGACGATACTTCCTCGCTCCGGCCAATCGCCCATATGTGGGTCCGCAGTGCGCAACCGTGGCTGCAGCTTGGCGACGACGTGCCGGTCTTCCAGGAGCAGCCGACACTGGCAGAATTGCTGGAACTGGCGAAGAAAGCCGGTTTCGGCTGAGCGGCCTGCAGGGTGCGTTGCTCGCCATGGGCCTTTATCGGCTGACGACAGAGCGTACGCAGCCTCGGGCGGGCGAAAACGGTAACGAATGAAGCCGGGGTATTGCCTGAGAAAGTGTTTGACTTGTCTGCAGATAGTCTATACTTTGCACTCAGCTAGAAATTTAGTCTCTTTTTATACATTCTCCCGTACGTCGCATTTGTTGTTCTTCGTCCTGTAGTTGTTAAATATTTGTCTGTTTTTCCCGCTGTCATGCCCTAACAAGGCACTTTTATATTTTTTTCTACAGGATATCTGTTATGTCTAATGTTACTACTGGCACTGTAAAGTGGTTCAACGAGTCGAAAGGCTTTGGTTTTATCGAGCAGGAATCTGGCCCCGATGTATTTGCACACTTCAGTGCAATCTCCGGTTCCGGCTTCAAGACCCTCGCCGAAGGTCAGGCTGTTGAGTTCACCGTAACTCAGGGCCAGAAAGGCCCCCAGGCGGAGAACATTGTCGCGATCTAACGATTGCTAGCAATGCTTCTGAAAAGGCAGGCCTCACGGCCTGCCTTTTTTTGTGCCTGTCTCTCCGACATGGCGGCGGTTGTCTAACCCGCAGCGGGTTGCCAGACTGGCGTAATTTGCCAGCGCTGCGATACTAAACAGGGTGGAGGATCCTTGTCCGGCGAAGGCCCCTCAACACGTGTAGCGAGCTGAAAATGAAACGAATCTGTGTTTATTGCGGGTCCAGCCCGGGCCGCAAGCCCGAATACCTGGCTGCCGCCCGCGATCTAGCCCGGGCTATGGTCGCCCGCGGCATCGACCTGGTCTATGGCGGTGGCAGTGTCGGCATAATGGGTGGCATCGCCGATGCGGTACTGGAGGCCGGTGGCCAGGTTATCGGGGTGATTCCCCGAGCGCTGGCCGAGCGGGAAGTGTCTCACCGTGGGGTGACCGATCTGCGGGTGGTGGAATCCATGCACGAAAGAAAGGCCCTGATGGCGGAGCTGTCAGACGGTTTTGTTGCCATGCCGGGAGGATTCGGCACGATTGAGGAACTGCTGGAAGTGCTCACCTGGTCACAACTGGGGTTTCACCAGAAACCCTGCGCCATCCTCAATGTGGAGGGCTACTTTGACAGGCTGATCCAGTTTCTCGATCACTCCGTTGAGCAGCAGTTTGTCAAGCCGGTCCATCGCAGCATGTTGCTGGTGGAAGAGGATGCCCAGCGGCTGTTGTCGCTGATGGCGTCCTATGAACACCCGGTCGTGGACAAATGGATAGGGCGGGGTGAGACCTGAACGGGATGGCTGCGCAACCGAAGCCGGAGTGAGCGTGGGTCCCGGGTGCGACATATTCTGGCAACGGATGTGTCAGAGAAGATGCTTGCCATTGCCCGGGACGCGACAAAGTCGTATTTATGATTGCCCGCAAACCTGCCGGGGAGGACAACTGATGCTGGAGCTAAGACCCAATTGCGAATGCTGTGGCCGGGATCTGCCGCCGGAGTCGTCCGCGGCGAGAATCTGCAGCTTTGAATGTACCTTTTGCGCGTCCTGTGTCGACGAGGTGCTGCGGGGCGTGTGCCCGAACTGTGGCGGCAACTTTGTTCCCCGCCCGATCCGGCCCCCGGAAAAGCTCAAGAGCTACCCCCCGTCCGTCAAGCGGGTGGGCAGGACCAGTACCTGCTGAGCGGGCAGTAATGACGGTATTTGGACACTTATGCCCCCCAGCGAGGGGGCCCGGTTCGCTATGATTGACCTTCGCACAGGGAGGTGCAGACTATGCGGATCGGGAGAATTGTGCTGGTGCTCACCATGGGGTGTGCCGGCACCGGAGGCGTTGTTGCCCAGCAGGCATCGTTGGAACATTGCCAGAAATTGAAAGACGGCATTGCCAGGTATGACGAGCTGCGCAGAAATGGCGGCGGTGGCAGCCAGATGGACGGCTGGAAACGCAGCAGGCGCAAGCTGGATACGGAATTTCGCAAGCTGGGTTGCAAGTATTACCGGGGAAGGCTGGAATAATCGGCGGGCCTTCCCGTTTTTGCCCGGGAGGTCGCGCATGAAAAATATCCTCGAGGCGATACCGGCAACGCTGGCACAGGAGTTGTTCGAGGATATCGTCAGTTCGGACCAGGTACGTATTGAACGGATCGTTTCTCGCGGGCACAGCTCGCCGGCGCAGGGCTGGTATGACCAGGCACAGTCGGAGTGGGTCATGGTGGTTCGCGGCAGGGCCGTGATCGCCTACCCTGACAAGCCCCCGATTACCCTCGGCGAGGGAGATTACGTTACTATTGCCGCCCATGAAAAGCACCGGGTGGAATGGACCGCGCCGGACGAAGACACCATCTGGCTGGCGGTACACTACTGAATGCACATTCGCCCCTATGAAGAAACCGACGAAGCCGCTGTGATTGCCCTGTGGCAGGACTGCGGGTTGGTCGTCTCCCACAATGACCCGCGCCGTGATATCGCCCGCAAGCTGCAGGTAGGGCGTGAACTGTTCCTGGTCGGGGAAGTTGAGGGCGTGGTGGTGGCATCGATCATGGGCGGTTACGAAGGCCACAGGGGCTGGGTGAATTATCTCGCTGTAAGCCCCGATCACCGGCGCAAGAGCTATGGCACCCTGCTCATGCGCGCGCTGGAAAAGCGTTTGCTGCAGCGCGGTTGTCCCAAACTCAATCTGCAGATCCGGCGCAGCAATGAATCAGTCATCCGGTTTTACAGCAGTATTGGCTATGGCGAAGATGCCATGGTCAGTATGGGCAAGCGCCTTATTCCCGATCACTAACCAGGAACCCCATATCATGAGTGAAACACCCCAGTGCCCCCAGTGTTCTTCGCCCTATGCCTATGAGGACCGGGACCAGTACGTGTGTCCCGAGTGTGGCCATGAGTGGCCCCAGGATGGAAACGCCGAAGAAGCCCAGGAGAGCACAGTAACCGATGCCAACGGCAATCCCCTGGCCGATGGTGACACCGTTACCGTGATCAAGGATCTCAAGGTAAAGGGATCGTCGTCCGTGGTGAAGGTGGGTACCAAGGTCAAGAATATCCGCCTGGTCGACGGCGACCATGACATTGACTGCAAGATCGATGGCATTGGCGCCATGAAGCTGAAATCACAGTTCGTTAAAAAGGCCTGACCCGTTTACCGCGTGCCGACGTGGGTAGTCCCGCCGGCTTTCGCGGTGTGGTCAGTGCGTAACGGCGGCAAATGGGCTGAGGTTGCCACTCCCCTTCGCCAATAAACGGTCTCGCCCTCAGGGCATAGCCAGTACGTTACAGTCCAGCTTGTCGAGTATTTTCTCCGCGGTGTTGCCGTGAAGCATCGCAGCAAGCCCTGAACGGTGTGAGTTTCCGACCACGACCAGGTTGGCGCCCAGGCGTTTGGCCTCCTCGACAATAACCCTGTCCGGCGGGCCCAGCTTGATGTGGATCTTGCTCTTGTCCAGCCCGGAGACCTCGATCAGTTTTTGTGGGTTAGGGGTTACCCGGAAGTCCGGAAAGGCATTGACCACGTGCACATCGGCCACCCGGGTTTCCACCAGCTTGCGACTCAGCTCCAGTATGTGTTCATTGAGCTTTTCGTAGGACTCGGTACGCACACTGATGTCGATGGCCGCCAGTATGACCGGGACGTCCGGGCGTTCGCGCTCTTTTACCAGCATCACAGGCATCGGGCATTCCCTGATCAGGGTCCAGTCTGAGGTGGCTTTGAGAATGCGCTGGCTGACTCTGTGCCGGTAGGATGATTTGTAGACAATGTCCGCCTGGTTGCGGATGGTGGCGCGGATCGCCGCGTGGTACCAGTCCTTGTCCCACTCCACCTCCGTGACCACGGCAATCCCCCGGTCGATATAGGGTGCTGCGCAGGTGTCCAGCATTTGCTTGTGTTCATTCAGTTTTGCCTTTACGGCCTCCGACTGCCGGTCGGCGCCGGAAACATCACCGTAAATACAGCCGAACAGGTGCAGCGCGGCTCCAAGTTTTTCGGCCACCAGTGCGGCCCTTTCCATGGCGGGTTGTTCCTCACGAGTGGGGTCATGTACCACCAGAAATTTTTTCAGGTCCATTGTCGTTTTCAGCTCCTTTTCCTACCTATGCGCTCATTCTCGCCTATGCCATTAGAATTGGCACTCTAATTATGGGTAGTCGACAGCGCCCGGTTGGAGAATCAGGCAAAAATGCCGTGGATGTACCAGCGCCGGGCCAATCGGTCACGAAACACCCAGTAATGCTGGCCGGCCTCACCCCGGGCGATGTAGTAGTCTCTGCTTACTGGCTGTTGCCACCAGTTGTCTTCTATACGTTCGGGCCCGTAAATCAGTTCAAGCCGGCCCTGCCAATACAATTGCTGCTGGCGCTCCGGCAGGTCCTGCGGCCGGGGCATCAGCCAGAAGGGGCGTTGGGCACAGTGGCCATCGCCCTCGTCGGCGGGGCGGTCGGGGCAGGTATGCACGGCAAATTCCGGCAGGTGTTCGTCGCGGCAGCCGACTTTTTTAACCGCCTGTAAGCCCAGCCGGTTACGCAGCCTGTCCAGCAGGCTGGCGAGTGGTTCGCGCTGTTTGCGTGGGCTGAACAGGTCGATGTTTTCCAGCTGGCCGCTGCTGAGCTGCCGGCACAGCAGGGCCAGGCCTTCCACGCCCACCTTCAGTTCCAGCCGTTCCAGGCGAATGCGGGTCAGCTGGTACCAGTTCTCCCAGTCACTGTGGCTGGAGGTGCTGCGCACGCAGATATCCTTGAGGGAATGGTCTATACCTATCAACTGCCAGACGATCTCCGTGGTTTGCAGCTGGGTGTTGCGCAGGAACCGGCACAGGGACTGCAGCAGCAACTGTATGGCCGGGAACAGTTCCTCGTTGCCGCGCACCTCGTAGCCAAACCAGTACTCGTCGCTGAAGGTAGCGGGCAAGCGGTAATCGGGGTGGATGTCTTCCCGCTGGCCAAGCACCTGTTGCAGGTAGTGGCTGAACCGTGCGCCGCAACGCCGCGCCAGGGCCGCCGGCGGCAGCTTGAGAATGTCCCCCAGGGTATGCAGCCCGGCTCGCCGCAGTGAATCCACCGTGGTGGAAAAATCCGAGAGCAATGCCAGGGGCAGCGGCGCCAGCCGTTCCTGCAGTGGGCGCTCGCAGTCGCGGGACTGGCCGGAGCCATTGAAGGACAGCAGCCAGGCGGCGGCGGGGGTGGCCGCCAGCCCGTATTCCACCTGAAAGCCCCGGCTGGCAATGCCATTGCTCACCTCGGCCAGCAGCGTATCCAGCCCGCGAAACAGGGCCAGGCAACTCCCGATTTCCAGCTGCAGGCAGTCCTCTCTGTGAGTGTGGAGGCTGGGGGTAATGCCGTAGGCCCAGCAGCACAACTGCTGCAGGCAGCGTTCCTCGGCGCCGGTATCGCGCTCCAGCAACTGGGCCGGTTCATCCCCCAGCAGGGCACGTACGGTGCTGGTGCCCATGCCCTCGCGAATGCCCAGCCCGGCGGCGTAATCGTTGGCCCGCAGCACCCGCTGTTTTGCCAGTACCACCACCGCCTCGGTCTCCGAGCGGTTGAGGCATTGCAGCGGCAACTGGTGAAAACGCAGGCACAGCCACAGGCTCACGACAGCGCTCCTGTGCGCCCCGGTGCCATCAGCTGCAAATACGCAGGGGGCAAAAACCCCAGTTTAGACTCACCAATACTGTACATATATACAGTATTGGTGAATCCGGAAAATTTGTCCAGTCAGCCGCCCGCCACCTGTCGCCTGCGCCGACAGCTAAGCGCTGCAACCGTGATTCAGGAATTGAAAAGAGCGATCAGCACCAGTACCACAAGCGCCAACAGGCCAATGCAGGCGTACATGATCTGCTGGTAATGCTGCGGCTGGCTGGACTCGAGAAAGGCGATATCTTCAGAAGGCAGGGGATTACGCGGGACATGGTCCTCATCCGCCATCAACGCCTGGGCGTCCTCCCACTGGTGATCCAGCACTACCCACACCCGCACATCGGTGACTCCGGTAATCGCCCAGTAGTTGTAAGTATTGACGTCGGAAACCTTGCACAGGATTCCCTGCTCGCGGAGATAGCCGGCCACGCGGTTGGCTTCGATGATGGAGGCGTAGGTGCCGAGGAGTTTCATGGGTATATGGAAGCACAGAGCCTCTATTCAGTCGACAGGAATAGCGCCAGGGGTGAATCCATGGCGTAGATGGGCGTGGCTGACTTGGTTTGTGGCTAGGTTAAGTGCTTGATTTTATCAATTGTCACATTCAGTTCAGAAGGCGTCAGCCTTGGCGTCATTGCCGGAAAGTTATCGTGATGGTGGTCATCTGTTTTCATGTGCCAGGAGAGAATCTTTTTCTCTCTGTCACTGAGTTTCAGTACTGTTGAGTGTGGGACGTTCCAGTGACGCGCCAGTTTGTGAGCCGGCCATGCAAAAACGACTATTGAAAACGGTACCGCTGGAACTGCGAAATAGAAAAGAGACTCAAGTAGTGGCACTGAACTTGGTTGTGAGGAAAATAACTCTCCTATTGAAAGATATAAAAATCCGATCAAGAGAATTATGCAAGCGATCTTGGAATAGTAGGCGAGCGCAAACATCGGTCAGACCTGATAGTCAATGGAGATTACATAGTACGTCATCATCATCGAGTAATTCTGTCAAAGCCTCTTCGGCAATTTCACTGATTAGTATAGAGGTGAGGTCATCTAGCCCTGGTTCGGCCCCAGCCACTAAGCTACCCACTGATGCGATGATCGCGGCGAGTAATTCCTGTGCCGATATGGTAGTTCCTTCTAATGAGGCAGTAGTCGCCAAATGGAAAATGGACACGCTGGAAATGAAGCTAGAATTGGCAGCCAGCGATAAGCTGGTGGAAAGTTTGCTAGCTGATACAACACTACTATAGCCACCGGTGGCTGCTCCGAGTACTGCTGCGATAGCGATTCTATTAATGGGAGACTTACTCGAATTGAACCCAACGGTTCTATGGATACGGATTGCTTCTGCTGTGCCTCCTACTCCGGCACCAACAACGCACCAAGGACACAGTCCCAGAGGGTCGCTAAAACTGAAAGCGTTGTTTCTGGAGTACTGGAATAAATTAAGTCCCCCAGCGATTCCCAGGGGATCCGCTTGCAGGTATCTGCCAACGATCGGGTCATAATCCCGAAAATGATTCTGGTGCAGTCCCGTCTCACCATCAAAATACTGCCCCGGAAACCTCAGATTATTGGTAATTGCCGCCACGTCGATATTGGCTTTGCCGAAAGGCATATAGTTCGCGTTCCAAACCACGTTTTGCGCCTGATTGGTCAGGGTCTGCGGAGTGCCCAGGTGGTCGGTATGGATGTAGTAGATCTCGGTGCTGATCAGCGGGGGCGGGGGAGGGAGTATTTCGACCAGGCGGATTCCATCGGCGGCGGTCTGGCCTCCGGCGTCAGAGAGCTCAATGTATTCGTTGCCGTTACCGCTGAACGGGTAGGTGCCCAGGTATATCCATTCCTTGCCCTGCCTGCTCTGATCGGCTGTCACGGTCGACACCTGCCCGCCGTGAAAGATCTGGTAATTGGCGGATGGATTGTTTTTCCTGGTTTTTGGCCACCAGGCATAGACTTCGTAATCGCGATTCTTGAGTGTGCCAGGATGCCAGCGATAACGGCTGCCTGCGTCTTCGGAGCGGTGATAGTAGTCACCGTAGGCGCCCTTTTTTCTGACCTGATCCCAGTTGCCGGTACTGCTGGTGCCGGCACTGGTGTCGTCCAGCAGCAGCTCGGCGCCGGGCTCAGCAGGGCTGTAAGTGAGGCTGGTGCTGGCAACAGCGATGGGGCGTTCGTTGAAGTAAATGTATTCGCGCAGCGGGATGCCATCGCCGTTGATTTCCGCCAGCAGTTCCCCTCGCTGGCCGTAGATGTAGTGAATATCCTCGTCCGGGGTTTGCTTCCTGGTCCGCTGGTTGCGAAAGTTGTAGCGGTACTCGGCGATGACGGTATCGATGTATGCATTATTGACCGTCTGTCGATCAATCACCTGCGCCAGCCGGTTGCGCTCATCGTAGTGGTACAGCGTGCTGTCGGTGCCCGCGTGATCGGATTTTGCCACCAGGTTGCCGTTGTTGTCGTACTGGTACTCCCAGTCATTGGTGCCCAGCAGCCGGTTGCTGTTGCCATCGTAGGTATAAGCATCCGTTCCGGTACGACTGCTGTAGGTGAGGCGATTGCCGTTTGCGTCATAGCTGTAAGACAGGTTGCCGTAGCCGCCACTGGCGTTACCCAGCCGGTTGAGAGCATCGTAGCCCAGCGCCTGGCTGAAAGTATCGTTTGTGTGGTTGGTGATAGCGGTGATGTTGCCGGCGGGATCATAGCGGTAGCTTCTGTTCAGCGCGTTACCAAAGGTCAGTGACGCCAGACGATAGTCCAGGTCATAGGATGCGCTCATCTCGATGCCGTTTCCCAGGCTCAGTGACGTTGCCGGACCGAACGGGAGATACCCGGCACCGGTGGCGATGTTGCGGTCTCCCTCGGGGCCACTGGTGTGTATCGCGATTTGTCGCCCGGTCCCGTCATAGCTGTAATTCACTGTACGACCACTGGGGTAGGTAATGCGCGTTATCCGGTTTGCCAGGTTGTATTCATAGCTCAGGTTAAAATCATGACCACTGGTGCTGCGGCCTTCAAATACCAGGTTGCCACGGTGATCGTAGTCCAGCAGTGTCGTCCCCGAGGCATCGCTTACCGAGGTGAGGCGGCCCTTGCCGAAACTTCCCTGGTCGTAGCCGTAGCTGATGTCGAGGGCGCTGTCGGGGTAGGAGGCCTGCAGTGGACGGTTGAGCGCGTCGTAGCTGTATGTGGTGCTGGTCCCCCTGGCGTCGGTGCTGAGGATGTGATTGCCCGCGCTGTCGTAATAGTAGTTGCTGATACCGGTGTCCGGGCTGTTCAGCGCGACCAACTCGTCGAAGCCGTTAAGCGTATACCCGGTAACCAGGCCGCCAGGGTCGGTGACCGCTGCCAGGTTGTCCCGCTGGTCGTAACCGTAGTGCACGTTGTGCGCATAGGCAGCTTCGGTGCCGGATGTCCTGTCCAGTGGGTCTATCCGTTGTACGGTGATATTGCCGTTGCCGTCTGTGCGTGAGGTGCGATTGCCGTTGCGGTCATAGGTATAGCGCGTGGTCTGTCCGGATGCCCCGGTTGTTGCGATCAGCCGGTTGAGTTCGTCGTAGCTCCGGTAAATATCGCGCAACAGTGTGCCGCTGCTGCTGTAGGTCTTCTCCGCGAGAGAATTTCCGGCCCTGTCCAGGGTGAATTCCACCCGCTCACCGAGACTGTTGCTGATGGCCACCAACCGCTGGGCGCCGTCATACTCGTTGACCAGCCTGCTGCCGTCGGCAAGTGTGGTGCTGAGCAACCTGCCTTCCCGGTCGTAGCTATAGCGGGTTGTGGCGTTCAGGGCGTTATCGCCGAGGGGGCTGACCACGGTGCGCGACGTGATCCAGCCACGGGGATGGTAGGTCAGTCGGGTTTCAATGCCATTGGCGTCGATAATCCTGCCCGGTTGGCCGCGCGCATCGTGATCAAGCCTATGGATGGTGTGTCCCAGGGCATTGATGACGGAGATTAAATTGCCACTCGCATCGTAGCTGTAGCTGATGCTGTCGTCGGTGTTGGACCGCGGGCCATCGGCGATGGTGACCTGGCCGGCGTTGTTGTACTGATAGTTCCACTGTCTTTCGTCGGCGTGGGCGACAGTGCAAGCCAGTGCAAGGGCAATACTGCCGGTGAGCGATAGCCGATTTTTGCTGGACTGGTTCATGATGCGTTCCTTGCTTCGTGAGCCGTTGCTGGTGTCAGGAGGGGATTGTCAGGGTGCGCTGGTCTCCACGACTCGCTTGCGGGTCAGGTTGCCCTTGAGATCATATTCGTAGTGGGTTTCGCGACCCGGTTCAGCGACCAACGTTGGCAGGTTGAATGCGGGGTGCCAGCTGGTTCGGATTTCCCGCTCCTGTGGCGTGCCCACGGCCTCCCGTCGAATCAGCTCGCGCCCGCTGGCGTCCCGCAGGTACTCAGTGACGTTGCCTTTCCAGTCGGTTTTGCTGCGAATAAACGCGCGCTGGTCAAAGCCGTATTGCTGGTTGCCAGCCACACAGTTGGCGCTGGCATGTCCCTGTACCTGGAACACGCGTTGCACCCCGTTGATACGGGTGTAGTAATAGGTGGTTTCCTTGCCCAGGGGGTTCGTTACCGTGGTGTTGCTGGTTCCCGGTCCATCGAGCTGGCTGTAGTCGAAGCTGGTCCGGTCGGCGCCGCTGTGGTGTTCGGAACGGATCGCCCGGCGGGCGGTGTCATAACTCCAGCTGGCAAAGCGGTTACCGTTGGCATCGCTGATGCCGGTGAGGAGGTCGGCATGAGTTGTGTTTTCGTAGTGATAACGGCGATCACCGCCATTGTCGGGGTAAGAGACGGAACTGAGCATGTCATCGCTGTTGTAGGTGTAAGTGTAATGCTGGCCCAGAGGATCGGTGAAGCCGGTAATGCGACCAGCTGTATCCAGCGAATAGCGAATCATCCCCCCCAGACTGTGCTCCAGCTCGATTGCGTCCAGCTGGTAGCGATAGCTGTGGCTGAGACCCGAGCGCTCGCTGACCCGGATTAGCCTTCCGCTACTGTCATAGGTTTCTACCTGGTCGTCCAGCGTCTCCAGGCGCCAGCCGGTGATATTACCCGCGCCATCGAGCTCACTGAACAGTTGTTCGGTGATATCAGTGCTGGTGGTGCGCCAGTCCGCGGCGCCCTGGCCGCCGGTGAAGGTCAGTACTTTGCCGTCCGGTCGGGTGACCTGGGCCTCGATGGTGCCGACCTGGTGGGACACCCGGGGAAAGAATGTCCATTGGCCGCTGAGTGAGTTGTAAGCCCGGTTTGCCGTGAGTGGAAAGGGTCTCTGTCCCTGATAGTCCGTTTCGATCTGGACCTTGTTGCCGGCCGCGGGATTGACGGGGTTGCCCAGATTGCACTCGGTCAGGCCCATTTCCCGCCCAAGGTCATTGTTGCCGGGTATCGAGAAATAGAGGTTGTCAATGCCAAAGCCCCCGGGATCGTTGCTCACCAGGTGCATGCGCCAGCTGGCGATCCCGAAGTTGCCGCCCCGGACGGCGAACCGATAACTCCCGGTGCCTGCGTTAGTGCTGGACAACAGCAGTTGTCCCTGTGGGCCGTAGAAATCCATCTGCACCGACTCCGCGGCGTCGAAATGACCAATGTCCCAGATAAACTGGTAGACCGGTGCCGCTTCGTCGGTGCCGGGTTTGACGAAGCGGCCGGTGATATCGCCCTCGAACAGTGGCGTTCCCGCCAGCACGGGAGAGCTGGCCACAGCGGCATCGGTGGTGGTGATGGCGCCCGAACCCCCGAACAGGATGCCCCGGTCCCGGAACTGGTCGCTCACGGTCGTTCCCAGCGGCAGTTCGGAGAATGAGATACGGCGGGAGAAATTGCGTTCACCGGCTGTGTAAGACGGTGCCGACACCTGGATGGCTGTAGTGGTCTCCCGCGCACCGGCGGTGGCCTGCCCTCCAGGCGCCGGGCTGACCGGATCCGGTGCCTGCAGCGGTGGATTGAATGCTTCCTGTTGGGCGAGAGTGTGCTGCACCGGGTCCTTGGAGGATGATTGCCCCAGTGCCAGGGCGGGAACAAGCAGCAACAGGCCGCCGGGGAATCCAGGTTTCATCGACACTACCTCCCTGTAGTGAGCTGTCTCGACAGCGTCCGTGCCGTCGCGATAGTGAGACTAGGACTTCCCGGCCCGGCTGGCCAGCGCCTGCCCGAATTTGATGAAATGCTGCGGGCCCTGGTCCTCAGCGAGTGCTCAGGCTCCGGTGCCAGGCACTGTAAGTGGTCTCGTCAAAGAGGTAAAACACGATGTTCAGGGATTCATAATCCCTTGCCGCACAGGTCTCCAGGGCCACCTTCGCCGCCGCCTCCAGCGGATACCCGAACACCCCACAGGAAATTGCCGGAAAGGCAATTGACCGACACGCGTTGTCCAGGGCTAATTGCAGGCTGTTGCGATAGGCGCTCGCCAGCAGCGCTGCCGGATGACTCACCTGGTGGTAAACCGGTCCCACGGTGTGAATCACATAGCGCGCCGGCAGGTTGCCGGCGCCGGTAATACGCGCCTCGCCCGTGGGGCAGCGGATGCCGTTGACCGCGGGTACTTTCCTGCACTCGGCGAGCAGGTCGGGGCCGGCAGCCCGGTGGATGGCGCCGTCGACGCCGCCGCCGCCGAGCATCCTCTCGTTGGCCGCATTGACGATGGCATCCACTTCGGCGGTGGTGATGTCACCGACCACAAGGCGGGTGTCAGCCACTAAATCCCTCCGGCGTTTTCCAGCAGGTAGGTAATCACGAATTTAATCACGAAGCCCAAAATGCCCATGGCCAGGCCGATGTAGAGAATGAGGGTGCCGAATTTGCCGGCGTTGCTGCGCCTGGCCAGGTCCCAGACGATAAAAATCATAAACAGGATCAGGGCGCCCACCCCCAGGGTAACGCCGTATTCTGTTAACCACTCGTCCACACCATTCTCCCGGGCCGCAGGGGGCGCCTGTTCAGGGGGAGGCGATTATATCAGCTTCCAGATGGCAGGGAGCCTTGAGGGAGGCTGTCACCAGGCAGGCGCTTTCTGCCTTTTCCAGCAGGCGCAGGGCCTTGGTCTCGTCGGTGTCGGCAGGCACGGTGAGGCTGGCGCGAACGGTGAAGCCGGTAAACTGGGTGACGCGATCCACCCGGTCCAGGACACCTTCCGCTTTGACTTCCAGGGTCTCCCATTCCAGCCTGGAAGCCCGGGTAATGGCGCGGAAGGTGAGGATGAAACAGTCGGCAACCGAGGCCACCAGCAGGTGTTCCGGTGACCACTGGTCCCCCGGGCCGCCAAATTCCGCGGGCGGTGCGGAAACCAGTTGCGGCATATCATCGGCTTTAAGGGCGACATTGCCTTCCGCTTCAGCGTTGGCAGATACCAGGTAGTGGTGGGGAAAGTCCTGCATGTTTGGCTCCGTGTCCCGTTGCGTGAAAGTGCAACGGGGAGTCTAGCAGAGCTGCGTTGCCACTTGCTTGATATTCGTCATGCCCGGGTGGTGTTCAGGCAAATGACAGTACCGGCTGTTGGGTGGGACTCGCTTGCCCGGGGCTCGCCTGCCAGGCGGGAATCTCCCACAGCTGGGGTTGTTCCGGTACATCTTCCGAGGGCGGCAGGGTCACGTCCAGGTACTGGTTGCCACCGCGCTGCTTGAGAATATGCACTTTGCGGTACTCGCGCATTTGCAGGCGCAGGCTGGCGGGGGCGTGGTTGCGCGCCGCCGACTGGGGGCGGAACAGCACTGCCAGGCTGTCGCCGCTGGCGGCGGCCAGCTGCAGTTTGCGCAGTTCGCCGTAGCTGTATTCATCGGCACCCAGCCAGCTGAACACGGCACTGCTGGTGCTGCTGCGCAGGGCCTGCTCGGTGGCCCACAGCAGGTCTTCCCGGTTTTTGGGGTGTACCAGCAGGATTTGTTCGGTATCGATGCCCCGGGCCTTCAGCAGGGGGGCATAGGGGGTGAAGGGCGGGGCGATGAAGACCTGCCAGCGGCCCTCGGCGCTGAGCTTCTCCATGGCCGGCAGGAACAGGCCCATGGAACCCAGGCCGCAGCCGTCGCTGAGCACTTCCACGGTGCTGCCCAGGGGCCAGCCGTTAGTGCGCAACTGGGCATCCAGGGTGCTGTAACCGGTGCTGAGGAGGCCCTCAGTCCGGTGGCTGTCACCGTTGGCGGAGAATGCCGGGCCGGCAAAATGGCCCTGCCAGGTGTCGTTGCGGTTGATAACCTGCTGGAGTGCTTCGTTCATGGCTGCGCCCTCTTTGCTGTATAACTGTATATTCATACACTGTTGATATATACAGTAGTTGGCAAATTCGGGCTTTGCAAGCGGTAAAATTTACACGCGAACGTGGCCTGTATGATCAGGCGACAGGTGTCGCAGGTTCGGGAAGGGGTCAGCGGCGGGCGCCGGCCAGCTCCAGGATCAGGGTTTCCAGGTTGTCCCAGGGCTTGCCGCCGGCAAAGCCCTTGATGCTGCCGTCCACTGCGGTGGCCTGCTCCAGCAGGCGGTTGAGGGATGCCCGGCTGTGACGGCCAAGGGCGCCCTGCATCAGGCTCATACGGTTCTTCCATACCCGCAGGGCGCTCAGGGCCTGCTGCGGATTCTGGCCTGAGTCTACCGCCTGCCGGGCCTGGTGCAGGGTGCGAATCTCCCGCAGCAGGGCCCACAGGGCCACGGCGGGCTCGGTGCCCTCGCCGCGCAGGCCGTGGAGCATTTTCAGGCTGCCGGCGGCGTTGCCCTTGAGGGCGCTGTCGGTCATATCAAACAGGTTGTAGCGGGCGTTGTTGGAGACCGAGGCGGTCACGGTTGCCGCCGTGATCTGGCCGTCTTCGGCCAGTAGCTGGAGTTTTTCCACTTCCTGCACCGCGGCCAGCAGGTTGCCTTCCACCCGCTCGCACAGCAGTTGCAGGGCTTCGTTGTCGATGGCCATGCCGGCGGCGCTCACCCGCTGTTGCAGCCAGCGCGGCAGGTCCCTGGCGTCCACCGGCCAGACCTGCACCGTGGCGCCGGCCGCGTCCAGGGCCTTGTACCACTTGCTGTTGGTGGATTGCTTGTCGATCTTGCCGGCAATAATCAGCAGCACATCGTCGCTGCCCTCGCTCACCTGCAGGTATTCCACCAGGGCCTTGCTGCCCTCGGTGCCGGGCTTGCCGCTGGGCACGCGCAGTTCCACCAGCTTGCGGTCGGCAAACAGCGACATGGCGGAGGCACTGGCGATGATCTCGTCCCACTTGAAGCCGGGGGCGCCGCTGTCGATGATTTCGCGGTCGCTACAACCGGCATTGCGGGCGGCCTGGCGCACCTGGTCGCAGCATTCCTGCACCAGCAGCGGCTCGTCGCCGCTGATCAGGTAAACGGGCAGAAGTTGTTGTTGCAGCTGGCCGGCGAGCTTCTCCGGGTAAACGCGCATCAGGCTTCCTGGGCGGCGGCGTAGAAGGCGATCCGGCGCATGATCTGCTGTGCCAGTTCGCTGCGCATCTCCGATTTGAGGATACGGATTTCCTCGGACTTGCCCACCACGTTGCGCGGGTCGTTTTCCATTTGCTTGACCACGGAACTGGTGGTGTTTTCGATCACCGTCTCGCCGCTGCTGTTGCGCACCGAGAAGGTGGAACGCATGGTCAGCTCAAATTCTGCCGCGCGGGCCTCGGAGTTGAGCGACAGGTTGCGCTGGCTGAAGCGCTCGGGACCCAGTACCACGCTGTAGTTGGCGGCCTTGTTGTCTTCCTGCCATTGCACGCCGTTGGCGGCAAAGCGGGTTTTGACTTCGCGGCTGAACTCGCTGTTGGGGTTGCTGGACACCAGGTACATCGAGCGCCATTCGTCGGAAATATTGACGCCGCCGGTGCCGCGCAGGTGAAAACCACAGGCGGTCAGCAGCGTGGCCATAGCCAGGATGAGTAAGCGTTGGACCGGGCGCTGCTGCATGGGGAAATTCCGTCGGGGACTAGTTGGCAACAATATTAACCAATTTGCCCGGCACTACAATCACCTTGCGCACGGTCACCCCGTCGAGGAAACGCTGGACGTTGTCCTGGGCCAGGGCTGCGGCCTCTATCGCGTCCTTGTCGGCATTGGCGGCCACGTCCATCCTGGCGCGCAGCTTGCCGTTGACCTGCACCGCCATCTCGATGCTGTCGCGGGTCAGGGCGGTCTCGTCGACGTCGGGCCAGGGGGCGTTGAGGATGTCGCCCTCGCCACCCAGCATCGGCCACAGGGCGTGGCAGGCGTGGGGGGTAATGGGGTTCAACATCAACACCACGGCCCGCAGGGCTTCAGCCAGTACCGCGCGACTCTGGTCTCTGTCGTCCAGTTTGCCCAGTTCGTTGCACAGCTCCATCACCGCGGCGATGGCGGTGTTGAATGTCTGGCGGCGGCCGTAGTCGTCGCTGACCTTGGCAATGGTCTCGTGGGTCTTGCGGCGGGCGTTCTTCTGCTGCTCATTGAGGGCAGCGGTATCCAGCGCAGGCGCGGGATCAGCCGCCAGGTGGTTGTTCACCAGTTTCCACAGGCGCCTGAGGAAGCGGTTGGCCCCCTCCACCCCGGAATCGGCCCACTCCAGTGACTGCTCCGGCGGTGCCGCGAACATGGAAAACAGGCGCACGGTATCGGCACCGTACTGGTCGATCAGCGCCTGGGGGTCGACCGTGTTGCCCTTCGACTTGGACATTTTGGCCCCGTCCTTGAGCACCATGCCCTGGGTCAGCAGGCGGGTGAAGGGCTCGTCGGAGCTCACCAGGCCCTCGTCGCGCAACAGCTTGTGATAGAAACGCGAATACAGCAGGTGCAGGATCGCGTGCTCGATGCCGCCCACGTACTGGTCCACCGGGGTCCAGTAGTCGGCTTCACTGTCGAGCATGGCGTCGTTGTTGTTGGCACAGCCGTAGCGGGCGTAGTACCAGGAAGACTCCATAAAAGTGTCGAAGGTGTCAGTCTCGCGGGTGGCGGCGCCACCGCAGCCGGGGCAACTGGTCTGGTAGAACTCCGGCATCTTCTTGATCGGCGAACCCACGCCCTCGAATTCCACCTCCGTGGGCAGCACTACCGGCAGGTCTTCGGCGGGCACCGGCACCGTGCCGCAGCGGTCGCAATTGATTATGGGAATCGGCGCTCCCCAGTAGCGCTGGCGGGAAACACCCCAGTCTCGCAGGCGATAGTTCACGGTGCGCTTGCCCCTGCCCAGACTTTCCAACTTGTCGGCAATCGCGTCGAAGGCGCCCTGGAAGTCCAGACCGTCAAACTCGCCGGAGTTGATGCTGATGGTGCCGGTTTTGTCGGCGTACCAGTACTGCCAGGTATTGCTGCTGTACACGTAATCGTCTTCGGTCTTGTCCACCACCTGCACAATCGGCAGGCCATACTTGCTGGCAAAGGCGTGGTCGCGCTCATCGTGGGCGGGCACCGACATCACCGCGCCGGAGCCGTAGCTCATCAGCACGAAGTTGGCGACCCAGATAGGCACCTGTTCGCCGCTCAGCGGGTGGGTGGCGGTAAGGCCGGTGGCCATACCCAGTTTTTCCATGGTGGCCATCTCGGCTTCGGCGACCTTGATGTTGGACTGGGTTTCAATGAACGCCGCCAGCTCCGGGTTGTTTGCAGCGGCCGCCTTCGCAACCGGGTGCTGGGGCGCAACCGCCAGGTAGGTGGCGCCCATCAGGGTGTCCGGGCGGGTGGTGTAGACCGACAGCGGCTCGCCGTTGAAATCGAAGTCCAGGTCCACCCCCTCTGAGCGCCCGATCCAGTTGCGCTGCATGGTTTTCACCTGCTCGGGCCACTGGTCCAGTTCGTCCAGGTCGTTGAGCAACTGGTCGGCGTAGTCGGTGATCTTGATGAACCACTGGTCGATTTCACGGCGCTCTACCGGGTTGTCACAGCGCCAGCAGCAGCCGTCGACCACCTGCTCATTGGCGAGCACGGTCTGGTCGGTTTCACACCAGTTCACCTCGGCCTTCTTCTTGTAGGCCAGGCCCTTCTCGAACAGGCGGGTAAAAAACCACTGCTCCCAGCGATAGTAGTCCGGGTCACAGGTGGCGAATTCCCGGTCCCAGTCGTAGGCAAAACCCAGCTGGCGCAGCTGTTCGCGCATGTAGTCGATGTTCTGCGCGGTCCAACGGGCCGGCGGCACGTTGTTCTTGATGGCGGCGTTTTCCGCCGGCAGGCCGAAGGCGTCCCAGCCCATGGGTTGCAGCACGTTCTTGCCCTGCATGCGCTGGAAGCGGGCGATCACGTCGGCGATGGTGTAGTTGCGCACGTGCCCCATGTGCAGCTTGCCACTGGGGTAGGGGAACATGGCCAGGCAGTAAAACTTTTCCCGCTCGTCATCCTGTTGTACGGCGAAACTGTTGTTCGCCAGCCAGTGGTCCCGGGCTTGCTGTTCCAGGGTCTTGGGGTCGTATTGTTGCTCCATCACGGGACTGGTCTTTCCTGATTCGGGGGGTAAAAAAAGAAGCGCGAATTCTACCAGCAATTGCCGGGGGCGTCTGTAGCCCCGAGGCACTGGGGACGATGCCGGCAGCCTGTGGCCGGGGTCAGTTTTCCTCGCGCCAGAAGGCCAGGTACATGAGGTACATCAAGCCCAGACCCAGGCCGCAGCCAATGATGACCGGGGCGGAACCCAGGCTGCCAAAGGGGGTTTTACCGAGCATGGTCTCCACCTCGCCCACCAGGCTGGCTTCAACGAACTGCTCGCTGGCCTGGACGATGCGGCCGCGGTGATCGATGATCGCCGACACCCCGTTGTTGGTGCCGCGAATCAGGTAACGGCCATTTTCCAGCGCCCGCATCCGGGCCATCTGCAGGTGCTGCAGCGGGCCGATAGAATTGCCGAACCAGCTGTCATTACTGATGGTAATCAACAGGTCGGCGTTGCGGGCGCTGCTGGCCACCAGGTCGGGGTAGACGATCTCGTAGCAGATGTAGGGCGCTATCCGGAAACCGCCCGCCTGCAGTGGTGCCTGGCCGGACGGGCCCGCGCTGAAGGACGACATGGGCAGGTCCAAAAAAGCAATCAGCCCGCGCAGTGCGCTCTCCAGCGGCACGTATTCGCCAAAGGGCACCAGCCGCTGCTTGTGGTAAACGCCGTGGCCCGCACCCAGCGCCAGAATACTGTTGTGGTAGCCCTGGCCGTTGTCAGAGCGATGGGGAATACCGGTGATCAGGGTGGTACCCGCCATCCTGGCCCGGGCATCAATGGGGTCCAGGAAGCCCCGGGCGTTCTGGTAGTAGTTGGGAACCGCCGCTTCCGGCCAGACCAGGATGTCATTGCCCAGCAGCGGCGCGGTGCCTTCTTCCAATTGGCTCAGGATCGGGTAGTAGTAGTTGCGGTCCCATTTGTGTTCCTGGGGCACGTTGGGCTGGTAGATCGCAGTGGACAGCGGCTTCTCGCTGGCTCGGGCCACCCACTGAATCGGCTTCAGCACACCGCCACCCACCCACAGGGTGAGCACGATGACGCCATAGGTGGCAATGGCAATCGGTTGCCGGCTGCGCCAGCCCAGGAACAGGCAGCTGCCGCTGATGGCGCAGACAAACGACAGGCCGAATACGCCGACCACCGGCGCCCAGCCGGCGATCCAGGTATCCACATGGGCGTAGCCCAGATACAGCCAGGGAAACCCGGTGAGCACCCAGCTGCGCAGCCATTCCAGCAGCACCCACAGCAGGGGCAGGCCCATTAACATGCCGCCGGGCAGGGGGCGCACAAGGCGCACGTAGAGCCAGCCAAACAGGCCGTGGAACACGGCCAGCCCGGCACAGAACAGGGCCGTGAGGGTGACGGCCAGGGGCACCGGGGCATAGCCGTGCACGTGAATGCTGACGTAGACCCAGGAAACGCCGCTGCCGAACATACCCAGGCCGTAGAGCCAGCCCCGCCAGAGACCCTGTCGGGGCGTGCAGGTGCTCAGCAGCCAGGCCAGCAGGGCGCAGCTGAGGATACCGGCGGGCCAGATGTCGAAGGGCGCCAGCGACAGGGTAACCAGGGCGCCCGCCAGCGGTGCGACCAGCATCACCTGTAATGGCGACAGTCTCGATTCGCTGTTGCTGTCGGGCATGAAGCGGGCCTAGTCGTCCAGCGGTCGCATGCGCAGGCTATGGATCTTGCGCTGGTCGGCGTTGATCACCTTGAACTCGAACCTGTCGATCACTGCCAGCTCATTGCGGGAAGGCATGTGGCCCAGGGCCTGCATCACCAGACCACCGATGGTGTCGAACTCTTCGTCGGAGAAGTCGGTCTTGAAGTAGTCGTTGAAATCGTCGATGGGGGTGAGCGCCTTGATGAAGTAGTCATCATCGGAAATCTTGCGAATGTAGCGGTCTACCTTGGCATCGGTTTCATCTTCGATTTCACCGACGATTTCTTCCAGTACGTCTTCTATGGTCACCAGGCCGGCTACACCACCGTACTCGTCGATGACGATGGCCATGTGGTTACGGTTTTCGCGAAACTCGCGCAGCAGCACGTTCAGGCGCTTGCTTTCGGGGACCACCACGGTGGGTCGCAGCAGCGACGTGATCTTGAAGTCGCTGTGGTCGTTATTGAGAATTTGCGGCAACAGGTCTTTGGCCAGCAGTATGCCGAGGACATCGTCGGTACTCTCGCCCACCACCGGGTAGCGGGAGTGGGCCGAGCGGGTAATCAGCGGCATGATTTCCTCCAGCGAAGACTCTTCCTTGATCACCACCATCTGTGCCCGCGGGATCATGATATCCCGGGCTTGCATGTCCGATACCTGTATCGCACCTTCCATGATGCTGCGGGCATCCTCGTCGATTACTTCGTTCTCCGAGGCCACTGCGACCACGTCCAGCAGGTCGTTCCGGTTGCGCGGCTCACCGGAGAAAAGCTGGCCTATTTTTTCCAGCCAGGACTTGTCGCCTGAATCGCTGCCAGAATGTTCGTCGCTCATGCGTCAGCATGCTCCTTGGGTAAATTGTCCTGATAGGGACAGGGATAATTCAGGGCGGTGAGGATGTCGGTTTCCAGCGCTTCCATAGCCTCGGCCTCCGCCTCCTCGATATGGTCGTACCCCAGCAGGTGAAGCGTGCCGTGAACGGTCATGTGGGCCCAGTGGGCCTCCAGTGCCTTGGCCTGCTGCCGGGCTTCCTCCCGAACCACCGGGGCGCAGATGACGATGTCGCCCAGTAGTGGCAACTCAAGCTCCGGCGGCAGGTCCGAGGGAAACGAGAGCACGTTGGTGGGGCCGGTCTTGTGGCGGTAGCTCTCGTTGAGCGTGGTCATTTCGGCAATATCCACCAGGCGAAGGCTGACCTCGGTATCGCTGCGGCGGCGACCGGCGAGTGCTGCCAGAACCCAGCGTCGTATGTCGTCCTCGTCCGGAACAGGTTCGGCGCTGGCGCACTGGATATCCAGATGCAGGTTCACAGCTTGCCCTGGTCCAGTGGGGTGGCCTTGTCCTCGTGATTGTCGTAGGCCTGCACGATGCGTTGCACCAGAGGGTGGCGCACCACGTCCTTGTTGGCAAAGTAGGTGAATCCGATGCCTTCCACTCCATCCAGGATGTTGCCCGCATGGGTGAGGCCCGACTGGGCGCCCCGGGGCAGGTCGATCTGGGTGGCGTCACCGGTAATGACGGCGGTGGAGCCGAACCCGATTCTGGTGAGGAACATTTTCATCTGTTCCCGGGTGGTGTTCTGGGCTTCGTCGAGAATAATAAAGGCGTTGTTGAGGGTGCGGCCGCGCATAAAGGCCAGCGGCGCCACTTCGATGATATTGCGCTCGATATACTTGTTGACGGTCTCGAAGCCCAGCATTTCATAGAGCGCGTCGTACAGCGGGCGCAGGTAGGGGTCTATCTTCTGGCTCAGGTCGCCGGGGAGAAAGCCCAGCTTCTCGCCGGCCTCGACCGCCGGGCGCACCAGCAGGATGCGCCGTACCCGCTCTTCCAGCAGGGCCTCCACCGCGCAGGCCACCGCCAGATAGGTTTTGCCGGTGCCGGCCGGGCCAATGCCGAAATTGATGTCCGAGTACTTGATGGTGCGCACGTAGCTTTGCTGGTTTTTGCCACGGGGCTTGATGGAGGCGCGCTTGGTGCGAATCACCTGGATGGCTTCAACCGGCTGGTCGCCCTTGGCGACCTCCGCCAGGTGCTCCAGTCCCGCCTGTTGCAGCTGCAGGTGCAGGGACTCCGGGCTCAGGCCCACGCCCTGGCAGATCTCGGCATACAGGTGAATCAACAGCTGTTTGGCGGAAGCCACGTTAACCGAGGGTCCGCTGAGCAGGAACTGGTTGCCCCGGTTGCTGATGCTGATCCCCAGGCGCTCTTCGATCTGCCGCAGATGGCTGTCCAGCTGGCCGCAAAGCATGGCCAGATGACGGTTGTCATTGGGTTCCAGGGTAAGGTTTTGTTGCGTCGCCGGTGATGAGGCCGGGTTCGACGGGTCGGATTCGTTGTTCAAATTGGCCACTGGCCCGTTGTGGGCTGAGTCATGAGATTAAAGAATATACCGGAAATGCCAGCCGTCAACCGGCCTGCAGCACGCCGCGCAGTGAGTTTGGCAGTGCCTCTATGATCTCCACCCGGGCAAATTCGCCAATCAGGCTGTGATCGGCGCAGGAAAAATTTACTGCCCGGTTGTTTTCGGTACGGCCCTGTAACTGCCCCGGATCCTTCCTGGAGACGCCGGTCACCAGGATGGCCTGGCTGCTGCCGACCATGCGTCGACTGATTTCCTGGGCGTGCTGGTTGATGCGCGCCTGGAGTACCTGCAGGCGCTGCTTCTTGGTCTCCTCCGCGGTCTCATCGGGCAGTTCCGCAGCGGGGGTGCCCGGCCGGGCGCTGTAGACAAAGCTGAAGGACACATCGAAGCCGATATCCTCGATCAGCTTCATGGTGTCGGCAAAGTCTTTTTCGGTTTCCCCGGGGAAGCCGATGATGAAGTCCGAGGAGATGCTGATGTCCGGCCGGATTTTGCGCAGCCGGCGAATCTTTGACTTGTACTCCAGCGCGGTGTGACCGCGTTTCATGGCGGCCAGGATCTTGTCGGATCCGCTTTGCACTGGCAGGTGCAGGTGATCCACCAGCTGCGGAATCTCTGCGTAGGCCTCTATCAGGGCGTCCGAGAACTCCACCGGATGGGAGGTGGTGTAACGAATCCTGGCGATGCCGGGGATCTTCGCCACATAGTGCAGTAGTTCGGCGAAGTCGACGATGTCGCCGTCGTGGCTCTCGCCGCGATAGGCGTTGACGTTCTGGCCCAGCAGGTTCACTTCCTTTACCCCTTCCGACGCGAGGTGGGCGATCTCCGCAATCACGTCGTCCAGTGGGCGGGAAACCTCTTCGCCGCGGGTATAGGGCACCACGCAGAAGGTGCAGTATTTGGAGCAGCCTTCCATGATCGATACAAAGGCGGTGGGGCCTTCCACTTTGGGCTCCGGCAGGCGGTCGAATTTCTCGATCTCCGGGAAGCTGACATCCACCACCAGGGTGCCACCGGGGCCTTTGCGCTGGTCCATCATCTCCGGCAGGCGATGCAGGGTCTGGGGTCCGAACACCAGGTCCACGTAGGGCGCCCGCTTGCCGATTGCTTCCCCTTCCTGGCTGGCCACGCAGCCGCCCACACCGATGATCAGGTTCGGGTTCTTCTGCTTCAGGTGCTTCCAGCGGCCCAGCTGGTGAAAAACTTTTTCCTGGGCTTTTTCCCTTATAGAACAAGTGTTTAGCAACAGTACATCGGCCTCTTCCGGGTTCTCTGTGGTCACCAGGTCATGGCTTTCTTCCAGTAGATCGCGCATACGGGCTGAGTCGTATTCGTTCATCTGGCAGCCGTGGGTCTTGATGTAGAGTTTCTTGCTCACTGTTCCTCTGGGCCGGCGGCGTCTGGCCTGCCGGCAGTCTAGTCTGCAAAAGGGCAGCGGATTATACAGATTTGCCCCCGTGAAACCTAGGCCCGGCGCGGCTTTCGGGCTGGTATTTCGCGCAGATGGTGGTAATATTGCCGCCCCCTGAAATTCGCGGCCCGGGATAACCTCCCCCGGCGTGCCGCGATCCAATATTCCGGTGGCTGTCCGGGGATCGAATATTCCGCTACCGCAAGAGGAAACCATGCCAGCGCAATCCGTCTACAAAGTGATTTTCCAGAACGGCAACCAGGTCTTCGAGGTCTTTGCCCGGCAGATCTACCAGAGCGATATGTGGGGCTTTATCGAGATCGAGGAATTCGTGTTCGGTGAGCGTTCGCAGATCGTGGTTGATCCCAGCGAGGAAAAGCTCAAGAACGAATTCGCCGGTGTGACCCGCAGCTATATCCCCCTGCAGGCGATTATTCGCATTGACGAGGTGGACAAGGAAGGCTCGGTGAAGATTTCCGACGTCAAGCCGGTTGAAGGCGGCAATGTCCGGAGTTTTCCGCTGCCGGGCATGCCGCCCCAGCAGACCACGGAAGAATAACTGGTTTTCTTCAGACTACCCGGTTTCGAGTCTGGTAAGCGCCTTTGCGGGATCGCGTAAAGCGCCATCCCTGGCAGTTCGGCTTCGCACATCCCTGTGCTCAGACGCCCCGCCAATTCGCTTTCCAGCCCCGACACCTCTGCTCATTTGTATGAATGAACAACATTAAGGCCCGGTCTCCCCTGAAACTGCAAGCGCCTGTACCCTGGGCGCTGGGGTATAGCTGCGGAAACAATCAGGCCACAGCTTTGGTGTAGCTGGATTTCTGGGGGCTTTCCGCGAGAAGGGCCTGCCCCGCTTTATCGGGTACTGTCAGCGGTCGCTTTGGGGTTGCGACCAGCAACCCAAGCCGAGTTCCGCAGCGGCACAGAAATCCAGCGGAGCCAGTGGTCGTTTCGGCAACTTTACTCCGGTGTCGGGCCGTCACGCGATATCAAACCCTCAAGAATTGGCGAGCTGTTGTCGCAGCGTTGCCAGCTTCACGCAGACCACGAACGCCTCCGCCGTTTCCTGCACCTCCGCCAGCGATGGAAAACTGGGCGCCAGCCTGATATTGGAGTCCGCGGGGTCTTTGCCGTAGGGGAAGGTGGCCCCTGCGGGCGTCAGGTTGACGCCGATCTCCGCTGCGAGGCGAACCACCTCTTTGGCCAGCCCGGGGCGGGTATTGAAAGAAATGAAGTAGCCGCCGCGCGGCGCCAGCCATTCGCCCATGCCGGTGCCGGCCAGCTCCCGCTCGAGTGTTGCCAGTACGGCCTCAAAGCGGGGGCGGAGAATGGCGGCGTGTTTGCGCATGTGGGCGGCGATACCTTCCGGGTCCTGCAGTAATTTTACGTGGCGCAGCTGGTTGACCTTGTCCGGGCCGATGCTCTGGAAAGACAGGTGATGTTTGAAGGCGGCCAGGTTGTCGGTACTGCTGGCGAGGAAGGCGACGCCGGCGCCGGCGAAGGTGATCTTTGAGGTGGAACCGAACTGGAACACGCTGTCGGCGGTACCGTGTTGTTCGCAGTAGTCGCTGATGTTGGCGAGTCCGGGTGCATCGTCGTAAAGGCTGTGGACGGCGTAGGCGTTGTCGTACATTACCAGGAAGTGATCACCCGCCAGGCTGCCCAGTTTGGCCAGGCGCTCAACCGTCTCGTCGCTGTACACGCAGCCGGTGGGGTTGGAGAAGCGGGGTACGCACCAGATGCCCTTGATGTCGGCATCTTCGCCGACCTGTTTTTCCACCACGTCCATGTCGGGTCCGGTGTCCAGCATGGGTACCGGGATCATTTCTATACCCAGGTACTCGCAAATGGCGAAATGGCGGTCGTACCCGGGCACGGGACAGAGGAATTTGACCTCATCGGAATTGCCCCAGGCGGACTCGGGACCCCGCAGGCCGGCGCTCAGGGCCAGGTCAATCACGGTGTACATCAGGCTCAGGCTGGCATTGCCGCCGATGACCACGTTTTCCGGTGATACGCCCAGCACGGTACCGAACAGCCGCTTCGCCTCGGGCAACCCGTCCAGGCCGCCGTAGTTGCGCACGTCGAGGCCGGTCTCGCTGCGGTAGTCACCTCCCAGAATACCGTCGAGATGATTGCACAGGTCCAGCTGTTCGCTGCCGGGTTTTCCCCGGGTCAGGTCCAGTGACAGCTTGCGTCCGGCAAGTGCCTTGTACTGTGCCTCGACGGTTGCGAGTTGCCGGGAGATGTCCTGTTGTGACAGCTGCTCCATGTGCACGGCCGCGTCCTCTGTTGGTCTAAACTGTAGGTTGGTGTCGACTGCCAGTATAGCGGTGCACGCCAGGGTCAGCACGGCGCCTGCCAGTCGCGCTTGAAAATCGCGCCTGTCGGCCTCATATAGCGTGCATGAAACAGTCTCGAGAAGGACAGGGCATGGATCAGTATGACGATGCG
Source organism: Seongchinamella unica (assembly GCF_004354085.1). Classification (GTDB taxonomy): domain Bacteria; phylum Pseudomonadota; class Gammaproteobacteria; order Pseudomonadales; family Halieaceae; genus Halioglobus; species Halioglobus unicus. Next base: position 254,972 of record NZ_SMSE01000003.1, on the reverse strand, counting down.
GTAGACGCGGATACTCTGGAACCGGGTGATGGGAACAACGCGCCGGCGGTGGCCGATGACGTCCTCCCGGATACCCTTTACCTGATGCCCGTGCCCAACCGGCCATTCTTTCCCGGGCAGGTTCAGCCGGTGGCGATCAATCCCCAGGAGTGGTCGGACACCCTCAAGGGCGTGACCGAGAGCGGCCAGAACCTGATCGGGCTGTCCTACGTCCCCCGCAATGACAGTGGCGAAATAGCGTCGCGCCAGTTTCCGGCCATGGGCTGCGTGGTGCGGCTGCACCAGCCGCCGGTGCCGGGGGACAAGCAGGGGCAGTTCCTGGCCCAGGGCATTCGCCGGTTCAGGATTGTGCGCTGGTTGAATGACAAGCCGCCCTATCTGGCCCAGGTCGAGTATCCCCGCAGCCAGGGTGACCGGGAATCTGACGAGATCAAGGCATACGCCATGGCCCTGATCAAGGAGATCAAGGAACTGTTGCCGCTAAACCCGCTTTACAGCGAGGAACTCAAGCAGTACCTGGCCAACTTCAGTCCTACCCAGCCGAGTCTGCTGGCGGACTTTTCTGCCGCGCTGACCACAGCCTCCGGCGAGCAGCTGCAGGAAATTCTCGAAACCCTGCCACTGGTATCGCGCATTGAGAAGGTGCTTTCCCTGCTCCGCAAGGAGCGGGAAGTCGCCGAGCTCCAGGGCCAGATCACCAGCCAGGTGAATGAAAAAGTTTCGGAGCAGCAGCGCGAGTTTTTCCTCCGTGAGCAGATGAAGATCATCCAGAAAGAGCTGGGGATATCCAAGGACGACCGCACCTCCGACGTGGAGATGTTCGAGCAGCGCATAGCCGATAAGGACCTGCCGGAAGCGGTGGCCAAACGCATCGATGACGAATTGCAGAAGTTGTCCGTGCTGGAAACCGGCTCACCCGAGTATGGGGTAACCCGCAACTACCTGGACTGGGCCACCTCGGTGCCATGGGGCGTGCACTCGGAGGACAACCTGGACCTGCAACACGCACGCGAGGTGCTCAACGAACATCACGAGGGACTGGAAGATGTGAAGGAGCGCATTCTCGAGTTTCTGGCGGTGGGCGCTTTCAAGGGTGAAATATCCGGTTCCATCCTGTTGCTGGTGGGGCCACCCGGGGTCGGTAAAACCAGTATCGGACGGTCGGTGGCTGACGCACTCGGACGCGAATTTTATCGCTTCAGCCTGGGCGGTATGCGCGACGAGGCGGAAATCAAGGGGCACCGGCGCACCTATATCGGGGCCATGCCCGGCAAGTTCGTCCAGGCCCTGAAAGAAGTGCAGGTGTCAAATCCGGTCATCATGCTCGATGAAATCGACAAGATCGGGGCCTCGTTCCAGGGGGACCCCGCGTCTGCGTTACTGGAGGTTCTCGATCCGGAGCAGAACAGTGACTTCCTGGATCACTACCTGGACCTGCGGGTGGACCTGTCCAAGGTACTGTTTGTTTGTACCGCCAACCAGTTGGACACTATTCCCGGCCCACTGCTGGACCGGATGGAAATTACCCGGCTTTCCGGCTACGTCGCCGAGGAGAAGCTCTCCATCGCCCGCAATCACCTGTGGCCCAAGCAACTCAAGCGGCATGGCCTGAACGAAGAGCAGCTCAAGATCAACGACGCCGGCCTCAAGTACGTGATCGATTCCTATTGCCGCGAGGCGGGAGTGCGCTCACTGGAGAAGCAGATCGCCCGTATTATGCGTAAATCCATCGTGCGCATGCTGGACGCCGATGAGAACAGGATGCGGGTCGGTAAAAAAGATATCGATGATCTGCTGGGCAAACCGCCTTTCAGTAACGACAAGCCCCTGCGTGGGCTGGGTGTGGCCACCGGGCTGGCATGGACAGCCATGGGCGGCGCCACCCTGGCGATCGAGTCCTCCCAGATTCACACCTTAAACCGTGGCTTCAAACTCACCGGGCGACTGGGTGATGTGATGCGCGAGTCCGCTGACATCGCCTACAGCTACGTGATCGGACACCTGAAAGACTACGGATGCGATCCCGATTTTTTCGACATGAGTATGGTGCACCTGCACGTACCGGAAGGTGCGACGCCCAAGGATGGCCCCAGCGCCGGTATTACCATGGCAACCGCGCTGGTATCCCTGGCCCGCAAGGAACGCATCAAGCGCCCGCTGGCCATGACCGGTGAACTGACCCTCACCGGCCAGGTGCTGCCGGTGGGTGGTATCCGGGAAAAAGTGATTGCCGCCCGGCGCAGCAAAATCATGGAACTGATTCTGCCCCACGGTAACCGGCGCGATTTCGATGAACTGCCGGATTACCTGCGGGAGGGCATTAACGTGCACTTTGCCCGCAACTATCGGGAGGTGTTCGAATATGTGTTCCATGAGCACCGGCGAGAGACGTCGCTGCACTAGGATGGGTCAAATCGCGCCCACACCCTCGAGATGCCGTTTCAGCAGCTGGCAGGCAAAGTTGGACTGCACCTGATCTTCCTGACCGGTGGCGACCATGATTCGCGACAGGATCAGACCGTAGCGCATGCCGGCAAATATGAGGTAGTAGTCGTAGTCTTGTGCGGAGTGGCCCGAGGCCTGCTCCCACTGGGCGACGGTGTCCTCGTAGGAGGGCAGGCCCGGCAGCCGGGGCATGCCCAGGCCTTCGGCGAAGGTCGAGTCGATGTAGTTGAACCAGGCCAGATCCTGGACCGGGTTGCCCAGTACCGCCATCTCCCAGTCCAGCACGGCGGCCACGCCATCCAGGGATTCCTCGAAGATAATGTTGCCGATCCGGGAGTCGCCCCAGCACAGCACGGTGGGTTCATTTTCGGGTTGGTTGGCCTGTAACCAGTCCAGGGCGGCGCAACCGATGTCGTGGCGTGTGCCCTCCATCGCCCAGTCGTGGTAGTCCTGCCAGTACCGCAACTGCTGTTGCAGGGGTGTCTGGTCTGCCGACGCAAGGTGGCCGAACCCCAGCTCCCGATAATCCAGTTGATGGTATCTCGCCATGGTGTCCACCGCCGCTCGCCACATCTTTGCTCGCTGGTCTTCAGTGGTCTCGTGCATCATCCAGCCGTCCATATTGTAGGGAGGCATGTCGGTGGGGATGCGGCCGGCGGTGAATTCCATGATGTAGAACTGCACACCCAGCAGCGAAGGATCAGCCTCGAGGCCCAGCAGGGTGGGTACCGGGATGTCGCTGTGCCTGCCCACGGCTTCCATCACCTTGTATTGCTCCCGCAGGTCATAGGAGGGAAACACCGGGCGCTCGATTTCCGGCTGCAGGCGGCCGACGCAGGACTGTGACTGCGTCTCGCCGTTCTCCTGCCAGTGAATATCAAATAACAGGGTGACATTGGACATCCCTGTGGCTTCGGGAATGTTGAGGTCACGGATGCTTATCTCGGTGCCGCGTCTTGCCGAGAACCAGCCCTCCAGTTTCTGGCGGGTGCCGTCGAGATCCTCTACCAGCGGTGTCGGTCTGTCTTCTTTCACGCGGACGCTCCTCTTTATTTTCACTATACGCTCGTATGGTAAGCGGCAAAGTCGAGAATGTCCAACCCGGGCTATAGGAGAGCCCGATGCAAGCTGCTAGAGTATCCCGGAAAGTGGCCGGCTCAGGGCAGGTTGGCCGAAAAATCACGGAAGAACAACATATTGGGGGATAGGCGGTGAGAATAACCGAATGGCTGAAACACCTGGCAACTGAAAACGGATCGGATCTCTACCTGAGTACCGGTGCGCCGCCCTGCGCCAAGTTTGATGGCCACCTTCGGCCGATCGACAGTGAGATCCTCAAACCCGGCGAAATCCGGGACATTGCCTACGAGGTCATGGACAGCACCCAGCAGGCCGAGTTTGAACAGGAACTGGAAATGAACCTGGCGACGTCGATTCCCGGCTATGGCCGGTTTCGGGTCAACATATTCCTGCAGCGCAACGAAGTCGCCATGGTCTGCCGCAACATCGTTGCCGATATTCCCCGCTGGCAGGACCTGCGATTGCCGGAGATACTGCCGGAGGTCATGATGCGCAAGCGCGGCCTGGTGCTGTTTGTCGGCGCTACCGGCTCCGGCAAGTCCACATCGCTGGCGGCGCTGATCGATTATCGCAACGCCAACAGCAGTGGCCACATTGTGACCATCGAGGATCCGGTGGAGTATGTGCACAGCCACAAGAAGTCCATCGTCAACCAGCGCGAGGTGGGGGTGGATACCCGCAACTGGCACAACGCCCTGAAAAATACGCTGCGGCAGGCACCGGACGTTATCCTGATCGGTGAGATCCGTGATCGCGAGACCATGGAGCACGCTATCGCCTTTGCCGAAACCGGCCATCTGTGTATATCCACCCTCCACGCCAACAACGCCAACCAGGCTCTGGATCGCATCATCAACTTTTTCCCGGATGAGCGTAAGGCTCAGTTGCTGATGGACCTGTCGCTGAACCTGCAGGCATTTGTCTCACAGCGACTGGTGCCCACGGTGGATGGCAAGCGCTGTGCCGCGATCGAGGTCCTGCTGGGCACACCGCGAGTGGCCGACCTCATCCTGCGCGGCCAGATAGAAGGGATCAAGGAAGTCATGCAGAAGTCCGAGAACATCGGCATGAAGACCTTTGATACCGCCCTGTTCGAGCTTTATATGGAAGGTTTGATCAGTGAGGACGAAGCGTTGCGCAATGCTGACTCCCCCAATAATGTCCGCCTCAAAATCAAGTTTGCCCACGAGGACGGTGGTCTGGCACCGCCGCCCGGGCCACTGGCGTCCGGGCCGGAACTCGAGACCAGCGAGCCTGAGGCATCCGCCATCGCGGAGGAACAGCCGGCGGCTGAACCTGCCAGGCCGTCACCGCCTCCAACTTTTGGTTCCAGCATGGATGGGCTGAGCCTGGAAGTTATCGAGGAGGAGGAAGAGCGCCTGTTCTGAGCCGCTTATTCGAGGCCGGATATCAGCTCTATCCACTGATCGATGTCTGACTGCCCGGCGGGCAGCAATGCCAGTCCCGCCAGCCACGGTTGGTCCGCAGATTCTCCGGCACGGCACCATTTCACCTGCGCAGCGAGGAAGAAGGGTTCCGCGCTGGCGCTCGCCGTGCGGGGTGGTTCGACACCAATCTGCAGGTAAGACTGCTCAATCAGTTCATGGTCCAGCGCGACCTGCAGGCCGCTGGCGGAGACGTCGAGGGTTTTGCAGACCGCAATATTGCCCGGCGCATTGGTGCCGGATACCGGCGCTTCCAACTCGATAAAGACCCGGCTTTCGACAGGCAGTCGCAGATGTTTTCGCTCCAGGTCCACTAGCGTTGATGCCTCTTCATGCGGTCGCGGGCACGTTCTACCTGCTCGCGGAAGTTCACTTTGGTTTCCAGGATATCCACCTGCCCGGCCTGGATCAGCGCCAGGTACTCATCCTCCCCCAGCCGGCGCTGTTCCACACCCTTGCGATTGACGAAGATAAAGAGTTGGCGGACCTTGTCGTGTAGCGCCAGCTTGGCAAGCAGGGGCGGGTCCACATCGTGAAACCCCAGCCAGGTCCCCATGGGGAGCTCCGGTACGCCTGAATCCGGCAGGTCCGGCTGTCTTGGTTCCTCGCTCTCAACTTCCAGCGGAGGGAGTGGATCGCCAGCGCCGGGATCTGGTGCCGGACTGTCGCCCGCGGTCGCTGCCTGTTCACCCTCGGACGGAGGCTGGCCGGTGAGTTTCGCCAGAGCCTCCTGGTTGTCGATGCCAACGACGGCAGCCAGCGCGCGACTGAAGCTGTTATCCGAGCTGAGGGGAACCGCCTTGCCCTCGCTCAGCAGCCGGGCGAAGCTGCTGTAGTCCATGGCCTGAACCCGGGCCCCGGCGTGGTTGCAGAACAGCAGGCGCTGTTCATCGTCCTGCTTCATCGCCAGCTGTATGCGCAGGGTGCTACCTTTTCGAGCCTGGACCAGAAACCATTGGCCCATCTCAAGCGCCTCGACTTCGGCGATCACTTCGCCGTTGCTTGCCGGTTTGTCGTCAGCAGCCAGCAGCGTCGTATTGGCGCGCTGGACGTCTTCTCCGCGGGCAACCCGCAGGTGCGCGTACTCAATGTTGCTGATGGCCTGCTCTGCCGCCTGGGGGTCGTGCTGCAGGCTTAGCAACCACCTGCTCAGTCGCCTGCCAATCCCGCCATCGGGGGAGGGCTGGGCAGTATCCCCGGGCGGTTGCAGGGCATCAAGCAGGGAGGCGGTGGTGCTGACGAAATCCCGCCACTGCTCTGCCTGCTCGCCAAACTTGAGTAGCACCAATTGCGCACTTTCATACCAGGGACCAGTGATAAACTGGCCGATTTCCGCGGGAATGGGGAAGCGTTGCAGCTGTTGGTTAATCATTGCGGCAGCGGTATTGCGGGCCCTTGCGGCCCGCAGCTGGCCGCGCTCCACATCGGCGGCACGCTGGGCCATGCGCTGTTGGCGGGTTTGCAGTCGTTGCGCTGACCGGGTACTGTTTCGCAGCAGTGAGATCAGCCCCTCGCCGTCAGCCTCCAGGCTGGCGAGGGCACCCTCCACGGTTTCGTCAATGAGTTTCAGCAGAGGCTCACCGGCGCGGCCGAGCCCGTCCTGCCAGCCAACGGCCGCCGCCTGCAATGCGTCCAGTGTCTGGTGCAGGGGGTGCTTGCCCGGGGTGTAGAACTGGGCGTCGGCGAGCGCTATCAGCGCGATGACCGGCTGCAGACGACGCAACTGGCTGGAAACAGCCTCGTCCAGAGGATGGTGCTTTTCCCAGTAGTCGCAGCTGGCGCCAATCCAGGCGAGGACGGCGCTGTCCTCTGGCGCGGGCAGCGCCGGATCGCCTATCTGCTCTGTTTGCGCCAGTACCGCTTCCAGCGGACGCAGGTCAAATCGGGCACTGGCGCGGATGTAGGTGATGAGCTCATCCCGCCGCATCGCCTGGTCGCCCTGAGCCGACCGGGCCGGATCGGCAAACTGCTGCCGAACCAGCGATTGCAGTGTTGCGGGGATAGGGAACTGTGTTTTGCTCAGTTTCAGCGGATCAACTTCCAGAGAATCATGACCAGCAGCAGCGACCACGAGCTCACCAGGGCAATCTTGTGCCAGCGGGGCGGGGCTTTCTGTTCATCGGAGTTAACCCGTGGGACCGACACATTAAAAGACCCGCAGGCAGGACACTGTCCGCCATGACCACTGGTTTTACCGCGGTAGCTGCAATCATTGCAGTAAAATGCCATAACGTTATCGGGTACTTTTGAGGAGTTGGTCTACTATGCGTTCCAATTGCTTAAGGTTATTGCATTCGGCCGCAAAATGACAGGCGCTTTGGTAGCGGTGCATTTCCGAATCACCGGTACCCCAGGCGCGACGGGACTCGGGGTTCAGCCAGATCACCTGGCGTGAACGCTGGTATATGCTCTGCATGATTTCCAGCCTGGGGTCGCCCTTGTTGTTGCGCGCGTCGCCGAGGATGATCACCGTGGTATTGCTGTTGATATCGTCGAGTGCGAGCCGGGCAAAATCGGTGAGGGCGGTGCCGTAGTCGGTGGCGCCGCCATACTTCCAGTTGACCAGCTCGATGGCTTTCTCCACCGGGTGTTCCTCGAACAGTTCACTCACCTCTCCCAGTTTGCTGGAAAACGCGAAGCTTCTGACCCGTGGCAGCACATCCTGCAGGCTGTAGAGGAACAACAGCAGGAACTTGGCGTAGGCGGCGACTGAGCCACTGACATCACACACCGCAAGAATCTGCGGCTTGTCCCTGCGGGTGCGGCGCCAGTGCAGGTCGAACATCAGACCATCGTTGGCGATGCCGGCGCGCAGGGTACGGGCCATATCCAGCTGTCCGCGGCGGTATTGGCGGCGCTTGCGGCTGTGTCGCGCGGCCAGTTTTTTGGCCATCTTGCGTACCAGCTCGTGTACCCGGTGCAGGTAGGTATGTTCGATGTTACTCAGGCGGGTCTTGCTCAGCACGTCTTCCATGAACTGCCGGGTCTTGCCCTCGGCGTGCAGCAGGTACTGGCCATCGACGTAATCGCGCACCTGCTCCCGCAGGAGGTCCCGGTAGCGCTGCAGCTGGGGCAGGGCGGGGCTCTGCTCGCGTTCCAGCGCAATGACTGCGGCGCGTATCTGTTCCTCGCCCATGGCATCGAGCATCCGGCGGGTGTATTGCCCCTTCTGGGTGAACATCTGGATAGCCTGCAGGCCGGTGGCTTCACCCGCCCGGTTTATTGCCAAACTCAGCGCGTTACGGTCATTTTCAAGCAGTGCCCGCATCAACTCCGATTGCATCAGCGCCTGCAGCTCCGGGTTGTCCTCTGCAGCGACCTTGAGCGCTAAAGCTTCGTCGGCGCGCGCCGGCAGCGGGCTGGCGTCCTGCTGCCCGGGGTGGTCACTGCTGTCTTCGGTTGCAGTAGCATCGTCGGCGTCCGGCGCGTCCGGTGCGGAAACATCGGCCAGCCCGCGATCAAAAAAGCGCTCAAAACACTGCAGGAAGATCGCCTCTTCCTCGGGGGTTTTGGCCAGGGTCATTCCCAGTCCGTCCCGCAACAGGGAGCGATCGCCGTAGCCGAGGGTGGTCGCCACGTGCATGGCGTCCAGGGTTTCCGCCGGCGATATGCGCACATCGTGACTGCGCAGGACCTGGATGAAGCTGACCAGGTTTTCGGGCATGACTAGTCTTCCGCGACCCCGCGCACCAGCTGGCGAAGTTCGCCGTCGGTGGACTCGATGTCATCTTCAAACTTCAGCAGTACGTTCAGCGTGCTGCGCACCAGCTCCTCGTCGAGTTCGTCGGCGTGCAGCAATAACAGGCTGCGCGCCCAGTCGATGGTCTCGGAAATGGCGGGGAGTTTTTTCAGGTCCAGCTGGCGCAGGGAGTGGACGAACTCAACCAGCTGGTGGCGCAGTTTCTGGTCAATTTCCGGTACCCGGATGCGGACGATGCGTTCTTCCAGTTCCACCGTGGGGAAGGGGATGTACAGGTGCAGGCAGCGGCGTTTGAGGGCATCGGAAAGGTCGCGGGTGTTGTTGCTGGTGAGGAATACCATTGGCGACGACTTGGCCTTTACCGTGCCGATTTCCGGGATCGATACCTGGTAGTCGGAGAGAATTTCCAGCAACAGCGACTCGAACTCGTAGTCCGACTTGTCGACCTCGTCGATCAACAGGATCGCGCCTTTTTCCTGTTGCATTGCCTTGAGCAGGGGCCTGGGCTCGAGGAACTCTTCCGAGTAGAAGATATCGCCGAACTGGTGCAAGCGTTCCACCGACTCTGCCAGGTTATGGGTGCCCTGTAACAGGTCGCCCAGTTTTTCTTTCAGCACCTGGGTATAGAGCAACTGCTTACCGTACTTCCATTCGTACAGGGCTTTCGCTTCATCCAGCCCCTCGTAGCACTGCAGGCGGATCAACGGAGTATCCAGCAGTTGGGCGGTGGTTTTTGCCAGTTCGGTCTTGCCCACTCCCGGAGGGCCCTCGACCAGAACCGGCTTGCGCAACTGGAATGCGAGGAATACGGCCGTGGCAATTTTGTCAGAGCAAATGTAGCCAAAAGACTCGAAGCCCTGTTTGATGACGTCTACTGAGTCCAGCTGGGGGAAATCCTGGGTATGCACGCGATGACGGTTCCTGTCTGGTGGCCGGACATTGTACGCCAGGGCGGAGGAGTCCGGTACCGCTGTGCTAACCGCCGGTGGTGTTCATGAAACGCAGGATACGGGGCTCTTCGCTGTGGTCGAAGTAATGTCGTTCCGGCTTGATGGCCATGGCGTCGACGATGGCCCACTTGAGTTTCTCCGGCGTGTACCCTGGGGCGCGCAATATCTCCCTCAGGTCTACCGAGTGTTCGTTGCCGAGGCAGAGCAACAGGCGACCCTCGACCGTAAGCCTGACCCGATTGCACAGGTGGCAGAAGTTATTGCTGTGAGGGGAAATGAATCCTACCCGGGTGGGGCTGTCGTCCAGGCGGTAGTAGCGGGCCGGGCCACTGCTGTCGCCGGGGTTCCCCTGGGCTGATAAGTGATAATGCGGGGCCAGCATGGCCCGCAGTTCATCACTGCTGCAGAATGTGAGCTGGCGGTCGTGATCGTCGATCAGCCCCAGGGGCATTTCCTCGATAAAGGCGATATCTATCTGCCGATCCCGGGCGAACCTGACCAGATCCAGCACCTCGTCCTCATTGCGACCCTTGAGAACCACCGCGTTCAGTTTAATGCCCTCGAAGCCGGCAGCAATGGCGGCGTCGATGCCGGCAATCACCTGGTCGAGATTGCCGTGGCGGGTAAGGTGGCGGAATTTGCGTGGATTAAGGCTGTCCAGGCTGATGTTGATGCGCGCCACGCCAGCGTCTTTCAGTGCGGGCGCCAGTCGCTGCAGCTGGGAACCATTGGTGGTTATCGCCAGTTCGTCCAGCCCCGGAAGTTGGCCAAGGCGCTGCACCAGTGACAGGATGTTGTTGCGCACCAGCGGCTCACCGCCAGTGAGTCGAATTTTGCTCACCCCGAGTTCACTGAAGGCGCGGGCTACCTGGTATAACTCTTCCAGTGACAGCACTTCGCTCTTGGGGGCGAATGTCATGTCTTCTGCCATGCAGTACACGCAGCGAAAATCGCAGCGGTCAGTCACCGACAGGCGCAGGTAGTGAACGCGTCGCTGAAACTGGTCAATGAGGGTTGGTGGCAGAGCTTTATCCATGCAGCCAGTGTATTCGCTGGCAGCCCGGGGCGCCAGTCTGGACATGCTCGCAGCGGGCAGCAAGTGCCCGGGGTTTACAGCTGCAGCGGCTTGCGACAGGATGGGGATTGAGCCGTACCCTCGGGAGGCGGTGAATTAAAACAGTCTGGAACTGGGGATACGACTATGAAGGGGCCTCGACCCGAGGCGCTCATTGCCGAACAGCCCATATCGATGGGGGGCGGCAATAGTGCGTAACTGGGCGATTTGGGCTGGCCTGATTCTGGCCACGCTGTGCGCACTGGCGCTTGCCCATGGCGGCTACAACAGCGACATCGTGATTGTGGGCTTTGTCGCCGTACTGTGTGTCGTCTGGTGGGTATTCGAGCCAGTGCCCATTCCCGTGACTTCACTTCTGCCACTGGCGGTACTGCCGCTATTCGGCGTCCTGACGCCAGCGGAGGTCGGCCAGGCTTACGGTTCACCGCTGATCCTTTTGTTGCTGGGCGGATTTCTGTTGTCCCAGGCCATGGAGCATTCCGGCGCTCACCAGCGCATTGCTATCGGCATGGTTAACCTGTTTGGCGCCCACAGCGGGCTGAGGCTGGTATTGGGTTTCATGGCCGCTGCCGCCCTGCTCAGTATGTGGATATCGAACACGGCGACCACGCTGATGCTGCTGCCCGTGGTGCTGGCGGTGCTGGAGGCGTCGCCCGACAAGGACCGGTTGGCGGCACCACTGCTGCTGGGGGTGGCCTACGCCGCCAGTGTGGGCGGTATGGGTACGCCAATCGGCACACCACCTAACCTGATATTTATGCAGGTATACAAGGAGACAACGGGCCAGAGCATCAGTTTCACGACCTGGATGACCTGGGCGGTCCCGGTGGTGGTACTGATGGTGCCAGCCATGGCCCTGATCCTGACCCGCAATGTTCGCGGGTCACTGTCGGTCACTCTGCCTCGGGAGGGTGCGTGGCGCTCTGAGGAAAAGCGGGTGATGCTGGTGTTCGGGCTGACGGCGCTGGCCTGGGTGACTCGCAGTGAGCCATTCGGCGGCTGGCAGTCCTGGCTGGATCTGCCCCAGGCGAACGACGCGTCAGTGGCGTTGCTGGCGGTGGTACTGATGTTCCTGCTCCCCAACGGCAAGGGCGAAAGGCTTTTGACCTGGGACAGGGCGGTCAGGATTCCCTGGGGTGTGCTGCTGCTGTTCAGCGGCGGTATCTGCCTTGCCAAGGGGTTTGTGAGCTCGGGCCTGAGTGAACTGCTCGGTGGCATGTTCAGCGATATCGCGACGGTGCCGGTTTACCTGCTGATATTGTTGATTGCCCTTACGGTGACCTTCATGACCGAGACGACCTCCAATACCGCCAGCACCACGCTGCTGATGCCAGTGCTGGCCGCCGCTGCACTGACTGCGGGCATTGCTCCGGAGGTGTTGATGGTGCCTGCGGCCATGAGCGCCAGCTGCGCTTTCATGTTGCCGGTGGCGACCGCGCCCAATACGGTGGTGTACGGCAGCGGTATGTTAACTGTGTCCAGGATGGCCAGAGAGGGCCTGATGCTCAACCTTCTCGGTGCCGGTATTATCAGCGCGATTTGCTATCTGCAGCTTACCTGAGTCAGGTCTCGGGTAAGATTCGGACATTTTACAGAGGAGAACGCCATGACAATGCCACGCCGTCTGCTGACGCTCTTGCTGATTCTTGCCTCGCTGGGCCTGTTGTATCCCGGTATTTCCCAGCCGGTGCTGACCCTTACCGGTACCCTGGAAAAATCCATGATTGCGGAACTGGGCATTGAAATGATTGCGGGGGAAGACGCCGATTCCCAGACCCGGCAGATGCTGAGCATGTTCTCCAGCTTTCTTGGCCTGGACCGGATCGAGGGCCAGATTACCGCCTACGACAGCTCTCGCTCTATCCTCGGCACGGTGGAGGAGCTTGCCAACACCGGGAACCTTCCCGTGGCCCTGCTCATTGTTTTCTTCAGCGTGGTGATTCCGGTATTCAAGCTGTGCCTGCAGTTGACGGCGTTGGCACTGCCGCAAGCCCGGTGGCGGGCGCCCCTGTGGTGGCTCAATGCCAGCCTCAGCAAGTGGTCCATGGCGGATGTTTTTGTCATGGCCATGCTGGTCGCCTACATGGCGGGTAGCGCGTCGGGGCAGATGGGAGATCTGCTGACGATGAACGCGCAGCTGGAGGCGGGTTTTTACTACTTCCTGGCCTACTGTCTGTTCTCTATACTCGCGGGCACCCTGATGATGGAGAACCGCGATGAGCGATAGCCTGGGGTGCTCGGTTGGTGTCACCCTTGACATGCCACTGGCGGATGCCTGGGCGCTGCTGGCAGATTTCTCCCTGGCGCATCACTATGTGCCGGGGCTTACCCGCACGGAAATAGTCTCTGCCGCAAGCTCCGGGCTTGGCGCCCGGCGCCGGGTTTATACCGGCGACAAGTTCCTTGAAGAGACCATCATCGACTGGCGTGAAGGCCAGGGCTTCACCCTGCGGCTGCACCAGGGCGAAAAACCCATGCCGCCCTTCAGGCGCGCGGAATTTGACTATCGCCTGAGCCCTGAGGGTGCGGACAGGACGCGGGCAACGCTGGCCCTGCCGTTTGTGATGCCCCTGGGGGTATTTGGCAGGTTGCTGGGCCGCAACCTGATCCTGCCGGTCATGAAAAAGCAGCTGGTTGCGGTGGCGGCGGGAATGAAACACTTCTACGAAACCGGTACACCGGCAACTGATGAAGACAGGAAACGGCTGGCGGGGGCCGTAGACGTCTACCCCGCCAGCAACTGAGTTACAGCAGGGCCATCATGGTTTCGGCTGAGCTTACGTCAACGCCGGGGCCGGATTCGACATTGATGTGGGTGACCACACCGTCGTCAGCGATCAGCGCGAAGCGCTGGGAACGGGTACCCAGCCCGAAAGCGCTGCCGTCCAGTTCGAGGTCCAGGGCGCCGGTGAATTCGCCCATGCCATCCGCCAGCATGAGGATTTCATCGGCATTTTGTGCCTTGCCCCAGGCATCCATGACAAAGACATCGTTCACTGCCATGCAGGCAATGGTGTCGACGCCCGCGGCCTTGATCTTGTCGGCATTGACCACGTATCCGGGCATATGGGTGATCGAGCAGCCCGGGGTGAAGGCGCCGGGGACGGCAAACAGCAGAACTTTCTTGCCGGCGAAAATTTCGCTGGTAGAGATGTCCATCGGACCTTCCGGGCCCATGGTTTTGAGCGTGGATTGGGGGATAGCGTCACCGACCTGAATGGCCATGGTTGTTTCCTCTTGTGGGGGAATGAAAGTGAACTGGGAATATAGCAGATGAACGGCAACTTGCACTGTCCATTGTGTGGCGATGGCCGAGTGGAGGATTTTTACCGCGACCGGCGTCGCCAGTACCTGCGCTGTGTCCACTGTGGCCTGGTGTTCGTGCCGCCCCGGTACTACCTGGGCAGCGCTGAGGAAAAAGCCGAGTACGACCTGCATCGCAACGAGGTGGACGACCCCGGTTACCGCAGGTTTCTGTCACGTCTCGCCGACCCCCTGTTGGCCAGAATACCCTCCGCAGCGCGCGGCCTGGACTTTGGCTGCGGTCCCGGCCCGGCGCTGGCGGCCATGTTGAAGGAAGCCGGTCACCAGGTCTCGCTGTACGATGTTTTTTACCGGCCCGATGCCGAGGTGCTGCAGCGCAGCTATCAGTTCATAACCGCGACTGAGGTGGTGGAGCATTTGCATGAGCCCGGCCTGGCACTCGAGCAATTGTGGGAGAATCTCGAGCCCGGCGGCTACCTGGGAATTATGACCAAGCTGGTGCGCGACGCCGAGTCCTTTGCCCGTTGGCACTACAAGAACGACCCGACCCATGTGTGTTTTTTCAGTGAATCGAGCTGGCTGTGGTGGGCCCGGCAGCGGGCTGCCAGCCTGGAGCGCATCGGTGCCGACGTGATCCTGCTGCGCAAAGCGCAGGGGCTGTGCTAGCTGCTCTGCTCGAGCATATTGGTGTAGATGGCCTCACAGTCCCGGTAGAAGCTCAGCTGCTCATCCCCCAGGTAGGGCGCTACCATGGTCAGCAGTTGCAGTACTCCCTGGTGGATGGTCATGACGGGATCGCGCTCCCGGTGCAGCAGCTGGTCGTAACTGAACCAGAAGGTGAGGTTGAGGGTCATGTTGTCCACCAGTCCCAGCAGCTGCTGTTCTCCGGTATTGATCACCGACTGTTGCAGCAGGGTCTGGCAAATGGCATAGAGAGTCGCGCGTTTCAGCTGGATCAGGCGTTTGAAGTTGCGCCGGATATCCGGGTAGCGCTGCAGGATGTTGTCCAGGTTGTGGTAGAGAAAACGGTACTGGTACATCTCTTCCAGCACCACATACAGGTAGTACCAGTTCTCCTCGACATTGCCAGGCCCTGCCAACGGCTGTTCGATAGGGGCAGTGAGAGTGCCGGATAGTGCGGTTTCATACTGGTGAAACAGCTCGGCAATGATCTGGTCCTTGCCCTTGAAGTGGTAGTAGAGATTACCCGGGCTGATATCCATCTCATTGGCGATATCGATGGTGGTGGTCTGCTCTTCACCCTCCTCGTTGAACAACAGCAGGCTGGTATGAAGAATGCGGTCCCGGGTTTTCATCTATCGCGGTCAGGCCTTCTTTTTCGGCGCCTTCGCCGTTGACCGGCTGGCGGCGGTTTTCCGCGTTGCGGTTTTGGCGGGAGCTTTCTTGCGAGAGGCGGCTTTGGGGGGCTGCTGCTCCTTGATCATGCGGGCCAGTGCATCGACCTTCCGGGTCAGCTTGTCCACCTTCTTGTGCAGACTGGCGAGATCTTCCATGCGAGCGGGTCGCTGCATATGGAAGTTTTCCCGTACCTGGGCGATGCGCTCCTCCACCGAACTCAGGGCCGCTGCCCTGGCCTCTGAGGCTTCCTCTTCCAGCTGCGAACCGGCTTTGACCAGGTCGCGAAACAGCTTGGGCGGGTGTGGAGTGGCCTTTTTCAGGTTGCTCTGGGCTTCGTCGACGGCCCGGCCATAGGCGCCAACACCTGCCAGCCAGATGTTTTTGGCGATTTCGCTCGCCTTGTCGGTGACCTTGCTCTTTTCGCTCTTTTCGTCGCTCATTTTGCGGTCTCCTCTGCATGTGCTTTGGAAGGGGCAACATTACAGCAGAATAGGGCCGGAAAAGACAGGCGCCGGCGCCGGCGTGAAATCTGGCAGACATAAAAAAAGGGGCTACAAAGTAGCCCCTAAAAACCCTGACTAACAGGGATAAGTGGTCCTGGATGGACCGCTGCTCAGTTAAGCAGCGGTTTTGAAACCTACGGATTCCTTCAGTTCTTCGAAGCGAGCCTTGGCCTTGTCCAGTTGTGCGTCCAGCTTTTTGCGGTCGGTCAGGCTTTCCAGCTCAAACTTGGGCAGTTCGATGTCATCGACAGCCTTACGGGCTTTCTTCTCGACTTTTTCACCGCGCTTGACCAGTTCCTTGTAGGCTTTCTCAGCTTTCTTGCGACGCTCTTCCAGCTGCTCCTGCAGGCTGTTGAACTGCTCCTGCACCTGGTCGTAGGCCTTGCCGTAGAAACCCAGGCTTGCGAGGAAAGCATTGCGTCCGTTCTCTTTCGCCTTGGCGGCAAAATCGGGGGTAGACTTCTTGGCGGCGGGCTTGCGCTTGGCAGCAGGCTTGCGCTTGGCGGGAGCCTTCTTGGCAGCGGGCTTACGCTTGGCGGGAGCCTTGCGCTTGGGGGCGGCCTTCTTGGCAGTTGTAGGGGCAGTTGTCTCGGTTGCTTGTTCAGCCATGGTGTCACTCCTTACGGTTCAAAATGTGGCGGCATAACCGCCGATGAACAGAGACTACGGCAGAAAATTAGAATAAACATACTAATTATCCGCCGGTTGCCGGCCCTCTGGCGGGCCGTTTTAGGGGGTACAACGACAAAGGGCCCCGCAGGGCCCCCGAAGTATCTGTCCTTGCGGAGGTCGTTAGCCGGCTTTGGGGCCCGCAGCGATGATGGCATCGGACACATCGAAATTGGCGATGTTCTGGGTGAACAGGGTAGCCAGTTTGGTGGCCTGCTCGTCGTAGGCCGCCTCGTCACCCCAGGATGCGCGGGGGTTGACGTACCTGGCGTCCACGCCGGGAATGTCGACGGGGAAATCCAGGTTGAGTATGTCCAGGTGTTCGGTGGCCGCGCCCAGCAGGGCGCCGCTCTGGCAGGCGTGAACAATCGCCCGGGTCACCGGGATGGGGAAGCGTGAGCCGGTGCCGCCGGGAGCGCCTGAGCCGCCGGTCCAGCCGGTATTCACCAGGTAAACCTGGGAGCCGAAATCTTCTACCCGCTTCATCAGCAGCTCTGCATAATCACTCGCGGGGCGGGGCATAAACGGTGCGCCGAAACAGGTGGAAAAGGTGGGATGTATACCCGCCTCTGCCCCTACTTCTGTCGAGCCGACGCGGGCGGTGTAGCCGGACAGGAAGTGGAATGCCGCCGCTTCCTTGGAAAGTATGGAGACGGGAGGCAATACCCCGGACACGTCACAGGTCAGGAAAATCACGCACTTGGGTTCGCCGGCGGCATTGGACTCTGTGCGTTTCGCCACGTGTTCGAGCGGGTAGCAGCAGCGGCCATTCTCGGTGAGGGAGGTGTCGTCGTAATCGGCGTGGCGGTTTTCGTCCAGCACCACGTTTTCGACGATGGCGCCAAAGCGGATGGCGTCCCAGATAATGGGCTCGTTCTTCTTAGACAGGTTGATGGTTTTGGCATAGCAGCCACCTTCCAGGTTGAAAACGGAGCCTTTGGCCCAGCCGTGCTCATCGTCACCGATCAGGTACATATCCGGGTCGGCGGAGAGGGTGGTTTTACCGGTGCCCGACAGGCCGAAGAAAAGGGTGGTCTCGCCGCTCTCGCTCACGTTCGCCGAGCAATGCATGGGCATGACGTCCTTTTCGGGGAGCAGGAAGTTCTGCACTGCGAACATGGACTTCTTCATCTCGCCGGCATAGCGCATGCCTGCCAGCAAGACCTTGCGCTGGGCAAAATTGACGATTACCACGCCCTCGGAGTTGGTGCCATCGCGCTCCGGGTCACACTCGAAACTGGCCACATTGAGGATGTTCCACTCTTCCTTGCGGGCAGTATTGTACTGCTCCGGGCGGATAAACATGTTGCGGCCGAACAGGTTCTGCCAGGCGGTTTCCGTGGTGACCCTGACCGGCAGGTAGTGGTCGGCATGGGCGCCGACGTGCAGGTGGGAAACAAACCGGTCCCGCTCGGCGATATAGCTTTCTACCCGGTCCCACAGCGCATCGAACTTGTCCGGGTCAAAGGGACGGTTGACGCTACCCCAATCGATGGCTTCCTCGGTGCTGGGTTCTTTCACTGTATAACGGTCGGCAGGAGAGCGTCCGGTGCGCTTGCCGGTGGTTACCAGCAGGGCGCCGGTGTCAGTGAGAGTGCCCTCGCCCCTTTTCAGGGCTTGTTCAATCAGCTGGGCGGGAACCAGGTCCAGGTATTCCTGGGCGACGGGTGCGGTGGCGGTCATTGTGTGTCCTGTTTTTTTACCAGGGTTATATCCCCGGTTGGTATGGCGGTAATCTGGCGGCAACAATTATGTCAGAATCGTTAAGGAATGCGAATTGCCTGGGGAAGGAATTGTTTTATACCCACTATAAATGACGCTAATGTAATGTTCCGGGGTCATCACTTTGCAAAATGCCATCCAGGTCCTGTTCGAGGAAGCGGTATTGCTGGTTACAGAACTCGCAATCCATGGTGATGCTGCCCAGCTCCTCCAGTAATTCCCGAATTTCCTCCCGCGGCAGTGTACTCAGGGCCTTGAGGGTGCGCTCCCTGGAGCAATTGCAGTGAAAGCGGGCGGGTGCCGGTTCAAACAGCCGCAGAGGGTCCTCATGGTACAGCCGATGTACCAGCTCAGGCGCCGATACGGTCAGCAGCTCCTGCGGCTGCAGGGTGGCGGCCAGGGCATTGACATGTTCCCACTGGGCATCGCGGCGAACGCGATCCTCAACCTGCTGGGCCGGCAGTTGTTGCAGCAGCATCCCCGCAGCCCGCTGCCCATCGCAGGCCAGCCAGAACCGGGTCCCCAGCTGCTCTGACTGGCGGAAGTAGGCGTCAAGGCTGTGGGCGAGGGAGTCCTCCACCAGCGGCACAATACCCTGGTAGCGCTTGCCGCTGCTGGGATCTATGGTGATAGCCAGCTGGCCACCGGTGAGCAGCTGGTCAAAGCGATCGGAGGTTGCTTGCTGGGCACCCCGGGCAATCGCCCGCAGGTTGAGTTCGTTGTCACACTCGGCCATGAGCAGGGGGATTTGCCCCTGGGACCGGGCCTGCAGTACCAGGCGGCCCTCAAACTTGAGCGTGGTGGCCAGCAGCACCGCCGCGGCCAGGAATTCCCCCAGCAGTTGATGGACCCCGGGGGCGTACTGGTGGATCGCGGTGATGTCAGCCAGACAGTCCTCCAGTTGCACGATTTCGCCGCGGATATCGGCCTCCTCGAAGAGGAAACGCTGGGTTCTGTTTCTGCCTCGCAGCTCGCCTTCAGACATAGTGCTGGTTCCATCGATGGTGGGTGGCGCCCTGCGCAGTGGCGGGCCCCGGGGTTCAGTATGTAAGGCCGATGCTTTAAATTTCAAGCGCCTGCAGACCACTGGAGCGCCAGGCGCTAGAGTATGAATCGGTCAATGATAACAGGAGCAACCTCATGAGATGCGCTGTGCAAACGGGGGCGGGCGAACCCGCCCACCATCGACCCGAGGCGAAAGCCGCGGGGGCCGCGGGATTCCACGGCCTGGCCATTCCGAGGGACTGAGATGGAAGACAATGCACCCGTGCTGGTGGGCGTGGCGGCCTTTCAGCAGCATAACCCCGATTTCAACGCGGCGCTGGAGCCTGTCGCCATTATGGAGAAGGCCCTGCGCGACGCCGCCGCAGATGCCGGCAGTGACAGCCTGTTGTCCCGGGCGAGCGAGATCCTGGTGCCCAAGGGTATCTGGGGATACAGCGATCCCGGTCGGCTCTTAGCCGATGCGTTTGGCGCCAGCCAGGCACGCACTGTGCTGGCGGAGATCGGCGTATCCCAGCAGACCCTGCTGACGCGTGCCTGCCAGCTGGTTGCCGAGGGCGAGGCAGAGGTGGTTCTGGTGGCGGGCGCCGAGGCCAAGTACCGTGCACAGTGCGCCGCCAAAGCCGGTACGGAAGCGGCAGAGACCGTGCAACAGGATGCAGAGCCAGATCTGAAACTGCTGCCGGAGGACGAGCTGTGGTCGCAGGTAGAGTCTGCCGCCGGCCTCGGTATGCCGGTGGGCTACTACGCAATCATGGACAGTGCCCTGCGTTTCAAGCAGGGCCTGACGCCGGAACAACACCGGCGGCAAATGGGGCAGATGTACCAGCGTTTCAGTGAGATCGCCGCTGACAATCCCCAGGCCTGGGTGAGGGAACCGGTAGCTGCCGCGACCATTAGCGAACCCACCGCCGCGAACCGGATGCTGGCCTTTCCCTATACCAAATTGCACAACAGCCAGTGGAATGTGGATCAGGGCGCCGGACTGATTTTCTGCAGCGCGGCGGTTGCCCGGGAGCTGGGCCTGGATCCCGGGCGCTGGATACACCCGCGCGCCTTTGCCGAATCCAATTTTATGTCGGTGGTATCCAGTCGCGGCGACCTGGGAGGCTGTCCTGGTTTTCGGGTCGCCGGCGCAACCGCCATGCAGCGTGCGGGGGTCAGTTTCGAGGACCTCAAACTGCGGGAGCTGTACTCCTGTTTCCCCATGGCGGTGCGCTCGCAAATGCACGAGTTCGGCATGAGCGGTGACGGCGATCTCAGCGTGACCGGTGGCATGACCTTTGGCGGCGGGCCGCTCAACAATTTTGTGTTGCAGGCCACCGTGCGCATGGCCCAATTGTTGCGGGAACAACCCGGGGAAACGGGCCTGGTGACCACGGTCAGCGGCTTTCTCACCAAGCAGGGGGTGGCCCTGTGGTCAGCGCAGCCCAATCCCGATGGCTGGGTGTTCGACGACGTCACCGAACAGGTCCGCCAGGTCAGTGACATACGCGAACTGGTCGCCGATTTCGAGGGTGATGCCGTGGTCGCCGGGTACACGGTAATGTTCCAGGGGGCAGAGCCCTGGCGGGCAGTGGCGGTATTCGACCTCGCTGACGGCAGGCGGACCGCAGCCTACAGTGAACAGCCGTCCGTGATAGAGGCCATGCTCGACCGCGAGTGCTGCGGTGAGGCGTTCACCCTGTCAGGGGGCGTGTTCCGACCGCCCGGTTAATGTCGTCAGGTCCGGGTGTGCCGCCCCCGGTCGTGCACTATACTGGTAGCAAAAAAGAGGTAGGCAAGTGTCCGGATTTCGCATAACCAAACCATACACCATGCCCAAGGAAGACGTGCGCTCGGCGGCGCAGGAGCTGGCGGAGAGCCTGGCCCGCGAACACGGAGTCCGCAGTCGCTGGGAAGGCGACAAGGTCAGGATCAAGGGCGCAGGCGTGGACGGGGTCATGTCTTTTCACGATGGGTTGATTGATATTTCCGTCAAGCTGGGTTTGTTGACCTCGATGTTCGAAGGCTCGATCCGCAACGAAGTGCAGAGCTTTCTCGACGAGCACGTCACCTGATTCAGGAGTGGACTACAACCCCTGCCAGCGGATCATCCTGTGCCAGTAAATCGGCAAATTCCCCCGCCAGCGCGGCGCTGGCGTCAATACACTGCTGCCAGTAGCGTACCCGCCTTTGTGGATCAAATCGGTTGAAATCGTTGCGGTCGGGAATTTTGCCGTGGGGCAGCGTGGCGACGAAATTCTCGTCGGGACATAGCAGCACCAGTTTTCGGGCTGCTCCGACCGACCGCTGTCGCCATGGCAGGAACTTGTCAAACCAGCCCGGGACGATGCCGGCGCGAAAGTGCGGATAGAGCATCAGGCCCTCACCCTGGTACTGGGACAGGTCGAAGTGATAGTCGATAATGCCGCCGTCCCAGTACTGGCCCCGTGGTGCCCCGGGTATGTCCCGCTCACCGCTGAGCACAAAAGGAATCGCGCCGCTGGCATGCAGCGCAGGCAGCACCGCCTCGGGTGTCAGGGTGCAGTGCCGGGTGTTGAAGTCGTTGAAACTGAGCCCCGGGCTGCCTGTTGAGCCAGCGTGAAATACCACCCGCTGGAAGTGGTGGCGCAGCAACGTTCGGCTGACAGTGTTGCCCAGTGCCGCGGCTCCCATACCGGTGGCAAGCAGTGCGGAGCTGCGTGAGGCGGCTGCACCCCTGCCCCGGGCGGTGACAATTTGGCTGTTGATACGTGGATGGGTGACCAGGGCATCACTACCGGTTTCGCCCAGCATCGACTGCAGAATGGCGCGGCTGACTGTGCTGACCTCTTCCGGCCCGGGGCGGGCACTGGCGTATTGCTGGTGCAGGTAGCCTTGCTCCATCCTGTCGATGGCGGCTACCGGGTCGGGTTGTACCAGGCACGCATTGCGCCAGGCGCCGATAGACGAGCCGAGGGTGGACAGGGGCTGGCTGCCCCCTTGCAGGAAGTCGCCGAACAACATCCGGTCCAGGTGCCCCAGGATAAACCACTTGGGGCCCCCCGACGCACCGAGCAACAGGCTGAACAGGTCGGGGTTCCAGCCCCGCTCGGCAATTTGCCCGGCCGCCTCGGCGCCAACGTGGACTGCCAGTGCCTTACGTGCCACTGCGGATATCCCGGGGCGCATTGCCGGTCCATTTATAGTAGGCACGGCGAAAATTGGAGGCGTCGTTAAAGCCGACCATATAGGCAATGGTCGATAGCGGCAGGCGGGTGTGTTTCAGGTAGTGGGTGGCATGCTCGGCGCGCACCCGGTCCAGTAACTCCTGAAAGGACTCCTGCTCCTGCTGCAGGCGGCGGCGATACGTGCGCGGGCTGAAGTTGAGCATACGGGCGACGGTTGGCATCTGGGGGTACTGGCCCTCCAGCTTGCGCAGCAGTCGCAGGGTTTGCTGTGCCACCGAGTCCTCTTCTTCCAGGTCGGCCAGCAGCCGGGCGCACTCCTGTTCATACAGCGCGCGCAGGGCGGGATTGGAGGAGGGCAGCTGCGCCTGCATCAATTCCGACGGGAAAATAACCCGGCCCTGGGGCGCCTCGAACTGCAGTTCCTCGCCGAATACATCGCGGTAGAGGTCGGAATGCGCGGGCTCCGGATAGGGCAGTTCCAGTCGCACCTGCAGCTCCGGCATATTCAACAGACCGCGGATGGTGTTCAGTACCGCAGCGAAGAAGGATTCCTGGATGAAGTGCTGGGGCAGGTCGCCGGGGCCGTTGTCCTGGATCGTCAGGCAGCAGTAGCGCTCATCGTCCTTGAAGTCGACGTTGAGGTTGGCGGACAGCAGATGGTGGTACTTGAGAAACAGGTCTATCGCCTCGGCCAGATTGCGGCAGGTCATGAACGCCTGCCCCAGGACCGCATGGGCGCCCAAATTCATGCGCATACCCATCTCCATGCCCAGGGCCTGGTTGCCAGTGAGAGCCAAAGCGTTCTGGGCGAGACGGTTGAAGTCGCGGTCCTCCACCCGGGCCCCGATGTTGTCGACGCCGGTACTGGCCAGGGAAGTTCCCGCCAATAGCTGTGATCGCTCACAGCCGGCCTGTTCGGCAAGGTCGATGAGAATGAGCACGTATTGCGCGGGGGTTGTCGGTCTTGGCATAGGCGTATTTGGCCACATATGACCGCAAAATGACAATACTTTACCTTGTTGGACGCCCATTGATCGCCCATAGTGGAGTGAAACTGACGATAACAGCAGGTGGAAACGATGAAAATTGAGTGGACAGAGAGTGCGCCGCGCAAGATCCAGACCTTTGCCGGGGCTGATCGGCCCCGGGAAAATCCGGATCTGGAGGATCTCCTCACCAGCGGTGATGTAGACCATATTGCCGAAATTTTCGAGACGCCCCTGACCGGATCCTACAACTGGAACTACACGATCCAGGACGACCGCATCAAGAAGCTCTACGACCTGGGCAAGCAGCTCAACTGGGACCCGGAAATGGACATTGACTGGGACCGCCCCTGGCCGGAGATCGACGAGGACGCCCAGGCGGACATGATGAACCTGCGGGATTATCCGCCCTACATGGCCCTGTCCGAGGAGCGAAGAAAGGAATTCTGGCTGCATATGAATGCCTGGAGCCTGTCCCAGTTCCTGCACGGTGAGCAGGGTGCCCTGCTGGTGGCTTCCCAGCTGTGTTCCTGTGCGCCGACGCTGAACGCAAAGCTCTATGCCGGTTCACAAACCTTTGACGAAGCCCGTCACGTGGAGGTGTTCAACAAGTACCTGCAGCAGCGCCTGGGCATGATGTACCCGGTCAATACCCACCTCAAGAGTATCCTCGACAAGATTCTCACCGACCGGCGCTGGGATATGAAATTCATCGGCATGCAGATTGTGATCGAGGGTCTGGCGCTTTCAGCATTCAACACCACCCGTGAAACCACCCCTGATCCGGTACTCAAGGATGTGGTTTACCTGGTAACCCGGGATGAGGCCCGCCACGTAACCTTTGGCGTCAATTACCTGGAGCAGTTTGTCCACAGCCTGCCCCAGGAGGAGAAGGAGGCCCGCGCCCAGTTTGCCTACGAGGCCTGTGTGGTCAGCCGGGAACGCCTGGTGGCCACCGACGTGTTCGCCTATTTCGGCTGGGATGTCGAAGATGCCCGTCAGCGGGTGCTGGACGGCTTTGTCATGGCCACTTTCCGCAACCTGTTGTTCCAGCGGGTAGTGCCCAACCTCAAGCGTATCGGCCTGATGACCGACAGGATCAGGCCCAAGTTTGAGGAACTGGGTATCCTCGAGTACGAAAACCTGGCTACCGACGGCGACATCAACTGGGCGGCGCTGGAGCGGCCACTGGATACTGACGAAGCGCAGTCCTACGAGCAGAGTATGCTGGCCGAGTTTGCCAAAGAGCACGAGCAGCAGGAAGCGGAACAGGCCTCCAGCAGCGCTGCCTGAAGGCGCGATGCCAGCCGGCGCCGGCTGTCGCCAGCGCCCCTGCCCTGTTCGGGCAGACAAAAAAAAGGCCGACTATATAGCCGGCCTTTTTTAATTCACGCGGAACTTACGCCGACAGTGCTTTAACCTGGGCGTTCAGGCGGCTCTTGTGACGAGCAGCCTTGTTCTTGTGGATAATGCCCTTGTCGGCCATACGGTCGATGACAGGTACCGCGGCGGCGTAAGCGGCCCTGGCCTGCTCGGCATCGCCGGAGCCGATGGCGGCAACGACTTTCTTGATGTTGGTGCGAACCAGCGAACGCAGGCTGGCATTGTGGGTGCGACGCTTCTCAGCCTGGCGAGCGCGCTTCTTTGCTTGTGGTGAGTTTGCCACTGTATTCGTCCTCTAGAGGGTCAAAAATTCAAGAGGCGCGATTATTCACATTCACCTGCCGGTTGTCAACCGGATTCAGGGGGCGTGGAAATAATGCCAGAAGCTTGCGGTCCAGACCAGCAGGAACAGTACCAGGGTGACGAAAACCGCCGCTGAGCCGAGGTCTTTGGCCTGGCCGGAGAGTGGGTCGCGCTCGGTGCCAATGCGGTCGATGATAGACTCGATGGCAGTGTTGATAACCTCCGCGAGGATGACCAGGGCACAGGTTATGATCAGGGCAATCTGGTGCGATAGCGTCTGCCCGATGATAAAGGCCAGCGGGACAAACGCCAGCGCCAGGGTGACCTCAAGCCGGAATGCCGCCTCGTGCAACCAGGCGGCCCTGAATCCCTGCCAGCTGTAGCGGGTGGCCGCCAGCAGCCTTGCCAGGCCGGACTTGCCCGGTTTGGACATCATCTGCCGTGGCGACAGCGTGGAGTCGGTTTTGTCCGGTGTCATGGGGCTCGTCCTGCGGTTATACTAATGGCTAGTAGTTGTTCATGCCGTCAGCGGCGCGACGAGTATACCCCTTTACTATGGCCAGTGAATTACCAGTCAGTGATGGCGCCCCGACGACCGCCGAGCGGATACTCGACGCGGCGGAAGACCTGTTCGCCCAGAAGGGCTACAGTGCGACCTCCCTCGGAGATGTGGCCGATCGCGTCGGCATCCGCTCTCCCAGCCTGTATAACCATTTTCGCAACAAGGAAGCCCTCTACGAGGCCGTGCTTGAGCGCCTTTTGCTGGAATTTGGCCGACCCCTCAACGAGATGCAGGAGTCCAGTGAACTGAGCCAGGAGAGGGTATTACAGTGGCTGGAAACGATAGTCCGCCAGCACCATGCCAACCCCAACCTGGCGCGATTGCTGCAACACGCCGCATTGTCCGGTGGGCCGCACACCAACGAGATCATCGAGCGCCTGTTCAGCCCCATGTTCAGCTCACCGGAGCCCGCGGAACTGGACGATGATTATTTCGGTGTCCTCTCGAGTCAGGGGCTGCAACCCTGGGCGGTGATGGCGTTCAACAACCTGGTGATGTCCTACGTGACCATGGCCCCCATGTACCGGGACCTGCTGGGCGAGGACCCTTTCAGTAAAACGGCGCTGGACAAGCAACTGGCGCTGGTCAATACCCTGCTGAAGGCCGTATTTGCCTACCGTCAGGATTGAAAAGCCTTCACAATTAGCCCCCATGCTGGTCCTCCCCAACCAAGAGTTTGAGTAACATGTTGATTTCCGATGCAGTTCACATCTGGCGCGATGCCGGAGGCGATTACCACCTTGAATGGGAGGCCAGTCACCCGGACACCCGGGTGACAGTCGAGCCGCTGGGCGAGGGACAGGTGGTCCAGCTTGAGCAGGCAGCCAGGGTCAGCGGGCTGCCAGCGGGCAACCGGCACTTTTTTCGCCTCCGCGACCAGCACGGCAACGAAATTCTGGCCAGCGAGCGCAAACTGGGCATGGAGGGCACACCCAATTTTCGTGATTTTGGTGGCTACCGGACCGCCGACGGCAACAAGGTAAAATGGGGCTATCTGTACCGATCTGGCCAGCTGTCCAGCCTCAGCGATCGGGATATCGACCTGCTGGCCAGCCTGGAACTGGACCTGGTGTGCGATTTTCGCCGTGAGGAGGAACAGGCCAGCGACCCCAGCCGCCTGCCTCCCCTGCGCCCCCCGCGAATCGCCAGCCTGCCGATCATTCCCGGCAGTAACTCGCGCTTCTTTGAGGAGGCGGAAAAACAGGGCGAAGGACAGCTCGAGTTTGGCCGCCAGGCGATGTTTGATTTCATGGTCGAGATCAACCGCGACTTCGCCGAAGGCCAGCGCGAGACCTATGGACGCATGTTTCGGGAAATACTGGAACTGGACGACGCCCGTTTCCTGGTGCATTGCGCCGCGGGCAAGGATCGCACGGGATTTGCCGCAGCCCTTGTGCTGTTGGCGTTGGGAGTGCCCCGGGACGTAGTGATGCGGGACTATATGCTAACGGCTCGATTCTTCAACCCGGACAGGGAGATGGCACGGTTACAGAGCAAATACGGGATGGAGCACGTGGATGCGGATGCGGTTCGGCCCATGCTGGAGGTCCACGAGGACTACCTGGCCCGAGCCCTGGCCAGTATCGATGACAATTACGGGTCTGTGGAACAGTACCTGGAGGAAGCGCTGGGCGTGGGTGATCCCGAGCAGCGAGAGCTCAGGCGACGCTATCTGGAGCAGGGGGCAGGTTGACCGGGTGCCGCGGTTCCAACTGGCACCACGGCATCAGGAGGCGCATTGCCTTACTTGCAGGCGGCCTTGGCAGCCTTGATCTGCTTCTTCTCGCAGGTTTCGCTGGTGGCGTCGCCGACACACCATTTCTTGCGGTTGTCCCAGGCCGTCAGTTCTTTCTTCTTGCCGTTTGAGCACTTGACCATGTAGGTCGAGTAGGGAGATCCATCGCTGGTTTCTCCGTTGGCGTCAAATACGATACTGGTGGGCTTGGCGGCGAAGCTGGTGGCTGAAAATGCGGCCAGGGCGGCAACTGCCGCAACTTTGATGACGTTCATCACAATTTCCTTGAAATTCACTATGGACCTCGGGGCGGGCGTCGCCCGTCAAGAGAGGTCATTATACGGGGCGCAGGTAACAAACAGATGTTACCAATTTGTAATAAATTGGGAATTTAGGTAACAGTCCAGGAATGGATGCTGATTGCTTTACCTTAATTGTTTGAATTTAAAGGGAAATAAATAATTTTTGCCGGATATTGGCAGCGGCATTAACCGGCGTTAATACCGCTTCTCCAGGGATGCTGCGGCACTACAGGGCGAGAAAAATAAATACCCAGCCGACCACTGCCACCAGGATGGCTTCACCGGCCTTGTCCAGGCGCGCCAGCCCGTAGAGGTAGGACAGGGGGGGCAGAAACAGCGTGCACAGCCCCCAGCTGTAATCTTCCTTCCAGGAAGCGATCAACAACAATACCCAGCTGGCCAGCAGGGTTGCTGCGCCAAACGTCAAAAAGGTGGCGGAACTGGCGTCCATAAATCCTCCAGAGGTGTCAGGTTTTTAAATGCGGGCGAAGATTAGCAGAAAGGCCAGGGCAAGTCAGCGTCGATGCGTCCCGGTGATGACTCGTGGCAGTATTTTGGGTAAGGTGTGGCGCTTTCCCATCCGAGGTTTCCCGCTTGAGCGATCCCTTTGTCGATATTCGCCCCTACCGTGATGGGGAAGTGCCCGAGGTGCTCGCCAGACTGCTGAGGGATCCCGAGCTACTGGACTCGCTGGCGATGCTGCGCCTGCAGAGGCTCTACCGCATCCTGCCCGGTTTTGCCCGCTGGTTGGTGCGGATGAAACTGGGCCGCCAGTTGCGCGGCGTTAATGATGTTCACCAGATGCAGATGGTCATCAAGGGCTATCTGCAAAGCATGATCGAGAACACCAGTGGCGGTCTCTCCGTGTCCGGGCTGGACGCGCTGGACAGTTCCCGCGCCTACCTGTTTATGAGCAATCATCGCGACATCGCCATGGACCCGGCGTTTACCAATTACGCGCTGCACCTCGGCGGTCACCAGACGGTGCGTATCGCCATTGGCGATAATCTGCTCACCAAGCCCTGGGTGGCTGACCTGATGCGACTGAACAAGAGTTTTATCGTCAAGCGCTCGGTCAGCGGACCGCGGGAATTACTGGCGGCGTCAAAAAAACTCGCCAGTTACATTCAGCATTCACTGCTGGAGGAAAATGCCCCCATCTGGATTGCCCAGCGAGAGGGTCGGGCCAAGGACGGCATGGATCGAACCGAGCCCGCGGTGATCAAGATGCTGGGAATGAGCCGCGACAAGGCGACCCAGTCCTTCGGCGAGCATATTGCCAGTCTGGGTATCGTCCCGGTGGCGATTGCCTACGAACTGGATCCCTGCGATGGGCTCAAGGCGAAGGAGTTGTACCAGTTGGCCAGCACCGGCACTTACCAGAAAGGCGAGCAGGAGGATGTTACCTCCATCGGCCAGGGGATTGCCGGTAACAAGGGCCGGGTGCATGTGTCGTTCGGTAGCCCGCTGGGCAGCGAGTTCGCCAACGCCGATGAGGTTGCTGCGGAGATCGACCGGCAGGTGATAGACCAGTACTGTCTGCACCCCACTAACCTTTACGCCTACGACATGCTCTACGGCGATCACGCCCCCAAGCCGGAAAACCTCTACCTGGAGGAGGGCGACTGCAGCCGCGAGGAGTTTGAGCAGCGCATCAATGCCCTGCCGGAAGAGCACCGCCCGCACGCCCTGGCCATCTATGCCAATGCCGTGGTGAGCAAGCTGGACCGGGCGGACGACTGACCCGGCCTTGCTGACTGACGAACTCAAGGACACCATTCGCGAGGCCTACAACGCGCTGATGGAGAGCAAGCAGCTGACCCCGCGCTGGGGCCAGCGGCAGATGATTGCTGAAATCGCCAACACCCTGGCCCGGATCCCCGGGCCGGGTGAAGGGCCGGTGAAGGAGCCGGCGGTCTGCGTCATCGAGGCGGGCACCGGTACTGGCAAAACCATCGCCTATGCAGTAACGGCTATTCCCATGGCCCTGGCCCTGGACAAGCGCCTGATCGTGGCTACCGCGACTATCGCCCTGCAGGAACAGTTCATCCACAAGGACCTGCCGGATATCAAGCATCACAGCGGTCTGGAGTTTAGCTATGCCCTGGCCAAGGGCCGGCGCCGCTATGTCTGTCTGTCGAAACTCGACCGGCTGCTGGCGGAAGGGCAGGGCGAGACCAGCATGCTGGCCCTGTATCCGGAGGACGTCTCCGCGGCATCCCCGGTCGAGGCTATGCCGGTGTATCACGGCATGATCGATGCGCTGGGCAGGGGCCAGTGGGATGGTGACCGGGACAACTGGCCCGACACGATTGCCGAAGAGGTCTGGTATCCGGTCACGACCGATCATGCCCAATGCACCGGCCGCCGCTGTCCCAACATCTCCCAGTGCAGTTTTTTCAAGGCAAGGGATGAATTACAGAACGCCGATATCATCGTCACTAACCACGACCTGACCCTGGCCGACCTGGCGTTGGGTGGCGGCGCAATACTCTCGCCGCCGGAAGACAGCATTTATATTTTCGACGAGGGCCACCACCTGCCGGACAAGGCCCTCGCCCACTTTTCCAGTTTTTGTCGGCTCCATACAACGACAGCCTGGGTGCAGGACAGCAAGAAGGCCCTGGCCCAGGGCGCGCCCCTGTTGGGGCAGCTGGATTCCCTTGAGCGCCTGCTGCAGAAGTTGCCAGCAGAAATGGACGAGACCGTGGCCAGCCTGCAGAACGCCGAGCAGCTGGTCGCCCGGTTGTTCGAGGGTGTGGACCCGGAAGGGCAGCGGGATGATCCCCAGCTGCGTTTTGAGCACGGGGTGGTGCCGGAAAACCTGCAGCGCGTGGCCCAGAGCCTGGCCAGCCAGTTCCAGAACCTGGTCGGCGCCCTGTCGCGAATGGAAGCCGTGCTGGAGGACGCACTGGATGACGACTTCAGTGGCCTGGACAAATCCGAGATTGAAACCTGGCACATAAATCTGGGCGGTATGCTGGGCCGGGCGGAGGGAGCGCTGGCGCTGTGGCAGGCCTATGCCGAGGGTGGAGAAGCTGCGACTCCGCCGGTGGCGCGCTGGATTACCATGCTCACCGGCGATGGCCAGTACGGCTTTGACCTGCGCAGCAGCCCGGTGCTGGCGGAGGAGATACTCACGGAGAATCTGTGGCAGCGCGCGGCGGGCGTGATCATCACCTCCGCAACCATCACCGCGCTTAATTCCTTCGAGCGTTTTATCCTGCATTCCGGCTCGCCCCGGGACGCCAATTACAAACAGGTGGCCAGTCCTTTCGACTATGCCAACGCGGTATTCTCCGTGCCACAACTGGACAGCGAGCCGGGGGATGCCCAGGCGCACACGGCGGCCATTGTCGATCGACTGCCGCAGTTGCTGGATCCCGCGGAAGGGGCGCTGGTGCTTTTCTCATCCCGGCGCCAGATGCTGGATGTTTACCAGGGGGTTGCCGGTGGCATGGCTGATCGTATCCTGATGCAGGGCGATTACAGCAAACAGGAAATCCTCAGGCGGCACCGGGAACGGATTGATGCGGGTAAAGGCAGCGTGATCTTCGGTCTTGCCAGTTTTGCCGAGGGGGTGGATTTGCCCGGGGATTACTGCCGCCACGTGGTGATTGCCAAGATCCCCTTCGCGGTGCCAGACAGTCCACTGGAAGCGGCTTTGGCGGAGTGGGTCGAGTCGCAGGGCCGGAATCCGTTTATGGAAATCAGCGTACCCGACGCCGCACTGCGTCTGGTGCAGGCGGCGGGCCGATTGCTGCGCACCGAAACCGACACCGGGCGGGTGACCCTGCTGGACCGGCGCATTATCAGCAAGCGTTACGGCCGCGCGATTCTCGATTCCCTGCCGCCGTTCAGGCGCGAACTGGCCTGAGCCGGCCTCAGCGTCGGGTGCGCAGCTTGTGCTGCCATTCCGGGGCCAGCACATCGAGTTTCATTGCCTCAGCCAGCAGGGCGTTGCGGTCCGGATAATCCCGATCGTAAAATGCCCGGAACAGCCGGTGAACACTGAGCCCGGCGGGGTGTCGGCCCGTGACCTCAACCTTATCGCCCCGTTTCAGGTCACCCTCCTCGATGACCCGGAAGTAAACGCCGGTGTAAAAATGCCGGGTAAACAGGGCTGGCGCACGGTCATCATCCAGTGCCACTCCCAGTTTGAAACAGGGCACCCGCGGCTGGCTCACTTCCAGTCGCACCGAGCCGATGGCGAGCTGATCGCCAATGCAAACGGTATCCTCATTAAGCCCGCTGATAGTCAGGTTTTCGCCAAAGGCACCGGGCCCCAGGCCCGGCTGGTCCAGGGTTTCCCGCCAGTGTCCATAGTGTTCGAGGGCAAACCCATAGACCGCCTTGTGCTCGCCGCCATGGTTGAGCAGGTCGCATTGTCGGTCGCCCTGCAGGCCGAGCGCGCTGACAGACACAGCATCCGTTACCGGTTCCTTGAAAATGCCGGTCTTATGACTTTCTCCGCGAAACTGTATTTCACGAACCCGGGCAATGTTGACCGACATGACGCGCATGGGGGCTATCCATCATTGCTGTAAAGTGACCAGCTTACGCCAACAGGTGACCCGAGGAACAGATTTACACGGCGAACGATGAGGGCATACTTGGGGCACGACAAACCACAAGATGGAGAAAATAATATGTCTGTCGAACTCTCAATGCTGGTCTACAGTACCCTGCTTTTCCTGGTCATCATCCTGGCCCAGGCTGGCCTCGCCATTGCCCAGAATGGCCTGCTGGCGCAGGCGGGCAGCCGCGACAACCTCCCCGAACCCTCGGTACTGCGCCTGCGCCTGCAGCGACTTACCGCCAATATGCAGGAAAACCTGGTGATGTTTGCGATCGTGGTGCTGGTGGCTCAGGCTGCCGGTGTGTCCAATGGCACTACCGTGATGGCGGCCAGTTTGTTCTTTTATGCCCGGGTGGCGCACGCGATAGTGTATGCCTTCGGCTGGCCAATGATTCGACCGCTGTTCTATTTTATCGGCTTGTACGGCATCGTTGCGATCGCGTGGCAGGTGCTGGCGGCCTAGAGTCCAACAAGAAAAGCCCCGATGGGGCCCTTTTAAATTGGAGCGGGTGATGGGAATAATTCGCGCCATCCTGGCGCTCACCCTGCGGGCGCCTGCGGCGTTCAAATCGGCTGTCCTGCCGATTTGTCGAACCCGACGTGGATTCTCATCCACATCACCCCATCCAATGTAAAAGAGCCCCGATGGGGCCCTTTTAAATTGGAGCGGGTGATGGGAATCGAACCCACGTATGCAGCTTGGGAAGCTGCCGTTCTACCATTGAACTACACCCGCTAGGTGTGACGCAGATTACCTGCCCTTTGGCGCCGGGTCAAAACCATCTCCTGCTTTGGTACTGATACCGGTAGAATGCGCGGGAGAATTGCGCGAGAGCATCCATGCACACCGAGATTGCCGAAGTACTGATTGATATCGAGGCCCAACTGCGCCAGTTGGGCCTGTGGGACAAGATACCGCCCTCCAGCCAGGCGCTGGCATCCACCGAGCCGTTCTGTGTCGATACCCTGAGCCTGCCACAGTGGCTGCAGTTCGTATTTATCCCGACAATTTACCGCCTGCTGGAAGCCGGAGAGCCATTGCCGGAGCGCTGCGGTATTTCACCGATGGCGGAAGAGTTTTTCCGCGACAGTGAGATGGGGGTCGAGGCATTGCTGCAGTCACTGGAGTCTATTGACGCGTTACTGTCGCAGACGGGCTGAGCGAAAACCTGGTTACCTGACCCGATGCCGGGCAAAAAAAGGCCCGCTGTTCAGCGGGCCTTTTGGCATGGTTACGGGGCGTGAATCAGACGCGTTCGATCACCGTGGTGATGCCCTGGCCCAGGCCGATGCACATGGTGGAGATGCCCAGGGTCAGGTCCCTGTCTTCCATGATATTCAGCAGCGAGCCGGTGATGCGGGTGCCGGAACAGCCGAAGGGGTGGCCCAAGGCGATAGCGCCGCCGTGGACGTTGACCTTCTCATCCATTTTGTCCAGCAGGTCCAGGTCCTTGAGCACCGGCAGTGCCTGGGCGGCAAAGGCCTCGTTGAGCTCTACCATGTCGATATCGTCCATGGTCAGGCCCAGTTTCTTCAGCGCTTTCTGGGTAGAAGGCACCGGGCCGTAACCCATGATGGAGGGATCAACCCCCGCCAGGGCCATACCCTTCACTCTGGCAATAGGCTTCAGGCCCAGCGCCTGGGCCTTCTCTGCCGACATCATCAGCATGGCCGAAGCGCCGTCGGAGATCTGCGAGGACTGGCCCGGGGTGACGGTTCCGCCCTGGGGGTTGAAGGAGGGCTTGAGCTGGGCCAGGCCCTCCAGGGTAGTGTCGGGGCGAATGGTCTCGTCGGCGGTGACGCTGATCAGCGCGCCGTTTTCATCGTGGCCATCGATGGGTACGATTTCCCGGTCGAATTTACCCTCAACGGCAGCCTTGTGGGCCAGCTGGTGAGAGCGCAGGCCCATCTTGTCCTGGTCCTCTCGGCTGATGCCGTGCATGATCGCCAGCATTTCGGCCGTCATGCCCATCATGCCCGCAGCCTTGGCCACCGAGCGGCCCATGCGGGGGTTAGGGTCAATATTGGCCGGGTCCATCATTGGCAGGTGGCCCAGGTGCTCCACTCCGCCCACCAGATAGACGTCACCGATGCCGGCCATGATGTTGGCAGCGGCGGTCTGCAGGGCGCTCATGGAAGAGCCACACAGGCGGTTGACGGTCTGGGCGGGAATGCCGTGGGGCAGTTCGGCGTTGAGCACAATCATGCGCGCCAGGTTCATGCCCTGCTCGCCGCGCTGGATCACGCAGCCCCAGATCAGGTCGTCGATCTCGGCAGGGTCCAGTGCCTCGTTGCGGCCCAGCATGGCCTTGATGATTTCAGCTGACAGGTCGTCAGCGCGTACGTTACGGAAGCAACCGTTCTTGGAACGCCCCATCGCTGAGCGGGCGTAATCTACGATCACTGCGTCTCTTGGATTCAAACTCACAGTATTTCTCCTTTGTTAGCCCGTTGCCTAGTAGTAGGTTTCGCTGTTTGCCAGCATTTCGTTCATCCGCTCGGTCAGCTCGTATGCCTTGCCGAGATGGGCGAACTTGTCCGAGGCTTCCTTGATGGCCGCCAGGCCGATGGTATCCATCCAGCGGAAGATGCCGCCGCGGAAGGGCGGGAAACCGACGCCGTAGAGCAGGGCGAGGTCCGCTTCGGCGGGGGTGCCAACAATGCCTTCTTCCACGCAGCGGGCCATTTCAATCGCCATCGGCAGCATCATCCGCATGATGATGTCGTCCTTGTCGAAATCGGTTTTCTCACCCACCACGTCAGCGATCATGCCGTAGACATCCTCGTTGACGGTCTTTATCGGCTTGCCGCGCTTGTCTTCAACATATTCGTAGAAACCCTTGCCGTTCTTCTGGCCGAAGCGCTCCAGTTCGAACATGATCTCGGTGGCGCTCTTGAAGTCTGGCTGCATGCGATCCGGGAAACCCTCGGCCATCACGTTGGCCGCGTGTACGCCAGTGTCGATGCCGACCACATCCATCAGGTAGGCGGGGCCCATGGGCCAGCCCCAGCGCTCCATGACCTTGTCAACGGCCTGGAAGTCGGCGCCATCGCGCAGCAGCATGTTGAAGCCGCCGAAGTAGGGGAACAGTACCCGGTTGACCAGGAACCCGGGACAATCATTCACCACCACCGCCTTCTTGCCCATCTTGTTGGCATAGGCCACGGTGCGGGCGATGGCGCTATCAGAGGTTTTCTCGCCGCGGATGACCTCAACCAGTGGCATGGCGTGTACCGGGTTGAAGAAGTGCATACCACAGAAGTTTTCCGGGCGTTCCAGCGCTTGTGCCAGGTAGGTGATGGAAATGGTGGAGGTGTTGGAAGCCAGCACCGTGTCCTTGTCGATCTGCTTCTCGGTTTCCGCCAGTACCGCGTGCTTCACCTTGGGGTTCTCGACCACCGCTTCCACCACGATGTCGACGTTGTCAAAGCCACCGTAGGTCAGGGTGGGGTCGATACTGTTAAGAATGTCACCCATCTGGGCAGCCGTCATGCGGCCGCGATCAACGCGCTTGGCCAGCAGCTTGTTGGCCTCTTTCAGGCCCAGGTCCAGGCCCTCCTGGGCGATGTCCTTCATCTTGATGGGCGTGCCCTTGTAGGCGCTCTGGTAGGCGATGCCGCCGCCCATGATGCCGGCCCCCAGGACCGCAGCCCTTTCGATGGGCTTGTCGGCCTTTTTCTCCCACTCCCTGGCCTTCTTGCCAAGCAGCTGGTCGTTGAGGAATACGCCGACCAGTGCCGCGGCAACCGGTCCGGTGGCCAGTTCGGCGAAGGCCTCGGCCTCCACATCCAGTGCGTCCTCCAGGCCCATCTTGTGGGCCTGTTCGATCACCTCTACCACCTTGACCGGAGCGGGATAGTTTTTGCCCGCCTGCTGGGCCACCATGGATTTCACGGTGAAAAATGTCATCAGCGCCTCAGTGTCATTCAGCGGCAGCGGGCCGTGCTTGCGCACGCGGCGCTCGCAGTAGTCCAGCTTGCCGTCGATGGCGGTCTGAAGAGTGGTCAGGGTTACACCCCGCAGCTGCTCAGGGCTGGCAACCGCGTCCACCGCGCCTGCTTTCATGGCATCGGCGGGTCGTTTTTCCGCGCCTGTCGCCATCCACATCACCGCCTCGTCGACGCCAATGATACGTGGCAGGCGTACCGTACCACCCCACCCAGGGATAATGCCGAGCTTGGTTTCGGGCAGCCCTATTTTGGCCGCGGTGCTCATGACACGGAAGTCACAGGCCAGGCAGACTTCCAGTCCACCGCCCATGGCGAAGCCGTTAATGGCGACCGCGCTGGGATAGGGCAGGCTGGCAATGCGATTGAAGTTTTTGTTGTTGGCGCCGGTAAAAGGCTTGATCTCTTCCTTGCTGGAGCCGAACAGGCTGGTGAATTCGGTGATGTCGGCACCGACAATAAAGACCGGCTTGCCGCTGGTGACCAGCAGGCCCTTGATGCCGCTCTCTGCCTCCAGTGCGTCCAGGCCAGCGGTAAGGCTGGTGACAGTGGCGTGGTCGAATTTGTTGACGGATTCGCCCTGCAGGTCGAAGTTCAGCTCGGCGATGTCGCCGTCCAGGCGTTTGATCGTGAGCTGCTCACTCTGGTAGATCATATCGATGTCCTGTCTCAGGTTGGTGGGGGTGGTGTGCGGGCAATGAGTGTAGTCAAAGCCCTGGCCGCGGGCCATAAGTGGAGTCGATGGCCGCTATCAGCGCGGTCTATCGGCCCTTTCGGGAGCGGAAGTTTACATCGAATACATAAGGGAATCCAGCCCCCGTAAAGCCCGCAGAATGTCGCTGGGGCTGGGCTGGCGGGAGTCAGTCGTAGTCGTAGATCACGCGCTGCAGTTTGCAGGCGTCGGTATGCTCAACCGAGCGACCATAGATGTCCAGCGAGGTGGTTTCCTCATAACTGAGCTCATCACCCTCAATGCGCAGGCGCATACTGAACCCGGTGGTTTTGGCTTTTTCCAGCATAAAAGGGCTTTGGAGGATACCAAAGGTGTGACTGCCGGCGGTTGCCTCCACCTGGAACACGGTTTCCTTCCCATTCTGGTTCATGGTGCCTCCCGCCAGTACCGCCACGGCCCGGGGAATGGAGAGGGAATGGACCACCATGCCGGTGGCTGGTTCGTAGATCCAGTGCCCTATCTGGTCGTGAAACACCCTGCCGTTGTTACGCTTGCGCACCAGCTGGTGGTATTTGACGCAAACCAGGTTCTGCTCCTCGGCGTTTTCGGCAGCCCCGGCGGGGGTGAATTCGATCTCATCGTAGTAGGCGTGCTTGTCGTCGCCGTCTGGCTCCGGGGCGACATCCAGCCCCTTGTCACCGCGCCACATGCCGATCAGCTGGAATAGTGGGCCGTAGTCCACGCCACCGATAACTGTACTCACTCATTTCTCCTGGCAGCTTGTTGTTGAGGCCAGAAATATACCGTCTCGACGCGCTCGAGACCATGACACGATTCACCGCAGACGGTTATTCCGGGCGATGGTATACCGCCTCGATGTTATTGCCGTCGGGGTCGATCAGGAACGCAGCGTAGTAGTGCTCGTGATACATAGGCCGCAGGCCAGGCGCCCCGTTGTCGCTGGCGCCAGCGTCCAGGCCGGCCTGGTGGAAGGCGCGGACCTGCTCCCGGGATTGGGCGCAAAAGGCGACGTGCCGCGGGGGAGCCGCTGCCGTGACTTCGATCACCCAGAAGGCCGGATTGCCCTGGGGGCCAAACGCGCACATACGCTGGTCGCCGGGGTCGGCAAATTCCATTTGCAGCCGGTGGCCCAGGGGCGCAAAAACCCTCCGGTAGAAGCCCCGGGTGGTTTCGTAGTCGGTGGCGTAGATGCTCAGGTGGTCGATCATCGCGGTGCTCCTTGTGCAGATCAACAGCATAATACAGCCGTGGGCTTTCTACCCCGAATCGGGTTAGCGGTGCATGACACAAGAAGCTACCATAGCCCAGAGTTTGCCGTAGAGCATGGAGCGATAATTAATGAACCAGCCTGAACAGCCGTACCCCGGAACCGCGGTTACCGTGACCCTGTTTTGCCTGATACTGGCAGCCATGGCGGCATCGGCAGTCGCCCTGCTGGCGGTCGACGACGCCGCCCATCTCAAGCAACTCATCGAAGACAGCGGTCCGGTGCAACTGGTCGGTCAGACAGCTATCTTCGCGGCGTTTGCCCTGGCCTGTCTGTTTGCTCTGGTGGATAGCAAGCGCAGTTCGGATTACCTGCACCTGTCATACCTACTCATGTTTTACGCGCTGCGCGAGGCGGATTTCCACTACAAGGTGTCCGAGCACGCCAAGGCTACCCAGTTCAAGCGCTTCTTCTCCCACGAATTGATTCCGCTGTATACCAAGCTGTTCCTGGCGGCGATCGTGATTCTGTTCCTGGTGGTGATGTACCGCTACCTGAAAAAGCAGCGGCCGGTGTTTATCAGCGCCCTCAGGGCCCGTCTGCCCTGGGCCTTGTTCGCACTGGCCTGGGCCGGGGTGTTTTTCCTGTCGCAACTGGTGGATCAGGTGCCGGTCTTCCACAACGTCACCGGACAGGTGTTTGAGGAGATATTCGAATCCAGCGCCGAAGTGTTGGTGCTGACAGCGATGATCCTGTTCCGG
The DNA here is from genome assembly GCF_004354085.1 of Seongchinamella unica. Taxonomy (GTDB): domain Bacteria; phylum Pseudomonadota; class Gammaproteobacteria; order Pseudomonadales; family Halieaceae; genus Halioglobus; species Halioglobus unicus. The sequence continues at coordinate 216,146 of NZ_SMSE01000003.1, read as the reverse complement.
CTGCAGGTCCGGCACACGGCGCAGAATGGCCCGGGAGCGCCAGCGGGTTAGAGCGGCACCTCGATCTCGTACAATGCGTGGGCGATGTCCTCGAAGCGGCTGGCTACCACGGCAGCGGCATCGCTCACGCCCTGGTTGTAGAAGTGTGGTCCGATCGTCCCGGCGATGAAGTCCAGCAGGAACTCGCTTTCAAACTGGCCGATTTCGTGGTCCAGTTCGTTGGCTACGTAGGCCTTGAGTTGCTGGCAAAGCACTGCCTTTTGTTCCGCACTGAATTCGATTTTGCTCACTGGAAAGCCTCGTGTGGGTATAAAGCTGAAGAAGAGATCAGGGGCTGATCAGCAGCGTCGGTAGCCCCAGGCAATGACTCTTGAGGGTGCTCACCCGGGTGCCCGGTTTGCGCCCCTCTCTGACGGGCGAGTGTTTTACACCCGTTGCGTCCAATACCGCCAGCGTGGCGTCGATATCGAGGCACAGGTAGGTGATGCCCCAGAAGAAGTCCCTGGCGGGCGGATCTTCGGGGTTATGGATGACTTCCAGCGTCATTTTGCCGTGGCGGAAAAACAGCATTCGCCCGCCCCACTCGGGAACCTGCTGATCCAGCGCAAGACGCAGCCCCAGCTGGTCGCGAAACAGGCTGATACAGGCATCGGCGTCGCCTGACTGCAGCACCAGGTGGTCTACCGCATAAATGCCGCAGGCGCTGGCGGGTTCCTGGTAATCGGGTTCCCGACTGTGTGCCCGGCTCAATGGTATGTTCCCCGGCCCGCCCGCCAGTGGCGCCGAGCTGCCGCTGGCAAGTGCCGGGTCCAGCAGGGCCAAACTGGCGATGCGTGGTCTGGCCAGGCCATCGACCTGGCTCAGACGAATGTTGACATTGCCCAGCAGGAAGCTGTCGCCGGTGGGCCGTGGCAGCAGTCTGGCGTAGTCATCGGCGGCGGCCCCGAGGACGGGAACCTCGATCAGGATATGGTCAAAGGCGGGGAACATGTGCGTCGGGGCCGGTGGTGAGAAAGTGGAGGCGACGGCGGCATCTCGGGTTGCGACCCGATACCGGCGTCACCCAGGAACATCAGTGGATGATGCGGTCTGCCTGCAGATCAGCAACGCCTTCAGCGCTGGCTTCACCGACAGCCACGTCATGCTCCTGGACGTAGTTGCGCAGGCGATTGACCACGCTGGTCATCACGTCGATGGTCTGGCTGATCTGGTCCAGAGCCATCAGGATGGTCTCGGTTTCCTTGGGTTTGTTGTCTGACATTCGTGCGTCCTCGATTGTCGCTGCGTTTATTTTCACCCTGCCGATATTGGTGCCATCCAGCCACCCCTCATACTGCAGGGGCAGCCGGCTGGTCTTGGTTTCGCTACGGACTGGTCAGTCAGTCCTAGTCCCAACTCAGTGCGCCACCCGTCTGGTATTCAATCACTCGTGTTTCGAAGAAGTTCTTCTCCTTGCGCAGGTCCATGATTTCACTCATCCACGGGAATGGGTTCTGTGCCCCCGCAAACTGCTCCGGCAAGCCCAGTTGCGACAGGCGCCGGTTGGCGATGAAGTGCAGGTACTCCTCCATAATGGCCGCATTCATGCCGAGCACCCCGCGGGGCATGGTGTCCCTGGCGTACCGGACTTCCAGTTCGGTCCCTTCCAGAATCATTTGCACCACTTCCTGCTTGAACGCTTCGGTCCACAGGCCGGGGTTCTCCAGCTTGATCTGGTTGATCACGTCGATGCCGAAGTTCAGGTGCATCGACTCGTCCCGGAGGATGTACTGGAATTGTTCTGCCACCCCGGTCATCTTGTTGCGGCGCCCCATGGAGAGAATCTGGGTAAATCCGCAGTAGAAGAAAATGCCTTCGGTGACCGCGTAGAAGCCGATCAGGTTGCGCAACAGTTCCTGGTCGGTTTCCGGGGTGCCGGTGCTAAAGGTCGGGTCCGACAGGCTGTGAGTGTGGCTAAGGCTCCAGGCTGCCTTGGCCGCGACCGACGGTACTTCCCGGTACATGTTGAAGATCTCGCCCTCGTCCATGCCCAGCGATTCGATGCAGTACTGGTAGGCGTGGGTATGGATGGCTTCCTCGAAGGCCTGGCGCAGCAGGTACTGACGGCACTCGGGGTTGGTGATGAGCCGATAGATGGCCAGTACCAGGTTATTGGCCACCAGCGAGTCGGCAGTGGAGAAGTAACCCAGTGAGCGCATCACGATGCGGCGTTCGTCCTCGCTGAGGCCATCGGCGCTCTTCCAGGTTGCCACATCGGCGGTCATGTTGATTTCCTGGGGCATCCAGTGATTGGCGCAGCCATCCAGGTACTTCTGCCAGGCCCAGTCATACTTGAAGGGCACCAGCTGGTTGAGGTCGGCGCGGCAGTTAATCATCGCCTTTTCATCGACCGACACCCGGGCGGCGCCCATTTCCAGTTCTTCCAGCCCCGGCGCCACATCGAGGTTCTGCACCGCAGCGGCCGCTTTTGCCACCGGATCGTTGGGTGTGGCAGCCGCTTCGGCAACCGGTTCGTTTTGTTTGGGTATCGCCACCGCCCCTGGTGGCGTTTCCATTTCGGCTACCAGCGACTGCGGCGCCGCCGGTTGGGACGCGGCCGTTGCGGCTGCGCTGTCTTCCTTGTGGTAGTCATCCCAACTCAACATTTATTGTTGTCCCCTGGCTTTTTGTTTCTGTTTTGGTTTGTGTCGTCATCACTGGCTGCCTACTGGCAGGCCTCGCAGTCCGGATCGTCCAGTGAGCAGGCGGCCGGCACCGGCGCGGGCGCGCCGGCCTCCGAAGACACTGCATTGAGGGCGCCGGTGGCGATGGTGGACTTCTCGGTGCCGGTGGCTGCCAGCGAGCGCAGGTAATAAGTGGTCTTCAAGCCGCTGTACCAGGCCATGCGATAGGTGATATCCAGCTTCTTGCCATTGGCATTGTTGATATACAGGTTCAGTGACTGGGCCTGGTCTATCCACTTCTGCCTGCGGCTGGCCGCTTCCACCAGCCAGCGCGGCTCGACCTCGAAGGCGGTGGCGTAAATGGCCTTGATGTCGGTCGGAATCCGGTCGATTGCCTGCACCGAGCCGTCGTAGTACTTGAGGTCGTTGACCATGACGCCATCCCACAGCCCCCGTGCCTTGAGGTCACTGACCAGGTAGGGGTTGACCACGGTGAACTCTCCCGACAGGTTCGATTTCACGTACAGGTTCTGGTAGGTGGGCTCGATCGACTGGGAAACCCCGGTGATGTTGGCAATGGTCGCCGTTGGCGCGATCGCCATCACGTTGGAGTTGCGCATACCGTTCTGCTGAACCTTGCTGCGCAGGGCGGGCCAGTCGAGACTCTGGGTCTGGTCCACCTGAATATAGTCGGTGCCACGCTCGTCGATGAGCTTCTGCAGGGAGTCGATGGGGAAAATACCCTGGCTCCACAGCGAGCCCTGGTAGGTGGAGTAGGCACCGCGCTCGGCTGCCAGCTCACTGGAGGCCTCGATCGCATAGTAGCTGATCGCTTCCATGGACTGGTCGGCAAAACTTACCGCCTGCTCGGAACCGTAGGCCAGGTGCTGCTTGTACAGGGCGTCCTGGAAGCCCATCAGGCCCAGGCCTACCGGACGGTGCAGCAGGTTGGAATTCTTTGCCTGGGGTACCGAGTAGTAGTTGATATCGATCACGTTGTCGAGCATGCGCACCGCGGTGCGTACGGTCTTGCGCAGCTTGTCCAGGTTGAGGCCGTTCTCGTCGATGTGCCGGGGCAGGTTGACGCTGCCCAGGTTGCAGACTGCGATCTCGTCCTTGCTGGTGTTGAGGGTAATCTCGGTGCACAGGTTGGAAGAGTGCACCACGCCCACGTGCTGCTGAGGCGAACGCAGGTTGCAGGGGTCCTTGAAGGTCATCCAGGGGTGACCGGTTTCGAACAGCATGCCCAGCATCTTGCGCCACAGGTTCTGGGCCTTCACGGTCTTGAACAGCTTGATCTGGCCGGCGGCGGCCATGGCCTCATATTGGGCGTAGCGTTCCTCGAAAGCCCGGCCATACAGATCGTGGAGGTCGGGTACATCACTGGGGGAGAACAGGGTCCAGTCCTCGCCGTTGAATACCCGCTTCATGAACAGGTCGGGAATCCAGTTGGCGGTATTCATGTCGTGGGTACGGCGGCGGTCGTCGCCGGTGTTCTTGCGCAGTTCGACGAATTCCTCGATATCCAGGTGCCAGGTCTCCAGGTAGGCACAGACCGCGCCCTTGCGTTTGCCACCCTGGTTGACCGCTACCGCGGTGTCGTTGACCACTTTGAGGAAGGGCACAATGCCCTGGCTTTTGCCGTTGGTGCCCTTGATGTAGGCGCCGAGGGCGCGTACCTGGGTCCAGTCGTTGCCCAGTCCGCCGGCAAACTTCGACAGCATGGCGTTGTCCTGGATGGCGCCGTAAATGCCGTGCAGGTCGTCCGGTACCGTGGTCAGGTAGCAGGAAGACAGCTGCGGGCGCAGGGTGCCGGCGTTGAACAGGGTGGGGGTGGAGCTCATGTAATCGAAAGACGACAGCAACTGGTAGAACTCGATAGCGCGCTGGTTTTTCTGGGGCTCTTCTACCGCCAGTCCCATGGCGACACGCATAAAGAAGATTTGCGGCAGCTCGAACCGGGTTTCCTCGGAGTGGATAAAATAGCGGTCGTACAGGGTTTGCAGGCCCAGGTAGGTAAACTGCAGGTCGCGTTCGGGCAGCAGTGCACGACCCAGCATGTCCAGGTCGTAACCCGCCAGTTCCGGCGACAGCAGTTCCAGCTCGATGCCGCGGGCGATATAGGCGGGCAGGGCGCGGGCGTAGAGCTGTGTCATGTCGGACTGGGTCGCGTTGTCGGCCACCTGCAGAAACGACAGGGCCTCGGCGCGCAGGTTGTCGCACAGCAGGCGCGCAGCCACGTAGGAGTAGTTAGGCTCCTGTTCGATCATGGTGCGGGCGGTGATCACCAGCGAGGTGGCCAGTTCCCTGGCGGTGACGCCGTCGTAGAGGTTCTTCAGCGCCTCGTCGAGAATTTCCGATTCGCTGACATCCGCAAGTTCGGCGCAGGCTTCGCTGACCACGGTGTGCAGGCGATCCAGGTCCAGGGGCAGGCGGCTGCCGTCGGGCTGGATGACGTTGATGGCGTTTGCGGCGTCCTGGGTTTTCTGTGAGAGGGATGCCTTGGCGGCCCGCTTGCGGGACTGTTCTTCGCGGTAGATAACGTAGTCGCGGGCGATCTTGTGCTCGCCGGCGCGCATCAGCGACAGTTCGACCTGGTCCTGGATATCCTCGATATGGATGGTGCCGCCGGAAGGCATGCGTCGCTGGAAGGTGGCGGTAACCTGGTCGGTCAGTTTGGCCACGGTTTCATGAATCCGGCTGGATGCCGCAGCGGTGCCACCTTCCACGGCCAGGAAGGCCTTGGTGATGGCGACGGAAATCTTGCTGCCTTCAAAGGGCACCACGGTGCCGTTGCGCTTGATGACGCGCAGCTGCCCCGGGGCCGTGGCGGCGATGCCAACGCTGGTGGTGGCGTCCTGGCCCACGGGTGTATTGACGGCAGGGGTGCCGTTTGGGTTGGTGTCAGTTTGCATGCTGTCTCCGAAAAGTCTGGCTTGACGCTTTATTGTTGTGCTTCACGCTGTCGCTCTGTACTCAGGTCGGACTGGATCCGGGTACCGGTCGGCCCCCTGGTCCAGCCCGATCCAGATGTGATCTCCTGTTCTGGCCAGCGGTCTGTTTCCTTGGTCCCATAACTGTGCAGTTGAGTAACGCCGGCGTTACAACCTGATGCAGTCTGGTTGTTTTTTGATCGCCGCATCCCCTATATATTGGGGTTTGACGCTGTAATACATACAAGATAATGCGGAGTTGGTGGCTTTGCAAGGCACCAGGCTGGGTTTATTCTGTGGATAACTTGTTGATAGGAGGATAGGTCGGTGCCCACTATCGGTATAGCCCAGCAAGGCCGCCGTGCGGGCAGTTGAGTAGGGGCGTAACGAATAATTTTTCATATAACACAGGGGTTTATATGCCCCACAGTTATTTGAGTGGCGGCCAGCTCAGGAAGGGGGCGGGCGACGGCCCGCCAGCCCCGGCATCCGGCCCTGGTTATGCACAACAGGGCCTAGCGATTGGCCAGCAGCAGGGTTTCCATCAGGGCTTTCTGGGCGTGCAGCCGGTTCTCCGCCTCGTCCCAGATCACGGTGTCGGCGGCGTCCATCAGTTCGGCGCTGATCTCTTCACCCCGGTGGGCGGGCAGGCAGTGCATGTAGAGTGCGTCGGAGGCCGCGTGGCTCATCAGCTCGCCATTGACCTGGTAGCCACTAAAGGCCGTTTCGCGGGCTTTTTGCTCCGCTTCCTGGCCCATGGAAGCCCAGACATCGGTAACCACCAGGTTGGCGTCCCGGGCCGCTGCCAGTGGATCGCGGACGATGCTTACCCGATCGCGATTGGCCTCCAGCAGGTGCGCGGAGGGTTCGTAGCCCTCGGGGCAGGCAATGCGCAACTCGAAATCGAACTGGCGGGCCGCGTTGATATAGCTTTGGGCCATGTTGTTGCCATCTCCCACCCAGGTCACGACCTTGCCGGCGATGCTGCCGCGATGCTCGACGTAGGTCTGCATGTCAGCCAGCAACTGGCAGGGGTGATAGTCGTCGGTGAGGGCATTGATGACCGGTACCGACGAGTGGGCTGCGAAGGTTTCTACGACATCGTGACCGAAGGTGCGGATCATTACGATGTCGACCATGGAGGAAATGACTCTGGCACTATCCTCGATGGGCTCGCCACGCCCCAACTGGGTGTCGTTGGGCGACAGGAACATGGCGTGCCCGCCCAGCTGGGCCATGCCCGCTTCGAATGAAACCCGGGTGCGGGTGGAAGACTTGGCGAAAATCATGCCCAGCACCTGCCCCGGAAAGCGTCGCTGGTCAGCCCCCGCCCGGTGTTCCCGTTTCATTTCTATGGCCCTGGCGATCATTGTGTCCAGCTCTTCGGGGCTGAAGTCCAATAGGGTCAGAAAATGCCTGGTAGCGGCCATGTCTATCTCCCATGAAAGTGGTGGCGGGGCTAGAGGCCCCGAATCAGCTCGGCGACGCCCTCGGCCAGCTCGGTGGCCTGGGTCTCGTTGATCACCAGTGGCGGCAGCAGGCGAATGGTGTTGCCGGCGGTGACATTGATCAGCAGCCCGTTGTCCAGCGCGCGCTGGACCAGTTCCGGGCAGTCCCGGTCCAGCTGGAAGCCGAGCATCAGACCCTTGCCGCGGGTCTCGACCAGGCGCCCGGTGGCGCCCGCCTGCTCCTCGATGATTCCGCGGATCAAGCCGCCCATGCGCCTCACGTGGCTGAGCAAGTCCTCCCCCTCTATGGCGTCGAGAACTGCCAGGGCGGCAGCACAGACCAGCGGATTGCCGCCATAGGTGGAGCCATGGTGTCCGGGGCCGAAGATGTTTGCAGCCTCACCCCTGGCCATGCACGCGCCGATGGGTACTCCGTTACCCAGGCCCTTGGCTGTGGTGATTACATCGGGCACAAAGCCCATGTCCTGGTAGGCGAACCAGTTTCCGGTGCGGCCATTACCGGTCTGTACCTCATCCAGCATCATCAACCAGCCCTGCTCGTCGCAGATCTGGCGCACCGCCTGCAGGTAATCGAGGTCAAGTTCATTGACTCCGCCCTCGCCCTGGATGGGTTCAGCCAGGAAGGCGACCACGTCCGGGTTGTTGGTCGCAATGTGGCGGATCGCCTCGATGTCGTTGACGGGAGCGCGTACAAAGCCACTGACCAGGGGCTCGAAGCCCGCCTGGATCTTGCGGTTGCCGGTGGCGCTGAGGGTGGCCAGGGTGCGGCCATGAAAAGCACCTTCCAGGACGATAATCGCCGGCTTTTCCACGCCCCGGTTATGACCGTGCAGGCGGGCGATCTTGATCGCCGCCTCATTGGCCTCGGCGCCGGAATTGCCAAAAAAGCATTTCTCCATTCCGGCGACGCCGGCCAGACGCTCGGCGAGCTGTTCCTGGGGGCCGATGCCATACAGGTTGGACGCGTGTACCAGTTTGTCTGCCTGGGCGCGTATGGCGGCGGTGACGCCGGGATGGGCATGGCCGAGGCCGTTGACCGCAATGCCGGACAGCCCGTCCAGGTAACGTCGGCCGTCGGTATCGAAGAGGTAGACGCCCTCCCCGTGACTGAAGGTGACTGGTAACCTGGCGTAAGTGGGCATCAGGGCCGACATTTTTCATTCTCCTTATAAACGCAAAAAGGCAGCTGGAGCTGCCTCGGGACCGGCAACTATAGACCGCTGTCGGGATTATGTAAATCACCTGTAAACCCCGTGGGTATTTTGCGGTCAGAATAGGGTAGAATGCGCGCCATGAGACCGGGGCCCGCGCCCCTCGATGAAACAGGATTTGGCATGGATATTATTGACACAATCAAAGAGCAGATAGAGAGCAACCCCATTCTTCTTTACATGAAGGGCTCGCCCAACCAGCCCCAGTGCGGCTTTTCCGCCCGCACCGTGCAGGCACTGATGCAGTGCGGCGAACGCTTCGCCTACGTGGATATCCTTTCCAACCCGGAGATCCGCGCCAACCTGCCCAAGTATGCCAACTGGCCGACCTTTCCCCAGCTGTGGGTTGACGGTGAGCTGATCGGTGGCTGCGATATCGTCACTGAGATGGCAGAGTCGGGTGAACTGCAGACCCTGATCAAGGAGACGGCTGCGGCGCAGGCTGCGGAATAAGCTCCACTTTATCCTGGGTGCACTGTCATTGAGCACCCTTTTTGTGCTCGGACTTGGCGTGCGTTACCCGCCGCACTGGCGGCGTGGCAGGTGTTTCCCGGGTACGCCAAAGAGCGCACGTCCCTGTGCAGGCTCGACGGCTGCCGTCCCTGGCAGCCGACGCCCCGGGAAGCACCTGCCACACCCCCAAAGCTCAAAAAGCCCTCGGACCTATCAGCTTGTCACTATCAGCACAGGCGGCCGGATATATCCCTGGCAGACCGTCTGCGCCCACGGACGGGCGCAGCCGAGCCTGCACAGGGACGTGCGTTTTTTGGCGTGTCTGTCAGGGATATATCCGGCCGCCTGTGCGTCGGGTAACGAAAGATTCAGAAGGAAACAATGAAATTGGTGAAGTGGGCTGCAGCCCACAATGCTCAGGAAACCGCGTAAAACAGCTGTTCGTCCGCCTCGGCGAGATCGTTGAGGGATTCGCGGACGATGTCCCGGGCCATGATGCCGCATTTACCGCACTGGCTGGCCACCCCGAGGGAGGCGTGAACCTCGCGCAAGGAACTGGCCCCTTCCTGCACCGCGGCGCGGATCTGGGTGTCGGTGATTCCTTTACAAAGACATACGTACATGGCGGTAGATGGGAGTTCTGTTTCGTTGGTATTAAAGCTAATGCAAACGAGAATGATTGTCAACAAGGTTAACCGGTCGAAATGGCACTTTTTGACCGTCCCGTAGCGGGCGGGTCCGCGGGCGGCGCAGGCGCTGATAGCCAGACGCTATGCGGTCGATGGCGACAATCAAATTGGCTCGCTGCCCGCGCCTGTGTATCATGCCCTGCCGAGCGTGGGATAGCGCTCCCACAACACCTGTGACTCAATAAATGGAGTAAGACCTTATGGGCGTATTAGTTGGAAAACCTGCACCTGATTTCGACGTGGCAGCGGTACTGGGTACCGGCGAGATCGTCGATTCCTACAAGCGTTCCGAGGCCATGGCTGGCAAGTACGGCCTGATATTTTTCTATCCGCTGGACTTCACCTTTGTTTGCCCCTCGGAACTGATTGCTCTGGATCACCGGATGGACAAGTTCCGTGAACTCGGCGTGGAAGTGGTCGCTGTATCCATCGATTCCCAGTTCACCCACAACGCATGGCGTAATACCGAGGTCGCCGCCGGCGGTATTGGCCAGGTGTCCTACACGATGGCTGCCGACGTGGCTCACGACATCTGTCGCGCCTATGACGTGGAAGCCGAGGGCGGTGTAGCCTTCCGCGGCGCGTTCCTGATTGACAAGGAAGGCGTGGTGCGTTCCCAACTGGTCAATGACCTGCCGCTGGGACGGAACATCGACGAGCTGATTCGCCTGGTAGAGGCCCTGCAGTTCCACGAGGAGCACGGCGAAGTGTGCCCCGCGGGCTGGAACAAGGGCGACAAGGGCATGGACGCTTCTCCGGACGGCGTTGCAGCCTACCTGTCCGAGAACGCCGAAGGCCTGTAATACCGGCGCAGGACGGATCGAACAACGCGGGCCACGGCCCGCGTTTTTTTGTGTCAACACGGGGTGGCACTCCGGCGGTGGCGCGGGTGGGGATGCGCGCCGGGTTCGGGTATACTTCCCGGCCCTTTTTCCAAAAGCAAAGATTGTCGAGAATGGACGTAGAGCAGTACATGGAGGAGTTGGGTCGCCGGGCTCGCGCGGCTTCGCGGGAGGTCGCGGCGTCCTCCACCCGTGCCCGCAACGATGCCCTGCTGGCGGCTCGCGATGCCCTTGACGGCGCGCGTGCCGAACTGGCAGCGGCTAACACGGCGGACCTCGAGCGAGGCGCCGCCAACGGCCTTGATGCCCCGCTGATGGATCGTCTGGAACTGACCGAAGCGCGCATCGATACCATGCTGGAGGGCCTGACCCAGGTCGCGTCCCTGCCCGACCCGGTGGGCAGTATTTTCGATATGAATACCATGCCCAGCGGCATCCAGGTGGGGCGAATGCGTGTCCCGCTGGGTGTCATCGGCATTATTTACGAGTCGCGGCCCAACGTGACTGTGGAAGCGGCAAGCCTGTGTCTCAAATCCGGTAACGCCACCATTCTGCGTGGCGGCAGTGAAGCGTTGGACTCCAATATGGCGATCGCCCGCTGCCTCAACCAGGGACTGGAGCAGGCCGGCCTGCCGGCGGCGGCAGTACAGGTGGTTGAGACTCGCGACAGGGCCGCCGTAGGCCGCCTGATTACCATGCCGGAATATGTTGACGTGATTGTGCCTCGCGGTGGCAAGGGGTTGATCGAGCGGATCAGCAACGACGCCCGGGTGCCGGTGATCAAGCATCTGGACGGCACCTGCCACGTGTATATCGACGAGGGTGCCGACGAGGATATGGCCGAGGCCATTGCGATCAATGCCAAAACCCAGCGCTACGGGACCTGCAACACCATGGAGACGCTGCTGGTGCACGAGGCCATGGCGGCAGCCATGCTGCCGCGCCTGTTTCGCGCTTACCAGGCCGCCGGTGTGGAACTGCGCGGTTGCGAGCGCACCCGGGCCATTCTGCCGGCGGCCACCGCGGCGTCAGAACAGGACTGGTACGAGGAATATCTCGGCCCGATTCTTGCGGTGCGAGTGGTCGATGACCTGGAGGCGGCCATGGATCACATCGATCGCTACAGTTCCCGGCATACCGAGAGCATCGTGACGCGTGATCACGGACGGGCGATGCGCTTCCTGAGGGAAGTGGATTCGAGTTCGGTGATGGTCAACGCGTCTACCCGCTTTGCCGATGGTTTCGAGTACGGCCTGGGCGCTGAAATCGGTATCTCTACCGATAAGTTGCACGCCCGTGGCCCGGTCGGCCTGGAAGGGCTGACATCCGTCAAATACGTGGTGCTCGGTGAGGGGCAGGTTCGCTCTTGAATGAGTCCCTGACCCCGGTGGGGGTGTTCGGCGGGACATTCAACCCGGTGCATTACGGCCACCTTCGCTCTGCCCTGGAACTCTGTGAGCTGCTGGGGCTGGATCACCTCGCGCTGATGCCATGTGCCCAGCCTCCTCACCGGGAAGCACCGGACTGCAGCGCCGAACAACGTGCGGCAATGGTGGAACTGGCGGTGCGGGATGAGCCGCGGCTGCGTTGCGACAGGCGCGAGCTGGCCCGCGAGGGTCTCTCCTACACGGTACTCAGCCTGGAAGAACTGCGCAGTGAACTGGGCCCGGGGTGCAGTCTGTCCCTGGTGTTGGGCTGTGACGCATTGCTGAAAATTGACAGCTGGTTTCGCTGGCAGGAGCTGCTGGAACTGGCCCATATCGTGGTGATCGCTCGCCCCGGCTGGCATTTTCCCGCCACTGGCCCCGTTGCCGATTGGCTGGCCGCACACCGCACCGACGACCGGGCTGTGCTGCGGCATCGCACCCATGGACATATACTGGTGGAAGAACTGCGCCCGCTGGCGATCTCTTCTACCGAGATTCGCGACCTGCTGCGGGCAGGTCGATCCCCCCGATACCTGCTACCGGCACCGGTATTGGACTATATTGAACAAGGACAACTTTACCGATGAGGAATGGCACACCGATGAACAGCCATCAGCGCGATGCAAGCTGAACAGTTAAAAGCACTGGTCGTAGACGCCCTGGACGATCTCAAGGCAGTCAACACCGTGACCCTGGATGTCACCGGCCTCACTGACGTGATGGACTACCTGGTGATTGCCAGCGGTACGTCCAACCGGCATGTGAAGTCACTGGCTGACAATGTCTGTATGGAGGCCAAGAAGCAGGGGCAGCGAGCCCTCGGCGTGGAGGGTGAAGACGCTGGCGAGTGGGTGCTGGTGGACTTCGGCGACGTGGTTGTTCACGTTATGCTTCCCGCCACTCGCGACTTTTACGATCTGGAGCGTCTGTGGACGGAGCATCCCAAACCTGACGTCGATTGATGCGCATCAGCATCGTCACCATCGGCACAAAAATGCCCGCCTGGGTCAGCCAGGGCGTGGCAGAGTACAGTAAACGCATGCCGAGAGAGCTGCGGATAGAGTGGAAGGAACTGCCCCTCGCCGCCCGTGGCAAGGGTAGCAGCGCCAGCCAGCTGAAAGAAAAAGAGGGGGAGCAAATCCTCAAGAGCATTCCTGCCGGTGACCGGGTGATCGCCCTGGATGTTCGCGGTAAAGCGATTTCCACAGAGGTCCTGGCCCGCCAGCTGGCTGACTGGCAGATGTCCGGCGACAACTACAGTCTGCTGATCGGCGGTCCCGACGGACTCTCGCAGGCCTGCCTGGACAGGGCCGAGCGGCGCTGGTCGCTTTCCGCACTCACACTGCCGCACCCGCTGGTAAGGATTTTATTGGCCGAACAGCTGTATCGGGCTTGGACAATCACTGTCAATCACCCGTATCATCGCGAGTAGAAATTCTCATCCCATAATCCAGGCCAAGCGGTTACATGCCACAGCACATCGCCCTGAAGGATCCTCACCGGGAGTCCCGGATTTACAGTGCGAGAACCGTGGCCGCCGTACTCATCGTACTGGCGATGCTTGGCATCATCCTGGCTCGTTATCACACCCTGCAGATCACCGAGTATGAGGTCTATCGCACCCAGTCGGACAGCAACAGGGTCAAGCTGGAGCCGCTGCCACCCAAGCGCGGCCTGATCTATGACCGTAACGGCGTGCTGCTGGCGGACAACCGGCCCAGCTTCAGCCTGTCGGTGATCAAGGAGCGGGTGCCGGACCTGAATGCCACCCTGGCCGAATTGCAGGCGCTGGTGCCAGTCTCCGAATCCCACCTGGAGAAGTTTCACGAGCGGCTGAAACGCCGGCGGCCCTATGAGGCGGTTCCCTTGCGCTTTCGGCTGACTGAGGAAGAGCGGGCGGTGTTGGCGGTAAACCGCTATCGCCTGCCCGGGGTGGTGGTGGAGGCCCAATTGCTGCGGCACTATCCCCACGGTGAGCTGTTTTCCCACGCCCTGGGGTATGTGGGCCGCATCAATGAGCGGGAGACCTTCGAACTGGATGAAACCGACTACCGCGGCACCTTTCATATCGGCAAGGTCGGAGTGGAAAAGTATTACGAAGACAGCCTGCACGGCTCGGTGGGCTACCAGAATGTTGAAACCAATGCCCACGGCCGGGTGTTGCGGGTTCTGGAGCGTCACCCACCAACCCCGGGGGATGACCTCACGTTGCATCTGGACATCGATGTGCAGAAGGCCGCCTACGAGGCCCTTGGAGACCGGCGTGGGGCGGTGGTGGCGATCGATCCGGTAACCGGCGGGGTGCTGGCGCTGGTGTCGACGCCGGGCTTTGACAGCAACCTGTTCGTCAATGGCATCAGCACCCGGGATTACAGCGCCCTGCGCGACTCCCCGGATGTGCCGCTCTTTAACAGGGCGATCCAGGGCCAGTATCCGCCGGGTTCGACCATTAAACCGATGATGGGCATAGCAGGCCTGGAGTCGGGCCTGGTTACGCCCGAGACCACGGTGCCTGATCCCGGCTGGTATCGCCTGCCCGGCGATTCCCACCGCTATCGCGACTGGATTCTGCGTATACGGGGGACCGGGCACGCGCCGGAGGTGGCCCTGAAAATGGCGATCGCCGAGTCCTGCGACACCTATTTCTATGACCTGGGCAGACGCCTGACCATAGACCGCATGGCCGAATACCTGGCACCCTTTGGCCTGGGCGATCGAACCGGCGTGGATACCACCAACGAGCGCCGTGGGGTGTTGCCATCAACCAGCTGGAAACGGGATGCACTTAATCAGCCCTGGTATCCGGGGGAAACCATCAGCGCCAGCATTGGCCAGGGGTATATGCTGACGACGCCGCTGCAACTGGCGGCGGCGACCAGCGTGCTCGCCAGTCGTGGAGAACGACGGATTCCGCGCCTGGTGCAGGCGGTTAATGGCGAGCCGGTGCCTGCGCCGGAGCTGGAGCCAATGCTGGCCAGCGAGGCAAACTGGAATGCGGTGTACGAAGGTATGCTGGAGGTGGTCCATGGTAAGCGGGGCACGGCCAAGGCCCTGGCCGAAGGCATCCGCTACCAGATGGCCGGCAAGACCGGTACCGCCCAGGTGATTGGTATTGCCCAGAATGCGGTTTACAAGGAAGATGAGGTGGATGAACGGCATCGCCACCACGGCCTGTTTATCGCCTTCGCTCCCGCCGAGGCACCGACGATTGCCGTTGCTATCATTGTGGAAAACGGCGGTGGCAGTTCCGCCGCCTCTCCGATTGCCCGTCGTGTCATCGATACGTGGTTATTGGGCAGCAGCGATTTCAGGGACCCCGCCTGATGGGCGATTATGTTCGCCAGATGCCCCACCAGGGCAGTGCCGACCTGGCCAGGCCGCCAAGCGCCGCAACCCGCATGCACATCGATATTCCGCTGCTGCTGCTGTTGCTGGCGCTCACGGCCTATGGCCTGTTCGTGTTGTACAGCGCCTCGGGTCAAAGCATGGGGGCGGTTATCCGCCAGGGGCGCTACTTTGTCGTTGGCTACCTGGTAATGATCCTCGGTGCGCAGATAAGCCTGCAGCGCTATACCCGTTGGGCGCCCTGGTTATACCTTATTGGTGTGGCCTCGCTGGTGGCGGTGATGTTGGTTGGCGTGGGCGCGAAAGGCGCACAGCGCTGGCTGCAGGTGGGCGGCTTCCGTTTCCAGCCCTCGGAAATCATGAAGCTGGTAGTCCCCATGGCGGTGGCCTGGTACCTGGCGGAGCGTATTCTGCCGCCGCGGTTCAAATACGTCATGGTGTCGCTGGGCCTGGTGGCAATCCCGGCCGGGTTGATCCTGCAGCAGCCGGATCTCGGTACATCCCTGCTGATTGCCGCCAGCGGCCTGTTTGTCCTGTTCATGGCAGGAATTGGCTGGCGCTACATTTTTGGCGCTGTGTTGCTGGGTATCGCATCGGCCTGGCCGGCGTGGATGTTCGTCCTCAAGGACTACCAGAAACAGCGTATTCTCACCATGCTTAACCCCGAGAGCGATAAACTGGGCGCGGGCTGGAACATCATCCAGTCCAAGACGGCGATTGGTTCCGGTGGCTGGGATGGCAAGGGTTGGCTATCCGGTACCCAGTCGCAGCTGGATTTCCTGCCGGAAAGTCACACCGATTTCATCATCGCCGTGCTGGCGGAGGAATTCGGCCTGCGTGGAGTACTGGTGTTACTGGCACTGTACCTGCTGATTCTGCTGCGCGGTTTCTGGATCGGGGTTCAGGCCCAGAGCAGTTTCGGGCGAATGATGGCGGGTAGCCTCACCCTGACTTTTTTCGTCTATATCTTTGTTAATATGGGAATGGTGGCGGGACTGCTTCCTGTCGTCGGTGTGCCCCTGCCGCTGGTCAGTGCCGGCGGAACGTCCGTGGTCACTCTCATGGCCGGTTTTGGCATACTGATGGCGGTCAGCACTGAAAAACGTATGGTGGTCCGTTGATGCCGTTCCCCCACTATCTGAAAGAGCGTTCAATATGCACAAGTTTTTAAGTCGTTCACTGCTCGCCTGCACTTTTCTATGGTCCGCCATGTCCTGTGCCCAGGACCAGAATTACCTGACCAATCCGGGAGCGGTGGCGGTCATGGACGAACTGGTCAGCGAGGAGGGCTTCGACCGGCAATCGCTGGAGGCCATTTTCGCCGATGCCAGTCGCCAGCAGTCCATACTCGACGCCATGGCACGGCCGGCGGAAAAGACCAAGGCTTGGTACGAGTACCGGGAAATATTTCTCAATGACAAGCGCGAGGCCCAGGGTGTTGCCTTCTACCAGGAGCACCGCGAAACCCTGGAGCGGGTAGAGCAGGAAACCGGGGTGCCGGCGGAAATTATTGTCGCCATCATCGGCGTGGAGACTTATTACGGACGGATCGCCGGCAGCTATCGGGTCATAGACGCACTCTCCACCCTGGCCTTTGATTACCCGCGCCGTTCCGAGTTCTTTACCAAGGAACTGAAGCACTACCTGATCCTGACCCGTGACCAGGGCATGGACCCACTGGCACTGAAAGGGTCCTATGCGGGTGCCATGGGCTACGGCCAGTTCATGCCCAGCAGTTACCGCAGCTACGCCATTGACTTTGACGGCGACAGTAAAGCCGATATCTGGAGTAACCCGGTGGACGCCATTGGCAGTGTCGCCAACTATTTCAAGGCCCATGGCTGGACACCTGGCGCCGAGGTGGTTGTCGCCGCAGAGCTTGAGGGTGAGGTGCCAGAGGAAATGATGAGTCGCGGGCGCCAGCTCAAGCCGCGATTCACCGTGGCTGAGTTTGTTGCCGCTGGCCTCGTGCCCGCGACCGAAACAGACCCGGACGCCGAGGCAATCGGAATCGAATTTGAACTCGCCGACGGCAGGGAGTTCTGGCTGGGGCTGCATAATTTTTACGTGATTACCCGCTATAACCACAGCGCCATGTACGCCATGAGTGTTTATCAGCTGAGCCAGCGCATTGCTGCCGGAGTCGAAGGTTGATGTGGCGCATACTGGCATTGCTGCTGCTGGCGGGGATCGGCCTGCATGGCTGTTCCTCCCCCAAGGGCAAGAGCGGTGACGAGTACCAGGCTACCCGGTATTCCCAGTCACAGGACGCCGCGCCGCCCAAACACATAGGCCCGGACGACGTGCAGGATGCGGTCCCGCGGGCGGACCCTATCCTTGCCGCAGGCAACAGGAGCCCTTACACCGTCAATGGCGTCAGCTATGAAATTCTCGAGGATTACCGCAACTACCGCGAACGGGGCACGGCGTCCTGGTACGGCAGCAAGTTCCACGGCCACGAAACCTCCAACGGCGAGGTATTCGACCTTTACGCCGCGAGTGCAGCCCACAAGACCCTGCCCATACCCTGCTACGCCCGGGTGACCAACCTGGCCAATGGCCGCAGTGTCGTGGTGCGGGTGAATGATCGCGGCCCGTTCCACGGCGACCGCCTGATCGATCTGTCCTACGGGGCGGCGGTGAAGCTCGGTTACATGGAGCACGGGACGGCCGAGGTGGAGGTGGCGGTGCTGAATATCGCCGGTGTCGACGATCGGCGCGGCGCGCCGGGTACCCACTACCGTTTCCTGCAGCTGGGCGCTTTCGGCGCTGAGTCCTCTGCCCTGCAACTGCAGGCCGAACTGCAGGCCTTCCTGCAGGTGCCGGTATCCGTTTCCGAGGTCGACACCAGCGACAGACTGCTGTACCGGGTCCGGGTGGGCCCGGTGGCGAATGCGGAACAGCTGGCGATGGTGCAACAGCAGTTGCGTGACGGCGGCTATCCGCCCGGTCAGCCGCTGCCCTGACCGCAGAATTTCTGTCCCCTGCCCGCTAACAGCGGTGGCCGCCTTCCTGTTGGCAGGCGCATGCGTTACCATTCCCCGCGTATTCCGCAACACTTCCACGGTTCCATTTCTATGATTCGAATTTTTCCGGTCCTGCTCCTGGCGCTTTTCACTTTCACTGCCAAGGCCGCTACCATCGTGCCCTCGCCCCCGCAACTGGGCGCCAAGGCCTACCTGCTGGTAGACGCCGCAAGCGGGGCGGTGCTGGCAGAGCACAATGCGGATATGCCGTTACCACCGGCAAGCCTGACCAAGATGATGACCAGCTATGTGCTGGCCACCGAGATCCACGAGGGCAGGGTGTCCAACTCGGACATGGTGACGGTTAGCGAGAATGCGTGGTCCCAGAATCCGATCTTTGCCGGTTCCTCGCTGATGTGGATAGAGCCGGGCAAGAATGTGAGCATAGAGGACCTGCAGCGCGGCATTATTATTTCTTCCGGCAACGACGCCACTGTGGCGGTGGCCGAGCATCTGGCGGGCAGTGAAGCGGTTTTCGCTGAGATGATGAACAGCCACGCCGAGAAGCTGGGTATGGTAGATACCTATTACGTGAATTCCCACGGACTGCCCCATCCGGATCATGTCACCACGGCTCGCGATCTGGCCACCCTGGCCAAGGCCATGATTAACGATCACCCCGAGCAATACGCCATTTACAAGGAGCGCGAGTTCACCTACAACGGCATCACTCAATACAACCGCAACAGCCTGCTGGCGGAAGATCCTACTGTGGATGGTCTCAAGACCGGCCACACCCAGGCGGCGGGGTACTGCCTGGTGGCATCTGCGGAACGCCGTGGCATGCGCCTGATCTCAGTAGTGATGGGCACCAGTTCAACCAGCGCTCGCAAAAATGACACCCGCAGCCTGCTCAACTACGGGTTCCGTTTCTTCGAAACCAGTATTGTGTTTGATGCGGGTCAGGAGCTGGACAAACCCCGTATCTGGAAGGGCCAGGTGGATTATGTCCCCGTGGGCATTCTCGAAGAGACGGTACTGACCCTGCCACGGGGCAAGAAGAAACACCTTGCCACCAGCGTGGAATTGCAGCAGAACATCGAGGCGCCGGTAGCCGTCGGTCAAGCGTTGGGCACGGTGGTAATGAGCCTCGACGGCGAAACGGTATACCGCGGTCCCGTGGTGGCGCTGGCAGCGGTTGAACCTGGCGGCTTTTTCGCTCGCTTATGGGATATCCTGCTGATGTGGATTTCCAGTCTCTTCACTGTCAGCTGAGGTAGTGAGCTATGACCGATCAGGACCCCCCCAAGATAGAATTTCCCTGTGACTACCCGATCAAGGTGCTGGGCCGCAGTAGCGAGGAATTCCGGGACATTATTCTGGAGGTATTCGAGCGCCACGCCCCGGGTTTCGACCAGCAGACGATTTTGGCCAAAGACAGCGCCAAGGGGACCTTTACTTCCCTGACTATCACCATTACCGCGACCGGAACGGAGCAACTGGAAGCCCTGCACCAGGACCTACTGGCCACCGGTCACGTGCAAATGGTCATCTAGTGCCGGTCCTTGTTCGCAGGCTGGGTGTAGCCCAATACCAGCCGGTGCTCGATGCAATGCGCGAATTCACCGACCAGCGCGGTGAACAGACCCCCGACGAACTGTGGCTGCTCCAGCACCCGCGGGTTTTTACCCAGGGGCAGGCCGGCAAGGCCGAACACGTGCTGGCCCCCGGCGATATCCCGGTTATCCAGGTGGACCGCGGTGGCCAGGTGACTTATCACGGTCCCGGCCAGTGGGTGGTTTACCTGCTGGTGGACCTCAAACGTCGCGGACTGGGCGTGCGGGCGCTGGTAACGCTGATTGAAAACGCCATTGTGCAGTTACTGTCAGAGTACGGGATTGACGCCTCACCGCGCGCCGACGCCCCGGGTGTGTACGTTGATGGCGACAAGATAGCGTCGCTGGGACTGCGCGTGCGACGGGGCTGCAGTTATCACGGTTTGTCCCTCAACGTGGATATGGACCTGGAACCCTTCAGCCGAATCAACCCCTGTGGCCATGAGGGTCTGCAGGTTACCTCCATGGCGCGGCTGCTTGCGGATCGCGGCATAGAACTCGAGCCGGTGGGGGAGCGCTTGCTGGAAATCCTTGGGGAATCTTTCGACTAGCGTTTTACCGGGCGTTCCGGCAACTTGCGCTGCAGGCCCGTCCTCATACTTGCGGTGAGGGTCTGGTCGTCGTCCGCCAGCAGAATTCCCTCCGTCATGACGGTCCTCGATAAAAGGCAGTAAAAGTGTCGCGATTGCGCCCTGGTCCAGAGCGGTTTGCAGCTCAATGCGGCCATCGAAGCGCTCAACGGTGGCGTGACTGAGCAAGACGCAGCACAGTACGCCAATCTGCCCGGGCAGGGCGATCGAGCGGGTGATCAGCAGGCTGCGCAGGTTCTCCATGGCGGGAGAATATTTTTTTGGGGTCGCCTTGCTCACCCGGCGATGATGCGGCCCGGTGGTGAAGTATTGCAGGGGCATAATGCCGCAGGCGCCGTTTCGGGAACGGGCCGATAAGCGTATAATCCGCGCTTTTTCACCGGGACCCTCCCATGTCAGAGCCTGGCTCAACCCTCACCAACGCTATCGCCTCGCGCCGTACGTTTGCGATTATTTCTCACCCGGACGCGGGTAAGACCACGATCACCGAAAAACTGCTGCTGCTGGGGCAGGCTATCCAGGTGGCCGGTACGGTGAAGGGTAAGAAGGGGCCGCATGCAACCTCGGACTGGATGAGCATGGAGCAGGAGCGGGGCATTTCGGTGACCTCCTCGGTTATGCAGTTTCCCTACCGGGGTCGCACGGTCAACCTGCTGGATACCCCGGGGCACGAGGACTTTTCCGAGGATACCTACCGCACCCTCACTGCGGTGGATTCAGCGCTCATGGTCATTGACGGGGCCAAGGGCGTCGAGGACCGGACCATCAAGCTGATGAACGTCTGTCGCCTGCGCGATACGCCCATTTTCAGTTTCGTCAACAAGATGGACCGCGATATCCGCGATCCCATTGAGCTGTTGGATGAAATCGAGGAGGTACTGGATATCCAGGGCGCCCCTATCAATTGGCCTATTGGCATGGGACAGTTTTTCAAGGGTGTCTATAACCTCTACACCGATACCATCCATTGCTATACGCCGGGTCAGGGCGCGGTGTTGCCCGATGATAAGCGTATTCAGGGCCTGGATAGTGACGAGGCGCGAGAGCTACTGGGTGATGAATATGATGATTTCTCGGAGGAAGTCGAACTGGTGCGCGGTGCCAGTCACGAGTTCGATCTGGAACAGTTTCTGGCCGGCAAGCTGAGCCCGGTGTTTTTTGGCACGGCACTGGGTAATTTCGGGGTCAGGGAAATGCTTGATGACTTCGTGCAGTGGGCGCCGGCGCCGCTCGGTCGAGAGACCACCAGCCGCCGGGTGTCGGCGACGGAGGGCAGCCTTAGCGGTTTCGTATTCAAGATCCAGGCGAATATGGACCCCCGTCACCGCGATCGTATTGCTTTTATGCGGGTGTGTTCCGGCCGCTACACCAAGGGTATGAAAATGCGCCACGTGCGACTCGGCAAGGACGTGAAAATCGCCGACGCGGTCACCTTCAAGGCCGGCGAGCGTGTGCTGGTGGAGGAGGCGGTATCCGGAGATATCATCGGCCTGCACAACCACGGCACTATCCAGATCGGCGACACCTTCACCGAAGGGGAGGATCTGCAGTTTACCGGCATTCCCCATTTCGCCCCGGAGCTGTTCCGTCGCATTCGTCTGGCCGATCCGATGAAGTCAAAGCAGTTACAGAAGGGCCTGCAGCAACTGTCGGAAGAGGGGTCCACTCAGGTATTCGCGCCCATCAATACATCGGATCTTGTGGTTGGTGCGGTCGGTCAGCTGCAGTTTGACGTGGTGGCCTACCGACTGAAGGACGAATACAAGGTGGAAGCGATATACGAGCCGGTGAACGTGTATACGGCCCGCTGGGTTGACTGCGATGACCCGCGCAAACTGGAGGAATTCCGCAAGAAGGCCGCCGAGCACCTGTCCGTGGATGGCGGTGGCCACCTCACTTACCTGGCCCCGACCCGGGTCAACCTGTCGCTGATGGAAGAGCGCTGGCCGGATCTGGAGTTCCGGGCGACTCGCGAACACTAGGGTGGCGCGGTGGCCCCAATCAATAGTCGCTGTTTACCTCTGACAGTTGCTCATTGAGCGTCAGGAAATCCCAGAGAATACCCAGGCCAAAAAGTCCGGCGCTGAGCATGTAGATGACGCCGGTAATCCACTTGCCCATGTACATGCGATGGATTCCCAGCCAGCCCAGGAAGGTCAGCAGTATCCAGGTCAGGTCATAATCAATGGGGCCTGGAATAAAGCGCCGGTCCGCGTCCCGGGACATCCCGGGAATCAGCAGCAGGTCGATGATCCAGCCAATAAAAAATAACCCCAGGGTGAAGAACCAGATAACCCCGGAGATCTGTCGGCCATAGTAGAAACGGTGCGCGCCGATGAACCCGAAGATCCACAGCAGGTAGCCCATAAAGACTGAATGGGTGGTCTGGTCCCGGTTCATGTTTCTCTCCCTCCATATTTTGTTCTATAGTTTGCCCTGCGGGCACATTTTGCAAGGTGATATTGTCGGGCGCCCGTTCGCTACACTGATCTGGATCATGGCCCCGTGGCGGCAACAGGATAGTCTGTAGCTGTAATCATGCACAATGTCCCAATAAGGAGTAACAATGTCTGTAGAACATCATGACCTGCACCACGAATTCCCGGAGCTCACTGATCGCATCCATGAGCTCAAGATGAAGGATAGCCACTTCCGGCGGTTATTTGACGAGTACCATGAGCTGACCCGCAATATTGAGAAAATGGAAGACGAGATCACCCCGGTGGCAACCCGCACCGAGGGGGAAGCCAAAAAGCGTCGTGTTCAACTCAAGGACGAGCTTTACCGCATGCTCACTGCGGCCTGAGGGGTCTTATGTCTCACGAGCAATTGAAAGCCGAACTGGAACAGCGTCTCGCCGACATGCAGGCGCGACTCAACAATATCAAACGCGACGTCACCAAGGAGCACTCCGGCGACTCTGCCGAGCAGGCCCAGGAGCGGGAAAACGACGAAGTGGTGGATGCGATCGGCAATGAAACCCGTCAGTCGCTGCGCGCGATCCAGGTGGCGCTGGATAAAATTGCCGAGGGTACCTATGGCGAATGCGAAAAATGTGGCGAGAATATCGGGGAAGGTCGCCTGCAGGCCATTCCGGAAGCGGCTCTTTGCGTCAACTGCGCCGACTGACCAGAACTGCCAGGCCCGACTGCAGGTTGGGCCTGGTTGAGTGAAGCCATTCTCCTTGCTACTGCCCTGCCAGTGCCCCCCCTCGCTGCCAACCTTCAAACAGCCCAACTCATAGCACAGCCCTTGACGCTGGTTGGCCCCGGCTGATCGGCGCGGGTGGGTCGGCTAAGTCGCGTGAACGGTGTGGGACTGCGTACTCTTGTTTCTTTATATGGTCGGGACCTGATGTAGCTGGAACTGGCCGGACTTGGAGGGCCCCTGCGGCGTCCACGGAAGCCAGATATAGACAAAAAGAATATCATTCGCGTAATTTCTGTCTTTCTTGAATATGACTGGATTCGAGGCCGGTGTTGTTCCCTCCCTCCCGCCGGGCTGGAGCTGTGCTGGATGGGCCAGTCCGGTTATCGGATTGTGCAGCATTCACAGTGGCTTTCGGTGGGGGAGAGGCGTATAGTCGCGCTCCTTCGCCGGAGATGGGGCCTTGGTCCGATTACCGAGAAAATATTCCCGATTCCTGGTTGACAGGGTGGGGGGCGGTCATTAGAATTCGCGTTCCTTTTTTCGGGGGGTTCCCTTGCGGACCTCTGGTTTTTTATTTGTTTGGAGTTAGGTCAGGTGCAGAATCAACGCATTCGTATTCGCCTTAAGGCTTTTGACCACAAGCTGATCGACATGTCGACTCAGGAAATTGTGGAAACTGCGCGCCGTACCGGTGCCCAGGTGAAAGGCCCTATCCCCCTTCCTACCCGGAAGGAGAAATATACCGTGCTGGTTTCCCCGCACGTTAACAAGGACGCACGTGACCAGTACGAAATTCGTACGCACAAGCGTCTGTTGGACATCGTGGAGCCTACAGAAAAGACTGTAGACGCCCTGATGAAACTGGACCTGGCAGCAGGTGTAGAAGTACAGATTAGTCTTGGTTAACTACAATTCGTAGCAAGACCTGCCCGGGGCAGAGTGTCCCGGGTGTGTAACGAGCTGGAATCTGGAAATTTGGGGTCAGAGTAAAAACTCGCCTCGGTCAAGTTTTTACTCTGACCCCAAATTTCCAGGTTCTGGTGAGGCCATAGAGGGTATAGCCCCGTACACTGAGAGGTTAGCAAAATGGCTATTGGCTTAGTCGGCCGTAAGTCCGGTATGACTCGCGTTTTTACCGAAGACGGCGCATCCATTCCAGTAACCGTAGTGGAGATTTCTCCAAACCGCGTTACTCAAATCAAAGAGCTCGAAACCGACGGTTATAGAGCAATTCAGGTCACAGCGGGAAACCGTAAGGCCTCAAAAGTGAGTAAATCAGAAGCGGGACATTTCGCGAAAGCGGGTGTCGAGGCAGGCAGCGCCCTGCTGGAGTTCCGTCTGGACGCAGCGGACGAAGCCCCCGAGGTTGGCGCTGAGCTGACTGTCGAGCGTTTCGAGGTTGGCCAGATTGTCGATGTGACTGGCAAGTCCAAGGGTAAAGGTTTCCAGGGTGGTGTTAAGCGCTGGAACTTCACCATGCAGGACGCCACGCACGGCAACTCCCTCTCTCACCGTGCCCCTGGTTCTATCGGTCAGTGTCAAACACCGGGCCGTGTATTCAAGGGCAAGAAGATGGCCGGCCACATGGGTGCCGAACAGGTAACGACCCAGGGTCTGGAAATTGTTCGTGTAGATGCCGAGCGCAACTTGCTGCTCATCAAGGGTGCTGTACCTGGCGCCCCCGGTGGTGACGTCGTCGTACGTCCTACCATCAAGGCATAAGGTTAGGGGGTCTCTAACGTGGAACTGAATGTAGTAAAGCCGGGCAATGCCGACGCGGGAAAAGTTTCCGTATCTGACGTTGCTTTCGCTAAAGAATACAACGAGGACCTGGTTCACCAGGTTGTCACAGCCTATATGGCAGGCGCCCGCCAGGGTACCCGGGCCCAGAAAAACCGCGCTGCGGTTGCCGGCGGTGGCAAGAAGCCATGGCGCCAGAAGGGCACCGGCCGCGCACGGGCGGGAACCATCCGTTCCCCCATCTGGCGTTCCGGTGGCGTGACCTTCGCGGCTCAGCCGCAGGATCACTCCCAGAAGGTGAATCGCAAGATGTATCGCGCAGCGCTGCGCACCATTATGTCTGAACTCGCCCGCCAGGATCGTCTGGTCGTGGTAGAGAGCCTGGACGTGGCGCAGCCCAAGACCAAACTGCTGGTCGAGCAGCTGGGCGGTTATGGTGTGGACAACGCACTGATTGTTGCCACAGAGGTAAATGAAAACCTCTACCTGGCGTCACGCAACCTGCACAAGGTTGATGTGCGCGATGTGGATGGTGTTGATCCCGTCAGCCTGATCGCTCACGAGAAGGTGATCGTGACTGTTGATGCGGTCAAGAAACTTGAGGAGATGCTGGGATGAACCAGGAGCGCGTATTCCAAGTGCTGGTAGGCCCGCACGTTTCCGAAAAAGCGGCCGTGGTTGCCGATGCAAGCAACCAGTTTGTGTTCAAGGTTGCGGTAGATGCGACCAAGTCGGAAATCAAGAAGTCCGTTGAGCAGCTGTTCAAGGTCAAGGTCGACAAAGTCAGCACCCTGAAGGTGAAGGGCAAGGTCAAGCGTAACCGTTTTGGTTACAGCACCAAGCCGACCTGGAAAAAAGCATATGTACGACTGGAGCAGGGTCAGGACATCGACTTTGCGTCAGTTGAGTAAGGAGTCGGATCGCAATGGCAATTTTGAAGAGTAAGCCCACTTCACCCGGTCGTCGTCACGTCGTCCGCGTTGTCAGTGAGGATCTGCACAAGGGTGCACCGCACAAGCCCCTGCTGGAAAAGCAGAGCCGCAACGGTGGCCGTAACAACAATGGTCGTATCACTACCCGTCACGTGGGTGGTGGTCACAAGCAGCACTACCGCATCATCGACTTCAAGCGCACCAAGGACGGTATTCCCGCCAAGGTAGAGCGCATTGAATATGACCCGAACCGCACTGCGCACATTGCGCTGCTGCTGTTCGCTGACGGTGAGCGACGCTACATCATTGCACCCAAGGGTGTTAAAGCTGGTGATGTATTGCAGTCAGGATCAGGTGCCCCTATTAAAACGGGTAACTGCCTGCCGCTGCGCAACATCCCGGTTGGTACTGTGGTACACGGCATTGAGCTCAAGCCTGGCAAAGGCGCTCAGATGGCCCGTTCCGCCGGCGCTTCTGTGCAGCTGGTGGCTCGTGAAGGCCAGTACGCTACCCTGCGTCTGCGCTCAGGCGAGATGCGTAAGGTGCTGGCAGACTGCCGCGCGACCCTGGGCGAGGTTTCCAACTCGGAACACAGCCTGCGCAAACTGGGTAAGGCCGGTGCCGCACGTTGGCGCGGTGTTCGCCCGACCGTGCGTGGTGTTGCCATGAACCCGGTTGATCACCCCCATGGTGGTGGTGAAGGTCGTACCTCCGGTGGCCGTCACCCGGTGAGCCCCTGGGGTACACCGACCAAGGGTTACAAGACCCGTAAGAACAAGCGTACCGACAACTTGATCGTACGCCGTCGTGGTAAGAAATAACGGTCGTTGACTAGAGATTAGAGGAAGAGATTGTGCCGCGTTCACTGAAGAAAGGTCCTTTTATAGACCTGCACCTGATGAAGAAGGTCGAAACCGCGCTGGAAAGCAACGATCGTCGCCCGATCAAGACCTGGTCGCGCCGTTCCATGGTTTCACCGGACATGGTTGGCCTGACTATCGCCGTACATAACGGTCGTCAGCATGTGCCTGTGTTGATCAACGAAGATATGGTTGGCCACAAGCTGGGCGAATTTGCGCTTACCCGCACGTTCAAGGGCCACGTCGTAGACAAGAAGGCGAAGCGCTAAGCGCTGCGTAGAGAGGTTTAGGAAATGGAAGTTGCAGCAAGACTGAAAGGCGCGCGTATCTCTGCGCAGAAAGCCCGCCTGGTCGCTGACCAGGTCCGCGGCAAGCCTGTGGAAGAGGCGCTTAGCCTGCTGGAATTCAGTAACAAGAAAGCGGCGCACATCGTCAAGAAGGTTCTTGACTCTGCGATCGCGAATGCTGAGAACAACGAAGGCGCGGACGTGGATGAGCTCAAGGTATCCACCGTCTTTGTTGATGAAGGTATGACCATGAAGCGCCTGCGTCCCCGTGCGAAGGGTCGCGCAGACCGCATTTTGAAGCGTAGCTGTCACATTACTGTGAAAGTTGCAGACGGCGAAGGCTAAGGAATCAGGAGACGACCACATGGGTCAGAAAGTAAACCCCATCGGCATCCGCCTCGGTATTGTTAAAGACCATAACTCTATCTGGTACGCCGACAGCAAAAACTACTCCAAGCAGTTGATTACTGATCTGGAGGTGCGCGAGTACATCGAGAAGACACTGGAGCACGCTTCCGTGAGCCGTGTTGTAATCGAGCGTCCCGCACAGACAGCCCGTATTACCATTCACACTGCCCGTCCCGGTATTGTGATTGGTAAGAAAGGCGAAGATGTGGATGCGCTGCGCAAGGAGCTCGCCAAGCGGATGGGTGTACCTGTGCACATCAACATCGAAGAGATCCGCAAGCCGGATCTGGACGCCAAGCTGGTAGCGCAGAACGTTGCCCAGCAATTGGAGCGTCGCGTTATGTTCCGCCGCGCCATGAAGCGCGTGGTGCAGAATGCCATGCGCCAGGGCGCCGAAGGGATCAAGATCCAGGTTGGTGGTCGTCTGGGCGGTGCTGAAATCGCCCGTACCGAATGGTACCGCGAAGGTCGTGTGCCTCTGCACACACTGCGTGCGGACATCGATTACGCCACTTATGAAGCCGCAACTACCTACGGCATCATCGGTGTGAAAGTTTGGATTTTCAAAGGTGAGGTTATCGGTGGCGAAGAGGCCGCTGACGCTCCCAAGAAGACAGCAACTAATTAAGGGTTACGCAGATGCTTCAACCAAAGCGTACAAAATTTCGCAAGACTCAGAAAGGCCGTAATCGTGGCCTGGCCCATCGCGGCAGCAAGGTGAGCTTTGGCGAATTCGGCTTGAAAGCGACAGGTCGTGGCCGCGTTACAGCGCGCCAGATTGAAGCGGCTCGTCGTGCCATGACTCGTCACATCAAGCGTGGCGGAAAGATCTGGATTCGTGTCTTCCCGGACAAGCCTATTACGGGCAAGCCGTTGGAAGTCCGCCAGGGTAAAGGTAAAGGTAATGTTGAATACTGGGTAGCCCAGGTTCAGCCCGGCAAGGTGCTTTACGAAGTACAGGGCGTATCTGAGGAGCTGGCGCGTGAAGCGTTTGAGCTGGCTGCTTCCAAAATTCCCGTTGCTACAACATTTGTTAAACGGTCGGTGATGTGATGAAAGCAAGCGAATTGCGTGATAAGTCCGCTGAGGACCTGAACAAGCAGCTGCTCACCCTGCGTGAAGAGCAGTTCAAGCTGCGCATGCAAAAGTCTACTGGTCAGTTGGGGCAGACACACCTGCTCAAGCAGAACCAACGTGACATCGCACGCGTGAAGACTGTACTTACTGAAAAGGCAGGTAACTAAGTATGTCAGCTGCAGACAAGCGTACACGTTTGGCAACCGGCAGGGTTGTCAGCAACAAGATGGACAAGACCATTACTGTACTGGTTGAGCGTCGGGTGAAGCACCCGGTTTATGGCAAGTACATCACTCGGTCATCCAAGATCCACGCGCACGACGAAAGCAACCAGTGTGGCATCGGCGACACGGTAACAGTTGCAGAGACTCGCCCCATTTCCAAGAGCAAGACCTGGAAGTTGGTTGAAGTTGTAGAGAGCGCCGCGCAGGTTTAAACGCCTTCGGGTAGTGGTTAGAGTTTTTGCGGCCGGGTTGGTCGCAGTTTGGAGTAAGAGATGATTCAGACACAGTCGTATTTGGAAGTCGCAGATAACAGCGGCGCCCGTCGTGTGATGTGCATCAAGGTGCTGGGTGGGTCCAAGCGTCGCTACGCGCGCGTTGGTGACCTCATCAAGGTAACCGTAAAAGAAGCCATTCCACGCGGCAAGGTGAAGAAAGGCCAGGTAATGACTGCTGTTGTGGTTCGGACAAAGAAGGGTGTTCGCCGAGGCGACGGTTCCCTGATCAAGTTTGACGACAACGCCGCAGTATTGCTCAACGCCCAGGAAGCACCTATCGGCACCCGTATCTTCGGTCCGGTAACCCGTGAACTGCGCGGCGAAAAATTCATGAAGATTATTTCTCTGGCCCCTGAAGTTATCTAAGGTCGAGGAGAGGAAAGGAAATGTTGAAGATCAAGCGCGATGACGAAGTGATTATCCTCGCCGGTAAGGACAAGGGTAAGCGCGGCAAGGTTCGCAAGGTACTGGATAACGACAAATTGATCGTTGCCGGTATCAACATGATTAAGAAGCACACCAAGCCCAACCCCCAGGCGGGAGTGGCCGGTGGTATCGTGGAAAAAGAAGCGCCCATCCAGGTTTCCAACGTGGCGATCTTCAATCCCGAAACAGGCAAGGGTGATCGAGTTGGCTTCAAGGTCGAAGGCGACACTAAGGTTCGTATCTTTAAATCCAGTGGCGAGGCAATCGGCTGAGCCGGTCGGGTTAACA
Source organism: Seongchinamella unica (assembly GCF_004354085.1). GTDB lineage: Bacteria > Pseudomonadota > Gammaproteobacteria > Pseudomonadales > Halieaceae > Halioglobus > Halioglobus unicus. The sequence goes on along the minus strand of NZ_SMSE01000003.1, from coordinate 186,275 downwards.
GGTAATAGACATGGCAACTTTGAAAGAAAAGTACACGAGCGAGATCGCTCCCCGGCTGAAAGAAGAGCTGGGTCTGGATAATGTGATGGAAGTTCCCCGCATCACCAAAATCACCCTGAACATGGGTGTGGGTGAAGCGCTTGGCGACAAAAAGGTCCTCGAGGCCGCCGTCGCTGATATGGAAAAGATTTCCGGTCAGAAGGTTGTAGTGACCAAGGCGCGTAAATCCATCGCGGGCTTCAAGGTTCGTGAAGGTTGGCCCATCGGCTGCAAGGTAACTCTGCGCTCCGAGCGTATGTACGAGTTCCTGGAACGCCTGATCAGCATCGCGATTCCCCGTATCCGTGACTTTCGTGGCATCAGCCCCAAGTCATTTGACGGCCGCGGTAACTTCGCAATGGGAGTGACTGAGCAGATCATTTTCCCGGAAATCGATTACGACAAAGTGGACGCGCTACGCGGTATGGATATCACCATTACTACCACTGCGCGTACGGATGATGAAGGTCGCGCCCTGCTGCGTGCTTTCAACTTCCCCCTGAAAGGTTAAGAGGCTTTATACATGGCTAAGAAATCTATGATTGCGCGTGAAGCAAAGCGTACACGCATGGTAGCTAAGTACGCTCAGAAGCGCGCTGCACTGAAGGCGATCATCGCCGACGTGAACGCCTCCGACGAAGAGAAGTGGGATGCGCAGGTTGCGCTGCAGAAGCTGCCTCGCGATGCAAGCCCGGTTCGCCAGCAGCGTCGCTGCCAGGTGACCGGTCGTCCCCACGCGGTCTATCGTAAGTTTGGCCTGTGCCGTAACAAGTTGCGTGAAGCAGCTATGCGCGGTGATGTGCCTGGCCTGGTTAAAGCCAGCTGGTAACGGAGAAATATTGAAATGAGCATGCAAGATCCGCTGTCAGATATGCTGACCCGCATTCGCAACGCCCAGATGGCTGGCAAGACCGGTGTAGAAATGCCCGGCTCGAAACTCAAGGCCGCTGTTGCAAACGTGCTGAAGGAAGAAGGCTATATCGCTGACTTCAACGCAACTAACGATGGTGGCAAGCCTCGCCTTGCCATCGAGCTGAAGTACTACCAGGGCAAGCCGGTTATCGCCGAGATTGACCGCATCAGCCGCCCCGGCCTGCGTAACTACGCCGGCAAGGACGAGATGCCCTCCGTTCGCGGTGGCCTGGGTGTAGCGATTATCTCCACCTCCAAGGGTGTGATGACTGATCGCGCTGCACGCGCTGCCGGTGTTGGCGGCGAAGTGCTCTGCACAGTTTTCTAAACTAATTGATTTGAAGAGCATTCGAAATGTCTAGAGTCGCAAATAATCCGGTACAACTGCCCAGCGGTGTAGAGGTCAAGCTTAACGGCGCCGACCTGACCGTAAAAGGCAGCAAAGGTACGCTGCAACTGTCAGTAGTTGAGGGCGTACAGGTGAGCCAGGATGACAACGTCTTGACCTTTGCTTATGAGTCCGACAAGTCCAAGGCCATGGCCGGGACCACTCGCGCACTGGTAAACAACATGGTCAAGGGCGTCAGCGAAGGCTGGGAGAAAAAGTTGGTACTGAACGGTGTTGGTTACCGTGCCAAGGCTTCCGGCAAAACCGTCAACCTGACCGTAGGTCTTTCCCACCCTGTTGATTATGAACTGCCTGAAGGTGTTTCTGCGGAAACCCCCAGCCAGACTGAAATCGTTGTTATGGGTATCGACAAGCAGGCCGTAGGCCAGGCAGCAGCAGAGATCCGCAGCTACCGTCCGCCGGAGCCGTACAAGGGTAAGGGTATTCGTTACGCTGACGAATATGTCCGTCGTAAAGAAGCCAAGAAGAAGTAGGTACTAGACATGAGTGCAAAGAATGATTCAAGGCTGCGTCGCGCCCGTCGCGCTCGCGCCCGTATGCGCACCGCAGGCGTTAACCGCCTCAGCGTGCACCGTACTCCACGGCATATTTATGCCCAGGTGATTGCGCCGGAAGGTGACAAGGTACTGGCGAGTGCTTCTACCCTGGACGCAGATCTGCGCAAGGGTGCTACCGGCAACGTCGACGCCGCTGCCGCAGTCGGCAAGCTGGTGGCGGAACGTGCCAAGGCCGCCGGCATCGAGCAGGTTGCCTTCGACCGTGCGGGTTACAAGTATCACGGACGTGTAAAGGCCCTGGCCGACGCTGCCCGTGAAAGTGGACTGGAATTCTAAGGTAACGAGATATGGCTTTTAACGAGCAGAAAAAGCAGCAGCAGACCGAAGGCGATCTCCAGGAGAAGCTGGTACAGGTCAACCGCGTCGCTAAAGTGGTTAAAGGTGGCCGTATCTTCGGTTTCACCGCCCTGACAGTCGTGGGCGACGGCAACGGCAAGGTAGGTTTCGGTCGCGGTAAAGCCCGGGAAGTCCCTGTTGCCATCCAGAAGGCGATGGAAGCGGCCCGCCGGAACATGATCCAGGTAGAGCTGAACGACGGCACTATCCAGTATCCGGTAAAGGCCAGCCACGGTGCCTCCAAGGTGTACATGCAGCCTGCATCCGAAGGTACTGGCGTTATTGCCGGTGGCGCGATGCGTGCTGTGCTGGAAATCGCCGGTGTACACAACGTACTGGCCAAGTGCTACGGCTCCACCAATCCGGTGAACGTGGTACGCGCGACCTTTAATGGTCTGCGCGATATGGCTGCCCCCGAGGACGTTGCTGCCAAGCGCGGTAAGTCTGTCGAAGAAATTTTGAACTAAGTATTGGGTTGATTAGTCATGGCTAAAGCAATGATCAAGGTTACCCAGGTCAAGAGCACCAACGGTCGCCTCAAGAACCACAAGGCGTGCGTTACCGGCCTCGGCCTGCGTCGTATTGGTCACACCGTGGAAGTGGAAGATACTCCTTCCGTTCGCGGCATGATCAACAAAGTTAACTACCTGGTACGGGTTGAGGACTAAGTAATGTCTGATGTAATGCGACTGAACACCCTGAGCCCCGCTCCGGGTGCCAGGAAAAACAGCAAGCGGGTCGGCCGCGGTATCGGCTCTGGCTATGGCAAGACCGCGGGTCGCGGCCACAAGGGCCAGAAGTCCCGCTCCGGCGGCAGTGTTCGTCCCGGCTTCGAGGGTGGCCAGATGCCACTGCAGAAGCGTCTGCCCAAGTACGGCTTTACTTCGCGTATGGCCCGCACCACGGCGCAGATTCGCCTGTCCGAGCTCAACGCCGTTGAAACCGACGTTGTGGATCTGGACGCGCTGAAAGCAGCGGACCTGGTCAAGGGTAATGTCACCCGTGCCCGTGTATTTCTCTCCGGAGAGCTGGGCAAAGCGCTGACCGTCAAGGGTCTCGCGGTAACCAAAGGTGCCCGCGAAGCAATTGAGAAGGCTGGCGGAAAAGTCGAGGAATAAATGGCTCAAGGACAGCTGCCCTCAGTAAACAAGGCAGGCATGGGCGAGCTCTTTGCTCGCCTTCGTTTTGTTTTACTGGCAATTATTGTTTACAGGATCGGGACGCACATTCCCGTTCCGGGAATAGACCCCAACCAGCTGGCAGCATTGTTCAACCAGAACCAGGGTACCATCCTGGGGCTGGCCAACATGTTCTCCGGTGGCGCCCTGGAGCGAATGAGCATCCTGGCGTTGGGCATCATGCCCTACATCTCTGCATCTATTATCATGCAGCTGATGTCGGCAGTGACGCCCCAGCTGGAACAGCTGAAGAAAGAAGGTGAGTCTGGCCGCCGCAAAATCAGCCAGTACACGCGCTACCTGACGGTAGTGCTGGCCATTATCCAGGCCACCGGTATGACCGTGGGTATGGCCAACCAGGGGATGAGTTATGACACATCACTGCTGTTTTATGTGATTGCCATTACTTCCCTGGTCACCGGCGCAGTCTTCATGATGTGGCTGGGTGAGCAGATTACAGAGAAGGGTGTAGGCAACGGTATCTCGCTGTTGATCTTCGCCGGTATTGTCGCCGGTCTGCCGTCGGCAATCGGCCAGTCTCTGGAACAGGCGCGTCAGGGCGAGCTTAACATCCTGATTCTGCTGTTCATCCTGGCCCTGGCGATAGCGGTGATTTACCTGATTGTGTTCATCGAGCGCGGCCAGCGTCGCATTACGGTGAACTACGCCAAGCGGCAGCAGGGTCGCAAGATGTACCAGGCGCAGAGCTCGCATCTGCCCCTGAAAGTGAACATGGCGGGTGTAATCCCGGCCATCTTCGCCAGCAGCATATTGCTGTTCCCGGCGTCCATCGCGCAGTGGTTCGGCTCCTCTGGTGGAGCAGACTGGTTGCAGGACCTGGCAGTGGCTATTGGCCCAGGCCAGCCGTTGAACATCTTGCTGTTCACGGTGTTTGTGGTGTTTTTCTGCTTCTTCTATACGGCGTTGATGTTCAACCCGCAGGAAGTGGCTGACAACCTGAAGCGTTCCGGTGCCTTTGTGCCCGGTATACGCCCGGGGCAACAGACCGCCAACTACATTGATGGCGTGCTGACCCGGCTGACGGTATTCGGTTCCGCGTATATTGCGCTGGTCTGCCTGATGCCCCAGTTCCTGGTCGTAATGTGGAACGTGCCCTTTTACCTGGGTGGTACCTCGCTGCTGATCGTGGTTGTTGTGGTAATGGATTTTATGGCCCAGGTGCAAAGCCACCTGATGTCTCACCAGTATGACTCGGTGATGAAGAAGGCCAACCTGAAGAACTATGGTGGTGCCGGGCGCGTACGCTAAGCGCCCTTAACCGAAACGGAGAAGTAACGATGAAAGTACGTGCATCAGTAAAGAAGATCTGCCGCAACTGTAAAGTTGTACGTCGTAATGGCGTGGTGCGGGTGATCTGCAACACAGATCCGCGTCACAAGCAGCGCCAGGGTTAATCCCGGACAGGGTGTCCCCGCGCACAGTTGATTTTTTGTAACGATATCGCTAGAATGCTGCGCCTTTCGCGCCAGACCCGCTGATATTTCGGTAATTTCGAATTAAATCAGGGGCTTGCGCCAAATCGCCTTTTAAGCGAAAGACATTTTTGGAGAAAGTTGGATGGCTCGTATTGCCGGCGTCAACATACCCGATAACAAGCATGCTGTTATCTCACTGACATACATCTACGGTGTAGGTCGCACTACTGCAAAAGAGCTGTGTGCCGCCACCGGCGTTGAAGAAAGTGCCAAGATTGGTGAGCTTTCCGAAGAGCAGATGGATGCCCTGCGTGGCAAAGTTGCCGAGATGACTGTTGAAGGTGACCTCCGTCGTGAAGTCTCCATGAACATCAAGCGTCTGATGGACCTGGGCTGTAACCGCGGCCTGCGTCACCGCCGCGGCCTGCCGCTGCGTGGTCAGCGCACCAAGACCAACGCGCGTACCCGCAAGGGACCGCGTAAACCGATTCGCAAGTAAGGATTAGACCTAGCGTCACTCACAGCGAATCCTTTTTAGTGTAGCTGCACCGAAGTGCAGTGTTGATATTAAAGTAGGAACTACGATATGGCTAAGCCAGGTGCCAAAGGCACTCGTAAGAAAATCACGAAGACCGTAGTGGACGGTATCGCCCACGTACATGCGTCTTTCAACAACACCATTATTACCATTACTGATCGCCAGGGGAACACCCTGAGCTGGGCTACCGCGGGTGGCTCCGGTTTCCGCGGTTCTCGTAAGAGCACCCCGTTCGCAGCCCAGGTTGCTGCCGAGCGCGCTGGTGAAGCGGCCAAGGAATATGGTCTGAAAAATCTCGACGTGCAGGTCAAGGGCCCAGGGCCGGGTCGCGAATCTGCCGTTCGCGCGCTGAACGCTTGTGGCTACAAGATCAGCAACATCACTGACGTTACGCCGATTCCCCATAACGGCTGCCGTCCGCCCAAGAAACGTCGCGTATAACGCAGAGGAAGAACTAGTCATGGCTCGATATATTGGACCCAAGTGCAAGCTCTCCCGTCGTGAAGGAACTGACCTGTTCCTCAAGAGCGGTGTGCGCGCACTGGAAAGCAAGTGTAAAGCAGAAGCAATTCCCGGACAGCACGGTGCCCGTCGCGGCCGCCTGTCGGACTTTGGTGTACAGCTGCGTGAGAAGCAGAAGGTTCGTCGTATCTACGGCGTACTGGAGAAGCAGTTCCGCAACTACTACAAGAAGGCTGCCCGCCTTAAGGGCCCCACCGGTGAGAACCTCCTGCAGCTGCTGGAATCTCGTCTGGATAACGTGGTTTACCGTATGGGCTTCGGTTCAACCCGCTCAGAAGCGCGTCAGTTGGTTGCTCACAAGGCGATTCTGGTAAACGGCGAAGTAGTGAACATACCCTCTTACCAGGTGAAAGCGGGCGACGTTGTGTCCCTGCGTGAAAAGGCCAAGAAGCAGCTGCGTGTCCAGTCTGCCCTGGCCCTGGCTGCCCAGCGCGGCGAGCCCGAGTGGATCGAAGTAAACACGGACAAGCTCGAAGGTACCTTCAAGTCTGTACCCGACCGTCAGGATCTCTCATCCGAGATCAACGAAAACCTGATCGTCGAGCTTTACTCCAAGTAATCCACTGAAGGACTAACCTAAACAAAGGTGCCCCGTATGCAGAGTGCAGTGAACGAATTTTTGACCCCGCGTGTGATCAATGTTGATGAAAAGAACAGCACACGTGCCCAGGTGACCCTGGAACCCCTGGAGCGTGGCTTTGGCCACACCCTGGGCAATGCCTTGCGTCGAATCCTGCTGTCTTCCATGCCCGGTTGTGCCATCACCGAAGTGGAAATCGACGGCGTATTGCACGAGTACAGTGCAATCGAAGGCGTACAGGAAGATGTTATTGAGATCCTGCTGAACCTCAAGGGCGTAGCCCTGGTGATGAACGGCAAGGAAGAGGCTGAGCTGACCCTGAGCAAGAAGGGCGCCGGTGTCGTAACTGCTGGCGATATCCAGGTTGACCACGATATCGAGATCCGTAACCCGGATCACGTGATCTGTCACCTGAACGGCACATCCGAAATCAACATGAAGCTGACTGTGGCCCGTGGCCGTGGCTACTCTCCCGCCGATTCACGTGTGAATCCGGAAGAGGAAACCCGCTCCATCGGCCGCCTGCAGCTGGACGCCACTTTCTCTCCGGTTTACCGCGTGTCCTATGTCGTTGAAGCTGCCCGCGTGGAGCAGCGTACCGACCTGGACAAGCTGGTCCTGGACCTTGAGACCAATGGCACCATCGACCCGGAAGAGGCGATCCGTCGTGCCGCGACCATCCTGCAGCAGCAGCTGGCCGTGTTTGTCGACCTGGAGAGCGAGTCTGAGTCGGAGTCTGTTGAGGAAGAGGACGAGGTAGATCCGATTCTGCTGCGTCCGGTAGACGATCTGGAACTGACCGTTCGTTCCGCCAACTGCCTCAAAGCGGAAAACATTTATTACATCGGTGACCTGGTGCAGCGCACCGAGGTTGAGCTGCTGAAGACCCCGAACCTGGGTAAGAAGTCTCTCACCGAAATCAAGGATGTACTGGCTTCCCGCGGTTTGTCACTGGGCATGCGCCTGGATAACTGGCCGCCTGCCAGCCTGAAAAACGACGACCGGGTTCTGAGCGCTTAGGCTCCCCGGTCATCCAGATAGCAGTGCTGAGATAGCACCCTAAATATAGGATTGGAAAAATGCGTCATCGTCACAGTGGACGTCAGCTGAACCGCAACAGTTCTCACCGCAAGGCCATGTTCCGCAACATGACCATCTCCCTGGTTGAGCACGAGTTGATCAAGACCACCCTGCCCAAGGCGAAAGAGCTGCGCAGCTATGCTGAGCCGCTGATCACCCTGGCCAAGAAAGACAGCGTCGCCAACCGCCGCCTGGCTTTCGACCGCACTCGCAGCAAAGAAGCGGTGGGCAAACTGTTCAACGAACTGGGTCCCCGCTACCAGGATCGCCCGGGTGGTTACATCCGCATCCTGAAGTGTGGTTACCGCGCAGGCGACAAGGCTCCCATGGCCTACGTTGAGCTGGTTGACCGTCCCCAGGTGGAAGCGTACGAAGACGAGGATTGAGTCTCGTCGCCTCCTACTGGATAAAAAGCCGGGCCATTGCTCGGCTTTTTTGTGTCCGGGGGAAGTAGCCGATGCAGGAGGATAACCCCACCACTATGCCCCGAAGATGGATAGCGATTTTCTCGCTGGTGTTGCCAGTCATCACTACCAACCTTGCCACCGCCGGCGAGCGGGCAGGCTTTATCCAGAACACGATTAACGGCTTCCAGCAGAGTGAGTTTGAATTCCAGCGCTCGATCTCCAATGAACCATTCCCGCCCATGTCCTTTCTCTCGGCAAGCAGCTACAGCGAGGTAGAGTTTGAGCGGCCCAACGGGGGCAAGGGCCAGTACGGCCTTGATCGCGTATCCGCGATGGGCGCCGTGCCCTTCTTGCTGGGCAAACGGGACGCCGTCTTTGCCGGTGCCTATCTCAGCCTTTCAGATTTCAACTTTTCCGGTGCGGTGGAGGAGGACTTCAAGGTCAGGAGTGTCGGCATTCCAGTGGGATGGATCCGGCAGCAAAACCCTGACTGGCAGTATGCGGCCTTTGTCATGCCCATGGGTCATGAGGCCAATCTGCCCGGCAGCGACTGGAGCTGGCAGTATATGGGTGGCGCGTTCGCCCGATATGTGCAGACGGACAGCCTCTGGTGGGCCTTCGGACTCTATGCCGATATCCAGAGCAATGATGAGTTTTATATCCCTTACCTGGGAGCGTCGTGGTCCATTAACGAGCGCTGGACCTTGAGCGCCGTAATGCCCTGGCCGGCCATTGTCTATGCGCCTTCCCGCGACCTGGTGTTTCGTCTTGGGGCGGCCCCCTCCGGTGCCTCCTGGAGTCTAGAATCAGGTGGTAGTGGTGACACCTATGTAAACCTTGATTCCTGGGATTTCGGCATTGCGGCCCAGTACCGGATCTATTCGAACATATGGATTGGCGCCCGCGCGGGGATAGGTGGCCTGCGCGGCCTGCGTCTTGCAGACGATAGTGTTGAGGAACCGGACCTGGACCTGGATTCAAATGCCTTCTTCGGGGTGGAGCTGAACTTTCGACCGGGAGTTCAATTTTAGTCTGTGATCGGCACAATGTAGGGGTGCTGGGTCGGGTGTATCCCGACCGTGAAACCGCGCACCATGAATATCCTAACGTGGCCATTAGACCGCTCTTTCCTACTGGGGTTGAAATAAAAAAGCCGGGTTATACCCCGGCTTTTTTGCGTCCGTTAGGCCGTGTTCATTCTTCCGGGGGAAGCAACACACCACCGTCTAGGATGTGGATGACCCCGTTGCAGGCGAAGACATCGGTCTGCAGGACAGACACATGATTGATAAATGCGGTCGTACCGTCCAGGGAAGGAAATGTGAAGTCACGGTTAAGCATGCGTATTCTCGTGGAGTCCAGCACGTCGGCTTCGTCGCGTTCACCAGGTGCGATGTGGTACTTGAGGATGACGCCCAGGGTGTCCTCGTCCAGGGCATTGACCAGGTCAATGCCGGTAGCGCTGTCGTCCTCTAACACTGCCTGCGCAGCCGCGTCGAATGCGCCATTGGTGGGGGCGAATACAGTCAGGTTGCGGTTGCCGTCAAGAAAGTCGACCAGGCCCGCTTTGGCCGCTGCGGCGACCAGGGTGCCGAAAGTGTTCATGTCATTGGCAGCGATGTCTTTGATTGACAGCGCCTCCGGTGATTTACAATTGCCTGCATAAGCTGTGGAGCCCACGGTCATGGCGGCTGCCAGTACCAGTATCTTTTTCATCATAGCGTCCTCTCTTCGTCAGAATTCAGTGGGATTCGTGAGCTACCGAGTCCAGCAAGTACGGAGCCTGAAAAGGGTACGCGGTTGTTAGGCGAGACAGATTTGACGTAGGGGTGAATTCGGCAAGCGCGGCCTGGTCAGAAGTTCGACAAAAATCAGGCCGCTTTTTTTCTGCTGCGCTTAATGAGTGGAGCGAGAAAGCGGCCGGTGAATGAGCCCTTGGTTTTGGCAACCTCTTCCGGGGTGCCGGTGGCGATGATCTGTCCCCCGCCAGAACCGCCTTCCGGCCCCAGGTCGACGACCCAGTCGGCGGTTTTGATGACATCGAGATTGTGCTCGATGATAACCACCGTGTTGCCGTGGTCGCGCAGCCTGTGCAGCACTTCCAGGAGTTGCTTGATGTCCTCGAAGTGCAGACCGGTGGTGGGCTCATCGAGAATGTACAGGGTCTTTCCTGTATCCCGTTTGGATAACTCCCGGGACAGTTTCACCCGCTGTGCCTCGCCGCCGGATAGGGTGGTGGCGGCCTGGCCAAGGCGGATGTAGGACAGGCCCACGTCCATCAGCGTCTGCAGCTTGCGAGCGATGGCCGGGACCGGTTCAAAGAACGCCAGCGCGTCTTCCACCGTCATCTCCAGCACTTCGTGAATGTTTTTGCCCTTATAGCGGATTTCCAGGGTTTCCCGGTTGTACCGCCTGCCCTTGCATACGTCACAGGGCACATAAATGTCGGGCAGGAAATGCATCTCCACCTTGGTGACACCATCCCCCTGACAGGCTTCACAGCGACCGCCCTTGACGTTGAAGCTGAAGCGCCCGGGCTTGTAGCCGCGCGATCGGGCTTCCTGGGTGCCGGCAAACAGTTCCCGGACCGGGGTGAAAATACCGGTGTAGGTGGCGGGATTGGAGCGCGGTGTGCGGCCGATGGGGCTCTGGTCGATATCGATGCACTTGTCGATATGGTTCATGCCGGAGATGCCATCGTGGGGGGCTGGTGTGAGCGTGGTCGCCCCGTTGAGTGCGGTGGCGGCCAGCGGGTACAAAGTGCCATTGATCAGGGTGGACTTACCCGAGCCTGATACGCCGGTAACGCAGGTGAGCAGGCCCACTGGGATTTCCAGTTCAACGTGCTTGAGGTTGTTACCCGAAGCCCCGGAGAGTACCAGCTGCTTTTTCCGGTCCGCCGGGGTGCGCTTTGCCGGCACCTCGATTTTTCTGCGCCCGGCAAGATAATCGCCGGTGAGGGAGTTCTCGTTGGCGACAATATCCTTCATCTGCCCTTCGGCAACCACCCGGCCGCCGTGCACGCCGGCTCCCGGCCCGATGTCGATGATGTGATCCGCGGTACGGATGGCGTCTTCGTCGTGCTCCACCACCAGCACCGTGTTGCCCAGATCCCGCAGGTGGGTCAGTGTTTTCAGCAGGCGCTCGTTGTCCCGCTGGTGCAGCCCGATTGAAGGTTCATCGAGAATATACATCACGCCCACCAGGCCGGCACCGATCTGTGAGGCCAGGCGGATGCGCTGGGCCTCGCCACCGGACAGGGTCTCGGCACTGCGGTTAAGGGTCAGGTAGTTGAGACCGACATCGACCAGGAAGCGGTAGCGGGCGCGCAGTTCCTTGAGGATCTTGTCGGCAATTTGGCCTTTGCGTCCCTCCAGCACCAGCTCGTTGAAGTAGGTTTCCGCCTCGCCGACCGACATGTTGGTAATGGAGGGAAGGGTGCGCTCGTCTACGAAGACATGGCGGGCATCCTTGCGCAGGCGTGTGCCTTTGCAATCAGGGCAGGGCTGGGTGGCCAGGAACCTGGCCAGGTCCTCGCGCACCGATTGCGAGTCGGTGTCGCGATAGCGTCTCTCCATGTTGGGGATAATTCCCTCGAATGGGTGGGTGCGCTTGAAGACGTCGCCGCGGTCGTTGATGTAGGAGAAGGCGATCTCCTGCTTGCCGCTGCCGTGGAGGATGATTTTCTGGTGCTTTTTGCCCAGCTGTTCAAACGGGGTATCGATGTCGAAGCCGTAGTGCTCGGCCAGCGAAGTGAGCATGTGGAAGTAGTAAACGTTGCGCCGGTCCCAGCCGCGGATGGCGCCTTCGGCCAGGCTAGCCTCGGGGTGCAGCACGATGCGATCTGCATCAAAGTACTGTTTGACCCCGAGGCCGTCGCAGCCGCCGCAGGCCCCGGCCGGGTTGTTGAACGAAAACAGTCGCGGTTCCAACTCGTCGATACTGTGGCCACATTCGGGGCAGGCGAAGCGGGCCGAGAAGGCAATATCCTCACCGTCGTCGTCCATCCAGGAAACGGATGCCAGGCCATCGGTGAGGCCCAGCGCAGTTTCGAAGGATTCCGCCAGCCGCAGCCCCAGGTCGTCGCGAACCTTGAAACGGTCGACAACGACTTCGATGCGGTGCTTCCTGTTCTTTTCAAGGTCTGGTACGTCATCGAGATCGGTGACGATGCCATCGATTCTCGCGCGCACGAAACCGGCGGCGCGCAGTTCCTGGAAAACATGCAGGTGCTCGCCCTTGCGGTCCCGTACCACCGGTGCCAGCAGCATCAGCTTGCTGCCTTCCGGCAGTGCCAGCACCGTATCGACCATCTGGCTCACCGTCTGGGCCTGCAGGTTGAGGCCGTGATCCGGGCAGCGTGGATCGCCCACCCGGGCAAACAGCAGGCGCAGGTAGTCATAGATTTCGGTGATGGTGCCCACGGTGGAACGGGGATTGTGGGAGGTTGATTTCTGCTCGATCGAGATGGCGGGAGACAGGCCTTCGATGTGGTCCATGTCCGGTTTTTCCATCATCGACAGGAACTGCCGGGCGTAGGTTGAGAGGGACTCCACGTAACGGCGCTGGCCCTCGGCGTACAGGGTATCGAAAGCCAGCGAGGACTTGCCCGACCCGGACAGCCCGGTAATGACCACCAGCTTGTCGCGGGGAATGTCCAGGTCGATGTTTTTCAGGTTGTGGGTGCGTGCACCGCGAACGTGGATGGTATCCATTGGGAGTCAATTACCGCAGAAAAATCAGAACAGGAAAGTATATGTCCTCAGTGTTACGCCATGCAAAGGGAAACGGACTTCTCTTCGCCCGGCTCGACGGGATGTCGCAACTGTCGCCGATCAGTTAAGCGACGTGTTCGCAGAGCACTAAACTGGTATTATGCAGCGCAAACTTCGAGAACCCTTTCCCACGTGATAACCGAACACCCCATGACCCCGCTGGAGCGGCGCAGTGTCAGCTCTCTCGCCCTGTTGTACTGCTTCAGGATGCTGGGCCTGTTTATGGTGCTGCCGCTGCTGGCGCTGTACGCCGTTGATTTACCGGGGGCGGACCCGCTGACCATCGGGCTGGCACTGGGCATTTATGGACTGTCCCAGGCGTTGCTGCAGATTCCCCTGGGCTGGCTTTCAGACCAGCTCGGGCGCAAGCCGGTGATTATCGGCGGCTTGCTGGTATTTGCCCTGGGCAGCGTGATTGCGGCGCTGGCGGATTCTATCTACGGCGTGGTCTTCGGACGAGCGCTGCAGGGCGCTGGCGCTATCGCAAGCACAGTCATGGCATTGGTGGCCGACCTGACTCGCGAGGAACAGCGGACCAAGGCCATGGCCCTGGTGGGGATGAGCATCGGCCTGTCCTTTGCCATTGCCCTGGTGTTGGGGCCCGCGGTAGCCGCCGCTGGTGGCCTGGGGGCGGTGTTCTGGTTTACCTCGCTGCTCGCCATCGTCGGCATTGCGATTGTGCTGTTCCTGGTGCCGACTCCCCCGCGTGGCCTGCGGCATGATGACGTGGGCGCACGTAGCGGCCTGTTCATGCGTAGCCTGAGAGATGTTGGGCTGCTAAGGCTCAATTTTGCGGTATTCAGCCTGCATTTCATCCTGATGGCCCTGTTCCTGGTCGTTCCCGGGCAGCTGCTGGATGTGGCGGGTCTGGATCGGGACAGCCACTGGCTGGTCTACCTGCCAGCGCTGGCGCTGTCGATCGCCGGTATGGTGCCGATGATGGTGCTGGCGGAACGCAAGGGGCGGATGCGGGAAATGTTTCTGCTGGGCATCATCCTGCTGATGCTGGCCATGGTGATTATGTCTATCGCCTGGCTACCGGCAATGATTTACCTGGGGATGTGGCTATTTTTCAGTGGTTTCAATTATCTCGAGGCGACCCTGCCCTCGCTGGTCAGCAAGGCGGTGTTTCAGGGTGGCAAGGGTACCGCCCTGGGTATTTTTTCCACCTGCCAGTTTTTCGGCGCCTTCGCGGGTGGCGCCCTGGGCGGCTGGCTGGTTAAAACTGGCGGCAACACGGCCCTGGTGATGAGTTGCTTCGGGCTTGCGGTGATCTGGTTTCTGGTATTCCTGCCGTCCCACTCGGTAGCCACCCGGGCTGCAGCCGCTACCGGGGAATAGTCGGTGGATTCCCCCGGCACTATCAGTCTGTGGATGGAACAGGCTGACAACGCCCCGCCCTTCGACCCGCTCGACGGCGATACCCGCGCCGATGTCGCCATTGCCGGCGGTGGTTTCACCGGCCTGTGGACCGCCTACTACCTGAAAACCCTGGCGCCGGAGCTGGACGTCTGTGTACTGGAGGCCAAGCGCTGTGGTTTTGGTGCCTCCGGGCGCAATGGCGGTTGGATGATGGCTGCTCTGGAAGGGGAAACCAGGCTGTTGAGTGCCCTGGACGGCCAGCGGCGCAAGCAGACCGGGGCCCTGATCCACGGGATTCTGCCCGAGGTGGAAAGGGTGCTGGGGCAAAACGATATTGATTGTGACTATCGGCGCGGGGGTGGTATTTATGCCGCCGCCCGCTACCCGGAGCAACTTGCGCTGCAGCGCAAGCTGCTGGATGAGTACCGTGCGGCGGGGTTTGGCGCTGACGACTTCCGCTGGCTGGAGGCCGCTGAACTCAGCTCCCGGCTGCGCATCGCCGGGGCTCTGGGCGGCATCTATACCCCGCACATCGCCCGTATCCAGCCCGCCCGGCTGGTACTCGGCCTGGCCCGGACCCTCCGTGGCCTGGGTGTTCGCATTTACGAGCAGACCCCGGTAACCGGCCTGGAAGCAGGCCATATGGTGACTGCAACCGGGCGGATCAGGGCACCCAGCCGGTTGCTGGCGCTGGAGGGGTACAGTTCCCGGTTGCCTGAGGTCAGTGAGCGGGTGCTGGCTGTGCAGAGTCGGATCATCGCGACGGAGCCGCTGGATGAGTCCCTCTGGAATGACATTGGTCTGGCGGAACGCGAGGTCTTCTGCGAGGCCAGTCCGCTGATTACCTATGGCCAGCGCAGTGCCGATAATCGTATGGTGTTCGGGGCTCGCGGCACCTACCGCTTTGGTGGCGGGCCGCGGAGCGAGTTCGGCCTGCATGGGCGGGACTTTGAGGAGGTGCATCGACTGCTGGCGGCCTGTTTTCCGCAGCTTGAGAGCACCCTGATCACCCACCGCTGGGGTGGCACGCTGGGAGTGCCGCGCAACGGTTTCCCCCACGCAGTTTATGATCGAACCACCGGCGTAGGCACCGCCGGTGGCTATTTTGGTGAGGGTGTGGGCGCAGCTAACCTGATGGCCCGCACCCTGGCCGACCAGGTGCTGGGACGCGATACCGAGCTGGTACAGGCACCCTGGGCCTTTGCCGGCAGTATCGAGAGTCAACTCAGGCGTTGGGAACCCGAACCTCTGCGCTGGTTGGGGTACAAGGCGACCGACCTGGTTCGCAGGCTGGAAGAATCCGTCTACCGGCGGCAGGGTCCGGGTTGGCAGAAGCGACCGTTGCAGCGAGCCAGTGGCTGGCTGGATCGGCTGAAAACCTGAAGCATCGTCTCGATCCCGATGCCTGCGGGGCGAGGCAGCTGGCCGTTTTCGATTGAAATCGGCCGCCCTCGTTGTCGCAATTCAACAGTGGGATTGCTATAGTCCTGCATTCAACAAAAATAGCTTTTTTTGGATTTCAATCGAGGTAATTTATGGCTTCACGCGGCGTCAACAAGGTGATCCTGATCGGCAACCTGGGCAATGACCCTGAAACCCGCTTTTTTCCCGATGGCGGTGCCGTTACCAACGCCAGCATAGCTACCTCGGAAACCTGGCGCGACAAGCAGACGGGTGAACAGAAAGAGCGTACCGAATGGCACCGGGTGGTGTTCCGCGATCGCGGCAACTATCGCCTCGGCCAGATCGCGGGCGAGTACCTGAAGAAGGGATCCAAGGTGTTCGTAGAAGGCTCACTGCAAACCCGTAAATGGACTGACCAATCAGGCCAGGATCGCTACACCACGGAAGTGGTGGCCAGTGAAATGCAAATGCTGGACAGCCGTGGCGCCGGCCAGGGCGGCGGTGACTTCGGCGGTGGTGGTGGCAGTTACAACCCGTCGGCGCCAGCCCAGCCCCAGGGCGGTTCAGCGCCGGCCCAGAGTACACCCAAGGCGGCTCCCGCCCAGGATTTCAACGATTTCGATGACGATATTCCCTTCTAGGGAACGCTCCGCCGAGCAAGCCTGTCGCACAAGGCCGCTGAATAGCGGCCTTTTTTGTCTGTCTGCATCGAGCTAAACCTGTTCTCCCTGACCAGTCCGCCATGACGTGCAAGCCAGTCCATTACCGGGTGATAACCCCGGCGGGGTAAAACTTCTTCGGTTGAAAAGGAGGAGTATGGTACCTTTCTGCTTTCTCCTTTCGTTTGACGGTTGCAGACCACAGCGCGTGCGCGTACTTATTCTCGGATCAGACAGCCCGTTGGGACGGGCGCTCACTGACTACATGGAGGACCTGGGCCGCCACGAGTTGGTCTGCCTGACCCGATCCGCCTCCCGTTGGAAAAGTGAGCGGCAGGCCAAGAAGGCGGTACGCCGTGCTAAGGCCGACGCGGTCGTGGATATCCGGGTGGAGGCAGTGGCCGATAGCGGCCAGGAAATCGTCGACCTGGATCTGCAGCGCTGCCAGTGGGTCGCCAAGTCCTGCCTGCGCGATGACGCCTGCTACCTCTTCATATCCAGTTCCCGCGTGTTCAGTGGAGAACTTGATCGCATGTATAACGAGCAAGATGAACCCGATAGCAGGGAGGAGGGAGGTGCCCTGCTGGCAGCCGCGGAGACGGTCGTGCGCCAGTACTGCGAACGTCACCTGGTGTTGAGACTGGGTCCGGTGTTCGCCAGTGAGGGCGCCAACCTCGTTACCCGCATGCTCGGGGAAATGATCAACGGCCAGAGCCTGGTCCTGGATAACAACCTGCGTGGTTGCCCGGTGGCCTCGGTCGACGGAGCCAGGGTGGTTTCGGCCCTGTTGGACCAGATCAGTACCGGCGCCGAGCTTTGGGGCACCTATCACTACTGTAGCTCGGAAACAGCCACCCACTATCAATTCGCCGAGGCCATTCTTGCGGCGGCGTCGCAATTTTCCGAATTCAGCCCCACGGCAGTCGAGCTGGAACCCATGGACCCGGACGCCCCCAGCCTCAATCGCTCGCTGGAATGCAGCAAGATTCGTAATACCTTCGCGATCAAACAGTTGCCCTGGCGTAATGCCATTGGCGACCAGGTGAAATGGTATTTTCAGCAAAAAAAGTGAGGAACACCCCATGGCCAAGGCCACCGATACCACCCCGCAGTCCCTGTCAGTGGCCGTGCTTACGGTTTCCGACACCCGCAACGAAGACGACGACACGTCCGGTCATTACCTGGTAGAGGCGCTGACGGCGGCGGGACACCGCAAGGGCGACAAGGCGATTGTCGTCGACGATATTTACCAGATTCGGGCCGTGCTCTCCCGCTGGATCGCCGACCCGGCCATTGACGCGGTACTGGTTACCGGCGGTACCGGATTTTCCGGCAGGGACTCGACGCCCGAGGCTGTGAGGCCATTGTTCGACAAGGATATTGATGGCTTTGGTGAAGTGTTCAGGGCCATTTCCCACCAGGAAATAGGTTCCTCCACCATCCAGTCCCGGGCACTGGCAGGCTTTGCCAACAACACGGTGATCTTCTGTATGCCGGGATCGACGGGAGCCTGCAAGACGGCCTGGAACGGCCTCATACGCGAACAGTTGGACAGCACCCACCGACCCTGTAATTTCGTCGGGGTACTCAAGGTGCGGGCTCAGTAACAATGGGCGCCCTGATGCCGCTTGACGAGGCGCTGGAGCGCGTTCTGGCAAGTGTTAGCACCACTCCGGATACCGTAGAGATACCGCTGTTGCAGGCAGTGGGCAGGGTGCTGGCGCAGGCGGTCGTGGCGGCGATCGATGTGCCCGGCGAGGATAACAGTGCGATGGACGGTTACGCCCTGCGCGCGGCGGATTCACCGGGACCGCTGCCAGTGAGCCAGCGCATTGCTGCCGGTACCACGGGTGTGGCGCTGGAGTCCGGGAGTGTTGCCAGGATATTTACCGGCGCTCCCGTGCCCCCGGGAGCCGATTCGGTGGTTATGCAGGAAAACTGTACCGAGCGAGCGGGAGCTATCGTGATACAGGGAGAGGTCCACCCGGGACAGAATATCCGGCGCAGGGGTCAGGATATCCGCGCCGGCGAGGTTGTGTTGCAGGCCGGGCGCCGGTTGCGCCCCCAGGACCTGGGTCTGCTGGCGTCTGTAGGCTGTGCCAAGGTCCAGGTGTATCGCCCCCTGAAGGTTGCAGTATTGTCTACCGGCGATGAACTGGTGGAGCCCGGCGCTGGGCAGCTCGAGCCAGGACAGTTGTACAACTCCAACCGCTTTACCCTGGCCGGGCTGCTGGCCAGGCTGGGAGTGGAATTCATCGACTGCGGCATCGTCCCTGACGACCCCGAGGCCACCAGGGAAGCCCTGGCCAGCGCCGCCCGGGAGGCGGACTGTGTGATCACTTCCGGCGGCGTCTCCGTGGGGGAGGAGGATCACGTCAAGGCCCAGGTGGAAAGCCTCGGTCGCCTGGACCTGTGGAAGCTGGCGATCAAGCCGGGTAAGCCGCTGGCGTTTGGTGCGGTTGCCGGCACCCCTTTCATCGGCCTTCCCGGCAATCCCACGTCGGTGTTCGCCACCTTTTGCCTGGTGGCCAGACCCTTTCTACTCAAGCTGCAGGGCGCCAGGGAACTGGAGCTACCCGCGCTCAGCGCGCAGGCGGCATTTTCGGTGCCGCGAGCGGGTGCTCGTCGCGACCACCTGCGGGTCAGCCTTCAACGCAGCAATGGCCGCCTGATTGCCAGGCGCTACGGCAACCAGAGTTCAGGTGTGCTCAGCTCGGTAAGCCACAGTGATGCGCTGGCAGTGATTCCCGCCGGGGCGGTGATTGAAGAGGGGGACGAGGTGCAGGTGTTATTGCTGGACCTGCTGGCCTAGCGGCACCGGGTGCGCGGGAGCGGGAAAGCTCCCGGCCGCATTCAGTTCGCCAGCTTCTGGAACACCAGCGACGCGTTGGTGCCGCCAAAGCCAAAGCTGTTGGACATGACGCGCTGAAGGTCCACGTTGTCCAGGCGCTGGCGAGCGATGGGCAGGCCCTCCGCTTCCGGGTCCAGGTTTTCGATATTGGCGGACTCGGCGATAAAGTTGTTCTGCTGCATCAGCAGGGAGTAAATGGCTTCCTGCACACCCGCGGCGCCCAGGGAGTGACCGGACAGTGACTTGGTGGAACCGACTACCGGGATCTGCGCCCGCCCGGAATAGGCTTCCTTCACGGCTTTCAGCTCCTGAATGTCGCCGGCCGGGGTCGAGGTGCCGTGGGCATTAATGTAATCGACTTCGCCACCTTCAACCGTGGCCAGGGCCTGTTGCATGCAGCGCACCGCGCCCTCGCCGGAGGGAGCGACCATGTCATAGCCGTCGGAGGTGGCGCCGTAGCCGACCAGTTCCGCGTAGATTTTTGCGCCCCGGGCTCTGGCGTGTTCCAGCTCTTCCAGCACCAGCATGCCGCCGCCTCCGGCGATCACGAAACCATCGCGATCCGCATCATAGGCGCGAGATGCTCGCTCCGGGGTGTCGTTGTACTTGGTGGAGAGGGCGCCCATGGCATCAAACAGGCTGGACAGGGTCCAGTGCAGTTCCTCGCCACCACCCGCGAACACGATGTCCTGCTTGTTCAGCTGTATCTGCTCCATGGCGTTGCCGATGCAGTGGGCACTGGTAGAGCAGGCGGAAGAGATCGAGTAGTTCACGCCCTTGATCTTGAAGGGTGTGGCCAGACAGGCGGACACGGTGCTGCCCATGGTCTGGGTGACCCGGTAGGGGCCGACACGCCGCAGCCCGCGCTCGCGCAGAATATCGGCGGCCTCGGTCTGGCTCGCTGATGATGCGCCACCGGAGCCGGCGATGATGCCGGTGCGTACATTGGAAACATCGCTGTCTTCCAGGCCTGCATCTTCAATGGCCTGAGCCATGGAGATGTAGGCAAAAGCGGCGGCATCGCCCATGAACCGCAGCTGCTTGCGATCGATCAGCGCGGCAGTGTCGATGTCCGGGCTGCCGGCAATGTGGGAGCGCATGCCCATGTCGATTTGTTCCTGCCGGATGCTGATGCCCGACTTGCCCTCGTAGAGGGAGCGGGTCACTTCCTCGGCGCTGTTTCCCAGGCAGGAAACAATGCCCAGGCCGGTAACAACTACTCTTCTGCTCATGACCTTAGAAGGACTCCGTTGAGGTAAACAGGCCAACGCGCAGGTCGGACGCTGTGTATATTTCGCGGCCGTCAACCGAGACGCTGCCATCGGCGATACCCATCACCAGCTTGCGCTCGATCACCCGCTTCATATTGATGTTATAGACTACTTTTTTCGCCGTGGGCAGTATTTGTCCGGTGAACTTGACCTCGCCGGAGCCCAGGGCCCGGCCGCGACCGGGGTTGCCGCGCCAGCCGAGGAAAAAACCCACCAGCTGCCACATGGCATCCAGGCCCAGGCAGCCGGGCATGACCGGGTCGGAAGGGAAGTGGCACTCAAAAAACCAGAGATCGGGGTGGATATCCAGCTCGGCGACGATTTCGCCCTTGCCGTAAGCGCCACCTTCGGAGCTGATGTGGGTAATGCGGTCGAGCATCAGCATGTTGTCTATGGGGAGACGGGCGTTACCTTCGCCAAACAGTTCGCCGTGACCACATGCAACCAACTCTTCCTTGGTGTACGCGCTTTGTCCTGTCATGATTTTTCCGTGTTGTCGGCCGCTGCCGGGGAGATTGCGATGAGCGTGCCCATTCTAATGACTGGGGGCCACAAGTCCAGCGCTATCAAAGGGCGCGCGGGGCCGGTTTGCTGGCCAATAGCGGGCGTGTCGGATAAGATGTTTGGCATGAAAGGCGTGGCTTTGCAGGACCTATACAGCCCCGCCCCGGCGGTATGACCGCAGCTCTATTCAAGGATGTACATGTTAACCCCAGTTCTTCTCTCCGGCGGTGTGGGTAGCCGGCTCTGGCCCGTTTCCCGCGAGGCCCATCCCAAGCAGTTTCAGCCGTTGGCCGGCGAGTTGTCCATGCTCCAGGAAACGTTGCAGCGAACCAGCGGCCTGGACGAGTCAGCGCCGGTGGTGGTGTGTAACGAGGAACACCGATTCATGGTGGCAGAGCAGCTGCGCCAGGTGGATATTGCGGCCAGCGCTCTTATTCTGGAGCCGGTGGGTCGCAATACGGCGCCCGCAGTGGCCCTGGCGGCGCTGTACGCGGCCGCGGAAGATTCGGAATCGCTATTGCTGGTATTGCCGGCCGACCACGTCATCCAGGATGTCCCGGCATTCGTTGCCGCTGTCGGCAAGGCTGTGCCGATGGCGCAGCAGGGGCGCTTGATGACCTTTGGCGTGGTGCCCACCAGCCCGGAAACCGGCTATGGCTATATCAAGTGTGGCGAGTCCCTCGCAGAAGACCTGTTCGAACTGGAGCGCTTTGTTGAAAAACCTGATGCCGACACCGCTTCCACCTATCTGGAGAGCGGCGCATACCTGTGGAATAGCGGAATGTTCCTGTTCAGCGCAGCCGTCTACCTCGCAGAACTGGGCAAACATGCCCCGGAAATTCTCGACTGCTGTCGCCGGGCCATGGAGGCTGCTCACCGGGATATGGATTTTATCCGCCCGGAGCCGGCGCTTTTCGACAGCTGTCCTGCGAACAGTATTGACTATGCGGTGATGGAAAACACTGACCGCGGTGGTGTGGTGTCTCTGGACTGTGGCTGGAGCGATGTCGGCGCCTGGTCCGCCCTGTGGGACGTGTCTGAACGGGATAACAGCGGCAATGCCAGCCGTGGCGATGTCATCCTCGACAACTGCAGCGACAGTTATTTTTACAGCGATTCTCGCCTGCTGGCGGCTACCGGTGTCGAGGGCCTGGTGGTGGTTGAAACCGCGGATGCCGTGCTCGTGGCGGACCGCGACAGGGTCCAGGATGTGAAGCGTATCGTTAACCGGCTCAAGGAACAGAACCGACCGGAGGTCTCCCTGCACCGCCAGGTTTACCGCCCCTGGGGATCCTACGAATCCCTGGTAACGGGTGACCGGTTCCAGGTGAAACGGATTATTGTCGACCCGGGCCAGCGCCTGTCGCTGCAAATGCATCACCACAGGGCTGAGCACTGGGTCGTGGTCAGCGGTACCGCGGAAGTGACCTGTGATGACAAGACCTTCATGCTGGGTGAAGATGAATCCACTTATATTCCGCTGGGTACGCGCCACCGACTGGCCAACCCCGGTCGCATTCCCCTGGAACTGATCGAAGTACAGTCCGGTAGCTACCTCGGCGAGGACGATATCGTAAGATTTGATGATCAATATGGGCGCCAGGACTAGGCGCACGACAAGGAGACTCCCATGATCAAGAAGTGCCTGTTTCCGGTAGCAGGATACGGAACCCGCTTTCTCCCGGCCACCAAGAGTATGCCCAAGGAGATGCTGCCCATCGTCAACAAACCGCTGGTGCAGTACGGCGTGGAGGAGGCCATTGAGGCCGGAATGACCACCTGCGCCTTTGTCACCGGCCGGGGCAAGCGTTCCATTGCCGATCACTTCGACATCAGTTATGAACTGGAGCACCAGATTTCCGGTACTGGCAAGGAAGCCTACCTGGAAAGTATTCGCGGTGTACTCGACAGGGGCGTGTTCACCATGGTCCGCCAGCGGGAGATGAAAGGCCTGGGACACGCGATTCTCACCGGCCGTTCACTGGTCGGTAACGAGCCCTTCGGTGTGCTGCTGTCGGACGACCTGTGTCTCAACGCCGGGGGTATGGGCGTACTGGCGCAAATGGCCGAGCTGTACAACCAGTTCCGCTGCTCCATTGTCGCTATTCAGGAAGTCCCGATGGAAGAGGTGCACAAGTACGGCGTGATTGCCGGCGAAAGCCTCAAGGACGGTATCTATCGGGTCGACGACATGGTGGAAAAACCCGATCAGAAAGACGCCCCATCCAACCTCGCGATTATCGGGCGCTACATTCTTACCCCGGATATCTTCGACATTCTTGAAGAGACAGAGCCTGGCGCCAACGGTGAGATACAGCTGACCGACGCGCTGCAGACCCAGGCCAAACGTGGCTGTGTCATGGCCTACAAGTTCAAGGGGCGGCGTTTCGATTGCGGCAGCGTGCCGGGCTTCGTGGAGGCCACCAATCACGTGTATGAAAACTACTACGCCAAAGATTGAGCGAGATGGCGGTAAAGGAAATTGGCTGCTTCAAGGCCTACGATGTTCGCGGCCGGGTTCCCGACCAGCTCAATGAAGATGTTGCCCGGCGTATTGGTCGCGCCTACGCCGAGGTCATCAAGCCGGGCAAGGTGGTGGTCGGTCACGATATCCGCCTGTCCAGCGAAGCGATCAAGGGGGCGCTCAGTGCGGGCCTGATGGAGCAGGGGGTGGATGTCTATGACATTGGCCTGTGTGGCACCGAGGAGATTTACTTCGCCACCTCTCATGCGGACATGGGCGGTGGCATCGCCGTGACTGCCAGTCACAACCCGAAAGACTACAACGGCATGAAGTTCGTGCGCGAGGCGTCAAGGCCGATCTCCGCTGATACCGGGCTCAAGGATATTCGTGCGCTGGCGGAACAGGATGATTTCACCCCAGCGGCGGTCCCCGGGACGCTGCATCGCCTGGACACCGATCAGGGCTATGTCGAACACCTGTTGTCCTACGTGGATGTGCCGGCCCTGAAACCGTTGAAAATCGTGGTGGACGCCGGCAACGGCGGTGCCGGCCGGGTGATCGACCTGCTGGAACCTCACCTTCCCTTTGAGTTTATCAAGCTGCACCATGAGCCCGATGGCAATTTCCCCAATGGCGTACCAAATCCCCTGTTGCCGGACAACCGGGCCGCCTCCATCGACGCTGTGCGCCGTCACGGTGCTGACCTGGGGATTGCCTGGGACGGTGATTTCGATCGCTGTTTCTTTTTTGACGAGACCGGGGAGTTCATCGAAGGATACTACGTGGTCGGACTGCTGGCGGAAGCCTTCCTGGGGCGCGAGCCCGGTGCGCGTATCGTCCACGACCCGCGACTCACCTGGAACACCGAGGATATGGTCAGGAACGCTGGCGGCGTATCGGTGCTGACCAAGTGCGGTCACGCCTTTATCAAGGAGCGCATGCGCAGCGAGAACGCCGTCTACGGCGGTGAGATGAGTGCCCACCACTATTTCCGTGACTTTGCCTACTGCGACAGTGGCATGATTCCCTGGTTATTGGTCACCGGCCTCATTGCCACCACCGGTAAACCCCTGTCAGCCATGGTGTCCGAACGTATGGCGGCCTACCCCTGCTCGGGGGAAATCAACCGCAGTGTGGAAGATGCCGCCGCGGTGCTGGCAAAGGCGGAGGCGACCTACGCCGACCAGGGCAGTCTGGACCACACCGACGGTGTCAGTGTCGATTGTGGTGACTGGCGCTTCAACCTCAGGATGTCGAACACCGAGCCGGTGGTACGTTTGAATGTGGAGAGCCGCGGGGATGCGGCGCTGATGCGGGCGAAGACCGACGAGTTACTGGCGCTTATTGAGGCTTAATATCTTCCACTCAGCCCTAATCTGTTTGCCCGCACGGTGCGGTCATGGCGTATTCCCTCACGGAAACCGGTAGCGCGCCGTCCATGGCACCTTGGCCTCCGCCGTCCCTGGCATGGATGCGGTTGTTTGGCGGTCCCGCGGGGGCACCATTTGCGCGCCGGTCCGGATAGTGATTCCGCTCTACTGGGCAGCCAGCCACTCATCAATCAGGCGCCGCGTCGCAGAATCCATAGCAGCATCCGATTCCTCACCCGAGAGCAATCCCAGAATCTGCACCCCGATCTCCTTGCCGAGCTCAACCCCCCACTGGTCAAAGGAATTAATCCCCCAGAGCACCCCGCTGACAAAGGTCCGGTGTTCGTAGAGCGCGATCAGTGCCCCCAGCGTTGCCGGAGTCAGCGCCGCCATGGTAATCACGCTGTTGGGTCGATTGCCGGGCATGGCCAGGTGCGGCGCCAGTGCTTCCGCCTGCCGGGATTCCATGCCCCGTGAGACCAGCGACTCACGTGCCTGGTCGAGGCTGCGCCCCACCATCATGGTGCGGCTCTGGGCCAGGCAATTGGCCACCAGCCGTCGGTGCTGTTCCGTCATGCCGGTATGGGTGGTCAGGGGCAGCACGAAGTCCGCCGGACATAATTCGGTACCCTGGTGCAGCAGCTGGTGGAAGGAGTGCTGGCCCATGGTGCCGGCTGACCCCCACAGTACAGGGCCGGTCCGGTAGTCCAGTGCCTGTCCGTCCCTGCTGACCCGCTTGCCATTGCTTTCCATGGTCAGCTGTTGCAAAAAATCGGGCAGTTTTTGCAGGCTGTTGTCGTAGGGCAGCACCACGTGGTTGCCGGCGCCGAAGAAGTTGACGTACCAGACCTCCAGCAGCCCCATGATCACTGGCATGTTGCTTGCCAGGGGAGCCGTTCCGAAATGCTCATCCATGGCAGCGGCGCCGTCGAGGAAGGCCTGGAAGTTATCCCAGCCGATCGCGATGGCACAGGACAGGCCGACCGCAGACCACACCGAGTAACGGCCACCGACCCAGTCCCACATGGGCAGGCAGTTGCCCGGGGAAATACCGAAATCCGCCGCCGCTTCCAGATTGCTGGTCACTGCCAGGAAGTGCTTGTCCAGATCCTCGTCCCGGGCGCCGGCGTTTTTCATCCACTGCCGGGCGGCGAGGCTGTTGGTCAGGGTTTCCTCGGTGCGGAATGATTTCGAGCAGACAATAAACAGGGTGGAGGCCGGGTCCAGGTCCAGCAGGGTGTCCTGCAGGTCGGCCGGGTCGACATTGGCCACGTAGTGACAGCTTACATTGCCGTGATAGGGTCGCAGGGCCTCGTTGACCAGGCGGGGGCCCAGGTCCGAGCCGCCAATGCCGATGTTGACCACGTCAGTGATGGGCAGGCCGGAAAAGCCACTGTGCCGTCCGTCGTGGAGACGTTCGCTCCACTGGCGCATGGTCTCGCGGGCGGCGGTGACTTCCGCAAACTTGTCGGCGAGGCCGTCCGCCGAGCTGGCACGAAGCAGGGTGTGCAGGGCGGGGCGGTCCTCGGTATTGTTGACCCGCTCGCCGTTGAGCAGGCCGGCAATAGCGGAGCTCATTCCTGTTTCAGCGGCCAGCGTCAGCAGCGCCTGCAGCGCCTTGCGGTCCACCAGTTGCTTGCTGTAGTCCAGTTGCAGGCCGGCGGCAGCGAGGGTGAAGTCGCTCGCGCGCTGCGGGTCGCTTGCCAGCATGGCGCTGACGGATCCAGGTTGCAGAGCGCTGGCGAGTTGTTGGGTTTCCCGGTAAGAGGGCAGTTGCGAAAACAGAGGAGTGGCAGGCATTGCCGGTATCCTTATGGTAACTGCGGTGAGTAAACGTCTGCCGCGCGCTGTGCTTGTAATAGTATGCGCGCTCGCGGTGGATTGCCTGGCGGCTCCAGCAGTATAGAAACAGTCGCTGGCAGGTGCAAACGCCAAAGCCTGCCGGTCAGTGATCCCGGTTGATGGAAAGAGCGGTGACCGCCTGCAGTGCACTGCGGGCGTCGCTGTCAGCAAGGGTTTGTAGCTCCGCCAGTGCCAGGTCGTGGTAGTGACGCGCCTGTTGCCGGGTGTAATCCAGGGCACCGCAACGCTGTACCGCCGCCAGCACCTGGATAATGTCCGCCGAGGTTTTCTCGGTGATGGCCCGTCTTACCACCGCCTGCTCTTCGCCGTTGCCGTGCTGCAGGGCGTAGATCAGAGGCAGGGTGGGCTTACCCTCGGTGAGGTCGTCGCCGACATTCTTGCCCATGGCGGCGGGGTCTCCCTCGTAGTCCAGGACGTCGTCGATCATCTGGAAGGCGATACCGAGATTCAGCCCGAAACGACGCATCGACTGACGGGTAGCTTCATTTTCTCCACAGAGGGTGGCCGCGCCATAGCAGCCCGCGGCAAACAGAATTGCCGTCTTGCGGGTAATGACGTCCAGATACTGTTGTTCCGTGGTTTCGGCGTTGCCCGCCCGCACCAGTTGCATCACCTCGCCCTCGGCGATGGTATTGGTGGTGTCAGCCATGTGACGCAGGATATCCGGGTCGGCGAGCTGCACCATCAGCTGGAACGCGCGGGTGTAGAGAAAGTCCCCCACCAGCACGGAGGGAGCGTTGCCGAATTCGGCGTTGGCCGTCGGGCGTCCCCGGCGCAGGCTGGAGATATCCACCACATCGTCGTGCAGCAGGGTGGCGGTATGGATGAACTCGATGACTGCCGCAAACTTGATCTGGGGATCATCGCAGCGTCCGAGGGCGGCCGCAGTCAGCAACACCAGCAGCGGGCGCAGGCGCTTGCCACCGGCATCGACAATGTAATGGCCGATGTTTTCCACCATGTCCACGTTCGAGTGGAGTTGTTCGACAATAAGCCGGTTAACCTGCTCGAACTCGGCGGCGACGGCGGAACGTATTTCTTGCATAGGGGGGAACAGTCGTAAAGTGCACGCGCATGCTAGGGTCTGTCTCGCTGCGCTGTCAAGGTTCGGGGCCCCTGAAGAATGCTGCAAGCTATTGTTTTTAGATGGAAATAAACCTTGCCGGAGGGGGCGGATTTAAGTAAAATCGCCGCCCTCTGACCCCTGCTGCGCCTGTCGCAGGTGGCGGTGAATATTTATTTAACTGTTTGTGCCTGGCTCTGCCCCCTTGATTTATAAGGGTTTTTCCTAAAAGCGAGCAGGCTAACTGAACGGAGTGAAACATGTACGCAGTAATCGAAGCCGGTGGCAAGCAGCACCGTGTGATTGAGGGCGAGACCCTCAAGCTGGAAAAAATTGATGCAGCCACCGGCGAAACCGTCGAGTTCGACAAGGTTCTGCTGGTCGGCACCGGTGAAGACGTCAAGATCGGCAAGCCGGTTGTTGACGGTTCCAAGGTCACCGCTGAAGTGGTCGCCCACGGCCGCCACAAGAAGGTAAAGATTGTTAAATTTAACCGCCGTAAGCACCATCGGAAAGAAACTGGCCACCGCCAGTGGTTCACCGAAGTGAAAATTACCGGTATCTCGGCGTAAAGGAGGGTTTGAACAATGGCTCATAAGAAAGCTGGTGGTAGTACTCGTAACGGACGCGATTCCGAGAGTAAACGCCTTGGTGTGAAGCGCTTCGGCGGCCAGGAAGTCCTGGCAGGGAACATCCTCGTGCGTCAGCGTGGCACCAAGTTCCATGCCGGTGAGAATGTCGGCATGGGCAAGGACCACACACTGTTCGCCCTGTCCAACGGCAAGGTTGAATTTGTGACCCGGGGTCCCAAGAGCCGCAAGTACGTTCAGGTGGTGAGCGCCTGATCGCACTTCTCGCGACCAAGACCAGAAAGCCTCGTCAATTGACGGGGCTTTTTTTTATATACTGAATTTTGCGGGCCTGCTCTGGCACCGGAGCGCGGAGGATTAATCCCTCCAGGAAACGCAACAGCGCCGTCCATGGCAGCTAGGCTTCGGCCATCCATGGCCTCAGACGTTCCTGGAGTGATTAATCCTCCACACTCCCAGCGAACATCGAATGGCCGGCAGAAGCTTATTGGCGACTATGGCTGCGTGCGAGAGCTCGAGGGGTGGATGCCCGAATATACTGTGCAAGACCGTCCGAGGCCATGGAAGGCCCGGCCGGCGCTCCGGGAGGCCGAGCGCACATGGACGTGCTTGTAGCGTGTCTTGCACGGTATATTCGGGGAGCCGCACCACGGAACACTGAGAAAAAGGCGGAAGTTATGAAATTCGTAGATGAAGCAAGTATCACCGTATACGCCGGCAAGGGCGGCAACGGCTGCCTGAGCTTTCGCCGGGAAAAGTACATCGCCAAGGGCGGACCCGACGGCGGCGACGGCGGCGATGGCGGCAGCGTGATCCTGGAGGGGGACGACAATCTCAACACCATGGTCGATTATCGCTTTGTGCGCAGTTACCGCGCCGAGAGTGGCGAAGGTGGCAGAGGCAAAAACTGCACCGGTAAGAAGGGGGAAGACCTGATCCTCAAGGTGCCGGTGGGCACGACGGTCCTGGATGAGGATACCGGGGAGATTCTCGGTGACATCCAGACCTCGGGCCAGCAGCTCAAGGTCGCCCAGGGCGGCTATCACGGCCTGGGTAATACCCGCTTCAAATCCAGTACCAACCGTGCGCCCCGGCAAACCACACCGGGAACCGAAGGTGAGGTTCGATCGCTCAAGCTCGAGCTCAAGGTGCTCGCCGATGTCGGTCTCCTGGGGCTGCCCAATGCGGGCAAATCGACCCTGATCCGGGCGGTGTCATCAGCCAAACCGAAGGTGGCAGACTACCCCTTTACCACCCTGGTACCCAACCTGGGGGTGGTCAAGGTAGAGGCCCATCGCAGTTTTGTGATCGCCGATATTCCCGGGCTGATAGAGGGCGCGTCGGAAGGCGCGGGACTGGGGATCCGGTTCCTCAAGCACCTGACCCGGAACCGGATTCTCCTGCATATCATCGATATGGCGCCCTATGACGGGGTCGAGCCCGCAGATGCCGCGGTGGCTATCGCCGGTGAACTGGGCCGTTTCAGTCCGACACTGGCGAATCGCGAGCGCTGGCTGGTGCTGAACAAGACGGACCTGGTGGATGAGGAAACCCTGGCCCGGCGTAAAGCGGCCGTGCTGGAAGCCCTGGACTGGCAGGGCCCGGTCTATGAAATTTCCGCCATCAAGGGGGAAGGGACGGAGGCACTTTGCGGTGACCTGATGAATTACCTGGAGGAACTGCGCGAGCGGGAGCTGGCCGACCCGGAGTTGGCCCAGGCCGATGTCCAGCTGCAGCAGCAGATGCAGGAGGAGGCCCGGCAGCGCATTGCCGAATTGCGCGCAAGCCACAGGCGCGGTCCCGAGGTCGACGATGATGACGACGACTGGGACGATGATGAATACGATGTCGATGTAGAGTACGTTCCCTGAAATGAGTGACAGATCAGAAATCGCTGCCAGCAGCCGCTGGGTGGTTAAAGTCGGCAGCGCCCTGCTGACCAATGATGGCCGGGGTCTCGACGATGGCGTGATCCGCGGCCTGGTGGCGCAACTCGCCGGGTTGCGCGCACGCGGTTGCGAGGTGGTGCTGGTATCCAGCGGAGCGGTAGCTGCAGGCATTGTCCGCCTGGGTATGCCCGCTAGACCACACTTGCTGCACGAGCTGCAGGCTGCCGCCGCCGTGGGTCAGTCGGTGCTGGTGCAAAGTTATGAGAACGCCTTCAAGGACCACGGCATTGTTTCAGCCCAGGTGTTGTTGGGCCACGATGACGTCATCGCCCGCGACCGTTACCTCAACGCCCGGGGAACCCTCAATACCCTGCTGGCGCTCGGTGTGGTGCCGGTGGTGAATGAAAACGATACGGTGGTCACCGACGAAATCCGCTTCGGCGATAACGACACCCTGGGTGCCCTGGTGGCAAACCTGATTGACGCTGATGCGCTGTTACTGCTCACCGACCAGCAGGGTCTCTACGAGCAGGATCCGCGCCAGAATCCCGACGCCAGGCTGGTGCGCACCGCCGAGGTCAATGCGCCTGAACTGGATGCCATGGCGGGCGAGGGTGGCGCCCTGGGCCGCGGTGGTATGGTAACCAAATTGCGCGCAGCGCGGCTGGCAGCCCGTTCCGGGACCGAGACGGTGATTGCCAGTGGCCGGGTGGCTGACGTGGTGGCCAGGGTCACGGCCGGCGCCGATATCGGTACCTGGCTGCGGACCGGTAAAAAACCCCAGAATGCCCGCAAGCAATGGCTGGCGAGCATGGTCCAGATACAGGGTAGCCTGGAGCTGGACGCGGGGGCGGTGAAAGTATTGCGGGAATCCGGCCGCAGCCTGTTGCCGGTCGGTGTGCGCGGTGTGCATGGGGACTTTGCTCGCGGGGACATGGTGTCCTGTCGCGATGACGAAGGACGGGAGATCGCCCGTGGGCTGGTGAACTACAGTGCCGTGGAAACCCGGCGCATCATGGGATCGGCCTCGGCGGACATTGAAAGCATTCTCGGTTATGCCGGCGATGAGGAACTGGTACATCGGGACAATCTGGTGCTGGTTTAGTCTGCCCGCAACCCGTTCTCCGTCACCCCGGCAAACGCCGGGGTCCAGAAAGCCTGCGGCACGTATTCCACCCTTTACAGATTCCGGGGTGCCGGACCACGGCATTCGCCGGAACGACCCGGGTGAGCAGGTTCTCCTCCAGCGCGTCTCCTGTCACCCAGCCCTCAGCTCAGCCAGCGCCCGATGGGCGTCTTCACCCACAAAAAATCCATCAGCTTCTTCATCCCCTGCGCACTTTTGGCGCTATAGGGGTAACCGTTCTGCATTTTGCCGCCGAAGCGATCAATGACGATGGGCATTTCATGGCAGTAACCGCGCAGGCCCTTTTTTCCATTCACCTGGCCGATACCGGAGTTTTTCCTGCCGCCAAAGGGGGCGGCCGGAATACCGTAGCTGAGGGCCATGTCGTTGACTGAGCAGGAACCGGTATCGATAGCGGCAGCCAGGGCATAGCCCTTGTCCTTGTCCCTGGTCCAGACATTACCGTTGAGACCAAACTCGGAGTCGTTGGCCAGGCGCAGCGCTTCTTCCTCAGAACCGACCTTCTGGATGCAAAGGATGGGACCGAAAGTCTCCAGCAACATGATGTCCATGCTGTTGTTCACCCCGGTGATGACTGTGGGTTCGTAATACAGGCCAGCCAGATCGGGGTTGCGTCGCCCGCCCATGAGGATATCGGCTCCTTTGGCCCGGGCATCCTCAACGTGGGCTTCGATGATCGCCAGCTGGCGGTCCCAGAACACCGCGCCGATATCCTCCTCCCAGCCGTGTTCCGGTCCCTGGCGCAGGGACTTGCCCTTGTCGAGCACCCGTTGCAGAAAGTCTTCGTATACCTCTTCCACCACGTAAATGCGCTCGGTACCGCAGCAGTAGTGGCCGGTGTTCATGCAGGAACCTACCCAGGCGCCGTCCGCCGCCCGGTCCAGATCGGCGTCCGCGCAGACAATCATCGCGTCGTTGCCGCCCAGCTCAAGCGTGCAGGGAATCAGCTGCTCCGCGCAGGCCACTGCCACTTTCCTGCCGGTGGCGACGCTGCCGGTGAAGGACACCTTGTCGACACCACCGCGAACGATAGCCGCACCGGTCTCACCGTCACCCAGCAGCACCTGCAGTACACCCTCGGGTAAACCCGCCTGCCGGAAAATGTCCTCCGCCAGCCTGGCGGAGAAGGGGGTGACTTCCGAGCCTTTGGCCACCACGGTGTTGCCTGCCAGTATTGCCTGGCAGGCCTGGTTCATGACCAGTACGAAGGGGCCATTCCAGGGCGTGATCAGGCCTACCACGCCCAGTGGCTTGTAGACGATGCGCAACTGCTTCATCAACCCCATCAGGCCGTGTACCTTGCGTTTGCGCGGGGCCAGGAACTTGCCGGCGTTCTTGGCGTAGTAGCAGAGCTGGTCCGCCACCGAGAAGACTTCCATGCTCATGGCGTCGGTGCGGGCCTTGCCGGTTTCCCGCACCACGGTGTCAATGACCTCGTCCTGGCGCTCGAGCAGGATCTTCAGTGCCCGGTCGACGATGG
The DNA here is from genome assembly GCF_004354085.1 of Seongchinamella unica. Taxonomy (GTDB): domain Bacteria; phylum Pseudomonadota; class Gammaproteobacteria; order Pseudomonadales; family Halieaceae; genus Halioglobus; species Halioglobus unicus. The sequence continues at coordinate 153,589 of NZ_SMSE01000003.1, read as the reverse complement.
CGGCGCGCGCTTCCATGCTGGTGGCGGCCCAGGCAGGCTGGGCCTTGCGCGCCTTGTGGATCGCGGCCGCGACATCTTCGGCGTTGGCGCAGACCAGTTCCCCGATGGGTTCCAGGGTCACCGGGCTGCGCAGTTGCAGGTGGCGGCGGGAATCGCTCGACTCGATAGGTTCATATAGCGACATGGTTTGCTCCATCAATGAATGCGTTGATACTCAAACTAATGGTCATTAGCTTCCCGGTCAATGACGCTTCCCGTCATCGGCGAATGACGAAATGAGTCATTGTTCACAGGCTTTGCTGGGCGCCGGTCGCCTGGATGTGGAATAATTGGCCGTTTCCTTGCCGGAGTCCTGGCTATACATGCACGCGTCACCCGCGCTCACCCTGATCGTCTATTGCCTTGCCATTGCCGGTTTTTCGCTGGTAGGGGGACTGCTGCCCAACTGGGTGAAGATGACCCATACCCGAACCCAGCTGGTGATGAGCCTGGTATCGGGGTTGATGCTTGGCGTGGCGTTTTACCACCTGCTGCCCCATAGCATTGCCATGTCAGGCGGCGCGGCGGCGGTGGATAGTGCCGTCTGGTGGCTGATGGTGGGGCTGATTACCATGCTGCTGCTGTTGCGCATGTTTCACTTTCACCAGCACGATTTCAGCAGCGAAGAGCATCAGCACCATGAACATCAACACGGGCATGGGCATGAGCATGCGGCCCACAAGCTCAGCTGGGTCGGTATTGCCCTGGGCCTGGCGCTGCACACCCTGATCGACGGGGTGGCCCTTGGGGCGGTGATGCTGGGAGAAAGTACGGCGGATTCGGGTGCGGTGATGGCCGGCTTCGGGGTATTTCTGGCCATTCTGCTGCACAAACCGCTGGATGCCATGTCTATCACCACCATCATGGAAGCAGGCGGCTGGAACCGGGGTGCCAGAATGCTGACCAACGTGATTTTCGCCCTCATGTGCCCGTTGGGGGCGCTGTTGTTTTTCTTCGGCGTGGACCTTGTCCCCTCGGCCCGCGATATGGTTGTCGCCGCGGCACTGGCGTTTTCGGCCGGTGCCTTCATTTGTATCGCCCTATCTGACCTGTTGCCGGAGGTTCACTTTCACAGTCACGACCGCGGCAAATTGACCCTGGCATTCCTGCTCGGTATCGTTATCGCCTACGGCATAGGCGCGGTTGAGCCGGCCGCTATTCATCACGGCTGAGGAGTTTGAGGACCTATGGCTGCAGTCAAACGTATCATTTACCCGCCGATGTGGCTGGCGTTGGGGATTATCGCCCAGTTTATCTGTAACGAATATTTTCCCGGCAGCCGCTTTACCAGCACAGGCGGGCAGGCAGTGGGTAGCCTTGTCCTGCTGCTGGGGCTGGCATTGCTGGTGTTGGCCGGTGGACTGTTCAAACAGGCCGACACCGACCTCATCCCCTTCCGGGAGGTCCGTGCGCTGGTCACCAGCGGGGTGTATCGCTATACCCGCAACCCCATGTACCTTGGCATGGCACTGGTGTTACTGGGCTGTGCGATCGTGCTGGGGGTGGCAACAGCGTTTGCGGTACCGGTGATTTTCGTCATCATCATCCAGATCCGCTTTATCCTGCCGGAAGAGCAGTTGTTGCGGGCGCTTTTCCCTGAAGAATTTCCCGCCTATTGCCAGCGGGTTCGTCGCTGGATCTAGCGGCTATTTCGGGTCACTGAAAAACGCTTCGGCATCGTCCAGGCCACCGAGGTTGGTGACGTTGGTATAGCCGCGATGCAGCAGGCGTTCGCGAGCGATTTCCGCTCGCCGGCCACTGCCGCAGTAAAGATAAATGGTCGTGTTCTTGTCCTCGGTCAGCTTGACGATTCCCGCCTCGATGGCGTCGTAGGGAATCAGTACCGCGTCGTCCACATGGCCTGCTTCGTATTCCGCGGGGGAACGGGTGTCAATGATGAGAGAGTCCCCGCCGGATTGCGCGCCGCTTACCGCGCTGCCGACCAGCAGAGCCAGTGCCAGAAGTAGTCCTGGGAATCGAGCCATAGCGATGAACCTCCAGTTATTTTTGCCAGGACGCTCGACGCCGGCTAGAGCAGTCCGCGCCGCTGTGCTATACATAGTGTTCAATCTGCCACAATCGAGAAGGAAGACGAAATGTTACGTGCGCTGTTAGCTGTTACCATCGCCATCATGTGTACCCTGCCAGCCCAGGCAGACGAGGATATTTGCCTGGATTGCCATGTGCCGGCGGAGGACTGGGAGGGCATGAGTGCGGAGGAAATCTTCGAAACGGCATCCGATACCTCCATCAAGCGCCATGCAGATAACGGCGAGTTCAGCGAGGAGCAGCTGAAGGCCATAATCGCCACCTTACTGACCGAATAATCCCGCGGGCTTTTCCAGCCAGCCCCTGAGGTTTTCCGCAGCCAGCTGGGCCAGGGCCTCGATGTGTTCGCTGCTGCTGTTGAGGCAGGGAATATAGCCGAAGCTTTCACCCCCGGCGTCCATGAAGTAGCCCCGGTTTTCCACCCCGATTTCCTCGATGGTTTCCAGGCAGTCGGCACTGAACCCGGGGCAGATCACCTGCACCGACTTGATGCCCTGGCCGGGCATGGCCTTCAGGGTCTCGTCGGTATAGGGCTGCAGCCACTCTTCCCGACCGAACCTGGATTGGAAACAGGTGGTGTATTGTCCTTCCTCCAGTCCCAGCAATTCGGCTACCAGGCGTGTGGTCTTCAGGCACTGGCAGTGGTAGGGGTCACCTTCCTCGAGATAGCGTTTCGGCTCGCCGTGATAGGAAAATACCAGCCTGTCGGCAGTACCTTGTTCGGCACGGTAAGCCTGGATACTGGCCGCCAGCGCTGCGATATACCCCGGGTGGTCGCAGTAGTGGCTGACAAAGCGCAACTGGGGCAGCCAGCGGCGGCGGCTGAAGTCCGCCGCCAGGGCATCGAACGTTGAGCCGGTCGTGGGGCCCGAGTACTGGGGGTAGAGCGGCATGACCAGCAGTTTGCGTACGCCGCGGTCGAGCATGGACTGCAGTACGCTGTCGATCGACGGTTCGCCATAGCGCATGGCGAAGTCAACGATAATGTCATCGCCGTAGCTGGCTTCCAGCGTGTTCCCCAGTTCCCTGGCCTGATCGCGGGTGTGCACCAGCAGCGGAGATCCCTGTTCAGTCCACACCGTTTGATAGGCTCTGGCAGAGCGCCGCGGGCGCACATTGAGAATAATCCCGTTGAGGATGAACCACCACAGCAACCTGGGAACCTCGACGACCCGCGGGTCGGAGAGAAACTGTTTGAGGTAGGGGCGCAGGGCCTTGCCCGTGGGAGCTTCCGGGGTGCCCAGATTGGTAATGAGCACCCCAACCCTGGGGGGCTGCTGGTGGTCGAAATTGTCAGTGCCGGTGTATTTCATGGGAGGCCAATATACGGAGGTCTACGCCTATGGCCAAGCATTGGATCGTGTTTTGGAAAGATTCCGTGAACCCGCAGCAAGCGGGCCCACGGAGAACGGGGGGCTAACGGGGGTTGTGTACCACCGAGACGTCGGCGTTGCGGCCGCTGCCGTGGCACACACTGCATTGCTCCACGACCTCACCGCTATCGATCGCGGCCTGGCTGGTCGCGAAGTTGCCGCCATTGGACGCCATATGGGATCTCGCCACCTGATTGTCGTGGCAGGCGGAGCACACGGCTGCAGTAGGAGTCACCACCACGTCATCGGCCGGGTCAGCGCGGTCGGCACCGGTATCCACCGTGGTGCCGAGCACACTGTCTGCCAGCGGCAGGGTATAGCCGGAGTCGGTGTGGCAGGTGGTACAGTTGCTCAGGTCACCGGGGAAATGCACCTCTTCCTCGGTGAAACGGTGGGTGGTGAAGCCGCCGAAACCGACGATCTCCAGCGGATTGTCGCGTATCGCTGCGGCATGGATGCCATGAATCATGGTCTTGAAGTCGATGGACTCCTCATCCTTGCCGTCGGTGGGCGGATCCATGGCAATTTCACGCCTGCGCTTGTCGGTATTGCGGGGGTTGTGGCAGGTCACGCAGACCTCGATATTATCGTTGCGGTTACCTCCGTGCAGCGACAGCTTGGCGTGGCATGACAGGCAGTTGTCGAGCTCGACGGCGCTGCGGCGCGACACGGCGGTGCCGTCCGGCTCGTCAATGGAGAAGTATGCGTGGGCATTGGTCAGCGGAATGGACTCAGCGCCTTCCTCTTCATCGTCGACGTCGAGGACCGGGTGGCCCTCAATGGTGGCAGTGCCTGAGCCGGTGGCTGCAATGCCCGGTGCTTCACTGCCATCGGGAATCGCCACTGGCATGGTGACGGAGTAGCTGCCATCGCCATTGTCAACGAAGCTGGCGATATCCGTGGTCTGTACCGAGCTGGCGTTGTCACCCTGGTTGCCGATGTTGTTGTAGTCGTCGGTATCCCAGGCAACGCCCACGGCCAGGCGCGCACCGGGACCATTGAAGGCGGGATCGTTCTTGATGTCCCAGTCCTCGCCAGTGCCGGGGTTACTGATCCTGAAGGTGACCACGGGCTGCTCCCCGGGCATGGTGTTGTCGACGGCCAGGACCTCGGCCATGAACTGTTCACTGGCTTCAGCCACCAGCATCCGGTGGCTATCGGCAATGCTGCCGGCAAAGCCTGCGGTGGAGTGACAGCTGGCGCAATCGGTGTCTTCCTGGCTGGCTATGTGGCCCTGGGCGCCCTCACCGTCGTGACAGCTGCCACAGGCGGCGCTGGAGGCGTATTCAGCCCAGTTGTCGCCCTGGGCGGTCAGCACCAGGTCGTCCCTGCCTTCGCCAGTGGCACTACCCGCATGGCAGTTGACGCAATTGCGGATGTCCTGGGGGAAGTGGAGATTGGAGTAGTCGTGCTTGCTGCCGCGGAAACCAATAATGTAATAATCTTCGCCGGCGCCAACGCTCGGCAGGTTGGCCCCTGAGTGCAACTTGTGAATCAGGACTTTCATGTTCAGCGTGTTGGTGCTGTGGGCGTCGGTAGTGCCGGCATTGTGGCAGGTCACGCAGTATTGGACTTCAACCCGGCCACTACCGTGCATCGCCAGTGGATCGTGGCAGTTATTGCAGTTGGCGGTGGCGGCGATGTCCATGTTGAAAACGCCGCTGGTTGCCCCGGTGGCCGGTATCCAGTCGTAAACCGGGTTGGTCTTGCCGGGTGCGCCGTCAAACTGGATGGCCACCCGGTGGGTGCGGTCAGCCTGGTAGCTGAGGTCCAGCCCCTCCACCTCTGCCTGTGCGAGGATGTCCGCCGGCAGATTAGTGAGATCGGTCGCGAAGGTGTACTGGTAGGTCCCGTCCCCGTTGTTGACCAGCCCGTCTTCGTTGCGCTCGTAGGTTGCCTGCAGTTTGTCTTCGGTGCCGACATCGGTCACGCCCCAGTTGTCCGGGGGCTCGATGTCGTTTACGTAAGATTGCCAGGTACCGGTCATGCTGCCCAGCTCACTGGCCTGTAGCTTGGCTATGGTAAAGCGGACATTGCCAGGCTCCAGGTCGGTAATGGCAATGCCGTCACCGTTGGTAAGCTGGAAATCGACGACCGCCTGGTTGCTGTCATTGAGGCTGACACTGGTAATGGTTGCCAGCAGAACCTCCTGCTCCGCGTAGGGGGCAACCTCGGGGTCGGGAATAACCGGCGGTGGAGGGGTTACCGGGCCATTCCCGGGCGGTGGTCCGGGCTCTACGCCCGCGGCGCGGTCACCACCGCCCCCGCCACCACAGGCGACCAGCAGGCCAAGTGTGGCCGCCATCATCCAGTTGCGTGTAAATGTTCCCATGGCTCTTCTCCCGCCTCTCAGGGCCTGGTTGGTGCTATTGCCAGCTGTAAATGGCCGACACGCCCACGTAGTGAATCGTTTCATTGGGGTTTCTCGCCCCGAAGGTCAGTACCTTGTCGATGCTGTCTGCCCGGACGCCCTGCAGCGCCCGGTCATCCGAACTGTACCGGTAGTACTGGTAGTCCAGTTTGAACGACAGGTCCTCGCGCATGTGCCAGGTGCCGCTGGCGACGAAGTGATGCAGGGTGGTCGCCACGGTCGGCAGGTCTTCCGGCTCAAGGTCGGAAGCACCGTAAGTCCTGAATTCCTGGTCGCTCTCGGTATCGACAAAACTGTAGTCTGCTTCCAGCGCCAGATGCTCCGCCAGTTGCCAGTGCAGGTTGGCGCCGACGGTCACGCTGCTGTCGGTGGTGTCGGTGCGCCAGTCGCGGTCAGGGTCGCTGGCCTGGGGCAGGGGCGGGTAAATGGCAAACGCGTTCTTTTCTGCGCCACCGCGGAAGGCACGGCCCATTTGTTCCGACTCAAAACGGTCATAGCCGCCGTAGAGCGTCGCAGATACCTGCTGCGACGGATTGTAGCTGGCACTGAGGTGATAGCGTTCCCAGTAGGAATACCGCAGGCCGGTGTAGGTTTTGTCGTAGTCGTCGTTGCGCAGCAGCAGGTTGAAATTCAGGTTCCAGTGGTCAGCGGGCAGCCAGCTGAGGTCCAGCTTGCCCTGATCCTGCTCGCGGTTGGCCAGGTAGAACTGGCTCAGTTCGGGATGATTGATAAAGCGTTGGTTGTCGGGTGTGGCATTGATCAATTCCACGTCGAGCAGGGCGTAGAAGCGCTGGTCCCAGTGATAGGTGTCGGCGCGACGGTCGCCGTACCGCAATTCCGCTTTGGCGGTGAAATTGTCCCAGGGTTGGATACGGTAACCCAGGGTGAAACGATCTTCCTCGGTCTCTTCTACCGCCGCGTTCTCCCGCTCAATCTGCTCGTAGGCGTATTCCAGCTGCAGGCGGCTGCGTTTGGGCAGGCGGTAACGGGCCTCGACCCCTGAGGTGTTAGAGATGAAATGGTGGGAGGTATTGTAAACCGCCAGCGCCTGCTCAGGCTGTCGGCTGCCATCGCCGCGGATATAGCGATAACCGTCGCGTGGATTGTCGTAATCCCGCTCCCTGCCCCGGAAGAAAAGATCGATGTCCAGCTTGCGCAGCGGCCGCAGCCAGAGCTTGGCGTTGAGGGTGCCGGTCTGGGCCTCGCCGTCAAACGAGGTCCTCGGCAGTGGCTGGCTCACACTGGCCGCCGGGTTGACGCTGTACTCAAGGTAATCCTGGTCCTGCTCCGACACGGCGTAGCTGCCATCAAACTGAAAGCGTGCGTCGGGTGTGAACACGTACTGGCCGGTGATGCGCCCCCGTAATTGCTCATTATCAGGCGCCTGCCCCAGTCCGCCGGCACTTTCCGGGGAGCGGGAGCGGTAGGGGTTTTCCCACACCAGGATGTCGTCCTTGTTGTCGAAATCCGAGTAGTCGATACGTGCCTGCAGGTTGAGTTTGCCAGCGTTGTAGGCAAGTCCAAGGTCAAATTCGGTAGTTCGGTAGTCCACCGGCCGCGGCAACAGCACCGCATCACCGGAGGATGCGTCCAGGTACATGGCGCCGGCCGTGTCGCCGGTGCCCTGTTTCTCCTCATAGGACAGGTTGCCGTCCAGCTGCCAGCTGTCGTTGAGCCTCAGTTGCAGGCCGGCGAACAATTTGTCGCGTTCCAGTTCCCGGTCAAATCCATGCAGGCTGGCTCCGAGCTGGCTGAAGTCCGCGGTGGTGGAGCCGGTGACCCAGTTGTCGGGCAGGCGCAGGGGACTGCTGGAGCCGCGGAATGGTGTCTCACCGCTGTTGTTGCGGACCTGTATTTGTGAGTCGAAGCCCAGGTTGACCTGCAACTTGCCGTTGTTGCTCCAGCTCAGCCGGCCTTCCCGGGTATCCAGGCCCAGGTCAGACACGGATAACCGCCACTGGCTTTCACGGTTACTGAAGTCCTGCCAGTGCAGGTTGCCGATAATGTTGGCGCCATCGTCCTGCAGGCCGTTGTACTGACCGAACATGAAATTATCGTCCGAGGTATAGCCCAGCCCCAGCTGCACATGTCCGGCATAGCCTGATGTCCAGGTGTGACCCTGGTTGAGGGCTGTTACCAGCAGCGGTGCGTATGCTGTCTCGGCCTGGGCCGCGTCTTCTTGGGCCTGGCCTACAACGCCTTGTGCCACCAGGACCAGGGTGCTGACCGCGGTGAGCCGGAACGGCAGGTGCCTGCGCTGCTTCATCGTGTCAGCCTCGCTCCCGACGGGTGGTTTGATCCGTGGACCTGGGAGTGGCAGTTGGTGCAGTTCTTGCCGACCAGGTTGCGGTTGCTGCTGCCACTACTGCCAGCGGGTAAGCCCTCAGCACCGTAGGGAAGGCTGGGGTGGAATGCGGCGGAGTGGCACTGCTGGCAGAGAGCGGGTCCCCGCGCTGTCAGCAGTCGATCATTTACCGATCCGTGCGGGTTGTGGCAGGTGGAGCAGTCTTCAGTGACCGGTTCGTGCTCCCACAGTAGCGGCCCCCGCATCTCCTGGTGGCAGCTGTAGCAATTTTCGTTGAGAGTGACCTGATGCAGGTCGGCATCAGTGGCGCTTCCGTGAGGGTTGTGGCAGTCGGTGCAGGCCGTCTTACCCTCCGCGATGGGGTGCCGGGACGGTAATTTCATTTGCGCCCGCTGGCGACTGTGGCAGCTCACACACTGGTCGCCTGCCAGTTCGACACTCATGGCCGGGTCCTGTTGGCTGTGGGCTGTATGGCAATCGGCGCAGGCCAGGTTTTCCTGTTCGTGTTCACTGCCGAGCCACAACAACTGCTTGTCACCCGCGTGGCAGCCCTGGCAGGCGCCATTGCGCGCCTCGAGGTCGGATGTCCATTTCGGGCCGAAGCTGACATCGGGTGGGTTGCGACGGCCCCTGCGATCATGGGCCTCGGAGGGCCCGTGGCAGCCGGTGCAGGCGGCGGCACCGCCGCCCAGCAGATTACCGTGAACGCTGCTGAAGACCACGTGCACCGGGATATCGGCATCGGCGGTGTGGCAGTCCAGGCAACCGGGGCCATCTTCAGTGTGCGCCACTGCAGCCAGCAGCGCACTGCATAAAACGACAACCGCCTGAATCCATCGCGTGTTCATTGGCACCATTACTCGGCTGTGAAGTCTGTATCGTTGCCGCCAAAACTCAGGGTCAGCGGCAGCGACACCCAGTGTTTCGCCCCCGGGTTATCTTTGCCGCTCAGGGCAACACCCAGGGTGTACTTCTCGCTTTTATTAAAATTCAACCCGTTATCAGTATTGCCCAGCATCCGGGTGAATGCCACGCTGCGGCGATTGCCGTCTGAAGAAGTGTTGATCTCGATCAACTTTGACGATTCCCAGGGGGTTTCGGCCAGCAGGATCGCGGTGTCCACTGTCCCGGAGTCAAGGTCCAGGCGCCAGATTTCTGCGAAGTGACCCTCGGCCCTGAGCCTGGCGAGTTCGTCTTCGCTGCGGACAATAGCCGGCTGGCCGATCTGCTGCCGCTGCTCCCTGGATATTCCGAGGTACTTCTGGCCCACCCGGCCGCTGTCGCGACTCATGCCCGCCATGTCGTTGTGACAGGCGGCAAAGCAGCCACCGCGGGCGAAGGCGTCATTACTGCGGTCACCCCACATGATAGCGAGTTGTCTGTCGTCGCTACCGGACTCCCAGCTGACGGTTACCCGCAGGGCGTTATCGATCACCGCGAACGCCAGTGCAATGTTGCGGGCAGCCGGTGTGATCGATCCGTCCGCAAGAATCTCCCCCATGCCGGCCTCGTCGCCCCGATGGCACTGTTGGCAATTGGCTCCCTGGCGCAGGGGTTGCGAGCCCGGGTGCAGGTGCAACAGCCAGTCGCTGTCGGTCATTCCCGGGTAGAACAGTGTCACCTCAGCAGCGCTTACCGGCTGGGGGTGCATGGGAGGCGCGGAATCTGCGGCCGCGTGGGCAATGCCCTCGTGACAGTCCAGGCAGGTTCGCTCCGGGTTGGTCATCACCTTGTGGTAGCTCTTGGCCTTGGCGCTGACGCGCTCACTGGCGGCCATCCGCTCGAGGTCGTGGCAGTACAGGCAGCCGGCCGAGCCGTTGCGGAGCATCTGGGCCTGGGCATCCTCGTGATTGTGGGGATTGTGACACTCAGTGCAGGGCGGATTGCGTTTCTTGCGCCGCTCCATCCCGTGGACACCCTGTTTCTGTACCTTGTGACAGGTTTCGCAGACACCGGCCTGGGATGTCGCAACCTGGACCTTGTCCTCGGCAGTGTGGATGTCGTGGCAGGTGATGCAGGTGAGGTTATTGTGCATGTGCAGGGCGTGGCGCCAGTTGCTGGCGGTGCCCTGCTCGTGGCAGCCGAGGCAGGGCTGATCCTGGGCGCCGGCGGTGGAACTCCAGCGGGGACCAAAACTGACATCCGGGGAATTCCTCCTCGGAGCCCGCATGTGGTCAGCGCTACCACCGTGGCACTCGATACAGCCCTGGCGGTCATCGCCGGCCTCCAGCGCCGTGCCGTGGGCGCCGGCTAATACCAGGTGTACGGGCGAATCCTCACCGTAGTCGTGACACTCCAGGCAAGCCTCTGAACTGGACGCCTGCGCTGTTGCTCCACTGGTCCCCAGGGTGAGAACAATAGCGGCCAGTCCAGCGATAATCGTCATGCGCATGATCGAGTCCCTCCTGGTGGGTCGTGTTGTCGGGTGGGTCGACATAATCAGCTCGAGTTATCGGGATGGGCGATGCCTGCGTGGCAGTCGATGCAGGTCTTGCGATTCGAAGCCAGGGCCCGGTGGAAGCGCTGGGCCTTGGAACTCTGGATGACCGAGAGCATTCTCTGGGCATCGTGACAGTTGCGGCACTCCTGGGAATCATTGGCTTTGAGTCGGGCGATCTCCCGCGCTTTCATGGTCGGCGCGTGTGCCTGGTATTTCTCCGGCGTATCGATAATGCCGGTGAGGGAGCCCCAGACCTCCCTGGCGGCTTCTACCTTGCGCACCATTTTGGGGATGAACTCCCGGGGAATGTGACAGTCGGAGCAGCCGGCACTGACGCCGCTGGCGTTATTGAAATGGCTGGTTTTCTGCAATTGCGCCAGCGGAATGTCCATTTCGTGGCAGCTGGTGCAGAACTTGTCGGTGCTGGTTGCGTGCAGGGTGCCCTCGAAGGCCAGCAGTCCGGCAATGCCGATCGCGATACCTGCAGCGAGCAGCAGGAGAGTCTTCCTGTTCTCCATGGTTGATCCCATTCCCTTGTTCTTGTGTGGTCATTCTGGAGCAGGCCGGAAATAAAAGCCAGTGAATCAACCGATCAGGGTGTCGGCGACCAGCCCCAGCAGGAAGAGCGTGGTGAACTGGCGGGTGTGGCGGAAAGCGAAGGCGGAAAACCACAGGGGCCAGATCCCATCGGGAAAATTTTCCGGCGCCGCCGCCGGCTTGGGCTGCCCGTAAATCCGGAGCAGGCCGGGCAGGTTGGGCAGGTTGGCCAGTACCAGTAACAGAGGCCAGCCGAAGCTGCCACCGGCCACCAGCGCCAGGCACAACAGGTACTGGGCGGCAATCATGATCAGTACGCTGTCGCGCGACCGGGTTTCACCGAGTATCACCGGCAGGGTGTTCACGCCCTTGCCCTTGTCGGCTTCCAGCTTGTCGGTATGTTTGCCGAACAACACCGTGGTTGGGCCCAGTGCGAATACCAGACTCAGCCAGGTGACGTCCCAGCTCCATTGCCCGGCCAGCACGTAGTAGCTGCCGCCCACCATCAGCGGCCCCCATACCAGCAGTACGGCGGGCTCGCCCATCCCGTAGTACTTCAACGGCCAGGTATAGAACAGCACGAAAAAGGCCCCGGCCAGCATCAGGTCCAGGGTCAGCCCGCTGCGCTGGTAAATCAGCCAGCCGCCCAGCAGCAATGCAATGCCGGCGGTGATCCCCAGGTAGCGCCAGAACTCACCCTCGTCCATCAGGCCGTCTTCCAGGACATGCACACCGTACTGGTTGCGGTAGTAGTTGTCCTTGTCTATGCCCCGACGCGAGTCGGTGTAGTCGTTAAGGAGATTGTTGGTGGCGTGGGCGAACATCAGGCCGAGAACCGTTGCCAGCCACAGGTCCCACTGGAAAAAACCTGCTCGCCACGCCATCAGCCCGCCAAGGGCGGCGGCGGTAAAGGTCATGAACAACACAGACGCGCGACAGGCAATCAACCAGCGAGCGACCGGATCCAGTGCCTGCCACTCGTGTTGCGACAGTTTCGGCATCTGGTTCAGGGCCCGGCCCCACATTTTTACATCGATCATGTTATCGCCGCTTTCCTGGGTTCTGAATGCTTGGGCCTGCTTAGGTTAACCCATTCACCCCACTGACAGTAATCCGTTGAAAACATGCCGCTTGGGATTGCGGGATTGTAGCGCTCTGCTACTATTTCCGCATAAGCAGTATGTGTTTGGCAGCCGGGTTCGCCTGCTAAGTTATTCCGGGGACAACAACTGAACGTGAAACTGTTACGTATTGGACTGATTCTCGCTGGTCTGGGTGTGGGTGTAATCGCCAGCTGGGCAGTGATAGACACGGCTTTCCATGCCACTGGCGACTACGAATTCTGCACCAGTTGCCATGCCTATGAACCTATCGCCCGGGCCTATCGGGAAGATATTCACGGTGGCAATAATCCGCGGGGGTTGCGCGCCGCCTGTAACGACTGCCACCTGCCCCATGACAACTCACTGCATTATTTCCTGGTCAAGGCAAAGCACGGCATCAAGGACCCGCTGATGGAACTGATCAAGGAGCCTCACGAGGTGGATTGGCACGCCATTCGCGAGCGGCGCGAAGAATTTGTCTATGACTCAGCCTGCCTTGAGTGTCATAAATATCTCGAAACCGCCAGTGAAGGCAACCGCAGGGCCTTTCGCTCCCACAAACGCTATTTCAGCGATCCGGATGATTACAATTGCGTGGAGTGTCACGAGCACGTGGGGCACAACCGGCTGGGTTACCACCTGGAAGAATTGGGCTGGGAGAAACCCCCGGAAGACGAGGAATAAAAGGCGCTTTGCGCAGCAGAAAGGCCCGTCACCGCCGAGCGATTCAGGGTGCGATGATGGGTGCTCTGGACTACGCCCACTGGCACAGCTTCTTCGAACTGCAGCAGGACTTGTAAAAGCCCGAGGAGATTTATGCCCGGCGGAGTTTGTGGCCGTTTTGGAATAACAACCCCAGGGCAGGCCGGGTAGAGTAAAAAATCTCCAGCGTGCTTACCACGAAATTTTTCTCCTGTCGCCCTGTACGGACGGTGAAGCAGTCCGGTAGTATCCGCAGCCCATAATAATTCGTTTTCTGTAAGTGGAGTATGCCGATGAAGCTGTGGCACTGTGCCGGCTCGCGTTCCCTGCGCCCGTTGTGGGCACTGGAAGAAATGGGCCTGGAGTACGAGCTGGAAATTCTGCCCTTCCCTCCGCGGGTGTTCAAGAAAGACTATCTCGATGTAAATTCCCTGGGCACTGTGCCGTACTTCGTGGATGGCGATACCCACATGACAGAGTCGTCCGCCATCTGCCAGTACCTGGTGGATCGCTACCAGCAATTTGATTTTGGCCTCAGGCCGGATCATCCAGAGTACGGGGCTTACCTCAACTGGCTGCACCATGCCGATGCCACGCTGACCTTTCCGCAGACGATTTCCATGCGCTACTACTACCTCGAGCCCACGCCCGAGAAACAGGCGGTGGCCGACGATTACGCCAAATGGTTTATTGCCCGCCTGCGTCGCCTTGATGCGCACCTGCTGGAGCACGAGTACCTCGTCGACGACCGCTTCACCGTCGCCGATATCGCTGTGTGTTACGCCCTCAACTTTGCCCGCGTCCTGAAGCTGGATGAGCATATCAAGCCGCAGACCCTGTCTTACCTGGAGCGCATGACTGCGCGTCCGGCATTTGCCCGGGCCGATGCCATGGGTGAGCCCCTGCAAATGCCCGAACGCGGATAGGCGCCGGGTTACACTGGCCGCCGTTATTAGAGGTAGACCGTGGCAAAAAAGTCCAAAAAAACATTTCCGACCAAAGCCCTCGGCCGCAGCCTGTCGGTGTCAATGGCAGGGCTGCGTGCGGGTGGTGCGCTGGCGGTAGATTCCGCCGTATCACGGGTGATGGGGCGTAGCGACGATGACCCCCAGTCGGACTTTGCCCGTCGGGAGGCCCAGCGTTTCGCGGCAGAACTGGGCCGGCTCAAGGGCACCTACGTCAAGATAGGACAGATGCTGGCGTTGTTTGGTGAGCACTTCCTGCCGCCGGTGCTGGTGGAGGCACTGCGCAACCTGTCGGACCAGACCGAGCCCCTGCACTGGGATGCGCTGGAATCGTTCGTACGGGATTCCCTGGGGGAGCGTTTCGATGAGTTGGAAATAGACCCGGAGGCGATTGCCGCCGCATCACTGGCGCAGGTCCACCTGGCAAAAATCAGCGCCAGTGGTGAGTGGATTTGTCTCAAGATCCAGTACCCGGGCCTCGGGGCCATGATCGACAGCGACTTTGATGCCGTGGTCAAAATGCTGGTGCTTGCGCGCTGGGTGAAGTCGGGTCGTGACCTGGACAACTGGATGCAGTCCCTGCGCAGTCACCTGCACAATGAGATCGATTACCAGCGCGAGGCCGCGTTGACGGAGCAGATGGCCGGCCTGGTCGCCGGCCTGGAGCCGGCGGGGGTGAATTATCATGTGCCTGAGCTCCACCGGCGATACTGCACGGGCGACATCCTGGCGATGGAATTTATCGAGGGCTACCCGGTGGTGGACCCGGACGTGGCAGCCCTGTCGCAGGAGCGACGGAACGCGCTTGGCAAGGCCATGCTGGAGCTGTTTTTCTACGAGCTCTACGATTGGGGTCTGCTGCAGACCGATCCCAACTTTGGCAATTATCTGTTGCGCCTTGATGACCGGCGCAAGAGGAGCGCGCACGATGAGCTGGCGCTGCTGGATTTCGGCTCCGTACTGGATTGCTCCGAAGAGTTTCTTTACCACCTTCGCGAGACCATCGCTGCCAGTCAGCAGCGCGACGTTCCGCGCATTATCGCGGGCCTGGTCGGTCTCGGTTGCCTGCAGCCTGATGTGAGCGAGGAGGGCCGGCAGATGTTCGCGGATTTCTGCCTGCACCTGCTGGAACCGCTGCGCCCAGCCGATCAACTGCCCCCCGAGTATCTCAACGACAAAGGCGAGTATTGCTGGGGCCGCTCCCGGCTCATGCGACGCGCCGGCAAACAGGCGGCTGCGTCGGCAGCCAGTCGCCATTTCACTCCTCCTTCGCGCGATTTTGCACTGATCGCCCGCAAGCTTACCGGCGTATTTAACTTTATCGCGGCGCTGGATGCCCAGTTCAATGCCTGCGACATGATCGAGGCCCATGTGGCGGCCTGGCAGGAGCGGGAGCACCGTGGCAAAGCGAGATAAACCGGACGACGAGCACAAGGCAATACCCACCTCCAGGGTGGGGCGCTTCGCCCGCGTGGCCCGCATGGCCGGCGGTGTTGCCGGCGGTATGCTGGCGGAGGGGACCCGGCAGATTCGCGCCGGCAAGCGGCCCAAAGCACGGGACATGTTGCTGACACCGGCCAATGCCCGGCGGGTGGCGGACCAGCTGGCCACCATGCGCGGTGCGGCGATGAAAGTGGGGCAGATCCTGTCCATGGACACGGGCGACTTCCTGCCCCGGGAACTGGCGGACATCCTCGCCAGGCTGCGCGCTAACGCCCGCTACATGCCCCCGGGTCAACTCGACCAGGTGATGTCCGAAGCCTATGGGGACGACTGGGAAAGCCAGTTCTACGGTTTCGAGCACAAACCGCTGGCGGCGGCATCGATCGGCCAGGTACACCGGGCCCATTCACCCGATGGCAGGGAAATCGTGCTCAAGGTGCAGTATCCCGGCGTGGCCGGAAGCATCGATGCCGACGTGGATAATATCGCCTCCCTGTTGAAGGTGTCGGGACTGTTGCCGCCAGACCTGGATATCCAGCCGCTGCTGGACGATGCCAAGGCGCAGCTGCAAGATGAAGCGGATTACAACAAGGAAGCGGAGTTCCTGGCGGCCTTTGGTGAATTGCTGGCCGATGATGACCGTTTCCTGGTACCCGAGGTGCTGCCCGATCTCACCCGCAAGACGGTATTGGCCATGACCTATGTCGGCGGGCGTCCCATTGAGACCATTGCCGAGCTGCCACAGGAGACGCGGGACGAGGTGATGAGCGCCCTGATCGAGCTGATGTTTCGGGAACTGTTTGAGCTGCGACTGGTGCAGACCGATCCCAACTTCGCCAATTACCAGTACGATCGAGCCAGTGGCAAGATTGTGTTGCTGGACTTTGGCGCTACCCGCAGGTTCAAGGCCGCTTTCGTCAATAACTACCGGAGCCTGGCCAAGGCCGCCATTGCCGGTAACCGCAAGCGCCTGATCGCCGCCGCGGAGCGGGTCGGGTACGCCATGGGAGATGAAGACAGCGAATACAGGGAGCTGGTGCTGGAGTTGTTCCTGATGGCCCTGGAGCCGCTGCAGCTCGATGAGCCCTACGATTTCGCCCGTTCCGACATGACCCGGCGAATCTCAGCGCGGGCCGAGGAAGTGACCGGTTTCCGCGACTTCTGGCAGACGCCGCCCACTGACGCGGTGTACTTCCATCGCAAGCTGGGCGGTATGTTCCTGCTGGCCAGCCGGCTGCAAGCCCGGGTCAACGTACACCGGTTGATTACCCCGTTTCTGTGAGCCTCAGCCCACGGTTGCCGCATACAGTTCGTCAAAGGATTGCTGCAGGCACCGGGTGTAAAACTCCGGATCGGGCATCATGTCGCGACAGGCGGTGAAGGAGAGGGTGATAGTGCCTTTCTTGTCCTGCACCGAACTGTAGACGATCTGGAATAGCCCCACGTTTGGCAGTAAGGGGCCCAGGCTGATGGAGTCCACCAGGGCGGCGCCGCACATGTACAGCTGGTAGGGTGCACCGGGTACATTGGTGACGATCGTATTAAACATCACGCTGGCTTCCGATAGCCCGGTCGCCGCTGCGGTGCGCACCGCCAGGGACAGCACATTCCCCGGGAGCACGTCGGTAAGGTCCACGGCAAACCTGGGACCGAGGGCCTCGGCATAGGCTTTTGCCGACAGTGACTCCTCATGTATGGCGGCCAGTCGTTCGGCAGGATCCTCAATATCCGAGCGCAAACCGACATTCATGAACCCGACCATATTGCCCCCCGCGGCCCGCTCTTCTGCCGAGCGCACATCAATGGGGCAGCCGGTGACCAGTGACTCCTCCGGCAATTCATCCTTGTCCATCAGGTACTTGCGCATTGCCCCCGACACGATCGTCAGCATGGCGTCGTTAATCGTGGCCCCCGGGCATGAATTCTTGATGGCGCGAACGGCCTCGAAGTCGAACTTGCGGGCGCCTACCACCCGATGGCGTGAAATCTTGCCCTGGAAACGGGTGGCCTGCTTGTCCTCAAGGAAACGAATATTGCCCGCTTTCCTGCCTGCCCTCACTCGCTTGATAGCCGGTACCGAGTGTCTGATAAAATCCAGCGCCTGGCCGGGCTTGCGCCAGGCGTCCAGGTAGGCCCGGCCGAGCATGCGCGCTTTCGACGGGCGTTCGACAATCCACGGCGGCGGATTCCCCGGGTCGGTCGTTTCCGGGGTGAGGTCGTGAACAATGTTCATGAACTGGGTGCCAGTCGCCCCGTCCATGGCGCAGTGATGCACCTTCAGCAGCAGCGCGAAGCAGCCGGGAGGGTAGCCCTCGACGTTGTTCAGCCCCTCGATAACGTACATTTCCCACATGGGTTTGTCGCGGCGCAGGGGGACGGCATGGATGCGTGCCGCCAATATGCACAGCTGGCGCCAGTCGCCCGGCTTGGGCAGGGCGATATGGCGAACGTGGTATTCCAGGTCGAAATCCGGGTCCTCCACCCAATAGGGGCGGCCGAGATTGCCCGGGACAAAGGCCAGCTTGCGGCGGAAGATCGGAGATAAATGCAGCCTTCGCTCCAGCATCGAAAGAATCTGCTTGAAGCGTACCTTGCCGTCGGGGGCGGTGGACTGGTCGTAGATGCTGACCCCGCCAATGTGTTGCGGCAGGCCATCGATCTCCGCGTGCAGAAACATCGCATCCTGGCCGGAAAGTTGTTCCATCGTGTCATCCCTCAATAGCGAGACCGGGAGGATTACCCGAAATGCCCATCAGGTCAATTGGCGTTCGGTACGCTAAGCCGCACCGGGGGTAACGGAATGCTGGCGAGGGCCGGAATATCCGCTAACGGCTCCTGTTGGCAGTTGATCTGGTCCGGGAGCGGGCCGTCTGTGAGGCGGCGACACGAGCGAGTGAAAAAAACGTTGACAACGTTGTCGCGGGGTTTTAGGGTAGATTGCGACAACGTTGTCAAAGCATGAACAACACAAAGATAAAAGCGCAACCGTCGAAGAGGGATTATCGTGACGACCATCAATTCAAGTATTCGTAAGCTAACCGGTAACCGGACTGCGCTCCTGCACAGTTCTCTTGCCGTTCTGGCGCTGACCGGCGCCGTAGGCTCACTGCAGGTTACAGCGCAGGAAGGGCCGGTCCTGGAGGAAGTCGTGGTGACCGGTATTCGCGCCAGCCTGCAGGAGTCACTGGAAACCAAGCGCTTTGCCGATTCGGTGGTCGATGCCATCAACGCGCAGGATATCGGCAAGTTTCCCGACAAGAATGTCGCCGATTCGCTCTCTCGCATCACCGGCGTCTCGGTCACCCGGGGTTTCGGTGAGGGCGAGAAAATCGCTGTCCGCGGCACCTCGCCCGACCAGAATCGCACCCTGCTCAACGGAGCTGCGGTGGCTTCCGCGGACTGGTTTGTGCTCGACAATCCCTCCCGCGCCTTCAACTACACTCTGCTGCCTTCCACCATCGTCTCCGCGCTGGAGGTGTACAAGTCGCCCCAGGCGAACATCCAGGAGGGTTCACTGGGTGGCACGGTCATGCTGCGCACCCGCCGTCCGCTGGACATGGAGGCCAATAGCGGCGTGATCCAGGTCCAGGGCATGTACTCTGAAACTTCCGAAGAGTGGGATCCTAATGTGTCCGCACTGTATTCCTGGAAAAATGACGCCGAAAACCTGGGATTCAACATCTCCCTGACCAAGCAGGACCGCACCCTGCTGCGCGAAGGCACCGAGGTACTCGGTTTTGAGCACCAGGACTTCGGCGCCGGTGCCATGTGGACGCCCCGAGCTATTGGCGACGCCTACTTCCAGCAGGAGCGCGAGCGCGAGACCGCTTTGGTTACCGGCCAGTGGCGCCCCACCGACGCGGGTGAATTTACCCTCACCTACCTGAATTCCGAGCTCGATGCTGACAACACCAACTACAACCGCTACGAGTGGTTCAACGGCCAGGCCGGCGGCGGCACCATCGACCCCGCTACTGCCCGTCGCGTTGGCAGCGGTGTGGTGGCCGGTGAAGTGGCTAACAACTACGCCGAGTACTACGTGATCGACCGTGTTTCCTACAGCGAGACCGAGTCCCTGGATCTGCAGTACAGCCACAATTTTGAAAGCTGGTCCATGGACCTGCGCGTGGGCAGGACCGAGGCCGAAGGCGGTACCGAGAGTGACCGTCAGTACGGCTTCGACCGCTTCCTCGAGGGCTCCAGCTTCAATGGCCTGCAGCACACACCTTTCTACGAAGGGCAGGTAGAGAGCAGGGAGCAGCTGGTCACCCGCGGTCTGGGCTGGATGATGGAAAACCAGCGCATCATGGATGACGAGGAAACCTACGCCTCTGCGGATTTCGAGTTCCCGCTCGAACTGGGCGTGTTTAACGGCATCAAGGCCGGCGTCAGCTATCGCGACCACGACAAGGGTCAGCACCAGGAGGGTACGCGTTTTCACTGGCTGACTGATGCCATGCATTCCGATGATGCCACCAGCTACGGCGGCGGCTCCGACACTTCCGGCTGGAATCGCTGGCTGTACGGCAACCTCAAAGCGGGCACACTGGCCGATTACGCAGTCAACGAATCCGGCGCTCCCTACCCGCTGATGAACCTGAGTAAGGCCGCATCGGTTATCTTCCCCGCCGAGGCTTATGCCAATGCGGCAACCATCCTGTTCCTGCCCGAGACCTGGGGCGTCAACGAGGAAATCCTGGCGGCCTACGGGCAGATGGATTTCGAAAGCGATGGCTTTCGCGGTAACTTCGGTGTGCGCGTGGTACAGACGGACCTGGCGTCCACCGGCTACAACTGGGACGGTGACTGGCTGGCGGCAAGCATCGACATGCTGGGCGGTTACCAGTTGCTGGTTGATGCCCTGGATCCCCGCGGTGAGTTCAACGTGCGTCAGGAGACGGTGGACCACGACTACACCGAGGTCCTGCCCAACCTTAACCTGGCCTTTGATCTCAACGATGACATGATCCTGCGCTTCTCCGCAGCGAAGGTGATGGCCCGTCCCGACTTTATCAAGATCGCCAACCAGGAATCCGCCAACACCGATACCCGTACCGGTACCCGCGGCAACCCCGAGCTCGATCCGGAGACAGCAAACCAGTTTGACCTGGCCTACGAGTGGTACTTCCAGGACCAGGCCCTGCTGGCATTCACCTACTTCAACAAGGATATCAGTGACTCGGTGATTTCCAGTACCTCTACCGAGCGCCGCTTCGACGAGAAGCAGGGCCAGTATGTGGATGTGCTGTTTGTCCAGCCGGTTAACGGCAAGGGCGCTGAAGTCCAGGGTCTGGAGGTCAGCTACCAGCAGAACTTCGGTAACTTTGGCGTGATCGCCAATTACACCTACACCGATGCCGACAGCAAGGATGATCGCGACCCGGTGAGCAACCCCGGCTCAGGCCTGGTGCGCGGTACCTCCGAGCACATGGCCAACCTCAGCGGTTTCTACGAGAACGACTGGCTGAGCGCCCGTGTCTCCTACAACTACCGCACCGAGTGGTACGATGGCCTGTCTGAATTCGGCAGCGAAATGTACATCGATGACTACGGCCAGCTGGATGCCAACGTCACCTTCACGGTTTACGACAGCTGGGACATCGTCCTGGAGGGCATCAACATCACCGGTGAGGAGCTCGAGCAATATCACATCGACACCGGGCGCAGTGCGCGCCGCTACGACAACGGCGCTCGCTACGTGGTGGGCGTTAACTACCGCTTCTGAATGTGTGTCGGGCGTTGCGGTGACGCCCTGTGCAAGTGGGTGAGGAGTCTTCTCTGAAACCCTTTGAAGGTCGATATGTAAGGGAATGCTTGCGTATCGGCCTTTTTTTGTTACCTGTGGCCCGGCGAGAGGGAGTTTGAGAATGGATGGTACGGTACTGGCCCCGCTGGACTGGCTGATCATAGTCGCTTTGCTCGGCTTCTCGCTGCTGGTGGGTTTCCTGGTCAAGGACCAGGCCAGTGAAGGCGGGGTGGAAGGATTTTTTACCGCTGGCAGGAAAATGAAATGGTGGCTGCTGGGGACCTCCATTGTCGCCACCACATTTGCCTCGGATACACCGCTGGCGATAACAGGCTGGATCGCCCAGTACGGTATAGCGGGTAACTGGTTCTGGTGGGGTGGGGTGCTGGGCTCGGTCGCCATGACGGTGTTCTTTGCCCGCAAGTGGCGCACCTCAGGTGTGGTCACCGACGTCGAACTGACGGAACTGCGTTACGGCGGGCCCGCCGCCGCACTTCTGCGTTCAGTCAAGGCCTTCATCAATGCGACGCTGGTGAACTGCATTATCCTCGGCTGGGTGTTTGCCGGTATGTCCAAGATATCCGAGTCATTCATGGACTGGCGCTGGCTGCTGGGTAGTGAGCTCTACACTGCGCTCGCTGCGGTTTACCCCGACGCCCTGCTGTTTGGCAGCTTTGACAATACGCTCACCATCGCCGTGCTGCTCGCGGTCACGTTGGGTTATTCCGCCCTGGGCGGAATGCGCGCCGTACTCATTACCGATCTGGTCCAGTTCACGCTGGCCATGGCGATGTCGATAACCCTGACGGTGATAGCGGTTTCTCAACTCGGTGGGCTGGCGTCCATGTGGGACACCCTGGCTACGCTGTACCCGAGCGACGGCTCCGCCACTGATATGGCCGGCAATCCCTACTTGACTCATGACCGGGTGGCGGCATTCGCACCAGACTTCGGCGAAGGCGTTGTCGGTTCCCTGGGTATTCCGTTTTCCGCCTTCGTCCTCACCCTGGGCGTCATGTGGTGGAGCAACGGTATCATCGACGGTTCCGGATATATTTCCCAGCGCCTGTACACCGCCGAGAACGGCGGCGAAGCAGAGAAGGGGGCGTTGTGGTATAGCGTGGCCAATTTCATGCTCCGCTCCTGGCCCTGGGCCATTGCCGGTGTCGCTGCGCTGGTTATTTTCCCGCGGGCGGACGTGGATCTCGCCGCCAGGCAGTTCACCGAGTGTTTGAACGATGAGCAGGTCTGTACTGCCGAAATGCGCCAGTGCCTGGACAACCGGTATACCTGTGACATTCCGGAGTATGCCCTGCTCTATCGGGACCAGGGGACGCTCGAGCAGGATGGACTGGCGGCGATGTCCGTCGTTGCTGGCGCCCCCGCTTACCAGCAGGTTCCGGTTTTCAGGGAAGACCGGGAGCGGGGCTATCCGGCGATGATACGGGAATTGTTGCCCGCCGGGTTGATGGGCCTGATGCTGGCTTCGTTGATGGCTGCGTTCATGTCCACGGTGTCCACCCACACCAACTGGGGGGCCTCCTATCTGGCCAACGATTTCTACGCCAGATTTGTCAACCGGAGAGCGTCGGCAAAACAGCTGACCCGGGTCAGTCGTGTCGCTACCGTGGCAATAGCCGTCCTGGCGGTGGTGGTTGCCAGCACGATCGACAATATCGGCGCGATGTGGGAGTTATATGGCGGCATGATGGCGGGACTGGGATTGCCCCATCTGATGCGCTGGCTGTGGTGGCGCGCTAACGCCTGGACGGAAATTGCCGGGATGGTCAGCGGTTTCAGCCTGGCCCTGATCAACTATATCGCGGGACAACTGGACCTGTTGCCCGCGGGGCAGATATCGCTGTTCCCCCCATTTATGGCCAGTCATGCCATTCACGTGATTTGCTGGATATCCCTCATCGCGGCCGTAGCGTCGATGCTGGCGACGATGCTGACGGCGCCGGTGGATGACAGCCTGTTGCGCGAGTTTGTCCGCAAAACCCGCCCGATGGGAATCTGGGGCAAATACGCCCAGGGTGATTTCAGGCCTGAACGCAACTTCGTCGAGTCACTGCTTTACTTTGTGTTGGCGGGAACCTCAATTTACGCCGGCATGTTCGGTGTGGGCTACGCCCTGCGCCTGGAAACAGCGACTGGCCTGGGCCTGATTGCCCTCAGCTTGCTGGGCCTGGTGATTGTGGTCCGGGGGATGGGACGCATAGATCGCGTCCTCTGAAGCGGTGCGGCGCTACTCCCCGGATCAGACCGGGTCCAGTGGCCGTGGCCTCACCCCGCGGCTGCGCAGATAGTCCAGTGCGCGCTCTGCCCGAGCGCGAAACTCAGGCCAGTTATCGCCCCCCTGGCCGCTCCAGCCCCATTCGGCCGTTGCCAGGACCCTGGGAAACAACATGTATTCAAGTTGCTCCCGGCTGGGCAGCAGTTCGCTCCAGAGGTTCGCCTGCACACCCATTGCATTGGGTACGTCGGCGGGGAAGGGCGACTGCCGGTAGCAGGCTTCGAGGTCTGCGGTCCCCGCCCAGTGCAGGCCGGGTTCGCCCGGATCGTCACTCCAGGCGACATCCAGGTAGGCACGGGGCGCCGGACAACTGATCACCGGGTAGCCCGCCGCGACCAGTTGGCGCACGGCCTCGTCGCCGGTCCAGGCGCATATCGGCGTGCCCCTGTCCAGTTTGTCACCCTGCGCGGCTTCCTCCCAGCCCACCAGGGTGCGCCCCCGTGCTGCCAGAAAACGTTGCGCGTAACCCAGCAGGTGCCCCTGCAGGTCCCGCGGATCCCGGTAGCCTTCGCGAAGCATCAGCCGGCGACAGGCGTCGGAACCCAGCCACACCCCGGCGGGGACTTCATCGGCTCCCAGGTGCACATACGGACCGGGAAAGAGTTCACAGACCTCCGCCAGTACGGCGTCAAGAAATTCATAGGTGCCGGATAGCCCCGGGTTTAACACGTTGTCATCGAAAAACTGCACCGAGCAGTAGGCAGACCTGTCATCGGGGTCTCGCAACAACCCGGGCAGGGCCTCGATACAGGCCCGGCAGTGACCCGGTATGTCGATCTCAGGTACCACGGTAATACCCCGGGCGGCGGCATAGTCCACAACCCGGGCGACGTCTGCGTGGCTGTAATAGCCACCATAGCGCTCCGGGCCACTGCCCAGTTGCGGCGGCAGGACTTCGCGGTGACCGCGCCAGGCACCGATTTCCCGCAGTTGCGGATAAGCCTTGATATCGAGGCGCCAGGCCTCGTCGTCGGTCAGGTGCCAGTGAAAATGGTTGAGTTTGTATAGCGCCATCCAGTCCAGCAGGTCGAACAGGGTGTCCAGGTCGTGGAAGTGGCGAGCGCAGTCCAGCATCAGCGCGCGATAACGGTAGTGCGGCTGGTCCTCCACTCGCAGGCAGGGCAGCAGGTACTCGCCGCTTTGCCCTTCCCTCAGCTGCAGCAGGCTGGCAGCGCCGCGACAGAAGCCGGCCGCGGTGGCCGCCTCGAGCAGAATCCGGTCGCCGTTGATATCCAGCCGGTAGGCCTCTTCGGCCAGTGTGGCATCTACCGCACACACCAGCTCCGCCTGTTCGCCGTTGTCCGGGGACTGCCAGTGACAGCCGAGCATGGATTGCAGCCAGTCGAGGGCGGGCAGGGCCGCGGCAGCGGCGGAAATACCCGGCGCAACAGGCCAGGGGCGCCAGCCGTCGGTGGCTGTCACGTAGCGGGCCGCCGGCAGGAGACCGGATCGGGCCGGCTGCTCGCGGCTGCCATCCGGGTTTGGTGGATTTTCTGGCCGGGACAGCGGCAGGTGGTGCGCTTGCAGCTGCACCTCGTAGACATCCTCTGCGGTGCTCAGATAGCAGCCGCCTGGCAGATCGCTAAGTCTCTGCAGCAAGCGGGGAGCGCCTGTGAGCTGCAACCGGCAGTCGTCCCCCGGGAGCAATGGACAGGGGGTGACGGGAGACAGGCGCAGGTGGCTTCCCGTGCGGGTCATGGCCGTCGCGGTCCCGGCACACACATCCCGCTGCAGGTCGAGATGCAGGCACCACTGGCGCAATTCAATGTCCAGGGTGTTTTCCAGGTGCAGCTCCAGCCGGCTTTGCTGCTTGTCTTCGGCATAGGACAGGCGCAGCCTGAGGACCTCGGGTTTCTGAATTGACAACGTTGACATGCTCTCGTATTGTTCGTTTGACAACGTTGTCATAGATACCGGGAAATTGCAATGCGAGAGAGTGCATCTACTGAACAAGAGGGCGGCAGGCTGCAATCAGCCGCTGTCGACGGCTCCCTTTTCCTGGGTATCGATGGTGGCGGCAGCAAGTGCAAGGCACGGCTGGTGGATGCCCGGGGTGAGTTGCTCGCCGAGGCCGTCGCCGGACCGGCAAACGCCTTCCAGAACCAGGCGGGGGCTCGGGAATCCATGGTGGCATCGGCGCGGCAGGCCCTGGCCACCGCCGGCTTGTCGCCGGGGCTGTTGGGGCAATTACGGGTGGGGGCAGGGCTGGCAGGCGTCAATATTCCGCGGGTCGCCGGGGAGATGCGCCAGTGGCAACACCCCTTTGCCGCTCTGCACCTGGAAACAGATATTCACATCGCCTGTCTCGGTGCGCACGGCGGCGCCGACGGCGGCATTATCGTTGCCGGGACAGGCTCTGTGGGCTACAGCTACGCTGGCGGCAGGGGACGCAGCTTCGGCGGCCATGGTTTTCCCGTCGGTGACAATGGCAGCGGTGCCTGGCTCGGCTTGCGCGCCCTGCAAAGCGCCTTGCTGGCGGTCGATCGGCTGGGCCCCGAAACCCGGCTACTCGATGCAGTTGAAGCCCAGCTGGGAACCACAGGCCTGGGCCTGGTGGACAGCATGGCCGGGGCCAGGTCCAGGGAATACGGCGCGCTGGCGCCCCTGGTACTGGAGTGTGCCGACGCCGGGGATGCAGTCGCCGTTGCCATCGTAAAGGACGGTGCGGACTATCTCACCCGACTGGCGCGAAAATTACTGGCCGCAGGGGTCCCGGCGCTGTCCATGCTTGGTGGCCTTGCCCCGCGCATATTGCCCTGGATGGCGGCGGATGTTCGCGACCGTATGGTGGAGCCCAGGGCCGGGGCCGATGTGGGGGCGGTGCAACTGGCCATGTCCGCCGGGGCGGGGGTAGATCAGGCCTGACCCTGCAGTCGGGCCAGCAGGGCCTGGTTCTGGGCCTCGATGTGCTTGAAGAATGCCGGATCGGTGAGTTCGCTGGCGGCGTCTTCATCGACAATCACCACGGTGGCCGGGTGCATTTGCAGGGCGGAAGCGGGGCACCAGGCGGATACCGGCCCCTCGACCATGGCCCGGATGGCCTTTGCCTTGCTGCGCCCGGTCGCCAGTAATACCACCAGCCGTGCTTCCATGATAGTACCTATGCCCATGGTGATGGAGAGCTGGGGCTGGAACTCGCCCTCACGGAAAAAACGCGCATTGTCCTCGATGGTCTCCCGGGTGAGAGTCTTTACCCGGGTCCGTGAACTCAGGCAGGAGGTGGGTTCGTTAAAACCAATGTGGCCATTGCGACCGATGCCGAGTAACTGAATGTCGATGCCGCCAGCGTCCCGGATGGCGGCCTCGTACTCCCGGCAGGCGACCAGCGGGTTGGCGGCATCTCCCGGCGGCACTCTGGTGTTATCCGGATTGATGTCGATGTGGTCGAAGAATTCCCGGTTCATGAAATGACGGTAGCTCTGGGGGTGTTCCGGAGCAAGGTCCATGTACTCATCGAGGTTAAAGGTTTTAACCCCGGCAAAACTGACCTCGCCCCGGTGATTGCTGTCGATCAGCTCCCGGTAAAGGCTCAGGGGTGTGGAGCCGGTGGCCAGGCCAAATACGGAGTCGGGTTTCTTTGCCAGTTGATCAAGGAAAATCCCGGCGCCGTATTTCGCGACGTTGGCCGCATCGTCGAGGATGACTACTTTCATGCTGGTTCCTTAGTGAGAGCCAAACTGGATCGGGTGGGGAAACACCTACGCGCCGGCATGGCTCTGGTGCTCGCCTGCAACCCAGGTGTGGCCAACCCGGTAGTTGTCGTCGAAGGCAAAGAGGTCGGCGCGATAGCCCACTGCCAGACGTCCCAGTTGCGCTTCCAGGCCAAGAAATTCAGCGGGGTAGCGGGACGCCATTCGCAGACATTCCTCCAGCGGGAGGCCGGCCTGCTGGTGGGCAATACGTACGGCATCGATTAAGGCAATGGCGCTGCCGGCGAGCTTGCCCTCTGCATTGATAAGACGGCCATCTTCGACTCTGATTCGCTCACCATAGATTTCGACGCTGTCAGGGCCGCCCACCGTGGACATGGCATCGCTGACCAGTATCAGTTTGCCGGGTTCCTTGGCGCGGTGGGCCAGGCGAATGGCGGCGGGATGAACATGGTGGCCGTCGGCGATGATGCCTGCCCAACTGTCTGCGCTGTCCAGCGCGGCGCCGACGGTTCCTGGCTCGCGACCCTGCAGGGGACTCATGGCGTTGAACAGGTGGGTAAAGCCCCGCAGGCCTTCATCGAGGGCGGCACAGATCTGCTGGTAGCTGGCGTTGGTGTGACCGGCGCATACCAGCAGGCCCGCCTCGTTCAACTGGCGCACGATGCCCGGGTCGACGTGCTCAGGCGCCAGGGTGACGATAGTCGGGAAGTCCCGCAGGCTGGCCAGCCAGGCAAGGTCACTGTCTGCCGGCGGCCGAATCATCGCCGCCTTGTGGGTTCCCCGGCGCGCCGGCTCAAAATGAGGTCCTTCCAGGTGCAGCCCGAGTACCCCGGCCACGCCCGCTGCCCGGATTTCGGCGATGGCTGCCGCGGCCTTGCGCTGGACGTCGGGCGTGTCGCTGATGAGCGTGGGTATGATGCCGGTCGTGCCGTAGTCACGATGTGCGCTGGCGATGGTGGCGACACCGCTGGCGCTGGGCGCGTTGTTAAACATGATGCCCCCGCCGCCATTGACCTGAATGTCGATTAGCCCGGGGGCGAGGGTGAGGCCTCCAAGGTCAAGCGAATGGATGTCGACGGGAACCTCCGCCTGCGGCAGAATGGCGACGATCTGTTCCCCGTCGATAAGCAGGGCGTGATCGCGGAGCCATTGGTCACCGTCAAATAAGCGGTGGCTGTAAACGGCGGAGATCAAAGCGGTGCCGGACATGTGGAGTCCCTTATCACCAACTCTGGTTTGAACTCGAGGCTGGCGGTTGTCGGCTCATCATTGCCTTGCCGGGCGGAGCGAATGCCCTCGATCAGGATACGCGCCGCGGCCGCGGCAATGTCGCTGTTGGGCTGATGGGCAGTGGTCAGCTTGGGCCAGGTTTGCCTGGAGAAAGGGCTGTCCTCAAACCCCACGATAGAGAGTTGTTGCGGCACCGCGACCTGCTTGATGCGCGCGGCGAACAGGGCACCGGCGGCGATCTCGTCGTTACAGGCAAAGATTGCAGTCGGGGCCGGCTCCAGAGCCAGCAGGCGGGACGTCCGCTCGGAACCGGAGTCGAAGTTGTAGGAGCCGGGCAGGACCAATTCATCCCGACGCGGCAGGCCGGCGTCGTCCAGCGCGGCGAGGTAACCTTCAAGGCGCTTTTCGCTGGAGGAGTCATGTTCCTCGTGGCCCCCGAGGAAGGCAATGTCCCGGTGGCCAAGTTCTACCAGATAGCGAGTGATGTCGTAGGCGGCATGATAGTCGTCGATCAATACACAGGGCCCGTGGCTTTCGTTGTCGCCGCCGCCGGAAAGAATCCGGACGTGTCCCATGCCCCGGGACTGGAGTGCTTCGATCAGCACCTCGGACTCAGAGAAAGGCGGGGTGAGGACCAGCCCCGCGACATGGCCGTTACTGACCAGTTGCCGCAGCTCGTCAACGTAGTGGGGATCGGTGGAGTCGGTGGGGTGGATGAGCAGCTCAAAACCCTGGCGCTTGCACTCCTCGAGTATGCCGTGCTGCATTTCGATCACGTAATGACTGTTGGGGTTGTCGTAGATAAACGCGATAAAACTTGCGGCGCCGCGCAGCTGGCGGGCTGACAGGTTGGGTTGGTAGTTCAGTTCCTCGATTGCGGCCCACACCCTGGCCTGCAAGTCCTCACCCACCGAGGGTTCGCGGTTAATCACCCGAGATACGGTTTTGAAGGATACGCCGGCCAGCTTCGCCACATCCTTGATAGTCGCATTCATCAGCTTGTTCAGTCCTTGTCCGCGGTGCCGGGGTGTGCCATTGTTGCCACTATCCTAGCGCGTTATGGAAGCGATGACAACGTTGTCATGATGTTGACCCGGAAGCTTGAAGACGCCGCCGCCCCTTACAGGACGGCGGCAGACGGGGCCGACGCTTGCGGCGAAGTCTCGGCCTGCTCCCGACGGATCTTCAGCACCAGTGGCACCAGTACCAGGCCCATCAACGGAGCGAAGATCGCAGCCAGTCCCAGCAGGGTCGGCTGCACGCCATGGCTGTCCAGCGCCATTCCCAGCAATGGGCCGGTGACAATAAACGTGGAACGCACACCCAGGCTTACCAGCGAATTGACGGTGGCGCGGAATTCACCGGGCACACGCCGATTGAGGGCCTCGTAAAACAGGCTCATGGAAAGCCCGCGAGAGACCTGTATGGCAAAGCCGAAGATCACCCCCAGCCAGCCGGCAGCGAAGGCCATGCCCAGCAGTCCGGCAATGGGCAGCACCGCGATCAGCACCAGTACCTGGCGATAGCCCAGCAGGCGTTCCAGCGACTCGCTGTAGCGGGCCGACAGGCTGACAGTGAGGGCAAACGCCGCCCAGATGTAGCCGAAGGAGGCCAGGGGGATACCCTGCATCTCCCAGTACTTCTGGTAGATCCAGAACACGTACACAGCCAGCAGACCGAATACCGCGATGGCGAATGCGGTCCAGAACACCACCGGTTTGCCGAACAGCAGCAAATCGACGATCCTGCGGGCGTTTTCCCCGTGGCCGTCAGCTGCATCGCCGGCACCCGGTGGGCGAGGCGCTTCAACCAGCAGTACGGCCAGTAACAGCGGTGCAAAGCCGGTGAAGGCCTGTAGCATCACCACGCTGTCCATCGACCATAAGAGCAACAGGCTGGCGGCGATACCGGCGGCGCCCGAGGCCGCCGCTTCTACGGCGATCAGCCGGCTGAGGGACTTGCTGGCGCCGGCACCCCCGCGCAGACCCCGCTCCTGCAGGTAGACTTCGGTGTCGTACAGCAGTGCCAGGTCGGCGCCGGAAATCAGGCTGAAGCCGATCCCGAGAATAAACTCGTAAATCAGGAAATCGACAAAGCTGTCAGCCCAGAGCAGTGAGAAGAAGCCCAGCGCGTTCAGGCCGGAACCCACCAGTATGGCGTTGCGCCTGCCCCACAGGTCGGCGATATAGCCGGAGGGCACCTCGCACAGGGCGATGGTCAGCGCGAATAGCGCCTGGGTCTGCATCACCTCGCTCATGGACAGGCCGTAGCCCTGCAGCAGCGGCACGAAAACGGGCACCACCACCATGAAGCCGGTGAAGAATCCCAGCAGGTAAATTGCCTTGATGTTATTTTCCAGTGACCTTTTCACGGTACTCACCCCTACGCCGTGAGAACCCGGACCGGAAACGATTTTTCGATGGAAAATAAAAAAAGGCCTCCGGAATCTGGGTTCTCGGAGGCCTTTTTTTAACTATTGATTACTTAAAATGCTTCCTCAAACCACCCCTGCTGTCCACAGACAGACAGGCGCCACGGTATACATACCGTCTCGCTTGCTGATCGATGTCTGTTGAAAGGTGGTCATCAGTTTTGCTCTTGCATTAACGGCGATTGTCTTCGCCCAAAAAATAAAATTCAGCTCGTGCGCACAGGCACCGGTCTATACTGCGCCTGTACTTGATCGCGGTCAATGGACCAGGCGTGAACTGTGAAAAAATTCACAATCACTCAAGTCGACAATAACAACCGGGGAATCTCATGAAATCCGATATCGAAATCGCCCGTGAGGCGCGTATGCAGCCAATTGCCGAAATCGCCGGGGAACTGGGCATTCCGGTGGAGCATCTGGTGCCCTACGGTCACACCAAGGCGAAGGTCAGCCTGGACTACCTGCAGGGTCTCCAGGACAGGGCCGACGGGAAACTGATTCTGGTCACCGCTACCAGCCCGACACCCGCAGGGGAGGGCAAGACCACCACCAGTATCGGCCTGGCCGATGCGCTCAGGCGCAGTGGCAGGAATGCATCACTGTGTTTGCGTGAACCCAGCCTGGGACCCTGCTTCGGCATGAAAGGGGGTGCCGCCGGTGGAGGCTACGCCCAGGTGGTGCCAATGGAAGATATCAACCTGCATTTTACCGGTGATATGCACGCGATAGGCGCGGCCCACAACCTGCTCTCGGCAATGATCGATAATTACATTCACTGGAGCAATGAACTGCGCATCGACCTGCGTCGCATCAGCTGGCCACGGGTGGTCGACATGAATGATCGCCAGCTGCGGGAAATTGTCACGGGCTGTGGCGGTCCCGCCAACGGCTTCCCGATGCAGAGCAGTTTTGACATTACCGTGGCATCAGAAGTGATGGCCATATTCTGCCTGGCCAGAAACCTGGAGGATCTGCAGCAGCGCCTGGCTCGCATTGTCATCGGCCAGACCCGCGGAGAGTTAAAGCCGGTGACGGCGGAGCAGGTCGGTGCATCCGGGGCCATGACCGCGCTGCTCCGGGATGCCCTGGCGCCAAACCTGGTGCAGAGCCTGGAAAATACCCCGGCGTTTATTCACGGCGGCCCCTTTGCCAATATCGCCCACGGTTGTAATTCCCTGATAGCCACCCGCGCCGCGCTCAAGCTGTCCGATTACGTGGTGACCGAGGCCGGCTTTGGCGCAGACCTGGGGGCAGAAAAGTTTTTCAACATCAAGTGTCGCAAGTCGGGCCTGCGCCCGGATGCTGCAGTGATCGTGGTAACGGTGCGAGCCCTGAAAATGCATGGCGGTGTGGCGAAGGAGGAGTTGACCCGGGAGAACGGTGAGGCTGTGAGCAAAGGCCTGGAAAACCTGGGGCGACATATTCGCAACGTGGGTCGCTTTGGTGTGCCGGTAACTGTTGCCATCAACCATTTCGTCAGCGATACGGACGCGGAAATCCAGCTGGTCAAAGACTACGTTGCAGCCCGGGGGCTGGAGGCCCATGTCTGCACCAGCTGGGCCGATGGCGGCGCCGGGGCAAGCGCACTGGCGGATACGGTGGCGGCCATTGCTGACACCGGCAGGGCCCAGTTCCATCCCCTGTATGACGATGAAATGAGCCTGTGGAACAAGGCTCGAACTGTGGCGCGTGAAATCTATGGCGCCGATGACCTGCAGGCGGACAAGAAGATCCGTGACCAGTTCCGCCAGTTCGAGGCGGAGGGTTATGGCCACTTCCCCGTGTGCATGGCCAAGACCCCCTACAGTTTCTCGACCGATCCGCAGCTGATGGGGGCGCCAGTTAACCATTCGGTGAAAGTGCGGGAACTGAAGCTGGCGGCGGGAGCGGAGTTTCTTGTGGTGATTTGTGGCGATATCATGAGAATGCCGGGTTTACCCCGAGTGCCTGCTGCCAATAACATCTACGTGAATGAACAGGGGCAAATCGAGGGCCTGTTCTGACTGCCTGTAACTGCATAGTTTATCGCCGAACGTGGCGACCAACCGGGAGATGACCATGTTGAAGTTTTTGCCAGTTCTACCGTTCTGCCTGGGAGCTTTGGTGCCGGCGGCAGCCGCCAGTGAAATCGAGGACGCGGCAACCGAGCTCTGTGAGAAAGTGAAGGCCTGTTCCATGGCCCATATCGCCGAGGCGGACCTGACGCCCGAAGTGCGGCAGATGATGGAGCCCATGCTGAAAAACATGTGCGAAACCATGCGCGCCGGGGTGCGTGAAGTCCCTCAAGGTCACGAGTTGTACCAACCCTCGGTCGATTGCATGCGCAGCATGGCCGGGCTCAGCTGCCAGGACTTCGAGGACGAACAGAAACTGCAGACGCCAGCGTGCAAAAACTACCAGCGGCTCGCGGAGCAGGCGTCAGCTGGCGACTGACATGCTGTCGCTGTCGCTGGAGGATTTGCAGTGCGCGGCCGAGATCGTCTACCGGCAGGTGCTGCCAACACCGCAGATCAACTGGCCGCTGCTCAGTGAGCGCTGTGGCTGTGAGGTCTGGGTAAAACACGAGAATCACAATCTGACCGGTGCCTTCAAGGTGCGCGGCGGCCTGGTCTATATGCAGCGGCTGCTGCAGCGCGAACCGGATTGCCCGGGGGTGGTGACCGCCACCCGGGGGAATCACGGGCAGAGCGTTGCCCTGGCCGCAGGACTCAATGACTTACCGGCCATTATCGTGGTGCCGGAGGGGAACAGCAGCGACAAGAATCGCGCCATGGCAGCCCTGGGCGGTGAACTGATCGTTCATGGCCGGGATTTCAATGCGTCGGTGGAGCATGCGGCAGCGCTGGCAGCGACGCGCGGCCTGCATCGCATGCCGTCCTTTCACAGCGACCTGGTGGCGGGGGTGGCGAGTTATGCACTGGAGTTTTTCCGCGCCCAGCCGGGGCTGCAGCGGGTTTATGTTCCGATTGGCCTGGGTTCGGGCATCTGCGGGATGATCAGTGCCCGCAACGCCCTGGGCCTGGATGTACAGATAGTGGGCGTTGTGGCCACCGGGGCACCCTGTTACCAGCGCTCGCTGGCCGCGGGCAAATGCATCAGTACCGACACGGCGGACACCTTTGCGGACGGCCTGGCGGTGCGTGTGCCCGACCCCCAGGCACTGGCGCTGATGCAGGGCAATGTCGATGAGATCGTCGCCGTCAGCGACGCACAAATCAGCCAGGCCATGACCTGGCTGTTCAGCGATACCCACAACGTGGCGGAAGGCGCCGGTGCCGCGGCGCTGGCCGCGTTGTATCAGCAGCGGGAGCGTAATCGCGGATCTAGGGTGGGGGTAGTGCTCAGCGGCGGCAATGTGGATGCATCGCTGTACTCGCGCATATTGTTGCAACAGGGAGGTTGATTATGAAGGCCCAAAACAAGCGTATCGTCGTCTGTGCGGACGGCACCTGGAACGATCCGGAGGATGAGCACCCCACCAACGTGCTGCGGGTCGCCCGGGCAGTCCGCCCCGTGACCAGCGACGGTCGCAAGCAGGTGGTGTTCTACGATTGGGGGGTGGGGAGCTACTATGCCCCCGTTCGCGGTGGTGCGAGCGGGCTTGGCATCATGAAAAACATCCAGGACGGGTATCGTTTTATTGTCCAGAACTACCACCCGGGAGACGAGATCTTTCTGTTCGGCTTCAGCCGTGGTGCCTACACCGTGCGCTGCCTCAGCGGCATGCTCAACAATTGCGGTGTGCTGACCCGCCGCAACGCAGAGCGGATACCGGAGGCCTTCGAATTTTACAAAAACAGCAAGGCGAAGCCCGGCAGCCGCGAAGCCAGCAACTGGCGCCGCAAGTACAGCCATGGGCCCGGCCGCGGCACGGTGGATTTTATCGGCGTCTGGGACACGGTGGGTGCCCTGGGGGTTCCCACCCGGGTACTTGCTTTCATGGATGAGCGCGACCTGTTTTTTGACCGCGATATTGGCAGCAACGTGAAAGTAGCACGCCACGCAGTGTCTATCGACGAGCGTCGCGCCGATTTCACGCCCACCCTCTGGGGCGAGAAGGAAGCGGTGGATATACGCCAGGTCTGGTTTAGTGGTGTCCACGCCGACGTCGGCGGCGGCTATGGGCCGGACAAGCGGGGCAAGCTGCTCAGCGATATCCCGCTGGCCTGGTTGGCGGGGCAGGCAACGGATGCCGGCCTGCAGCTGGAGCCGCATCTGGTGCGCAAGTCAGCCCTGGCTGTTTCCGCGGCCAAACACCGCTCCTACAAGAGTTACTGGAAGGTGCTGGGCAGGGAGCGCCGGACGATCCCCGACAGCGCCACAATGCACCGTTCCGTGTTCAAGCGTTTTGAATCCGGCGAGGACCGGCCGTCCCAGTTGCGGGACTGGCTGGAAAGCCGGCAGGGTGACTGGGGGCAACTGGAACACTGACCGGCTGGCGGTCAGTACTTCTTCCAGTGGCCGTCTTCGGGGTAAAGACCCAATTCGCCGGCGCAGTAGGCTCTGGCATCCTCCAGGCTCATGGATACTCCGGCCATGCCGGCTGCTGCGGCCATGGTGGTTTCCTGCTTTACGCATTTGTCCAGTGCCGCGGCGTTTTGCTGCCACTGCTGCTCCAGCGGGGTGCCACGGGAAAGCTGGTATTGATTCTGGTAGTACCAGTAAGCCGCTATCGCGACAACGCCCAGCAGGACGAGGTTCCTGATGCTCACACGCATTTCCCATTCAAGTTACGGGTTGCAACAGTATAGTTGATGACAGCGGCAGCTCAGGCGCCTGTTTACACGGCTGCATCACCGGCCTCGCAGCGACATCAAACAGGTCGGCTCTCATCGGTTGCTGGTGGGGGATAATTTACTTTTTCGGCGGGCCCACAGGCTTGACTTGCCTGCCCAAATTCCGGAAAATGCGCGCCTCTTCGGGACAGCCTGTCCCATTGATGACGTGGCTACGTAGCTCAGCTGGTTAGAGCACAGCATTCATAATGCTGGGGTCGGTGGTTCAAGTCCACCCGTAGCTACCACTTATTCCTTTTTAAATCAAAAGCTTACAAAATCTCAAATCGCTCTGAGATTCTCCCTCCTCCCGATTGCGGGAGATTTGCGGGAGTTTTCATTGTTGATCAAGGTCAGGGTCGGTGCCGAGGTACCGGACCAGCTCACTTTTTCCACCGCCTCGATCAGTTCCCCGATCTCAGCGGCCGAATAATGCGTCGTGATCTGGCCGTTCTTGTGGCCCAGGAGCACCTGCCGGGTTTCATGACTCACGCCCTTGGCCCGCAACCGGCGACCGAGGGTATGCTTCAAATCATGGACCCGCACCTGCGGCAAGCCAGCCTCCTCCCGCGCCCGGCGCCAGGCTTTGGTGTTGATGCGATCCACCGGTCGACTCTTGGCATAGGTAAACACATGCTCCGGGTTCCTACCGCGCTGACGATTGATCACCGCACGTGCTTCGGCATTCATCACCACCAGTCGATCCTTCCCATTCTTCACGCCCCCACCCGGGACCACAAACACGCTGGTTTTCAGCTCGGGAATTGGTATCTCCCACTCCCACCGCAAACCCACCACTTCCTGCTCCCGCGTTCCGGTGTTGACCTTGAACAACGCCATTTCCCTCAGGTGACCCGGCAACCGCGCAAACAACCTCGATTGCTCGTCCCACGACAGGGGATATGGCTTGCGGGCATCGTCACACTCAAGCATTTGCAGCAGGGGAGCGGTTTCAAGCCAGGTCAAACCGGACTCATCCCGCCACAAGCGGGCGGCCAGAGTCAGAATTCGCCGCACCACCGCCAGGTCGCGGTTGATGGTGTTGGCTCGCATACCCTGTTTCCGACGATGCCGTATAAACGGCTCCAGCGTGCCCTGGTGCACCCGCCGCAAAGGCAGATCGCCTATGTGCGGGTCCAGAATTTTCAGGGACTGGGCATAGCGGCCAATACTGCGTTTATGCTGGTAATCCAGCAGAAACCGGGTGGCCGCCTGCCGAAAAGTACGCTCGATACGAATGCCGTAGACAGTCGCCTTGCGCAGCTCTTCCAACCGTCGAATCAGGAACCTTTCCGCCTCCTTGAGCTCGCTTGCGCCAGTGCTCTCGCGAAGTCGGCCATATCCCCTGACGCATTTATCAATGTGCCAGATGCCCTGGGTGCCTCTCTTGTAGAGGCCCGGGATTCGCTTTGACATAAGAGTTCTCCTCTATGCTTTGGCGAACACCCACAGCGGTTCTTATACTGCTCCGCCCAGGCGTCCATTTCAAGCCGGTCAAACGCAATGCCCTGCCTACCGATGGGAATTTCCGCCAGGCAACTTCGGACTTCCCGGCGGAATCGGTTTTTATCCATCCCCAGATAAGCCGGGGCATCGCGCAGACGTATAAATCGAGGCAGAATCGAGATCATCTCAGCGCCCCAAATAGACAGCAGTGATCTGCTCTCTGACATGACCCAGCTCCTTACTGATGGCCAGGCGTGCCCGCTGATCTGCCTGCTGCTGGACCGGGGTCAGATCCTTTTTGCTTGGCCCGCCGCCATGGGGGGAGGGCCAGCCAGTGAGTTCCAGGTAGCGCTGCTGGGCATAGGCGTGGCGCAGGCCGTGCATTTTTGATAGGCCGGCATTAGCCGTGTGGCGCTCGTAGATCCTGAGCTGCTCGATATAGCTGCGGCCGCCGGGAATCAGGGCCCCCAGTCCGGCTAACCGCTTGGCCTGCTCCAGCAGAGCGCGCTGCTCCCTGGTCCGGATGGGGACGGTGCGCTCCCGCCCACCCTTGGTCCAGCTGGCTTTCAGGTGCAGGTGGTCGCCCCGATCCGCCCAGCGGGGCCGAATTTTTAGGGCTTCCTCCCGTCGGAGCCCGAAGGCCTTCTGCAACCGCAGGCTCATCCGCACATGTTCATCCTTGACCCGGTCGAGCTGCTCCCGTGCCAGGCCCTTGGCCTTGCTGCTGTCGGACACGAACTGCCGGTCGGGTATGCCATAAAAATCATTGGCGGTCGCCACGACGGCCCGTCTATTAACCTTCTCCGCCCACCACCGTAAACAGCTCATCCGGTTCTTGATGGTGCCGGGGGAGAGGTTTTGCCTCTGCCAGTAATCCACCAGAGCCTTGATGTGCTTCTGCTTTAGGGACGTGGCCTGCAGCTGCCGGAAGCCCAGCTCGTGCAACTGGTTGGCGATGGCGGTCAGCTGCCGTTCCCGGCCCACGCGGGTTTCAAAGCTGCCCTCGTGGCTGTGCCTGCATAATATTTTCAGTTGGTAGTTCAGGTCGCGCATAGTGTTGATCCTTCGGTGAGTGTTTCTGATCACCTGGCAACAGAAGCTGCGCAGGCCCGCTGGGCGGAACGATCACGGGACACCAATCCCGGTTGACCTGAATGTGTCTGGCCATAGACAGCACGGTGTGTTTTCGCAGAAAACTGGCCCGTGCAAACCAACGGTTATCCTGCCTGGGGCTGGGTGGAATTACCTCCTGAGTGGAATGGGCAGAACGCGCTGACCGTCAGCGCGTTTGCGTGGTTGAAGAAACAGTGCCTGACCGAGGGCAGGAGCCCCCGACAGCAACTGCGGCGGTTGAAAAATTCCCTGGAAATGGGATGGATTGGAAGGGTCGGTGACCTAGTTACCCGGCACCGTGGTGGTTCGAAGATGGGCCCCGTCATTACTGACCGTTGCGTCGGGGAAGGCCCTGGGCGACGCGTTCAGCAGATCCCAATACTGGAATCTGACTGCCCCGTTTGCGAATGCAAGGTGGGGTCCCCCTTGCCACTTTTCCGTAGTGGCCACGGGTAATTTCTAGTGCTGAAGGGACTCTACCACAACGGGTAATATGGCTGTCACAGAACGCCCTGTCAACGGATGGCGGGGTAAAAAACCCCGTCAAAGTGCGACGGGGTTTGTGGTTACAGTGTAACCACTTTGGGGAGAGACGGATTGCGGGGGAATGCGACAAGCCAGGCCGCGCCAGACGAAAATTTGGCGAATGAGCGGCTGTGAGTGATGCGGCGTTACGGTACGGGGACGGAGCGCTGCGCCCACGTCACTACCAGCTGCGCCGGCTAGTGACGTGGGCAAATCTATTCACAACGACAGGGTCCCTTCGAGCTTCTCCAGCGCCTGTGCGCGCCGCGCAGGGGTCATCTTCCTGATATTCCGAAGCTTCCACTGTACTGCTGGCAGCTCGCTTGCAGCGGTATGCTTGAGGAGACTCCAGTCTGGATCGCCCGACTTGAAGGACAACAGAAACGCCTTGTGCTTTTCAGTAAGCTGCCGCCTGATCTTCTGAATCATCTTTGCACGGGCCTCATCCAGTTCATCCACCGTGACTGCCTGCAATGACATACCCTGAAACTGCTGATCGAACACCGGCTGCAGTGGAAGCGGATTGGGGTCCAGCAGCTCCGCTATAGGCCGGTTGCTGCTCACCAGGTAAACCAAAAAGCAATCCATCAGCGCTGGCGTAATACCTTCATTCGACCAAAGCTGCATCACGTCGAACAGATCCCGAGGGTGCTGCCGGTCGA
Source organism: Seongchinamella unica (assembly GCF_004354085.1). GTDB lineage: Bacteria > Pseudomonadota > Gammaproteobacteria > Pseudomonadales > Halieaceae > Halioglobus > Halioglobus unicus. The sequence continues at coordinate 114,385 of NZ_SMSE01000003.1, read as the reverse complement.
GCGCGGCGACCAGTTTACCGGCGTACACCTCATCCGCAGCGAGCACCTGTGTTTCGACATACCCGAACTGGTCCGCCACAGATTGGCTTACCGCCATTTGTACTGCAGGCATTATGCTGCCGCGGAGCACCGGCGAGACTTCCACCTTGATGCTGACACCGCCCGCCGCGATCTGCAGCCGCTGGACTCGACCAGCCTCGCCCGCCGCAGCCGTTACCTTTGCACCCTGAATCACCCGACGGATCTTGTCCGCAATCCGGCCAAGGCCACCCTCAATTGCCCCGAACGCATTATCGCGATCGTCCAGCGGCAGATAGGTGAGATCGATATCCACGGACAGGCGCGGGAAATCACAGATAAAGAGGTTGATTGCCGTGCCACCTTTAAGTGCAAAGCAAGGCTCAGAGGCTACCAGTGGTAACACTCGCACCACGAGCTCCACCTGGCGGAAGTAGGGATTGCTCCTATCCAGCATGAAAAGCCTCTGGCACCGTTATCTGGTAGCGCTTGTCCAGTTTTCCGCCACGGGTCACCAGGCGCTTGCCCCGCCCCAGGTCTACCGCATCAACATCAACCCGCTTCAGCCACGGATAGTCATAGCGAGCGGCAAAGAACAGGAACAGGCGCTTCGCCTCATTGTGGAGACAAGACTGCAATAGGGTGTTCACCGCAGCGGGGCGCAGTGAGGTCAACCCCTCGAACAGCTCGGCGGCAAACGTAAAGGAGGTAGGAGTATCGTCCACCTGGCTCAACACTTCGAGGATCGCGCGCTCGGGTGCCGAGCCCTGCATCGTCCAATCACGCACCTGCGTAGGCAACTGCACCCAACCTGCCTCCGCGTCGCCTTCGAATAGCTTCCTGCGATGGAAACTCCAGCGCACGTCCAGCGGGACCTGCTCCATCCAGCCCGGCAAGCGATCCTGCGTCCATACATGAACAGCAGCATCGCCACCAAGCGAGAGATAATGCGCCAACCCCTGACGATTCAGTGCGCTTACTCCCCCCAGATGCAATTGAAATCCCCCAAGCCGTTGCAATCCAAGGATGACGCCTTCCCAGGTAACCGGGTTACCCGGGCGGGCGTAGACGCGACTGCCCAGACGTATCAGCCAGTCGCTCTGTAGGTACTTTCGAACCAGTTGGGGCGAATAGCCATTTGCCGTCAGCCAGGTGCTGGGAACGGCGACCCCTTCCGGAATCACTCGCATGAGTTTGTTCAGTTTATTGTCTTTTCGTATACCCATAGTTTATTTATATATCTATTAGTAAACCATTTCAACCCAAGTGGTTTGGATATTTTAATGTAGATATACCACTGGTATACATTTTGTGCCTTTGGCAAACCTTATAAATCCTTCACTTTCTCTCAAGCCACAGCCCCCTCCATTCACAAAATACACTGACCCTTTGACAGGAGCGGTCAATTGAGGGAGTTACTTGATTCCACTTCCAGGGGTTCACTCCATAGCTCCAATAGTTGCGTATTGCGGTGACCCATGTGAAATGCGCAATTCACAGGGCCTAGGTGTGATCTCTCAATAGGTTGTTCACTCGGGGCATACCCGGAGAATTGGAGGTGCGAACCAAACCAGTTCTTCAGGAGCCCCGAATGAACAACCACAAGAATGCCCGATTAACCGTCCACGGTCGATTGCTGCTGGTGCGTAGAATTATCGAGGATGGCCTCAGACCTATCGAAGCAGCCCAAGCCATGGGGGTCAGCGTACGCACGGCCTACAAGTGGCTTCACCGCTACAAAGCAGAGGGCGAGGCCGGCCTGCTGAACCGTGCGTCACGTCCACACCAATGCCCACACGCCACACCCCAAAATACAATCAAGCGTGTGAGCCATCTCAGGCGTCGGCGCCAGACCTACCTGCAGATCGCTCAATCGACGGGGGTCAGTCGTAGCACGGTCGCTCGTATCCTGGCTCGGGCAGGACTGAATCGGCTATGCCAGTTGGAACCTCCCAGACCGGAGAACCGCTATGAGCACGCGGCACCGGGCGATCTTCTTCACCTGGATATCAAGAAGTTAGGGCGATTCAACCGTCCGGGGCATCGCGTCACTGGAACCCGTGTGGACTGCAAAAGTGCTGGTGCTGGATGGGAGTACGTCCGTATCGCTATCGACGATCACAGCCGGATTGCCTTTGGTTCCATCCACGCAGATGAAAAGGGCCGTAGTGCGTGTGATGCGCTACTGCGAGCCGTTCGCTATTACAGGGGCCTCGGCATCAGGTTCAGTCACGTCTTAACCGACAATGGTTCGCCGTACGTGTCGAGACGATTCAAGCGGCTCTGTTGCCGCCTGGGACTGAAACATCGTCGGACTCGCCCCTATACCCCGCGGACCAACGGCAAAGCAGAGCGATTCATACAGACAGCCCTGCGCGAATGGGCGTACGCGTACTCCTACACGAGTTCGGAGGAGCGGGCTCAGTATCTGCTGCCCTGGATTCACCAGTACAACTGGCACCGCCCCCATGCTAGCCTCAACTATCACCCACCGATGAGCCGGAGTGGCCTGTCCGTGAATAACCTGCTGGAACTGCACACCTAGGGAGGCTTTGATTCGGCCCCGACAGGAACTGGTCCCTCCTGGTCTTAAGCATGCCATTGCGCCTCAAAACCAGGGTAAAGGCTGACCAATAGTTGCTTGTGCAGAAGGCGAATGAAGTCCGTCGTCTGTGACGAGACTTAGTAGTCAGGTTCAGCGTGGCGCCATCGCCGTTATAAATCCCGCCACCGCCGCGGTCGAAGCCGGGCGCCCACGTCACTACCCACATTCGCTCTGTAGTGACGTGAGCAGCGAGTGTCTTACGCCTTCTTCCCCCCGGTAAACTACCGCATTGGATGAATCGCGACAGGCTCGGAGGCCACTTCTGATGTGGCATTATCCGGCCTCCCGATACAGGCTGGTTTGTTCGGTCTTCCTGGTCTCCAAGGCGGAACCACCATGTTGGCACAAGGCAGGGATGGCCTTGGCAAAACCGCCTACGAGCGCCATCAACCCGAGCAGACACTGCTCTACCAGCTCGTCGAAGCACACTACCCTGCCCTGGTTGACCAACTGGCCCAGCAGGGCAAATCCCTGCCAGACCATGTCCACAGGGAATTCGAGGCCTACCTGAAGTGCGGCCGACTCGAGCACGGCTTTCTCCGGGTGCGCTGCGACAAGTGCCACTTCGAGCGGCTGGTGGCGTTCTCCTGCAAGAAGCGCGGATTCTGCCCCAGTTGCGGAGCACGCCGCATGGCGGAGACCGCCGCGTTGCTGGCGGATGAAGTCTTCCCCGATGTGCCATTGCGCCAATGGGTCATCAGCTTCCCCTTCCCTCTGCGCTACCTGTTTGCTGCCCATCCCCAAGCCATGGGCAAGGTGCTGGGCATCGTTTACCGGGCGATCTCCACCCACCTGATCCACAAGGCCGGATTCTCGCTAAAGGATGGAGCCACCGGGGCAGTCACGCTAATCCAGCGATTCGGTTCCGCCCTGAATCTCAACATACACTTTCATATCCTGTTCCTGGATGGCGTCTATGTGTATCGCGACAATAGGCCACCCCGATTTCAACGCGTCCGGGCACCGGACAAGGGCGAGTTGGAGGAACTGGTTCAACTGATCAGCCAGCGCGTCGGCCGCTGCCTCGAGCGCCAAGGCTTGCTGGAACAGGACACCGAGAGTGCCTGGCTGGACCTCGACCCCGCCGAGGATACCGATGCCATGCCACAGATCCTGGGCAGCTCCATCTCCTACCGCATAGCCGTTGGCTCACAGCAAGGCCAGAAAGCGTTCATGATCCGCACTATCCGCCCGCTGGAGCGACCTGATCATGGTTTGGAGCGGGTCGCCAAGGCCAACGGATTTTCCCTGCATGCCGGTGTGAGTTGCGAAGGGCATCAAAAAGAAAAACGTGAGAGGCTGTGCCGCTATATATCCCGTCCGGCCGTGGCTGTTCCCCGCCTGTCACTGAGCTCCACAGGAAAGGTGGTCTACACGCTGAAAACTCCGTACCGAGATGGCACGACCCAGGTGGCCTTCGAACCGGTGGATTTCATCGCCAGGTTGGCCGCCCTGGTACCCAAACCAAGAGTCAACCTCACCCGCTACCATGGCGCCCTGGCACCGAACCATCGCTGGCGAGGGCTCGTCACGCCAGCGAGACGCGGGAAAGGCGTCAAGTCCAACTCCAACACAGAAGTCCGCACACCCGCCGAGCGCCATGCCGCAATGACCTGGGCTCAACGGCTAAAGCGTGTTTTCAACATCGACATCGAGGTCTGCAGTCTTTGTGGCGGATCTGTCAGGGTCATCGCATGTATCGAGGACCAGGACGTCATCGATCGGATACTGGATCACCTGCGCCAGAAAGAACGGGAAACACCGACTAGACCATTGCTGGTGCCACCGACCAGAGCGCCACCTGGAACGTTGTCACTTTTCGCTGGGAAGGATTCCAGACCAACAGCAACCCACTAGCAAGGACGCCAGTGAACACCGCATGGCATGAACTGTTACGTGCTCGCGTCCAGGTTTGAACGGATATGAATGGCATACCCAACGCCGCGAACAGGATTTTCGGGTCAATAGATAGAAACTTCGACAGGTCTGCAGGTCCAGTCGACACAATCAGCGAGGATGTCTACTCTCGATAGGCAGTTAATATGTCCTATACATTGCACCGCAATGTGATTTACCGCGACGGCAAGTAGCGGGCGGATAGCTTGCTGCCCTTTACGGCATTCAACAGTGAAGGCCCGGAGTAGCTCTGGGACTAGATGGATCGCTAAGAGCAGCTGAACGGTGGCAAGCTCCTCGAGCTAAAGGGGGTCGGTGCACCACTTGCGGGAGATTTGCGGGACTTGCTGTGACTTATTGTGCTCTGTGGTACAAAATGCGCTGTGGGTGTTCGGTTTTAAGTTAATAAATTCAATAAGTTAAAAATATCCAACACGATTCATAATGCTGGGGTCGGTGGTTCAAGTCCACCCGTAGCTACCACTTATTCCTTTAAAAAACAGTAACTTACAAATTTATTAAACCAGTTTTACGCTTTCTCGTCGGTTCTACCCAATTAGGCTCTACGGCTCGGCTCTACCCAATTAACGGGGGACGGGCATTCATCTGTACCCGATTGATAATGCCATCCCACCCACAGTGGGTCAGCACCCTCAACCGATAGTTCTCAAAGTTTCTAAAACCATAGGCCCTCCTGGAGATCATTTCCATCTTGTTGTGGAAGCCCTCCGTGATGCCGTTGCTTTTACTGAATCGCCACATGGCCACAATCGGTTCCAACCAGCTGGTCAGAGTCCTTGCCAGGGCTCTTAGCGGGCTATCTCGGAATTGATCCAGTAATCTTGTTAGACGGGGCAGCATGCGCTCTGCTCTGCGCCGTTTGAGCGTTTTGAGGAGCATGAGCCGCATCAGCTTCTGCTTGGCCACATAGAGCTGTTGGAGCACCGGGTAGTCGGCCAGGTAGCGCATCAGGTTGGCGTGCTGCTCGTCCTTCAGGTTCCACTGGTGACGTCGCATCAGGCTGGTCACCCGCGGTTCTTCCGGCCCACAGGGTCGTGCTGCTGCCAGACCTTCAGGAAGTGCTGGTTGATCAAAGTGACCATATGGAACCGGTCAGCCACCATGGTGGCCCCAGGGAAGTACTCACGGGCGATACTGCGGTAGGTTTCCGACAGGTCCATGACCGCCACCTGCACGTTGTCTTTGCCCCGCAAACCCTTCAAAGAAGGGCGTAAACTGGGTTCTGAGCGCCCCAGTTTCACGTCAAACTCCTTGTGGTTCTTGATGTCCACAATGCTGGCAACTGGCCTGGCGCCGAAACGGCCCGGCCCAGACATCAACACGGCATTTGCTCTTGACCCGCATTGCTTCCAGGCCAGGTATGCCTATAATCATTGCTGCGTGGGACATCGGTGTTCTCTCCATTAAACGATCTTCGCAAAATCAGTTTAATGAATGCCGGTGTCCCCCGTTAATGATGAAGAGCCAGAATGGTTTTCTGGCGAAATTCAGTGTTATCCTGAAGGTTGATGTGTTGAGGCCACGAACAGGTCAGCTCCCGACGCGCATCCGTAACATGTTTGAAACACGGCTGGTATAGCAGCAAAAGACATTGCCTCCAGACGAAGCAATTGGCAGCTACCACCGCATTCAGCCAACCTTGAAAGGGCTTGATTAAATACACTTCGGAGAACCAGATGAAACGAAATACTCATGACAAACGACGTCACGGCTTGATCGGAATTGTCTTGCTGTGCTTTGTTGGCATTGCCACTGCACAGGATAGCCGAGTCGTCCTCACCAACGTTCACGTTTTTGACGGCGTCAGCGAAAAACGTATTGAGAATGCAAACGTTCTGATCGAAGGCAATCTCATCAAACGGGTCACCACAGATGCGCTCGACATAAATGGCGCCACTACCATCGACGGCGGCGGGCGCACTTTGATACCCGGTCTGATCGACGCTCATTGGCATACGACGTACGCCTACGCAGCACAGAGCACCGTCATTACCGGCGACATCTCCGAAATCGCTATCCGAGGCGCACTCGGCGCCGAAAAGACACTGATGCGGGGTTTTACGACTACCCGTGATACCGGCGGAAATCCATTCTCGATCAAAAAAATGATTGATGCAGGCGAACTCGTGGGACCGCGCATTCTGCCATCGGGGCCGCCTTTGAGCCAGACGTCGGGGCATCTCGACTACAGATCAGCACAGGCCACACCAACCAATCCGGGAGACTCACTGGACTACTGGAACGCCAACCTCCTGATGCTGGTCGCAGACGGGGTTCCCGAACTCCTTAAGCGAACCCGCGAAATTCTTCGAGCTGGCGCAACCCAGATCAAATTTACCGCCGGAGGCGGGGTTTCTTCGGTATACGACCCCATTGATGTAACAGAGTATACGTTCGAGGAAATGAAGGCGATTGTCGACGTCGCAAACACCTGGAATACCTATGTGCTCGCACACGTATTCACAGATGCCGCCGCGCAACAGGCGATCAGAGCTGGTGTCAAGTCGCTGGAGCACGGGATGCTGTTCAGCGAAGAAACTCTGCGGATGATGAAGAAGAACGACGTCTGGCTATCGACCCAGCCGATCCTCAACGACGACCAGGCTCTCAAGTTCGACGACCCCAAGAGCAACGCAAAGTTTATCGAGGTGACCCAGGGAACGGAAAATCTGTATCCGCTTGCGAAAAAAATAGGTGTCAAGATTGCCTTCGGAACCGACATGCTTTTCGATCCGGTGACCGCTGAGGCGCAAACGCAGTTCCTGACCAAACTCAAACCCTGGTTTACGCCTTATGAAATTCTGAAAATGGCGACGCACGACAACGCCCAGTTGTTGGAGCTTGCAGGGCCTCGCCACCCATACCAGGATGGCCCTCTGGGTGAAATTGTCGAGGGTGCCTACGCAGACCTGATCCTTGTTGACGGTAACCCGCTTGAGAACATAGATTTGCTGGCCGATCCGCATCAGAACTTTGTGCTGATTATGAAAGACGGTGAAATCTTCAAGAACACGCTGTGACAAATCCGGCACACTTGGTCTGCCGGCCAGAAATTGGCAAATCAAGTGTGCTTGCTCACTGGCGTAAAATGTGACGGAACAGCGACGTTTCAGGTTGCTGTGATAGTGCATTGCAACAGGCTCCCGGCTGTCCGGGCGCCGCAGGATGATGTCAGCCTCTGGATGGGCACGCCCGCGACCTCGGCAGTCAAAAGAGCAGTGGCCTGGATGCTCCGTGGCTGCGAAATGGCGTATCAATACTCGAGCATCCCCATATATCAGGTCAGAGGCTTGTTGCGTTCATTGTGGCGGCGCTCCTGAAGCGCGCCGCCAGCTCAAGTGCTAATGACGACTGCGACTCAAGGTTGGCCATCAGCTGATAGTAGAACCCGATGGAACGGCCGATCTCCTTGAGCTGGATGCGCTCGTCGACGCCGTGCAGTTGGGGCAGGTCTGCAACTGATTCCAGCTGCAGCGGGGTTACCGTATAGGTGTTGACCCCCAGCGATTTGGCCGCAAAATATTTCGCGTCCGCCCCGCCAACAACGAAGACGGTGCAACGATGATCTCGTTACCGTAGATCTGGCGCTGGGTTTTCTCAATCAGCGCGTACTGCTCGCTGTGGGGGGTCGGCGATGTTGGTGGCCGGAATCGAATGGGACACGTCCGTGATGGTGATTCGGTCATCGTCGATCACGTCCCGCACCTGGTTCATGATGTACTCTTTGCTGTCGCCGATGGTGGGCCTGAAGTTCACCACGTCGCGCGCCATGGGGGGCATCACGTTGGTTTCACGCCGCCTTCGATGATGGTCACCGCAGTGGTGGTGTGCAGCATGGCCCGGGTGAGCTCCTGGTCTTCCATCATCTCAATGAATTGCTGCTCCAGTTCGGTCATCTTGTCGTCGTTGCCACACGCATTTTGCGTCAGGTCTATCGAAGGTGCTCGGGCTGGATCTTTATCCGCGCTTGCGGAAATTGAAGTACCAGAAACTATTCGTTCCGCGGGGTGTTGATGTACCCATACCCCTCAGGTCCATCATAGGCGCCACCGTTCCCCTGAAAGCCATCGAGCGGGACTGGGATGAGTTTGTAAGGCTGGCGGCCTCCATCCAGTTTGGTTGGTGTTCCGCAAAATGGCGCTACGCCGTTATGGCTCCGCCGCCCAGGGTGAACCACTACGTCGTGCCCGCGCGCCCAAAGAGTGGCAACGCAAAGAGCCTGACAGGCGAACATCGCCATGACCGGAGTCTGGGAAATGTAATGGCCCGAAGGCAGGATGCGAGGACCGGCGTAACGTCTCTGGTCGATAAGGATAGCGCTCAAGATAGACTGCAGGCTCTGGTTGTTCCAATGGATTACCGTTGAAAGTGATCAGGCAACACGTACTTTTAACCGTCAAGCCCAGCGGACCTTCGTGTCAGGGACAGCAGCGTCCGGAGCTCTATCGCCACTCAGTACGCCCTTGCTCAGGCGTGTCCTCGCACCAGCCGGACAGCAATACGACGACGTCGCGGCAGCACATTCGATGAGCAGATGGGGCCGGGGAGTTAGTCGTCCAGCAGGTCGAGCGCCTCGTCGTACTTCACCAGGGCGTCTTCATAGTGCGACTCCGCGGCACTGTCCTTACCATCGGCCCAAGCCTTGATGCACTTTTCCAGTTGACCGTTGCCCTGATCGATCTCCTTTGCGGCTTTGGCATAGGCATCGTCTGCAGACTTCTCCAGGTGGCCCAACGCCGCTGCAAACTTATCCAGGCCCTTGTTGAGGTGCCTCACTGCGGCATCACCCTTATCTTTCACAAACGCGTCATCCGCTCTCTGAAACTCGCGGATGCCCTTGGCGGCATTAACCGCCGCTCGATGAAGCTGAAAATCAGTACCCATTGTCTTCTCCTGTTGTCGCCATCAATCACCAAACGTGACCTGGCTCTGCGCGCAATTTCACTCGCGATTTCGATGACGTGCCAAGGCTGAGATCCAGCCCTTGTGAGGGAGCCTAGGTGACAATGTGGCAGGTACGCAAGGATTAACCCTTCCTGCACAGGCTATGCCCAGGTTGTTGGCTTACTTCGAATTCTTGTCGGGATCGGCCACCAGGTCCAGGTTCTCCAGCGGGTTACCGTCCACGATGATCAGGTCGGCGTAGGCGCCTTCCTGGATCACGCCCAAGGGCCCTTCCTGATAGGGATTGCGCGGTCCTGCCAGTTCCATGAGTTCGGCATTGTCCGAGGTCGCCATTTTCAGCACTTCATAGGGGGTAAACCAGCGCGACAACTTGCTGAGATACTTGCCCTGTTTGGCGGCCATTCCCGGATCCATGATAGCGTCTGTTCCGAACGCGATCTTGACGCCGATTCCCTTGGCCAGCTTGTAGACTCTTTCGGTTCCCGCGGTTGCCTCCAGCCATTTCTTGGTCGATGACTCGGTGGGGAATACCATGCGGTCTTCGTCGTCCAGCAATGCCTGGGTGCTCAACCAGACATCGTTTTTCTTCATCATCTTGAGGGTATCCCGGCCGATAAGCATGCCGTGCTCAATGCTCTTGATACCGGCCTCAACGGCCTGCTGAACCGCCTTGTCGGTAAAAGTGTGCGCCGCGACATAGCTGTTGGGGCGCACCACAGTGATGACCGGGTCCATCTTCGAGCCATCTCGATGCAAATAAAGGGGAATAAAGGGGACGGGTTGGGATTGTTACGGCCTTTGCCGTTAAAGGCTTACTCTCTGCTACCAAGAAGTGCACAGCGAGGACGGAACAAAAAGCCAGGCATCTCTTCATCAACCAGAAAAACACAAACCCAATGGGGGCAGTGTAAAAACCACATTACTCTGTCCCCGTCAGCCTGATCTCAACGCTTTAACCAGAATAAAACTCCGGAAAGATTGCATTATCTGCGGGATGACTGCCGGGGCTGACGCGCACCTCTTGCGGGTTTACGCTGGGGTCGGTGCCGGGCCTTGGGTCCCAGATGGCATCGTCGCCCAGCCAGCGGGTTGAGAATGCCATACGATCCTGCGTGGTTGACTGATTGCCCGGCGAGCCGTGTAGCGTCCAGGCAGAGAACAGCAAGGCGTCTCCCGGCTGCAGGTCGAATCCGATAATATCGAAGTTTTCCCGCCCGGCTTCGATATCGGGACAGGGAATACCCTCGCCGGTGCCGGTCCAGCTATTGGCTTTTTCGCCTGACGCACCAAAGGCTTCAGGCAGATAAAAAACATCATCACTGTGGGAACCTCTGACAAACTCTAAACCACTGCCGGCAACCGTGACCGGCGTCAGGGCCAGCCAGATCGAAGCGATCTGTTTACCCCTGAAGGGCCAGTAAGGTGCATCCTGGTGCCAGGGTGTCGGGGTGGTGGTTTCTGCTTTTTTGATCAGCAGATGGTCAAAATAGAAACGGGCAGTCTGACTCTGCATCGCCTGAGCAACCAGCCGGGCGCAGCCGGAGTTCTTGGCGTACCGATACACTAGATCATTAGAGCGCCACAGGTAGCGGTCGGTGAACATGCGCCCCTTGTCGGCCCCCGGGTTAGCGTCATTGCACAGCTCTCCGGGATTTTCCAGCTGGTGTCTGCCAAAGGCCGTTAGCTTTTCAATCCACTGCGGGTCCACTGCATTACGGACACAGACAACACCATTCTGCTGATACTGGCGGATCTCATCTTCTGTTAAATTTCTCTGGGTCATGTCGGCTTCCTTTTATATTGATTGCTGACCTGACTATAACGCTATCAGTAGTATTGATTAAGTCGATAAATTTGATATGAGTTATGAAAAAATTTGATTACAGCGCGTTAAGCTTCAAAAGCCTCAAAACTCTGAAACTGATCTATCAGCTGGTCTCCTTGACGGCGGCGGCGAAGTATAAGAAAAACAAACGGCATTTAGAGGAAAAAATTCATTTCCACAATCCCGCTGCCCTGCCGGAATTGATCGCTGGATAGCCGCGGGGTTTGCTGAAATCGCGCTTGCATAGGTCCTCGTGCCGGTCTTTTGTGGTCGTTTCCAGGCCGTAGCCCACAGGAACCTGGGTAATGACCCGGGGACGCGCATCGATATGTCCAGGAACCGAATCAATCACTTCAATCTCGAGGCAGCTACCGTGGATGACCTGGCATTCGCCCGCGAACGCTGCGCGCAATCGGGTTACAAAATAACGCGGGGCGTGGGACGACACCCCAACGACCGGGAGTTGTCATTCTAGATGATGACCCCCTCCGGCTTCGAGCTGGAAATCGGCTGGGATGCCCTGGCTGTGAATGAGGCCGCCTGGCAGGCAGGCCTGCCAGGCGGAGAGTAACTCTCTCCCAGCAAAGCCACAGGCGTGCGCTGCCCCGGTTACCTGTCAAAATACCCGGGCTTTGGACAGGTCCAGAGCTCGCCCCAATGGCGCGAGCCACCGTCCAGGTGCAGCACTTCTCCCGTTATGAAACTCGCCGCATCGCTTCCCAGGTAAGCGCTGGCCTGGGCGATGTCCCAGATACTCGCGGCCCGCTGCATCGGGTTGGCCAGGTGAAACGCCTTGCGCGCCTCTTCGGAATACACTTTCATCCCCGCGGAGTCGGTCACCCCCGGGGCGATGCAATTGACCCGGATCTGCCAGGGCGCCCACTCCACCGAGGTTTTCTCCGACAGGGTGATCACGGCTGAGCGCGCCGCACAGGTATGGGCTACGCCGTGCATGCTGTCGTTCACCACCACGACCATATTGATGATATTTCCGGTGCTGCCGCTGTCACGCCAGCGCTTTGCCGCCGCCTGCATCATGAACCAGGTGCCGTTGAGGTTGTTGTTGATCACGGATTTCCAACCGTTCTCGCTGAAGTCGATCGCCAGCTGGGGATACTGGCCACCGGCGTTGTTCACCAGGATATCCAGCCCGCCCTCGGCGAAGATACCGTCCATCACCCCGGCGATCTGCCCGGGCTCGCGAATATCGAGCAACTGGTAGCGGGCAGCGAGACCCCGCGCAGTCAGCGCGTCCACCGCCAGTCGCAGCTTGTCCTCGCTGCGCCCGCAGAGAATGACAGTCGCCCCCAACCGGGCGTACAGCCAGGCTATCGCGTAGCCAATACCACTGCCGCCGCCGCTGATCAGGGCGCGCTTGTCGCGCAACAGGTCGCTGGCATAGATGGTCCGGGCCTCGGCCAGCTCCGAATCGCTCATCCCGAACCTGAACTCGATGCCTTCTGTATCGCCGGAATCACCGGCGCTCCGTTTTTCCATGCCTGCACCTTACTTGAGTAGCTCACCGCTGATGATCATCTTGCGGACCTCGGTGGTTCCGGCACCGATTTCCAGCAGCTTGGTGGAACGAAACAGGCGGTTGATCTCCGACTCCCAGATATAGCCGTTGCCGCCGAATATCTGCACACCGTTGTCCAGTACCTTGTTGCACATATTGGCACAGTACATCACCGACGCGGCGGTTTTCGCGTGAATTTCCCCGCGCCCGGCCTGGGACTCATCCACCTGGGAAACTTCCGAGAGAATCGACCAGCAGTAGGTCCGCATGGTCTCCTTCCACACGTACATATCGGCCAGCCGGGACTGCACCATCTGGAAATTCGCAATCGGCTGGCCGAACTGCTCCCGGGTCTTGGCGAACTCGATGGCGAGCTCCAGGGTCCGCTCCGCGATGCCGACGTTGATCGGGGAAATCAACGCCCGCTCGAAATCCAGGCCACTCATCACCACCTGGTGCCCCTCGTGGACCACACCGACGATGTTCTCCGCTGGCACCCGCATGTCCTCGAAAACCAGTTCGGCGGTCTGGCTGCCGCGGAATCCCATCTTGATCAACTTTTGCGCCACCTTGAAACCGGGGGTGTCGGTCTTCACCACAAACGCGGTGATGCCTTTCGACCCCCTGTCCTGCTCGGTCTTGGCGTACAGCAGGCAGATGTCCGCCACCGGGCCGTTGGTGATGTACAGCTTCGAGCCGTTGATCACGTAGTCGTCGCCATCGCGGACCGCCCGGGTACGCATGGAACCCAGAGCATCCGAACCGGCACCGGGCTCGGTGAGGCCGAGGCAACCGATCCACTCGCCGGAGCAGAGTTTGGGCAGAAACCGCTCGCGCACGGCTTCACTGCCGTTGTTGTAAATATTGTTGGCGCACAGGTTGTCGTGGGCGACCCACGCCAAGGCCGCTGCGTGGTTATACCGGGAGAAAGCCTGCAGGATCAGGCCCGCGTCCATGATGCTCATCCCCGCGCCGCCGTATTTGGGGTCTACGGTGACGCCCAGAAAACCCAACTCGTCGAGCTTCGGCATCAGATCCCGGGGCCACCATTCCTCCTCGTCCATTTTTGCCGCCAGTGGATACAGCTGCTCGCGGGCAAACTTGTCGGCATGGTCGATCAAGGCCCGCTGATCGACGCTCAGGCCAAACTGTGTATTCACTGAAGACTCCTCATTATGTACTTTGTTCGTCACTCGCTATTTCCATTAGCAGCTCGCCCGAGGCGACCTGGCTACCGACCGCGGCCGTTACATTCGCGACGGTCCCGGACAGGGGTGCGCTGATGACATGCTGCATCTTCATCGCCTCCAGCGTCAGCAGCGCCGTCCCCAGCTCGACCGGATCACCGTTCGCCACGTCCAGCGTCATCACCAGTCCATGCATTGGCGCCCGTATCAACGGGCCCGCATCTTTGCTATCGCCACCGGATGCCCGGCTGCGGACATCGACCAGGCAGAACTGGCCTGCACCCGCAACAGACAGATACAGACTGCCGTCACCGGTGTCCTGATAACGCGCGCGCCAGCTTCTGCCATCGACAATCAACCTGCATTGCTTTGCGTCGATCTCCCGCACCTGAACGGTGGAGACCGCGCCCTTGTCGCTCACCTGATAGGTGCCGACCTCCCGAGTTTGAATCTGTAGGCTGCGCGCGCCACCGGCGCACTCGACATGCACGACACTCATCAGATCTCCGGTGCTGCACCAGTTGCGAAGTTCCGCCGGAACGGCAATGCTCCGGCTGTTGTTACGCTTTGCAGTCAGCACGTAATGCAGTACCGCGGCGGCGGCCAGGTCCGCCGACGAAGGCAGGAACTCATCAAACCCGCCGGCATATTGTTCGCTGATGAAGGCCGTTGTGGCCTCACCCCGGGCGAAGCTGGGATGGCTCAGAGCCTGCAGGAGGAAATCGCGGTTACTGGCCGGCCCCAGCAGCACCGTATCATCGAGTGCGCGCAGCAACCGTTGCCGCGCCTGGCCCCGGGTATCTCCCCGACAGATGATTTTCGCCACCATGGAGTCGTAGTAGGGGGACACCTCGGACCCGGAGACGATGCCGGCATCAACGCGAACCCCATCCCCGGTCGGCGGGCTCCACAGAACCACCGGTCCGGCACTGGGCAGAAAATCCCGGGCCGGGTCCTCCGCGTACAGGCGCACCTCGATGGCGTGTCCCTGCAGTGCGACCTGCCCCTGTTCCAGGCGCAGCGGCAATCCCTGCGCCACCTCAAGCTGCATCTGCACGAGGTCGAGCCCGGTCACCATTTCAGTTACCGGGTGTTCAACCTGAAGCCGGGTATTCATCTCCAGGAAGTAGAACTCGCCCGCTTCGTCCAGCAGAAACTCCACGGTCCCCGCGCCCTGGTAATTCACCGCCCTGGCCGCCTCCACCGCCGCCGCGCCCATGCGCTCGCGCAGCCGGGGCGTCATCACCGGACAAGGGCACTCCTCGATGACTTTCTGGTGCCGGCGCTGCACGGAACAGTCGCGCTCACCCAGGTGGATGACGTTGCCAAACTGGTCGGCAAAGACCTGGAACTCCACATGGCGGGGCCGCGTCAGGGCACGCTCCAGGATCAGGTCGCCGCTGCCAAAGGCGTTCTGCGCTTCCGAGCGGGCCAGCCTGATGGCATGGGCCACCCCGGCGACCTCCTGCACCAGGCGCATGCCCCGTCCACCGCCGCCGGCGGCCGCCTTCACCATGAGCGGAAAGCCGACCGCCCCGGCCTCCTGGCTGAGCCGTTCATCGGACTGGTCCTCACCCTGGTAACCCGGCACACAGGGCACCCCGGCCGCCAGCATGGCGCGCTTGCTCACCGCCTTGTCACCCATTACCTCGATCGCCTCGGGCCCCGGCCCGATAAAGACCAGCCCGGCGGCGACTACCGCCCGGGCAAAGTCAGCATTCTCGGAAAGGAAACCATATCCCGGATGAATCGCCTCGGCGCCGGCGGCCAGTGCCGCCTGAATGATCCTGTCCCCCGCCAGATAGGAGTCCGCTGCAGGGGAAGCACCGATATGCACCGCCTCGTCGGCGAACTGCACGTGGGGCGCTAGGGCATCGGCGTCGGAGTAGACGGCAACGCAGCGCATTCCCTGTTTGTGGACGGTGCGCATCACCCGCAGCGCGATCTCTCCCCGGTTGGCTACCAGCACACTGGAAAAGGTCATCACATCCTCGCCACGCCGAAGCTGTTGGGCTGGGTTTTGCGGCAGCGCGCCTCTACACAGGTACCCAGGGTAAAGCCGAGCACCTTGCGACTGTCCCGCGGGTCGATCACCCCATGACTGAGATTGCGTCCAGCGGTGTAGAACGCATTTTCCTGGCGCAGGAAGTGCTGGCGGATGGCGGCCTCCTGTTCGGCGAGTGCCGCCCTGTCCATTTCCTCGCCGCGCCGTTCGGCGACGGTCTCTGCCACCCGGGTCATGGTGCGCGCCGCCTGTTCGCCGCCCATGGTATTGGTGGCCGAATTCGGCCAGGCAAACAGGAAATCGGGTTCATAGCCATAGCCACACATGCCGTAATTACCCGCGCCGAAACTGCCA
Organism: Seongchinamella unica; assembly: GCF_004354085.1. Classification (GTDB taxonomy): domain Bacteria; phylum Pseudomonadota; class Gammaproteobacteria; order Pseudomonadales; family Halieaceae; genus Halioglobus; species Halioglobus unicus. Next base: position 98,053 of record NZ_SMSE01000003.1, on the reverse strand, counting down.
CTGAGGTACATCGATATCCTCGGCACCCGCACATTGGTCACGGCCTGGATCATCTTCGAGCCGTGCTTGATCATGCCATCCTGCTCGGCCTGGGTTCCGACCATGTAGCCGGTGATATTGTGCAGGAACACCAGCGGCAACTGCGCCTGATCGCACAGCTGCATGAACTGCGCCGCCTTGGTGGCACCCGCCGGATCAATCGGCCCGTTGTTGCCGATGATGCCGCAGGGAGTGCCCATGATGGCGGCATGCACGCACACGGTGGCGGCCCCGTAGTCGGGCTTGAACTGATCAAAGGATGAGCCATCCACCACCCGCACCAGCACCTCGCGCACGTCGTAGGGCACCCGGTAGTCCACCGGCACCACGCCGGCCAGTTCGTCAGCGTCGTAGCGCGGCATCGCATAGCTCTCGTTGCGCGGCGGCTGCCCGTGCCGGTTCCAGTCCCAACGGGCCACGATGTCCCGCGCCATTGCCAGTCCCTGGGCGTCGTCGTCCGCGAGGTATTCCACCAGCCCGGAGACCGAGGCGTGCATTTCCGAGCCACCCAACTCGCGCTCCTCCGCCTCCTCGCCGGTGGCCGCCTGGACCAGGGCGACCCCGGCCAGCGCTGCCAGACCGTTGTTGCGAATACCCACGACATAGTCGGACATACCCGGCATATAGGCCCCACCTGCGGTGGAGGGGCCGTGCAGCACGGTCATGGTGGGCACCCCGGCGGCGCTGAACCGGGCCAGGTTGCGGAACATGCCGCCGGCGTGGGCCCAGTTCTCCACGGTAAAGTCCATAAGGTTGGCGCCGGCGCTTTCCACCAGGTGGATCAGCGGCAGTTTCTGGCGCAGGGCGATCTGCTGGATACTGAGGGCGGTGGAAATGGTGGTCGGTGTATAGGCGCCGGCGCGGATGCCGCTGTCGTCGGCCCAGATCATGCAACGCACGCCGCTGACAAAGCCTATGCCCATGATCACACTGGCTCCTGGCACGCTGGTTTCCGGGTCCTCATCGGACACCAGGTAGTTGGCCAGTGTGTGCAGGCGCAGAAAGGGCATGCTTGGGTCGAGCAGCAGGGAGATGCGCTCGTGCGGACAGACCTGGCCACGTTGTTCGAAGGTATGTCGGCGCCGGTTTGAGGTCGTCACGGCGCGGGCCTCGAGGCGTCTGAGACGATCGACCAGCGCCAGCATCTCCCGCCGGTTCTGCTCGAAGGCCGGTGATGCGGGCGATATCTTTGACATCCAGGGCACGGTCTTCCCCTCCAGGCACTGCAATCGACCGGATAATAGCGCCAAACTGAGTAATACTCAATAAAGAATCGGGCATGAAATCGCTCCAGTATATGTTGATAAATGCCGTTTTTATCGAATATAAATATAATAGCTTAAACGCCGCATTGACATGCAGAGTATTTGCTGGAATATTTATTTGAGTTTAACTTAATCAATTACAGGTGGAGCTCCCGATGACTGACAAACCCGCTGCCGGGCCGCTGCTGGTGGAACTGGATCCGCGCGGCGTGCTCTACCTGACCATGAACCTGCCGGAAGTGCACAACGCCTTTGACGACCGCCAGGCGCTGCGTATGATCCAGGCACTGGATCGCGCGGGAGTGGATCGGGCCGTACGGGTAGTGGTGCTCGGCGCCAGCGGCAAGAGCTTTTCCGCGGGCGGCGACATCCATTACATGCGTCGCATGGGCAGTAACACCCGCGAAGAAAACCTGACGGACGCTGGCCAGCTGGCGAGGCTGATGAAGGCCCTGAACTCCTTGCCCAAACCCACCATCGCCAGAGTGCAGGGCGGCGCATTCGGTGGCGCGGTCGGCCTGGTGAGCTGTTGCGATATTGCCATCGGGACACCCGCCGCAAGGTTCGCCCTGTCGGAAGTGCGGATCGGCCTGGCGCCCGCCACAATAGCGCCCTACGTGGTGCGAGCCATCGGCGAGAAGGCAGCGCGCCGATTTTTTACCACTGGGGAAATCATTCCGGCAGATAAGGCGCTGGCGCTGAACCTGTTATCCGAGCTGGTCCCGGAGGAACAACTGGACGACTGCATCGAAGGAATTATCTCAGCGCTGCTCGGGAACGCGCCGGGCGCCGTCGGCAAGGCCAAGCAGATCGTCTTTGATGTCGCCGGCACGGCGGTCAATGACGAGTTGATCGAGCACACCGTTCGCTTTGTCGCCGACATCAGGGATTCGGAGGAGGGCCGGGAAGGCCTGAGCGCCTTCCTCGAAAAGCGCCGGCCCGCCTGGGCAGTCGGTTCAACCGGGGCCGAATCATGACCGACAATTCACCAAGGGTACTGAGAATCGCCAACGCCCAGGGTTTCTGGGGCGACAGCCAGCTGGGGCCACTGCGCCTGGTGCAGGAGGGGCCGGTGGATTACCTCACCTTCGACTACCTGGCCGAACTGTCGCTGAGCATCATGCAGAAACAGAAGATGCGCGATCCGCAGGCGGGCTACGCCAGGGACTTCATCCAGGTGCTCGAGAATATCCTTCCCACCTGCCAGCAGAAGGGCATCAGGATCATCGCCAACGCCGCGGGGGTCAACCCTGCAGCCTGCCGCGACGCCATTCTGCAGACCGTGCAGCGACTGGGCCTGAACGGCATCAAGGTAGGGGTGGTTTCGGGTGACGACATCCTCGACGAGCTCGACGCGCTGATCGCCTCCGGCGAGGCCTTCGCCAACCTGGAGTCCGGGGAGACCATTGATGCGGTGCGCCAACGCATCACCAGCGCCAACGTGTATATCGGTGCGCTGCCCATAGTGGAAGCGCTCGAACAGGGAGCGGACATCGTGGTCACCGGCCGGGTCGCCGACCCCTCGATGGTGCTAGCGCCCCTTATCCACGAATTCGGCTGGCCCATGGATGACTACGACAAACTCGCTGCCGGGACCATCATGGGTCACCTGGTGGAATGCGGGCCGCAGTGCACCGGCGGCAATTTTACCGACTGGCGCCGGGTACCGGACATGGCAGGAATCGGTTTTCCAGTAGTGGAAGCCAGTGCCGATGGCAGTTTCGTGGTGACCAAGCACGATGGCACCGGCGGCCTGGTGGACATCCACACGGTAACGTCACAGCTCCTGTACGAACTGGGGGACCCGGAAAACTACCTCAGCCCGGACTGTATTGCCGACTTCACCTCGATCCGGATAGAGCAGGCAGGTGAGAACCGGGTGAAACTATCCGGCATCCGAGGCCGGGCTCCCACCCCCACTTTCAAGGTGTCCATGTCCTACGCCGACGGCTACAGGGTACTTGCCACACTGTGTGTGGCCGGGCCTGATGCAGTCGACAAGGCACAAACCCTGGCGGAGATGGTCTTCGAGCGCCTGGCGGTGCTCGGCTCACCCATACCCGAGGAAAGCCGCTTTCTCGAGCTGTTCGGCACCCATGTGCTCTATCGGGGCATCGTGCCGACAGCCGAGGCGCCCCACGAGATACTGATGCGCATCGGTGCCCGCGGCAGGGATCGCAAAGCCCTGTCCCTACTGGGCACGGAAATCGCCCCACTGCTCACCTCCGGTCCGCCCGGGTTGACGGGCTTTGCCGGTGGGCGCGCTCGCCCCAGCGAGGTGGTGGGCTATTGGCCAGCTTTGGTCAGCAGGGAGAAAATACCCACGCGCGTCACGGTCGAGGAAATTTGAAATGCCCAGAGTTGTACTCGGAAAAATCGCCCTGGCCCGCTCTGGCGACAAGGGCAACAGCAGTAATATCGGGGTGATTGCCAGGACACCGGCAATCTACGAGTTTCTGCGGCGGGAGTTGACAGGCCCGGTGGTCAGGGAAGTGTTCAGGGAGATCTGCAAGGGCGAGGTGACCCGATACGAGTTACCCAATCTGCTCTCTCTGAACTTCGTACTGCGCGATTCGCTGGGCGGCGGCGGTACCCGCAGCCTGATCACCGACCCCCAGGGCAAGGTACACGGCGCAGCGCTGCTGCACATGGAACTGGAGGTGCCGGCGGAATTGCTGCCCTGAGCCACGGATGCAGCTGCCGCTTCGGAATCTCGCGCGGATAGGGCGTTGATGCTACCGTTAGTAGCGCCGCACCGGGGCGTTCACCAAAACACAGGGATTGGCACTGATCATGGCAAAAGTTGCACAACGGGGCGCCAGCCCCCGGAAGAGCAAGGAAGACCGGGTGAGCGCTATTCTGGCGGCAGCGACCGAGGTCTTCGAAGAGGTCGGGTACCAGGATGCGAAAATATCCGACATCGCGAGGCGTATCGGTGTGGTGGAGGGAACCGTTTTTCACTACTTCAGCACCAAGCAGCGGTTGATGGTGAGGATCATCGAGGACTTCTACAGGCAGGTCACCACAGACGTTCGCGCCGGACTGGTGGGAATAGCCGGTACCCGCAATCGCCTGGCCTACATCATCCGCTTTCACCTCGAGGTGGTGACCCGCAACAGCCGGTTGTGCGGTGAAATCCTCAGGGAATCCCGGGGCCTGGATGGAGAACTGGCTCACGCGGTGAGCCAGCTGAACCAGGGATACACCCGGTGCCTCTCCGAGGTCATCAAAGAGGGGATCGAAACCGGTGAGATCGCCCCGGACACGTCGATACCACTGGTGAGAAATACTGTGTACGGCAGTATCGAACACACGCTGTGGGCGGTGATAAATGACCGGCTGGAGGTCGACGTGGAGGCCGAGGCCCGGTCTCTGACCGGCCTGGTCTACCAGGGCATCGCCAGCTCCGATCAACCGGACCAGCGCGACATTGCCTCCCTGATCAGGCAACTGAACCGGCTGCTGGCGGGCGGCTAGGATTCAGGTAAGGCGATCGTTTCATCATCACTATGATTTTTACTCGGTGAAGGCCTCCTCGAAGCGGAGCCCGGTCAATTTAAAAATCAATAGCTGAAAGAACACTGTCGAGTGACTCCCGGGCGGGGACCTCATCATCGTGCGAACTCCTGTACGCGCACTACGCGACGATTCCTCTCTTCCGCGCCCGGGCCGGGGGATGGTCTCCCGAATTCCAGGTGATTATTGGACGACGTCGTTCTTTATGGGCCGCCCGGGATAGACACCCTTCAGGACTTTTGAGTCTTTGACCACTATTGTCCCGTTGACCACGACGTAGGGAATACCGGTCGAAGGTAATGCACCCTGCTCAAACGTGGAATTATCTGTCACGGTTTCCGGATTGAAGATCGTGATATCAGCATCTTTTCCAACCTGCAGACGACCTTTCTGTGACATCATCTTGGCGCCATTTTCTTCCAGCCATTTAGCATGCATGATGGTCATTTTTTTAATGGCCAACATTAGTGGCATCAGGTCCTGTTCGCGTACAAGTTTTAACACTTTGGCATGGGTGCCGGCAGCCCGGGGGTGCCCCGATACAGACTCGAAGGGTACATCAAAATCCATGGCTGACTTACCGGTTGCCGGAATTACCATGGGCGGTGCATCACTTCCTACTACCGTTCTTGGGTCAGCCAGGGCACTGAGCATGCCTTCTTCCGAGATTCCACCAAAAATAACCTGTGTTTGTGGAGTTGTTTTTACCATTTCCTCATAACGTTCCTTCGTCAATGGCTGCATGTTCGAGATTTCCAATAGATCACCGTAGTCACGACCCATGTTGCGCTCATACGTTTCCGGCTTTAAATAATCAGCTGATACGATGGTCTGTCCCTGGTAATAAGGGTAGATCTCGGCAAGAACCTTCATTCCTTTATTTTGGGCATCTTCGATCAAATCCAATACAGCGGGTGTGAGATCCAGGGTTTGCTGATGGACATGGTGGACATATAAGCCACCACCATAGATACCGACACTGGCAAGGAACTCCTGAGTCCCCAGGATGCCGGAGGTTGGCGGCATCTGGCTGGAGAAACGTCCGTGAATATAAACCGCCAGACCATATTTCCCGGCCACCTGTTGCCACATAATGGTTTCTTCACTTTTCGTTCCATCTGTCATATAACCGGGCAGGCCTCCGATACCAAGACCACCCTGTTCAACACCTTCAATAAACATCTGCCGCATTTCTTCTAGCTGTTCAGGCGTTGCCAAAAGGGTTGCAAACTGAAGATCAGGGTTACTTTCTGTATCCGGATTTGTGATATCCATAATGAATGAACCTGAATTGGTATTGTAATCCGGATGTGCAATCTTTTCCCGAATTCCGGCTGTTGAAACTGTGGCTCCATAATTGGTTTGCGAACGTCCTTCCAATTGCTTGTACCACATGTCAATCGGGTAACCGCCTGCTTCCATCTCCAAAGGGGTCGTAACGCCATCGCGTAAGGCCAGCCTCTGACCGAATGGGGTATTTGCGATATGGTTGTGGAAATCAATAAACCCCGGCGCCACCACATGTCCCGTGGCATCGATGGTTTCTTTTCCGGATATCGGTTCCTCCGTGATCTTCGTAATCACGCCTTTGTCTATGCCGACGTTCGCGACCTGGTCGAATCCGGTCTCAGGGTCCATGACGCGACCGTTCTTGATCACGAGGTCGTGATCCTGGCCGCTGGCTACTGCGGCAAAAAGAACTGTAGCGAGAGCGAAAAAAAACTGAAGGTTGGATCTCATGCGATGATCTCCGTTGTGGCCGCAGTACCGCTAAAGCAGCGCGTATTGGCAAGCCGAGTGGGGGAAACAGTGCCCATGGCTCTCCCCGTGAGCGCCATAGGTGCTCCTATCAGGGAAGCAGCAACCGTGCTGGCTGTCAAATGTCTCTGGAGTTCACTGAATTTCGGATGAACTTCGGGAACAGTCTACTTATCCCGGTGGTGAGCGGGGAAGTTCAGTGAACTGTCCCCGTATCTGCCTACCCGTGCACGCCAAGGGGCAATGACACTTGCCCCGGCCCGCGTTGTGGCCATGCTGGACTAGTCAGGCACCGGTATAAGGAGATAAACGCATGGTATCAATCAAGGATGTCGGCCATAGCTGTAATCATGAGATAGGCGCCCGTGAACAGCGACAGCTCAGGTGCCAGCGTCAAGTTGAGAGGCTTCATGGCAGCTGGCAGTTCTATCAGGCCTGAACGGCTGGTGTCTCGAATTATTCAGGAAAATTTGCCTAATAATTTTCGAATATGGTCAATGAGTGTCACAGTTTTCATGTCGGTCAGTTCACCGGGGTCGAGAAACACGGAATCACAGGATGAACAGACATCAATGACGATATGCTTTTGCTGGTCATCCCGCACCGGATCCATTACAGCACCGCAGGCTGGACAGATAACGTCGGTGCCGGGTTCAACCGAAACGCTATGGCGAGAATTCGCGCCCACGTCAATGATCGACTCAACCAGCCATTCGTCCCGTATCCTCTGCAACATCTCTCGCCGGGCGAAAATACCCGCGCAGTTATTGCATCGCTTCACTTCGATATCCGTTCCAAAGTAAACCACCGACAGGGTGTCGTTGCACTTAGGGCAGGTCATCCTTCACCTCCGTCAACACAATTTTTCAAGTCAGCACAGCCTGCAGGGTCGCAGTCGTCAGCTGTAGGCGCTGGGTAATGACCCGAATCATGAATTTATGGACCGCCGCTGCAATTTGCGGGTGTTCCTGTTCCAGAAGAGCCATCTTATCCTGATTAAGAACAAACAGTTTGCCGTTGCTATCGACAACCACGGTCGCTGTACGGGGAGAGCCGAGATAAAAGCCCACTTCACCAAATACGGTGCCCGAACCGGCTCGACGGATCCGGTGGCGCCTATCTGAAGCGGTCCCAAGGTACACCGACGCAGTACAGGACTCCAGCAAAAAAAGCTCGTCTGAAGATTTGCCCTGTTCGGCAAGCACGTCGCCCGCATTGACCTGGCGTTCTTCAAGATATTTCAGCAAGACCGTCAGATCCGACTCCATGGGGAGAACACGCGAAAGTTGCGTCAAAATGCTCTCGCACTCCTCCTCCATTCCGGCTTCTTTCAGAATCCGTTCTTCAATCCACTCTACCCCGCGATCGAGGTCAGGCAATAATTGCATATAGCTGGTCGTTTCACCCTCGAACCAGCTACTCTTCAGCCGTTCCTCCAATTCCGCTGACAACCCAGTGAGAATGAGGAAGAAATCTGATCTGGCAGCTTGCTGGGCAAGTTTCATGAACGACAAAGCCGCGGAAGAATCCATGCCGGTAACCTGGGCAAAGTCCATTGCGACAAATCGCAATTTTGGCAGGGACTTGTCTTCAAGGCGTTGCTCAATGCGCGTGCCCAGGGCTGCTGCCGTCCCAAAAAACAGGTATCCCTGCAATTTGAGCATAAAGGACTGACCCCCCGCTTCCTGGAGGTAGTGGCTTTGTTTACTGTTACGGTCAACATTACTTCGACGCTGTTCGCCGGTCATTGCGTAGCGAACGACATTAATGCGGCTGTAATTGACTACAAACAGCATGATCGCGCAGATCAAGCCGAAAAAAACACCCTCTAGGAAACCCGCGAACGCGACAACTGCAACTATCACCAGCACCACGCCGTATTCCAGCAGAGGCAGTTGCAGTCGGGCCTCAATCAGCCATCGTTCGAGAAATGACCAACCCAAAAACAGCAGTAAACCGCCAACCACTGCTTTCGGTAACCAGGCTATGGCTCCCATGAAAAACATCATAATCAGGGCGCAAAAAGCGGCGACTACCAGACCTACAAGCCGAGTCTTTGGCGCGCCTACTGTGTGTGCCAGGGTAGACAGGGTCATGGATGGGAGTGTCAGCAAGCCACCGCTCAAACCACTCACAGCGTTGGCGACGCCGGCCACTTCAAGCTCCCTGTTAATATTGATATTCTCCCGCTGCACCAGCGAGAGTCCGCTGGCAGTCAACATCAGGGAGACGCTACTCAGCATGATGATGGTGGCAATTCCATCCGCGCTTCCAAAGACCAATCCCCAGTTGACCTCGGGCAAACGCTGGAGAAGTATTGGCCGAACGAAGACCGTCTCCGTCTCAGGGAAGGGGCCCATGAGTAGGCCATTCGTCATCAGCTGATGCGGACCATGGCCCAGCAATCCATTTCCCGCATAGTAGGCGGCTATCAGTATGGCGAGGATTGCGGGCATAGCGATCGACTTGTTGAGGTACCCTATGCCGAGCCGAATGGCGATGGCAGATGCAAAGGCAGGCAGCCAAAGGGGGAACTGGTTCGGGGAAAAAAGTTGCACGAAACTGGCAGGAGTCAACAGGGGTAAATCTGTTACTACTCGCAAGGCTCCCTGGATTAGAAGCAATCCGACTCCGGCAAAGTAGCCACCCATCACCGAGTAAGGGAGAAACCTGACCAGTGAACCCAGGCGAAAAAAGCCCAACAAAGTCAACGCGACTCCTGTGGTGAGCGCTGATAGCGCAAGTGCGGCAAACGCGGTGACGAACTGCACTTCCAGTGGAGTACCCGCGGGGAACAGGGCTATCAGTAACGTGACCATCAGCGCCAGAACCGGCGCAGTATCGTCATCCGGTATGGCCACCACTGGTCGGCAAGTGCTGAATAGCGTGAGTACGGAACCACCGATCACTGCCGTGCTGATGGCAATCGAAATGCCCGTCGACAGGTAGGGGGTAAGCGGGCCATGGAAGATCAGCGCGGCGAAGCTTACACAGGATACCAGCGCCACCAGTCCTGCAATGATGCCGGCCAGCAAACTGGATAATAAGAACTCCGGGCTGAATTTGGTGAAGATGCTCACTTGCTGTCCATGCTTATGATTCTTGGCACGCTCATGCTTTCGACCGGCGCGTCTTCCTGCAACAGCTGCCCGCACTGGTCGAGAAAAAATCGTGACGGCCCATCGTCTGGGCGCACTGACAAAACTGCCTTGAAAGCGTCCCGCGCGGTCTCCAGGCGATTCTCCTGGAACGCGGTGAGTGCTGCTCCGAACGTGGGCAGCCAGTCAGTTTCACCGGCATCCTCGCCGAGCTCCCCGAGGATTTCATACACGTCTGTGGCCTTGTCCTTGCCTTTTAACTGGAACAATCCCAGGGGTCTGCACAAGAACCCGTCGAGGTCGTTGACGACCTCGGCAGAAGCGATAATCTGCGTTCCGAGATATTTATTCAGTCCCTCGAGACGCGAAGCTGTGTTCGCACAGTCCCCTACAATACTGTAGACGAAATGGCCACCTCCGCCAGCATGCCCCACATAGAACCAGCCAGATTCGAGCCCGACGCGCAGGCCTGCAATGGAAGCACCATACTGTTTTCCGAAACCGGCAATAACACGACGTGCTTCCAGGGCAGCCTGTATTGCCCTCCTGCGAGGCGTTTCCCCGGATTCATCCCCCAGCCACGCACACATGATGGCATCGGCGCGAAACTCTGTGACGTCAACCTTATGCGCGTTGAGCGCGTTGGCCAATACCTCGAAGTATTCATTAAGAAGAACAGCGAGTTCACGCGGGTTCATGTCCTGCGCAATTGTCGAAAAACCCGCCATATCGGTAGCGAGACAAGTACCATAACTGACATCGTTGGCAGAATCGGGATCAATGCGACCGGCAGCAAACTCCTTCGCTATATGTTCGGGCAGGTAATAATTAATAGCTTCCGATATGCGCTGCCCGCGTTGTCTTTCAAAACGATACTGACCGAATACGCCAAGGAAAACGGCAAGTGGTGCCTGTACCAGCAAAGGCACAGCTAAGGGTAGCCAGTGGCTTTGTCCAAACTGCCATTGTGCTAATGCGGCATATCCGATCCACAGCACCAGGCTCACGACAACACCCAATGCAGCCGGTAGCATGTAGGCCGCTATGGCAAATAGCAGACTAACCGTGGTGAGCACTACAAGGGTGAAGGCGGTGGACAGTGGCTTTAGCGCCTCGTCGTGCAGCAGGTTGGCAAAGGCAGTCGCTGCGATCTCTACACCGGCCAGGTCTACACCATCATCACGTGTGTAAACTGTGTAGAATCGATCGGGTTGACCGGGGTCGTAGAGATCAGAGTAGCCAACAAAGACAACGGTATCTTGCAGTGTCCGGCCGATACTTTCCGGTGAGTTTACTACCTCCTGGTAGCTCAGGTTGCGAATAGTGCCCGGGGGGCCATAGAAATTGAGATAGCGGTGCTCATCACCGCTGTACAGCGCCTCCAGCGCAGCGATAAAGGCGCTTCCGCCGCCGTCGTGGTGCGCAGCCTTGGGCGACTGCAGGTACAGGTTACGCAGGGCCCGCATCTGGGCGCCGAGCGTATCAGGGTTACCCGTGTCCTTGCGTAAACGCAGGCGCATGGCTTCGGACCAGTCTGGTTGCAGTCGCTGAACAAACAATTGCATTGCCGCGGCAGGCATACTCGGTTCATAGCTGACTGAATCCTTGAACGTCCAGAACTCGTGTACTGCGGCGTCAATCTTGGGGAGGGGAAAAACGCCCAGGGCAGTGGCGGCAGAAGCCAGGGCGTCGAAGGGTGGGACGAGCGTTTCGGACCAAATTTCACCTACCTGGTTTCCGTCCACATCCACCACCGGTGCAGTTTTTCCGGTCAGGCGCTCAAACAGGATTACCCGTTTTGCAGCGCTAACCGCGGCGACCAGTTTCGCGTCTTCTTCCGTTTCCTTTTCCTGGGAAAAGAAAATATCAAAGACAATGACCGCGGCATTCAATGCCACCAGTCGCTCGATAAGCGTCGCGTGAATACCCCGTGGCCAGTCTCTGGGAAGCGATGGCAGGTTGAGCTCTGCGCCGGTCTCGCTGTTAATGCCGATGACAGCCACGTGAGCAGGGCTGGGTACCGGTCCGCGTATGCCGAATAGCCAGGGAAGCCCCAAACCGCGTTCTATCCCTGTCCCATAAGGGGAAAACGAGAGGAGTACGCCCAGCAAGGCCGTGGCCAGACCCAGCACAATGGCTTTAAGCAACCGTGTCATGGCTAGCCGCTTCCGTTCCGTAATTGGTCGTATCTCTCATTGTTGGACTTAAGCCTGTGATTTGATGTCAAAACCCCAATCATGGATCATCGCCAGATAGCGCTCGATATTCTGCCTTGCTTTCCGTTCGTGGGCCTCGCGGAAGAACTCGGTATTGAAAATGTATCGGCGTTGCAGCAATGCGTTCAGAAATCCCGCCTTGTTACGATAGAACTCAGCGTCCGGGATTGCGCTACCCTCACGGCGCAGATTGTTGCTGTCTCTGAGAAAGTCATCCCAGGGCAGTCCGAATGAAGACAGATCGATATCCACCATGTAGGCCGGTGCTCCACACAGGGGTTCGTCGGCGTGGACAGTGGCGAGAATCAACTGACATACCAGCTCGACAAGATTTGCGTCCATCACGGGCCGGGCAACGGTGCGGAAAAAATCTGCACTGGCCGCCTCGTTGTCCTTGCAGTCCGGTTCGTAAATGATGTCGTGGAACCAGATAGCCAATTCCACTGCATCGTTTTCCCCGATTCTGCCAGCGGCTCTGTCGAACTCCAGCAGGCAATGGGCAACATGTTCAAGCGTATGGTAGCACCGGTGATCCTCGGTATAGCGTTGGTAGAGGGCTTCCCACACCGTTGCCCTGTCACTGTCTGTGTCGGTGCAGCGCTTCCAGAGTGCAGCAAACCGTACCGCGAGATTCAATTCCATAGAGCGGAAACCCCGTCAGTCAGGTGAACCTTGTGGATTTGCTTGAGTATAGGACACGCGAGGAGCTGCAGCATGCGTGGTTGTCGCAAAAAGAACGATGGTTCGCCAGGTTCATCAGCCTCAAAGCGGGAGGATGAAAGCCATGATCCCTTAGAATATTTAATTATAAAGCTGATTGAAAAATGTACAGAACTGACATGGGTTTTCAAATAGTTCAGCAAGTTTAATGCTGGAAACAGCTCAAGCTGTCCGGTTTAACCTATTAATAATCAGCCTGTTTTTTGTGCAAGGAATTTTCAAGCCAGCGTCAATTCCTGAGGCAAAGTAACGCCCATCTGCACATGCCATGGTCACCAGTAATCAATAGCAACAGGCGCAACAAGACTGTTTCATTGACAGTCTGTTCTAACTTTACTAATCGTTATAGGGATGGGTGTTCGCCCCGGGGTGGTTATTTGCGCCTTCAAAAAATGCTTCTTCAAAGGGAATTGGCGAGATAGACCATGACTGATTTTAATCGAGATTACTGTGTGGTGCAGAGTCAGCGATCCGCTCACCGTGTCCTGTGGCTGCTGCTGCCAGTGCTTGCAGTACTCGGCGTGAGCTGGTCTTCCGCCTCTCTGTCTGCCTGCGAAAATCAAGTGGGGGAGGTGGTTTCCCTCGAGGGAGCGGTGTCCATTCAACCCAGCGACTCAACCGTTTGGTCGGAGGCCGCGCTCAGGGAAGGCCTGTGTGAAGGCGACACGATTCGGGTCGGCAGCCGTAGCCGCGCCGCGGTTGCCCTGATCACCGATGCGGTCCTGCGCATCGACGCAAACACTACCTTGCGCCTGGTCAATATTGTTCCTGAAGCGGAGGAACCGTCCATTCTCGACATGGTCGCTGGAGCCATACAGTCGTTCAGCCGCCAGCCTCGCAAGCTGGTTGTCAATACACCTTATATCAACGGGTCGATCGAGGGCACCGAGTTTGTTATCCGGGCGGGCGAAGGCGAAGGCTCGATCACTGTTCTGGAGGGAACGGTGGTGGCTGCCAACAACCACGGCCAGTTGACCCTTGCTGGCGGCGAAACGGCAGCCGCCTCGCAGGGTAGCCCACCGCAACCGCGAACCCTGGTGAATCCTCGCGATGCCGTGCAATGGTCCCTGTATTATCCGCCTGTGTTGGTTTTGGGGGACGATGCTGCTCCCGGTATGGGGAATGTGCGCGCCTGTGTCGACGCAGGCGATACTGCCTGTACCTTTGACGCTCTGGCTAACATACCCGTTGCAGAGCGTGGGGCCGATTATCACTTACTCTCGGCCGCGGCGCTGCTGTCTGTTGGTAGGATCGGGGAAGCCTCGGAAGCAACCGACAACGCACTGGGTGCCGATGCATCCCGCGGTGACGCCTATGCCCTGCGGTCAGTGATGGCGGTGGTCAATAATGACACGGCCCAGGGACTTGCCGACGCCCAGCGCGCAGTAGATCTCAGCCCCGATAGCGCCTCGGCACATATCGCACATTCGTATGCCCTGCAGGCAATGTTCGACATTCAGGCTGCGCTCAACGCCGCGCAGGCGGCGGTCAATGCCGATCCGGACAATGCGCTCGCGCTGGCGAGACTGGCCGAATTGCAACTCATGCAGGGTGACCGCTCGGCAGCCATGACCACTGCCGACCGGGCGATTGCCATCGATCCGGAGCAGTCCCGAACACAGCTGGTCAGAGGCTTCACCGCACTTGCGGAATTCCGTAACGACGAAGCAATAGCAGCCTTCGAGACAGCTCTGAAGTTATCCTCGGCCGACCCCTTGGCGCATATGGGCCTGGGCCTGGCGAAAATCAGCAGTGGCGATCTGCGCGCAGGTCGGGCCGATCTGGAGGCGGCGGTGGCGTTGGATGCCAATCGCGCGCTGCTGCGATCCTATCTGGGCAAGGCCTATTTTGAGGAGAAGCGGCCTCCTCTGGACATCCAGCAATGGGACATTGCCAAGGAACTGGACAACATGGATCCCACTCCTTTCCTCTATGCCGGTATCGCCAGGCAGACTCGCAACCAGCCCATTCCGGCATTGCAGGAGATTGAGGAATCCATCATTCGCAACGACAATCGGGCGGTGTATCGAAGTCGTCTCCTGCTCGACAAGGACCGGGCAGCAAGGGGTACCAGCCTGGCCAGGGTCTACAGCGACCTGGGATTCCAGCGAGTGGCTTTGCAGGAAGCCACTCGATTCCTGACCGTTGACCCGGGAAATGCGTCGGGACATCGTTTTCTTTCAGATACCTATCAGGGCCTGCACCGCCGCGAAATTTCCCGGGTCAGTGAACTGCTGCAATCACAGCTGACCCAGGAAGTGAATATCAACCCCGTGCAACCGAGCATCGCAGAGACCCACCTGAATGTTGTCACCCTGGGAGGTCCGGCGGCTGCCGGGTTCAATGAGTTCACGCCACTGTTCCAGCGAAATGAGACCGTTTTCAATGTTTCCGCCCTGGCTGGCAATAACGATACCTATAGCGGGGAGGCGGTGGTGTCCGGGGTATACGACCGCCTGTCCTACAGCGCTGGCGCCTATGTCTACGATACCGATGGCTTTCGCGGCAACAACGATCTGGATAACGAAGTGTACAACGGCTTCCTGCAGTATGCCGTGAACAGCCGCGTAAACCTGCAGATGGAACTGCGTCATCGGGAAACCGAACACGGCGATATCAGTATGAACTTTGACCCTGATGACTTCGACGCCAGCCGCCGGCGGGAATTCGAGGACGACAGCCTGCGTCTGGGTAGCCGGTTGAATTTGTCACCGGAATCATCGCTGTTGCTGTCACTGATTTACAGCGAGACTGAAGAAGACACCACGTCCAAGCAGGAGTTTACAGACGATATCACCATTCCCGGCCTGCCCGTGCTGATCAGCATTGAAGAGAGCGGTCATCTGGAGCAGGAAACAGTCCTCGGCGAAATCCAGTACCAGCTCATGGATGAGTGGTTCAACCTGGTCACCGGTATTTCGTATTCGGATAACGACTGGGATTTGGCCGCACGGGTGCTGCAGCAGGTTGGTCCGCCGGTAAATCTGGAATTTGGCGATGAGCTCAGCTTTCAGCAGGACCTGGAGAACGTGGTGGGCTACGCCTACTCGAACATCGAGCTGCCCGCAAATCTCAACTGGACCATTGGCGTGAGTTACCAGGAGTATGAGCAGGGGAAAGTGTCCGAAGACCAGTGGAACCCCAAGCTGGGCCTGCGCTGGGACCTCACTGACCGGCTGCAGTTACGGGGAGCTTACTATGAGACCATCAAAGCGCCACTGGCGGGCAATCGCACCATCGAACCCACCCAGATCGCCGGTTTCAACCAGTTCTTCGACGATGCCAATGGCACCAAAACAGAGGGCTACGGCCTGGGTATGGACTGGAATGTATCGACTTCGATCAAGCTGGGGTTGGAGGCCTGGGAACGGGATTTTGAAATACTGGTGGCTAACCTGCGCACGGGTGACGGGGAGTATCGGGACCGGGAGGAATCCTCTTACGGCGGTTATTTCTACTGGACACCCAGCGACCGGATTTCACTCGGCGTGGAAGCGATTTACGACCAGTACGAGGGCAACCAGGACCAGCGCTTCGACCAGCCCATGGATGTGGAAACCCTGCACTTGCCACTATCACTGGGTTACTTCCATGCCAGCGGGCTTTTCGGCGGCGCCCGGGTGACCTATGTGGATCAGGACGTAGAGCGACCCACGGGGTCCTTCCTCAAACAGGGTAGTAGCGACTTCACCGTACTGGACTTCACTGCCGGCTACCGCATGCGCGCCCGCCGGGGCATTCTCAGTCTCACGGTGAAGAATGCCACTGATGAAACATTTGATTACCAGGACGACACCTTCATGGCATTCAGCGAGCAGCCTTCGCTGTCACCCTATTTGCCGGAAGTGAGTGTGGTGGGGAAGGCGACCTTCAGTTTCTAACAACGAATTCGAGTCGGCGCTCTGTACGCTGATCAGGGGAAAAATCGGGAGATGAATTCCGCGGGGCAGACGTAATCGGTTGGTAAATTATTCTGAAGGAGTAAACGAGTCATGAACAGTAAAACTGGAACGTCCCTGATCCTTGCGGCGGGGATGGGATTAATTCTCCTGTTGGGCGCTGTCCCGGGGGTGGTCGCTCAGGAGGCGGAGTGCAAGGCCGGGGGCTTGTCGGACCCCCTCACCCCCTACCCATCTTCGGCCACACAGATTGGATCGCGCCTTTTCTGTGACAGTATTATCGACCCGCAGGATGGCACACCATACGTGGGTTGTAATCTCGACGCCGGGGACTTTATTCCTAACCCTGACGGCATCACCAGTACCGGTGTTTGCAGCTTCACGGACGACGATAACACTATCACTGTAACAGCAACGCTCGATGCAGCCGGTATTCTCAGATTCGATGCTAAGGCTGGCGGCGAGCTTATCCCCCAGATCAACAATATGTTTTCCGAGGGTACCACCGGCTCCAACTACTGTAATTACAGTTGGCCGGCGGGCACGGCCAAGGGAGAAGGTATCTACTTCCAGAAGAAGGGAGGCACGATATCCGGGCTGAGAGGGGCCAGCTTCTGTTCCGGTGGGGAAAACCTGGCGGGGGTGATTCCCAAGGACGAGGAGGACGTGGAAAATCTGTGTAAATTAACCGACCCGACCGACCCGCAAACTCCACCAGACCAACTTCCACCAGAAAAAGCAGCTGCGATAGCTAGTTTGAAGGCGGGGTTACATGGCCTCGGCTATAGTGCGCTGCTGTTTAGCACGGTTAACCCCTCCAAGGTGGGGACCTGTATCATTGATGAGGCATCAGGAGAGAATAGGAAACTGAACGCCTGTATCGATCGCTGCGAGCCCTGTGAGGGAGGGATACTGGGAGGTGACCCTGCCTGTCCACACAATCCCGCTTTAGGCCTTGACTGCAAGGTTTCCGGCAACTGGAGCTGCCCGGGTACTGAGTGTGATGATCTCGATGCCGACCCCGGTTTGTTAGGTCAGCCCTACTGCTGGGAAACGGTTTCATACCGGCCGGGTGAGCCCGACTGGCCCACATGGAAACCACCTATGATGCGCCACAACTGGAACTTCCAGTTGCAGGCGACGGAAACCAATCCCACCAGCGGCTGGGGTTCCTGGGGCGGTGGCGCCTGGACCTGGTAGGCTTTAATCGGGCATGGCGCTCAGGGGGATGATGGCGCCGGTGTGCTGAATAACCACCGCCGCCAGGCGGTGGCCCCGGTTCGCTGCCTCCGAGGCAGGGCAGCCTTTGAGGCGCGCCGCAAGGTAACCGGCGTTGAAGGAGTCTCCCGCAGATGTTGTGTCGACAACCGATACCTTATTGGCAGCGACCAGCTCTTGCTCATGATCGTCCACCATCAGCCAACCCCGGGCACCCATTTTCAATGCGATCTCGCCGACACCCGAGTACCGCAAGCGCCGGATAACCCCGCTCGTGTCGGCGTCGGCAAACACTGTCTACTCATCTTCAATCGTCGCTAAAGCTACATCCGTCAGGCGATATATTGACTCGTAGGCCTTCCGGACACTCTCCTGGCACGACCAAAGTTGGGGGTGGCAGTTACTGTCGAAAGCGACTTTGCCGCCATCCTGCCTGTACGTGGCCAAAAACTTGTACAGGCGCTGCCTGGATGACTCGCTGTAAATGCCCAGCGTGATCCCTGAGAGGCACAACCAGGGGAAGTCCCGCAAGCGGGAAAACAACTTACAGCACTGTCCGGCTCGTCTAGCAGACGACGGGCAGGCGCACTTTCACGCCAGTAGTAAAATGAGCGTTCGCCCTGATCATCAGTCTCGATGAGATAGATGCCTGGTACTTCACCAGCGTGGAAATCGACAAGATCGCACCCCAGCCCCTCACCACGCCAGTGCTCCACCATCCAGGCACTCATGGGATCGTCACCCAGTGCTGCCACGTAATTGACCCCAATACCCTGGCGGGCAAGGTGCACCGCCGAATTAAGCGTCTCTCCTCCATAGGACAGATTCATGGCTAAGGTTCGGCAGGGTTCGTACCTGGGACTGTGGGGTGAGTTCCAGTATGCACTCACCAATCATTGCTACACGTTTCGGCGTAACTAACCGTTGTTATTTTTTTGGTTTGAGGAAACAGTTGAGGTCTTTCGGTCCCCTGTAGATATCCGCTTCAGGACCGAGAAACAGGGCTATTTCTCAGCGTCCCGGCGGTTCTCGTATTCAGCGATTCGCATTGCCACCTCGCCTAACAGGATGCAGCCAACAGAGCCAATCACCACCGGCCAGTCAAAGCCGCTACCCGGGACGTACATGAAAAGCAGGGCGGTGAGGGCGAGCAGGAAGACGCACAGGCTGCTCATGCCCAGGGCGGCCGTGTTCCCTCCGGGAACCCGGAAAGGCCGGCTGCGTTCACCGTCGATCTGGCGCGCGCGGTAGAACGCCGCTACCACGGCGATATAGGGCAGGATGAACAGCACCGCGCTGGCAGCGAACAGGGACCAGAACAGGTCTTCATTGGTGCCGGCAACCGCACCGTACGCGAGCAATACCCCGGTGCAGACGATCCCCATCAGCACAGTGGCGCCTACCGGCGAGCCATTTTTGGCGCTCTCCACAGCAAACAGCTTTGGCAGTTCACCATCCGCCGCAGATTCTGCGGCGGCGCGGTTGGCACCGATGGCCCAGGTCGTGCCGTTGGAGAAGAAGGTGAACAGGGCAAATATGCCCAGCGTGGTGGCCGCCAACTGGCCCAGTTGCGATTCCCCGAACAGCAGGCGCAGGGTGTCCACCAGACCTTCCACCAGGTTGATATCACCAGCGGGAATGACCGCGAGAATGGCGAAGGTGCCGAGGATATAACTGAGGAAGATAATCAACCCGGAACTGAGGATAGAACGCGGAATGTCGCGCTGGGGGTTTTTCATTTCTTCACTGGCGGAGGACATCAGCTCGAAGCCGAGCATCCCGTAAATAATGGTGGACACATATTGGGTGCTGCTGCCCCACTCGGGAACGAAGGCCTGCAGGCTGAAATCATTGGCGAGCTGGACACCGGGTTGCAGGGCGTACACCACTCCCCCCACGACAATGGCGGCGAAGGTGATGGTTTTCAGGGTGGCGCCGGTGTTCGGGACCCATTTGCCGATTTTCAGTGACAGGCAGGTGATGACCACCACCAGCCAGGTAATGCCAATCGCCATGGCGATCTGGGTGGTGAAGGACAAATCGGGGAAAAACATCTGGGCGAACACGCCCGAGAACAGGATAAAAATCGATGCGTTCCACATGGCGGTATTCAGCCAGTAGCACCAGGTGGCGCGGGTTCCCCAGCGGCTGCCGAAAGCGTGCCTGATCCAGCTGTAGATGCCACCCTGCTCCGGGTAGGTGGTGCCCAGTTCCGCGCTGATGAGTCCGTAGGGAATGAAAAATATCACCCCCATGATCAGCCACCAGCTAATGCTCGACACGCCGATGGAGGCGGAGGCGGCGAGGGTGTCCAGTAACAGGATCGCCGAAACGGTGAACAGCGTCATATCCCTGACGCCCATGGTTCTTATGTGATGCGATCCGCTGTGGCTGTTCAAGTTGTCGTTCCTCGCAGTAATGAATACTGATCCCCAGTGTGGGGATTATGGCCCCCGCCGTCAGGGGGAGCCATCACCTTAAGGTGTTAGGCTGTTTTTACAGCCTGCTCTTTATGTAGGCCTCACGTGCCTGCGCGCATTCCGGGTCTACCAGCCCGGCGATGAGGCTGTCGGCATCTGACCAGGAGCGGCTGATGCCCACCATGTTGGCCGTCACTGCGTTGGTATGGCGTTTGGTCGCCAGCACCGGAAATGCCGGTTTTGCGGCTACCTGTTCCGCCAGTTCCTGTGCGGCATCTGCCAGCCTGTCGGCGCTGAGCCGACGATTGAGAAAACCGGCCGTGAGCGCTTCGCTGGCATCAAACGTTCTGCAGGTGATAACCAGTTCCTTGGTCATGGCGGGGCCGATCTCGCGCACCAGGCGGGGGATACCGCCCCAGGCCAGGGGAATGCCGAGGTCGATTTCGGGAATGGAAAATTGTGCGTCGTCAGCCGCCAGGCGCAGGTCGCAGGCCGCTGCCAGCACCAGAGCGCCTCCCACGCACCAGCCGTGGATCTGCGCGACGGTCAGCGCCCGCATGTTTTCCACCGCGTCGGCCATGACTCTCCCGGCGTCCGCGGCTGCCCGCAATCCGGCCTCGTCCAGTTGTGGAAACCCCTGCAGGTCGGCGCCGGCGCTGAAGGCCCTCCCGCGTCCGGCAATGACGACCACCCTTACCTCTGCCTGGCCGTCAAAATAGCGAGCGGCGTCGGCCAGTTCATTGAGCATTTCGATCGACAGTGCATTCAGGCGCTCCGGGCGATTAAGCCAGATCCTGCCTATCGCGCCCTCCGCCGTGACGTCCAGAGTTGAGTACATGGAAATTCCCCGCTGTGTGAGTCCTGCTGACATCCTAGTTCATGACGGTTAGCGCTGGCCAGTTTCCCGATGGAAGACCGCTAGCGGACGGCGGTCCCTGTCGATAGCCGGCGATTTTTCCCGATTGCTGTTGTCGTTGCTTCTGGTGGCGGTATAGTTGGCGTCTCTCGATACAGCAAACACTCATGGCGGACCAATTAGCGTGACATACGAACTCAGCGGCAAAATCAAGCTTATCCAGGAACCCAAGACCTTTGATAGTGGCTTTACCAAGCGGGAGATGGTGGTGACGGTGGAGGACGGTCGCTATCCCCAGGATATCAATCTGGAGTTCGTGCAGGACAAAGTGGGCCTGCTGGACAACCTCCAGGCCGGGCAGGAGGTGACCGTGTCTTTCGACATTCGCGGCCGCGAATACAACGGCCGGTACTTCAATAACCTGCAGGCTTGGAAGGTGGTGGCGGCAGAGGGGGCCAGTTCGGACCCCAATTCGCCTGCTGCAGCCCCGTTTGCCGGCGGTGGCGACAGTTTCGAGGACCAGGACATCCCGTTTTAACAAGCCCCGCGGGCTGCCGGCGCTACCGGGCGCCAGTGACAGCATGGTCGGCTCCGGCCAGAGGAACAGCAATGCCAACGACAGATAAGCTGCGGCCACGACGGTCCTGCCTGTATATGCCCGGAGCCAATGCCCGGGCCCTGGAAAAGGCCCAGTCCCTGCCGGCAGATATGCTGGTGTTCGACCTGGAAGACGCGGTGGCGCCGGATGCCAAGGTCGAGGCCAGGGAGACAGTTGCCGAGGCTGTCCGCTCGCGGGCCTACGGCCAGCGGGAGTTACTGGTGCGTATCAATGCGCTGGAAAGCCCATGGGGCCGGGCAGACATGGACGCTGCCCTGCAGGCGGCCCCCGATGGCATCCTGTTGCCCAAGGTGTCCACTGCGGCCCAGGTCAGGGCCGCCGATCAACTGCTTAAGGCAGCGGATTCCCAGGCTGGCCTGTGGGCCATGATCGAGACCCCGCTGGCCATCCTCAATATCCGGGAAATCGCCGCCACGGCGCAGGAGACCCGTTTGCTGGGCCTGGTGGTAGGCACCAATGACCTGGCCAAGGAGCTCCAGGCAGTGACGGACCCATCGCGGTCCGCTTTCCAGGTGCACCTGGCGCTGACCCTGGCTGCGGCCAGGGCTTTCGGGCTGGTAGCCATCGACGGGGTATTCAACGACTTTCGCGACCCCGAAGGGCTTGCGGCCGCGTGCGAGCAGGGCAGGTTGCTCGGTTTTGATGGTAAAAGCCTTATCCATCCGGCCCAGCTCGAAACCGCCAATCGGGTGTTTGCGCCGGAACCCGGGGCCGTCGCCCAGGCGCAGATCATTGTTGAGGCGTTTGCCCTGGAGGAGAACCAGGGCAAGGGGGTCATCCAGGTCAACGGCAAAATGGTGGAGCTGCTGCACCTCGAGCAGGCGCAGCAACTGCTGGCCATCGCCCGGGCTATCGAGGCGGTTAACGCCGGCTAGCGGTGAATGAACCCGCTGGGGCGGAGGCAGAGTGACCAGTTGACGTTAACGTAAACTTGCCCTATATTTCCGCTACCTCAATCCGGAGCCAGCCCATGGGCGAAGACAAGACCTATACCATTTCCGATCTCGCCCGGGAGTTCGCGGTCACCACCCGTACTATCCGGTTCTATGAGGAGAAGGGGCTGTTAAGTCCCTCCCGCAATGGCCAGCACCGCATATTCGGCAAGCAGGACCACGCACGACTGGAACTGATCCTGCGCGGCAAGCGCGCCGGTCTCTCCCTGGAAGAAAGCCGGGAAATCATCGACATGTACGACCCTGAGGGCGACAACTACAAGCAGTACCAGTTCCTGCTCACCAAGGTCGACGAGCGTCAAGCTCAGCTGGAGTCCCAGCTGGAAGATATCAAACTACTCATCAAGGGCCTGCAGGAGGTGCGCGAACGCTGCACCCGGGCCCTCAACGACATCGCCCGACCCCGGGCAGCCAAACAGTAAACGGAGGACTACATGTCTGTCAGCTACCCCACCCTGAACTTTGGCCTCGGCGAAGAACTCGACATGTTGCGAGACTCGGTACGCGCGTTTTGTGACGCCGAACTGGCGCCCAGGGCCGCGCAAATCGATGAATCCAACGAATTCCCCATGGACATGTGGCGCAAGTTTGGCGACATGGGCCTGCTGGGTATTACCGTGAAAGAAGAATACGGCGGCTCGGACATCGGCTATCTGGGTCATGTGGTAGCGATGGAAGAGATCTCCCGGGCCTCGGCCTCAGTGGGTCTTTCCTACGGTGCGCACTCCAATCTGTGCGTCAACCAGATCCACAAGAATGGCAGCGAGGCCCAGAAGCAGAAGTACCTGCCCAAACTCTGCAGCGGCGAACACATCGGCGCCCTGGCCATGTCCGAACCCAATGCCGGTTCCGACGTGGTGAGCATGAAGCTCAAGGCCGAGAAGCGCGGTGACAGCTACGTTCTCAACGGCAACAAGATGTGGATTACCAATGGCCCGGATGCCCACACCTACGTCATTTACGCCAAGACCGATCCCGAGGGCGGCTCTCGTGGAATTACCGCCTTCATCGTCGAACGCGATTTCCCGGGTTTCTCCCGCCACCAGAAGCTGGACAAGCTGGGTATGCGCGGATCCAACACCTGTGAACTGGTGTTCGAAGACTGCGTGGTACCGGCGGAAAACGTGCTCGGTGAGGAGGGCAGGGGCGTGGCCGTGCTGATGTCCGGACTGGACTACGAGCGCACGGTGCTCTCCGGCGGTCCGGTGGGCATCATGATGGCCTGCCTGGACCAGGTGATTCCCTACATCCACGACCGCAAGCAGTTCGGCCAGTCCATCGGCGAATTCCAGCTGATCCAGGGCAAGGTGGCGGACATGTATACCCACCTCAGCGCGTCCCGCGCGCTGCTGTACGCGGTGGCCCGGGCCTGTGACCGTGGTGAGGAAAGCCGCAAGGATGCCGCGGCGGTGATCCTGTTTACCGCCGAGAAGGCGACGCAGATGGCCCTGGATGCGATTCAACTGCTGGGGGGTAACGGCTATATCAACGAGTTCCCCGCCGGTCGCCTGCTGCGCGATGCCAAGCTGTACGAGATCGGCGCCGGTACGTCGGAAGTCCGGCGCATGCTGATCGGCCGCGAGCTGTTCAACGACACCAAGTAGGGAGCAAGCGACCATGTCTGTCATCAAGTCAAAAGTGAATGTGCGGGCGCCGGAATTCGCTGAAAATGCGGCGCACATGCAGGCGCAGGTTGACGACCTGCGGGCGAAGCTGGAAGCGGTGAAACAGGGTGGCGGCGAAAAATCCTGCGCCCGTCACGTTAGCCGTGGCAAGTTGTTGCCCCGGGATCGGGTGGCCGGGTTGCTGGACCCGGGTTCGCCGTTCCTCGAGCTGTCGCAGCTGGCCGGCTACGAAATGTACGGCGACGATGTGGTCAATGCCGGTGGGGTGATAGCCGGCATCGGCCGGGTACAGGGGCAGGAGTGTGTCATTGTCGCCAACGATGCCACCATCAAGGGCGGCACCTACTACCCGATTACCGTCAAGAAACACCTGCGGGCGCAGACCATTGCCGAGGAAAACAACCTGCCCTGTATCTACCTGGTGGATTCGGGCGGCGCCAACCTGCCCCACCAGGACGACATTTTTCCCGACCGCGATCACTTCGGCCATATCTTTTACAACCAGGCGGTGATGTCGTCCAAGGGTATTCCGCAGATCGCCGTGGTGATGGGCTCCTGTACCGCCGGGGGTGCCTATATCCCCGCCATGGCGGACGAATCCATCATCGTCAAGGAACAGGGCACCGTTTTCCTCGGCGGCCCGCCGCTGGTAAAGGCGGCCACGGGGGAGGATGTCACGGCGGAGGAACTCGGCGGTGGTGATGTCCACACCCGGATCTCGGGGGTGGCAGACCACCTGGCCCGGAATGATCACCACGCCCTGCAGTTGGCGCGTCAGTCGGTAGGCAGGCTGAACCGGGTCAAGAAGGTGGCCCTGGATGTGACCGCATCGGTGCCGCCCCTCTACGACGAGAGTGAAATCTACGGTGTCATACCCAAAGACACCCGCCAGCCCTACGATGTTCGCGAGGTGATCGCCCGCGTTGTCGACGGCTCGGAGCTGGACGAATTCAAGGCCCTGTACGGCACCACCCTGGTCTGCGGTTTTGCCCGTATCCACGGCTACCCGGTGGGTATTGTCGCCAACAACGGCATTCTCTTTGGCGAGTCGGCGGAGAAAGGCGCCCACTTTGTGGAATTGTGTGCCCAGCGCAAGATTCCGCTGGTGTTCCTGCAGAATATCACCGGCTTTATGGTCGGCAAGCAGTATGAGCATGGTGGTATTGCCAAGCACGGGGCCAAGATGGTGACTGCCGTTGCCACCGCAGCGGTGCCCAAGTTCACCGTGTTGATCGGTGGCTCCTTCGGCGCCGGCAACTACGGCATGTGCGGGCGGGCCTATGACCCGCGCTTCCTGTTTATGTGGCCCAACGCCCGGATATCGGTCATGGGTGGCGAGCAGGCGGCGGGCGTCCTCTCGCAAATCAAGCGCGAACAGATCGAGCGCAAGGGTGACAGCTGGTCTGCGGCAGAGGAAGCGGCGTTCAAGCAGCCCATCATCGACAGTTATGAGCACCAGGGGCATCCCTATTACGCCTCGGCGCGATTGTGGGACGACGGTGTTATCGATCCCGCGGAAACCCGCACGGTACTGGGCCTGGCGATATCAGCCAGCCTCAACCAGGCGATCGGAGAGACCAAGTTCGGCGTGTTCCGGATGTAAGCGAAGTCGCAAGGGGAATTAGCGGATGAGCACAGAGTTTGTAAGCACGGTGATCGATGAACGCGGCGTTGCCACGGTCACCCTCGATAACCCGGAAAAGCACAACGCATTCGACGATATCATTATCGCCCAGCTGACCGCGGCATTTGCCGAGGTAGAGGCCAATGTGGATGCGCGAGTCATGGTGTTGGCCTCCAATGGCCGCAACTTTTCCGCCGGCGGCGACCTCAACTGGATGAAGCGCATGGCCGCGTACAGCCACGAGGAGAACCTGCAGGATTCGCGTGCCCTGGCGGACATGCTCCGGACACTGAATTTTATGACCAGGCCGACTATCGCCCGGATTCAGGGGGTGGCCTTCGGCGGCGCTGTCGGCCTGGTGAGCTGTTGTGATATGGCGGTGGCCAGCAGCAAGGCCATGTTCTGCCTCAGCGAGGTGAAAATTGGCTTGATGCCGGCGACCATCAGCCCTTACGTCGTGGCGGCCATCGGCGCCCGTGCTGCACGTCGCTACTTCACCACCGCCGAGCGGTTCAGTGCGCAACAGGCGCAGACAATGGGCCTGGTCTCCGAGGTGGTGGACGACGGTGAACTCGACGCGGCGGTCGCCGCGCTGGTGGATGCCATCCTGGTCAACAGCCCTGCCGCAGTTGCTGCTTCCAAGCAGCTGATTTTCGATGTGGCAGATCGGCCGCTTGATACGGAACTTGTCGAAATGACCTGCCAGCGAATCGCCGACATTCGCGCCTCGACCGAGGGTCAGGAGGGGCTCAGCGCCTTTCTTGAAAAACGTAAGCCAAGCTGGATCCAGTAAACGGGTAGCCGCATGTCTGAACAACTTTTTGAAAAAATCCTGATCGCCAACCGCGGTGAAATCGCCTGCCGGGTGATCCGCACCGCCCGCCAGATGGGTATCCGTACCGTGGCGGTCTACAGCGATGCCGACAGGGGTGCATTGCATGTGAGCATGGCCGATGAGGCCGTGCACATCGGTCCCGCACCCTCACGGGATTCCTATCTGGTCTATGAACGGGTCATCGATGCGGCGCTAAAGACAGGGGCCCAGGCCATTCACCCCGGTTATGGTTTCCTGTCGGAAAACGCGGGCTTCTGCCAGGCCTGTGGCGACAACGACATCGTTTTCATCGGGCCGCCGGTGGCTGCCATCGAGGCCATGGGTTCGAAATCCGCCGCCAAGCAGATCATGGAGGCGGCGGGCGTGCCGCTGGTTCCCGGCTATCACGGCGATGACCAGGACCGGGCGATTCTCAAGGCGGCCGCCGACGACATGGGTTACCCGGTGCTGCTCAAGGCGGTGGCCGGTGGCGGTGGTAAGGGAATGCGCCAGGTATGGTCCGCCGCCGAATTCGACGAGGCGCTGGATGCCGCCCGCCGTGAGGCCATGAACGGCTTTGGCAATGACGACATGCTGGTGGAGAAGTACCTGACCCAGCCGCGCCACGTGGAGATCCAGGTATTCTGCGACAGCCACGACAACGGGGTTTACCTGTTTGAAAGGGATTGCTCGGTGCAGCGACGACACCAGAAAGTGATTGAAGAAGCGCCCGCTCCGGGCATGACGGACGAGTTGCGAGCGGCGATGGGTGAGGCGGCATTGCGCGCGGCCCGGGCTATCGACTACCAGGGTGCCGGTACGGTCGAGTTCCTGCTCGACAGTGACGGGGCGTTTTACTTCATGGAAATGAATACCCGCCTGCAGGTGGAGCACCCGGTGACCGAGATGATCACCGGCCAGGACCTGGTGGAGTGGCAGCTGCGGGTGGCCGCGGGCGAACCCCTGCCGGCGACCCAGGATGAGCTTACGCTCAGCGGTCACGCCTTCGAGGCGCGTATTTACGCCGAGGACCCCGACAACGATTTTCTGCCGGTGACCGGCACCCTGTCTTTCCTGCAGCCTCCGGAAACCTCCAGGCATGTGCGCGTGGACACCGGCGTGTTGCAGGGCGATGAGGTCAGCGTCTACTACGACCCGATGATTGCCAAGCTGATTGTCTGGGATGAAAACCGTGACAAGGCCCTGCAGCGGCTGACCCGGGCCCTGCGTGAATACCGCATCAGCGGCATGACTACCAACCTGGATTTCCTCTACAACCTGGCCAATAGCGCGCCCTTCCGGGCGGCAGAGCTGGATACGGGCTTTATAGAAAAACACCACAGCGAGATTTTTCATGACAGCGAGGCGGAACTGGAACAGGAGATTCCCCTCGCTGCCCTGTACCTGGTGCTGGAGCAGGAACGGGCGGCCCAGCGGGCAAGGGCGGCTTCCGGTGATGCCAACTCGCCCTGGTTTGATGCCGGCGCATGGCGCCTGAATGAGCCCAGCGTCCACAGCTTTGAACTGGCCATCCATGACAATCACTACCCGGTCAGTGTCGAGCAAACAGGTTCGGCCGACGGGACCCGCTATCGCATCAGCTTTGGCGGCAAGACCATACAGGCCCAGGGCAACCTGAATGACAGCGAACTCAGTGCCAATCTCGATGGGTACCTGGTGCGGGCTTCGGTGGCTGAACACGACGGTAGTTTCAGCCTGTACACCCAGGACAGTGCCCTCGCTTTCAGCCTGGTTGCCCCGGATATCGGTGACGCTGACGATGCCGCAGCCGGAGGCGGTTTGACAGCCCCCATGAACGGCACCATGGTCACCCTGCTGGTTGAACCGGGTACCGAAGTGAAAGCAAATGACGCCCTGCTGGTGATGGAAGCGATGAAAATGGAGCATACGATCCGGGCGCCAAAAGCTGGGAAGGTGATAGCCTTTTACTACCAGCCCGGAGACCTGGTCGATGGCGGGGCGGAACTGGTTGAATTCGAGGTGAGCGAACAATGAGCAGGGAGTTCCCCGACAAGGTCCGTATCGTTGAGGTAGGACCGCGCGACGGCTTGCAGAACGAGAAACAGCCGATCGATGTGGCGGTCAAGGTAAAACTGGTGGAGATGCTGGCGGATGCAGGGCTGACCTCCATCGAGACGGGCTCATTTGTTAACCCCAAGTGGGTGCCGCAGATGGCAGGCAGTGAAGCGGTGTTTGCCAGCCTGCAGCGCCGTCCCGGCGTGACTTATTCGGCGCTGACGCCCAACCTCAAGGGCTTTGAGCGAGCCCATGCCGCCGGTGCCAGCGAAGTGGCGGTGTTTACCGCGACATCTGAGAGCTTTGCCCGCAAGAACACCAACTGCTCGATTGCCGAAAGCCTGGACAGGGCAAAGGTGCTGATGGCAGCGGCCGCTGAACAGGGTTTGCCGGTGCGCGGTTATATCTCCTGTGTGGTGGGTTGTCCCTACGAGGGGGAGATCAGGCCGGAACAGGTGGCTGAGGTGGCGCAACAGTTGCTGGCCCTGGGCTGCTACGAGATTTCCCTGGGGGATACCATCGGTGTGGGCACGCCCGCCAGTGTGACCGCCATGCTGGATGCGGTACTGGCGCATATTCCGCTGGAAAATATCGCCGTTCACCTGCACGACACCTATGGCCAGGCCCTGGCCAATATTTACGCGGCCCTGCAGGTGGGGGTTGCGGTCATCGACAGTTCGGTCGCTGGTCTCGGCGGATGCCCCTATGCCAAAGGAGCCTCGGGTAACGTGGCGACCGAGGACGTGGTCTACATGCTCAATGGGCTGGGTATCCATCACGGTGTCGACCTGGATAAACTGGCTGCCGCAGGACAGTTTATCTGTGACTCGCTGGGCCGGGACAACGGTTCCAAAGTGGCGATAGCCCTCGCCAACAAGGGCTAATCCTTGTATTCGGGCCGGCGTCCTTCCTTGCGGGCCCGGATCGCCTCTTCGAAGTTGCGGGTAGTCATGCGCACATACAGCTGGGCATGGCCCTCGTGATTCATGTGAGTGTGCAGGCTGCCGGCGTCCACGCCGGCCCATAGCATCTGTTTGCTCATCTCGACACCCAGCTGGCTGAAACCGGCAATGCGTTCGCCCATGGCACAGCATTCTTCGAGTAGCTGGTCGGGGTGGACGCAGCGGGAAACGATACCCATGTCAGCGGCCTCCAGGGCATCGACGTCCCGGCCCGTCAGCATGATCTCGAAAGCCCGGCTGGTACCGATAGCCCGGGGCAGCAGGTAGGATAAACCCAGTTCTGCAGAGGTCAGGCCGTTGTTGATACCGGCCGGGCGGAAATAGGCCTTTTCCGAGGCGATGCGAATATCGGCTGCCATGGCCAGGCAAAAGCCGCCACCGATAGCGGCGCCATTGACCGCGGCGATCACGGGCTGCGGCAGGTTGTTAATGGTGCGTACCACGTCTTCCAGCACTCGCATCGCCCGGCGGGCAATGCCTGGCACTGTCAGGCCATTGAAGATATCCAGCCAGCCCGGATCTTCCAGATCCGCCCCGGCACAGAAACCCTCGCCGGCGCCGGTAACAATGACTGCCCGTATATCGTTGTTATAGCCTACCTCCTCCAGGGCTTCCTTCAGTGGCACCATGACATCAAAGGCCATGGCATTCATTCGCTCTGGCCGGTTGAGGGTGATCAGGCAGATACCTTCCCTGGGGTACTCGACGAGGACGTAGGACATGCAGATAAGCTCCGTGCTTTTGGTTCAGTGTAGAATACGGCCAGGGAGTCTCCAATGACCCCCGCGGCCACCCTGGTTGAGGATCGGCCACAAAACCCCTTGATTGCAAAGTAGTGGGGTTCAGCTATGTTCAGAGTTATTTATATCGCGCTGTTTGTGTTAACCGTGCTGGTGCTGCCAGTACGAGCAGAGGAGACGTCAATGACGGTACTGGTCACCGGCGCTAACAGGGGAATCGGACTGGAACTGGCCCGCCAGTTGACCGGGCAGGGCCGCAGGATACTGGGCAGCGGCGTGGCAATGAACTAGAATGGCGACCTCCCGGGCGAGCCCGCCCGGGGCTTCCAGATTTAGAGAAAGTTCCCCGGTATGTCCACCCAAACAGACGCCTGGCAGGCGAGGTTCGAACGCCTGCGCAGTAACAAGTTGTTCGAGTTGCTGGTTATATCCATCATCCTCATGTCGGCCCTGGTCATCGGGGTCAAAACCTACCCGCTGCCGCCGCTGGCGAACCAGCTGATCGTTATCCTCGACTGGGGCATCACCCTGTTTTTCCTCGCCGAGATCACCGTGCGTTTCCTCGGCGAGAGCGACAGGAAGCGTTTTTTCCGCAGCGGCTGGAATGTGTTCGACACCTTGATCGTGGTGGTCAGCCTCATTCCAATCGAGGATTCAGAGCTGGCCCTGATCGGGCGTCTGGTGCGCATATTCCGGGTGCTGAGGATGGTGTCCATCATTCCCGAACTGCGCACGCTGCTGAATTCGCTGCTGGCTGCGATGCCCCAACTGGGCTACGTGATGCTGATGATGTTTATTATTTTCTACATCTACGCCGCGGTGGGCACCACCTTCTTCGCCACGATCAACCCCGATCTGTGGGGCGATATTGCGATTTCAATGCTCACCCTGTTCCGGGTAATGACCTTCGAGGACTGGACTGATGTCATGTATGAAACCATGACCGTCTATCCATTGAGCTGGGTCTTCTACCTGAGCTTTATTTTCCTCTCGGCCTTTGCCTTTCTCAATATGATCATTGGCATTGTGGTCAACGTGCTGGAAGAGGAGCACCAGCGGCAGGCGAAGGCGGATGCCATCGCCGCCGGAGAGCCCACCCTGTCTGAACTGCGCGACGAGATCGCTGGCCTGCGCCAGTTGCTTGAAGTCGGCAACCGGGAGCGGTAAGTGGCCTGATACTGGCTCAACGGAACAGCCTCCGTCATAATCAGTTGATGAAACTGACGTTGTCACTGCTGGTTATCTGCTTGTGGGCGACTACCGGACTGGCACAGGAGTTGACCCCGAGAGCCTACTGGCCTGCGCCGCAGGGCACCCGGGTATTGACCCTGGGTGCTGTCTATACCGATGGTGACACGGTGCCGGACCCTTCGCTGCCGGTAACCGGCTTCGATTCGAAGATTGCTACCGGACTGGTGGCCTACCTGCAGACGCTGGACCTTTTCGGGCGCACCAGTAACCTGATTATTGAGCAGGCCTATTCCTTTGGTGAAACTACGGTCAGCTTCCCGGGCGGTGGCACCGTCGAACGGGATTACCGGGGCGCAGGTGATGTGGCCGCGACCCTGTCGGTCAACCTGATGGGCGCGCCGGCGATGAACCCGCAGCAGTTCGCGGACTTGCGTCGTAATCCCAGGCCAATCCTGGGGGCCAGCCTCAAACTGGTTGCGCCCACCGGTCGCTATGACGAGGACAAGCTGCTGAATGTGGGTAGCAACCGCTGGGCGGCCAAGGCCGAGTTGGGGTATATGACGGTACTGCACCCACAGTGGTTATTGGAGTTCGAGCTCGGGGTGTGGGTGTTTGACAACAATGACGACTTTCTGGGGATGACCCGCAAGCAGGGTTCGATCAAGTCCCTGGAGTTTCACCTGGTCAGGCGGTTCTCCCCGGGCTTCTGGGGCTCACTGGATGTGAATGGCTACCGCGGGGGACAAAGCGAGGTAGATGGCCGACGGCTGGACGACCTGCAGCGTGATTCCAAGATGGGTTTCACCCTGACTTACCCCTTCGCGCGCAAGCACGCACTGAGGTTCAGCTATGCGAAGGGCTCGGTGAACGATTCGAAAGAAAATTTCGACACGTTCTTGCTGAGCTATTCGCGCGTTTTCTAGGTCCGGTCACGTCATTGCGGCGCAATTCACCTTGTACCCCAGGGCACCCTCTCTTGCGCCTGCGGCGCAATTCACCTTGTACCCCAGGGCACCCTCTCTTGCGCCTGCGGCGCAATTCACCTTGTACCCCAGGGCACCCTCTCTTGCGCCTGTGGCGCAATTCACCTTGTACCCCAGGGCACCCTCTCTTGCGCCTGCGGCGCAATTCACCTTGTACCCCAGGGCACCCTCTCTTGCGCCTGCGGCGCAATTCACCTTGTTAGCCGGGGTGACGGCGTGAGAGTTCCCCCTGCCTCAGACATTGAACCGGAAGTGAATAACGTCGCCGTCCTGGACCACGTAATCCTTGCCTTCCAGGCGCCAGCGACCGGCGTCTTTTGCCCCTTGCTCACCGCCGTACTCGATAAAGTCGTCATAGGCGATAACCTCGGCGCGGATAAAGCCTTTCTCGAAGTCGGTATGAATCACGCCCGCTGCCTGGGGAGCAGTGGAGCCGACTTTTACCGTCCAGGCGCGAACTTCTTTTACGCCGGCAGTGAAGTAGGTGTGCAGGTTAAGCAAATCGTAGCCGGCGCGGATGACCCGGTTGAGCCCCGGTTCTTCCATGCCGAGGTCCGCCAGAAATTCTGCGCGCTCGTCGTCGTCAAGCTCGATAATTTCTGATTCGAGCTTGTTACAGATGACCACCACCGAGGCACTTTCCTCGGCGGCAATGCCTCGCACCACGTCCAGGTGCGGGTTGTCTTCAAAGCCGTCCTCGTCCACGTTGGCGATATACATGGTGGGCTTTACGGTGAGCAGGAACAGGGTTTTTACCAGCGCCTGTTCGTTGTCATCCAGCGCCAGGGCGCGCACGGGTTTTGCCTCGTTCAGCTGGGGCAGCAGTTTGTTCTCCAGCAGCGCCTTCATCGCCACCGCTTCCTTGTCACCGCTCTTGGCGATCCGTACCACCTTCTGCAGCTGTTTCTCGCAGCTTTCCAGGTCGGCCAGGGCAAGTTCGGTGTTGATGATCTCGATGTCGGAGGCGGGGTCGATCTTGTTGGCCACGTGAATGACATTCTCGTCTTCAAAACAGCGCACCACGTGGGCAATGGCATCGGTCTCGCGGATATTGGCCAGGAACTGGTTGCCCAGGCCCTCGCCTTTGGAGGCGCCGGCCACCAGGCCGGCAATGTCGACGAATTCCATGGTAGTGGCCACTGTTTTCTGTGGCTTCACAATAGCGGCGATTCTGTCCTGCCGCGGGTCGGGAATGGGTACGATGCCGGCGTTGGGCTCGATGGTGCAAAAGGGGAAGTTTTCGGCGTCGATGCCTGCCCGGGTAAGGGCATTAAACAGGGTGGATTTGCCGACGTTGGGTAGACCGACAATACCGCATTTGAAACCCATGAGAGTGTCCTATTACTTGTGCAGCTCAGGCCGCGCTAAAACTGTGGAGTCGTGTCATCGCTTTGGTGGTATCCCCCGCAAGCAGCAGCGGCAGGGCGGCGATGGCTTCGTCGATACACGCCTCGATGCGTGCACGGTCAACCTGCGAGGGCTGGCTGAGGACATATCCGGAAACCCTGGAAGCGTGACCCGGATGGTCAATGCCGATGCGCAGGCGATAAAAATTCCTGTTGTTGCCAAGAGCCGGCACAATGTCGCGGAGGCCGTTGTGGCCGCCGTGACCTCCACCCCGCTTGAACCGGGCAGTACCCGCGGGAATATCCAGCTCGTCGTGGGCAACAAGGATTTCTTCCGGGGCAATTTTGTAAAAGCTGGCCATGGCGGCGACCGCCTTGCCTGACCGGTTCATGAAGGTGGTGGGGATCAGCAGCCTAAGATCGTGGCCGGCAAAATTGATTCGGCCAGCCAGGCCAAAGAACTTTGAGTCCGGCTGGAGAGAGGTGTGGCAATGACGCGCCAGTTCCTCTACAAAGTCGGCACCCGCGTTATGACGGGTACCCCGGTATTCACTACCGGGGTTACCCAGTCCTGCGATCAGCTTGATGGCTGTCAACGCGGGGCCAACGGGCGAGGGGATTAGTCCTCGCTGTCACCTTCTTCAGTGTCTTCTTCGTCAGCCTCAGGCGCGGCTTCCAGCTCTTCCTCATCTTCATCCGCAGAACCCTTGGGTGCGATGACGGAGGCGATAGCCAGGTCGTGGTCCTCACCGAGGGCCAGGGCCACAGAGGTCACGCCCTCAGGCAGCTGGATTTCGGACAGGTGAACGATCTGTCCGGTTACCACGTTGAGCATGTCGACCTCGATATACTCGGGAATATCACCGGGCAGGCAGGAGACCTCGATATCGGTTTCCTGATGCTGGATCATACCGCCTTCCATCTTGACGCCGTGACAGCTCTCTTCGTTCAGGAAGTGAATCGGCACGTGTACCTTGATCGCCACCTTATCGTCGACGCGCATGAAGTCGGCGTGCATGACGGTGTTCTTGGCGGGGTGGCGCTGCAGGTCCTTGAGGATCGCTTTCTGCACATCGCCGCCGACGTTTATCGCCAGCACGTGAGAGTAAAAGGCCTCGTTTTCCAGGGACTTTTCGATGTCCTTGCGCACCAGGGTCAGAGGCTGGGCCTCCTTGTCACCACCGTAGATGATGGCGGGGATTTTATCGGCGTGACGACGCAGGCGGCGGCTCGCACCTTTCCCCATGTCCTCGCGCAGTTCGGCTTGTACTTCAAATTGGTCGGACATAGCCAGACTCCTTTGATTGACGCTGCAACGCCTGCGACCAGCGCGGCAGCGAGTTCAATTAAACGCTGTTACTAGGTGAACAGCGCGCTGATAGATTCCCCGTTTGCTACCCTGCGCATGGACTCGGCCAGCAGGTCGGCGGTAGTGAGTACGCGAATCTTGTTGATGGATTTCGCTTCCTCACTGAGGGGAATCGTATCGGTGACTACCAGCTGGTCGAGCTGGGAGTTCCGAATATTGTCCAGCGCCTTACCCGACAGCACCGCGTGGGTACAGTAGGCGTAAACCGCTGTTGCACCGCGCTCTTTCAGCGCGTTGGCCGCCTGGCACAGGGTGCCTGCGGTGTCGACCATGTCGTCCACCAGCACGCAGGTGCGGCCTTCAACGTCACCGATCAGGTTCATGACCTGGGCCTCGTTGGCCTTGGGGCGACGCTTGTCGATAATCGCCAGGTCAGCTTCGTTCAGCTGCTTGGCGATGGCGCGAGCCCTGACCACGCCGCCGATGTCCGGCGATACCACAATCAGGTTCTCATAATTCTGGGCCACGATATCGTCATTCAATATCGGTGAGCCGTATACATTGTCTACCGGGCATTTGAAGAAGCCCTGGATCTGCTCTGCGTGCAGATCCATGGTCAGTACGCGGTCGACGCCGACGCTGACCATCATGTCCGCTACCACCTTGGCGGTAATGGGTACCCTGGCGGAGCGCACTCGCCGGTCCTGCCTGGCGTAACCGAAGTAGGGCACCACCGCAGTGATGCTGTCGGCCGAGGCGCGACGCAGTGCGTCGATCATCACCAGCAATTCCATCAGGTTGTCGTTGGTGGGAGCGCAGGTGGACTGGACGACAAATACATCCTTGCTCCGCACGTTCTCGTTCAGTTCAACGGCGATTTCGCCGTCGCTGAACTTGCCCACGTCAGCGTTACCCAGTGACAAATACAACCGGCTGGCAACTTTTTGCGCCAACTCCGGGTTGGCGTTGCCTGTGAAGACCATCATTTTCGAGGACACTAAGCGTTACCTTTCATGGTGTGTTCGAGAAAACTGCCGCACATAAAAATAGTGCCATACACCACAGGATGCATGGCACCTTGAATATGGCTGGGGTGGGAGGATTCGAACCTCCGAATGCCAGGATCAAAACCTGGTGCCTTGCCGCTTGGCGACACCCCAATCAATCTTTGGGACCAGCCAGTGCGCTTAACACTGGCGACTCGTTAATGCCCTTCGCTACGAAACCCGTCATCGAGTCTGGTAACTGGCCAAGGGCTGACCTGGCCCGGCTTTCATCCGGGAAGCGTGCGAACACGCAGGCGCCGGTGCCGGTCAATCTGGCCTCTCCAAAATTCTCCAGAAAATTCAAAGCGTTATCAATCTCCGGGTAGAGTTCTCTAACGATTTTCTGGCAGTCGTTGCGGGAGTGGCCCTCGAAAAAGGCGGCTATTTTGATGGGAGACGTGTTCCGTGTCAATCGCTCATTTGAAAAAATTTCCGCGGTGGAAACATGGCACGGGGGTACGACGACCAGGTACCAGGTTTCGGCTAATTCCACGGGCGTCAATATGTCGCCAACCCCTTCCGCCCAGGCGGTATGGCCGGCGGTAAACACCGGGACATCCGCCCCCAGCCTTACCCCCAACTGCTGCAGCGGAACGGTAGCCAGTCCGAGTTGCCAGAGCTGGTTGAGGGCGAGCAGGGTGGTGGCGGCGTTGGAGCTGCCACCGCCCAGGCCGCCACCCTCGGGAATCCGCTTGTCCAGTATGATGTGCACCCCCTGGTCCCGGTGGGCACGGGGCAAGGCCTGGGCGGCGCGAATAATCAGGTTTTGCTCCGCCGGGATGT
Organism: Seongchinamella unica; assembly: GCF_004354085.1. GTDB lineage: Bacteria > Pseudomonadota > Gammaproteobacteria > Pseudomonadales > Halieaceae > Halioglobus > Halioglobus unicus. The sequence continues at coordinate 61,016 of NZ_SMSE01000003.1, read as the reverse complement.
CCAGCTCACTGCCGGAGAGGGTGATTTCACCACTGTTGTTGGAGATGAAGGTCAGCGTGTCGCCCCAGTCCAGCAGTTGAAACAGGGTTTGCAACTGGTGGTAGCCGTCCGCGCGCCGCCCGGTGATATGCAGGAACAGGTTGAGCTTGGCCGGGGAAAGCAGGGTCAGGGAGCTACTCATGGCGCTGACAGGTCACCCCATTCCCGCAGTATTATCCGTGCCTTTGTCGCTCCCCGGGACAGCTGGAGCCTGGTCGGTAACAGGTAGTCGCCAAAGCTGGAGAACTGCTGGTAGTCGATGGTCCAGCCCGACTGCTGTAGTTGCTGCGGCAGCTGCCCGGCCTCGTCGAGTAACAGCGATTCAACCGGCGCTTCCGGGGCCGGGATTCCCTTCAGCCAGTGGTGCAGGGAGCGCACCGGCAGATCCCAGGTATGTTCAGCACCCAGCCCCGGATCGTCCAGGTCCCAGCGGCTGTAATCCTCGCCCTGGCGCACCTCCAGGAGCCTGCCGTCACTGTCCACGGTCGTGGCGCTGATGCCCATGGGGCCGGACAGGCGCAGGTGGCTGGACTCGCCCATTTGCTGCCACAGCAGGCTCGCGGATTCGGCCTGGTCGGGAGTGCGCAAGGCAATTTTGCCGCTGGCGGTCCAGTGACTCAGCTGTTGCAGCTGTTCGCGGTGGCGCTGCCAGCTCTGTTCGCCGGGTGCGGGCCCGGGCAGGCCGGCACAACCGGACATTGCCAGCAGCAGGAGCCAGGCCATTGGGCGCAGCAGCGTGCTCACAGGGCCCGGGCAGAAGCCCCGGGAGGTTCCGGCGCGGTAAGCAGGTTATCAATACCGAGGCGCTGGAGGGTGTCCTTCAGTATCGGGTGGTCCGGGTTCTTGAGCAGGGCCCCACGCCAGATCTGCCGGGCCTTTTCGGTGTCTCCACTGACCCACAGGACCTCTCCCAGGTGGGCGGCCACCTCCGGGTCGGGGAAGGCGGCGTAGGCGCGGGTGAGGTATTCGATGGCCTGCTCGTACTTGCCCTGTCGGTAAAGTACCCAGCCCATGCTGTCGAGTATTGCCGGCTCGTCCGGGTCCAGTTCCAATGCCCGCGAAATCAGCCTGTAGGCTTCATCGAAACGGTCCGTCTGGTCCGCCAGGGTGTAGCCCAGTGCATTCAGGGCAGTGGCGTTGTTGGGGTCCCGGGCGAGAATGGCCCGCAGGTCCGCTTCCATCAATGTCAGGTCATCCTGCTGCTGGCCAAGCATGGAGCGGGCGTAGCGCAGCGAGGCTGAATCCGGATAGTCCTCGATGCCGGCGTTGAGCACCGCCATGGCTGCCAGCTTTGCCCCTGCGGTGCTGAGGATATCGGCTTCAATGCCGTAGAGTTGTTCGCTGCGGGCAGGCAGCTCCCGTCGCTGTCGCGCAAACCAGGCATAGCTGGCGTCGATCTGGCCGCCCTCGACCAGAATCTGGCCGATGCGCTGGCTGGCGGCGAGATATTGCCGGGAGTCGCCAATTTTCATGTAATGCTCCAGCGCTTCCGTCGGTTGTCGCTGGTCTTCAGCGATGCGGCCCAGATAGTAATAGGCTTCGTCCTGGCGCTTGCCAGTGGCCAGCACCTTGTTCAGGTAGGCCTTGGCTGCCAGGTCATCGCCGATCTCCCGGTTAATCAGTGCCAGCGACAGCAGCAGGTCGGCATCGCCCGGGGACTGCACCGACAGCACCTCGAACTGGCTGCGGGCAGCCTCGATATCGGTGGTGGTGAGCAGGCGGGCATACTCCAGGCGCAACCGCGAATCCTCAGGGTTGGCCTTCAATGCGCTGTCGATCCGGGCAAAGGGAGATGCTGCGCCGGTCTGGGCCAGTATTCTCGCTTCCAGCAGCAGGGCCTGGTGCTGGTCCGGTTCAACGTCAAACAACCGATCCAGCCTGGCCAGGGCCTGTTGGTACTGCTCAAATTCCGTATTGAGCAGTGCCAGGGTCAGTAACAGCGCGGGGTCCCGGGGGAATTCTGCCAGCAGTTCGTTGAGCCCCCGGACCAGCTGCGACTGTTGCTCATCGGTGATCTCCCCGAAGCCCTGCAGCAGCAGGGGGAAGTTGGCCTGTTTGCCGGCGCGGGCGACAAAGGCCATATGGGGCAGAGCTTCAACCGGCCGTCGGGCACCGGCCAGCAGGGTCGCAGCGGTGTGGTTGGCTTCCAGGTCGTCCGGGTCCTCGGCAAGCCACAGCTGCACTGCCGCCAGTGCCTGCTCCTTATCCTGTATAAACTGGGCCAGGTGGGTGGCATGCTTTGATACGCCCGCATCCTGGAGTTTGTTTGCCTGCTGCAGGTAGTTATCCAGGGCCGTCTGGTAGTCGTGGCGACGGATGGCGAATTCTGCCACCAGCAGGGGGTAAATGCTGTCCGCGGGGAAGGCCCGTTCAGGCACTTCGGCCGCCTCCTCAGGGGGCGGCTCGGTGACCGCCGCCACCGGTTCCGGCGGGGTGTGCGTGGCACAGGCCGCCAACAGCGAGGAGCCGAAGACAATGGTGGCAAAACGGCGCATGGGGTTACCGCGAACAATCCGTGACATCAGGGCCGCCTATGATGACACAGGCCGGGTCCGAAACCCAAGGTCTGTGCCGGCTGCCGGCCGACGGGCTATTTTCGGGCTAACTTGTTAAAATCACAGCCAATTTTAGCCGGATGTGCTAAGGTGCGCCGGTTTATGACCGGGTGCGGCCAGCGCACCCGCAGCGGAGTATTGACCGACACCATGAACCTGATTGCCCTGGGGATAAATCACAACTCTGCCGCCGTCGAGGTGCGCGAGCGTGTGGCCTTTGCGCCGGAGCAGGTCAATGAGGCGCTGGCCGACTGCTGCAGCGCCGCCCAGCTGGAAGAAGTGGTCATTCTGTCCACCTGTAACCGCACCGAGATTTACGCCCTGGCCCCGGCCCGCACCGTCCTTGCCGACAAGGCGGTGCAACTGATCGACTGGATGGCCAATTACCATCACCTGTCCTCGGACGAGTTGCGCCAGTCGGCTTATCACCACGAAGGTGAAAGCGCTTTGAAGCACATTGCCCAGGTCGCCGCCGGGCTGGATTCCATGGTGCTCGGAGAACCCCAGATATTTGGCCAGCTCAAGTCGGCCTATGCGGTTGCCGTGGAGTCAGGGACGGTTGGCAGTGAGCTCAGCCGCCTGTTCCAGCGCGTGTTCAGCATCGCCAAGCGGGTTCGAACCGACACCGCCATCGGTGAAAACCCGGTGTCTGTGGCCTATGCGGCGGTGGACCTGGCCGGCCATATTTTTTCTGACCTCAGCCAGTGCCGGGCGCTGCTGGTGGGGGCTGGTGAAACCATCGAGCTGGTCACCCGTCACCTGATCGAAGCGGGCGTAAAGAAAATCGTGATTGCCAACAGGACCCTGGGACGTGCCCGGGAACTGGCCCAGAAATTTGGCGCCGAGGCCGTGTTGCTGGCCGAGATACCGGAGCAGTTGCCCGCCTCAGATATCGTCATCACATCCACTGCCAGCCAACTGCCTATCCTCGGTAAGGGAGCTGTCGAGCAGGCCATCAAGGTGCGCAAGCACCGGCCGGTGCTTATGGTCGACATCGCCGTGCCCCGGGATATTGAGGCCCAGGTGGGGGAGCTGCGGGACGTGTACCTCTACAGCGTCGATGACCTGCGCGAAATCGTGGACCAGAACATGCGCAGCCGGCAGAACGAGGCGCGCAAGGCCGATACCATGATTGAAGAGGGTGTGCGCAGCTTTGTAGAGGACGTCAGGCAACTGGCCGCGGTAGATGCGGTCAAGGAGTACCGGGCCATGGCCGAGGAACTCCGCCAGGGGGAGCTGGACAAGGCCTTGCGGGCCATTGCCAGGGGCGATGACCCGGAGAAAGTCCTCAGTCAGTTCTCCCGCGGCCTCACCAATAAACTGATACATGCACCCACTGCCGGTCTCAAGCAGGCCAGCGCCGAGGGCAGGGCAGATCATTTGCGCAGCGCCCGCCGTCTGCTGGGTATTGCCGAAACCGCGCCAACTGCGCCGGCAGATGATGACACCAGGGATAGCCTGGGAATTTCTGTCGACGATACGGATCACTCGAGACACACGCTGCAATGAAAGCCTCTTTGCTGACCAAGCTGGAAACGCTCACTGACCGGCACGAGGAGGTATCCGCCCTGCTCGGCGATAGCGAAACTATCGCTGATCAGGACAGGTTTCGCGATCTGTCCCGGGAATACGCCGAACTGGAGGCGGTCGTTAAATGCTATGCCGATTACAGCCGGGTCAGGGCGGACCTTGAAGAAGCCCGGCTGATGCTGGAGGACGCTGACCCGGATCTGCGGGAAATGGCCCAGGATGAAATTGAATCCGGCAGTGAGCGACTGGCAACGCTGGAGACCGAGTTGCAAGCCCTGCTGCTGCCGCGTGACCCCAACGATTCACACAACGTGTTCCTGGAAATTCGCGCCGGTACCGGCGGCGATGAAGCGGCGATATTTTCCGGTGACCTGTTCCGCATGTACTCCCGCTATGCTGAAAACATGGGCTGGAAAGTGGAGGTGCTGTCTGAGCGCCCCGGCGAACACGGCGGCTTCAAGGAAATCATTACCCGGGTGGAGGGGCGCGATGTGTACGCCCACCTGAAATTCGAGTCTGGCGCTCACCGGGTCCAGCGGGTGCCGGAAACCGAATCCCAGGGCCGCATCCACACCTCAGCCTGCACCGTGGCGATCATGCCCGAGGCGGAGGCGGTGGACGAGATCGAGATCAACAAGGCGGACCTGCGCATCGACACCTACCGGGCCTCCGGCGCGGGCGGCCAGCATGTCAACAAGACCGATTCCGCGGTGCGGATTACCCACCTGCCCTCGGGTATCGTGGTGGAATGCCAGGACGAGCGATCCCAGCACAAGAACCGGGCCCGGGCCATGTCGCTGCTGCAGGCCAAACTGCTCACCAGTGCCCAGGACAAGGTTGCCGAGGAACAGGCAGAACAGCGTCGCAACCTGGTGGGTACCGGCGACCGCTCAGACCGGATTCGCACCTACAATTTTCCCCAGGGCAGACTGACTGATCATCGCATCAACCTGACCCTGTACAAGCTCGCCGAAGTGATGGAGGGCGAGCTGGGTGCCGTTATCGAACCCCTGCGCCAGGAATACCAGGCAGATCAGTTGGCAGCGCTGGGTGACGGCTGATGACCCGCGTGCAGGAGCTGCTGCGCGACGCCAGGACCCTGCCCGGCGAGAGTGCCATTCGCGATGCTGAAATACTTCTCTGCCACTGCCTGGGTAAACCCCGCAGCTGGCTATATACCTGGCCGGAGGCGGAGATTTCAGGCGCTGACCTGGAAAAGTACCACGCCCTGCTCGCCAGACGGTCCCGGGGCGAGCCCGTGGCCTATCTCACCGGTCGCCGGGAATTCTGGTCACTGGATCTGCGGGTAAACCCGAGTACGCTGATTCCCCGGCCAGAAACTGAAACGCTGGTTGCCTGGGCACTGGAGCTGCCGCTGGCGGCGGAAGCTGCAGTGCTGGACCTGGGCACGGGTACCGGTGCCATCGCCCTGGCGCTGGCGCAGGAAAACCCGCGCTGGCAGGTAACGGGCGTTGACCGTTGCGATGCGGCGGTCGAGCTGGCTCGCCACAACGCCGTCGCCAACGGGTTGCCGGCGGTGGAGTTGCAATGTTCCGACTGGTTCCAGCAGTTGCCGGGCCGGCGGTTTCAGCTCATCGTCAGTAATCCCCCCTATATCGAAGCGGGCGATCCCCACCTGTCACTCGGCGATGTGCGGCACGAGCCGCGCTCGGCCCTGGTGGCGCAGGATGATGGACTGGCTGACCTCGCCCATATTGTGACAGCGGCGCCAGCTCATCTGGCCGAGGATGGCTGGCTGTTGCTCGAGCATGGTCATGAGCAGGGCGCCCGGGTCCGACAGTTATTGCAGGACAGGGGGTTCTCCGGGGTTCAAACCCGTTGTGACCTGGCGGGGCTGGAGCGTGTCAGTGGGGGACTCTGGCGTGCTCAGTGATGACCAGCTGATGCGCTACAACCGGCAGCTGCTGGTGCCGGATTTTGATATCGCGGGGCAGGAAAAGTTGCAGCAGGCCACGGTTCTCATACTGGGGCTGGGAGGGCTGGGCTGTCCTGCAGCCCTGTACCTGGCCGCGGCAGGTGTGGGCAGGCTGGTGCTGGTGGACGGCGACGAGGTTGAGCTCAGCAACCTGCAACGTCAGGTGGCCCATGGCGATGCGGATATCGGCAGCAACAAGGCTGTTTCCGTAGCCAGCACCATCGCCGCGCTTAATCCGGAGGTGGATGTCATTGTCCATTCGGCGCAGGTGGGGGCCGATGACCTGGCACCCCTGCTCGCCGATGTACAGCTGGTGGTGGATGCCAGTGACAATTATCCCACCCGGTTCGCCCTCAACCGGGCCTGTATCGCCGCGGGGATTCCCCTGGTCTCGGCGGCGGCGGTCAGGGATGAGGGACAGCTGGCGGTGTTCGACCCCCATCGAGGAGGTCCCTGCTATCGCTGCCTGTATCCTCTGGAGGGATCGGCGACGGCGCTGAGCTGCAGCGAGAGCGGCGTGCTGGCGCCGGTGGTGGGGGTACTCGGTTCACTGCAGGCAATGGAAGCGCTCAAACTGCTGGCGAATTACGGCGAGGTGTTACGCGGAACCCTGCTCATGCTGGACCTGCGTAATATGCAGATCCAGCGACTGAAGATCAGCCCCCGGCCGGGATGCCCGGACTGCTCCGCCCTGCAGACTGGCGGCTGAGTTCTGTCCACGGTCGTCGCAGGGTGCGCCACAGGCGCCAGCTGACCAGTAACGCACACAGGCAGATGCCGGCAATCAATGAGGCCCAGATGGCTGCGGTGCCAGCGGCGGGGGTTTCAGCCACCCGCAGGCCCAGCCACCAGGCCAGCGGCAGGGTGACGACCCAGTAGGAGACACACATGGCCGCGAACGGGAAACGGGTGTCCCTGAAGGCCCGCAGGCAATAGGACGCGGCCACCTGTAGCGAGTCGACCACAATAAACAACGCCACCAGGTGAATCAGCCTGACGGCGATGCTGTGGATTCCAGGCTCGCTGGTGTACACCCCGATCAGTGCCTCCGGCATGGGCAGCAACAATAAGGTGGAAACCAGTCCCACCATCAGGGTCAGGGCCATGCCGGTTTGCACTGCCAGCCTGGCCCGTTGTTCATCGCCACTGCCGATAGCATGGCCCACCCGGGTGGCCATGGCGGAGCCCATGCTGATTAAGGGCATGTAAACAACATCCCACACGTTGTAGGCAATCTGGTGTGCCGCCATGGCGCTGTTACCCATGGTGGCGATCATCAGGCCGATCAGGGACAGGACACTGATTTCCAGGAAAAAACTCAGGCCGATGGGAAAGCCGAGGAACAGGATTTCCCGGATTCTGGCCGGGTCCGGGGCAACGAAACGCAGCGGCGGCAGGAATCTGTCCATGGACGGCTGGCTCAGCATGTAGGCTGCGATCAACAGGGCCGATAACCACATGGAGATCGCCGTTGCCCAGCCGCAACCGGCGGCCCCCAGTTCCGGTAATCCCCACTTGCCGTAGATCAGGGCGTAATTGAGGGGAATATTGGCGAGGAAGCCCATCACGCTGGCGAGCGCGAAGGGGCGCAGGATGCCCAATCCCTGGGTGTGGCAGCGCAAGGCCTGGAACAGGGCCGTCGCGGGCAGTCCCCAGGCCACCGCCTGCAGGTAATCCAGGCTTTTCTGGTGGGTCACGCTGTCCAACTCGAGCAGGGTCAGCAGGGGTTCGGTGAAATAGCAGAGTGGCCCCACAATGCCCCCCAGCAGCAGGGCGAGCCATAAACTCTGGGGTAGCAGGTCGCGAATGTTCTGCAGCTGCCCGGCGCCGAAATCCTGGGCCACCAGTACCGAGCCGGCCAGCATAATGCCAAGGGTGAGGAGAAACAGGGGCAGCCAGATGTTGTAGCCGATGGCGATGGCGGCGAGGTCAACCGCGCTGTAGCGCCCCGCCATGATCGTATCCACCACGCCGGTTCCCATTTGCGCCAGCTGGGCGATCATGATCGGCCAGGCGATCACGGCCATGGCCCGGGCCTCCTGGCGATAGGCCTTGAACTTGGTCACAATACCGATTATCCGTGCATGGCGGGATGTGAATGCCCCCGCGGGGGAAACCTTTTGCCAGTTTTGGCTGTCACAGAGAAAACAAACCTGTAGGGAATTTTGGATGAACACGCTTGCCGGGCTGTATTACACCATACATAACGTTATTTTTCCGCGACTTCGGCACTTCGACGGCTTGGGCCCCCTGGCCCTGCGTCTCTACCTGGTTCCCGTATTCTGGATGGCAGGCACCCAGAAGATCGCCGGTATAGACAGTACCATCGAGTGGTTTGGCAACCCCGAGTGGGGGCTGGGCCTGCCCGCCCCCGAACTGTTGGCCTACCTGGCGGCCTATACCGAGGTTATTGGGGCAATGCTGTTATTGCTGGGCCTGGCGACCCGCTGGATTTCCATTCCGCTGATAATCACCATGCTGGTGGCGATCTTTGCGGTGCACTGGGATAACGGCTGGGCGGCTATTGCCGATTCCGGTTCCCGGGAAGTGGCGGTGCGGCTGGGTACCGCCAAGGACATCCTGCGGGAGCACAGCAACTACAGCTGGCTGACCGAGAAGGGCAGTCTGGTTATTCTGAATAACGGTATTGAGTTCGCCGTGACCTACCTGGTGATGTTGCTGGCACTGCTGTGCACCGGCGGTGGCCGCTATGTGAGCGTGGACTACTACCTCTCACGGCTGTACCCCAATCCGGCCCGGTGATTTCATGACCCGTGTTGGCTGCTGTGGCGCATTTCATATCTATCCCCATCCGGGTGTGGAAAAATGCTAGACTAGCGCGTTTTTTAAGCAGTCACAGAAAGGAAATAGCGTAGTGATCAAGAGTTTAGTTGGGCGTCTGGCCGGCAAAAAAGAGCCGGCACCCGAGGCAGCCCAGTCCTCCCCGGCGCCGGCCAAGGCCGCGCGCAAGGAACAGGCCCGCAAACCCCAAACCGAGAAAGGTCATCCACAGGAGACTGCCACCCAGGCGAAGTCGGGAAAACGGCGCCGTCGCCAGGGCAAGTCCGCTCAGGAAGCGCCCCCCTGGTCTGTCGATCAGTTCCAGGTAGAGCCGAAAGACGGGGAAACCCGTTTTCATGACCTCGGCCTGCGGGATGAAATCATGCACGGTATCGCCGACCTGGGCTTTCAGTACTGTTCGCCGATTCAGGCCCAGGTGCTGCCCCATACCCTGCAGGGCCACGACGCCATCGGCAAGGCCCAGACCGGCACCGGGAAAACGGCCGCTTTCCTGATTACCATCTTCAATGATCTGCTCAGCCACCCCATTGAGGAAGAGCGTTTTGTCGGCGAACCCCGTGCCCTGGTTATCGCCCCGACCCGGGAGCTGGTTATGCAGATAGCCGCCGACGCCGCAGACCTGAGCAAGCACACCGGACTGCAGGTAGCCACACTCATTGGCGGCATGGACTACCAGAAGCAGCTCAATCGCCTGCAGCGCAACGTCATCGACCTGGTGGTGGCTACCCCGGGCCGGCTGCTGGACTTTATGGGCCGCCGTGACCTGTTCCTGGATCATGTGGAAGTGCTGGTGCTGGACGAAGCCGACCGCATGCTGGATATGGGCTTCATTCCCCAGGTGAAACGCATTGTCCGCGCCTGCCCGCGCAAGGAGAGCCGCCAGACCCTGCTGTTCTCCGCCACCTTTACCCAGGACATTATCAATCTCTCCCAGCAGTGGACCTATGAGCCGGTCAGCGTGGAGATCGAGCCCGAGAGTGTCGCCACCGATACCGTCGACCAGAAGATCTACCTGGTCAGTTCAGAGCAGCGCTACCGGATTCTCAACAACCTGATTCGCAGCGATGATTGCAAGAGCCTGATCGTGTTCGCCAATCGCCGGGACCAGGTTCGCCGCCTGCACGAGCGACTGCGCAAACACGGGGTCAAGTGCGGTATCCTTTCCGGGGAGATTCCCCAGAGTAAGCGCACCCGGACCCTGGAGCAGTTCAAGAGCGGAGAGATCAAGGTGCTGGTCGCAACGGATGTGGCCGGTCGCGGTATCCATGTGGATGGCGTCAGTCACGTGGTCAACTACAACCTGCCGGAAGACCCGGAGGACTATGTCCATCGTATCGGTCGCACCGGCAGGGCGGGAGCCACCGGGACCTCGATCAGCTTTGCCAGTGAGGACGATGCCTTCCTGCTGCCCGACCTGGAAGTGCTGTTGGGCTCGCCGCTGGAGTGTACGCACCCGCCGGAAGAACTTTTGGTCTAAACGCTGCCGGCGGGAATCGATTGCCCGAAGGCGCTCCCTACCCCGCCACTTGGATCCCGGCGTTCGCCGGGACGACGGGTTTCTGTGGCGCACTGTTCGTCCTCACTGTTCCCTCGGGACGCTCGACTACCGATCCAGCTCCTTACACCACAACAGGGTTGCCCCCACGACCGCCGCGGGCACCACAAAGAAGTTCACAATCGGAATTCCGGTGCAGAGCGCCACGGCCCCGCCGAAACCCATGCTGCTCAGCCTGCGGCTGCGCACCGCCTCTTTGACATCGGCAAAGCCCAGCTGGTGGTTATCCACCGGGTAGTCGACAAACTGGATAGACATCATCCAGGCTCCCAGCAGGAACCACAGCACGGGTGCCACCGCATTGAGTACCGGGATAAAGGTGATGAGCAGTACAAAGACCGCCATAGGCACGTAGTAGATCAACTTTGCCAGCTCTCGAACAATGCCCCTGGGGACCATCATCAGCGCCCCGGCCAGGCCCTCCGGGCCACTTACCGGCTGGCCGGTAACCAGCTCTTCTGTCTTTTCGGCCAGCAGGCCATTGAATGGCGAGGCGATGATCAGTGCCACGGCGGTAAACAGGTAGCCCGAAATCAGGCTGAAAGTCAGCCAGATCAGCGGCCACAGTATCCACTCGATAAAACCGAGCCAGTCCGGCAGGGCGGCGGTCCAGCGCTCCATAAATTCGGTGATAAAGCTGAGGCCATAACCGATCAGGGTGGCGAAAATGATGATGTTGATCACCAGCGGCACAATGACAAACAGGCGCAGGGCGGGGTGCCCCAGCATTTTCGCCCCTTCCACCAGGTAACCGATGCCGCCAACGATGTTGCCTTTCAATGCTTTTTCCTCCTGTCTGTGCCGCAGGCCGGGCAAATGCAGCGCACACCGCGCTCTGCCTCAGGCAGCGCCGCAAGTGCCGCGGCCGAAATTTCCACAGTCATGCACCAGCAATTGTCTGGCGGTTCGCCGGCCGCCATGGCGCACTGGTTGTCCTGCCCACACAGGGGGCACTTATCCGTGCCTTTGTTGTCCATGTTTGTGTGCCTATGCCGACGTCGTGGGCGCTATAATAGCCCACGGTTGAGTGAGTGTATCCATGAGCGACGACGAAGAGAGCCTGTTCCTCGACGAAATGACTGACGTTGTCCCCCTGAAACGGGAGGCGCGGGTACGGGTGTCACCGCAGAACTCACATCGCGACTCCTCGCTGCAGGCTCGCCGGGAGGCCGCGGTGCTAGACAGCAACAACGACGGCAATATTCTCACCGAGGACGGCCTGGCCATCACCCCATTGGACCCCTGGTACGTGCTCGAGTTCAAGCGTCCGGGCGTCCAGAATGGCGTCTTCCGCAAGCTCAGGCAGGGCCGCTACGAGGCCGAGGCCCGCCTCGACCTGCACCGCATGACTGCGGCCATCGCCCGCAAGGAACTGTACGGATTCATCCAGGAATCCTATCACCTCGGTATTCGCAGCGTAATGGTCATCCATGGCAAGGGCGAGAGCAAGGCGGAACGTGAGCGCAGTTCCATTCTCAAGGGCTGCACCGACCACTGGCTGCGCGAACTGGACATGGTGCAGGCCTTCCACAGTGCCCAGCCGCGACACGGCGGTACCGGCGCGGTATACGTGTTGCTGCGCAAGAGCGAAGAGAAGAAGCGGGAAAACCGGGAGAAGTTTATGAAGGGACGGATACCCTATGATTCTGGCCCATAGCGCACTGCGAGGACAGCGCCCACTGGCTTCGGTGCGTGGTGTAGCCTATCGAAAATCGCCAAAAAGCGTACATCCTTGTACAGGCTTGGCTTCGGCCATCCATGGCCTCAGACATTTTCGAGAGGCTACTCCACGCACCGAATCCTCCTGCATCATCTGAAACAGCTTTTGCTCGAATGCGGCCTATATTTCCAATGTAGGCCAGGAGGTGGGTTTTACCTTGCGAAACAATCCTGCACACGATCAGGCTTTGAGGGTTTCCTTCGGATGCTTCCGATTCGGATAACAAGTAGTGCAAATCTCACATACCCTGCCATCACAGCCCCGGGCAGTGCAGAATTCCCGCCCGTAAAAAATAATCTGCAGGTGCAGCCGGTTCCAGGACTCCACCGGGAACAGCCGCTTGAGATCGCGCTCGGTCTGCACCACGCTCTTGCCAGAGCTCAGGCCCCAGCGCTGGGCGAGGCGATGAATGTGGGTGTCAACCGGGAAGGCGGGTACGCCAAAAGCCTGTGCCATGACCACGCTGGCGGTCTTGTGGCCGACTCCCGGGAGCCGCTCCAGCGCTTCCATGTCAGCGGGTACCACACCGCCGTGCTCCTCCAGCAGTATTTCGCTGAGTCGCTTGATCGCCTTTGACTTCTGCGGCGACAGGCCGCAGGGACGGATGATCTCACGGATCTGCTCGACACTGAGGGCGGCCATGTCCCGGGGATTGTCAGCGAGCGCAAACAGGGCGGGGGTGACCTGGTTGACCCGCTCATCGGTGCACTGTGCGCTCAGCAGTACCGCCACCAGCAGGGTAAAGGGGTCGCTATGGTCCAGGGGAATCGGGGGCTCTGGATAGAGTTCCTGCAGGCGCTGGAGGATGTAGTCGACCCGTTCTGCTTTGCGCACCGGTTACTCCTCAGAGTTTGCCCAGTCGATGGACAATGCGCTCGGCAGCTTCCACACACTGGGCCAGTTCGGCCACCAGAGCCATACGAATCCGGTTGGCCCCGGGGTTGATGCCCTGGGCCTCCCGTCCGAGGAAACTTCCCGGCAATACCGTGACATGCTCGCCTGCAAACAACTGGCGGGCAAACTCGGTTTCGCTAACCGGCGTTTTCGGCCACAGGTAAAAACTGGCGTCGGGCATGCCGACGTCGAGGTGGCCCGAGAGGATATCGATAACCGCCTCGAATTTTTCCCGGTAGCGCAGCCGGTTCTGCACCACGTGGGATTCGTCCTCCCAGGCGGCCACACTGGCCAACTGGTGATGAGGCGGCATCGCGCAGCCGTGATAAGTGCGGTATTGCAGAAACTTCGCGAGCACGTCGGCGTCGCCGGCAACAAAACCCGAGCGCAGCCCGGGCAGGTTGGACCGTTTGGATAATGAATGGAACACCACGCAGTTGTGATAATCGTGATTCCCCATCGCGGCACAGGCCTGCAACAGGCCTGGCGGTGGAGCGCTTTCATCGAAATAGATTTCCGAGTAGCACTCGTCCGAGGCGATGATGAAATCGTGCTCCCTGGCCAGACCGATCAAGTACTGTAGTTGCTCGATCGGTATCACCGCGCCGGTAGGGTTGCCGGGACTGCACAGGAACAATAGCTGGCATTGCTGCCATTGTGTTTCGGTGATGCGGTCAAAATCGGGCAGGAAGCGGTTTTCCTCGCTGCAATTGATGAACATCGGCTGTGCCCCGGCCAGCAGCGTCGCACCCTCGTAAATCTGGTAAAACGGGTTGGGGCTGATCACCAGCGCGTCGGGGCTGCGGCTGATCACTGCCTGGGCAAAGGCGAAAAGCCCCTCACGGGTACCGTTGACCGGCAGTATCTGCTGCTCGACATCGACTCCCTGCAACTGGAAACGCCGGGTCAGCCAGTCGGCGATGCTCTGGCGCAACTCGGCTATGCCCCTGGTGAGGGGGTAACTGGCAAGCTTGTCCAGGTTCTCAGCCAGCACCTGAACCACGAATTTCGGCGATGGATGCTTGGGTTCGCCAATAGACAGTGCGATCGGGCTTCTGTCGACAGGGGGTTCAAGGTCAGCAAACAGCTGCCTCAATTTCTCAAAGGGGTAGGGCTGTAGCCTGTTCAGATCTGGGTTCATTGACGGTTACTGGGTTCAGGCAACGGCCTGTTCGTCGAGGGCGTCCCTGATGGCTTTCTGGATGTTAGCGCAGAGTTCAGGGTCAGTAATGGGTTGCTGGTTGGTATCGGTGATAAAGAACACGTCCTCTACCCGTTCACCGAGGGTCTGGATTTTCGCCGCCTGCAGCTCAATGTTGTAGTCCATGAAAATCTGGCCGATGCGCGCCAACAGTCCCGGGCGGTCCGGGCTGGCGACCTCCAGCACGGAGTAATTCTTCACCTTGTCTACGTCCATGCTGGTTTCGGTGGGTATCGAAAACGATTTCATCACTCTGGGCGTGCGTTTCTGTATCGGATGACGGTCGTAGGACTCCTGCTCCAACGCCCTGGCCAGGTGGTTGCGGATATGATTCAGCCGTGCGCCATCTTCCGCGATGGACTGGCCGTTTGAGTCCAGCACGAAGAAAGTGTCCAGGGTCATGCCGCCGTTGGCATTGTAAATACGCGCATCGTGGACAGACAGGTCCAGTTGTTCCAACAGCGAGCATATCCGCGAAAACAGTAGTGCGCTGGAGCGGGCGTGAATAAAAATCTGCGTGGTATTGGCCACCGATGAGTCAATGCTGGAACGAACCAGCACCAAAGGCTTGCTCTTGTCGACGTGCCCGGCGATCGCCTCAGTATGCCAGGCAATGTCTTCAGCCCGTTCGCGCAGGAAGTAGTCCTCGCCGCGCTCCCGCCATAATTCCTCGATCTCCTCGACCGTGAAGCCACGGTATTCCAGCGTATCGATGGCGGTTTCGCGGGTCTCGTCAATCCAGTCCTGCTTCTCCACGGGATTTTCCAGCCCCCGGCGCAGTGCCCGCTTGGTCTCGGTGTACAACTGGCGCAGGAGGCTGCCGCGCCAGGCGTTCCAGAGCGTGGGGTTGGTGCCGTTGATATCCGCCACCGTCAGCGAAAACAGGTAGTCGAGACGATCCTCGTCGCCCACGTGTTGGGCAAACTGAAGGATGACGTCCGGGTCGGATATATCCCGGCGCTGGGACACGGCTGACATGGTCAGGTGATTTTTTACCAGCCATACCACCATATGGGTGTCACGCTTGGATAAACCGTGCTCGCGGCAAAATACCTCGGCATCAGCGGCCCCCAGCTCCGAGTGGTCGCCACCGCGACCCTTGCCGATATCGTGGAACAGGCCGGCCAGGTAGAGCAGCTCAATCTTGGGCAGGCGGCTGGTGACCCTGCTGGTGACCGGGAAGCGCTCGGCAAACTCCGGGATCTGGAAGCGGCGCATGTTCTCGATCACTTCCAGGGTATGTGCGTCCACGGTGTAGGTGTGGAACAGGTCGTGCTGCATCTGGCCGATAATCTGGCCGAAGGCCGGGATGTAGCGCCCCAGCACACCGTATCGAACCATACGCTTGAGTTGTCGTGTCAGCTTGTAGGGGGAACGCAACAAATCGATAAACATCTTTTTGTTGATTTCACTGGCCCGGAAGTTGTCGTCAATCAGGTGCAGGCTGTTACGCAGCAGGCGGATGGTGGGGGCAGCGATACCGTCAATCGCGTCGTTGCGGGCGCTGAGCAGGAAAATCTCGAGTATGGCGGAGGGATCCACGCTGAAGACATTGTCGTTTCTCGCTTCAATGTAGCCGTTGCGCATCTGGAACCGGCCGTTGAGCTCGAGCACATCATCATCACCTTCCGCCGAGAGGATGACCTGGTTGAAGTTCTGTATGAGTACCTCGTTGAGCATGCTCAGGGCCTGGGCAGAGCGGTAGTAGAGTTGCATGAACTGCTCCACTGCCAGCTTGTCACCATCTTCAAAGCCCCACAGCGAAGCCAGCGATCGCTGGTGATCGAACAGTAAGCGGTCCTCTTCCCGGTCGGTAATCATGTGCAGGGCATAGCGCACCCGCCACATGAACTCTCGTTCGCGCTTGAGGATGTCCATTTCCTCCTGGTTGAGGAATTCCTCTGCGGCCAACCTGTCCAGTGATTCCACGCCGAAGTGGCGCTCGGCGATCCAGGCGATGATCTGCAGGTCGCGCAGGCCACCGGGAGAACTCTTTACATTGGGTTCGAGATTGTATTCAGTGTCGGCGAACTTGTTGTGCCGGTCTCGCTGCTCCTGCAGCTTGGCGCGGAAGAATTCCGGGCTTGGCCACATTTCCTTCGGCCCGGTCTGCTCCTGTACCTGGGCCATCAACTGCTCCGGGCCGCGCAGTACGCGGGCCTCCATCAAGTTGGTCAGCACGGTGATATCGTCCCTGGCGCTCTCCACGCATTGGGCCACCGTGCGAACGCTGTGGCCGATTTCCAGGCCGATGTCCCATAGCAGGGTGAGGAAGTTTTCCAGCTGGCTGTTGACACTGTCGCCGTCGTCACCCAGGAGCAGGAGCAGGTCCACATCCGAGTGGGGATGCAGTTCGCCCCGGCCGTAGCCTCCCACCGCCACCAGCGCGATATCGCTGGAAGGCCAGTCCTGCTGGTCCCAGAGGGCGCCGAGCAATGTGTCGATAAATGCTGCCCGTTGGCGCAAGAGTACCCCGGTCTCTTCTCCGTCGCGAAAACCCTGGTGCAGGGATTCTGTGGTTTGTGCGATGGCCCGCTTGCTGGCTCCGAGGGTTTCGCCCCGTGCCAGGCCGTCCAGGAATGCCTGCTGGTCGAACAGGTCCCGGGGGAGATTGCTCAGGGGTCGGTCTACAGCCGGCACTAGAAAGATTCGCTTGAGCGTTGGGTAAATATCTCGCAGCCGTCCGCCGTGATTCCCAGGGTGTGCTCCCACTGGGCCGACAGGCGTCCGTCGCGGGTGGTCACGGTCCAGCCGTCCTTCTGATTGAGTTTGGTCTGGCGTTTCCCGGCGTTGATCATTGGCTCGATGGTGAAGGTCATGCCTTCCTCCAGTACCAGCCCGGCGCCTTTCTTGCCGTAGTGCAGGACCTGGGGGTCCTCGTGAAATACCTTGCCAATGCCGTGGCCGCAGTATTCCCGCACCACTGAGTAATAGTTCTTTTCTGCGTGGGCCTGGATGACCGCGCCTATGTCGCCGAGTGTCGCGCCCGGCCGGACAATCTCCAGAGCCTTGTACAGGCACTCCTGGGTCACCTGGACCAGTCGCCGGGCGTGGGGGGCCACGTCGCCGACCGCTACCATGATGCTGGTGTCACCGTGATAGCCATCCTTGATGACCGTGACGTCGATGTTGATGATGTCACCGCTTTTCAGCTTCTTGGTATCTGACGGAATGCCGTGGCAGACCACGTCATTGACGGAAGTGCAGATAGAGCGCGGGAAACCGTGGTAGTTCAGTGGGGCCGGAATGGCGCCCTTGGCGGTGATGTAGTCGTGGCAGATCCTGTCCAGTTCCCCGGTGGTTACGCCCACCTGGACATGGGGTTCGATCATTTCCAGCACTTCGGCTGCGAGGGCACCCGCCGCTCGCATTTTCTCTATTTCATCTGCTGTCTTAATCGTTACGGCCATGTCCAACTCATTGAATTTAAATAAAAAAATCCCGATGTTGCGGTTTCTGGCAGCGCCGGGGGAGGCACATTCTACCTTATATGGTCGCGCATCGGGTAACACCCATCGTTACTGGGGGCATTTTCTCCTTTATCAGACTGCCCGCTTATGGTATAAAGCGCGCCTCATTTTCCGGGCAGAAGCCATTCGGGCGGCTGGGCGGAGAGTGAGATTAAATGACACACACATGTCGACACCTGTTCCAGGGTGCCTCCACGGAGGTTTGGAACAGGGATATGTGGAGGATTAACCCAATACAAAGGTATGACTATGTCGCAAGTAAGCATGCGCGACCTGCTGCAGGCAGGCGCCCACTTCGGTCACCAGACCCGATACTGGAACCCCAAGATGGACCAGTACATCTTCGGTGCCCGTAACAAGATTCACATCATCAACCTCGAGTACACCGTTCCCGCGTTCAACGATGCGCTGGAAATGGTGAAGCGCCTGGCCGCCAACAAGAACAAGATCCTGTTCGTAGGCACCAAGCGCGCAGCGAGCAAGATCGTCAAGGAGCAGGCCGAGCGCGCCGGAATGCCCTACGTCAGCCACCGCTGGCTGGGCGGCATGCTCACCAACTACAAGACCATCCGCGCCTCCATCAAGCGCTACCGCGAGCTGGAAGCCCAGCAGGCCGACGGCACGTTTGAGAAGCTGACCAAGAAAGAGGCGCTGATGCGTACTCGCGACATGGAGAAGCTGGAGCGTTCAATCGGCGGTATCAAGGACATGGGCGGTCTGCCCGACGCCTTGTTCGTGGTTGACGTTGACCATGAGCGTATCGCGATCACTGAGGCGAACAAGCTGGGCATTCCCGTGATTGGTGTCGTTGACACCAACTCCGATCCCGACGGCGTAGACTACGTTATCCCCGGTAACGATGACGCCATTCGCGCCATCAAGCTGTACGTGACCGCCGTTGCCGACGCTTGCCTGGCGGGCAAGGCGGAAGCAGGCGAGGTCGCCGCAGCCAAGGACGAGTTCGTCGAGGAAGCTGCCGAGCCTGCTGCTGAAGAAGCTGCTGCCGAGTAAGTAACTTTCCCGGTGCCCCATTCTTTGCGGCACCAGGACCCCAATCGATCCCCGGCGCCATGGCGACCGGGGTTTCTATATTCAAGAGCCGCCTTCCCGGAAGCCAAGGTCCGGGATTGCACAGGAGGACAGTAATGTCAGCAAAACTGGTTAAAGAATTACGAGAGCGCACCGGCCTGGGCCTGCTGGAGTGCAAAAAAGCGCTTGCCGCCGCCGAAGGCGATGTCGAGAAGGCGATTGAAGAGCTGCGTAAGTCCAGCGGCATGAAGGCCGCCAAGAAGGCCGGTCGCACCGCCGCCGATGGCGTGGTCGTGACTCGCCTCGCCGAAGATGGCAGCTACGGTATTGTGGTCGAGGTAAACTCCGAGACCGATTTCGTGGCCCGCGACGACAATTTCCTGGCCTTCACCAGCAAGGTTGCTGACGCGGCTTTCGCCGACAAGCAGACCGATGTCGCCGCCCTGATGGAGGGTGAGCTGGAGTCTGCCCGCGAAGCCCTGGTCCAGAAGATCGGCGAGAACATCGGCGTACGCCGCATCGAGCTGGTGAACGCAGACGCCGGTGTTGTTGGCGCCTATGTTCACGGCAATAACCGCATCGCGGTACTGGTAGAGCTCAAGGGCGGTGACCAGGACCTGGCCAAGGACGTCGCCATGCACGTTGCTGCGGTTAACCCGCAGGTGGTGTCTCCGGCTGATATGCCCGAAGACGTGGTTGCCAAGGAGAAGGAGATCTACACCGCCCAGGCGGCCGAGTCAGGCAAGCCCCCGGAAATCATCGAGAAGATGATCGGCGGCCGGGTGAAGAAGTTCCTGTCCGAGAACTCACTGGTAGAGCAGGCATTTGTCAAGGATCCGGACGTGACTGTGGGCAAACTGGTGTCTGCTGCCGGTGCCGAAGTTGCTTCATTCGTCCGTTTTGAAGTGGGCGAAGGCATTGAGGTCGAGAAGATCGATTTTGCCGACGAGGTGGCAGCCCAGCTGAACGGCTAGGACTGAACCATTGCATGGTGACTGAAACGGGGCTTCGGCCCCGTTTTGTTTTTCCGAAAACCCTGCTTTTCAGGTTGAATCTATTGGGCTGGCCGGCGTCCTATGTATAATTGCCTCACTTCTGCGGATCATTAGTATTTCCATGTCAAAAGACGATTTAGACAGTATTCCCTCTATCGTTCCCTCGCGCGATCGCGATTACACCCTGGTACAGACGCCGAGCGCTGGTGCCTCACGGGGCAAGGGCAAAAGAGGCGGGAGTAACGGCGGCCCCCGGGGCCCGGCCCCCAAAGGCGGTGCCGGCGTGCTCAGTCGCCTGTTGATTACCGTTTCCCTGGTGGTTGCGGCGGTGGCCTGCGCCTGGGCCTGGCAACTGCAGGAGCAGATGAAGCAAACCGGTGCTGAGCTGGAGGCCTATGAGACCCGTATTGCCGATCTGGAAGCGCGCCTGTCGGACACCGATGAAGGCATGAGCCAGAACGCGGCGGTCCAGGCGGCCAAGATCCGCGAGCTGGATTCAGAAGTGCGCAAACTTTGGGACAATGTCTGGAAAAAGTCCAAGGAGCGCCTGGGTACGCTGGAAGCGGCCAGCAAATCCCATGGCAGCAAGATTGCCGCTAACGAGAAAGCGCTTGGCTCGCTGAAGTCCAGGGTGGATAGTGCCGCAGGGGACCTGGCCAAGCTGAAGAACGTGTCCGGTGACCTGTCGCGCCTGATGTCCAGTGCCAAATCCAACCAGGCCGAGGTCGAGCGCGTTGCTGACACCCTCAACCGCATTAATCTCGACCTGGCCAAGCTCAACCGCCAGGTGAAATCGAACGAAGAGGGCCTGCGGGCCACCGACGCTTTCCGTCGTCAGGTGCTGGCCAGCATCAATGACCTGGAGGCGGCTGTTCGGGTTTTGCAGATTAGCAGCCCGTAGATTCTTTTTTGACCCGGCGGCCCTGGCAGCCGAAGCCCCGTGCAGGAGATGTCCACTCCCAGCGCCTCTCTCAGTCGTGACTTAGAAGTGGCGCTCCATCAAATAAAAAGCCGATTTTTGTATCCGATGACGATCCAGGCGTCAGGGGCTGTGTGTCCCCACAGAAAATGTCTGAGGCCATGGATGGCCGAAGCCAAGCCTGTACAGGGATGTACGCTTTTTGGCGTTTTTCTGGGGGGACACACAGCCGCTGGCGCCGGCCTGTCCAAACCGAATCCATACCCAGTGCCAGAAGGGCTTTCACCACCGAACCAGCGGTGTACAATACTGGCCGCGTTTTAACCCCGCCATAGTGAAGGACACCCGCCATGACCGTCATTCGTCAGGACGATTTCATCGATAGCGTCGCCGACGCCCTGCAATTCATCTCCTATTACCACCCCAAGGACTTTGTCGACGCGGTGCATGAGGCCTGGCAAAAGGAGCAAAATCCCGCCGCCAAAGATGCCATGGCACAGATCCTGATCAATTCGCGCATGTGTGCCGAGGGCAAGCGGCCCATTTGCCAGGACACCGGTATTGTTACCGTCTTCCTGAAAATCGGTATGGAGGTGCAGTGGGAGGCCGAGATGTCGGTTGCGGATATGGTCAATGAAGGCGTGCGCCGGGCCTACCTGCACCCCGACAACGTATTGCGCGCTTCCATCCTTGAAGATCCCGCCGGTGCCCGGAAAAACACCAAGGACAACACCCCTGCGGTGATCCATATGGAGGTCGTGGAGGGCGATACTGTGGATGTGCAGGTCGCCGCCAAGGGCGGCGGTTCAGAAAACAAATCCAAGATGGCAATGCTCAATCCCTCCGACAGTATCGTCGACTGGGTGGTCAAGACCGTGCCCACCATGGGCGCCGGCTGGTGTCCCCCGGGGATGCTGGGCATAGGCATTGGCGGTACCGCTGAAAAGGCGGCGGTCATGGCCAAGGAATCCCTGATGGAGCCGATCGATATTCACGAGCTGCGCGAGCGGGGCCCCTCCAACCGGGTGGAAGAACTGCGCCTGGAGATCATGGAGAAGGTCAACAAACTGGGTATTGGCGCCCAGGGCCTGGGTGGGTTGACCACCGTAATGGACGTCAAGATCCATGACTATCCGACCCATGCGGCATCCCTGCCGGTGTGCATGATTCCCAACTGTGCCGCCACCCGTCACGCCCACTTTGTGCTGGATGGATCCGGCCCCGCGCTGCAGACACCCCCCAGCCTGGACGACTGGCCGGATATTACCTGGGAAGTGGGGGAGGGGGTTCGCCGGGTGAACCTCGACACCGTCACCCCGGAAGAGGCAGCCCAGTGGAAGCCGGGCGACACCCTGCTGCTGTCGGGCAAGATGCTGACCGGGCGGGACGCGGCCCACAAGAAAATGAAGGAATTGATTGAGTCCGGCGAGGGACTGCCCCCGGAAGTCGACCTCAAGGGCCGGTTTATTTACTACGTGGGTCCCGTGGATCCGGTGCGCGATGAGGTGGTCGGACCAGCTGGCCCCACCACCTCCACGCGAATGGACAAGTTCACCGACTTTATTGTCGAGAAAACCGGCCTGCTGGGCATGATCGGCAAGGCCGAACGCGGTCCGGCGGGCATAGAGGCGATCAAGAAGCACAAGGCGGTGTACCTCATGGCCGTGGGCGGGGCCGCGTACCTGGTGTCAAAGGCCATTACGTCGGCAAAAGTTGTCGCTTTCCCGGAGTTGGGCATGGAGGCCATCTATGAGTTCGAGGTGAAAGATATGCCGGTGAGTGTGGCGGTGGATGCCGAGGGTGTTTCCGTGCACGAGGTCGGTCCGAAAATCTGGCAGGCGAAGATCGAAGAGCAGGCCCTGGACGTTGTCTAGGGACGCGACGTTTTACTGGCACGACTACGAGACTTTCGGCGCCGACCCGTCCCGTGACCGCCCGGTGCAGTTTGCCGGGTTGCGCACCGATGCCGAGCTGAACCCCGTGGGTGAGCCACTGGTGATATTCTCCCGCCCCGCGGGAGATTTTCTACCCCAGCCGCAGGCCTGCCTCGTCACCGGTATCACGCCCCAGCTGGCGCTGGAGCAGGGTGTGCCGGAGGCTGAGTTTATTCGCCAGATCCACCAGGAGCTGGCCGCCCCGGGAACCTGTGGCGTCGGTTACAACTCTCTGCGCTTCGATGATGAAGTTACCCGCTACACGCTATACCGCAATTTTTGCGATCCCTATGCCCGCGAGTGGCAGAACGGCAATTCCCGCTGGGACATTATCGACATGGTGCGGGCCTGTTACGCGCTTCGGCCTGAAGGGATTGAATGGCCACTGCGGGAAGACGGACTTCCGAGTTTCCGCCTGGAAGATCTCACCGCGGCCAATGGCATAGCCCACGAGGCGGCCCACGATGCGCTGTCGGACGTGCATGCCACCATTGCCATGGCCCGACTGATAAAGGACAGGCAGCCACGGCTCTACGATTACGTCCTGCGCCACCGTGACAAGCACTCGGTGTCATCACTGCTGGACCTGGACAGCATGAAGCCGGTGCTGCACGTGTCCGGCATGTTCGGTGCCCTGCGGCATAACATTGCACTCATCGTGCCGCTGGCGATGCACCCGAAGAACAAAAATGAGGTCATCTGCTACGACCTGATGGCAGACCCCGCGGTGTTGGTGCAGTCCTCCCCCGAGCAGCTACGTGATTTGCTCTACACCCGCACAGAGGAGTTGCCCGAGGGGGTTGAACGCCCCGGGCTGAAGTCCGTACACATCAATAAATGCCCGATCCTGGTAACCGCCAGGATGGCAGACCCGGACACAGCAGCTCGCCTTGGTATTTCCGGCGACCAGTGTCGCGCTCACCTGGCCGCCCTGCGAGAGTATCGGCAGCGCGATCCCGCGGCGTTCACCGGCAAGTTGCAGGCCGTTTATGCCGGGCGAAACTTTGCTCAGGTCAGCGACCCGGATCGCATGCTTTACAGCGGCGGTTTCTTTTCTGACGCCGATAAGCGCTTGATGGACGAGGTGCGCCAGTGCACCCCCGAAGAACTGGCGACTGCCACGTTTCCCTTCGCTGACGATCGCCTTCCGGAGATGCTGTTCCGTTACCGGGCGCGCAATTACCCGGACAGCCTCAGCCCGGAGGAGCGGAAGCGGTGGGAGGAATTTCGTTTCCACCGTCTGACCGAACCCGATGCGGGCGCCAGTATCTGCATGGAGGAATACCAGGAACTTATCCAGGCCCTGGTGGAATCCGGGGAGCTGAGCCTGCCCCAGTGCGAACTGATGGAACGGTTGCTGGAGTACAGCGACAGTTTGCTGGTTTAGGCTTCCACTCCGGGGCGTTCTGCACCCGGCGGAATTCGTCATTACCGCGCCGACCCGGTTCAGCGGGCCGGGCCCGTCACAGGTGGATCCCGGACTTCGCCGGAATCACTCGGCTTGGGTCGGGTGGCGGTGATTCGGTATTAAGCACATGGCCCCCCGTCACCCCTGACCGTATAATCCCCGAAGTTCATCAGAGCCTGGAGTCACCAAGCGTGGAATTTGCCGGAAGCCATATCCTGTCAATCCAGCAGTTTGAGCGCAACGACGTGGAGCGCGTTTTCTCCGTTGCCGATCAGATGGAGCCCTACGCCCAGCGCAAACGGGTCACCAAGGTGCTCGACGGCGCTATTCTGGGCAATATGTTCTTCGAACCCAGCACCCGAACCCGGGTCAGTTTCGGCAGTGCCTTCAACCTGCTTGGCGGCGAGGTGCGGGAGACTACCGGCTTTGAGTCCTCCGCCATCGCCAAGGGCGAATCGCTGTACGACACTGCCCGTGTTCTCAGCGGCTATTCCGATGCCATTGTCATGCGCCACCCGCAAGCCGGCTCGGTGGCTGAGTTTGCCGCAGCCAGTCGGGTGCCGGTCCTGAACGGCGGTGACGGCAGCAACGAGCACCCCAGTCAGGCCTTGTTGGACCTGTACACTATCAAGAAGGAACTCGCCGGCCAGGGCCGGGAAATCGACAGGTTGCGAATCGCCATGGTCGGTGACCTGCGCTATGGACGCACCGTGCATTCGCTGTGCAAGTTGTTGTCCCTGTATCGAGAGGTACAGGTCAGGCTGGTCAGTCCGCAAGAGCTGCGTATGCCCGGAGAGATCGTCGAACAGATGCGCAATGCCGGGCTGCAGGTGGAGGAATCCGAGGCACTCGAGGAAAGCATCGCTCACGTCGACATTGTGTACTCCACCCGTATTCAGGAAGAGCGTTTCAATTCCCAGGAAGAGGCGGACCTGTACCGCGGTCGATTCCGCCTCAACCAGAGCGTCTATACCGCCCATTGCGAGCCCAATACGGTCATCATGCATCCGCTGCCCAGGGATTCCCGTGACAATGCCAGGGAGCTGGATGACGACCTCAATGATAATCCCAATCTCGCCATTTTCCGCCAGACCGACAATGGTGTGCTCGTGCGAATGGCGCTGTTCGCCCTGACGCTCGATGTCGTCGATCAGGTGGCGCAGCATTCCCGTGAGGTGAACTGGTATACGGCGGGTCGTTTTCAATGACGCTTGAGCTCAGGTTCGGTGCCGATGATGTCAGGGTGCTGGAGGAGGAAACCGCCTATGACGGTTACTTCAGCATCCGCAAACTCACCCTGCAATACCGGGCCTTTGAAGGTGGCTGGATGGAGCCCCAGGTGCGCGAGGTGTTTGAACGGGGTGATGCAGTCGGTGTTTTGCCCTATCACGTCGACTCCGATTCGCTGGTACTGATCGAGCAATTCCGCCCCGGCGCCATGCGTGGCGATAACAACCCGTGGATGCTGGAACTGATAGCCGGCATTGTCGAACCGGGTGAAAGCGACGCCGATGTTGCCCACCGCGAAGCCATGGAGGAGGCCGGCTGTACGCTGGGCGAATTGCAGCCCATCGCCACTGTACTGCCCAGTGCCGGTGCCTGCAGCGAACAGGTCCAGCTCTACTGCGGCCGCCTCGATGGTCCCGTTGTCCCGGGCGTACACGGCGTGGCCGAGGAGGGGGAAAATATTCTGGTGCACGCCGTGCCGGTTGCGGAGGCGTTTGAGATGCTGGCGCAGAACCGCATTCCCAACGGCCACACCCTGATTGCCCTGCTCTGGCTGCAGAACAATATCCACACCCTGCGGGAGCGCTGGGGCTGAAGCCCGGGCTGACCACGTGACCGATACCGCGGAGACTCCCAGAGCCGGCCTGTTGCGTTCCAGTGCACTGGTCGGCAGCATGACCATGATTTCCCGAGTGCTGGGGCTGCTGCGGGATGTGGTGATAGCCGCCTTTGTCGGTGCCAGCGCCAACGCCGACGCCTTCTTCGTGGCGTTCAAGATTCCCAATTTCCTGCGCCGGCTGTTCGCCGAGGGCGCCTTTTCCCAGGCCTTCGTGCCCGTGTTGGCGGATTACAAGGAGGCGGGGGCCCAGGAGGCGGTCAGGGCTTTGGTGGCCCGGGTGGCGGGGGTGCTGGGGGGTACCCTGCTGGTGCTCACCCTGGTCACGGTGGCGGCCTCACCGCTGGTGGCTGCCCTGTTCGCGCCCGGGTTTGTCAGCCAGCCGGAGAAGTTTCAGCTCACCGCCGAAATGATCCGCATCACCTTCCCCTATCTGCTGCTGATATCGATGACCGGTTTTTGCGGCGCCATCCTCAATAGTTACGGCCGCTTTGCCGTCCCCGCGTTTACCCCTGTATTTCTCAATCTGTCGCTCATCTTTGCCGCCACCGTCGCCTCGCCGTGGTTCGAAGAGCCGGTTTTCGCCCTGGCCTGGGGCGTGTTCTTCGCCGGTGTGATCCAGCTGTTGTTCCAGTTGCCGTCGCTTTATCGCCTAGATCTGGTGCCGAGGCCGGTGTTTGATATCCGCCATGAGGGGGTTCGGCGGATACTCAAGTTGATGGTGCCGGCCCTGTTCGGGGTGTCGGTGAGCCAGATCAACCTGTTGCTGGACACGGTGCTGGCCTCATTTCTGCCCACCGGCAGCGTATCCTGGCTGTATTATTCCGACCGCCTGGCGGAATTGCCCCTGGGGGTGTTCGGTATTGCGATCGCCACCGTTATCCTGCCCAACCTGTCGGCCCATCGCGCCGCCGCCCGCGAGGAGCAATTTGCCTCAACCCTCGATTGGGCCATGCGTTCGGTACTGTTGATCGGGGTGCCGGCGGCTATCGCGCTTATCCTGCTGGCAGAGCCCATTCTCATTACCCTGTTCCAGTATGGCGAGTTGACTGCCGTGGATGTGGAAATGGCGGCGCTGAGCCTGCGCGCCTACAGCCTGGGGCTGGTGGCATTCATGCTGATAAAAATCCTGGCCCCCGGTTATTACGCCCGGCAGGATACGGCGACGCCGGTAAAAATTGGCATTATCGCCATGGCGGCCAATATGTTGATGAACCTGGTGCTGGTACTGCCGCTGCTGTGGTACTTCAATATTGGCCACCTGGGCCTGGCACTGGCGACCAGTCTCTCTGCCTGGCTGAATGCGGGCCTGTTGTTGCGGGGCCTGCTGCGACAGGGCGTCTTCAGCTGGCAAGCTGGCTGGGGCGCTTACGGGGCCCGGCTGCTGGCCAGCACGGTTGCGATGGCGCTGATCGTCCTGCTGCTGGATCGCGATGTCGCTGTCTGGCTGGAGTGGGGCTGGCAGCGGCGCGGCCTGGAAATTCTGCAGGTTTGTGGGGCGGGCATCGTCGCCTACCTGCTGACCCAGTGGCTTGCTGGCACCCGGATGCGGCACTTGCGTGCGCCCGGCGCGGTGTGATCGCGGGCAAACCTTGCAAATTGCACGTTTCGGCCACTGCGCGCATTCGCTATAATCCGTCGTTTGATTCGATCGGGCACCCATTCATCCCATGGAGTTGATACGTGGCCTGCATAATTTGCGGCCCAGACACCGCGGCTGCGTAGCCACTATCGGGGCCTTTGACGGCGTGCATCTGGGGCACCAGGCGGTGATCCGCCACCTGAGAGCCAAGGCGGCCGAGTTGAATCTCCCCAGCACGGTTATCGTTTTCGAGCCGCTGCCCAGGGAGTATTTTTCTCCCGTCAAGGCGCCGGCCAGGATCATGAGCTTTCGGGAAAAATTTCGGGCCATGGAACAGCTGGGGGTTGATCGGCTGCTGCGTATCCGGTTCAACGAGACGCTGCAGGAAATGTCCGCAGAGCGCTTCGTCGAGGATGTGTTCGTAGCCGGACTGGGCGTGCGCTACATCGTGCTGGGGGATGATTTCCGGTTTGGCAACGATCGCCAGGGCGATGTCCGCTTTATCCAGCAGCGCGGTCAGTTGTATGGGTATGAAGCCGGACCCACGCCCACCAAGGAGTGGCAGGGTGAACGGGTGAGCAGTACCCGTATCCGGGAAGCGCTGGAGGCTGCCGATTTCGACCGGGCACAGCAAATGCTGGGCCGGCCCTACAGCATTTCCGGCAAGGTGATCTACGGCAGACAGCTTGGCCAGACCATTGGGACGCCCACCGCCAATCTCCAGTTGCGTCGCTTGCGCGCGCCACTGGCGGGTGTTTACGCGGTAGAAGTCAGCGGCGGTGGCCTGCACAGGGCGCTGGGGGTGGCAAATGTCGGTGTCCGGCCCACCGTGGATGACAGTATCAAGGCCAATCTTGAAGTCCATCTGCTGGATCGCGATATAGGGCTTTACGGCCAGCACATCGAAGTTTGCTTCCGGCACAAATTGCGGGACGAAAGGAAGTTCGACTCGGTCGATGAACTGAAGTCGAACATTGCACGTGACATTGAAAATACACGAGCCTGGTTTGCACAGCGACGGGCATAACGAGCGATATGAGCGACTACAAAGACACTTTAAACCTGCCCCAGACGGCCTTCCCGATGAAGGCCAACCTTTCCCAGCGAGAGCCGCAACGGTTAAAGCAGTGGCAGGACATGGACCTGTACGGCAAGATTCGCGCCGCCGGCGCCGGCAAGCCCAAATTCATTCTCCACGATGGTCCTCCCTACGCCAATGGCGACCTGCACGTGGGACACGCGGTCAACAAGATCCTCAAGGACATTATCGTCAAGGCACGCACGCTGGATGGCTTTGACGCGCCCTATGTACCGGGCTGGGATTGTCACGGCCTGCCCATCGAACTGAATGTCGAGAAAAAAGTCGGCAAGCCGGGGGTGAAGGTCAGCGCTGCCGAGTTCCGCCAGAAGTGTCGCGAATACGCCGCTCGCCAGGTGGACGGCCAGCGCGAGGATTTCATGCGCATGGGCGTGCTCGGGGACTGGTTTGACCCCTACCTGACCATGAACTTCCGCTTCGAGGCAAATATCGTGCGGACCCTGGGGC
This sequence comes from Seongchinamella unica, assembly GCF_004354085.1. Taxonomy (GTDB): domain Bacteria; phylum Pseudomonadota; class Gammaproteobacteria; order Pseudomonadales; family Halieaceae; genus Halioglobus; species Halioglobus unicus. The sequence goes on along the minus strand of NZ_SMSE01000003.1, from coordinate 32,058 downwards.
GAATCGTCGACAATGGCCATCTGCACAAGGGATTCAAGCCGGTACACTGGTGCACCGACTGCGGGTCCGCGCTGGCGGAAGCGGAAGTGGAGTACAAGGACAAGCACTCGCCCGCCATCGACGTGGCCTACACCGCCGTCGACCCCGCTGTGATCAGGGCCGCCTGCGACAGTGACTACAGCGGTGAAATAGCCATTCCCATCTGGACGACGACTCCCTGGACCCTGCCGGCAAGCATGGCTGTCAGCCTGCATTCGCAGCTGGAGTATGTGCTGATCGAAGCTGACGGGCGAGCGCTCCTGGTTGCCGAGGAACTGGCCGGGACCTGTGCCACTCGCTATGGCTTGCCGCAATTGACCATACTTGGCCGCTGCCGGGGTGCGGCGCTGGAAGGCCTGTTACTCCAGCACCCTTTCCTCGATCGCCAGGTGCCGGTAGTCCTGGGTGAGCATGTCACGACCGAGGCTGGCACCGGCGCGGTTCACACCGCCCCGGCCCACGGCCAGGATGACTTTGTGATGGGCGAAAAGTATGCCCTTGAGGTCTATAACCCGGTGGGCGGTAACGGTGTGTACCTGCCGGACACCGAGTTTTTTGCCGGCCAGCACGTCATGAAGGCCAATCCGGCCATTATCGACCTGCTGCGGGAAAAGGGCGTATTGCTCCATGATGAGCAGTACGAGCATTCCTACCCGCACTGCTGGCGTCACAAGACCCCCATTATTTTCCGCGCCACGCCCCAGTGGTTTGTCAGCATGCAGCAGAACGGCCTGCTGCCCGCGGCCAAGGCGGCGGTGGAGCAGGTGCAGTGGTTACCGGACTGGGGTAAGGCCAGGATTGATGCCATGCTCGACAACCGCCCCGACTGGTGTATCTCACGACAGCGAACCTGGGGTTCACCCATCACCCTGTTCGTTCACCGCGAAAGCGGGGCGCTGCACCCGCGCACGAGGGAGCTGATCGAGGCGGTGGCGCTGCGTATCGAGGAGGCCGGTATCGATGCCTGGTTCGATCTGGACCCCGCAGAGCTGCTGGGCGAGGAGGCGGACCAGTACGAGAAAATTACCGATACCCTGGATGTGTGGTTTGACTCCGGCGTCACCCACGCCTGTGTGTTGCGCCAGCGGACGGGCCTGCAGTCGCCGGCGGATCTGTACCTTGAAGGTTCGGACCAGCACCGGGGCTGGTTCCAGTCCTCGCTGTTGACGGGTATCGGCGCCTACGACGAAGCGCCCTACAAAACCGTGCTGACTCACGGCTTCACCGTCGACGGGGAAGGGCGCAAGATGTCCAAGTCACTGGGTAACATCATCCCGGCGAAAAAAGCGATGAATGACCTTGGCGCCGACATCCTGCGCCTGTGGGTGGCGGCGGCTGATTTTCGCGGCGAGATAGCCGTCTCCGACGAGATATTCAAGCGCACCGGTGATTCCTACCGCCGTATTCGCAATACCGCCCGTTTCCTGCTTTCGAACCTGAACGGCTTCGACCCGGCGCAGGATGCCCTGGCATTTGAGGACATGCTGTCACTGGACCGCTGGGTGGTGGATCGCGCCGCCAGCCTGCAGGCGGAACTGGCTGCGGATTACGCCAGCTACCAGTTCCACCTGATCTACCAGAAACTCCACAACTTTTGTGCCGGCGATCTGGGCGGTTTCTACCTGGACGTGATCAAGGACCGCCAGTACACCACCAAGGCGGACTCGGTCGCTCGCCGCAGCGCCCAGACCGCCATGTATCACATCGGCGAGGCGCTGGTGCGCTGGATTGCGCCCATCCTCAGCTACACTGCCGAGGAAATCTGGGAGAACCTGCCCGGTGAGCGAGGTGAATCCGTATTTCTCGAACAGTGGTACACCGGCCTGCAGTTTATTGCCGACGATGACCCGATGGGGCGTGGCTACTGGCAGCAGCTGATGGGGGTCCGCGCGGCGGTCAACAAGGAAATGGAAGTGCAGCGCAGCGAGAGTGGCCTGCGCGGTTCCCTCGACGCCACGGTGACCCTGTACGCCTCCGGTGAGTTGGCCGAGATGCTGGCGGCGTTGGGCGATGAATTGCGCTTCGTGCTGATCACTTCCGGCGCCACCATTGCCCCGCTGGCGGACGCGGGGGATGCTGCCGCGGTCACCGACATCGATGGTCTCAAGGTCCAGGTTGCCGCTGCCAGCGCAGCGAAGTGCGAGCGCTGCTGGCACCGCCGGGAGGATGTGGGCCAGTTCGAGGCACATCCCACGCTGTGCGGCCGTTGTGTGGAAAATGTGGACGGTGCAGGTGAGCGACGCCGTTTTGCGTAACGGTGTTGGTGCCTGGCCGTGGTTCCTGCTGGCCGGCCTGGTGGTGTTGCTGGACCAGTACACCAAGGGTCTGGCCAGTAGCGAGCTGGCATACGCAAGGCCGCTGGAGGTGTTCTCCTGGTTCAACCTGACCCTGCAGCACAATACCGGCGCGGCGTTCAGTTTTCTCAGCGATGCCGGCGGCTGGCAGCGTTGGTTTTTCACGGCTATCGCCGTAGTGATCAGCGTCGGGCTGGTTGTGTGGCTGGCAGTGGCCGAGCGTGGCCAATGGCTCCTGGGCCTGAGTCTTGCCCTGATTCTCGGCGGCGCCATTGGCAATTTGTGGGATCGGGTTGTTCTCGGTTATGTAGTGGATTTTATTTCGGTACACTACCGGGGGTGGTACTTTCCCGCCTTTAATATCGCCGACTCTGCGATTACCGTGGGGGCAGGGTGTATGTTGTTGGACAGTTTTTTATCTTCCCGTCATAGCCACCCGGACGCTAATGACCCGAAACCCGAGCAGGCCGATTGAATGAGCAGTATCGACGTTCCCGTGAGTGAAGGCACCCGTGTCTACCTCAATTTTTCTGTCAGCCTTGAGGATGGTTCCGAGGTTGACAGCAACTTCGGCGGTGACCCGGTGGATTTTGCCATTGGCGACGGTTCTTTGCTGCCCGGGTTTGAACGCTGTATCTTTGGCATGAGCGCCGGCGAGCGGCACATGTTCAAGGTACCGCCGGAGGACGCCTTCGGCCAGCCCAATGAAAACAATGTACAGCAGCTGCCACGCGACCAGTTCGACGATGATATCGATCTGGAGATCGGTCTGGTCTTTTCGTTTGCCGACGCCGGCGGCGGCGAACTGCCGGGGATGATCATCTCTTTTGACGACCAAGAGGTGACCGTCGATTTCAATCACCCGCTGGCCGGTCGGACGATTCTGTTTGATGTGATGATTCACCGGGTGGAACCGGCGGAGCTGCACTAGGGCCTGTGCACACCAACTGAGTTGGCCCTGTTGTGGCAGGAAAAGCGCCAATCGAGTGGTGCGGCAAACCGACGGGAGGAGAGAAGTTTGGTTATTCCAAATGAACAAGGGTCCGCCCCGCGAGCGAAGCGAGTGCTTTGGGCGCGAGTAACGAAGAGTGGCGCTTTTTCTGCCGCAACCCAAAGGGCTGTCACTGGTTTTGCGGCCTGCGGCGTTAGAAATAGCTTATGTGGAGTTACCACACAGCACAAATTCTGCCTTGCAGGCCACAAAACCAGTCGCAGCAGGGGCAGCTCAGTTGGTGTGAACAGGCCCTGATGGACATCCAGCTTGCCAATCCCAGGGGCTTCTGTGCCGGGGTCGACCGGGCGATTGATATCGTCAATCGCGCCCTGGAAGTATTCGGCTCTCCCATTTACGTGCGTCACGAGGTGGTGCACAACAAGTTTGTGGTGGAGGACCTGCGTGCGCGCGGCGCTATCTTTGTCGACGAGCTGGAAGAGGTGCCCGACGACTGCATTGTGATATTCAGTGCCCACGGTGTATCTCAGGCGGTGCGCCAGGAGGCGGACCGGCGCAAGCTCAAGGTCTTCGATGCCACCTGCCCGCTGGTAACCAAGGTTCACATGGAGGTTGCCAAATTCAGCGCCGAGGGCAGGGAGTGTGTTTTGATCGGCCATGCCGGGCACCCGGAAGTGGAAGGCACCATGGGGCAGTACGATCACTCTGCCGGCGGTGAGATCTACCTGGTGGAAGACGAGTCCCAGGCTGCCAGTCTCGAGGTGGCGCATCCGGACAAGCTGTCCTACGTGACCCAGACCACACTCTCAATGGATGACACCGCGCTGGTGATCGACGCCCTGCGGGCCCGCTTTCCGCAGATCGAGGGACCGCGCAAGGATGATATCTGTTACGCCACCCAGAACCGCCAGGACGCGGTAAAGCAGCTCGCCTCGAAGTGCGACCTGATGCTGGTAGTGGGATCACCGAATTCATCCAATTCCAATCGCCTGCGCGAGCTGGCCGAACGCATGGGCGCCGAGGCGCACCTGCTGGATGGCGCCGCGGACATCGATCCGGCCTGGGTCGAGGGCAAGCAACGCATCGGTGTCACCGCCGGTGCCTCTGCACCCGAGGTACTGGTGCAGGAGGTCATCGAAGGCTTGCGCCAGCTGGGAGCCGAGGCCCCGGTGGAGACGGCCGGTCGTCCCGAGAACGTGACCTTTTCCCTGCCCCGGGAATTGCGGGTGCCGGTGAAAAACCTCTAGGTCTCCATTCCCGCGTTCGTCTTCAAAGTCGGCTAAAACTCATCTTTCAGCGCCATTGGCTGGCGAATTTCCCTGCGGAGCTTACCCTCAAATCCGGAGGGCGTTTCCATGGACGGAAATTGGGCGAAGGGCTATCGCAGGGGCTTTACCCTGGTCGAGTTGATGGTGGTGCTGGCGGTGCTGGGCCTGCTGCTGGGTTTGGGTGTGCCGGGGTTCCAGCATTTGCAGGAATCTACCCGCATCCAGGCACAGGTCCGCCAGCTGATGGCGGACATTATTCTGACCCGCAGTGAGGCAATCAAGCGGAATGTCCAGGTGGTGATGTGTCCCTCTGCCAGTAACCCGGGGACCAAACCCGAATGCTCCGGCATTTTCGCCGAAGGCTGGTTGATTTTCGAGGATCGGGATCGGGATCGGCGTCTCGACAGCGGCGAGGAAGTTATCAGGACTGCCGACGGACTGCCGGATGGACTGACCCTGACCAACCGGGCTGCCAACCGTCATGCCAAGGAGTTGATATTGTTTCGGCCGGACGGCACTTCCGGCCGCAATCGAACCCTGATGATCTGTTCCCGTGCACGGCCGGATATCCCGTCGTGGAGTGTCGTCATGAACATTATCGGCCGGCCTCGAATGGCCAGGGACTGGGGCGAATGCCCCACGACGCCGGTGCCCAGTCAGGCCGGATGATTCACTCGTCCAGCCCCAGTTTTTTCAGCCGGTAGCGCAGGCTCCTGAAGCTGATGCCGAGCAACCTGGCTGTCGCGGTCTTGTTCCAGCGCGATTCTTCCAGTGCCTTGCTCAAAATCTGCTTTTCAATTTCCTCCAGATAGCCCTCGAGGTCGCCGTAGGCTTCTTCCACTGACCAGGTCTGGGTGCCCTCCCTGTCTGACTTGCGGGTTCGCGTTTGCGGACTGCGCGGCGTCATTTGCGAGAACTGCAGATCGTCGGCGGTGATGGTGTCGCCGTCCAACAGGGCCAGTGACCGTTCCAGGATATTCTCCAGCTCGCGCACGTTGCCGGGAAAGGTGTAGTTTGCCAGCGCCCTGAGCGCGGTGTCGTCCAGCTTCACGCCACCTTCACCGTGCTCTCGGGCAATCCGCTCAGTGATGGCCGCTGCCAGCAGGGGCAGGTCCTCTGACCGTTCCCGCAGGCTGGGTACCTTGACGTCGATCACATTGATCCGGTAGTACAGGTCGTTGCGGAACCGCCCGGCGTCAACTTCTGCTGCAAGGTCCTTGTGGGTGGCGCTCAACAGGCGCACATCGGTCGGGATTTCGGCACTCCCTCCAACCGGGCGCACCGCTTTTTCCTGAATCGCGCGCAGTAGTTTCACCTGCATTGCCAGAGGCAGATCGGCCACTTCGTCCAGGAACAAAGTGCCCCCTGCGGCGGCCTGGAACAAGCCCGGCTTATCGGCGGCGGCGCCGGTGAAGCTGCCCTTCACGTGACCGAACAGTTCGCTTTCCATCAGGTCGGGAGGGATGGCGCCACAGTTCACGGCGATGAAGTTACCTCTGGACCTTGGCCCGTTGTTGTGGATCAGTCGCGCCACTACTTCCTTGCCGCTGCCTGACTCACCGCGAATATGTACCGGCGCCTGGCTGCGGGCGAGCTTGGTTATCTGTTTGCGCAACAGTTGGATAGAAGGGGCGTTACCGATCAGGTCCTGGCCAACGGCTTGGCTCAGGGTAGCGGTATCCCCTCCCAGTTGCAGGGCGCTGCTGACCAGCGTACGCAGGGTCTCCAGCTCTATGGGCTTGCTGATGAAATCGAAGGCTCCCGCTTTCAGTGCGGTGATGGCCGTTTCCACACTGCCATGGGCGGTGATCATGGCCACCGGGATGTGGGCATGGTCCTGCTGGATAAACTCCACCAGGCTGATGCCATTGCCATCGGGCAGCTTCATGTCGGTCAGGCACAGGTCGGGAGAAACCTCGGTTACCAGCTCGCGTGCTTCACCGAGGGTTGCTGCGCTGAAGGTGTCCAGCCCCATTCGGCTGAGGGTGATGTCCAGCAGTTCCCGGATATCTGGCTCGTCGTCGACAATCAGTACGCGCTGTGCGGTCATTTACAGGGCTCGCTGGGTAACGGAAATTCGGAAACAGCTCTCACCCTTGTCAGTCGGGCGGTAGCTGAGACTCGCGTTGTTGATTTCACACAATTCCTTGCACAGGTACAAGCCCATGCCGCTGCCCTGGGCCACCGTAGTGAAAAAGGGCTCGAACAGTTTTGGTTGATCCGCACGGGGTACGCCGGTGCCGTGGTCGATGATATCGATCAGCGCCTGGTGCGCGATAAAATCCAGCTCGACCTCAATGCGTGCGCTTTCCCGGCCGGTCGCCTTGCCACTGTGGCGCAGGGCGTTGTCCAGCAGGTTGGTCATCACCCGCTCAAGATTTTCCGGGTCGAACTCGATCAGCAGGTCCTGGTACTGGCAATCCACGGTAATATCGGCTGGCTGGCTCAGGCCCTGCAGGTAGTTCCGGACATGGTTCGTCAGCCAGTCCTGCAGTTTGATGTATTCCGGTTTGGGTGGTTCGCGCCGTGAAATCCGCATGACACTCTCGACGATCTGGTTGACCCGGCCGCAGTGGCTTTCGATGATTTCGGCCATGCGCTTGTCACTCGCGGCCAGCGTGTCCGACTCCTGCAGCAGTTGTGCCGCGTGGCTGATGGCGCCCAGCGGGTTGCGGATTTCATGGGCGATCGATGCGGTCAGTCGCCCCAGCGAGGTCAGTTTCAGCGACTGGGCGTACTGGGTGACCGGCGTATAATCCTCGACAAAAATCAGGGCGTCGCGGGCGCTGCTGGGTTGCAGTTCGCGGAAGCGCGCTATGACCGGGGGCGCATCTTCCGTCACCTTGAATGGCCTGGCCTTGTGCTGGCCGCTGTCCTTCCAGTGCTGGTACTGGTAGGCCAGCTCCGGGCAGTAATCTGCCAGTTGCCGGCCCTGTTCCATGATCACGGGACGCTCGGGTACCAGCAGGGTGGACGCGGATTTGTTCATGACCCGCACCATGCCCTCGCCATCCACCAGCAGAATGCCGGTATCCATATGCTGGACGATCTGTTCGTTGAGCCGTTGCAGGTCGTAGAGGTCACTGGCGCGATTGCGGGCAAGCTCCTCTGCCCGCCCCAGGCGCTGGGCGACGATTTGCACCATCAGCGAGACGACAAAAATCAGGGCGCCGAGCAGGCCTGCAGGGAACAGATCGGGGAATTCGCGCACACCGGCCCAGATCAGCCAGACGGTGTCTCCCAGCAGCGCCAGTGCGCTCAGTGCCGCTATCAGGGTAGCCAGGGTGCGGTTGGTCACCAGCACCGCACTGGCTGCCACCGTGATGATCAGTAGCACCGGCAGGCCACTGATGACGCCGCCACTGGCGTGGGACATGAGGATAATGCTGATAATGTCGAGCGTGAAAACAACCAGCATCATGCGCTGATTCAGCCGCTTAGACAGGAAACCCACAAGAGGCACGCTGGTGGCAAGATGCAGCAGCGCCACAGAGGCATACAGGGTGGGATGCAGTACGCCCACCAGCTGGCGGGTATTGGGACTGACCAGCATGATCAGCAGTACCAGTGACAGCAGGGAACGGTAGGCCACGTAAATGCGGAACAGGGCCTGGTTCTGCTGGCCGGTGGTGGCGGCGGGCCTGGTCAAGATCGCTGGACGGTTCACGCTGGCGCTTAGCCTGTTATCTCTTCCCCTGTGATCACTCTAGTGTATCAGGCATGGGACAAATCGGACTGGCTTAAAGTGCCGGTTTTACGGAAAATAGCGTCCCGGCAATTCCTTCCTTTGTTGAGCAGTGATATGGCAAGCCTGAATATTCTCATGGCCCAGATGAATACCCTCGTGGGGGACTTCGACGGCAATACCCAGCGCGTTCTGGACACCGTCGCCCGGGCGGTGACCCGCCATGAGAAAGCGGTGGTGGTATTCCCCGAACTCACGCTCAGCGGTTATCCGCCGGAAGACCTGTTACTGCGACCCAGCATCGCCCTGCGGGTGAGCCAGTCACTGGACAAGCTCTGCGCCGAATTGCCGCCTTCCGCCTGGGTGGTGCTGGGGTATCCGCGCCGGGACGGCAATGCCCTGTACAACGTGGCCGGGGTCATCCATGGCAATGAATTGGTCGCCGAATATCGCAAGCAGAGTCTGCCCAACTACCAGGTTTTTGATGAAAAGCGCTACTTCGCCCCGGGAACAGAACCCTGTGTGCTCGATATCGAGGGTGTGCAGGTTGGCCTCAGCATCTGCGAGGACATCTGGGAGATTGAGCCTACCGCCGATGCCGCTGAAGCGGGCGCCGAGCTACTCCTCAATCTCAACTCCTCTCCCTATCATCGCGGCAAGCGCGATGAACGCTGGAAGCTGGTGGCCGAGCGTGCCCGCCAGGCGGCGTTTCCCATTGTTTATGTGAACCAGGTCGGCGGCCAGGACGAACTGGTATTCGACGGTGGTTCTTTCGCCGTTACCGCTGAGGGCGAGGTCGTCGCCGCCGCACCCGGTTTCGAGGAAGGTGAGTACTGGCTGGACTACGACGGCGACAGGGAGAACCAGCCATTCAGCGGGCTCGCGCTCAGTGAGCCGCCGGACGAAATAGAGGCCACCTGGAAGGCCCTGGTGCTGGGGGTTCGCGACTATGTCAACAAAAACCGCTTCAAGGGCGTGGTGCTGGGTCTTTCCGGTGGTGTGGATTCGGCGCTGACCCTGGCAGTGGCGGTGGATGCCCTGGGACCGGAGCGGGTGGAGGCGGTGATGATGCCGTTCCGCTACACCTCGCAAATGAGCGTGGAAGACGCCGCTGAGCAGTCTGATATCCTGGGTGTGAGTCACAAGGTGATCTCGATAGAGCCCCTCTACGAGGCCTTCATGGCCAGCCTGGCGGAAGAATTTGCCGGCACCAGCGTCGACACCACCGAGGAGAATCTTCAGGCCCGCTGTCGGGGGGTACTGTTGATGTCAATCTCCAACAAGAAGGGCTATCTGGTATTAACCACGGGTAACAAGAGCGAAATGGCCGTGGGGTACTCGACCCTTTACGGTGACATGGCGGGCGGTTTTGACGTACTCAAGGACTGCCCCAAAACCCTGGTGTTCGATTTGTGCCGCTACCGCAATACTCTCGGCCCCTGTATACCCCAGCGGGTGATCGATCGTCCCCCGTCGGCGGAACTGGCCCCCGACCAGAAAGACGAAGACAGCCTGCCGCCTTACGATGTGCTGGACCAGATCCTGGAAATGTACGTTGAGCAGGATATGTCGGCCGAGGCCATTATCGCCACGGGTATGGATCGCGAGGACGTGCAGCGGGTGTTGCGGCTGGTGGATTTGAACGAATACAAGCGCCGCCAGGCCCCCATTGGGGTGCGCATTACCCGCCGTGGCTTTGGGCGGGACCGGCGTTATCCGATTACTTCTGGATGGCGGATCGGGGAGTAGACCTTCGCAATACGCGCCCGGCCTGGGCGGCAGAGACTTCCTCACGAAGACCGCAAAAGCGCGCCATCCCTGGCTGCTTGGCTTCGCACCTCCATGTGCTCAGACATCTTCGTGAGGAAGTCTCTGCCCCCCAGTCCTTCATCGAGCTCGAACTAATCAGCGTATCGTGGGGATAGTACCGGCGCCTCAGTCTTGAAAAATTCGAGGTCTGCGGGGGAATTGTGCCTTACCGGGACGTCCGAGCACAGGACGTGCGAGGCCGAGCCTATACATGGATGTATGCTTTTTGGCGGTCACGGGAAGGCATAATTCCCCCGAAGACCGGTTAGCCAAAAGACCAAACGACAGAGTCAGAGCTTAGGCCGGGTATCAAACTGCGGCGGAGTAGGCGGGAAGAACAGGCCGAAGGTGGCCTTGTTGATCCAGTTGCGCTGCAGGCCATCCAGCGTATAGACACTCTTGAAGTTCCCGTTTTTGTCAATGTTCGGGTGGTTCGGGTAATTCAGTGCCAATACCTCGATCGTATCTTTTGCCAGGTCGTCCAGTCCGAGCAGGATATAGCCCTGGGCCATCACCGCCAGGCCATCGGCCACAGCGGGCGAGCGTTGAAAGTTTTCCACCACGTAGCGACCGCGATTGGTCGCCGCCATGTAGGCGCCGCGGCGGAAGTAGTAGTTGGCCACCAGGATCTCGTGGCGGGCCAGCAGATTGCGCAGGTGCACCATACGCGCCCGGGCATCGGGGGCATAGGGACTGGCGGGATAGCGCGACACCAACTGGTTGAATTCTGCAAAAGCCTCTTTCGCCTGGGTGACATCCCGCTCCGATTCGTCCGTGGGCAGGAAACGGGAAAAGATATCGTCATTACCGGTGTAAGCTGCCAGTCCCTTCATGTAGTAGGCGTAGTCCACATTGGGGTGGGCCGGATGCAGGCGGATAAAGCGGTCCGCGGCCTCAACCGCCGCTTCATGTTCGTAGCCGTTGTAGTGGGCGTAAATGATTTCCAGCTGCGCCTGCTCCGCATACTTGCCAAAGGGGTAACGGGACTCCAGCAGCTGCAGGCTGCGCACCGCCAGGTCCCAGTTACTGGACCGCAGGTAGCGCTGGGCCTCCTCGTAGATTTGTTGTTCGCCGGTATCTGCGGCGATGTCGGGCAATTCATCATTGCCGGCGCAGCCGACGATAGCGAGGCTGAACAGGAAAACCAGGATGTACTTCAAAATTATCTCACCAGTGTTGACCAGCCCGGCGTGCTAACATGCACACCAGCGTTTGAGGCGGGTATTTAACCACAGCCGGCAGGGCGCATAAACAGGAAAAATAATGACCGAACGGATACAACTGCAGGCCACCGTGCCTCCAGAGCTGGATAACGACCGCCTTGATCAGGTGGCGGCCCGGCTGTTCCCGGATTACTCCCGCTCCCGATTGCAGGGCTGGATCAAAAAGGGCGACCTGTTGGTGGATGGCAAGCAGTTGCGCCCAAGGGACAAGGTGCACGGGGGCGCCGAACTCAGCATCGATACCGAGCCCGAACAGGCGGTCGGCTGGCAGCCCCAGGATATTGACCTGGATATTTTGTATGAGGACGAGCACATCCTGGTGCTCAACAAGCCCGCGGGGCTGGTCGTGCATCCAGCCGCCGGGCACGCCGATGGGACCCTGGTTAACGCCCTGTTGGCCCATGCCCCGGAAATGGCCCAGCTACCCCGGGGCGGCATTGTCCACAGGCTGGATATGGAGACCTCGGGCATCATGGTGGCGGCCAAGAGCCTGCTGGCTCACCAGGACCTGGTCGCCCAGCTGCAGGAGCGCACCGTCAAACGCGAGTATGTGGCGGTGTGCATCGGGGTGATGACCGGCGGGGGGACGGTGGACGAGCCCATTGGTCGCCACCCCAAGCAGCGCAAGAAGATGGCAGTGCTGGCGGTGGGCGGCAAGCCGGCCATTACCCACTACCGGGTGACCCGGCGCTTTGGTCACCACACCCAGGTTGCGGTGAACCTGGAAACCGGACGCACCCACCAGATACGGGTGCATATGGCCCATAAACACTACCCCCTGGTTGGCGATCCCACCTATGGCGGCCGGCCGAAAATTCCCAAGGGGGCGTCCGATGAGTTGATCGCGGCGCTGCGCGGTTTCCCGCGCCAGGCGCTGCACGCCCGGGCCCTGGGGTTGTTTCATCCGGAATCCGGGGAGCCGGTGCATTTTGAATGCCCCCTGCCGGAGGACATGCAGGCGCTGCTGAGTGTACTCGAGCGCGAAGACCCCGTGATAAACAATGACGCCACCCTTTATTGAGCCGGGCTGGCACCTGCCGGGGGTGACGGCCCTGTCAACCACGCGCGTCGGCGGCGTCAGTGCCGCGCCTTTTGCCAGTTTTAATCTCGGACACCATGTCGATGACGAACCAGGGGCGGTGACTGTCAATCGCAACCGCCTGCTGTCAGCATTGCCCGCCGATACGCAAATCCAGTGGTTGCAACAGGTTCACGGCAGCAATGCGGTCAGGGCCGGGGAGAAGCTGTACCCGGAGGCCGACGCCTGCTGGAGCGACCAGCCCGGGATAGCCTGCGCGGTACTCACGGCGGATTGTCTGCCGGTGCTGCTCGCCTCGGAAGACGGCAAGGTGGTGGCCGCAGCCCACGCCGGCTGGCGTGGGCTGCTCGCCGGCGTGCTGGAGGCGACCGTAGCCGCCATGGATGTCGACCCCATGCGGCTGATGGCGTGGATGGGGCCTGCCATAGGCCCCGATGCTTTCGAAGTCGGGCCGGAAGTCAGGGCGGCCTTTATCGACTCTGCCCCGGTTGGCAGTGCCTTCGTCCCCGGTGCGCAACCGGGAAAATACCTGGCCAATATCTACCAACTCGCCCGCTATCGCCTCGCCCAGTCGGGGGTAAACCGCATCCAGGGCGGGAATCGTTGCAGCTACACCGAGTCGGACCAGTTTTTTTCCTACCGGCGGGACGGCAGGACCGGGCGCATGGCCTCGGTGATTGTGATCAATCCCTAACTGCCGTCATTTCCGCGCAGCATGGTGTCCAGCGTAGCCATTAGGTTGTTGGCGCTGCGAAAACCCATCATCCCCGCCTGCCCCAGGGCCCCCTCTCTTGCTTCGCAATTCACCTTGTGCGGGGGGATGACAGGACGTGGTCTTGAAATTCCAGGTTTTGGCCTTATATAACCCCCATCGAGTGAAATATGGCCAAACCGGAGCAGACTCTGGAAGGCGAGGAGACATTTACGATGAGAATGGACAAACTGACCAACCAGCTGCAATCCGCATTGGCTGACGCCCAGTCACTGGCGCTGGGCAAGGACCACAATTTTATCGAGCCGGTGCACCTGTTGGGTGCCCTGCTGGAACAACAGGGCGGATCCGCCCGTCCCCTGCTGCAAAAGGCCGGGGCGAACCTGAACACCCTGCGCGCCGAGGTACAGGGGGCAATTGACGCCCTGCCTACTGTCAGCGGCGCGGAGGGCGACGTGCATGTGTCCCAAAATCTGGGACGCATCCTCAATGTCACTGACAAGCTTGCCCAGCAAGGTGGGGATACCTACATCTCCAGCGAGTTGGTGCTGCTGGCCATGCTGGAGAGCAAGACCAGGGCTGGCGAACTGCTGAAACAGTGCGGCGTAACCCCCGCTTCTCTGAAAACCGCCATCGACGAGGTGCGCGGTGGCGAGGCGGTCAATAATCCCCAGGCGGAAGAATCCCGCCAGGCTCTGGAAAAATTCACTATCGACCTCACCGAGCGCGCCGAACAGGGCAAGCTGGATCCGGTGATCGGTCGTGACGACGAGATCCGCCGCACCATCCAGGTGCTGCAGCGCCGCACCAAGAACAATCCTGTGCTGATCGGTGAGCCGGGGGTGGGTAAAACCGCCATCATCGAGGGCCTGGCCCAGCGGGTGATCAACGGCGAGGTACCGGAAGGCCTCAAGGACAAGCGCATTCTGTCCCTGGACCTGGGTTCACTGCTGGCCGGTGCCAAATTCCGTGGCGAGTTCGAGGAGCGCCTGAAATCGGTGTTGAATGAGCTGTCCAAGGAAGAGGGCAGGGTCATCCTGTTTATCGACGAGCTGCATACCATGGTGGGCGCCGGCAAGGCCGAGGGTTCCATGGACGCGGGCAATATGCTCAAGCCCGCCCTGGCCCGCGGCGAACTGCACTGTGTGGGTGCCACCACCCTGGACGAGTATCGCCAGTATGTGGAGAAGGACGCGGCCCTGGAGCGTCGCTTCCAGAAAGTTTTGGTGGATGAGCCCAACGAGGAAGACACCATTGCCATTCTTCGTGGCCTGAAAGAGCGCTACGAGGTGCACCACGGCGTGGATATTACCGACAGTGCGATTATTGCCGCTGCCAAGTTATCCCAGCGCTATATCACTGATCGGCAGCTGCCGGACAAGGCCATCGACCTGGTGGATGAGGCGGCCAGCCGCATCCGCATGGAAATCGATTCCAAGCCCGAAGCCATGGACAAGCTGGAGCGCCGCCTGATACAGCTCAAGATCGAGCGCGAGGCGGTGAAGAAAGACGATTCCGCGAAAGAGCAGGTGAAACTGCTGGACCAGCAGATCGAGGAGGTGGAGCGCGAGTTCTCCGACCTGGAGGAAATCTGGAAGGCGGAGAAGGCGTCCCTGCAGGGCAGCGCCCAGGTCAAGAGTGAGCTGGAGCAGGTCAAACTGGAGATGGAAGCGGCCCGCCGCGCCGGGGACCTGACCCTGATGTCGGAACTGCAGTATGGCCGTCTGCCGGAGCTGGAGAAGCAGCTGGAAGAAGCCCAGGAGGCAGAAACCGCGGAGCGCACCTTGCTGCGCAACAAGGTTACCGAGGAAGAGGTGGCCGAGGTGGTAGCACGCTGGACCGGTATTCCCGTCTCCAAGATGCTGGAAGGTGATCGGGAAAAACTGCTGCGCATGGAAGATGCCCTGCACGCCAGGGTGGTCGGCCAGGACGAGGCGGTAGTGGCCGTATCCAACGCGGTACGCCGCTCGCGGGCGGGACTTTCCGATCCCAACCGACCCAACGGTTCCTTCCTGTTCCTGGGTCCCACCGGTGTGGGTAAGACCGAGCTGTGCAAGGCACTGGCGGAGTTTTTGTTCGATTCCGAGCAGGCCATGGTGCGCGTCGACATGTCCGAGTTCATGGAGAAGCACTCCGTGGCAAGGCTGATTGGTGCGCCTCCCGGCTACGTGGGCTACGAAGAGGGTGGTTACCTGACCGAGGCGGTGCGCCGTCGTCCCTACTCACTGCTGTTGCTGGACGAGGTTGAAAAGGCCCATCCTGACGTATTCAACATCCTCTTGCAGGTGCTGGAAGACGGCCGTCTGACCGATGGCCAGGGCCGCACCGTGGATTTCCGCAATACGGTGATCGTCATGACCTCCAACCTGGGCTCACACCTGATTCAGGAGATGGCCGGCGAGGAGAACTACGACAAGATGAAGGCCGCAGTGATGGAAGTGGTCGGTACCCACTTCCGCCCGGAGTTCATCAACCGTGTGGACGAGTCGGTGGTATTCCACCCGCTGCAGAAGAGCCAGATTCGCGGCATTGCCGATATCCAGCTGCGCGGCCTGCAGGCCCGCCTGGCGGAGCGCGAGCTGAGCCTGGAGCTGTCGGAGCCGTTCATGGAGCACCTCACCGAGGCAGGCTTCGACCCGGTCTACGGCGCAAGGCCGCTCAAGCGGGCGATCCAGCAGGAGCTGGAGAACCCCCTGGCCCAGCGTATTCTGGCTGGGGAATTCAAGCCTGGCCAGACCATCAAGGTCGATCTCAAGGACGACGCGGCAGTGTTTACTGCCGCGTGATTCCGACGGGATAGCCTGGTGTAAAGCCGGAACGCTCCGGCAAGCCTCAAAAACTCGTCATCCCCGCGAAGGCGGGGATCCAGCGACTTTCGTGCCCATGGCGAGAAACAATAGAATCCCCCATCTAAAAACAACCGCTTATCCCCACATTCCCGCCTTTTATCCGTGATTTCTTTCTCATTTTCCCCATACTGATACCTTGTAATGGGGATACTAGGGGAATGTACGCCATGGGCGGGCAACCACGATTACAGACAAAACAACGCGGATTCACCCTGATTGAGTTGATGGTGGTGGTGATTATTGTGGCGGTGTTGTTGGCCATAGCTCTTCCGGCTTATCAGAACCAGGTTCGTCGTGGGAACCGGGCAGCGGCGCAGGCAGAAATGCTCGGTATCGCCAACTTACAGCAACAGTATCTTTTGTCGAACCGCACCTACATGGGTCTGACTGAGCTAAATGCGTCTGGTTATGTGATGGACCCTGATGTCGAAAGGAACTATGTCAACCCTCCGACGATTACCTTGGGCGGAGGGACTGTGCCTTCCTACACTCTCAGGTTCGTTCCCAAGGGGCAGCAGAGTGTAGACGGCTGGTTGGAGCTAAACAGCGAAGGCGATTACACGTCTGAGTTCCCGGACAAATGGGATCGTTGATGGACGGTCGTATGCGAAATATCTCCCGGCAGTCTGGCGCCCTGATGATCGAAGTCCTGGTGACCATTGCAATAGTGGTTATCGGGCTGCTCGGTTTGCTGAATTTGCAAACCCGACTGCAGGTGTCGGAGATGGAGTCCTACCAGCGAACCCAGGCGCTTATGCTGCTGGATGATATGGCGCACCGTATTATGACCAACCGGTTTAATGCGGCTAGTTACACTACCGATCCTACTGACGGAGTGGGTGTAGATACCACCAATTGTGGCAGCACAACGGCAGTTGCATTGGACGTTCGCGATAAGGCGGAATGGTGCGAGGCCCTGAAGGGCGCAGCAGAAGAGACAGGCACCACCAAGGTGGGTGCAATGGTGGGTGGCCGCGGCTGTGTGGAGTTGATTGGTACAGGCGGAGTACAGGAGTACCTGGTGACCGTAGCCTGGCAGGGCTTGACGCCAGTCGCGCAACCCCCGGCAGGGATCAAGTGCGGATTGAACAAGTACAACTTGCCAGCCGGCTCTGAATGCGCGACCAAAGCCGATTTCTGCCGCCGCTATGTTTCTACCATCGTCCGTATCGCGGACCTGACGGACCTGTAATCATGAACAAGCGAGTGAGCTCAAACAGCGGATTGATGAGCAACCGGCAGCGGGGCCTCAGCCTGATCGAGTTGATGATCGCCACTACGCTGGGCCTGATTATCGTTGCTGCCATGACCCAACTTTATGGCGACGTGGTGGGCGCCAACCGGGAGATGGCCAAAACCAATAGCCAGATAGAGAATGCCCGCTTTGCCATACAGCAATTGCGTAACGACATCGTCCACGCCGGGTACTGGGGTGCGCATGTCCCTGATTTCGATAATTTGATGGTGCCGGGAGCGCCAACTGACAAGCCGACCATCGTGCCGGACCCCTGCCTGGCGTATGCCTCCTGGGGCAGCCTCACCGGCCCCATCATCTACTCCATGATTGGCATCCCGGTGCAGGCCTACGAGGGATCGCCCAGCGCTAACTGCAACACGCTGCTCACCGGGGAATTGACCACGGCCGGTACTGACGTACTGGTAGTCCGCCATGCGGATACCTGCGTCGCCGATGGTACCAATTGTGCGGCAGATGCCAGTGGGCCCGTTTACTTCCAGGTGTCCAACTGCTTATCGCAGTTATCGGCTCCTCCTTACTACCAGTTGAGTGACACGGGGTTTACCAGCACCTACGAGCGCGACTGCTCAACCATTGCACCCAAGCTGCGCTTCGTGCAGAATATTTATTTTATCAAGAACAACGCTCAAGGCATCCCGAGCCTGTATCGCTCTGAGTATGGCCTGTCGGGCGGTACTCCGGGGCAGTTGAACGCCCAGGAACTAATACCCGGTGTCGACCGCTTCCGTGTCGAACTGGGTTTCGATACCGTCTCCGAAAGCGGCGCCACCCTCAACTCCCTCGACTACGACGCTGCCGTCGCCTGGCAGGATCCTGATGTCTGGGATGTGGCTACCAACCGTGGTGACGGCATTCCCGATGGCGCTTTCGTTCATTGTAATAGCGGCACGCCATGCACCGTATTCCAGCTAACCAACACGGTGGCGGCCAAGATCTACGTCCTGGTCCGGGCGGACCAGCCCAGCCCCGGCTACATCGACAGCAAAACCTACAACCTGGGTACGCTGACTAACGTCGGTCCGTTCAACGACAACTACAAGCGCCACGTGTTCAGTACCACCGTCCGCATCAATAACGTGGCCGCCAGGAGGGAGACACCGTGATTCACCATGCATCTCCAGCCCGTCAGCGCGGCGTAATCACTATTTTTATTTCCATGATAATGCTGCTGCTGATCACGATCCTGGTTGCGACGGCGTTCCGCATGAGTACCACCAACTTGAGAGCCGTGGGCAACGTGCAGTCTCGCGCCGAAGCGATTGCCGCGGCGGAAAAGCTTATCGAACAGAAAATTCTCGAGGATGCGGGTCTGCTCGCGTTCCAGGCGGCACTGGCACAGGACGTTGATATAGATCAGGACGGCACCAACGACTACGCGGTGAATGTTGCTGTGCCGGTCTGTGTGCGCGCTACGCTGGCAAATACGCTCACTACCAGCAGTGTGACTTTGCCCGGATTCAGCGCGGGCGGTGCCTGGAATACGGTTTGGGAAATCACAGCGGTAGCAACGGACGTGAAGTCCGGCACCAGGGTCAGTGTGGTGCACGGAGTGCGCTATCTGCTGACCGACATCGAAAAGGATCAGGTATGCCCCGCGTGATCGGCATTGCAAGAGCCGACGTGAGAGCAAGGAGAGTACTATGAACATCGTGAAATCAATTATCGGGGGCCTTATTGGCGGCATGCTGTCGCTGAGTGCAGGCATCGCGGTGGCCGAGGATATCGACCTGTTCCTGGGCTTGCCTGCCAGCTCAACTGACGCTCCCAATGTGTTGTTCGTGATCGACAACACGGCGAATTGGGCACAAACCAGCAGTGTTACCGGCAATGCGATCTGGGATTCGGAACAAACTGCGCTGGCGGATATATTCGATAGCCTTGATGATGGCATCATCAATATTGGCATCCTCATGTATACCGAAACCGGAGGCGATGACGATAATGTCGATGGCGGTTATATTCGCGCCGCGATACGGAATATGAGCGGCACAACCACAGATAAGTACATCGATCTGATAGAGTCCTTTGACATACTTGACGACCGGTCCAACGGGGGCAAGGCCGGCCTGGCCATGATGGAGGCCTACCTGTATTTTGCGGGGCTTGGCCCGCAGTCGGGTAACAATAAGGTCAAGACAGACTATTTGACGAACAACAATGGAACGACCGAAGACAACGCGGTTTGGACGCTCCCAGGCAATGCTCTCAACAGCAAGGGAGGGTCACCCTACAATAGCCCGATAGCAGATGGTTACTGTGGCAAAAACTACATAATCTTCATCAGTAATGGCGCAGCGCAGGACAATAACGCGGATATCAGCCGCGGCGAGGGCATACTCAGTAGCCTGGGCGGCGATATCTCGCAAATATCCATTACCCCTAGCGGCAGTGCGAAAAACCCGGCTGACGAGTGGGCCCGGTTTATGGCAAACAGCCCCGAGGACATTACCACCTTTACCATTGATGTCGACAAGGTAACGACCGGGCAGGGGCCGGGTTGGAGCGCCCTGTTGCAGAGCATGGCGGATGAATCCGGGGGTACCTATTGTGATGCCACCAGCGGAATATCGGACATCACCGAATGCGTTAACGCAGCACTGAGCAAGATACTGGCTGTAAATTCCGTGTTTGCTTCGGTAGCGTTACCCGCCAGTTCCAACGCCCAGAGCACCTTTGTTAACCAGGTCTACATCGGTCAGTTCCGCCCCGATGAGAATGGTAATCCCCGCTGGTTCGGTAATCTGAAGCAGTACAAGTTGGGCTTCGATAGCGGCAGCGGATCCAATGTCCTGCGCCTGTTGGACGCCAATGATGATGTCGCAATCGACTCCGGTACCGGCTTTGTCGACGAATGTGCGCGCAGTTTCTGGACGCCCGGCGGTACCGACAGCTACTGGTCCTATCTGGCCCCGGGGGATCGACGCGGTGAGTGCCTGTTAGTGCCCAGTTCTGACCAGTCCAACTACCCGGATGGGCCGGTGGTGGAAAAGGGCGGCCAGGCCTATGTTGGTCGCGGCGGGCTGAACTGGGCTACGGCCAGCGTATCCCGCACGGTGAAAACCACGCCCTCCAGTTTCTGTGGCGGGGATACTGGTGGCCCCTGTACAACAGCTGATCTCACCAACTTTGATACCAACAATGGCTCTGTAACTGCCGTACTTACCAATGACCAGATCAACTGGGCGCGCGGAGAGGACATACAGAATGAGGACAATGATAGTGATGGGAATACGGGCGATTATCGCCCCTCATTGCACCTGGATGTGGTGCACTCCCAACCCATCGCCGTGGACTACGCCAATAACCCTGCTGATCCGAACGTGGTGGTGTTCTATGGCGCCAACGACGGTATGTTACGCGCCATCAATGGCAACCGGAGTGCGTCTTCGAGTTTTACTAGCGCCGGGGAGGAGTACTGGGCCTTTATGCCGCCTGAATTCTATCCCCACGTGGATCGACTGTACGACAACACCACAGTGATTAATTTTCCAGCCTCTGGCGCCACTGCCGGTACCGGCGGTGCGGCCAAGCCCTACGGTCCCGACGGTCCCATAACCGCCTGGAAAGACGTCAGCAATCATCGCTACCTCTATTCGGCAATGCGTCGTGGCGGGCGTACCATATACGGATTCGATATCACCACCATCGGCAGCCCCACGCTGCTGTTTCGCCTTGGCTGCACTACGCCGATAGGCGATGACTCGGGCTGTGCCAGCGGCTGGGACGAGGTCGGACAGACCTGGTCGCCGATGCAGGTTGCCGAACACGAGAGCGGGAATACCTACCTGATCATGGGTGGCGGGTACGATCCCTGCGAGGATGAAGATGACCCCAACACCCCGGCGAACCACGATTGCAGTGCGGGTACCGAGGGTGACAGGGTTTACGTGCTGCATGCGACTACAGGCGCGATCGCCAACTCGTTCCAGACCGACCGGGCGGTGCCGGGGGCGGTTACAGTGGTAACGGTTAGCGATAGCGACCCAAACATCCAGTTCGCCTATGCTGCCGATACTGGCGGCAATATCTATCGTCTTTCCGGTCCCGCCGGTGCCGCGATCGGCACTACCCTGCCGGCAAGCTGGGAATTGACAAAGATTGCCGACCTGGGCTGCGGAGACAAATCTGATGATACCTGCAGTGCCAACAGGAAGTTTCTTTACGGGCCGGATGTGATACGCATGCCCACCAGCGGCAGGTTTGGCGTATTCGTCGGTTCCGGTGATCGGGAGAAGCCAATTTACGATTACGGCGCCGCTCGTTCAGTATCCAACTACTTCTACGCCTTATTCGATGACCCGAATGATCCCACATGGCTCACTAGTGAGAGCGCCACCTGTAACGAGTCATCCATCTGTGCGGATTCCCTGACCTCGGTCGATCCCAATACGCCGCTCGCTACGGGTATGACCGTCAGCGACAAGGGCTGGAAAATGGCTCTGCGCGACGACGAACAGGTAGTATCAGCCGCGCTGACCGTGGCCGATGTAATCAACTTCAGCACCCATATTCCAGAGGACCCAAACTCTTTACAGTGTGATTCTGACTTGGGTACGGCGACCACTTACAACGTGGATTACACCGATGGAGAAGGCGACCTTATAAACATAGTTGGTGGTGGTCTGGTGCCTACACCAGTGGCCGGCAATGTAATCCTGGATGACGGCACCACGGTGCCTTTTTGTATCGGCTGCGGTGGTGAGAACTCGGCCATTGGCGGCAGCGAGGTGACCAGTGGTATTAACTGGACCCAGGGCAAGAGTCGTGTGTATTGGAAAATAGATAAATGATGCGAGCTATGTCCAGATGCCCTGAGGTAACCAGGTCCCGGGAGCGAGTCCGGGGCTTCACATTGATGGAATTAATGATCGTGCTGGTCATCCTCGGGGTAATTCTCGGGGTGGCTTTGCCGGGTTTTCGTAACCTGACCCTCGCCACACGGCTGACCAATTACGTCAATGAGTTCGTGGCCGGTATATACACTGCCCGGGGGGAGGCCATCAAGCGAAATACCAATGTACGCCTGTGCGCTTCAGCGGATTGGCTTACTTGCGCCACCAGCGGTGGGTGGGCGCAGGGTTGGATCGTTACCGACCCGAACAATGTTGTGATCAGGGAATATCCCGGTTTAGAAACCGGCTTTTCCATGACGGAGAGTGGTGGCGCGCATACTTTGACCTTTGACTCCACAGGCTATGCTGGGGTTTCGACAACTTTCAATCTCTGTCGCCATACCCCATCTCTCGGCTATCAGGGTCGGCAGGTTTCAATCAGTATCACCGGGCGAAGTAATGTCACACGCACCACGCCGAGTTCCTGTCCCTGACGGTAATGCTGTAATTCAAGGGCAATAAACGCTAACCTGGGCCTTCGCCTTTTCTCGCTCGACAATTACTTCTTCTTCCGTCAGGAAGCGTTCCTCTCCCTGGTCGTCACGAATCCTCACCTTGGCGTTGCCGGTCAGGGCTTCCAGGTTGGTTTTGGCCCGGCTACAAAGTTCCGGGTTTTTCTTTGAGCGCCGGGCCTCTTCTTCATCCACTTGAGTGAACTCGTTTCCCACCCGGGGCTTGACCTCCGGCGGCACGGCGCCCTGGTCGCCGGATACTACTCGCTTGAGGCCGGAACCGGTGGTGATAACCTCGTAGTCAATTCCCTTGGGCGGCGGGCGGTCGCTGTGAACCGGGTTGCCGCGATCATCTATCCATCGATAGTGAACCGTCCCGCAAACAGCAACGCTTGAAACTAAAGTACTGGCGAAAATAGTCGCCAGTATGAAAGTTCTTTTTGAACGGGTCATATATGGTCTCCGTGAATAGCTCACTCGCAATGTATTTCAACGATTTCCATGGCTTTCTGACGCTCCTCTGCCTTTTCCTCTTCTGTCATGAAGCGGTTCTCGCCGGTGTCGTCTATGATCCGAATTCGTGGCCTCTCCAGAAGCTGCAGATTCGTTCGTGCGTTTTTACAGTATTCCGGGTTTTTCTTAATGATAGTCTTTTTTGGTTTGATCTTTTCTGGAGCTTGCGGGCGAGGCCTGGGTTCCACCGGGTCCGCCCCGTCAACCCGCCTGACCACACTGGATTCCGTTCCCACCGCTTCATAGTCCGTCCCCGCAGGTGGCGGCCGGTCACTCATTACCATGTTTCCTTCGCTGTCCTTCCAGCGGTAGAACGTGGTGTCTGCTGCCACATTCATGCTGGTCAGTATGAGAGCCGCGATTATTGCCGCTGCCCCTGATATGCGCTTGCTCAAGACCTAACTCCCTAATTTTTATAGGAATCATCAGTATAAAAGTAAACCACAGCTGGCAATACGGCAATGTTGCAAAATGTGGTGAAAGTCACATGCCCCCCCGCCACGGTTGACTTTGGCCTACTTTCTGCCAAGATTGCCCCGTCTTGCAAATGGCAACGGCTAACGTCGAGTACCCTCGGCCTCTGGTCTACTGGCTTGATCCGATTATTCATTCCAGCTGTTTGTGAGTCCCGTATTCAATCTGGGCCGCACTGGCCAGGTTGAGGGCCAGACACTGCGCTACCCCGCAGGGCGACCGATACACGGGTTCGTGATCGATTTTTCCCTGAAGGAGCGTCCCTCCCGGGGACGGATTGCGAAGTGTATCGAGCTCGACAAAGGGGGTGGCGTGGCCTGCCGAATACCGGTCTCAGGTATTCGTTCTCGCAACGACCACACAATCTGAAGATTCGCACCGGCGAGGGTTACGCGTCGGGCGCTTTAGGAGATTTGCTGTGGAATTGTTATCCGGCGGTGAAATGATCGCTCGCGCACTGGAAGACGAAGGCGTTGAATACGTTTTCGGCTACCCGGGGGGCGCGGTACTACATATATACGACGCACTGTTCAAGGACTGTAAGGTGCCGCACATCCTGGTGCGCCATGAACAGGCGGCTACCCATGCGGCGGATGCCTACGCCCGTGCCACCGGTAAGCCCGGCGTGGTGCTGGTGACCTCGGGACCCGGCGCCACCAATGCCATTACCGGTATAGCCACCGCCTACATGGATTCGATTCCCCTGGTGGTGTTCTCCGGCCAGGTACAGAGCCACCTGATTGGCGAGGACGCCTTCCAGGAGACCGATATGATCGGTATCTCCCGGCCCATTGTGAAGCACAGCTTTATGGTGAAGAACGCCGAAGAGATTCCGGCGACCATCAAGAAGGCGTTTCATATTGCCGCCACCGGACGCCCCGGCCCGGTGGTGATCGATATCCCCAAGGATATTACCCGCCCGGATGAAAAGTTCGAGTACCATTACCCGGAGTCGGTAAAGCTGCGCTCCTACGCACCGGCCCAGCGCGGCCATACCGGGCAGATCAAGAAAGCGGCGCGCATGCTGCTGGCCGCCAAGCGCCCGGTGATATATGCCGGCGGCGGTGTGATCCAGGGGGAGGGTAGTGACCTGCTCACCCGCCTGGCCCAGGATCTCAATTACCCGGTGACCAATACACTGATGGGACTGGGCGCGTATCCCGGCTCCGACCGCCAGTTCCTCGGTATGCTGGGTATGCACGGTTTCTATGAGGCCAACATGGCCATGCACCATGCCGATGTCATCCTGGCTGTCGGTGCCCGCTTTGATGACCGGGTGACCAACACCGTTAGCAAGTTCTGCCCCGGTGCCAAGATTATCCATATCGATGTGGACCCGGCCTCCATTTCCAAGACGGTGCAGGCTGACATTCCAATCGTTGGCCCGGTGCAGTCGGTGCTCACTGAAATGCTCTCCCAGATCGAGCAGATCCAGCAAAAAGACGGCGACTTGCCGGACTCGGCTGCTCTGGAACGCTGGTGGAAGCAGATCGACGAATGGCGCGCCTCCCACGGCCTGCTCACCGGTCGCCGTTATCGCGAGAGCGATATGATCATGCCGCAACAGGTCATCGAGAGCCTTTACCGGGCAACGGATGGTGACGCCTACGTTACCTCCGACGTGGGCCAGCACCAGATGTTTGCCGCCCAGTACTACCGCTTCGACAAGCCGCGCCGCTGGATCAACTCCGGCGGTCTGGGCACCATGGGTTTCGGCCTGCCCGCCGCCATCGGTGTGAAGCTGGCCTTCCCCGACGCCGATGTGGCCTGTGTCACCGGCGAAGGAAGCATCCAGATGAATATTCAGGAGCTATCCACCGCAACCCACTACAAGACACCGGTCAAGGTGATCAACCTGCGCAACAACTACCTGGGCATGGTGAAACAGTGGCAGGACATGCAGTACGAGAGCCGTTACTCCCAGGTGACCTATGCCGATTCCCTGCCGGACTTCGTCAAGCTCATGGAGGCCTACGGGCACGTGGGTATCCAGGTGGACAAGCTGGAAGACCTGGACGCTGCGATGGATGAGGCCTTCGCCCTCAAGGACCGCACGGTGTTTGTGGATGTCCTCATCGACCGGATGGAACACGTGTATCCCATGCACATTGCCCCCAATGGCTCCATGAAAGACATGTGGCTTTCCAAGAACGAGAGGACCTGATGATGAGACGCATATTATCGATGCTCATGGAAAACGAGCCGGGTGCGCTGTCACGGGTCGTCGGCCTGTTTTCCCAGCGTGGCTACAACATCGAAACCCTCAACGTGGCGGCAACAGACGACCCGACCCTGTCTCGCCTGACGCTGACTACCAAAGGCGACGACCTGCATATCGAACAGGTGACCAAGCAGCTCAACAAGCTGGTGGATGTGGTCAAGGTGGTGGATTTGTCCGAGGGCGCCCACGTGGAGCGCGACCTCATGCTCATCAAGGTTCGCGCCAGCGGCATCGCCAGGGATGAGGTGAAACGCACCACGGATATTTTCCGTGGGCAGATTGTCGACGTGGGACCCAACGTTTACACCATCCAACTGGTGGGTACCTCTGACAAACTCGACTCCTTTGTCGCCGCCATGACCGACGTGGATATTCTGGAAGTGGTGCGCTCCGGTGTGGCGGGGATTTCCCGTGGCGAGAAGGTGCTGAGCCTGTAGTCGACGTCGTCCATCCCGGCCGCCGACAGTCTGATGTCATTCCGGCCCAATATGTCATCCCGGCCCCGATATGTCATCCCGGCGAAGGCCGGGATACATTCCCGTAAACGCACTGGCTGACGCTCCAGGAATCCCCCACTCCCGTCATCCCCGCTTGCGCAAAAACCCATCAGTCCCGTCATTTCCGCTTGTGCAGAAATCCACCAGTCCCGTCATTCCCGCTTGTGCAGAAATCCACCAGTCCCCTCATTCCCGCTTGTGCAGAAATCCACCAGTCCCGTCATTCCCGCTTGCGCAGCAATCCACCAGTCCCGTCATTCCCGCTTGCGCAGCAATCCACCAGTCCCGTCATTCCCGCGCAGGCGGGAATCCAGAGACGTTCAGCACTAGCACCGTCACCGGGGCAGCTGGATCCCCGCCTGCGCGGGGAAGACGGGGCAGGACAAGCGGGGAAGACGGGGCAGGACAAGCGGGGAAGACGGGGCAGGACAAGCGGGGATGACGGGGTAGGCCAAGCGGGGAAGACGGGGTAGGCCAAGCGGGGAAGACGGATCGAGACAGACAAAAAAGGGGCCGTCAGGCCCCCGTCTCATTCCAGCGAGTGAAGATCACACAATCTTCTTCATCGCCGTCATGTAACCCCGCAGTTCCTCACCAATGATCTCAACCGGGTGGTTGCGAATAGCGCGGTTTACGGCAATCAGTTCCATGTTATCGACCCCGTTGTCACCGCCGATACCCTTGCCGATGACGTCGGTGTCGACCTTCTCCATAAAGTCCTTGAGCAGCGGACGGCAGGCGTGGTCGAACAGGTAGCAGCCATACTCGGCGGTATCGGAGATCACCACGTTCATTTCGTACAGCTTTTTGCGGGCGATGGTGTTGGCGATCAGCGGCGTCTCGTGCAGTGACTCATAGTAGGCAGATTCTTCCTTGATGCCTGCCTGAACCATGACCTCGAATGCCAGTTCAACGCCGGCCTTGCACATGGCGATCAGTAGAATGCCGTGGTCGTAGTATTCCTGCTCGGAAATATCCTGGTCGGTGTTCTCGGCATTCTCGAACGCGGTTTCCTGGGTGGCGGCGCGCCACTTCAGCAGGTTGGCGTCATCATTGGCCCAGTCTGCCATCATGGTGCTGGAGAATTCGCCGGACATGATGTCGTCCTGGTGCTTCTCGTACAGGGGGCGCATGATGTCCTTCAGTTCCTCTGCCAGGTGGAAAGCGCGTACCTTGGCGGGATTGGACAGGCGATCCATCATGTTGGTGATGCCGCCGTGCTTGAGGCCCTCGGTCACGGTTTCCCAGCCGTACTGGATCAGCTTGGAGGCATAACCGGGATCGATGCCTTTTTCGACCATTTTGTCGAAGGACAGAATGGCGCCGGTTTGCAGCATGCCGCAGAGGATCGTCTGCTCGCCCATCAGGTCGGACTTCACTTCCGCAATCGGGGAGGATTCCAGTACCCCGGCGCGGTCGCCGCCGGTACCAGAGGCCAGGGCCTTGGCGATATCCATGCCTTCGCCTTTGGGGTCGTTCTCACGGTGTACGGCAATCAGGGTGGGCACGCCGAAGCCGCGCTTGTACTCTTCCCGTACCTCGGTACCGGGGCACTTGGGGCACATCATCACCACGGTGATGTCTTTGCGGATCTGCATCCCTTCTTCTACCAGATTGAAACCGTGGGCGTAGTCCAGGCAGGCGCCTTCCTTCATCAGCGGCATAATCGCGTTGACCACACTGGTGTGCTGCTTGTCCGGGGTGAGGTTCATGACCACGTCGGCCGTGGGGATCAGCTCTTCATAAGTGCCAACCGTAAAGCCATTCTCGGTGGCGTTTTTCCAGGACTGGCGTTGTTCAACGATGGCGCTCTCGCGCAGGGCGTAGGAGACGTCAAGGCCGGAATCCCGCAGGTTCAGGCCCTGGTTCAGGCCCTGGGCGCCACAGCCGACGATGACGATTTTCTTGCCCTTTAGGTAGTTGCAGCCATCGGCGAATTCGCTGCGGTCCATAAAGCGGCACTTGCCCAGTTCTTCCAGCTGCAGGCGCAGGGGAAGGGTGTTGAAGTAATTCTGGCCCATGTGATGTTCCTCCGGGGTTTGATGATTCAGGGAGGGAACAATACGGCAATACTTCGCTTGCGTAAAACGCTATTAAAGAGATACTGTGTTGCGATAATAGCAATGAAGATCAGCCATGGACACGCGAGCACTCTCCGTTTTTCTCTCCGTTGCCGAGACCCTGAATTTCAGCCGTAGCGGGCAAGCCCTCCATATGAGCGTGTCGGCGGTAAGTCGCACCGTAGCGCGACTGGAACAGGAGGTGGGCCAGCCCCTGTTCGAGCGGGACCGGCGCCGGGTGACCCTGACCCGGGCCGGGAACGAGTTCCGGGAATATGCCCGGCGCTCCCTGGCCGACTGGCAGCAGTTGCAGCGTAAACTGGGCAGTGGCGGAGAGCTGGCTGGCGAGGTCAGTCTGTACTGTTCGGTGACCGCCACCTACACCCTGCTGGCGCCGATACTGGCTGCCCTGCGCGGTACCCACCCCTCGCTGGAAATCATGATGCATACGGGCGATCAGGCGGACGGTATCGGCAGGGTGCTGGAAGGGCAGGACGACCTCGCGGTAACCATTTGCCCGCTCAATGTACCTCCGCGGCTTGAGTACCTTCCTCTGGTGGAGTCTCCCCTGCAGTTTTGTATGCCCGCTTCCAATTGCCAGGTGCGGGAGCGGGTACTTGCCAGCCAGGATGACGGTCGTATCGACTGGGAGGCCCTGCCGCTGATTGTGCCGGAGCGGGGAACGACCAAGGAGCTGCTGGATGATTGGCTGCGCGAGCGTGATGTGCGTCCGCAAATCTATGCCCAGGTCGCGGGCCACGAGGCCATTGTCGCCATGGTCAGCCTGGGGTTGGGGATCGGCATCGCCCCGCAACTGGTGATCGAATCCAGTGGCCTGGGCAGCGGTGTCGATACCATTTCGCTGGAGCAGGGGCTGCCCTCACTTTCCATCGGTCTTGCCGCCCTGCGCCAGCGACTCGCCAGCCCGCTGGTGCGTGCGCTCTGGGAAGTGGCCGGGCAGACCTACCCTGACCCGGTTTGATACAATAGGCAGCAAATTCGGACCGGAACGACAATGATGGACGAGCAGGAAGCGAACAAGCAAGAGACAGACAGGCCTTCCGTGGCTCCGGGAGTGTCCGCGCCGCTGGAAATACTGGTGGACGAACACGAGGAGGAGGTGTCCGAAAATGGCAAGCCGGTGCGCCGCCAGGGTATTTTCCTGTTACCCAACCTGTTCACTACCGGTGGACTTTTCGCCGGCTTTTATGCGGTGATAGCCGCCCTGCGCGGCGACTTTGAATCTGCTCCCATCGCCATCCTTGCCGCTCTGGTGCTCGACGGCCTGGACGGACGCATCGCTCGCCTGACCAATACCCAGAGCAAGTTTGGCGCAGAGTACGACAGCCTTGCCGATATGGTGTCCTTCGGTGTAGCCCCGGCGCTGGTGATGTTCAGCTTCGCCCTGGGCGACCTGGGCAAGTTTGGCTGGAGTGCTGCGTTTATCTATGTTGCCTGTGCCGCCCTGCGCCTGGCCCGTTTCAATACCCAGATCGACATCGCCGACAGGAATTTCTTTACCGGCCTGGCGAGCCCGTCCGCGGCCTGTGTTATTGTCAGCGCGGTCTGGGTCTGCAGTGACATGGGCCTGGTTGGCACGGATCTGCCGGTAGAAGTGGCGGTGCTCCTGGCCTGCCTTACCGCCATCATCGGTATCCTGATGATTGCCAATTTCCCCTACAACAGTTTCAAGGGCATTGATCTCCACGGAAGGGTGCCCTTCGTGGTAATGATCATCATGGTGCTGGTATTCGGTCTGGTCACTCTCGATCCGCCGCTGATCCTGCTCCTGGCCTCACTGGCCTACGCCATTTCCGGGCCGGTCAATATGGCACTGGGCCGGCGCAGAAAGCATTCACCCTGACACGATTGGGGCCGGCCCTGTTGCTCCAGGCGGGAACCATTCGACAGCGCTGTGCTCTCAGTAACAGGTGAGAAATACAGGCTTTCAGTCCGATGGCAAGATTCAAGGTTCCCTCTGTTCCCTCCTCGGAGATAACCCCGGAGTCGGTCTACCTGCGCCGCCGGCAGTTTATCAAGGCCGCCGGACTGCTGGCGGCGCCGGCGCTGGGGACATTCAGCGCCAGCCTCAGTGCCGCTGTGACAACGGGAGGTAAACCCCTCGAATACCGTCCGGCAGAGCAGGGGCGGCCTGCCTTCAGCACCGACGAAGACCGCGCGCCCTTTGATGACGTGGCGTCTTACTGCAACTTCTATGAGTTCGGCACCGGCAAGGGCGACCCCGCCCGGTATGCCCACGAAATGAGCGTGGATCCGTGGAGCATCGACGTCGAGGGAGAAGTCGCCAGGCCAGGGAAGCTTTATCTGGAGGATTTGTACAAGCGTTACCCGCTGGAGGAACGAGTGTACCGTTTACGCTGTGTGGAAGCCTGGTCCATGGTGGTACCCTGGGTCGGTTTTCCGCTGGCGGCCTTGCTGGATGATTTCGAGCCCACCAGCAAGGCCCGCTACGTGGCCTTCGAAACCCTGCACCGGCCCGCAGAAATGCGCGGCACCCGCTCTTTTACCAGTACCATCGACTGGCCCTACCGGGAAGGCTTGCGCATCGATGAGGCCATGCACCCGCTGACCATCATGGCGGTTGGCATGTACGGCAAGACGCTGCCCAACCAGAATGGCGCGCCTGTTCGCCTGGTGGTGCCCTGGAAGTACGGTTTCAAGAGCATCAAGTCCGTGGTGCGGATCCGCCTTAGTGAACAGCAACCGCAAACCTCCTGGCAGATGACCAATCCCCGTGAGTATGGTTTTTACTCCAACGTGAATCCGCAGGTGGATCACCCTCGCTGGAGCCAGCAGTATGAGCGCAGGTTGCCCTCGACGCTGCTGCAGCCCAACCGAATCAAGACCCGCATGTTCAATGGCTATGAGGAGCAGGTAGCAGACCTCTATGCCGGCATGGACCTGCGCAAGTATTACTGATGAGTAGCCTGCTGAAGCCGGCGGTGTTTGTGGCGTGCCTGCTACCCTTTGGCGGATTGGTGTTCGGGGCGGCTGGGAACAGCCTGGGACCCGACCCGGCAGAGGCGATTATGCATGCCAGCGGCGAGTGGGCGCTGCGCTTGCTGCTGCTGGCTCTGGCGGTCTCGCCGGTAAGGGAATTGCTGGGTTGGCGCTGGCCGCTGAGCTTGCGCCGAATGCTGGGTCTTTATGCGTTCTTTTACGCCACCCTGCACCTGGTGACTTTCAGCCACTTTTACCTGGGCTGGTCGGGGGCCATATTGCTGGAGGAACTCGCCGAGCGACCCTATATCGCCGCAGGGTCGCTGGCCTGGTTGTTGATGCTGCCCCTGGCGGTGACCTCTACCCGTGCCATGCAGCGTAAACTGGGCCGAAACTGGCGCAAATTGCACCGGGCGGTATACGTCGCCGGCGTTTTCGCCTGCCTGCACCTGGCCTGGCAGGTGCGATCTGATCTGGGCGAGCCCCTGGCCTACGGTATTTTACTTTTCCTGTTGCTTCTGTGGCGACTGCGCGTGTATAGTCCGCGCCGCTTTGATGTAATGCGGAGACGGGCCTGAACAGGCGGTTTCAGGTCGAAAAACAGGCAGCTTTCCAGGCCCTGTAAAAAACCTGAAATATTTTTCCGAAAGCCCTTGCGGGGGCGGAAACGATCCGTATAATGCGCATCCTCGGTTGGGGGAGCCCCTCACCGAAAACTCAAAACCCTGGCGGTTTGAGTGTTGCTTAACAAGAAGACGAAGACAGATGTGTGGGCACTTGTTGGGATAGTTGATCACGACTATTCAGACACAACAAGTGACCATTGATTCATAGTTTTATGGAACATTGATTTCGAATTG
>NZ_SMSE01000002.1 GCF_004354085.1 Seongchinamella unica | reverse complement strand
CGCACGAACCTTGAATCGACCAATGTGAGTACCCCGGTCTCTCAACATTGTCACGATACTGCGACTTCCGGCGGCACCACGGCTGTCGTTGAACAGTTGATTGACCTGGCTGCGCAACTGCAGCCGCTCAACATCAATGACCGCCTGCCGCTGCTTATAGTCATAGTAGCTTGAGCGCGGAATCTGAAAGGTATTGCAAATGAAATCGACCGATTCGTGCTCTCTTAACTTGTCGATCAGCGCGAGTGATTCATCTCGTCGGACATCAAGAGAGCGGTAGCTTTTTTAGTATCGACTTCTCCCGTTCCAGTCGGTTCACCTGCCGTTCCAACTCCTGGATGCGCTGTTGCTCCGGCGTCAGCGCCTTGGTCTTGGGCGTGATGCCGCCACGTTCAGCCCTGAGCTGATCAACCCAGCGCCTGAGCGCCGTCTCGCCGACATCCAGTGACCGACAGGCCTCGGCTACCGAATACCCCTGATCAACCACCAGGGCGGCCGCCTCACGCTTGAATTCTGTTGAAAATGATCGTCTCAATCTTGCCATTGAACACCTCTCTGGTGGCGATTTTACCACCCATGTTGGTGTCCGAGTTTATTAGACCACTACAAGTTAGCAAAAGGGGGAGTAGGGGGGGGGAGTTATTGGCGACCAACCCGTCTCACCCGACGCACTGACTAAAACTGAGGCTACAGGCGGTCTGAGCTATTCTGCCCCTGCAGGTCTGATGAGATCAGGCGGGGTTCCACTTTAGTCAGCTTCAAAAATCGACTTCAATCTCGCCCAGCTTTCATCAGGGAGCGTCTGGATAATATTGACCAGTCTCTGATAACTGCTGCGCAGAATTCGACCCCGCACGACGGGCGCGATATCCTCGGCGGTCTGAACATCCGCTTCTTCGATATCCATTCCTCGCACAATGGCTCCTGTACGTAATGCTTCGTCCAGGGTCAGGGTGAAGTCGTGTTCGAAAGATGCACGCCAGGCGTGGCAGGACTCAGCCGCCATTGGGTTGAGTGCCCCGCAGTCTCCACAGGGCTTGAGCCTCTCCGGCGCCTTCGGAAACTCAATGAAGAGCTTTCATATGTGGCACAGTCAAGGTGTTTTTACACTTGCAGGTAACCGCATCAAAAGTGCAATTCCCGCCGCTGCAGAGAAAACGGATGCGAGGAAAATTCCCAGCTTGGCGCTGTCAACCAGACTCTTGTCGAAAGCTATGTTCGCAATGAACAGCGCCATAGTGAAGCCGATTCCCGCGAGCAAGCTGCCGCCAAAGAGTAGGCTCCAGCTAAGTTCTGGTGGGCGAATCGCAATGTGCAAACGTAGAGACAGCCAACAGAACAATAGAATACCAATAGGCTTGCCAAGCACAAATCCCAGGAAAATCGCCACGGTGAGCAAACTTCCCAATTCACTTAACGTGAGTGGCAACCCAGCGTTGGCAAACGCGAACAGGGGCATGATGACAAAACCTACCCAGGGATGTAGCGCGATCTCCAGACGCTCCACGGGAGATAGCGTTTCACGCGCGGCTATTTCGGCCATCTGTAATGTTTTTCGGTCCTTCGTATCCCCGCTGCCTTCGCTGCTGGCTGGATGTGCAATAACCTGGTCCAATATCGCGTATAAACGCTCATCGCTGACCCATCGACGCGCTGGCGTCATCATGCCGAGAATCACGCCTGTGATGGTAGCGTGGATCCCGGACGCATCCACTGCAAACCAGATGACCACGCCCACCAGAAAGTAGAGAGGATAACCACGAAAGCCTAGCATTGCGATTGCACGGATAATTACCAGGCCAAACGCAGCCACCACCAACGGCCAACAGGCAATATTGCTACTGTAGCCGATTGCGACGACAAGTATGGCGCCAATATCGTCAATAATCGCTAACGACAGCATAAACACCCTTAAGCTTTGAGGAATGCGCGAGCCAAGCAGGGCAAGGCAACCGATAACAAACGCCGTGTCAGTTGCCATGACAGTGCCCCATCCATGCTGGCCGGGCTGTCCTGCTTGCAGTGCAAGATAGATCGCAGCGGGAACGATCATGCCGCCCAGGGCAGCGGCTATGGATAGCGCGGCCATGCGAGGCTTGCTCAATTCTCCGAGAACCAACTCCCGCTTAAGTTCCAATGCGACAAGAAAGAAAAAAAGCGTCATCAGGCCATCGTTGATCCATTCCCGCAGAGAACGGGCAAACTCGAGTGAACCAAACTGAAGACCTACCTGCGTCTCCCATAGGTGCTCGAACGAGTCATACCATGGTGAGTTGGATAGAGCGAGCGCGGCAACAGTGAAAAATAGAAGAATTGCTCCACCCGCTGTCTCAATGCGAAGGAAGCGCACAAACGGGTTTGTCAGCCGATCAACAAATTCCTTAGGTAGTCGGGTGACTCCGGAGTTTGCTTGTTGACCTGTGATCATAAAAAGTCGTTCCGACGGTCAAGCGCTAGCAGTGAATCATAGAGAACAGTTTGACCCGCCCCCACGACCGGTGCCAGGGTTAAAGTGAGAGCGCCATTATTTTTGACTCTAGTAGATTCTCCTTTTTGATCCTGTTGTCCCTTTAGGGCCTCCTCAAGAATAGCCTTTTCGATGGCCTGGTCGGTGACCGGTTTCTTGAGCCGGGTGTTCTCGCGTTCCAAATGCTTCCGCTTCTTGGCATGGGACACCTGCATGCTGCCGTATTCCTTGCGCCAACGATAATCGGACTGCTCCGAGAAGCTCAGGGCCCTGCAGACCTCGCCGACAATGCTGGCACTGACCAGCCTGATCTTTCCTTCGCGCAGCAAGTGGAAGATTTGTTCGGGCTTGAACCCTTTTGTTGCCATGATCGGATACTCCGTCTTGTGGGTAAAAGTTTTCCCTAACAAGCGGGATACGATCTTGGGGGTCAGGTCATTAAAGCTCAGCGATTCTTAGGTGCCCATGCTGCAGTAGAGAATCCATTCAATTTTGGAAGGCAGCTGGTCCGTGATCGGCACTATCGAGATCCCAGGGTAAGTGCGTTCAGTCAGTGGAGTAGGGCGGCCGCCTGAAGATGATAGATAGATTTCTTGGGCCTGGAGGAGTTAACTTGTCAGTATCCCGCAAACGCATTGATGCTCGGTGCGTTCTGTTTTCTTCAAACAAGGAAATAAGCCCACTCCAGCCACATCACTGGTTACACCATGAGCCTTGCCGATCAGTTGGTTGACGCCACAGGTATTACTGATGGCGGGTTCTTGATAATGATTTCGACACGGCGATTTTTCTGTCGGCCGGTATTGGACGAGTTTTCTGCGATCGGTTGCGTCTCGCCCAGCCCTGTTGCGGCAAGCCGCGTGGACCGGATTCCGTTTTGCGTTAAATAGGATTTCACCGAATCTGCACGATGCTGCGATAGCGTCTGGTTCATATCGAGGCTGCCAACATCATCCGTATGACCTTCAATGTCGACATTTCGATCCGGATACTCATTCAGGAACACGATAAGCTTGTCGAGTGATTTGTTGCCGCCCGAACTTAGATCAGACCGACCGGTGGCGAAAAGCACGTCACCCAGCGTAAGCACCAGGCCACGGTCTGTGGCCTCGGCCTGCAGTACATCGATCTGTCGCTGCAATTCCTTTGCATTGCGAGCCGCTTCGTCCGCGTTTCTGGCCGATTCAGCCGCGTTGCTTGCCGCAGAGGCGCGCGCGGCTTCGGCGGCCATTGCTGCTTCAGCTGCGTCGCTTGTTGCAGAAGCTCGCGCGGCGTCGACCGCACGTTCTGCCGTTGCAGTCTCGCGATGTGCCTTATCTGCCTCACGGGTGCGGGCATCAAGGCGAGCATCGTCCCGCGCCTGGCTCAGTTCGACTCGTTGGTCTTCAGCATAACGGGTTTCGGCTTTGGCCCGCGCTATCTCAACCAGGTAATCGGCCATGTAGACACGGTGTTCACCGAGTGCAACATCTTTGCCGACCGGTGCTTCAGCAGCGAGAACGGCGCCTTCTGCCTCTCTGATCTCGGCTGGCACTTTATTGGCCAGATCGGCGTTGGACTGCAACGCACTGAGTTTGCTGCGTACTTCAGCATAACCTGATGGGCTTTGTGGTGCAGTCGCACAACTTGCGACCAGAAAAGAGGTTGCTACCGTAAAAGCCAGTATGCCGACAACCCGCGCATGCCTGAAGATTGATGTGTTCATTGCTGGTCTCCTGCACGCCGCATTTCTTCTGCCAGGGCTGTGGCACTCCGGCGCATTTCTTCGTTAATCGCTTCTGCTTTGGTCGCTTCCGACCTTGCCGCAGCCAGTTCCGCAGTGACGATCGATTCCCTTGCGAACCGCTCGGCCAGAAGCATTTTTTCTGCTGCAACGGCTCGATCGGCCATTATGAGTTTCTGTTGCGCTTGATCCAGATCGGCCACGGCATATTGACGTGCGCCTTCCTTCTCAGCGGCGCGAATCGCTGATTTAGCATCACCAAGCGACGCTGTCGGCGCCATCGGCGCACTCGCGCAGCCAGCGACGAGCAACATGACTCCGGCCAGGCTGGCTGCTACACTAATTCGATCTTTTCGGCTTGATCTTGATACAGGCATATCGCTTCTCTCATGGGAACAATTCTTCAATGCACTATTGTCCTCTCCGATTCTGCGAAGGTCTGTACGTCAGCGCACTTAGTTGAGAAGGTTCAAAATATGCGGATGAAAGTTGCAAAACCCGGGAACGAAGCGAATACAGTCATATCCTGTGGGATCAGGCCTCGAAACCCCTGTAGCCACAGCCAACGCATTTGGGCTGGTAGCACAAGTCGGCAGGCCAGTAGCACGCCTACGGCCGTTGGCTAGCCGCTGTCCCACATGACATTGCATTTTGCCGTTTTCGTCGCTTCGAGTAATTCGAGCAAAGGTACTGAACTAGGTCGCAGACTCTTCTGTGAACGAAGGATATCGCCGACCCGCCAAATACTCCTGTCTCATGAATGTGTTTGGTTAATACAAGAAAGATAGAAGCTCATATTTTTTCACGCGCTGTAATAATTTAGGATAGTCGATTGCCATCTGGCGTCGGCTGCCGCAGAAAAGGCTGGGGAAGCGAGTGGGGGGGGAAACCTGCGCCGACAGCGACACGCAGTGTTACCTGCGGTCGCCCAGGCGCCCGGCTTCAATAAATAGCGAGTATCAATGTTGCAACTGCAGGGACGCGATCCCGGGTCGCTAAACGCGATTAACCAGGAACACGATCAGAAGCACCAGAACAACCAATCCTAATACGCCAGCCATAGCCTTTTCCTCTTGATTACGTTTTTGCCAACTTCGTGACCGCATAATGGACCAATTGGTTTCTTTCATCTGTACGCTGGCGCACTCTGAGGCGGGATTTCAATGCCGATGATCATATTGTCCGACGATCGATGGCGTCTGGGCGCTAGCGCACGCTGCCAGGCCGCCTCAGCAGTTCGGCCAGAACCCTTCAATGCGGGTCAAAGAATATGCTGTGCCGGCAGCAGTCGGTCAAACTCCGTCTTCACCACCTGGTAGCATTCGCAGACCCGTGCCTCCAGCCCCGCCCGATCCAGCACGGTGATCTTGCCGCGATTGTAGCGGATCAACCCGGCACGCTGCAGATCACCTGCCGCCTCGGTGACGCCTTCGCGGCGTACACCCAGCATGTTGGCGATCAGTTCCTGGGTCATGGTCAGGTCATTGGAGGGCAGGCGATCCAGGCTCAGCAGCAGCCAGCGACACAGTTGCTGGTCCAGGCGGTGATGCCGGTTGCATACGGCGGTTTGCGACATCTGGGTCAGCAGCGCCTGCGTGTAACGCAGCAGCAGCCGCTGCATGGGACCGGCGCGAAGAAACGCGTCCTTCAACAATTGTCCCTTCAGTCGGTAGGCATGGCCTGCGCTCTGCACCACGGCGCGACTGGTCGTGGTTTCGCCGCCCATGAACAGGGACACGCCGACGATCCCCTCGTTGCCAACCACGGCGATTTCAGCGGAGGACCCATCCTCCATGACATACAGCAGGGAAATGATGCAGGTGGTGGGGAAATAGACGTGGCGCATGTGCATGCCCGACTCCGATACGGCCTGGCCGAGTGGCATGGCAACCAGTTCCAGGTGGGGCAGGAGGCGTTCTCGCTCTGCGGGCGGCAGGGCATCGAGCAGGTGGTTCTGGCGGGGGTCGGGGTTATCAGACATTTGGCATTCCCAGAAAAATCCTATGAAGCGATGTTTGAGCCAGCAACAGATACTGGTTGCGCTGCAAGCCATAATGTGGCTTTTCCTGGCCTTTGTACAGTAGCGTACAGACCAGATACTGCAGGCTGCTTACTATCCCGGCAAAACCGGTCAATGGTGCTCGGCACGTTTCCCAGTGGACACTTTACGTTCAATGACCAGTGATTTCCGTCCGTTGGCGGACAGGGGAAAACCCGGCCCGCCTGTGTTTTTGGTACAGCTCAAAGAAGGCACCTCGCACAGAAGAGACTCCTGGCCATAATGCGGTTATTGGAATCGATTCCGGCGCAGATCGACGCGATCAAAGAAAAACGCGAACGAAACGCTGATGAACGAGACTCCGCTGGGGTCGGAAACCGTCGAGCGGCAGCCCGATGAGAGCCTGGTCATGCGCGTCGATGTCACCGTAAAGATCTATAAAAATCGCACGACAATGGTTGCAATTCATGCCCGCGCGATGCGACCAACGGCGCTTGATGCCGGGACCGCGACTTAAGAAAAACTCTACCGCTGACGAGACACGACTGCCCGGGTCAGATCTGCGTATGTGCGCTACCGCCCCGACAGCCATCAGGTCTCATATCAAACTGGGTAGGATCAGGAATGCGCTACCGGTTATGGATGTGCCGCTGGCCGGATTTTCACACGCCCGGAGAATAGATGTGTCGATTACCGGATCTGCCCCGGCTGCCAACCGCCTGCTTGCAGGCCTGCCCGGCCGGGTTCGCAATGAGATTCTGGCTGGCTGTGAACCGGTTGAGCTCGCCTTCGCCGACGTCCTGAGCGAAGCCGGAGACCGCATTCGGCACGTTTATTTCCCTACCGACAGTTTCATTTCCCAGATGACGCGTATTGAAACCCGCGCCTGTCTGGAAGTCGGGCTGGTTGGCGACGAGGGCATGCTCGGTATATCCGTCCTGCTCGGGGTAGAGATATCACCGCTGCACGCTGTGGTCCAGGGAAAAGGCACGGCATTGCGCATGGACGTCGCCCCGTTTCGCCGCCTGCTTGCCCAGAGTCCCGCCCTGACCCGGCAATTGAAGCGTTATATCTATGTGACAATCAGTCAGCTCGCGCAAACCGCCGCCTGCACCCGTTTTCACGTGGTGGAGGCGCGTCTCGCCCGCTGGCTGCTGATGACACAGGACCGGGCACATTCAAACGTTTTTCACCTCACCCACGAATTTCTCGCCTACATGCTGGGTGTGCGTCGTGTCGGCGTGACCCAGGCTGCCACCGCTCTGCAGAATATAAACCTGATCCGCTATAGCCGCGGGAATATTACGATTCTGGACCGGGCCGGCCTGGAAGATGCTGCCTGCGTCTGTTACGCCGCCGACACCATCAGCTACAACCGGATAATGAAGCGGTAGCCAGTGGCGGCTATGTATGCCAGCAGACAGACGTTGAGCATGGCTATCAGTACCCTATCGAACATGGGAGCCAATACGGAAACCTGCGATAGCAGCCGTGAGCGGCCTTCCGGTCGACAGGTCAGCCACCGAAGCGGTCGGTCCTGTGCGCATCAAACCTGCCACGTGGGCGATCATGACCTATAGCGTGTCCAAGGCCAGCAGGGGCAATCATTATCAGGAGATTAGTTAATGAAACCAGTTAAGACCATCACTTCAGTGCTGCTCATGGGCGCCTTGCTCATTGCATTGCCCGGCTGCATGAAACAGGAAGGCCCGGCAGAAAAAGTCGGCAAGAGCCTCGACGAGACCGCAGAGTCGGTAGGTGACCATGTCGAAGACGCCGGTGAGGCCGTCCAGGACGCCGCCAGCGGGGACAATAGATAATGTCCTGATAAGGAGTCAATTTTATGCTTGAAACTATCGTAGTATTACTGCTGGTGCTGTGGCTGCTCGGCCTGGTTTCCTCTTATACGATGGGAGGGCTGATCCATATCCTCCTGGTGGTCGCGGTCGTGGTCATCGTGCTGCGTGTGATCCAGGGTCGAGGCGTTTAGCGGATTCAAACAATGTGCGTCATCGCACCGACCCCGCAGACTAATATCGCTATTCTTCCATTACTCCGTATTCTGATGCCTCGCACAACGTAGGCAGGGATCTGGAGTAAAAGAGGTAGTTATGAGTAAACCAATCATACCCAGTGCCGATGAGATGAAAGGCAGTTGGAAACGACATTTGGGCGCGGCGAAGGTTGCCTGGGCCGAGTTAACCGAAGACGAATTGTTGAGAGTCGAAGGCCGCCAGGACAAGTTGGCTGGCGCAATCCAGGAGCGCTACGCAGTTACCAGGGACGAAGCGGACCGGCAGGTCAAGGACTTCTTCGCGAAACTCACTTCCTGATCCTTGTTCAACAATCAGCGAAACGGTCGACCGGCCGTTTCAAAGTCTACCGTGATACCGACTATCACATGGAGATATGCAATGTACTCTGATCCCAAGAAAATGATCCTCGGGTCCAGTCTGATGCTGGGGGTCGCCGGCGCGATGATGCTGGCTTCCACTATTATGCTGTCGCTTGCCGGCGGCAGTTCGGCGATTGCGGCCGACAAGATGGCGCAGCAACTCACTGATGCACGCCAGGAAACCCAGATCTCGACCACCTATTCGCTCAGTTCATACTTGCGCGCCACTGACCTGAAGGTCTCCGTGCGCAATGGCAGGGCTACACTCACGGGCACAGTCGAGGACGGCGTCAACAGGGACCTGGCAAAGCAGATTGCCCTGGGCGTATCCGGCATCACCGACGTCGATAACCAGATCGTCATACAACAGGACTACTCTCCGCCCGCACCACCGGTGTGATCTCTGTGGAAAATCAATTGATCCTCAAGCAGACAAAGACAGCCCTGGGCGAAATCCTCGCGTCTCTCGGCAATAACCAACCAGACTTTTACTGGTTGTAGGGTTACCCTAAAACTTACCGTTAGCCTGCCACACTACATCAACCACCGTCGCTTCATCAGCAGATAGGAAGCGAGCAGGCATAGAGCGCCAAATCCCGAAAGCATCAACAGTTCCACGAAAAAATCCGCAGCCACACTGCCTTCCAGTAATATCGACTTGACCGGCCGGTAGAATTGATAGGAAGGCAGCAGCGGTGCCACGCTGTTGAGAGTCTTCGAAAAATCAGCCAGTGCGGAAGGAAGCAGGAGCGGGAGATAGAATAGGACCCCCAATGTTCGCGCTGTGGCCTGGGTACGGCACAAAAAACCGACCAGAATACCGAAGGCACTGAAACAGAATCCCCCCGCCATTAGGAAAACCAGATAGCTCAAACTGATGTCGGGACCCGCGCCATCTCCAGTCAGGAAATGCAGAAGCACGGCCGCAATGGAAATCGAAGTCATTCCAAATGCCACCTTGGCAAGCAACCACTCGACCTCGTGGACGGGTGTTTGCAGCAATCCAAGAAGGAGCTTTTTTTCCTTCTCCTCAGCCACCTGCGAGGGCAGGACTATGAAGCCCACCATTAGGACGAGCACCAGGATCCAGGTAGGCAGCATCTGTCTCTGTATTTTGCTCTCTCGGAGGGGACGGATCTCCGCTATCCAGCCTCCGCTACCTCCCTCCAGGGAGCGCTGCAAGGCGGTGACACTCTCGACGATGGCCACCGTTTGCAGGGATGTTTTCTCCAGCACAATCAGGGCACAATCACTAGCCCCGGCCGCCGAGGGTATCAGTATGCCGTCGCCCAGCCGCTCGCCCAGCCACTGCTTTGCTGCATTCTCGTCCGGCAGCCAGGATATCGTGAATACCCGTTCGGCTGACTGCAGGCCGTGAATCATTGCCGGGGAGTAGTTTTCCCCCTCGAGCAGACCGATATTCACCGGCGCAAAATCAGCTTTGTCGCCATCGACCAGCCGCAGTACCAGGAAGACAAACAGCGGGATAAAGAGTATCAGGTAAAGCGTCTTGTTTTTGACGCCGATAGCCAGATCGTTACCTGCCAGAATCGCGACATTTCTGATCATGAATAGAGGTGTTGGTGAACACGCGATTCAAAGTAGTCCGCAGGTGAGCCATCGAAGACGATGGTCCCCTGATGGAGAACCATAATCCGGGTGGCGAGGGCCTGGATCTCCTCTGGTCGATGCGAAGTAAACAGTATGGTCTTTCCGGACGAATGAATCTTTTCCAGTAGGACGTAGACCTCATTGGTCATTTCAAAATCCAGCCCCGAGGTAGGTTCATCGAAGAGAAGAAGCGACGGATCAGCCAGCAGCGAGCGGCCGATGCTGACCCGCTGCTTCAAGCCCTTCGACAGAAAGTTCACCTTACATTGCCGAAACGGGAGCAGACTGAATTCGTCCATCACGGCCTCCACCTGGGAAAACGGTATCCGGAACAGACGCGCAAATAGTGCGAGGTTGTACTCGACCGAGAAAAAATCGAATAGAGCCGGGGTTTCTGGAGCAAAACCGATTTTTCTCACCAGGGCCCGCCGGTTCTCGAGATCGATTCCATCGATCCGGACCTCTCCGCTATCGGGAACCAACCACCCACCCAACAGTTTCAAAAGCGTCGACTTCCCGGCGCCATTGTGTCCCACCACAGCAATCAGCTCGCCTTTAGCGACGCAAAAGCTGGTGGCGAGCAGCCCCCGGTTTTCCTTGTAAACTTTGGAAAGGCCCCGGACATCCAGTTGGATGGGAGATTCTAACGAACTGCGGATGGTCTCCGGGAGTGCTTTCTCCCACGATGTCATCTGTTGACGCCGGCGACAGAATACGGTTTTTATAACCTGTCTGCCAGATAAACAATCAACAGAGCGAGCACAACCACTACCAGTACGCCAGCCATAAATTACTCCTTCCAGCTATAGTTCGACCGAACCGGTGGTGCCGATCGAACGGGACAATCAGTGGACAATAACCTTGTCCATGGTGGTAATCTGACACAGTTGGAGATTTCAGTCTGTGCGCTGGCGTACACTGGACTATGGCGCCGTACGTCACGCGCCGACGCGTGCCGGGATTCACAAATTGCCGCTTAAGCTTGTCAGCCAATGACTGCCGAATCAGCCCCGTCTGGTCCACAATCGACGCACATCTGGATACAACTGTAAGCTGTCAGTGGCTGAATGTCGTCTATCGACATCACAAGGTCCTTGGACAGCGACAGTGAATAGGAGAAATCTCCGGCAGCATGGAGCCCCCTGGAGCAGGATTTGCCCTGTTTGACGATGGCGTGGTTGTCGTGGGTGGAGGACAGGGGTTGACAGTATTCGCCTGCTCGGTAATAGCCGGTGGGGCAGGAGTCTCCATGGCGGGGGATTGGATCATCTGAGTTTGAAAAGGCGTTGTCTATGGTAAGTGCTGTTGAGAAAACGAGCAGCACAGTCTGATAGATATCCGCACCCGTAATTCGAATTGATTGCTTTCCTGGTTTTTGTTGCTTGGGAAGAGGGTATTATGGTTGGTGGGGTTTTGCGTTGGTCAATTGAATGCTCACCTTCTAGTGGAAGTGTTGTTGACTATCTCTTCAATCACCGGTCTAATTTTTCCCGCGCGTAGGCTGTATAAACATGTTTGCGAAACTCGTCTTCGGACATGGATATTTTCAGCGACGAGCGTAGCGAATTCCAATAGACCGAGAGCGTTAGATGGCGCCTAATAGGTCAAAGCTGACGGACAGAGAGCCATCGAGATCACTCAACTTGCTCCAATGCCGCCTTTATCGAAAGCAGGTTAAACATCCCTTCATACTCCTGGACTTCTCCATTGCGATTGAAAACGAAAGAAGAGAATCCTCGATACCAGCCGCTTGTTTTGCCGTTTTCTAGTATTTGCCGCTCACGCCAGGCAATGGCCATTCGTTCGCCTTCTATG
The DNA here is from genome assembly GCF_004354085.1 of Seongchinamella unica. Taxonomy (GTDB): domain Bacteria; phylum Pseudomonadota; class Gammaproteobacteria; order Pseudomonadales; family Halieaceae; genus Halioglobus; species Halioglobus unicus. The sequence goes on along the minus strand of NZ_SMSE01000002.1, from coordinate 1,069,381 downwards.
ACCTTCCACTCAATGACATTTTCTATTCGTGGCCACATTTTCGCAGCCTCCAAAATAGCGGCTCTACCAACAATAGGCTCTGGCAGCGCTGAATTTACGAAGGTCGCGTCTTCGGCTAGAAACTCAATCCACGACTCATAGTCTCCTACGCCACCGAAACGATGCATTTCGGTAAAGGTTGAATCTATAACGTCTCGCGATGGAAATTCCGACTCGGCGTTAACGTGTGTGGTTATTGCCATCAGCGCAAACATAAAAACAAAGGACCTCAACATAAGCTTTCCTCCCATAGGCTTAGGTGAGCCAAATGCTCACATTCAGTGTAGCCGATGGGTCTCCGAATGGGCGGAGCAAACCTTTTGGGCTAGATCAGCCCCAGGCCAGTGATGATGACCGCTTTCACCCTACATAGGTCACTCAGATGCAGGATGCCGTACGCTCCACATAAACAACAAGGCTGCGAACAAACCAGTTGACCAAATTGCTGCAGGCCACCAGGGTGAGTGCTGAACCCCCATCCCCACGGCAGCTCCACCCGCCAGCTCAACCAACTGAGAATGCTTCAAAAGTATCACCTGAGAAAGCGTAACTATTCCGACTATTTGACGGATAGAGGCAGCTACAAATAGAAAGGTTGTTAAAACTAATTGCAGGCGACTCAGCTTGCTGCCAGCAATGTATGCGACTGAGATGTAGGCGAAGATGATCGTTAGATATATAGCAATATGGCTTGCTTGGACCTCAGCCATAGCCACTGCAGTTTGCGCAATAGCCTCTCGAGCACTAATTAGATCGTAATCAATCATACATGTTTGCCCCTTAGATATTTCTTCTCCCAAAAAAGCATAGACGATGGACCGCACCTCAAAGAGCGAATTATTCGGTCTTTGGGTGGCGAACCTGCCACATAAAGATAAAGGCCCCGATGATCAAAATGGCTCTCACACCGACAAGGAAAACCTTCATAACTGCCATCGAAGCTGCCTCTGACTCGCCGATCCCTCTATATTCAATTAACTTGTCTATATGAAGTGAGATTATGCCTGTCAAGCCCAGCGCGCTTTGGACCGAAATGAAGACAAAAAGTAATAATCCAAAGTTGACAAAAGATACTTGATAAAGCGTCAGGTCTTTCCCAACAGTGTATGCGACCACTACATAAGCAGAGACAACCGTAATAAATAGCGCTTGAGCAGCAATCATATTACTAGTCGCGTTGTTGATGACGTCCACGATTTCATACTCGGTCATATCATATTCTCCGTGTTGTTAGACCTCTGAAAAGGATAGACCGATGACCGCCTGTAGGCGAAAGCTGACAACGGGCCGTGCCTGGTCTCTGGCAAGGAGAACGTCTCCTTCCCGAGGTAACAGCGGACATTCTCGGGATACACATAGACCCACCGACAAAGAGCGGCATACCCACCCATAGAATCGGCAGGTGCAGTCGCTATAAGTCCATGAATCTATAGAAGTTGGTCCGCCTGGCAAGATTCGAACTTGCGACCTGCCGCTTAGGAGGCGGCTGCTCTATCCAGCTGAGCTACAGGCGGGTAATGAGGAGGGCGCATTATTCCGTTTGGCGCGGAGCTTGGCAAGCCTGCTCTATGTCCATAGGCTTCCACAACGGGGGCAATCCGGTAAATCCTGCGATTTGATGTAAATCAATGGTTCAGGAGCAATCAGTTATCATGCCTTGAAAACCAGCAGTTTCAGACCTATCTACTGTTACAGGAAAAGACAAACCACATGAAAACAGGAGGTGTCGGATGTCTTTAGTTCCCCGTAGCAGTTTGTTCGATGTCGATCGCTTTTTTGGTGATAACTGGCCGCGTGTCGCGGACCGTGAAATGGGCGACTTCTTTGCCCCGCGGGTAGATATCAAGGATGCGGACGATCACTACGAGATCACCGCGGAGTTGCCCGGTATTCCCAAGGAGAATATTCACGTCCACGTGAAGGACGGGATCCTGACCCTGGAGGCGGAAAACACCCAGGAAGACAAGGAAGAGAAAGAGGGCAAGATCATTCGCCAGGAGCGGCGCTATGGCAAGTTTATGCGCAGCTTCAATCTGGGCGGCGATGTCCATGAAGAGGATATCGAGGCTTCGTTTAGCGATGGCGTGCTCAAGCTGAAAGCGCCCAAGCTGGTGGAGAAGCCCCCGGTCAGGCGACGGATCGAAATCAACTGATCGCTGGCGCTGGCCGTCCCCGCGGGCGGTCAGCTGATCAGCATCGCCCGGATCACCCTGCGCAGGAGGCGTTTCTGCTTGTCGAGGGTGGCCGGGTGCCTTATATCGCCGCCGGTCATGGAGGCGAACGCCTGCTGGGACAGCACGTAGCCGGTGACAATATTGAACATGGCAATCACGTTGAGTGCCAGGGTTTCCCGGTCGCCGTCGGCGCGCAGGTCTTCCATGCTCAGCATGCCTTGCCGGAACAGTTCGTCCAGCCAGCGCAATACCAGCCGATTTCCTACTGAGTCACTGTCACTTTGCAGCGCCTGGTGAAACAGGGCTGCCATTTGCGGATGGGCCAGCAGCAGGTCAGTCATGACCGAGGGCAGGTCGGTGTAGTCCCGCAATCCTTCGGCCTGATCCAGGCGTTCCGTCATGGCGCTGGCCATGGGCGCCAGCGCACGGTGCAGTACCGCCTCGTACAGCCCCTGCTTGCCGCTGAAGTGGTTGTAGATGCCGGGTTCCCTGATGGTTGCGGCGGCGGCTATCTGGCGCAGGCTGGTTCCCTCATAGCCCTGGCGGGCAAACAATTCCTCTGCCGCGTCCATCAGTCGGCTGGCGGTGCGCTGGCCTTTGGTCAGCTTACGGGCCTGTTCCGGCATAAATTATCAACTGATTGTCATAATTTAGGCAGTAAATACCATATTGCGGCCGATATTTCGACTTCTCACCCGTTATACGCTATAAAAATTAATACACGATAATATAACAGGAGTCTGTCCGTGCGTGTCGCCGATCTTGTCAATGACGATGCCTCCCTTATCAGCCGGCGCTGCTGGGCCGATCAGCAGGTTTACGAGCTGGAAAAGCGGGGCATCTTCGGTCGCGCCTGGTTGTTCCTCGGGCACGAGTCGCAGATTCGTGAACCGGGGGATTTTGTCCAGGCCTATATGTGCGAAACGCCGGTGATTCTCGCCCGCGGCGGCGATGGCGGCATTCACGCCAGTATCAACAGCTGTACCCACCGGGGCCTGCCGGTGTGCCGGGCCAGCCATGGCAATACCCGGCGCTTTGTCTGTCCCTATCACAGCTGGTCCTACACGGTTGAGGGCGACCTGGTCACTATTCCCCAGGAGAGTGAGGTCAGGTGCAAGCCGGACAAGTCCGCGCTCGGGCTGAAACGGGTACCCCGGGTGGAGAGCTGGCGCGGCCTGGTGTTCGGTAGCTTTGACGAAGCCATCATTCCGCTGGAGGATTACCTGGGTGACATGCGATTTTACCTGGATGCCTTCTTCGGCCGTTTTCCCGGCGGCATCGAATTTTTGGGGGCCCCGCACCGCTGGGTGATGGACGCCAACTGGAAACTGCCGGTTGAAAACCAGCTCGGCGATGTCAACCACGGGGCCTTTCTGCACGCGGCGATCATTCCCCGGGAGATTCAGCAGCAGATCGAGGCGATCGGCTACAGTGCGGTCACCGCACCCGGTCACGGCGCTACCTTTCGCCTGATGCCCGAGGACGCCCCCGTGGACGAGGTGGCCTGGGGCATGGAAGGCATGGGCGCCATACTCGGCACTGACGAGGTCAGGCAGTACCTGCGCGACGTCCAGGCACAGGCGGCGGAGCGGGTAGGGGATCTGCGGGCCCGCATGAAAGGGTTGACCTACGGCATTTACCCCAACCTGTCTTTCCTCTGGTCCAACACCTCGTTCAAGGTCTCCCATCCCCGCGGCCCGGGCAAGGTGGAGTACTGGAGCTGGGCGGTCGTTCCTGCCGATGCGCCGGACACCATCAAGCAGACCCTGCGCCGCAACTACAGCTCCTTTTTCGGTCCCGGGGGCATCCTGGAGCAGGAGGACTCGGAGGTGTGGGTGCAGCAGTATCGCGGGGCCAGTATCGACTTTGCCGACGACCGCCCATTCTTCTACGGCCTCGGGCTCGGGGAGGAAGCCGGGCACCCGCAATTGCCCGGGCTGGTCTCGGTGACGGCCAATGAGTTTTACGCCCGCCACTTTTTCCGGCGCTGGCGCGACGACCTGCAGTCTGTGGAGGGCGGGCAATGACTACGGTGTCGCTGCAGACCACCCCCGAGGAGCAGCGCGCGCTGGAACGCTTTTACTTCCATGAGGCCCGGTTGCTGGACAATCGCCAGTACCGCCAGTGGCTGGCGCTGCTGTGCCCCGATATCAGCTACCGCTTGCCAGCACGAACCAACCTGATGGTCGATAACCGGCAGCGGGGCTGTGAGGACATGATCAGCGTGGAGCGCGAACTCGAAGGCGCCGATTCCCTTGGCTGTCCGCTGCGGGAAGAAACCTATGTGCACCTGATGCTGCGGGTGGAGCGCGCGTTCAAGGTCAATTCCTGGTCGGAAAACCCGCCTCCCCGGACCCGCAGAATCGTCGGCAATGTGGAACTGATGGCCCGCAAGGGCGAGGCGCTGGAGGTGCTCAGTAATTTCCACCTGTTCTACGCCCGGCCCGGGTCGGCGGACTTTCTGTACAGCGGCCAGCGGCGCGATACGCTGCTGGCGGGGAGCGACGGTTATCGGCTGCGCCAGCGTGACGTGGTGCTGGATTACGCGGACATCAACTTTCCCACCGTTGGCCTGCTGTTCTAACCGGGAATTTTTGCCGGCACCTGTTGCAATCCCGCCCGGCTCGTATCAATCTGTAGCCAGTCAGCGCCCCCGTCCCGGGGGCACGTTCAATGACAGCTTAGCGCTGAGGGTGTTTTGTGTTGCGGTACCAGGCCAGAGTTGCGGGCTATGCCTTCCTCCTCCTGATCGGCCTGCCGGCCCTCGCCATTCCGGCGCCGCCCGAGCAACTGGACGCTTCGCGAGACGGCTATTCCGCTGCCGTGGAGGCCATCGATCGCGGCCAGTGGACCGAGTACCGGCAGTTGCGTCCCGGTCTGGAAGACTACCCGCTCGCGGTTTATCTCGACTACTACCAGCTCAATCGACAGGTGCACAAGGTGCGCCCGGCAGACGCCCGGCGCTTCATCAGCCTCAGTGAGGACACTCCCTTACCCAACCGCTTCCTCGGTACCTACCTGCGCCAGGCCGGGAAAGACCGGCGCTGGCAGGATTTCCTGGCGGTAAAGCCGGATGAACCGGTCAGTGTCGATCTCAAGTGTTATTATTTCCGGGCCAAACTCGCCACGGGTGACACTCTGGCGGCCTGGGAGGGGGCCGAACGCCTCTGGGTGCACGGCCAGTCCCGGCCCAAGCAGTGCGACCCGCTGTTCGATGCCTGGCTGAAAGCGGGCCAGATCAGCGACGAGGCAGTCTGGGCGCGATTGTTAAAGGCATTTGACGCCCGCCAGCGCTCGCTGATGACCTATGTGGCGCGCAAGGGCAGCGACCAGCTCCGCCCCTGGTCCGATAAACTGCTGGCCGTTTACCGGCAGCCCGTAAAGCTACGCAGCCACAAACTGCCTGCCGACGAACCCTATTCGGCGGACATCGCCACCCACGGCCTGGCCTACCTGGCCCGTTACAACCCCGCCAGGGCACTGGATGACTGGGAGTACTACCGCGGCCGGTTGCGCTTTAACGAAGAGCAACGCCGGCAGGTGGAATACGCCATCGCCCGGCAAAGCCTGTTCGCCAGAACCGAGGCCAACCTGGAATGGTTACCGGGTGCGCTGCAACGCCTGGGCGAAGACCAGCTGGTGGAAATCAGGCTGCGCTGGGCGCTGGCTGAGCAGGACTGGCCGGCACTGGCGGCGACCCTGCCCCTGCTGTCGGACGGGGCCAGGGAAAAGGAGGTCTGGCGCTACTGGCAGGCACGCTCTTATGCCCAGGCCGGAGACGACGTGGCCTCCCGGCAATTGCTGGAGGAACTGGCGGGGGAACGCGACTACTACGGCTTCCTCGCGGCGGACCGCCTGCGCAAGCCCTACGCATTTAACTACAAGCCGTTGGTGCTGCAGTCTGCGGGCACAGGGCCGTTACACCAGTTACCTGCCGTGCAGCGCATCGGTGAGCTCACTTTTCACCAGGAGCAGCGCAACGCCCAGTCGGAGTGGTTCAAGGTATTGCAGGACACCCAGGAACCCGACCGGCAGCAGGCCCTGGCGCGGTTGGCGGCAGAGCAGGGCTGGCACCGCATGGCGATTGATGCCGCCACCCGGGCGCAGGCCTGGGACGCGCTCGATGTCCGCTTTCCCACGCCCTACGAGGACACCTTCCAGCAGTATGCGGTCGTGCAACAGGTGCCCCACACCGAGCTGATGGCGATTGCCCGCCGGGAGAGTGCCTTCTTCCCCGAAGCGCGCTCGCCGGTAGGTGCCCAGGGGCTGATGCAGATCATGCCCGCTACCGGCAAGGCTGTCGCGTCCAGGATCGGCCGTCCCCACAGCCGGGACGAACTGTACGAGGTGGAGCACAACATCCTGCTGGGCAGTGCCTACTACCGGCAGTTGCTGGACCGTTTTGACGGCAACCGGATCTTCGCCCTGGCCGCCTACAATGCCGGGCCACACCGGGTCGACCGCTGGCGTAACCCCCGGGGAGACCAGGTGCCGGTGGATATCTGGGTGGAGACCATTCCCTACCGGGAAACCCGCAACTATGTCCAGGCGGTACTGTCCTATAACGTGGTATTCCAGTACCGGCTGGGGGATACTCTCAGCCTGCTGACCGACGCGGAGCGCACAGCGCTCTACTGATTGCCACGCCACCGGGAACCGCTGATGCAGGACACACGGCCGCTGCTGCTGGAGAGTGATTTTCCCTCCCTGATTCGCCAGGGGGTGGAAACCCTGCAGGTGAACCTCGGCTACCTGTGTAACCTCAGTTGCGTGCATTGCCACGTTAATGCCGGCCCCAGCCGTACCGAGTTGATGACCGCCGAAACCGTGGACCAGGTGTTGCAGGTTGCGGCAGCAGCGGGCGTGCATACCCTCGACCTGACTGGCGGCGCACCGGAGATGAACCCGCAGTTCCGGCGGCTTGTGGTCGAGGCCCGTGCCCTCGGCCTTCACGTCATCGACCGCTGTAACCTCACCGTCCTGTTCGAGCCCGGCCAGGAATCCCTGGCGCAGTTTCTCGCCGAGCAGGGAGTGGAAATTACCGCGTCGCTGCCCTGCTACCTGGAGGAAAATGTCGAGGAGCAGCGCGGCAAGGGCGTGTACGACACCAGTATTCGCGCTGTTCGCACATTGAATGAGCTCGGCTACGGTGCGGACCCCCGCCTGCAGTTAAATCTGGTTTACAACCCGGTGGGCCCGGTATTACCGCCACCGCAGCAGGCGCTGGAAGCTGACTACAAGCGCGAACTGGGCGAGCGCTTTGGCATTCGCTTCAACCAGCTGTTCACCATCACCAATATGCCGATCAGCCGCTTTGGCGCGGTGTTGCTCGCCCAGGGGCAGTACACGGATTACATGAGCCTGTTGCGGGAGAACTTCAGTGAGAGCAACCTTGCGGGGCTGATGTGTAAGTCCCTGCTCAGCGTGGACTGGCAGGGCTACGTGTACGATTGTGACTTCAACCAGATGCTGCAACTGCCGGTGCTGGCCAGCGATTCCCGGCTGCACCTGCGCGACCTGCTCGCCGGGACCCGTCTCACCGGCAAGGCCATTGTGACCGGAGAGCACTGCTATGGCTGCACCGCGGGCCAGGGCAGCAGTTGTGGTGGTGCGCTGTAGGCGTGGCGCCAACCGCCTGTAGTTTTATCATACCCACCCTCGACGAGGCCGGAACGATTGCCGACCTGCTGTCCCGGTTGCGTTCGCAATATCCGCAGGCGCAACTGGTGGTCGTCGACGGCGGCAGCAGTGACGCGACCTGTACCCTGGCTCGTCCCCTCTGTGATCAACTGCTGCAGTCACTGCCCGGGCGCGCCCGGCAGATGAATGCCGGGCTGCAGGCAGCCAGCGGTGACTACCTGTTTTTCCTCCATGCCGACAGCCGGCCATCGGTGTCTGAGCAGGCCCTGGCAGGCTACCTTGGCAGTGGTCCCCGCTGGGGGTTTTGTCACCTGCGCCTGAGTGGTGGGGAATGGCAGTTCCGGCTGATCAGCGCGTTCATCAACGGACGGTCCCGGGTGACCCGTGTTGCCACCGGGGACCAGATGCTGTTTTTTGCGCGCGAAGAACTGCTGCGGGCGGGGGGCTTTGACGATATCCCGCTGATGGAGGACGTGGCGATCTGCAAGCGCTTCCGGCGCCAGGCTGCGCCGCTGGTGATTGCCGAGCCGGTCACCACCTCCAGCCGTCGCTGGCGCCAGCACGGCGTGGTCAAAACCGTCGTCACCATGTGGGCGCTGCGGCTGGCCTATGCCCTGGGTGTTTCACCGCAGCGCTTGTGGCGTCACTACTATGGAGGCAGTCAGCGTGGGTGATGTGCTGTTGATCCAGTTTGCCAGGGAGCCGGTCCCGGGCAGGGTGAAAACCCGAATGATACCCGCCCTCGCGCCCGCCGAGGCCTGCCATCTGCACCGGGAGTTAGTCCTCTGGACTGCCCGCAAACTGACCAGTGCCGGCCTGGGTCGGGTGGAACTGGCGGTTGCCGGGAATACCGCCTCACCCCTGTTCCGGCAGTGCGAGCGTCTCGGCGTACGGGCGGTGCGCAGGCAACAGGGTGGCGACCTTGGCCAGCGCATGTGCCATGCCCTGGCGGCCGGCCTGCAGACCCATAACAAGGTGATTTTGGTGGGCAGTGATTGCCCCCAGATTGACCGCGACTACCTGGCGTCCGCCATCGACGCCCTGGACGGCAGGGATGTGGTGCTCGGACCGGCGACGGATGGCGGCTATGTATTGATCGGGGTGCGCCAGGTGGACGTGCGCTGGTTCGCGGGGGTGAAATGGGGTACTGCCGGGGTTTTCGCAGAAACGGTGGCCAGGTTCGAGCGGACGGGGGCTGGATGGCAACCACTGGCAGAGCTGCAGGATATTGATCGGCCCGAAGACCTGGCCCTGTGGCGGGCACTGGTGGAACTGGAGGCGTGAGCCGGGTGGGGCAGGGCCCCTGGCGGCTCAGGCCATGGCCACTTCGCTGTTGTCGACGCCGCCGGTTTCCTTGGCCAGACCGGCACGTTGGTAGAGCAGCCAGGCGATTGCGGTGCAATAGCTCAGGTTGGTCTGCAACTCGCCATCGGGGTCGCTGAGGAACGCCCGCTGGCTGGCCAGCCCCCGCACCCGGCTTGCCATGTCCGGATTGAAGGCCAGGTAACGGTCCCACAGGTCGCGGTGCTGTGACGCGGTGATGTGGAACAGCCCGAGGCCGTCATTGCGTGCGGAGAACAACCCCAGGTCCGGGGCGTCTACTGCGGCGTTGAGCAGAAAAGATTCACTCGCCGGCGTCCATTTTCCCAGATATTTGAGAGTAGGCCGGATGACCTGGTCTCTCAGGTGTTCTGCGGTAACGTACATAACCTACTACCTCGCAGGGATGTCAAATCCGTCAGATACTGCCGTTTCACTTATGGTTCTTTTGTGGCCTGGTTTATGTCGCGAGAACTATCCCGTTTCCCCGCAGTTCCGTGCTCACAAGATACTTTTTAACACAGAAAAAAATAAAATCCAATAAAAATAAAGCCTTGCGGCGTTTAATTAATAAATATTTCGGGAATAGATCGTAACTCCGGTTTATGTGGTCCTGCAAGGCATAAGAAAGGCGACGCTTCTGTGAAAAACGTCGCCGTACTTGCCGACAAAATATGACTAAAAGCAGTTATCGTCGATAAAAAATCTATCCTCCAGCAATTTTGACGGTAAATCCGCGTTTTTCCAGTTCTGCTTTTATTGCGTTCCGTTGATCCCCCTGGATTTCGATGTTTTCGCCCTTGAGGGCCCCGCCGACGCCACATTTCTGCTTCAAAAGCTTGGCAAGGGCCTTTAATTCCTTGCCAGCCAGGGGCACGCCGGTCACAACAGTGACTGCTTTTCCACCCCGGCCCTTGGTTTCCCGCTGCAGGCGGACGATGCCGTCCCCGGTGACAGCCGGGCGGTCCTTGCCGCAGACGCAGTCGGCAACCGGCCGGTGGCACTGGGGGCAGAGGCGGCCGCCGTCGGTTGAATAAACAAGACGTTGGGAAGGTTTTTTTGCCATGGTCTAAGCGCTGTCGTGTCAATCCGTCTGGCGGGGCAGTATATTAGCCCGCTTGATGAAGGCAAACAGGAAACGCCCGATGACGGATACCCAGGACCTGCTGGCCCAATTAGTGGAGTTGCAGAGCCAGATGGCCTTCCAGGAGGACACCATCGCAGCCTTGAATGAGGCCGTTGCCGATCAGCAGCGGGAGATACTGGTGCTGCGGGAGCAACTGACGCTGTTGAAACAGCGCCAGGAAGAACAGGCCGCGCAGCTTGACCAGGGCGGCGCGGCGGCCAATGAAAGGCCGCCCCACTATTGATCGATTGACCCGCAAACAGTTAATAACGATAGAAAAGGAGAGATTGCATGGCAGAACAGGGTGTCAAGGATACGCCGGAGCAGGCGCAATTCAGGCAACAGGCAAGAGCCTGGCTGGCAGAAAACACACCGGGGGAGCCGCCGGTTCGAATGCCGCTGACGCCGCTGGAGATCATGACCGAAGACCAGCTCCACTACCTGCAGGCCTGGCAGAAAGCCGCCTACGATGCGGGCCTTATTGGCTGTGACTACCCGGTGGAAGTGGGTGGCGGCGGGCGCGCGAACTGCCAGCGCATTGCCAACGAGGAAATGATGGCCGCCGGCACGCCGTTCCTGCCCAACGTGATCGGCCTGGGCATGGCCGCCCCCACGGTGTTCTATCACGGCCAGGAGGAACTCAAGCGGCGGTTACTGCCGCGGCTGTTCTCCGGCGAGGATATCTGGTGCCAGGGATTCAGTGAGCCCGGGGCCGGTTCCGACCTGGCCAACGTGCAGACCTTCGCCGAGCGCAAGGGCGACAAGTGGGTGATTAACGGCCACAAGGTATGGACCTCCCTGGCCCATTTCGCCGAGTGGATGATTCTGCTGCTGCGCACCGACAAGTCTGTGAAGCACGACGGCCTGTCCTATTTTGTGGTCCCCATCCGCCCTGCGCTGGGCAAGGGAGTCACTGTGCGCCCACTGATTAAAATGACCGGGGAGACCGGTTTCAACGAGGTGATTTTCGAAGACCTGGAGGTGGAGGACAGCTATCGCCTGGATGAACTCGGCAAGGGCTGGCAGGTGGCGATGACCACGCTGTTACACGAGCGCGGGGCCGGTGACCTGGTCACGCCGCGCTCAGGTGGCATGCAGACCCGCTCGGCCCACATCACCAGTGCCCGAACCCTGGTAGCACTGTCCCGGCAGACCTGGCGCAACGGTGCGCCGGCCTGCGAGGACCCGATTATCCGCGATCGTATGATGCAGCAGGTTATCCGCGAGGAGGGCATGGCCGCCAACCAGCGCCGCTCGAGAGTGACGGCGCTGCAGGATCACCCCATGCGCCTGGCCCTGCAGAATAAATTGCTGATGAGCGAAATCGCCCAGGACACCGCCGCTATCGCCATGGAAATCGAGGGCGCCGCAGCGTCCCTGTACCTGGCGGATGACGCTGCCCCGGCTGGCGGCCAGTGGCCCATGTCCTACATGAATTCCTTCGGCTTCACCATCGCCGCCGGTACCAGCGAGGTCCAGCGCAATATTCTTGGCGAGCGTGTGCTCGGCATGGCCAAGTCAAAATAAGGAGAACAGGCATGGCACAACCCGATGATTTTGGATTTGGTGAAGAAGCCGCGCTGCTGAAAGAGTCCGCGCGGAAATTGTTCAGCGAGCACTTCAGCGCCGGCACCCTGCACGCACTGGTGGCGGGCGATCCCGACCCCAATCGCGCGCCGCAGGTGCAGTGGGACATGGAACTGTGGCAACAAATGGTCGACCTTGGCTGGACCCTGCTGGCGGTGCCTGAAGCCCAGGGCGGGGTAGGCATGCCACTGGTGGGGGTGGCGGGGCTGGTGGAAGAGGCCGGGCGAGCGGCCTTCCCCTGTCCACTGCTGTCAACGCTATCTGCCAGTTATATCCTCGCGGCGGCCGGCGCCGGGGGCGAGGCCGCGCTGGCGGATATCGCCGGCGGCGCCACGGCGGCACTGGTCATCTCCAACGAACACGGATCCTGGACCGGGGCGGAGACGTCCGTAAGCGGGGAGGGCGATTCGCTCCAGGGTACGGGATACTTTGTCCAGGACGCCGGCAAGGTCAGCCACCTGCTGGTGTGTGCCAGCGCCGAATCGGGGCCGGCCCTCTACTGGCTGCCGGTCGATACCGATGGGGTGACCGTGGCCCAGGACGCCATTGTCGATCTCACCCGCGACCAGGCCCATATCAGCTTTGACGGGGCCGCGGCCCGCAGGGTGTGCACCGATGCCGCAAGTGCGCTGTCTGAGGCCATGCCGGCGATCTGGACCCTGTACGCAGCGGACATGGTTGGCGCCGGTGAGTGGCAACTGCAGACCACGGTGGAGTACGTTAACCAGCGCCAGCAGTTCGACAAGCCCCTGGGGTTCTTCCAGGCGGTGAAGCACCCCCTGGTGAACGTCATGGTGATGATCGACCAGGCCAAGTCACTGGTCTACAACGCCGCCTGCGCAGTGGATTGCGAAGTCGAAAAAGCGGCCCGTTATGCCCATATGGCCCAGGCCTCGGCATCCGACATGGCGGCCTTTGCCAGCAGCCGTTCGGTGCAGATGCACGGGGGTATCGGCTTCACCTGGGAGTGCTATGTGCACCTGTTTTTCAAGCGCCAGAAGCACACTGAGATGTTGTGGGGTGATGCGGTGTGGCATCGCGCCCGGCTGGCGGAGCTGCTGATAGACAACGCCGCCTGACGGCGCAGTGATACGGAGACAAAGAATGAACTGGAAAACAGGCGTACTGGTACTGCTGGCACTGCTGGGTGGTGTGACGGTTTTGGTGAAGATAGCCACCCGTCTGCCCGCGCCGCCGGAACACCAGGTGTTCATTAACGGTGAGGTCCTTACCATGGACGCGCAGAACCGCATCGTTGAGGCGGTTTCGGTGCGCGGCGAGCGGATCGAGGCGGTGGGCAGCAACGACGAGATCATGGCTCTGGTCGGGCCGGCCACCGAGGTCACTGACCTGCGCGGTCGCACCCTGATGCCCGGGTTTGTCGATGCCCACGGGCATTTTCCCGGATCCGGCCTGACGGCGGTAGCCGCCGATCTCTCCAGTCCACCAGTGGGTGACAAGCAAACCATGGACGAGGTCCTTGCTGCGCTCAGGACGCAGGTAGAATCAGCGGAGCCCGGGGCGTGGGTGTTCGGTACCGGCTATGACGACACCCTGCTGGCGGAACAGCGCCACCCGACCCGCGCCGAACTGGATGCTATCTCCACCGAGCACCCGGTAGTGGCCGTGCACGTGTCGGCACATATGGTGGTGGCCAACAGCATGGCGCTGGAACTGGCCGGAATCAGCGCCGACTCGGAAGACCCGGTCGGCGGGGTCATTGGACGTCGCGAGGGTAGCCGTGAGCCCAATGGCCTGCTGGAAGAAACAGCCCGCATGGATATCATGATGAGGTTGCAGGACATGTCCGCGGTAGACCTGTATCAGGTGATCAAGTCGGCGGTGCGGGAGTATGCCCGGGTGGGCGTGACCACGGCGCAATCCGGCGGCACCACCCCGAGCTCTGCCACGGGTATGCTTTACGCCAGCAAGTTCGGCATTGTTCCCCAGCGACTGGTGCTGTTTGCCTTTGATGACGAGTTTGCCGAGCTTATTGATACCGGCGAATTTGATCCCGCCGAATACACCAGCGACAGGGTGAGCATGCCGGCCATCAAACTGGTGGCGGATGGCAGTATCCAGGGCTACACCGGGTATCTGAGTCATCCCTACCATACGCCTTACAAGGGCGACGAGAATTACCGGGGTTACCCGGCCATTCCCCGGGATACGCTGATCGAGCGCGTGAAAGAGCTGCACAGCGAGGGTTACCAGCTGGCAATCCACGGCAACGGCGACCAATCCATCGAGGATATTCTCGACGCCTTTGAGGCCGCCCAGCAGGCGCATCCGGAGGAGGACCCGCGGATGATCCTGATTCACTCGCAAATGGCTCGTGAGGACCAGGTGGCACGGATGAAAGCACTGGGTGTGACCCCCAGTTTCTTCTCCGCCCACACCTACTACTGGGGTGATCGCCACCGGGATATTTTCATGGGGCCGGAGCGGGCGGCGGCCATGAGTCCGGCGCGCTGGGCACAGGATTACGGCCTGGTGTTCAGCTCCCATCTCGATACACCGGTGGTTCCGATGCAGCCGCTGCAGGCGGTCTGGAGCCAGGTGTTCCGTCTCAGCCACGGCGGTGATGTGATCGGTGAGGAGCAGCGCATCGACGTGATGTCGGCGCTGCGGGCGGTCACAATCGACGCCGCCTGGCAGGTCTTCCAGGAAGACCGCATCGGCTCCCTGGAGCCCGGCAAACTGGCGGATATGATCGTGCTTTCGGGCAGTCCGCTGGAGTCTCCCATGGACATGCGCGAACTGCTGGTCGAGCGCACCCTGATCGGCGGCGCCACCATTTACCGCTACCAGTAACCCCCATATGGGGCAGCGGTGGCAGCAATTTCCTCGCCGCCGTTGCCTCCCGCCGGGCATTCCTATATAACTATGCAAACGGCCTAAGTACTTTGACAACTTATGCTGTTGGCAACCGTTGGGGGACGCAAACAGCCGCTCATGTACCGCTACAGTGTTGATAATGCCGTAACCTACACTTCAGAAGACATTGTCCTGTTCAGGGAGTCACCGTTCGCCTGCTGGATGGAACGACTGACCCTGGAAAATCCCGACCACGGCATCCCGCCAGACCGCGACAGCACTCCCCCCGGTAACTACATGGAACGCCAGGATGAACTGGCAGCAACGCTGCGTGCCGAGGGCAAGCGCGTCATCCTGGTTGACTGGGAGGCGGATGAGCCGTCGCGGCGCACAGCAACCCTCGAAGCCATGCGCCATGGCGTCGACTTTATTGTTAACGGGCAGCTGGCGCTGGGCCCGCTATCCGGCTCCGCCAACCTGCTGATGCGCACCAGCGGATACTCGGAGCTCGGCAACTACCTCTATATCCCCTGCGACACCCAGGCCAAGACCACGCTGAATTCGGCTTTCCGTCTCTGTTTCCTCGCTGACCTGCTGCACAGCCTGCAGGGCCAGCTGCCGCCGCAAATGCTGATTATCCGCGGCGGCTCCGACCTGCTGCCGCTGGAAACCGAAGACCATATATACCACTACCGCGCGGTCAAGCATCGCTTCATGCAGGCCATGCGTGATTTCCGCAAGCACCGGATGCCCGATCCGGCGGAATCTGCCCATTTCGGCCGCTGGTCAGAGTGTGCCAACGAAGTGCTGAAACAGCGCGCACTGCGCGGTGAGGACGAGACACCGGACGTTGTCGAGCAGGAACCGCAGGAGCAGAGCCTGCCGCTGCAGGCCACCGCCGAGGCACCGGCGCCGGAACCATCCGCGGCGGCCAGGCAGGACAGGAGTTTCGGTTCACGGGGCATTCCGGTGGGAGATACCCTGGCATCCCAGGCGCGGCATTTGACACCCCGGGCGCTGCAAACCTCCGGGGAAACGTTCCGGCCTGCCGGCGAACGCGGAAATCTGCTGGATTCTGCGCTGCAGAATCTTGAGTTTATCGGCAGCAGTACCAGGGCGCCAAGTATCGGCAGGCACGGCCCTGCCCCCGCCAGTCGTCTACCCGAAGCAGCGCCGCCAGTTGAAGCAGAGGAGCCGGTAGCCGCAGAGGACCCAGTGAAAACCGGGCCGCCGGAGCCGCCGCCTGAGCGTGCCCCGGGGCCATCGCAAGCTGATGCTCCCTCGCTGTCGCGAGTGAAACCGCACCCGCTGGACAGCACCGGGTATCGGGTTGAGTCGATGACTGTGTCGCCGGACATCGACGCCCGGGAAAGTCCGCCGCCGGCCCTGCCGACCGACAGCCCCGAGTTTGAAATAGATTGCGTGGACGACTCCGATTACCGCATGCCGCCCGATCCGGCGGCGTCGCCGCTGGACGCGAGGCTTTCCCCCGCCAGCGGCATGGAGCCGGCGGTGGCAGAAGTTGAGGCAGAGCCCGAACCCGAGGCCGAGCCAGAACCGGAAATTATCCCCAACCGTCCGTTCTCCAGCAGCCTGAACACCGCTGACTTCGATGACCTCTAGGCTGTCCTCAGCGCAGCTGGCGAAAGCAGTCCCGTAGTTCCCGGACCAGGACTTCCGGCTGTTCGAGGGCCGCGAAATGCCCACCCCTGTCCAGTTCCTGCCAGTGAATCAGATTGCTAAAACGCTTTTGCGCCCAGCGGCGGCTGGAACGGAATATTTCGCAGGGAAAGATGGAGCAGCCCGCGGGCATGTCAATCGGGTCGAGGTTGGGGCTGTTAAAACTCTCCCAGTACAGGCGAGCGGAACTTGCGGCACAGTTGTTCAGCCAGTAGAGCATGACATTGTCGAGCAATTCGTCCTTGCTCAGGACGTGTTCCGGATGTTTGAACCCGTCTTTTTCACAGTCGGTCCAGGCATAGAATTTCTCCACGATCCAGGCCATCTGGCCGACGGGTGAATCCGCAAGCCCGTAAGCCAGGCTCTGCGGCCGGGTTGACTGTTGCTTGGAATAGCCGGAATCGTGTTGTTGGTAGTAGGTCATTCCCTCCAGCGCGGATTGCTCCAGCGGACTGAGGTCGTCCATGGTCTCCGGGTCCGGGGCCACGATCGGCATCGTGACGTGAATGCCCGCGCAGTGGCGGGTCTGCGTCTGGCCCATGCTCTGGGTGATGATCGAGCCCCAGTCACCGCCCTGGGCGACGTAACGGTCATAACCGAGGCGGGCCATCAGTTCGCCCCACATCTGCCCGATCTTTTCCACGCCTGTCCCAGTCTCGGTGGGTTTGCCGGAAAAACCGAAACCGGGAAGTGACGGTGCTACCACGTGAAAGGCGTCCGCCGGGTCGCCGCCGTGCAGCTCCGGTTGGGCCAGCGCGTCGATGATTTTTGTAAACTCGATCACCGAACCGGGCCAGCCATGAGAGATGATCAGTGGCATGGCATGCGGGTGGGAACTGGCTCGGTGAATAAAGTGTATATCGAGGCCATCGATTTCGGTGAGGTAGTTGGGCCAGCTGTTTAACGTATTTTCACAGCGTCGCCAGTCGTAATCGTTGGCCCAGTAGGTCGCGAGTTCCTGGCTATAGGCCAGCGGCATGCCCTGGCTCCAGTCGGCGCAGGTTTCCGCATCCGGCCAGCGCGTTGCCAGCAGGCGCCGGCGCAGTTCCTCGAGGGTAGAGTCTTCAATCGCTATCGTGAATGGGCGCACCTGGGGGCTCACGTCGGGGTCCTCGTTATGGTTTGATCGGGGTCAATAAACCGGGGCATTGTTTAGACAATACCGCTATCCCTAGGATATGTTAGTAATACCTTAACGAAAAGTGTCTAAACTAGCGCTTTCACTAGAACGTACTAGAATATTGGCCAAGGGTCTGCGGGTTGTGCAGTCGAAGAACATTCAGTCTGGTGACAGGGGAAACCACAACGCTGTATGTCAGTAAATCTGCGTACATTAGCCTTCCGAACCGTGGAAGTGCTCAGTTATTCGGTGGGTATTGCCCTGACCGGCTTTTTCGCCGTGCAACTCGCCCAGGGCGAGGTGGAACGGCAGGGTCGTATTGCCGCTTTTGAAGAGCGGGCGATGCTTGCTGTCGAGGACACCCGGCTTTCCTGGCAAACCGTAAGCCCTTCCGGAAACGAACGTTTTTCTGACGCCGGCGAGCCCGATATGACGCTCTGGGCCCCGGGTCGCATCGCCGATTACCAGGCCAGCCTGTCGGCCGACCTGCCACCGGTTCTCGGTGTGCTGGAAGTCCCTGACATTGATTTGAAAGTCCCTGTTTACCAGACCGCCTCGGACATGGTGATGGACCGGGCCGCTGGCGTAATCGACGGAATGGCCTATCCTCACGAGGGTGGCAACATCGGAATTTCCGGTCACCGCGATGGTTACTTCCGGGTGCTGAAAGATGTCGAAGTCGGTGACAGCATCGTGCTGCAGACTTTGGAAGGAGAGAAAAGGTTCACGGTCGACGCGATTCATATCGTCGACAAAACGGATACGCAGTTGTTAAAGGACACCCGTGACACGACCGTCACCCTGGTCACTTGTTACCCGTTTTATTTTGTCGGAAATGCGCCGCAGCGATTCATCGTGACAGCGTCACTCGACACAACCTATGTCAACCACAATTAAGGAGGAATTGACATGAATAAGAAGATGGTAGTAGCGGTAGGTATGGCCCTGTCGGTATCAGCGGGATCGCTGATGGCACAGGACAAGGCGGTAAGCAGCACGGTAACCTGCGCCGACCTGAACTGGTCTGCGGAAGTTCTGGCAATGAATCCTGATATCGCCGAGTCCTGCCAGTCCGTGTATGAGAAAGACGGTGAACTGTATGCCAAGGCCACCGTTGAAGTTATCCGCGTGCGCGGTAACCGCATGACGTTCCGTCCGCTGCATACTGACGGCACCATGGGTGACACCCGTTCAATCCAGGTGGACAGTTCATGGCGCGCTGAAATCGGTGGCCGCAGCTACCGCGCCAGCGACCTGATGCGCGGTCAGCAGTTGAACGTGTACCTGCCCCAGGATCGTTTCGCCCTGGCGGTGGATGACGACGACGGCCCGGACGCAGCTGACCTGATCGTGATCGAGGAAGAAGTCGTCGAAATGCCGACTACTGCTTCGCCGCTGTTCCTGATCGGCGCGGTTGGCGGTGCCTTCCTGGCCCTGGGTGGCATGCTCAGCGGTCTGCGTCGTCGCTTCTCCTGAAGCTGACGCTTGAGACACCAAGGGGCCCTTCGGGCCCCTTTTTCTTTGCTCGCCTGTGGGTATTTTTTATAATTCAGTCGAGCATTATTGCATTATTGCTTTATTGCTTTATTGCTTTATTGCTTTATTGCTAAGCGGTCGCCGTGGATGGGATAGACCTCATTCGGTCGAAAAGCACACTCCCTCTTGAGGTCTATCCCATCCCCGACGGCCTCCGTCCATTTGCACTCGACTATCCACTACCTATGCTGTCGGTGAAGCGCCGAGTCGCCGTGCGAGTGCCTGAATAGGTCCTCTCACATGAGCGCCCCTCCGGGGTACCCTCGGTCGGTTGCGAGCCAGAAAAGCGCTGTCTCGCGCCGCTCCCTCTGCGCTCTGTTTGCGAGAACCGATTCAGCCGCTCGCCCGCCTCGCCATCGAGCACGCTGTGTATCCAGGTGGCGTCGGCGTATTTGGCGTCACGAAAGGCGAGCCGGGGAAGTTCAGGCACTTCCGCGGTGACCGCTTAGCATTAAAGGTTAAAGCGCCTTCTCGATGGATAAGGCGCGAGCCAAGGTGGGTTCAGCCCTCAGACCGGCGGCACCGAGAACCCACCCCAGACCGGCAGGTAGTTCTCGTCATAATGAGACGCCATGGTGGAGTGCAGATCCTCGACTTCCCACTTTTGCGCCCCCTTCGGATTGACGAACGCATCGCGCAGGGTAGGGCGCTGGGCGACCTGGACCTCGTTGCCCCAGACCACAAACACCTCGCCGGAAATCCTGCCGGCCTCCGGCGACGCCAGGTAGCCCACCAGGGGCGCCACGTTGGCAGGGTCGAAAGTGTGGAAGCCACCATCGGCGGGCGGGGCGAACATCTCGGCAGTCTGGCCGCCGGCGGTCATGTCGGTGAGGGCGCGGGGCATGATGACGTTGGCGGTGATGCCGTACTTTATCAACAGCTGGGCGGCACCCATGGTCATGGCGATGATGCCGGCCTTGGCGGCGGCGTAGTTGGGTTGGCCGGCAGAGCCGTAGAAAGCCGCCTCGGAGGAGGTGCTGACCAGCCTGCCGTAGACTTCCTCGCCCG
Organism: Seongchinamella unica; assembly: GCF_004354085.1. GTDB lineage: Bacteria > Pseudomonadota > Gammaproteobacteria > Pseudomonadales > Halieaceae > Halioglobus > Halioglobus unicus. The sequence goes on along the minus strand of NZ_SMSE01000002.1, from coordinate 1,049,334 downwards.
ACTTGGCCTTGTCGCGCCAGTAGCGGGTGGCGTTGCGCATGTTGACGAAGTGGCCCCGCAGGTGAACGCGCACCACCGAATCGAACTCCTCGTCTGACATGCCGAATATGGTCTTGTCGCGACAAAAACCGGCATTGTTGACCATGATATTCATGTCGCCGTAGGTGTTGAGCGTTGTCTGCAACAGGTTTTCGGCATCGGCGGAATCTGCGCAATCACCGTAAACGGCAATGGCCTCGCCCCCCAGCGCCCTGATTTCCTCGACGGCGGATTCAGCCGCTTCCCTGGCGTCGGGCAGGTCGATGTCATTGATAACAACGCGTGCCCCCTGTCTGGCCAGCTGGATTGCCTCCTCGCGGCCGAGTCCGCGGCCGGCTCCGGTGATGACGGCGACTTTTCCGGTCAGGTCTCCCATGCAGTGTTCTCCTTAAATACGTTCGATGATGGTGCCGGTGCCCACGGAGGAGCCACAGCACATGGTGATCAGGGCGGTGTTCTTGTCGGCGCGCTCCAGCTCATGCAGCGCGGTGGTAATCAGCCGGGCGCCGGTAGAACCTACCGGATGGCCCAGGGCGATGGCGCCACCGTTGACGTTAACCTTGTCCAGGTCGGCGTTGTAGACCTGTGCCCAGGACAGCACAACGGCGGCAAAGGCCTCGTTGATTTCCACCAGGTCGATGTCGTCCATGGTCATGCCGCTGCGCTTGAACAGTCGCGCGGTGGCGTCCACCGGGCCGTCCAGCAGGTAGTAAGGGTCGGTACCCACCACGCAATCGGAAATAATCCGGGCCCGGGGCCTGAGTCCCCGCGCTTTGGCTTCCTCGGCAGTCATCCACAGCACGGCGGCGGAACCATCGGAAATCTGTGAGGAATTGCCAGCGGTATGGATGGTGCCCTCGGTGACAGTGCGCAGCTCGGACAGGGCTTCACGGGGCGTATCACGCAGGCCCTGGTCCCGGGTTACGGTCCGGGTTGCACCGGTAGGGTTGCCCTCGGCGTCGATTTCCGGCGCCTCGACGGTAAATGTCTCGCGGTCGAACCGGCCTTCGGCCCAGGCCTGTTTGGCGCGCAGTTGCGAGTTGTAGCCGAGGTCATCCGCCATCTCCCGGGTGATGCCGCGGTTGTCGGCGATGCGCTGGGCACTGGAGAACTGGTCGGGGGTGGAATCCCAGGGCCAGTCCTGGGGAATGTAGTAGCCGGGACCATTGTAGACATTCATGCCCAGGCCAACGCGGCTCATGGACTCGACGCCACAGGCGATACCGATGTCAATCGAGCCGGTGGCGATCATGGATGAAATCATGTGGTTGGCCGTCTGCGCCGAACCGCACTGATTGTCCAGGGTGGTGCCCCCGGCGCTGTAGTCCTTGCCCAGGTTGAGCCAGGCGTTACGGGTGATGTTGCCGGCCTGCTCGCCAGCCTGGGTGACGCAGCCTCCAGCCAGGTAGTCCACGTCGCTGTAATCGATGCCGGTTCGCTTGACGATCTCTTGCAGCGATAATCCCAGCAGCTGCACGGCATGGAATCCACTGAGATCACCGACACCGGGCTTGCCGCGGGCGATGGGAGTCCTGACTGCTTCTACGATAACTGCTTCACGCATTACACATCCTCTTGGAAGCGCACCCGCAGGTGCAAAACGGAAAATCGGGGTGCATCAGTCTACTGCACTGGAAATCCGGGGCAATGACAGATTGCGTCATTAAAGGCTACCTATTCTGCCGTTTTGAGCCTGCCGGCTACAGCTGGGAAAATCGATAAAACACAGTGGTTTAGCAGGTTATCCCGCGCTCGCTTCGCTACGGTTTTTGCTCTCCTGTCCGGGCCTTGCGCGCTTAGAATGCGGGCTTTGGAAACTATCGGAGCATCCCTTATGAAGCAGTATAAGTACGACGATGTCGAGGCCATGCAGGAACTGGTGAGCGACGAGTTCGGTCCCTGGAGCAGCGAGCTGGAAATAACCCAGGACATGGTCAACCAGTTTGCCGAGTTGAGCGGTGACGACTACTGGATTCACACCGATCCGGAGAAGGCGAAAACTGACAGCCCCTTCGGCTGCACGATTGCGCACGGCTTTCTTACCCTGGTATTGCTGCCGAAAATGCGCGCGGAGCAAACCTATGAGGTCACCGGCTTCAACAACATGCTCAACTACGGCTCCGACAAGCTGCGCTTTACCGGTGTGGTTCCGGTGGGGTGCTCGATTCACAGTCGCAGCCGGGTAAAAGAGGTGAGTGCCACTCCCAAGGGCACCAGGATGGTGCTGGAGCAGCAGGTGCACGTGGTAGGCCAGGATGATCGCCCGGCATTGATCTACGAACTGATGTTTATTTACATGTAGGCAGGGTTGGCGGTGCCCCCGGTCCTGCCGGTGGCACTCAGTCGCGCCTGGCCGGTAAGCGCAGGGGCGCCAGCAGCAGCGCGGAGACGGCACAGACCCCGGCGAAGAAGTAGAGGCTGGGCGTATAGCTGCCCAGGCTGTCATACATGCGGCCTATCACCGCAAAACCCGGCATGACGCAGAGCGTAATAACCGGTCCCATCAGCCCCATGGCTCGACCGTAACTCCCCAGGCCGAACAATTGCGCCATCATCGCGCCCCATACGGGCAGCATGCCGCCGGCAGCCAGTCCCAGCAGCGATGTCCCCAGCAGCATCACGCCGTGCCCCGGTTCCTGTGCCAGCACCAGGAAAGACGCGGCAACCAGCCCCTGTGCCGTCCACAGGGCGGCCTTCAGGCTGAAGCGGTCGGCGGCAATGCCAAACAGTATCTTGCCGATGAAGCCGGTGACCGCCACCGCCATGATCAGCGCGGACGCCTGTTCCTTGCTGCTGCCCAGGTTGATGGCGTAAGGGCTGATGTTGGACAGTACGGCCGAGTAGGCGCTGAACAGCAGCCCCAGGGCCAGCCCGAGATACCAGAATGGCGGGGAGCGCAAAATACCGCGCATGTCCTGGTTGGGCGCTGTACCGGTGGGCTCCGGCGGGGATTCGGCGAGTCCTTCCGGGTGGAGCCCCAGGTCGGCCGGGTGATCGCGAACGCTCAGGGCCACCACCGGCATCATGAGTAACAGTACACACCAGGCCAGGTTTTCCAGCGCCCCCCGCCAGCCGTCGGTGCCCAGCCAGTAACTGACCAGTGCCGGAATAACGACACCGCCGACCGAGGTTCCCAGGGCGGCAATGCCCAGTGCGCGACCGCGGCTGGCGACAAACCAGCGGGAGATAACGGCGGAGCTGCACATCGAGCCTGCCAGGGCATTGGCGATGGCCATGGTGAGGGCGAAGGCAGCGATATACTGGCCGATAGACTGGGCGATGGAGGTGAGGTAAAGCCCCAGGGCGTACAGAACCGAGCCGGCGATCATGATGCCGCGTACCGAAAAGCGGTCGATCATCGCGCCGGCTACGGGTTGCATGAACAGGCCGAGAAACGTGGCGGCGGTCAGGCTGTACATCACCTGTTCCAGACTAACCCCGAACTCGGCCTGTACCGGCGTTACCAGCAGGCTTACCGCATAAGTGAGGAAGCCCACCACGAACAATTGCGCGGTGAAGCCGCCACCTACTACTTTCCAGCCTTGGAACATGTGATCACCTTTGTATGCGATTGCCGGCAGTAGCCGGCCTTAGCGGACCGGGCGGCGGGCCCTGGTCCTGGAGAATCCACTAGTCGAGTTTGCCCAGGATGGCCCCGCCGGTGGGAATACCCACCCCCGAGGTGACCAGCGCGTGATCAACCTGTTTGCCCGGCTGGTTGACCGATTGGCCGCGGACCAGGCGGGTGGCCTCCACCAGGCCGTTAACACCATGGATGTAGGCCTCGCTCAACTGGCCCCCGTGGGTGTTGGTGGGCAGGCGGCCATCCGGGCGGAGGTTGCCGTCCAGGACAAAGTCTCCCGCCTCACCGAATTTGCAGAAGTCCCAGGCCTCGAGCTGCAGTAGCACATTGGGCGTGAATGCATCATAGATAACCGCGGCATCGATGTCGCTTGGGCGCAGACCGCTCATTTCGTAGCAGTCACCCGCGGCGATGCGGTGTTCGCTGACGTCGGAGATTTCGTCGCGGTAAAAGGAGGTCATCTGTTCCTGGCCCTGGGCAGAGGCCTGGGCCACGCCCTTGACGGTCACCACGGGTTGCTTCAGGTCCCGGGCCCTTTGCGGGGTGGTGACAATGATGGCCGAGCCGCCATCGCTCTCCTGGCAGCAATCGAACAGCTGCAGTGGATCGGCGATCATGCGCGCATTGAAGTAGGTGTCACGATCCAGCGGCTGGCCGTGGAAAAAGGCGTTGGGATTGCTGACCGCGTACTCCCGGGTGCAGCGGGCCACCTCAAACATTGCCTCCTTGGTGACACCGGTTCGGTGCATCCAGCGTTGGGTGATCATGGCTGTCCAGGAGGCGGGGGTCAGCAGTCCATAGGGTGTATACCAGCCCCAGTGGATGGCGTCCGCTGTCAGCAGTTCGCCCGATACTCCCTGGGAGTAGCGGTGTCCGGAGCGACCGTTGAGGGCGCGGAACACCGCGACACACTCGGCCATGCCGGTGGCCACTGCCATTACCGCCTGGTGCAGCGAACCGGTGGCGGCGCCGCCGCCATAGTGCGAACGTCCCCAGAACGTGAGATCGCCGCAGCCCAGGGCGCGGGCCACCTCGATCTCGTCGTTGGTGTCCAGGGTGAACGTGGCAAAGCCGTCTATTTCTCGGGGATGAATGCCGGCGTCGTCGCAGGCGCCCTTGATGGCCTGCACGGCCAGGCTGAGTTCGGAAACGCCGGAGTCCTTGGAAAACGCTGTGTTGGCCACGCCGACAATGGCGGCCTTGTCTCTGATATTGGCTACCACGGTCTAGGCCTCCTGCGGCAATGCGATAGTGACGGTGCCCTGCATGTGCATGCCCCAGATGTTGTTCTCACCGACAACCGCAATGCTGACCTGGCCGCTGCTGTCATCCTTGTCAGTGACTTCGCCGCTGATCGTCATCACCATGCCTGGCAGGTTGGGCGCCCCCAGTTTCAGGTCCAGTTTCCTGATCACAGCCTCCGGGCCACTCCAGTCGGTGACAAAGCGGCTCATCAGGCCCTGGCTGGTCAGGATGTTCATGAACACGTCCGGCAGCCCGGTTGCCTGGGCCGCAGACTTGTCATGATGTACGGGCTCATAGTCCCGGGTCGCCATTGCCCCGCCCACGATCAGGCCGGTGGTAATGTCGATCGCCAGTTCCGGGAGTTTGTCGCCGACGTGGACATCGGCGTAATTCAGTGTGGTGTACTCACTCATTGCCTGGCTCTCCTTATGCCGGATAGAACTGCGGCAGCGTGGTTTTTTCATCGACCTGTTCGATCCTGCCCTTGAGCTTCATGCCGATGAACACGTCGTCATAGTCGCAGCCGACGATGTTGGCAACGAGGTTGGTGCCTTCCGCCAGTTTGATCACGGCGCACACTGGATCCTTCGGGTAGCCGGGGATCGCCGGGTGACGCAGGCAGGTGTACGAGATCACCTCGCCCTCCATGCCTGATTCGATGGAGTCCCATTCCAGGGACTGGCATTCCCCGCACATCGGGCGTGGCGGGTGGCGCAATACCTGGCAACGTTTGCAGCGCTGGATCAACAGCTTGCCCTCGTCCACGGCCTGCCACCACCAGCCATTGTCATGGCCCCGGGGGGAGGGAATGCGGGTGGGGACTTCCAGCTTGTCGTCGCCGGTCGCTGCTGTCGGCTGTTCCTGGGGGATGAACTTGAGCACCCGGAACCGCTGGGTGCCGACCTTCTCGCCGTTCTGGTCACTGAAGGTCGCCAGGGTTTCGAAGAAGTACCCGATACCACGGGCAGTGGCCTTGCGCTCGGAAATACTGTCTATCTCCATTTCCAGGTAGAGAGTGTCGCCCGGGCTCACCTCCTTGAAATATTCCTGGGTCACGTTGGTCCCGAGAACGCCGGTGAACCCGTACTCGTTAAATAACTCGACCATGTCGGTTTGCGGATCAGAGGCGCGGCCGCGGGTGACGGTAAAGCCCTCCTGATTCCAGGCATACATCATGGCTGGCGGTGCGATGGTCTTGCCGCGCCTGCTGTTCGCTGCCCAGGTCTCGTCGGTATAGGCGGGATTGGTGTCGCCCATCGCTTCGGCCCAGTGGCGAATCATGGCCGGGTTGACCGCGTCCTTGGCTGCTGTTCGCTCACAGACCTTTACACCGACGTAGGCGTAGATTCTGTCTTCGAACGCTTTTTGTTCTTCTGGTGTCATTGCTAAACCTCAGTGTGGTTCCTGTTGCCGGTACTGCGAATGATCAGCGGTGCTGGGGCATGCCAAGGCCGTGAGTCGCCACCAGCCCGCGCAGCACTTCCACCACCCCGCCGCCAAAGGTATTGATCGTGGCCCGGCGGTATTCATGCTCCAGGTTGCCATGGAGTACCGCGCCCTCGCTGCCACCGGCGATCAGGGAATGCGGCCCGACCACGTCCATCAGCAGGCGGCAGATTTCCAGCATGATCTCGGTGGAGTAGACCTTGATGGCGGAGGGAAAGACCGGGTCCATGGTCTGCTGGTCCAGTTGCCACGACATGCGCGCGTTCATGACCCGCATCGCTTCCAGGTGGGAATAGACCTCGGCGAGGTTGCGCTGGGCCGTGGGGTCATCAATTACCCGCTCACCGTTTGCACCCCGGGTATTCCTGGCCCAACTCATCACATCCCGGAACAGCTTCCAGCCCTGTATTCCCCAGGCCGCGAGTCCTACCCGTTCGTGGTTGAGCTGTTCGGTAATCAGCCGCCAGCCGGCGTTTTCCTCGCCGATAATCATGTCCAGGGGAACCTTGACGTTTTCGTAGTAGGTGACGTTGGTGTGCACACCGCCCATGGTGTGGATGTCACCCCGGGAGAAACCGGGATCGCTGGTGTCCGCAACCAGGATCGAAATGCCCTTGTGCTTGGGGGCATCCGGGTCGGTGCGCGCGGCCAGGAAAATGTAGTCGGCACCCTCGGCGCCACTGGTGAAGACCTTGCTGCCGTTAACGAGATAATGGTCACCGTTCCTGACTGCAGATGTGGTGAGTGCCGCCAGGTCCGTTCCCGCAGAGGGTTCGCTGTAGCCGATGGAAAAGTGGAGCTCACCGGCGGCGATTCCGGGCAGGAATCGCTTCTTCTGTTCCTCCGTACCACGGCTCATGATTGCCGGGCCAACCGTATTCAGGGTCACGAAGGGGGTGGGTGCTTCCGCCAGCAGGGCTTCCTCGTAGCGGATGAGTTGTTCCGACTGGGTCAGCCCGCGACCGCCGTATTCCTCGGGCCAGCCGACGGCCAGCATGTTGTCCTTGCCCTGCTGGCGAATGAGTTCCTTATACAGATCGCCGCTTTCGGCGTTGCGCAGTTCCTCGCGGTACTCCGGTTTGATCAGGTCGGAGAAATAGGCGCGAAATTCCCGCCTTAATTCTTTCTGGGCGTCGGTGTATTCAACGTGCATGGCAGTTTCCTCGTGTCGAGACTGCATAATATTATTGAAATTGAATTCAAATTCAACTATTTTATTGTCATGGCCAGATCGACAGCGACAAAGACCAGCGCAATGAAGCCCCTCAGTGCCAAGGGTGAGAAAGCGCGTGCCCGGCTCAAGGACGCGGCACTGACCGTGCTGGAGCGGGATGGCTACCACAGGATGCGCATCGCGGATGTGACCCGCGAGGCGGGGATGGCCCAGGGGCTGTTCTATCACTATTTCAACGACCTGAAGTCGTTGACCGTCGAGGTGTTGACCGAGTTTTCCCGGGCAAACCAGGACCCCGCGGAAATCGAGAAAGACGTCCAGCCCGGGGACTGGTACAGCCGGATATACGCCCACAACCTGGTGATCGTGCGCAGTTATGCCAGGCGACCAGGCATCATGCGCTGCCTGTTGCAGCTGGCAGATGAGGATCCCGAGTTCGGGGCCATGCTGCGGGAAAACTACCGCAGCCAGCTGATGTGGCTGGTGGACCTGATGCCGGTCCTGTTCCGGGACGTGCACTTCAAGCGTCATCAGGCACTGATGGTGGTGTATTCCCTGGCCGGAATCGGTGAGGGCCTGATACGGGAATATTTCATTAACCGCAGCGAGCCGTTACTCGCTGCAAAGCTGACGGTGGAGCAGTTCGCAGAACTGATGTCCACCATGTTTTATCGCGCCCTGTTTCTCGAACATCCCGAGGAGAAGCAGCTTCATTACACACGCAACCTCGCAGCCATGGCAAGGTGACCGGCGAGGCGTTGACAGAGGCATAACGTCATGGACTTCAAATTTAGCGACGACCAGAACGCGATTCGTGAGCTGGCTTACCAGATATTCACTGACCGGGCGACCGACGAGTTTATGCTGACATTCTCCCGGGGAGACCATGCCTACGACGAGCAGCTCTGGACAACGTTGGCTGAGCAGGGATTGCTGGGTATCGCGGTTCCCGAAACGGCAGGCGGTAGTGGCCTGGGATTTACCGAACTGTGCCTGGTGCTGGAAGAGCAGGGCAGGCGCGTTGCGCCGGTACCGCTGTTTTCCAGCCTGGTACTCGGCGGCCTGCCGCTGGCTGAATTCGGCACGGCAGATCAACAGCAGCTTTTGGCCAGCATGTCCGCCGGCGAGGTGAAGCTCAGTGCAGCGGTGGCCGACCTGGGAATGAACAGCGCGGTAAGGACGACGGTCACTGCCAGCGCTGGCGATCAAGGCTGGGTGCTCGATGGGGTCAAGGCCGCGGTGCCCGACGGCGCCGTGGCCGACTACATCCTGGTACCGGCAGAACTGGACGGACAGACCAGCGTATTCATTGTGCCCACGGCTGCCGACGGCGTATCGCTGACGCCGGTGGAGATTGGTATTTCGGGTCAGCGGGCCGCCCACCTGTCACTGGTCGGGGTGAAGCTCGATAAGGATGCGCTGCTGGGGCAGGCCGGCCAGGGAGAGCACATTCTCGACTGGCTGGAGCAGCGGGCCAACGTCGCGCAGTGCGCCCAGCAGGTGGGGGTAACGGAAGAAGCCATGAAGCGCACCGCGGCCTATGTCAGTGAGCGCAAGCAGTTTGGCGTGCCGCTGGGCAGCTTCCAGGCCCTGGCCATGCGCATGGCCGACAGCTACATCGACGTGGAAGCGATTCGCACGACCTACTGGCTGGCCCTGTGGCGACTCAGCAATGGCAGGGACGCCCGTGCGGAAGTGCGGGCGGCAAAGTGGTGGGCCTGCGACGCCGCGCACCGGGTGGTTTGCACGGCCCAGCACCTGCACGGGGGAATGGGCGCGGACGTGGAATACCCGATACACCGCTTCTACCTGCTGGCCAAACAGCTCAGCTACACCCTCGGCAACGGCAGCCAGCAGTTGGAAAAACTGGGGCAGTTGCTGGCGGCGGATGATTCGCTGGGCTTTCGTGCCCTGGAAGTCTAGCTCTCGAGCCGCCGCCCCTAATAGGGCTTGTCGCCGTCGATGGTGATGCGCTCCATGCGGCGGTGTGCCGGGAAATAGTCGTTAACCGGCTTGTGCTGGGTACAGCGGTTGTCCCAGATAGCGAGGCTTCCCGGGCGCCACCGGAAACGGCAGGTGAATTCATCGGTGGTGACGTGGCGGAACAGGAATGCCAGTAGGGCGTCGCTCTCCTCCCGTCGCAGTCCCTCGATGTGGGTGGTAAACAGGGAGTTGACAAAAATGGCCTTTTTGCCCGTTTCCGGGTGGGTACGGATCACCGGGTGCCGCACCGGTGGATTGGCCGCCACCGCGTCTGCCAGTCGCTCCTTGCCGCCGGGTTCGGCGAGGCTCTCCTTGAACCCCCAGGAAAAGTCATGCACCGCGGTTAACTCCTCGAGAAACCGTTGCATATGGAAAGACAGGGCGTCGTAGGCGACGGTCATACTTGACCACAGGGTGTCGCCACCGCGGTCCGGGACAATATCCGACTTCAGCATGGTTGCCATGGGCGGGTGTGGCCGGAATGTCATGTCCGTGTGCCAGGCTTCGATCTTGGTCGGCTTTTCGGCGGTGCTTTCCAGGATGGTAATCTCCGGGAAACCGACCACGGTCTCGTATGCCGGGTGTGTCTGCACCGGGCCGAAAGACAGGGCCAGCGCTTTCATATTGGCCGGGTTGATCGCCTGGTCCCGGAAAAAAATCACCTGGTATTCGTTGAGTAGCTTGCGGATGCGCAGGAAGTCGCTTTCGCCCAGCGCCTGGCCCAGGTCCAGTCCGTAGATTTCAGCGCCCAGGGCGCCCGCCATTGGTTTGATATCGAGCATAGTGTCCCTACTCCTGATAGAGCGGCTATTCTAGCACCGGGCTCACCCCTGGGAACTACTCGGGGGCTTGATCCACGGGCAGGGTGGCCCGAACAATCAAACCGCGGGCTGAATTTTCTGCCCTCAGTTCGCCACCATGGCGGCGTATGGCGCGCCTGGCGATGGCGAGACCCAGCCCGAAGCCGCCATCCTTGCGACTGCGGGCGCTGTCCAGGCGATAAAATTCGTCGAAGATGCGCTCCAGTGCGTCCTCGTCCACCCCGGGACCCTCGTCCTCCACGCTGACGCGGTAACACCCATCCCGGAGTTCCAGTGTCACCCTCACGGTTGTGCCCTCGGCGGTGTGATGCAGGGCATTGCGAATAATATTCTCAAAACTCTTGTGCAGCAGGTCGCCGCTGCTGGCGATGACAGCAACGCCGGTTTCGCTGCTGAAGGCCACCGCTTTGTCGACCACCGCACCCTCGAAACTGGCATCGCTGCAGAGCTGTTCCAGCAGGGCCACAAGATCGATGTGCGTATCCAGTTTCAGCGTGTCGTCTTCGGTGGACAGTAACTGGCTGATCAGCTCTTCAAGCCGCAGGGTTTCCTGTTCCATGCGGTCGAGATAGTCCGGGCGCTTGTCCGGCGCTTCCTCGGCGAGGGCCAGGGCAACGCGCATCCGCGCCAGCGGGGAGCGGAGTTCGTGGGAAACATCGCTTAACAGTTGTTGCTGTGACTGCATGCGCCGCTGCAGCTGTTCCGCCATGGTGTTGAAATCCCTGGCAAGTTCATCGGTTTCGTCCCCGCCGCGTTCGCGTACCTGAATGCGGGTCTGCAGCTCTCCCCGGGCAAGTTGGCGGGATGCCCTGCGCAGTTCTCGCAGGCGGTTGGTCAGCAGTCGGGACAGGGCATAGCAAACCAGGCCACTGACGAGGGCCGCGATGAGCAGGCGCAGCCAGTGATTGGCGACGATGGCACCGAGCACCCGATGCCGGGGCTTGGGGAAGAGCATTACCATGCGCGTAACGCCGCTCTCTTCCAGAAAGACCTTGTGCGCCACCATGGGGCCGTCGGGGCTGCGGGAAAAGGCGCGACGTTTGCGTCCCTGCAGCTCGCGCGCCAGGTCGTGAACCGCTGGCGGGACATCGGCCCCGGCCAGGTCGCTGCCCTGCCTGTCAAGCAACCAGACCCGGACATTGTGCTCGTCACGGGCTTCCTTGATGAGCGCGGGTAACTGGGCGCGCGGGATATTCTGCAACTCGTAGATCAGCTTGAGCACGAATCGCTCGGGCGGGCCATGGGAGGGCCGGTGCTGTTCTGCCGGGGGCAGTGAGTCAATATACCGGCTGATCAATAACCAGCTGCCGAGTATGGCCACAGACACCAGCCAGAAGCCCAGGAAGGTTTTGACAAACAGGCTGCCGCGCACCTCAGGCGGTCCTGTCTGCGACAAACTGGTAGCCGCGGCCTCGCACGCTGAGAATGATGTCATCGCCGCCGGCAGCGGCCAGTTTGCGGCGAACCTTGCTGATGTGGACGTCGATGCTACGGTCGTAGGCGGAGAGTGGCCGGTCCAGGGCCTTGCGGCTGAGGATGTCCTTGTCCACGACCTTTCCGGCGTGCTGCATGAGCACCTGCAGGATGTTGAACTCGGCGCTGGTGAGGCCAAGCTCCTGTCCCCGGTGGCTGGCGGTGCGGCTGGCGCTGTTCAGTCGGGTGGCGCCGACCTCAAGCTCCACCGCAGCGGCCCCGGAGCCGCTGCTTTGCACGCGGCGTAATATCGCCCGCAATCTTGCCGCCAGCTCGCGGGGGTTGCAGGGCTTGGGCAGGTAGTCATCGGCGCCAAGCTCCAGGCCGACAATGCGATCAGTATCCTCGCCTCTGGCGGTGAGCATCAGTACCGGGGTTTTATCAAATTGTCGCAGGGTGCGCAGGACATCGAGGCCCATGGTTCCCGGCAGCATGATATCCAGCACCAGTACATCGTAACGCGTATTTTTCAGGTGCTGGATCGCCTCGCTGCCGTCATGAATGGCGGCAACGGCGAAACCCTGTAACTGGAGGTACTCACCGAGCAGGGCGCACAGTTCCAGGTCGTCATCAATGATCAATACGCGTTCTTGCATGATCCCAGTGTGTAGAAGCCCCTGCCATTTGTCACCCGCTGTTAACAATTCTTAACCCGGTTGGTAAAGAGCTTTACCGGCGTCTTGACTAGAGTGTTTTCCAGGGCGCCGCGATCGGCGCCGTCGAAACCAAAGGAGTCATTGAATGAATCAGACATTGTCAAAATTGATACCCGGTACCGTGCTCATGGGCGTATTGCTGTTGTCAGTGAGCGCGTGGTCCATGGGGCAGTCCCATGAACGCGACATGGACCGTATGTTGTCGCATATGACGGAGGCGCTGAACCTGAGTGAGGGCCAGCAGGCCGGTATTGAAACCCTGCTGAACGAGGTCCGCGAGGAGGGCGGCGCCGAGAGGGAACGGATGAACGAGATCCGCGGGCAGCTCAAAGCCATGCGTACGGACTTCAATGCTGGCGAGGCGCAGCAACTGGCCGACGAGCTCGGCGTTATCACTTCCCGCATGGCCTATCGCATGGCCAGCGCCCAGGCGCAGGTTTATCAGCAGCTGGAGCCGGCGCAGCAGGAGCATTTTGAAGTGCTGGCGGAGCGCCGCGAGCAGCGCTCCGAAAAGCGACGGGAAAAACATCCGCGCTAGCGTGATCCGCTAACCCTGCACTGGACGGCAGCGATGCCGTCCTTTTTTATCGGCCGTTTATCGCTACCCGGGCAGGTCAAAGTGATTCAACCTGCAGTCCCAGTGCCTCGACAAGTTCACCACTGGTTTCCAGTTGGGCACTGTTACTGACCACCGCAGTGCTCGCAAGCTCGGGCCGCAGATAGGTTTCAGCAACCCGGCGCAGGTCGGCCAGCGAAACATCCAGGACGCGCTGGCGGAACTCCTCTCGCTGGGCGTGAGTGCGTCCGAACAGGCGGTTGTGAAAGTGTTGTTTGGCCTCACCGGCCGGCGAACTCGGTTTGTCCAGGCTGCCAATCACGCCGAGGATGCTTTCTTCCAGTGCCCGGGGCTCATGTTGTTCCTCTAACAACCAGCTGACCGCCGCGTCAAAATCTGCCAGGGTTTCCGCCAGGCGGGGATCGCGGTAGGAGTAGAAGCGGAAGGCGGCGACGCCGGAATCCTGGGAGGCGCCGCCGCCATAGGCGCCGCCCTGCTCGCGAATGGCCCGGTGCAGGAAACCATTGCGCAGGAAGCCGCCCAGTACGGTAAGCGCTGCCGCATCGGGGTGTCGTACCGGCACCGAGGGGTAGGCCCGGGCGCAGAAATTGACCTGGGTATTGGCAGTCCAGAATTCGTTGCGCCGCTCCCGCACCGCTTCCAGGGAGAACCGGTGACCACCGCTGGCGGGATCGTGGCCCCAGATATGGCTGGCGGTATCGACAATCCCGGGCAGTGCCTCCGACTCGGCGATGGCCAGCAGCTGCCTGGGCATGGTGCAAACCTGCTCGTGCACCGTCGCCAGTCGCTCGGCGAACTGCCGCGCCGCGCCCTTGTCGGCCAGGCTCGAGTCCAACTGGCGCAGGCTGCGCAGCCCGGCCAGGCCCGATACCTGATGATTGAGGCGCGCCAGTGGGCTCATGCCGGCACAGGCAGCCGCCATGGCCAGTCCGTGACCGTTGCCGGTGACAGACTGTTCCCGCCGGGCCCGCTGCTGGCTGACCAGCTCGCGCATGCGGTCTATTTCGTCAAAGCGCACCCCCAGCAGGGTGTCCACCATCAGCCGGGTCTGCTCGGTTGAGTTTCGTTGCAGTGCCTTGGAGGACAGGACGAAATTGGCGGTGACCTCCTGTTCGTTTTCGGCATTGCCGCGCATGGAGGTAAACGCGTTGATAGACCCCACCTCGGCGGACTGGCGGTGCTGCGTGTCCAGGTAACTGTCCTCGTTTACCCCGAGCTCGGTCATAAAACTGGTGTACAGGGGCAGCAGCGCCTGTTGGTCTGCGTCCAGTTGGGGAAGGGGGGCTATCATCTGCTGGTAGACCAGCCCGTTGGTACCCTGTTTATAGGTGGTCAGGTGCAGGGGCCCGTCGTCATATTCCTCGTAGGTCAGTTCCGGCACCGTCGCCGGCACGTCACTCAATTCGACCTTGGGCAGCACGCTTTCGTCGTCCACCTGCTGTTGCCGCGCGATGAGGTCGGTGGCCAGTTTGATGGTGGCTGCTTTTTCGGCCTCGTTCATGCTGGCCTTGATGTCCGCGAGGCGCCGGGTTTCCCGGGCGAGCTTTTGTGCCGACAGTTCGCGATCCGGCGTCATCGTCAGGGTGACCCGATGCGGGTTGTCCAGCAGCAGTTCCCTGGCCAGGCGCTTGATGTAGTCCGGATCCTCTATCCTCTCGCGCAGGGAATCGATCACCGGGTCGAGATTGAGTACGGCTATCGGGTCACTGTAGTGGGTGGCGCAGCCCAGCGCCTGCAGTATCAGGTGAAGTCCATAGGGATATCCGTCACCGCTGACTTCGCGCTGGTGCAGTTCCAGTTGGTGCAGCACTGCATGCAGTCGCTCCTGGCTGATGCCGTTTTCTGCCACGTCGGCAATCACTGCCAGCACCCTGGCTTCGAGCTCGTCCGCGTGCTCCGCCTCGCTGCCTTCCAGGCCACAGACGAACACCAGTTCGCGCATGGAGTCTTCCAGGCCACACAGGGGAGAGGGGGCCTGTCCCAGGTCAGTGGTTTCCAGCAAATGCTGCAGGGGCGATGCGCTGTTCTCCAACAGCACGCTGGACAGCAGCTGCGCTTCGAGCATCTGTTCCAGGTTGCTGCTCTCGCCAAGCATCCAGCCCATGACCAGGTGGGTTCTGTTGGCCAGATCACCGGATTCATCAAAGGCGTATGTTTCCTGTACCCGCAGAGGCGCGCCCAGGCGGGTTTCCGGCGGGACCTGGATACGCAGGTCCTGGCGCTGGAAGCGATGCAGCGCCCGTTGCTCAAACACGGCCTGGTGCTCAGCGGCACTGATGTCGCCAAAGGTCATGAAAATGGCATTGCTGGGATGGTAGTGGCTGCGGTAGAAGGCAACGAGTTCATCATAGCTGAGATCCGGGATGTGCTCCGGGTCACCGCCGCTGTTGTAATGGTAGGTGGTGGTGGGAAACAGGTGCTCGCACATTTTTCCCCACAACACACTGGGGATGGAACTCATGGCGCCCTTCATCTCATTGAACACCACACCCTTGAAAACCAGGTCGCTGTCGGGGTTGCCGGGCTCCCGGAATTCCACCCGGTGGCCCTCCTGGGCGAAGTCCAGTGGGTCCAGCCGCGAGAAGAACACGGCGTCCAGGTACACTTCGAGCAGGTTGTTGAAGTCCTTGCGGTTCTGGCTGGCAAAGGGGTAGGCGGTCCAGTCGGAACTGGTGAAGGCATTCATGAACGTGTTCAGCGAGCGCCGCAACATCATGAAGAACGGGTCGCGCACCGGGAAGCGCTCGGAGCCGCACAGTGCGGTGTGTTCCAGTATGTGCGCGACACCGGTGGAGTCCTCGGGCACGGTC
This sequence comes from Seongchinamella unica, assembly GCF_004354085.1. Lineage (GTDB taxonomy): Bacteria > Pseudomonadota > Gammaproteobacteria > Pseudomonadales > Halieaceae > Halioglobus > Halioglobus unicus. Next base: position 1,033,527 of record NZ_SMSE01000002.1, on the reverse strand, counting down.
CGCAGGGCGACCAGAAACACATTTTCATTATTTTGCGCCGCCAGGTGATAGTGCACCGCGCCGGTCTCCCGGTGCCGGAACTCCTGTACGTCCAGGTTCAGGGACTCGATGCGCTCGTGGCGCACGGCTTCAAAGGCACTGTGCGCCTCGGGTAGGGGCATTCTCATGCAGATAATCCAGGAAAATTGAAAGGGCGTATTCTAACGCGAAAGCGCAGTCTTTTGTCGGCTCATTCGCCCGGCTGGATCTCGATGTGATAAAGCCAGGGCCAGCGTTTGCCGGTCACCCAGATACTGCCGTCCGCGGGATCCCGGGCTATGCCGTTGAGCACGTTTGTGTCGGCGCGGCGGTCACTGGTGGGCAGCAAACCCTGCAGGTCGAGGCTGGCCTCGACGTCGCCCGAGTCAGGATTAATGATCACGATCCGGTCTGATTGCCAGATATTGGCCCAGACCCGGCCCTCTATCCATTCCAGCTCGTTCAGCTTGTACACTGGCTTGCCGTCCTCGGTGACACTCAGCGAGCGGCTGATAGTGCGCTCCGTCGGGGACATGAAATGCAGCCGGTCGCTGCCGTCGCTGTAAATAAGCTGCTTGCCATCGTTGGTCAGGCCCCAGCCCTGGCCGCTGATTGGAAACCACTCCAGGGCGTCCAGGCTCTGCTGGTCGAAAACCAGCATCATTCTCGCCCGCCAGGTGAGCTGGTAAACCCGCTCGTTGAGTACGGTCAGGCCCTCCGCAAACAGCCTGTGGTGCAACTGCTTGCTGACTTCCAGTGTCATATCGTTAAAGCTGTAGCGCATCAGTCGCGACTGACCATAATTGCCCGAGCTGACATACAGTTTGCCATCCAGTATCTCCAGACCCTGGATGAAATTACGCCGCTCCTGCGGCTTTTTCCCGGTCACCCGGTATTCCAGAGTTTCCACGGCGTGTGCGCCGGTGCTCAGCGACGCTGAGGCGAGGAGAACGGCAAGCGTCATGCGCAAAACACTCATACCCGGTTACGCGCCAGGTCGCGGATAAGGAATCTTGCCGGGGAGAGGGCCCGGCTCAACTCGCTGGACAGTGGCGGTGGCTCCCTGCAGATCATGCTGGCCAGCAGCTCGGCGCACAGTGGAGCCGAGCTCAGCCCGCGGGAGCCGTGAGCCGTGTTGATGTACAGTCCCCGCATGTAATCCCCTCTGCTGTCGATCAGTTGTTTCGCATTCTTGCGCAGGGCCCCGTAGGTGTGCAAGAAATCGGTCCGCCGGGGCACCGGCCCGGCCACCGGCAGGTAATCGGGACTGGCGCAGCGAAACCCGACCCGACCCGCCATCGTCCCAGGGTCCAGTCGGGCCAGGTCATCAGCCCATTGGGGGAGGGCAGAAGCCAGTTTGTCGACGTTTTCCCGGTGCTCGGCAGCGCGTATTTGGACGCTGTTGTCGCGGAGTTTGAAACTGGCGCCAATGCAGTGAACACCCTCCCTGGCCGGGGAAATATAACCCTTGTGGCAAAATGCGGCCCGCAGGCGACGGCTGGCACCGGTTGCCGGCAAATAGCTGGTCTGGCCGCGTATGCTCTGCAGTGGCAGGTAGCGGGTGGCGTCGAATGCAGTGCTGCCGGTGCCAGTGCAAAGCACTGCAATCTGTGCACTGGCAATGGTGTTACCGGTCTCATCCACAGCCCGCCACCGGCCCTGATCTGCCGCTAATGCCAGCGGGCCGCAATGCTCCCTCAGTTCGATGAGAGGGGAGGCCAGCATGGCCCGGCACACGGCCGGTGGCCGCAGCCACCCCGAACCCGGGAACCAGTAGCCTCCCAGTGCCGGTTGTGCGCCGAGTTTTTCTTCCGCCATCCCGGCATCCAGCACCTGTGCCAGTTCCCCCAGTTCCTCGAGGGCATCGCTCATCAGTGCCAGTTCAGCCTGGTCGGCCTGCTGGTGGAAGCTGCCGCACAGCGCGCCATCTTCCCCGGCCTGGAGGGTGCCTGAGGCAAAATGGTGACGGTAAAGACGGGCGGCGTGGCTGAAACTCTGCAGCGCAAAGTCGGTCAGTGCTGAGTGCTTGCGCGACAGCCGGGTATAGAGGATGCCCTGTTCGTTGCCGGAGGCCTCGCCCGCCAGGCTGCCCCGGTCCAGCAGTTGCACCCTGACACCGCGCTCAGCCAGCGCCTTTGCCAGCAGGCAGCCGGCGAGACCGGCGCCAACAACCAGCGCGCTTTGTGGTTTGTCCGCCGGGTGATCGGGCAGGTCCCAGGGTGTTTCCCGGCAAGGCGCTCCGGCCGCCGGCCGGTCGATGTGGCCCGCCAGCGATTCGCGCTTGCGACCAAAGCCCGGGACCCTGGTCATTTGAAATCCCGCGGCGGCCAGGCCGCGGCGCACATCTCCTGCGGCGGTAAAGGTGGCGACTGTGGCGCCCGGTCGGGAAAGCGCCGCCATGCTGTGAAACAGCGCCGGTTGCCACATCGATTCATTGCGAGCCGGGGCAAACCCGTCCAGGTACCAGGCGTCGAACAGGGGACCCTGCCGGGCCAGGTCGGCGAAGGCCTCTCCGGCATCCTCCCACCACAGGTCCAGCACCACCTGCCCCTCGTCGAACAGCAATCGGTGTTGCCCCGGCAGTCGGCCGGGCCAGGCCTGCAACAGGGCCTGTGCCAGGGGCGTGAGCTCCGGCCAGGAGGCCAGCGCCCGGGACAGCTCTTCCCGGGTCATGGGGAACTTCTCTACCGCCACGTAGTGCAGGCGGGGCCGGGTCCCCGGCTCCCGGCGCCAGGCCTGCCAGCCGAGCAGGAAATTCAATCCCGTGCCGAATCCCGTTTCGGCAATGCGAAAGTCAGTGTCGCCGTGTGCCTGCCACCGCTCCGGCAGCCGGTTGCCGGCGAGGAATACATGTCGACTCTCGGCCATGCCGTCTTCGCGGCTGTAGTAGAGGTCGTCGAAGCTGCTGGAGTAGGGCTCTCCACTCTCCGTCCAGGTGAGTGCGGGAGCCGGGGTTGGTCCCCAGGGTCTGTTGTCGCGATTCATAGGGGTAGCGAAGGTTCGCGCCCGGCGGGCGGGATACTGGATGGCTTCAAGGGTGCTGTTCCGCAGGATTCAGAAGGGAAAAAGGATAGCAGAAACAAGGACCTGGAGGCCAATTTAAAGGTCGCGTGACGTATTACCTGAGCTGGTTGTTGACGTCTGCGGGCATTGCCCACGGCAGCTGTGGGCAGTAGACTTGCGGGTTTTTTGCAGACCGAGGTAATCATGTCCAGGATTGAAACCCAGAGTATGCCCAGGGAGCAGTTCCTGACGATCGCCGTGAACCTGCTGCACCGTGCTTTTATGGACGCCAAGCGGGATGACGCGAAAATCCTGTTCCGCGAGCTGATCGAGGGCAGGCGGGCGCCCCTGACCAACGTGCAGATGGAAGACAAGTCGACGGTTCGCTTCGACCTGAGTATGGATTATTCCCAGTACGGTGGCTCGTTGAACTTTGGCGCCTTCCGGGCCAGCCTGACAGCATTGCTGGCCAATCTTGTCGATGCCATCAAATCCGGGCGGGAGATCACCACCTTTGGTGCCCAGGGCAATCCCGACAACATTATATTCGGGGTAACCGGCGTCAACGTGGACCGCGGTGTGCCATCGGTGTTGGTGCTTTCCACCCATGCCGATTCCCGCGAGCCGGTGATCCAGTTGCGGCTGATGTACCTGGACTACCAGCAGTTCCTGGCCTCGCACCAGGAAGAGGCGGGCGACAAGGCCTAGTCCGGAACTTCAATCAACCGCGGGCAGTTGCGGGGCGGTGATGACCAGCTTCTCGGGTGGGGCCATAACCACGGCAGTGCCGGTCAGTACCAGCTTGTCCCCTTGGTTGTAGGCCTTGCAGTCCAGGGTGAGCGCCTTGCGCCGCTCCTGCTTGTCGATTACTTCCAGCCTGACCGTGATGACATCACCGATTTTTACCGGCAGGCGAAACTTCAGCGATTGTTCCAGGAAAATGCAGCCCGGGCCCGGCAACTTCATGGCCAGGGCGGCGGAGACAAACGAGGCGGTGAGCATGCCGTGGGCGATACGCTCACCAAACTGGCTTTGAGCGGCGAATTCCGGGTCCAGATGCAGCGGGTTGACGTCGCCGGAGACCGCGGCAAACATCTGGATATCGACGTCGGTGACCGCCTTGGAATACTCCGCGCTTTGCCCTATGGTGATTTCATCGTAGGTGTAATTGCTCAACTGCGACATGCCTGATCTCTCGGTTGCGTTACCACTGGTCTCGAAAGCATAACCCATAATCCCCGAGGACTGATAAAACACACCCCATGGCAGACAGTGTTATTGAATCCCGGCGGCCTATCCATTTTCCGGAAGAGCTGCCCGTATCCCAGCGGCGGGAGGAAATCGCTCGGGCGATCGCGGATTACCAGGTGGTTGTGGTGGCGGGCGAGACCGGGTCCGGCAAGACAACGCAACTGCCGAAAATCTGCCTGGAACTCGGCCGCGGAAACAATGGACTGATTGGTCACACCCAGCCTCGTCGCCTGGCGGCCCGCACGGTGGCCCAGCGTATTGCCTGGGAACTGGGTGGAGAGCTGGGCGGCGTGGTGGGTTACCAGGTCCGCTTTACCGACAAGGTCTCGGAGGAGACCGCCGTCAAGCTGATGACCGATGGCATACTGCTGGCGGAAATCCAGCGCGACCGGCTGCTTAAACGCTACGACACGCTGATCATCGACGAGGCCCACGAACGCAGCCTGAATATCGATTTCCTGCTCGGTTACCTGAAACAGCTGCTGCCCCGGCGCCCGGACCTTAAGCTGATTATTACCTCGGCCACCATCGACGTGGACAGTTTTTCGCGCCACTTCGACGATGCCCCGGTTATCGAGGTGTCCGGACGCACCTATCCGGTGGAGACCCATTACCTGGGCAGCAGCGCCGAACAGGACACGGACGATTACAGTCGCATATCTTCCCTGGTACAGGACATCGATGCCGGCAACTTTGGCAAACGGGGCGATATATTGGTCTTCCTGCCGGGAGAGCGGGATATCCGGGAGCTGGCGCGGCAGTTGCGCGCTGACACCGAACTGGACATTCTGCCGCTGTATGCCCGCCTCAGCCAGGCCGAGCAAAACAGGGTCTTTGATATTTCCAGTCGGCGAGGCACCCGCGTGGTGCTGGCCACCAACGTGGCCGAGACCTCGCTCACCGTGCCGGGGATTCGCTACGTGATAGATCCCGGTGAGGCGCGCATCAGCCGCTACAGTTACCGCACCAAGGTGCAGCGGTTGCCGGTGGAGCCAATATCCCAGGCCAGTGCCAACCAGCGCCAGGGGCGCTGCGGCCGGGTAGAAGCAGGGGTATGCCTGCGGCTTTACACTGAAGAAGACTTCAACCTGCGGCCGGAGTTTACTGATCCGGAAATTCTGCGGACCAACCTGGCGGCGGTGATTCTGCAAATGCTGAACCTCGGGTTGGGCGAAGTAGACAGGTTCCCCTTCATCAACCCGCCGGATCCGCGCATGGTGCGCGATGGTTACAAACTGCTGGAAGAGCTGGGTGCAGTGAGCGCCAATGGCAGGATGACGCCAGTGGGACGCAGCCTGGCGCGGTTGCCGGTGGACCCGCGGCTGGGGCGCATGGTACTCGCCGCCAGTGAGCGTAACTGCCTGGCGGAAATCCTGGTAATCGCCAGTGCGCTGGCCGTCCAGGACCCAAGGGAGCGACCCGCCGACAAGCAGCAGCAGTCCGACCAGTCGCACGCGCGGTTCAAGCACCCCCGCTCAGACTTCATGGCCTGGCTGAATCTGTGGCGCTATTACGAGGAGCAGCGTCAGGCGCTGAGCCAGAACCAGTTGCGCAAGCTGTGCAAGCGGGAATTCTTTTCCTACCTGCGTATGCGCGAGTGGCGGGATATCCACGTGCAGCTGACAATCGCCTGTCGCCAGCAGCAGCTCAGGCCTCCCCCCCGCCTGCCGGAAGAGGAGAATTACCAGGGCATTCACCAGGCCCTGCTGGCGGGCTTGCTGGGCAATATCGCCCAGCACCAGGAGGACCGGGAGTACCTGGGTGCGCGCAACCGCAAGCTGCAGATTTTTCCCGGCTCCTCCCAGGCCCGCAAGAAGCCCAAGTGGCTGGTGGCTGCGGAGGTGGTGGAAACGTCGCGCGTGTTTGCCCGCACCGTGGGCGCGATTGATCCCCAGTGGGTGGTGGACACCAATCCCCAGCTGCTGAAACACCACTACTACCAACCACGTTGGCAGTCCCGCAGCGGACGGGTTGTCGCCTGGGAGCGTTTAACCCTGTATGGGCTCACCATCGCCGATAAGCGTTCGGTGCACTACGGGCCCATAGCACCGGCAGAGTCCCGGGAACTATTGATCCGCGACGGCCTGATTGCCGGCCAGTATCGCCAGCACCCACCCTTCCTGAAGCACAACCTGCGCCTGGTCAGGGAACTGGAGGAACTGGAATCCAAGGTCAGGCGCCGTGATCTTCTGGTGGACGAACAGGTGCTGTTTGAATTTTACGACGCACAACTGCCGGAGACCTGCTATACCGCCGGCCGACTGCAATCCTGGCTGAAGAAAACCCCCGGGGCTGACGAGCGCCTGCGGCTGGACAAAACTGTGCTGCTGGCCAGGGATCCAGGCGCAGAACTGGAAAACCAGTTCCCCGATAAACTCCAGTGGCAGGATCTCGAATTCAAGCTGAGCTACCAGTTTGAACCGGGCAAGGCCAGCGACGGCGTTACGGTGACGGTACCCGTGGCCCTGCTCAACCGGGTGCCGCGGTTTCGCTTTGACTGGCTGGTGCCGGGTTTGTTGCGGGACAAGTGCATCGCCCTGGTCAAGGGGCTGCCCAAGGACAAGCGCAAGCGCCTGGTACCCGTGCCGAACTATGTTGACCAGGCGCTGGCGGAACTGGAGGCGGACGACAGCGATCTGCTGCTTGCACTGTCGCGGGTGCTGGGGCGCCTGGGTGGGCTGAAGTTGCAGCCGGCGGACTGGAACAGTGACAAGCTCGACGACTTTTACCGGATGAACATCCGGGTGGTGGATGCCCAGGGGCGGCTGTTGGAACAGGGGCGGGACCTGGCCGCGCTCATCGAGACCTACCGCAGCGACACCCGCCAGAGCATTGGCGAGGACAAGGGCGACTCTCCCGCCAGGGAAGGCATCACCCGTTGGGACTTCGATGTGCTGGACCGGGAGTGGCGCTTCCGCCAGGCCGGGGTTGAGATCCTGTCTTATCCTGCCCTGGTCGATAAGGGTGACAGCGTCGCGATAGAGCTCTGCGACTATCCCGGGTTGGCCTGGCGGCAACATCGGCGCGGCGTGCTGAAGCTGCTGCGCCTGCATAGCGCCCAGGCGGTGAAATACCTGCGCAAACAGATGTTACGGGGTAACGAGTTCAACCTTGTGCTGGCGGGGGCGGGCCAGGAGCGGTCAGCGCTGGTAGAAGACCTCATCGACGGGGCGTTCGTGCAGGCCATGGCACTCGATACCCAATTGCCCCGGGACAGGCAGGCCTTTGAACAGCTGCTGGCCAAGGGCAAGGGTGAACTGGTCAACCGCGGGAACGACATCGAGACCCTGTTGCTGAACAGCCTGACCCCCCTGGCGGAAGCGCGAAGGCGGCTGGCGTCCTTCGAGTCCGGCAAGTGGCGGGAAAACATTGCCGATATGGAGCAACAGCTGCGGGCACTGTTCTGTCCGGGTTTTGTCCGGGACACGCCGGCGGACTGGCTGGGCCAGTATCCTCGCTACATGAAGGCCCTGCTGAACCGGGTGGAACGTCTGCCGGGACAGGTGCCCAAGGATTTGCAGCACACCGCGCTGCTGCAGCAGTTATACCAGCCCCTGGCTGAGGCCCAGGCCAGCAGGGAGGGCTTGCTGCAGTTGTGTGTCGCCGCCAGCCAGTATCGCTGGATGCTGGAGGAACTGCGGGTGTCGTTGTTTGCCCAGCAACTCGGGACGCGCCAGGCTGTTTCGCAGAAGCGCCTGCAGCAGCAGTGGCAGGACGTGCAGGCGTGGCTGGATGCTAATCCCCACTAGGTTATTGTTCATTGCCCTTTTGGTTTGAATGTGAAAAATTACCGACTGTTTTGCTCGGGCTTTGAAACTTACCCAACGAAGCCCGGTCATAACCTGCAACACGCGTTAGCCGCGGTAAGTTGTTCAGCCCGGTGGCGTGTGTCACTAAAAACCTCGGATTAGATACAGGGAATACAACATGGCTCAATCTAAAAAACCTCTTGCTGCCGCCCTCGGTGCAGCATTTCTGGCTTCGTCAATCGCACCTCTGGCTTCCGCTGAGGTGAACCCCTTCTCTGCCCAGCAGTTGAGCGGCGGGTATGACCTGGCTAACTACGACAAGCATAAAGACGGCAAGTGCGGCGAAGGCAAGTGCGGTGAGGCCAAGTCTGAAGGCGAAGGCAAGTGCGGTGAGGCCAAGTCTGAAGGTGAAGGCAAGTGCGGCGAAGGCAAGTGCGGTGAGGCCAAGTCTGAAGGCGAAGGCAAGTGCGGCGAAGGCAAGTGCGGTGAGGGCAAGTCTGAAGGCAAAGGCGCCGAAGGTAAGTGCGGCGGCTGATGCCTGACAACACCTCCGGGTTCCAGGGAGCGGGACTCGGCCTGAGACGGGCCCTTCTGGGCCCGCTTCTGTCTATGGATCCCGGGGCCGTGGATTTTATGGAAGTGGCGCCGGAGAACTGGGTCGGCGTCGGCGGCCGCTTCGGGCGGCAGTTCCGCACCCTGGCTGAGCGCTTCCCCATCGTTTTGCACGGATTGTCGCTGGATATTGGCGGTCCTGACCCGCTGGACCAGGACCTGGTCAGGTCGGTCCGTCGGTTCATGGACGAGTTCGATGTGCCACTCTACAGTGAGCACCTGACCTACTGTGCGGCAGACGGGCACCTGTACGATCTCCTGCCCATCCCCTTTACCGAGGAGGCGGTGCACTATGTGGCCGACCGGGTGCGCCAGGTGCAGGATATTATCGGCGCCCCCATTGCGCTGGAAAACGCCTCCTATTACGCCCAGACCCACACCGATTTAAGCGAGGCGGAGTTCATCGGCGCGGTGCTGGCCGAAAGTGGCTGCGACCTGCTGCTGGATGTCAACAACATCTACGTCAACAGCATCAATCATGGATACGATGCCCTCGGGTTTCTCGACGCCCTGCCCCTGGAGAGGGCCCGCTACATCCACGTGGCAGGTCACTACGATGAGGCCGACGATCTCAAGGTGGATACTCACGGCACGGATGTGATCGACCCGGTGTGGCAACTGCTGGCACAGGCTTATCGCCGGGCCGGCGTACTGCCCACCCTGCTGGAGCGTGACTTCAACCTGCCGCCGCTGGCGGCGCTGTTGCTCGAGGTAGAGCAGATCAGGCAATTACAGGCGGCCGCTGCCGCCGGACGACAGCAAGCGGTGGGTGAACGATGAGTACGGCCAGCCTGCGCGATGCCCAGTTGGCAATGGCCGCGCATCTGCGGGATCCTGACCGCTCACCGGCACCCGCGGGTATCGAGGAGCGCCGGCTGAAAATTTACCGGGAGCTGATCTACAACAATATCGAGGGCTTTATCAGCGGTGGTTTTCCGGTGTTGCGCAGCCTGTATCCACAGCAGGCGTGGGATGAGCTGGTGCGCCTGTTTATGGACGCGCATCGCTGTCAATCACCGTACTTTCTCGAAATCAGCCAGGAATTCATCAGCTACCTGCTCAACGAACACGCATTGCGCGAGTGCGATCCACCCTTCATGGCGGAGCTGGCCCATTACGAGTGGGTGGAACTGGCGCTCGACATCGCCGAAGACGAGCTGCCGGCGATGGTGGGCGAGGTGGATGTCGAATCCGCCTGTCCGCTGCTCTCGCCGCTGGCCTGGGTGCTCAGCTACCGGTTTCCAGTGCACCGGATAGGCGCTGACTATCGCCCGGACTCGGCTGAGCAGCCGACCTACCTGGTGGTCTACCGGAATCGCCAGGACACGGTGGGCTTTATCGAACTCAACGCGGCCAGCGCGCGCCTGCTGGAGCTCACCCGCGATAACGACTCTGCCTCCTCTGTCGAAATCCTGGCGACCCTGGCCGAAGAAATGCAGTTGCCGCCGGCGCAACTCCACGACTTCGGTCTGCAGCAACTCGAGCAGATGATACAATTGGGCGTTCTGGTCGTCCGCTAGCCGGACTTGTCAGAAGCCCGGTTCGCGCTTACCATCTGCGCCTCTGAGTACAGGTATTTCCCGATAAATGACGCTCTCCCGTTTGCTGCTGCTGTTGTTCGCACTGGCTCTTCCTGTCGCCGTTAGCGGTGCCGAGGAAGAACAGCGCAATGTGGATCCGCTTGAGCCCTTCAACCGGGTGATGTTCAGCGTCAACAACAGCCTGGACAAATACCTTATCCGCCCGGTGGCGGTGGGTTATGACTGGGTTTTGCCCGGTTTTGCCAAGCGTGGCGTGGGCAATGTGTTCGCCAACTTTTATGACTTCAACTCGGCCATTAACAGTGTGTTACAGGGACGGTTTGCCGGGGCGGGGCAGAGCGGTGGTCGCTTCCTGCTCAACAGCACCATCGGTCTGGTCGGTATATTCGACGTGGCCACGCCCATGGGAGTGCCACCCTATCGCACGGATTTCGGACACACCCTGTCGATCTGGGGATTCGAGTCCGGGCCCTACCTGATGGTGCCGTTCTTTGGCCCCAGAACCGTGCGCAGTGGCGTCGGTACCATTTTTGAAGCCTATACGTCGGTGCCCACTTACATGCCCAGCGTTGCCCTGCGTAACAGCCTCTGGGGGCTGGAATTGATCGATGGCCGCGCCCGCCTGCTGGAAGCCGATGAGCTCATCAGCGGGGACCGCTATATCTTCCTTCGCGACGTCTACCTGTCCAACCGGGAGGCGTTCGTCAATGAGGGGGTGATCACGGATGATTTCTCTGATTTTGAGGAAGGTGAGGACTTCGAAGACTTCTAGCCTCGCTGGTGCACTATCGCAGTGCGCAAAAGTGTGAAATCCTGCCCAATCCTGGCCATAAATGGTTGCCTGCCCCCGGGGATGGGCGTAGTGTCTCGGCAAATACAGACAGCACATGGTCCCCCATGGACTCAATTGGTACTGCGCTTGTCGCCGATGATGATCCAGAGCGCCTGGAAGAGCTGGCCGCGCTGGTAACAGAGTTGGGTTTCACCGCACTTAAGTACACCGATGCCAACGCCGCCCGCGAATTCCTGCATACCCGGCCCGACCTGGATGCCATTCTCTGTAAAATGGATATGGAAGGATTGAGCTGGAGTTCGGCCGAGCGCACCCTGCGGGAAATGGATGTACAGATCCCGGTCATCCTGTTCAGTGACGAAGCCGAGGCTTCGCGAATGATGCGGGCACTGCGGGTTGGCGCCAGCGATTTCTTTGTCCGCCCGGTAGAGGACGTGGAAGCACTGCGGCGCTCCCTCAATCGCTGTGTTCGCCAGCGCCAGGTGCGGCGTGAACTGGAGGAGTCACGTCGCAGTCTGCAGGCGGCCAATACGGAACTCACCGGTACCATTGAGATGCTGGAACAGGACCAGCAGGCGGGGCGGCAGGTACAATTGCGCATGCTGCCGGTTTCACCGCTGGTGCTGGGGGACTACGTTTTCAGCCACACGGTGATACCTTCGCTTTACCTCAGTGGCGATTTTACCGACTACTTTACCGTCGGCGACCACTTCGTCACCTTCTTTATGGCCGATGTTTCCGGCCACGGCAGTTCATCCGCTTTTGCCACGGTCCTGCTCAAGAACCTGTTCGCCCGCAAGCGCTCGGACTTCCTGCGCAGGAACGATGACACCATCCTCAGCCCGGTGGCTCTGCTGAAGCGAGCCAACAAGGAGATCATGGACCTGGAGGTGGGCAAATTTGCCACCATGGTGGTGGGCGTGCTGGACATGGCTTGCAACAGCCTGCGCTACAGCGTTGCCGGTCACTTGCCGCAACCGGTGCTGGTTTCCGGCGACGGAGCCCGCTATCTGCGTGGCGAGGGCTCCGCGGTCGGGATAATCGACAATGCCAGCTACGAAGAGCATATGATCGACCTGCCCGACAGCTTCATGCTGGCCCTTTTTTCCGACGGCATTCTGGAGATCCTGCCGCCCAAAAATCTCATTGAAAAAGAGAAGTATTTCCTCAATGTGTTCGAGCAGACAGCCAATTCACCGGAAGAAATGGTGACACGATTAGGGCTTGACCAGGTGGACACTGCACCGGATGATATCGCCGCACTTTTCATCAGCAAGCGGGGCTGAGATGCACGAGGGGAAAATTCAGGCCGCCAGCCACCATGGCGCGTACGTTATTCGCATGCTGGGCGACGTACGACTGACCCTGTGCACCACCATTGACGCCTACTTTCGCAAAATGTTCGACGACCCGGAATTTGCCAGCGTCTGGGTGGACCTGTGCGAAGTCGAGGGCATCGATTCCACCACCCTCGGGTTGCTGGCCAAACTGGCCATCAAGACCGAAGAGCGCTATCACTTCCAGCCTGCCATTTTCTCCTGCGATCCGGGTATCAACCGGCTGCTCAAAAGTATGGGCTTCCAGCGCCTGTTTGACCTGCGCGAGGAGGCCTGCGCCAGCACTGACGACGTGGCAGAGTTACCCCAGGTGGCCAGCGACGAGGCCGACGTGAAAAACAAGGTCATAGAAGCCCACCGGGTGCTGATGGACCTTTCCGCTGAGAACCGGGCTCGCTTCAAGGATCTGCTCGAGGTCCTCGAGCACGGCTGAGGCTACAGGGCCAGCGCCTTGTCCCGCGCCTGGTGCTTGCTGCGGATGTAATCCTGGTGCGGGACATAGGTAAGCTCGGCCACCTGCCGGATGAGGTGCTCCTCGTACTTGTCCACGCTGTTGTCCGCCCAGGCGACCATCCACATGTTGTGCACCAGCTGCAGTTTCTGCTCCATGGTGAAGTGGTCGTTGATCAGCCGGGTGAATTCGTAGAGGGAGATAGACTCGTCCACCCGCGCACTGGCCCTGGAGATCAGCTGTTTGACCTCCTTCTCGTCCAGTTTCAGGGTAGTACAGAGCAGTGCCTCCATGGTCTCCTGCTCGGCCGCGTCCTGGGTAAAATCCGCGCGAGCGGTCTCGATGAGCAGGGCGGCCGAGGCCAGTTGCAGACGGTGGGCCAGGTCCTCTGCAGACTCGGCGTCCGGTCGCTCGAAGAGGGCTTTGAGGGCGCCAATCATCGCGTGCTGATCAGTTGTTCCAGTTTGATCTGGTCGCCGACAAAATTGCGAATGCCTTCCGCCAGTTTTTCTGTGGCCATGGCGTCGGCGTTGAGGGCGTAGCGGAACTCGCCTTCACTGGGGTTCTGTCTGTCTGCCGTGGAAGCGACGCTGTGCGCCTGCAGCTGACGCGGCAGTTCCCCTTTATCCGCCGCCAGTTCCTCCAGCAGGGCCGGACTGATGGTCAGCCGGTCACAGCCGGCCAGGGCTTCGATTTCGCCGGTATTGCGGAAGCTGGCGCCCATCACCACGGTCTGGTAGCCGTGGGTCTTGTAGTAATTGTAAATAAGGCTGACCGACTGCACCCCGGGATCGTCCTGCGGGGTCTCGATATCCAGTTCGGTGTTGGCCTTGTACCAGTCCAGGATACGGCCGACAAAAGGAGAGATGAGAAAAACCCCGGCGTCGGCACAGGCTGCCGCCTGGCCAAAGCCGAACAACAGGGTGAGGTTGCAGTTGATGCCTTCTTTCTCCAGCTCGGCGGCGGCGCGGATGCCCTCCCAGGTAGACGCCGTTTTGATCAGGATGCGTTCGCGGCCAATGCCGGCCTCCTCGTACATGCCGATCAGCTTACGGGCACGTTCCCGGGTGGCGGTGGCGTCGAAGGACAACCTGGCATCCACTTCGGTGGAGATTCTTCCGGGAATAATCGCCAGGATCTCCTTGCCGACGTCGACGGCGAAACGGTCGCAGCAGTTGGCCAGTTGCTCCGCATCGGAGCCGCCCTGTGCCGTCGCCCATGCTTTCGCCTTGTCGAGCAACTCGGCGTAGTGGGGCAGCGCGGCTGCCTTGAGCAGTAATGAGGGATTGGTCGTGGCGTCCAGTGGCTGGAAGCGGCGGATGGCCTCGATGTCGCCGGTATCGGCCACCACGTCGGTCATGGCCCTGAGTTGATCTAGTTTGCTTGTCACTGTTGATTCCTGTTCTGCGGCTCAGGCGGCGGCCGGTTTTACCATGGCCAGAGCGTCGGTCAAGACGGCCAGCCCCGCGTCCTTCCTGTAGGCGTTTTCACTCAGGTGCCGCCGGAATTTACGTGCCCCGGGAACACTCTGGTAGAGCCCCAGAATGTGCCGGGTAATGTGATTCAGGTGAACACCACGAGCCAGTTGCCGTTCCACGTAGGGCAGCAACTGGACGATCACATCTTCGCGGGAAACTGGGGATTTGTCTATCCCGTACAGCTGCGCGTCTACCTGGGCGAGCATCCACGGGTTCTGGTAGGCCTCGCGCCCGATCATTACCCCGTCAACCCGCTCGAGGTGTTGCCGGCACTGCTCAAGCGTCTGGATGCCGCCATTGATAACGACCTCGAGCGCCGGCATATCCTGTTTGAGGCGGTATACCCAGGGGTAGTTCAGCGGCGGTATCTCGCGATTTTCCTTCGGCGACAGCCCCTGCAGCCAGGCCTTGCGCGCGTGCACGATGAATACCCTGCAACCCGCTTCGGCCACCGGGGCGACAAAATCCAGCAGCTGCTGGTAGGACTCCATGTCGTCGATGCCGATACGGTGCTTGACCGTGACCGGCAGGGCCGTGCTGTCACACATGGCCTTCACGCAATCGGCCACCAGCTGCGGTTGCGCCATCAGGCAGGCGCCGAACATCCCGGACTGCACCCGGTCCGAGGGACAGCCGCAATTGAGGTTGACCTCGTCGTATTGCCAGTCCTCGGCCCAGCGGGCGCAGCGGGCCAGTTCCCCGGGATTGCTGCCGCCAAGTTGCAGGGCCACCGGGTGCTCCTCGGGGTTGAAGTGGAGGAAGCGCTCCCGGTCGCCGTGAATCAGGGCACCGGTGGTGACCATCTCGGTATACAGCAGCGCCTGTTTTGTCAGCAGCCGCCAGAAGAACCGGCAGTGGTGATCCGACCAGTCCATCATCGGGGCAATGGAAAATCGACGGGACGTTGTGAGTGCGTTTGTCATGGAGGGCGCGCTTGTTGAATCCAGCGGCAATTCTAACTGAAGTCGACCCTGCATTGGATTCCGGCCGTTGCGAAATTTTTCGGCAGGGAAGGCGGAGCGGAAATACATAACCCGGTCTGCCCTGTGGATTTATGCTTTTTACTTAAATGGAAGTCTTTCGATAGGCCAAAATGGTTTAAGCATCAGAGCGCCTTATATGGTGGCTCGCCGCCAGATTGCTATACTTTGTGGTGCATCACCACCACAGTGCGAATGGGTGACCTATGATGGTCTATCGTATCGGTGAAGTGGATTTTGATACTGATGCCAGCGAGATCCGTGTCCGCGGAATGGCGACACATCTGCAGCCCCAGGTCAGCAGTGTGTTGGCCTGTTTGATAAGGCACAGGGGCGAGGTGGTGTCGAAAGATACACTGGTTGCTGAGGCCTGGAAGGGTCGTTACGCCAGCGACGAAAGCGTAACCCGCTGTGTCTCGCTACTTCGCGCACAACTGGCAGACAGAGATCAGCGGCATCTGATCGAAACCATAGCGAAGAAAGGCTACCGCTTTAACGGCCCCGTCGAAGAGGTCACGCCCGGGCACTGTTCTGCCTCGTCACACACTGAATATCAGCCGCAGTCGGCTGGCGATTCTCCCAAGACCGCGGTTAACCTGCTGATCACTGCCGCGGTTATTTTCCTGATGCTCTCTGCGCTGGGAGTAGCGTCCGATTTCTTTACCCTGAGGTAATCGTCGGCCTTTGCAAAGAAAAAAATCAACACAATATCCCCTCTCGATCAGGCTTAATCCCCTTCAAATTATTAGTATCCGTGACTGCTGCATGTAGTGGTCTTCAGTGTAGCGCAATGTTCAATACTGGACAGACGGATTTTGTCATCCGGTTAAACGGGACAGGAGACTGGCAAATGGTTAAGCAAGTAGCGTTAAGGACAGTGGGTGTTTTGGCAATGGTTGGCGCGGGCGCGGTCTGGGGCCACGGTGACCAGAACGGAACAGTGGTCTACATCTACGAGGGTGAGATCTCCGCCAGGGATATATGCATGTCAATCGTCTACGACGATGTGCATGGATTGAAACACGCACTGCGACATGAGCGGCGGACGCTGCTGGAACGCTCTCATCTGCTCTACGAGTGCAATGACATGGGTCTCGATGAATTCGCGTTCACTATGGGCGCCGAGGATGTCAGCCAGTACCTTGCGCCGAAGTTTGGTCGCGAGGGAGTCGTCACTGTCGAGCAGGTCGGCAGCATTAACGACTGATATAGCATCGGGGCAAACCCCGGGCGCTGCGTGTATCACCCAGCGTATTAGTGTGCTTTTTCCCTGGCCCCGGAGATATCTTCCGGGGTCGCGGCTGACTTTTACCGTCGCTCTCATCAGACCTTATCCGTCATTCATCTTCCAGGCACGGGGCTGCCAGCAGCCTCCTCGCGTGTTTGATCGCAAGCCTTGAGCACCGCTCACAATTCCTTGATACTGCATCGACATTGCCTTCTCAGCTGAGAATCTTTATGAACGCGTTCAGCAAAAGCCTGGTATTGGCCTGCATGCTGGTCAATGCCGCTGTCACAGTGGCGGGAGAACACATGAAACCGAACATCGTAATCCTGGCAACGGGAGGCACCATTGCCGGCGCCGCGGCGACGGAGACCCAGGCCGGCTACACGTCGGCCGAGGTGGGCGTTGAGACCCTGATCAAGGCCGTACCGCAGCTGTCGGAACTGGCAAATGTCAGTGGCGAACAGGTGGCCAACATCGGCAGCCAGGACATGAACGATGCAGTCTGGTTACAGCTGGCCAGGCGGGTTAACGACCGGCTGGCGGAGGACGAGGTCGACGGCATTGTGATCACCCATGGCACGGATACCATCGAAGAAACAGCCTACTTCCTGAATTTGGTGGTAAACAGCGACAAACCGGTAGTAATGACAGCCGCCATGCGGCCGGCGACGGCACTGTCCGCCGATGGCCCCCTGAATATTTATAACGCCGTCGCGGTGGCGGCAGATCCCAACGCCCGGGGCAGGGGCGTGCTGGTGGTGATCAACGACGACATCCACGGCGCCCGGGGCATGACCAAGACCAGCACCACCGATGTGCAGACCTTTGTGTCTGCCGAACGGGGGCTGATGGGGGCGACCCTGTACGGCCAGAACCGCTACTATCGCCGCCCTTATCGCCTGCACACCCTTGACTCAGAGTTCTCCATTACCGGTCTGGCGTCGCTGCCGCGGGTGGACATTATTTACATTTCTGCCGGTGTGTCCCCTGACTTGATCGATGCAGCGGTCGCCAATGGCGCCAAGGGCATCGTGACCGCTGGGGTGGGTAACGGCAATATGACCGCCGCCGCCCTGGCCGCACTCGAGCGAGCCAGGAAGAAAAACGTCGTGGTGGTTCGATCCACCCGGGTGACCAGCGGTACCGTGGGCCGCAACATAGAGATTGACGACGATGCACTGGGGACGGTGGCATCGGGTGAATTGAACCCGGCCCAATCCCGGGTGTTATTGAAATTGGTGCTCACCAAAACCGACCTGCCGGCGGATGTCCAGGCCTATTTCGACACCTACTGACGCCACCGAATCGCTCCCGGTCATCTACCGCGACGACCACCTGGTGGCGGTGAACAAGCCCGGTGGCCTGCTGGTGCATCGCAGCCCGATTGACCGGCATGAAACCCGGTTTGCCCTGCAGCTGGTGCGCAACCAGATCGGCCAACGGGTGTATCCCGTCCACCGCCTGGACAAACCCACCTCCGGTGTCCTGTTGTTTGCGCTGTCACCCGCAATCGCCCGGGAACTCTCGGCACAGTTTTCAGCTCACGCGGTCAACAAGCAGTACCTTGCCGTTGTCAGGGGCTGGTGCCCGCAACAGGGGCTGATAGACCATGCCATCAGGGACCGGCCCGATAAACTCGCTGACCGACACCGACAGGCAGAGCCGCCAGCCCGCGAGGCGCAAACGGCCTATCGCCGACTGGCCACAGTGGAGCTTCCCTTCGCGGTGGACCGCTACCCGCAAAGCCGTTATTCACTGGTTGCGCTGCAGCCCCGGCAGGGGCGAAAACACCAGCTCCGGCGCCATATGAAGCACCTGGGCTACCCGATGATTGGCGACGCCAAGTATGGCAAGGGCGTACACAACCGCTTCTTCCAGACGCAGCTCGATTGTGACCGCCTGCTGCTCGCCTGTACCGCCATGACCTTACGGCACCCGCTCAGCGGTGACGCCCTGGCGTTACGGGCCCCGCTGGGTGACAGCTTTGCCCGGCTGGTGGAGCGCTTTGGCTGGTCCCCGGTAGTGGAGGAACAGGCGCTAGAGATAGCCTGAATAGGGTCCTGTAGCGGTGGGATTTAACCCCTGTAGGCCGTATAATCGCCGCTCTCGAAAATGACCCCCAGGATAGCCATGACCGTTCGCACCCGCGTTGCGCCTTCACCGACCGGAGACCCCCACGTCGGGACCGCCTATATCGCCCTGTTCAACCTGTGTTTTGCCCGCGCCCACGGCGGTCAGTTCCTGTTGCGTATCGAGGATACCGACCAGGTTCGCAGCACACCGGAATCGGAGCAGGCCATTCTGGATTCCCTCAACTGGCTGGGTCTGAACTGGGATGAGGGCCCGGACGTGGGTGGTGATCACGGACCCTACCGGCAAAGCGAGCGCATGGAGATTTACGGCGAGTATGCCCGGCAACTGGTGGACGCCGGCAAGGCCTTTATCTGTTATCGCACCGCGGCGGAACTGGATGAGCTGCGGGAGGCGCGGCGTGAAGCCGGCAACAGCAATGCGCTGAAGCCCTCGGACCTGTATCTGCCTGAGGAAGAGGTCGAGAAGCGTCGCGCCGCCGGCGAGCCCTACGTGATGCGCATGATGGTGCCCGAGGAAGCGGGGGCCTGTGTGGTGGATGATATGCTGCGCGGCAGCATAGAACTGGACTGGGGCATGGTGGACGCCCAGATACTGCTCAAGTCCGACGGCATGCCGACCTACCACCTGGCCAATGTGGTGGACGATCACCTGATGGGTATCACCCACGTGATTCGCGGCGAAGAGTGGATCAATTCTGCGCCCAAGCACAAACTGCTCTATGAATACTTTGGCTGGGACATGCCTCAGCTGTGCCACCTGCCGCTGCTGCGCAACCCGGACAAGTCCAAGCTGTCCAAGCGCAAGAACCCCACCAGTATCCTGTATTACCAGCGCATGGGCTACTTGCCCGAGGCACTGCTCAACTACCTGGGCCGCATGGGCTGGTCGATGCCCGACGAGAGTGAAAAGTTCACCCTGCAGCAGATGGTGGAGAACTTTGACATTCAGCGGGTATCCCTGGGCGGCCCCATTTTCGATGTGGAGAAACTGTCCTGGCTCAATGGCCTGTGGATTCGAGAAGACCTGGATGAGCAGGCGCTGGCCCAGCGGCTCATTGCCTGGGCCTACAACGAGGCCAACCTGATGAAAGTGCTGCCCCATGCGCAGAAGCGCATGGAGACCCTGAGCGATTTCGCGCCCCTGGCAAGCTTCCTGGTGTCCGGCACCCTGCCCATCACCGAGGAGAGTTTTGCTGCGGTCAAGGGTGAGCGGGATGACGTGGTCAAGGGCCTGCAGTTTGCTCTCTGGCGCATGGAAGCCCTGCAACAGTGGAACCGCGACAATATCTGGGATGAGCTGAAAGCCGTGGCGGATGCCACCGGGGTCAAGGTCAAGGATTTCCTGGCGCCGATTTTTGTTGCCATCGCCGGCACCAGCGCCAGCTTTTCGGTGGTGGATTCCATGGAAATGCTGGGCCCCGACATGAGCCGCGCCCGCCTGCGCCACGCGATCGATGTGCTCGGCGGTGTGTCCAAGAAGGGGATGAAGCGCCTGGAGAAGGAATACCAGGGGCTGTAACCAGCCCCTATCATTTACTTCCCTGTCATTCCGGCGCACGCCGGAATCCACAGAACACCCGCGCTCCCCTTCGTCATTCCCGCGCTCCTCTTCGTCATTCCCGCGCTCCTCTTCGTCATTCCCGCGAAGGCGGTGTTCCGGCATACCGGAATCCAGTAGACTTCACTACCCAAACCCATCCAGCCACTGGATCGCCAGCCGCTGGATTCCGCCTGCGCGGGAATGACGGAACAAGAGACAATGCTACTCAATACCACTACCTCCCTGATCTCCACCCTCATCCGCCCCACCAACGGCATCCAGAGCAGGGTCAACACCGACAAGCCGGCAAAGCTTCTGCAGCTCTATGACATCGAAAACTGCCCCTACTGCCGGCTGGTGCGCGAGGCCCTCACCGAACTGGACCTCGATGCCCTGATCCTGCCGTGCCCCAAAAACGGTGCGCGTTTCCGCCCGGAGCTGGTGGAGCGGGGCGGCAAGGCCCAGTTTCCCTACCTGGTCGATCCCAACACCGGGGTGGAGATGTACGAGTCCCTGGATATAGTGACCTACCTGTTCGATACCTACGGTAGTGGCCTGCCGCTGAAGTGGAAGCCGGGTCGCCTGCAGACCCTGGGCTCGATGCTGGCCAGTGCGCCGCGGCTGCACCGGGGCATGCGGGCCAGGCCGGGGAAAGAGCCGGCGGAATTGCTGGAGCTTTACAGCTTTGAATCCAGCCCCTATGCGCGGTTGGTGCGGGAAAAACTCTGTGAAATGGAGATCCCCTACATCGTGCGCAACTGTGGGCGCACCCTGGCCAGCGAGTGGTTGTTCCCGCCGGTGCGCAGCGCCCTGGACATTACCCCGAAAAGTGAACTGGACAACCGACGGCACCTGCTGGCGCGGGAGGGCAAGTTATCCATTCCCTACCTGTTTGACCCCAATACCGATCAGGGACTGTTTGAATCCGCAGACATCCTCGACTACCTTGATCAGCACTACGGCAGCTGAATCAGCCTGATACCCTGCAGCACGCCGATTCCCGAAAGGCATCACAGACCATGTCCATCAGTGTTTTCGATTTATTCAAAATCGGCATAGGGCCATCCAGCTCGCACACCGTGGGTCCCATGCATGCCGCCCGGATGTTCGCCGCACGACTGCAGGACGAGGGAAGCCTGGCGGGCTGTGAGCGCGTCTGTGCGGAACTCTACGGCTCTCTTGGCGCTACCGGCGCGGGCCACGGCTCCCCCAAGGCGATCCTGATGGGACTGGAAGGTGAATTGCCGGAAACCGTCGACGTCGACGACATTGCCGGGCGGGTGGCGGCCATCCGCGAGGGCGGCTCGCTGAATCTGCTCGGTAGCAAGCCCATCGCCTTCAGCTATCGCGACGACCTGGTCATGCATCGCAACGAGTCGCTGCCTTACCACGCCAACGGGCTGCGCTTTACCGCCTGGAACGGTAGCGGAGATTTACTGGCCCAGTGTGTTTACTACTCGGTCGGTGGCGGCTTTATCGTCGACGAGGAGGCGGCCGGTGCGGATGTCATTGTCGAAGATTCCACCCCCTTACCCTATGGATTTACCACCGCCGAGGAACTACTGGAGCAGTGCAGGCACAGTGGTTTGTCCATCAGTGCGCTGATGCTGGAAAATGAGAAAGTCTGGCGCAGGGAAAGTGATATCCGTCAGCAGTTACTGCAGATCTGGCAGGTCATGGATGCCTGTATCTCGCGCGGGATAGCTACCGAGGGCATTATGCCCGGTGGCCTGAAAGTAAAGCGCCGGGCTGCTCAATTGCACCGTCAGTTGAAGAGTGAACAGAACGCCCTGGGGGACCCATCGCTGAATACCATGGACTGGGTGACACTTTATGCCCTGGCGGTGAACGAGGAAAACGCGGCCGGTGGCAGGGTGGTTACCGCACCCACTAACGGAGCCGCTGGCATTATCCCGGCAGTCCTCAAGTACTACCTGAAATACTGCAGCGGCTCCAGTGAGGACGATATTGTTCGCTACCTGCTGACCGCCGCGGCAATTGGCATTCTTTACAAAACCAATGCCTCCATCTCCGGCGCCGAGGTCGGCTGCCAGGGGGAGGTCGGTTCCGCCTGTTCCATGGCGGCGGGGGCGCTGGCCGATGCCCTGGGCGGTACCCCGGCGCAGGTGGAAAACGCAGCCGAGATTGCCATGGAGCACAACCTGGGGCTGACCTGTGACCCGATTGGCGGACTGGTGCAGGTGCCCTGTATCGAGCGCAATGCCATGGGGGCCATCAAGGCCATCAGCGCCGCGCGCATGGCCCTGCGCGGCAGCGGCGAACACTATGTGTCGCTGGACCAGGTGATTCGCACCATGCGCGACACCGGGCGCGACATGCAGGACAAGTACAAGGAAACCGCCCGCGGTGGCCTGGCGGTGAACGTGCTCGAAGTGCCGGTGAATATCATCGAATGCTGACCAGTGGCCTGATCACAAGCGTCGACCTGGTCGCCACCGCGGTGTTTGCCATCAGCGGCGCGCTGGCGGCGGCGGAGCAGCGCAACGATATCCTCGGCTTTATCCTCTTTGGGACGATTACCGGGATCGGCGGCGGTACCGTTAGAGACCTGCTGCTGGGTGCCGATGAGGTGTTCTGGTTACACCATACGCAGTACCTGTGGACCTGCCTGGGTGCGGCGGTGGCCACCTGGTTCCTGGCCCCGCAATTCAATTCCCTGCACAAGGTGCTGCTGTGGGCCGACGCCGTGGGCATGGCCCTGTTCAGTGTGCTGGGTGCCGTCAAGGCGGTGCAGCTTGGCGCGCCGGATATTGTCGCCGTCGGAATGGGGGTGATGACCGCCACCTTTGGCTCCATGATTCGCGACACGCTGCTCAACCAGGAGCCGGTGTTGCTTGGGCCTGAAATTTATGTGACTGCGGCCCTGCTGGGCGCCTCCTGCTATACCCTGTTGATCGGTTTTGAGGCCACCGCGGCATTTGCGCTGCCGCTGGCGATTGTGGCCGCGTTCACCCTGCGTGCCTGTGCCATCCTGTTTGACCTGCGGCTGCCCAAGTACGAGGGTCATGGTGAGTAGTGACCACAATACACAGCAGGCCTGCCCCTGCGGCGGGGGCGCCTATGGCGACTGTTGCCAGCGCTACCTGCAGGGCGAAGCGCTTGCGCCAACGGCGGAGGCCCTGATGCGCTCCCGTTACTCCGCCTTTGCCCTGGGAATGGAGGATTACCTGTTGGCGTCCTGGCACCCGCGCACGCGCCCCTCCCGGGTGCGCCTGGATCCGCAGCAGAAGTGGATTGGTTTATCGATCAAGTCTACGGAAGCGGGACGGGAAGACGATGTGAATGGCGTGGTTGAATTCGTCGCCCGCTTCAAAATTGCCGGCAAGGGCCACCGGTTGCACGAGCGCAGTCGTTTTGAAAACATCGAGGGCCGCTGGTTCTACCTCGACGGCGATCACCTGTAGGCCGGACAGGGCGCCCTAGTCCTCGTCGGCCTCGGCAATGCGCGCCTGCCGCGCCTGTTCCTCCTCCAGGGCCGCTTTGATTTCCAGCATGACCGCATCCACGTCCGCGTCGTGAGTGTCTTCCTCCGCGTTACCGGTCAATTCGATGTCCGGGTGCAGGTCGCCGTCTTCATACAGCTCCCAGATTTCCTGGGCGTATCGCGTGTGCTTGAGTGCGGGGGCGAACTGGCTGTAGTAGTCGGTCATTTTGTTGACGTCACGGGTGAGCATCGCCTGGGCGTTGTTGTTGGCGGCGGCGTCCACCGCCTGCGGCAGGTCGATGATGACCGGGCCATCCTCGTCAACGAGCACGTTGAATTCGGACAGGTCGCCGTGAATCAGGCCTGCGCACAGCATGCGCACCACGTACCGCATTACCAGGGCGTGATCTTCCAGCGCCTGTTCTTCCGACATGCTGACATCGTCCAGCCGGGGCGCCACGTCACCGTGTTCGTCGGTGATCAGTTCCATCAGCAACACGCCGTCGAAGCAACCGTAGGGGGTAGGCACGCGGACCCCGGCCCGTTCCAGCCGGTACAGGGCGTCGACTTCCGCGTTCTGCCAGGTTTCTTCCTGCTGTTTGCGGCCGAACCTGGAGCCCTTTTCCATGGCCCGGGCGCGGCGGCTGTTGCGGACCCTGCGCCCCTCGGTGTACTGCGCCGCCTTCTTGAAACTGCGTTTGACCGCGTCCTTGTAAATCTTCGCACAGCGGGTTTTACCGCCACAGCGTACGACAAACACGTCCGCTTCCTTGCCGCTCATCAGCGGTCGCAGGACCTCGTCGATGATGCCGTCTTCCACCAGCGGGCGCAGGCGCTTGGGTACCTTCAAGGGAGACGCCTCACCTTGAACTTGCGCCCCTTGATTCTGCCGTTGAGCAGGCGCCCCAGGGCCTTGTCGGCGACAGCGTGTTCAATGGCGACATAGGCGGCATAGTCCGTGACGTTGATTTTGCCCACCGCCTTGCCGTCGATACCGGCCTCCCCGGTCAGGGCGCCGAGGATGTCTCCCGGGCGGACCTTGTGCTTGCGACCGCCAGCAATACACAGGGTGACATAGGGAGGAGGGGGCATGTACTCGCCGCCGATGTTAATGGTCTCAATGGCCTCGAAGCTGATTTCGGTGTCCTGGTACCCGGCGATCGCATCCAGCTTGTAACGCTCGGAGTCAGCGAACAGGCTCAGGGCGAGGCCGCTGTTGCCCGCCCGACCCGTGCGGCCGATCCGATGAATGTAGACCTCGGCGTTACGCGGCAGCTCGAAGTTGATCACCGCCGGCAGTTCGTCGATATCCAGCCCCCGGGCGGCGACATCGGTCGCCACCAGCACACTGCAGCTGCGTTGCTGGAACTGGATTAACACCTGGTCGCGATCCCGTTGCTCCAGGTCACCGTGCAGACCCTGCGCGCTGATGCCGTTATCGGCAAGGTGCTGGCAGACCTCGCGCACCAGTTGCCTGGTATTGCAGAAGACCACGGCGGACTGGGGGCGGAAATGGTTGAGCAGGGTGACCAGGCCATCCAGCCGGCCCTGCTTGCTGCAAATATAGAATTGCTGGTCGATCTGTTGCTGGCTGTGCAGTGACTCCACCGTCACTGTTTCCGGCTCCCGCTGGAAGCGCGCGCTCAGGGCGAGGATGTCCTCCGGATAGGTGGCAGAAAACAGCAGGGTTTGCCGGGCATCCGGGGTGTGGCCGATGATATGGGTGATATCGTCGATGAAGCCCATCTCCAGCATGCGATCCGCTTCGTCCAGTACCAGGGTGTTTACCCGGGCCAGCGACAGGGTTTTCTTGCGCAGGTGGTCGAGGATTCGGCCCGGCGTACCCACCACGATATGGGCGCCGTGTTCCAGCGAACCGATCTGCGGGCCGATGGACTGGCCGCCGCAGAGCACGACCACCTTGATGTTCTGGCGGTAGCGAGCGAGCCGGCGGATTTCAGCGGCCACCTGGGTTGCCAGTTCCCGGGTGGGGCACAGGATCAGGGCCTGGGCGCCGAAGTCACGGGGGTTGATCCTGTCCAGCAGGGGCAGGGCGAAGGCGGCGGTTTTGCCGGAACCGGTCTTGGCCTGGGCAATGAGGTCCCGGCCCGCCAGGGCCAGCGGCAGCGACGCCGCCTGGATGGCGGTCATTTCCCGGTAGCCGAGACTCTCGAGGTTATCCAGCTGCTCCGTCGGCAGCGGCAGGCGGTCAAAGCTCAAATCGCTCACGCTGTGACCCCGATCAGTGATGGTGGCCGCCGGGGCCATGAGCATGGCCGTGGGCGATCTCCTCCTCGGTGGCGGCGCGCACGTCGATGACCTCGACGTCAAAGGTCAGGGACTGACCGGCGAGCGGATGATTGGTATCGATATGGGCGCTGTGGCGGCCCGCCTTGATGACGGTCACCGGCATCCGGCCGTCACTGGTATTGAGCTGGACGACCATGCCCGACTTGAGTTTGCCCTTGAACACCAGGTGCTTGGCCGGCACCCGTTGCTGGCGCTCCGGGTCGCGTTCGCCATAGGCATCCTCCGGGACCAGGGTGGCGCTGAATACGTCGCCCGCGGCGTGCCCTGCCATGGCCTTCTCCAGGCCGGGGATGATGTTGTTGGCGCCGTGCAGATAGGCGCTGGGCTCGCCGCCCCGGGATGTTTCCAGTTGTTCCCCGGACTCGTTGCGCAGGGTGTAGTGGAAAATCGCGACGTTGTTGGGACCGATGTTCACTTGAGGCTTTCCAGTTGTTGTCAGAGGGTGCGTATCTTACACGCCTTGCTCATTCTTTGCGCAGGGCAATTGCAGCCAGAACGGCGACCGCAAACTCAAAAGCCAGGGCGCCCCAGGTGTACCCGGCAACCATCCATTGTGTGTCCCAGGCGGAGTACAGCCTGGCCAGCGCGAGGGAACCGATCGACATCACCAGCAGGGTAAGTGCCGGGCGGTAGAATGCCGGCTTGAGCGCCGCCAGCAGACAGAACAGGCCGAAGCCGAACTGCAGCCCGCCATACATGGCGCCCATCTCCGCATAGGCGTCGCCGCTGCCAATCGTCAGGCCGGCATAGCCGGCGGGCAGTTCGGGCGAGACGAAGCAGGCGACGCCGTAAGCCGCGAAGATCAGGCCGCTGGCCCAGAGTACGATTTTTCCCAGCATGTGGCGTGGCTCCCGGGGTCTGGTGACTGGCTGTGCCGATGTTTGTCCAGTGTACTGCAAAATGCCGCCAGGAGATTGCAGGATAGGAGCGGGGAGGTGCTTGACAGGCTATGCCGCTATCACTAAAATGCGCACCTCTTCGTTGATCTTGCTTCGGCAAAAAACCAGACGGATCAACGAGTTAGCATCAAATTTGGGGCTATAGCTCAGCTGGGAGAGCGCAACACTGGCAGTGTTGAGGTCAGCGGTTCGATCCCGCTTAGCTCCACCAAACACGAAACCCCCGGCTCTTTCAGAGCCGGGGGTTTTTTGTTTGGGCCTCCCTGAGGGGCGCTATTCACCGCCAAGGATAAATTCCGCCCCTTTCTCGGCAATCATCACCGTGGGGGCATTGGTGTTACCGGAGACGATGCTGGGCATGATTGAGGCGTCGATGACCCGCAGGCCGGCGACGCCATGTACTCGCAGGCGGTCATCGACCACCGCCATGGGGTCGCTGCCCATTTTGCAGGTGCCAACGGGGTGGAAAATGGTGGTGCCCAGGTCACCCGCCGCCCTGGCCAGGTCTTCCTCGGACTGCAGGTCCGCACCGGGTTTCAGCTCCTCCGGTGCAAATGGCCGCAGCGCCTCGCTGGCCATGATACGGCGGGTAAAGCGAAGTCCCTCGATCGCGATTTTCCGGTCCTCTTCCGTGGACAGGTAATTCAGCCTGATTTCCGGTGACGCCTCCGGGCTGGCGCTCTTGATGCGCACATGCCCGCGGCTGCTGGGTCGCAGATTACACACCGAGGGAGTGATGGCGTTGAATTTGTGCAGCGGTTCGCCAAACCGGTCCAGCGACAGGGGCTGGACGTGCCATTCGAGGTTGGGTGTGGGCTGCTCTGGATCACTCCTGGCAAAGGCGCCCAGCTGCGAGGGAGGCATGGTCAGTGGCCCGGTCCTGAACAGCAGGTATTGCAGGCCCATTTTGAGCTTGCCCCAGAGGGAGTGGTAGAGCTTGTTCAGGGTCGTGGTGTTGCTGACTTTAAACACGGTCCTGATCTGCAGGTGGTCCTGCAGGTTCTCGCCCACGCCGGGCAGGTCTTTGTGCAGCTCGATACCATGTTCTTCCAGCAGTGGTGCCGGGCCGATGCCCGACAGTTGCAGCAGTTGCGGGGAGCCGATGGAGCCCGCCGACAGGATCACCTCCCGGTGTGCCCTGAACACCTGTTCCGGTCCGCCGGCGATACTGGCCCGTACGCCCGTGGCACGCAGTTCCCCGGAGGCTGAGGACAGTGCCAGTCCCTGGACCATGGCGTGGGTCAGGATGGTGAGGTTTCGGCGTGATTTCGCCGGATTGAGAAAGGCGTGGGCCGCACTCCAGCGCCGGCCCCTGCGCTGGTTCATCTGGAAGTAGGCGGTGCCGAAGTTGTCACCGCGGTTGTATTCTTCAATTTTGGGGATGCCGGTCTCGGCGGCCGCTTCACGCCAGGCATCGAGAATCTCCCAGCTGACCCGGCGTTCCTCCACCCTCAACTCACCGTCGCTACCGTGGAATTCACTGGCGCCATGCTGGTAATCCTCGGATCGCCTGAATACCGGCAGCACATCGTCCCAGCCCCAGCCGCGATTGCCCAGGGCCGCCCATTCGTCGTAGTCGTGGCGCTGGCCGCGCATGTAGATCATCGCGTTAATCGAGGAGCAGCCGCCGAGCACGCGGCCGCGCGCATAGCCGAGTGAACGCCCGTTCAATCCGGGTTCGGGGGTTGTCTCGAAGCACCAGTCAGTGCGGGGATTGCCAATAGTGAACAGATAGCCGACCGGTATATTGATCCAGAAGTAGTCGTCCTTGCCGCCGGCCTCGAGCAACAGGACCCGCGTGTCGGGATCGGCGCTGAGACGATTGGCCAGCACGCAACCGGCGGTGCCTGCGCCAACGACGATGTAATCGTATTCGTTCATTGATGATTCAGCATGATCGGACCTCAGTTCGCGCAGTCTAGCCGATTTTACATTTGGGGTCAGAGTAAAAACTCTGCGGTCACACGCTTAACCAACAGGCGCAAGACTAGTTTTTACTCTGACCCCAAATGTACGGAGACCAACAGAGACTCGAGTTCCTCGACGTGGGGGTCGCTCTCTCCCAACTCGCGAAGTGAGTCGGCGAGGCGCAACACATACTCGCGATTGCTGCCGCTCGGGCCGTGGGATAGCTGGATGTGGGAGGCCAACGCGCGGATGGGCATCGGTCCCATGTAGGCCTCGTTGTCCGCATCGGCGACGTAGACGACCCCATCCACCGGTTCGCTGTGTCCGTCCAGGGCGATTGAGCAGGGCAGCCGTGTGTATCCATTTTTCTCCCGGTGGTCCAGGTGTGTGAACACCTTGGGCTGTACCAGATAGGCAACGCCCCGGCAGATCCTGTTTCGGGCCGGCACCAGCGTAACCACACGCCCGGGCGCTTCCGGTGTGCCCCGGTGGTCGTGGGAGCCCTGCCAGAAGCGCCGTTGCCAGCCGCTGATGCTGCCAATCTCGCGCTGCAGGTAGGGGAAGTCCACCTTGTAGATCAGTGAGCCATAGCCGAATACCCAGGTCGGCGCGCCGGGCTGATCCGCCTGCTTTTTCACGATGGTCATTAGTTGAATTCCGGATAATCTGCTCAAGCAGGCTCCATGGTAACTCACGTCCTGAATATTTGGGGTCGGAGTAAAAACTATACTGGCCCGCCTGTCCCTTAGGCGATTGACACCGTAGTTTTTACTCCGACCCCAAATATGGAGGAAGCGCAGTTGACGATCAACGCCAAAGCCTTCCCTAAGAAAGCAATCGAGAGGAGAATGGATAACCATAAAGCGGTGTCTTGGTAGTTATTGGTTGAAGCTTAGCAACTCCAACTGTACTCCATTTCACCGCTTTTCTAATTTCTGGCTCCCCGCAAATGTGAGAAGAACCAAAAAAGCCGGCGCTCGAATTGCTTGCCCCGCAGCAGTTGGATTGTGCCCGCGAACGGGTTATTCCTACGGACTTCTACCTGCTGCTCGCCCCATCAGGGCGAGTCTGTGACCTGGTTACGCCACTGCTGCGGCGCCCATGCAATGATGGCATCCGCATCTTCACGCAGCAGAAAACCCTCGTTCACCGCAGCCTCGGTGGCGTCCTTTACCGCTTCCACGTAGCCGCTCTCGTCCACATATCGCGTAGCCATTTCGGCAGCGCTGAGCAGCTTTGTGGTGCCGAACAGGCGACAGAAACCGGCGCCGGTATTGGGCTCGCCGCGCAGAATGGCGGAGGGTGCGTCCACGTAGGGGGTGCGTATGCCGCCCAGGGCATTGCCGGTCTCGTCGTAGAGATAGTCAGAGCCATCGTCGTTGATCTCCAGTCGTGGGGAAGGGGGCGGCAGTTCGCCGCTGGTTACCCAGGCGTCAAGCGCCCGTACGGCGGTATTGAACACGTAATGATGGGGCCCATTGTTGATGGGCTGGTCACAGCTTATGAACCCGAGTACCGAATTTTCTTCAATCACGGACGCGAATCGGGGGTCGCCCACGGTGTCGTCACGGCCGGTGACAAACGTGTAGATGTCGCCATGCGCGGTGCCAGCGACTTCCCAGGTCCGGATCATGTCGGTGTCCTCCTGTCGCGCGGGCGTGAAGCCCAGGAACACCACGTCGGTCTCGGTCTGGAAGGTCATCACCGGCACATTCACGTCGGTCCTGATCCGGGTCGCCTCCGGTGCGGGAATGTCTGGCAAGGGCGCCTGTGACAGTGGTGCGCTGAAACCGCCGCGGCTGTGGATCATGTAGCCATCAAAGCTGTTGTAAAGCGGCTGCAGTGCGTTCACATAGGCTGTCAGGCGGCCTGCGGACTGGGATTCGCCATAGGCGATGAGACGCTGGGGGATGAGCCCGTCCAGCGGATCGATGTCAGCCGGTTCACGCAGGGCCTGGACAACCTGCGAAAAAATATCATAGGAATAGCTGTCGCCGGGGTGGACGAGTGACCCGTAGCGCTCCGGGTTGACCGCTTTCAGGTGCAGTGGCAGCAGCCCATTCTCGCTTCCCTCGATACCCACATATTGTGCCGAGACGCCCACCCACACCGCGCCGCCGCGGCGCATTTCAAGGTGGCCTGTGCCCCAGCTGGGCGGGGTTTCAAAGCCCGCGGTAACGTTCAACCATTCCACAATCACGGTGCCGCTGAATTCGTCCGGGTCAATCGGTCGATAGACCACAATGCGGGTTTTGTAAGTCGCCTGCTCGCTGGGTTCGGCTTCCCACGCGCCATCGGCAAGGAGCGAATTGACGTTGGTGAAAGCGGAGGCGGTGCCTTCGAGGAAATACTCGGACTGGCGATAGCCGACGTCTTCAAGATCAAAGTTAAGCGCCAGCAAGTTGATCGAGCCTGCATCTGGAGGCAGGGAGACCTGGGGTTGGGCGATCGGCAAATACTCCGGCTCTGGTGGCGTGGTTGTGCGCTGAGAGCTGTCGTCGCAGGCCATGAGCGTCGTGAATGCCAGCAGGAGCCCCAGTTGGCGCATCGAGGAGAAAGTGGTGCTTAACATTAAACTTCGTCCTTTATTGTTGGGATGAACGTTGTCCGGCGCAGTTGCATAGCCTGTAACAGCGCCGCCGGCCGGCATGAATCTATCATAGGCGCTGGGTGAGAGCGGTGGGAGATTGAATCCACAGATGAGATCGACAAAAGCTTGGCTGACAAGAATTTACTCCGACTCCCGGCACAACTCCCCGTCCTGTGGCAGGAGCAGCGACGCCAGGTCCTCCACGTGGGGGTCACTCTCGCCGAGGCCGCGCAGGGCGTTTGCCAGTTACAGGAGGTAATCCCGATTGCTTCCGCTGGGCCCATGTGAGGCGTCAATATGTGCGGCAAGGTCAGGCATCGGCACCTGGCCCGGGTAGGCAACACCCCGGCTGATCCGCCTGTTTTTTTACCATGGTCATTAGTTGAATTCCGGATAATCCTTCAAGCGGGTTCCATAGTAACTCAGGCCCTGCATATTTGGGGTCAGAGTAAAAACTCTGGCGTCAATCGCTTAAGGGACAGGCGGGCCAGCATAGTTTTTACTCTGACCCCAAATATGCCAAATATGTCAAATATGGAGGGAGCGCAGTTGAGGAAATGGGCGGCTCAGTCGTCTTATGGAGAGGGACGGGCGTTAGCGGCATTGAGACTCGAGAGTAGTCCATGTAACCTTGCCCGCTGGCGCCACAAGCGCTGATAACAACAATTACCAGGTTTCGTATCTATGAATATCCTGTGCGCCTCGCGCGCTGCCATTGGCCTGGCAGCTGTACTGCTCCTATCCGGATGCGGCAAAGGCCCCTGGAACAACCCCCACCCGCCCAATCCGGAGGGGGAATTGGTTTACCAGTCGATGATGTCCCCGGCGCCGCCGAAGCATCTGGACCCGGCGATTTCCTATGCCTCTGACGAGAACCTGATTCTCAGCCAGATCTACGAATCGCCCATGGGCTATCACTTCCTCAAACGGCCCTATGAGCTGATTCCGCTGGGCGTTGGCGAGGACCCCGAGGTGACCTTCCTGGACGCCGAGGGCAATGAGGTCAGCGAGGACGACGAGTCCCTGGCCTATACCCGCTACACCCTGAAAGTACGCAAGGACGCCCATTTCCAGCCGCATCCGGCCTTTGCCACCAACGAGCAGGGAGAGCCGCTCTACCTGTTTGAATCCGCCAGCGAAGGCGCCGGTTACACCCAGATTCCGGATTTCCCGGAAACCGGCCACCGCGCGGTGAAGGCCAGCGACTATGCCTACGGCATCAAGCGCCTGGCAGATCCGGACCTGGGTTCCCCCATGCTGTCCTTTATGTCCCAGTACATCGTCGGCATGAGGGAGTTGACCGAGGAGCTCACCGGTGTCGAGCGAGATGGCTGGCTGAACCTGGACGATTACACCATGGAGGGGCTGGAGGTAGTCGACGACCACACCCTCAACATCAGCATTCACGGTCGCTATCCGCAGTTCGTCTACTGGCTGGCGATGCGCTTTTTCTCACCCATTCCCCCGGAAGCCGATCGCTTCTACAAAAATCCGGGTTTTATCGATCGCAACCTTACCCTGGACTGGTGGCCAGTGGGTTCCGGGCCTTTCATGATGGTCAGGAACGACCCCAACAGTGAAATTGTGCTGGCCCGTAACCCCCACTTCCGTGAGGACTATTTCCCCAGCGAGGGCGAGCCGGGTGACCTGGAGGCCGGCAACCTGGCAGATGCCGGCAAGCGCCTGCCTCTGGTGGACCGTATCGTTTTCCGCCTGGAGAAAGAAGTTCTGCCCCTGTGGACCAAGTTCCTGCAGGGCTACTACGACCGCTCCGGTGAAAATCATGGCAACACCAATCGCATGTTCGACCAGGCCTTTGTGGTAGGGCCCGACGGCGTGGAAATGTCACCGGAGATTGCCAGCCACGGTATCAAGATGGACCCGGACGTGAAACCCGCCATCTACTATTACGGCTTCAACATGCGAGATCCGGTCGTGGGCGGCTACACCGAGGAAAAGCGCAAGCTGCGCCGGGCCCTGCAAATCGCCTTCAACGTCGAGGAATATCTGGCGATTTTCTACAACGGTAACGGGATTACCGCGCAAAACATCATCCCGCCCGGAATTCCCGGGCACCTGGAAGGTGAGGCGGGTATCAACCCCTATACGCACCGGTGGATCGATGGGGAGCCGGTTCGCCGCTCTATTGATGAAGCGAAGCAATTGCTGGCCGAGGCGGGCTACCCCAACGGGCGCGACGCCCGCACCGGGGAGCCCCTGAAACTGTTCATCGACGTGCAGTCACAGGCCATCGGCAATACCCAGATGAACTGGATGGACCGCGTCTTTGGCCAGATCGGTGTGCAAATCGAGTATCGTCCCGCGGACTGGAACCGTACGCGGGAAAAACTGCTGACCGGAAACACCCAGATCTATTCCTACGGCTGGATCGCAGACTACCCGGATCCGGAGAACTTCCTGTTCCTGTTATACGGTCCTGACGGCCCGCTCAACTGCAAGTGTGACGGCTCCAACAACTCCAACTTTGAAAGTGAAGAGTACGACGAACTGTTCCGCCAGGTACGGATCACGCCGCCGGGCCCCGAGCGCGAGGCCATGGTCGCCCGCATGGTGGAGATTTACCGCCGGGAAGCGGTATGGCTGTATGCGTTCTATCCCAAGGACATTTACCTCAGCAACCCCTGGGTCAGCAATACCAAGCGCCACGGGATTTCCAAGGCCACCCTCAAGTACATCAATATCGACGACGAACTGCGCCAGCGCAAGCGGGCCGAGTGGAACCAGCCCGTGACCTGGCCCCTCTATGCCGGCGCCCTGCTCGTTGCCGCCATGATATTGCCCGGGGTGACAGCCTATCGCCGCCGCCAGAACGCCACCGCCCGCAGATCGGATAACAACTAATGCTCGCCTACATCATAAGACGCCTGATTTACGCCATCCCCATTCTTATCGGGGTGAACCTGCTGACCTTTACCCTGTTCTTCGTGGTCAATTCCCCGGATGATATGGCGGTTTCCCAGTTGGGCGACAAATACGTCACCCCCGAAGCCATCCAGAAGTGGAAGGTCAAGAACGGTTACGACAAACCGCTGTTCATCAACGACGAGGCCGAAGGCCTGGGAGCCGTGACCGAGACCATTTTCTTCAACAAGTCGGTGCGCCTGTTCGCGTTCGACTTCGGTCGCTCGGAGAGTGGCAGGGACATCACCACCGATGTCTCCACCCGCATGTGGCCCAGTCTCGCCGTGGCGCTGCCGACCTTCGCCGTGGGCATCTGGGTCAACATCTGCGTGGCCCTCATGGTGGTGATGTTTCACGGCACCAGGCTGGACCGCTGGGCGGTCTTTGTGTTCGTCGCCCTGATGTCGATCTCCTATCTGTTCTATATCATCGGGGGCCAGTACCTGGTGGCCAAGACCTGGAAACTGGTGCCGGTGTCAGGCTTCCACAGCGAGGGCCAGATATGGCGCTTCCTGATCTTGCCGGTGCTGGTGGGGGTGGTCGCCGGCATAGGCTCAGGGGCCAGGTGGTATCGCACCCTGTTCCTGGAAGAGGCCAACCAGGATTACGTGCGCACTGCCCGCGCCAAGGGTGCCAGCGAGATCAGCATCCTGTTCCGGCATATCCTCCCCAATGCCCTCATCCCCATTCTCACCGGGGTGGTGGTGTTGATTCCTGCGCTGTTCATGGGCAGCCTGCTGATCGAGTCCTTCTTCGGGATACCGGGCCTGGGCAGTTACATGCTCGATGCCATCAAGTCACAGGACTTCGCGATTGTCCGCACCATGGTGTTTATCGGCTCGATCCTGTACATCATCGGGCTGATTCTCACCGATATTTCCTATACCTGGGCTGACCCCCGGGTCCGGCTGAACTGAGGGCTGCGCGAGAATGAAACCTGTTCTGTTGTGGTCCGACGCCCTGATTTTCATGCTGGTCATCGCACTGGTGATCTTCTTCTACAAGCTGCGGGAAGACCCGCAAACCCGGGAACGCTGGGGTCAGGTCTTCTCGTCCCGCCTGGGTATGATCGCGTTCACAATCATTATCACCTACGTGGGTGTGGCGCTGCTCGATTCGCTGCACTTCCGCCGCGCCCTGGAAAATCCGGAGGGACTGCAAACCGAGGAGGTGTTTTACGACAACAAGGTCACCAGTGTCCTGGATGTCATGCTGGATGGGATGGGGGACCGTTTCGAGCGCACCTATTCCGCCCCGTTTGCCCTGAAATCCTTCGAAAAACAGAACATGAAAGACGAGCAGGGCAATTCCATCCGCGATTTTCCGCAGCTCAAGCATGCGGGTACCCACCTGGCTGACCCCTCCGAACGAGGCGCGGACCTGCTGGCCAAGAGCCTGGTGGCGCTGCTCTGGGGTGTGCTGATTGCGGCGATCGTGATCGCCCCGCAATGGTTGCTGCTGCGCAACAGTTATAACCCCTGGCATGCCTCCTGGGGTGTGCAACTGGTGGTGATCTGTTTCTTCACCTGGCTGGTCAGCATCAGCCATCACTACCATGTGCTTGGCACGGACAAGGGCGGCGCGGACGTGGCCTACCAGAGTATCAAGGGCATCCGTACCGGGGTGCTACTCGGCACACTGTCAACCCTGGTGATGCTGCCCATCGCCGTTTCCCTCGGTGTCATGGCCGGCTACTTCAAGGGCTGGGTCGACGACGTGGTGCAGTACCTTTACACCACCCTGAGTTCCATCCCGGGCATTTTGCTGATTGCCGCATCGGTGCTGTTGTTCCAGGTCTACATTGACCTCAATCCGGACTTTTTCTCCATCGGTATGGAGAAGGCCGACGCCAAGTTTATCGCCCTGTGCTTTATCCTCGGGGTCACCAGTTGGTCCACCCTGTGTCGCCTGATCCGCGCCGAAACCCTGAAAATAAGCCAGCTCGGTTACGTGCAGGCGGCCCATGCCTTCGGGGTGAGCCACTTCCGCATTCTCAGCCGGCATATCCTGCCCAACGTGGTGCACATCATTCTTATTACCTTCGTGCTCGACTTTTCCGCCCTGGTCCTCGCCGAGGCGGTGCTGTCCTATATCGGCGTGGGCATCGACCCCTCCATGGGCAGCTGGGGCAATATGATTAACGGCGCCCGCTCTGAACTCTCCCGGGAACCGGCGGTCTGGTGGACGCTCACCGGGGCCTTCTTCTTCATGTTTATCCTGGTACTGGCCGCCAACCTGTTCTCCGACCTGGTGCGCGATGCCTTCGATCCGCGAACCATCAACCGGAGGGCCGACTCATGAGCGGGCAAGCAGACGTGCGCATGCGCATACAGGACCTGCGGGTCGCCCTGGCGGAAAGTGGCGTCGAGATTCTCAAGGGGGTGTCGGTAGAGCTGCACGCCGGGCGGATTTTCGCCCTGGTGGGTGAGTCCGGTAGCGGCAAGTCGGTGACCTCCATGGCGGCCATGCGTTTGCTGCCGGAGGCGCTGGAGATAACCGGCGGGGCGGTGCAGGTCGGTGACCAGGACCTGTTCGACCTCTCCGAGTCCGCCATGCGGGATGTCCGCGGACGGCGGGTGGCAATGATCTTCCAGAACGCCATGACGGCCCTCAACCCGGTGCAGACCGTGGGCCAGCAGGTGGCGGAAACCCTGAAGCTGCATACCGTGCTGCGCGGTGACCCACTGCGCCAGCGGGTGGTGCAGTTGTTCACCGAGGTGGGTATACCCGACCCGGACCAGCGTTTCAGCTTTTATCCCCACCAGTTGTCCGGTGGACAACAGCAGCGGGTGATGATCGCCATGGCCCTGGCCTGCGAACCGGAGGTGCTGATCGCCGACGAGCCGACTACTGCCCTGGACGTGACCATACAGGAACAGGTATTGAAACTGATCCGCGACCTGACCCAGTCGCGCCAGCTGGCGGTGTTGCTGATCACTCATGATATGGGCGTGGTCAGCAACACTGCTGACGATGTCGCAGTGATGTATCGCGGGGAAATTATCGAGCGCGCCAGCGTGGACGATTTTTTCCACCACCCCAAGGAAGAGTACAGTCGCCGCCTGATTGACGCCTTGCCGGATCTCACCCACTTCCAGAGCGCGGCCGCCGAACAGCCACTACTCAAGCTGGATGACGTCAAGGTTCACTTCCCGATACGCAAGGGTGTCCTGCAACGTACCGTCGATTACACCCGGGCGGTGGATGGCGTGTCCCTGCATATCGGCCGGGCGGAAACCTACGCCCTGGTCGGCGAATCCGGCAGCGGCAAATCGACCCTGGGTCGCGCCATACTCAACCTGGAGTCTGTTGCCGGCGGCAGCGTGCAATTTAATGGCGAGGAGATCCAGCACCTGGGTCGCAAGGCCATGCTGCCCTATCGCAAGCAGATCCAGGTGATTTTCCAGAACCCTTATTCGTCGATGAACCCACGCCTATCGGTCGGTGAAATCATTTCCGAGGGGATGGAAAGCCTGGGGCTGGGCCTGAGCAAGGAAGAGCGCAACAAGCGGATAGACGACCTGCTCACCCGGGTGCAACTGGGTCCGGAGGTCGTCAGTCGCTATCCCCACGAATTTTCCGGAGGCCAGCTGCAGCGCATAGCGATCGCCCGCGCCCTCGCAGTGGAACCGGAGCTCATTATTTGCGACGAACCCACCAGTGCATTGGACGTGAGCATTCGCTCCGAGGTACTGGACCTGCTCCAGGAGCTGCAGCGCGAGTTCGCGGTCTCCTACCTGTTCATCACCCACGACTTGTCGATCGTGCCGACACTGGCACACCAGGTGGGGGTAATGCAACTGGGCAAGCTGGTAGAGCAGGGCACCGCCGAACAGATCCTGACCCGGCCACAGCATCCCTATACCCAGGCGCTATTGAAAAGCGTGCCCCGGATCGACTAGCAACGCCGTAAGCGGGAGGCGGGAGCTTAGCGGGAGTTCAGCACCAGCGCCGTCAGGCGCGCCAGTTCTGCCGATTGCCCGCCGATTGCGGACAGTTCCGCCAGCAACTGTTGCCGTAACGCGGTGCTGTCGATCTCCAGCATTTCCGCTCGCAGCAGCCATTCTGCGGGGTAGGCGTCCAGCATGTCCTGCAGTTGTTGTTCCTGGTCCGCGTCGGCGGTTTTGCCGCGCAGCCCAGCCACTTGTCGGTAACAGGCCATGAGGGCATCGTCCGCAGTTGGTTTGGGCGTTGCGGTGGTGGGCGTGGGTTTATAAAGCTGTAATTTTTCCCGGTCGGCGACGCCGCCGTAG
Organism: Seongchinamella unica; assembly: GCF_004354085.1. GTDB lineage: Bacteria > Pseudomonadota > Gammaproteobacteria > Pseudomonadales > Halieaceae > Halioglobus > Halioglobus unicus. The sequence goes on along the minus strand of NZ_SMSE01000002.1, from coordinate 995,126 downwards.
ACGGAGTCGATGGCGGCGCCCACGGCGAGGTCGTAGGTTCCCCAGGCGGGGTCAAACAGTATCCGACCCTTCAGGTCCCGTACCGTGCAGTCGCTGAAGCTGAGTACCAGGTTGCGATGATCCTGGCGGTGCACGTGGTCCAGCACGCCGCTGACCGTAATGCCGGAAAGATATTCCAGGCTAACCCGTTCGCCGATATTGATATCGTGGGCCTTGAGTTCATCGATGGTATAGAACGAGAGACAGCGGCTGAAGTCCTTCAGGTGGCCGATGGGCGAGCCGAAACCCGCGGCGTGATAGTCCACCCCGTGGCCGATGATCTCCCGGTCCCGGTAGGCGAGTTGGGTCGGGCCCTCGGTGCGCAGGTAGGTGGCGTTGCCGACCGCGTCGCGCAGTACCTCGCAGAATACGCCACTGACCTGCATGCCCGAGTCATAGCGGGCGGTGCAGACGCTGCCGGCGTTGATGGCAATCTCCAGTGAGGGGGCGCCACCGCGGCGAAAACACATGGACTCGGCGAACTCTTCCAGCACCTGGCTGAGGTGTTTGCAGCTGCGGGTAACGAACAGCTGCGGCTGCTCGCGGGTGATATCGTAGGGCGTTAACACTGCGTCGACGGTGAGCGGAATTTTCCTGACCGCCTCGTCGTCCAGGCAATTGGCGCTCTCGCCGAGGGAGGAAAGCAGACCCGCGCCGAATATCCGGTAGTCGTCCACCGTGCCCACAAGGCCGTACTCCACGGTCCACCAGTGCAGGCGGGTGAGCAGGGCGGCCTCGGAGGGTTGGGCATCGGCGTTGGCCAGGCCCTGCAACTCGGCCTCGGCAGCCTGGATCTCCTGATCGCTGGAGTCGGCACATTCCTTGAGTATGGACAGTTTGCGAATGGCTTCGTACTGCTGCAGATCTGCCCAGGTAGCGATGGCTTTCATGCCCACTTCGCCGAAACTCTGCAGGAACTCGGCGTAGTCGATATCCACGATAAACGGCGCGTGGCCTGCCGATTCGTGCAGGATATCGGGCGCCGGGGTGTAAAAGATATGGTCTATGCTACGCATGTCCAGGGCGATAACCAGCACCTTCAGCGCCTGGAATTCCATAAAGATGGCCGGCGGGATGAAACCGTCTACCACAACCGCCCGCCATCCCAGTTTTGCCAGACACTGGTTCATCTCCTCGATAGAGGGGATATGGTCCAGGGCGATGCCTGTCCGTTGCAGGCCTTCGAGGTAAACCGGGTGGGCGGAGTCCGCCAGCTGTCGGGTCAGGTGTTTCATCACGAATCGCCAGACCGCCTGGTCCCGGGCGGTATAGTGTTCGTAGTGCTGTTCCTTGACGAAGGGCCGCAGGTGTTCTGGCAGGGACGCTATTATCTCACGCTGGGTCATGGGCCGTGCTTACTCCGGGGTGTCCGGTTGCCGGTCGGGAGCGGCCGCCGCGAAGGCGGGTAGTTCCAGACAGTTATCGACCACCCGCTGCAGGTGAGGGAACTCATCCAGTGCGATGGCGAAGCGGCGGGCGTTGAACAACTGTGGCACCAGCAGTACGTCGGCCATGCAGGGTGCTTCGCCAAAGCTGTAGGTGCTGTTATTGGCCGCAAGCTGTTGCTCAATGGGGCTGAAACTGCGGTGCATCCAGGTGGTATACCAGTTGTGCACTGCCTCTTCGTCGGCCTGGTAGTTCGCCTTCAGGTAGTTGGTCACCGCGATATTACACAGTGGGTGTACATCGCAGCAGATACTGTTGACCATGGAGCGAATCCTGGCGCGTTGCAGGGGGTCTTCCGGCAGCAGGGCAGGCTCCGGGTAGCTTTCTTCCAGCCATTCCAGAATGGCCACGCTCTGGGTCAGTACCTCGCCGCTGTCCAGCTGCAGAGCGGGTACCAGTCCCTGGGGATTGTGGGCCAGGTAGTCCTCACCTTTCTGCTCGCTTTGCAGCAGATTGACCGGCAGGTAGCCGTAGTCCAGCCCCTTGATGTTGAGGACAATCCGCACCCGGAAGGCGGCGGATGAGCGGTAGTAGGAATAGAGCTCCACGGGCTTCTCCTCAGCGCGGGGGATGGTACTGTTTGATACGCTGGTCGATCTTACCAAAAATGGATTCCCCGCTGGCGTCCAGCATTTCGATTTCGATGCGATCGCCGAAGGACATGAAGGGCGTGCTGGGTGCGCCGTGCTCGATAGTTTCCAGGCAGCGCACCTCGGCGAGGCAGCAGGAGCCGACCTTGCTGCCCACGTTGGAGACCGTACCGGAGCCGATGACGGTACCTGTCATCAGCGACCTGGATTTGGCGCAGTGGGCGATTAGGGTGGGGAAGTCGAAGGTCATGTCCTGGCCGGCATTGGGTGCGCCGATCAGTGTGCCGTTCAGTGTGGCCCGCAGCGGCAGGCTCAGTTTGGCGCCATCCCAGGCGTCGCCCAGTTCGTCCGGGGTGACCAGCACCGGAGTGAAACTGGTCCAGGGTTTGGACTGGTAGAAGCCGAACTGCTTGCCCAGTTCGCCGGGAATGAGGTTGCGCAGCGATACGTCGTTAACCAGGCCCAGCAGTTTGATGTGCTCGCGCGCCTGTTCGGCGCTGACCCCGGCCGGGACGTCGTCGGTGATAACAACCACCTCCGCCTCGAAATCAATCCCCCAGTCCTCGTCTTCTACTTCGACGTCGTCGCAGGGGCCGATAAAGGCGTCCGAGGCTCCCATGTACACCAGCGGATCAGTCCAGAAGGATTCCGGCAACTCGGCCCCGCGCGCCTTGCGGACCAGTTCAACATGGGTCACGTAGGCACTGCCATCGGCCCAGTGATAGGCCCTGGGAAGGGGCGCGGCACACCGGCCGGGATCGAAGTTGAAGCTGTTGGCTGCCTTTCCGGCGCACAGTGCTTCGTAGAGCGCCTGCAGCGCAGGCGCGGCTTCATGCCAGTTGTCCAGTGCGGCCTGCAGGGTGGGGGCGATATCCGCTGCCGCGACAGCTTCGCCAAGGTCCCTGGATACCACTATCAGTTGTCCATCGCGACCGGATTTGAGACTGGCAAGCTTCATTGGCTTTCTCCTTTAAACTGTTTCTCGTGCAACCAGGCGGCGTGCCGGGGTGCCTTTTTGGTTTCGCTCCATTCTTCCAGCATCGCCGGCGCCACCCGGTGCAACTCGTCCATTTCCGCGGCGCTTCGGGTATTGGCCACCAGTTCCAGCCGGTGGCCGTTGGGGTCGCGGAAGTAGATCGATTGGAAAATTCCGTGATTGGTGGGGCCAATGACTTCGAGTCCCTCGGCCTCCACTGCGGCCTTGGCCGCCAGCAGGGCGTCCATGTCCTCGAGCTCGAAAGCAATGTGCTGTACCCAGTCCGGGGTGTTGCCATCGAAGACCATGTCCGGGGAATTTGGGAGTTCGAAAAACGCCAGTACGTTCCCCATGCCAGCGTCGAGGAACACGTGCATATAGGGGTCCGGGGCGCCGGTGGAGGGCACCTGGTCCTCGGCGATGGCCAACTGAAAGTCCATGCCCAGCACCCGCTGATAGAACTCCACCGTCTCTTTGGCATCGCGGCATCGATAGGCCACGTGATGAATGCGTTTTAGCTGCATGGCAGGGTTCCCTCAGGCCGCCGAATCGGCATCGATTGCCCCGCGGGCAAGTTGATCCCGTTCGATCGATTCAAACAGGGCCTGGAAGTTGCCCTCACCAAAGCCCTCGTCGTGTTTGCGCTGGATAAATTCAAAGAAAATCGGTCCGATGAGGGTCTCAGAAAATATCTGTAACAGCAGTTTAGGCGAACCGTCGCCGGTGCTGCCATCGAGCAGTATGCCACGGGACTTCAATTCTTCCACCGGTTCGCCGTGGCCGGGCAGGCGCTCATCGAGCATGTCGTAGTAAGTATCAGGGGGCGGCGTCATGAAGCGCATGCCCAACTGCTTCAGCCGGTCCAGGCAGGTGGGCAAATCGTCGCAGGAAAAGGCGATATGCTGGATACCTTCGCCGTTGTATTCCAGCAGGTATTCCTCAATCTGGCCGCCGCCTCCCTGGCCGCCTTCCTCATTGAGCGGAATGCGAATCTTGCCATCGGGAGCGGTCATGGCGCGTGAACGCAGGCCGGTGTACTCGCCCTTGATGTCGAAGTAACGGATCTCGCGGAAGTTGAACAGTTTTTCGTAGTAGTTGGCCCAATAGTCCATGCGGCCGCGATAGACGTTGTGGGTCAGGTGGTCTATCAGCTTGAAGCCACAGCCCGCGGGATGATGATCGACCCCGTCCAGGTATTCAAAGTCGATGTCGTAAATGGACGCCCCTTCCTCATAGCGATCGATCAGGTAGAGGATGGCGCCGCCAATGCCGCGAATGGCCGGCAGTTTCAGTTCCATAGGGCCGACCGGAATGTCGATGGGCTGGGCGCCGAGATCCAGCGCCCGCTGGTAGGCCTGCTTCGCATCCTTGACCCGGAATGCCATGCCACAGGCGGAGGGGCCGTGCTCCTCGCAATAGTAATAGGCCGGGGAATGCTTTTCGTAATTGATAATGAAGTTGATGTCGCCCTGGCGCCAGAGGTCCACATCCTTGGAGCGGTGGCGGGCAACGTGGGTGAAACCCAGCATCTCGAATACCGGTTCCAGCAGGCCGCGCTCGGTAGCGGCGTACTCGACAAATTCAAAGCCGTTCAGGCCCATGGGATTTTCAAACAGGTCAGCCATTGTGTTATGCCTCGTTTATCCAGGTCAGTACCGTAGATCATGATAGGCGGGTAGCGAGGCAAGATTTCTTCTAAATGCCCCGTAAAAGTGTTAAAAATAGGAGGAATATGTCTATTTTTAATAGAAAAAAGAAGGAATATTGCGATGACGCTGGAGCGAGTGGAGAAAGAGATTCTCCAGATACTGCAAAAGAACGGCCGCATCTCCAATGTGGAACTGGCTGAGCAGGTCGGGCTGTCGGAATCGCCCTGTTTCCGCCGGGTGCGCGGGCTGGAAGAGGCGGGCGTAATCACCGGCTACAGTGCCCGGCTCAATCAACGTGAGTTGGGGCTGCAGGTAACCGCGTTCGTCCAGGTGACCCTGGACAAGCAGGACGACAAAAAGCAGCGTGCGTTCCTGGCTCACGTGGAAGCGGAGGAGCACATTGTGGAGTGCCACGCGCTCAGCGGTTCTCACGATTACCTGTTGAAGGTGGTGGCCCGCAGTATGGACCACTTCTCCGAGCTCTCCATGCAGCGCATACTCAAGTTTCCCGGCGTCAGGAATATCGAGTCCAATTTCAGCCTGCTCGCGGTCAAGGAGCACGGCTCCCTGCCGGTCGCTCGAGGGCAATAGCGGCCGCTGTCTTTCTGGCGGCATAGACACTTCATTGCTTACCCACTGTTCGAGTGCAGACGCAGGCCGTGCGCCGACACGGTCCGGGGTGAATGCCATTCCGGGCCATCATGGTTGCCCTTTCGCCGGAGATATAATCGATCCGGTTATATAGGCTACACTCGGTTACTACGGTTATAACTGAAAGGAGAGCAGGATGGCATTGGAGATTATCGGCGCCGGCTTCGGGCGAACGGGCACCATGTCCCTGAAGGTCGCCCTGGAGCAGCTGGGTTATCCCTGTTACCACATGATTGAGTGTTTCCCCAGGGGGCCTGAACACTGGAAACACTGGGAGCAGGTCGGCAGCGGCTCACCGGACTGGGATGCGATCTTCGAGGGCTTTACTGCGACCGTTGATTTCCCTGCCTGTACCAGCTACGCCGCCCTGGCAGAGTACTACCCGGATGCCAAAGTCGTACTGACCGTCCGCGATCCGGAGAAATGGTTTACCTCAGTGCAGGACACAATTTTCGGCGAAGAATGGATCAGGTTCCTGCCCGGTAGCGAGGCCGGCGCCTTCACCACGACCACCATAAATAATTACTTTGATGGCCGAATGCACGATCACGATCACCTGGTGCGACGTTTCAACGAGCACGTGGCTGAGGTCAGGGCAACAATCCCACCGGAGCGCCTGCTGGTGTTCGAGGTGGCGGATGGCTGGGAGCCTTTGTGTGAGTTTCTGGGGCTGCCCGCTCCGGAAGGGGACTTTCCGCATATCAACGATACCGAGGCCGTCCAGGGCATTATCAAGACCATCATGGACAAGGGCTTCCAGGCGGCACTTGGCTACCAGGGTTAGTCGATAAAACTGGCAATCACCTCCAGCGGCTTCTTAACCAGTGCGGCAGCGGGCATGGTGGCGTTTTCCGCCGGATGGCCGACGACCAGCAGCATGTACGGGCGCTCGTTGGCCGGGCGGCCGAGTATCTGGCTGAGAAATTTCATCGGATTGGGGGTGTGGGTCAGCGTGGCAAGGCCCGCCGCATGCAGGGCGCTGAGCAGGAACCCGGTGGCAATGCCGACTGACTCGGACATGTAATAGTGCTTGCGCTTGTTACCCCTGTCGTCGACCCCACTGCGTTGCAGGAAGACGGCAATCAGCCAGGGCGCCGTTTCCAGAAATGGCTTGTTGGCGTCGGTGCCCATCTTGTCCAGGTCCGCCAGCCATTCGTCACTGGCCCGGCCGCTGTAAAACGCCTCCTCTTCGTGTTCCGCGGCAATGCGGATCTTGCGCTTGGTATCAGCGTCGTTAACGCAAACGAAGTGCCAGGGCTGGTGATTGGCGCCGCTGGGGGCGGTGCCCGCTGAGCGAATACAGGTTTCGATCACCGACCTCGCCACGGGCTTGTCGCTAAAGTGGCGCACCGAGTGTCGACGCCTGATCAATCGGTAGTAGTCGTCGGCCCGCTGTTGAATCTGTGCTTCGCTGTAGTTGTTGCGGTCAGGCAGGGGTACGGGCTGATAATCTTCCATGGTGGTTCGCTCACTCACGATCTCGGCGCTGGCGATGTCACTGCAGTATAACGCGCAGAGTAATGGTTACGCCTGCTCGCTGAATTGTTCCCAGATCAAGCGTCCGGCCTGGTCATACTCAATCATCAGTTCGGTCATTTGCCGTCGACGGGCGGTATTGGTCAGCTCCCGGGGTAGCAAGGGGTCGGTGGTGATTTGCCGGATGACGGCTTCCCCGATCTGAACGGTTTCGCGGGCGGCGTCAGGCAACGACATGGCTGACAGTCGCTTCAGGCTGCGCTGCATGGCCCTGATGTGCTGGCTGTATGCTGCTTCCAGCTGTTTCCTTGGCCACAGCCTGGACAGCTCCGACGGTTTGCTGCCCGGCAGGGCGCTGGCAACGATAATAATCGCATCGCTTTCCAGACCCAGTTTCAGCAATCGTTGTCTGGTGTCCGCTGCGGGTTCGACCAGGTTGGCCGGTCGGCAGTGCAGGCCCGGTCTCCACTGACCGAAGCCGCTCAGCCGGAAGGCGCGCTCCCGGGCGCGCAGGGCGGTTTTGTTGCTGCGGCCAAGATGCGCCGTATGCACCAGTAGCCAGTCACCCCGCCAGCCGCATACCCGCTGTTCCGCCGCTACCCAGGCGCGGGCGGTCTCGGTGAGGAGTTGTCCCTGCGGGCCAATCCGGTACAGGCCGCGGGCCGGGGAGGTGAGTATTCCCTGGCGCACCAGGCGGCTGGCGGTTACCCGGATAGTGGCACTATCAATGTCGAATAGCGCGCCCCAGGTAACCAGTGTCCCGATTTCAGCCTCCCGAATGCTGGGCGCTGCGAGCATGGACAGGATCAGGCGTTTGGCGGAGGGAAATTCAGCTCTGGTCATAGCGGGATGTCGTTGTTATGCAATATGCATATAACACAAAATGGACTAAAAAGTATATGAATGTTATAAATGGACGGTGACTGGGCCAGTGAGTGAGGCGATGGTGAAAGCAACAGACTACCTGAGTAAGGAAGAAATCAAGCAGTTTACTGCCCGTAGCGACCTGATGGGCTGGTGGCTGGTGGCCAGCAACTGGCTGTTGATCGCCGGCGTGTTCGCAGTGGTCATTAACTGGACCAATCCTGTCACGGTGGTGTTGGCAGTCCTGGTCCTCGGTGGCAGGCAACTGGGGTTGGCAGTGCTGATGCATGAGGCGGGCCACAAGATGCTGTTCCGCAGTGATCGCCTCAACGAGGTGGTGGGGCAGTGGTTGTGCGCCTATCCGGTATTGGGGGATGTGGCCGCCTACGGCGCCTCTCACCGGGTACACCACCGCCATGCCGGTACCGAACAGGATCCCGACCTGCCCAATTACCGCGCCTACCCGGTGAGCCGCGCCAGCTTCCTGCGTAAAATCCGCCGTGACCTCAGCGGCCAGACCGGCTTCTCCCTGCTGCGTATGCTGTTCGGCGGCGAAGGCCGCAACCTGATGCTCCGGGAGGGTGAAAAAACCAACGCTGAAAAACGCGGGCTGCTGGTTAACGCGGCTCTGTTCCTGCTGATGCTGGCCCTGGGTGTCGGCGGCTACTACCTGCTGTGGGTCGTTGCCTACCTCACGACCTATCCGCTGGTTGCCCGCATCCGCCAGGTCGCGGAACACGGCAATGTCCCGGATCTCTATGACCCCGATCCGCGGCGCCATACCCGCACCACCTATGCCAATCCGCTGGAGCGATTGATTCTGTGTCCCAATCGGGTCAATTACCACCTCGAGCATCACCTCCTCGCGAGCGTCCCGGTGCACCACCTGAAGGCCCTGCACCAGCTGCTGTTGCAACGCGGCTTCTACGTCGGGCATGAGGGCGCCCTGGCCGGCAGCTACCTGGAAGTGATCCGGCGCGCGGTGCCTGAACTCAACCGGGCTCCGGCTGCTGCCTGAGCCCGGGGCCCTCAGCGGTCGATATAGTCGAGGCTGATGGCGGTTTCGGACTTCACCTCCTCAATGACCACGTAGGTGTGGGTCTGGGCGATGAGCGGTATCGTCGCCAGCTTCTCGCCCAGGAACCGCTGGTAGTCCTGCATGTCGGCACAACGTATTTGCAGCAGGTAGTCGAAGCCTCCCGCGACCATATGGCAGCCTACCACTTCCTCCAACTCGCGCATGCGCTGGTTGAACTCCCGCAGGTTGCGGGTGCTGGTGTTGGCCAGGGACACCTGGATAAACGCCTGGGTGTCAGCATTCAGTTTGTTCGGGTCCAGTAACGCGACATAGCCCTTGATATAGCCCGCCTTTTCCAGCCTTCTCACTCGCTCCAGGCAAGGTGTCGGACTAAGTGCTACCTTTTTGGCCAGGTCCACGTTGGATATACGCCCATCGCGCTGCAGCACGCTGAGGATGAGGCGGTCGGTGCGATCCAGGGTTTTCGCCTTACTCATGCGACAGATTTTCCTGTGTATGAATTTAATTCAGGATAATAATCTGTTTTAACAGGAATTACAGAGTCATATATCGGTAAAAGTGTGGAAAATATAGCGATTCACTCTATGGGAGATGCACCGTGCAGGACACGCTGTCACAACTGAGAAACGACATTCGCCAGGCCACCTACGCCGATGAGCCCGCCCTGGTTGAGCAGCTGCTGGTCCGCGCGACGCTGGAGCCGGAAAGCAGCGAGGCAGTGCGCAGCTGCGCCATTGAGCTGGTCGAGCGCTGCCGCGGCAAAAGCGACAAGGCCGGCACCCTGGACGCCTTCCTGCAGGAATTCGGCCTGTCGAACAACGAGGGTATTGCCCTCATGTGCCTGGCGGAGTCCTTGCTTCGGGTTCCCGACGAGGAAACCGCAGATCGGCTGATCGCGGAAAAAATCCTCTCCGGCGACTGGGCTGCCCACAAGGGTAAGTCCGGCTCGCGGTTCGTGAACGCCTCGGTATGGGGCCTGATGCTGACCGGTAGGGTGGTCACCCTGGATGACGAGATCACCCGTGAGACCAACTCCTGGATGAAAAAACTGGTCAGCTCCCTGGGTGAGCCAGTGGTTCGTCGGGCAGTGCTGCAGGCCATGCGCATCATGGGTGGGCAGTACGTGCTGGGGCGCAACATCGAAGAAGCCATCGACAAGGGCAGCAAGGCCAATCGACCGGGCACCCGTTTTTCATTCGATATGCTGGGCGAGGGCGCTCGTACCGGCGAGGACGCCCAACGTTACTTTGACGCTTATGCCGAGGCGATTCGCAGAATCATTGCCACCGGCGACGGCGCCAGTGTGGTGCAGGCAAACGGTATCTCGGTAAAACTGTCGGCCCTGCATCCGCGCTATGAGTTCCGCCAGAAGCAGCGGGTGATGAACGAGGTCCTGCCCCGGGTTCGTGAACTGGCGCTGATGGCAAAACAGGGGCGCATCGGGTTCAGTATTGATGCCGAGGAGTGTGACCGGCTGGATATCTCCCTGGATATATTCGAAGCCCTGGCGCGGGATCCTGACCTGGCAGGCTGGGACGGCCTGGGCTTTGTGCTGCAGGCGTACCAGAAGCGGGCGACCCATGTGGCTCGCTGGTTGATAGAGCTGGCGAGCAGCTGCGACAGGCGCTTCATGGTGCGGCTGGTCAAAGGGGCCTATTGGGACGGTGAAATCAAGCATGCCCAGGAGCAGGGGATGCCTGACTATCCGGTGTTTACCCGCAAGTGCCACACCGATGTGTCCTACCAGGCCTGCGCCGGCATCCTGCTATCTGCGCCGGATGAAATCTATCCCCAGTTTGCCACTCACAATGCCTACACTGTGGCCCTCATCCTGGAACTGGGCGCGCAGGCAGACCGCTTTGAATTCCAGCGCCTGCACGGCATGGGTCACCTGCTGTATGACGAGGTGCTGGACAGTCGACCGGACGTGGCGGTGCGCGTGTACGCACCGGTGGGTAATCATCGTGATCTGCTGCCCTACCTGGTGCGCAGGTTGCTGGAGAACGGCGCCAACAGTTCCTTCGTGAACCGCTTCCTCGATGCCAAGGTGCCGCCGGAAGACCTGCTGCAGGACCCGGTAGCAGAAACCCGCTCCTACCCGGTGGCCCGCCACAGCCGCATTCCCGTGCCGCGAGAGCTGTACCGCGATGAGCAGTATCCCTGGGCCAACGCTGCCGGCATCGACCTGGCGGACCCGCTGGAGGTTGTGCCCTTGCTAAAAATCGTAGAGGACACTGCCGCCACCCGGCACCGGGCCGCACCGATTGTCGGCGGTCAACTGTTGCCGGGGGAGGCCCGGGCGGTGATGAATCCGGCAGATCACAGTGTGCAGGTCGGTGAAGTCGTGGAAACCGGTCGGCAAACCATCGACACAGCGCTGGCGCGGGCCAGTGCCGTCCAGCCTGGCTGGGACGCCAGGGGAGCCCGGTTCAGGGCCCAGTGCCTGGAACAGGCGGCAAACCTGATGGAGGAGCAGAGTGAGTCGCTGATCGGCCTCATCGCCGCCGAGGCGGGCAGAACGATTGATGATGCCCTGTCCGAGGTCCGTGAAGCGGTCGATTTCTGCCGCTATTACGCACAGCAGGCCAGGGCTCATATGGGCAGCCCCGAGGCCCTGCCCGGTCCCACAGGCGAGGTCAACGAGTTGAGCCTGCACGGGCGCGGCGTATGGCTGTGTATCAGTCCCTGGAACTTCCCCCTGGCTATTTTTGTCGGCCAGGTGACGGCGGCGCTGGCGGCCGGTAACAGTGTTATCGCCAAGCCCGCAGAACAGACCCCGTTGATAGCGGCGCGAGCAGTGCAGCTGCTGCACGCCGCGGGTATCCCCGGCGATGTGCTGCACTTGCTGCCGGGCGAGGGCGCCGCCGTCGGTGGTGCGCTACTGGCCGATCAGCGGATTGCCGGAGTGGCCTTCACCGGCAGCACCGAAACAGCCAAACTGATCAATCGCCAGCTTGCCGATCGTGACGGTCCCATTGTGCCCCTGATTGCCGAGACCGGCGGCCTCAATGTAATGCTGGTGGATGCGACAGCGCTGCCTGAGCAGGTGGTTGATGATGTGATTACCTCCGCTTTCCAGAGCGCCGGACAGCGCTGCAGCGCCCTGCGGGTACTGTACTTGCAGGAGGACATCGCCGATAAGGTGATCGCCATGCTGCGCGGTGCCATGGCGGAGTTGAAGATTGGCAATCCCGCGGCCCTCAGCACCGATATCGGCCCGGTGATAGACCTCGATGCCCGGCAGATGCTGGAGCGCCATGAGCAGCGGATGCGCCGGGAGGCTAAAGTTCTGGCGAGCTGCAAACTCGATGAAAGCCACAGCGCGGGGTATTTCGTCGCCCCCCAGGTGTATGAAATCGAATCACTGGCGCAGCTGGAGCGAGAAGTGTTCGGCCCCGTGCTGCACGTGATCCGCTACAAGGTCGCCGATATTCCCGAGGTACTCGCGGATATCAATGCGTCCGGCTATGGCCTCACTCTGGGTGTGCACAGCCGTATCGACGGCTTTGCCAGGGAGGTGTTCAAGGCCACCCGGGTCGGTAATACCTACATCAATCGCAATATGGTCGGTGCCGTGGTCGGGGTGAATCCCTTCGGCGGCCAGGGCCTCTCAGGCACCGGCCCCAAAGCCGGCGGCCCCCATTACCTGTTGCGTTTTGTCACCGAAAAGACCCGGACCGACAACGTGGTGGCCAAGGGCGGTAACACCCAGTTATTCAGCCTGCAGGAATAATCGGCGAGCCGGAGGGTGGCGGCGTAATTCCTGCCATGCCTTTCGGCCTTTCCCGTCATTCTATAGTGCGGCGATATCCGCCATTGTTGAAGCTGAAAGCGCTAAAGGAGGATTGTCCGTGCAAACTGAATTTTGTAAGCAACTGGGGGTTGATGCCCCCATTTTTGCCTTCACTCACTGCCGCGACGTGGTGGTTGAAGTGTCCAAGGCGGGAGGTATTGGCGTGCTGGGCGCAGTAGGGTTTTCCGCCGCCCAGCTCAAGGAAGAGCTGGACTGGATAGACGCCCATATCGGCGACCACATTTACGGTGTTGATACCGCCATTCCCCAGAAGTACGAGGGCATGGACAAGACCTCCGCCGAGGAGCTGGTGGCCATGTTGCAGGACGCGATTCCTGAACAGCACCGGAAGTTTGCCGAGAAACTGCTCGCCGACGCGGGCGTTCCCGAATGGCCCGACGGTGATGACGATGTCACCCTGAGTTTTTCCGCTGTGCAGGCCCAGGCACTGGTGGACGAGGCGCTGACCCGGCCCAAGTGCCGGATGATCGTCAACGCCCTGGGTACGCCGCCTGCGGATGTGATCCGGCAGGTCCACGACTCCGGCCGCCTGATCGGCGCCCTGGCCGGGCGGCTTAAGCACGGCATTAACCATAAAAACGCTGGCCTCGACTTTGTGGTCTGCCAGGGAGGCGAGGGGGGTGGGCACGCCGGCGAGGTGTCTTCCATGGTGCTCTGGCCGCAGATGATCGATGCCGTGGCACCACTGCCTGTACTGGCCGCGGGGGGGATTGCCAACGGTCGCCAGATGTTGGCCGCCATGGCGATGGGCGCCCAGGGCGTCTGGATGGGGTCCCGCTGGCTAATTTCCCTGGAGGCCCAGGCCGAACCCGCCCAGCGCGAATCCTACAAGGCGGCGACCTCCGAGGACACGGTGCGCTCCCGCTCATTTACCGGCAAGACCGCACGTATGCTGAAAAATGAGTGGACGGAAGCCTGGGAGCGCGAGGATACCCCCGATCCCCTGCCGATGCCCTTGCAGGGTTACCTCACCTTTGATGCCGTGCGCCGCACCCATCGCTACGCCGGTGTGGGTGATTGCCAGAAAGTGGCGTTCAACCCCGTGGGGCAGGTGGTGGGCCAGATGAACGAGGAGCAGTCCTGCCGCGACATCATGTACAGCCTGCTTAGCGAATATGCGGAGGCGCTGGAACACGTCAACGAGATTTCCGGTATCGGCTAGCGATTGTGCAAAATGTCACGCATCCGGGCAGGAACGATACCAACGGGTGGCCCTGAGCGCATCAGCCGCCCCCCCGGGTGTGGCAGCGCTGGTTGATGCTGGCGCCGCCGGGTCTCAGTGCAGCGGCGGTTCTCCCGGACCTCTTTAAACGAGTGCTTATCCCCAGGGATAAGCATCGGGCTCATCCGATGTCGTCAGAGTCATCCGAGTCATCCGAGTCATCCGAGTCATCCGAGTCATCCGAGTCGTCCGAATCGTCCGAGTCATCCGAGTCATCCGAGTCATCCGAGTCATCCGAGTCATCCGAGTCATCCGAGTCGTCCGAGTCGTCGGAGTCGTCCGAATCATCTCCTTCGTCAATGACGATCCCGCTATAAACCACGCCGGCCTTGTTGGACTCGACGAGGTTCAGGCCCAGCATGGCCAGCACGTCCTCAGCATCCGCGGAAACGAGCAGAACCAGCTTGCGGATTCTAACCTTGCCGTCTGCCCTGATCTCGATATCGCTGAGATCCTGGTTAACGTCAAACAGCCTGGAGCGACCGATGAGGTCGCCGTTTACTTCCACCGCGCCGGTGACAAAGACATCGCCCGGCTGGGCCTCAATCGTCAGGTTATGCAGCACGACTGAGGTGCCGTCAGCGCTTTCCAGCCGAAGGCCGCCGTTGTGGTCAATTTCCCCCACTGTCCCATCCAGGTCGAGGACACCACCACCGATGGGAAAGCGAATTCGTGGCTTGGATGGGTTGAGCCTGGCGGGCTTGACCTGGTCGACACTGATTCCCGCAGCTTCAAGCTCGCTCATGAGGAGGCTGGAAAAGAACAGGGTGGTGCCTCCGGACAATCCTTTTACCTGTACTGTGGGTGCTGCACTGACATTGGCAGAGGCCACCCCGATGGCCATCAGCGATCCGGCGAAAAACTTCTTCATATCCAATTCCTCTAATATTTGCCGAGCAGGCGTGTCACATGCTCAAATCCTAGTCAAAATACGGATGCCAGTCCATGTGACTGGTCAATGAAAGCAGGAAAATTGTGAACAGACATTCCAGGCCTCCGATAGCGATCAGCTATCGCCCCAAGGAAAACGACTATCTGCCAGTGGTAGTTGCGGCTATACGGGAGCATCTTGGCGACTGGCCCATTGTATTGCTGACCGAAAAACAGACCCTGCCGGATCACCGCTGGTTGCAGGCAAACTCGATCGCCTCAATCACCGACTGGAGCCACAGCGCGGGTGCAGGAAAGGTGCTGAGGCTTTGGGAGCACCAGAGTATTTTTGCCAAACACTTCGACGCCTGGATCTGGTGGCACGACGACATGTTGCTGCTGCGCCCGCTGGCCGATCCGGTTGCGACCTTTGATGAACCGCTGGTCGCCCACCGGCAGCGCAAGCGCCCCAACAAGGAGTTGCGGAACTGGGAAAACTGGCTCTGGGAAACCCTGGCATTTTTTCGTTGCCAGAATATCTATGCGCCGAATCCTGTGCTGCATACCCCGCGATTGATCAGGCGAGACCTGTTTGAGAGCATCCCTGACAACTGGAATCGCAAGCGGCTGTTGTTCGAGCCGACCTACCTGCTCTGGGCGTGGCACAACGCCGGGATACGACCGGAGCTCGCCCGCAACTTTCGCAAAGGTTTTTTTTCAGGGCATTTACCGCCACTCGAGTCGCTGCGGGACAGGGGTTTCACTATCATAAACTGGGGCAATAAAATCGATCACCAGCAAGTCAGGTCAGAGTTTGGCCGGCACTATCCCCTTGATTTTGGCTAGCCGGCCCCGCCGCGACTTGCCGGCTGGGGGCTTGTTAATGCGGTGCCCCCTGCCTCAAGGCAGAATTCGCTGCTTTGCCAATTGCAGGTAATAGGGCCTCATGCGGTCCGCCAGTTCGCGCTGGCCGGCATTGAGCTCGGGATCGCGTCGGCTGTAGGGGCCAAAGCCGGTGGATTGTTCCACGTTGTGATACCAGTGACTGGCCCAGATGCCATCGGAGTCACGCCGACCGGTGGGCCAGTTGAGCATGGCATCCCGGTAAAAGTGGATCCCCAGGCGCTGGCACAGCTCGGCGAGGACCCTTTCCGGGTTTTTCAACACGTCGTTTGAGTCGATAACCAGTGGCACCTCACCACTGAGGTCCGCGATCTGCTCGAACAACTCGGCCTGTCGCCGGATACCGATAGCGTCCTCATTGACGTTGGGCATTTTCTGCACGTAAGAGGCGATGACCTGGGCGGGTTCGCGAATCAGGAAACAGTGCCTGAAGCCTGCGCACCAGCCCATGTCCAGCCCGCGGGGTATATGGTGGGTCATCTGTTTCTGGTACTGCAGCTCGGTGGCCACGGGCCCTGCAGTGAGTTGCTCGATGACTTTGCCGTAGTCGCGACTCTGGGCCAGCAGGATCTCTTCCCGACAGGGGTGTTCGAGTCCCGTGTCAGCCAGGTAGGCAGCGTAGAAAGGTTCGTCCACCACGGAGCAGTCCGGGCGGTTTTCCCAACTGCGCATCAGCGCGGTGGAGATATTACGCGGGCCGGACCACATGGCTATCCGCACGGTCATCGGCGACCGCCCCGACATTCGTTGTGGATCATGCCCAAATATAGCGCCTGCAGGCGATCGACCATGGGTCCACGCTTGCCCTCACCGATGCAGCGGCCGTCAATATCGAATACCGGGGTCAGGCCGGCAAAGGTGCCGGTGACAAAGGCCTCTTCTGCGCCGTAGGCCTGCATCACGGAAAAGTTTTTCTCGTACACGGGTATGTCGTTGGCCTTGCACAGGTTGATGACGTTGCGGCGGGTAATACCGTCCAGGCAATAGTCGCCGGAGGAGGTCCACACCTCGCCGTCGCGAACAATGAAAAAGTGGGTGGAATTGCAGGTTGCCACATGGCCGTGGGGATCCAGCATCAGCGCCTCGTCGGCACCCGCTTTGGCGGCCTGTATGCAGCCGAAGATACAGTTGAGCTTGGAGTGACTGTTTATCCGCGGGTCCTGCACATCCGCGTAGCCCCGGCGGACGTAAACCGTATACAGGTTGACCCCCCTGTCATTGAGGGCAGGGTCAGGGGTCTTGTACTCGGGAATGATGACGATCGTGGGGCCGGATAGGGTCACCGCCGGATCCTGGTAAGGGGTTGCCTTGATCCCGCGGCTTACCATGAGCCGGATATGTACGTGGTCTTCCATGGCATTGGCATCGAGGGTGTCATACAGGCGCTGTGCCAGGGCCTCCTTACTCAGACCCGGGTCGAGATCCAGGGCCTTGGCACCTTCCCACAGGCGCTTCATGTGCCTGTCCAGGAACGGGATAACGCCGTTGTGAAGGCGCAGGCCCTCCCAGATGCCATCGCCGAGAATAAAACCGGAATCGAAGACTGAAATCATGGCCTTGTCGCGAGGGAAAAGTTCGCCGTTGATGTTGATCTGGATGTCGGCGTTGCGTGGATCCTGCTGATAGGTATGAGTGCTTCCCATGGACGTGACGGTCTCCGTGACTGATCTGCGGGCCCGGGGCCGCGGGTTGATGTTATCGGGGGGCGAATCGGGCGCTAGTGTGCTTTAGAATGGGGGTCTTGGCGAGGCAATAATTTATACCTTTACATCCACCTTGCTATTATAAACAGACGCATTATCCTTGAGCGCATAATAAGGACAAGAGGGGGTTATTCAATGCGGGTTATCGCGACACTGTTTTTCGCTGTATCCATGGTTTTTTCACCGCTGCTGGCCGCTCAGGCGGTGATTGTCAGCAGTCTCGGCCGGATTGAACCTGCCGGTGGCGTGGTAAGCCTGGCAGGGCCATCCGGTCTTGGTTCGGTCATCATGGAACTCAAGGTCGAAGAGGGGCAGATGGTCAAACGCGGAGACGTGATTGCTACCCTCGATAGCTACCCGGTGCGCAATGCGGAGTTGGCGCGCTATGAAGCGGAACTGGAGAACGCACTGCAGCAGCTCAACCGGGAGAAAAAACTCGGTCGAACCATGGCCACATCCGCTTCCAAGATCGAAGCGCTGGAACTGGGGGTAAAAAGCGCCCGGGCTTCCCGCGCAGCGGCGGCCGCGATGCTGGAGTTGTCCGTGGTGAAGTCTCCCGCCGACGCCCAGATACTGACTGTGCATGCCCGTCCCGGCGAACGGGTAGGTGTAGAAGGTGTGGTCGAAATCGGCCAGACCGACAGGATGTACGCGGTGGCCGAGGTCTACGAGACCGACATTATCCACGTCAAGCCCGGACAGAAGGCCAGGATATCCAGCCCGGCCCTGGCGACACCGGTTACCGGTACGGTTGAACGAATTGGTCTCAAAGTCGGCAAAATGGACGTGCTCGGGATGGACCCCATCGCGGAAGCGGATGCCCGCGTGATCGAAGTGGACATTCTGCTCGATAATACGGATGCGGTGAAAACGCTGACCAACCTCCAGGTGGAAGTGGAGATCGGCATTTGAAACTGCGTCCGTTGAAGATTGCCTGGGTGCAGATCAGCCACCAGAAACTGAGGTTGCTTGCCGCTGTATTGGGTGTGGCCTTCGCGGTAATACTGGTACTGGTGCAATTGGGCTTTTCCAAGGCGCTCTATGATTCTTCAGTGCGCTGGCATTCGGCCCTGGGCTATGACCTGGCGTTGATCTCCCCCAAAGCCACCTACATCGTCAACCCGCCCGGATTTCCGCGTAACCGGCTCTACCAGACACTGGGTGTGCCGGGCGTGGAAGCCGTTACCCCGGTTTACATCAGCATCGGCAAGTGGCGGAATCCCGATAACCCGCTGCAAACCCGCAACATTTACGTGATGGGTTTTGACCCGACTGACGAGGGTTTCTCCCTGATTGGCCAGGAAGACCACATTCGCGCACTGCGCCACCCCGACAGGGTGTTGTTCGATCGCCTGTCGCGCGGTGAATTTGGGCCCGTGGCCCGCATGTGGGACGCCGGTGAGAAGGTTGTCACCGAGGTCAACGGCCGCGACGTCAGTGTGGTGGGCCTTTTTGAGCTGGGTACGTCCTTTGGTATCGACGGCAGTATTGTTACCTCCGACCTCAATTTTCGCAGGATATTCCCTGAACGCTCAGCGTCGCGCATAGAACTGGGCCTGATCAAGGTGGAGCCAGGGGCTGACCAGGCGCTGGTGCAAGAGAGGATCAAAGCCAGCATTCCCGGGGATGTGCGGGTGTTGACCCGACAGGAGTTCATCCAGCATGAGGTGGACTACTGGGCCCAGAGCACACCCATAGGCTACGTATTCGGCCTTGGGGTTGCCATGGGCCTGGCGGTGGGCGTGATCGTGGTTTACCAGATTCTGTTTTCGGATGTGCAGGATCACCTGCGCGAATACGCCACGTTGAAGGCCATGGGCTACTCCAATTTCTTTCTCAGTCGCATCGTGCTTTCCGAAGCTTTTTTACTGGCAGTTATCGGCTTTATTCCTGGCCTGGCAATCAGCCTGCTGGTTTACGGACAGGCCAGCGAGGCGACCAATCTGCCGATGGAGATGACCCCGGAGCGCGGTGGCCAGGTGCTGTTACTAACGATCTGCATGTGCGCGGGTTCCGGGTTGCTGGCCCTGCGCAAGCTGCGTTCAGCTGATCCCGCGGAGGTGTTCTGATGTCTGCGCCCGTGCAGATAGAGTCCGTCACCTACAGCTATAAAACCGCTGTTAGCGAGCGCAAGGTGCTCAACGATGTCAGTTTGCGCATCGAGCCGGGTGAGATTGTTATTCTCACCGGCCCCTCGGGTTCGGGAAAGACGACCCTTATCACCCTGATCGGCGCGCTGCGTTCGGCACAGGAGGGCAGCGTACAGGTCCTGGGTCATGAGCTGCGCGACGCGGGCGAAAAAGAAATGACCCGGGTGCGACGCCAGATTGGCTACATCTTCCAGCAGCACAATCTGCTGGACTCGCTGACGGTTGCGGAGAATGTGATGATGTCCCTGCAACTGTGCGATGAAAAACTTTCGTCTGCAGAGCAGCGCCAACGGGTCGTCGAGGTCCTGTCCCAGGTCGGTCTGGAGGAGCACGTCGACAAATACCCCCGGGCCCTGTCCGGCGGCCAGAAACAGCGTGCGGGTATTGCCCGTGCCCTGGTCACCCGGCCCACGCTTATTCTGGCAGATGAACCGACTGCATCGCTGGACAAGGAATCCGGGCGCACCGTGGTTGAGCTGATCCAGGCGCTTTGCCAGGAACAGGGTGCCTCGGTGGTGTTGGTGACCCACGATAATCGCATTCTCGATGTGGCAGACCGGATTCTTCACCTTGAAGACGGGGAAATACAGTCGATCAGCGAGGCGGTGTCGGCCAACACCAGCCAGATGCTGCGCCTGCTCGACCGGCATGACCCCCAGGCCTCCCTATACCTCTCTGCATTTTCCCTGGCCTTGACCCGGGTGGCGATGGCGGATAACACTATCGACGACACTGAGCGTGACATGATTCGCACCGTCCTCAATCAGTCATCCGATCTGGGGCAGGGCGAGGTGGACCTGGTGATGGAACTGGCGATGTCACAAGTGCGTTGCAAGTCTGCCATCAACGGTCAGGCTCATTCCATCTTCAGCGAAGAGCAGGCCCGCCACTTTATCGACTCCATGCACGCAGTAGCGGCAGCGGATGGTGAGACCAGCCCCGAGGAGCTCGCTGAAATCCGCAAGATTGCCGAGGAACTCGGTTTTCCTGTGCCCTCCTGAAACGGCGACGCCCGGGGCGGGCGACTGTTTGCTGCGATATTGAGAGCCTGTAACAGTGTAAAGGAGTCGATCCATTGGCTACACGAGACAGCACACGGAGTGCAGCCGGTTCACTGGAAAGGGGACTGGCCGGTGATTATGAGCTTGGCCTGGGTGGTTGGTTAGCGGAAGCCTGGGACAGGGTAGGAGGGAACAAGGGCACCATTTGGATGGCGGTGCTGTTTTATCTCAGTCTGGCTTTTCTGATCGGCATGTTCTTCGGCATATTGAATACACCGCCGATTGACCCGGGTACGGTGCAGCCTCCCACCGTGATCGAATTGATCGGCAATATCGTATCAGGGCTGGTGCTGATGCCAATGGCCGTTGGCCTTGGCTTCCTGGCCACGGCCGTGGCGATGGGAGAGAAGCCAAACCCGAAGAGCCTGTTCGCCTGGTATGACAAGACCCTGAAGATATTCCTGACCGCCTTGTTGATGAATAGCCTTATTTTGCTTGGGTTTCTCCTGCTGGTGCTGCCCGGGATCTACCTGTTGGTAAGCTACCAGATAGCGCTGCCCCTGATGGTCGATAAAAAGCTGGGTCCCTGGGAGGCCCTGGAGACTTCCCGGAAGATAATTGGCCACCACTGGTTTGTGGTCCTGGCGTTTGATATCACGGCGCTATTGATCCTGACAGCCTCGACCATGCTGCTCGGCATCCCGCTGATCTGGGCGGTGCCTTTTCTGGTTATCGCGTTCGGAATTCTCTACCGGAACCTGGCCGGTATCGAGGCGGACACCCTGGACCGGGTGCTCGCCAGGTGACCGGTGCCGGCCTAGAAAGGGGCCGGCCCCGGATACGCCTCGCGGAGTTGGGGCTTGAGTAATTTGCCGGAAGGATTGCGGGGTAGCGTTTCGACCACCTCATAGAGCTGTGGCACCTTGTAGCCGGCCAGTCTCTCCCTGCACCAGGCGCGGAGGCTGGCCGCGTCGGGTTTCGCCCCCGGCGCAGCGACCACCAGGGCCAGGGGCGTTTCTCCCCATTTTGCTGACGGCATGCCGATCACTGCCGCTTCCGCGACGTCCGGGCAGGCGGCCAGGACATTCTCCAGTTCTGCCGGATAGATATTTTCGCCACCGGAGATAATCATGTCCTTTTTTCGATCGCAGATGGTAATGAAGCCTTCTTCATCCCAGGTACAGATGTCACCGGTGTGCAGCCAGCCGTCACGCAGGGTTTCCGCCGTGGCCCGGGGATTGTTCCAGTATTCTTTCATCATGTGCCGGCCCGCGAGCAGTAGTTCGCCGGGCTCACTACTCCCCATGGGAATGATGTCGCCCTGGCCGTTGACGATTTTTGCCTCGGTGTGCATCTGCGGCCGTCCACAGGAACCGGCCCTGGCGGCGGCGTCCCCGGGCAGCAACAGGGTCCCGGGGCCGCAGGATTCCGTCAGCCCGTAAGCCTGGTGGATGCTTACCCCAAGCGCGGCCCAGGCCTCCAGTAATGAAACCGGGACCGGCGCGGCGCCGGTGGCAATCCAGCGGACCGAGGAGATGTCGCTGCTTTCCCGCTGCGGTGCCTGCAGCATGAATTGCAGCAGGGCGGGCACCGCCATGAAGATGCTGACCTTTTCCGTGTCGATACACTGGAACATGGCGGCCATGTCCAGGTCACGCATTATCACCCCGGTGGCGCCCCGGTGAACCAGCAGGGAAGTCGGGTTCAGGCAGCCCACATGAAACATCGGCAGGGCCAGCAGGAAACGATCGTCGCCGCGCATGTCCGAGGTTGCCATGCTGGTCAATTGTGACCAGAGCATGCCATCGTGGCTGTGGACTGCACCTTTCGGGTGCCCCGTGGTGCCGGAGGTGTACATGATAAAGAGATTGTCGTCATCACTGGCACCTACGGGCGGTTCGCTATCGCTCGCTACCGCCTGCACCGCGTCGTAGTCTTCCGCCCAGTCGGGAGTTTTTCCTTCGCCAGCCTGGCAGCGCAGCCAGTGCTCGCAGGGAAGCGCGCCACCGCTGCCGTCTCGCAGTTCCGCCACGGTCTGGTCAAACTCACTGTCGAATAACAGGACGACGGCGCCCGAGTCCTGGAGGATGTAAGCGATTTCTGCCCCCACCAGGCGCCAGTTGACCGGCACCATCACCGCGCCGATTTTGGCGATCGCGAAGTAGCTTTCGACGAATTCAATGCCGTTTTTCAACAGGGTTGCCACCCGATCGCCGGGCTGCACGCCGCGGGCCAGCAAGGCATTGGCCGTGGCGTTACTGCGGGCGTTCAAGCGGGCAAAGCTGAACCGGCGCTGTCGCTCCCATTCGACAAACGCCTCCCTGTTCGGGGTGATGCTCGCACGCTTTGTCAGCAGTGTTCCGATGTTGTTGCGCATGGTCAAAAATCTCGCTGGAGAGGGAACGGCAGTATTTCATCCCTCAACGCTCCCGTCATGCCGCCGCGTCGCAATTTCTGAACCGCTTGAGGAATAATATTTGGGGTCAGAGTAAAAACGTCCGCCCGGGCTGAAGCGCCGCAACTCCGTGAGAGTTTTTACTCTGACCCCAAATATGCCGAATCCGAGCCACGAGACGTCGGCCCTGGTGGAAGCCACGGGAAGAGGTCGGGACCAGGGGCAGCAACTGGGTGGCAACCTCGTCAGTATTGTCGATTCGACACTGAGTGAGGATGACTTGAATAAGTGCCAGCGGCTGACGAGGGACGTCCACGCATTGAGAATATTGCTGGAATCCTATGGGTCAGAAAAATCACCGGAAACTTGCTAGCGTAATTGAAATGAACCATTTCGCGGCGTCTGATCAGGGGATTATTGCAGGTCCTGAACGGCTAGTGGCCCAGGACTACAGCCATATGAGCCGGTAGGTATTCAATAGCCAGGCAGTCGGGCCGGATCTTTGATAACACTGGCTGTAGCTGGCCCCGAGAGCCAGTTGAAGAAGACCGGTGACTTTGTCTCGGCCTACATGGAAGAGGTGCCTGTGATTGTGGCCCGAAGGTCGGACGGTAAGTAGCGGTGAGTATTAACAACTGCCCCGCCGGAGCTTGCGCGAAGGCCGCTCTGACCCGGGCAATACCGCAGTTCCGTTAGCCTGCCAGGGGTCCGAGGCCGGTCGCCACGAATACCGCGAGTACTGCCATGGCAGTGCTGAAAGAGATTATCTGAGTCATTACGACACCCCGACTGTTAGATTTTTATAGCGTCAAGAAATACCACACTCCAGAGGAGTGGAGCGAATATAACCGCAATCACGGCAATTGCAAAGCGCCACCAGCGGATATTTGGGGTCGGAGTAAAAAAGGGTTTGAGTGGTTGGCCCAACGCGCGGGGAAGCAATAGTTTTTACTCTGACCCCAAATATGAGCACTAGCGGCGTAGGTATTCCAGGGTGTGGATAACGCCGCGCAGTTCCGCCAGGCCCTTCAGCCTGCCGCCGAACGAGTAGCCGGGATTGACCCCGCTTTGGCCGATCTCGTCGCCGAGCAGGTGGCCGTGATCGGGGCGCATGGGAATGCTGTCGTTGCGGCCCTGTTGGCGGCGGGCCTGTTCCTCATCCAGCAGCGCCTGGATCAGGCCGACCATGTCGTTGTCGCCATCCAGGTGCTCCGACTCAAAGAACGAGCCGTCGGTTTCGCGCTTGATGTTACGCAGGTGGACAAAGTGAATCTGCGGTCCGAACTCGCGCACCATCTGCACCAGGTCGTTGTCGGCGCGGGCGCCGAAGGAGCCGGCGCAAAGCGTCAGACCGTTACTCACACTGGGTACCGCCGCCATCAAAGCCCGCGCATCATCGGCTGTGGACACCACTCGGGGCAAACCGAACAGCGAAAAGGGCGGGTCGTCGGGATGAATGCACATTCGCACACCCGCCGCTTCGGCGACCGGGATCACCTCCTCCAGGAAGGCGAACAGGTTGGCACGCATGCCGTCATTGCCGAGCGCAATAAATTCGGCAATGGCCGCGCGAATGCCGTCACGATCATAGGAGCCCTCGCCGCCGGGTAGGCCGGCGATGATGTTTTCTTCCAGCAGACGCTGCTCTTCGTCGCTCATCGCTTCCAACCTTGCCCTGGCCCGGTCGAGCAGTTCTTCGGGATAGTCGGCGGCCGCGTTTTCCCGCTGCAGCAGGTACACGTCGTAGGCCGCGAAGTCGGTCATTTCGAAGCGCAGGGCCTGGGAGGCGTTGGGCAGGCGGTAGGCCAGGTTGGTGCGGGTCCAGTCCACGACAGGCATAAAGTTGTAGCAGACTGTACCTACTCCGGCGGCACCCACGTTGCGCACCGATGCTTTATAGTTTTCCAGCCACTGTTGGTAGTTGCCCTTGCGCGTCTTGATCTCGTTGTGCAGCGGGATGCTTTCCACCACCGACCAGGTCAGGCCGTGGGCCTCAATCTGCGCTTTGCGCTCGCGTACCTCAGCGACAGGCCAGGCTTCCCCGGTGGGGATGTGATGCAGGGAGGTGACCACGCCGGTCGCACCGGCCTGGACGATATTCTCCAGGGTAACCGGGTCATCGGGGCCAAACCAGCGCCAGGTCTGTTCCATGGTTTAGTATCCTGTGATGGGTAAACGCGCGTCCAGTTCACGCTTGACAGCTATCGGCCAGACCTCTAAATTGGCCTGACCAATTTTTCAGGGTCAAGTTTGACCCACCTGCGGATTTTAGGCAAGCACCCGAAGGCTTGCGACGGCACGGTATGAGCGAAAATAACGAAATACGACTGGGTGTCGTCGGGCTGGGAAACATCGCCCGCCAGCACATTGAAAATGTGACCTCGGGTGCCGTGCCTGGCTGCAAGTTGACCGCCATTTGCGCCAGGCAGCCCACTGAGCTGGCGCAAACGCTGGGCGTGCAATACTTTGCAAGCTATCAGGAAATGGTTCGCAGCGGCCTGTGCGATGCCATTCTGGTGGCGACCCCCAGCTTTACCCACCTCGAGATTGGCCGCGCCGTTCTCGACGCCGGATTGCACCTGATGATGGAGAAACCGATCGGCCTCTCGGTGCAGGAGGGCGAGCAATTGCTGGCCCGGCAGGGCCCGGAGCAGGTGTTCGCCCTCATGCTCAACCAGCGTACGGACCCCTTGTTCCAGAAGATGCGCGATTGCCTGCAGCAGGGTGAACTGGGCGCGATCACCAGAACCCACTGGACCATGACCAACTGGTTTCGCCCGCAGGTGTACTTCCAGGTCAGCGACTGGCGGGCCACCTGGCGGGGCGAGGGCGGGGGGTTGCTGGTCAACCAGTGCATCCACAATCTGGATATCTTCCAGTGGTTGGCGGGCATGCCGGAGTCCCTGCGCGGCTATTGCCGCTTCGGTCGTTACCACGATATCGAGGTGGAGGACGAGGCGACCGCCTATTTGCAGTACGCCAACGGTGCCAGCGGCGTCTTTATCGGCTCCACCGGCGAAGCGCCGGGGGTCAATCGGCTGGACATCGTCGGTGACCGGGGCAGCCTCTACTTCGATGGCGAGCGCCTGCTGCTGAGCCGCAACACGCCGGCGACCAGCCAGTACAACCGCGAAACACGGGATATGTTTGGCATGCCGGCCTGTGAAGCCACAGACATCACACCCGACCGCAACGTCAACCAGCACGCGCGGGTGCTGGCCAATTTCGCCGCCGCCATCCAGTCGGGGGAACCACTGATCGCCCCCGCCAGTGACGGGCTCAATTCCCTGGCATTGGCCAATGCCATGCTGCTGTCCACCTGGGAATCACGGGAAGTCAGCCTGCCTCTGGCGAGCGACGTCTACCAGCGGGCGCTGCAGCAACGGCTGGACGGTTCCAGCCTGAGGCAAAAGGCCGATATCGACGCCAACATAGACATGAGCGCCTCTTACCGATGAGCGAAGCCATGAGCAGCCCCGAAACCGAACAACTGGCGCTATTGGCCAGCAGGCCGGCCTGGGCCCGGGTGCCGGGCTACCTGCGGCTCAGTGGCCCCGGCTGGTTGCAGGGCGCCATGACCCTGGGCGGTGGCAGTGCCATTACCTCGCTGACGATCGGCGCGGTTTACGGCTATGAATTGCTGTGGGTGCAGCCGCTGGCAATGATGATCGGCTGCATCATGTTGTTTGCGCTGTCCCACCAGACCCTGAGTACCGGGATAAAACCCTTCGAGGCCATGCGCAAACATGTCAGTCCGGCGCTGGCCTGGCTGTGGGCGATAGCGGCGCTGGCCTCCAGTATCATCTGGGGGTTTTCCCACTACCCCCTGAGCGCGGGGATGCTGGAGGAAATTATTGCGGTAGGCACCGGCTTCAGCCTGCAGCGCGAGGCGGGCGCCGCCCGGGAGTTGTTCCTGTTCGCCTTGGCGGTCCTGGTGTGGATGCTCTGTGCCTATACGGCCTGGCATTACGGCGCCGGGGGGCGGGCGGTCATGCTGTTCGAAAACGCGATCAAGGTTCTCAGCGGCATGATCATTGTCGCCTTCGCGTGGGTAGTCATTCGCGCCAGTCTCAGTGGCCAGGTGGACTGGGCAGCGGTGCT
The DNA here is from genome assembly GCF_004354085.1 of Seongchinamella unica. Taxonomy (GTDB): domain Bacteria; phylum Pseudomonadota; class Gammaproteobacteria; order Pseudomonadales; family Halieaceae; genus Halioglobus; species Halioglobus unicus. The sequence continues at coordinate 968,237 of NZ_SMSE01000002.1, read as the reverse complement.
GGCCGGGTACATTCCCGGGCGCCTGCCTGATGACGCCGCCGGCGTGACCACGGTCATGGCTGCGCTGGGTACCGCCGTGGGTATTAACATGACCTTTGTCTACGGCTACACCTTGCTGGATCGAGGCTGGGGCAGGGCCCACCGAGAGCTTTCCCGGTGGGACATTGTCATGGGTCTGGTGATTCCCTATATCCTGGTCACGGGCCTGATTTCCATTGCTGCCGCTGGCGCCTTTTACGGCAGTGACATGAGCATCGAGGGTAAGTTGAGCCCAGCCCAGGCCGGTGCGATGTTCGCCGATGCGGGCATGGGGCCGATCACCGGTCGCCTGATATTCGCGCTGGGGATCCTGGGCATGGCCGTTGGATCCCTGGTCATGCATATGCTCTGCTGCGGTGCCGCTGCCGGTGCCATGTTCGGTTGGGAAAACCACAGTACACCGTACCGCCTCGCCCTGTTACTGCCGACCCCAGCGGTCCTGGGCGTATTCCTGTGGTCCAGCATGGGCGCCTATGTGATTTTGCCCACCTCCGCCATTTGCGGCCTTCTGCTGCCCATCGCCTACCTGGGCTGGCTGTTCCTCAACAACAACCGTGAATATCTCGGTAACGATTGTCCCACCGGCGGTAAGCGGCTCGTTTTCAATACCGCGATGGTGGTCTGCATTGTTGTGGTCCTGGCGAGTGTCGTTTACAGCACGTCCGTGGCCATGGGCTGGATCTAGGGAGAGCGCACTGTGGTCGATATCAAGGATGGCGCCAATTATGCGCCCACCAGCCGGGCGGAAGCCGTGGTCTCCCCGGGGGAGTTCTGCTTTGCCTCCGCGTACCTGGATCACGGACACATTTATGGCCAGACCAATGGCCTGCGCGATGCCGGCGCGACGCTCAAATACGTTTACGACCCGGACCCGGAGAAGGTCAGGAAATTCTGCGAGGCCTATCCCGGCGTAGTGGTCGCGGAGAGTTTCGAGCAGATTCTGGCCGACCCCGCCGTCCGGCTGGTTAACGCCGCCGCCATTCCCGACCAGCGTGCCACCATCGGTATCAGGGTGATGGAATCGGGTAGGGACTACTTGACCGACAAGTCGCCGTTTACCTCGCTGGAGCAACTCGAAGCCGTGCGCAAGGTGGTTGCGCAGACGGGACGCAAATACGCGGTTTACTACGCCGAACGGCTGCACAACGATGCGGCCTGGCGGGCGGGCGAACTCATTGCCCAGGGCGCCCTCGGCAGGGTGTTGCAGGTGCTGAACCTTGCGCCGCATCGGCTGGCCCCGGAGACCCGCCCCGACTGGTTTTTCAACAAGCGCCATTACGGCGGCATTCTGACCGACATCGGATCCCACCAGGTCGAGCAGTTTCTGACCTACGCCGGCTGCAACAGTGCCCACATCAACTTCGCCAGGGTCGAAAACTTCAGTCACCCCGACAAGCCGGGGCTGGAGGATTTTGGTGAATTGTCCCTGACCGGCGACAACGGCGCCTCGTTTTACACCCGGGTGGACTGGTATACCCCCGAGGGCCTGCGTACCTGGGGTGACGGGCGTTGCTTCATCGTTGGCACCGAGGGCACCATGGAGTTGCGCAAGTACCTCGATGTGGGCGGGGCAGCGCCGTCTTCAAAACTGATCCTGGTGGACGGCTCTGGCGAGTCGGTGGAGGAATGCCAGGACACCACCGGCTTTCCGTACTTCGGACAGTTGATTCTCGATTGTATACATCGCACAGAAAATGCCATGACCCAGGCCCACGCTTTCCTTGCGGCGGAACTCAGCATGCGGGCCCAGGCACTGGCAGACAGGGCGAGGGGACAGTGACGTGAAGCCATCGATAGAGGCGATAAAAGTGCGCCGGCTTTACCTGCAGGTAGCCGAGCAGTTACAGCAACTGATTGAAAATGGTGCCTTTGCCATCGGCAGCCGCCTGCCGGCAGAACGGGAATTGGCCAGTCAGTTCGGGGTAAGCCGGCCCACCATCCGCGAAGCCATGATTGCTCTGGAAATCAGCGGGCTGGTGGAAGTGCGGTCCGGGTCCGGTGTGTACGTGCTGGAGCGGGCAGGCACCCGTCAGTTACCCGAGATGCAGGCACCCGGCCCCTTTGAGATTCTGGAAGCGCGAGGTCTGTTTGAAGGTGAGGCCTGCGCTCTCGCCGCACAGCGTATCAACGCCGATCAGCTGGACCGCCTGGCCCAACTGCTGGCCGCCATGGAGCAGGAGGGGCAGTCGGTGGAGCAGGCGGAGGCGTTCGACCAGCAGTTTCACTGCGGGATTGCAGAGGCCAGCGGTAACAGTGCGATCAGTGCCACGGTGGCCTGGCTCTGGCAACTGCGTAATGGGTCGGAAATCAGTACCCGCTTTCACCAGCGGGTCCGGGAGGAGGGCAGCCGGCCCATTGTTGCCGACCATGAGGCGATTCTGCAGGCGCTGCGCGAACACGATAGCAACGCCGCCCGGGGCGCCATGGCAAACCACCTGCAGCGCGTGATCGACAGCCTCATGGAGCAATCGGGATGAGCCTGTTGCACCCCGATCGGCTGTTCGCCAGTTGCCCGCAGCAGCGGGCCATTGCCCGGGAACTGTATGAGCAGGTGGCTTCACTGCCCATCATCAGTCCCCATGGACACACGGACCCCCGCTGGTTCGCCGATAACCGGCCCTTTGCCAACGCCAGCGAGCTGTTATTGCAACCGGACCATTACCTGTTGCGGATGCTTTACAGCCAGGGCTATTCCATGGATGCCCTCGGCATCACCCGCAGCGATGGTACAGCCAGTGGCGCGGACCCGGCAGCTGTCTGGCAGATTTTTGCCGACAACTATCACCTGTTCCGGGGCACGCCGACCCGGATGTGGATGGATCACGTGTTTGCCGAGGTCTTCGACCTGGACGAACTACTCCATGCGGGCAATGGCCAGCAGTTCTACGCCGAAATCAATCGCCAGTTGGCAACGCCCCGATTTCTTCCCCGGGCATTGTTCGAACGCTTCAACATCGAGGTGATAGCCACCACGGAATCGCCGCTGGACCCGCTGGCGTCCCACCGCAAGCTGCGGGACGACCCCTGGCCTGGCCGGGTGATCACCGCCTTCCGCCCTGACCCGGTAGTGGATCCGGAGTTCGAGGGCTTTGCCGCCAACATTGCCGAACTCGCGCGAATCAGTGGTGAAGCCTGTGACAGCTACGCCGGCTACCTGGCAGCGCTGCGAGAGCGGCGGGCGTTTTTCAGGCGGATGGGCGCCACCTCCACTGACCACGGTCACCCCAGCGCCGTGACTGCCGACCTCAGTGCCGATCAATGCGAGTCGCTCTACCAGGGGGCGCTGGCGGGGGCACTGACCGGTCCCGAGGCCGAGCAGTTCCGGGGCCAGATGCTGCTGGAAATGGCGTTGATGAGTCTCGAGGATGGCCTGGTCATGCAGCTGCATCCGGGAGTTTTCCGCAATCACAACCCGCAGCTGTTCGCAGAGTACGGGCGTGACAAGGGTGCGGATATCCCCTTGCCGGGAGAGTTCGTCAAAGCCCTCAAGCCCTTGCTCGACCGGGTCGGCAATGAGCCCGGGTTTACCCTGATACTGTTTACCCTGGATGAAACCACCTACAGCCGTGAGCTGGCGCCCCTTGCCGGACACTATCCCTGTCTGAAGCTGGGCCCAGCCTGGTGGTTCCACGATAGTCCCGAGGGCATGCTGCGTTACCGGCGGCAGGTCACCGAAACCGCGGGTTTTTACAACACCGTGGGGTTCAACGACGACACTCGCGCCTTCCTGTCGATTCCCGCACGGCACGATATGGCGCGGCGAATCGACTGCCGCTTCCTGGCGCAGCTGGTGGCGGAACACCGCCTGCAAATGGATGAGGCCCGCGAACTGGCAGTCGACCTCGCGGTCAATCTCGCCAGGGAGGCCTACCGGTTGTGAGCGAACGACTTTCCCAACGCAGTCTGCCACAGGTCAACGCCGGGGTCCGGGCGCCCACCTACGACTGGCAGCGACTGGAGCCAGGTATCGTGCACCTGGGGCTGGGCGCTTTCCATCGCGCCCACCAGGCGGTGTTTACCGAGGACGCCATTCTTCATTCTGGCGGAAACTGGGGTATTACCGGCGTGTCGATGCGCAGCGACAGCGTCGCCAGGCAACTGTTGCCCCAGGACTGCCTGTACTCGGTGCTGGCCGAAGATGGCCGGGAGCAATCGCTGCGGGTGGTCGCCGTGGTCAGAAATGTACTGGTTGCAGCGACCCAGCTCGAGGCGGTGTGCCAGGCCATTGCCAGTCCGCGGACCCGTATCGTGTCGCTGACGATTACCGAGAAAGGGTACTGCACGGGTGCCGATGGATGCTCGCTGGACCGTGACCATGTCCAGCTGCGTTCCGATCTCGACAATCCGCAGCAACCGACTTCCGCCATTGGTGTGCTGGCCCTGGCGCTGGAGCGTCGGCGCCTGCAGGGCGGCCAGCCGCTGACCCTTATCAGTTGTGACAACCTGTCGGCCAATGGCCGGGTGCTGGCGGCGGTACTCAGGGAGTACGCGGGCCTGGTGTTCCCCGAATTATCCGGGTGGCTGGAGGAACATACCCGCTACCCCTGCAGTATGGTCGACCGGATTGTACCGGCGGCCGCGGCGCGGCAGCAGGCAGCCCAGAGTGCGATGCTGGGGCTGGATGACAAGGCCGCCATTGCCACAGAGCGATTTAACCAGTGGATCATAGAGGATGATTTCTGCAGCGAGCGCCCGGCATGGGACGCCGTCGGGGTGCAGTTTGTTGACAATATCCTGCCTTACGAGCGGATCAAGCTCGGGCTGGTCAATGCGACCCATTCGGCGATCGCCTATGCAGGACTGCTGGCCGGCAGGGAAACTGTCGATGAGGTGGTCTCCGACCCGACCCTGGGGGGATATGTCCACAGGCTGATGACACGGTCGTTGGTTCCGGCGCTGAGCGTCCCCGCGGGTTTTGACCTCAACAGCTACGTCGAACAGCTGTGGGTCCGGTTCAGCAACCCGTGCCTGCGACATCGCTGTGCCCAGATCGCAATGGACGGCAGCGAGAAAATCAGCCAGCGCTGGCTGCCGGTATTACAGCAGGCAACGCGGCCGGAAGAACTGCTCAAGGCGCTGGCCTGCTGGTGCTATTACGTGCTCGATTCAGCGCTTGATATCAGTGACCCCCGGGCGGATCAGTTACTTGCGCTGCGCGCCAGCGGCGATCCGACGAGGCTTCAGGGCGTATTGGCCTACGCCCGCATCACCGCCGAATCGGTGCCCGGCTACCCTCAACTGTGTGAGCAGCTTGAACAGAACATCAACAGGATCCGGCGGGAAGGTGTCCGTGCTTTCCTGGCGGAATAACAGCAATGACTGGCGGTAAAAACCAACGTCAATAAACCAAGACAATCGCGACCCACCTATGAAAAAGTTACTTTCTACACTGATTATTGCTGCCATTGCCGTCGGTATTTATGTCTGGCTCGGCAGGACCACCGGTGAAGCGTTCCAGGTCGAAGAGGGCTACCGCCTGCTCTACGACGGCGACAGTCTCGCGGGCTGGCGGGTGATTGGCGGAGAATCCACGTTCGAGGCGGACGGTGACGCCATCAAAGGGGTACATGGTCCCGGCGAAAATACCTTCCTGCGCACCGAGAAGACCTTTGCCGACTTCAATCTGCGCATGCAGATGCGCTGGGATGAGCCGGGTAATTCCGGTGTACTGTTTCGCGCCCAACAGCGCGAATCCGACGGCAGGGCCTACGGCTATCAGTACGAGCTGGACCACTCGGAGCGATCCTGGAGCGGAGGCATTTATGACGAGGCCCGACGCGGCTGGTTGTATACCCTGGAGCACGACCAGGCGGCCAGGGAGGCGATCAGACTGGATGACTGGAACGATATAGAAATCGAGGCGCGCGGCAGCAAGTTGCAGACCTGGCTCAACGGCGTGCCGGTAGCTACGGTAATCGACGCCTTTGATGCCGAGGGCTTTATTGCACTGCAGGTACACGCCGGTGACATCGGCGTCATGCGCTGGCGTCATATCAGAATCAGGGAGTTGGAACCCCTTGCCGAAGCGGGCGCCCCGCTCACCGCAGATGACTGGGGTCTGGAAGGCCTCGATGTGATCGATATCGTGGACGGGACGCTGTCTGGAGAGACCTCCAGCGCAGCACAGTGGCTGAGCCCCAGACGTCGCTTCAGCGACGCCAGTATCAGCTTTGGTGTGCCTGCCTGCGAGCAACCCACCGTGGTGCGCATGCGCTACGACGACGGCGAGATGAATGGCAGTGAGTCATTTGTCGAGGTTGCGATCTATCGCGACCGTGCCACCGGGCGCCTGGTAACGCCGAAATCGGTGCAGGTGTTCGACGAGGTGGAACTGGCAGTGGCCGATCGGCACCGGTTTACCGGGGTGACCATTGGTGACGCTGCCACCCTCAGTGTTGGCGGGTATGACGTGGTCCGGGTGGTGGAGTCGGGACTGCTCGATCGCGGCAAGTTGCGGGTCAGCCCCGCCAATTGCGGTCCGCAATTCGAGTTGACGGATTTCCGCTGGACCTCGCTGCGGGAAAATCGCGAGGAAGTTGCTTTTTACAAGACGCTGGACACCCAGCCCGCGCCGGTACTGAGTCCGGAAGAGGCCTTGCAAAGCTTTCGCGTCGCGCCGGGATTCGAAGTTGAACTGGTGGCCGCCGAGCCGCTGGTCGAAGATCCTGTCGCGATGGCCTGGGACGCCGGGGGACGGCTCTATGTGGTGGAAATGCGCGGCTACATGCCCGACGCCTACGGGACCGGCAGCGAAGACCCGGTGGGACAGGTAGTGCGGCTCACCGACTCTGATGGCGATGGACGCATGGACAGGAGTGAGGTCTTTCTCGACCGGCTGGTGAATCCCCGGGCCGTGGCGGTGGTCAATGAGGGCGTGCTGATTGCCGAGCCGCCCAATCTCTGGTTGTGCGAATTGCCTGCGCCCGAGGCCCTGTGCAGCAACAGGCGCCGTGTGGGTGGTTATGCCGACGCCAGGGAGGCGGCGAACGTCGAACACATGGAAAACCGCCTGCTTCCCGGGCTGGATAACTGGCTGTACAACGCCAAGTCGCAACGTCGCCTGCGCCTGGTCGATGGTCAGTTGCAGCAAGAGGAGGGGCCGTTTCGCGGACAGTGGGGTATCAGCAAGGATGACTATGGGCGGCTCTACTACAACCACAACTCGACCTGGCTGCAGGCCGATTTTTTCCAGGGTGAGGACATCGTCCTGCCCGGTGTGGAGACCTTCCCGGCGGGGATCGGGGTGAACCTGACGGATCCCTCCCCGGTCTATTCGGTAAGAGTGAATCCCGGCGTCAACCGGGCTTACCTGAAAGGTACCCTGCGCGAGGATGGCCGCCTCAACCGGGCCACAGGTGTCAGCGGGCTGGTGGTTTACCGGGGCGACCAGTTTCCCGAACAATACCGCGGTCACGCTTTCGTTCCGGAGTCGGCGGCTAATGTAGTGGCGCAGTTTGCCCTGGTTGAACAAGGGCCGGCCATTATGGCCGAGCAGCAGACCTATGATGATCAACAATGGGGCCAACGCGACTTTTTTGGCTCCACTGACGAGCGGTTTCGCCCGGTCGATGCGGCCAATGGACCGGATGGCAGCCTGTACATCATCGACATGTATCGCGGCATCATACAGGACGATCACTTTCTCACGGACGAATTGCGCGAACAGATTTTCCAGCGCGGTCTGGACAAGCCCATTGGCAAGGGGCGTATCTGGCGTATTCGTCACAGGGACGGACACCCGCGTCGCGGCTTTGCCTCCCTGGCCGATGCCGACCCTGCACAACTGGTTTTGGCTTTGTCCAGCGAGAACGGCTGGACACGCGACACCGCCCAGCGGCTGTTGCTCACGCACTCCGGTGAGCAGACCGATGCTCTGGCTGAGCTGGTAACAGGGGAGGCGACGGTGCCGGCCCTGCACGCGCTCTGGGCACTGCAGGGGCGCGGTGAATTGAGCGCTGATCTGGTCGAGGCCGGATGGCGCACGGCAGATCCACAGCGCCAGATTCACGCCCTCAGGGCGGGGGCCGGGATTGTCGATGCCACCCGGCTGCTCGCGGCGGCGGAGGTTTTCGAGATGGCGGAGCCTATGGTTCAGGTGCAATATGCTTTTGCCCTCGGCCCCTGGGCCACTGAGCCCGGGGTGCGCGACGTACTGGCCGGTATTCTGCAGCGGGGCAGCGACAGCGTCTATGTGCGCCAGGCTGTTGTCAGAGCGCTACATGGGCAGGAGATGGCCTTTCTGCGGGAACACCTGGACAGCGCCCCCTATGCTGTAGAAAACGAGGGTCTGGTCAGTGCGCTGAAGTCACTGAGTGCTAACGCCTACCGCAGCATCCGTCCGGACCTGGCGAGCACCGGCCAGTCTTCCCCACGGATGCTGGCGCTCCTCTCCCTGGTAGAAAACCGGTCCGGGGAACTGAGCTGGCAGCAGGTTGCCCTCTTAGCCGGTTTTCAGGCAGTGGCACAGGCCAACGGCTTCACCCCGGCCCGGCTCGCGGAGGCCCCGCCGATTTACACCGACGGCACCATCAGCGAGAAAGACCCGCTGTGGAAAGCACGCCTGGCCTCCAGGGTGGCGTTCACCTGGCCGGGGGATGAACTGGCTCTGGGCATTACGCCGCTGAGCCCCGAGCAAATCGCGCTGATGGAGCAAGGCAAGGCCTATTACCCGACCTGTGGCAACTGCCATGGCGCCAATGGCGCCGGCACCGCCGGACTGGCCCCGGCGCTTGCGGGAGCCGGTTGGGTCACCGGGCCACCGGAGTGGCTGGCGCGGATCATCCTGCAGGGCCTGGCCGGCCCGATCGAGGTCAACGGCGAACAGTGGAATGGGCTGATGCCGCCTCACGGTCACCTGGCGGAACTGGACAATGACACGCTTGCCGGACTGATGACCTATATACGGCGCAGTTGGGGCAACAAGGCGAGCCCTGTCAGCATTGAGCAGGTCCGTGAAATCCGCACCGCCAGTGCCGACCGCAACCGGCCCTGGACGGCGCAGGAGTTGCAGGCAGTGCCCTACGATCGGGGTTATTCCCGTTTAGTCGGTAAGTACAGCCTCAGTTTTGTCACCATGACTATCGAGGAAACGGCGGAGGGACTCTTTCTTTCGGTTCCCCTTTACGGCAAGGGGCTGCTGGAGCAGGTCAGTGACAATCGCTTCAAGGGTGCCGCCGGGGGACCGGATATAGACCTGAGATTCAATCTGGAAGACGAGGGTCCGGCGACGAGTTTATCTATTTTCCGTGATGGCGAGAAACTCGTCTTTACCCGCAACGATTGAACCCGTTGCGAATCAGGGAGCACGGCGGTGCATCAACACCGCCGCCCAGACGGCAACCAATGCCAGGCCGCCAATTTCGCGGGCTTCTTCTACCGACCGGGTTTTCATGCTGATGGATTCAAACAACTCCGACGGGGACACCTGGCCCACCACCGACGGCAGCAGACTGCCCATCCACAGCAGGCAGGTCACCACCAGCACGGCGGGGTACCAGCGGGGCAGGCGCCGTCGCAACCAGGCGATGCACATGCCCGCCGCTGCCAGGTAGATGGCGACCCAGGCCCAGGGGTCGGGATCGTTGAACTGTACGAGGGCGGATGCCACATAGGCCAGCAAAAACAGGGAATTGAAAATGATGTATAGCAAGGGCGAAAAATCTCGTCTTGGAATAAAGGCTGGTCTGCGCTGTCGAAACGGCCGCGAAGCCTGCACAGTTAACCTCAAACGCGCTAATCCAGGCAATTGATTATGAAGCGAAACAGACTGTTGGTAACGGCTCTGATGATGTTGGCGGGCCAGGCTTCTGCCCGCGGCATGGAGCACACTCTGGTCACCGGCACATACGCCCCCCTGGCAGAACTGACCGCCTCCGTGTCTGTCCTGGAGCAGGTGCAAATCCAGTCGCTGAACAAACGCAGCCTGTCGGAGGTGCTGCAGACGCTACCCGGACTGCTGGTAGAGCAGCAGGGCGGCCCGGGCGGTTTGACAGCGGTTTCCATTCGCGGCGCTGAATCCAATTTCACCCTGGTGCTGCTGGACGGTGTGCCGGTCAACGACCCCACCAATTCTCGCGGTGGCGGTTTTGACTTTGCCAATCTCAACCCGGCCCTGGTGGAACGCATTGAGGTTGTGCGGGGTGCCCAGTCGGCGGTTTACGGCTCTGACGCACTGGCGGGCGTCATCAATATCATCACCCACCGGCCTGATGCCGGCCACCAGCTACAGCTGGCGGGTGAGTGGGGGAAGGACGATTTCAGCAATTACAGCCTTGGCGTGCGGGGCGCTGCAGGGCAATGGGACTATTCCCTGGCGTACGCCTATCGTGATGATGGCGAGCCCGTACCCGGCAGTACTCGCGAGAGTGATAACGTGCGCCTGCGAGTCGGCTGGGAACCGGCACAGGGGCACAGGCTGGAGCTGGGTTATCGCTACCTCGATGGTGACAGGACCAGTTATCCAGAGCAGAGTGGCGGGCCGCTGCTCGCCGCAACTGACGATCTGGACAGCAGCCGGTATCGCGATGAGGTGTATTCGCTGTCGTGGCAGGCGAGCCTGAGCGATGCCTGGACCAGTTACTTTAGCGTGGACCGGTTTCAACACGCCGAAGACTATGGCTCACCGGGAATTGTTCCTTACACCGAAGTGCCGCCTAACGGGGCGGACACTGACTTTCGCCAGGACCGCCTGCGCTGGGTGAATACAATGGCGCTTGGTCGCGCCTCAGAGGTGAATCTGGGCGCCGACTACCGTGATGAGCAAGCTGACAGTGTCGGCTACATCGATTTTTTTGGCATCGTGTTTCCCGCGGACTACCGGCTGCAACGAAGCACTCGCGGAATATTCCTCAATGGCTCCTCTGAAGTGTTCGATGGCCTGCTGCTGCAGGGCTCCGTCCGCCACGACGACCCGGATGGTATCGATGCCGAAACCACCTTCAATGTGGGCGGACGTTACCGTCTGACGGAATCCCTGTCACTCAGTGCCAACTGGGGTGACGCCTTCAAGCTGCCGAGCTTCGCGGCACTGGGGCATCCTCTGGTCGGCAACCCGGACCTGTTGCCGGAAAAAGCACGTAATCGGGACCTGGGCCTTGGCTGGCAGGTCAGCGCATCCCTTCACCTTGCCGCCACCGGCTTCCTGAACGAGTACGAAGACCTGGTGGATTTTGACAGCGAGACGTTCCGCAACGTCAATCGCAAACATATCGAGACGCGGGGGGTGGAATTGGAGATGGCCTGGCAGGTGCAGCCGAGTCTGAGCCTTCGCGGCCAGTTGACCTATACCGATATCGATGTGAAAGGGGAAGATACCGTGCTGACGGGCCGGCCGGACTGGTCGGGGTCACTGACCGGCACCTGGCAACTGTCACCGGCCTGGCAGACGACGCTGGACTACCGTTACACCGGCCAGCAGTGGTCCAGTACGCGTTTTCCCGGTTATGAGCAGTCACTGGAACTGGATGACTTTCACCGCCTCGACTGGGTGGTGCAGTGGGCCTTTGCCAGCGACTGGCAGGCGCGGCTGTCGGCAGACAACCTGCTCGCCGAGGAGTACCAGACATCGATAGGCTTCGCCGCCCCGGGAAGGGCGTTTCGGCTGGGTATTCAGTACACCCTGTAAGCGCAGAAAATGCTGTCTGTGAGGACGAAGATGAGACCTGCAGTTTTTATTTACCCGGGGTTGCTGTTGCTCGCGGCCTGCGGCAGTGATCCGGTGGTCGATCCCGGCGAGTGTGCCAACGCGCTGTCGATGGAGGAACAGCAGGCCGGCTGGCGCCTGCTGTTCGACGGCCAATCGCTGGACCAGTGGCGCAGTTACGGTGAGCAAGAGCTGAACACGGGCTGGGGGGTGGAAAATGGATGCCTTGCCCGTTTGTACCGGGGCGGGGACATTATTACCCGGGAGCAGTTCGGTGATTTCGAGCTGAAACTGGAGTGGCGTATCAGCGCGGCGGGCAACAGCGGGATTTTCATACGCGGCGACGAAAGCGGCAGCAGTATGCACCACAGCGGCGTTGAAATGCAGGTGCTGGACAATGCCGGCCACCGTGATGCCAGGGATCCCAGCCATCGTTCGGGTGCCTATTACGACATGATTGTGCCTGATCACGACACCAGCAAGCCTGTCGGTTACTGGAACCAGGTGCATATTATTGCCCTGGGACCGGCGGTGGAATTCTGGTTAAACGGCCGCCAGACTGCGCAATTCAGCCTGGGAAGCCCAAGGTGGCAGGCACTGTATGAGCAGAGCAAGTTTGCCGACAGGCCACGCTATGGCACCCTGCTCAAGGGGCACATCGGCTTGCAGGACCACGGGGATAAGGTCTGGTACCGCAAGATTCGGGTGTTGGAGCGGTAGCCGCGCCCGGTCGCCGTGGGACAATAACCCCTAGCGCTGGACCACGAATCCTGACTGTTTCAAATCCCAGGTGTCTGGCGAATTTCCCTGTTCCCGCAGCTGGAACTTCTGCACCTTCTGCGTCGGCGTATACGGCAGGGCGTCGACAAAATCCATAAATCGGGGTACGAAGAAGTAGGGCGCATTATCGTTGATAAACTGACAGATCTGTTCCGCGGTGGCGCCACTGCCCGGCTTTAACACCACGGCGAGTTTCAATTCGTCTTCGCTGTCTACCTCTTTTGAAGGAATGCCGAAAGCGGCCACATCGGCAATCTCTGGATGGCGTCTGACAATGCTTTCCACCTCCAGCGTGGAGATATTGCGTCCGGCATAACGGACGGCGTCCTTCTTGCGATCGGTAAAATAGTAGATACCGCTGTCCGGATCCTGCCGCGCCATGTCGCCGGTGAGGAACCAGTCCCCGCGGAAACTGGCCGCGGTCGCTTCCGGGTTATCGAAATAGCCGCTGAAAATAACGTGTGGACGCTTTGGCCTGATACAGATCTCCCCGGGTTCGCCCGGGGTGACCTTATTGCCGCTGTCGTCGCAAAGTTGCACGTCGATGTCGGCTGGGGGTTTGCCCAGTGCATAGGTTGGCGTATCTGCCGGGCAATCAAGCTGGTTCATGATCATCAGGCACTCGCTCATACCCAGGCCGGATTCGATCAGTTTCAGGTTGAATCGCTTTTCGAAGGGCTGCCAGATATCGGGTGCCATTGGCACAATCAGTGCCTTGCGCAGCGTGTTCTCGCCGTCGGTTTGGCGCTCGGCGGCGTTCATCAGGAAAGAGCCCATCGCTCCTACGCAGAACGTCTGGGTCGCCCCAAACCGGGTGATTCGCTCCCAGAAGCGGCTCACTGAAAACTTGTCCTCTATCACCAGGGTGATGCCGTCAATAAGCGAGCGGTAGACACAGGTAATCCAGGCGCCGGAGTTATACAGCGGCAACGGGCAGTAGCAGATGTCATCCTCTGCCGAATCGTACTGTCTGGAAGCACCACCGACGATCGCCCTGATCCAGGCGTTGTAACTTTGCATGACGCCCTTGGATTTTCCGGTGGTGCCGGAGGTCCACATAATGGCACAGGTGTCGCCATAGTCCTGGTTGCTGTAATCAGGATTCAGCGTTCCATGCTGTAACAGGGTTTCGTAGCGAACGGCGCCTTCCGGGCCATCGGTGTCGTCATCCAGCAGGACAAGTCCAGTGGCCAGTGACGTGGCTCCGGTTTCGGCTAACCTGCCCGCCAGCGCGGACTCTGAAATCACCAGCGCCGGGCGACTGCCGCTGACGGCCTGGCGCAACCACTCGCCCTTGTAATCGGTATTGATCGGCACCCATACGGCTGAGAGCTTGTTGATAGCGAGCGTGAGCAGCACCATTTCCGGCCGGTTGGAGAGGAACAGCACGACCCGGTCGCCGGCGGAGATTCCCTGTGCGGCCAGTCCCGCGGCCAGTTGGTTGGTGATCTCCTCCGCCGCGGCGTAGCTGATGCTGATGTCATCGGTGACCAGGAAGGGCTTTGCGGGACAGTTGGCAGCTTGTTGGCGGAGGATCTTGCCGAACAGTCGGTCTTCAGGGTTTTCCAGGGTCAGTTTCATTGGCGATACCGTCAATCTCGTTGCTGGCGAGTATAACCGAGGCCGCTGGTAGTGATATCGTGCTCTGCGGTTTGGGGATATACGACGGCAAGAAAGTGATCCGCCGTATAACTATCTGGCAAGCTGAATGCTTTGCCTTGCTGGACCGTCGCCGGGCTGCCGGATAACCTGTTTGTCACAGAACAATCAACATGGGACGTCATATGCGGGCAGTGGTACTGGAGCAGGCGGGAAAGGCACTCGAAATTCGGGATGATCTCGAGGTGATCCAGCCCAGGGTCGGGGAGGTGCGGGTGCGGGTTAAATACTGCAGCCTTTGCCACTCTGATCTGGGCTTTATCACCGGCAAGTCACCGCTGATGGGACCGCAGGTGCCCGGGCACGAGGCCGCCGGGATTGTCGAGTCGGTTGGCGAGGGAGTGACCCATCTGGCCGCTGGCGATCATGTGGTGCTTACGCCTGCCGCGCCCTGCGGTCAGTGCTACTACTGCCAGCGCCGTCAATACAGCCTGTGTACCAACGCCATGAGTATTCTGTCCGGTACCCTGCCTGACGGCAGTACCGGCATTTCCCGCAATGGAGAGGTGGTCTACCGGGGTTGCGGCATTGGCGCGCTGGCAGAGTTTGTGACCCTCCCGGCCACCGGGGCGGTCAAGATCGACCAGGATATCCCGCTGGATGTGGCCTGTGTGATTGGCTGTGCACTGCAAACGGGCGTTGGCGCGGTGCTCAACACCGTGGATATGGAGGCCGGGGCAACCTGCGTGGTACTTGGCCTGGGCGGTATCGGCATGGCTGCCATCCAGGGTGCCCGCATCGCCGGCGCGGAGGTGATTATTGCCTCCGACCCGGTTGCCGAGCGCCGGCAGCAGGCGCGTCGGTTCGGCGCTACCCACGTTGTTGATCCCGGCAACGATGATATACCGGCGATTGTTATGGAGGCTACCGATGGCATCGGCGTTGACTACGCCTTCGAAGCCGCGGGCAAGGCAGCGCTGATCGAACAGGGCCTGCAACTGACGCGCATGGGCGGCACCACCGTCATTGTCGGCTCACCAGCGCTGGAGGAAGACCTGCATATTCCCAATGTGGTGTTGTTCCAGGCCCTGGAAAAGAAGCTCTGTGGCTGTTTGCTCGGTTCCTGCAATTCGCTTTACGAGATTCCGAGGTTACTGCGCCTGTGGCGCCGGGGCCTGTTGGATATCGAGGCAATGATTAGCCACCGGCGCCCGCTGGAGGAAATCAACGAGGGTTTTGCCGACCTTGAACAGGGGCGGGGTATCCGCACTGTGATCGAGATATAGGCGCCCCGGGCTACTCAGGCATCGCCGCTGCCAAGGTAGGCTTCCTTTACCCTGAGCTTGTGCAGTTTTTCGCTGGCGTTACGCGGCAGCGGCTGTTCGCTGAAGCGGATGGTCCGCGGCACCTTGTAGCCCGCTAACCGTTGCTGCAGGAAACCCCTGAGATCAGCTTCCTGCAAATGTCGTTCGGGGTCGAGGTAGGCCACCATCACCAGTTCCTCGCCCATTGCCTCATCGGGTTCACCGAACACCACCACCTCCCGTACCTCGTCGCACTCATAGGCCGTCTGTTCAATTTCACCGGGATAAATGTTTTCGCCACCGCGGATAACGATTTCCTTGAGCCGTCCGGTGATGTGCAGATAGCCGTCCTCGTCGATGTTGCCGATGTCGCCAGTCTTCATCCAGCCGTTCTCACCAAAGGTGCTGGCGTTGGCTTCGGGTTTCTGCCAGTACCCGGGGGTGCAGCTGATGCCGCGCAGCTCGATTTCCCCGGGTTCCCCCTCGGGCAGCCTCTCGCCCGTACTATCGACAAAACGAAACTCCATGATGGGGGAGGGTATGCCAGCGGCGTCCGGCTTGAATTCGAACAGGGCACCGCTCATGGTTGCGCCGACGGCCAGGGTTTCGGTCATGCCATAGCCGGCGGAACTGCTGGGGTTGTCGATCCGGCTGTGGATCAGCGCCGGCAGGCCGGCCGGCGTTGCAGCCCCGGCTGCGCTGACCCGCATCAGCGATCGGGTATCGTATTTTTCGTAGTCGGGGTGGCCCAGCAGGTCCTGCAAAATTGCCGGAACTGTGGACAGCCCCGTCACCCTTTCCTGCTCGATCAATGCAAGCGCCCGGGTACTGTCCCACTTGTACATCATCACCACCTTCTGCCCCATGGCAACAGGCAGGTACAGGCCGCCCAACAGGCCGGTGGCATGAAACAGTGGCACTGTCAGCATCGGGGTTTCCCGTTTCGCGCCACCGCGATATTCCCGCGGCCCGCCCTCGAATTCGGCGACCAGCAGGCCAATGAACATCATATTCATCAGGGCCTGGCCGATAGCACCGTGGCGGTGCAGCACGCCTTTCGGGAAACCGGTGCTGCCGGAAGTATAGAGAATCAGTGCATGGTCTTCCGGCAGCACCTCCACCGTTCGCAGCGGCTGCTCTTCACCGGCACTGATCACATCGTCGAACAGGGCTACGCAGTCAGGGCGAACAAAACTCTCCGAGGCGGGGACCACTATGCCGGCAATATCCAGGCTTGGAAATTGTTCGGCTATCAACATGAACCTTGCCTCGTCGCAGATCAGCAGGCTGGCCCCGGAGTCGGCGATGGCGTACTGCAATTCCTCTGTCTTGCCCCAGCTGTTGATGGGTACCGCAATCGCGCCGACCAGGGTTGCGGCGACATAGGCAGTGATCCATTCCACGTTGTTGCGCATGGCGATGGCAATCCGATCGCCTTTCTCGATCTCGAAATCACCCTGCATCTGCGCCGCCAGCGCATCCACCTGCCCGAAGAAGCGATCGTAGCTGTAGCGCTCACCCTCGTATACCAGGAACTCCAGTTCGCCGTGACCGCGGGCATTGTTGATAATCTCCACCGCGGTTTTTGGGGCATGCTTGTAGGCCCGGTAGGTGCCGCCGGCAAAGGCGGTCTCCTCAACTTCGAAGAACGCGCCGGAGGCCGTGAGTTCGGATATTTTGCGTTTTATTTCGCTTCCGGAAACAGTCATGGGAAGGCTCCTGCGCCAGGCTTGTACGGATGTTTTCACTATACGCCAGAAAACTGCGGGTGCAGCCCGGCGAGTGATCTCCGGGCAAGCTGATACAAGGATTTAAACCCGCGCCTGGCTTATCGGCGGAGCCTGGACTTACCGCCTGTGCTAGCCTCGGTAGTCGGCTACAGTTAGCCGCCTTGACCGCGAACGGGGGAGAAGCCCAATGCCCATGCCTGAAGAGATCGGCATAATCGACCTGATGCTGGCGATACCCAGTGATGAACAGGGTGACTGGTACGAGTATATGAAGCCCCTGTTTCTTGATAACGACAGTCGCCAACTGTTCAGTATGCCGGCCCAGTACATGTTCGATGTGCCTGACCTGAAGGACATAAAGGACGGCCTGTCCTACACCCTGTCGCAGATGGACCGCTACGGTATTTCACAGGCGATGGTGGGCATCACCGGGGACCCGCAACTCACCCATGAATCAGCCTTGCGGCAGTACCCCGAGCGTTTTTTTGCCTCCTATGAGGCTAATCCCAATCTGGCGATGGACGAGGTGCGCAAGATTCGCCGGCTGAAAGACGAGTTCGATATCAAGGCGGTCACGGCCTTCCCGTCCGGGCTCTGCCCCCAGGTTCCCATCAATGACAAACGCTGGTATCCCATTTACGCGACCTGTGTCGACCTGGATATCCCGTTTTGTCCCTGCGTCGGCGTGCCCGGTCCAAGGCTGCCCATGGAACCCCAGAAAGTAGAGCACCTGGATGAAGTCTGCTGGTTTTTTCCTGAACTCAAGGTGGTGATGCGCCATGGCGGTGAGCCCTGGACAGAGCTCGCCTGGAAACTGATGTTGAAATACCCGAACCTGCATTACATGACCAGTGCCTTCGCGCCCAGGTTCTATCCCAGCGACATCATCGAGTTTGCCAATACCCGGGGCAGTGAACAGGTGATGTACGCGGGCTACTTCCCCATGGGTATTTCACTGGAGCGTATTTTCAAGGACATGCCCGGGGTGCCACTGCGCGATCATGTCTGGCCCCTGTTCCTGCGGGACAATGCCCGGCGAGTGTTCAAGCTCGGCGACTAGCCTCACCGGTTAATCCGGGAAGGTGACCTGAATACCGCCGGTGACCTCCATCACCTCGGTGTTGGCCGGCAGCAACCAGTTGACCACCGGTTTCAGCGGCGCCAGGGCCGAGGTCACCACGGCTCCGATACTGCTTACCAAGGTGCCATCGGGGAGTATGGCGGTAATGCCGGAAGAATCATCGGGGAGGGGGGTCAGTATCCGCAGCAGTTGGCCGCTGTCGATGTCCAGCGCGACCAGGTAGGAAGCGACCGGTAACGGCGCGACGATAAACGGCAGCCGATAACCCACCAGAATGGGCACGATGATGGCGTCCTTAGTGATTGTGGGATTGCCATTGGCCGACTCTATGGGTGCGCCAAACAGCCAAGAATCCGGCTGCTTATCGGCCAGTTGCGCGGTTTCACTCCGCCACTTGATTTCGCCATCGGGGCTTATCGCAATCACTGCGGCGCCACTGGACTGGAGCGCGTACACGGTGCCATCGTCGGCAACACCTGCTGCGCCGGCAGCGGCCTGGGTTTTCACTTTCCAGGCAATGGCGCCCGACTCGGTATCCAGGCTGTAAAGCCAGCCCTCCTCGTCGCTGACATAAACCCGCTCTTCAACGGGCGACAGGGCGGGGCTGGAACCGCTGCCGATACCAATCTCGGTGATGAAGGCGGTGCTTATCTCCGCTCCGTCGCCACTTTCTAACACGTCCAGCCCAAACACCGCGCCCACGCCCTCGGTTGCACTGCTGCCCACCACAAAAATACGACCGTTAGCGGCGACCGCCGGGGTGTTGGCCGAACGCATGCTGCCGCCGAAAATCAATTGCCATGCCCACTCCTTGAAGGCTTCGTCCATCAGTCCCCCGGACAGCAGGCTGTCCGGCAATTGGACAGTGTGGGCGTAGGGGGCGGCAGCGGCAGGCAAGCGATAGGGTCTGTTCAGTACCTCGCCACTCTCCCGGTCCACCAGCATGACATCGCCAAAGTTGGTGACCCCCAGTACGTGTCCCCCGGGGGTGAAGGCTGCGGTGGTAAAGGCGTTGACCGGGTGGTCGCCAGCCGCGGCCCAGTCGTCTCTGGCGGGCGCGGGCAGGGGGATGACCCACTTTTCCTTGCCGTCAGCGTGAAAGGCGAACAGCTGGTTGCAGTCGCTGAGATAGATGTCGCCGTCGGCATCAATGACGGGGCTTGAAAGCAACGCGCAGGGATCGACGCCGTCATCCGGTGAATGCCATGGCCGGGACTGCCACAACAATTCGCCATCAATCGTGAACGCGTGCAGGTTGCTGTGTCCCTTGCCCTGACCGGTGGTGACATACAGTGACTGCCCGTCGGGACTGACAGTCGGGGCAGTGAGCACCGTGGCGCCCTCCAGCGCGTGCCAGCGCCGTGAGTATTGACGGTCGCCCAGATCGATATCTACCGAACGGCGGTTTCCCGCGTCATGGTGCAGCGTGGGCCAGCCCCCGGGGGAATAATACGCCTGCGTTGAGGCGACACTGCTCCCTGGCAACAGCACCAGGGTTAGTAGCCAGCGTTTGATCACCCGGCAGCTGCCGCGATCTGGGTCATGAGTTGGTCAAAATCCCAGTGGGCCTGCATGCGCGTGATCAGGCCTTCTTCATTGACTTCATACACTGCCAGCATGTCGCAGTCAGCGTACTTGCCATCGCCGAGGTCGTTTCTGGCAACCTGGGCGACACAGCAGCAGTAATCACCGCTTATCCAGCGCTTTTCGACCCGTATCTGGATGTTGGACGGTCCGATCACTGTATCCCAGAACTGTTCAATGGCGGCAATACCCCGGTGGCCTTCGCCGGCCGGGTCCATTGGCGAGACGCCGACGGGATCGGCGACCAGGGCGTCTTCGGCGTATAGCGCCAGCCAGGCCTCTTTGTTGCCTTCGCTGGCATACTTGACGGATTTTTTGTTCGCCTCTACAGCGAGATGCGGCTTGCTGGTCACGGATGATCACCTCTTGAATCGGGATGTTATTCTTCAGTCGTTATCTTGGGACTACTGCCGTCGACGAGTAAAGCCGTATTGTTAAACCAATCGCCCATTCTGGCGCCCGCAACTGCATACCGTGCCGCGCCCTCGGTTAGTATGATGAGGTCACCACAGAGGTTGGAGAATAATAAATGCACCTTGCATTCAGCTCGATGAACACACCGAGTGACCCACATCCCGCGGAACTCGCCCGCGCCCTCGAGGACCGGGGCTTTGAATCACTCTGGTATGGCGAGCACAGCCATATTCCCTGTTCCCGCGCCACACCCTATCCCGCGGGGGGAGAACTGCCGTCGCCCTACCTCAATATGATGGACCCTTACCTGTCGCTGATGACTGCGGCCAACGCGACCAGCAAGCTGAAACTGGGCACCGGGATTGCGCTGCTGATGGAACGGGACATTTTTTCCCAGGCCAAGACAATCGCCACGCTCGACCGGCTCTCCGGCGGCAGGGTGATGATCGGCACCGGTGTGGGCTGGAACCAGGAGGAATACGAAAACGTAAACCCCCACCCGTTCAACAAGCGCTATGCGGTGTTGCGCGAAACCGTGGCAGCGACAAGGGTGCTATGGTCGGAACACGAGGCGGGCTACGAGGGTGAATACATCCGCTTTGACCCTGTCTGGGCGGACCCCAAGCCCTTGCAAGCGGGCGGACCGAAAATATTCCTGGGTGCGATGGGTCCCCTGGGCCGGAAGCACGCCGCAGCCTGGGCCGATGGCTGGTACCCGGTCGACGTCGCCATGGGCGATGTGGCTGAATCGGTAGCCTCTTTCAGGGACGAGGTGAGGGCGGCGGGGCGGAATCCTGACGATATCGAAATCAATATCCAGATCATGGACACCGATAACCTGGATAAGCTCAAGGAATACCGGGATATGGGGATTGCCCGAGCGACCATTGGCGTATCCATGGATTTGTGGGATCAACCCGGCGCGGTCATGCCAATGATTGACAAGTACGCACAAGTCATCCCCCATTTGTCCGCTGGTGGCTAGCCGGAGCCACACGGGGCGAGATGTGAACCGGCACAAACCCGAATTGTAAAACCGTACCCAACACCCTGGAATCCTGATAGGTTGATAGTTCCAGTCACGGTAAGGGCAAGCGAAGGCAGTTTTGGATAATCCTCTCTCCACACTGGCAGTGGATGCCAGTGTCATCTGCGACCACGATTTCGATGTGTCATGCAACACCTGCAAGTTGCGGGCCTTGTGCCTGCCCGCCCACCTGTGGCCGGAAGAGGTGGCTGCTCTGGAGAGTGTGATCGAGGAGAGGCCGTTTTTTCCGGCGAGGACCCTGATCTACGAAGATCAGCAAAAGTTCACCGCCCTGTTTGCCGTGATCAGTGGTGCGGTAAAAACCTACAGGAACCACAGTGATGGCCAAACCAGCATAATGGGCTGTCACCTGCCGGGGGATATATTCGGCTTTTCAGGGGTAGATCAGTCCCACTACCTGACCAATGCGATTGCGCTGGAAGACACCTGTCTGTGCGTAATACCTTTCGGGGAACTGGAGCGCGTTAGCCGGGAAGTGCCGGGTTTGCAGTCCCAGTTACTGCATTTGATGAGCCACAGAATCATTGACTACCAGGAACATCTGGGCCAGCTGTCGAGCAAGAAAATGGCGAAGAGCCGGCTGGCGGCATTCCTGCTGGGCCTCGCGTCCCGCTCAGCACAGCACGGCGGTTCGGGTGACCACTTCCATCTGCCAATGAGTGGTCAGGATATCGCCAATTATCTCGGGATCCGCACCGAGACCTGCAGCAGGGAATTTGCCCGCCTGGCCAGGGCCGGCGTGATCAGCAAGCGTAATCGGGAGATTACCGTGCATGATCATCAACAGTTGCGCGCTGCGGTATGCTCAAAGGATTGACCGTACGACGTCTTACCGCTCAATAGCTGACCGGCGACTTTTGCTGTATTGACCACAGACACCATCGCGAGATTACCGAATGCACACCGATCATCTGGATGACTGGCGCCACGAACACGTATTCAACCAGGATCGTAAACGACCGGGCGAGAGCCGCACCCTGCTGATCGTCATCGTCACCGCCGTTATGATGGTGGTCGAGATCGCAGCGGGTCTGGTTTACGGCTCCATGGCACTGCTCGCTGACGGCTTGCACATGGGTTCCCATGCCATGGCGCTGGGTATCGCGGTGCTCGCCTACGTGTGGTCCCGCAAGCTTGCGGCGGATCAACGGTTCTCATTCGGTGTCGGCAAAATCAACAGTCTCGCGGGTTTTGCAAGTGCGGTGTTGCTGCTGGGCTTTGCCCTGCTCATGGTCATAGAAAGTGTCGACCGCTTCATCAACCCGATCCCGATATCCTTTGACCAGGCCTTGATCGTGGCCTTCGTGGGCCTGCTGGTGAATGGGGGCAGCGCCTGGTTACTGTTGTCTACTCCCCATGACCATCACCATGGGCACGACCACCACCATGGGCATGACCATAACCTTCGTGCCGCTTACCTGCATGTGCTTGCGGACGCGGTCACATCCCTGCTTGCAATCGGTGCACTGGTGGCCGGCAAGTACCTGGGAGCAAACTGGCTCGACCCGCTGATGGGTATCGTTGGCGGTGCGCTGGTGGCCCGGTGGTCCTATGGCCTCATCAGGGAAACCGCCCGGGTATTGCTTGATGCCCAGGCAGGCGACGACCTGACGGGCGCCGTTACAGCGTCCATTGAAACTGATTCAACCGATCGTGTTACCGATATCCATGTGTGGTCTATCGGTCATGGCATCTATGCGGCGGAAATCGCCATCGTCAGTGACGCGCCCCAGTCGCCGGCCTATTACAAGTCGCTGATTCCCGGTGATTTTGCTATCGTTCACGCAACGATTGAAATTCATCGTTGCAACGCGCACTGAAGGTGATGGATTGGCGGGCTGCCGTCAAATCAGGGAACCGTCTGTACTCCCCGCAAAGCTGCGATTGCTGATACTAACGGCCCCGGGATGCAGAGGCACCGTTCCAGGTCGATCAGGCGAAGGCGGCCTGTTGCTCGGTCAGGTCTGATACAAAACGATTGTTTGCGTCGACCAGAATCGCTTTCGGTTCTACCGGCTCGGTGGCCAGGGTGAAGGCGATGATGATAATTTCCTCGCCCTCACCGATCAGGTGGGCTGCAGCGCCGTTAACGCCGATGTAGCCGCTGCCCCGTTCACCCTCGATGATATAGGTTTCCAGGCGGGCGCCACTGGTGTTGCTGACCACCAGGACCTTTTCGTTGGGGAGCAGGCCGGTTCGGTCCAGCAGTTCAGCGTCGATTGTAATGCTGCCAACGTAGTTCAGGTTTGCTTCGGTGACGGTCGCCTTGTGTATTTTGGCTGACATGAAACTGCGTAGCTGCACGGTAAATCGCCCCGGTCGTCGTTGTGTGGAGGAGGTTCGGGTGGCGATACTACTGGCCGATGGCTGCCCGGGCAATAGGCAGTGTTAACATTGCGGCATCCCGACGATCATCGCAGCGGTCAGTAGCAGGCCCGATGCCTCGCTCGGGACAAGGTTTACCCGGGTTGTTGGCCGGCTTTCAGGCGCTAAGCGGAGTTACGCCGCCGCCTCGTCCTGCTTTACTTCCGGGTCGAAGGTAATGGGCATGCGCTTGATGCCGTTCACCAGACTGGAGCGGGTGTATTCGATCGGGCCGGCCAGTTTCGGGTGACGCAGGCGCGGTATGATCTCCTCGAACATCACCCGCATTTCCAGTCTTGCCAGGTGGGTGCCCAGGCAGAAGTGCTGGCCAATACCGAAGGCACGGTGCTGGTTGTAGAGGTCGGGCATTCGCTCGGCGCGGCGCACGTCGAATGCCATCGCGTCCTCGCCAAAAATGCTCTCGTCCTGGTTGACCGTGTGGTAGTGGAGGATGATCTTGTCGCCTTTGCTGATCTGCTTGCCGGCAATTTCCACATCTTCCATCGCGGTGCGGCGCATGAGGATAAAGGCGGTGTTGTAACGCAGCATCTCTTCACAGGCGCCCGGAATCCTGTCCGGGTTTTCCACCAGGTACTCCAACTGGTCCGGGTGGTCCATCAGCAGGCGCATACCGTGGCTGGTGACCGTACGGGTGGATTCGTTGCCGGCGGCAATCAGCATCAGGAAGAACCAGACAAACTCGTCTTCATTCAATCCTTCCTCGCGTTCGGTGCCACGAAGCAGGGCGCCGATGATGTCGTCCTTGGGGTTGTCCTTGTGCTCGGCCGCCAGTTTCATGGCGTATTCGATGACATGGAAGGAGGCGATTTGCGCCGCCTCCTGGTCGACGGCCATCTCCGAGTCCTGGTTGAACATCATGGTGTTGGTCCATTCGAAGAAGTCCTTGCGGTCTTCCGCGGGGATGCCGCATAACTCGAGTATGGCCAGCAGAGGCAATTCCGCAGCCACTTCCTCGACGAACTCGCATTCACCCCGGGAGGCGACCTTGTCGACGATGTTTTTGGCGTGTTCACGAAAGCGCGCCTCGTAGGAGTCGACTGCCCTGGGGGTGAAGGTGGCGCGCACGATCTTGCGCGACTTCATCTGCCGCGGCGGGTCCATGTTGATGGTCATGTTGCTCTGTATGCTGTCGATCTCTTCCTGGGTAAATTCATCGGCCAGGGCGGTGCGGGCCTCGTTGGAAAACAGTTGCGGGTTTTTCGAGATAAAGTCGATTTCATCGCGCCCGGTAACCAGCCAGTAGGGCACCCCGCGCGTGGGGTCATCCATGTAGTGTATGGGGCCTGACCGGCGAATCCGGGCCAACTCGTCATAGGGCATGCCATTGGCGTAGGTGTCCGGATCGATCAGGTTCTGGAAATCGGCGAAGGGGCATTTGTTCATAGCGATATACCGGTGGGTCTTTTGCCATACTATAGACTAATAGCCATTAGTTTCAAGGCCCGGATGGGTCGGGCCGGGGCCGCTTGTTTGCGCTCGCTGGAGGCCATCGACAGTGGCCTCGTTGCCCTGAACGACCGGATCGGGTGCCGAGGTTGAAAAACGGGTCCGTGCTGCTTGCAGGACGGGCCCTGAAGGCCCGCCTCGTGTACCGTCGCCTCAAGCGAGAAATTGCACCCTGTTGTCCGAATTCATGTGCTGGCGAAGCCGTTCCCGGTAATGATCCTCGATCTGCTTGCGCTTGAGCTTCATGGTCGGCGTCAGCAGGGCGTTTTCGATCGTCCATTCATCACAGACGAAGATATGGGAAATGCGCTCGTGAGCCGGCACTTCTGAATTTATCTCCTCCAGCAGCGCGGCCAGTTCGGCGCGCAGTTCTTCCCGGTCGCGGCTCAGGCCCAGTTCCGACAGGGTGACCAGGATAATCGGGGCATCCATGCCGTGGCCCATGCAACAGAACTGCGCCAGGTTATGATTCCGGCCAAACTTGGACTCCAGCTTCATGGGCACAATGAACTTGCCCTTGGTGGTCTTGAAGACCTCGCTGACCCGGCCGGTCACCCACAGGTTGCCGTTTTCGTCGAAGCGGCCCGAATCTCCGGTGCAATACCAGCCATCATCGAAGACTTCGGCGGTTTTTTCCGGATTCTTGTAGTAGCCCTTCATCAGGCCCTTGCTCTTGAACTGGATTTCGCCGCTGTCGGAGAGACGCACCTGCACCGAATCGTCCATTGGCTGGCCGACACAGCCGGAGATCGGTGAGTCATCCTTGCTCCAGGCAATGCCGTGAATAAAGTTTTCGGTCATGCCGTAGCCGTCGCGCAGGGCAATACCCATGGCCAGGAACCAGTCCTGGACGTCGGTAGGGCAGGGGGCCGAGCCGGTGAGGATAAACCTGGCGCGACTCAGGCCCAATGCCTGGGCGATGCCCTGTTTTTGCTCGGCGGACAGGTCCTTTTGCGCCGCCGGGGGGATCTTGGCATCGATGCCTTCCTTGAACTTCACCCACAGCCTTGGCACCGCGAAAAAGAAGGTGGGCTGCACCGAGCGGATCTCGTCGCCGAAGGTCTGTTGGCCTTCCGAGAAAGAAATGCTCGCGTTGGCGTACAGGCTGCTCATTTCGACCACGATACGCTCGGCGGCGTGGGACATGGGCAGGAAGGAGAAAAACTCGTTGGGCTGCTCGTTCATGCGCATGGTCTGGACAATGCCGGGAACCACATGGCCCGGTGTCTGGTGCATATGCATGGCGCCCTTGGGATTACCGGTAGTGCCCGAGGTGTAGATGATGGTGAAGATATCCTCAGGATCCGGCACCGGGGATTCGGTGAAGGGCTCAAAATGTTCCAGAATAGAGGCCATGTCGATATCCGCATCGATCGCGCAGCCGAGCATGCCTGCGGTTTCCATGCCCTCGGCGAGAGCCTCGTCAATCCGCGGAGCCTGGTCGAAAGACCCGCAAAACACCAGCCTGACTTCGGCGTGGTTAAAGATGTAGTTGGCGGACTCCACATCCTGGCCGGGGTAAATGGGCACGCTGATGTGGCCGGCCAGCATGATGGCGAGATCGACGATCGGCCAGTCCATACTGTTGGCCGACCAGATGCCGATGCGGCTGCCGACGGGGTAGTCTTTGGACCTGAGGAAACCGGCAATCCGGCGCACCCGGTCCGCGACCTGGCGCCAGGTGTACTCTTTCCACTCCAGTTGTTTGGGCTGGCGCAGGTAGATTTTGTCCGGGGTCTGCTGCTCCCACTGGTAGAACATTTCCAGCGGGGATTTCACGGGCGCGGTCATCAGCGATACTCCTTGTTAGCATTAGATCTGTTGAGGTATGGCGTTGGTCGCGACATTGTAGGTGGCTCTCAGTTTTGTGCTTGACAATTTGCGAAGCTATTTTGACAATTCACGCAGGTTTACCGGGTTGAGGAGCGTGCCGTGAAGCCCTATATCCGCGGCGGCATTCTTGAACATTTTGCTGACACCGCGGCCCCGTTTGGCGTTGACGTCAATTCACTGCTCTGTGAGGCGGACGTTGCCCCGGAGGTGCTTACCCTGCCGGGTGTCTTTCTTCCCTACGGGAACTACATGCGGCTCCTGCACCTGGCGGCACAGCGAACCGGAGCCGAGCATTTCGGGCTACTGATGGCCCGCGCCTCCAATGCCGAGACCCTGGGCACGATTGGTATCACCATGACCCAGGCGAAAACGGTCAGCAGTGCCTGGGAAACCCTGGAACATTTCTACAGTATCCACGATACCTACGGCCATGCCCGCATGCAGCGGCATCCCGACGCCAGTATCATCAGTTACGCGTTGCCGTGCAACGACCAGCCCGGTTCAAGGCAGGTGTTTGACGTGGCCGCGGGAGTGACCAGCAATATCATGCGCCGGCTGTGCGGGCCGGATTTCCAGGCTGAGAGCGTGTCTTTTCCCTATTCAGAGCCCGCGGATGTCGCTCCCTATGCCGACTTACCCTGCAAGCGCATCAGTTTTGGCGCCAGTGCCATGGAGGTCGAGGTCGCTGCGCACTGGATGGCACAGCCGTTACAGGGACGGAGTGAGGAACTGCGGCTGGCCCTTGACGCTTACCTGACGGCGCGGGGCCGGGTGCCGAAATCTGCCGGGCGCCAGGTGGAGGATATGATCCGCACGCTTCTGCCCACGGGGGATTGCTCTCTGCCGCGGGTTGCGGCTACTCTCGCCACCAGCCCCCGTACCTTGCAGTCACGACTGGAGAATGAGCAGTGCAGCTTTCGCGATATTCTGGAACGGGTGCGCAGGGAGATCGCCATCTTCCACCTGCGGCGAGGTGATATGCAGTTAACCCAACTGGCGATGGTGTTAGGCTACAGTGAACTCAGTGCCTTCAGTCGCAGCTTCCGTGGCTGGTATGGGAAATCCCCCCGCGACTGGGCCCGGCAAGAGAAATGGCAGGAAACGATGTAGTGCGCATCCGGAAACACCGGTCATGCTCCCAATCAGTTATTCCCGCGAAAGCGGGGTCCCAGAGGCAGCAGTGGGTCGCTATGTTCGCGGGAATGACGAGAAGACGAGTTTCCGGACAGGTACTATTGAGTGTGAACAGGCCCTTACTAACCAGGAGTAATCATCCATGACGCGAACCGTATTGATCACCGGCTGTTCCAGCGGTATTGGCCGTAGTCTGGCCCTGGAACTGCACCGCAGGGGGCTGCAGGTTTACGCCACCGCCCGCCGCCCAGACACCCTGCAGGATCTGGCCCAGGCCGGACTGCGCACGCTCGCCCTCGATGTCAACGATGACAGCAGTATCGCCGCTGCGATGGCAACCGTGGCGGACGAGGCGGGGCAGCTGGACATGCTGGTCAACAACGCCGGATTTTCCCAGGTGGGCGCCATGATCGACCTGCAGCGGGAGGATTTGCGGCGCCAGTACGAAACCAATGTGATTTCGGTGGTCTCTGTCACCCGGGCTGCGATTCCCCTGCTGCGTAAAGCCGTGGCCAGTCATGGCGTGGCAGACCTGGTGAATGTCGGCAGTATTGTCGGCCTGTTTACCACACCGTTTGCCGGCGCCTATTGTTCCAGCAAGGCGTGTGTGCACTCTGTGACCGACGCGTTGCGCATGGAGCTGGCACCGTTTGGCATTCGCACTGTCACCATTCAGCCAGGGGGAGTGCGCTCCTCCTTCGGCGACCATGCGGAGGAGGGAATCCGCTTACCGGATGACTCCCTGTTCAAGCCTATCGAGGTGGGTATACAGGCCCGGGCGCAGGCGGGACAGCAGGGGGCGACGCCGACCGACGAATTTGTCGCGCCGGTGGTCGACAAGTTGCTGCGCCAGAAGCCGCCCGCGGTGATTCGCGGAGGCAAGGGCAGTTTCAATCTGGTGCTGCTGAAGCGCCTGTTACCGACCGCGCTGTTCGACCGGGCCATGGCCAGGCGCTTCGGCCTGGCCAACTTCAGACCCGGCAGCGGCTAGTGGATGGCAGTGGGGCCGGGGTGCTCTCCGGGGCTTGCCTCGGCGAACAGATAGTTTAGCTGCCGGCACTCGTTGCTGACCTGGCGTGTCGCCGCGACGGTGGTGGCAACGAAGGTGGCAAACTGTTCCAGTGTCAGTCCCGCGGCGGCGAGCTGGGTGCCAGCGATCACCAGTTGTGGCGTGGCATCGTCCACCACGTCCTGGAACAGCTTGAGCGCCGGGTAGTCCATGTTGAGTCTTCCCAGGTCTGCGGCCAGAGGCAGTAGCGCCATCGGCCGTATTTCCAGCTCGGTGGTGAGCAGTAAGCCCCAGGGTTCCAGAAACAGGCGGCTGTCGATAATACCCTCGATGTCCTGCAGGGACTGCAGGTGCAGGCCTTCGCAACGATCACAGGTGTAGTATTCCACCCGGGCTTCGTCGAGCCAGCCTTCGATAATCGATCTGTTCAGGGCAACCGGGGCTGTCATGGGTTGTTCGCCATTGCTTGCAATGCTGCCATTCTACGGCACCGGAAGGGTATGCCCAAGTCAGCTTGTGACCGAAGCGCATAAATTTTGCTTGGCCTGAGGGGCAGGAATGATACAGTTTCTGTCCCGATGGCTGTGACCTACCCCGAAGAGAATATCCATGTTGAACAAAATCCTGATAACCGCCGGTTTGTTGCTCCTGACCTCGCTGGCCATGGCAGCGGAGACCCTGCGCGTGGGTATGTCGGCCGACTATCCACCGCTGCATTTCAAGCAGGACGGGCGCTACCTCGGGATTGAGGCGGACAACGCCAAGGCCGTTGGCGAGATACTTTCACGCCGGGTGGAGATCGTGGAAATTCCACTGGAACAACTGCTGCCGGCACTCAGGGCAGGCAAGGTCGATGTATTGATGTCGGGACTCAGTGTTACCGCCGAGCGCAGTGCCCAGGTCCAGTTTACTGATTCCTATCTGCGGGTGGGGCAGATGGCGATCATGCACAAGAGCAAAATAGGCAGTTATTCCCAGCCCTGGGCAGTGTACCGCGAGGGTGTAAGAATCGGCGTGAAACGCGGTTCTACCGGTGCTGATTTTGCCGAGCGCGAGTTACAGGGCGCCCAGGTCCGGCAATTTGAAAATACCCAGGAGGCTTTTGCCGCACTGCGCGGCGACGTGATCGACCTGTACATTCATGACGCTCCCACCAGCTGGCAGCTGGCCAACAGCATGGACAATGACGATCTGATCAGTCTGTACGCACCATTGACCGAGGAAATGCTGGCATGGGCGGTGCGCAAGGAAGACGGCGCGCTGGCGGCAGAGCTGAACAGGGCGCTGCAGCTGATGCGCGGTAATGGCACACTGCAATATATTCTCAATCGCTGGATCCCGGTCACCGTTGAGGTGCACTAGCGGTTTCCGGCAACACAGGTGCTGAAGGCGATTCTTCGGCAGGAGGGCAAAGCGTGGGCAATCGATTCCTGGAAGATGAAGACGAGGAATTCAGGCCGCCGGAATTCCACCGAGACGAGGACCTCGACGAGACCGGCGTTTCCCAGGTGCTGGTGGAGCAATTTGTTAACTACCGTCTGCGCTACCTGCTGAAAGTTGAGGCGGAAGTCGACCGGGGACAGCCTCTTGACGACGGTGAGATAGAAATACTGAGCCGCGTTGTAAAGCGGGCTCATGACTTCAAGGATTTCGTGCATGAGTTCCCCGAGTACGAGGAACTGGTGGCGAAAATGATCAACCTGGTCGATGAAATCACCGACAAGGCACTAGTAAACGCCAGGCGAGAGAGCTGAGGCTATGGACGGACACGCTGATTTCCAACGTGCCCGGCGCCGGGTTTAGTCGTTTACCCCGGGGAAACTGTACTCGTGTCCCCATAAATCTCCCTCGATGCTGACCGTGGTGACATGGTTTTCCCAGTCGATCAACAGGCCGTCGTAGCCGTACTCCACGGCGATGCCACCCGGGGCCAACAGGTAGACCGAGCACATATTGTCGTTGACATGTCGCCCCAGCGTGGCGAGGAAATGGGAGCCGGCTGACCTGGCGCGATCCATGGCGCGGCCCACTTCATCCATCGTCTCTACCTCTACCATGATGTGGACAACGCCGAGCGGATGCTGGCTATTGAACAGGGCCAGTGAGTGCTGGCGGGGGTTGTTGGCGTGCATGAAGTGAATCTTCGCGCCCGCCATCCCCGGGGGGTAGAGAATGTCGGTGATGCCCATGCCGATGATCTGGGTGTAAAAGGCGGTGGTGGCATCAAAATCCGCCGCGGGCAGCACCAGGTGGCCAAACCCCAGATCCCCTGTCTGCTGGTAGGTCGTGACAAACCCTGGTACGCCCTGGGGAGAGATCAGGGGGCGATAATCGAGTGTCCGGCCCCAATACAACTCGAGGGTATTTCCCGACGGGTCGGTCGTGGTGGCGAACGCGGTAACGCAACGCCTTGCCGTTTCCTCGGCTGAGCCTGGCGCTACCGTGTGACCGGCCTCGGCGACCGCGTCGCAGGTGCGCAGGAAGGCGACCTCGTCTGGAAATTCCAGGCCGGTAGCGATGAGACCATCCGCCTCAGCAGGTTCAATCATCAGCCGGAAGGGATGATCGTCCATGCGCAGGAAGCGGGCACCGGCGGCGTCCTCACGCCCGGCGTCCATGAGGCCCAGGACCCCGGTGCCGAAATCCATCCATGCGTCGACGTCCGTGGCGCCGATACGCAGGTATCCTGAAGCTGAAACAGACATGCCTTTCTCCCGGGTGATTGAACTGACAGCAGGCATTATGGGGGATTTTTTCCGGCCTGCCATACCCAATCTCGGTTAAACCCTGCTGGTTCACCATAGTGATCTGAAATGTCATTAACAGCTGATCCAATGGGTCATTGAGCGCAAAAGTCATCTCACTGATACTGCCAGACCTCGATCATTCCTCTCAGGGAGGCAAAGGCCGTGTCACAGCCGGACATTCTCAACCAGGCGTTTGAGCTTGGTTTTACCTATACCCGTTCGACCGGGCCGGTGGTGGGGCGATTTCTCACCGAACTGCGCGACCGCAATATCGTCGGGATCAAGGCCAGTGATGGCCGGGTGGTGGTGCCGCCCATGGAATACGACCCGGACACAGCCGAAGCGCTGAGTGAGTTTGTCGACGTGGGAGAGGAAGGCGAGGTCGTCAGTTTTGCCTGGGTGAAGGAACCCCGGGAGTCCCATCCCAGCGAGCAACCCTTTGCCTGGGCGATGATAAAACTGGACGGCGCCGATGTGCCGATGGTGCACTGGATCCGCGCCGGCAGGGAAGCCGACGTCAGCACCGGCGTCAGGGTAAGGGCGGT
The DNA here is from genome assembly GCF_004354085.1 of Seongchinamella unica. Taxonomy (GTDB): domain Bacteria; phylum Pseudomonadota; class Gammaproteobacteria; order Pseudomonadales; family Halieaceae; genus Halioglobus; species Halioglobus unicus. The sequence goes on along the minus strand of NZ_SMSE01000002.1, from coordinate 935,918 downwards.
GTGGGCAGAGGAGACCGTCGGCTTTATCACTGATATCAATGGCTTCGAACTGGTACCGGAGGAAATGTCATGAGTGAGCGACAGGACCCTGTGACCGGCATCGAGGCGCCGATCTACCTCAAATACAACTTCACTGCCGGCGCAGCGCCGGCCCGTTTCCTGTCGCAGATCAGGAAGGGGGTACTGACCGGCCAGCGCTGCCCCCGTTGTGAACAGGTTTATATCCCCCCCAGAGGCTCCTGTGCCGCCTGTGGGGTCGCGACCGAGGAAGAAGTGGTCCTCTCTGACAAGGCAACGGTGGAATCTTTTACCATCGTGTCCATTCCGATTCCGGGTAACCCGATCCAGCCCCCCTACATCGTCGCCAACCTGGTGGCCGATGGCGCCAATATCTCCTTCATTCACCTGATGAGCGAGTGTGTTAACGAGGAGGTGCACATCGGCCAGCGGGTGCAGGCGGTGTGGAAACCCGAGGAAGAATGGGACTATGCCATGGACAATATCCGTTACTTCAAGCCGATCGATGAACCGGACGTCCCGGTGGAATCGATCGGCACGTTGCCGGTCAGCGGATGGGAGGGATAGGATCGTGACAGACATAGCAATCGTGGCCTATCACCAGTCGAAGGCCGTGTCCGATGTCGGTGCCTGTAACGAGGTGGAACTGATCATGCCGGTACTGACGGAAGTCTATCGGCAACTGGGGATTGCCAATGCCCAGGACGTCGATTTCGTTTGCTCCGGGAGTTGTGACTATCTGCAGGGTGCAGCGTTCGCCTTTGTCGCCGGTGTTGATGCACTTGGCGCGGTACCCCCGATCAGGGAATCGCACGTGGAAATGGACGCCGCCTGGGCGTTGTACGAGTCCATGCTGAAAATTCGAATGGGGCACGCCGAGTCGGCGCTGATATACGGCTTTGGCAAGTCATCACCGGGCGAATTGCCCATTGTGCTCTCGCAGCAGCTGGACCCCTATTACCTGGCGCCGCTCTGGCTAGACAGTATCTCCCTCGCTGCCATGCAGGCGCGAATCCTGCTTGATGCGGGCAGGATCAGCGAGCGGGACATGGCGGAAGTGGTTTCACGCTCCCGGCGCAATGCCCTCGCCAACCCCAATGCGCAGCTGGCCGGGGACATCAGTGCCGACGACGTGCTGGCCGAGGAGACCTATGTCTCCCCCCTGCGCAGAGCCGATTGCGCTCCGGTTTCAGACGGTGCCTCGGCGATGATTATCTGCACCGTGGAAAAAGCCAGAGAGTGGGGCGTGCCCTATGCATTGATCACTGGCATAGACCACCGTATGGAAACCCATAACCTGGGTATGCGTGATCTCACCGACTCCCGTTCAACCCGGCTTGCCGCCGAAGGCGCGGGCGTGGGCGCGGGCAAAGTTGATGTCGCTGAACTCTACGCGCCATTCAGTCACCAGGAGTTGATACTGATCCGGGCCCTGGGGCTGGGCGACGAGACGAGCGTCAATCCGAGTGGCGGCGTGTTGGCTGGCAACCTGATGATGGCGTCGGGACTGTCGCGAATCGGTGAGGTGTTTAACCGCATCATTGCCGGCGAAGCGGAGCGGGGCATAGCCCATGCCACCTCCGGACCCTGCCTGCAGCACAATCTCGTCACCGTAGTGGAGAAAGCATGATGGCTAATCTGGCAGCAGTGGTCGGCATCGGCCAGACCAAGTACACCACCAAACGCCATGATGTCTCCATTGCCGGTCTGGTGAGAGAGGCGGCGGTCAACGCCCTCGAGGACGCCCAGCTGAGCTGGGACGATATAGACGCGGTCATTATCGGTAAGGCCCCGGATATGTTCGAGGGTGTTGTCATGCCGGAAATCTACCTGGCCGACGCCCTGGGCTGTAATGGCAAGCCCATGCTGCGGGTCCATACGGCGGGGTCCGTGGGCGGCTCCACCGCGCTGGTAGCGGCGTCTCATGTCCAGAGCGGCAGTTTCAGGCGGGTGCTGACCGTGGCTTATGAAAAACAGTCAGAATCGAACGCGATGTGGGCCCTGTCCACGCCGCAGCCTTTCTCGACCCACCTCAACGCCGGCGCCGGCGGTTACTTCGCGCCGATTATTCGCGAGTATATGCGGCGCTCTGGGGCGCCCTATGATGCCGGTATCAAGGTGGCGGTCAAGGATCGCCTGCACGGTGCCCGTAACCCCCTGGCTCATTTACAGAAGCCGGATATCACCATGAAGGAAGTGGAAGAGTCCTTCATGCTGTGGGACCCCATTCGTTTCCTGGAGGCCTGTCCTTCCTCTGACGGTGCCTGCGCCATGGTCATTGCTGATGAGGGACTGGCAGAACAGGCACCGCGACCGCCGGCCTGGATACGGGGCGTAGCGATGCGTTCCGAACCGACGATGTATGCCGGTCGTGATGAGGTTAACCCCCAGGCTGGCAGGGACTGTGCGGGCGATGTCTACAGGCAGGCCGGCATCAGTGATCCCCGCAGGGACCTGGACTGCGCCGAAGTATACGTCCCCTTCAGCTGGTACGAACCCATGTGGTTGGAAAACCTGGGCTTTGCCCCCGAAGGCGAGGGGTGGAAACTGACCATGGACGGTGCCACCTCGCTGGACGAGGGCGGAGACATTCCCTGGAACCCCTCCGGGGGCGTGCTTTGTTCCAATCCCATCGGGGCCTCGGGGATGATTCGCTTTGCCGAGGCAGCCCGCCAGGTGCGCGGCGATGCCGGTGATCATCAGGTCGAAGGCGCCAGGCTCGCCCTGGGGCACGCCTATGGCGGTGGCGCCCAGTTCTTCGCCATGTGGGTCGTCGGCGCGGACAAGGGATAGGAGATGGAGATGAAGAAGCACTTCAACATTGCCGACATGTTCGAGATGGTGGCGGACAAGGTCCCCTCCCGGGACGCCCTGGTCTGCGGTGAACAGCGAGCGACCTTCCGCGAGCTGGACCAGCGCGCAAATCGGTTGGCGCACTACCTGAGCTCACGGGGCGTCGGCGCCGGTGACCACGTGGGCCTGTACCTCTATAACTGCAATGAATACCTCGAGGGCATGCTGGCCTGTTTCAAGATCCGCGCGGTGCCCATTAATGTCAACTACCGCTATGTCGATGAAGAGTTGTTGTACATATTCAATAACGCCGACATGGTGGCCTGCATACACAACCGGGAGTTCAGCCCGCACATAGCCGAGGTCCGCGACTCGGCACCGGATCTTACAACCCTCGTGTATGTAGAAGATGGCTCCGACGCGAACCCCGAGGCAATCGGTGCAGTTGAATACGAACAGGCCATGGCCGACCAGAGCGATGGCCGGGACTTTCCCGAGCGCGCCGACGACGACCTGTTTATTCTCTATACCGGTGGCACGACCGGCATGCCCAAAGGCGTGATGTGGCCGCACAAGTCCGTGTTTTTCGCCGCCATGGGCGGCGGCGGCTGGTTTCACCCTGATGGTGCCATCGACCAGCCGGAGCAGATCGTCGATCGGATAGGGGATTTTGCTATCGTGGGAATGGCGCTGGCCCCGCTGATGCATGGCGCCTGCTGGTGGTACGCCTGTATCCAGCTGCTGGCTGGCAACACGGTGGTGCTGTCGCAACACCGTTCGCTGGTGGGCGAAGACGTCTGGGATATTGTGGCGAGGGAGAAAGTGAATGCGATTTCCATCGTCGGTGATGCGATGGCGGTGCCGTTACTCGATGCTCTTGATGCCAACGAGGGGCGCTGGGACCTGAGCTCCGTGTTCAGTGTGGGTTCCGGCGGCGCGGTGTTCTCCGAATCCAAGCAGGAAGCATTCAAACGACACTTGCCCAATGTGTTCATTACCAATTCCTTCGGCTCGTCCGAAAGCGGCAACATGGGCATGGATGGTGGCGGCAAGAAAGGCCAGGGCCTGGGCAATGTCAGCAAGAGTGAGTTCATGTCGGTGATCAGTGATCACGAGGGTGAACCTCACGCACATGTTGCGCCGGGCGAAATGGGCATTTTTGCGCGCAGCGGGTATATCCCGGTGGGGTATTACAACGATCCCGAGAAGACCGCCAAAACCATCGTCGAAGTGGAGGGTAAACCCTGGCTGTTGCTGGGCGATGAAGCGCGGCTGGAGGAAGACAACAGCATTACGGTCTACGGTCGAGGCTCCAACTGCATTAACAGTGGCGGTGAAAAAATTTTTCCGGAAGAGGTGGAGCAGGCACTGAAGGCCAACCCGGCGATTTTCGACTGCCTGGTGGTGGCGACCCCCGACGAGCGTTTCGGCAGCAGGGTGGCGGCGGTCGTGGCCCTGCGCGGTGACAGCAGTATTACCCTGGAACAACTGCAGGCTGACGCCCGCCAGCATATCGCCGGCTACAAGCTGCCCAGGGAACTGCACGTGGTGGATGAGGTGCCCAGAGCGCCCAGCGGCAAACCTGCCTACCCGAAAGCCCTGGAAATCGCCCTCGCCGGCAACCACCGTGTCGCATGATGACGCTATCGTCACCCGGGCCCCGGTTAACCACCCCGACCCTGTATCGTCACCCCGGCCCCTTATCGTCATCCCGGCCCTGTATCGTCACCCCGGCCCCTTATCGTCATCCCGGCCCCATATCGTCATCCCGGCCCCATATCGTCATCCCGGCCCCATATCGTCATCCCCGCGAAGGCGGGGATCCAGTGACTTCAGTAAGCTGACCTGACTCACCTAACCAGAAAACGGACCCCGATCCATGCCCGAACTCGACATAAGCACCAGAAACTGCACCGTGGAACAGCAAGGCCACGTGCTGACCGTGACCCTTAACCGGCCCGAAGCAAAGAATGCCTTCAGTCCGGAAATGCTGCTGGGTATGTACAAGGCGTGGCGACTGCTGGATGAGAACGACGAGCTCTACTGCGCCATTCTTACCGCCAACGGCGACACGTTCTGCGCCGGAATGGACCTCAAGGCGGGAGCCGATGGTGAACAGCGGTCCACCGAGGAGTTCATGGCGGTGATGGCGGAGGTTCCCAATGTCCACTGGCAGGCCTTGTTGCGCGATAACCGCCCCTGCAAGCCGCTGATACTGGCAGTGGAGGGCTACGCCCTGGCGGGGGGTACCGAAATTCTGCAGGGCACCGACATTCGCGTGGCTGCGGATAACGCCATCTTTGGCATTACCGAGGTCGCACGGGGTCTCTACCCCATGTCCGGATCGACCATTCGCCTGCGTCGGCAGATTCCCTACTGCCTGGCGGCGGAGATGCTGCTTTGTGGCGAGCACATTAGCGCCCGGCAGGCGCTGGACTTCGGTCTTGTCAACAAGGTCGTTCCTGCCGGCACCACCCTGGCAGCGGCGCAAGCGTACGCAGACAGGATATGCCAGAACGGGCCGCTGGCAGTCAAAGCGGTGGTCAGGTCGCTGCGTGAACACCAGGAATGTATGCCGGAAGAAAAAGCCATGCTTGCTTCCGATGAACTGGCTGGCCCGGTGTTCGCATCGTCCGATGCGAAAGAGGGGATGCGCGCCTTCAAGGAAAAACGTCCCGCCCGGTTTACCGGCAGCTGATCCGTGCCCATAATGTCGCTCCTTGCCAGCCGGAGAGCAGAAATACCCATGTCGGATGATTTAAGTCAGGCTTTTACCACCATCGTCAACCAGCGTCGTTCTCTGCGTGGATTTCTGCCACGGGAGCTGGACCAGTCGATGCTGGAGGATATTTTCGCCTGCGCCCAGCGTGCGCCCAGTAACTGCAATACCCAGCCCTGGAGTGTTCACGTGGTGTCCGGTGCAAAGCTGGAGTACCTGCGCCAGGAGATGCCCAGCCAGTTTATGGCGGGCAAGATGAGCATGGACTTCCCCTATGACGGTGTTTATGACGGCGTCTACAAGCAGAGGCAATACGGCGCAGCGGCCGCGCTCTACGACGCCGCGGGTATCGCCCGGGAGGACAAGGCCGCCCGGCATGAGCAATTCATGCGCAATTTCACGTTTTTCGGCGCCCCCCACGCGGCGTTTCTGTTCCTGCCTGAGCCCTTCGGCCTGCGCGAAGCGGCCGACCTGGGCATGTATGCCCAGACCCTCATGCTGGCCCTGACCGCCCATGGCCTTGGCAGCTGCCCGCAAACCGCGCTCAGCTTCCAGGTGGAACTGGTGCGTGAGACCCTGGCGCTGGACGCCTCCCACAAACTGCTGTTCGGCATTTCCTTTGGTTACCCGGACCCGGATGAGCCGGCAAATACCTGCATCACCGACCGCGCCCCCTTGTCCGACACCGTTACTTTTCACCGGTAGGTCCGTATGACCCAGTACATTCACAGTGAAAATATGGATGGTGTGCTGGTTATTAGCTTTAACCGCCCGCAGAAGAAGAACGCCATCAACAGTGCCATGTGGGCGGGTATTCGCGATGTATTTCGCGCTGCCGCCGAGGACGACACAATCGTCTGTGCGTTGCTTTGCGGTAACGGAGAGCATTTTTGCGCCGGCGCCGACCTCGCGAGTTTCGGTGAACCGGATACCGATCCACAGGCTCTGTTCAACGCGGCGGCGCTGGCGGTAGCCGAGTTCGACAAGCCGCTGGTGGCGGCGGCACAGGGGGTTGCGGTTGGCGGAGGCGCCACGGTGCTGTTCCACGCAGACATTGTCTATGCAGCCGATACCCTGCGCCTGCGCCTGCCCTTTGCCAGCCTCGGGCTGGCGCCGGAGTGGGGCAGCAGTTACATGCTGCAGGCCAACATCGGTGCGCAAAAAGCCGCTGAACTGTTCTACACCGCCGAATGGGTGGACGCCGACAAAGCCCTGGCGCTGGGCATCATTGCCGCCGTGCTGCCAGAGCAGGAACTGCGGGGCCATGCGCTGGCCAGGGCCAGGGAAATCGCCCGGTGGCCGGTCAACTCGTTGCGGGAGATCAAACGCAGCCTGAGAATGCATCATCTGCCGGCGATCAAGGCCGCCATGGCGGCGGAACAGCAGGCCATGGCCAGGCAGGCGGGCTCCGCGGAAAACATCGAGGCGATCACCGCCTTCATGGAAAAGCGGGCACCCGATTTTCGCAACCTCTGAACTGGCCACATACTACCGGCTGCTGGCCGGATTAGACTGCTGAAGTCGTCCGCACCTTGTATGATCGAAGCCACTGGCAAGGTAGAATGAGCGCAATAATTAGTCCATGTTGCTATTCACAGGTGCCCCCTTGAACCTCTCCCTTCCCGCTAGCCTCCGGCTGCCACTGATCAGTCTTGTTTCTCTTGTCGTTATCGCCTGCAGCGATTCCTCTGACCGCCGTGACCCGGTGGAGCCGCCCGTGGTTGAACCGCCGGAACCAGAGCTGACCTACCAGGCGGATATTGTCTGGACCGAGTACGGCATCCCGCATGTGACCGCCGATGACTGGGGCAGCCTCGGCTACGGTGCTGGCTACGCGTTTGCCGAGCAGAACTTTTGCAGTTATATGCGCGACGTGGTGCGGGCCAACGGCCAGTCGGCAGAATATCTGGGTGACGACGGCAACCTGGAATTCGACTTCGTGATGCGACTCTATAACACCGATGCCGCGCTGGAGCGGATCAAGGCGCAGATGACCGAGCGTGGCCTGGCCCTGTTTGAGGGCTACGCCGCCGGTATCAGCCGTTACCTGGCTGATACCGGGGTGGATAATCTTGCCGAGGGAGAGGAAGGCTGCCGGGGCGAAGCCTGGGTCAGGCCTGTTACCCTCGATGATGCCCTGAAGTCGGGCCACAAGACCATTCTGCGCGCCTCGGCGGATCCTTTCTATCGCGAATTGGTGGCTGCAGCGCCCCCCGCTGATACCGTCGCCGCCCTGACGCCGCGGTCGGAGGAGATGCGCCGACAGGCATTGGCCCAGATCGCCGCCACCACGCCTGAACAGCTGCTGGCGGGCTTTGGTTTCCCCTCCACTGAAGTGCTGGGCAGCAACGCCTACGGGATCGGTCGGGACGCGGCCGGATTCGACAGCGGTGTGCTCTACGGGAACCCGCACTTTCCCTGGCAGGGCGTGAACCGCTTTTTCATGGCGCACTACACGATTCCCGGTGAATACGACGTGATGGGGGCGGGCCTGTTCGGTATTCCGCTGGCCAACATTGGTTTCAACAAGGACACCGCCTGGAGCCACACGGTCTCTACCGCCCGTCGTTTTACCCTGCATGAACTGGAAGTCAACCCGGACAATCCCCTGCAGTACTACTTTGGCGACGAACTGGTTGATCTTGAACCCGTCACCGTCGGTGCAGTGGACGGGGACGGCCAGACCGTTGAGCACACGTTTTACCAGAGCCAGTTCGGTACCATTGCCGACCTGGGTAACCAGCTTGCAGCCTTCGGTGGCTGGCCGACCTTTAACGGCACCATCTTCGCGTTCAATGATGCCAATCGGGAAAACATGCGGGGTCTGGAAAACTGGATTGCCTTCGGCCAGGCACAGGGCCTCGATGACATTCTCGAGGCCACCAAAACCATCGGTATTCCCTGGGTTAACACCATCGCTGCCGATCGCCATGGCGAAGGCTTCTATGGCGACATTTCCGCAGTACCCAACGCGTCGCAACAGCTGATTGATAGCTGCGTGCGCGGCCCCATCGCCGCACCTATTCTCGCGGTGGCGAGCATTGTGACCCTGGATGGCTCGGACCCCGACTGCCAGCTGGGCAACGATGAGGGCGCACCGGAAAACCTGCTGGGTTTCGACAACCTTCCCAAGCTGCGGACCACGCAGTACGCGGCCAACGCCAACGACAGCTACTGGTTGCCCAACCCGCGTAACCTGCTCACCGGCTTTACCCGGGCCATCGGTCCTGAAGAATACCAGCAGACCATCCGCACCCGACTCACCTTTGTACAGGCAGAGCAGCGCCTGGCAGGGGAGGATGACCTGGAGGGTGATGGCTTTACCAACCAGCAGGTGCGCGACATCCTGACCTCGGCACGCAACCATGCCGCTGAGTTGATCAACGACGATGTCGTCGGTATTTGTGACGGAGTGAGTGACTGGTCTGTCTACGGTAGCTCTAATGCCACCATGGCTTCTGCCTGCAAGATTCTGGCGTCCTGGGACAAACGCCACCAGATTGACAGCGTTGGCGGCCATATTTTTTACGAATTCTGGCAGCGGGTGAGAAGCCTGAACAACCTCTGGGCGGTGCCGTTCGACGCCACCGATCCGGTCAATACGCCCAATACGCTGAACACCGGAGACGCTGCAGTGGTGGAATCAGTGCGACAGGGCTTGGCCGACGCGGTTGCCGTATTTGAGGACAATGGTATCGCCCTGGATGCGACCTGGGGCGAAGTACAGTTCATCGAGAAGAACGGTGAGCGTATTCCTCTGCCCGGCGGATCCGGCTCGATGCTGTTCAGCGTGATCAGCGCCGGCTTTGTCGAGGGTGAGGGCTACTCTGACGTACGTGCCGGAAACAGCTACATCCAGGCGGTCAGCTGGGATGAAACGGACTGTCCCGACGCCAACGCCGTGCTGACCTACTCGCAGTCTACCGATCCCGCCTCACCGCATTACGCTGATGCTACACGGCTGTATTCCGAGAGCGGCTGGATCGACATGCCGTTCTGCGAGGCGGAGCGGGACGCCCAGGAGATCAGGCGAGTGACCATCGAGGAGGGATGAGCCGACCCCCGCGAATGCGGGGGTTTTCGTATCAGGGGCAGGGCCCGGCAGCCGGCGGCAGATGCTCAGGGCTGCACGAAGTCAGTGACTTCCAGGTTGAAGCCCGACAGGGCGTTGAAGTGCACCGGTGCCGACATCAGGCGCATTTTACCGACGCCCAGGCGCTTGAGGATTTGTGATCCGGTACCGATCACCCGGTAGTTTTGCTGGCCAGCCGTGTCTGCCGGGCCGGTAACGCTCGGGGGCTCGGGGAACTGGATGACTTCCGCCAGTGCCTGTTCGGGACTGACCTCCTGGCCAATAAGCACCACCACGCCCTTGCCTTCGGCGGCCACTGCTTCCATGGCCCGCCGGTAAGACCAGCCTTCAGACCCTTCGATCCGTGTAGCGAGCACATCGCGGAGGGTGTTCTGTGCCTGCACCCGCACCAGCACATCTTCGTCCTCGGAGATATCGCCACAGGTCATGGCGTAGTGCACGGTGTCGTCAATCAGGTCGAGGAAGGTGTGGAGCTCAAACGGCCCGAACTCGGTGTCGACCGTCTTCGAGTTTCTCAGTTCCACGGACTGCTCATGGAGGGCGCGATACTCGATCAGGTCGGCGATGGTCCCCATGCGAAGACCGTGCTTTTCGGCGAAGACTTCCAATTCCGGGCGTCGGGCCATGGTGCCGTCTTCATTCATGATTTCCACGATCAGGGCAGCTGGCTCGAAACCTGCCATGCGCGCCAGGTCCACTCCGGCCTCGGTGTGGCCAGCGCGGCGCAGGACGCCACCCGGCTTGGCCACCAGCGGGAAGATGTGTCCCGGCTGATTGATGTCAGCAGGTTTGGCATTGGCGGCCACCGCTGTCAGCACGGTATGGGCGCGCTGCACGGAACTGATGCCGGGGCCTTTTTTTTCCGCGGCATCGATAGAGACGGTGAAATTGGTCTCGTGCTGGGACCGGTTGTCCCTGACCATCAGCGGCAGTTGCAGCTGGCGGGCGCGCTCGTCGGTAATCGGCATGCAGATCAGTCCACAGGCCTCGCTGGAAAAAAAGGTGATGATTTCCGGGGTGACTGCCTCGGCGGCAACAATCAGGTCACCTTCATTCTCCCGGTCCTCGTCATCCATGAGAATGACCATTTTTCCGGCACGAATGTCGTCGAGAATATCCGGTACGCTGGACAAAGCCATTGGCTGATACCTTTCAGTTGAGTTCGATAGCGACGGCTGCCGCTTGACCAGCGCCAATGCAGAGGGCGCCTACGCCGCGCTTCCTGCCCGGCTTTTGCAGGGCACACAGGAGGCTGAGTTGATTGCGTGAGCCGGTGGAGCGAACAGGGCGCCCATTTAGCCACAGGCGCCTGTTTTCCTCAAGCGCGTTCCGGGACAAACAATTTGCCGCGGACGGCTTCCCGGTAAGCGCCCGGAGTCATGCCCACGTGCTCGCGAAACAGCTTGCCGAAATGGCTCACGTCCTGCAGGCCGACCTGCCAGGCGACTTCCGACAGAGTCAGGTTGGAGTGGCGTAAAAGCTCCCGGGCCTGTTGCACCCGCAATCGCTGCAGCCAGGCCCGGGGGCTCTGGCCAGTGGCCTGGCGAAAGCGACGGTTGAGTGTGCGCGCGCTGATCCCCAGTTCGCTGGCCACCATTTCCACGGTCGGTTTGTCGGCGAGTCTTTCCTGCAGCCACTGCTGTGCCTCGAGGACCGTTTCGTCATGATGGCTCTGCTCACCTTCATTCTGGTAGGCCGCCGCCCGGAACGGGCGTCGTATCTCCGGCGAGAACTGGTTCTCAACCGCGCGGGCAACGCCGCTGCCATACCAGTCTTCAACCACATGAACCATCAGGTCGGCGATCGAGTTGACGCTACCGACGCAGTAGATATTGTCGCTCTGGGTAATCAGGTGACGCGATTTCAGTTGTACTTTCGGGTAGTCGCTGGCAAAACGACTGAGGTAGTTCCAGTGGGTGGTGGCCGGTTTTCCGTCCAGAAGGCCCGCTTCCGCCAGCAGACAGGTTCCCGTGCCCACCGCACACACCCGGGTGCCACTGGCGGCAATGCGGGCGAGCTGGTCCAGCCAGGGCCGGCTGCTGTTGATAACCGCGACCGGGTTACGCCAGATCGCGGGGATGATCAACAGGTCCAGGGGCGGGAGTTGCGCATAGCCGAGGTCAGGGTTGAGGGTGAGGCCGCCGAACAGGCTGACCGGCTTCCGGTTGGCGGCGGCGAGTATATGGTGGACGCGGGGGCTGAGTCGGGATTTTACCCGGGCAATCTGCGAAGCCGCACGCAATATTTCCAGCGGCAGGGTAATACTGGTGGCTAGGGCCTGTGGGTAGAGCAGGGCAGCAATCTGGTACATGGGTCAAGCCTGTCCAAAAAACCATATTATATGGCAGATATGCCATAAACTCTCACCCTGTCTCAGCGTACACTGATTTAACCAGTTTCGCTCACTATCGGAGTTGCAATCATGTCGGGCCAGCCTTTACCGGTCATCGTAAGTTTGGGTGGATTCAACGGCGCCGGGCGCGCCTCTGGACACCATGCCGTTGCCCGCATGGGCTACGAAGCCCTGGACCAGCGCCAGAAACAGCGCACCCTGGCGTCACTGGCGAGCATGATGGGGCTGGATAACCCATCCGCACAGGAACAGTACATCCTGGATCATACCCTGATCCGGCGTATCGAACTCCAGCACTTCGATGTGGACTCCGTCCTCTGGAACCAGCGCTTTCCGACTGAGAGCAACGGTCACCCGGTAAATTTCGACATTGAGCGACGTCATCTCCCGGAAGATATTCCGGCGAGCTGGAAGGTGACACCGACCTCGGTGACGCACGTGAATGTGAACATTCAGGGCCATCAGGAATTCCTGTTACCCACCAACCGCGAATTCGAAGTCAAGGCCGCCGGACAACTGCCCACCGGCTATGAACCCGGCAAGCTTTACGCTTCGCGCAGCCATCCCCGGGGACTGGAGATGACCGTGTGTGCAGCCTCCGACGCGCTCGGCAACCTGGGCCTGGACTGGGAGATGATCCAACAGCGGGTGCCCGCTGACAAGATCAGCGTCTATGCTGGCAGCGCCATGGGCCAGCTCGACAGCGCCGGCGCCGGCGGCATGCTGAAGGCCCGTTATAACGGCAAGCGTGTGACCTCAAAGTACTGTCCGTTGAGCCTGGCGGAAATGCCCTCCGATTTTATCAACGCCTATGTGCTGGGTGCCATGGGTTCTACCGGAGCCACCCTGGGCGCCTGCGCCTCGTTTTTGTATAACCTCAAAAATGGTATTGCCGATATTCGCGCCGGCAGGGCGAGGGTTGCGTTTATCGGCGCCGCCGAGGCTCCCGTCAATGCCGAGGTCATGGAAGGTTATGCTGCCATGGGCGCACTGGCGACAGACAAGGAACTGCGCCAGCTGGATGGACTGGGCCCGGGAGACAAACTGGATCACCGCCGTGCCTGCCGGCCCTTTGCCAACAACTGCGGTTTTACCATCGCCGAATCAGCCCAGATGGTGGTGTTGTTCGACGACGCCCTGGCGCTGGAGCTGGGCGCGACGGTTTTCGGCGCAGCTACTGACGTATTCGTCAACGCAGATGGCTACAAAAAGTCGATATCGGGTCCGGGAGTGGGCAACTACATCACCATGGCCAAGTCGGTGGCAGCGGTGCGCGCGATCCTCGGCGAGCAGGCCGTGCGGGAAGGGGGCTTTGTCCAGGCCCATGGCACCGGCACCCCCCAGAACCGGGTCACTGAATCGGAAATTCTCAGCCGCACCGCAGAGGCTTTCGGTATCGACAGCTGGCCAGTGGTGGCGCTCAAGAGTTACCTCGGCCACTCACTGGGTGCCGCCTCCGGCGACCAGGTCACCGCCACCCTGAGTATGTGGCATCATGGACTGATTCCCGGCATTAACACGATCGACGAACTGGCCGATGACGTGCGTACCGACCACCTGGCCTTCAGCAAGGAGCACCGGCAGTTCGATCCTGCCCGGGCCCGGTATGCGGTGATTAATTCCAAGGGTTTTGGCGGCAACAACGCCTCGGCCACGCTACTGAGTCCGGCGGCGACAATGGCGCTGTTAAAGCAGCGCTGCACGTCGCAGCAGTGGCAGTCCTGGCAGGCGGCCAACGAGGCGGTGAGCCAGGCACAGGCAGACTACGACGAGGGCATGATCGCCGGCACGATTGAACCGGTGTACCGCTTTGATCACGGCGTGCTGGCCGATGGCGATGTGCAACTCGATGGCCACCGTATCAACGTGGGTGGTTACGAAGTGAGCCTGGAGCTGGAGAACCCGTTCTGAGTGCCCGAACAGGATATACTGGCCGGATCACCAGCACGCACAGGACCAACAACCATGGAACAACAGCCGCAGGATGACAGCCTGGCCCCATTGCTTGCGCCCAGCTTCTTCATCGACGCCGATGCGCCGGAGGTCAGGCGCCTGGCGCGGGAAAAGGCAGGTAGTGGCGATGATGTCAGCCGCGCCGTCAGGCTGTATTACGCGGTGCGTGACGACATCCGCTACAACCCCTATGCCGTCAGTACGGAGCCCCGGAGCTTTCGCGCCTCCTCGGTGCTGGCGGCGGGGGAAGGCTGGTGCGTCCCCAAGGCGGTGCTCCTGGCCGCGCTGTGTCGGGCGTCGGGAATTGCCGCCCGACTGGGTTTCGCTGATGTCTGCAATCACCTTTCAACCGAACGCCTGCGGCAGTCCATGGAGACCGAGGTCTTTTACTTTCACGGGTATACCTCGATCTACCTGGAGGGCACCTGGGTCAAGGCCACACCGGCGTTCAACATAGAATTGTGCGACAAATTCGGCCTGCGGCCACTGGAGTTCAACGGCCGTGAAGACAGTCTGTACCACCCGTTCGACCGGGCCGGTAACCGCCACATGGAGTACCTGAACGATCGCGGCGAATACCCGGACCTGCCCTTCGATGAAATCATGGCGGTATTCAGGGAACACTATCCCGGTATGATGAGCCAGCTCGACAGGGCCCAGGGCGTCACCGCGAAGGACTGGGAGCAGGATGTGGAGCGCGAGGTCGCGCAGTAGAGCCGGCTTACTGGACGTAAACCCCATGGCTGCCCAGCCAGGCTTCGTCGAGCACCCAGACCACCCGCTTCACATCCGCCTCGGCGCTGACCAGCCCGGCGGCCCTCGACTGGGTCTGCGCCAGCTTTTCCTGCGCCGCCATCATCTCCTCCGAATCCGCGCTGGCATCGTTCAGTTGCGGAAACAGGATGCGCAGCCCCTGGATCGCGGACATCTGCGCCGAGCGCGGGCTGGACATGCGCGCAATGCCATTGTCCAGCGACAGTACCTGAAACTGGTAAGGGTAGGCGGCCAGCTCTTCGTCGGCCGCCAGCAGGTCATTCAACTCAGCGGCGCGGTAGTCGAGGCTCAATAGCCACCACAGAAGAGCGACAGCCGCAGCAGCGGCAAGCAGGTAGAGGTAGCGGCGGGCGAAGTCGTCGAGGCCGTTTTTTTGCTGGGTGTCATCCATAGTGCATCCATTTTCGCTGGTGTGGGCGGTGACGCTGATAGGCGGGCGTCATACCGGCCATCAGTATTAACAGGAGCGACTTATCTTATCGTGGATATTCATTCCCGGCCCTGCCGCAGCAGTGTTTTGTTATTGGTTTTCCAGTGTTGTCGATGCTAACATTAACCGGACAAAACCTGGACAGAATAAAAAAGTCAGGGAGGGCAATGTCATGGAAAGCTTAATGCGATTGTTACAAACGGGACTGGTGCTGGCTGTATTCAGCGCCTTGGTTGCGGGCTGCAGCGATAGCGACAACGATGATCCCGGTGTTGAACTGCAGGACAATATCCTGGTGTTTACCGACAAGCGTTTCTCACGGCGTCTGGTGCAGGATATCGTCGACCAACACGAGGCAAACCCCGACGTGCCCCTGCAGGACGACATCCTGGGGCCGGCTGTGAGCTTGGTCAAGTTGTCCGGCAAGACCAACCATTTTGGCATCGATATCCAACTCCAGCCGCCGGAGTACATCGACTATCACGCAACGGTTCCCGGCACCCGGGTGTGGATTGCTGAATACCCTGAAACCCGTGATCTCGACCTGCAAACGGATGACACCGGCTGGTGGACCATGTACGTGTTAAAGGACCGCGACCTTGACCTGGAGTTCTCATTCATATTCGAGAAGGAGGACTGGATTACCACCAAGACCAACGTCAACCTTATCGATGACAATGACAACACCGACTTTGCCATCCAGTTCATTGATCCCTACTACTACCAGTACGGAATGCTGCCTTTTGTCGAGAAGATGATGCGCAGCAATGGCTACCCAAATTTCTTTTTCTCCAATGCGATGGTGGTTACCGTAGGTAAGTCCTGGGGCTCCATGCATGATGACCGCTTGCCCCACGGCGACCCTGGTGCCCTGGTCTCACTGAGCCCGGAAACTCCGGACGCTATCGGCCCGATATACTTCAACAAGTCGGTGATTCCCGACCTGAACCAGCAGGACGTGTCGGTGGATGGGGGTGTCACCTGGCTGAACATGCCGGTAAACGGCACCTATCGGGTGACTGCACACAAAGAGGGGGTCGTCTATCCCACCGTGACCTTCAAGATCACCGATGCTGATGTCGAGGCCGGTGTGGAACTGTTTATCGCCTCACCCCCTGATTCGCTGGAGGGCGACAATGATTCTCCGCCCGGAGAGTATTGAGCCCGGCCGTCCTGATTAGCTCGCGTCCGGGTCACCATCCCAGTAATCGACGCCGGTAACTGGTCACCAGCCCTGGTTTATTGAATCATAGAGGATAATGTTCAAGTAAATCGACACTGAGAGAGGTTGTTTTCTACTAGCTTACGGGCTTTGGACTGAGCGCCTGCTTTGAAAACCCGCTTCTGCCGGTGTAAGTTGGAGAGGTTTTGCATAATGAAGATATGACGAGCCTGCCATGACCAGCACATTGCCGGATCTTCCGGCGCTAGACGACATACAGGACCTGCTGCGCTTTGAGCCCGAAGAGGGCCGCATCTGGCTCGCGGAAGAGCGCATGGTTTTATTGCGCTCAAGTGAGCTGCAGGCCCTGCGTAAGGAGATGATCGAATCCCTGGGTATCGACCGCGCCAAGGGCTTGTTGATCCGAATGGGCTACGTGGCCGGTCAGCGCGACGCCGATACCGCGCGCCGCCTGCGCCCCGACGCTCCCCTGTTCGATGTGTTTTCCGTGGGACCCCAATCACACATGGTCACCGGTCAGGTGAAGGTGACCCCTGTAAGCCTGGAACTGGACGAGGAGGAGCACACCTTCCACGGCGTATTCGAGTGGCAGAACTCCTTCGAAGCAGAAATCTTCCTGGACGAGTACGGAGTCAGTTTCGAACCCGTATGCTGGTCGCAGATCGGCTATGCCAGCGGCTTCACTTCGCGCTTTGTCGGCCGCCAGATCCTGTTCCGCGAACTGGGCTGCATGGGCTGCGGTGAGAAGATGTGCCGTATCGAAGGGCGCCCGGCGGAGGAATGGGACGACGCTGAAGAACTGCTTCGCTACTACCGTCCCGACCGTATTGCCGACCAGTTGTTCTCGCTGCAGTCCCAGGTCACCGCCCTGCGTGAGAACCTGATCACCGAGCGGGGCTTCGGCGACCTGATAGGTTGCTCCACGCCCTTCCTGGAAGTGCGCGAACTACTCGCGCGAGCGGCTGAGAGCAAGGTCACCGTGCTATTGCTGGGTGAGACCGGTGTGGGCAAGGATATGTTTGCCAAGGCTCTGCACCAGGGCAGTCCGCGCCACGACAAGCCTTACGTTGCGGTCAATTGTGCCGCCATACCTGCCGACCTGATTGAGGCGGAACTGTTCGGGGTGGAGAAGGGCGCCTATACCGGTGCCGACCATTCGCGTCCCGGGCGTTTCGAGCGCGCCCACGGCGGGACCCTGTTCCTCGACGAGGTGGGGGAGTTGTCACCCCAGGCCCAGGCGGCACTGCTGCGGGTGCTGCAGGAGAGTGAACTGGAACGGGTGGGGGATACCCGCACCCGCAAGGTGGACGTGCGCCTGGTGGCAGCCACCAATGAGAACCTCGAGCAGGCGGTGGCGGAGGGGCGTTTCCGCGCCGATCTGCTATACCGCCTCAACGTGTACTCGGTCACGGTGCCGCCGCTGCGGGAGCGTATCGACGACCTGCCCGACCTGGTGCGTCACTTCGTGGACAAGTACAGTTCCCTGCACGGCAAACTGGTGGCTGGGGTTACCGACCGTACCATGGCGGCCCTGCGCGCCTACCACTGGCCGGGCAATATCCGCGAACTGGGCAATGTGATTGAGCGCGGTGTGATTCTCGCTCACCAGGGAGGGGAGATCGAGCATTCACACCTGTTCCCCCACCTGCAGGATACTGCCCCGCCCGGCGGGGCCAGTGTAAAGGCGGGACCCGCCGAAGCCCCGCTGGAGGGACTGGTGGCTACACTGCTCAACCAGGAGTGCCCTCTGGCCGATGTGGAGGCACAGATGATTGCCGGCGCCATGGACCGGGTAAGCGGCAATATCACCCGAGCGGCAAAGCTGTTGGGGCTGTCCCGGGCCACTCTGGACTACCGGCTGAAAAAAAACGGCAGCCCAAAAATTTCATGAAATGATGAATCAGCCTCATGAAACGATTCATCATTTCATGAAGTCTTCCGGCAACTCAGCTACTTTTTTGTACTCCAAAAATATATAAACTATTAATATATATATATATTTGCGACCTGGCACGGCCCTTGCTTTAAAGCATTCAGTATATAACGAATAAGACCAGCCGGAGCCCGCAATGGCACCAGAGAGCATCACAAGGGACGAAGACGTTCCTTTCACCGACCTGAAGCGCTACGTGCGCGTGCGCCAGGTGGTGGACGACAAGTTTATCGAATTTGATTTCGCCATTGGCGACCCCTCCCTCTACGTCGAACTGGTGCTGCCGCGCACTGCCTTCGAGGTCTTCTGCAAGCACAATCGTGTGGAAATGATGACTGACGAGCAAGCCGCCGCGGTGGATGCCGACATGGAGAAGTGGCGCTACGGCGACGACCGAGCGAATCCCTGAAACCCGACCCAGCAGGAAAGCCAATGACCATAGAGATAAAAACCGCGACCCTGGAACCGATACGCCACACCTTCGAACACACGAGGCGGCGCTTTGGTGACAAGCCGGCATCGCGCTACCAGGAGGCCAGCTACGACATCGCCCCGGAGCACAATTTTCACTACCGCCCCCTGTGGCAGCCAGACAAATTGCTGAACGACACCAGCCGAACCGCCCTGGTAATGGAGGACTGGTACGCCTTCCGCGACCCGCGCCAGTACTATTACGGCACTTACGTGCAGGCCCGCGCCAAATTACAGGAAGTGACCGAGAGCAATTACAGCTTCTTCGACAAGCGCGGCCTGGCCGAACGTATGCCGGAAGAGATACGTGAACAAATCATCCGTTGCCTGGTGCCGCTGCGTCACCTGGAACTGGCCGCCAATATGAATAACGTGATGTGCTGCGCCTACGGTACATCCACTGTGGTTACTCAGGCCTTTCTCTACAACGGCATGGACCGCCTGGGCGTTGCTCAGTACCTGTCGCGCATCGGCCTGTTGCTGGACGGCAACTCCGGCGAGGCACTGGCCACCGCCAAGGACCACTGGATGACTGACCCTGCCTGGCAGGGCTTGCGGCGCTACGTGGAAAACACCCTCACCCTGGAAGACTGGGGCGAAGTTTTCATCGCCCAGGACGTGGTCCTGGACACCCTGGTCTACGACCTGATCTATCGCCAATTCGACGCAGTCATCACCGAGCAGGGCGGTTCCGACCTCGCCATGCTGATCGAGTTTATGCAGGAGTGGCACAAGGACAATTCGCGCTGGGTGGACGCCACCCTCAAGAGCCTCGCCGCCGAATCCGACCATAACCGCGAAGTGCTGGGGGGCTGGATCGCTGCCTGGCGGGAAAAGGCCGTGGCCGATCTCTCACCGCTGGGAGAAGTTGCGGTAGGTGATGAGGCGGTTGCAGCCAGCATCGAAGCATTGGATAAGCGACTGGCCAAAGCCGGTTTGTAAGGGGAAAAGGTAATGTCGAAAGTTTATATCGCACTGCAGGACAACGAAGAGTCCCACTACATCGTGGAGGCCATCGAGGAAGACAACCCGGACGCCACCGTGATCTACCAGCCCGCCATGATCCGCATTGAGAACGAGGGCTTCCTCGCCATCAAGCGCGAAACGGTGGAAGAAAAGATGGGGCGCGACTGGGAAGTGCAGGCCCTGCACGTGAACCTGATCACCCTTGGGGGCAACGTCGACGAGGACGACGACCAACTGACCCTGACCTGGAACCAGTGAGGAGAAAAATACAATGACCGCACGCAAACTCAACCTGAAAGACAAGTACCGCCTCCTCACCCGCGATCTGGAGTGGGAGTACAGCTACCGCGACTACGAAGAAATCTTCAAGCAGGAGTCCTTCGAGGGGATCAAGATCACCGACTGGAGCAAGTGGGAGGATCCTTTCCGCTTGACCATGGACGCCTACTGGAAGTACCAGGCGGAAAAAGAGAAGAAACTGTACGCCATCTTCGACGCCTTCGCCCAGAACAACGGTCAGCAGAATGTGGCGGATGCCCGCTACGTCAATGCGATCAAGCTGTTCCTCACCGGTGTGTCACCGCTGGAATACCAGGCCTATAACGGTTTTGCCCATGTCGGCCGCCAGTTTGGCGGCGTCGGGGCTCGGGTCGCCTGCCAGATGCAGTCGCTGGATGAACTGCGTCATGTCCAAACCCAGATCCACGCCATGAGCCACTACAACAAGCACTTCGATGGCTTCCAGGATTTCAGCCACATGCACGATCGCGTGTGGTATCTGTCGGTGCCGAAGAGCTTCTTTGACGACGCCCGCTCCGCTGGCCCTTTCGAGTTCATGGTGGCGATAGGCTTCTCCTTCGAATACGTGCTAACCAATCTCCTGTTCGTGCCGTTCATGTCCGGCGCTGCCTATAACGGCGACATGGCTACGGTGACTTTCGGCTTCTCCGCACAGTCCGACGAAGCGCGGCACATGACTCTGGGCCTGGAGATCATCAAGTTCATGCTGGAGCAGCACGAGGACAACGTGCCCATCGTGCAGCGCTGGATCAACAAGTGGCTGTGGCGCGGCTACCGGGTGCTGACCCTGGTGGCGATGATGATGGATTACATGCTGCCCAACAAGGTGATGTCCTGGCAGGAATCCTTCGAAGTGTACTTTGAGGAGGCCGCCAGCGCCCTGTTCAAGGACCTCGCCCGCTACGGCATAAAAATGCCTGACTACGCGGCCACCGCCATCGCCGAGAAGGAGCACCTGTCCCACCAGGCCTGGAGCATCTTCTACAACTATGGCCACGCGGCCGCCTTCCACACCTGGCTGCCCACAGAAGAAGAAATGGACTGGCTGTCGGAGAAGTACCCCAACACTTTCGACAAGTACTACCGTCCGCGCTATGAGCAGTGGCGCAGGATGGAAGAGGCGGGCGAACGCTACTACAACCCAACCCTGCCCATGCTATGTCAGACCTGCCAGATTCCGATGGGGTTCACCGATATGGATGACCCGACCCTTGTGTCCTATCGCCAGAGCGAGTACGACGGGGACCGTTACAACTTCTGCTCCGATGGCTGCAAGGATATCTTCGACTTCGAACCGGAAAAGTACGTGCAGTCCTGGCTTCCAGTGCACCAGATCTACCAGGGCCACTGCGGCGGCGCCGAGATGGAAGACGTGCTGGGCGGCTACTACCGCATCAACCTCGGTACCGACAACCTGGATTACAAGGGCTCCCCCGATGAAGCGCGCTGGAACGACTGGCACGGGCTGGAAACCGCGGAAGAAAAACTGAAGAAGGCGAGCTGACCCACAGCCGCCTACCCGTATCTCCCTCCGTCATTCCCGCGCAGGCGGGAATCCAGGGAAACCTATGAAAGCGTTCCGGGATGAATGCAGCTGAAAATGAGGAACAAACAAATGCCAGTAGCAGCAATCGTAGACAACTACCGCGGCGAGCGCCTCGACGCGCTCGCGAACTTCCACGGCAACCAGATCCTGTACCTGGGTTGGGACCACCACCTGATGTTCTGCTCACCGGTGGCCTTACCGGTGCCGCCGGACATGCCCTTCGGCAAAGTGATTGGGGAACTGATGCCCGGCGCGTTCAGCCTGCATCCCGAGTTCGGCCAGATCGACTGGAGCGGCGTGGTATGGCACCTCAACGGCGAACCGTTTACCCCGGATATGGACAAGGGGCTTGCGGAGCAGGGCATAGACCACAAGTCCATCGTGCGCTTTGCAACGCCGGGCCTGGACGGCATCGGCGGCAGCGGCAGCTGAGCTCGGGGGATAAGTGATGTATGAAGTAACCGTTGAGCCCACAGGTGACGTGGTGGAAGTGGAAGAGGGTCAGACCATCCTCGATGCGGCTCTGCGCCAGGGCGTGTGGCTCCCTTTTGCCTGCGGCCACGGTACCTGCGCCACCTGTAAGTGCCAGTTGGTGGAGGGCGATGTGGACCTGGGTAATGCCTCGCCTTTCGCATTGATGGACATGGAGCGGGATGAGGGCAAGATCCTCGCCTGTTGCGCCACCCCGGAAAGTGACCTGGTGATCGAGGCGGATATCGATGTGGATCCGGATTTTCTCGGCTACCCGATCGAGGATTTCAGGGCCACGGTGGTAGCCATCGACGATTTGTCGCCCACTATCAAGGGCGTTCGATTCGAGCTGGATCACCCGATCCAGTTCCAGGCGGGCCAGTACATCAACCTACAACTGCCGGGGGTGGAGGGGGCCAGGGCCTTCTCCATCGCCAACAAGCCGTCGAACAACACGGTGCTGGAGCTGCATGTGCGCCGCGTACCCGAGGGCGCCGGCACCGGCTATATACACGACACGTTGCAGGTCGGTGACACGCTGGATGTGTCCGGCCCCTACGGCCAGTTTTTCACCCGTAAGTCGGCGCCCGAGGACCTGATTTTTATTGCCGGCGGATCGGGCCTGTCCAGCCCGCAGTCGATGGTGTTGGAACTACTGGAGGAGGGCGACAGCCGCAACATCACGCTGCTGCAGGGCGCGCGCAATCTCGGCGAGTTGTACAACCGCGAATTGTTCGAACAGCTTGCAGCGCAGCACGCTAATTTCAGCTATGTGCCGGCGCTGGACAATCCACTGCCAGACGACGAATGGGGCGGCTTCACCGGCTACGTGCACGAGGCGGCCATCGCCCACTTCGACGGCAAATTCAACGGCCACAAGGCCTACCTGTGTGGCCCGCCGCCGATGATCGACGCGGCGATCACCGCGCTGATGCAGGGACGGCTGTTCGAGCGGGACATCTACATGGAACGCTTTCTCACCGCCGCCGATGGCGCCGAGGGGGCGGCGAAGAGCGGCCTGTTCAAGAAGATCTAAACAGAACCTATGAAGCACACAATAAGTTTGCTGGATAGCGGCGAGAGTTTTCGCTGCAAAGAAGAGCAGCACCTGTTGCAGGGCATGCAGACCTTCCAGGTCGGTGCGCCCCTGCTCAAAGTGATCCCGGTGGGCTGCCGCGGCGGTGGCTGTGGCATCTGCCGTGTGCGTGTGCTGTCGGGAAGCTATGAGGCGAAGAAGATGAGCATCAAGCACATCACCGAGGAGGACATGGTAGGGGGGATAGTGCTCGCCTGCCGGGTCTATCCCCGCGACGACCTGGAGGTAGAGGTGCTGACGCCGCCGGACTCGCAATCAACACAGGAAAGTTAGAAGCGAATGTTACCCGGCGCGATTGTGCTCGCCGCTACGCTGCTGGTTCCGGGCGTTCTGGCCCAGGAGCAGCCAACGCTGGAGCTGGAGTTTGCGCCGCCGCTGGAAGGCGCTGCCGATCCATTGTTGGCAGCGGGAAATAAGATCAGCAGTGCCAATGTCGAGCAGTATGCTCCCTGGCTGGATGAAACTGTGGTGGACAGCGTTGGTGCCGGCCATTTCGAGATCGAACTCGGCCCGCAACTGGAGTTCCCTGTCCACCCACGTTACCTGGAGGCCACGGGCGCGAGTCTTGGAAAAACCGGGCTGCTTCCAGATGGCGGTAAGCTGCCGGGTTATGCCGGGGGACGTCCCTTTGTCGGCCTGGATGAAGAGGATCCCCAGGCGGGGCTGAAGGCCGCCTGGAATATGCGCTACACCTATGCGCCCGATGAGACCGAGACAGCGCACTTTATCTGGCGTTACCGCGACATGCGCAAGGACAAGCTCGAACGGACTATCGCCATGTATGGCGCGATCCTGCGCTACACCCACCGCCATTCCCACGAACCGCTGCCCGCGCTGGAAGACAACCCTGCTAACCTCTACTCGGCGATCTACCTGCGCGTCAGCAGCCCCCAGGATATACGCAACACCCAGTTGCTGATTCACCGGGCGCAGGACGACACCGAGCCGGAGCAGGCCTGGATGTACCTGAACACCCAGCGTCGGGTGAAGCGCATTGCCACCGGCCAGAAGACCGACGCCTTCCTCGGCAGCGACATCATGATCGAGGACTTCCTCGGTTATAACGGGCGCATCATGGATATGGAATGGACCTACCTTGGGAGCTCGGAGCAACTACTGCCCATGTACGCCCACAACCAGCTTGACCTGGCGCAGCAGGAAATGGACCAGGACGGTTACCGGGATATTGCCTTTGCCGGCAAGGGCCACTGCTTTCCCGAGGTGACCTGGCAGTTGCGCAAGGTCCACCTGCTTCAGGCCCAGCCGAAGGACGGGCGCCATCCACTGTCGCGGCGCCATTACATCATTGATGCAGTCACCTTCACCCCGGCGCTGACCCGTATCTACGACCGCACAGGCAAGCTCTGGAAACTGGGTATTGTCGCCCAGAGCCATTCGGCTTTTCATACCGCCGAGAACGAGGCCTGGCAGGGTGCTGCTACCGATGGCGTGAGTATGGTCGACCTGCAGGCCGAGCACTGCACCACGCTGTCGCTGAAATCCCGGATGGCGGCCAAACCGCTGCGCCACAAACTGTTTAACACCAGCTACATGCGCCAGATGGGCCGGTAAGCGCAGTGCGCTTCATTCAGGTCCAGACCAGGGTTGAGGAGACACAAGCATGAATGAAATCGATGACGAACAGGCCCGGGGCCTGCTCGACAAGGCCCAGAGTCGGGCCAGTGAGTTGGGCGTTGCCGTCTGTATCGCGGTGGTCGACGCCGGCGGGCACCTGAAAGCATTCCACCGTATGGACGGCGCTATTCGCGGTGCCATCGATGTGGCGCAGCGCAAGGCCCGCACTGCGGTGTTGTTTCCCATGGAGACCGGCGATTTCGGCAAGCTCATCGTGGATGAAAACCTGGGCAGCATGGAGCTGAGCAACGGCGGGCTTGCCGTATTCCATGGTGGGGTGCCACTGTTCGACGGTGACGAACTGATCGGTGCGGTGGGCGTCTCTGGCGCCACCGCCGAACAGGACCGGGATATCGCCAGGGCGACGGCGTGAAGGTCTCACTGCCAGGGCCCCCGAAGCGGCTCGACGCGGTCGCCAGTGATGCAGTGCCCAAGGCCTGGCGCTGCAGCAACAGCTGGAGGGCGGGTGATGCTTGAACGTCCCGCCCAGGTGCAGGACCTATCCTTCCAGGTTACCTTCCAACAACTTGCGCGTGATTTCTGCGGTGCGGCGGATGTGTTGTTCGTTCGCCTCACACAGGGCGGTAATGTTCTTGGCCAGTGCTGCGTCACAGATAGCGATATGTTCGGCGTGGACGTTGCGCCGGGTGCTGCGGTCAACCCGGGCCAGGTTGCGATAGCGCTTGTGCTGGTCGTACAGAATCTCGTGGAAGCGCATCAGCCACGGGGATTCGCAACAAGAGACGAGGGCGAGGTGGAATTCTCGGTTGCGTACCTCCCACTCGTGGATGTCTGGTTCTTTCTGCATTTCCGCCTTGGTCAGGTGATGAAAGGTGGCGACAACTCGGGACTCCCACTCATCATCGCTGTTTTCCACACTTTGGGCGAGTGCCATGCCTTCGAGAACTACTCGCAGGTTGGTGATGTCTTCCAGTTCGGTGGGCGACATGTCGGCCACACGGAAGCCCCGCTGCCCCTTTACCTGTACAAACCCATCGGAACTGAGGCGGTAGAGGGCTTCCCTCAGGGGAGTCGCACCTACTTCATAAGTGCGCTTGAGGAACTCGATACCGAGTTTGTCACCAGGCTCGAACCTACCGTGGACTATGTCTTGGCGCAGTCGCTGGTAGGCCTGGTCAGTGAGAGTTGTCGCTTCCATGTGGTTCTTTATTGTGCCTCGGGAAAGTGAAAATTTACTCAGTTGTAATTCGATTACGAGAATACTTGGAGTTACATCGATAATCGAAGGTTTTTTTAGATCAAAAACGAATTAGCTTTAAAATATATATAAAAAATAAAATATCGATAAAAGCTTGGCAAAGGGGAAAATATAAACTATCGTTATTCACATTAAATATCGATAAAAAGATTGTGTCTGAATATCTGCAGCACAGAAATAAACGGAGAATATAATTATGAAAAAAGGCGTTATGCGACCCGGCCACGTGCAACTACGGGTACTGGATATGGATGAAGCGGTAGAGCACTACCGCGATCGACTGGGCCTGGTCGAGGTCCAGCGCGACAAACAGGGGCGAGTCTACCTCAAGGGCTGGACCGAAATCGACGCATGGTCGGTAGTGCTGCGCCTCGCAGAGGAGGCCGGCATGGACTTTATGGGCTTCAAGGTTACCGACGCTGAGACTCTCGCGGCGCGTAAGCAAGACCTGATCGACTATGGCTGTGAGGTCGAGACCATCCCCGCCGGCGAACTGGACGGTTGCGGTGAGCGAGTGCGCTTCCAGGTGCCCACAGGGCACCACCTGGAACTGTTTGCCGAAAAAGAGCAGACCGGCAAGTGGGGTGTCGACGAAAACAACCCCGAAGCCTGGCCGGAAGACCTCAAGGGCATGCGCGCCACCCGCTTCGATCACGCCCTGCTGTACGGCGATGACCTCGATGGCACGGTGGACCTGCTGACTAATGTGCTGGGTTTCCAGTTGTCCGAGCAGGTTCTCGACCGGGACAACGATGACTTCCGCCTGGCGGCCTTCCTCAGTGTGTCGATGAAGGCCCACGACATCGCCTTTATCCGCCACCCGGAGAAAGACAAGCTGCACCACACCTCATACTACCTCGAAACCTGGGGCGATGTGCTGCGTGCCGCGGACCTGATCTCCATGCACGACATTTCGCTGGATATCGGCCCCACCCGGCACGGCCTGACGCACGGCCAGACCATTTACTTCTTCGATCCTTCCGGCAACCGTACCGAGGTGTTCTGCGGCGGCGACTACACCTACCCGGACCACCCGGTCACCACTTGGGATGCGGACAAGCTGGGTAAGGCGATTTTCTACCATGACCGCGAACTGAATGAGAATTTCCTCGGCGTGGTGACCTGACGCCGGGAATCCCAGAGACAACTGATTGAAATCTGTCCTGCGCACAGTGCGCAGGGGTGGCTTCACTCGGCCTATGAAAACGCGCTGGACATATGGATACCAAAACGACAATGAACGAAGTAAGAAACTTTATTAACGGCAGCTACAGCGATTCTTCCGCAGGCAAGCTGTTTGACAATATCAATCCCTGCACCGGGGCGTTGATCGGTACCGTGCACGAGGCCGCGCGGGAGGACGTGGATGCGGCGGTGCAGGCTGCGCGAGCAGCGCTCAAGGGGCCCTGGGGCAGGATGTCGGAAGCCGAGCGTGCAGCAATCCTGCACAGGGTGGCCGATGGTATCGATGCCCGTTTTGATGAATTCCTTGCAGCCGAGTGTGCCGACACCGGCAAGCCCCACAGCATCGCCAGCCATATCGATATCCCTCGCGGCGTCGCAAATTTCCGGGTGTTTGCCGACGCTGTGAAGAATTTCGCCACCGAGGCCTTCCAGATGGCGACGCCCGATGGCAAGGGCGCCTTCAATATCGCGGTGCGCAAGCCCAAGGGGGTGATCGCGGTCGTCAGTCCCTGGAATTTACCGCTGCTGCTGATGACCTGGAAGGTCGGGCCGGCGCTGGCCTGCGGTAACACAGTGGTGGTGAAGCCCTCCGAGGAAACACCCACCACTACAACACTGCTTGGCGAGGTGATGAACGAGGCCGGCGTACCCCCGGGGGTATTCAACGTGGTGAACGGTTTTGGCCCTGATTCTGCCGGTGCATTCCTCACTGAACACCCCGGTGTGGATGCCATCACCTTTACCGGAGAAACCCGCACTGGTGAAGTGATCACCCGGGCGGCTGCCAAGGGGCTGCGCGACGTGTCCATGGAATGCGGCGGCAAGAACCCGGCGCTGGTGTTCGCCGACTGTGATATGGACAAGGCGATTGAGGGCACGCTGCGCTCGGCCTTTGCCAACTGCGGCCAGGTCTGTTTCGGCACCGAGAGAGTCTACGTCGAGCGGCCGATCTTCGACGAGTTTGTCGCGCGTCTTGCCGCAGAGGCTGGCAAGTACAAACTCGGCCTGCCGGACGGAGAGGGTGTCAACATGGGGCCGCTGATCTCACGGGAGCACCAGCAGAAGGTCCTGTCCTACTACAAGCTGGCTGTGGAGGAGGGTGCCACGGTTGTGCACGGCGGCGGCATACCGGAGATGCCGGAAGAATTGGCCGGTGGCGCCTGGGTGGAACCCACGATCTGGACGGGGCTTGCGGACGATGCCCGTGTGGTCAACGAGGAAATCTTTGGGCCCTGCTGCCACATCCGCCCCTTTGACACCGAGGATGAGGCGCTGGCCCTGGCCAACGACACCGACTACGGCCTGGCAGCGGCGATCTGGACCGAGAATACGTCCCGCGCGCTGCGCGTGTCCACCGCGATCAACTGCGGTATCGCCTGGGTCAATAGCTGGTTTCTGCGCGATCTGCGCACCGCGTTCGGCGGCGCCAAGGAATCCGGCATAGGTCGCGAGGGCGGCGAGCACTCAATGGAGTTTTACACCGAGATGCAGAACATCTGCATCAAGATCTGAATACGAGTCAGGTACTAAAGTATGAGCACACTGAGCCCCGAAATTATCACCCAACTGGCCGAGCACCTGGAGAACGCCGAACTGCAGGCCGAGGACGTGACCAAGATTACCGACGACTACCCGGATATGGACTTCGAGGATGCCTACGATATCCAGTGGGAAATCCGTCGCCTCAAGGAGGCCCGTGGTACCAAGATCGTCGGTATGAAAATGGGCCTCACCTCCTGGGCCAAGATGGCGCAGATGGGGGTGAAAGAACCCTGCTATGGCTTCCTCGCCGACTACTTCAGTTGCCCCGATGGCGCCGCCATCAAGACTTCCGAACTGATTCACCCCAAGGTGGAGGCGGAAATTGCTTTTGTCACCAACAAGCCGCTGCAAGGCCCGGGAATCCATGTGGCGGACGTGATAGCCGCCACTGATTTCGTGTTGCCCGCGGTGGAAATCATCGACTCCCGCTACCGCGACTTCAAGTTCGATATCAAGAGCGTGGTCGCCGACAACTCCTCCTCCTCGCGCTTCGTCACCGGTGGTCACAGCCGCCCGCTGGATCACATGGACCTGCGCACCTGCGGCGTGGTGATGGAGAAGAACGGCGAGATCGTCGAGATGGCGACTGGCGCCGCGGTGCTGGGTGACCCGGCCGCCAGCGTGGCCATGCTGGCCAATATGCTCGGCGAGCGAGGCGAGGAACTGCCCGCCGGCACTTTTGTCATGACCGGTGGCGTCACAGCGGCGGTGGCGGTAGAGGCGGGCGACAACATCACCGTGCGCTACCACGACATGGGCTCGATCAATATGAGGTTTGTCTAGCGGCCTTTTAGCGCTACAGGACGAGCGGGAACAGAGATGAAGATAGCAATAACAATCCTGTCGAAAATAACCGAAGGCGCCTCGGCTTACCGTGTCGGTATGCTGCTCCTGGGCAGCGTGCTGGCAGCCTGCGAGGCTCCGCTCAATTTAGAGCATGTAGAGGCAGAAGGCGCTAGAGACCTGCGCCGCTACGACATGCTGCAGGCTGTTGCTCACTCAGGTAGCGAGGTCATGGTGGTCAGCTCTGTGGGTGCAGTGATTGCCTCGACCGACAGCGGCAAGAACTGGCAGCGCAGCGAGCTTCCGGGCCGCCCTGCCCTTATCGGTATCACGGCCTGTCCTTCAGGTCAGTTCTACGCCCTGGATACCGATCGACGCGTATGGCGTCGCGACGGCGAGCAGTGGCAGTCCTCCGCCATTGATACACCCGAGGCCGTGCTCTCAATCCATTGCGCCCCCAATGGTCGGCTCTGGGTTTCCGCTGCCTTTGGCACCCTGTTCTGGGCTGAGGGCGACATGCAGGACTGGACCGAATTCAGTCTCTACGAAGACCTTCAGTTCACAGCAGTGCGTTTTGTTGATGAACAGAAAGGCTATGCCCTGGGTGAGTTCGGCACGGTCCTGACCTCCACTGACGGCGGCGACAGCTGGGTAACTCTGGAGCCCATCCCCAATGAATTCTATCCCATGGGTGTCGACTTCCTGGATGCGAACACCGGCTGGGCCGGCGGCCTGGACGGCGTGGTCTGGCAGACCACAGATGGGGGTGTGAGCTGGCAGCGCCAGCAAACGGTGACTTCCGCGCCGATCTATAACGTGCACGCCAGCGAACGCGGCGTATTCGCCGTGGGCGGCAGCGCCAAGCTGGTGGAGTTGCAGGACGGCGAGTGGCAGCTGTTCGCGGGCGCCCCTGAGGTACTGGCGTTCATGCGCGGCGTCGATACCCTCGGCGATGGCACTCTGCTGGTGGCGGGGGGCGGCGGCACGCTGGCGGTTATCCCGTTGGCCGAGGCTGAAGCGCTGACAAACAACAACAGGTAATAGCAAAGTGAAACAAGATAGCGTAATCAGTCGGTTCTTCAGGTTGATAGAGGTATTTGTGTTCTATCACCCCAAGACATTCCTGTCGGTAATCCTGCTGGCAACTTTATTCTTCGCCAGCCGTATTCCCTACCTGGAAATGTACTCCAATTTCGCCGACCTGTTGCCGCAGGAACACCCCTATATCCAGTTGCACAACGATGTAAAAGACACATTCGGTGGCGCCAACAACGTGGTCATGGCCATCTCGGTAGAGGAGGGCGATATCTTTAACTCCGACACCCTATCGCGCATC
Source organism: Seongchinamella unica (assembly GCF_004354085.1). Classification (GTDB taxonomy): domain Bacteria; phylum Pseudomonadota; class Gammaproteobacteria; order Pseudomonadales; family Halieaceae; genus Halioglobus; species Halioglobus unicus. Next base: position 905,119 of record NZ_SMSE01000002.1, on the reverse strand, counting down.
CATCGCCTGACCCAGGGGGTCGATTCCCTGCCCGGCGTGAACCACAACCTGGTGCGCAGCCTCACTCATCGCACGGTTCGCAAGAACTGGATGACAGAGATGGGCAATATGAATTCCGAGGCTTATTACGACCCGCTTTACCCCGACATGAGCCAGGAACAACTGGAGCAGCTGCGCCTGGACGTGATGGCCAACCCGACGGTCTACGGCCTGCTGGTGGCACCAGACCTCAAGTCCGCTCTGATCCGCGGCACTTTCAATGAGGGGCAGCTGGATTACGTGGAGATTTTCCGTCAGCTCGGCGAGCTCAAGGACGAGGTGGAGCAATTGCGTGTCGACGAGGCGGCTCAGGGTGTACACATATACGCTACTGGCCAGCCGGTGTTGATGGGCTGGGTGTACAGCTACCTGGGCCAGATCATGCAGATATTTCTGCTCACCATGGCCATCCTGCTGGCGCTGCTAGTGGCCTATTTCCGCACCCGCGGCTACGGCATCCTGCTGCCCCTGATCGGGGTGATGATTTCTGCTACCTGGGGCCTCGGTATTGTCTCCCTGCTGGGCTACAACCTGGATCCGCTGACCCTGGTGATCCCCTTTCTGATCACGGCGAGGGCGATGTCCCACGGTATCCAGTTGGTGGAGCGTTACTACCTGGAGGCGCTCGAGGCGGCCGACAGCCACGACGCCGCCAGACGCACCTTCGAAACCCTGTTTCGCCCGGGTACCCTCGGTATCGTGTCCGATGCGGTGGGCCTGCTGCTGATTTCACTGGGTTCGTCGCCGATCAACGTCAAGCTTGGCATCTACGCCTCCATCTGGGCGGGCACCGTGGTGATCACCGTGTTGATGGCAGTGCCGCTGATCCTGTCGCTGCTGCCCCTGAGCAAGGTCAGCGTAGACGCCGCCGACAAGGCCCAGGCCGGGGTGTTCGCCTCGCTGGCGCGCTTTGTTACCAGCAAGGGCGGCTCGCTGGCTGTGTTGTTGCTCGCATTTGCCGTATACGCGGGTGGCGGGCTGCTAAGTTCGAAAGTGCAAATTGGTGAGTCGGAGCCGGGTTCGCCGATTCTCTATCCCGACCACGACTACAACGTGTCGTCAAAGAATATCAATGACAACTTCCCGGGCTCGGAGGAGATGTACATTGTCGCCCATACGGACGAACCCGGCGGTATGAAACGGCCGGAGGTGTTGCGCGCGCTGGAAGACCTGCAGATCCATATGCTGCAGGACCCGGAGATGGGCGGCAGCAAGGGCATGCCGGACCTGGTCAAGCAGGTGAACCAGATTCTGCACAACGACGACCCGCGCTGGGCGGTGATCCCTGACGAGGCGAGCTACGTCGGCGGGCTGATGTTCGCCTTCATGGCCTCCAGCCCGATTCCCGGCGCGCTCAAGGAGTTCGTCGACACCGATGACCAGACCGCCAACCTGGTGTTCTTCTACAAAGATCATAAGGGCGAGACCCTGCGCCGGGCTATCCACATGGCGAAGGAGTGGATCGACGACCCGGCCAACCAGGTCGAGGGTCTTGAGGTTCGCCTGGCAGGCGGCCCCATCGGCGTGACCGCCGCGATCAACGAGGCGGCCTTCGAGAGCAACTTGGTGATTATTCCCGCAGCCATGGCCTTGATCTTCCTGTTCGTCACTCTGTTCTACTGGTCCTTTCACGCGGGCTGGCTGATGTTCCTGGTGATGACCTTTTGCACCGTGGCTACCTACGCCTACATGGGCATTGTCGGCATCGGCATCGATGTCAACACGGTGCCCATCATTGCGGTGGGTATCGGCGTGGGCATCGACTACTCGATTTACATGATGGACCGGGTGCGGGAGGAAACCGCCCGGGCAGAGGGCGACCTCGGGGCCGGTATCCGCCATGCCATTGCCACTACCGGCAAGGCCATCGCCTTTACCGCCACAGCACTGATTGGCGGCGTGGTGATGTGGGCCTTCGTATCCGACCTGCGCTTCCAGGCTGATGCGGCCCTATTGCTGGTAGTGATGTTGATCCTGAACGCGTGGGCAGCGGCCAACCTGGTACCCGCCTGGATTGTCAGGTTCAGGCCGAAATTTATTGTCCAGGCAGAACTACTGGATGACGAGATTCAGGCAAAGCCCGTAGCGGCTTGATAATAACGACCAAAAGCGGTCACCAAATACACACCTCTAGAGGGAATCCGATGAAAAAGATAAGCAAGATTCTTACCGCGCTGGGAAGTACCACGCTCCTGGCGGGTGTGGGGGCCACTGGCGCCCATGCCCAGGATGAACAGTGGGATACAGCGGGTTTTGTGGAGAACGCGACGTTCTACCGCGACGGCGTGGGCCTGTCCAAATCTCGCAACACGGGGCAGTTCGAGTTCAGTAAGGACTTCGGCAAGAAGTTCGGCATGAACAATTTCCGCGTCAGCGGTACCCTGCGGGCTACCTATGACGCGGTCTACGATCTCAACTCGGAAGATTACGGCCACGATGCCGGCGGCTCGCGTTCGTTCGAGAACTTCGGCAGTACTACCGCCCAGGCAATCTACGGCGGCACAGACTCGCCCTGGGGGCAGTCTATCCTGGGCAATGGCGGTCCGCCCGGCGCCATTCCGCCGGGCTTCCTGTACGACGTTTCCAGCAACCCCAACCGGGGACTGAAGGTTCTCGGCGAGGACATGCACGACCCCATGGGCGGTGTCACCATCGGTGTGCCGGTGCGTCCCTGTGACAAGGATTCCCGCGGCTGTGGTCTCGACGACTACATGGACTACGACACCAACGACCTGCGCTTCCCGGAATTCAATGACGAGTTGGATTTCATCCGCGAGCTGTATTTTGAAGGCAGCGTACCCACCGGTGATATGTCCGAATGGTTCTTCCGTGTCGGCAAGCAACAAGTGGTCTGGGGGCGCACCGACCTGTTCCGGGTGCTGGACGTGATCAACCCGGTGGATTTCTCGCGCCAGAACATCTACGACGAACTGGAGGATATACGTATCCCGCAGTGGATTGCGACGGCGGAGTATCGCTGGGGCGCCACGGATATCTTTGATGACCTGAACCTGCAGGTAGTTTGGAATTTCGACCAGTTCCGCCCCAATGACCTGGGGCAGGGTGGCACGCCGTATTCCATCCTCGATGCGGGCTCTTTCTTCCGCGCCATGAACAACTGCTGGGAGAACGGCTGTACCGTCTCCAACTTCGTCCCGGCGGGCGCCATCGGTCTGGACGATCCCGGCCTGATCGCGGCGGACTTCGCTCCTGGGGTCATCGGTATCCGCAAGGTTGATATGCCCTCCGGCCACGACCAGGGAGGTATCAAGTTGGAGGGTGTTTACAAGAGTGTAGGCTTCTCCCTGAACTACTACCACTACTACCAGCAGTTACCGACGCTGCGTGGTGATATCGAGTCGATGAATGCCTTTACCGGCGAAATCGCCGACTGGGATCACCTGATCGCATTCGATATCAATTTCCCGGAAGTGGACCTGTTCGGTGGCTCCCTGGATTTCTACATCGACGCGATCAAGACGGTATTCCGGGTTGAGGCCACTTACACACAGGGTGAGGAGTTCGCCAACTCCATTGAGCCCGACCTGTACTCCGAATCAGACGTGATGCGCTGGGTGCTGGGTGTAGATCGCAATACCTTTATCCCCTTTCTCAACAAGAAGCGGGCCTTTCTGATTTCCGGCCAGGTCTTCGGCCAGCACCTGCTGGACCACGAACTGGAGAAGGCGCCGCTGGGTGATATCGGTATGCCCGACTGGGAGGACAACTACATCGCGACCCTGTTGATCAAGGGGTGGTACAAGTCCGATACCATCAGCCCCCAGATCATCATGGCCTACGATTACGAGGCCGAGGCGGGTACCGTCGCTCCCTCTGTCGACTGGCTGATCAACGACAACTGGCGCCTGATCGTGGGCTTCAACATCAAGTTTGGCGACGGCATGGGTGATCAGGAGTTTGACGACTGCCGCACCTGTAACCCCTTCCCGCCCTTTACCGCAAGCCCGGCCCACGCCGACCCGATGCAATCAGGTTCTGTCGGCCTGAGCGGTGTGCAGCCGCTGGGACGTTTCCGCTCTGGCCCGCTGGGTAGCGCCAGTGAGGAAGACGAATTCCAGGTCACCCTACGCTACCGCTTCTAATCGAGATAATACGGAGATATGACAATGTTCAAGAAAACAGCAACAACCCTGGCCCTGGCCGCCGCTATCGGCTCCAGCCAGTCAGCGATGGCCGATGTGGTGGACAACTCCTTCTATCCTTACAAGGACGGCGCCCCCAGCTTTCCCGGCCTGGAAGTGGGCATGACGATCAATGCATCCAACGCAGACCAGTTCAAGGATGCACTGGACCCCGCTACCTACGAGCAGCTGAAGAACGGCTGGTGGGAAATGCAGGTGGCGGAAACCACTTCCTTTGATCTCTACCCTGCCTACGTGGAAGCAACGCGCAGCGGCATGGGCAAGGTCTCTCTTGGTGATGAGCTCGGCCAGATCAATGGCTTCGTTGCCGGCCGTCCTTTCCCCGAGGAACCCAGCGCCGATGACCCGCGCGCCGGCGAAAAGCTGGCCTGGAACTACAAGTACGGTTACAACTGGGGCGATAGCGCCGCGATCTATCCGTTCTACTGGAAATACCGCGACCTGGAGTCCGGTAAGGTGGAGCGTACCTTGAAGTACAACTTCCACTTCCTGAACTACAAGCATCGGGTGCAGCACGATCCGGTGCCGGAGTTCGCCGATAACCCCTCAGACCTGTTCCGCGCGATCTACGTGCAGGTGCTTGAGCCGTTTGACGTGAAAAACACCCAACTGTTGATTCACCGCTCCTCGGATGACCAGACCGCGGACAACACCTGGCTGTACCTGGGCTTCCAGCGCCGCGTACGTCGCCTGTCTTCGGGGCAGATCACCGATGCCTTCCTCGGCGCCGACATCATGATCGAGGACTTCGAAGGCTACAACGGCCGTATCTCGGATATGAACTGGACCTACAAGGGCACCAAGAACATCATGCTGCCCTTCTTCAATCACAACGATCTGGAACTGGCGACAGACCTTGTCGAAAGCGATGGTTACCAATTCGTAGATTTTGGCGGCAAGGGGGGCTGTTTCCCCAAGATCACCTGGCAGCTGCGAAAGGTATATGTGCTTGAGTCCGACCCCATCGATGAGAACCACCCGATCAGCAAGCGTGTGCACTACGTCGATGCCCAGACATTCACCCTGCCGCGCACCCTGATCTATGATCGCAAGGGCGATCTGTGGAAATCCTGGCTGATTGGCCAGGCGCATCCCGATCATCACTTGGAAAAGAACAAGGGCACCGGCGTCTCCATTGACGATGCGTTCTCCATGCTGGATATTCAGGCGGGTCATTGCACCACCGGCCAGTTCAAGGGCCAGGTTGATCCTGAGTTGAACCAGGTGAAGCTGTTCACCGTGCAGAATATGCGCGCCAAGGGCCGCTAGGCTCCACTCCGTGGTGTTGGCCAGCTCTCGCCCTGCGGTACCGGGAGCTGGCATTTTTCAAAGAGCATGACAATGACTGAACCCGTTGATGTAACACTGTATTTCAACTTTCGCAGCCCCTACTGCTATATCGCCTCGAAAACACTGTTCCGTATTTTCGACGACTACCACACCAGGATGGTGTGGCGCCCGCTGGGCGGCTGGTCCGGGCGCTCATCGCCAGAGAGGGCCAAGGTAAAAGTACCGCTCACCCGGCAGGATGTGCGCCGTATCACTGCGAAAATGGGCATCCCCATGAACCCACCGCCGATCGCCACCGATCCGACCATGGCCGGCGCGGCCTCACTGCTGGCCGAAGAGCAGGGAGTACTGCGCGAGTGGATAGTGGAGGTGATGCGTGCCGAATGGGCCGAGGGCCTGGACATCGGCAATGAGCAGGTGCTGTTGCAGGTAGGTGACAACATCGGTCTTGAGCGGGCGGCGCTGCAGGCAGCTTTCAGCGATGCCGGTTACCTCAGACAGATGGAGGATAACTGGGCCGAGGCGCAGGAGCTGGGCCTGATCGGTGTCCCCAGCTTCCGCATTGGAGAGGAATTGTTCTGGGGCTCGGACCGAATCGAGTACGTGCTCGATCACCTTAACGCGTCGCGCCTCAGGAGGCTGTAACCACATGTTGGAACTCTACACCCATCCGATGTCCCCCTGCGCACAGAAAGTGCGCATCGTACTGGCTGAGAAGGGCCTGGAGTGGACCGCCCACCACGTCAGCCTGCAGGACAAGGAGAACCTGGAGCCCTGGTATTTGAAGTTGAACCCGCTGGGCGTGGTGCCAACCCTGGTGCACGACGGTCGCCCGGTGATCGAGTCATCGATCATTTGCGAGTACCTGAACGACATTTTTCCCGATGTTGACCTGAGTCCCGGGAATCCGTATGCGCGTTCACAGATGCGCTTCTGGATGAAGCACGTTGACGTCAAGTTGCACCCGTCCTGCGGCACTATCCAGTGGCCAATGGTGATGCGCCCGGCCTTGATGGAGAAGAGCGAAGAGGAGCGAAATGCGATTATGGACCGGGTGGTAGAGAAACCGCGGCGAGAGCGTCAGAAACGCCTGGTGCAGTTTGGCCTCGATGCACCCGATGTGGCAGACGCGGTCAAGATCTATCGCAAGACCATTCTCGACATGGAACAGGCCCTGTCACAGCAGGCGTGGGTTGTGGGTAACAGATTTACCCTGGCGGACGTGTGCCTGGTCCCGTACTTCCAGACCTTGCTGCAGTTCAGCTGGACCCCGCTATACGAAGCGGACTGTCCGCGTGTGGCGGACTGGTTTGCGCGTTGCCGGGAGCGCGCTTCTTTCCGGCAGGGAGTCGCTGCTGATTTCCCGGCTGAGGTGATGATCGAACTGCAGGATAAAGGGGCGGCGGTTTGGAGCAAGATAGCCGCCCATCTGGAGTAAACATTGATTACATTATACGAGCGCACGGACTGCCCATTCTGCTGGAAAGTGCGCCTGGCACTGGCGGAGCTTGGTGTCGACTACAAGTCTGTAGCCAGCCAGTTGGGCGCGCCGCACCCGGAAGTGCGTCGCCTCAGTCCCGTCGGCACGGTGCCAGTGCTGGTGGATGGTGATGTTTTCATCTGGGAATCGGCGATAATAATCGATTACCTGGATGCGGCCTATGGCCAGGGCAGGCTGCTGCCTGCTGGCACTTTGGAACAGATCCGGGTCAGGCTGCTGCACGCCTATTCCGACAAGTGTGTGGGCCCCGCATTGCGCGACCTGGTGTTTGAGAAACGCTCAAAAGCCCCGCCAGATTGGGACTGGGAACTGATCGATGCCAGTGAACAGCGCTGGCGCGATTGCCAGCAGTGGTTGGAAGGCACGGCCGACAGTGTGATTGCTGACAGCTCGGCAACGCTCAGCGCAGCGGCGTGCGCGCTGGCAGCCAGGGCGGGGGTGGCCGCTGCCTACGGTAGCCCGATCGAACGTGAGTTTCCAGCGCTTTACAGCTGGTTTACAGGGGTGACCAAGCGGCCATCCTGGCATGCTGCGTACCCCACATCCTTTATCGCGGTGGATGCGTAGCGAAGGAACGAAAACTGACTTTCATTTGAACTGTTCATAATCCTTGCGGCGGGTAAACGAGTAAAGTCGCGCCGCAATCAACTGAGGTAATCAACAACATGATGGATCAAGCTAAAATCGACAGCCTGGGAGGAGAACTCTACCGGGCCCTGCGCAGCGGTAGCACCGTGCCGCCGCTAACCGAGCGCGAGAGTGACATCACTATCAAGGACGCCTACCACATCAGCCAGTGCATGGTGGCGCTGCGGGTGCGGATGGACGGCGAGAAGATCATCGGCAAGAAGATCGGCGTCACCAGCAAGCCCGTGCAGGACATGCTGGGCGTATTCCAACCCGATTTTGGTTTCCTTACTGATGCCATGGTTTTCCCCGACGGCGCCGAGATTCCCGTCGCCGGCAACCTGATCCGGCCCAAGGCCGAGGGCGAAATCGCCTTCCGCCTGAAAAATGACCTGGTCGGCCCCGGCGTTACCGAGGCCGATGTGCTGGACGCCACCGACACCATCATTCCCTGCTTCGAGATCGTCGATTCACGAATCGACGACTGGAAGATCAAGATCGAGGACACCGTGGCCGACAACGCCTCCTGCGGTGTCTATGTGCTGGGCAGGAACGAGGTCGACCCGCGCGACTACGACCTGCCGAACCTGAAAATGACCATTCACAAAAACGGCGAGTTCAACTCCGAGGGCCTCGGCAGCGCCGTGCAGGGCAATCCGCTCACCGCCGTCGCCTGGCTGGCCAACACTCTGGGTGAGTTCGGAATCCCGTTTAAGGCCGGCGAGGTAATCCTGTCCGGCTCCCTGGCGCCCCTGATCCCGGTGGTACCTGGTGACGAGATGTCGCTGGAAATCGAGGGCATAGGCGGCTGCAGTTGTAAGTTTGTTTAAGCCACTGTGGTCACGGCTATTGTTGCCATCTTCACGGTGAACCCCGCTTCCGTGGGGATGAGGAAGGAGAGAAAATGAGCGAAAAGATCAAGGCGGCCATCATCGGCCCAGGCAATATCGGCACCGACCTGCTGATGAAAGCCCAGCGCAGCGAATACATCGAACCCGTGTGGATGGTTGGTGTCGATCCCGAGTCCCCCGGCCTCGCCCGCGCCAAGGAGATGGGCCTGAAAACCACCGCGGACGGCGTCGACGGCATGCTGCCCAGCATGCAGGAAGACGGCGTTCAGATAGTATTCGACGCCACCAGCGCATACGTGCACGCAGAGAACAGCCGCAAGGTAAACGCACAGGGAGCAGTGATGATCGACCTGACCCCCGCAGCTATCGGCCCCTTCTGCGTGCCGCCCGTGAACCTGGCGGATGCCGTGGCGCAGAAGAAAATGAACGTAAACATGGTCACCTGCGGCGGCCAGGCCACCATCCCCCTGGTAGCAGCAGTGAGCCGGGTACAGGAAGTCACCTACGGAGAAATCATCGCCACCGTCAGTTCCAAGTCTGCCGGCCCCGGCACGCGCAAGAACATCGACGAGTTCACCCGCACCACCGCCAAGGGCATCGAGGTCTGTGGCGGCGCTCACACCGGCAAGGCCATTATTATCATCAACCCGGCAGAGCCGCCGCTGATCATGCGCGACACCGTGCACTGCCTGACCCATGACGACCCCGACCAGGAAGCGATCACTCAGTCTGTCCACGAGATGATTGCCGAGGTACAGAAATACGTGCCCGGCTATACCCTGAAGAACGGCCCGGTGTTCGACGGCAAGCGCGTGTCGATTTACATGGAGGTTGAAGGCCTGGGCGATTTCCTGCCCAAATATGCGGGTAATTTGGACATCATGACTGCCGCGGGCTTGCGCACCGCGGAGATGTACGCTGAGGAAATCCTGGCAGGGAAATTTATACCCGGCGCTGCTTGATCCGTAGGCGTCGGTCCTGCTGTGTGCTGTTCAGGACCCGCCGCGAATACGTCCACGTAGGCTTGTGCTCGGCATCCCTGCCTCACACAGTCCTGAACAGCACACAGCAGCACAGCCACCTGGTTGCGTGCTTTAAGAGAGAGACTGAACGATGGATTTGAAAGGCAAGAAAGTTACCGTCCACGACATGTGCCTGCGTGACGGCATGCACCCCAAGCGCCACCAGATCACGGTGGAGGAAATGGTCACCATTTCCAAGGCGATGGACGAGGCGGGTGTGCCGTTGATCGAGGTAACCCACGGCGACGGCCTGGGCGGTACCTCGGTGAATTACGGTTTCCCGGCGGCTTCCGACGAGGAATACCTGACCGCCGTTTGTAAGGAGATGAAAAACGCGAAGGTATCGGCCCTGCTGCTCCCGGGTATCGGTACCGTCGATCACCTGAAAATGGCCGTGGACTGTGGTATCTCCACAATCCGGGTGGCGACCCACTGTACCGAGGCGGATGTCTCCGAGCAGCACATCACCATGGCGGCGGGCATCGGGGGGCTGGACACGGTCGGCTTTCTGATGATGGCCCACATGATCGAGCCGGAAGACCTGTTAGTGCAGCTCAAATTGATGGAAGAGTATGGCGCCAACTGTGTGTACATCACCGACTCTGCCGGTTATATGCTGCCTGATGATGTGACTGCCCGCGTGGCCCTGGCACGAGCCGAACTCAACCCGGAGACCGAGATCGGTTTCCACGGCCACCACAACCTGGCCATGGGCGTGGCCAACTCCATCGCTGCCGTTGCCGCCGGCGCCAACCGTATCGACGGCTCCATGGCGGGCCTGGGTGCCGGTGCTGGCAACACTCCGCTGGAAGTGTTTATCGCTGTCTGTGACCGCATGGGCATCCAGACCGGTGTCGATACTTTCAAGGTGATGGACATCGCCGAGGACCTGATCGTGCCGCTGATGGACCACATGGTGAGGGTCGACCGCGACGCGCTGGCGCTGGGCTATGCCGGTGTCTACTCTTCTTTCCTGCTGTTCGCCAAGCGCGCTGCCGAGAAGTACAACCTGTCCAGCCGAGACATCCTGCTGGAACTGGGCCGTCGCCGTACCGTGGGCGGCCAGGAAGACATGATCGAGGACCTGGCTCTGGATATGGCCAAAGAGCATGGCACTATCTGACCAAACGCGACGGGGCATGGATGTGCCCCGCCAGCCTTCGCGCGGGAGCCAGCCATGAGCAATGCTCAGCAAGAAGACTCCGGCCCGGTAACGATTTCCATCGTCCGTCGGGTGCTGCCCGGGCGTGAGCGGGATTACGAGCAGTGGGTGCGCGCCATTACGGCCGAGGCAGTTGGTTTTCCGGGGCACATGGGTGTCAACGTGATTCGTCCCACGGGCGCCTCCCGCGAATATGTCTCCATTTTTCGTTTTGACACCTATCGACACTCGCGGGACTGGGAAGAGTCCGAGGTGCGGGCGCAGTGGCTTGCCCGTCTGGAAGGTATAACCGAGGGACAGGATGAAGTGCATCGTGGTACCGGCCTGGAATTCTGGTTCAGCCTGCCGGAGCTACCCGCCCACCCGTCCCCGCACAAGATGGCGCTTGTACTTGTCGTCGTGGTCTATGTAATGCTGACAGTGATCAACCTGCTGTTGGCCCCGCTGACTGGGGATTTGCCGGGGGCACTGATGCTGTTGCTGACTGTGCTCCTGCAGGTACTGTTAATGACCTACCTGGTGATGCCTCGGGTGACGCGGTTACTGAAGCCATGGTTGTTCAACCCAAAGGATTAATCAAGGCGTGAATAAGACTTAGAGAATAAGGTGTTCGTAACGGGAGAGCCCCGGATTGGCGGCCAATCGGGCTTCTGAAGTGGCTAATGCCTGTTCATAATAGTTCCGGCTAACCGAGCGGCGATCTGTCCGGGCGCATTTCGACTGCAGTACTCGCCGCAACCCGATCGGGAGTACAGGTGCATTTTTCCTGCTGCTGTACGTCGTATAGACCAGCTTTTCTCTCGCCGGACGGATAAGGGACCCGGCAGGCATAGACGATCTGTGTTTGGGTTGTTCTTGGGGTGCGCAAAGAGAAACGCCCCAAGCGCTGTATATAGAGCGCTTGAGGCGTTTTTATGGCGGTGGGCCAGGGATTCGAACCCCGGGAGGGGATAAACCCTCAACGGTTTTCAAGACCGCCGCTTTCGACCACTCAGCCAGCCCACCGAAAAACCAGATTGTTTGTGCCTTCGCCTGGTAGCGAAGCAGGCGAGATTATACCGTTATCGAAATGAGGCACAAGAGGTGAATCGCCTCTTGTGCCTGTATTTCAATGATTTCAGTGACCCGATGCGGCTTCCGCCATGGGCATGGCGGGCAGGGGACCACGGGGGTCGTTACTGGCCCGTGCTGCAACCCTGCCACTGTGCTCCGCCGGAGGCGCCACCTGGTCACTGAACAGTTGCGGATGGCCGGTGGTGATTGCCACTGACTCAACCGGCCTGGGTTCAATGCGCGGGTCGTTCACTGCCCGGCCGTCAGCGGTGATGCCAACGGGGGCGGCGGCAGGCGCAGGTGGCTCGCTGGCAGGTGCCGCGGCAGCTGGAGCCGCAACCGGCTCCGCTGGCGTAGCGTCCGCAGTGGGGGCTTCCGGTGCCGGTGTTTCGGCCGGTGCCGGGGCTGCTTCCGGGGCGGGACTGGGCTGCTCTGCTTGCACTTCTGCCTGCACCGGCTCTGCCGCGGGAGCGGGTTGCTCGGCCTCGGCCCTGGCGACAGGAGCGGCAGGCTTCTGCTCTTCTGCGGTCGGGGTCTGCGGCGCCGTTTCGGGTTTGTCGGCAACTGCAGCTTCTGAAACGGTCGCAACCGCTTCCACCGCAGTGCTTTCCTGCCCTTCGGCCGGCTTGCGGCCGCGATTACGGCGGCGACGTTGCGGTTCACCGCGCTTCATGTCCGATGGACGCTTGCGGGGTTGTCCCTCGCGCTGCTCCTCCGCTTGCGCGGTTTCTGCCTGCTGGCCATCGTTGGCCGCTTCGGCTGCGGCGTCCTGCCTGCCGCCCTGATTATCCCGGTTGTCGCGATTACTGCGCCGACGGTTGCGGCCGTTGCGTTGCTCGTCACTGCGCTGGCGCTTCTGGCTTTCGCCGGATTCTCCATCACGCTGTTTGCTCTGCGGCTGATTGCGGTTGTCTTCCTGGCGCTCTCCGCTGGCCTGCTGGCCCTGGCCGCGGCGATTGCGGTTATTGCGATTGCGGTTGTTGCGATTGCCCTGGGAAGACTTCTGGCCCTGGTCCTGGCGTTGCTGCCCGGACCGGGCTTTCTTCGGCGCTTCCCTGGGTTGCTCGGCTTCGGTGCCGCCAAACAGGGTACTCCACAGGCGCGCCAGCAACCCTGGCTGCGGTTTGGGAGCCTGTTTCTGCCTCGGCTTGCGCGGTTGCGGTTTCTGCTGCGCTTCCGCTGGCTTCGCCGTCGGTTCCGGCGCCGGGCCACGGGGTGTGAGCGCCTTGACGGCAGCTTCCTGCTGGGGGATGGCCGCCGTGTGCGTGTCGGATATGGAATCAACATCCGGCGCGGCTATTTCGATTTTGTAGCTGATCTCGTGGTCACCCTCGACTTCATCGTCGCGCAGGCGCTGTACTTCGAAATGCGGGGTTTCCAGGTTGGGGTTGGGTACTACCAGCACACGCACCTTGGCATCGCGCTCGATATCGCCAAGGGCGACGCGCTTCTCGTTGAGCAGGTAGGCGGCCACATCCAGCGGCACGATGGCACGCACCTCGGCGCTGCGGTCCTTGATCGCTTCCTCTTCCAGCAGGCGCAGGATAGACAGGGCCAGGGACTTGGTGTCGCGGATCGTGCCCTGCCCGGTACAGCGCGGGCAAACCTTGGCGCTGGTTTCGCCCAGTGAGGGGCGCAGCCGTTGGCGCGACATTTCCAGCAGGCCAAAGCGTGAGATACGACCCACCTGGACGCGGGCGCGGTCGATATTGAGCGCGTCGCGCATCCGGTTTTCCACCTGGCGCTGGCTCTTTGCGGCCAGCATGTCGATGAAGTCAATCACGATCAGGCCACCCATGTCGCGCAGGCGCAACTGGCGCGCGACTTCGTCGGCGGCTTCCAGATTGGTCTTGAGGGCGGTTTCCTCGATGTCCTTGCCTTTGGTGGCGCGGGCAGAGTTGATGTCAATACTGACCAGGGCTTCCGTGGGATCGATGACGATGGAACCGCCGGAAGGCAGGCGAACTTCGCGCTGGAACGCGGTTTCGATCTGACTTTCGATCTGGAAGCGGTTGAACATGGGGATGCTGTCTTCGTAGACGCGCAACTTGTTCCTGAACTGGGGCATGACCAGGCTGACGAAGTCATCGGCTTGCTGGTAGGCATCGGGTGAATCAATCAGCACCTGGTCGATGTCGTCTCGCAGGTAGTCGCGGATAGCGCGGATGATAACGTTGCTCTCCTGGAACAGCAGGGTAGCGGGTTTTACTTCCTTGTTGGCCTCGGTAATCTTTTCCCACAGTTGCAGCAGATAGTTCAGGTCCCACTGCAGTTCTTCCGAGGAGCGGCCAACACCGGCAGTGCGGATGATGACGCCCATGCCGTTGGGTATTTCCAGCGCAGAGAGCGCCTCGCGCAGCTCCGAGCGGTCGTCCCCGTCGATACGCCGGGAGATACCACCGGCGCGGGGATTGTTCGGCATCAGTACCATGTAGCGGCCAGCCAGGGAGATAAAGGTGGTCAGGGCGGCACCCTTGTTACCCCGTTCTTCCTTGTCGACCTGGACGATGATCTCGGTGCCTTCCTTGACCACATCCTTGATCTTGACCCGGCCATCGCCATCGGGCTTGCGGTAGAAGTATTCGCGGGCGATCTCTTTCAGCGGCAGGAAACCGTGACGCTCCGCGCCGAAGTCGACAAACGCGGCTTCGAGTGAGGGTTCTACGCGGGTTATCTTGCCCTTGTAGACGTTGGATTTTTTCTGGATGCGGGTTCGGTTCTCGATATCCAGGTCGTAGAGACGCTGGCCATCGACCAGTGCAACGCGCAACTCCTCGGGTTGAGTCGCATTGATTAACATTTTTTTCATAAGTGCCTAAGCCTATAGTGAGCAGGCCTGGCGGGGCAGGAATCAGTGTGCAGGCCATAAAGCAAGGCCTTGGGGGAGGGCGGTCGTACACGCTACCTTGCGTGTTTTAAGTGCCTTGTGGGCACGAGGGGTTGAATGCCACTCCCGGCATCCAGGTATTCTTTTCTACATTACCACGTTATGTGGCCGTATCAGCGCCGGGGGAATGGTACTCACTCCGCCTTTTTGTTAGTGTCGCAGCACCTGGGGCTGGCGACGACGCTGTTTAATCTGATTCTGTGTCCCGGCAGTCGTATCTGCTCGGTTTGAGTAATCGTCACGTATGCGTTGTTGATTCGGGTTTTGCCCGTCTCGCATCGACGTCCGTCGTGTGATTTGGCTGGCGGTACCATGCGTATTCTTCGGCAGGCCCAAACATCGCCAGTGGTCTGTTTTATCGCCGGCACCGGATAGTCCACGGACGGCGTTAATCACACGGCGCGGACTATAGCACCGATTGCTGTAAAATTAAACGAATTCCGTAGCTTATGTCAGATAGCGAACAAAACAGGCCAGCTGTCCGCCACCTCACCGTGGATGAGGACTCCTGCGGCCAGCGACTGGACAATTTTCTTAACCGGGAACTGCGCGGGGTGCCGCGTACGCGGCTGTACAAGGCATTGCGCAAGGGCGAGATCCGGGTCAACAAGGGTCGCGTGAAACCGGATTACCGGCTGGTTACCGGTGACCTGGTGCGAATTCCCCCGCTGCGAGTGCCGGCCCCTTCCGAGCCGCCGACTATCCCGCGCTACTGGTCGCAGCAGCTTGCCGAGCGGGTCATTTATGAGGACGACGGGTTGCTGGTGATTGACAAGCCCTCCGGGCTGGCCGTCCACGGTGGTAGCGGGCTGAATTTCGGCATGATCGAATGTTTACGGCAGGCGCGCCCGGATGATCGCTATCTGGAGCTGGTGCACCGCCTGGACCGGGACACGTCGGGCCTGATCATGGTGGCCCGGCGTCCGGCGATCCTGCGTGAGATCCACCGCCAGCTGCGGGAGGACAAGGTAGACAAGCGTTACCTGGCGCTGGTGGCCGGTAAATGGCCGCGGGCGCTGAAGCGGGTAGAGGCTCCGCTGCAAAAAAACGTGTTGCAGTCGGGAGAACGTATGGTGCGAGTGGCACGTGAGGGAAAGCCCTCCATTACCGAATTTACGGTCGTGGAGCGTTTCAATGGCGCGACGCTGGTCGAAGCCAAGCCGGTGACGGGGCGAACTCACCAGATCCGCGTGCACGCCCAGCACGCTGGCTTCCCGCTCCTGGGTGACGACAAGTACGGCTCCGACAGGGGTGAGGCCCTGTGTCAGCAACTGGGGCTGAAGCGCCTGTTCCTGCACGCGTTCAAGCTGCGCCTCAGGCTGCCTGATGTGGGGCGCCTGGACCTGCAGGCGGGGCTCGATGACGAACTCGAATCAGTTTTAGATAAACTCCGTAAGTAATTATTAATAATGGTTATATTTGATTGGGATGGAACGCTGTGCGATTCTGTAAGCCAGATCGTCCGCGCGGTCCAGGCGGTAACCCTGGAGATGGGATTGCCGGTGCCCAGCGAGGCCGAAGCGGCCAATATTATCGGCCTCAGCCTGCCGCGGGCCATGGAGGTACTGTTTCCACAGGAACCGCCGGAGCGGCTGGCGTTGCTCATCGAGGGTTACGCCAGTCACTACGTCGGCAGTGAAACCGCGCCGCCAGCGCTGTTCCCGGGTGCCCTGGAGACCCTGCACGAACTCAGGGGCAGGGGGTTCGCGCTGGCCGTGGCCACGGGCAAGAGTCGCCGGGGGCTTGATCGCATGCTGGCCAGGCTGGGGCTGGAAGACCTGTTCGATGCGACCCGCTGTGCCGATGAAACCCGCTCCAAACCGGATCCTCTGATGGTGACCGAGTTGCTGGCGGAACGCGGCTGCCGCCCCCAGGATGTGATCATGGTGGGCGATACCGAGTACGATCTGGAAATGGCCCGCAATGCCGGCGTTGCCTCGGTGGGGGTCAGCTTCGGTGTACACTCGATCGAGCGACTGGCCCGTCATGCCCCCCTGGCGATTGTCGATGAGCTACCGGCGTTGCTGGACCTGCCGGCTCTGTCCGGATCCCGGTTTTAGGGGCAGGGCACTCCGGCCTGCCGCAACAGGGCGCTGGTGGCGATCAGCGGCAGGCCTTCCAGGCTGGTGGGGTCGTCGCCGGCCATGCGCTGGAACAGGCTGATTCCCAGGCCCTCGCATTTGAAACTGCCGGCGCAATCGTAGGGCTGCTCCCGGTGGAGATAGGACTGTATCTCCGCCTCTGCCAGCGGGCGAAACTCCACCGCAAAGGGCACCAGCCGGGTCAGGGCCAGTTCTTGCCCACGATTGACGAGTGCTACGGCGGTATAAAAGGAGACCAGGCGCCCGGAACTGGCCCGAAGCTGCGCCGCGGCAGCGTCGTGGCCACCCGGCTTGCCAATACAGTCGCCATCTATACTCGCCACCTGATCACTACCCAGGACCAGGGCCTCGGGGAAGCGTGCGGCGATGGCGTGCGCCTTGGCCAGGGCCAGGCGGCTGGCGAGCGCCGCCGGCTCCTCGCCAGGCAGCGGCGTTTCGTCCACCTCCGGTGCCTCGCAACGGAAGGGAATTGCCAGTCGATTCAGCAGTTGCTGGCGGTAGCGAGAGGTGGAGGCGAGAATCAAATCCATCGGGGTGAAATATTCCTGTGAATAAGTGGGAGAACTGCTTGTATTTTATAGAATTTTTTTTGACAAAGGGGGGTTGCGTCACTATGATGCGCGCCTATGTTGACTGAGCCCCTCCCGAATACGCTGGATGTCCGTAAGGCAGCGGCCCGTGGAGTGAGCATTAGCGGTGCGTTAAAACCCGTGGATTTACCGCGTTTTGTGGCCTTGCTGGCCTCAGAGCAGGGGGAAATCAGGGCGGAATTGACGTTTTCCCGGGACGAGGAAAAGCAGGCGGTAATCGGCGTTCACTACCAGGCCAGGGTGTCGGTAGAGTGCCAGCGCTGTCTGCAGGCCATGCCCCTGGAACTGGCGGGAGAAAACACGCTGGGGATTGTCTGGACCGACGATCAGGCCCGGCATCTTCCCCGTCACCTGGACCCGCTGATCGTCCCGGAAGAGGGCAGTAATTTGTGGGAACTGGTGGAGGATGAGCTGATCCTGGCGCTGCCTCCCTTCAATTACCACGAGACCAAAGATTGTAAACAGATATTGTCCGACTATACCGGGCCGGCTCCTGACGAGGAGGAGGGTGACAGCAAGCCCAATCCCTTCGACATACTGGCGCAGTTGAAAACGGACAAGTAAATCAGGAGTTAGCCATGGCTGTTCAGAAAAGTAAGAAGACCCGCTCTCGTCGCGGAATGCGTCGTTCCCACGATGCGCTGTCAGGATCCACGCTGTCTGTGGACCAGACTTCCGGTGAAACCCATCGTCGCCACCACGTGAGCGCCGACGGCTTCTACCGTGGCAAGAAAGTCGTCGAAACCGGTTCCGACGACTAACGACTTGTCCAGGCGGTCACCAGTACCGTTTGCACTATCCGCGGAGGCCAACGCCTCCGCCATCGCGACAGCGCTTCCAATCGGAGCGCTGTCAACATTTCTGCCCCCTGAAAAAACCGCGCGCCCGGCCTGGCTGTCTCCAGTTGCCGCGACCGCCCCTGCGCGGTCACCGGGCAGTTCTCCCTAAACGCGACTCGTCAGGAATACACCATGTCAGAAAAGTCACTCGCCTTCGTCTTCCCGGGACAGGGTTCCCAGAAAGTGGGCATGCTTGCCGCTGCCCATGAGCAATTTGAAGCGGTCCGGGATACCTTCGCCGAAGCCTCGGATGCCCTGGGATACGATATGTGGGACCTGGTCCAGAACGGCGAACAGGATGCGCTGAACCTCACCGAAACAACCCAGCCGGTGCTGTTGGCGTCCTCGGTTGCTCTCTGGCGGGCCTGGCAATCCCAGGGCGGGGCGCGTCCCGCACTGATGGCCGGCCACAGTCTCGGTGAATTTTCAGCACTGGTGTGTGCCGGAGCCCTGGGCTTTGCGGACGGCGTTCGCCTGGTGCGCAGTCGCGGCCAGTTCATGCAAACGGCGGTCCCGGTCGGCGAGGGCGCCATGGCGGCGATCATCGGTCTGGATGACGACACCATTAACCGTATTTGTGCCGACACCGACGGAGTTGTGGCCGCGGTTAATTTCAATTCGCCGGGGCAGGTGGTAATCGCCGGCCATACCGGGCCGGTCGACACCGCCATAGCGGCGCTAAAAGAAGCCGGGGCGAAGCGGGCGATGCCGCTACCGGTAAGCGCACCTTTCCATACCGAACTGATGCAGCCGGCGGGAGAGCGTCTGGCCGAGGCCATGGCCGACCTGGATATCAACAGCCCGGAAATCCCGGTGGTGCATAATGTGCATGCACAGACGGAATCAGATCCGGAGGCGATTCGAGCACTGCTGGTCCAACAGATCTACAGCCCTGTCCAGTGGACCCGCTGCATACAGGCGATGACTGACGCCGGGGTGACCAACATTGTCGAGTGTGGGCCGGGCAAGGTACTGAGTGGGCTCAACCGACGTATCGACAAGGCACTGGCCAGCTACTCGCTGGAAGACCCCGAATCCCTCGCGTCCGCGAAGCAGGAACTGGGCTGAGCCCACCCACCCAAAGGAGATCGAGAATGAGTGAAGAAAAGAAGGTAGCCCTGGTGACCGGTGCCAGCCGCGGAATTGGCAAGGCCATTGCCGAGCAACTGGCTGCCGATGGCTACACCGTGGTGGGTACGGCGACCAGTGATGGGGGAGCCGATAACATCAGTGCCTACCTCAAGGCGGCGGGCAACGATGGCTGTGGGATGAAGCTCAACGTCGCCGATGATGGCAGTGTGGCCGAGGTGCTCAAGGCGATCACAGGCCAGTTTGGCGCGCCGCTGGTGCTGGTCAATAACGCCGGCATCACCCGCGATAATATCCTGATGCGGATGAAAGCCGATGAATGGAGTGAGGTGATCGATACCAACCTCAACGCGCTGTACCGGGTCAGCAAGGCCTGCCTGCGTGGCATGACCAAGGCCCGCTGGGGGCGCATCGTCAACATTACCTCGGTCGTGGGCTCCATGGGTAATATGGGTCAGAGCAATTACGCGGCCACCAAGGCGGGTGCCGAGGGATTCTCCCGGGCGCTGGCACGGGAACTGGGCTCGCGCTCGGTGACGGTCAATTGCGTGGCGCCGGGCTTTATCGATACCGACATGACACGCGAGCTCAACGACCAGCAGCGTGACCTCATGCTGGGGCAGATACCCCTCGGCAGGCTGGGCCAGCCGGAGGAGATCGCCGCGCTGGTGGGCTTCCTCTGCAGCGATGCGGCGGGTTATATCACCGGCGAAACACTGCATATAAATGGCGGCATGTATATGGCCTAACTGCTTGAAATGGCAGCCAATAGGTCCCATTCTGCAGCGCGCAAAAAAAATATTTATAACTCTTGGACAAAACAGAGTAAAATGCGCGCTCAGGCCGAGTTACAGGGTTTGAATCAGCACTAAATCTCAGGAGTGAAAAAAAATCATGAGCAGCATTGAAGAACGCGTTAAGAAAATCGTAGCGGAGCAGCTTGGCGTGAAAGAAGAAGAAGTGCAGACTGAGGCCTCGTTTGTCGAGGACCTGGGCGCGGACTCTCTGGACACCGTGGAGTTGGTGATGGCCCTTGAAGAGGAATTCGAGACTGAAATTCCCGACGAGGAAGCCGAGAAGATTACCACTGTCAAGCTGGCGATCGACTACATCAACGAAAACCTCGCCTGATCCAAGCAGCTCCTTCGAGAAGCCGTTTCTATTTTTTGATAGAGCGGCTTTTCTTCTTTATGCTTCCTGAAAATCCTATCGTAGAGGAGATGCTAACTTGATTGGCAGAAGAGTCGCTGTGACAGGTCTGGGTGTTGTGACCCCTGTTGGCCATACGGTCGCCGAAACCTGGGCAAATATTCTCGCCGGGAAAAGTGGCGCGGCCCAGATTGAAAGTTTCGATGTCTCCGCGTACAGCACGCAGTTCAGTGCCAGTGTGCGCGACTTCGACATATCCGCTTACCTGGCTCCCAAAGACGCCCGCAAGATGGATGCCTTTGTCCAGTATGGTATGGCAGCAGGTATCCAGGCGCTGGAGGACAGTGGCTTCGAAGTCACTGAGGAGAATGCGCCGCGAGTCGGTTGTGCGATTGGTTCCGGCATTGGCGGCATTGGCCAGATAGAAAAAAATACCGAGATCGTTGCCAGGTCCGGGCCCAGGAAAATTTCCCCGTTTTTTGTGCCGGGCTCCATCATCAATATGATTTCCGGCAACCTGTCGGTGAAGTACAACATGCAGGGTCCCAACCTCGCTGTGGTGACCGCCTGCACGACCGGCACTCATAATATCGGCCTGGGTGCCCGCCTGATTGCCCTTGGGGACGCGGACGCGATGCTGGTTGGTGGTGCTGAAATGGCGACCACCCCGGTCGGGCTCGGCGGCTTTGCCGCTGCCCGGGCGCTGTCCACCCGCAACGACGATCCGCAGGCTGCCTCCCGTCCCTGGGACCGGGATCGCGACGGTTTTGTCCTCGGCGACGGTGCCGGCGTCATGATGCTGGAAGAGTACGAGTCGGCAAAAGCCCGCGGTGCGACGATTTATGCGGAACTGACCGGGTTTGGCATGAGTGGTGACGCTTACCATATGACGCTTCCTCCGGAGGATGGTCGCGGAGCCGCAGCTTCCATGGCGAATGCGGTGCGCGACGCCGGTATCGCGGTGGACAAGATTAACTACATCAATGCCCACGGCACCTCTACTCCCGCCGGTGATGTCGCCGAGAGCAGGGCCGTGGAGACCGTACTGGGCAGTGCCGCGGAACAGGTCGCCGTCAGCTCCACCAAGTCCATGATCGGGCACCTGCTGGGTGCGGCCGGTGCCGTTGAGGCGGTGTTCTCGGTACTGGCGATCCGAGACCAGGTGTGTCCGCCGACGATTAATCTCGACAATCCGGACGAGGGCGCCAACCTGAATTACGTGCCCCACACGGCACAGGAGAGGGAGATTCACAGCGTGCTGTCCAACTCCTTCGGCTTTGGCGGCACCAACGGGTCCCTGCTGTTCAGCAAGCCCGACTGACCGGTTCGGCGGTGTCTGCAACTGCGCTGATCTGGGTGGACGGCGAACGGGCATCGGCACTGCCGCTGCCTGACCGGGGCCTGGATTTTGGCGACGGACTGTTTGAAACCCTGTTGCTGCGCGCCGGTGTTCCGCAATTCCAGCACCTGCACCTGGATCGCCTGGCCGCCGGCCTCCAGCGGCTGGCATTTCCCGACTGTCTCGACAGGGTGCGCAACTGCCTGCAGCAGGCCGCTGGCGAATTGCAGGATTATCCGTGGTCCGCGTTGCGGCTTACGGTGACTCGCGGCAGTGCGCCGCGCGGCTATGCGGCGCCGGCCGATGCCAGGCCGCGAGTCGTTATTACCGCTGCACCGCTGCACCAGGATCGCTGTCAGCCAGGTGCGCCTGTCGCCCTGGACTGGGCGCAACTGCACTGGTCCAGCCAGCCATTGCTGGCCGGGATCAAACACCTGAACCGGCTGGAGCAGGTCCTGGTGGCCAACCAGCTCGCAGACCTCCCTGCAGATGAACTGGTGGTGCTCGATGCCCAGGGACATGTGTGTTCGGTGAGCGCCGGTAATCTGTTCATGCTGGAGCGGGGCCAGTTGCTTACCCCGGCCCTGGAAACCTGCGGCATTGCCGGCACGCGCCGACGGCTGGTGCTGGAGCAACTCGCTCCGGCTATTTCCATTCCCGTTGCCGAGACGCATATCTCACCCGCGCAACTGACCGCGGCGGACGAGGTGTTCGTCTGTAACAGCATCCGCGGCCTGCAGCCGGTTACCAGCCTGGGGCCGCGCCAGTGGCATGACCATTCCGTTTGCCGGGCATTGCACGAAGAATACGTGGGCGCGATGTCGTGTTAAAGCGGCTGCTGCTATTCCTGCTGGTGTCCGCTGCCGTTGCCGCGTTGGCAGCCAATGTGTTGCAACAGCGGTGGCAACAACCGATGGCAGTTCCGGCCGGGGGCTACCTGCTCGATGTCGGCGCCGGGGCAACACTGCGCTCAGTGGTCGCACAGCTCGAGGCAGATGGCGTCTATGGCGATGGCTGGATGCTGCGCCTGTACGGTCGCTGGACCGGCCTCGACCAGCAGATAAAGCGCGGTGAATACCGTATTCCGACCGGAACCACCGCTGCCGGGCTGCTGGGACTGTTGCAGCAGGGCAGGGTCATCAATTACCGGGTGACTCTGCCGGAGGGCATAACCCTGTCCCGGGCGCTCGGGATTCTTGCGGCTACCGGCGAATTAAAGCAGGTGCTGTCAGGCCCGGACGATCCCCGACTGCTGGAACTGGTCGCTCCCCATGCGCGTCCGGAGGGACTGTTTTTCCCCGACAGCTACCAGTTCGAACGGGGCGCCACCGATTACGATATACTCGAGCGCGCCCACGCCGTCATGGCCCGTATTCTCGATGAGGAATGGCAGGCCAGGGAGGACGGGCTACCCTATGCCTCGCCCTACGAGGCACTGGTGATGGCGAGCATCGTCGAGCGCGAGACCGGGCTGCAACACGAGCGCGACGAAATCGCGGGTGTGTTTGTCCGCCGGCTGAAGCTGAATATGCGCCTGCAGACGGATCCGACGGTAATTTACGGCCTCGGTGACAGTTTTGATGGCAACCTGCGGCGCAAGCATCTGCAGGACGACAGCAATCCCTACAACACTTACCGTCACCGGGGGTTGCCGCCGTCGCCCATCGCCCTGCCGGGACGCGACGCCATTCATGCTGCACTGCATCCGGACCAGGGGTCATCGCTGTATTTTGTCGCCCGGGGTGATGGCGGGCACTACTTCAGCGACACGCTTGCCGAGCATCAGCGCGCCGTGCGTAAATACCAGCTGCAGCGGCGCGAGGATTATCGTTCGAGCCCGCCACCAGAATAAGAGAGATCATGGATTCACGAGGATTATTCATTACTGTCGAGGGCGGCGAGGGCGTTGGTAAATCGACCAACATGGCCTTTCTCGAGCAACACCTGACCGAGCTGGGTATTGATCTGGTTGTCACCCGGGAACCCGGTGGTACCGCCCTGGGCGAGGATATCCGGGAGCTGTTGTTGCGGCCCCGACAGGAGGAAGTCGCGCCCACGGCAGAACTGCTGTTGATTTTTGCCGCCCGGGCCCAGCATCTGGCCGAGGTCGTGGAACCGGCGCTCGGATCAGGGCGCTGGGTGCTTTGCGATCGCTTTACCGATGCGACCTATGCCTACCAGGGCGGTGGCAGGCAGCTTCCCATGGCCGCCATTCGCGAGCTTGAGCAGTTGGTGCAGGGCGATCTTCGGCCCGATTACACGCTGCTACTGGACGCGCCGGTGGATGTCGGTCTGTCGAGGGCCCGGGAGCGTGCGGAGCTCGACAGGTTCGAGCAGGAACAGGTCGAGTTTTTCGAGCGGGTGCGGGCCACCTACCTGCAGCTTGCCGGGGAAGGCAGCGGCCGCTACCGGGTGATCGACGCCGCCAGGCCCCTGACGGAGGTGGAGCAGCAGCTGCAGGAAGTGTGTGATGAGCTGGCCACCTGCTGGGGGGTACGGCACCCGTGATGGAGTTAACCGGCCTGCCTGTCACCAGTGCACCCATGCCCTGGCAGGGCGAGGCCTGGGCACGCTTCAACCAGCAGTTGAGTGATAACAGTCTTCCACACGCACTTTTGCTGTCGGGTGTCGCCAACAGCGGTAAAAGCCGTCTGGCGCTGGCGCTGGCCCGCCTGCTGCTGTGCCAGGCGCCCAGTGGTGGGCTCAATTGCGGCACCTGTCATGCCTGTGAGCTCAGTGCCAATGGTAGCCACGGCGACCTTCGTTGGCTGCAACCGGAAGAGAAGAGCCGGGCGATCAGGATTGACCAGGTCCGTGACACCGTCAGTTTCGCCACTAAAACGGCCAACTTCGGCGCTCGCAAGGTGATCGTGATAGCGCCGGCGGATGCCATGAATACCAACGCGGCCAACGCCCTGCTCAAATCCCTGGAAGAGCCCTCGCCGGGGACTTTTCTCATCCTGGCCTGTGACCAGCTGCACGCGGTCCCCGCGACAATCCGCTCCCGCTGCCAGATCGTCAAGCTACCCTTGCCAGGCAAGGATGTAGCGCTACAGTGGCTGGACCAGGTCACGGGGAGTCGCCAGCAAAGTGAATACCTGCTGGAACTGGCCGACGGTATGCCCATGCTGGCCGAGGCGATGCAGCAAAGCGCTGACAGTGAAGCGCTGATCGCAGCGCGGGTCGCCTGCCGCGGCCTGGTAGGGGGCAAACTCAGCGCACCCGAGGCGGGCCAGATGCTGGCCCAGTCCTCCATGGACGAGGTGCTGGAACAGGTTGCCGGCACCCTGCGAGGCAGCCTGAAGCAGCTGGACAGCGCAGCCCTTAACAGCATCCAGGGCAGACGCGCTTTTGAGCTGCTGGATGAATTGGGCGGTATCCAGAAAGCCGTGCGCGGCGGAGCCAACCCCAACCGGCAGCTACTCACGGAAGTTTTACTGGAAAAGCTGCAGTCTGTATTGGGCAGCGCTGCAGCCGGTGGTAGTATCAGGCGATAAACAGGGGAGAACGGGGCATGAACGACGCCAGACAAAACAGCCGCAATGGCATCCTGTCGCTGACCATAAAGGACAAGGCGGTACTGTATTCTGCCTACATGCCGTTTCTCGAAAATGGCGGCCTCTTTGTCCCTACCAACAAGGCCTACGCGCTTGGCGACGAGGTCTTCATGCTGTTGACCCTGATGGATGAGCCGGAAAAAATCCCCATTGCCGGTAAAGTCGTGTGGGTAACCCCTCGAGGCGCCCAGGGCAATCGAACCGCCGGCATCGGTGTGCAATTCAGCGAACAGGATGCGGCAGCCAATGCCAAGATCGAGAATCACCTGGCAGGTTCGCTTGGCTCTGACCGGCCCACTCACACCATGTAAGCCTGAAGTAAATTCTTTAAAGTTGCCCTTAAGTCTTTGAATTTATTGAAATGAAATTTAAAAAAATGGGTCCCGAAAGGGACCCAATAAGACCATTAGGAGTGAAACATAAAGGAATTGCTTCCCTTTGAGAGCATTGGGTATGCTCCCGCGACCACCCGACTAAACTAGGGGATAGGTAGCCACATCCTTAGTATCGCTCAAATTTGGTAATTTTCCACAAGTGAATTGATCGTTTTTTAACATATTTGGGAATATCAATAGCTTAGCTAATTATAAACGGTTATATACGGCCCACCGCACAGACCGGCAAGAGGTACGCCAGGTGTCAGTAACCCAGTCCAGAAAAGTCAGCATCAAGCGAGTGTCCGGGGGCCCGGTCGACGCGTTGTCGCGTTGGCTCGATGGCGCCGGCGAGGGCGATCTGCTGTTGGTCGATTTCCGCCTCCAGCAGTGGTGGCTGCCGACGCCCGCAGACCAGCCCCTGGTGGCTATCTACCGCAAGCGGTCGGGAGGTGACGGCTACGAGTGCACGGTGACCGGGCCTGAAACTCAACCTGTTGAAGACCAGCTTGCCGCTGTCGGCCTGTGCGCCTGGGCGACCCAGCAGGGGCTGCCGGTATTCCGCCCCGGCCAGCCCTTACTGCTGACGCCGGTCTGTATTCCCAAGCCCTGGGGACAGGAGATCTGGTTTACCGGTGCGGAAGAGCGTGGCCTGTGCCGGTTCTCCGATGGACGCTATTCCTTGCCGATACCCTGGGTGCAGGCCTTGTTCCCCCGGGAGCAGGCGGGGTCCGCCGAGGCGCCGCTGGTGCTGTTGAAGATTCTCGACCCCTTGCCGCGGGAAGTGACAGGCGACCTGTACTTTGAGCTGCATGAGAAGAAGCGCGAGGTCTATGTGGTAACCCACGTGGACCGCAGCGCGTGGCCCGACGGCGTCGGCGGCATCCGCTATGGCTTCGACCCGGTGAAACTGGGCGAGGCGGGCAGTGAGGAGGAATTCCGGCAGCACTATCTGACAGCGGTTCAGGCCTACGAGGTGGTCAGGCGGCAGATCGATGAACTCCCGCAAGGGGTTGCCGTCGACGAAGTCCTGCAGCAGAGCGAAGCGGAACTGCGCGAGCAAATGAATGCCTTTACCTTCATGCGCGAGCTCCGGGTCGGCGACGTGGTGGTGGTGCCGCTGCTGATGCCCCATTCCTTGCAGCACGGCGTTCGGACCATTGAGTTCCAGACGCCGGTATACGAGCGGCAGATTCTGTCCTTTGCGCAGAAAGTGCTTACCCAGGAGCACTGGGATACCACGATCGCGGTATCGAAGATGCGGCTCACCCCACCCGATACTGATCACTTCACCGCGTTGCCGGCAAAAAGCGGCGTTACCATCGAGCGTATTGTGGATTTTCCCGATTTCGAGGTTCGCAGGATCACGCTGGCGCCGGGGGCCGACCTTGTCGTCGATTGCGATGATAGCTACCAGTTGCTGATGGTGGTCGCTGGCGAACTGTCGCTGGCGGAGGCCACGTTGGGCCCGGAGCAGGGGGCGCTGTTGCCCTGTGGCGGACATTTTCCCCTGGCTCACCGGGACCCGGATGAAGCCCTGGTGCTGTTGTTGGCGCAGCCCTGTCGTTGAGTGGTTGAACCGGGCTGTCCTTTGTGCCAGAATCGGCGCCGTTGTGACCCTGGGGTATGTTGCTTTTCCAGTGCATATAGTCCACAGGAATCAAAGAGTTAGAGGGCTTAACTTCGAGGCGATTCGAGTTCTGCCAGCTCAGGGTCAGGCATCTGCGGAAGTGGCGAAATTGGTATACGCGCTGGTTTTAGGTACCAGTGCCGCAAGGCGTGAGAGTTCGAGTCTCTCCTTCCGCACCATTTTTCACAAGGGGCATGCGGCCTCCTGTTGAAGCGCCTGCCTGCCGGTAAACCGAGGCCCTTGTTCGGTCCACCTCTGGCCACCCCCCACCGCATATCTGACGTATGGCTATCACGTTGAATTCGGCCCGATCCCCTGCCCATGGCAGTGACTCGGCGATGCGGTCAAGGCTCCTGATGCTGGTTAATCGCCCTGGGCACGCTCAGGGGCATCAGTAATTGCCGGTCCAGGCGACACTCCCGTGGTTCTCGCAAGTACTCAAGCCCGAGTTCCATGTGGGGCTGGTCTTCAGCGGGGCGATGGCGCGCGGTGCCGAACAGGTAGTCGAACCAGGGCACAAGGCTGCCAAAATTACTGTCTGTGTATTGTTGCTCCGAGCAGTGGTGAATCCGGTGGAAGTCCGGGGTGAGAAACACCCGTCGCAACGGTCTCTCCAGGGATTGATGGATGCGAATATTGCTGTGGCTGAAAAGCGTGGCGGCGACGGCAAACAAGCGGTAGGAGAAGGCGCTCTCCGCATTGACCCCCAGTAGTAAAACGATCGGCACCATGACCGGCAGGCTGACCAGGGGTTCCAGGGGGTGGTGGCGGTAGGAGGTGGAAACATCGAATTCCGTATCGGCATGGTGAACCGCGTGCAGCGGCCACAACCAGGAAAAGCGGTGGAAGGCCCGGTGGAACCAGTAGCTGACCAGCTGGCTGATGACCAGCAGGGCGAGAAATCCCTGTACTGGCCTGTTGCCGAAATAGTCGCTCAGCCGGTAGTTCGATAACAGGTCTGCCTGAGTTGCCCAGATCAGCATCCAGGTACCGACGACGGCGCTGAGATACCAGCTCAGGATGCCGATACTGAAGTTGTTGGTCCAGCGCCAGATGAGTGTATTTCCCGGGTCCCGGCGGGGTAATAGGGATTCAGCGACGATCAGTACCGCATACACGATGGCGGTAAACACGTAGATCGAGATCAGGGGCTCCTCGATGGTGGCGACCTGCTCCAAATGTCCCCCTTGTTTATCCGGATTTAGTGGATTAGGATATCGATGTCGTAAAAATGCTGTGACAGAATCTGTAACAATAACAAGGATATCAGTATGGCATCGTACCCAAAATTCAGGCAATCGGTATTTCTGGTTTCCCTGGCCTCTCTGGCCTCGGTCTTTTCCACGGTAGCCCACGCAGGGGGAAGTACAGGCGTTATCCTGGGCCCCCCCGGCGCAGCCCCTGGCGCGGTCGCCGCGGTCCCGGCAATGGGGACCTCGGCGATGATTGCCCTCGGTCTTTTGATGGCGGTCATCGCTTTGCGCTTTCTGCAGCAGAAAGGCATGACCCAGAAGGTGCTGAGCGTGACGCTCCTCGGCGGAGGCCTGGCGTTAACGGGGCTGGGTGTGGACAACGCCACTGCCACGACCACCGCAGTCGTGCCCACTGAGAGTAGCCTCTGTGCCGGCGGGCAGGAGCTCTTCCATGACCAGCGTAGTGGCATAGGTGGTGGAACACTGGAGAACCAGTGCGCTTCGGCCACCCTCGAAGTCCTCGGTTATCGACTGAACTGTCCCCCGGAGGTGCAGGTAGTGACCGATGCAGACGTCGGTACGCAGATTCCTCCTGGGGCAACGGTGACCATGAACGCTTGTCCCAATACATAGCCGCAAGACTTTGTTCAATCGCTAGCACCCTCGAAATGTTCCCTCGCACTCTGCGGGGGCATTTCCCCCGGGGTAATCCGACCCCGCTGGGTTGATGCACGCGCCGGGCGCACTTATCGCGCCGTCCGGCTCTCCTGTGCATGCCTGCCACGACTCCCTTTACTATGACGCTTTTCTAGGTATAATTCCGCGCCTTTAATTAACTTCGCCCCGGTTGCGCCTGAATCTGGCCTGGCTGCCAGTCAGGTGGCTTCGAAGGACTCGAATTGTCACCCTGGTGGTCGCTGCAGGTGCAGTTAACATATTGATTTAAAGGGGCTAATTGTTGGTGCTGGCGCGGAACACAGCCGTGGTCGCACCCGCCAGGGCAGGTGAGGGCGGCCAGTAGTTGGCGGTTCCCGTGAGCGGGTCAATCAAAAATTGCGCAGTCGCGGTGAAATAACCGGCGGCTGTATTTACAACAGAGTGCCAAAGGTACTCTAGATCTGGTTAAAGATTGAGGATAAACCATGCAGGTTTCTATTGAGACGACTTCTGGACTGGAGCGTCGTTTGACCGTGGGTGTACCCGCTGCCCGCATAGACGGTGCGGTTGACGAGCGCCTGAAAAAGGCTGCCAAGGATGTACGTATGCCTGGCTTCCGTCCCGGCAAGGTGCCAATGAAAGTCATGCGTCAGCGCTTTGGCGCGGGCGTGCGTCAGGAAGTTCTTGGTGAAGTCATGAGCCAGTCCTTCCAGGAAGCCGTGGTTCAGGAACAGTTACGTCCCGCTGGCCAGCCCAGCATCGAGCCCAAGTCCCTGGATGCCGGCAAGGATCTGGAGTATGTCGCCACCTTCGAGGTGTTCCCGGAGGTTGAGGTCGCCGAGATGAAGGACTTCGAGGTCGAGAAGCCGGTCGCTGAAGTGACCGACGAGGACGTGGACAACATCATTGAAGTGTTCCGCAAGCAGCAGGGCAGCTGGCAGGAGACGGAGCGCGCAGCCGCGGAGGGCGACAAGGTCGTTATCGATTATGTCGGCACCAGGGACGGGGAAGCCTTTGAGGGCGGCAGCGCCGAAGGGTCCGAGCTCGAACTGGGTTCCGGTCGTATGATTCCCGGATTCGAGGACGGCATTGTCGGCATGAAAGCCGGTGAGGAAAAGACCCTGGAACTGAGTTTCCCTGAGGACTACCACAACGAGGACCTCAAAGGTGCCGCCGTAGAGTTCAAGGTCACCCTGAACAAGGTGGAGGAAATGGTCCCTGCCGAGCTCAACGAAGAGCTGTTCGCCCAGTATGGCGTGGAAGAGGGCGGAGAAGAGCAGTTCCGCAAGGAAGTGGCGGAGAACATGACTCGCGAGCTGAAAAATGCTGTCGAGGGTAAAGTGAAGCAGCAGGTCATGGACGCTGTGATCGCCGCCCACGGAACCGTCGAAATTCCCCGTGCCCTGGTCGCCCAGGAAGTGGACGCCCTGCGCAACCAGATGTTCCAGCAGTTCGGCGGTGCAGGCGCCCAGAACATGGATCTCAAGTCCCTGCTGCCAGACGATATGTTCACCGAGAATGCCGAGAAGCGGGTCAAGTTGGGACTGGTGCTGTCGGAGCTGATCGCCAAGCTGGAACTGAAGGCTGACCCGGAGAAGGTACGTGAAACCATTGAGGAAATGGCGTCCACTTACCAGGAGCCGGAAGAGGTGATCAACTGGTACTACTCCAACCAGGAACAGCTTGCCTCAGTTGAATCCAAGGTTCTTGAGGATCAGGTGGTTGAAAAACTCCTCGAGAGTGCCAAGATAACCGAGAAGGAGTGCAGCTATCAGGAGGCGATTGCCCCTGCAGCCCAGGACGAAGCCTGATAGCGTCTCTCCGCGAGGCGGCGCCTGAGCGCCGCCCTTTATCTGCATAATCACTATATAGGGACGGTACGCTATGCCATTTCAGCCAGACGGGCGCAATTCTCAATCGATCGACAACCTGGGGCTGGTACCCATGGTGGTGGAGCAGACCTCCCGCGGAGAACGCTCTTACGATATTTACTCCCGACTGCTGAAAGAGCGGGTGATCTTCATGGTCGGCCCGGTCGAGGACCACATGGCCAACCTGATCGTCGCCCAGATGCTGTTTCTGGAGTCCGAGAATCCCGACAAGGACATCCATCTCTACATCAACTCTCCCGGTGGCAGCGTCACCGCGGGCCTGTCAATTTACGACACCATGCAGTTCATCAAGCCCGATGTCAGCACCATGTGCGTTGGCCAGGCCGCTTCCATGGGGGCTTTCCTGCTCTGTGGCGGCGCCAAGGGCAAGCGCTACTGCCTTCCCAATGCCCGTACCATGATCCACCAGCCCTCGGGCGGTGCCCAGGGCCAGGCGACCGATATCGAGATCCACGCCAGGGAGATCCTCATCATTCGCAAGAAGCTCAACGAGCTGATGGCCGAGCACACCGGACAGCCCCTGGAGGTTATCGAGCGCGATACCGAACGGGACCGGTTCATGAATGCCGAGGAAAGCAAGGGCTACGGTTTGGTGGACGAAGTTGTGACGCGCAGGGGGAGTGCTGGCGAGTAGGCCAGCATAACCTGCTTTTGGCCCCCTCGGGGGCTTGCAAAACACCGGAAAAAACATCATCTTAGGGGCTAAGACGATGCAAATTCAGCTATTTTCGCGTAGGGCGGCTTAATGAGTGACGAAACCACCAATTCCGGCGACGACGGCGGCAAGCTGTTGTACTGCTCCTTCTGCGGCAAAAGCCAGCATGAAGTGCGCAAACTCATCGCCGGTCCCTCGGTGTTTATCTGTGATGAATGTGTCGATTTGTGCAACGACATCATCCGCGAAGAAGTACAGGAGTCCAACGGCGAGTCTTCCCAGGACCACTTGCCGGTGCCCCAGGAAATCAAGGCTATTCTCGATGAGTACGTGATTGGTCAGCAGCGTGCCAAAAAGGTGCTCTCTGTTGCCGTGTACAATCACTACAAGCGCTTGCGCCATGGCCAGAGCCGCGGCGAGGATGTCGAACTCGGCAAGAGTAATATCCTGCTGGTCGGCCCCACCGGTTCCGGCAAGACCCTGCTGGCGGAGACGCTGGCCCGGTTGCTGGACGTACCTTTCACGATCGCCGACGCGACCACCCTCACCGAGGCCGGTTACGTGGGCGAAGACGTGGAAAATATCATCCAGAAGCTGTTGCAGAAATGCGATTACGATGTTGAAAAGGCCCAGGTGGGTATCGTCTACATCGATGAAATCGACAAGATTTCGCGTAAATCCGACAACCCCTCCATCACCCGGGATGTCTCCGGAGAGGGGGTGCAGCAGGCACTGCTCAAACTGATTGAAGGGACGGTGGCTTCGGTTCCCCCCCAGGGTGGACGCAAGCACCCCCAGCAGGAGTTCCTGCAGGTGGACACCTCCAATATTCTGTTCATTTGCGGCGGTGCCTTTGCCGGCCTCGACAAGGTCATCCGCAATCGCTCGGAAAAGGGCGGTATAGGTTTCAATGCCGAGGTGAAGACCAAGGACGAGACCAGTAATGTGGGTGAATTGCTGTTCGAACTGGAGCCCGATGACCTGGTGCAGTACGGCCTGATTCCAGAATTTGTCGGTCGCCTGCCGGTGATTGCAACCCTGGAGGAACTTGACGTCGACGCGCTGGTCAAAATTCTCACGGAACCCAAGAACTCCCTCACCAAGCAGTACAGTAAGCTGTTTGAGATGGAGGACGTGGAGGTTGATTTCCGCGAGGACGGTTTGCGTGCGGTGGCCGAAAAAGCCATGGAGCGCAAAACCGGCGCGCGGGGCCTGCGCTCCATTCTCGAGGGCGTTCTGCTGGATTCCATGTACAACATTCCATCGCGGGATGATGTCAGCAAGGTTGTCATCGATGAGTCTGTGATCCGCGGGGATTCCGAACCCCTGCTGGTCTACCAGAACCACGAACCGACAGCACGCGCGGCGTCAACTGAAGAATAGTGAGGCGGCGCCCGGCTACCTGCCGGGCGGTTGACCTGCCGGGGCATACCCCTGGCGGTTGTAATCTCGGTTTCTGCCCCCATTAATCGAGGTACGACACTCTATTCCCGCCCAACCCGGAGATTATTATGGGTTCATCCTCTGTTATCGAACTTCCCCTGCTGCCGCTGCGCGATGTGGTGGTTTATCCCCACATGGTATTGCCGCTGTTCGTCGGTCGTGAGAAGTCCATCGAGGCACTCGAGGACGCCATGGCTAATGACAAGCAGGTGCTGTTGGTCGCCCAGCGCAATGCCGCCGACGACAATCCCGGCGCCGATGACATTTACCAGGTGGGGACAGTCTCCAATATCCTGCAGCTGTTGAAACTCCCCGACGGTACCATCAAGGTGCTGGTGGAAGGGGGCTTCCGTGCGGCGATTGACAGCGTGGACGACGAGGGCGAGTTTGCCGTGGCCAGTGTGCGGGAGATCATCAGTGACGAAATTCCCGAAGACGAGGTGGAAGGGCTGCTGCGCTCCACGAACAGCCAGTTTGAAAAATACGTCAACCTGAGCAAGAAGGTACCCGCCGAGGTGCTGACGTCCCTCACCGGCATTGATGAGCCCGGCCGCCTGGCGGACACCATCGCTGCACATATGAGCGTAGACCTGGAGGAAAAGCAGCGAATCCTTGAAATCTCCGGTATTCGCGCCCGTCTGGAGCACCTGATGGGGCTGATGGAGGCCGAGATTGACCTGTTCCAGGTCGAGAAGCGCATCCGTGGCCGGGTCAAGAAGCAGATGGAGAAGAGCCAGCGGGAGTATTATCTCAACGAGCAGATGAAGGCTATCCAGAAAGAACTTGGCGAGATGGATGAGGCGCCAAACGAACTGGACGAACTGCAAGCGCGGATCGATGAGGCCAAGATGCCCGAAGAGGCCCGGGAGAAGGCGGAGGCGGAGCTGGGCAAGCTCAAGATGATGTCTCCCATGTCTGCTGAGGCTTCAGTGGTACGCAGTTACATTGACTGGATGGTGAGTGTCCCCTGGGCAAAGCGGAGCAAGGTCAAGCACGATCTCAAGCGTGCCACACGTATCCTCGACGAGGATCACTACGGCCTGGATGAAGTCAAAGACCGCATTGTCGAGTACCTGGCGGTGCAGAAGCGCGTTCGCAAGGTCAAGGGCCCGGTGCTTTGCCTGGTGGGGCCTCCCGGTGTCGGCAAGACCTCGCTGGGCGAATCCATCGCCCGCTCGACCAATCGCAAGTTTGTGCGCATGGCCCTGGGTGGCGTTCGTGACGAGGCGGAAATCCGCGGTCACCGTCGTACCTACATCGGCTCCATGCCCGGCAAGCTGCTGCAAAAAATGGCCAAGGCCGGGGTCAAAAACCCCCTGTTCCTGCTCGACGAAATCGACAAGATGGGTATGGACCACCGCGGGGATCCGGCGTCGGCGATGCTGGAAGTGCTGGACCCGGAACAGAACCACGCGTTCAATGATCACTATCTGGAGGTAGATTACGACCTCTCGGACGTGATGTTTGTCTGCACCTCAAACACCATGAACATTCCCGGCCCACTGCTGGACCGGATGGAAGTCATCCGCATTCCCGGTTACACCGAGGACGAAAAGCTGAATATCGCCGAGCGCTACCTGATTCCCAAGCAGGTGAAGCTGAACGGGCTGAAAAAGGACGAGCTGACCATTTCAGCGGAAGCGGTCACGGACATCATTCGCTACTACACCCGCGAGGCTGGAGTGCGTTCCCTGGAAAGGGAAATCGCCAAGGTCTGCAGGAAAATGGTCAAGGCGATTACCCTCGAGGAGGCCGAAAGCGGTACCACGGTCACTCCTGAAATGCTCAGCGACCTGTTGGGCGTGCGCAAGTACAACTACGGCATTGCCGAGGAAGAGAACAAGATCGGCCAGGTCACTGGCCTTGCCTGGACGTCCGTGGGCGGTGAATTGCTGACGATTGAAGCTGTCGCCGTTGCCGGTAAGGGTCGTCATGTGAAGACTGGCTCGTTGGGCGACGTGATGCAGGAATCGATTCAGGCAGCGACAACCGTGGTGCGCAGCCGTTCGCAAATGCTGGGTATACCCGCCGAATACCATGAGAAACACGATGTGCACATTCACGTGCCGGAAGGCGCCACACCAAAAGATGGCCCCAGTGCCGGTGTCGCCATGTGCACGGCGCTGGTATCCGTATTGACGGAAATTCCTGTTCGCGCGGATGTTGCCATGACCGGTGAGATCACCCTGCGTGGTGAGGTCTTGCCGATCGGCGGGCTCAAGGAAAAACTACTGGCGGCGCGCCGGGGAGGCATCAAGACAGTCATCATTCCAAAGGAGAATGAACGGGACCTCAAGGAAATTCCGGACAACATCAAGGAACACCTCAATATTCGCGCGGTGAAGTGGATTGACGAGGTACTTTCCATTGCCCTGGAGTCCATGCCCGAGCCACTCAGCGACGAGGAATACCTCGCCAGCAGCATTGCTGCGGGCAAGGAGGGCTCGGAAGAGGAAAAAAATCGCATAAATACGCATTAACGGGGGGGTTCTTTGTTGACCGGGATTCCCGCTCTGTTATAAAGTCGTGCGTCGGTGCTGAGGGCTGAAACCCAGTATTATCAGGGGTTACGGCCTCATCTCGGCAGAACGAGACAAACGATTTCTTAGCCCACCCCCGGGCAACAAGATTACAATTAAACCGACCAAATATTCCAAGGGGATAAGTGTGAACAAAACTGAACTCATCGACGCAATTGCAGCCGCAGCCGATCTGCCCAAGGCCTCCGCGGGCCGTGCACTGGACGCAGTTGTAGACAGCATCACCGACGCACTGAAGAAGGGCGACCAGGTTTCCCTGGTTGGCTTCGGCACCTTCTCAGTCAAGCACCGCAGCGCTCGCACCGGTCGCAATCCGCAAACCGGCGCTACCATCGAGATTGCTGCCTCTGAAGTACCCAGCTTCAAGGCGGGTAAAGCCCTCAAGGATGCCGTTAACTCCTGAGGCTTTCCCAGCTCGTTGCGACTGTCGCGATTTGTCACAACGATGAGACCTTGAAAGCATAAAAAGGCGCACTTAGGGTGCGCTTTTTTTTTAAGTATTCGAGAGAACAACCCATGCTCCAAGACATACGCAAAAACTCACAGGGAACACTGGCGAAGATAATCGTCGGCATCATTATTCTGGCCTTTGCCGGCTTTGGGCTCGAATCCATTTTGCTGGGTGGTGGCAACAGCTCCGTCGCCGAGGTGAATGGCGAGCAGATCAGCCCGTTGGAACTGCAGCAGGCGATCGACAACCAGAAGCGCCAGCTGATTGCCATGATGGGCGACAATATTGACCCCAGCATGCTGGACGACCAGTTACTCTCCCAGCAGGCAATGCAGTCGCTGATCCAGCGCAAGCTGCTGTTGCAGTCAGCCAGCGAGATGGATCTGGCCGTGTCAGGTTCCCAGGTGGGCGCGGTGGTCGCCTCCATGGAGCAGTTTCAGCTGGATGGCCAGTTCTCGCCGGAAATGTACCGGGCGCGACTGGGTGAGGCCGGATATACCCCCAACTCCTTTAAACAGGTCATGGTAGAAGATATGACCCTGGGACAGTCCCGCTCGGGCCTGGCGGGCAGCGAGTTTGCCACGCCCGCCGAACTGGAATTGAATGCCCGAATCGTGGGCGAGCAGCGTGATCTGCGCTACCTGACGATCCCGCTGGAGCGTTTCGCCAGTGCAATTGAGGTCAGCCCTGAAGATATCGAGGCGTATTATGCCGAGCATTCGGAGGAGTTTCTGTCGGAGGAGGCCGTCGAACTGGATTACATCGAACTGCGGTCGGAAGATTTCAGGGCCCCGGTTGAAGAACAGGCGATCGTTGACGCTTATCGGGAAGAAATCGTCAATGGTCAGTACCAGACCGAGACCAGGGTTTCCCATATCCTGTTCGAACAGGGCGGTGATGAAAGTGACGAGGCATTCGCGCAGCGCATTGCCGATGCCCAGTCCCGGCTGGCCTCCGGGCTTGATTTCGCCGAGGTGGCGAGCGAGTCATCCGATGACATCGGCTCCTCTGCGTTTGGGGGTGACCTGGGATATACAGCCGGTGAGGCATTCCCGGCCGAAATGGAACAGGCGATAGCAGAGCTGGACGTGAATGCGGTCTCCGAGCCGGTAGAGACTGAAGCGGGTGTCCATATCATCAAGGTCACTGAGCGTCGCGAGGGAGAACCCCCACCACTGGAAGAGATGCGGCCACAACTGGAAGAGCAGCTGGCTATGGCCGAGGCCCGGGTGGAACTGCTGCTCACCGTGGAAACCTTGAAGGACCTGGCATTTAATGCCGAAAACCTGGACGCGCCGGCCGGAGAACTGTCCCTGGAAGTGAAGCGCAGTGACAAGGTCAGCAGGAACCACCAGCAAGGACTGTTTGCCGAACCCGGTCTGCTGGCCGCCGCGTTTTCTGAAGACGTTCTCAACGCCGGGCATAACAGTGATGTTATTGAGCTCAGCCCCGATCACTGGGTCGTGGTCAGCGTGAGGGCGCATCACCCGGCGGAAGTCCTGCCGCTGCCAGCCGTAGAGGAAGAAATTGTCGCGCGTATTACCGATGAGCGTGCACGCGCTGCGGTCGAAGCGGCGGCGGTCGCCGCGGCCAGGAGCCTGCGTGCGGGCGAAAGTGTCGAGGCCTTTGCCAAGTCATCGGGCTATGAATGGCAGGTTGAGCTTGGCGCAGACCGTGGCAACAACATGGTGCCCGGTGAAATTCTGGCCAGTGCATTCTTACTGGCCCCGCCCGCGGAGGGTGAATCGGTGGTGGATTACGTGGTGAGCGCAAGCGGCGATGCACTGGTGTACGAGATCGCCCGTGTCAGCCCCGGTTCACTGAGCGATCTGGCCGAGAACGAACGCCGCGCTCTGCAGCAAATGGTGGGCGCTGAATACGGCCAGTTGATCGACAACGAATATCGGCAGGGTTTGCGCGAATCTGCTGATATCAACGTACTGTGAAGGGTTTGAAATAAAGATGGCCAGACAGATACTGACACTGAATCAGATCTCCGTGAAAGGACTGGAGCGATTGCCTCGCGACTGTTATGAAATCGCCAGCGAGTTTTCCCATCCCGATGCTATCCTGCTGCGCAGCCATAAACTGAAGCCGGAGGATATTGCGGACACCGTTCTCGCCATAGCCAGGGCCGGCGCGGGTGTTAACAACATCCCTGTCGCCGAGTGCAGCAGGCGCGGAATTCCAGTCTTTAACTCCCCCGGCGCCAACGCCAACGCGGTCAAGGAGCTTGTCGCTGCCGGCATGCTGCTGGGTTCCCGCGGTATCGTCGAGGGAATTCAATACGTCGATACGCTCGCGGCCATGGACGATAAGGCCGAGATGAACAAGACCCTTGAAGCGCAGAAGAAACAGTTCAAGGGGTCTGAGCTCGTCGGCAAGACGCTGGGTGTGGTCGGGCTTGGCGCGATTGGCTCCATGGTAGCGGAGATGGCCCTGACCATGGGTATGGATGTGGTGGGTTACGACCCGGCGCTGTCGGTGGAAGCTGCCTGGCGACTGTCCAGCGAGGTGCGCAGGGCAGATACGCTGTCCGCGCTGTTTGCCCGCTGTGACTACATATCGCTCCACCTGCCGGTACTCGACTCCACTCGTGGCCTGATCAACCAGGAGTTGCTGTCCGCAGTGAAGGAGGGCACCTGCCTGTTGAATTTTGCGCGCCAGGAGATCGTTGACGAAGATGCCCTGGTGGCTGCACTGGACGAAGGCAAGCTGCGCAAATACATCGCTGATTTCCCCTCGCCGCCACTCATTGGTCGCGACGATGTCATCCTGATGCCTCACATCGGGGCCAGCACGGATGAAGCCGAGGACAACTGCGCGATTATGGCTGCCAACCAGCTCAAGGATTTCCTGGAGAACGGCAACATTCGCAACTCGGTGAATTTCCCCACCCTGGTGCTGGAGCGCGTGACCGGTTGCCGCCTGTCCGTGACCAACGAGAATGTGCCCAAGATTCTCGGCAGTGTGCTGTCGATTCTGGCCGATGAAAACATCAACGTGATCGACATGCTCAACAAGAGTCGCGATGATATCGCCTATAATCTGATCGATGTCGAGGGCCACACCACGGAGGAGGTCCTGGGCAAGATGCGCGCCCTGGAGGGCGTGATCAACGTTCGCATGATAGGCGACTGCGCCTGACCACTCGCTTCGGGAGGCGGTAGATGACAGACAAACTTGATTCTATCGCCGACCAGGTCGGCAAAGGGCGTAATTTCGACAGCCCGCCGCTACACCTCTGGGACCCGCAACTCTCCGGCGATATTCCCATTCGCATCACCCGTGACGGTACCTGGTACCACGACGGTGACCCCATCCGCCGGGAGGCCCTGCGCAACCTGTTCGCCAGTATCCTGCGGCGCGAGGAAGACGGCGAGTACTATCTGGTCACCCCAGGCGAGAAATGGCGCGTGCAGGTGGACGCTCACGCCCTGGTCGTTACCGATGTGGAGCGGCAGGGTGATGCGCTGCAGTTGACCTTGAATACCGGGAAGTCGATCACCGTTGGCGAGGAGCACCCACTGTTCCTTGATCCTGATATCGATAACGTGGCGGCGGTAAGGCTGTGGCACGGGCTGACTGCCCTGTTCACGCGCAATGCCTGGTATCGACTGGTGGAACTCGCCGACAGCGCCGGTGTGGTAACCAGTGGCGGGACCTCGCTCCGCTTGCAGTAAGCGCATGACGTGCGGGATACCTCCGGTGCGTACCCGGTCGCCGGAGGCTAAAAATAAGTGCTATCGGGCTTAATCCCCGACTGTTAGAATGATCGTGCAGTTTCCACAAAGAGAGGTTTATTGAGTGTCTGCATCCTTACTGGAGATCGTTGACCTGGGCGACGGCGAAATCGTACTGCAACGCGCTGACGATGACTCCGAACCCCTCGTAACCATACAGTTCTCCGAAGAATCGCGCGTTTACATGATGGACAACAGTCTGGAAGTCGCCAAGGTGATGATACAGGCTGGCATACAGGCAGCGGCTGAAATGGCCGAGCAGGGCGAGATGGAAATCGAGTCCTCTGTCGAGGCGCCCCGCGTCCTGCACTGA
This sequence comes from Seongchinamella unica, assembly GCF_004354085.1. GTDB lineage: Bacteria > Pseudomonadota > Gammaproteobacteria > Pseudomonadales > Halieaceae > Halioglobus > Halioglobus unicus. The sequence continues at coordinate 864,968 of NZ_SMSE01000002.1, read as the reverse complement.
CCGCGGTCACAACTTTCAATCGCCGGTCAGCGAGGCTGGATACCGGCTCCCCACAGACGCCCACGGCGCACTGTCAAACCCGGCACCGCTTGGAAACCTGGCACTGGCTCAGGTGCCCCGGCGCAGCACACCCACGCTGAGTCCCTCAATGGCGAACACCTGCTCCCGCAGATCCACCTTGATCGGCTGGTAATCGGGGTTTTCCGGCAGCAACTCCAGCAGGTGCTTGTCAGCGCCCTTGTGCAGGCGCTTGACGGTGACTTCGTCCTCGATGCGGGCGACCACCACATCGCCGTTGTTGGCCTCCGGCGTGGCGTGTACCGCCAGCAGATCGCCATCGAATATGCCGATATCGATCATGCTGTCGCCGGTGACGCGCAGGAAGTAGTCCGCCCGGGGCTTGAAAAATTCCGGCGGCAGATCGCAGTAATCCTCGATGTTCTCCTCTGCCAGCACCGGATTACCGGCGGCCACGCGGCCGACGATGGGAATGCCGGCTGAATCGGGGAGTTTGATGCCTCGCGAGGCACCGGGAATGATCTCGATAGCGCCCTTGCGGGCCAGCGCCTTGAGGTGTTCCTCGGCAGCATTGGCCGATTTAAAGCCCAGTTCCCGGGCGATGTCGGCCCGGGTCGGTGGGTAACCCGTGTGGTCTATGTGGTGGCGGATAATGTCCAGCACCTGTTGCTGCCGGTTGGTGAGCTTTTCCATGTGCGCCCCATCTGTTTATTTGTACAGTGGCTGTGATTATATACAGGTATCTGCGGTAAAAACAACGGTGGGCGTGTGGCGGGCACAGTGGGGGACTGCGGTATGGAGGCCGCCACGGCAGTTTCGCGGAGCTGGGCGCGGGGCTTAGAGGTCTTCAACTCCGTACATGGCGTCCGGCTCGATGGAATTGATCGGGTTGGTCCAGTCTTCAGGGTGCATGGGCAGGTCCGGGTCGAGCATGTCTTCGTCGTCCAGTTCGAACGCGGTGCGCCAGTCTTCGGGGGCCTGCGCCTGCTGCAACAGCATTTCCCGCCAGGCGTCCAGGTCGTATTCGGCCACTTCGCCGTCCAGGAACTGGATTTCGATGCTCAGTGTGGTCGGATCCCAGTCGACGACTTCAAACAGGGCATGGGTTTGCAGGTCCTTGTACCAACCTCCTATCACGGGGCTAAGCATTTTCATGGTGTCTGTCCTCAGACATTTTCGGTGGTGCGGCAAACCAACATATCACGCTGTCACCGCCTGTCCATTATGTGAAAATGCTATAAACGAATCCTGCGAAATTACCTTTGATTAGTTTCAGTTTCTTTTCAAAACAGATCAACCAGTTGCGTTACACTCCCAGAGTTGACTTCAATCGCAACTGGTTTTTATATACCTGTTTGGGACTAAGCTTGATTGCCAAAATGAAAAATTTGTCTAAAAAACTCACGATGGCGATACGCGGGGAGGCTGTTTGGACGCGTTGATGGAAGCGCTGGAGGGCGCCGCAGCGGCCCTGGGTGTGGGGCAGGACTTGTTCGCCCTCCTGGTGCTGTTGGCAGGCGGATGTATTGCCCATATGGCCCTGGGTTTGCTGGTGCGACACCTGCACAATGCGGTGAGCCAGAATCGCTACAACTGGGACGACGTGGTGGTAACCGCCATGGCGAAGCCGGTGCGGGTGGTGCTGTGGGTGGCGGTTGGCTATCTTGCGCTGGACATTTATACCGTCGGCGACGGGCTCCAGCAGCGTTTGCTGCAGGTGTATGACACCGCACTGGTGTTATTGATTGCCTGGTTTTTGCACCGGCTGATTTACGGGGTCGAGCAGGAACTGCTGGATGCCCACTTCGGCGATCGCGGCTCTTCCGACAAGGCAACGGTGCACGCTATTGCGCAGTTACTCCGTATTACGCTCTGGGTGGCCGCGGGCCTCGGTGTGTTACAGAGCATGGGAGTGTCGATTTCCGGCCTGCTCGCCTTTGGCGGCATCGGTGGCATCGCCGTGGGATTCGCGGCCAAGGATTTGCTGGCGAATTTCTTCGGCGGCCTGAGTATTTATCTCGACCGACCCTTTACCACCGGCGACTGGATCCGCTCCCCTGATCGCAATATCGAGGGCACGGTCGAAGACATCGGCTGGCGCCTGACCCGGATTCGCACCTTTGACCAGCGCCCCCTCTATGTCCCCAACGCCGTGTTCAGCCAGATCGCGGTGGAAAATCCGACACGAATGAATAACCGGCGTATTTACGAGACCATCGGCATCCGCTACCAGGACGTCGGCAGGATGGCTGCCATCGTCGAGCAGGTAAAGGCCATGCTGAAAACTCACGAGGAAATCGATTTGTCGCGGACGCTGATTGTTAACTTCGTTGCCTTCGGCCCGTCTTCGCTGGACTTTTTTGTTTACACCTTCACCAAAACAACTGACTGGGTTCGATACCATGAAATCAAACAGGACGTGATGCTGAAAATTCACGACATTATTGAAGCCAATGGAGCGGAGGTTGCTTTCCCCACGCGCACCCTGCAGGTGGAGCAGATTTTGCACATGGGCATGGAGGACAAGCAATGAAAGTGCTGGGTGTGATCGGCGGCACCGGCATCGACCAACTGGACGGCCTGCAAATTGTCGACAATCACGCGATTGAAACCCCCTATGGCGACCCTTCCCGGCTCATCCAGGAAGGTCGCCTGGGCGATACCCGCCTATTTTTCCTCCAGCGTCACGGCAGCCCACGAGCGATTCCCCCTCACCTGATTAATTACCGTGCCAACCTCTGGGCACTGCGCTCCCAGGGGGTCACCGATATTGTCGCGGTGAACGCGGTTGGAGGGATTACCGACGCAATGCGTCCCGGCAAGCTGGTGATCCCGGACCAACTGATTGACTACACCTGGGGCCGGGAACACACCATCGATAGTGGTGAAAACGACACGCTGATGCATATCGATTTCACCGAACCCTACGACCGGGAGTTGCGCCAGCGCCTGCTGGACATAGCCAGCGGGCAGGCGATAGCTCACGCAGCGGCAGGCGTACTCGGGGTTAAGCAGGGCCCCCGGCTGGAGACCGCTGCCGAAATACGCAGGATGGCGAATGACGGCTGTGACCTGGTGGGAATGACCGGCATGCCGGAGGCATCACTCGCCCGCGAAATGGGTCTGGCCTACGCCAGTGTGTGTATGGTGGTAAATGCGGCGGCGGGACTGGATGATGCGCCACTGACGCTGGATGCGATGCGCGCTACCCTGCAACGGGAGGCAGCGGTGGTGCGGCAATTGCTGGCAGCCCTGGCAGCGACATACCAGGGTCAACCCGGTAGGCCCTAGGGCCCGGGCTCTGCCTCGCTAAACTCGGCATCGGCCATGGCCTGCAGTTGTTCCTCATCCAGTGGCATGAGTTTGATCACCACCCCCAGCAGGGGATGGTCAAGGTAGTGAACTTCCTTGCTGCGCATCTTGCGGCTCTGTTGCATCAGTACCGCGTGTCGCCAGGGGTAAACAGGTCCGGTCTCTTCGACCAATACCTCGTCCTCGGGCAGCACTTGTTCATCGACCGCTTCTGTCGGCAGCCCGGTTTCAGGCAGCGGGTCGTCGCCCCACGCAGGATCCGGCTCTTCGACAATCAGTGAAACCGGTCCCAGCGGCGGCGGTGGCATCTGCCAGTCGCCGGGCAGGTAGCCCCCCGTCGTGTTTAGCCAGAGATTGGTCTCCAGGTGCAGGTAGCGCGCGATGTGCAGGGTGACGCTGCCCTGCAGCCGCGGCCAGTCGCCGCTATCACCGGAACGATCGATAATCAGGGGCAGGGCATCGCCTTTTTCGCGAACAGGCTGCACCCAGGTTTCGTGGAACAGGGTCTTGTAGTTACCGCTGCGTTGCATATAGGCAGCCTTGCCGTAGAACTCGGCGCTGCGCAGGGGCAGGGCGATAAACGGCGTTGGCGTGAGGGGCAGGGCCGGCTCCAGGTCGGTTTCGATGTTTTCGCTGCTGTCTTCAGGCACCGCATCGGTGACATCGGTGACAGGGAGTGGCGCGTCTCGCAGAGGAATATCCGGCGTGGCGTCTTCCGTTGCCGTCAGTTGCTCGGGATCAGGGCGCAGGAACTGGCGACCGAATTCGTCCACCTCGCTGATGCCCTGGTGCTCCCCGGCGCGGGCGGCAACCTGCTCGGGATACACCAGGAAGCGCCCCGCGGACGGGTACGCCAACTCCGGTAGCGGTTCCCATTGCTCGTCGTTGGCGCCGCTTTCGTGGCTGAAGATCAGCAGCTCGACCTGGTACCAGCGCTCCTCCTGGGCGAGCGCAGTGGGAGCTATAAAGGCGACTAACAGGCCCAGGCATGAGATGGGCAGGGACTTCAATGTTGGCATCAGGCAGCGTCTTCCGTGGCATCCAGGGCAAAGGTGTTGAGGAGGTCCTCTATGAACTGTAGGCGGCGAACCTTGTCGCCAAGGTCTGACTCGAAGCGCAGACGGGTAGCGCCGGCCAGCCTGTAGGAGCGGGGATCTTCCTGCACCAGCTTGACCAGTGACAGCGGGTTGACCCGGGTGCTCTCCTTGAACTCGATACTACCACCACTGGCACCCGCTTCAATGGTGCGAAGACCCAGCGATTGTGCCTTCAGACGCAGCCGGGACACCTCGAATAGATTGCCGACCTGTTCCGGCAGCAGGCCGAAGCGGTCTATCATCTCCACCTGCAGCTCGCGCAACTGGTCATCATCGGCCGCCGCGGCAATGCGCTTGTACAGTACCAGGCGACTGTTGATGTCGGGCAGGTAGTCCTCCGGGATTAACGCCGGCATGTGCAGGTTCACCTCGGTGCCGGCATCCAGGGGGGCGTCGACGTCGGGGATCTCGCCCCGCTTGAGGGCGGCAACGGCCCGCTCCAGCATGTCCATGTAGAGGGAAAACCCCACCGAGTGAATCTGCCCGCTTTGTTCGTCACCCAGTAGTTCACCGGCGCCGCGTATTTCCAGGTCGTGGGTCGCGAGCAGGTAGCCGGCTCCCAGGTCACCCGCGGCCTCGATTGCCTCAAGCCGTTTGCCGGCATCGGCAGTAATGGCAGATTGTGGCGGGGTGAGCAGGTAGGCGTAAGCCTGGTGATGGGAGCGCCCGACCCGGCCGCGCAACTGGTGCAACTGGGCCAGGCCGAATTTATCGGCACGCTCGATAATAATGGTGTTGGCATTGGGAATGTCGATACCGGTTTCAATAATGGTGGTGCACAGCAGGATATGGTAGCGCTGATGATAAAATGCCGACATCACCTGCTCCAGTTCGGTTTCCCGCATCTGGCCGTGGGCCACCCCCACGTTGAGGCCGGGAACCAGTTCCTGCAGTTTGCGGGCGCTCTCCTCGATGGATTTCACCTCATTGTGCAGATAGTAGACCTGGCCGCCGCGCAGGGTTTCGCGCAGTAACGCCTCCTTGATCAGGGCAATATTGTGTTCCCGGACGAACGTCTTGATGGACAGCCGCCTGGCAGGCGGTGTGGCGATAATCGACAGGTCACGCATGCCGCCCAGGGCCATGTTGAGCGTGCGCGGAATCGGGGTGGCGGTGAGGGTGAGGATATCGACCTCGGAGCGCAGCGCCTTGATGGCCTCTTTTTGCTTGACCCCGAAGCGGTGCTCCTCGTCAATGATCAACAGGCCGAGGTCATTGAAGCGAAAATCCGACTGCAGCAGCTTGTGGGTGCCCACGAGGATATCCACCTTGCCGGCGGCGATGCGCTTGGAGACCTCCTTCATCTGGGCGCTGGATTTAAAGCGCGAAACGACCTCCACGGTTACCGGCCAGTCGGCAAAGCGGTCACAAAAAGAACTGTAATGTTGCTGGGCCAGCAGGGTGGTGGGTACCAGGACCGCCACCTGCTTCCTGTTCTGGCTGGCGATGAAGGCGGCGCGCATGGCCACCTCGGTCTTGCCGAAGCCGACGTCACCGCACACCAGGCGGTCCATCACCCGCGGACTGCACATATCCTCCACCACCGCGCGAATCGTCATCTCCTGGTCGGGTGTTTCCTCAAACGGAAAAGCGGCGCTGAACTTGTCGTAGGCGACCGCATCCAGCTCGAAGCTGAAGCCCTGCCTGGCTTCACGACGGGCATACACTTCCAGTAACTGGGCGGCGATATCGTTGGCTTTCTCGCTGGCCTTGCGGCGGGCCTTGTCCCATTGCTCCGATCCCAGGGTATGGAGGGGCGCCAGGTCAGGGTCGGAACCGGCATAGCGACTGATGAGGTGCAGGGAAGCCACCGGTACATAGAGTTTGGCACCCCGGGCGTACTCCAGGGTCAGGAATTCGGCCTCCTGGCCGTCTACCGCCAGGGTCTGCAGGCCCGCGTAGCGACCGACCCCATGCTCGAGGTGGACCACGGGAACGCCTTCGCGCAATTCGTTAATATCGCGGAAAACATTGGCAGTTGCGGCTTCGGTGCTGGCCCGGCGTCGGCGGCGCTGGGCGACCCGGTTGCCGAACAGCTGGGTTTCACAGACCAGGGTGGGTTTGCCGGGCCCGAAGTACAGTCCCCGGTCCAGCGGGGCGGTGGCAATGGCAAAGGACTCTCCCGAGGCGAGAAACTGGTGCCAGCCGGCGACTATGGGGGGAGCCAGCCCCTGTTCCCGGAGGGATTCCAGCAGAATTTCCCGGCGCCCGGCGGATTCGGCACACAGCAGCACCGGCCCGTGGTGCTCGCCGATGAACCGGGCCAGGTTGGCCGCGGCCGAGGTCACTGTCTGGTCAGTGGCCAGGTCCGGCGGGGGCAGTACGGGGGTTTTCTGGTGTACCGGGGCGTCCGGGGTATGGCGCAGTTCCAGTACCGAGAACTGTTTCAGCTGGCGGTAAAATTCCTCCACAGGGAGGAACCCTTTCGCGGGCGGTAGCAGTGGTCGGCGCGGGTCGATGCCATATTCCTGGAAGCGGCTGCCCACTTCCTGCCAGAAATGCTCTGCGGCCTTGTGATGGTCGCCGGTGGCGATGACCGCGGCATCCTCCGGCAGGTAGTCAAACAGGGTTGCACATTGGTCGAAAAACAGGGGCAGGTAGTACTCGCAACCTCCGGGGCTGCGTCCGGCGCTGACCTCCACATAGGTGGGGCAGCTGTCGTGATCCACATCGAAGGCGTCCCACCAGTTCATCTGGAAGCGGGTGATCGCACTGCTGTCCAGCGGGTATTCCCGTGCCGGCAGCATATTGATGGCCGTTACCTTCTCCACCGTGCGCTGGGTTTCGGGGTCGAAGGTTCGCAGGGTGTCGACCTCATCGTCCAGCAGGTCGATTCGGTAGGGCAGGGTGGACCCCATGGGAAAAATGTCGAACAGCGAGCCGCGCAGGGCAAATTCACCGTGTTCGAACACCGTCTCCACGTTGCGATACCCGTTGCGCTCCAGGTTGCGCCGGAAACTGTCCAGCTCAATGGTCTGCCCCTGTTCCAGTAGCAGGCTGGATCCCGCCACGTAGTGGGTCGGTGGCAACCGGTGCATCAGCGTGGGCACCGGGACGATCAGCACGCCGCCTTTGCAGCGCGGCAGGCGGTAGAGGGTGCTCAGTCGCTCGGAAACAATGTCCTGGTGGGGCGAAAAGTTGTCGTAGGGCAGGGTCTCCCAGTCCGGGAACGCCAGGACCTCCAGCGCCCGGTCCAGGTAAAAGGGCAGCTCCCTCTCCAGGGCCAGGGCGGCGCTGGTGTCCGCGGTAATGACCACCAGCAGCCGGGAGGGGTCTGCCAGTTCGGCGATACAGCGCGCATCGGCGCCGCCGTAAAAGGGTCCGAGGGCGGTGCGGGTGCCGGATTGATGCGGCCAGGGCGTCGCCTGGACCAGGGATGTGAACATACCAGTGCTTCGGAAATTGAACGTGGGGGCGCATTGTAGCGCGGCGCCTGCAAAGGCCACCAGTTTATTGCCGCTATCGATAGTCGATATGGGTCGCAGGCGGCTTGCGTGGCCATTGCCATCAGACGATAATACGCGCCCCTTACCACCGCTAAGGACTTACAAACCGTGAACGACCGCAAGAGAGAACGTCCAGCCGATTACTTCAAGGACTGGAAAGAACGCGAAGCCCTCGCTGAAGGCATGATCCCCCTGGTAGGGAGCCTGGCCCGGGAAAAAAGCGTCAAGTGCTATATCTATGGCAAATCCCTGGTCAATCGCTCCGTGCTGGAGATCATGAAGGACCACCGCTACGTGCGCCAGGTCGAAGCGAACGAGTTGTCCGAGTTCGAGACCTTTCCCATCCTGACCGAATTGTGCAAGCTGGACCTGGGGCCCGCCCATATCGACATAGGCCGGCTGGCGGTGAACTACTACGAAAAGGGCGCCGGTGAGGGCCTGAGTATCGAGGAGTACGTGCGCCGGGAAGTGGCGGACGACATCGGTTCCAAAGACAAACCACTGGAACAGCCACAGGACGTGGTGCTGTACGGTTTTGGCCGTATCGGTCGGTTGATGGCCCGTATCCTCATCGACAAGACCGACGGCGGCGATACCCTGCGCCTGAGGGCGGTTGTGGTGCGTAAGGGCAAGGCCCCCAATGACCTGGTCAAGCGTGCCAGTCTGTTGCGCCGTGATTCAATTCACGGTGCATTCGACGGCACCATTCGCGTGGACGAGGAGCGCCAGAGCTTTGTCGCCAACGGTAACGAGGTCAAGGTGATCTATGCCGACAGCCCTGACAGCATCGATTACACCGAGTACGGGATCAATAACGCTATCGTGGTCGATAATACCGGTGTCTGGCGTGATGAGGAGGGCCTGTCGCTGCACCTGAAAAGTAAAGGCGTGTCCAAGGTGATCCTGACGGCTCCGGGCAAGGGAAACCTGAAAAACGTGGTTCATGGCATCAACCATGACATTATCGCACCGAGCGATACCATTATTTCGGCGGCCTCCTGTACCACCAATGCCATCGCCCCCCCGCTGAAAGCCATGGACGACGAGTTCGGTATCAGCGCCGGCCACGTGGAGACCGTACACGCTTTCACCAACGACCAGAACCTGATCGACAATTACCACAAGGCATCGCGCCGTGGCCGCGCCGCACCGCTGAACATGGTGCTGACCGAGACCGGTGCCGCCAAGGCGGTGGGCAAGGTGTTACCGCAGCTGGTCGGCCGTCTCACCGGTAATGCGATCCGGGTTCCCACACCCAATGTGTCGATGGCAATTCTCAACCTGACGCTGAATCGGGAAACCACCGCGGAAGAGGTCAATGAGTTTATGCGCACCCAGGCCCTGCACTCTCCCCTGCGCAAGCAGATCGACTTTTCCAATTCGCCGGAGGTGGTGTCCACCGACTTCGTAGGCTCCCGCCACGCCTGTATTTTTGATGCCCAGGCGACAATCGTGAATGGCAACCAGGCGGTGCTGTACCTGTGGTACGACAACGAGTTCGGTTACAGCTGCCAGGTACACCGGATTCTGGAGCAGATGGCCGGCATTCACTACGCGGTGTACCCGAAAGAGGACTGGTAGCCCCGCTCCAGGGCCGCTGGCAGTCCGCGCCGGGGCTGGCGTTAGTCGCCCTGTCCCGCCTCCGGGGGCGGTCCGGCGGCCATTGCCTCCGCCCGGCGCCACGCGGGGGACTGTACACCCTGTTCGGCGCCTCTGTCGAAGGTCGGCAAACAGCACTAAAACCTGTTCAAAATCAAAGAACTGACGGACGGAATGTGGCCTTTTAAGGTCGCTTCCCCTATAATGCGCGCGGTTTTGGGACAGGTGGCATCATTTGCCATCCCGCGGTGGCAGAAAACACCAGTGCGGCAGTGGCCATTGCAGCTGTTATTCAGTAGATTTGTTCCCTGAAGTCGTCCCCGGTCCACTCACACACAAGTTCTGTAGGCAGATCGTATGATCAAGATCAAGCGGGGTATGGATATCCCTATCCAGGGAGCTCCCCAGCAAGTTATTGAAGATGCACCTGCGGCGCGCGCGGTCGCGCTTGTCGGATTCGACTATGTCGGTATGAAGCCCACCATGGCCGTGCAGGAAGGTGACCGGGTCAAGCTCGGCCAGCTACTGTTCACCGACAAGAAGACCGAAGGTGTTGGTTATACCGCACCCGCTTCCGGGGTGGTCTCGGCCATTAACCGCGGCGCCCGACGGGTCCTGCAATCGGTGGTCATCGATATTGAAGGTGATGAGGCGGAATCTTTCGGCACTTACAGCGCACAGGAAGCCGCCGCCCTGGACCCCGCGACCATTCGAGCGCAGCTGATCGAGAGTGGCCAGTGGACGTCGCTGCGCACCCGACCCTTCAGCAAGGTGCCGGCGATTGATAGCGAGGCCGCTGCAATTTTTGTCACCGCGATGGATACCCATCCGCTGGCCCCCGATCCCGCCGTCATTATTGCCGAACAAGCCGACGCATTTGCCCTCGGACAGGACATCCTCGCCAGACTTACCAGCGGCAAGGTCTATGTGTGTGCCGCGGCAGGGGCCAGCGTGCCTAGCGGAAACGCCGGCAATATGGAACTGGCCCAGTTTGACGGGCCCCACCCGGCAGGCCTCGCCGGAACCCATATCCACTTCCTGGAAGGTGTCAGTGCCAGCAAGGTAGTGTGGCAGATCGGCTACCAGGACGTGATCGCCATCGGCCGCCTGTTCCTGGACGGCCGCCTGTATACCGAGCGGGTCATTGCCCTGGCCGGTCCCCAGGTTGACAACCCGCGTCTGCTGCGCACGCGCCTGGGTGTCGACCTGCAGGCTTTGTGCGCGGGCGAGGTCAAGGATGGTGACAACCGGATTATCTCGGGCTCGGTGCTCGGTGGACGCGGTGTCTCCACCGGTACCGCCTACCTCGGTCGTTATCACAACCAGGTGTCGGTGTTGCTGGAAGGCCGCGAACGCGAGTTCATGGGCTGGTTGTCTCCCGGCGTGAAAAAGCACTCCAGCCTGGGCATATACCTGAGCAATTTCTTCGGCTGCAAGCCACTGGCCATGACGACCAACACCAACGGTTCCGAACGTGCCATGGTGCCGGTGGGTCAGTACGAGACGATCATGCCACTGGATATTCTCCCCACCCAGCTGCTGCGTTCGCTGATCGTGGGCGATACAGAAACCGCCCAGAGCCTGGGTTGCCTGGAACTGGAGGAGGAAGATCTCGCCCTGTGCACCTATGTGTGTGCCGGCAAGTATGAATATGGTCCTATCCTGCGGGATAACCTGACGCTGATCGAAAAGGAGGGTTGAGACGTGGGATTGCGCAAGTTTCTTGACAGTATCGAGCACAACTTTACCGAGGGTGGCAGGCTCCAGAACTGGTATGCACTGTATGAAGCAGTGGACACCATCTTCTATTCTCCCGGTTCGGTAACCAGAAGTACGGCCCACGTGCGCGACGGGATTGATCTCAAGCGCATCATGATCACCGTCTGGCTGGCCGCTTTTCCCGCCATGTTTTACGGCATGTGGAACCTGGGTTTCCAGGCCACCGACGTGATGGCCGCCGGTGCCAGCGTGGAGGGTTGGCGCGGTTGGTTGATCGAGTTGCTCGGCGGTTACGACGCCAGCAGCCTGTGGCACTGTTTCTGGTACGGCGCGGTGTTCTTCGTGCCCATCTATGCAGTGACTTTTGTGGTGGGCGGTTTCTGGGAAGTCCTGTTCGCCATGAAACGGGGACACGAGGTTAACGAGGGCTTTTTTGTGACCTCTATCCTGTTCGCCCTGATCTGTCCCCCGGATATTCCCCTGTGGCAGGTGGCCATGGGTATCAGCTTCGGTGTCGTGATCGGCAAGGAAGTCTTCGGTGGTACCGGCAAGAACTTCCTCAATCCGGCACTGACCGGACGCGCCTTTCTCTATTTCGCCTATCCGGCCCAGCTTTCAGGCGATACGGTTTGGGTGGCGGTAGATGGATACACGGCGGCGACGCCGCTGTCTATCGTGGCTTCCGACGGCATGGCGGCGCTGCAATCGACCTTCTCCTGGGCTGACGCCTTCCTGGGCACGATTCCCGGTTCAGTGGGCGAAACCTCTACCCTGGCCATCCTGATAGGCGGCTTCATCCTGCTGGCAACCCGGATCGCCTCCTGGCGGATTGTTCTCGGTGTTTTCCTGGGCATGGTGACCCTGAGCACCCTGTTCAACATGGTCGGTTCTGATTCCAACCCCGCATTCGCAATGCCCTGGTACTGGCATCTGGTAACGGGCGGTTTTGCCTTCGGCATGATTTTTATGGCCACCGATCCGGTATCCGCGGCGATGACCAATGCCGGCAAGTGGGCCTTCGGCATTCTTATCGGCCTGATGACGGTGTTGATTCGCGTCGTTAACCCGGCGTTCCCGGAGGGCATCATGCTGGCTATTCTGTTCGCCAACCTGTTCGCGCCGTTGATGGATCATTTCGCGGTTCAGGCAAATATCAAGAGGAGGCTTGCACGTGTCCAGTAATGACAGCATTTCCAAGACCCTGATCGTTGCATTCTCTCTCTGCATTGTCTGCTCGGTCGTCGTATCCACCGCCGCGGTAGTACTGAAGCCTGCGCAAGAGGCCAACCAGTCCCTGGACCGCAAGCGCAATATTCTGTCGGCGGCGGGCATGCTGGAAGAGGGCGCCAGCGTGGAAGAGCAGTTCGCCCAGATGACGACCCGGGTAGTCGACCTGCGTACCGGTAAGTTCACCGACGAGGTGGATCCAGCCAGTTACGACCAGCGCTCGGCCGCCAAGGACTCATCCATGTCCGACAAGCTGAGCACGGATGAGGACATTGCCAAGGTGTTCCGCCGTGAGCACTACGCGCTGGTTTACCTGGCTGAAGGCGCGGACGGTGATATCGACAAGATTATCCTGCCTATTCACGGATACGGCCTGTGGGGCACCCTGTACGGCTTTATCGCCCTGGAAGGCGATGCCAATACGGTTGCGGGTATTGGTTTCTACGAGCACAAGGAAACCCCCGGACTGGGCGGCGAGGTGGATAACCCGCGCTGGAAATCCCTGTGGCAAGGCAAACAGGTTTACAAGGATGGCGAGATGGAACTGTCGGTGATCAAGGGTACCGTGGATCCTGGCGCCAACAATGCCGAGTACCAGGTTGATGGCCTGGCGGGCGCAACGCTGACCACCCGCGGCGTGTCCAACCTGGTTGAGTTCTGGCTGGGTGAAAACGGCTTCGAGCCATTCCTTAACAACCTGAAATCCGGGGAGGCCTGATCGTGGAAACTGTAAGAGAGACACTGACGAGTCCGATTTTCAAGAATAACCCGATTGCGCTGCAGATCCTCGGCGTCTGTAGCGCCCTGGCGGTGACCTCTTCGCTGCAGGTCACCCTGGTGATGTGCGTGGCGCTGACCTCTGTAACCGCGTTTTCCAACCTCGGCGTTTCCCTGATTCGCAAGCACATTCCGGGCAGTATCCGAATCATCGTGCAGATGATTATTATCGCGTCCCTGGTTATCGTGGTAGACCAGTTGTTGAAAGCCTACGCCTACGGGATCAGCAAGCAGCTGTCCGTGTTTGTCGGGCTGATCATCACCAACTGTATTGTCATGGGCCGGGCCGAAGCCTTTGCCATGAAAAACCCGCCGCTGCCCAGTTTCCTGGACGGTATCGGTAACGGTCTCGGCTACTCGGTGGTGTTGATCAGCGTCGCGGTGGTCCGTGAACTGTTCGGTGCAGGCAAGCTGATGGGCTTTGATATCCTGCCGGTGGTGACCGAGGGTGGCTGGTACATTCCCAACGGCCTGCTGCTGTTGCCCCCGAGCGCCTTCTTCCTGATCGGCGGTTTTATCTGGATATTGCGCAGCGTCAAGACAGATCAGGTGGAGAAGCCTGACTTCAAACTGTCCAAACACACCGTAGCGAGGGAGGGCGTCTAAGATGGAAGCTTTGCTGAGTTTGTTCGTTCGCTCGATCTTTATCGAGAACATGGCGCTGGCCTTCTTCCTGGGTATGTGTACCTTCCTGGCGGTGTCCAAGAAGATCCAGGCGGCCTTTGGCCTCGGTGTCGCCGTCGTCGTTGTGCTGACCATTACGGTTCCGGTGAACAACCTGATCTACAACTACCTGCTGGCAGACGGGGCGCTGGCCTGGGCCGGATACCCCGACCTGGACCTGAGCTTCCTGGGATTACTGTCCTACATCGGTGTGATCGCGGCGCTGGTGCAAATTCTGGAGATGTTCCTCGACAAGTACGTGCCCGCGCTCTACAACGCGCTGGGCGTATTCCTGCCGCTGATCACGGTGAATTGCGCGATTCTCGGTGCCTCCCTGTTCATGGTCGAGCGGGACTACAACTTCGCTGAGTCCGTTGTCTTCGGCGCCGGTGCCGGCGTCGGTTGGGCGCTGGCCATTGTTGCCCTGGCCGGTATTCGTGAGAAGTTGAAGTACTCGGACGTACCCGACGGCCTGCAGGGGCTGGGTATTACATTCATCATCGTCGGCCTCATGTCACTGGGCTTCATGTCCTTTGGCGGCATCGATATCTAAGCGGGATTGAACTGATATGGATATGACAATTATATTCGGCGTGGTGATGTTCACTGCCATCGTGCTGGCACTGGTGGCGGTTATTCTCGTTGCCCGTTCCTCCCTGGTGAGCTCTGGCGACGTCAATATCGAAATCAACGGCGAGAAAACGATTACCGTTCCCGCTGGCGGCAAGCTGCTGCAGACCCTGTCCGAGTCCGGCCTGTTTCTGCCTTCCGCCTGCGGTGGCGGCGGTACCTGCGCCCAGTGCAAATGCATCATCAAGGAGGGCGGTGGCTCCATGCTGCCCACCGAGGAATCTCACTTCACCAAGCGCGACGCTGCTGAGGGCTGGCGCCTGTCCTGTCAGGCTGCCGTCAAGCAGGATATGAAAATCGAAGTGCCTGAGGAAGTCTTCGGGGTGAAACAGTGGGAGTGCACGGTAGAGTCCAACCCCAATGTTGCCACGTTTATCAAGGAACTGACGCTGCGTCTGCCTGAGGGAGAGAACGTCGATTTTCGCGCCGGTGGTTACGTGCAGCTGGAGTGCCCACCACACCACGTGAAGTACTCCGACTTCGATATCGAGGAAGAGTACCGGGGTGACTGGGAGCACTTTAACTTCTTCAAGCACGAATCCATCGTCAAGGAACCGGTGATACGCGCCTACTCCATGGCCAACTATCCCGAAGAGAAGGGCGTGGTCAAGTTCAATATCCGTATCGCCACTCCGCCTCCCGGCAGTGAAGGTATCCCGCCCGGCCAGATGTCCTCCTGGGTGTTTGGCCTCAAGCCCGGCGACAAGGTGACCGTTTACGGTCCCTTTGGTGAGTTTTTCGCCAAGGACACCGATGCCGAAATGGTGTTCATCGGCGGCGGTGCCGGTATGGCGCCCATGCGCTCACACATTTTCGACCAGCTCAAGCGCCTCCACTCCAAGCGCAAGATCTCTTTCTGGTACGGTGCCCGTTCACTGCGGGAGATGTTCTACGTGGAGGATTACGACACGCTGGCGGCAGAAAACGATAACTTCGAATGGCATGTTGCCCTGTCTGATCCTCAGCCCGAGGACAACTGGGAAGGCCTGACCGGCTTTATCCACAATGTGCTTTACGAGGAGTACCTCAAGGACCATCCGGCACCTGAAGATTGTGAATACTACATGTGTGGGCCGCCGATGATGAATGCGGCGGTCATCCAGATGCTGACCGACCTCGGTGTCGAACCGGAAAACATCATGCTGGACGATTTCGGCGGCTGATGCGGCGCAACATTCCTCAAGCCAAAAGCCACTCCTGCGAGTGGCTTTTTTACATCCGCGCCGGTCTGTTCGGATTGCTGCTGGTTGCGCTTGCCGGCTGTGCCCGCGAGGACAGCCTGCTCAAACTCGGCGGCCAGACCATGGGCACCACCTGGTCCGTGACCCTGTTGCTGCCGTCCGGTTCTGCGCTGGATGAACAGCAGATACAGGCCGATGTCGGGGCGCTGCTGGAGTCGGTCAACGCCAGCATGTCCACGTACCGCGCGGACTCTGAAATATCGCGTTTCAATCGCAGTGAGGTCGGTCAATGGTTCCCTGTTTCCGATGGCTTTTACCAGGTGCTGTCAGCAGCCATGGCTATCGGTTGGCAGTCCGGTGGTGCCTACGATGTCACGGTGGGCCCGCTGGTCAACCTGTGGGGGTTTGGTCCGCCCGGAGAGGCGCCCGAACCTCCTGCGGAGGCGGCGATCAACTCCGCTATGGCGCGGGTTGGGCAGGACTATCTGCAGGTGGACGGAGAGGGACAACGGCTGCGCAAGGATACCGACGTATACCTGGATTTCTCTTCCATCGCCAAGGGTTTTGCGGTTGACGAAATCGCCCGCTATCTCACCGGCGAGGGCATCAGCAATTACATGGTGGAAGTGGGCGGGGAGATGCGTCTGTCCGGGCACAGCCCACGGGGCGATAGCTGGCGTATCGCCATTGAACAACCCGAAGTCGGGAAAATGGGGATTGCACGCACCATTTACCTGGGTAATGTCGCGGTAGCTACCTCCGGCGACTACCGGAACTTCTTTGAAGTGGATGGTGTTCGCTATTCCCACAGTATCGACCCGCGCAGTGGCCAGCCGGTGGCACATGAACTTGTCTCGGTAACTGTTGTCCACCCCAGTGCCATGCTCGCCGACGCCTGGGCCACAGCACTCACGGTACTGGGCGAGCAGGAAGCGCTCACGGTAGCGCAGGCACAGGGATTGGCGGTATATTTGATTCAGCGGCAAGGACAGGGTTTCAGCAGCCGTTATAGCGAGGCGTTTGCGCCCTACCTGCAGGAAGCCCCGGCCCGACAACAGTAAGCCCGAGCTTACGGAGGATGACTATGAGCCTTTTTCTGATCACCGCAGTTTTTATCGGCATTGTTATGGCAGCAATGGCCGTGGGTGTCATCATGGGCCGCGGGCCCATAAAAGGCTCCTGCGGCGGCATGGGCGCGCTGGGTATCGATACCTCCTGCGACATTTGCGGCGGCGACCCGAAACGCTGTGACGAGGAAACTCGAGACGGTGAAGCCGGCCGCGATAATCCCGGGCTCTACTATCCCGCTGATACCAAGTAGCGGACTGCTGCCCGTTTGAGTGCCCGCGGCCACGCCACTGGTAATTACGCCCTTTTTATCGGCCTGCGCTACAGTTTTTCCCGCAAGCGCAATCGCTTTACCTCGGTAATCGCCCTGGTATCCATGTTGGGTATGGTACTGGGGGTCGCCTCCCTGTTGACGGTACTGTCGGTGATGAATGGCTTCGGCGGTGAGTTGCGAGGCCGTATCCTGTCACTGGTACCCCACGGTTTTGTCAGTGGGGATGAGGGCATCGAGCAATGGCGGTCGCTGGCGAGCAGGATTGAATCGCTGGATTCGGTGTTGGCCGTATCCCCCTATATTTCCGACAAGGTGATCCTGGCCAGCGGGCGGACGTTGCGCGGCGCGGTGCTGACGGCTATTGACCCGGAATTACAGGCCCGGGTTTCAAAAATTCCCGCAGCCTTGATCCAGGGCAGCCTGGAAAGCCTTGAAGAACCGGGCTTTTCGGTTGTACTGGGGGCCTCACTGGCGCGGATGCTCGGGGTCCGCCTGGGAGACAGTGTGCAGGTCACCGTGCCGCGGCTTACGCTCACCCCTCTGGGAGCTTTTCCCCGCAGCAAACGCCTGACAGTCACAGGCATATTTGAAGTGGGCGCCCAGCCCGATTCCTACCAGGCCTACATCGGTTTACGCAGTGGCCAGAAACTGTTGGGGCCCGCCAGCGGCGTTGATGGCCTGCAGCTGAAAACAGATAACCTCTACACCGCACCGGAAACCATGGCTACTGTGGCCCGGCTGTTACCGCCGGAGCTTGGGGTGAAGGACTGGAGCCAGACCCAGGGGTCGCTGTTTCAAGCGGTTAAGATGGAAAAGATTATGGTGAGCCTGTTGCTGCTTTCGGTGGTGGCAGTGGCGGCGTTTAACATCGTCTCCACGCTGGTGATGTCGGTGGCGGAGAAGCGCCGCGACATCGCCGTGTTACGTACCATGGGTGCCAGGGCAGGGGGTATTATGGCGATTTTTGTCGCCCATGGTCTGGGACTTGCGGCAGTCGGCATCAGCCTGGGAGCAGTCCTCGGGGTATTCCTGTCCCTGAATATTTCCGCTATTACTGTGTTCGTCGAAAATCTACTGGGAGTGAAATTGTTCGACCCCTCCGTGTACTTTATCTCAAAACTGCCTTCGCAGCTGATGTGGTCCGATGTGATCGCCGTGGTAACGGCATCCCTGTTGTTGAGTCTGCTGGCTACGGTGTATCCGGCCCGTCGGGCTGCGCGGGTGGCTCCGGCAGAGGTGCTGCGCTATGAATGAGCCGGTACTGCAGTGCCATTCACTGTGCCGCAGCTATCGCGACGGCGACCGCTCCGTTGAGGTGCTCAATGGCGTAGAACTGGAACTGCAAGCCGGGGAGAAGATCGCCATAGTCGGTGCGTCCGGTTCCGGCAAGTCCACGCTGCTCAATCTACTGGGTGGACTGGACAAGCCGACCCGGGGACAGGTAGTGCTTTGTTCGGAGGACCTGGCGCAGCTGGATGAGGCCAAACTCTGCCAGATGCGCAACCGGCATCTGGGGTTTGTTTATCAGTTTCACCACCTCCTGCCGGAGTTTGATGCCCGGGAGAATGTGGCCATGCCATTGATCATCGGTGGCCACGCGCGGCGGGAGGCCCTCGGGCTGGCGGCAGACATGCTGGCAAACGTCGGCATGCAGCACCGTCTGGATCATCGGCCTGCGCAGTTGTCAGGGGGCGAGCGCCAGCGGGTGGCGATTGCCAGGGCACTGGTGACCGAGCCGGACTGTGTACTGATGGATGAACCCACCGGCAATCTGGATCCCCATTCCGCCGCCCAGGTGCTGGCCCTGATAGACGCACTGGGCGAACTCAGTTCGGCATTCGTGGTCGTTACCCACGATCCGGCGATTGCCGCCCATATGCACCGCACCCTTGAGCTGGTGGACGGGCGCCTGGAGTTGCGCAGTTGAACTGGGCTGAGCGCAGGCGGGTCGCACGGCGCTACACGTTTGCCCATGGCCACGGGCACTTGTCGACATTCTTGTCGTCCCTGTCCATGTTGGGCCTGGTGCTGGCCATTGCGCTGTTGATCGTGGTGTTGTCGGTCATGAATGGTTTCGACCGGGAAATGCGCGAGCGAATTCTGTCACTGGTGCCGCACATCAGTGTTTACTCCCATGAGCCAATGGCGGACTGGCGCACCCGCCGGGATGAAGTCCAGCAGCATCCGCAGGTGGTGCAGGCAAGCCCGTTTACCCAGTTCGACGCGTTGTTTATGCGCGGTACAGACATCGAAACGGCACAGGGCATCGGCGTGGAGGTGGCGGGTCCCGGCAGTGACACACTGCTGGCATTGCTGTCGACTGCCGAGCGGACGACGTTTGTTCGCAGGGCAGATGCGCTGGTGCTTGGGGTCGGCATTGCCCGCCGCCTCAATGCCCGGGTCGGGGAAACCCTGACCCTCATCGTCCCCGGTGGCGGACTGACCGGTGATACCGGCCCCACGCGCTTCGAATCTCTCTATCTTGCGGGCATTGTCGAGACCGGAACCGAGCTTGACCAGGGGGTCGCCCTGTTGCACCTGGACACCGCCTCCCGGCTCGCCGGCCTGGATGACGCGGTCAGTGGCCTGCGGCTGGCAAGCAATGATTTATTCCAGGTCAGGCGCATAGCGTGGGAAGTGGTAAACCAGTTGCCGGTGGGGCACTACGCCACCAACTGGATGATGACTCACGGCAACCTCTATGCGGCAATCCAGCTGTCCCGCGACCTGGTGAGTATCCTGTTGTTTTCCATTATTGCGGTAGCGGCATTCAATGTCGTGTCGTCCCTGGTACTGGTGGTATTCGACAAGCAGGACAATATCGCCATTCTTCGTACCCTGGGCGCCTCCGGCGCTGACATCGCCTGGATCTTTGTGCTGCAGGGAGCGATGATTGGCACCGTCGGCGTCATTTGCGGCAGCCTGCTGGGCGCACTGTTGAGCCAGCTGGTACCCGGCATGGTGGCGGGGCTGGAGCAACTGTTGGGTGTGCGCTTCCTGAACACGGATGTGTACCCGGTGTCATTTCTTCCCGTGGACTTATTGTTGCGTGATGTGCTGACGGTCAGTGGGGTGGCGCTGGCGATGTGCCTGGTTGCAGCGATATACCCGGCCCGGCGGGCCGCCCGGCTGGCTCCCGCCGCGGTGCTCAATCAGGAACGTTAGCCCGCGGTTCCTCCTGTTTCGCTGCTTCAGCCTCCGCCAACAGCTTTCCTGCCCGTCGTCGCCGTCGCCGGCGCTCCCGCATCATCCGCGCTACCCGCAGGCGCCACAGGATGTTGATCACAAAATAACCCAGGGAGCCAAAAAACAGGCCGCACAGCAGGCATCCCAGCAGAAACGGTTGCCAGACGTCCTCCAGCCGGTGCGTCAGCCAGTAGAAACTCAGTTCAAATTTCAGCGGCTGCAGGGGTACGCCGATGATCATCGCTCCCAGCTTGTAGGCCAGGAAAAAAATGGGCGGCAGCGTTACCGGATTGGTAATCCATACCAGACCCACCGACAGTGGCAGGTTGCAGCGAAACAGGACCGCCAGTGCGGCGGCCACCAGCATTTGACCCGGAATCGGCATGAAGGCGATAAAGAGGCCGACGAAGAACGCCATGGAGGCGGAGTAGCGATTGATATGCCAGAGGTTCCCGGCATAGATCCAGTTACCGAGCAGTCGCAGGGACTTGATTTGGCGCATCCGCTCGACGCTGGGGGTGATGGATTTGAGGGTTTTCTTTGGCATTGCCCGCCTGACCGTTTTTGGTGTGTCGCTTTACCCGGCATCGTGATTCACTGTGCAGGTGGCCCGGGCACACAGGTAGCAGGATGGTGAACCGGGCCGGCTATTATGCCCGCAACGGGGCGGCTTCTCTAGATGCGCTCATGGATGATCGGATGGCTCGCGGCCACGGTGTTATTGGCCTTTTCCCCCTGGTTGTTGCCCCCGTGGCTGTGGCCATGTCTCGGCGGGCCGGTCGCGATCCTGGTGCTGCGCGGACGTCTGTTCTGGGCCGGGCTGCTGGTCGCACTGCTGGTCTGTTCACTGCGGGGACAGCTTGAGTTGCAGCAGCGCCTGCCTGTGTCATGCCACGGCCGGTCCATCGCCCTGACAGGTCAGGTAGCCAGCCTGCCGCGGCGTTCCCCGGTGGCAGAGGGGCGACTGCGCCAGCGGTTCGAATTCCTGGTGGACCGCGCCCATCCGCGGGATTGCGCCGCTCCCCGCCGTGTTCTGCTGTCCTACTACGGCGACAGGGAAATAAAGCCCGGCCAGTGGTGGCGATTTGAAAGCAGGCTGCGCCGGCCCTGGGGGCTATCCAATCCGGGATCTTTCAACATGCAGGCCTGGTATGCACTGAGCGGTATCGACGCCGTGGGAACGGTGCGCAGCGCCGGGGGCGCGCCTGTCGCCGGCGTCGGGCCGGCGCTCTCAGCCTGGCATCACCGGCTGCGCGCCAGGGTCAGCAATGCCATCGGCCAGGCCGATCTGTCGGATGTCGCCGCTGCGGTGCTGGCTGCGATTACCGTTGCCGACAAAAGCGGGATCGATTATCGCTTGTGGCAGCTGTTTCAACACTACGGGATTAACCACCTGCTGGTGATTTCCGGTCTGCATGTGGCCCTGGTAGCCGGGTTGGCCTTTTGGCTGGGAAAAGTGTCCAGCGCCTGCCTCGGGTCCCTGGGTGTTGGCCAGGGTCGCTATCCAGTCAGCGAGGTGGCGGCTTTCACCCTGGCTCTGGCTTACGCTGCCCTGGCCGGGTTTTCGGTTGCCACCCAGCGAGCGCTGGTGATGCTCGGCTGCTTTTTGCTGGCCCGCGCCCTGCGGCGGGGGAACTCGGGCTTTAATAGTCTGTTTTTGGCCGCCTGGCTCTTGTCGCTGATAAACCCGCTGGTCTTTCTGGGGACCGGCTTCTGGCTGTCTTTCGGTGCGGTGGCGACGCTGCTCTGGCTCGGATGCTGGCAGCGGGGAGGGCGCCTGGGCCGGGTGTTGCTGCCGCAACTGGCGATGGCGCTGGCAATGTTACCGATGGGCGCCCTCTGGTTCGGGGGCAGCAGCTGGGTGTCTCCGCTGGCGAACCTGCTGATGATTCCACTGCTGGGTCTGTATGTGATTCCCCTGTCCCTGCTGGGCGCATCGCTGGCCCTCGCAGGTGCCGGCGAGTTGGCGGCAGCCTGCTGGCAGATGGCGGCAAAACCGCTGGATACCCTCTGGCCGGCTGCGGGACTTATCGACCGGCAGGCTGCATTATTCCTGCCTGTCGCCGGTGGCACTCTCGCCACAGTGGTGGCATTGATTGGCGCCGCATTGCTGGTCATGCCACTCACCATGCGCTGGCGCCTCGGCGGCCTGTTCATGATCCTGCCGCTGCTGTTGGCCAGGCCCGCTGCCAGGGTGGAGCCGCAACTGGACGTGCTGGATGTGGGCCAGGGCACCGCGGTGGTATTTCGCGCCTCAGGCCGGGTGCTGCTTTACGACACTGGCGGGGGTAACCCGGCGGGGCCCAATCTCGCCCAGACCGTGGTCTTGCCCTGGTTACGTCATGCGGGCGTGGAGAGAATTGATGAACTGGTCATCAGCCACAATGATCTGGATCACAGTGCCGGCCTCAAAGGCGTGCTGGCGGCCATGCCGGTGGACCGGTTGTGGCAGGGAGAAGCGTCAGATGCGCGCGCCAGGCGCTGTCTGGCGGGTGCAGCCTGGAGCTGGCCCGGGGGAACCCGGTTTCGCTTTCTATCACCTTCCGGGCCCCAGGAGGGTAACGATGCGTCCTGTGTGCTGCAGATCGTAACGCCGGGATTACGGATACTGCTACCCGGGGACATAAGCGAAAGACAGGAGCGGGAACTGATCCGCTACTGGGGGGGAGAACTGCGCAGCGAGGTATTGCTGGTGGCCCATCACGGCAGTAACACCTCCACCTACCAGGCCTGGCTGAACAGGGTGGCGCCCGAGGTGGCGGTGATCGCTGCCGGCTATGCCAGCCGCTTCGGTCATCCTCACCCCCAGGTCCTGGCCCGCTTGCAACGTTCCGGTGCCGTTGTTTACCAGACCGCCGGACAGGGAGCGCTGCAGTTCAGAATCGGCCCCGCAGGCGCCCTGTCAATAACAGCTAACCGCGCAGGATACAAAGCCTGGTGGATGTGACTTTTCCGCGGTTCCGTCACTCCTTGGCCTGTGCGTATAATGGGGCTCTCTAAGAAAAACTGGCGAGATGTCCCTGTGCTGGAATTGTTGACGGCTGGCGGATGGTTGATGGTACTGATCGTACTGTGTTCCATCGTGGTGCTGGCGATCTGTATTGAACGACTTATAACCCTCAACCCGAAAAAAATTGCCCCGCCCCATTTGCTGGCGACTGTGTGGAAACAGCTCAAGGCCGGTGAAATGGATGCTGCCCGGCTGAAAACCCTGAAGCAGTCCTCGCCTCTGGGGCGAATACTTGCCGCCGGGCTGAGCAATGCCTACCACGGCCGGGAAGTGATGAAAGAGAGCATCCAGGAGGCTGCCCAGCACGTGGTGCATGACCTGGAGCGCTACCTGAATACCCTGGGCACCATTGCCGCCATCGCCCCCCTGTTGGGGCTGCTGGGGACGGTGGTGGGTATGATCCGGGTATTTGCCGAGATCATGTCCCAGGGTACGGGCAATGCCAGCGTGCTTGCCGGTGGTATATCCGAGGCCCTGATCACCACCGCTGCCGGACTGACGGTGGCGATTCCGGCATTGACCATGCACCGCTATTTCGTCGGCAAGATCGACGGCATCGTGGTTGAACTGGAGCAGGAAACGATCAAATTGGTGGATGCCCTGCACAGTGAAGAGAACGTGGAAGGCAGCCTTTGAAATTTCGCCGCCAGCGCCTCGATGATGTCAATATCAACCTGACACCACTGATCGATGTGGTGTTCCTGCTGTTGATATTCTTCATGGTTTCCACCACGTTTACCCGGGAGACCCAGCTCAGCGTCGACCTGCCCGAGGCCCAGGGGCAGCCCAGGGAGGTCCAGAACGAAGAGATCGAGATCCTGATCGACGAGAGCGGCCGCTACCGGGTGAATGGCCAGGGACTGGTGGACAATCGCATGCGCACGCTGCAGGCGGCGATCTACAAGATCTCGGCAGGTGACACCACCCTGCCCATGATTATTACCGCCGACGCCCAGGCCACCCATGAGAATGTCGTGCGGGCCATGGATGCGGCGGGCCAGATGGGCTTTGTTCACCTGAGTATCACCACGCGTCAGCCCACCCGGGGGCAGGCCGATGGCTAGGGATTCCCGCCAACAGCACCCCGTGCGCGCCGGCCATATGAGCGACTGGCAGCTGTACGGTCGCTTGCTGGCTTACGTGGTGCCCTACTGGTGGGTGTTTGCGCTCAGCCTGGCGGGATACATCGTCTATTCCCTGGGCAATGTCTTGCTCGCAGACATGATGCAGTTCCTGCTTGATGCCCTGAATCAGTCCGACAAGGCGGACTCGGGACTGGTATCGAGGGTGGCCTATGGCCTGTTTTACGAAGAGGGCATGGACAAGCTGGAATTCACCCGGCTGGCGTTTCCGATCAGCCTGGTGGTGTTGGCGTTTATCCGCTCCATGGGTTTTTTCGTCGGCACCTATTTCATGAACCACGTGGCGCGAAACCTGATCCACACCCTGCGTTGCGAACTGTTTGACAAAATGCTGGTGGCTCCCAGCGCCTACTACGACAGTCATAGCCAGGGCGTGTTGATCTCCAAGATCACCTTTAACGTGGAGCAGGTGTCGGGTGCGGTGACCAAGGCCCTGAAAATTATCGTCAGGGAGGGGCTGACGGTGGTGGCGCTATTGAGTTACATGCTCTACCTCAACTGGCGCCTGTGCCTGGTGTTTCTTGCCGTGGCCCCGGCGATTGCCCTCGTGGTGAGTGTGGTGGGTAAGCATTTTCGCCGTTACAGCCGGCGCATCCAGGCGTCCATGGGCGACGTTACCCAGGTGTCCAACGAAAGTATCGGCGCCTACCGGGAGGTGCGTATCTTCGGTGGGCAGGCACAACAGTCGCGGCGCTTCCATTCCGCCAGTGACTACAACCGGGCACAGAGCTTGAAGCTGGCCTTCCTGGATGCCCTGAGCACGCCGGTTATCCAGACTCTGCTGGCCCTGTCCCTGGCGGCCCTGGTCTGGTTTGCCCTCAAACCCAGCCTGCTGGCGGATTTCTCTGCCGGTTCGCTGGTGGCATTCCTGACGGCGGCGGGGCAGTTGGGCAAGCCCATTCGCCAGCTGTCCAGTATCCAGTCGGTGATTCAACGCGGCCTCGCCGCGGCGGAAGATATCTTCGCCCAGCTGGACCAGGAAGAGGAGGTTGACCAGGGTACCAGGGAAGTGACCCGCGCCAGGGGGGCGATATCCTATCGTCATGTCAGCTTTGCCTACCCGGGCAGTGACACCGAGGTCCTGCGGGATGTGTCGCTGGACATTGCTCCCGGCGAGACGGTGGCCCTGGTGGGGCGTTCCGGTAGCGGCAAGAGCACCATGGTGCAATTGCTGGCCCGCTTCTACCAGCCCTCTGCCGGTGAGATATTGCTGGATGACATTCCGGTGCAAGAGTACAGCCTGTCATCGCTGCGCCAGCAACTGGCCATGGTGTCCCAGAATGTCACCCTGTTTCAGGACACGGTGTTCAATAACATTGCCTATGGCACCCTGGCTGACAAAGGGCCGGATGCGGTCGAGCAGGCCCTGGAATCAGCCTATGCAAAAGATTTCATTGAGGCTATGCCGGCGGGCATGGACACGCCGCTGGGTGATGACGGCGGCGGCTTGAGTGGCGGCCAGCGCCAGCGTATCGCCATCGCCCGGGCCTTTCTCAAGGATGCGCCGGTGATTGTCCTGGACGAGGCGACCTCGGCCCTGGACAACGAATCCGAGCATCGTATCCAGCAGTCACTGGACCGGATATCCCGGGATCGCACCACCATTATCATTGCCCACCGGCTATCCACGGTGGAGAAAGCCGACCGTATTGTGGTGATGGATGCCGGCCAGATTGTGGCGATGGGTACTCACACGGAGCTGCTGGCGGGCGAAGGGATCTACGCCCAGCTCTATCACCAGGAATTTACCGATTAATGACTGCCCGGGCTGGCGGTCTGGAGACGGCCTGGTATCGCGGCGCCCCCTGGCTCTGGTTACTGCTGCCACTTGAAGGGCTGTTCCGGACGGTGGCCGCTGTGCGCCGCTGGTTATACCGCTCAGGCCTGTTGTCTTCCTACCGAGCCCCCAAACCCGTCGTTGTGGTGGGCAATATCACCGTCGGCGGTACTGGCAAGACCCCGGTGATCATTGCCCTGGCCGAGGCGCTGCAGGCGAGGGGCCTGAAGCCCGGCGTGGTCAGCCGTGGCTACGGCGCCAGCGGCAACGAGTTTCCCCACCAGGTATCAGCAGACAGCTCCGCCGCCCAGTGTGGTGATGAGCCCCTGCTGATCTACCAGCGCACCGGGGTGCCCTGCATGGTCGATCCGGACCGCAGTGCAGCCGTGAAGGCGCTGCTGGCAGCCCAGCCGGTAGATGTGGTGCTCGCCGATGACGGGCTGCAGCATTATGCGCTGCAGCGTGACTACGAACTGGCCCTGCTCGACGCCCGGCGCGGCACCGGAAACGGCCACTGCCTGCCGGTCGGTCCCCTGCGGGAACCCCTCTCCCGGCTTCGGTGCGTCAACCGGGTGCTGTACCGCGGTGGCCAGGACCCCGCCAGCAGTGTCGGCTACCAGCCCGTGGCCTGGGTCAATCTCGTTTCCGGTGAGGAGCGTCCCCTGCCTGCGTTCACCAGCGGGGAGGGCATTGTGGCCGTGGCCGGTATCGGCCAGCCCGACCAGTTTTACGCCACCCTGGGCACCCTCGGTATCGCGTTCGAAGCGAGAACCTTTCCCGACCACCACCAGTACAGCGCGCAGGAATTTGAGCAACTGCGGGGCCGGACAATTCTCATGACCGAAAAAGACGCGGTAAAATGTCGCTCACTGGTCGGAGCGGATGCCTGGTTCCTGCGAATCGATGCGAGCCTGCCACCGGGGGTGGTCGATGACATCGCCGCGCTGGCCCGATCCTGACGACCCGATAAGGTAAACACATGTCTTTTGCAGTAGTGATACCCGCACGTTACGGCTCTACCCGGCTTCCCGGCAAACCGCTTCTGGATATTGTCGGCAAGCCAATGATACAGCGGGTGTGGGAGCAGGCCCTGGGGGCAGGCGCCAGCCAGGTGGTGGTGGCAACCGACGACAGCCGAATTCAACAGGTGGCACAGGATTTCGGCGCCGAGGTCTGTATGACCAGCCCCGACCACCCCTCGGGCACCGATCGCTTGCAGGAGGTGGCTGCCCTGCGCGGTTGGGACGATGAGCAGATCGTGGTCAACGTGCAGGGCGACGAACCGTTGATACCGCCGGCGCTGATCGGCCAGGTGGCGGCCAACCTGGCGGCCAACCCGGCCGCCGCCATCGCAACCCTCAGCGAACCGGTAAGGGGGCTGGAGGAGTTGCGCAACCCCAACGCGGTCAAGGTGGTGGCCGATGCCCGCGGCATGGCTCTCTATTTCAGCCGGGCCACGATTCCCTGGCCGCGGGAAGCCTTTGCCGACCCGACCGTGGACATGCCCGCCGGCGACTGGTACCGGCACATTGGCATTTATGCCTATCGCGCCGGATTTTTGCACCGCTATGTGGGCTGGGCACCGGCGCCGTTGGAGCAACTGGAACAACTGGAACAACTGCGCGCCCTGTACCACGGCGAGCGTATCCATGTGGCGCCGGCCTGTGAGGCGGTGCCCGCCGGCGTGGATACCGCCGAGGACCTGGAAGCGGTGCGTCGACGACTGGAGCAGGGTCATGAGTGAATCCAGGCCTACCCGTGTGCTGTTCGTCTGCCTCGGCAATATATGCCGTTCGCCCACCGCCCACGGCGTGTTCGCAGCGCTGGTAAAAGAGCGCGGGCTGGAACAGCAGATTCGCATTGATTCCTGCGGCACCGGCGACTGGCATATCGGCCACGCCCCGGACCGGCGAGCCACCGCCGAGGCGGCAAGCCGCGGCTACGACCTCAGCCCGCTGCGGGCGAGGCAGGTCCAGGTCAGTGACTTTGATGATTTCGACTACATCCTCGCCATGGATAAACAGAACCTGGCGGACCTGAAGGCCATGTGCCCCCCGGATTTCGCTGGCCATCTCGGCCTGTTCCTGCCCTTTGACCCCGAGGCCAGTGTCGAAGAGGTGCCCGACCCCTATTACGGTGGCGATGAGGGTTTTGCCCGCGTGCTGGATATGGTCGAGGCAGCCAGCGAGGGGTTGCTGAGGGAGATATGCGGTGCAGATACTGCGCGCTGAGTCCCTTCGCGCCCGCAATACGTTGCGTCTCGAGTCCCGGGCAACGGCGCTGGTCGAGGTTTCATCGCCGGTGCAACTGACCGAGGCACTGGACTGGGCCCGCGCCGAGGGCTTGCCGGTTGTGCCGCTGGGCACGGGCAGCAACGTGGTGCTGGTCGGGGATCTGGACGCCCTGGTGGTCTGTCACCGTGGCAGCGATATGGAACTGCTCAGCGAGCAGGGGGAGCAGGTACTGTTACGGGTCGCTGCAGGCCATGACTGGCACGCGCTGGTCCAGCGTACCCTGGAGGCTGGACTCTACGGACTGGAGAACCTGGCGCTGATTCCCGGAACTGCCGGTGCCGCGCCCATCCAGAATATCGGCGCCTATGGGGTGGAACTGGATCGCTTTGTGGTGGCGGTGCATGCGCTGGAAACGGCGAACGGCAGGGCGATGACTCTGACGGCCGGGGACTGTGGTTTCGGTTACCGCGACAGCGTGTTCAAGGGCGAGTTGCGCGACCAGCTGGTCATCACCGCCGTGGATCTGCGTTTGTCCCGCCGACCGCGCCCGGAACTGGGCTATCCGGCGCTGCGCAGTGAACTGGAGCAGGCCGGTATCAGCGAGCCGCGACCAGAGGATGTGTTTCGCGCGGTGGTGGATGTGCGCAGCAGGCGGCTACCGGATCCGGCACGTGAGCCCAATGTCGGCAGTTTTTTCAAAAACCCGGTGCTAAAGGCTGCCGCGGTGGAGGCATTGCGACGTCAGCACCCCGATTTGCCGGTGTACCCGCAAAGCGGTGGCCGGGCCAAGATTCCCGCCGCCTGGTTAATCGATCGGGCCGGCTGGAAGGGCCAGCGGCGCGGGGGGGTGGGGGTTCATCCCGGACACGCCCTGGTGCTGGTTAATTATGCCAGTGACTCCGGTGCCGAGTTGCTTGCCCTGGCGGACGAAATCGTCGCTTCGGTGCAAGCGCGCTTTGGTGTTGCCCTGGAGCCCGAGCCTCGAATTTACGGCGGTTGACGTGACTGAGTTCGATCACAAAGCATTCCTCAAGACCCTGACCACGCGACCCGGTGTGTACCAGATGTATGCTGAGGACGGCAAACTGCTCTATGTGGGTAAGGCGAAAAACCTGAGGAACCGCGTGGGCAGTTACTTTCGCGCCAGCGGACTCACCGACAAAACCCTGGCCCTGGTCAGCCGGATTCACGATATCCAGGTGACAGTGACCTCCACCGAAGTCGACGCCCTGTTGCTGGAACACAACCTGATAAAGAACCACCGGCCCCCCTATAACATCCTGCTCAAGGACGACAAGTCCTATCCCTATATCCATGTTTCGGCGGACCGGTTCCCGCGCATCTCCCTGCACCGGGGCGCACAGAAGGGCAAGGGGCAGTATTTCGGTCCCTATCCCAGTGCCGGTGCGGTGCGCGAGTCGCTGCATTTCCTGCAGAAAGTGTTCAAGGTCAGGCAGTGTGAAAACAGCTATTTCCGCAATCGGTCCCGACCCTGCCTGCAACACCAGATTGATCGTTGTACCGCGCCCTGTGTGGACCTGGTGTCGGAAGAAGAATACGCCGCGCAGGTAGAAAATACCCGGCTGTTCCTGCGCGGCAAATCCCAGGAACTGATGGTTCGACTGGCGGATGACATGGAACAGGCGGCCGCTGACCTGGAGTACGAGAAAGCGGCGGTTTACCGGGACCAGTTAACCCAGTTACAACATGTGCAGGCCAGTCAGGGTATCGAGGGCGTGAAAGGTGACCTCGATATTCTCGCGGCAGCCGTGGACGCCGGCCGGGCCTGTGTCCAGGTCTTGTTTGTGCGTGGGGCACGGGTGTTGGGCAGCAAGACCTACTACCCGCCGCTGAAACTGCAGGAAACACCGGGGGAGGTACTGGCGGCATTTATTCCCCAGTACTACCTTAACGGCACCCGGGCCATTCCGGGTGAGATTATCGTCAACGAGGAACCGGAGAGCAGCCCGGCGCTGGCCGAGGCGCTGGAAGTGCAGGCCCAGCGCAAGGTAAAACTGCGCAGTCGGGTACGGGATGCCCGGGCGCGCTGGTTGCGGCTGGCGGTACAAACCGCCGAGACCAACCTGCAGGCCCACCTGGCCGGCAAACAAACCGTACAGGCCCGTTTCCAGGCCCTGCAGGACTTGCTGTCGCTGCCGGAGATGCCCGAGCGCATGGAGTGTTTTGATATCAGCCACAGTTCCGGCGAGGCCACGGTCGCCTCCTGCGTGGTGTTCGACCAGAACGGACCGCGCAAAAGTGACTACCGCAAGTTTAATATCGAGGGTATAACCGGTGGCGACGACTATGCCGCCATGCAACAGGCCCTGGAGCGTCGCTACCGGCGGATCAAGTCAGGGGAGGGCGCACAGCCGGATATCCTGTTTATCGACGGCGGCAAGGGCCAGGTGGCCCAGGCCATGTCGGTGCTGGAAGCGTTGCAGATCAATGGTGTGCTGGTGATTGGTGTGGCCAAGGGCGTCACCCGCAAGGCCGGATTCGAAACCCTCGTAGACGGGGCCACCGGCCGTGAGTCACAATTGCCGGGAGACAGCCCGGCCCTGCACCTCATCCAGCAGATACGCGATGAAGCCCACCGCTTTGCGATCACCGGTCACCGCGCCCGCCGTGACAAGGCCAGGCAACGCTCCCTGCTGGAGGATATCCCCGGCGTGGGAGCCAGGCGCCGCAGGGAGCTGCTGCGCCACTTTGGCAGCGCCCAGGGCGTGGTCAACGCCAGCGTGGAAGAGTTGAAGAAAATTTCCGGAATAAGTGCCACAATGGCAGCACAGATTTACGATCACCTGCACGATGTAGGTGATGACGGGGAAAGGAACTAGGGGCTTGCAATTCAATATACCCAACACCTTGACGTTACTGCGGATATGCCTGATCCCGGTACTGGCCATCGTGTTTTACACACCTTTCGAACATCACCTGCTGGTGGCTGCAGGGGTGTTCGGCTTCGCTGCGATCACCGACTGGATAGACGGGTACCTGGCGCGCAAGCTGGGCCAGATGACCGCCTTTGGCGCTTTCCTGGACCCGGTGGCCGACAAGCTGATGGTCGCGGTCGCCCTGGTGTTGCTGGTGGAACGCCACGGTACACCCCTGTTTACCCTTGCAGCCTGCGTCATCATCGGCAGGGAGATCGTGATCTCCGCGCTGCGCGAGTGGATGGCGGAACTGGGAGCCCGAACCTCGGTTGCGGTATCCTATGTAGGCAAGGTGAAAACAGCGTTCCAGATGGTGGCGATAACCGCTCTGCTGGCCATTGATCCGGCCACCAATGAAAGCTGGTTACTGGCCCTGTGCTACGTGGTGCTGTATGTGGCCGCCGTCCTCACCCTGTGGTCCATGTTTATCTACCTGAAAGCCGCCTGGGTGGTGATGAAAGAGCGCGATAATTCGTTTTAATTCAGTCGCTTGCGAGATTATTTCTGATTTTGTGTTGACACCGGCCCCCGGGTGCATACAATAGGCGCCTCTTGAACGTGCACCGCCTTGCGGGACGCGGCTTGAAGCGGGAATCGACATTGATTCCCGTGACCACGGCGGTGGGCATAAACGCGATGTGTGCGGGAATAGCTCAGTTGGTAGAGCGCAACCTTGCCAAGGTTGAGGTCGCCGGTTCGAACCCGGTTTCCCGCTCCACTTTCCCTGATGCATTTAACCGATGCATTGAGGGTTTTGGAGTTCGAAGTGGTGCGCCACCCCGGCCGTTTCCCGCTCCAATATCTCCCTAGACTGGTTCTCAGTCGCGATGGCTCGGTGGCAGAGTGGTTATGCAGCGGACTGCAACTCCGTGTACGCCGGTTCGATTCCGACCCGAGCCTCCATTATTTCAAGTTCATCCCAAGCTCAGAAGCGTGCACGCCGGCCGGAATGCCGTACCATCGATTCCAGCCCGGGCCCCCATTGTTGGATATCCTGTCAGCAAAGACCAACGACAAAAGGCGAATTTCGCCGACAGGCCTGTTTATGGACTGTTGTAGCTAAGATTCCTGAGACTCCCGCAGTAAAATGCTATGCTTTTGGTTCGACTCGTAAACAAACGAGTGCATTAACCGCCACAGCAGGTATCGAATTGCCAGGCTTGTACATTTGTATGTTGAGTGTCCACGGGCTCATCCGCGGGCAGAGACTGGAACTGGGAAGAGACGCCGATACCGGCGGTCAAACCAAGTACGTTGTAGACCTCGCACGCGCCCTTGCTGCACACCCGGATGTGGATCAGGTAGATCTGGTGACTAGGCGCCTGACAGATTCCTCAATCAGCCAGGATTATGCCCGTCAACTTGAGCCACTGTGCGATGGGGCCCGCATCGTGCGCATCGATTGTGGTCCAGAGGAATACATCGCCAAGGAACAGCTTTGGGATCATCTCGACAGTTTCACCGATAATCTGGTCGAGTTCCTCAATCAGCAGGACCGTCGCCCCGATTTTGTACATAGTCACTATGCGGATGCGGGTTATGTGGGAGTGCGGCTGTCAAATCTTCTCGCGGTCCCCCTCATACATACCGGTCACTCGCTGGGTCGTGACAAGCGTAAACGCCTGCTTGCTCGCGGCGTATCTCGCGATCACATCGAAAATACCTACCACATGGAACGCCGCATCGACGCGGAGGAAGAGACGCTGGCAAACGCCGAAATGGTGGTGAACAGCACGCATCAGGAAATTGAAGAGCAATACAGTCTCTACAATTACTATGATCCCGAGCGTATGGTGGTCATCCCGCCGGGTACTGACATCGACCACTTCAGGCCCTATGAACCCGAAGAGAAAATTGAATTCAAAAGTCAGGTTGACCGGTTCCTTTGTGAACCGGATAAACCTCTCATTCTTGCCTTGTCACGGCCTGATGAACGCAAGAATATTACAACCCTGATGGAAGCCTACGGTGAATCAGCCAAATTGCAGGACGTGGCCAACCTGCTCATTGTTGCCGGCAATCGCGACGATATTCGCGATATGGACGAAGGTGCGCAGAATACGTTCATGAATATCCTGGTCACCGTCGACACTTACAACCTTTACGGCAAGGTCGCATTGCCGAAAAATCATGCCCCGGAGGATGTACCGGCAATCTATCGCATGGCGGCCGCCAGTGGCGGCGTGTTTGTCAATCCCGCGCTTACCGAACCTTTCGGTCTGACCCTGCTTGAAGCTGCCGCCAGCGGACTGCCCCTGGTGGCAACAGAGAACGGGGGGCCAGTCGATATTATCCGCAACTGCCAGTGCGGGGAGTTGGTTGATCCTCTGGACAAGGAGCAGATAAGTGACGCGATTCTGGGGTTTATCGCTGACACAGCGCGGTGGAAAAAGGCTTCGCAGAACGGCATAGCGCGCGTTCGGGAAAATTACTCCTGGTCTGCACATGCAAAGGCCTATGTAGACAGCCTCAGGCAGCTGCCGACTGAGCGAGGCATACAGGTTCCAACCCAACCAGTCCCCGGCGCCCTGCGCTACCGGGACCGCATGCTGGTAACAGATCTCGACCAGAACCTTCTCGGAGATGAAGCCGCGCTGCGGGAACTCGTGGAATTGGTGAGATCCAGACGGAAGCAGGTGACCTTCGTCATCGCGACCGGGCGCCAGATCGATTCAGCTCTGGCGGTGATGAAAAAACACGGTATTCCGCGACCCGATATTCTCATTAGTGGCCTCGGTACCCGGATCCATTATGGACAACAACTGGTAGAAGACGAGGTGTGGGCGGACCACATAGATCACCACTGGTCACCACGTCGCGTCGCGCAGTTTCTCAGCCATATACCGGGATTGAGCCTCCAGGCGAGGAAAGAACAGTCTCCGACCAAATTGTCTTATTTCTGGAACCCGAATGAGGCGCCATCGGTTGACGAGATCAATACAATACTCCGCCAGCACGAATTAACTACAAATATTGTCACTTCTTTCGGTCAATTTCTTGATGCCTTGCCGTCGAGAGCTTCCAAGGGGCAGGCTCTTCGTTTTGTCGCCCAGCAGCTGGATATTTCACTGGACAAGATCCTGGTAGCCGGCGGTTCAGGTGCTGATGAGGATATGATGCGCGGCAACACCCTTGCCGTAGTAGTGGCAAACCGTCATCATGAGGAAGTGTCACTGCTGCAGGATGTGAACAGAATATACTTTGCAGAGCGTCATTTTGCAGCGGGTATTCTCGAAGCCATTGAGTATTATGATTTCTTCGGGCGTTGCAGTGAGCCCGAACAAGCCGCCCCAAAATCCTGACTGAGCTACTATCATTAGGCATGAATAACCGAATCTGCATTTTTGGTGAAGTCCTTTTCGACCATTTTCCGGATGGTTCACGGGTCATGGGCGGCGCACCGTTCAATGTCGCCTGGCATCTTCAGGCATTTGGCCTGTCACCCTACTTTGTCAGTCGCACTGGGCAAGACCCCGAGGGTGAACTGGTTCGGCAAACGATGCGTTCCTGGGGCATGGACACCGACGGACTACAAACGGATGCGGCGTTGCCGACAGGAAAGGTGCAGGTGACGTTTGTCGACGGTGAGCCAGGTTACGACATCGTTGAGAACTGCGCTTACGATGCGATCGAACCGCCAGATCTGCAATCCTGTGACATTTTGTATCACGGTAGTCTTGCGCTGCGCTCAAAGCGGTCTGCCGATACGATTCGCGCCCTTCGCGGGATCACAGCACGGCAGGTGTTCATCGATGTCAATCTTCGTGATCCGTGGTGGCATCGCCGCGAGATCGAATCCACTCTGGTCGGTAGTAACTGGGTAAAACTGAATGTTCACGAACTTGAACTGTTGGCCAGCACCGATGTAGCAACTGCCGCAGATTTTCTGGATTCCTACGGTCTGGAGGGCTTGATAGTCACGCATGGCGCAGAGGGGGCAGAGCTGGTATTGGCCAATGGCCTACAGGAGCGGGAGCCGGCAGCGGAGGCGCCAGAATTGGTGGATACTGTCGGTGCCGGTGATGCATTCTCATCGGTGATGCTGCTTGGTATCGCGCTGGAGTGGCCGGCGAAGATTTCCCTGCAAAGAGCACAGGCATTTGCGGCCAGTATCGTTGGAAGAAGGGGCGCCACCGTTCAGGATCCCGCGTTTTACGCTGATTTTCTGGGCCAATGGGGCCTCTCAAACTGAGGAAAAACACACGTGTACGAGCAGCAGTCACATACGCTTCTCAACCAGACCCTGGATCGCATGGAGCCGGAGCTTCGTTCGCGCGACCTGCGTCACTTCTACACGCGCCTTGGTGCCAATTTTTATGCTATCTATTCGCTTTTTCATCGACTGTATGGCGAGCGTGACGATTTTGAGACACAGCTGGTAAATCTGGTGAATGTACTTGCGCGCCAATACCTGGCGCGTGATGACCAACTTAAACAGCGTGATATTGCGCGGGAAGCTGACTTCACCTGGTTTCTGTCCCAGAAGTGGGTTGGAATGGCGCTATACCTCGATGGCTTCGCTGGTGACCTGAATGGTCTCAGCAGCAAACTGCACTACCTTCAGGAGCTGGGTGTCAACCTGGTGCACATCCTTCCCATCCTTGAGTGCCCCAGGGGCGCCAGCGACGGCGGATACGCTGTCAATAATTTTCGCAAAATCGAACGTAGTGTGGGCACGTTGCAGGACCTGCGCGATCTGTCGTCGGAAATCCATCGTCGCGACATGCTGTTAACTCTCGACGTGGTTCTGAACCACACTTCCAATGAGCACGAGTGGGCGCAGAAGGCACGTGCGGGGAACGAAGAGTTCCAGGATTACTACTACGTTTTCGAGAATCGTGAAGTTCCGGATATGTTCGAAGAAACGATGCCGGAAGTCTTTCCCGAGACTGCTCCCGGCAACTTCACCTTTGACGAAGAGATGGGCAAGTGGGTGATGACGGTATTCAATGAGTACCAGTGGGACCTGAACTATAGCAATCCAGCCGTATTTATCGAAATGATGGACGTAATCCTGTTCTGGGCCAACCAGGGCGCGGATGTCGTCAGGCTCGACGCGGTGGCGTTTCTGTGGAAGAAAATAGGTACGACCTGCCAGAATGAGCACGAGGCCCATATCATCCTCCAGTTGCTGAAGGATTGCTGTCAGGTGACAGCACCCGGTGTGTTGTTTATTGCCGAGGCCATTGTTGCACCTGTAGAGATAGCAAAATACTTTGGTGAAGACGCGGTTATTGCCAAGGAGTGCGAAATTGCCTACAACGCCACATTGATGGCTTTATTGTGGGATGCCATCGCGACAAAGAATGCCCGCCTTCTCAATCAGGGCATCTTGAACCTGCCTGACAAACTGGACCGCGCTACATGGCTCAACTATGTCCGCTGTCACGACGATATCGGCCTGGGTTTCGATGACGTCGATATTGCGGCGGTCGGCTATGAACCGTCGGCGCACCGTCGATTCCTGCTAGAATATTTTGTCGGAGAGTTCGATGGCTCGCCGGCGCGGGGCCAGCCCTTTGCCCGCAACGAGAAAACCGGCGACAGCAGGATTTCCGGCACGCTGGCTTCACTGGTGGGCCTTGAAGCTGCGATTGAGGCAAACGACGAGCAGCAGATACAAACCAGTATCGACAAAATTCTGCTGCTCCATGGCCTGATAATGTCTTTTGGTGGCATACCACTTTTGTACTACGGCGACGAAGTGGGCATGCTGAACGATTATACGTACCTGTCAAATCCGGCTCGCCAGAAAGATAGCCGCTGGACCCATCGCCCTGCATACGATTGGGAAAAGATTGAAAAAAGGTACCAGCATGGAACAACTGAACAGCGGGTATTTGAAGGAATAAAACGACTCATTGCTGTGCGTAAAACACTTTCTGCGTTTGCAGATTTCAACAATCGTGAGTTGATTGAAGTAGGCAATGAGCACCTGTTTGTATTTATCAGGGCCAATCTGGACGCGCCAGAGGAATCTGTGCTGGTGGTGGCGAATTTCAATGATCATTCACAGCAGCTAAACCTTGCTGATCTGAGAAACCGCGGAAGATTCGCTATTGGACCTTTACGGGATGCGGCAACGGGTGAATCCCCTGCGGTTTTTAGGGAACAGCTGGTAATTCCACCCCTGCGGTTTTACTGGCTC
Source organism: Seongchinamella unica (assembly GCF_004354085.1). Classification (GTDB taxonomy): domain Bacteria; phylum Pseudomonadota; class Gammaproteobacteria; order Pseudomonadales; family Halieaceae; genus Halioglobus; species Halioglobus unicus. The sequence continues at coordinate 827,524 of NZ_SMSE01000002.1, read as the reverse complement.
GTGGTTTCTCCCTGAGGGGTGTCTGGGAGAGAGATGAGGATACTTGCTACGGACCTTGATCGGACGCTTTTACCCAACGGACATTGGCCTGCTGACCCACAGGCAATCCCGCTGTTTAACCAACTGACATCGCACAATGATATTCTGCTGGTCTATGTGACGGGACGTAATCTTGCGCTGACAGAGCAGGCTATCAGCGAGTATGGTATTCGCCACCCGGACGTGCTCTGTGCGGATGTTGGCAGCACAATACGTACTTACGCGGGCGGACAGTGGAAGTTTGACGAGGGCTGGGAAAAAACGCTTCATCGAAGCAGCCCGCGTTGGGAGGCTGACCTCGTGCACGCGAGTCTTGTATCAATTCAGGGGCTGCGCAAACAGGAACCGGACAACTGCAATCAATTCAAGCAGAGTTACTATGTGGAGCATGGTCGGCATACCTCGGTGCTGCAGGCTGTAGAAACCCGCTTGGGTGGCCGCTTCGACGAGGTGATCATCTATAGCTACGATTCGTCCCTGGACAGGGGGCTGCTGGATATCCTGCCGGCAAGTGCAACAAAAAAGACCGCCCTGGAGTACGTCTCCCGGGAGCATGACATCTGCAAAGACAGCGTGGTTTATTGCGGCGACAGTGGTAACGATATCCTGCCTATGAAAGCGGGATTTTCCGGTGTTCTGGTCAGGAATGCGGACCAACAACTGTTGCAGGAGGTCAGTTCAGCCGCGCGGCTTGACCCGCAATTGCGTGTGTACCTCGCCCAGGGCGGATTCAAAGGCCTGAACGGCTACTATACCAGCGGCGTAATAGAGGGCTGCTATCACTATGGCATTTTTACGGATGACGGCGCTTTTTAAGTGCTAATGGCAGCTTGTCTGCTATCCTTTGCACTAGGCCGGTAACAGGGTGACAGGTAACAAGATGGAAATTAAAGGCCCCTGGGACTTGCCCACGGTAGAGCTATGGCTGCAGGAATGTGCGATGCCGATTCGCCTGGCCTGCACCGGCCAGGACGGTTTCCCCCGGGTAGTCTCAGTCTGGTTTCTTTACCGCGAGGGTGAGTTTCTCTGCGTGTCCCACCGCGACTCTTCGCTGGTCAAGCTTTTGCAGTCCTCACCGAGGGTTGGTTTCGAGGTTTCCCCGAACGAACCCCCGTATCACGGTGTGCGGGGCCAGGGAACTGCCACGCTGGGCGGAGACGGCGCCGGCGAGGTTTTGCGTCTGGTGATTGCCCGCTACCTCGGCGACAGCAACAGTTCACTGGCGAACTGGCTGCTGTCCAGGGAGCAGGAAGAGGTGCTGATCCGGGTCACCCCGCAACGGTTTTTTAGCTGGGACTACCGCGATCGCATGGAACCGACAGTCGCCCCCCGAGATTAGCAACAAGATCGTCCAGCACTGGTGCCGCATTGGTCGCGAGTTTCAGGTCCGCGATAGGGTCGGCACGGGTCGACCCTGGATTGATGATGGCGATGGCTTTGCCAGCGGCCCGGGCCCGACGACAGAACCGGTAACCTGAATACACCTGCAGGGAACTGCCAATCACCAGCAGGGCGTCGGCTCTTTCCAGGGCAAGCTGGCAGGATGCCACGCGGGCGGCTGGAACGGTGCCCCCGAAAAACACCACATCCGGAATCAACATGCCACTGCAGGCGGGGCAGGAAGGAAATTTAAAGCCCCGAAGCTGTTCATCGGGCACATCACTGTCGCCGTCCGGACGGGCCCTCTCGTCTGTGATTACCGTCACGGTGTTATGTGCCAGCAGCCAGTCCTGGATCGCTTGTCGCTCCTGCAGATTACCGCAGTCCAGGCAGCGGACCCGGTCCAGCCTGCCGTGCAGGTCTATGACCTTTGTGCTGCCGGCTTTCTGGTGCAGGCGGTCAACGTTCTGGGTGATCAGCAGTTCTATTTGGTCGCTGTCCTCCAGCCTGGCCAGCGCGAGATGGATGTCGTTGGGCGCGGCGTCGCGGACTCGGGGCCAGCCGTGCAGGGACCGGCTCCAGTAACGCTTGCGGGTCAGCTCGTCAGTGATAAAGTCGCGGTGCTGGATAGGTTTGCGGTATAGCCACTTGCCGTCGCCGTCTCTGTAGGTGGGAATGCCAGAGGCCGAACTGACGCCAGCGCCGGTGAGAAGCACGAGTCTGGGGTAGCGGATCAAAAAGGCCGCCAGCTGGTCAGAAAAGGAAACAGGTGTGTTCATTGCCGCAGTATACGCTGGCCGCTCATCTGGTGGATCTTTAATCTGTTTGCCATCGGCTGCGTATATAGCAGGGAGGGCCAAAACTTATGCACATACTCATTACCGGCGGCACCGGTTTTATCGGCGACGCGCTGGTCCCCGCACTACGGCAGGATCAACACACACTCAGTATCCTGACGCGGCAGTCACTCGATAGCACCGATGGCGTGGATTACATTGCTGACTTCAGTGAAATACCCGCGGAAAAGCCGGTGCACGCGGTCATCAATCTCGCTGGCGTCTCCCTGGCTGATCATCGCTGGAGCGGCCGCTACAAACGCGAGATCGTCAACAGCAGGTTGGATACCACCCAGGCACTTGTCAGCTGGATAGCGGGCCGTGATCAAAAGCCGGGCGTTCTTCTCAGCGGTAGCGCCATCGGCTACTACGGGCATCATGAGGACGAAGTTCTGGACGAAAATGGAAGCGCCAACCCGGGTTTTGCCCAGGGCCTGTGCGAGCAGTGGGAAGCGGCGGCCAATCAGGCTGTTGAACAGGGCGTGAGAACCTGCCTGCTGCGGCTGGGAGTGGTACTGGACAGTGGAGGTGGGGCGTTTGTGCAGATGGCCCGTCCATTCCGGTTCGGCGTCGGCAACTGGATTGGTAGTGGCCGACAGTGGCTCAGCTGGATCCACCGGACGGATGTGGTTCGGGCCATCCTGTTCCTGTTGCGCGAAGACAGCCTGGCGGGGCCGTTCAACCTGACTGCACCAGACGCGGTAACCAGCCGGGGCTTCTGTGAGGCGATGGCGGCCCGACGCAGCACCCTTGTCAACCTGCCGGTGCCTGCTACCCTGATGCGCATTATGCTGGGTGAGATGGCCGAGGAGCTACTGATCAAAGGCCAGCGGGTGGTGCCGGCAAGGCTGCAGCAGGCCGATTTTGAATTTCGCTATCCCTCTCTGGAAACCGCCCTGGAGGACATCCTGGCCGACTAAACCACGTTGCGTAACTGCAGTTCGTCCGGGTAGGGCTCCAGGAAGACCTGCTGGTCAATGTAGGCGTTGGGATTGTTGGCAAAGTGATGTTTGAGCATGGTCACGGGAACGACCAGGGGGATATGTCCCAGGCGATACTGGTCTATGAGCTCTTTCAGGCGCTGGCGCTCTTCTGCGCTGATTTTCTTCTTCAGGTAACCGGACAGGTGAAACAGCACGTTGCTGTGACTGCGCCGGGAGGCCCGCTGGGTCAGGGCGTTCATCAGGGTGGCGATAAATGTTTCGGCCAGTGCTTCCAGGTCTTTATTGCCCGCATCCGCCAACAGGGGACCCAGTTGCTTGTAGCTGGGTACATGGTGGGCCATGACCAGGTACTTATGGCGGCTGTAAAAATCGATCAGTCTGGCAGCAGTCAGGCCCTCTGCGCGCAGTTGCTTCCACTGATGGTACACCAGTGCCCTGGTGACAAAACTCTCCCGCAGTCCCGGGTCATTTAGACGCCCATCGTCCTCCAACGGCAGTAACGGGTCGGCCTCCGCAAGTGCACGGGCGAAGATACCCTGCTGGTCGTGGGCAACGATATTCCCTTTCTGGTTGAACCGCTTTACCCGCTCATAGCCGCAACTGGGACTGGCCTTGACCAGCACGTAACCGGCCAGCTCGGGCGCCATGTCCAGTACCTCGCGTGCATGCCCGGCAATGGCGTCTGTGTGATCGTGCTGGTGGGTCTCCACGTCCACGACGCGAACCGTGTTCTCGTCGCCGACCAGGTGAATGGGCGGGCGGGGTACCCCGAGACCGGCGGCCATTTCAGGGCAAAAGGGGCGCATTTCGAAGATTTTTCCGATCCGTTTTACATGAATATTGGGCGCCTTGGTCTGCCCGTTGTAGCGGACCTCCCTGCCGGCCAGGCATGCGCCAATGCCCAGAACAGGCCTGTTCGTGCTGGTGATATTGTCAGTCGCCATCGGGTCAAAATACTCCATGGAGCGCGGTGGAACAAGTATGCCTGTAGATACGCCGGTCTCCAGCGTTGAGATCATGCGTCATCCAGACAGCCATTTGCTGCGTACCATGGTTAAACAACCAAGCGGGTACCGAAAGATGGCAGAACAAACGTTACACTCAAGGCCTCTCTACGGCATTGGCACCGTGGCAAGGCTGACGGGGCTCAAACCGGACACATTGAGGGTTTGGGAGCGCAGATATGACCTCGGCGCGAGTCAGAAATCCGACACCGGACGGCGCCAGTATACGCAGGCAGATCTCGAGCACCTGCAGCTGGTGGCCGCGCTGGTGAGGTCGGGCGCCCGGATTGGAGAAATTGCGGCCAGCGAGCGCAAGACGCTGGAACGCCTGGTCGAGGCCTGCACCGATGGATCTCGCAGTCCGGCGGCGGACAAACCGCAGGTCATCTTTGTTGGCGAATCCATTTGCAGTTGGCTGGACGAGCACCAGGGATGCCTTTCGGGGGTGAGCGCGCAGCTTGCCGCTTCGCGGCTGGAGGACCTAGACCTTGACCTGTTCCGCGACCTGGACGATGTAGACCTGTTGGTGGTCGGTTGCGACCGGATGGGCAGCGGCCAATTTCGTCACCTGAACGAACTGCGCCAGATGCTCCAACCTGCGTCAACCCTGGTGATGCAGGCCGGCATGAGCGATAACTGGGTGGAAGAACTGGCGTCCGAGGGTATCGCCACCATGGAGTTTCCGCCGGATCGGGCCGAGCTGGCGTTTCACCTGACTCGCAGCAGTGCAGAACGGGCGACCAAAGATGGCATCAATAGCCTGGCTGAACTGGTAGCAGCGAGGCCGCGACTGCACTCGGCAGCGCAGTTGGAAAAAGCCGCGAGACTGAAGACCGGAGTGGCGTGTGAGTGTCCCCAGCACCTGTCCTCCCTGATCTCGCAGCTGGCGGAGTTTGAGGCTGACTCTACGGAATGTTCAGTGGACAACTGGAACGACGCTGCGGTGCACTCCTGCATTTACGCCTACACCAGCCAGGCCCGCTGGCTGATGGAGAAAGCGCTCGATCTGGTGCTGCAGGGGCATGAGGAGGAGTTGGCGAAGGCCCCCATGCTGAAGAGCGCCTGACCCTGAGGGTTACAGTCGGGGCGGTTCAGGATAGAATCCCGGCTTTCGGGACCGCCGGGCGGTTCCTTGCTTGGGAGAAACAGCTGTGACCCGCGTTGGCAAAACCGTTGGCCTGGTGGCAACTGCCGCTATGTTCGCTTTCAGCACCTGGATGTATCTGCAAACCGGTGACTGGGTCGCTGCGGTGTTTGCGGTGGGCAGTATCGCGTACGGCCTGTTTTTCTTCAGCCAGGGGCCATCGTGAAACGGTCATCGCTGCATTGCCTGTGGTTGGCAATGTTGGTGCTGGCCACCGGGTGCGCCGCACTTCGTCCCGATATCGACCCTCCGAAAGTCAGCCTGGAAAGCTTCAATGCGTTACCATCCAGTGGCGGAGCGCCCCGGTTTGAGATCAGCTTGCGGATCGCCAACCCCAACAAGCAGGCCTTCGACGTCACGGGAATCAGCTACGGGGTGGAAATACAGGGTAAGGAACTGATCACAGGTGTGACCAACGAAGTGCCAGTGCTGCAGCCCTATTCCGAGGAGATAGTGACATTGGAGGCGGGACTGCAGTTGCTGCCGCTGCTGCGTCTGCTAGCGACCCTGGGCAAGGACGCCTCCGACAGCCTGGATTACCGATTGACAGCGAAGATCGACTTCAACGGCTTTGTCCCCACCCAGAGGATCGAGGAAACCGGCTCATTCACCCTCAACTAGTTGTCAGCCGAGGAGCGACTGGGCGAATATCGCCAGGATTATGACTGGGCATACCAGCCTCACATACCACGGCCAGATCTTCCAGAACCAGCCCTGTTCCACGTCCGGGTTTCCCTTACGCAGCTCTTCCAGCAGCGTATGTCGGTGCATTACCCAGCCGGCAAAAACACACAGCATGAAACCCAACAGAGGCTGGCTGTAGCGGGTGGTCAGGGAAATCACAAAGCCGAACAGCGTACCGAAATTAAGCAGAATGACAGCGCTGACCGTCGCAATGGCAGCGCCCAGAAGCCAGACTGCCCTGTGACGACTGACCCCGTGTTCCTCAATAGTGTAGGCAACAGGCACCTCCAGCATGGAAATGGAAGAGGTGAGGGCGGCAATGCTCATCAGGAAAAAAAAGACAATACTCACCACAATGCCGGTAAGCCCCATGGTACGAAACAGTTCCGGGAGCACGGTAAAGATCAGTGTGTCCTCGGAAATCAGCGCGCCACTGGCGTTGTAAATCTCCACGCCATTGTGCAGCGCTACGTACATGGCTGGCAGTACCAGGAAGCCAGCCAGAACGGCGATGGATATGTCGACCACGGTGACCATGCCTCCCAGCACCGGCAGATTTTCCCGGTCGGAAATATAAGAGCCATAAATCAGCATGGTCCCCACACCCAGCGAGAGGGAGAAGAAAGCGGCCCCGAGGGCAGCAATGATGAGTTTCGGTGAAAGAGCTCGCTCGAAATCTGGCAGCAGATACACCCGCAGCCCTTCCATCGCGCCGTCGAGGGTGAGCACGTAGCCCACCAGTACCAGCAGGCTGATCAGCATGGCCGGCATTAAGCGCTCCGACCAGCGTTCTATGCCTGCTCGCACTCCCGCTGAGATAATGCTGATGGTCAGGCCCATGAACAGCAGCATAAACAGCAGGTTACGGCCGAGGCCGAAGGAGGTCAGCCAACTGGACAGCTCTGCCATACCCAGCAGAGTTGCCAGCGAAGCGAGGCAGAAGGCGATCATCCAGCCGGCGACAATGGCGTAAAAACTGAGAATCAGGCTGGCGACAATAAAGCCGATAATGCCCGTGGCGGCGGCGAGCTTGCGCAGCAGCGCGCCGGGTGAGATGAGCCGCAATGCGCTGACCGCATTGGCGTGGGCATGGCGACCGATGATCAATTCGGCCATCAGTGCAGGGTAGGCCAGGGTAAAAGCGAGGACCAGGTACACCAGCAAAAAGGCGGCGCCGCCGTTACTGGCTGCCTGGGTGGGAAACCCCCAGATATTACCCAGCCCGACAGCGGAACCCGCTGCGGCCATAACAAACCCGAAACGGGAAGAAAATTCACCTCGAGCAGACGCCATAATTTGTCCAGTCATTTATTATAAGCGGCGGATTGTATCACGCTTAAGTGCCAGCTGAAGTGCCTCAGGTACTATCCGGAACGCAGGGCCTGCGCTTTTTGCGGCGATGATCACCGCCGAAAATTCGCCATGCGATGCGCGGTACCAGAGTGAGCATTTCAGCGTAGGCGTCGACGGCTGCCGCAACCGGTGAAATGTTCACCTTGGGGTCATCAAATTTGCCGCGTATGCGGATGGAGGAGGGCACCTGGAGTGTGCGACTCTTGGAGCGAGGGGTGAATTTAACATCCATGGAACGCCTGCCGAGGTCTACCATGGCAGAACCTGTGGCGACCATTTTGCCCGTTTCAATATAGAGCCCGTCACTGGAGGCAACGCCGTCCTTGAGCACAAACTGCCCCATGGTGCAGTCAACATAGGTATTTTCTTCCAGCGCAGCACCGGAATAAAACCAGGCTAACAGGTCGGTGGCCAGCACGTCGTAAGCGGCACCATCGATGATGGCATCTTCAAGCGCGACGCCCACGTTACCGTCCATGCTGGCCACCAGTTGCTCAGGGTTCAGGCCCTGGGAAGCAATACCTCCTCTAAGGTTGCCAATGCCGGATATATTGAAGTCGATACCGAGATCTTTTGTCAGCGTGTCCAGGGGCACTGCGAGTGCATCCACTGCCAGGCTGACGAAGGGTGGAGAGGCATTAAGGTCAATAATGCCGCGAATTTCGGTAAGGGAACTGTCGTAGGCGAGAGAGAATTGTCGCAGCGTGTAGCGCTTCTGCGCGCCGGTGAAGTGCAGCTGGAAGCCCTCTATATTGGTGTTGTCACCGCTTACCTTGTCGAATTCAATGGCAATGTCGGTATCGAATCCGGGTGCCTGGCGCAGTGCCTTCTCGAAGCGCTGTCCCGGCTCCAGTTCTTCCAGCTGCTCCGCCGGCCTGTAGTCGCCGCCCGGTTTCATTGTCGCCTGCATGCCGATATCCTCAAGGCGAACGCTGGGACTGTCGATCATCAAGACAAGTGAGTTGATCTTGCCGCCCGCGTGCTCGACCTCGCCGTTGAAGCCAAATCCTGACTGGTCAAAGCGAACACGACCGCCGGCTGTAGTGACCCCGGTATCGGAGATCAGTTCGACGCTTCCGCGGGCAGGCTTGGTGCGCAGGCCGCTAATCGCCTCCACCAGCGCGGGATCGCGCAGATGGAAGTCCATTGAGAGTCGGGCGCTGGGGGTGCTGGTGAAGTTGAGTAATCGCCCTTCAGCCTGGAGCTGGAGCGGTGTCTGGTCTCGGGTGGAAGCCACCTTGAGGTCAGTGACGGACCAGCCATCCGCATTGTGCAGCAGCTTGAATTTACCGCTGAGTTGGGCCAGCTCACCTGAATAATGAAAATTCTGGAAGGCAGTCTCCAACAGGTCCCGGCTCCTTATGCCGGTAAACTGGTTCTGCAACGTCAATCCCTGCAGCCCGTTGAGGTCCTGTATCCTGCCACTTGCTTTCAACGCAGCCTCTTCATTGTCGACTTGCAGCTGAACATTCTCCAGGCTGAACCGTTGGCCGTGTTGAGCGAGCCGAGCACTGCCTTTGACTTCGCCGAGCACGGGAACCGGCGCGGTAAAAAATTGCGACAGGACACTGGTGTCACTCAGGTAAACGGATATATCGCCCTCTAGTCCGCTCAATATGTGTTCTTCCAGCAGGCGTAAGGTGCCGGACCTGGGCGTCAGCGAGGCGACAATATCACTGGATTCTGCCCTGAATTCACCGTCCTTCAGTCGCAGTTCCGGACCGCTGCCACTGACCGCCACGCTGCCTGTGACTTCAAACCCCGGAGGCAGGGGTTGAGTCAGGTAAGGGTTGAGATAGAGGGTGTCGGGAGCGTAGAGCGAAAGTTTCAAGCCCATTGATTCAATCGCTTCCAGTCCCTGCTTCTGGCTGAGGTCACCTGATGTTGCGGTACCTTCCGCGCGCAGTAAAACGGTCTCTTCAGAACCGGATTCTGCGACGAATTCTTCCAGCCGCACCCCGGAGGTCGCTTCGACAATGACGCCACTGGCGCTGAACTCTCCCGGTTCATGCGGTAGAGGCCCAATCCAGTGCTCCAGCGTTGCAAGCGCCGGGGCGTTTACGTCCACTCTAACCCTGTTCTCTTCAGTCTCGCCGAGTTGAGGATCAATGCTTCCCTGCACATTAACAGTCAGGCCATTGTCGTTTTCACTACGGAGAATAAAGTTCTCGACCACCGGGTGTGACAGGCTGCCGGTGATGGTCGCGCTTCCAAGGGCGCGTCCGAGAGGGCGCAGGTCTAGTTCCAGCCAGTCGAGCACCCCTTCCGTAGAGCTTAGCTCCCCCGAACTTGTTAGCAGGAGTGTGTTTTCGCCGCCGAAGCGATAGTCCATCTGCCCGTGGGCTTCTAATCCGTAATCGGGCATGTTGTCGAGCACGAACAGGGCATCGGAGAGCGTGAATCCATCGGTACTGCCCGCCATGACCGCCCGCAAGGTGAGTTTACCTTCCAGTGCCTGAGGTGGATTCAGGGCAGGCGGTAAATTTGCCACCTCGCGAAAATTTGCGTCCAGGCGGAAATCGTAATTAAAGTCATCGGTTGTGCCCTGCAACTCCCCGTCGAGATGCAATTCGCTGCCGCTGTCGGCAGCAGTGATGTGGGCCGCCACCCCGATCCCGGTGGCTGTTTCCTGCTCATATAGAGTGGTGAGATCCAGCGCGAGTCCAAGGGACTCGCCGCCCTGTCGGGCAATGGCGGTAGCATGGAAGGTCCTGTCATCGCCCCGTTTCCCACTGATTTCGCCCAGAGGAAAGATCAGGGTGTTATGTGAGGTCGTAACCACGTGAAGCTGCTCCACTGACAGCTCCTCGGGTAGCCATCCGAGGTACTGCAGCCAGTCAAGCGGCGCCGGGTCAGCGGTGGCGTCCCGGGTAGAGACAAAGATGGTCACCTGGCGCGCCGAGAGGCGACTCCCGGCGAGGTCCCCGCGATAGATATCGCCAGCGCTGGTGTCACCTTCAAAGCCCAGAACGCTGAGAAAGGGGGGGCCATCTTCGGCCTTGGGATAAAGGTGAATTTCACTGGCGGCGACGCGCCCTTTCAATGGCTGTAATACCGGTTGCTGCAATTCCAGCCGCAGATTGGTGAAGGTGTCGACAGCCCAGTGTGCGATGTAAAGCAGGGCCTTTTCCGATCGCATCAGTAGCAGCGGTAACAGCAGCAATACCGCGAGCAGGGTCAGCAATATGACAAGTTTACGCATCCACTGCGAGTTCCGGGGGGAGTTCAGTTCGAAAGTGTAGCACGGCCGATTGCGGATAAAAGCAGACCCGGGGCTTGCCCGAAGCCACTGCGATTATGCTATGATGCCGCCGCTTTCCCGGGGCGTTCTGCGCGCCTGATTCACCGCCCGGATGGTGAAATTGGTAGACACAGGAGACTTAAAATCTCCCGATCATTGCGATCGTGCCGGTTCGATTCCGGCTCCGGGCACCATAACTCATTGATATATAACATTTAAATAAACACCTGCTAGTTTCGGGTGACTTCCTGTTTTTGGTTGTTTTTCTGGTGCACAGCCGGTGCACAATGGTGGGAAAGAATCGCTTTTTTGCAGATGCGAGTTATGTGTATGCTTGCCCCATGAATGACGACGACGAACAAGGCTGGATAGATGGCGACCTAGCAAGTGCGCTTTATGTGGCACTGGATCGCCTTGAGGAACTGGACCCGGAGGCCCGGAAGGAACCCTGGTTCAAGTATCTTGAGAAGGCTGTTGATAGGACTTTAACGCCCGCTGTCGAGAAAGCCTTTAAGCCGACCAAGCACTAATCCTTTACTGCACTAGCAATGCACTGAAGCTGTAAAACTGATCAGCAGTGGGATTTTCTACAGCAGAAGTCAGTATCAAGCCGTTCCAGACATCCAACGCGGCGTTGGTTCGTGACTGGGTTATCGTGGCCTTGTACTGGTCACTCCAGCGATCAGTGAATCTAAAAGCCCCAGTAATGCGGCAATCTTTCTGGAGTTTAATGCTCCCCCTGGCCGGAGTAATCACAGTAACCTCTCCAAGTGCGGGGCGAGGTAAATCCTTGCAGGTGCCTCTCATCTTTGCCCCATCGATATTTAGGGTGCAAGAGGTTCGTGCAAACATTAGGTGCCATTTACCCTGAGGGAGATCACAGGAGTAGGCAGGTAGTGTTATCAAGCTTAGAACTAACGCGAGCTTCTTCATATTGCCTCCACTTCCATATGGAGAAAACAAAATAGCATAGTCCCTAATGCTTTGATACTAGCTTGAATTACTCAAATACAGCGTGGCTTTTCTCTCGAATCCGTCTGTATTCTTCATTGAACGCTTCAATCTCTTCTCTACTTTTGCGCTTGGTAAGTATCCCTTCACCGCCACCAAGTAGGCCGTAATGCAACGCCTCGCACACGTGGGAGACATCATTCTTTAGCGGCTTGTCCTGATATCGCTCTCCGGCCACCTGTAGACGCTTGAACTGGTAGTCACCTACCAATCCACGGATAAGGGTCTTGCAGCGGGGATGGACCTTTATTGCAGGCTCACCCTCTGAAAGCTTGGTGAGGAGAACGTCCAGGACAGTGGTGCGCTCCTCGAAGTCATTGGTCGGCGCTGGAACGGCCCTGATACCTTTCTGTTTGAGCATATCGAAGGGCGTCTCATCCCTTGTCTGCGCCATCTGATTACCAGCGGGGTCGCCTATCGCCTCAAAGGGCAGGTTGCGGTAATCATCCTTTGCCAGAAAATCCCTAAGCAACTCACCGAACTTCAGGGCAGACATATTCTCTGTACAAATTTCATCCAATACAAACCAGCGGCCATCGGCCTGTTTCTGGCAGATCGCTGCTGCCGGGGTTCTCCCAAAGTCGATCCCGATAGTCAAAGGGAGGGCAGGGCTTATCTCTATCTCCTCCACGTGTATGGTTTCGCTAAAGTCGGGATGCACTGGCCTGCCATCTGAGTGGTAGACGAATTCATTGGCAAGGTTCTGCCTGATCCAGCTTTCTTTTTTCCCCTGGGCGAGGCGCTCATAATACCTGTCCGGCAGGTTGTGGACGTTCTCAGCCTTGCGATTGAGTTTCCACTCCTTCCCGTCCTTGATAACCCCTCCAGGCTGAACAAAGAATTCTCTGTCTCCATGCTTCTCGTCAAAACACTGCCTGGCCACCCAGTGATCGCGGTCAGGGGCGTTACTGTCAGCAATGAGGAAGCTCCGAGCATTCTTCACCTGGGACTTGGGCGGATACCGGCCAACCCTTCCTTCCACCATATCCACGTTCTCCTTGGAGAGTTCCTTCAGCTCATTGAAGTACGCGCCGGACAACTGAAGCCCCCTGGCTTTCTTAGCGTCGGCTGGCGAGTCAAAGGACAGGAAGAGTATCTCTGCATCCACTTTCGTCCCATCAGGGAGTTTATAGTTCGCGTTCCAGGTCGGAGGTGCTGTCTGCTTCAACGTCCCAACACCGGCCTCCTCGACAACCTCAGCGAAGTCCTTGACCACGGTATTTATTAAATCCGGGTAGGAGTTACGAATAATCGCTATGCGGGACTTCCTCACCCCGTTTTCATCTGGCCGCTGTCCGTTAATCTGGATGAGCACTTCGGTCAGGCAGGCGCGTGTCTTCCCCGATCCAAGCGGGCCAATTATTGTCCTCCACCATTTATCCGATCTGTGAAACTCCCTCAGGGTGTTCCCCTGCGGCATGTAGTGGACTTGTGCGGTCAATGGACGGTTTCCTGATTGTCTTCAGCTTCTTCCTGGGCAATGCGGTTAGAAACAACGGACTGATTCAGCTCCCGCAAGATATTCATCACAACATCTGTTGTCGTATCTTCACCCACCAGAGTCCTGAGATAGCCTGCACAGTCATGCAGCACCTCTGACATTACCTCAGCAGCAAACTCTGCATTGTCTGAAGACGAAGCTATAACGTCCTTGTAGAGCCTCTCAGAGAGCTTGAAAGCCAGCTCTATTGCCCACCGTTGTTGCTCTACTCGCTGCCAGTCGTTATGCCGCACCTTCTTCCCTCAGCCTCGCATCCAGTTCTCTACGAAAAGCATCCCGGTAGCTCTGTGTCCCTGGGCGCTGCTTTTCAAGTTCAGCCCTTGCCTCTGTCAGGGACATCTCTGTTCGTGCCTTGGTTTTGTAGTGTTCACTCAAGCGCTCTTCTTCTCTTATCTGGCGCTCCCGGCTCTCCGAGTCCTTCTTTTGAGCGTTCTTCATTAGTCGTTCACGAAAACTAACTCTGTCGGGATGACTATGCCCCTTGTACTTGTTCAAGTTGCTACGCCGCATCATTCAGTATCCTCTTTTTATGCATAAGCGCTCTGAGAAGCTTTCGTGGCACAGGTTTTTTGTCCTGGTTCAGCTCCGATATCCACTCGTTAAGTGTTTCAATATCAGTCTTCAGCTTACTGACAGAGTATTTCTTATCCCCGTAGACAATGGCCTTCTCGCGCCGCTTATCGACTCGCAAGTTCTGTGCATCAGTGATTGAGAACTCGCTCATATAGCGCCGTACTGCTCCAGAACGGCGTCTTCCTGGGCTACTTCCTTCTCAGAGAAGTTGGCTTTAGCGGCGATCCGGGCACGCTTATCCAGTATCCGTTGCGCGTGTTCCTCCAACTTGCGACGGACATCACTCTCGGCTCTCGCTTTCTGCGTTGAGGTATTGACCTCAAAAGAGTGTTCGCTCGATACGCCATCGGCAATTACCTCCAGGCGCGACAATTCTGCGGCCAGATTAGCGGCTTCATAAACATCATCTGAAATGCTATCCACCGTACTCGCCTTGCTTTGCAGACATAGCTGAAGCTTTTTGGCTTTTTGTTCTGCCGTGCCAAGTTGCCGGGGTGTCATCTGACTCAGCATCGCCTTGGTTACTGATTTGTAGCCTGCCTTCTTTAGCAGGTCATATACTTCGCTCGCCTTCACGCTGTGGGCTTTTTGTTGTGTCTCGTTCATGGTCTTTCCTCTATTGCATTACGGGTACAACACCGCCCACCATTGAATATGGTGTTAGATGTCGTCCAAATCGTTGAATGGAGCGCAGCCCCTGGTGATAGCTCTCAGGCAAGAATGCGGGAATGTCACGCTGTCCAGTGAGCAAGTCGTCAATCTCTTCCGCTGACCAGCCCTGTTTAGACAGGAGGGACATCATCTCCTCAGCTTGCTTGCCTTGGGCTGAGCCTTTGATATTGCTGAAAATCTGTTTAGCCATAGCGCCGTAATTTCCGGTGGCGAAATCAAGGCCGCTCTCTACAGCATTCAAATCATTTTCAATCCTGGCGGTAGGACTGCCGCCACGGATCATCTGTTGCGTCTGCGTGAATGCACTCTCGCGGTCAATGACTTTCAGGAAGTCCTGATATTCGTCATCCATCTCAAAGGCCAATCTCAGGGCGTCAAGGCGATCCTCTGAGTCAGCAAGCCGTAGCTCAGGATTGCCCATGCGCTTGCCTGTTCTCAGGCGCTCTACAATGGCGTTCTGTGCGCCCTTGCGGAACATGTTTTGCTCGGGAGCTGACATTGAGCGGAGCTGTTCTTTCAGGTCTGTGGGAGAGGCTTTGTATAAACCCCGTCCAGTGGTTAGCGCGTCCAGGAGGCGTGTATCAGTCGTGTAGAACTGTCTGGCCTTGGCGTACTCTGGGGAGGCTTCATCCGTTAAGTCGGTCAAGCGGCTCTTGAGAACTAACAGGGAGCGGTAATCGTCACCGCCTTGCCGTGATGCCCGGATAATCTTGGAATCCAGGGCGCGCTTCATATAATCCACTGCCTTCAGTGGGAGATACTCAATTTCATCACCGTCCGTTATCTCTTTCAGTGATGGAATATCCTCTCCAAGTCGCTGCGCGATTGCCTCAGCCCTCCGATAGGCGGTTTTCATATCGGAAGTGTTCATCACCTTCTTGAAGTCACCTTCCAGGGGGATAGTGGACTCGTATGCTTTGGCATATTGGCTCTTGGCAATACGGGAGCGAGAGCGCTTGATCTGGTTCTCTAATGCCCGGAGTTCGTTATCCGTGACAAGCCCCTCTGCAATGCGATTTACCGTCCCTTGCTGTCGCAGCTTGAGTGCACCTTCTAATTCACCGGATAGGTTGGGGTTCTGGGCGTGCAAGCCTCTCAAGAGGCGTCTGGCTTCGTCTGAGGCGTCTGGTATCGACCCCAAGGGGCCAAGCTCTAGCAGCTCATCTTTGTAGATCAATGGCATTACGTTACGTATAGCAGCCTGCTCAGGAGCTTCAGTCACATAGTCCAGCACCTTCTTGGCTCCAGAGGCCACAGGGGATAACGCCTTGCCAGCGATACCCAATCCCGTTGCCATGACCGGGGCAGCGAGAGCGCCCGTCACAGCCCCCTCAGACGCATCTACAGGGACATCTTCCAGTTCATCGGCATAACCTGCACCGGCTAGAGCGCCTTCAGCAGCGCCACCAAAGGCCAAGCGAGCGCCCTTAGATAATAGGGTCTGCCCACCACGCACAAATTTATCCAGCCCTTTGCCAGGACCGCCCATAGCGCCGAACAATTCACTCCCAGTTGAAATTACGGGGTGCTCTTGCTGGAAGGCTTCCATATCGGCCCGGATCAAGTCCCGCTCATTCTTGTAGCGGTCAATGAAGCTCATATCATCGTCATAGTCGTCACCGACATACGAGAGTAGGGCGGCTTCCGCGCCGAGAACTTCATCACCAATGCCAAAGGTAGCGCCCTGCAACCTGGCTAGAGCCTGTCCCTTCAATTGCTTGAGGTACATTTCCAGGAGGGTTTCTTGCTTAGCGCTATCCTGGTTCTCTATTTCATTAATCAGGTCACGGGGCATCACTTACCCCCAAGGATTCCAATACCTGCTCACGGGTCATATTGTGCGTTTCCATCGTGTGCTTGATATCTTCTTCCATGACAATTCCGACACTGGGCACAAAGACAAAGGGTGAGCCACTGTGTTCATCTATTGCGCGACCAGAAGACCTTGCCATAGCAAACAGCGCCTTCATTCGAGCGCGATCCAGGTCAACACGTTTGGCTTTTGAAGAACCAAAGCGGGGAAAGTAGCGGCCAATTTCTTGCGCCTTTTCTTCCTCTCCGATAACTGCACCCGATTCTTTACGCAGCTTAGCGCCCACCCAGTCGTTCACGGCTGAATCAAATAGCTGCCAGGGTTCTGACTTGAACGTGTCTGTACCGAGGAAATCAGACAACTTGCCGCTGGAGTAGTCCTTCAGATCACCAGCAGGATCAAAGTCGGGGTATTTGCTGAAGACCTCTTGAATCCGCTTCTCTGCGTCTTCCATGCGGGTGAAGTAACCATATGCCTCCCGCTCCGCTTGAGTGGGTTCAGGAGCGACCATTTCAGAACCGGCCACAGCGCCACCGAGTGCGCCCTGAACATCAATCCCCGGTTGGGTATGGGATACACCGTCAGCCGTGGTGTAAGTCGTGGGACGCCCAAGAGTTTGGGTTATCAACTCAACAGCCACCGCCTCCCGCCGCTCAGGGTCAACCTGCTGCAAGAGCTTGTTGAACATCTGGGACTGCATGGATGTGCCTTTGAAATAGCCAGACTCAGAGAGGGGGCCAGTCAGTCGCTCCTGGTTCCCTGTAGTCGGGGAGATGCGCCAAAATCCCGTAGAGGTATCACCGTGCACCTGCCAATCCTCTGGGCCTTCAAAGACCACTTTGGACTGTCCAGTGAGGGGATGAACTGCGACCACGTTGTTGCCAGACTTGAACATGTTGGGCTTGGTATTGGCGATAATCTGCTGTTGCTTCTGCAACTCCAGGCGCTGCTGTTGAATCTCTGCCTGTTCCTTCCTAGCCTCTCGGCGCTGTATCATTTCCATGCGCTGCTGTTGCAGGTAGGCATTTCGGCGCTGTTGCTCTTGTAGGACTTGAAAGGGGTTTGACTGAGGAGCATGGCCACGGCGCATAGCCATCATGTTGTTTAGAGCTGAACCGGCCATAGCCATTCCTGGCGAGTTCAAAAACTTACTCATAGGGCCATCAAACACTGGCACCTGTTCATCAAATAGGTAACTCATTATTCCTCCAGGGCTTTCTTGCGAGCCTTAGACTTGAGGCGCTTCTCAAAGCGCTTACGGACATCTTCCACGGTTAGCCACTGTTTGCCCTTCCTGTCTGCTGCGTAGACTGAGGAAGCCGCTAGCGCCGCCAGATCGTCCTGTGTCGCGCTTGCATACTGGTCAAGGTCATCGGGCAGGGGATGTCTTATGAAAGCTCCAGGGCGCACACGCGCCACTAGAACGGCTTGGTCAGGATCGGCTCCGGGGACTTCTCGCGGGAAAGGTGCCCGCACTCGATAGCTGACCTTGTTCTTTGTGAAGTACTCTTCATCGCGCACTGCCGGGTAATCCTTCTCACGCACAAGCGGCCTCCGGGTACGAGACACGATGATTCTTGAGGCGGTCTACCAGCCAAGCCAGAACTTCATCGGTTTGGAACCTCTCACGGCAAGGGGTTAGCTGCACTGGGGCAGGAAAGTCCCCACTGGCTATCATTGACTTGATAGTGCGGCGATCTAGGTCCACGACCTCTTGAGTCTTGGGCCAGGACATAAACAGAGGTAGGTCACCCATTATTATCAACTCCTTGTGCACCTGCTGTGCACGGACTAATTATATAGTCCCTGTATTATACCATAAAATGAGTGAAAACGCTTTAAAAACAGTGCTAAACGTGAGTAATGCCGCAATAAATGCCGGGAGATTATGAATCTTCATAACGGTCATTTTCAGGCGTAATATCCTTCCATTCGGCATCAATGGGATGCTCTACGCCCAGTAGGTTAATCACTAGCCCTTGCGCGCTGTCACCGGCCTCCAGGCGCGTTACAAGCTCCTTGGGTACCAGGCTGGCTATCACCCTCAAGTAGGTGCTGGGGTCGTCCTGTGCGACCTTCTGGAGTACGTCACCGCCTTGTTCCTGCCAAGACACCGCAACGTCCTTGAGGAAGCTCTCAGACAGCTTGTGTTTGCTGCCCAGTGGCCTGCCTCCCGTCTTGGCTATCTCATTACCTCGCACAAACCTGCCACGGGCATCGCGGGCTGGTGCGGGTTGTTTCCCGGATTCTTTTTCTGTCATCTCATTTCCTGTCTGTTGCAACCGTCTGTGACAATCACACCCCTATAGGGGGTTGTGATGAATGTCACGCCTAGTTCGAGGGGCCATCACACTGTGACAAACACCGTGACAATAATTGTTGTCACACACCTTCAAACCCTAGTAATACAAGCGCTTACAGCCTCTCCGTTGTTGTCACGCAGGACACTAATGCGCCCCTCTTTTTCGAGCTTTTCTGTGGCTCGGCGCCATGCCTGCCTCAAAGAGCGATTGTCACGCTTCTGACCCTTGTTTCTTCCCTTGGCAACGGGTGTTTTTGCGGCCTCATAGATGAAGTCATCACGCCATATCTGGAAGGGTCTAGGCTCCTGTCCTAGAAGCTCCAGGGCGAGTTTCGCATCACCCGTCAGCCTCGGGCCTTTCTCTAGTTTCTTGTCCGTCATGCCCAGCACAATCGACTTCACAGGGTTGCCAAACTGGTCGTTGAATCCAAGGGGGACTAGCTTGGCCTCTAGTACATGCGGGGGAGGGGCTTCAGCGTCCTTCATAAAGTTCGGTTCGTAGAACACATCAGGAAAGTCTGCCGTGACCTTAAACTGGGCGTCTACGGCTGCTTGTAGGACACTTGATCCCCTGGCGCGATCCGACTTGTCATGGCCTGTGTGGTGCACGATGACTACGGGGGCCTTAAAGCGTTGGCGTAGATGATGGTCGCACTGAGTAACAAACACATTCATATCTTTCGTGCTGTTCTCGTCACCCGTACCGAAATTCCTAGCCAGGGTGTCGATGTAGATACCCGCCACAGGGACTCCAGCTTCCGCAGCACATTCTTCTATCTCATCAGCTAGGGCTTGTGCACCGCCGTCACCGATCAGCACAGGGCCGGTTGTGCGCCTAAAAGGGGTGGTACTAGAGCAGACTTCCTTGGGGTTCATCTCCCGGTCTATGCACCACGCCCTTATCCTGTGTCCTACGCCTGAAATTCCCTCACCGGCCACATATACAACCAGTCCCTTTTTGAGAATTTTGTACTGTCCCAGGAATGGAAGTCCTGTGGCTTGTGAGAGGCACATATCCAAGGCAAGGAATGTCTTGTACTGCTTGGGCGGGCCATAGATCAGCGTTAGCGTATCGGCAATCAGGGTGTGTTCTATCACCCAGGGGATAGGCTCCTCTGCCTGCCTTAAAACCTCCTCAATGCTAATGGTGAGGCGTTGCTTGTTCTCCAAGCCAATGCCGTGTCTCTCAAGATCGTTTGGGTCTTTCACCATTTCCCCGTTCACCTCGATGGGTGTTATTGGAATTGTTTCGATCACGCAGCCTCCTCAACGATAATGTATCGACGATCTGGATTTTTCTGTTCAAATAGGTTGGCGTAGAACTCTTGTCGCTTCTTAGGCCCAAATACGGCCACGGCAACGCAATTGCCCACCATGCGCCACATTGAAACGGCATCGGCAAACCCTTCCACGATGTAAACGGGGAGGGACTTGTCCAAGGTATTACCCAGGATCAAACAGCCCTTGCTGCCAAAGGTTTGCTTGGTCGTTTCCCACTTCTTCTTTTCGGCATTCCATACGGGGCGGCCTATGCACTCAATGCCCTTGAACTGGCCTCCAGGCGTCTTGAGAGGCACGATAATGCAGTCCTCGTGTTGACCCAGCAGTGAGCCTGAAACAAAGCCACGGCCCGCTCCGTAGCTCCTATCAATGCGCTTGAGCTTTGCGTATGGATGGGACGCTACAAAGGCATCATCCGTATTAGCCTCTAGCCAGATTCGCCGTGCTTTGGAGTAGGTGTCACTGATCGGCGGGGGAGGTGCCTGTATGGGAATCCTCGGGCTTTCCTTACCACCTAATGCGTCCTCGACCATTGTCGCTGCCTCCGCAAAATTACTATTGAAAACGTGTTGAATGAGCGTGAAACCATCTCCCGCGAGGCTGTCACCACCGCCTCCACAGAAGAAGCTCCCACTGCCGTCCTTGTCATCCCAGCGAAACCTGTCCCGACCACCGCAGCCTGGGCAAGGGCCGTGCCTGTTCCTAAGAAAGCGATCATTAATCCCAACTGCTGATAGGATGCCCCGCCAGCGTCCCCTGGCTCGTTCACGCAGCACCATCGTAGTCTCCATCAAAATCTAGATTATCGAAGTCCAGTTCATTTATTGACTCCGCTTCATCTGAACACGTGGGTAGAAACCCAGAGTCCACCCAGTCCCCGCTTTCATTCCTTTCGCTGGCTGTCACTACCTGGTCAAAGCCAAAGCGTTCTCTGAAGTAACACAGGGGGTCATATATGCGTTCATCAGACAGACAGGTACTAGACCGGCCATCTGCCAGAACGATGCGGTAGACGAACATCAGGCCGGTATCCGGCGGCTCTTGATGACCTCTAGAATCTCGTCTCTATCCAGGTAGGTGTACTTGCCCAGCCTATAGCGAGACAACCTGAGATCGCCGCGACTAAGGGCAGCGCTCAGGTAATTGGGTTTGGAATAGCCGAGGATTGAGGCGGCTTCGGAAAGGGAGGTCTTACGGGCCTCCCAGTCCTGCATTGATTGGATTGGCGTAACTTTCATTTTCTGTAACTCCGGGTTGCTTCGGGTTACAGTTGAATTTACGCATGTTTGCGAGGATTTAAAAAAGGGTAGGGCAAGTTTAGAACGGGCTAAGACTTGCCATGACTCCATATTTCCTCAAATTTATCTCCAAACTCTCGTTTTAGGTTCTTAATCTGCGTGTCTGAGTAGTTATGAGCAATCTTTATGAATCCCATAACGAACTTATGGCAAGCCCTGGAATCTGCAAGCGTGTCCATTGGTTCGCGCCCCACATTCATTGCGATAACTTGGTTCTGTTCTGTGGCCTTCTTTAGAACTCCACTGGAAGACCATAGAGAAAAGCCGTAGATGGCGCGCTTAATGCCTTTGATCTTCGCATTTTTCATATTTGCGGGCCTCCGATCTCCTCTGGCAATACCTGCGATGACTGGCCGAAGTGGTGTGGGTATAGGTTTATCGCCTCCCAGTAATTTGTAGAACTCCTCTCCATCGCCGTAGTCCCAACTTGCTATAGCTGTCGTCCAGAAAAGTGCTTCTGCTGGTGCATACTGGCGAGATGCCTTGGGGAAATATTCGACCACATAACCCGCATTTTGTGCATTCAATCCGATAACGTTTTTAAAACCGTCATCAAAGGTTGAGATGGCTATCTTGCGGCGGTCATTAAATAATTCAATTTCCTTTTCGGTAGGCTGGCGGCCTAGCTGCTCTCGAATGTATACCTGTGCATCATCCGCTGTCTTCGAGTTATCAATAACCTCTTTCAAAAATTTGAACTTTTCCAATGATGAAAGCATTTTTTTTGTCTCGTAGCTCATCCCACCACCTCCAGCTTCACCACATTCTCAGAGGGGAGGGGGCGTCCTGCATGTTCGAGGATTGCCGCTTCTATCTTCCGTAACTGTTGAGCAAGGTCTGAGCCGTCCAACTGGGAGTAATCAAAAGTGATGTCGCTAATCAGGTGGTTCATAAGCTGCTTGACCATTGTGTGATCGCATACAGTCCTGCCAATAGTGGCAAAGGTGCGCCGGAGGTCGTGGTTTGTGAACCTCTCAGGGAGTTCCGCCGCCTTGGTTATCTCTGTCCTGATACGGCTGTTTTGCGCGGGCATGGTGAATACTGGTCCGGTCTTTTCCTTGGACTTACGCTTTTTCAGCTTGTCCTTGAAATACTCGGGGATGGGTAGCTCTACCTCTGTGCGGTTTTTGGTGTCCCTGAGCGTGTATAGGCCCGTCCTGAAGTCGAAATCAGCCCACTCTAGACCCCTGGCTTCCTCCAGGCGGTTCCCGGTCAAGATCAACCACGCCAGACAATCGCCGTGCTTCTGTGCCTCTACTGCGTTAAACCAGTCCTCCAGGTACTCCTTGCGAATATGACCCTTGCGCGGGGGAGGGACGTACAGCCCATCATTGTCTTCTGACCACAGCCTCACGGGATTCTCGGGGATTAGCCCCCGGTTGCCCTTTCGCTTCCTGGTCCAGTTCCAGACAGCAGAGAGGCTTCTACAGCCCGTTGCGCCTTGGGAAGGGGTGATGTCAGCGATCTTCTTGGCTATCAGTTCCTCTGTAATGGATACCAGCGGCTCCTCGTAGTCATCACCCAGCAGATACTTGATCTTGTCCCGGTAGCTGTCTTTTGTGGAGTCCTTGAGTGGGAGCTTCTGTTTACCTTTCCGCTTCTCTTTGAGGTACACCTCAACCGCCTGTTTCACGGTCAGCTCTGAGACGTTCTCAGCGGCTCTCTCAGCGCGTTTCTCCTTAATGGGGTCTACCCCGTCAACCATTTCGGAGAGCTTCTTCTTCGCTTGTTTTCGGGCCTGTTCAACCTTCATGGCGGGGAATCTGCCGAGAGTGACGCGCTTGGTCTTTCCTCCCACGGTCCCACGGACATAAAACGATTTTGAGCCTTTATCGGTGACTGCGATTCCTAGCGAGGGAATCTTGGTGTCGTGGATGTACAAACGCCCCCTTTCGGGAGCGTCTATATTCTCCAGTGCTGCTTTGGTGAAGTTGAGGGACTTAGGCATTGCCGAGGTTTTCTAGCTGTGCCAGTACCTCAGGAGGGGTATTCAGCGCCCCAGTGGCCCTCAGGTAATCCATAAGGTCATTCAGTGCCGCAGTTGCGTCAGCATGGCATTCACGGATATAGCTGCCTTGTATGTAGTTGACGCTTTCACGATCGTCTTCAGACTCAACTTCTGCCTCCAGAGAGTGCAGTGTTTTCAGCAGGGAAATCTTCAATTCCAAGTTTTCAACTGCGTCAACGAGTTCCATCGGAGTTTTGGTAGTATTGGGAGTAGCCATAATTGATACCTTTGCTATCGGTTGTGGTTAGAAGCCCTGGGGTGTTACCGCACCCTGGGGCTTTGTTTTAGATGGCTCAGAAATCTCTCTAAATCCCGGTGCACATCTGGTGCACATTATTGGCGCAATACGGGCATTCTGTCAATGAATCTCAAGCAATGTGAGAAAACACCATAAAACAAGTAAAATCAGTGTGTTAGCGCGGTATTATGGGAAAAGGTGAGTTAGATCAATTGGTTACAAAAAGGGCTATTTTAAGACTTAAAATCTCCCGGCCATTGCGGCCGTGCCGGTTCGATTCCGGCTCCGGGCACCATCCCTGATGTCGAGCACGAACCGGCACGAGTGCCGTTTTCGCTATCTGGGGCGCCGACTATTCCTTTTTTTGATAAGAGACAACTTTATGTTCGCCATGAAGGTTGTAGAACGTGTTTCCCTGAGCAACCCACTCCCTAAAACCGCCGTCGAGATCGACAACGTTGGTATAACCCATTTCCTTCATAGTCAGTGCGCTTAATGCAGATCGCCCCCCGCTGCGACAGTAAAGGACAATTTTTGCCGCAGGGTCTTCAACGAGCCCCTGGATATAGAATTCGATTTTCCCTCTGGGAAACCACTGCGCACCCTTGATGTGCCCGGCCTGGTACTCTGCTTCTGTCCGAACATCCAGCAGGACAATACTTTCCGTGCCAGAAAGATAATTCGCAAGCTGCTCAGAGGAGATGTGGGAAGCTTTCGATTTGGCCTCTTGCACGATCTCTTGCTTGCTCGTGATGTCACTTACTGCTCCTGCGCTGAGCAACGTTATCCATATCAAAGCAATACTTCGGTATATGGCCATGGCAGAAGCCCTCATCGAGGTGACTTGCCAGTCAAGTCATAGCAGGGAAGTATAGCAGACCACAGTACTAAGCGAGTTTTGGCGAGCCTGAACGGCTGCAAGATAGCTGAGCGGCGAATGTAACAACGGGTTCGGGGTGCGGCTTCCTCTCCAGCACCGTCCATGACCAATAAAATCTGCTCTCACCTTCCGGTTGTTCATTTAAGATTTCACATCCACCGATTGAATCCTCAGGGGCAAGCGGCGCTAAACGCCCGGACGGGTTAGGTACTAACCACAGTTTGGCGCCTGATGGCGTTCTGCTGGTCGGACGTCTACGGCGGATTGAACCACTTTTCTTGCTACTGGCTGATCCATGGACTACGTTTACACCCATGTTGAGCAGTTCAAGAGATAAGAAAATGACCACAATACGTTCGTTTTTTGGCTCACTGATTTCGCACCGCCTGTGCCTGTTCCTGTTTTCCGCGTGCTGGTTGACCACGGCAACCGCTGCCCCTGGAGGTCCTGGAGACCTGAGTGTGGGTGTTTGCAAGCAGGATATAACCCCCGTCAGCGCGTCTCTTGCGCAGGCTTACGAGGATACATTTGGAGAGGCAAAGACAGTCAATCATACTGACCCGATCTTTATGGCCGGCTTCGGCAATAACCGCCAGGCTACCGGTTATCACGACCGGCTGTGGGCGCGGGGTGTAGTCATAGACGGTCGCGGTGGTCGCATAGCGCTGGTCGCCCTGGATCTCGTCGGTTATTTCAACAACCAGATAGAAATCGCGCGTGAAATGGTGGGAAGCGATGTGGACTACCTGATTGTCCAGAGCACCCACTCGCACGAGGGTCCCGATACGCTGGGCATCTGGGGGCCAGATCCGCTAACCACCGGGGTTGACGCGGGCTACCTCGATTTTGTAAACGACGCGATAGCCGATTGCGTCAATGATGCGACCGCTAATTTGCGCGCGGCGCGCGTCAAGTCGGTTACCACGAGTACCGCAGGACTGAGCACGGGCATGCGATCCGACGACGACGGCTATGGCGTGGCTGACCAGAAAGTGCTTGCAGGCGACGACATTCTCTCACCGGACACAAACGGCAGAATTGTGGATCCCAACCTGGTGGTGCTCCAGTTCACTGAACGCGAAGCAGCAAAAGATGTCATCGCCACAATTGTTAACTTTGGCAGTCATCCAGAGGCACTCTGGTCACAGAATACGCTGTTGACTTCCGATTTTCCCCACTTTGTGCGGGAGCGCCTCGAGCAGGAATATGGCGGTACCGCGATTTGGGTCAGCGGCGCACTGGGAGTTCTTCAGGGCCCCGACCGGATCGATGTTACCGAAGACGGGGTAAACCCCGTTTTACCGCGCAGGTCATTCCAGTTCGCAGAGGTTCACGGCCGGCAACTAGCAGAACGTGCTATCGCTGCCCTTGATAACAGGCCGGGACATCCTGCCCCGGTTGTCGCCTTTGCCCGGGAAAATCCGGTGCCAGTCAGCCTCGACAATAGTTTTTTTCGCTTCTTCTTCGCCGTCGGCGTGCTCGGGCAAGGCAGAACCCTTTATACCAATGGATTACCTGATGCTTCAGTGGGCTTTCCCCTCCCTCCGCCGTTCGATGTGATACCGCAGTCATTGGGCGATGACCTGCAAACGGAGGTAGGTGCGGCGCGCGTTGGAGATGCCGGCCTGATTGTTGTGCCTACCGAACTCGATCCGCAGATTGGCGCCCAGTACCGAGCGGCCATGACCGGCGTGCGGGACAAGCTGATCGTTGGGCTTGGCAATGACCATATCGGGTATCAGGTGCTGGAGAGCAAGTTTGACCAGAGTTGCATGATATGCGCGCCATTTGTATTGGCTGGTGTTCCGCAATTCTGCCCGCTGTATCCCGATATCGATTGCAGCACAGTGTTCCAGAATAATGTTGGGCCGGGTCTCGACCCGGCCATTAGCGGAGCGTTGATGCCACTTATAGAGCAGATCAACCAGACCCACCCCTGATAGATGTGCGCTAAAATGGGCCCTTTGGCCCTGATCGGGTTTACTATAGCCTCGTTTTTTTGGATGCGGGGCGCGGCTGCGCATCTCGATGCGCAGCGCGTTTCCCTGTCACAACTGTTTCTGGGTGCCGATGTTGTGGTGATCGGGCGTATAGAAAGCCTCGCTGAACGACGCTTTGTGCTCGACGAAACACCAACGTTAAAACCGGTGGTCAGCGCGCGGGTTCTGACCCAATACAAGGGAAGTGCGGCGACCTTTGTTGAGTTCTTCCAGGAGGGTCATGGGCATGCGCACTATGTGGTCGGTGATACCGCCGTGCTCTTTCTGGAGACCCTGGGCCGTGGCCATGTGCTGGCCGAGCTCGGCAAGGCAGCCGGTGTTGACTATGTCTCCGGGCAGGTGAGGAATACCGAGCACCGCATTGAGCCTGGTGAATTGCCAGATTATGACGGGATACTTTCGGCTTATGCCGCCCTCGGCAGTGCAACCACTGTCGCTGCGGCGCAGCGTGCCCAGCAGATCAAAGGGCTCATATTGCGCATGCTGGAGTCGAGTTCGACAGGCATTGTGGAATCCGGTCTGCTCGACTGGGAGTACGCGGGCAGCGGCGTTCAACTTACCCAGGCGGAAGTTGCTGAACTGCTGTCATTGACGCGAAACCCCTCCAGGCCGGTAAACCTGCGGCTCGCCATCCTGCGAACCATGTATCGTAAACAACTGGTGGACGATACCGCGTGGACATACCTGTTCCAGCATGAGCCCGATGACAATCTCATATTGGTCATCAGGTCAACGGAGGGGTATGAGAGTCAGCTGTTCACGCCACATCTGGTACGCCTGCTGAAGAACCCCTCGGAGATGATAGTTGAGGCAGCTGCCAGGGCTTTGGGGCACCCCGTATATACGGGCACAGAATTATCTCTGGAGCCGCTACTCGACAGCAGAAGCCAACGCTTGAACTACGCTGCAGTGTATGCCTTGATCGGGCTGCGCAGTGAAGAAGCCAAAAGCATGCTGCTGGACGCCGAGGTTAACCATCCAAACCCGAAAGTGCGCAGAATGATCTCCGCCCGCCTGAACCTGGTGAGTCTCGTCGAGGGTGGCAGTCCCGCATATTCTCCGGCGCCAAGGTAAGTCCGGAAGTCAATGCGGATCGGGCTCTGGTGCTGGCGTAGCGCGTCCCATTGCATTTGTTTTTCTGTTTGGTGAAAGTATGAGCTCACTGGAATTTGATCAACATCCTGGAGGGTCCATGGCCCTGGAGCAGCGAATAGAACGGCTCGAGCTTGAGCTACAGCGGCTGAAGGACATCGAAGCCATCCGCCAGTTAAAAGCCCATTACCTCAATGCCTGTGATTGCCAGGACCCCGAGGCAGTTCGCGACTGCTTTGCCGAGGGTGAGGTGGTAATCGATATGTCCTACTTTGGTCACTGCCAGAATCGGGACGAGTTCGTCGACGGTATTTTTGTGCCACGGGGCTGCCACGATTATGTGCTCGACATGCATCATGGTGCCAATCCCGAAATCGAGATTCTCGGAGGCGACCGGGCCCGGGGTGTCTGGTCGTTGAATTATCGTAATATCAACACCAGGGACCAGACACTGACCCTGATGTCAGCCCTGTACCATGACGAGTATCGGCGCCTGGCGGGGCAGTGGAAGGTGACTCGCTCACGAACGGAGTACCGAACGGTACTGCACTGTGAGTATGCGCCCGGTAGCCTGCAGGTGCAGACGGCCGCCCGGTCACTGGCTGATTGAGGAGGGAGTTTCCAATGCGTGCCATGGTTTTTGAAGGCGTTGGGAAACCTCTGGAACTTCGCGATCTCCCGATTCCCCAACCCGGCGCAGGCCAAATCCAGCTCAGGATTACTGCCTGCGGTATCTGCCGTACTGACCTGCACGTGGTGGATGGCGACCTCAGGGAGCCCAGGCTTCCTCTGGTCCCGGGGCACCAGATAGTCGGCGAGGTGACAGCGCTGGGAGAGGGGGTGAAGGGCTTCAGTCCGGGGCAGCGCGTCGGCGTACCCTGGCTGGGTGGTAGCTGCAATCAGTGCTGGTACTGCCGGCGCGGCAGGGAAAACCTGTGCGATGAGGCGCGCTACACCGGCTACCAGATCAACGGCGGGTTTGCCGAATATACGGTTGCCGATGCCCGCTACTGTTTTACGGTGCCGGAGAACTACAGTGACACCCAGGCTGCACCGCTGCTCTGTGCCGGTCTGATCGGCTATCGTTCCTATCGACTGGTGGAGCACTGTGACAGTATCGGGCTCTACGGCTTTGGCGCCGCCGCCCACATCATCATCCAGGTGGCCCGGCATCGGGGGCAGCGCATCTTTGCTTTCACTCGCGAGGGGGATTCGGAGGCACAGAAGTTTGCCCTCGAGCTGGGGGCGGAATGGGCAGGGGACTCTACCCTGGACGCCCCCGAAGCGCTGGAAGGCGCGATAATTTTTGCGCCTGCGGGAGAACTGGTTCCCCAGGCCTTGCGGTCTGTTCGCCGTGGCGGTCGGGTGGTGTGCGCGGGTATCCATATGTCGGACATACCATCTTTCCCCTACGACATACTGTGGGGTGAGCGCGAGATCGTCTCGGTCGCCAACCTGACCCGCCGCGACGGCGAGGAATTCCTGCCCCTGGCGGCGGACATTCCGGTTTGTACTACCGTACATGAATACCCGCTGGAACGGGCCAACGAGGCCCTGGATGACTTGCGAGCCGGGCGCTTCAGTGGCGCCGGGGTGCTGGTACCCTGAGCTTTCCGACAACCATCGCGCTGACCGAGGTGGCGACAATGACAGCTCATAAACTGCACAAGGCACATCAGGACGCCGCTGGACTTCACTGCCATTACCGATCACGCGGAAGCCCTGGGTGAGTACGAGATCTGCACCAACCCGGACAGGGCGGGTTACCAGACCTCCACCTGTGAGGGCATACGTAATAGCGAAATGCAGATTTTCCAGGAGATATTTGCCGGCATGGCCAATTCGCCACCCTCGCGGGTAGAGGAAATCTGTGGCGCGGACGGCGCCACCTGCCGTAATGCACTGTCCGGACCCTGGCAAGAGGTCCAGCAGGCGGCGGCGGACAGCTATGAGCCTGGAAAATTTACCAGTTTCGTGGCTTACGAACTTTCCGCCGGGGCCCCGGAAGGCAAGGGTGGCATGATGCACCGCAATGTCATCTTCCGCAGCGACAATGTGCCTGAAACCGTGTTTTCCGCTTTCGAGGGCACCGCAGAGGAGTTGCACGCCTGGCTGGAACGCGAGTGCACCGACGATTGCCAGGTGCTGACCATTCCCCACAACCCCAACTTCTATTGGGGCAGACTGTACTGGGGCAGAAACAGTGATGGTACCCCGTTCACCGAGGATATCCTGCAACGCCGGGCGCGCATGGATCGACTGGTGGAAATCATGCAGATCAAGGGCAACTTCGAGGGGCATTACGCCTTCAATGACGGCACGCCTGACATCCGGCCTGGCCTCAAGCCCAATCCGACCGCTGAGGCCATGGGCATGTCCGGAGATGATGATCCTACCCGGCTGTATAATCCCGGCGCAATCACTGGCGTCTGGGCAGTGAGGAATGACCGGGAGTCGATCTGGGACGCGCTCTACCGCAGGGAAACATTCGCCACCAGCGGCACCCGCACCCGTATCCGGATGTTTGCCGGCTATGGCCACGACGCCGCGTTACTGACCCGCAGCGACTGGCAGTCGGCGGCTGCCGCCAGGGGTGTGCCGCAGGGGGGTGACTTGCCGGGTGCGAAGGCCGGGCAGGCCCCGCAACTGGCCGTTTGGGCAGTCCGCGATCCGCTGAGTGCCCCGCTGGCCAGGCTGCAGGTCATCAAGGGCTGGAAAACCGCGTCGGGGGAGTTGAAAGAGCAAACCTACGATATCGCCTGTTCCGATGACGGCAAGCCCGATCCCAAAATGCACCGCTGCCCCGACAATGGCGCCACGGTGAATCCTGATACCTGTGAGATCAGCGTCAACAAGGGTGCCGCTGAACTGTCCTCCCTCTGGACCGACCCGGATTTTGATCCACAGGAAGACGCTTTCTACTATGCGCGGGTGCTGGAAAATCCTGTCTGTCGCTGGAGCAGGTACGATGCAAAAAAAGCCGGCGTCGAGCATCCCGCGGATTTACCTGCCACTATCCGCGAACGAGCCTGGAGTTCGCCAGTCTGGTGCACGCCGGAAAGCTGAGCGCTGCGCTGTTGCAAAGGGCTTTCACCAGTCACCGGCAGGCGTCCTGAGCAGGGGCTGATTGGGCCAGGTGCAGGGCGCTTTCCGTAGCCATTCACCCCCTGGCGCTGCTATGCTCTGTGCCTCTTTGGAAGGATGAATTAGTCGCGAGGTATCCCTTGGAACAGGCCCTGATCAACATGCTGACCATGCAGGACAAAATGAACACCCGGGTGCATGAAAACTGGGTGGAACAGAACTTTGAATGGTATCGGGCAGCGTGGATCGAGTGCGGTGAACTGATAGACCACTACGGTTTCAAGTGGTGGAAGAAGCAGGATCCGGATCTGCAGCAGGTGCGGCTGGAGGCCATTGATATCTGGCACTTCGGGATGTCGGCGCTGTTTCAGCCGGGCAAAACCGTGGAGGAGATTGCCGGTGAGATGGCTGCAGAGTTGCAGGCCCACCAGCCTTCCGGCCTCGGAGTCAGGGAGGCGACCGAGGCCCTGGCGCTGGACTGTCTGCAATCCAGGGGCTTTTCCCCCTCCCTGTTCTGGGATCTCATGCTGGCCTCAGGCCTCGATTTCGACGGCTTGTACCGTTCCTACGTCGGTAAAAACGTGCTTAACTTTTTCCGCCAGGACCACGGCTACAAGGAAGGCAGCTACATCAAGAACTGGGATGGCAAGGAGGACAACGAACACCTGGTGGACCTGCTTGAGTCGCTGGAGGCCAGTGACCCCCTGTTTGCAGAACAGGTCTACGCGGCGCTGGAAAAGCGTTACCGAGAAACCGTGCTCAATTGAATTGAAAGAGGCACCGTGTGTCACAGGAAGACGGCAAACTCTCCACCACCGCGCTGGCGCGAAAGCTGGATATTCCCGTTCAGCAACTGTTCGCCACCCTGCGGGACTACGGCTGGATTCGTCGCTCGGGTGACACCTGGGTGCTATTGCCCAAAGGTGAGTTCGAAGGGGGTACCTACCAGAACAGCCGGCGCTTTGGCCGTTATATCGTCTGGCCGCAAACGCTGGATCACCACCCACTGCTGGCGGCCATCGAATCCAACCAGCGCATTACCGCGGCATCGATGCGCCGTTATTACCCCCGTCTGCATGCCCGGCAGATCAACCGGGCGCTGGCGGAGATGGGCTTGCAGCACCATAGCATCCTCGGCTGGGAGCTCACCGACCTGGGGCGCTCAATGGGCGGTCAGCAGGAGGAGAGCGAATCCTCGGGCGCTTTTTACGTCACCTGGCCTCACGAGATTATTGATCACCCGGTTGTTCATCGCGAACTGACCCGCCAGTCCGACCAGATCCCGACGCCTGAACCCGGCGATCCCAGTGCCGAGCCGGATCTGTTCGCCAATACCGAAAAACAACTCAACTGCGACGGTATTGACGGCCACCTGCTGCAGACCCCGCTGCAGATGCGGGTGTGCAACTGGCTTTACCTGGCGCAACTGGCTCATGCCTATCGGCGCGCGCTGCCGATCGAGGAACTGGTCCATGCGGATTTCTACCTGCCCGCGGGCAACGTGTATATCGACTGCTGGGAAGAGGAGGGCTCGGCCAGCGACCTGCGGGAGAGGTTGAACAAGCGCGAGGTCTATCGCGACCTGGGCCTGCATTCACTGGAGGTTAATGCGACGGACGCGGATAACCTGGATGAGGTCCTGGGCAGGGGCTTACTCGCGCTGGGTATTCGCTGCTGAGGAGGACTGGTTCTTGCGGCAAAGCAGGACCCCGCACTCCATGTGTTCGGTATAGGGGAACTGGTCAAACAGGGCGAATTGCTTGACCTCGTGGGTGTTCCCGAGTTCGTGTAAATTGTCCGCCAGCGTCTGCGGGTTGCATGAAATGTAAATGATGGTCTCGAAACGACTCACCATTTGCACCGTCTGCGCATCCAGACCCGCCCGTGGCGGGTCGACAAACACCGTCCTCAAATCATATTCGTGCAGTGGTTTGGGCAGGTCCGCCAGGCGCCGGAACTCCCGCTCCCCGTTCATCGCCTGGGTGACTTCCTCTGCCGCCAGGCGGATGATCTGGATATTATCCACGCCGTTTTCGCGCATGTTCTCCCGAGCGGCCCGCACCGATACCTTGGCGAGCTCGGTGGCGACCACCTGGTCAAACTCCCGCGCCAGGGGCAGGGTGAAATTACCGTTGCCGCAATAGAGCTCCAGCAGGTCGCCGTCCAGCGTCGATGCCTGGTGGCACGCCCATTGGATCATTTGTATGTTCACCCTGGCGTTGGGCTGGGTAAACGCCTGTTCGTACTGCTGGTAGCGGTAGCAGCGGCCATCGATATCCAGTTCTTCCCATACCCACTCCCTGCCGAGTACCAGCTTTTGCTTGCGGCTGCGGCCGATGATGGACAAATCCCCGCACAGGTTCCGTAATTGTGAGCGCAGATGTCTCGCTTCCGTTTCCCAGGCCCCGTCGAGTTTGCGATGGTAGACCAGTGTGAGTAGTGATTCACCGGCCAGGGTGGATATAAACTCCACCTGGAAGAGCTTGTGGCGCAGCGTGTGGTTGGGCTTGAGCTCGGCAAGCAGAGCCGGCATCAGCCGCTGGATGGTCTCGCAGGCGATGGGAAATTCCCGAACGGGGACGGGGGTTTTCGGATCATCCCGCCGGAACATGACATAGTCCAGCTCGTCGCCGTCGTGCCACATCCGGAACTCGGCGCGCATGCGAAAGCCGGTGGAGGGCGAAGTATATACCTGTGCTTGCGGCACATCGCAGGGCGCCAGTAACTCACTGACCCGGGCCACCTTGGCAGCCAGCAGGTCCTCGTACTGCGCGGGTGTCACGCTGGACAGGGGCATCAGTCCAGCCGCTCCCGATCGCGGTCATGCCATAGCTGCTCGCTGCACCGCTGGCAGCGCTGCAGATCCCATCCGGGTTCAAGGACCAGCAGGGCGGCAGTGGTGGTTGCGATCACCGCGTTGCTGCCGTACAGGTCCTCGGTTGTGGCATTCCATAGCGCCCGCAGCGGTTCACAGCGGGGGTGTTCTACGGGCGCCACCTTGCCGGGCAGCGTCCGCGGGAGCGACAGCTCGCGTTCCAGGGCATCTTCCAGCAGCAGCAGGCGGGTATCGGCCTGTGGCTTGATTTCTACCTCACCACTGTCACCCTTGAAAACCAGTGAGCGCGGTTGCTGCAGTATACGATCCGCCTGCTGGTGAAGGCCGCCATAGGCGGGATGGAAAATACTCTGGATGCTCGCCGGAGCCTGCAGTGGGTTGAGCATACGTACCAGGGTATTGACCGGTGAGCGCAGGCCCAGCAGGGGGCGCAGTTGCATGATGTCATGTAGGCGGGGGCAGAATTTTCTCAGCGGCAGGTAACTCAGCTTGTGTCGGTCCAGCTGCAGCGCGACGGTCTCCCAATTGTCGGCAACCGGCAATCCCAGCTCCAGCATGGCCTGTTCGGTGTAAAGACGGCCCGCCGTGTGGCCGTCACCACCGTGAACAAATACCCGGTAACCCGCACCTGCGAGCAACAGCATGCTCAGCAGATACCAGGGATGCTGGTGTTTCTTGCCGGCATAACTGGACCAGTCCAGTTGCGCCTGCAGGTTTGCGGGCGGCGGCAGCATCTGGCCCCGGCAGGCGTCGACGAAACCCGCCAGTTCCTCGCCGGTCTCCTCCTTGACCCGCAACAGCATCAGGAAAGCGCCCAGCTGCAGGGGGTCCACCTCGTTCCTGAGGATCATACCCAGAGCGTCAGCGGCTTCCTGCCGGTCGAGGGAGCGGCTGCCGGTTTTGCCCTTGCCGAGTATGCGCACGTAGCGAGCGAAAGGGTGCTCTGCGGCAGGAGCCTGGAATGATGTCTGCGTCACGGGGCCTCGGTTACAGGCAGTTTTCGGGTTTGGGCAGTCCGGCTATCTTGCTGCCAATCTTGGCCGGGGAGCCGGGAAACAGTCGCATCAGGTGAATACTCTTGCCCTTTTCTGCGCCCAGTTTCAGTGCGCAGTATTTTACCAGAGGACGCATGGCGGGGGAGGCATCGAATTCCCGGTAATAGCTGCGTAGCAATTCGATGATTTCCCAGTGTTCGTCCGTCAACTGGATGCCTTCAGCGCGGGCGATTTGCTCCGCCACTTCCGGGCTCCAATCACTCAGGTTCAGCAGGAAACCTTCCTTGTCGAAGGCGGCGGGTGCTACCACGGCTCAGTACCAGGCCACTTGCCGGGGATAGACCTCGGTCAGGCTGACCAGGCCGTCCATGTCGATTCGCTCAATGCCAGTGAGGCGATGAGCCAACCCGGCTGCGGCGGTGTCTGTATCGAGGGCAACTATCCGCGCGGGATTGGCGTCCAGGGCGAGGCGCGGTGAGGTGTTTGGCAATGCGAGATAAACGCCGTCACCGATTAGAACGATGGTGTCGTTTTCACCGGCGACGCGGAGACAGTCCCGGAAGGCGTCGCTGTCAGCGGAGCAATTGAGTGTGTGAAGCAACATGTCAGCAGCTTATCACGTGATCGCAGTCGTTGAGGAACGCAGCCAGCTGCGTCTCGTCCAGCAGTTTTACCGGCAGCACCAGGTCCTCTTCGCCAATGCCGAATGCCTGTAATGATGCCGCATCGGCGTAAACGGCGCTAAGCTCATAGAGGGGGAGGGAACTCAGGGTTTTACCCGCGTTTTTGCTGCCCAGTTGCCTGCTGTCCTGGTCTTTCAGTAACTGAAGGACCCCCGACCCCATGAACAGCAGGTCGAAGTCCTGTTCAAAGGCCCCCATGGCCAACGCCAGGTCTATACCGGCCCGCGCGAGGCTGCTGCCGTAGGGTGAGTGGCGCATGACGACAAGACTGCGCTTACGCTCCGCCGTGTTCATTTCAGCCGCCGAACGTCAGCAGGCGGTCAGCGCTCGCTGCCGCGTCTACCAGCTGCCCCAGTCCCGAGATCACGAAGGCGGGATGCGCGGTGGGGCCGGGCCTGTCGAAGCGATCGGCCTCGGCGGCGTCGAGCATACCGCGTTTCAACGCCGAGGAGATGCACAGCACCAGCTCCACATCGTGCTGGCGGGCGAGTTCAATCCAGGGCGCCAGCCGATCCTCCTCATCCTGCGGAAACACGGCCACTTGAGAGCCGGTGCTGACCCCCTCGTCGAGAAAAAATACGCGTTCGATGCGATGCCCGCGGGCGATCGCACGCTGGGCAAAACGGACGGCGGTGCGTGCGCCGTGCCCGGATACCGGAGCAGACAAGACCAGCAACGCGTAATTCATGGCTGGTTGCCAGCAGAAACAAAAAACCCCGGCTTTAACCGGGGTCTGAAGAGCGTTATCAACGGTTCAGTCGTCGCCACCGAAGGCGGTCAACAGGTGCAGCATGTGAATGAACAGGTTGTAAATGCTCAGGTACAGCGACACGGTTGCACGAATGTAGTTGGTCTCGCCTCCGTTGATGATGCGGCTGGTGTCAAACAGGATGAGACCGGACATGATCATCACCAACGCAGCGGAGATGGTCAGCGACAGCGCCGGTATCGCCAGGAAGATGTTGGCGATCATGGCCACCACGGCGACCAGCAGGCCCACCATCAGGAAGCCGCCCATGTAGGAAAAATCCTTACGGGTGGTGAGTGCGTAGGCGGAAAGGCCGAAGAACACCAGTGCAGTGCCGCCCAGCGCCTGCATGACCAGCGCAGGCCCGCCCGGCATGGACAGGTAGTAGTTCAGCATCGGGCCAATGGATGCGCCCATTACGCCGGTAAACGCGAAAATGGCCAGCAGGCCTTTACTGCTGTCAGCCATCTTGTGCACGACGAACAGCAATCCGAAGCCGACCAGGCTCAGTATGAGTGCCGCGCCGTGAGGCAGGCCCACGGCCATGGAAATCCCGGCGCACACTGCACTGAACGCCAGGGTCATTCCCAGCAGCATGTAGGTGTTTTTCAGGACCTTGTTGGTGCTGATGACACTCTCCATACCGGCGGTGTTCGTGTTGTACAAACTCTTGTCTTGCATTGTTCACTCCATAATGCGACGCACGGGATGTGCGGGTATCGTTATGACAGATAATAAGGGTGCAAAGTTCAAATTTAAAGGGCCCAAAGGCTCGAATTTTGTGTGGGTATGCCCCTGAAAATCCTGCATTTTCCTGACGAAAGCTGAACATTTGGTTCAATAGATCGGACCTTTTTGGCACACCGGGCCGGTCGCTGCTCCCTGCGCGGGATTTTTGGTGAATTGTCTTCCCGGAGCCGCTATAACAGGTGCTCGGTAAACGCGGTAACAGTCGCCCAGGAGACAATAATGACAACGGAAGCTGAACAGAAAGTACTCGATGGCCGGGTCTGGGATGAATTTTGCGACGCCCTGAAGGAAGCCGGCAAAATCGTCCGCAGCGAGAAAGCACCGGGGGACGCCTTCAACCAGGCAGAAGGTTACCGTTATCTGTCACGGTTGTTGCGCGGTGGTCTGGAGAGCTTTCTGGAGTTTCGCGACCCATTGTTCCCCGAGCTGCGCTGCGGCGCCCACGAAACCATCAAGCTGGGTGCCGACAACCCGGATAATCGCTACGAAAGTGCCAGCATCAATCCACGGCATTCGTATCGTATCTATGGTACCCGGGGCACTGTCGATTATTTGGGAATCAGCACCGTCATCAACAAGTACGCCTCCGGTGGCACCATGGAAGTGACCGGGCATATCGACCACAGGGAGATGGAGCTGGGTCCCCACGGCGAGATCGAGATTATCATCAGCCAAAGAGAACAGCCCGGAAACTGGCTGCCCATGGGCGCGGACACCAACTCGATCACCGTGCGCCAGACCTTCCAGGACCGGATCAACGAGAAAGCTGCCGAGTTGAAAATAGAGCGCATCGGTGCCAGCGATGACAGGCCCGAGCCCCTTACCCCGGAGAAGCTGGAGCGTGGACTGCAGGGAGCCGCCATGTTTGTGTTGGGCTCGGCCACCCTGTTCGAAAACTGGTCGGAGAGCTTCCTGCCAACGCTGAACCAGCTGCCTCCCGCAGACCAGGACTACTGTCAATCCATTGGCGGTGATCCCAATATTTTCTATTTCCACAGTGCCTGGCAGTTGGCCGACGATGAAGTGTTCGTGATCGAGGCGCCGGAAATTCCCGAGTGCCAGACGTGGAACTTCCAGCTCGATAACTGGTGGATGGAGTCACTGGACTACCGTCATCACCAGATTCACGTCAACAAACACACCGCCCACTACGAGCCCGACGGCGGTGTCCGGGTTGTGGTCTCTCACACCGACCCGGGCGTACCGAACTGGATTGAAACGGCAGGACACAACATGGGTACCATGTGCTGGCGCTGGATTGGCGCCGACAGGCATCCCCTGCTCAACACCCGGGTGATGAAGCTGGCGGATCTGAAATGAGCGAAGAGACGGTAGCTTTTGTCGCCGGTGAGCTGATTGCCGAGGCAATGGAGCAGACCGGGTTCAGTGATTTTGGTGACCTGCCTTATCGCGAAGGTCTCGACGCGTTGCTGGCGACCTACGACCGCCACGTCCGGGATCCGGAGGGTCGTAAACGCTGTCGCGACCGGGTAGTATTTCAACTGGCCACCCGGCTCAAGCTGGAAAACGCCTTCAACACCATTTCCGGCTGGCAGCAGCAGGAAATAGTGGCACCGGTATTTGTGACCGGTCTGCCGCGCTCCGGCACCTCGGCTTTGCTCAATCTGTTGGAGACTGCCCCGGACAATCGCGGGCTGTTGCAGTGGGAGGTGCAGTTTCCTGATCCCTGGCCGGGGAGTGCCCCGGGAGACAAGGATCCACGCTACGATTACCTGGCCAGGGCACTGGAAGAGTCCCGGGATTCGGATTTCGCCAAAATTCACTACATCGATGCCGACACGCCGGAAGAGTGCGTGTTACTGCATGCCTTCGCCTTTGGCGGAGTGCAGCTGGGGTTCGAGATCATGCTGGAACCCTATCACAGTTGGGTGCTGGCCCAGGACCTCGAGCCGCTCTACCGTTACCAGAAGAAAATAATGCAGTTGCTCAACTGGCGTATGCCCGGCAAACACTGGATGCTCAAGGCGCCGGCGCACATGTTGGCCATCGACGCCATCATTAAGGTATTTCCCGACGCGCGTTTTGTCTGGTGCCACCGGGACCCGCAGGCGGTAGTGCCTTCCATTAACAGTATGAACAAAGTGGTGATGGGCATGTATGCCGGTGACTGCAGTCACCTGGACGCGGGAGACATGGGCCGGGCGGTGATGGAATGGTACGCCCTGAGCCTGGAGCGCGGGCTGGCGGCGCGGGCAAGACTGGACCCGGCGCTGTTTGTGGATTGCTCCCAGCAGGAGCTGGTGGACGATCCGATGGGGGTGGTTGAGCGGGTGTATGGGCAATTCGGCATGGAGCTGGACTGTGCCGCCCGGGCCGCATTCACCGCCCATATCGAGGCCAACCCCAAGGGCAAGCACGGCAAACACGAGTATCGGCTGGAAGAGTACGGCCTGACCCGTGAGCTGATCGCCCGGCGTTTTGCTTTTTACACCGATGACCAGCGCTGGCCCATCAGCCAGTAGGGATGCATTATGAGCGATACCATCAGGATCAGTTCGGATACGGTGGAGATCGAGGCGCCGGCCGAACTGGTCTGGCAGGTGATTGTCGATTTCGCCCAATACCCGCACTGGAATGAGTTCTGTCCTGCCATTGAGGCTGAGCTGGAAATCGGCTCCCCGGTGAAGATGCAGGTGAATCTGGGTGAAGGGCTGCAGGAACAGGTTGAGTACATTACCTGTATCGAGGCGCCGCACCGGATCACCTGGTCAATGGAAAACAAACCCGGCGACCCGGTGCATGCGGACCGCAGCCAGCTCGTTACCGCCCTTGACGGGCATCGCTGCAGTTACGTGACCTACGATGACTTCAGTGGTGACTTCGCTGCAGCCATGGTCGAGCAATTGGGTGAGCGGGTTCGCCAGGGTTTCAATCTCTGCGCCCGCAATCTGAAAGCCCGGGCCGAATCACTTCATCAGGACGCCTGAGTGCGGCGCTGGCGTCGGGACAGTCCATGCTTGCGCACCAGCCCGCGCATCTGGTCGTAGCTGAGTCCCAGTGCCTCGGCCGTGTGTCGCTGATGATGGCCATGACGGGTCAGCGTGTCCTGCAGCAGCGCTTTCTCCACGCTATCCATGTGAGCGTTGAAATCGGTGATTTCAGGTCCTGGCTGGTCCGGCCCCGGTAGCTGCACTGGGGCCGGTCCCGTCACCGTGGCATAGGGGTTGGCAAAGGGATCAAGGATAATCTCCGCCACCGGGGTCGTGTTGTCCTCCCAGCGATAAAGGGAGCGTTCCACCGCATTTTTCAGTTCCCGAATATTGCCTGGCCAGGGGTGCCTGCACAGGGTTTGCATGGCCTCGTCAGTAAAACCCTGGAACAGTTCCCAGCCCAATTCGGCGCTCATCTGCACGGCGAAGTGCTGGGCGAGTTCGGGAATATCCTCCGGACGCTGGCGCAGGGCGGGGAGGTGGACCACGTCGAAGCTGAGCCGGTCCAGCAGATCCGGGCGGAACTTACCCGCTTTGGCCAGAGCGGGCAGGTCGGCGTTGGTAGCCGCCACCACGCGCACGTCGACCTGCAAGGTCTGCTGTCCGCCCAGGCGTTCGAATTCCCCGTACTCGATTAACCGCAACAGTTTTTCCTGCAGTCGCAGCGACATGGTAGCCAGTTCGTCCAGAAACAGTGTGCCACCGTCGGCCCGCTCGAAGCGGCCCTTGTGGGCTCGGGTTGCCCCGGTGAAGGCTCCCTGCTCGTGACCGAACAGTTCCGATTCCAGCAGCGCGTCGGCAAGCGCGGCGCAGTTGGTTTTCAGCAGCGGCGCGTCCCAGCGGCTGGAAAGAAAGTGGATGCGGTCGGCGGCCAGTTCCTTGCCCGTGCCTCGCTCACCCACCACCAGTACCGGCCGCTGGATAGGGGCCAGCTGGGAAATGCGTTCCAGGGACAGGGCCAGGGCAGCGGAATTGCCGATAATGCTCTCAGTCGGTCGCTTCATGGGTTAAATATACCTATATAAGCAGGTGTATATAACCTTATCTAGGTAGAATATACCCAAATATTAGACCCAGGTAGACACTGGCACCCTTGGTTTTACAAAAAAAACCGTTTGAATTCAATCAGATAAAGTGGTTGGCACGATTTCTGTATTTATCGGGTTGTACGACGCAAAGAAGTCGATCATCCACGTAGGGAAGCAGAATGATGAGCAAACTGGGCGAACGATTTTTGATTTATGCCGCGCTGGCGGTGCTTTGTGCACTGACGGCAGCGGTGGTCGGTACCGCCGCCGGCCTGTGGAGTTTTGTGCAGATTGTTGCGGTGATCGAGATTATTTACTGGATAGCCAGCCCCGGGGAAAAGCCCCAGACCCGCGGCTGGTAAGCAAACAGGAGAACGGCAATGGGTATATTTTCCCGCATGACAGACATCATCAACTCCAATATAAATTCCCTGTTGGACCAGGCGGAAGATCCGGAAAAAATGATCCGCCTGATCATCCAGGAGATGGAGGACACCCTGGTAGAGGTGCGTTCATCATCGGCCCGGGTGCTGGCGGACCGTAAAACCGCCGCCAGACGCCTGGAGCAGGTGCAGGCTGAAGCTGTAAGTTGGGAGCAGAAGGCCAAGCTCGCTATCAGCAAGGGTCGCGAGGATCTGGCCCGAGCGGCACTGCAGGAGAAGCACGCGATAGAGGACGAAGTGGCTGCGGTGGAGGCGGAACTGAAGGCAACAGACGACCATATCAGCCAGCTCAACGAGGAAGTCGCAAAGCTCCAGCAGAAGCTCACTGACGCCAAGGCCAAGCAGAAGGCGCTGTTAATGCGCAGTAAAACCGTTGAATCGCGCATCAAGGTCAAGCGCCAGATGCACCGCGAAGCCCTCGATGGCGCCTTCCAGCGCTTCGACCAGTTCGAGCGTCGTATGGATACGCTGGAAAGTCAGCTGGAGTCCATGGACATCGGCCGCGAGGTGCCTGCGGACCTCGCCGCGGAAATCGATGCGCTGGCAGAGAATGAACGGATCAGCGACGAGCTGGAGCGGCTCAAATCGGAAATGCAGGGCAAGCCGGATCCGTCCTGAAGGGTTTGGTAATTGGAATCATCAATGGCAGCATGGTTGTTACTGACCGGGCCGCCCAAGGAAAGAGTTAATGGAATTCTGGAAATTCATGTTCGTCCCCACCATTCTGTTCATGGTGATCGTGGCGCCCATGTGGATCACCATGCACTATCGCAGTCTTAATCGCTCCTCGCGAAGCCTGTCGCGGGAAGACCGGGAAACGGTCGAGCAGATGCTGGTGACCGTGGATAAACTGACCGACCGTATCGAGGCGCTGGAATCGCTGCTGGACGCAGACCACCCGGAATGGCGTGCCCAGTCCAGCCACAAGAGCAGGGGCGAGGAGTAAATCATGAGTAGAAGACGCAGACATGAACACCACGACTATCGCGATACCTACCGGCGCGAAAGCCGACGTTTTCGCAACAACAAACGCGGTGGTTGGGGCATGGGCCTCTACCGTAATACCCGCGACGGAAAAATCGCCGGTGTCTGTGCCGGTCTGGCGGACCACTGGGACATCGCCCACTGGGTCGTGCGGCTGATCTGGATCGGCGGCTTTCTGTTCACCGGTACCCTGGCGCTATGGGTGTACCTGGGCGCATGGGTATTGCTGGCGCCCAGGCCCACCCGTCGCGGCGGCGATGGCGATTATTACGACGAGCCGGAATTCGAGGATGTCGAGGTAGAGATGGAATACGACGAGCGCTACCACGACTATCGGCCACGCAAGGTATTCCGTTACAGCGAGTCAAGCAGCGTACGCCTGGAGCGAGCCCGGGAACGTCTCGACGCGGCCCTGCGCAGAGTGGAGGACATGGAATCCTATGTCACCTCCCGTCGCT
Source organism: Seongchinamella unica (assembly GCF_004354085.1). GTDB lineage: Bacteria > Pseudomonadota > Gammaproteobacteria > Pseudomonadales > Halieaceae > Halioglobus > Halioglobus unicus. The sequence goes on along the minus strand of NZ_SMSE01000002.1, from coordinate 785,270 downwards.
ATAACCTGAACAAGGAGTTTTCCCGACTGTAGCCCGCGTGGCTACAGACAATGCCCGGCGCAGTGGTATATTGACGAGGTGTTCCCGGAGTCAATATGAGCGACGACCTGTCACTACAGCATTCTGTGCTGGGCACCTTTCTGCTGCCAATCGCCCAGGCGCTGCGTTTGCGCGGGCTGGACCCACTGGAAACAATGGCCGAGGTGGGCATCGATCCGGCCAAAATCGCCAACCCGGACTGGCGGGTGCCCCAGCCGATGTTCACAGCCCTGATGGCCCATTGTGTCGCCGTCACCGAAGATGAGGCGTTTGGCCTGCTGGCGGCGGAGCAGGTGCAACCGCAGACGCTGCATGGGCTTGGCTTTGCCTGGTTGGCCAGCGATACGGTGTACGACGGGCTCAAGCGACTGGCGCGGTTCAGCAAGCTGGTCAACACCGCGGCGGTAATGCGGCTGGCAGAGGAGGGTGACCTGGTCCTGCTGGACCTTGGCACGGTGCCACTCACCGGCGGTTATCATTTCGCCAGCCGGGATTATGCCATCGGGATGGTTTCGCGGATGTGCTCTCTCGCCCTGGGCGATTTCCTGGCGCCGGTCAAGGTGGAACTGGAGCGCCCCCCGCCCGAAGAGCCTGAACGCTGGGAATCGATGCTGGCATCGCGGGTCAGTTTTTCCTGTGAGCGAACCTGTATGGGCTGGTACCGCTCAGACATATTAGAGCCATTGGTTACCGGCGACCCGGCGCTGGCCAGGGCTAATGATGAGCAGACCCAGGCGTACCTGGACAGCTTCCTCATGCATTCCACCGCCAGGGATGTAGTCGACAAAATTGTGGAGCACCTGCCTGACGGTCCCCCAAGCCAGCAACAGATCGCAGAGGCCCTGCACGTCAGCAATCGCACCCTGCAGCGTAAGCTCAAGGAAGAGGGCACCAGTTTCATGGACCTGCTGCAGGACACGCGACTGCAAATGGCGCGCAAGTACCTCCAACACCCCAACCGATCAGTGGTGGAAACTGCCTATCTACTGGGGTTTTCCGAGCCCAGTACCTTTTCTCGTGCGTTCAAGCGCTGGACCGGTATGGCACCGGCCGATTTCCGGGATTCTCCAACCCGGGACTGACACTGGCGCCAGCAGTCATGCCTCTGGCGTTGCCGGCCATGCCAAACTCGCCGTTCGGGGCCTATTGTGGACACATTCCCAAAAAGGAGGATGTGTCATGAACAACCCCATTATCGCGATTACCGACAAAGTCATGCGCATGATCAAGTCAATGGTCTATATGTCCATGCGCGTCAGTTACAGGCGCGGGGCCACCACCGAAGAGGTGTCCGGGTTCCTGGCAGAATGGGCTCCGGACAAGAGTGATTTCTACCACGAGGGTCTGGTGGAGCGACTGCTTGCTGAATTGCAACAGGAAGGACGGGTGGAACAAGCGGGCGCGCGCTGGTATCCGGTCGGGATCGCCCACTGACATTATTGTTTTCCTTTTCGGCCACCGCTCGTCGCGGTGGCCGCCCGCTTTTTTTCACCACTTATTGACCTCGGTTACTTTTTTCCCTTCCGCAAGTCCCTATAATCCATGCTTCAAACAACAGGGGATGATGCCCATGGGTAAAATTCTGGTAATCGCTGACCAAAAAGACAGTGCCATTGCGACCGGGCGCGGCCTGGAATTGGCTGCGAGACTGGGTTATTCAGTGGACGTCTATGCCTTTGTCTACGCCCCCCTGGGTCGCCTCAAGCAGACGGCTGCGGAACGAAACGCCCTGAAGCAGCGCCTGCTGGAAGATCGGGAGGCGGAAGTCCAGGCTCGGATAGACAAGTTGTCGCGCGAAGGCCAGAAGGTGAAGCTCAAGGTGGTATGGCAAAAGGATGTGGCCCCATGGGTTGTCGGGCATTGTGGCAAAACCGCCTACGAGATGGTGGTGAAAACCGGGCGCCGCTCGGAGAGTATCGCCAATACCTCCACTGATTGGCAGCTATTACGTGAGTGCCCGGCGCCGGTACTCATTGTGGCGAAGAAAAAATGGCGACGCACCCAGCCGGTGATGGCTGCGCTTGACCTGTCCAGCCGCATCGCCGCCAAGAAACAACTTAACGCGACAATTCTCTCCCAGGCCATAGCGCTGGCCGAGGCCATGGATGAACAACTCCATATCATCTGTGCGGTAGAGGTGCCGACCCTGTTGGAAGACCTGGATCTCATTGACAGTCGCAGCTACGTGGCCGAGGCAAAACAGGCGATGGCGCCACACATCAAGGCCCTTGCCCGCCAGTTCGATCTCCCGCTGAAAGCGTTTGTGGTCAAGCGAGGGCCCGTTGAAAAGGTCATCACCAGCCAGGCGGCCAGCATGCGGGCGCAGATGGTCGTAATGGGCACGGTAGGGCGCAAGGGCGTCAGGGCGAAGTTGATCGGCAATACGGCCGAGCGGGTGCTCGGGCAGTTGAAAACGGACGTTCTCGCCCTCAAACCCTGAATTGGGCGTCCCGGAACCGGGCGTCCCTCAATCCGGCAGAATTCTTTTGTGTGAAAAGTTTGCATTTTGGCCGTGGGCGTCTATTTTTCAAGAAGCACGTTGCTCCCTGCACGTGCTAACACGTCCCCTGGCCGATGTTTCTGCCCCGAAACATACGGCTGTTAGCCCGCCTCACTCTGTGAAGCGGGCTTTTTTGTCACTTTTATCAGCCTGCCCCTGCGCCTCAAGCCATCGTTAATGCTTACTGAAAACCTATAAGAATCATGGTAATAGGGCTTAAACCTGGAATCTTTCTAACCCCCGTCAGGGAGTGACGCCCGCGGCCATGCAGTTGGCGCTTCCGGCCATGTGGAAATTGCCTGCCGATCCCTAATATGTCTCTCATACCGAGCGCGCAAGCCAAAAAGCGCGAACTGCAATAGGGAGAACGACATGCACGAATTAGTGGAACGAATCAAGGAACCGGAGCTGTGTTACGTGTTTGCGCGCAATGCCAAAAAGCGCGGTCACCCGGAACTGGCCCTGCAAGCCTACCGCCGGGCAGTTGACCTGCGGGCAGAGCAACACGGCACAGACACTGAAGCCGAATTTGCCGCGGTCAGGGCAATCTACGCCTACGAAGAGGCACTGGGTTACAGCAAGGGTAAGCGCACCCGGGCCACAGGCACCTGGCAAATGGTCAACCGCTACGGCCTGCTGGCGGCGATCCAGAAGCGCATAGACTCCCGCAGCGGCGACAACATCATGGCTGTGCTGAAAGAGCTGGGTATGGAAGATTACAGCTTTGACGCGGTAGCCAAAACTTATGGCGATGAGATTCAACAGGCGGCTGCCTGAAGCCAAAGAGTTGTAGGACTGGAGATCCCTACCTTGGCCCGGCTCCAGCGGTATCGGAGAGCAACCGGGCTCTTTTTAAACACAGCGGCTGGCAACACCCTGTCTGCGCAGCGGCACCCCTATCCCCTGTAGGTAATCCCTACCTTACCCGGCTTAACGCCGGGTTTTTTTATCCTTTTCCTGGTTGACGGGGCTCTGGACCAGCTGCGTCCCGCAGCTGTCATAATCCTGTACTATGCTGATGCGGTGACTGAATACAGGCCTGACCGTGCGGGCTACCAGACTGAAACAGGGCTATCATGGCAAACCCCATCAAGACACGTGCAGCGGATTTGCGCGAGCACGAACTGTTCTACCCGAGAGAACTGAGCTGGCTGTCTTTCAACGCCAGGGTACTGCAGGAAGCGGCTGACCAGACCGTGCCACTCATCGAGAGGCTGCGTTACCTCGGCATTTTTTCCAACAATTCCGATGAGTTCTTCCGGGTGCGGGTGGCGGAGGTGCAGCGCCTGATCTCGGTAGCCAGCGGCACCAACCGGCAGCATTTCAGGGACCTTCTGGCCGCAATCCTCGAGGGCGTGGTGCGGCTGCAAAAGGAGTTCGACCGGATTTACATCCAGATCATGGAAGAGCTCGCCCTGCGCAAGATTTACCTGATTAACGAGCAGCAACTGGACGAGGGGCAGATGGCTTTCGTGCAGCGCTACTTCACCCAACGGGTACTGCCGGAGCTGGAACCCATACTGGTGGTGGAGGGCAGGCCGATCCCCGCACTTAACGACGAGTCCCTGTACCTGGCAGTAGACATTCGCTCGGGCGACGATTACCACTACGCGGTAGTGGAGGTGCCAACAGACCGCCTCGACCGTTTTGTTGAAATACCGCGGCGCAGGGGCAAGGGAGGCAAGGTTTTTATCGTACTCGATAACATCATCAGGGCATGCCTGCCACAGATGTTCCGCGGCGTAATCCAGGTGGACGAGGCACAGGCTTATTGTTTCAAGTTTTCTCGCGATGCGGAGCTGGAAATTGATACCGGTATTTCACAAAGCCTGATCGATAAAATGACCAAGAGCCTGAAGCAACGTCGCAAGGCGGATGCGGTGCGCATGGTCTATGACGAGCAAATCCCGACGCGGCTGCTGGACTACATTTGCGCCCGTTTCGGGTTCAGCAAGTATGACAGCCTGATCGCCGGCGGACGTTATCACAACTCCAAGGATTTCATGGGTTTCCCCAACGTGGGACCCAAGTACCTTGAATTCAAGCCGTTGCCGCCAATTCGCCTCGAGAGGCTGGATCAGCCGGGGAGTATCTTTGACGCCATTCGCGAGAAAGATGTCTTTCTCTACTATCCCTATCACCCCTTTGACTACGTAATAGACCTGCTGAAAACGGCGGCGCTGGATCCCGATGTTACCGACATCAAAATCTGCCTGTACCGTGTGGCCAAAAATTCAAGGGTAATCGATGCGCTGGTCAACGCGGTAGACAATGGCAAGCGGGTACTGGCGGTGGTGGAACTGGCGGCGCGTTTCGACGAGGCGGCCAATATCAGCTGGGCCGAGCGTCTTACGGAAAGCGGTATCAATGTGATTTTCGGCATTCCGGGCCTGAAGGTGCATTCCAAACTGGTGCTGATCGAGCGCAAGGAGAAAGGCGGCATGCGCTATTACAGCCACATCGGCACCGGTAATTTCAACGAGAAAACCGCGCGGGTGTATACCGACTTCACCCTGATCACCTATGACCAGAATGTGGGCAAGGACGTTTACAACGTGTTTGACTTCCTGCAGTACACCTATCGCCGTCCCGAGTACCGCCTGTTGCTGGTTTCGCCCCACAGCAGTCGTCCCGGCCTGACCGAGCTGGTCGAGACGGAGATCGCCAATGCGCGGGCGGGCTACCGGGCCGAAATGACCCTGAAATGCAACAACCTGGTGGACCGGGACCTGGTGAAGAAGCTGTACGAGGCGAGTGAGGCTGGAGTCAAGGTTAACCTGATTGTTCGCGGCATGTGTTCGCTTCTGCCCGGGGTGAAGGGCCTGTCGGAAAACATCCAGGCGATCAGTATTGTCGATCGCTACCTGGAACATCCGCGGGCCTATGTTTTTTACAATCGGGGTAACCCCCGCTACCTGATTGGTTCCGCCGACCTGATGACCCGAAACCTGGACTTCCGGGTAGAGGTGCTGGTGCCCATTTTCGACCAGGACGCCCAGCAGACTATCCAGGATATACTCGACCAGCAGTGGCACGACAATGTGAAGGCCCGGGTACTGGACCAGGACCAGGACAACGCCTACGTGCCCGGCAAGAAGAAGGCCACCCGGATTCGTTCCCAGGAATCAATTCATCGTTACCTGCAAACGGGTAAGCTGCCCCGATACCCCAAGTCGAGGATGAACGTGCCAGCCCGGCGGCGACGCAAAAAGCGGCTGGTGCAGCCGGGTATAGGGTAGCCGCAGCGATTGACGCACCTGGGCTCAACTAGTGTTTTGCGCCGGAAGCGGGCAAACTTCCCCACATCTGTGTGTGCGGGAGAACCCTATGGCTGGCAGTAGCCTGCTGTTACTGATCGACGACATCGCCGCCGTGCTGGACGATGTCTCATTGATGACCAAGGTCGCAGCAAAAAAGACTGCCGGGGTGCTGGGAGATGACCTGGCGGTCAATGCCGAAAAGGTCGCCGGAGTCCGTGCCGAACGCGAGCTGCCGGTAGTGTGGGCGGTTGCCCGCGGGTCCTTCATCAACAAACTTATCCTCGTGCCGCTGGCCTTGCTGGCATCGCTGTTTGCGCCCTGGCTGATTACACCCGCGCTGTTGGCGGGTGGTCTCTATCTCTGTTTTGAGGGGTTCGAAAAAGTTGCCCACAAATTTCTCCACGGCAGCGAGGAAGCCGAGGAGCACGAGGATCTGGTGGAGAAGCTGGCCGATCCCGCGGTAGACCTGGTGGCTTTCGAGAAAAAGAAAATCAAGGGGGCGATACGCACCGACTTCATCCTGTCGGCAGAAATTATCGTGTTAACCCTGGGCGTGGTCGCTGACTCGGAATTTATCACCCAGGTCGGCGTGCTGGCGGGTATTGCCACCGTCATGACAATCGGTGTTTACGGGCTGGTCGCCGGTATCGTCAAGCTTGATGACGCCGGATTATACCTTTATCAACGACAGGGGAAGGGCTCCTGGACCCGGCTGCAGCGCTGGTTCGGCCAGCGACTTATCGACTTTGCGCCCTGGCTGATGAAAGCACTGGGTGTCATCGGCACCGTGGCCATGTTCATGGTCGGTGGCGGCATACTGCTGCATAACATACATCCACTGGGAGAGGCTGTGGAGCACTTCGCCCATGGCCTGCAACCGCTGTTGGCGAAGATTACGCCAACCCTCGCCGGCATGCTTGTGGGTCTGGTGGCCGGCGGGCTGGTGGTGGCGGTGGTCGAGGGGGCTAAAAAGCAGCGGGCCTGACGCACCCGCAGCAGCACGCCGGTTCAGCCGGCGTCATCCCGATGCGATTCGCCCAGGGCGAGGGCCTGCTTTTGGGCGATGTAGTCATCCACCTGCGCTTCCAGCAGGTTCATCGGGACAGCGCCGTTCTTGAGGATCGCGTCGTGAAATTCCCGGATATCGAATTCGCTGCCCAACGCCAACTGCGCCTTGCTGCGAGTTTCCAGTATTTTCAACATGCCTATCTTGTAGGCTGTGGCCTGGCCGGGCATTACCGCGTGGCGCTCAACCATTTTGACCGCGTCAATGCGCGCATTGGGCGTATTGTCCGCATAAAACGCAATGGACTGTTCCCTTGTCCAGCCCTTGTCATGCATGCCGGTGTCGACCACCAGGCGTATCGCGCGCCACAGTTCCATGGCCAATCGACCGAAGTCCGAGTAGGGATCCTCGTAGAGGCCGATTTCCTTGGGCAGCAGCTCGGAGTAAAGTCCCCAGCCTTCGCTGTAGGCGGTCACTCCGCCAAAGCGACGAAACTTGGGCAGGTTTTCCAGCTCCTGCTTGATCGCGATCTGCATGTGGTGCCCGGGCAGACCCTCGTGGTAGGCGAGCGCCTCCAACTGGTAGGTGGGCATCATGCTCATGTCGTAGAGGTTCGCATAGTAGCGGCCGGGGCGGGAGCCATCCGCTGACGGCTGCTGGTAAAAGGCCTTTCCGGCTGACTTCTCCCTGAACTCCTCCACCGCTTTGACGTCGAGGGCAGCCCGGGGCCGTACCCGGAACAATTCATCGAGTCGTGAATCCATTTCCGCCAGCACCGCGTCCGCTCTTTCCAGGTATTGCTCGCGCCCTGCATTGGTGTTGGGGTAGTAGAATTGCTCGTCGGTGCGCATGAAGGTCATAAAGTCCTGCAAGCTGCCTTCAAAACCGACTTTGGCCTGGATGTCGCGCATCTCGTTGTGGATGCGTGCCACTTCGTCAAGGCCGATCTGGTGGATCTGCCCGGCAGTCAGGTCGGTGGTGGTAATGCGTTGCAGCCGGTTGCGGTAGAACGCCTCACCCTCGGGCAGTTTCCAGGCCCCTGCATCGGCTGTCGCCCTGGCTTGCAGGTCCTCCAGGCAGGCGATGAGCTTGTGGTAGCCGGGTTGCACACTGTTTAACAGGGCCAGCTCGGCTTCGCGCAGCAGTTTTGTCCGTTCGGCGTCGCTGATAGCCAGCGACCCGATCTTGTCGCTGAAGTCGGCGATCAGGGTGCTGGGCTCGCCGCCGTCGAAGGGTGCTCCCTTGAGGATATTTCTGGAGTCCCGCAGCACGTGGGGAAACACAAAGTCAGGGGCAATGATGCCCTTTTTTGCGCGGATTCTGAGCTGCTCGATCACCTGGTCCAGACGGGCCTCGACTCCGTCGAGGCGAGCGATATAGGCCTCTGCGTCTGCCTTGTCGGCAATGCTGTGCTGGTTGATCAGGAAGGCGGGAATGCCGGCGTGTTCGCCGAACATCTGGTTCACCGGGTAGCTGTGGTGCCGCCACTTGTAGTCGGCGATATCATTGTGCAGTTTCTGCTCCAGCAACTGGTAGCTGACCAGGGTTTCTGCGTTGAGCTTGCGAGTGTCAATGGCCTGGAGCAGGGCGAGGTCAGCTTTGTCGTGGGCAAGTTCCCGGGCCTGGGCTTCCTCAGAAAGATCGTTCCACTGGTCGTAGTCCCACTTGATGCCCAGGTAGGTCTGGCGTACCGGATCGCGGGCGACCTGGCGGTCGAAAATATCATCAAACAGGGCATTGGCCTTTGCGGATTCGGTCTGAATCGGGGGCCTGGACGGGGTACGGATGTCAGCCTTTTGGCTTACTGCGAGCACAGAGGTGCTTATCAGCGCAGCGCAAGCTGCTCCGAAGATTGCTTTGTACATGTCATTACCATCGTTGTGGGAGTCAGGGGGTCACAGGGCCTGGGTAAGGCGCGAACGACGGGCTGTCTCCGTGGGTAAAGCCAGGGTCACTGGCTGTCAGCGCGGGCAATATACACGTGATGGGGGTCTATTTCCAAGCCCCTCAGTGGCAGCCGGGGCGGGTTTCAGGTCATATTGGCCACCTCAACAGGGCGCGGGGAGGCACCCGATCAGTAGGCCCATAGTCCGTCCCCGTGAATCTCGATGCTTACCAAAAGCGTATCCGCAGACTACCTGCGCGCCAGCTTTCTCTGGACTGCCAGATTGCAGGGAAACCGTCTGAGAGACGCGGGAACCGTTCGCCGCCCGCCACCTGTCACTTTTTCAATCACGTCCGCGAGGCGACAGATGGCCGCGCCACCAATGGCCACTCAAAATGGTTGCCAACACCACCTGAGGGAGATACGTGATGACATCAGCGCGAGCAATAGAATACCGAATCACTCGCCAGCTGACAGAGGGCGCACCGCAGCGGCAACCGCGGACACGTCACCGGCTGGCAGAGCAATTGATTGCCATAACGGCGATTGCCAGTGGCCTGTTGCTGTTTGGCAGCTATTTTCCCGAACTGGTAGTCGCGGGTATCGCCGGCAGTGCGGTCTGGGCCATGGGGGGCGCTAGCAGATCAGCGTAGCAGGCGGTCCATGCCCTGGCAGAAGGCCTGCTTGCCACCATAGGACGGATGGCGCAGTGCGACGATGGGGGTATCCGGCAAGGCCTGGCACGCGGCGCGGTATCCCTTGGAGCCGACCCCGGCGACGATGCCTGGCTGCCAGGCGTCGGCCAGGGTCTTTAGGTATATCTGCCCGGCATTGATTTCCCCTGCGGTCGGCGTGCGGTTGCTGGCAGTGTCGTGAGCGATATGCGGGTGAAAGGGCAGGGCGTTCCAGAACAGCGGCAGGCGTCGTCTCGGCGCGAGGTAGTCCCAGACAATACTGGCCGTGGCCTCGCTGACGCTCCCGTTGACGACCAGCCGCTTCCGTAATTGGCGCCAGAACGGGTGGGGTGATTCATGCACCAGTCGGGCGCTGGAGAAGGGAATACCGGTGTGCAGTCCGCCACGGTAGCCCAGGGCCTCACCCACGATCAGCACTCTGCGGCCCTGCTGGCGAAACAGGACGTCCAGGTAGGCGCGCAGGTTGGCGCTGCGGTGCGGCAACAGGTAGGGATTCTGCAGCCGAGGGGTATGCCCCTGATACTCCAGTTCTTCGATAAATTCATTCACATTAAACATAATATATTCAGATAAATAGAAATTATAGCTAAAGTAGTTTATAGGGTATGGTCAAAGGGCCGTAGGTACTCGCAGGTGGAGCGTGTAGCATGGAGCGTGAAGACATTGGAGCGGCGAGCGTATGGATAATCCGGTTATAACCCTGTCGCTGGCGCAATTGGCCCTGGCCTTTATTCCCGTCGCTGTCACCCTGGCAATCCTGTTCCGCTGGTCTTACGGCATCGGCAACGCCGCCTACGCCCTGGGGCGCATGGTGATACAACTCATGGCCATTGGCTATGTCCTGGCGTGGATATTCAGTGCCAACAATGGGGTGTTGATCCTGTTGGTGCTCGCCATCATGTTATCGGCATCGGCCTGGATCGCGCTGGGCACAGCGCGGGAGCACCGCCGGGAACTGCTGCTGGCTTCCTTCCTCTCCATCCTGCTGGGGGGCGGACTGACGCTGGCGATGATCACCCAGGGAGTGTTACAGGTCGACCCCTGGTACCTTCCTCGCTACATGATTCCCCTGGCCGGCATGGTGTTTTCCAATGCAATGACAGCAGTCAGCCTTGCTGCGGAGCGGCTCTACAGTGAACTGGCCCACGGTATGGGCTGGGAAGAGGCCCGCATAAAGGCCTACCAGGCGGCGATGATTCCGGTGATCAATTCGCTGCTTGCTGTGGGGCTGGTATCGTTGCCCGGTATGATGACCGGGCAAATTCTGTCCGGCGTATCACCGCTGGTAGCATCTCGCTACCAGATCATGGTGATGTGTATGATTTTCGCGTCCGCCGGCATTTCCACGGCGTTATTCCTGAGCCTGTGTCGCCGGCGGATGCAAGTGGGCGTCGACTAGAAGCCGGGCGAATTGAACCAGGTTTCCCCCCGCCTGGGGGCATCGCCGTAGACGCGCCGGGCGAGCCTACCTGACGGCGATTGGGTTACCCGGAGATCCGGTAGCCCCCTTGAACTTTACCGGCGCAAACATAAAAGCAAACTCATAGACTTTATCCGCGGCCAGCGAGGACAAATCCAGGTTCTCGAGGTTGTAGATTCCGCGCTTGCCGAGCAACTCCTGGTGTACCGGAAATGCCAGATTTTCGTTTTCAGTCGGTATAACCTCGACAGCCCAGGTGTCCGCCGCCGTCATGACAATTTTCTGCTCGGCCAGCCAGCGTGCGGCCTCCAGACCTATACCGGGGCCACCACGACTGTATTCCTCATTGTCGACCATCCACAATTGACCGTGACCGGTGTGGATCAGCACCACGTCTCCTTCACCTATTGTGACCCCTTGCTGGCGCAGCGCGCCCTGCAAATCTTCGGCGCTTATTGCTGTCCCGACAGGCAAGCGCGTCATGCCTTTATACGCCGCCACGTCGATCAGAACACCGCGGGTGAGGAAGACCCCGACGTTCTCAATGCCCAGTTTCTGTAATCCAGCCGCGGTCGCAAACTCACTCTGTTTAAATCCATTGTAGAAAATATCCTCTTTGTCGACCCGGGTACCGATATGGCCCAGACCGTCAAACTGGGTGCCGACCTGACCGATTTGCGCGCTGACCACTTCATCGTTGTAGACGGTCTGGTTGTTACCGAAGGGCCCACCCGTGGGGGAGCCGGGTATGGTCAGGCTGTAGTGTCTGCCGGGAAACAGTGGCATGCCGGCTTCATAGACCCGCCCCAATTGATATATCTGGCCACGCTGTATCAGCGAAGTGGCCGCAATCACTTTCTCCGGTGTCAACCGGTTGGCAGCACCTCGCTCATCATCAGGCCCCCATTCTGAGGGCCACCAGACGTCGTCCGAGGAGGAGAGGGCGCTGGCCGAAAACGCCAGGCTTGCGGCCAGCAGCATCGTTGTTGTCAGTTTCATGAGTTTGTCCTCAGTCTAAGAAACGGGGAAGTGATGTGTCCGGTAATGGCGTCGGAAGGTGGTGGAGGTCAGTAAGTGTAGACCATGGTCAGCGTGAAGCTGCGCTACAATGCGTTGAACCCCCTATTCAGGAGACGAGTTTAATGAGCACAATTGCTGTGGACCAGATCAAGCAGAGACTGCCATCCATGCCCCAGTGGACACTTGTCGAGGACAAGCTCTACCGCCAGTGTGTTTTTCCCGACTTCGTCGCTGCCTTCGGGTTCATGAGCCAGGTAGCGCTGCTGGCAGAAGCGATGAATCATCATCCGGAGTGGAGGAACGTGTATAACACCGTTGAAATTTTTCTGACCACGCATGATGCGGGCGGGATTTCCGAACAGGACTTTGCCTTGGCCGCAAAGATCGACTCACTGCTGGAGCGCCAGTCGCCATGTTGAAAAAAGTCCTGCTGTTTGTCCTTGCTGCGCCTGTCGCGCTGCTACTCGGCCTCAACCTCTGGGGTGCCCTGACCCTGGGCAGCCATGAGCCTGACCCTGCTGCTGTTCGCGACCCGGCGGCCAACCGGGTGGTGATGGTATTCGGTGCCACCGGCTCGGTGGGAGACGGCCTGTTGAAGGCGGCGATGGCAGATCCGGCGGTGGAGAAAATCTATGCGGTCACCCGCAGAATGTCACCGCGACTCGAAGCAGGGGAGCGAACGGGGAGGGTACAGGTGATCCAGCAACAGGACTTCACCGATTACGCCAACATCGCAGAAGAGCTGGCGGCCGTAAATACCGTGTTGTGGGGACTGGGCACCAGCTCTATCGGTATGGAACCCGAACTCTACCGACATATTCATGTGGACTTTCCCCTGGCGTTTGTCGAGCAGTGGCTGGCGGTTCGCCAGCAGGGGCCAATGGCATTTCACTACGTGACGGGCATGGGTACCGGCGAAGACCAAAGTGCCCAGTGGGCGAAAGACAAGGGCAGTGCCGAGCGCAGGATTGCAGAGATGTCCCGTGGTACCGGCTTGCGCAGCTTCGGCCATCGCTCCGGATGGATAATGCCGACGGCGGAAAATGCCAATGCCGGCATGTACCTTGGCGAAATTCTGCTGAAACCCGGGCATCTGGTTATCAGGGGCATTGACCTGGGCCGGGCGATGCTGGAAATCAGTGCACGAACCGATGAACTGGCCTCCGGCTCCCTGATCGATAACAAGGATGCCATCGATTACGCCGCCGCCTACCGAGCCTACCGGGGCATCTAGTTGTCTCTGCGGGCTATGTAAAAACCATAGCTGTACTGGTCGCTGTACGCTTCATACAGGGCCTGTTCCCGCCGGTGTTCCTCGACAATGTGACCGGCAGCCTCGCTGTTGTCGTGGCGGGCCAGAAAGGCGTCGAAGCCCGCCGCCAGGGGACGATAGTAGCTATCCAGCCAGCAGCTGGCGGGTAAGGTGAAATAGCCAGTCGGGGTATAGCCCTGACTCTCCAGAATCCGCAACTTGCCGGAAGCGGTATCGATCCCGGGATAGTTGGCGGACCAGAACGCTTCAATCGCTTTGGGCCTGTCACGGGTGAGCCAGGTGATTTCACTGACCGCCAGTACGCCCCCGGGCTTGAGCAAGCTCTTCCAGCTGGCAATGCCGTTCTCGAATCCCATGCTGTAGATCGCGCCCTCCGACCAGATCAGGTCGAACTCCCCCTCGGCAAAGGGAAGGCAGGTCATATCGGCGACCACTGGCCGGATATACTCAGCCAGCCCCTTGGCGGTGGCGCGGGAGCCTAATTCCTCGAGAAAGCCGGGCAGAAAATCCACCGCGCTAATCGGGCAGTGCAGGGCGTCGGCCAGGGCCAGGGTACTGGCGCCAGTGCCACAGCCGATGTCGGCGACACACAGGTCGGGAGCTGGCGACAGTCCCGCAAGCTGCAGCGCGAGCAGGGTGTGAGCATCACTGCCCGGACCCAGCCGGGCCTGTCGCCGGTGCAGGTCGACCAGCAGTTCCAGTTCAGTCACTGTCGCTTTCGCGCTCGTTTTGCGGACCGAACCAGGCGTCCAGTTTGCCGGTGGCTTTGGCCCGCACGTCGTCATTGATATAGGTAGCTACCGCGGCGATGGCCAGTACCAGCACACCCAGGTCATCGGCATACCCGACAGCGGGGGTCAGGTCGGCGATGGCATCCAGGGGTACGATGAAATACCCCAGGGCGCCGGCAATGGTTGCCTTGGCCCAGGCTGGCGCCTGATCCTCCTGCATTGCGTAGTAAAGGAGCAGGGCTTTCTCCACGACTTCGCGCCCGGCGGTTCTGGCGTAGCGCTTGAGCTTGTCCCGGAATCCCTGCTCGCTGAAAGCGTTCTCATATTCGTTGTTACTGCTCATGCTGTTATCCAAATAGCCAGGGTTCCAGTTCGTTCCGATTGGCCACCACGATTTGCTGGGCCATCGGGTCATCGAGCGATTCCCGGGGATTGATGTGTAGCAGCCGCAGGGCATAGGGCACCAGTTTGCCCCGGGTGGTGATGCACAGTGCGCCTCCGCTCATACCGTAGTCAATCTCGATGACCTCCCGCTGCTCCCGGGCCAGCCTGGGATCGGGGGTAATGCGGATGGTTACTTCAGTATTCCACTCACTATCACCTGCTATCCCGTGCTCCGATTCGCCCATGATTTCCGGCGTGTCCCGAAAGCGGCTCAGTACGAAGTCACGGTATTCGAGGTTTTTTTCGCACCACGCGCGGACATGCCACCGCAGCCCGGTATAGACGAGTGTATGGGGAACAATGATCCGGCCTTCCCGATCAGGGTGGTTCAGGGATACGTAGTCGCAGTCCAGGCGCTTCTGCTGCCGCGCCGCCTGCATAATCGGGCGCAGCACCCCGGGTTTTACGTCTCGCACCGGGTGGCTGAGCACTTCCACGTTACTGACGTTGAGGGCCAGCGATTCGAACATGTTCATCAGTTCGTTGTTGCGCGCCATCAGGTGCAGGTACTCGTCCGCCAGGCCCCGGGTCACTTGTGGCTGAAATCCGGCGGTGGGCTTGTAGCCCTTGAGATACTTGTCGTATTCCAGGTTACCGATACCCACTTCCCGAAGGTAGGTATTGATGTCCTTGCTCGCCTGCTGGCGACCGATGCCGAAGGTGTCGCAGAGGTGGCGGGTGGTCAGGCGGCCTTCCCAAAGGGCGATGGTCTCGATGTAGCGATAGCGAAGCAGGAGATCCCAGCGAAAGGGCCATTTTGATGGGGTAGTGTCGCTCATGGTGTTATCCGGTGGCTCTCTGATCCCAGTATAGGTATCCGTGTAGGTAAAGTTTACATGTCGTTGCTTGCGACTTCCGGGTAAACTTGCTGTTTTTCGGAGAATTCCGCCTTGTCCTCGCGCTTTTCACTCGTTTTCACCCTGCTGTTTGCCACCAGTCTCGCTTATGCCCAACCGATCAGCCCCCGGCTGGAACAGCGCGCCGCCGCCCTCGCTGGTAAAGCGGGTGAGGACAACCTCGGCTACGCGCTGGTAGAGTCCCTCACCACGGAGGTGGGTCCTCGTCTTGCCGGCACCGAGGCCGAGGCGCGCGCCCGGGAATGGGCGGTGGACAGGCTCAGGTCACTGGGGTTCAGCCATGTGCGGGTGGAGCCCTTTGAGCTGCCGGTATGGGAGCGCGGTGTCGAGTGGGCACAGATCACCGACCCCTATCCACAGCCACTGGTGATCACTGCGCTGGGGGGAAGCACGCCCACCGGGCCGGACGGTGTTGAGGCAGAGGTCACCGCTGTTGCCTCGCTGGAGCAATTGAGCGCGGCGCCGCCGGAAAACATGAAGGGCAAGATTGTTTTTGTCGATGAGGTCATGACCCGCACCCAGGATGGTTCCGGATACGGGGTGGCGGCCGGCAAGCGCCGGGCCGCGGCTTACATCGCCGAGGAGAAAGGCGCGGTAGCGGTATTGATTCGTTCCGTGGGTACCAGTCAGCACCGTTTTGCCCATACCGGCCAGATGCGCCGCCTGACGGAGGACGGGGCAGTGCGCGGGGTGCCGGCAGCGGCTCTCTCGGCACCGGATGCCGACCAGTTGCAGCGCATACTGGCCAGCCGGGGCAGTGTTACCCTGCGCATGGTGCTGACCCCGCAGCAGCGCCCGGCGGGCATGTCCGGCAATGTCATCGCCGAAATTCCGGGCACTGAAGCGGCCGACGAAATTGTCCTGGTCGGTGCTCATCTGGATTCATGGGATCTCGGTACCGGCGCGGTGGATGACGGCGCCGGGGTCGGCATTGTAGTCGCAGCGGCCAAACAGGTGATGGATGCCATGCCCGAGGGACCAAGACGCACCGTGAGAATCGTGCTTTTCGGTGCGGAAGAAGTGGGTCTGGTGGGCGCACAGGCCTATGCCCAGGCTCATGCCGACGAACTGGAGAAGCACATCGTTGCCTCGGAATCGGATTTTGGCGCAGGGCGTATCTGGCGCTTTGAGACCAATGTCGCCGAGGATAAAATCGATGCAGCCCAGGCGTTGGGTAGCGTTGTCCGCAGCCTGGGCGCGGCCCGGGGCGGCAATAACGCCAGTGGCGGTCCCGACATGAAATACATCCGCGAGGCAGGCGTGCCGGTGGTTGGCCTCAAGCAGAATGGCTGGGACTACTTCGACCTGCACCACACACCCAATGACACCCTGGATAAGATCGACCCCGCCGACATCGCCCACAATGTCGCTGCCTGGAGCTCGTTTATCTTTCTGGCGGCAAATGCCGACGGTTACTATCGTTAGCGCCGGCGGTGGCCTCATCGGGCTGATGACGGTGATCACCGTGTTGTGAAGTAGTACCCGCCCCGGCATTCCCGGCACCACTGACCCGGGCCGGCACCGGCGTATAATGCGGCCCCTGTTCAATCCGGAGTCAGAGCACGCATCGTGCACTACCTGTCACTGACAACCCTGCGGGAACTGTTCCGCCTTTCCCTGCCCATGGTGATATCCCAGGGGGCGTTTGCGGTCATGGTATTTACTGATCGCTGGTTCATGTCGCAAATCGACTCTGTTCACATAGCCGCCGCCATGGGTGGCGGGGTGGCCTCGTTTTTCTGCCTGTCACTGTTTATCGGACTGATCAGCTACGGCAATGCCCTGGTTGCCCAATACTACGGCGCGGGGATGTATCCCCGCTGTACCCGGGTCGTGAGCCAGGGTGTGATCATTGCTACCGCGTCCCTGCCACTGCTGGCGGTGACCGCTTATGGCATGGGCCAGGCATTCAGTCACCTGGGGCACGATCCACGGCAGGTGCCACTGGAACGAATTTACTTTTACACGCTCATGGGAGGTGGCTTCTTTCACCTGGTCAAGGCCAGTCTCGCAACCTACTTTGTGGGTATTGGCAGGACCCGGGTGGTGATGGCGGTGGATGTCGCCGGTATCTGTATCAACGTGCCGCTGAGCTGGATGCTCATCTTCGGTAAATTTGGCCTGCCTGAGCTGGGCATCGTCGGGGCTGCCACCGGCACGGTGGTGGCCCAGTTTATAACCATTCTATTGTTTCTGTGTTTCTATCTCGCCCGCGAGCACCGACACCAGTTTTCCGTGGGCGAGTCGCTGGTGTTCGACCGTGGTGTGATGCGTCGCTACCTGAGGCTCGGCGTGCCCTCGGCGCTGGAAAGCTTCATGAATAACGGTACCTTCAACGTCTTCCTGTTGCTGTTCCAGGGTTACGGGGTGGTGCAGGGTGCGTCCATGGCGATCGTGTTCAACTGGGACATGGTGTCTTTTGTCCCGATGATGGGGCTCAACATCGGCGTTATGAGCCTGATCGGCCGTTTCGTGGGAGCCGGCGACATGACCCGTGCTAACCAGGTGATTGCTTCCGGGTTTATCCTGGCCCTGGGGTATTCCGGCACGCTCGCTGTGTTGTTTCTGCTTTTCCGGGTGGAACTGGTGGATGTGTTCGCCACCGACGATGCCCAATTCGCCGAAATCCGGGTGCTGGCCTCTGCGATGATGATTGGCCTGACAACCTACATGATGGCCGACGCAGTGCTGCTGATTGCCGGTGGCGCGCTCCGGGGGGCGGGCGACACCCGGTGGGTGATGTGGACATCGACGACCCTGCACTGGGCAATGCTACTGGCCCAGTACTTTGTCATCATTGTCTGGGAACTGGACCCGCTGGTGTCCTGGTGGGTGTTTGTGGCGATGTTGCTGGCTATTGCCGCATGTTATTGGGTGAGGCTTTATCGGGGCCGCTGGCGGCAACCCGAACGCCTGGCCCGGGTGATGCAGGAATAGCCTATATAGTCAGCAGCCGCCTGAGCAGACCATCCTGGCCTCGATTCTGGGCCCGGGCAAACAGCAATTCCGCCAGTTGGGTTTCTATCTGTTCCGCGACCTGATCGCGTATTTTCTCCTGCTGGCGCTTGGTCGGGTTCTTGCCCTTCATGTGCGACAGGTCGATGGGCTCGCCAAAGCCGATATAACAGCGCTGCGGTTTTGGAAACAGGGTACCCAGGGCGCCCACGGGGATGGGCGGTAACATGTCGGACCGGGTATTCTCGTTAATGATACCCAGCCGCTTCAGCAGTTGACCCAGCGCCGAATCCGGCAGCTCCTCGCCTTCCATCAGGTGGCCGTAAAATTCATCCGGCCCCACTATACCGAAGGGCATGATGGTATAGCCGTGTTTTGCCGCCAGTTTGACGAAGCCGTAACGCTCCTTCCATTGCAATTCGTACATATCCCGCGCCGGTTTGACGGCCTCATGGGCGCCCCCCGGGAACACCAGCAGGTCCTGTCCATGTTCCATGAGTGCCGCACAAACCTCGGGATGTCCCATCACCCCGCCGGCCCGCAGCAGCGCATTACCTACCTTGTCGTTGGCGAACAGGAACCTGTCACCCATGCCTCTGGGAAAGCGGTCCAACTCATGAATAAACACCGGACCAAGTATCCAGCCGTCAAGGGCAAACAGCGAATGGTTGCCGACAAACAGGCAGGGCTTGTCTGGCAGGTTTTCCGCCCCCATGATCACCGGGTTGAAGAGGCTCTTGATCGCGCGGTAGGCAAGCTCCAGTTGCAGCCCGGCGGGCTGCTGTGTTTCCAGGGCCAGCTGAATGTGGCGCTCCAGTGCCTCCTGCTCATCCAGGGGCTGGTTATCTTTGTCAAAAACGGACATCGGGTACTCGGAATGGGGATAAGTAAGCGGCTATTATAGCGGTTCGCGGACCAAGGGCTATACCAGTCCGGAAAACAATCCCCAGCAGACCAGGAAACCACAATGCAAAAGTTGTCATTGATCCTCGCTATTGTGCTTTTTTCGGCTACCGCCGTGGCCGATCACTCCACCCGGAAATTCGAATTCAGCTACCGTGTGCTGGCGGGGCAGTTCCCCAATCACGATGCCGTGGATATCTTCATCCCGTTGCCGGTGGAGAACAGCGACCAGCAAATCCTCGAGACCCGTTTCCGCACGTCAATGCCCGGCGAGGAACTCAGCGAAGCCGTGCACGGTAATCGCTATTACCAGATTCGCCGACCGGCAAACATAAACGGGCCCATTGACGCTGAGTTCACCTGGGTCGTCGAGCGCAGGGTGGTAACTGCCAGTGCCGGCACCCTGAGTGAAGAGGAACGTCAACGCTACCTGGCACCGAACCTCCTGGTGCCGGTAGGGCACGAGATTCTCGCTCCGATTCAGGCGGAAATCCACGCCATGCGCGGCGACGATTCAGCGAGTGCCACTGCCCGGGCAATATATGACTGGATTGTCGACAATGTTGAGTACAAGAAGGTTGGCACCGGATGGGGCAATGGCGACACCTTCTGGGCCTGCAGCGAGCGTTACGGCAATTGTACTGATTTCCATGCCCTGTTTGTTGCCCTGGCCCGAAGCGAGGGCATTCCCGCCCGGTTCGAGATCGGTTTCCCCGTTCCCGAGGACAAACCCCGGGGCCGGATCGACGGTTACCACTGCTGGGTGCAGTTCTATCTGCCCGGTCAGGGATGGATACCCATAGACGCGTCCGAGGCGGCAAAACACCCGGAAAAGCGCGAGTTATTTTATGGTACTCATCCGGCGGACCGCATTCACCTGAGCACGGGCAGGGATCTTGTGCTCAGTGAGGCGAGCAAGTCACAGCCGCTCAACTACTTCATCTATCCCCACGTCGAGGTGGGCGGCATTCCCTGGAAGGTCGACCTGGAGACCGAATTTTCATTCCGGGAGCTCGACCCGGGTTGAACTGCCCCCTGTGACCGTTGTCAACCGCAGCTCAATCCCGGGTTACTGATTCGGATCAATACGCCGGAACCCATTCGGTCCTATGCTGGACAATGTCACAGCATTCCGGGACAGGGTCATGAGTTCAGTTAACACCGCAACCATAGACGGCAACCAGGCGGCGGCGACGATCGCCCACCTGACCAACGAAGTGATCGCCATTTACCCGATCACGCCATCTTCCAATATGGGCGAATTCGCCGATGACTGGTCCGCCAACGGCCAGACCAACCTGTGGGGAAGTGTGCCCAGGGTCATTGAAATGCAGAGCGAGGGAGGGGCGGCCGGGGCCATTCACGGCGCCCTGCAGGCGGGGGCGCTGGCAACAACATTCACTGCCTCCCAGGGGCTGTTGTTGATGATTCCCAACATGTACAAGATTGCCGGTGAACTGACCCCCACGGTATTCCACATTGCCGCCCGTTCTCTTGCCTGCCAGGGTCTTTCGATTTTTGGTGATCACTCCGATGTGATGGCCACCCGGCAGACCGGATTTGCCATGTTGGCCTCCAACTGTCCCCAGGAAGTTATGGATCTGGCCCTGGTGGCCCAGGCCGCCAGCCTCAGGTCGCGAGTGCCATTCCTGCACTTTTTTGACGGTTTCCGCACGTCCCACGAAGTCGCCAAACTGCAGCTGGTAGAGACCTCCGTGGTCCGCCAGATGATTGACGAGACGTCGGTGCAGGCGCACCGGGCCAGGGCGATGTCGCCCGCGCACCCCGTGCTGCGGGGCAGTTCACAAAACCCGGACGTCTATTTCCAGGCCAGGGAAACGGTGAACCCCTATTACCAGGCCCTGCCAGGAATCGTCCAGGACGTCATGGACGAGTTTGCCACGCTGACAGGGAGGCAATACCGGCTGTTCGAATATGTGGGCGATCCGCAGGCAGAGCGGGCTGTCATCGTCATGGGGTCCGGCGCCGAGGCGGTGCATGAGACTGTGGACTACCTGGTCGCCAACGGTGAAAAGGTGGGCCTCATCAAGGTACGCCTGTTCCGCCCATTCAGTGCCGACGCGCTGGTCGCGGCCCTGCCGGATACCGTTCGCTCGCTGGCCGTGCTCGACCGCACCAAGGAACCGGGCGCTGACGGCGAGCCGCTGTACAAGGATGTGGTCACCGCCCTGGCCCAGGACAGCCTCTCCGGCCAGGGACGGTTTGCAACCATGCCGCGCGTCATCGGCGGCCGTTACGGTTTGTCATCGAAGGAGTTTACCCCGGGCATGATCAGGGCCGTTTACGCGGAATTGACTCGACCGCAGCCGAAAAATCATTTCACGATAGGCATCCACGACGATCTCAGCGGCACCAGCCTGGACTGGGATGACGGTTTCCGGACTGCCGCTAATGATGCCACCTTCCAGGCCGTGTTCTATGGCCTGGGCAGTGACGGTACGGTCAGCGCGAACAAAAACAGTATCAAGATTATCGGTGAGAACACCGACCTCCATGCCCAGGGATATTTTGTTTATGACTCCAAGAAATCCGGCGCGGTAACCATTTCCCACCTGCGTTTTGGCCCCGACCGTATTCGTTCCAGTTACCTCATTGGTCACGGTGATGCAGGTTTTGTCGCCTGCCATCAACCCACTTTCCTGGAGAAGTACGATGTGCTGGCCTACGCGCGTCAGGGGGCGGTTTTCCTGTTGAATACGTCCGAACCTCCGGAGCGGGCATGGGACGCCCTGCCTGCCGGCGTCCAGCGCCAGATTGTCGAAAAGAATGTCAGTTTCTACTGCATTGACGCCTACGGCGTCGCTGCCAGCTGTGGCATGGGCAAGCGCATCAATACCATTATGCAGACCTGCTTTTTTGCGATCTCAGGAATTTTCCCCGCCGATGAGGCCATCGCCTCGATCAAGCGCGCCGTGGAGAACACCTATGGCCGCAAGGGCAAGCGAATTATTGAACTCAATTTCAAGGCCATAGATGAAACGCTCGCCTGCCTGCACCAGGTCGAGGCAGGTTCGCCGGGCGCAGAGACGGACACCAGACAAGTCGTGCCGGAACCGGTGTCCGACTTTGTGCGCAAGGTTACCAGCGAGATTATTGCCGGGCGGGGCGACCTCATTCCGGTGAGCCAAATGCCGGCGGACGGCAGTTTCCCGCTGGGAACCGCCGCCTACGAAAAGCGTAACCTGGCGCTGGAAATCCCGGTTTGGGAAACCGATCTGTGCACCCAGTGCGGTAAATGCCCCTTCGTCTGTCCGCACACCGCCATTCGTTCAAAGGTCTTCCATGAGTCTGCGCTGGCTACGGCACCGGAGGGTTTCAAGTCGGCACCGGTCAAGGCCAAGGGATACCCCGAGGGATATCACATCAGTTACCAGGTGGCGCCGGAGGACTGCACCGGTTGTACCCTGTGCGTGGACATCTGCCCCATTCGGGATAAATCGAATGTCAGCCGCAAGGCGCTCAACATGGCACCCCAGGCACCGCGGCGGGAAGCCGAGCGGGAATACTGGAAGTTCTTCGAATCACTCCCCGAGTTTGACCGTGGTGAATTGAAAACCAACACCATTGCCGGTTCCATGGTCCTGCAGCCCCTGTTCGAGTTCTCCGGCGCCTGCGTCGGTTGCGGAGAAACGCCCTATGTGAAGCTGGCTTCCCAGTTGTTCGGGGATCGCATGCTGGTGGCAAATGCGACTGGATGCTCGTCTATTTACGGCGGAAACCTCCCGACCACGCCATGGACCACCACCCCGGAGGGCAGGGGGCCTGCCTGGAACAACTCCCTGTTTGAAGATAACGCCGAATTTGGCCTGGGTATGCGCCTGGCTGTCGACCAGCAGCGGCAAATGGCCCGGCAATTGCTGGAAGAATTGCGTGATCAACTGGACGCTCAACTGGTGACAGAGATCCTCGAGGCGAGCGAGGCTAATGAAGCGGAAATCTACGAACAGCGGCAGCGGGTGGCCGCGCTCGACCAGGCGCTTGCGGACATCGATGACGAAAAAGCGCAACGCCTGCTCACCCTCAGTGAAAACCTGTGTCGTAAGAGCGTGTGGATTATCGGTGGAGATGGCTGGGCCTATGACATTGGCTATGGTGGCCTGGACCACGTCCTGGCCACCGGTGAGAATGTGAACCTGCTGGTGCTGGATACCGAGGTTTATTCCAACACCGGCGGTCAGACCTCCAAGGCGACACCCCGGGGGGCAGTGGCTAAGTTCTCCTCCGGCGGCAAGGCGACCAGCAAGAAAGACCTCGCACTGTTGGCCATGGAGTACGAAAACGTCTACGTCGCGCGGGTGGCTTACGGGGCCAAGGACACCCAGACACTCAATGCCTTTCTCGAGGCGGAAGCCCACGACGGTCCCAGCCTGATTCTGGCCCTGTCGCCCTGCATTGCCCACGGTGTCGATATGTCCCGCAATCACCAGCAGCAGGACCTGGCGGTAAAAAGTGGTCACTGGCCACTGTTTCGATTCAATCCGCAGCACATTGCCAGTGGTAAGCCGCCGATGAAAATGGATTCCAAAGCCCCCAGTATTCCCTATCGTGACTACGTGCAGACTGAGACCCGCTTCAACATGCTGTGGCACAGTCACCCGGAGGTTGCGGAAACCCTGCTGGAACAAGAGCAGAAGTTTGTCAATCATCGTTACCACTTCTACCGTCAGTTGTCCGAACTGGACTGGTCGGATGGCCAGGCCCTGGCGGAAGCCCGGGCAGCGAGACCCAATGTCAAAGGCGAAACAGCCACTCAAGGAGGGCAGTAAGATGGTCGATCTTGCAACACGGTATCTGGGACTGGACCTGAAAAATCCACTGGTGCCGTCCGCCTCCCCGCTGAGCAAGCACCTGGATTCAGCCCGCAGGCTGGAGGACGCAGGCGCCGCCGCGCTGGTCATGCATTCGCTGTTCGAAGAGAAGATCGAGGAGGAGGACGCGAGGCTGGACCGCTTTTTTCACCAGCAGTCGCTGGGTCACGGCGAGGCCGACAGCTTTCACCCCATACCCGATAGCTATACCAGTTACGAGGAACAGTATCTGGAGCAATTGGAGGCGCTCAAGGGGTCACTGGAAATTCCAGTGATTGCCAGTCTCAACGGAACCACTCCCGGCGGCTGGGTCAGCTACGCCGAATCCCTGCAGGCGGCGGGTGCAGACGCACTGGAACTTAACGTGTACTACATTCCCGCCGGTCCCAGGGAGGACTGCTGTGCGGTAGAGAACCGCTATGTGGAAGTACTGGCCGCGGTGCGGGAGCAGGTCGACATACCCATCACCATGAAACTGTCCCCGCAGTTTTCTTCGCCCTTCAATTTCGCCCTGCGGCTGGAGGAAGCCGGGGCAGATGGCCTGGTGGTATTCAATCGTTTCTACCAACCCGATATCGACCTGGACACCCTCGAGGTGACCCCCAGGCTGGCGCTGTCGACCTCGGAAGAGTCACTGATGCGCATTCGCTGGCTGGCGATTCTTTATGGGCGCACCCGTTGTTCGCTGGCGATAACCGGAGGCGTACACAATCTGCGTGACGTGCTCAAGTCCCTGCTGGCAGGGGCCGATGTAACACACATGTGCAGCGCCCTGCTGCGCCGCGGCCCCGGGCACATTGCCACGGTGCTCAAGGCCCTGGCTGAGTGGCTGGAAGAGAAAGAGTACGAGTCGGTCAGCCAGATGAAAGGCAGTGTGAGCCAGCGTAATGCCACCGACTCATCGGCCTTCCTGCGCGCCAATTATGTCAGCGTGCTGGACAGCTACCAACCCCCTCCCGGGGTGCAGTGGTAATCAGGCGGTAGCACTGTAGGGCAGGGCCGCCTGGTCGGAGGCTCCCAGCAGTTGGCTGTAGCGGTCCTCCAGCTCACGGCAGCAGGCCCGTATACTGCCGATCGCCTGTGCCGGGATGGGATCCATGACCGTGACCCTGATCGTCGCCGGGCGCAGCATTAGTCCCCCCTTGGGCAGGGCGTCCTTCACATTGTGCAGGACGATGGGAACGATCGGCACACCCGCCCGTTTGGCCAGCAGAAAAGCGCCGTGCTTGAAGGGCTGGATTTCACCCAGGGTGCTGCGCGTACCCTCGGGGGCGATGACCAGCGACCGACCGCTGGCAAGGGTCTGCAATGACTGCTTGAGCACCTCTGCCTGGTCTTTTTCGTCCCGGTCCACGAATATCGTGTCCACCAAGCGCAGCATCTGGCCGAATACAGGTTTGTCGGCCATTTCCTTCTTGCACAGGGCAACCACATCCTCCCGCAGCAGGTGGGCCAGTACCAGCGAGTCCAGCAGGCTCTGATGGTTGAACACATAGACGCAGGGGCGGTCGCGGCGCAGCTTGTCATGGCCCTCTATCTCGAAATCGAGCCCCGCAAACCCGCTGCCGATATCACCCAGCAGGCGGGTGATCCGGTTGGCGTTGCGGTTGGGACTGACCCCGACCCGGCGGCTGATAGCCCCGAACGCGGTAGTGGCGACCATCGATTCCGCCACCAGCAGGGTGCGGGCGATGTTCTCCAGTTGCGGCATACCCCGGCTGTCGAAACGAAGCTGGGGCCACTGGTTGTTGCGTGCGTGCACCGCGAGCTTTTCCGAGGGATTGACCGCGACCGGCATACCCACTTTTTTTAGTAGCGGGAGGTCAGCACTGGAGTCACTGTAAAACCAGCTGTCGGCCAGCGAGCAGCGATACTTGCGGGCCATGCGCCGCGCCGCCAGTGATTTGCCCTCGCCATAGCACAACGGGGCAATGACCTGGCCGGTAAAAAGGCCATCCTGTACTTCCAGTTGCGTACAGCAGATATCTGTTATGCCCAGGGCCCTGGCAACGGGCTCAACCTGGTAGCGACTGGCGGCGGACACGATAACCAGATGGTCCCCGGCGGCGCGATGGGCTTCGACCAGGGTGATCGCCTCCCGGTACAGACTGCGGGCGACGCTGTTCTTCCAGGCCCTTTCGCCGAGTTCCGACAGGGTCGATTCGGGCAGGCCGGTCAGGGCGCCGGCGACCCGCGTGACCAGTTGATGATACTGGGGTCCCTTGCCCGCGCGTTTTTGCCTGGACACATCCCGTAACAGGCCTGCCGCCTCCTTGAGCTTGCCCCGCGCTGCGCCGTAGCGGGCGGTCTCTACGGCCAGCGCCAGGATGGAGTAGCCGGCGATCAGGGTGCGATCGAGATCGAAAAAGGCGATGCGTCCGCTGCCCGGCCTTGGGCTGCTGGCGATGGTTTGCAGGTGTGTCTCCAGGACTGTCATGTTGGGTCACTCCGTCGGGGCTTGGAATCCGGCTTTTTTGCACCGGACCGTGCTAAAAAATTGCTTAAAAAATAGACAGCAAGATTCTTGCCAGTCGCTATATTTTGCCTCGGGACTGTGACAACTGTGCTACAGGCAGGTGTTAGATTTGGGAGTGGTGCGCCATGGCGGACAGGTCTGCACTAAACTGGTGCGCGATCGGCGCTGTTTTTCATGGCCTGGCCTCTCGCCCTTCGCTAAGATGAGCGCATGTCGACCACCGATTTTTCAGAACTCCCGGTACTTGAAACTCTCCCGGAAGTGCGCGCCGCCCTGGCTGAACACGGCCAGGCGGTGCTGCAGGCCCCTGCGGGCGCCGGCAAGACGACCGCTGTTCCCCTGGCGTTGCTGCGTGAACCCTGGCTGGAGGCTCGCAAGATCGTGATGCTGGAGCCACGGCGCATGGCGGCCAGGGCTTCGGCTTCGCGGATGGCGGAAATGCTGGGTGAGGAGGTGGGCGAAACCGTCGGTTACAGCATCCGCCTGGAAAGTCGAACCAGCGACAAGACCCGTATTGAAGTCATAACCGAAGGGATCCTGACCCGGCGGCTGCAGAGCGACCCGGGGCTGGAAGATGTTGGTCTGGTGATCTTTGATGAGTTTCACGAACGCAGCCTTGATTCCGACCTCTGCCTGGCACTGTGCCTGCAGGGCAGGGAGCTGTTCCGTGAGTCCACCGCCCTGCGCCTGCTGGTAATGTCGGCCACCCTCGATGGGGACGCCGTTGCCGGGCTGCTCAATAATGCACCGGTGGTGACTTCTGCCGGTCGCCAGTTTCCCGTGGAGGCGCATTTCGGTCCGACCCATCGGCTACAGGATCCCATCGCGCCGCCGGTGGCCGCCACGGTGCGGCGGGCGCTGCAGGAACACAGCGGCAGCGTGCTGGTGTTCCTGCCCGGGCAACGGGAAATCAATGCCACCGGCCGGGAACTGGCGAAATCCCTGGCCGCTACTGTCGGCGAGGAAGTTCTGCTGACTCCCCTGCACGGTAACCTGAGCCTGGAAAAACAGCAGCGTGCCATCGCTCCGGCCCCGGCGGGAAAGCGTAAAGTGGTTCTGGCCACCAATGTTGCCGAAACCAGCCTGACGATAGAGGGCATCAGCGTGGTGGTGGATTCCGGGCTGGTGCGCGAAGCCCTGTTTGATCCGGCCACTGGCATGACCCGCCTGACCACCCGACGTATTTCCCGGGCTTCCGCAGAACAGCGCCAGGGTCGGGCAGGGCGACTGGGCCCCGGCCATTGTTATCGACTCTGGTCTGAAGAACAGCAGGGTCGGCTGGTGGCCCAGTCCAGCCCGGAGATCCTGCAGGCAGATCTGGCCCCGTTAGCGCTGCAGCTACTGGCCTGGGGCGTGAACGATCCCGGGGAGCTCGCCTGGCTGAATGAGCCCCCCGCAGTGCCCTGGCAACAGGCCCTGGATATTCTCGAACGCTGTGGTGTCCTGTTTTACAACGAGGCCAATACGCCGCAGCTGACGCCCCACGGAGTGCGGCTGGCACAAATGCCGTTGCATCCGCGGCTGGCACATATGCTCCTGGTGGGCTGTGATATTCATGCGACGGAAACCGCCTGCCTGCTGGCTGCGGTGCTCTCCGAACGTAACCCGTTGGCCAATGCCGGCGCTGATCTTGCCGTTACGCTGGCGGTTTTGCTGGGTGAACAACGCTGTCCGGCGGAGGCCCAGGGCTGGTTCCGGCGCATCTGGCAGCAGGCTCGACGTTTTGCCCGAATCGCCAGCGACATTCACAAACCCCGGCGCTTTGCGATTTCGATCGACTCAGCGGATGTACTGGGGGTATTGCTTGCCAGCGCCTATCCTGACCGTGTCGCCCGTCGCCGTGACAAGAGCGGCGTCTACCAGTTGGGTAATGGCCGCAGCGCCATCCTGCCGGCAGAGGATTCACTGGCCAGTCAGGTCTGGCTGGCGGTCGCGGATCTTGGCAGCCAGGCTGGCCACAGCACGGACCGGATATACAGTGCTGTTGAACTCAATCCCGACCGGTTCAGTGACATTCTTTCGCCGCTGGTGCGCACAGAAGAGGTGGTGGACTGGGATAATCGACTGGAGAGGTTCGTCGCCCAGAGCAGGACCCTGTGTGGCCAGTTGCAGGTGGCGGTAGAGCCGCTGACGGACGTGTCCGAAGACGCTCGCAGCCGGGCCCTGCTCGGCGTTGTCCGGCGCCGTGGACTGGCCATTCTTCCCTGGACTAAAGCCCTGCAACAGTGGCGAGAGCGGGTCCGCCTGATGCATGAAGCCTGCAGGGGTGATCCGCAAAATCCCTGGCCGGATCTTTCCGATCACGGTCTGCTGGGCTCTCTTGAAAACTGGCTATTGCCCTATCTGGGGCCGGTGAGCCGGCTGGAGGATTTCCAGCAGCTGGACCTGAAAGCGATGCTCCAGGCACTGTTGCCATGGCCACTACCCCTGGAACTGGAGCGCCTCGCTCCGGAACGAATCACTGTGCCCTCTGGCTCCAGTATTGCCGTGGACTACAGCCAGCGTCCCCCGGTGCTGGCGGTCAAGCTGCAGGAGATGTTCGGCTGCGAGGAAACACCTGTCATAGCCGGGGGCAGGGTGGCCCTGCAGGTTCATCTGTTGTCGCCCGCCCAACGCCCGCTGCAGGTGACCCAGGATCTCGCCGGCTTCTGGCGCAGCAGTTACCAGGATGTGAAAAAGGAAATGAAAGGGCGCTATCCCAAGCACCCGTGGCCAGACGATCCCCTGCAGGCCGTGCCGACCCGGCACACCCGGAAACGTCTGGAGCAGGCTTGATCTTTCTGCCGGTAGCGCAACAGGACCCAGAAGAGGAGCGTGTTAATGCCTGAACAAACAGCACCGAAAGGTTTGCTGCATGCGATTCTGCTTGATGGTAAAGGCGGCTGTGTACACTTACCCTGGGAAGACGTTGCCCGCTGGCAGCCGGAACAGGGCTGCCTCTGGCTTCACTTCTACTTTGAAGACCCCCAGAGCCAGGTCTGGCTGGAGCAACATAGCGGCCTGAGTGAAATCGCGGTGAGCGCACTGGTGACCGACGAGACCCGGCCGCGCACCCTCAATCGCGGTGATAACCTGCTACTTGCCCTGCGTGGGGTTAACCTGGCGCCGGGAGACGATCCGGAAGACATGGTGTCGCTGCGCCTTTGGACGGACGGCAGGCGGGTGGTCAGCACTCGCCGCAGAAAACTGGTTTCTACCCAGGATGTGATCGAGGAACTGGAGGCCGGACATGGTCCTCAAAATGCCGCCGAGTTACTGGTGACCTGGATCGATCGGGTGGTGCTGCGGATGAACGACACCATCGAGCAACTGGAGGAAGAAGTGCTGGCGCTGGAAGAGAAAATCCTCAGCGGCGAGACCTCCGGTCTCCGGGTGCAGATAGCCCAGTTGCGCAAGAAAACCATTTCACTGCGGCGTTACCTGGCGCCCCAGCGAGAAGCGATGAACCGGCTGGCCAGTGAAAACCTGAGCTGGCTGGATGAGATTAACCGCCTGCGCCTGCGGGAAACCAACGACCGGCAGATGCGCTACATTGAAGACCTTGACGAAATCCGGGATCGCGCCGCATTGGCCCAGGAAGAACTGTTCACCCGGGTATCGGAGCAAATGAATGAGCGCTCGTATATTTTTACCGTGGTAGCGACAATTTTCCTGCCGCTGGGGTTTTTTACCGGACTGATGGGTATCAACGTGGGCGGCATGCCCGGTGTCGAGAACGCTAGCGCGTTCTGGATTGTGGTTGCAGCCTGCCTGGGGCTGACCGGTTTACTGGCCCTGGTGTTTCGCTTCAAACGCTGGCTTTAGGGGGCTATTTCCCGGTTTACCGGGCCGGTGGGGCCTGGCCCCGCTGGCTGCTGATCAGTGAGCTGACCACGGCTGCAGCCTGTGCCTGAACATCCTCGCTCATTGCATCGTGAACCTGGAAATGGACCTTGCCCTGGGCATCCAGTATGAAGAGACCCACTCCCTGTTCCCCCAGTTCCCAGGCACTGACCGCGTCACCGGTCTTGTCCAGCACCATGGTTGCCCCCGGGAAGCGGCGCTTGTTCTTTTTGACCTCTGACACCACAAAACCCCCGGTGCCCCACAGCGCAGCATCGAGGTTGATAATGGTGGTGACGTGGTAGCTGTCTGGCTGGTACTTTTCCTGCAGTAAATCAGTAAATGGCTCGAAGGTTTTGCTCGCAGACAGGGTGCCGGGAAAATATTGCAGTACGTGCACCTTGTCGACGGCCCGCCCACTGTGCCAGTGCCGGTAGTCGAATTCATCGCCAGCGAGCACCAGTTCGCCCAGGCGGGTGATCGTCAGCGGCGGCAGGCCGGCCCCGGACGAAGACGCCTGAACCGGCGACAGTTGGACGAGGGCCAGCAATAACAGGGAAGCGGTATATCTCACCTAGCGGCCCTTCCGCAGTCTCTTGCCGGATTTGGGTGTTCGCGGCAGGCCGTTGTGTTGGGTAGCGAAGGGCTGTCCCGGCTCAACGACCGCGTGACGCCTGCCGGGTTGGCGCGGGGGGACCAGGTGCATTTTGCCATTGCCGATCAGGTCGCTGCGGCCCAGTTTCTTCAGCGCCTTGCGCAAGATGGGCCAGTTGTCAGGGTCGTGATAACGAAGGAAGGCCTTGTGCAGACGGCGCTGCGACAAGCCTTTTACCGTGGGCATGGTGTCGCTGTCGCGGGTAATGCGTTTCAGGGGGTTTTTGCCACTGTGGTACATCGCCGTGGCGCTGGCCATGGGCGAGGGGTAGAAGGTCTGTACCTGGTCGGCGCGGAATTTATTGCGTTTGAGCCACAGCGCGAGATTCATCATGTCCCTGTCTGAAGTGCCGGGGTGGGCGGCGATAAAGTAGGGAATCAGGTATTGCTCCTTACCCGCCGCTTTTGAGTACTTCTCGAACATGGCCTTGAAGCGGTCATACGAGCCTATGCCCGGCTTCATCATTTTGTCCAGCGGGCCTTCCTCGGTGTGTTCCGGGGCGATTTTCAGGTAACCGCCTACATGATGGGTCACCAGCTCCTCCACGTACTCCGGGGTTTCTACCGCGATGTCATAGCGCAGCCCCGAGGCTATCAGGACTTTTTTGATGCCGGGCAGTTCCCGTGCTTTCCGGTACAGCTCCACCAACGGCTTCTGGTCGGTGTTCAGGTTCTTGCAGATACCGGGAAACACGCAGCTGAGCTTGCGGCACTTGGCCTCGATCTCCCGGCTCTTGCAGGCGAGTCGCCACATATTGGCGGTGGGGCCTCCCAGATCGGAGATAACACCGGTAAACGCCGGAGAGGTATCGCGTATCTTTTCCACTTCCCTCAGGATGGAGTCTTCCGAGCGGTTCTGGATGATGCGTCCCTCATGCTCGGTGATGGAGCAGAACGTGCAACCGCCGAAGCAGCCGCGCATGATGTTGACCGAATGACGGATCATTTCATAGGCGGGGAGTCGGGCATCGCCGTAACTGGAGTGGGGCAGCCGGGTATAGGGCAACTCGAACAGCCAGTCGAGTTCGTCGGTCTCCAGCGGGATCGGCGGCGTGTTCAGCCAGACCTCGCGGTCACCGTGGGCCTGTATCAGCGGCCGGGCGTTGTGCGGATTGGTTTCCTTGTGCAGTATCCGCGAGGCGTGAGCGTAGAGGGCGGGATCGTCTTTTACCTGTTCGTAGGACGGTATGCGGATGACCGCCGGACGGGTGTCGTCCACCCGGTCGAGGATGCGCACCACGTCCTCGCCCTGCTGTACCGCTACCTCGTCGTTGGAACACTCGGCGGTGCGCACTTCCTGGTAGGGGTTGGCAATCCTGTCTACCCGGCCTACCGTATCGATGGAAGTGGAGTCGATCTCACGCCAGCCATCGGGTATGCGCTTGCGCACGAAGGCGGTGCCGCGCAGGTCGCGAATGTCGTGGATGGAGTCCCCGGCGGCCAGGCGATGGGCCACATCGACGATGGCGCGCTCGGCATTCCCGTACAGCAAGAGATCGGCGCGGCTGTCCAGCAGCACCGAGCGACGGACCTTGTCACTCCAGTAATCGTAGTGCGCGATACGCCGCAGACTGGCCTCGATACTGCCGATGATCAAGGGCACATCGCGGTAGGCCTCCCGGACTCGCTGGCTGTACACGATGACCGCCCGGTCGGGGCGCCTGCCGCCCTCGTTGTCGGGGGTATAGGCATCATCGTTACGCCGCTTGCGGTCCGCGGTGTAACGATTGATCATGGAATCCATGTTGCCGGCGGAAACACCGAAAAACAAATTGGGTTTGCCGAGGACCTTGAAGGGATCGGCGCTGGTCCAGTCAGGCTGGGCGATAATGCCCACCCGGAAACCCTGTGCTTCAAGCAGGCGACCGATAACCGCCATGCCAAAGCTCGGATGGTCCACGTAGGCGTCGCCGGTAACGATAATAATGTCGCAGCTGTCCCAGCCGAGGGCGTCCATCTCCGCCCGCGAGGTGGGCAGTTCCGGCGCCGGGCCAAAGCATTCGGCCCAGTATTTGCGGTAGGAGTGAATCGGGGTTGGCATGGTCTGCTACACGGGCAATCAGGCCGCGTATTATAGCAGGAATGGCCGGGCCTGGAGAGGGGCTGCTCCGGGCACCCACAGGGTGTCCGGAGCAGCTCGGGTCTGGGCTAGAAATCCTTTCTCAGGGTGAGTCCCCAGGTGGCAGGTTCCTTGTAGTAGGCAATGAAGCGACCGGTCTGTCCCGGCGTGTCGGTGATGGTGTCGGTGGATTCCTCATCGGTGACATTGCGTCCCCAGAGGGTCAGCTGGGTGTTATGGCGCTCAAAAACAATTCCCGCCCGCAGGTTGAGCAGGTTGAAGGCGTCATCGTACTTGACCGGGTCGTTGTTCACATCGGTCATGCGCTCATCGGTGTAGACATATTCACCGTATACAAAGCCGCTGATCCCGTCAGTGAGCTGGAAGTCCTGGTTGGCGGTGAGCACCAGGACGTTTTCCGGATTGCCTGAAATATCGCCACCGCTGCGATCACAGCTGCCGTCCTCCAGCTGTCCCGGGTCCGGCTGGTCAGTATGCCAGGGGGTGCCGGTCCAGCAGGGGCCGCCCTCGAAATCGGCGTATTCGCCGTGATTGTAGGCGTAGGCAAGGGTAAGGGTGGTGCTGTCGGTAGGCAGCCAGAACAGATCCACTTCCGCTCCATAGGTTTCAGCCGTGCCGGCGTTGGTCAGGGCGAAACCACCACCCTGGAAAGAGACGGTCTGCAGGTCCTCGGTGTCGGTCAAATGCAGGGCCACGTTCAGGCGCATCGCCTGGTCGGGGAATTCAGCCTTGAGGCCGACTTCGTAGGATTCGGAGTTTTCGGCGTCGAAAGCCACGTCAAACTGTTGTTCGATGCGATCGGCGTTGATGCCGCCGGACTTGTAGCCAGTACCGTAGGAAGCGTAGAACATGGTCAGGTCATTCAGGAACCAGCTCAGCTTGAGCGTGCCGGTGACGCGATCATCGTCGAACTTCTCCTCCACGTCGGGCTGGGGAGACAGGGGCGGGAACAGGTAAAAGCCCCAGTTGGGCAGCAGGGGATTGAAGACGTCCGGTGCCTCCTGGGTGAACGTGGTGCCCAGGTCCTTGTCTTCATAGGTCCAGCGCAGACCGGCGGTTAACACCAGACTCTCGCTCAGGTTGTAGTCGACCTGGCCGAAGGCGGCGTAACTGGTGTGATCCTGCGTATTGGTATCCCTTGAGCCTGTACCTTCAATAAAGGCATTCGGCGGCAAGCCGACGATGCTGCCCAGCGCACCGCCCACGGTCGTCTGACGGTCGTTGTCCAGTGACTGTTCGTAGTAATACAGGCCCGCCACGTAATTGAGCGTTTCCGTGCTGTCACTTATCCGCAATTCCTGGGTGAACTGGTCCTGGCTGGCATCGTTGATGCGAAATGCACCGCCCAGGTCATTGAATACGATGTCGGCATCGTCATAGGAATCGTGCTGACGGTAGCCGGTGATGCTGGTAAACAGGAAGGTATCGGTGGCCCAGTCAAGCTGTACCGATATACCGCCGTCCTCGTTTTCTGACCGTGGCGGACGCGCCACGCTCACCGCGTAGTCGTAAAAATCCCGCTGGTCCACCACCGTGCCGCCAGCGGCCACCGTGTTACCGTCGGTCCCTGCCTTGGGCGCAGAGTCGGGAGGCAGGTCCTGGGCGAAAAAGTTGTTTTTCCAGGACCCGGCTGCGCAGCAGAGCTCCTCGACTTCTGAATAGTCGGCGATAACCTTCACCGTCAACTGGTCATTGGGCTCGTATAGTGCGGAAAGTCGCACGCCCCAGCGATCCCGGTCATTAATGATGTCATCCTTACCGCCGACGATATCCACATAGCCGTCGCGCTCCATGTAGAAGCCGGTAGCACGCATGGCCAGGGTGTCATCGATCAGGGTGAATGACTTGGCGCCGTTAATGTCGATCAGGTTGTAGTTACCAGCGGTTCCCTGGAGAAACCCGGAGCCTTCGAAATCAGGGGAGGCCGTGGTCATGGTGATGGCGCCGGCGGGTGTGTTTCTGCCAAACAGCGTGCCCTGGGGCCCTCGCAGCACTTCCACACTGGCGATATCCACCATGTTGTTGATCATCGAACCCTGGCGAGCGCGATAAACACCGTCGACGTACAGTCCCACTGAGGGCTCCAGTCCGAAATTCTGGGAACTGGTAAAGATGCCGCGAATGGAGAAGCTGGTGGTGGTCGAAGTCTGGCTTTGGGAAACGATCAGGCTCGGGGCGTTGTTTTGCAGGTCAAACATATCCTTGACCCCTGTTTGTTCCAGTGCCGCGGCGTCGAATGCTGAGACAGCGACCGGCACATCCTGCAGGTTCTGTTCCCGTTTCTGCGCCGTAACCAGGACTTCCTCTAGCACGCCCTGGGCGAACAGGGCAGGCGAAGCAGGGCCGAAGATCGAGACAATTGCAGCGGCAAGGGCTTGTTGGCGACTGAAACTTTTCATGTTGTGTGTTCCTTATTATTGGTTTCTGGTTGGTGGCCAGGCAGGGGCAGGTGACTGCCACAGTGCCGGCAGTAGTGTGCGGCCGCGTCCGTCTCCACCTGGGCACAGGTGGTGCAGTTGCGTGAGGAGCGAATCAGGCGTTCTTTGTTCAGTTGTTGTGACAGGGTCAGTTCAGCGGTCACGATGCCGGTTGGCACGGCGATCACGGCGTAGCCGATCAGCATGCCGGCTGAGGCCAGGGCCTGCCCCAGTGGTGTCATCGGTGTCACGTCACCGTAACCGACCGTGGTAATGGTCACGATCGCCCAGTAGATACTGTGGGGGATGCTGCTGAAACCATGTTCCGGGCCCTCGATGACATAGATCAGGCAGCCGAAGATGGTGGCGAGGATGATCATCAACGAGAAGAAAACGAATATCTTACGGGCGGAGTTGTGCAGCGCCCGGGCGAGGCCGTTGGCTTCGTCCAGCAGCGTCAACAGGCGCAGGACCCTGAAGATGCGCAGGATACGCAGTAACCGGATAATCAACAGGGGAGCGGCCTGGGGTACCAGCAGGGAAATATAGGTCGGCATCAGGGCAAGCAGATCGACAACACCGTAAATACTCGTTGCGTAGCCTTTACGATTGGGGGCACACCACAGTCGCACCAGGTACTCCACTGTGAACAGCAGAGTGAATCCCCATTCGATCTGCAGGAACAGCCGCGCGTAACTGGTGTGGTAGCGGGGGATGGAATCGAGCATCACCACCAGGACACTGGCCAGGATCACCAGGATCAGGCAGATGTCGAACCACTTACCGGCCGGCGTCTCGGTGCCGAATATGACGCGGTAAAACCGGAGTTGCAGCGGGGTTTGTTCTCTAATAGACATGCCCGGCGTTGTTATTCCTGTCGCTATCTGGCTACAGCCACTATATTAGTTCGAACAGTTATGTACAACGGCAGGAAGGGACCAGTTTGTGAATCTCAGAATATTCCAGGTAGACGCATTTACCCGGAAAACCTTTGGCGGCAATCCGGCTGCGGTGATGCCCTTGAAAGCATGGCTCGAGGACGCACTGTTGCAGGCCATCGCCCTGGAAAACAATCTGTCGGAAACGGCATTCTTGGTGCCGCGGGAGGAAGACTTCGAGCTTCGCTGGTTTACTCCTGAGGTAGAGGTGGATCTGTGTGGCCACGCGACGCTGGCCTCAGCACATGTGTTGTACCAGCACCTGGGTTATACAGCGGGGCAGATTCGCTTCCACACCCGCGCCGGCGAACTTCGGGTAAGCCGCGCAGTGGAGGGCTACACGCTGGATTTCCCGGGCTACCGACTGGATCCGGGCGTGGTGGATATCGCCGTGAGTGACGCCCTTGGACTCACCGCCTCGGAGGTAGTGAATGTCCACGGCGCGGCCAAACAGCTGCATGTGTTTGAGTTTGAGGAGGACGTCAGTACCCTGGAGCCGGACTTTGCAGCGCTGAAGACAACGACCGACAAGTGCATTATCGCCACCGCACCGGGCAACGGCTGCGACTTTGTATCTCGTTTCTTTGGTCCGCAGGTGGGTATCAATGAAGACCCGGTTACCGGGTCCGCGCACTGTGCTCTGGTGCCCTACTGGGCGGAACGCCTGGGGCAGAACGCACTGTCTGCGAGGCAGATATCTGCCCGCGGCGGTGAACTCGAGTGCCGCTATGGAGACGGGCGGGTCAGTATGACCGGGCAGGCGGTCACGTTCATGCAGGGTGAGGTCTTCCTGCCGGACTAAAGCGCTGCCACGACCTCCACCATGGCCGCGGTAAGCCCGGCCAGGTCCTGTTCGTTGATAATGTACGGCGGCATGGTGTAGACCAGTTTGCCGAAGGGGCGTATCCAGACACCGCGCTCGACAAACATGGGCTGGATGCTTGCCATGTTCACCGGCTCCCGGAGTTCAATGACACCGATCGCTCCGAGGGTCCGCACATCGCTGACGCCGGGAAGTTTGCGCGCCGGGCTGAGGCCCTGTTCCAGTTGCAGGTTCAGCCGCTGCACGGTGCGCGTCCAGGGCTGTGACAACAGCAGCTCGATACTGGCGATTGCCGTCGCGCAGGCCAGCGGGTTAGCCATAAATGTGGGGCCGTGCATGAAAGCGCCGGCTTCACTGGAGTTGATCACCTCGGCAATGTGATCGCTGCAGAGCGTTGCCGCCAGCGTCATGTAACCCCCGGTGAGTGCCTTGCCAAGGCACAGGATATCCGGTGTCACCTCTGCGTGCTCGAGGGCAAACAGTTTGCCGGTGCGGCCAAAGCCGGTGGCAATTTCATCGAAAATCAGCAAGACATCGAAGGCGTCACAGAGGGCGCGCAATTTGCGCAGGTAGTCAGGAGAATAGAATCGCATCCCGCCGGCGCCCTGGACGACCGGCTCCACGATGACCGCTGCGATTTCCTGGTGGTGCAGGCTCAGCAGATCTGCCATTTCCGCCATGTCGCTTTCCGGGCAGTTGCCGTCAAAGGGGCATTTTGGTGCTGTCACGAAATGCTGTTTGCTGAGTACATCGCCAAACAGGTGATGCATACCGGTCACCGGGTCGCAGACGGACATGGCGCCAAAGGTGTCGCCGTGATAACCGCTGCGCAGGGCGACAATTTTCTGCTTGTCAGCCTTGCCGCTGGCCTGCCAGAACTGGATGGCCATTTTCAGGGCAACCTCCACCGAAACCGAGCCGGAGTCACTGAAAAAAACCCGCGACAGGGGTTCCGGCGTCAACTTGACCAACAGCCTGGCGAGTTTTACCGCCGCCGGATGGGTCAGCCCCCCGAACATAACGTGTGACATTTTCCCCAACTGTTCCTCGACGGCACGGTTCAGCAGCGGGTGATTGTAGCCGTGGATGGCGCACCACCAGGAGGCCATGCCATCGATCAGCTGGCGACCGTCTGCCAGGGTAAGGCGGACGCCCTCGGCGCTGACAACGGGATAGATCTCGCTGTCAGGGGGGGAGGCGGCATAGGGGTGCCATACATGATCTCGGTCCTGATGCTGAAGCTCTTGGAAGAGCGTGTTGCCGCCGGTCATTGCAGTGCCTTTTCAATAGAGGGAAACAGGTTGTCGAGCAGGGTTTGCTGGGCCTCCGCCGTGGGATGGATTCCGTCACCCTGCATTAACTCCGGCTCGGTGGCGATATTCTCCAGTATGAACGGGGCGAGAATGCTGTCGGTTTCTTCCGCGACCAGGCCGAAGCTGTCATAAAAGCTGGTCGCGTAACGACTGCCGTAGTTGGGGGGAATGCGGATGGCGGCGATAATTACCTTTGCACCGGCTTCCTGGCTGCGCAGCGCCAACTGCCTGAGGTTGTTGCGGAAGCGATTGATGGGAAAACCGCGCAAGCCGTCGTTACCACCAAGTTCTATGAGCACGACAGAGGGCTGGTGCTGTTGCAGAAGCCTGTCGAGCCGACGCAGGGCGCCATCGGTGGTCTCTCCCGAAATGCTGGCATTGACCACGCTGTAGCCCGGGTGCGATTCGGCCATTCGTCCGGCCAGCAACGCCACCCACCCCTGTTCCAGCGACATGCCCAAGGCAGCACTGATACTATCGCCCACGACGAGCAGCGTGTTTGCCCGCGCCGGGACGGGATTGGCCAGGATCAACAAGAGCAATCCAAGCGGTGCGAACGCGCGTATCAGGCGGTAGAGGGAACGATGCATGATTAAAGCCGAAAATCTCCAGAAGCGGGTGCCCATGGGTGGGAGCGAGCTGGAGATACTGAAAGGGATTACGCTGGAAATCAAGTCGGGGGAAACGGTTGCTATCGTTGGCGCCTCTGGTTCGGGTAAGTCGACCCTGCTGGGGCTGCTGGCAGGGCTCGATGAAGCCAGTGGCGGTCGGGTGCTTATCGGCGACACCGACCTGGCCGAACTGGACGAGGATGGCAGGGCGCTGTTCCGCGGCCGGGAAATCGGCTTCGTATTCCAGTCGTTCCAGTTGTTGCCGGCCCTCACTGCCCTGGAGAACGTGATGCTGCCGCTGGAACTGATGGGGCAGGACAACCCCCGGCAGGAAGCGGAGCAATACCTGCAGCGAGTGGAACTCACCGAGCGCATGCAGCACTACCCGCGGCAGATGTCCGGCGGAGAACAGCAGCGGGTGGCTATCGCCAGGGCCTTTGCCGCCCGTCCCACCATCTTGTTCGCAGACGAACCCACGGGCAACCTGGATACCCGCACCGGCGCCCATATTATCGACTTGCTGTTTGGCCTCAATCGGGAGGAAGGGACCACCCTGGTGTTGGTCACCCACGATCTGAAACTGGCGGAGCGCTGCCAGCGCCGGCTGGTACTGGAAGCCGGTGAGCTGGTTGAGGACTGAGCCGTGTCGATAACTGCAACCCGGATGCTGGCCCGTGACTGGCGTGGCGGAGAACTGGGCATACTGGTGATGGCACTGGTGCTGGCGGTAGGTGTGGTGTCGGGAATCAGCGCGTTCACGACCCGGCTGCAAAGCGCGCTGGAGCAGGAAAGCCATCGCTTCCTCGCCGCCGATCTGGTCGTTCGCAGTAGCCGAGAGATGGCCGTGGACTGGTTACTCGAGGGACAGGCTGTCGGTCTCGACACGGCTACCACTCTCGCTTTCCCGTCCATGGTCTACGCCGCGGAAGACAGTATGCAGCTGGTTTCGGTGAAGGCGGTGTCGCAATCCTATCCGCTGCGGGGTGAACTCAGCTTCAGCAGTGAGCCGTTCGGTGAGGCCCGCAAGGTGCTGTCCGGCCCGGGCCCCGGCGAGGTCTGGCTGGACTCCCGTTTGTTCCCGCTGCTGGACGTATCGGTTGGCAGTACCGTGGCCATCGGTGATGCCCGCTTCCGGGTGGCCGGGGCAGTGCGGGCGGAACCGGACCAGGCCGCGGGTATGTACGGCTATGGTCCCCGCCTGCTGATGAACTACGAGGATATCGACGCCACCGGGGTGGTGCAGCCGGGCAGTCGGGTGGAGTTCCGCCAG
Source organism: Seongchinamella unica (assembly GCF_004354085.1). Lineage (GTDB taxonomy): Bacteria > Pseudomonadota > Gammaproteobacteria > Pseudomonadales > Halieaceae > Halioglobus > Halioglobus unicus. Next base: position 745,049 of record NZ_SMSE01000002.1, on the reverse strand, counting down.
CTTTACGCCGGCGAGGACGCCGCGCTGCAGCGTCACCGGGCACTGCTTGAGTCACAGTTGCAGCCGGGCCAGCGCCTGCTCGACATAAACCAGGGGCAGCCAGGTATCGGCAAGGCGCTGGAGCGTGCCGAAAGTTTTCTGCTGCTGGCGGGCAGTCTCGGGGTCGTTCTCGCCGGAGTGGCGATCGCGCTTGCGGCAGGGCGCTTCAGCGAGCGGCACAATGACTACGTGGCGATCATGAAAAGCCTCGGCGCCACCTCCGCGAGCATCAATCTGCTGTATGGGCGCAGCCTGCTGCTGCTCGGTGCCCTGGCCACGGCAGCAGGCTGTTTGCTGGGATGGGGCATCCAGGCGCTGTTTTTCAGCGTCTTCGCCGAGCAGTTACCGGTACAGCCCGGCCCTGGGGGGCCGCGGCCCTACCTGATCGGCAGTGCCACGGCGCTGACCTGCCTGATGTGTTTTGCCTGGCCGCCCCTGCGGCGGCTCAGTTCGGCCAGCCCCCTGCGGGTGTTGCGCCGGGATATGCCCCTGGAGACCCGTCGCTCCATCCGTGACTACCTGTTGGGGTTGCTGGCGGTGAGCGCGTTGATGCTGTGGTACTCCGGCGACTGGACCCTGACCGGGGCCGTGTTGGCCGGTCTGGCCATTACCGTGGGGCTGGGCATGCTGCTGGCGCTGACCCTGCTCAAGGGCGGACGTATGGTGGGGATGAGCGCCGGCAGTATCTGGCGACTGGCTCTGGCGGGGCTGCAGCGCAGGGGCGCTGCCAACGCGCTGCAAGTGGTGATTTTCGCGATGGCTATCATGCTGCTGCTGGTTCTGGTGCTGGTGCGGACTTCACTGATCGACGAATGGCAGACCCAGTTACCGGAGGATGCCCCCAACCACTTCGTTATCAACATCGGCCCTGAAGAACTGCAGTCGGTAGAGCAGATGCTGCGAGAGGAGGGCGTGGCCAGTGAGGCACTGTACCCGATGATTCGGGGCCGCATCATGGCTGTCAATGAACAGCCGCTGCCCACCCGGGAAGCCGGGGAGGATGGGCCGCGGCAGAGGGAGTCGAATTTTACCTGGTCAACCACCCTGCCAGCGGGCAACAAACTGGTGGCCGGGGAATGGTGGCCGGCCGACACCACCGAGGCCCTGGTGTCGGTGGAACGGGAGTTCGCCGAACGCATGGAATTACAGATAGGCGACAAGGTGTCTTTCCTGGTGGGTGCCCAGCCGCTGGCGGCTACCGTGTCCAGTATCAGGGAACTGGACTGGCAGTCCATGAGACCGAATTTCTTCCTGGTGTTCCCGCCCCACGTGCTCGCTGACTACCCGGCGACCTTCATGACCAGCTTTCACCTGGCGGCACAGAACAAGGTTTTCCTCAACCGCTTTATTCGCAGCTTTCCCACGATCACTGTGATCGAAATGGACCTCGTGATCGACCAGATTCGCAATATTGTCAACCAGGTGTCGGCGGCGGTGGAGCTGGTATTGGCGATAATCCTGGCGACCGGGGCCCTGGTGCTGGTGGCCGGTGTGCAAGCCAGCGTTGATGCCCGCATGCACGAGAGTTCGATCCTGCGGGCTCTGGGTGCCCGGCGGCAACTGATACTCGGCGGACTGCTGATAGAGTTCGCCACCCTGGGGTTGTTTGCCGGATTGTTGGCGACGGTAGCGGCGGAGCTTTCGGTCGCCATCCTGCAACTGTTCGCACTGGATATGAGTTACAGCCCGTCGCCCTGGCTTTGGCCACTGGGACTGTTGAGTGGTACCGTGCTGATCGCCGGGCTGGGGGTATTCAGTTGTCGGCGGGTGGTCTCCAGCCCGCCGGTGGCCCTGTTGCGGGAAATCTAGCCGGCCTCGTCCTGTGCCGAGGCCTGTCGACCGCTGTCGGTGCTGATCCCGGCGATAAATGTTTTCACCCCGAGCTCCACCTGCGACTTGAGATCAATGTGGCGCACAAACAGTTCCGGGGCATCAACCCGTAGCGTCGCCAGGCCATAGATGCCGGACCACCCCGCGTTGGTGAGGTAGGTGGTATTTTCCCGGTCGGTATACAGCCCCTGGTCAATGCCACGTTGCAGTATCTGCTGGACCAGGTTCAGGGTCTCCCGGCTGGCCTCGCGTAATTCAGGGTAGCGGGCCGCAGGCTGCACCGCTGGTCCGAACATCAGTTTGAACATGGCCGGGTTGTTGGCCGCGTAGTCCACGTAAGCGTGGGCAAACGCCAACAACTGGTCTGTCGGGCATTCACCGGCGCTCTCCCCGGCGAGCTTCAGCGCCTGGTAAAGCTCCCGGTAGCCCCGGGTCGCCATCGCTGCGAGCAATTCGCCCTTGTCGGCAAAGTGGCGATAGGGCGCGGTCTGGGATACGCCGATGGCCCGGGCAAGGGCTCGCAGGCTCAGGTCATCGGCTCCGGTCTCACGCAGTTCCTCGATGGCAGTGTCGAGCAGCTCTGCGCGCAGATTGCCGTGGTGATAGGTTTTCTGTGGGCTGTTGTCTGTCATGGTTCGGCATTACAGCAGGATTCCGCGTCCGGGTCCAACTGAGGGACGTGGCATAAAAAAAGCGCCGCAGTTATCCCGAGGCGCTTTCTGTCGCGTGGGCTCGCTTACGGCAGCAGGTGCTGTACCGCGTCGCGCTCTTCCACCAGTTCCTGCTCGGTGGCCGTCATCTTGGCCTGGCTGAAGTCGCCAACTTCGACGCCCTGGACAATGCTCCAGTCGCCGTTTTCGCAGCGGCAGGGGAAGGAGTAGATCAGGCCTTCGGTGATGCCGTAGGAACCGTCTGAGTAAACGCCCATGGAAACCCAGTCGTCACCCTCGGTGCCCAGCGCCCAGGAACGCATGTGGTCGATCGCGGCGTTGGCAGCAGAAGCAGCAGAGGATGCACCGCGCGCCTTGATGATGGCGGCGCCGCGCTGCTGAACCACGGGGATGAATTCACTTTCGTACCACTCCTGGTCTACCAGGTTGATGGCAGTTTCGCCGGCGACCCTGGTGTTGAACAGGTCGGGATACTGGGTGGCGGAGTGGTTGCCCCAGATGGTCATGTTGCTGACATCGTTGACCGTCTTGCCGGTCTTCTGGGCGATCTGGGTCATGGCGCGGTTGTGGTCCAGGCGCGTCATGGCAGTGAAGTTGCGTGGGTCAATGTCCGGTGCGTTGCGCTGGGTGATCAGCGCATTGGTGTTGGCGGGGTTGCCGACAACCAGCACCTTGATGTCACGGCTGGCATTATCGTTGATCGCCTTGCCCTGTACCGAAAAGATCGCCGCGTTGGCTTCCAGCAGGTCCTTGCGCTCCATGCCGGGGCCACGGGGGCGGGCGCCAACCAGCAGTGCGTAGTCGGTATCCTTGAAGCCCACATTGGGGTCATCGGTGCAAATAATATCGCTCAGCAGCGGGAAGGCACAGTCTTCGAGTTCCATCTTGACGCCCTGCAGTGCTTCCATTGCGGGAGTGATATCCAGCAGTTGCAGAATAACGGGCTGGTCGTCTCCCAGCATGGAGCCGGAGGCGATACGGAAAAGCAGTGCGTAGCCAATCTGGCCCGCGGCGCCGGTCACGGTCACGCGTACAGGTGTTTTCATCGGGGTGGTGTCCTCGCAGATGATTGGATGGAGTCTTCAGGGGCGCGTATTTTGGTTGTATTGCGGGCAAATTACAAGATGCCTTCGACTATGGTCGGGATGGGTTTGGCGAATGGGCTGACTGTTATTCTCGGGCGGCTCGGCCCTCGGGGCGGATATACCCCCAGAAAACCGCCAACAAGCGCCGTCCATGGCAGGCTTGGGCTGCGGCCATACCCGATAAGGCGGGGCAGGCTCTCCATGGCCTTCGCACATTTTCTTGCGGCACAGTCCAGCCGCGGTCCTGGATTCGCTCTTGGGGGTAGAGCGATCATTCGCGCAACTGCCGTGATCCCCGCAGTAGCGGATCCCCGCCTTCGCGGGAATGACGGTAGTTTGGGGGGGAATGACGGTTGTAGCACGGAATGACGATGGTTGTGGCGGAATTGGCTGAGGAAGCGGTGGACGCACAGGGGTGCGTGCGAGTAAAATGCGCGCCAAATCAAGCACTAACGGCCAATATTGTGCGCGAGTTATCACGCAAGGAAAAAACCGAGTTCAACAAGTTGCAGAAGCGGCTGCGACGCAACGTGGGCAACGCCATCGTCGATTACAACATGATCGAGGAGGGCGACAAGGTCATGGTGTGCCTGTCCGGCGGCAAGGATTCCTACGGCATGCTGGATATCCTTATCAACCTGCAGCACTCCGCACCGGTCAATTTTGAGCTGGTGGCGGTGAACCTGGACCAGAAGCAACCGGGTTTTCCCGAGCATGTATTGCCGGAGTACCTCGACGGCATGGATGTGCCTTATTACATCCTCGAGAAGGATACCTACAGCATCGTCAAGGAAGTGGTGCCCGAGGGCAAAACGACCTGTGGGCTGTGCTCGCGCCTGCGCCGGGGCAGCCTGTACGGCTTTGCCCAGGAGATCGGTGCCAGCAAAATCGCGCTGGGGCATCACCGGGACGACATTGTCGAGACCCTGTTTCTCAACATGTTCTTCAATGGCAGCCTCAAGGCCATGCCGCCCAAGCTGCTGTCCGACGACAAGAAGAACGTGGTGATCCGGCCGCTGGCCTACTGCAAGGAAAAGGATCTTGCGGCCTACGCCGACTACAAGGCGTTCCCGATTATTCCCTGCAACCTGTGCGGTTCTCAGGACAACCTGCAGCGGGTACAGGTGAAAAAGATGCTGGCCCAGTGGGAGCGTGAGTACCCTGGCCGCACCGAGACCATTTTCCGCAGCATTCGCAATGTGGCCCCGTCGCAGCTGGCGGACACCGAGCTGTTCGATTTCTCCAGCCTGCGGGCGGAGCAGATCGACACCGACCTCCACATTCCCGTGGTCAACGTGGTGAACCTCTGACCGACAGTTCCCAGAGCATGCCCTTACTGGCGGCCGATAACCTGTCGCTGGAGCGGGGAGGTCGTCAGTTGTTCCGGGACCTTTCGTTCAAGGTGTTTCCCGGCCAGCTGGTCCAAATAGAAGGTGCCAACGGCGCGGGGAAAACCAGCCTCATCCGCATCCTCGCCGGGCTTTCCCGTTACGGCTACGAGGGCCGGGTGTCGCGCAGCGGCGCCATGCTGTACCTCGGCCACCACAGTGCGGTCAAAGCCCTGTTGACCCCCCGTGAAAACCTGGCCTGGCATGTATCCGGCGAGGCTGACTTCAGCGACCGGGACATTGAGCACGCACTGGCGCGGGTCGGGCTCTACGGTTACGAGGACGTACCCAGTCATGCCCTGTCCGCCGGGCAGCACCGGCGGGTAAACCTGGCGCGTCTCTACCTGTCACAATCCCCGCTGTGGATACTGGACGAACCCTATACAGCCATTGACGTGACCGGGGTCGGGGAACTGGAGACCCTGTTCGCCCAGCACGCCAGAGCCGGTGGGGCTGTGTTGCTGACTTCGCATCAGGCGATGGCGGTCGATTACCCGGTGTCGCGGCTGGACCTGACGGCGGGAATCGCCTCGTGAACGCGCCTTCGACACCGCAGTTCTGCCTGCGCCTGCTGCGGCGGCAACTGGTTCTGGCCATACGGCGCCCGATTGAAATCGGCAACCCGCTGCTGTTTTTCGCCATGGTTGTGGCGCTTTTTCCCCTGGGGCTGGGCCCGGCACCGGACAAGCTGGCCGACTTTGCCCCCGGAATTCTGTGGATTATTGCCCTGTTATCCAACCTGTTGACCTCCGACAGTGTGTTTCGCAGTGACTATGATGACGGCAGCCTCGAGCAACTCTTACTCTCGCCCCAGCCGCTATACCTCTCGGTGCTGTCTTATATCGGCGCCCACTGGCTGGTGACCGGATTGCTGCTGGCGCTGGTGTCACCGCTGTTTGCAGTCATGCTGAACCTGCCGGCAGCGGGCATTGCCGCGCTGTTTGCCAGTCTGCTGCTGGGCACAGCAGTACTGAGCCTGGTGGGCGGCATCGGGGCGGCACTTACCGTCGGCCTCAAGCGGGGCGGCATGCTGATTTCCCTGTTAATCCTGCCGCTTTACATGCCGGTGCTGATTTTCGGCAGTGCCGCCGTCAAGGCGGCGGTCATCGGGGCTCCGGCAGCGCCTTACCTGGCCATACTCGGCGCCATGCTGTCCCTGGCCATCGCCCTGGCGCCTGTTGCTGCCGCCGCCGGCCTCAGGATCAGTGTCGATGCCTGACCGCTTATTGATTTGTGTCAGGCGAGAGTGGGACAACTTCTTGTTCGCCACCCTTGCGCCTGTATAATTGCCGCCGCTATGTGGTCCTTCTTTCATAAACTCGGTTCTCCTCCCTGGCTGTACGGGATCGCCGGAACCATTCTCCGCTACCTGCTACCAGTGACGCTGCTGGCGCTGGTGGCCGGCATGGTGTGGGGTGTCCTGTTCACCGCACCGGATTTCCGCCAGGGTAATAGCTACCGCATCATTTATATTCATGTGCCGGCCGCCGTTGTGGCCCTTGCCGGTTATTACGTGATGGCCATAGCCGGGGCAGTCAGCCTGATCTGGAAGATGAAAATGGCCGATATCGCCATGAAATCCTGCGCGCCGATCGGTGCCGCGCTGACTTTTGTCGCCCTCGTCACCGGGGCTATCTGGGGCAAACCCACCTGGGGCACCTGGTGGGTGTGGGACGCCCGTATCACCTCCATGCTGATTCTGCTGTTCCTCTACCTGGGTGTCGTGGCGCTTTACGAGGCCTATGATAACAAGGAGGCTGCGGGCAAGGCCTGTGCCGTGCTCAGCCTGGTGGGTACGGTTAATATCCCCATTATTTATAAGTCGGTAGACTGGTGGTACAGCCTGCACCAGCCGGCGTCGATCAAGTTTACCGGCGAATCCAGCATCGACCCGAGCATGCTCTACCCGCTGCTGCTGATGATCACCGCCTTTTACCTGCTGTTTACCTGCGCCCTGTTGATGAATATGCGGGCTGAGATTCTTCAGCGAGAACGCCGCACCAAGTGGGTGCGCAAGCTGGTAGAGGAGTCCGCCTGATGTACTTTGACAGCCTGCAGGCTGTGCTATATATGGACGGCCACGGGCCCTATGTGTGGGCCGCCTATATCATCACTGTCGCAGTGATCCTGCTCATCCTGTGGGCTCCGGTAGGCAGAAAAACACGCTTCATACAGCAGTTGCAGGGGGAACTTCGCAGGGCTGCGGGTGCTCCAAACAACAAAGGGGATTCAAATGCATCCGGTTCGTAAGCAGCGGCTCTATCTGGTTCTGTTCATTGTGGTTTTCTCCAGCGCCGCCATTGGCCTGGTGACCTACGCCCTGCGGGGCAACATCAACCTGTTCTTCCCGCCCGCGGAAGTGGCTGCCGGCAAAGCGCCTGTGGGGCAGCCCATCCGGGTGGGTGGCATGGTTGTCGACGGCAGTGTCCAGCGCTCCAGCGACAGCCTCGCGGTTCGCTTCGAGATCACCGATTTTGAGGCCACGGTGCCGGTAATTTACGAAGGCATTCTGCCGGATCTGTTCGATGAAGGGCAGGGAGCGGTGGCCTCGGGCGAACTGAGCGAGGACGGTGTGCTCCAGGCCACGGAAGTCCTGGCCAAGCACGACGAGAATTATATGCCGCCGGAAGTGGCCGATGCCCTGGAGAAATCGGGCTACGACCATAAAGGTGTAAAACAGTGATCCCCGAGATCGGGCACTTTGCCCTGATCCTCGGTCTGGCGCTGGCCCTGGTATTGACGGTTGTGCCGGCGTGGGGCGCCTGGCAACGCAATGTATCGGCCATGTCGCTGGCACCGGGGCTGGCCATGGGCATGCTGGCCATGGTGTTTATCAGCTTTGTGTGCCTGTGCATCGCTTTCCTGCAGGACGATTTCTCGGTCACCGTGGTGGCCAGTAACAGCAATTCCCTGTTGCCTCCCATCTACAAATTTTCCGCAGTCTGGGGCAACCACGAGGGCTCACTGCTGCTGTGGGGGCTGATCCTGTGTCTGTGGACGGCCGCAGTCGCCCTGTTCAGTTCCCAGTTGCCGCTGTTGGTGTTGTCCCGGGTGTTGTCGGTCATGGGGGCGATAGCGGTCGGTTTCCTCTCCTTCTCGCTGCTGACATCCAATCCTTTCGCCCGCCTGCTGCCCAGCGTCCCGGCGGACGGCAACGATCTCAATCCCCTGCTCCAGGACCCGGGGCTCATTATTCACCCGCCGCTTCTTTACATGGGCTATGTCGGCTTTTCAGTGGCCTTCGCTTTTGCCATCGCCGCCCTGCTCGGGGGCAGGCTGGACGCCTCCTGGGCTCGCTGGTCGCGGCCCTGGACCAACGTGGCCTGGGCATTCCTTACCCTGGGAATCATGCTGGGCAGCTGGTGGGCCTACTATGAACTGGGCTGGGGCGGCTGGTGGTTCTGGGATCCGGTGGAAAATGCCTCTTTCATGCCCTGGCTCGCCGGCACCGCGCTGCTGCATTCACTGGCGGTGACCGAAAAACGGGGGCTATTCAAGAGTTGGACAGTACTGCTGGCGATCTTTGCATTCTCCCTCAGCCTGCTGGGCACCTTCATGGTCCGTTCCGGCGTGCTGACCTCAGTCCACGCCTTCGCCACTGACCCGGCGAGGGGACTGTTCATTCTGGTCTTCCTGGCGATCGTGGTCGGCGGGTCGCTCACCCTCTACGCGTTGCGGGCGCCGGCAGTGAGCAGCCGGGTCAGCTTTTCCTGGCTGTCGCGGGAGTCATTACTGCTGCTCAACAATGTGGTGTTCCTGGTAGCGACGCTCACGGTGTTGTTCGGCACGCTGTTCCCCTTGATCATGGATGCCCTCGGGCAGGGCAAGTACTCGGTGGGTCCCCCGTATTTCAACGCGGTCTTTGTGCCCCTGATGGCGCTGATGGCGCCCTTTATGGGTATCGCCCCCATTTCGCGCTGGAAGCGCGACAGTGGCCAGCGCTGGAAGGCCGAACTGCTGGTGCCCGGCATCGCGGCCCTGGCCTGTGCAGTCACACTGCCCCTGTTCGGGGAACAGTACAATCTCTGGGTCGCCCTGGCTGTCCTGCTGGCGGCCTGGGTGGTGTTCGGTATGGCCCGGGATTTCTGGTTCCGGGTCAGCGGCCGCAGCGGCGCAGGCGGCAGCCTGAAGCGGTTGACGCCCAGTTACTGGGGCATGGTGCTGGGGCACCTCGGCTTTGCCGCCTGTGTGGTGGGCGTCGTGGCGACCAGTCAGTACAGCATCGAGCACGACCTGAAAATGAGCCCCGGGGAGAGCGAAACACTGGCGGGCTACGAATTCCGCTTTGTCGAAGTTGCCCCGGTTCGCGGCCCCAACTTTGTCGCCGATGAGGCGCGTTTCGAGGTCTATCGTGAGGGTCGCAACATCGCCAAGCTGGCCCCGCAGAAACGCCGCTACCTGGCCGGTGGTTCGGTGATGACCGAAGCCGCTATCGACCCCGGCCTGTTTCGCGACCTGTATATTGCCATGGGCGAGCCCATTGGCGAGCAGGGTGCCTGGGCGGTACGCCTGCACTACAAGCCCATGGTGCGCTGGATGTGGCTGGGGGCGATATTTATGGGGCTGGGCGGGTTTATTACGGTGATGGACAAGCGCTATCGCAGCCAGCCACGCCGTGCTGCCGTACCGGCAAAAGGGGCCCAGTATGCCCGCTAGGCTGAAGCTGTTCCTGCCGTTGATCCTGTTCGTCGTGCTGGCGCTGTTTCTCATGCGCGGCCTGTCGCTGGACCCGAAAGAGCTGCCCTCGGCACTGATAGACAAACCCTTCCCGGTGTTCACGCTTCCCGCCCTGGGTCGTGACGAGCTACTGGACAAGGAAGCGGTAACCGGTGAGGTCGCGCTGTTCAATGTGTGGGCGACCTGGTGCGTATCCTGCCGGGTAGAACACCCGTACCTCACCCAACTGGCAGGGCAGGGCGTGGCCATTTACGGCATCAACTACAAGGACGAGGACACCGCAGCACTCGGCTGGTTGCGGGAACTGGGCGACCCCTACATCGCCAGCATCGCCGACCGCGAAGGCACGCTCGGGCTGGACCTGGGGGTTTACGGCGCTCCGGAAACCTACCTGGTCGATGCCGATGGTCTGGTGCGTTATCGCCACGTGGGCGTGGTCGACCAGCGAGTCTGGGGTACCATCCTGCAACCGCTTTACCAGCAACTACAGCAGGAAAAGGAAAGCCAATGAGTCGCCTACTGCCCCTCCTGTTACTGCTGGCGATGCCCGCACTGGCAGTGATCGAAACTTACCAGTTCAGCGATCCGGCACTCGAGAGGCGCTACCAGGCACTCAGTGAAGAGCTGCGTTGCCCCAAGTGCCAGAACCAGAACATTGCCGATTCAAACGCACCCATTTCCCAGGACCTCCGGCGGCTGTTGTATGAGCAGTTGGAAGCGGGCGCCACAGACGATGAAATTCGTCAGTACATGGTGGACCGCTATGGCGAATTTGTCCGCTACCGGCCTCGATTCTCCGGCGCGACTGCCATGCTCTGGCTGGCGCCGCTGCTTCTGCTGGCAGTCGGTCTTGTCATTGTGGTGATGACCCTGCGCGGCCGCGGGAAACCGACCGAGGCAGCTGACCTGAGCGAAGATGAGCAACGGCGCCTGCGGGCGCTCATGGAAAAGGCAGACCAAGACCAGTGACCCTACTCATCATCGCCTGTATCGCCCTGCTGCTGTTCAGTGCCCTGTTTTACCTGAAACCACTGTCGCGTCACGATGGCGTCAGCGAGCAGGACCTCGCAGAAGCCAACCTGGCGTGGTATCGCCAGCGACAGCTGGAGCTTGACCGAGAGGGTGATGAAGCACTGGCCGAAGACGCCCGCCTGCGCCTGCTGGAAGATGAACAGGGTAGTCCGGCAGCGACCGACGCCCCGACCACCGTCAGCCGCAGCGGGTTTCCGGCCTGGATCCTGCTGCCGGTCATCGCCCTGTTCGCCGTCGTGCTTTACTATCGCCTCGGTGCAGCCCCGGATGTCATGATCGCCCGCCAGCTGCAGTCCCTGAACGACGACAGCACACCCGACGAGATGCAGGCGCTGATGCTGGCCATCGAAGAGCGCGCGCGGCAGCGCCCGGATAACCTGCACTATGTGGCCATGCTGGGTCGCTATTACATGGGCCTGCAGGACTATTCCCGGGCTGCGGATGCCTATGACGAATTGACCAGTGTCGCCCCGGAAGATGCCGCGGCCCTGGCCTACGCCGCCCAGGCCCGCTATCTGGCGGCAGGCCGGCAACTGGATGACAGCGCCAGGATGCGGGCAGAACAGGCCCTGGCCATTGATCCGCACCAGCGCACGGCCCTGGGCTTGCTGGGAATGGCCTCCTATGAGCAGGGCCAGTACCGGGCAGCGATCGAGTACTGGCAGCGCCTGGTGGCGATGGAACCGCCGGGCTCGGAGACCCGGCAGATGATTTCCGGGATCATCGCCACCGCCCGGGAAAAGCTGGGGGAGGGGGCTGCGACAGCGTCGGCGGTGAGCGCCCCTGCTGCAGAACCGGCGGCCACCGGCGCCGGTGTTACCGTATCGGTATCGCTGCCTGAAGGGGGTACCGTGGCACCGGGTGATACGGTTTTTGTACTGGCCCGCAATGCCGACAGCGGCAGCCGGATGCCGATAGCCGTGCAGCGTCTGCGCGGCGCCGATCTGCCGGTCACCCTGCGACTGGACGACAGTCAGTCCATGGCGGGCCAAAAGCTCTCCGAGACGCCTGCGGTGGTCGTGATCGTACAGGTCTCCCCGAGCGGCCAGCCGGGGGCAGCCAACAGCAGCTGGCTCGGTGAGGCGGGACCGCTGGTTCCGGGCGAGTCAGTTGAGCCGGTAGAAATTGTCCTCAGTCCCACCGCCGAGAGCTAGCGAAGGCTAAATTTCCCGCTTTTTTGGTTCAGGCCGTAGTGTTGCCCGATCAAAGTCTATACACTATATCTTGTGTTTCCGGGTTGGGGTGATTTCAGGTTAAAATCCGGTTATTCCTATAAAAAACAGCAAGATAGGGCGGTCAATTAAAGTTCAATGAGACTAAAGTCAATCAAGCTGGCGGGGTTCAAGTCTTTCGTCGACCCGACGACAGTCAACTTCCCCAGTAATATGTGCGCTGTAGTCGGCCCCAACGGCTGCGGAAAATCCAATGTTATCGACGCCGTGCGCTGGGTCATGGGCGAAAGTTCAGCCAAAAACCTGCGCGGCGAGTCCATGACCGACGTGATCTTCAACGGCTCGGTCAATCGCCAGCCAGTGGGCCAGGCCGCCATCGAGCTGGTCTTTGACAACCACGACGGCGGAGTTGGCGGTGAGTACGCCAGTTACGCGGAAATTTCCATCAAGCGCCAGGTGTCGCGCGAAGGCCAATCCGAGTATTTCCTCAACGGCACCAAATGCCGGCGCCGGGATATCACCGATATTTTCCTCGGGACCGGTCTCGGCCCCCGCAGCTATGCCATCATCGAGCAGGGCATGATCTCCCGGTTGATCGAATCCAAGCCCGAGGAATTGCGCATTTTTATCGAGGAAGCGGCGGGTATTTCCAAGTACAAGGAGCGGCGTAAGGAAACCGAGAGCCGGATGCGCCGGACCCTGGAAAACCTCGAGCGACTCACCGACCTGCGCGAAGAACTCGACCGGCAACTGCAGCACCTGCAGCGTCAGGCCCAGGCGGCGGAAAAATACAGCGGGTTCAAGGAGGAAGAGCGCCGTTTTAAAGGCCAGTTGCAGGCGCTGCAGTGGCGCGAACTGGACGAGCAGGTCAGGTCTGTCACTCAGGCTATCGGCGAGTTGGAAGTGAAGCTGGAGGCAGTGCATGCGGAACACCAGCAGGTGGATACCGCGATAGAGCAGCACCGGGTGGAGCACACCGACCGCACCGACAGCTTCAACAAGGTGCAGGCTACCTATTACTCCCTGGGTTCGGAAGTGGCCCGGATCGAGCAGACTATCAAACACCAGCAGGAGCGCAGCAGGCAACTGTCCGAGGACCTGGCGCAAACCCTGGAGTCGCTGGAACAGGCCGAGAGTCACCTGGGTGAAGACCGTGACAAGCTGGTCAGCTGGGAGCAGGAAGTCGAGACCCTGGCCCCGGAGCTGGAAATGTTGCAGGCCGTGGAAGAAGCCTCCGCCGAGGCCCTGGTGCAGGCCGAAGAGGCCATGCACAACTGGCAGAACCAGTGGGACGAATTCAACCATCACGCCGCCCAGCCGCGCCAGCAGGCGGAGGTCCAGCAGTCCCGACTCCAGCACCTGGAGCAGGTCCTGCAGCGTATCCAGGGCCGCGTCCGTCAGTTGGAGGAGGAAAAAGCCGCCCTCGCGCCCGGACCCGACGACGGGGAAATGGAATCCCTCGGGGAGCAGCTGGCCGAGATTGAAATGGTCATGGCTGAACACGAGTCCAGTGCAGAATCACTGGTGGACCAGGTGTCGGCCACGCGCGAGCGCAGCAACCAGCTGTCTGCTCAACTGAACGACGTACGCTCCAGCCTGCAACAACTGCGGGGGCGCCAGGCCTCCCTGGAAGCGCTGCAACAGGCCGCCATGGAAGATGGCAGCGCCGAGGTGGGTGACTGGTTGCAGGCCCGGCAGATCGCCGACAAGCCGCGGCTGCTGGAGCAACTGCAGGTTGACGACGGCTGGCAGCTGGCCGTGGAAACCGTGTTGGGAGACTACCTGCAGGCCGTTTGTGTGGATGATCTGGGGCCGCTGGGCGACCTGCTGGGCAGTCTCGAGCAGGGTCAGCTGGCGCTGGTTGAAGCCGGTGTCGAAACGCAGGTCTCGGCAGAATACCTGGCCGCGAAGGTGCGCAGCCAGGGCGCCGCCGGGGGACTATTGAGCGGTGTCCGGGTTGCCGATGACCTCGGCCAGGCCATGGCCCGTCGCAGCTCCCTGGCGGAGGGGGAGTCCATCATCACCCGCGAGGGGGTATGGCTGGGTCGTAACTGGTTGCGAGTGACTCGCCTTGCGGACCAACAGGGCGGGGTTATCAAGCGCCAGCAGGAGTTGGAGCAGCTGGAGCAGGCGGTGGACGCCAGCGCTGCCCACGAGGAACAGCTCGAGCAGGAGCTGGCTGCGGCCCAGGAGAAACTGGGGCAGCTGGAAGAACAGCGCCAGGTCTCCCAGCGCGAACTGCAGGCGGCTACCCGACAGCACGCCGATGCCAGTGCCCAGTTGTCCGCACTGCAGGCCAAGGTCGAACAGATCACCGCTCGCCGGGAACGGATCGGCAGTGACATCAGCGAGGCACAGGAACAGTTCCGCCAGGAGCAGGAATCCATCGCCGAGGCCAGGCAGTTATTGTCCGAAGCCATCGAGAGCATGGAGTCGGACTCCCAGCGCCGAGAGGACCTGCTGTCAGTGCGCGACGAAACCCGCGGCACTCTTGACAGCTGCCGCCAGAAAGCCCGCCACGACAAGGACGCCTCGCACCAGGCGGCCATGCGGTACCAGTCGCTGCAGACCCAGCTGGCTTCCATGCGTGAGTCGATCGATCGCACCAACCGCCAGGTCGCGCAAATGCGCGAGCGCAAGGACAATCTCCAGCGCAGCATGGCTGACAATGACAACCCACTTGATCAACTGCAGCAGGAACTGGAACAGCAGCTGGAGCTGCGGCTGGTTGCCGAGAGCGAATTGAGCGAAGCCCGGCAGGCGGTCGCCGAGGTTGAGCACAAGCTGCGTGAGTGCGAGCAGCAGCGAGCCGGTATTGAGCACCGGGCCGAAGCCGTGCGCAGCGAACTGGAACAGCAGCGAATCCGCAACCAGACCCTGCAGGTGCAGCGCGAAAACGTCCAGCGCCAGCTCCAGGAAGGGGAGCAGGATCTGGAGGAAGTGCTGCGCACCATGCCCGAGGAAGCCTCCGAACACGAGTGGCAGCGGGAGCTGGAGAAGCTCGCCAACCGCATCAGCCGGCTGGGGCCGATCAACCTGGCGGCGATTGACGAGTACAACCTGCAGTCGGAGCGGAAGAATTACCTGGACGCCCAGAATGAGGACCTGGAAACTGCGCTGAGCACGCTGGAAAGTGCCATTCGCAAGATTGACAAGGAGACCCGCAACCGCTTCCAGGAGACCTTCGATAAAGTGAACAACGGCCTCCAGGAGTTGTTCCCGAAGGTATTCGGCGGCGGCAGTGCCTACCTGGAAATGACCGGCGACGACCTGCTCGACACCGGCATCGCCATCATGGCTCGACCTCCCGGCAAGAAAAACAGTACCATCCACCTGTTATCCGGTGGCGAAAAAGCACTGACGGCGATTGCCCTGGTGTTCTCCATCTTCCACCTCAACCCGGCGCCGTTCTGTATGCTGGACGAGGTGGATGCGCCGCTGGACGATGCCAATACCAGTCGTTATGCACGGATGGTGAAGGAGATGTCAGAGAAGGTGCAGTTTATTTTCATTACCCACAACAAGATCACCATGGAACAGGCGGAGCAATTGATGGGTGTAACCATGCATGAACCGGGGGTGTCACGCCTGGTGACCGTAGACGTCGAAGAAGCGGCAGAACTGGCGGCGAGCTGATAGGTCCTGGCAATGGCAGAGTTAACCATACGCGACTGGATGGTCATTATCGGTGTACTGCTGATTACGGCAGTGTTGCTGGACGCCTGGCGGCGAGTGCGCAGTGAAAAATACTCCCGGGTCAAGGTCAAACTGGCCGATCCGGGGCACCGCGGCGTGGTGGAGGGCGACGAGGATCTCCACTGGCTCAAGGAATTGCCCAATGGGGGGGCACGCACCGTGGAACGCGGCGACTTGCTGCGAGCGGCCGGACACAAGGAGCGACCCGCCCCGGTGCCGGAAGCGAAGCCCGAGCCACCGGCTGCGAATGCCGACGATGACCCGGCGGAGCCGGAAACCGTAACAGCCGGAATGTCTGCCGAGGGACATGACCCGGAGAACCTGGACTGGCTGGACGGTATGGGTGCCGAGCGGCAAGTTGAGCCCGAGTCCGAGCCATCGCCGCCGGGACGCCTGCCTCGAGACGTCGACCCGGAGGTGTTCATGCTCAATGTCGTGGCCCGGGACGCCCGGGGATTCAAGGGCGAGGATATCCTGCATATCCTGCTGGCCTGTGATCTGCGTTTCGGTGACATGAACTTTTTCCACCGCCACGAGTTCGAGGCGGGCAAAGGGGCGATCCAGTTCAGCGTGGCCAATATGATGCAGCCCGGCGTGTTCGATATTGACAACATGGCTGATTTCAATACGCCGGGGCTGGTGTTTTTCCTGACCCTGCCGGGACCCGAGGACATGATGAAAGCTTTCGACTACATGCTGGAGACTGCCCAGGCGGTCGCTCGCAACCTCGGAGGCGACGTGCTCGATGAGTCCCGCAGTGTGCTGACCAAGCAGACACTGGAACACAGCCGCCAGCAGATCCGCGATCTCGAGCGGCGCATGTTGGCGAAATCCCGCTAAGTCCTACTACAGCGATGACCGATCCTGCTCTCCAGGCCGAAGTCCTGCAGCTGCGCGAGCAACTGCGAGAATGGAACTATCGCTACTACGTGCTGGACGACCCCAGCGTCCCCGACGCGGAGTATGACCGTTGCCTGCGTCGGCTGCAGGAAATCGAGTCACAGTGCCCGGAGCTGGTCACCACCGATTCACCCACTCAGCGGGTCGGCGCACAGCCGCTGGACCAGTTCCGGCAGGTGGCGCACGAAGTGCCCATGCTGTCCCTGGACAACGCCTTCGATGCCGCTGAACTGGTGAGTTTTGACCGGCGCCTTCGCGACCGGCTCAAGGATGCCGAAACCCCCATTGAATACTGCTGTGAACCCAAGCTGGACGGCATCGCCGTAAGCCTGTTGTATCGGGACGGCGCGCTCGAGCGGGGGGCCACCCGCGGCGATGGCACCACCGGCGAGGATATCACCCACAATGTGCGCACCATCCCCTCCATTCCCCTGCACTTGCGCGGTGAGGACTACCCGCAGGTGCTCGAGGTTCGGGGCGAGATCTATATGCCTCGTGCCGGCTTTGAATTGGTCAACCAGCAAGCGCGGGAGGAGGGTAGTAAGCCTTTTGTCAATCCCCGCAACGCCGCCGCGGGCAGTTTGCGTCAACTCGATGCCCGGATCACTGCCCGGCGCCGGCTGGAGATGTGCTGTTACAGCGTGGGGTTGGTGGAAGGCGGCCAGTTGCCCGGTGAACACTCCGCAGTACTGGATTGCCTGCACCGCTGGGGCCTGCGGATCAACAGCGAATCCAGGGTGGTCAAGGGTATCGAGGCCTGCGAGGAATACTACAATTACCTCGCTGGCCGTCGCGATGCGCTGCCCTACGACATCGACGGCATTGTTTACAAGGTCAACCGCCTGGACCTGCAACGGAAACTCGGCTTTGTCTCCCGGGCTCCCCGCTGGGCGATCGCCCGCAAGTTCCCGGCACAGGAAGAAATGACCCGATTGCTCGGCGTCGAATTCCAGGTGGGACGCACCGGGGCAATTACCCCGGTGGCGCGGCTGGAACCGGTTTTTGTCGGCGGCGTCACCGTCAGCAATGCCACCTTGCATAACAGCGACGAAATCGCGCGCCTGGGGGTCATGATTGGCGACACAGTAATAGTGCGCAGGGCCGGTGATGTCATTCCCCAGGTCGTCTCTGTCGTAAAGGACAGGCGACCGGCGGATGCCGTACCGGTCATTTTTCCCACTGAGTGCCCGGTGTGCGGCTCTGTCACTGAACGTGCAGCCGACGAGGCCGTGATCCGCTGCATGGGCGGCCTGGTCTGCGCTGCACAGCAAAAGGCGGCGATCAAGCACTTCGTATCGCGCCGGGCCATGGATATCGACGGCCTGGGTGACAAACTGGTAGCGCAACTGGTAGACCAGGGCCTGGTCGAAAATGTGGCCGGGCTCTACCGGTTGGAGAAAGAGCAACTGCTGGGTCTGGAGCGAATGGGTGAGAAATCCGTCAACAAGCTTCTGGCCGCTATCGAGAAGAGCAAGAAGACTACTCTGCCGCGATTTATTTTCGCGCTGGGTATCCGCGAGGTCGGGGAGGCGACTGCACTCAATCTCGCCCGGCATTTCGGTAGCTGGGAAAAGCTGGTGGCAGCCAGCGAGGCGCAACTGCTCCAGGTCGATGACGTGGGGCCGGTGGTGGCGGATCACCTGCGGCAGTTCTTTGATTCCGAGGCGGGGATGTCCGTCGCCCAGTCGCTGCGTGACCAGGGAGTCTCCTGGCCGGATATCGAGGTTACCGAGGCGGGAGAGCTGCCTCTGGCGGGGCAGACCTGGGTAGTCACCGGAAAGCTGGAAGTCATGGGTCGCAATGAGGCCAAGGCCGCGTTGCAGGCGCTGGGAGCCCGGGTGGCCGGCAGCGTTTCCGCCAAAACCCACTGCGTGGTCGCTGGTCCCGGGGCGGGATCAAAACTTGATAAGGCCAGGGAACTGGCTATCGAAGTCATCGACGAAGCGGCGTTCGTGGCGCTGCTGGAGAGCCACGGGGTCCGGGGGTGACCAGGCGACTGATGCTGTTGCTGCTGGTGCTGAGCATTGCCGGTTGCACCACATCGCCGCCATCGAATGTCGACAACCTCTGCGCTATTTTCGAGGAGAAGCGCGGTTGGTATGGAGATGCCGAGGATGTCCGCAAGGCGTGGGGCAGCCCCATTCCGGTGATGATGGCGATCATGCACCAGGAATCACGTTACCTGGCCAAGGCCAGGCCGCCGCGTAAAAAGATTCTGGGCTTTATCCCCGGGCCGCGGCCCTCCGATGCCTATGGCTACAGCCAGGCCAAGAAGTCGACCTGGAAGGAGTACAAGCGCAGCGCCGGCAACTACGGCGCAGACCGGGATGACTTTGGCGATGCCGTCGACTTTATCGGCTGGTATAACCATCAGTCCAATCGCCGCAGTGGCATCGCAAAGAGCGATACCTACCGCCTGTATCTCGCCTATCACGAAGGCCATGGTGGCTATAACCGCGGCACCTACAAGTCCAAGCAATGGCTGACTGACGTTGCCCGCAAGGTTGAACGGCGAGCCAACAGGTACCAGCAACAGTTAAACGGCTGCGAAGACAACCTGGAAAGAGGTGGCTGGTTCTTCGGCTGGTGATTTCTCCGCTCGTGACCCTGTTCGCGTTTGACCGCCAGCCTGCCTCAATAACTCCGTATAAGTGTTGGAAAAGTAACGATTTCTGTACCGTGGCCGTAATGCATTGCCTGGATACTTGTGCCACAATTCTGCTGTTTGCTCTCAAGCTGGTGGGCAGCACCCCGAAAACAAATAACGAGTCCTGATGTGAAACCGACCGATATCAAAGACCCCGAGTACTTCCACAAGGTTGTGGACTGCCAGTACGCCTGTCCCGCGCATACACCAGTCCCGGAATATATCCGCCTGATCGCCGCGGAACGCTACACGGAAGCCTACATGATCAACTGGCACTCCAATGTGTTCCCCGGGATTCTGGGACGAACCTGTGATCGCCCCTGTGAGCCTGCCTGTCGCCGGGGCAGGCTGCAGGGTGACGACGAGGAACCGGTGGCGATCTGCCGGCTCAAACGGGTCGCGGCGGACAACAAGAGCGATATCCGCGACCAGTTGCCGGTCATTCCAAAACAGAAGAACGGCAAACGCATTGCACTGATCGGCGCTGGCCCCGCCTCGTTGACGGTAGCCCGCGACCTGGCCCCGCTGGGATACATCATCGACATTTACGACAACCAGTTTGCCGGTGGCGGCATGATGCGCAGCCAGATCCCGTCCTTCCGCCTGCCCATCGAGGTACTCGACGAGGAGGTGAACTACATACTGGATATGGGCATTAACACCACCTTCGATATTGAGGTGGAGAGCCTGCAGGAGATTCTCGACAAGGGCTATGACGCGGTGTTTGTGGGCACCGGTGCCCCGCGGGGTAAGGGCCTGAACCTGCCCGGCCTAGAAGACGCCGCCGACAAGGTTCACCTGGGTATCGACTGGCTGGCCAGCGTCGCTTTCGAGCACACTCACAAGATTGAGGAAAAAGTGCTGGTACTCGGTGGCGGCAATACCGCCATGGATTGCTGCCGCACCTCCAAGCGACTCGGCGGAGACGATGTAAGAGTCGTGGTGCGCAGCCCCTTCGAGGACATGAAAGCATCACCCTGGGAAAAAGAGGATGCCATGCACGAGGGCATCCCCATTTACAACAACCATGTGCCCAAGGAGTTTGTGGTTGAGGAGGGTGAGCTCAAGGGCATGCATTTCGAAAAGGTGGAAGCCCGGTACGACGAGGACGGCAAGCGTTCCCTGGTGCCCACCGGCGAGCCCCTGGTGTTCATGGAAGCAGACGTCGTGTTGATGGCAATTGGCCAGGAGAACGCATTCCCCTGGGTTGAACGCGACCTGGGCATAGAGTTCGACAAGTGGGACATGCCGGTCGTGGACCCGACGACCTTCCAGTCGACCAACGAGAAAGTGTTTTTTGGTGGCGACGCCGCTTTCGGTCCCGAAAATGTCATCACTGCAGTAGCTCACGGCCACCAGGCAGCCATCAGTATCGACCTTTACTGCCGCGGGGAGGCCGTCAGTGAGCGACCCGCCCCCGGGGTCACCCTGGCAAGCCAGAAGATGGGGGTCCATGAATGGAGTTACGACAACGCGGTGGAAGCCGACCCGCGCTATATCGTCCCTCTCGCTCCGCTGGATAAATCCCTCGCCGATCGCAAGATGGAGGTGGAACTGGGCTTCGACCCGACCACCGCGTTCAAGGAGGCAGAGCGGTGCCTAAATTGCGACGTGCAAACCGTGTTTGAGGAGGCCCGTTGTATCGAGTGTGATGCCTGCGTCGATATCTGCCCCACCGACTGTATCACCTTCACTCCCAATGCCGAGGAGGAGCAACTGCGGGTAAGCCTGTCAGCCCCGGCGAGTAACCTCGCCCAGGACCTTTACGTCTCCCACGACCTGCCCACTGCACGGGTGATGGTCAAGGATGAAAACGTCTGCCTGCACTGCGGCCTGTGTGCCGAGCGCTGCCCGACCTCGGCCTGGGATATGCAGAAATTCCTCTACAACGTTACCAAGGCGGGCCAGTAACCATGAAACAGATCAAGTCCGTCAACGACTTCGTCATCAAGTTTGCCAACGTCAAT
Source organism: Seongchinamella unica (assembly GCF_004354085.1). Classification (GTDB taxonomy): domain Bacteria; phylum Pseudomonadota; class Gammaproteobacteria; order Pseudomonadales; family Halieaceae; genus Halioglobus; species Halioglobus unicus. The sequence continues at coordinate 723,945 of NZ_SMSE01000002.1, read as the reverse complement.
GGCACCGGTTCGGCCAGCGCCAATAACATGTTTGCCAAGGCCCTGTTCCGTATGGGGCTGCCGGTCAGTCCCAAGAATATCTTTCCTTCCAATATCCAGGGGCTACCGACCTGGTACGAAGTGCGGGTCAGTGAGAAGGGCTACCTCGGGCGCCGTGGCGGCATCGATATTGCCCTGTCGGTCAACCCCCAGAGCATGGCCCAGGACATCCAGGAGGTGGAGCCCGGCGGATATTTCATCTACGACAACACCAAACCCCTGGACCTGCGACTGATCCGCGACGACGTCAATATCATCGGGATTCCGCTGACCCGTATCTGTAACGAAGAGTACAAGGATCCGCGCCAGCGCCAGCTATTCAAGAACGTCATCTACGTGGGTGCGCTGGCGGCATTGCTGGACATGGATTTCAAGGTGCTTACCGACCTGGTGGCAGACCAGTTCAAGGGCAAGGAAAAGCTGATCCTGCCCAACATCCACGCACTGGAGCTGGGCCACCAGTGGGCCAGCTCCAATATTGAGTGCCCCATCGGCATCCAGGTCAGGCAGGCTGACGCGGTCGGCGACAAGATACTGCTGGATGGCAACACCGCGCTGGGCCTGGGTGCGATCTATGGCGGCGCCACGGTGGCCGCATGGTACCCGATCACTCCCTCGACCTCGGTGGTTGATGCCTTCGAAAAATACGCGCGCCGGGTCCGCATCGATCCAGGCACCGGGCGTAAAAATTACGCTATCGTCCAGGCCGAGGATGAATTGTCGGCAATCGGCATGGTGATTGGCGCCAGCTGGAATGGCGCCAGGGCTTTTACCGCGACCAGCGGCCCCGGCATTTCCCTGATGAGCGAGTTCCTCGGCCTGGCCTATTTTGCCGAGATACCCACCGTGCTGTTTGACGTCCAGCGCGCCGGCCCGTCCACCGGCATGCCCACCCGCACCCAGCAGTCGGACATCCTGTCCACTGCTTACGCCTCCCACGGTGACACCAAGCAGGTGCTGTTGTTTCCCTCGACGCCAAAGGAGTGCTTCGATTTCGGCGCGCTGTCGTTTGACCTGGCGGAGCGACTGCAGACCCCGATTATCCTGATGACCGACCTGGACCTGGGCATGAACGACAATATGTCGGAACCACTGGCCTGGGATGAAGGGCGTCGCTACGACCGGGGCAAGGTGATGACCGCCGAGCAGCTGGAGGCAGGGGTGGAATTTGGCCGCTATCTCGACGTCGACGGCGACGCCATTACCTACAGAACCTACCCGGGTACCCACCCGGAACGGGGCAGCTTTTTCACCCGCGGTACATCGCGGGATGAGCAGGCGGTCTATACCGAGAAGGGCGAAGAGTACGAAAAGAACATGCTCCGCCTGATGCGCAAGTGGGACACCATCAAGCAGTATGTTCCGGAGCCCGAGGTGATTAGCGCGAAACAGAAAACCGACGACGCGGTGCTTTACTTCGGTACCAGTGAAGAGGCCTCGCGGGAAGCCCTGGATGAACTCGCCGGCAGGGATGGGGTGCATATGGACGCCATGCGGGTCCGCGCTTTCCCCTTCAACGATGATGTGAAACAGTTTATCGAGGATCACCAGCAGGTCTTTGTCATCGAACAGAATCGAGACGCCCAGTTGCGTACCCTGCTGATGGCGGAATTCGAGTTCGGTCCGGACAAGCTGAAGTCGGTGCTGTGCTTTGACGGCACCCCGATCAGTGCCCGCAATATCCGCAAGCAGATCAAGCAGTACCTGGAGGAGGGGGCTCCCAAGCCTCTGCACCTCACCAAGATAACCAGCTCGGCGGGAGAGTCAGCATGAGTTACCAGATACCGAAATTTCGCCATCCCCAGCTGCCGGTAAACGCCCTGGGTTACACCAAGGCGGACTACGAGGGCTCCATTTCCACCCTTTGCGCCGGCTGTGGCCACGACTCCATTTCCGGCTCCATTGTGCGCGCCTGTCACGAACTTTCCATCGAGCCCCACAAGATCGCCAAGCTTTCCGGGATTGGCTGCTCGTCCAAGGCGCCCACGTATTTCCTCGGCAAGTCCCACGGGTTCAATTCTGTCCACGGCCGTATGCCGTCGGTGGTGACCGGGGCCGCCATGGCCAACCGCGACCTGATCTATCTCGGGGTGTCCGGTGACGGCGACACCGCTTCCATCGGCATGGGACAGTTTGCCCACGTCGCCCGCCGTAACCTGAACATGGTTTATATTGTCATGAATAATGGCTGTTACGGGCTAACCAAGGGACAGGACTCGGCCACCGCCGACGAGGGGTCAGTGAGCAAGAAGGGCGATGCCAACATGTACAGCGCCATCGATCTGTGCGCCACCGCCCTGCAGATGGGGGCTACCTTCGTCGCCCGCAGTTTCTCCGGTGACAAGGAGCAACTGGTACCGCTGATCAAGGCCGCCATCTCTCACCGGGGCTTTGCCCTCATCGATGTGGTGTCCCCCTGTGTGACCTTCAACAACAATCCCGGCTCCACCAAGAGCTACGAGTTTGTTCGCGAGCACGCCGAGGCAACCGGCACTGTCGACTTTGTGCCCATGCAGAAAGAGATCACCACGGCTTACGAGCCAGGGTCCAGCCACGAAGTGACCCTGCACGACGGCTCCAGCATCCACCTGTATAAAATGGATGAGGACCTGGACCCGTTCGACCGTACTTCGGCACTGATCAATATGGAAAAGCATCGGACGGCGGGGGATATCCTCACCGGACTGATCTACCTGAACAAGGATTCCAGGGACCTGCACGACGTTATGGAAACCACCCGTCGGCCCCTCAACACACTGACGGAAGACGATCTTTGTCCCGGTAACCAGATGTTGAAGAACATCAACGACAGCCTTCGCTAGGTGTTCCCGGCTCTCCCGGAAACCTATCCGGGAGAGTACCCCCGTACTTACTGATAACATTCATCAGTGGCGCTGATGCCCTTGGTCCCAAAGCGGGCTACACTGTTCCAGCATGAATGAGGCGGATAACGTACGCTTAATAAACTGCTAACAACTTTCGCAGGGGAAAGCTGCTTGTGAGCGAAAATAACGATAAACCCACAGAAAATGCCGCGGCCAATCCGGCCAACCAGGGCGGCAAAAAGACGTTTACCTTCAGCAGCGCATCCGGAGAACTGGTCACCGAAGTGATCGCCGACTGGATGCCGCTGCACATTGATGACAAACCCGCTGCGGATATGTTCTATACCGCTTATCTGGTCAAGGAGGACGGGGTACAGCGACCGATCACCTTCTGTATCAATGGCGGCCCGGGCGGCAGCTCGGTGTTTTTGCAGTTCGGTTGTGCCGGGCCCCGCATCATTGCCTTTGATGAGGCAGGTCACGAGATTTCCGGTGCCAAAGGACTCGTCGACAACCCGTCTCACTGGCTGGGCTTTACCGATCTGGTCTTTATCGATGCCATCGGCACCGGCTACAGTCGGCTTCGAACCGAAAAAGCCGACGGCAGTGACAACACCGCCGGGAAAAAGGACAATCCCTACTGGGCGGTCAAGAAGGATCTTGCCAGCATTGCAGAGTTCATGCGCAAGTTCCTCACCTGTCATAATCGCTGGCAAAGCCCCCTGTTTTTTGCCGGTGAAAGCTACGGTGGATATCGCGCCGCGAGGCTCGCCAAACTCTTTTCCAGGGAGTTTCAACTGGTCGTCAACGGGCTGATTATCGTCTCGCCAATCTGGCAGTTTCGCGACGCCTCCGATTCAGACTACAGCACCAGCCAATGGGTAAACCAGTTACCGGTGTATGTGGGGATAGCCCACAAGCACGCCCTGTGCCGACATGTGGATGCCGACACGCCGATGTCAGATGTTGTCGCAGCGGCCGAACAATTCGCCATTTCCGATTATGCCCTGGCACTGGTCGCGGGAACGATGATGGACGACGACGAACGCCACAGCATTTTCACCCGCGTGGCAGACATGATCGGGCTTGAAGCCCGCTTTGTCATCGAATCGGAAGGTCGCATCACATTCGGCGATTTTGCCCGTGAGTTAAAGAAGCACGACCACCGGATTACGGACCTTTACGATGGTAGCCTGACCTCCGGCGACGCATTTCCCAATCGTACCAATAATGAAGCCGCTATCACTGAAGCTTTGTTCAATTCCATGAACCTGTATGCCGCGGCCATCTACCAGTGGCAGCGCAGTGAGTTGGGTGTTGCTACCGAGCTGGAATATGAAGTGCTTAACCAGGAAGCGCATAAAGCCTGGAAAAATGATGAAAAGGAGTTCGACCTGTTCCAGCTGGCGGAATCGATGGACGATTTCCGCGCCGGAGTGACCACCAATACGGCGATGAAGGTGCTGGTCGTTCACGGCCGCTACGATACCGTGACACCCTACTTTGCCAGCAAACGCTTGCTGCACCAGAGCCGCCTGAAACCCGAGGCCAGGGCGCGTGTCACACAAAAGCTTTATGAGGGCGGCCACATGTTCTATTCCTGGCACGAACAACGCAGGTTGTTCTGCGAGGACGTAAAGGCACTGATCCAGTCTTTCTGATGACCCGCCTTGGGGGCTCTCCTAAGAGTCATAACGCCGCTTAATTCCTTGTATTTACAGGTCAAACCCCATATTTTAATAAAATTGTCACAATTTCATCATCTAATACCTGCATTCGCCAGAATGAGGAAGCACAACAGTCATGTCTGAACGCACCGTACTGATTGTCGATGATGAATTTGCCATCCGCGATATGCTGCGCATGGCGCTGGAAATCGCCGAGTATCGCTGTATCGAGGCAGAGAGTATCCAGGATGCCTACACGCTGATTGTCGATGAACGCCCCGATATCATCCTGCTGGACTGGATGTTGCCTGGCGGCAGCGGTCTGGAGTTGCTGCGCCGCCTGAAACGGGATGAGAACACCGAGGAAGTGCCGGTGATCATGCTGACTGCCAAGACAACCGAAGACAACGTCATCCAGGGACTGGATGTAGGTGCTGATGATTACCTCACCAAGCCTTTCGCGCCCCGGGAACTGATAGCCCGTATCCGCGCGCTGCTGCGCCGCAGCGGCAGTGGTCAGGACCAGGGCAGGATGGAAGTCAACGGGCTGGTGCTGGACGGCGAGAGTCGGAGAATATTTGTCGGCGATAACGCCATCGACATGGGCCCCACCGAGTTCAACCTGCTGCAATTTTTCATGTCCCACCCCGAACGGGCCTACACCCGCGGGCAGTTGTTGGACCAGGTCTGGGGTGCCAACGTCTACGTCGAGGAGCGTACCGTCGACGTCCATATCCGTCGTCTGCGCAAGGCCCTGCAAACCGGGGAAGCCGATTACTCCGGCCTGATCCAGACTGTGCGCGGTACTGGTTACCGCTTTTCTTCCCGCGGTTTGTAGCGGGGTACCCCGGGGTAGCTATGGAATGGTTTACGGCGCTATCCCGGGTTCTGCTCGTCGCCGCCGCAGGTGCCACTCTCGGCTGGTATTTCGGTGATTGGCTGGTGGGAATAAGCCTGGCCATGGGCGCTGTGCTGCTGTTCTGGTCTCGCCAGATCTGGCGGCTGGAGCAGTGGCTGCGCGATACTTCCAGGCCAACCCCCGACCTGCACGGCCTCTGGGGCGATATCGTCGCCCGTATTTACAAGCAGCAGCGGCAGGCCAGTACCGCCCAGGAACGCCTGCAATCCACCATCGATTACCTGCTGGAGTCTTTTGCCGCCATGCGAGACGGCGTGGTGATAGTGGAGACCAACGGCGCCATTCGCTGGTGTAACGAGGCTGCACAGCGCCTGCTCGGGCTGCGCTACCCGGACGATGTCGGCCAGGCCATCACCAACCTGGTGCGGGAGCCTGACTTCATCAATTACCTCGATGTGGCGGAATACGCAGAGCCGCTGGTATTTGAATCCAGTGGTTCCACCCGGTCCTTCCTGCAACTGGTCGTGACCAGTTTTGCCGAGGGGGATACCCTGCTGTTTATTCGTGATGTCAGCGACAGGGTGCGCACCGAACAGATGCGCCGGGACTTTGTCGGCAATGTCTCCCACGAATTGCGGACACCGCTGACCGTCATCAGCGGTTACCTGGACACCATACTCGCTGATACTCATTTGCTGCCGGTGCCTTATGTCAAGGCGCTGCAGCAGATGTCGGGGCAGGCCAACCGGATGGAGTTGCTGCTAAAGGACCTGCTCTGGTTGTCACGGATTGAAACGGCGGAGCGCAAGGAAAAGAGCGAGTGGGTGGACATGGGAAGGCTACTGGGGGAATTACAGCAGGAAATTGGCAATCTCTACCCGGACAATCCGCTGAAGCTGTCCGTGCAATGTCAGGACAGGGTAAAGGGCGACTACCGGGAACTGTACAGCGCGGTCTCCAATCTGGTGCTGAACGCGTACAAATACAGTCCCGACGGCAGCGAGGTATTTGCATCCTGGCGCAAACAGGGAGAGGATTACCGGCTGGATATCCGTGATCGGGGCATCGGCATCGATGCCTCCCACTTTTCGCGATTGACGGAGCGGTTCTACCGGGTGGACGACAGTCGCTCATCTACGACAGGCGGTACCGGGCTGGGCCTGGCAATCGTCAAGCACGTCGCCGCGGGCCATGGGGCGCAGTTGAAGATTGATAGCCGTCTGGGTGAGGGCAGTACCTTCTCCCTCATCTTTCCCGAACAGGGCTGAACTAACAGGAAAACACCATGTTGAAGCAGGACGACTACAGGCAGCACATCTCCGCCAACTTTAATAACGAGTTGGAGGGAATCAAGAACCACCTGCTCGAAATGGGCGGCAAGGTGGAGAAGCAACTGAACGAGGCTGTCGCGGCTCTGGTTGCCCGGGACACCGGTGAGGCGGAGACAATTATTAACCGCGATCACGAGGTCAACCAGATGGAGATGCGTATCGATGACGAGTGCGCCACGATACTGGCCCGCCGCCAGCCTGCCGCCAGTGATCTGCGGCTGGTCGTGACCGCGATCAAGGTCAATACCGACATCGAGCGAATTGGCGATGAGGCGGCGAAGATTGCCCGCCAGGGCATTCGCCTGGCTGAGGAGAACGTGTCCCCCAGCAACTACATCGAAATTCGGCATATCGGCGCCCACGTGGCGACGATGCTGCGTAAGTCCCTCGATGCATTTGCCCGCCTGGATATGAACCTGGCCGTCGAAGTGATCAAGGAGGATGACGACGTTGACAAGGAGTACGGCAGCGCCATGCGTTCCCTGGTCACCTTTATGATGGAAGACCAGCGTAATATCGGCGCAATCCTCAACGAAATGTGGGCCCTGCGCAGCCTTGAGCGGATCGGCGACCATGCCTCCAACATTGCCGAGCACGTGGTCTACCTGGTCCGTGGCCTCGATGTGCGCCACCAGGATTCGATCGAGGCATTTATCGAACAGGCCGGGGAGTAGGGCAATAGCCGGGTCGAGGCGTACGCAGTCACTGCGCACTGTCTGCCAACGCAGCATCGGGGCCACCGACAATCGCCGTGGAATCCCCCATATTGTTTCTTCAAAAAACTTTATATTCATTAAAATCAAAGAGTTATAGCTGTCATATTCCCGTAACATTTCCGCAATAGACTGGCGGTCATTTCCAGGGGCAAACATTTGCCGAAACTATTCTCTCAGGGTGTGTTTTACGTGAAAAAGCAATTACTCGGTGCATTTGCACTGGCAGTGGGATTGAGCAGCGTCGCCAACGTTCAGGCCCAGGGGCGTGACAACGTGAGCATCGTCGGTTCCTCCACCGTGTACCCGTTTGCAACCGTGGTCGCCGAGCGCTTCGGCCGGTCCACCAGTTTCAAAGCCCCCAAGATTGAATCCACCGGATCCGGGGGCGGCCTGAAACTGTTCTGCAAGGGCGTCGGTGCCAATACCCCCGACATCACCAATGCCTCCCGCCGCATCAAGAAAAGTGAGTACGATGACTGTCAGAACAACGGTGTCACTGACATTCTAGAAGTGCTGGTGGGCTACGACGGTATCGCCGTCGCCAACTCGCGCCAGGCACCGCAAATGGCGCTCAGCCTGAAGGATATTTACCTGGCACTGGCCAAAGATGTGCCCGGTCCCGATGGCAAGCTGATTCCCAATCCCTACAAAACGTGGCAAGAGATCAATCCCGGACTGCCCGCAATCGACATCGAGGTCCTGGGGCCACCGCCAACCTCCGGTACCCGCGATGCTTTTGCCGAACTGGCACTTGGCGGCGGTGCGCTGCAGATTCCGGCGCTGAAGGCGCTGCGCGGGCTGGGCAGTGATCAGGCCGAGGAGATCAAGTCGGCCATTGCTGCCCTGGGCCTGCCTGTCGGCGTCTATAAAGCCTACGCCGAAAGCAAGGGTAAGGCCCCTTCCGGCAAGGACATCTTCAAGACTGTCGCCTACTCGGTACGCGAGGACGGCGCCTACATAGAGGCGGGTGAAAACGACAATTTAATTGTGCAAAAACTGGAAGCCAATCCCAAGGCACTCGGCATCTTCGGTTACAGTTTTCTTGACGAGAATGGCGATAAGGTACAGGGTTCACTCATCGACGGTGTGGAACCGGACTTCGACACCATCGCCGATGGCGACTATCCGGTGTCCCGGCCACTCTACTTTTACGTGAAGATCGCCCACGTTGGACGCATTCCGGGTATCCAGGAATACGCCGCGGAGTTCGCCTCCAACCGGGCCATGGGCGAGGACGGATACCTCCCTGAGAAGGGGCTGATTCCCCTGAGTGACGAGGAACTGGCGCAGATACAGGCCGATGTTGCGTCGCTGAAACGTCTGGAGATGTGAGCTATTCCCGGTCCCGATAACGACTTTCAAACGGTAACCGCTGCGTCGCCCTGTGCGGCGCACGCTTTGTTGAAGAGTCCATAATGCAGACATCAACTGTGTTCCTGACCTTGCTGGCCCTCTGCGCTGTCAGCTTTTTCGTCGCCCGCCATCGCTCTCGCCTGGTGGGCATGGCGGGAGGTGGTCTCACCACGCTGAATTCACTGCCCAAACACTACGGCTATATGGCCGCCCTGTGGGCAGGCCTGCCCGCCCTGGCCCTGTTTGTGGCCTGGCTGGTGCTGGAATCAACGGTGCTGCAGCGCCTGGTGGTAGTGACTCTGCCCGCGGAGATACAGGCGATGCCCCCGAGCGAACAGGGGCTGTACTACAACCAGCTGGTCGCCTACGCCCTGGGCAATGTCGACGCCAGCCAGGTTAGCGAAGCGCAGGTCCAGGGCGCACGCTATTACAGTGAACTGGCCACAGCCAGCAAGCAGTTGAAGATGCTGCTGGTCAGTGCGGTGGCGGTGCTGGGTGGCCTGCTCGCGGTATTGCGTATCCGGCCCGATTTTCGCGCCCGCAATCACGTTGAAACCATTTTCACGTCAATTCTTTTCATCTGCTCATTCATCGCGGTATTGACCACGCTGGGCATTGTGCTGTCGGTGCTGTTCGAGGCCATTCGTTTCTTCCAGGTGATCGACATCAGCGATTTCCTGTTCGGTTTGCAGTGGAGCCCGCAGATGGCGATCCGCGCCGACCAGGTCGGCGCCTCCGGATCCTTCGGCTTTGTACCTCTATTGGCGGGCACGCTGCTGATTTCCTTTGTGGCCATGGTGATCGCGGTCCCGGTCGGCCTGATGTCGGCAATTTACCTGTCTGAATACGCCAGCCGCAGGTTCAGGGCGGTGACCAAGCCGGTGCTGGAGATTCTTGCTGGCGTGCCCACCGTGGTTTACGGCTTTTTTGCGGCACTGACCGTCGCCCCTTTCCTGCGCAACCTGGGCGAGAGCATCGGCTTGTCGGTGGCCTCCGAGAGTGCACTGGCAGCGGGGCTGGTCATGGGTATCATGATCATTCCCTTCGTCATGTCACTTTCCGATGACATTATCAGCGCGGTCCCAGACACCATGCGCGAGGCATCCCTGGGCATGGGCGCCACGATGAGTGAAACCATTCGCAAGGTGCTGTTGCCCGCGGCGCTGCCGGGCATTGTTGGCGGTATCCTGCTGGCGGTGTCGCGGGCGATTGGGGAAACCATGATTGTGGTAATGGCAGCCGGGCTGTCGGCCAAGCTGACGATAAACCCGCTGGAAGCGGTTACCACGATAACCGTGCAAATCGTTACTCTGCTGGTGGGAGACCAGGAATTCGACAGTCCCAAGACCCTGGCTGCCTTTGCCCTGGGCCTGGTGTTGTTCTTTGTCACCCTGATGTTGAATATTGTCGCCCTGTATGTGGTGCGCAAGTACCGGGAGCAGTATGAATAAGGACACGTTCAAGAACACGAAACGTATCGAGGCTTCGCTCAAGAAGCGCTATGCGCGCGAGCGTCGCTTCCGACTGTACGGCCAGCTTGCCGTCCTGACCGGGTTTGTTTTCCTGTTCATTCTTCTGTTCGATATTGTCAGCAAGGGCTCGCCGGCATTTACCCAGCAATACCTGAAAATCACGGTCCACTTTGACGCCGACTCGCTTGGCCTCGGTGCGTCCCCTTCAGAGGAGGACATAAGGCAGGCGAATTTTTCCGGGGTCATCAAAGCCTCTCTCAGGGACATGTTCCCGGAGGTGACCGGCCGCAGTGACAAGCGCCAGCTGTATCGGCTGGTCAGTATCGGTGCCGAGTATGACTTGCGCGATAGGGTGCTTGACGATTCCTCGTTGCTCGGCGAGCGCAAGGATATCTGGCTGTTGGCCCACTCTGAAGCGGCAGCGTACCTGAAGGGACAGGTCAGTCGCGATATTCCGGAAGCGGAGCGCAAGCTCAAGGACATCCAGATGGACTGGCTGGATACGCTGCGGGACGACGGTCGTACCCGTGGGTCATTCAATACCCAGTTTTTCCAGTACGGTGATTCGCGGGAGCCGGAACTGGCGGGGATTCGCGCTGCCCTGCAGGGATCCTTTTTTACCCTGCTGGTCACTTTCCTGCTGGCCTTTCCGATCGGCGTGTTTGCCGCGGTCTATCTCGAGGAGTTCGCCCCGCGCAATCGAATCACCGATCTGATCGAGATCAACATCAACAACCTGGCGGCGGTGCCCTCCATTGTATTCGGGCTGTTGGGTCTGGCGGTGTTCATCAACTTTTTCGAGTTGCCGCGATCGGCGCCACTGGTCGGTGGTATCGTGTTGTCGCTGATGACGCTGCCGACCATTATCATCACTTCGCGGGCGGCCATCCAGTCTGTCTCGCCCTCCATTCGCCAGGCCGCCCTGGGGGTTGGGGCCTCCAAACTGCAAACCGTGTTCCACCACGTGTTGCCGGTGGCCATGCCCGGTATCCTGACCGGCTCCATCATCGGCATGGCCCAGGCCCTTGGCGAATCAGCACCGCTGTTGATGATTGGCATGGTGGCCTTCATTATGGATGTCCCCGGCAGTGTTACCGACCCCTCCACGGTGCTGCCGGTGCAAATCTATCTCTGGGCCGATAGCCCGGAACGGGGCTTCACCGAAAAGACGTCGGCAGCGATTATGGTGTTGATGGGATTCCTTATTCTGATGAACGCGCTGGCAATTTATCTGCGCAAGCGCTTTGAAGTGAAATAGTGATACAGGTTTTAACATGGAAGGCTCTGAAAAAATGACGGCTTTGGAACCAACGACTTACGGCGCAGTGCCCGAGGAAGCTGCGGGCCTCGATATCCACGACCACACCGATGTCAGCGATTACAAGACTATCGGCTCGCCCTTTGTGGACAACCCGAAAATGTCCGCGCGAAACGTTAATGTCTATTACGCCGACAAGCACGCGATTATGGATGTCTCCCTGGATATTGGCGAAAACGAGGTCATCGCCATGATCGGACCCTCCGGTTGTGGTAAATCGACCTTCCTCCGCTCGCTGAACAGGATGAACGACATCATCCCCATCTGTCGCGTAGACGGCGATATCAAGCTCGACGGAGAGGACATCTATGGTACCGGCCAGGATACCGTCCTGCTGCGTGCCAGAGTGGGCATGGTGTTCCAGAAACCCAATCCCTTCCCGAAATCCATTTACGAAAACGTCGCTTACGGTCCCAAAATTCATGGTCTGGCCCACAACAAGGCGGAAATGGATGAGATCGTTGAACAGAGCCTGCGCAGGGCCAGCCTCTGGGACGAGGTCAAGGATGTGCTGGACAAGCCGGGCACCGGACTCTCGGGCGGTCAGCAGCAGCGCCTGTGTATCGCCAGGGCCATCGCCGTCAGTCCAGAGGTGATACTCATGGACGAACCCTGTTCCGCGCTGGACCCGATTGCTACTGCCCGTATCGAGGAGTTGATCGACGAGCTCAAGGAACGCTTTACCATCGCCATTGTGACTCACTCCATGCAACAGGCGGCGCGGGTCTCGCAGCGCACAGCGTACTTTCACCTGGGCAAGTTGATCGAAGTAGGGGAGACCAAGCAAATCTTTACCATGCCTTCCCATGAACTGACTGAGAACTATATTACCGGCCGCTTCGGCTGACAGGAATGACTCGCCGTGGATGAAAACCTGAATCTCGACCAGCACACCTCACAGAAGTACAACCAAGAACTGGAAACCGTGCGGGCCGAGGTGCTGGCCATGGGCGGCCTGGTGGAAGGCCAGTGTCGCAAGGCGCTAAAAGCGCTGGTCAAGGGCAGGGCGGAGTTGGCGGAGGAGGTGGCAAGCTCCGATTACAAGGTCAATGAGATGGAAGTGTCCATCAACGCCAAGTGCACCGACATCCTCGCGCTGCGACAACCAGCCGCCAGCGACCTGCGGGTGGTGGTGGCCATTATTCGCATGGCCGCCGACCTGGAACGTATTGGTGACGAGGCCGAAAAAATTGGCCGGCTCGCCCAGACCCTGGCCGAGGGCCGTAACGGCAGCAGTTACCGCTCTGACCCGAAACACCTCGGCAAAAGCGTGCTGGACATACTCAACGGCGCACTGGATGCCTTCGCCCGCCTCGATGTGGAGGCAGCGATCGAAACCGCGGCCATGGACCCGGACATCGATGCGGAGTTTGAGTCCCTGACCCGGTTGCTCATCACCCGCATGATGGAAAAGCCGGCATCGGTGAAAAACCTGCTCAGGGTGAACTGGTGTGCCCGCTCACTGGAGCGCATAGGGGACCACGCTGTAAATATTTGCGAGGAAGTTATCTTCCTGGTGAAGGGATCGGATGTGCGCCATCTCAGCCTGAAGGAAATCCAGGACCGCTTTCTGCAGCCTACCGCCTAGTCGTCTTCCTTGCGGGCAGCCGCCTTCTCGGCTTCCTTGACCGTGGTTGAAATCAGCTTGGTCACCCAGTTGGACAGCGAGCGCCCGTCTGCTTCAGCCAGTTTTTTCGCCTTTTTCTTCAGTTCCGGATCTATCCGGATATTCAGCACTTTGGTTTTTGACATCCCGTTTGCGCTTGAGCAGTTGCGGACGAGGACCGGTACTTTAGCACATGTATACACATTGAAAACACAGTATCGGAGGTCTATATTATGTGTATACATGTGCAATCAGATGAGTGATGACTGTCAATGAACCTCCGTAGTGCAAAAAACGAGCTGGGCGAACCCCCGAAAATCACGCTACAGCATCTGGCGCTGGAAGCCATAGGCGTGGTCGCCATCAGCTATGTCTTGGTCGGCCTGATCGGCTGAGTCCGGCACCGATCCGGGGCCGTTTCACCGGCCCCAGCCTTCGCCCCATCTGCTGCCTCGCGGGCGGTAAATATTCCTCGTATATTCTTCCCCTGAATGGGCGGTTTGTCACAAAAGTGTCATACAAACCGCTTATTCTGTGCGCGTTTTAGTCATATTAGCGTCACAAAAGTGTCATCAGAGGAAAAACTATGAAAGCACCAATGACAGCGACTCTTGCCGCGCTGGTCATCAGCGCAACAGGCAGTGCACAGGCGGCGGTATCCGATGCGGAATGGGAAACCTTCAAGGCCCAGTTCGTCGACATGGCGGCCCGGGTACAGGCCCTGGAGGCCGAAAATGCGCGGCTCAAGCAGGCCGGTGTGGCGGTTGACGACCTGTCCCGGCTGCAAGCTGATGTGACGGCGTTGCAGGCCCAGAACAGGTCTTCGTCCTGGGCGGAGAAAATCGGCATGACAGGCGATTTTCGCTATCGCTACGAGACCATCGATGTGGAAGACCGGGACCGCCGGGAGCGCAACCGGATTCGCGCCCGGATGGCAATCACTGCGGCGCTGCCCAGTGATACCGAGCTTGGCCTGGGTATAGCGACCGGGGGCGACAACCCGGTGTCAACCAACCAGACGCTGGGCGGTGGCGGCAGCACCAAGGACGTGCGCCTGGACAAGGCGTACTTCAAGTGGAACGCCACCGAAAACCTGCACCTGCAGGCCGGCAAGTTCTCCAACCCGCTTTACAAGCCGCAGAAAAGCAGCCTGTTGTGGGACGGCGACTGGCGCCCGGAGGGAATCAGTGCCGGCTACGCTGCCGACCACCTGTTTGCCAACTTTATGGGCAACTGGCTGGAGAGCGACAACCGCAACGACAATGACGCCTTCACCTGGAGCGTGCAGGGTGGCGCACGCTTCAGCCTGGGCGACGCAATGCTGACCGCCGGCGTGGCCTATCACGACTTCCCCACTGCCGGGAGAGCTCCCTTTTACGGTGACGATGACGATCCGGAGTTTTACGGTAACAGCTCAATCGGCGGCGTCTATCAGTACGACTACGAGATGGTCGAGCTGGGCGGTGACCTCAAGCTGAATGTCTTCGACATGCCCCTGGCCATTTACGCCAACTGGGTCAATAACCGGGACGCGGACGATTACGATACGGGCTGGCTGGCGGGTATCAGCCTGGGCAAGGCCAGCGGCAAGGGCACCTGGGGCGTCGGTTACCAGTACCGTGACCTGGAGGCCGATGCGGTGTTGGGTCTGCTCAGTGATTCGGATTTCTCCGGTGGCGGCACCGACGCCAAGGGCCATATCTTGACCGGTGCCTATGGGATCAACAAGCAATGGTCCCTGGGCGTAACCTGGTTCCTGGATAACGAGGCAGGGGAGAAGAACCTGGCAGACCGGGGTGGCGCGGTGAGCTATGACCGCATCCAGTTTGACACCAAGTTCAAGTATTAGGCCGGACCCTTTTGAGGGTCGCAGGGAGGCCAGGGGAGGGACGCCGGGGAGTATAAAACAGGGCGGAAAATAATGTCGCGGAAACGGTTGCATTGCCCGCCTTGTTCCTTATAATGCGCGTCTTCTGGCACGGCCAGAGTGTTGCGTCCCGTTCGTCTAGTGGTCCAGGACCCCGCCCTTTCACGGCGGTAACAGGGGTTCGAACCCCCTACGGGATGCCATATCCAGAAAACCCGGCCTTAGCCGGGTTTTTTTTGCCTGAAATTTTCCGTTGACCCTCGCACCGGGGTGTCCGCTCCTGCCCGCCATGGCTGGACCCGCGCTCAGCGAACTTCCGCCAGCCCCCTATCCAGGCACTGCCGCCAGACTCAGGCAACCCGGATCCACGCGTCCTGTTGCGGTGGATTGAGTTGGCTGTAGGCGAGGTCGAACTGGCCATGAATGCGGCCGCGGAACGCCGGTCCCAGCGCCCGGTGGAGGCCGTCGAGGAAGTCCGCCCGCGCTCCCGGTGCGGCAATGTAGATATTGCCCCAGTAGTTGCAGGGCAGTACCCAGTTTTCCAGCCACTCTGCCATTTGCGACGGGGTGAAGCGAGGCTCGCCCTCCTGGTGGCCGATACTTACCGGTGAGCCGTGCCCGGAAATGAAAAGATCTTCGCCCTGGGAGAGGATGCCGGTGTAGCTGCAGTCCCGCGTGTAGGGCAGGGCCAGGCCATAGACCGTCCGCTGATAATGGCGAAACATATGCTGGACGTGATCGGCATTGGTGATGTTGAGGCTGATAATCAAGGCGGCTCCTTATGCGCTGTCGAGTCATCAATGTCCGTTGACAGGCACGGAGTGTCGCCGAGCTGGTGGCCAGCACTCAATTACACCGACTTACAGCGACCCCACCAGGTGACCCCCGTCCACCGGGATAATCGCGCCGTTGATAAAGCTGCCAGCGTCCGAGGCCAGTAACAGCAGGGGGCCGTCAAGTTCGTCCAGTTCGCCCATGCGTCCGGCGGTAGTGTCTTTGAGGTAGGCCTGTCCGCCTTCGGACAGCAGGTAGTCGGCATTCATTTCGGTGGCGAAATAGCCGGGGCATATGGCGTTGACGCGGATGTTCTTGCGGGCCAGTTCCAGGGCCATGGCTTTGGTCATCTGTACGACAGCGGCCTTGGAAATGGCGTAGCTGCTCTCGCCAAAGCCCACGCGAACTCCCAGTATCGATGCGATGTTGATAATGCTGCAGGGGCGGCCCGCGGCGACACTGCGCTTGGCCACGCCATGGGCAACTCGCCAGGCCCCCTTTAAATTGGTCTCCATGATGGCGTCCCAGTTGGCTTCATCTTCCTTCAGGCAGTGCCTGGAGCCAGCGACACCGGCGTTATTCACCAGGATATCGACAGGCCCGGCACCGCGCTCTGCCTCATCCAGGGCAGAGGTAACACTGGCTGCTGAGGTCACATCCATGGCCACAGCCAGGGCCCGGCCACCGGCGTCGCTTATTTGCTGCACCAACGCCTGTAATTTCTCCTTGCGCCGGGCGGCAGCCACGACCGTGGCGCCGGCATCGGCGAGGGCGACGGCGAACCTGGCCCCCAGTCCACTGGAAGCACCCGTGACCAGCGCTACCTTGCCCTGCAGGCTGAAACGTTGTTCGATGGTTTGGGTCATGAGACGGCTCACTTCTCGGTATAACGTTTGATGATCATTTTCCCCAGCGCCATGTGGTGCACCTGGTCCGGCCCATCTGCCTGGCGGCACCAGCGGGCGTAATTGAATCCTTCCGCCATGCAGTAGTCCTCGGTGAGGCCACCGGCACCGTGCATCTGCATACAGCGATCAATCACCTGTTGCATCATCAGCGGCACTTGGGTTTTTGAAGCCGCGATCAGGTCCATCGCGCCTTTTGCCCCGACTTCATCCATTTTGGCGCAGGTCTTGAGTACCAGCAGTCGGGCCATTTCAATCTCTGAATAACAACGGGATATATCCTCCCGCACCGACTGGTGCTGGGACAGGGTACGGCCAAAGGTTGAGCGCTCCTCAACCCTCGCGCAGGCCAGTTCCAGCGAGCGCTGGGCGATCCCGATCAAGCGCATGCAGTGATGAACCCGTCCCGGGCCAAGCCGACCCTGGGCGATTTCGAACCCGCGGCCCTCGCCCAATAGTATGTTTTCAGCGGGTACCCGGACATTATTGAATAGCAGTTCCGCGTGACCCAGCGGCGCATCGTCATAGCCAAGGGTGGTCAACGGACGCACCAGTTCCAGCCCCGGAGTGTCCTTGGGCACCAGTACCTGGCTCTGCTGCAGGTGGCGGCTGGGGTTATCCGGGTCCGATTTGCCCATGACGATGAAAATACGGGTACGCTCGTACATGGCGTTGGTGATAAACCACTTGCGGCCGTTCAATACCCATTCATCGCCTTCGCGCTCAATACGCAGTTCCACATTGGTGGCATCGGACGACGCTACCTGGGGTTCGGTCATCGCATAGGAGGAGCGGATCTCTCCGGCAAGCAGAGGCTCCAGCCACGCCTGCTGCTGGGCTTCGGTGGCGTATTTCATCAGGACTTCCATGTTGCCGGTATCCGGAGCGTTACAGTTAAACACCTCCGGAGACCACAGTACCCGACCCATCAACTCGGCAAGGGGGGCGTAATCGAAGTTGGAAATGCCGTCGTGCTCGGCGAACCTGGCCAGCGACGGGGGAATAAACAGGTTCCACAGACCGGCTGCACGCGCTTTCTGTTTCAGGTCGTCCATCAGTGGAATCGGCGCCCAGCGGTTATCGGTGTCGTGTAAATGCGCTGCATAAGCTGACTCGTTGGGATAAATATGCTCATCCATGAAAGCTTGCAGGCGCTGCTGTAAATCGAGTGATTGCTGACTGAACTGGTACATAGAATTCTCCGGGTCTGATTGCGCCATGTTAGGACGTCTTTTTTAATCACTCAAATTTATTTAGATAATAAGATAGTATTCATAAGAATGATGTCTATAGGAGCCTGGCCATGCGCCTGGACAAGGTCGACCTGAATCTTTTTGTGGTATTTGACGCCCTCTACCGGGAGCGCTCGGTGACCCGGGTTGCCCAGCGCCTGCACCTTACCCAGCCGGCGGTATCCAACGCCCTCAATCGCCTGCGCCAGACCTTCGGTGACCCGCTCTTTGTGCGTGGGACACGGGGCATGCAGCCGACGCCGGTGGCCGAGGCGGTGACCGCTGATGTGCAGCGAGCGCTGGGACTGTTGCAGAAAAGCGTGGGTGGCCACCACAACTTCGACCCGGGTGATTCCGGCAGGGTGTATCGGCTGGGCATGAACGATCTCGCCCAGGGGCTGGTCCTGACAGGGCTGCACCAGGCTCTCGCCGGGGCCGCCCCCGGGGTGAGTGTCCAGGCTTACTATCCGGGGCGGGAATCGTCGGTCGAGCAACTGAAGGCGGGCGACCTCGATATACTGGTCGATGTGCCACAGCTCAATGCACGGGAGCTGGAACAGGTCCAGTTGGGCGGTATCCCGTATCGCCTGGCCATGTCTGCCAATCACCCCCTGGCCGCGAAAACTTTCGATATCAGCGACTACCTGGCAGCGCAACACGTGCATGTGTCAAGTCGTGCCCGGGGCAGGGGACAGGTCGACCTGGCCCTGCACAACCAGGGCCGGCGCAGGTCGGTGAAGATGCGGGTGCAGCATTATGCGGTGGCGGCGGCGGTCACCACCAGCACCGATCTGCTGTGGACGGCGCCGTCCTCGGCCCTCAATTATCCCGGACTGGTGGTTAGCGACCTGCCTTTTGAGGTTGAGGCGCTGTTATTGAACCTCTACTGGCATCGCAGTGCCGACCAGGACCCGGCAAACGTCTGGATGCGGGAGCTGATAAAACAACAGTTCGACCTGGGGCTGTTGAATGTCGCCGGCAGCGGCGCATAATAGCCGGCCCGGGAGTCGCAATAATAGCAATGAGGAAGAGCTATGTGGTACGCCATCATCACCCAGGATGTGGAAAACAGTCTTGAGGGACGCAAAACTCACCGTGCTGCCCACCTGGAGCGCCTGCAGGATCTGGTAGAACAGGGGCGGCTGCTGATAGCGGGGCCGCACCCGGCGGTGGATACGGAAGACCCGGGGGAGGCGGGCTTTACCGGCAGCCTGATCGTGGCGGATTTCGATTCCCTGGAAGCGGCCCAGGCCTGGGCGGAGGCAGACCCCTACACAGTGGGTGGCGTTACCGCCAGGCTCAAGGTAAAACCCTACAAAAACGTGCTTCCCTGATTGCCGCTATCGCCCTCTTGTTAGCCGGCGGTCATTCGTACACAATGGCCCCGAGGTCCTCCCGAGAAGCGGTAACCCAGCCGGGCGTGGGCACTCCCTTTACGATGTCATTGTCGCCGGCAACGCGGCGGGGAAGCAGTTTTGTCGAAATCCGATCCCGTCGGGGACGCTGAAAATTCCATCAATCTCGAGGAGCTGCTACCAGCGCTTCGTGACCAGACGACCCGGGTACTGCGTTCCACCGGCGAATACGCCTCTGGCATGGCCAGGATTTACGTGGCCATGCGTCCACTGGCCAGTCTCATCAATCGGCGCGCCGATATCACCGAGCCTGAGTTGCATAATGCGCTGGACACGGTGTTCATCGCACTGCAGGACCATCCTCTCACCTCCCAACTCACCCGGCTGACCCGGCGCCTGCGGGAAGACAACATCCTGCCCAACGAGGAAAGCACCGAAAACCTGTTGCGCTTCCTGCTGGACCAGGTGACCGCGCGCTCTGTTATTCCTATTCCCGAGCAGGTGACCGAGGAGTTCTGGTCGTTCTTCAACGACCTGATGAGCGAGCCCGAACTCAAGGGCCTGGGCGAGATCAGCCTGGATGTGGCCCGCATCGTGGTCAACGCCTACGAGCCTTTACTGGTTGAGGTGATCAACCAGCTCAAGCACATGCGTGACAGTAACAATCGTCACCTCAAGGGCATTGTCAGCCAGACGGACGTGCTGCGTTCTGACCTGGATATTTTCCGGCGGCAGATTGGTGCACTGGCCTATATCCGCCAGTTCTTTGACACCGATCCGGAGGACTTCAAGGCCCAGGCCGAAATAGTCGCTCAAATGGTGCGCGAATTCGGGCCGTTCTTTATCAAGATGGCCCAGGTCGCGGCCTCCGGATCCGACTTCCTCCCGGACGAAATCAGCGCGGCCCTGGAAGTCTTCCAGGAAGACGTGGAGCCGATGACGCCGGCGGAGGTGGAACAGGCCTTTGTCGAGAGCTTCGGCGTACTGCCGGGTAAGCGTTACTACGATTTTGACGCTTCCAAGCCGCTCAAGTCTGGCTCTATAGCCTCGGTATATATCGCCGAGAAACCGATACTCAACCGCCGCGGCCGCCAGGAGCTGAAAACCGTGGTGGTCAAGGTGGGTCGCCACAACCTGGAGCGGGAGTTCCTGATTGGCAAGACGGTGATCAAGCTGGCGATTCTGAGCAGCCAGTACTGGGCGCCGCACTCCAAGCTGTCGCCGTTTCTCTCCTCCTGGCTGGACCAGGTTGACGTCTTTGTGGAGGGCTTTCGCGCGGAACTGGATTTCGAGGCCGAGGCCGCGGTGCAGGCGCGCTTTGCGGAGCGGGCAAACTACACCGGCGGGTGGCATGTCCCCGAGGTCTACCAGACCACGCGGCGCATCATTGAAATGGAGTATATCGACGCCGCCCGGGGCCTGGGAACGGCTTTCCGCGACATGGGGAGGCGCAAGAGTCTGCGCAGCCGGCGCAAGGTGGGCAGGGCCTTCCTGCATACGGTGATGTCACACATGTTCATCTACCAGGAGTTCCACGGTGACCTGCACCCGGGCAACCTGCTGGTGGACGAACAGCAGGGCCTGTATTTTATTGACTGGGGTAACAGTGTGGACCTCGCGCCTATCTGGCGCCCGGCGCTGCGCTACCTGCAGGCCATTTTTGCCGCCGATGCCGAGGCCATTACTGACGCCATGATTGCCCTGGGCACCCATCCGGAACAGCTGCAGGGCAGCCGCAAGACGATGCTGGCGCTGGTAGACGAGGCGCTGAAGGAAGCCCGGCTGCCACCGCTGGGCCTGGACTTTGCCCTGGTGCTCTACCAGGAGGGCCTGGACGGACTGAAACGACGGTTGGAACTGGCCATGGGCCTGGGGGCCATCATGAGCCGGCAGGGCATTGTTATCAACAGCGACTACATGCACCTGAGCCGCAGTATCGCGGCGATGCTGGGATCATACCTGGGCATATACAGCGGTGTGTCCAGGGTGGCCCTGGTCCAGGACCTGATGATCGTGATGTGTCGCTTCCCGTCCCTGGAAGGTTACCGCCAGGCGATCGGCTATCGTAAACGCCTGTTGCGGCAGGTCGCCCGGGACCTCCCGGTGGGTCCAGCTGCGCGCAAACGGACCCGCCTGCCGGCTACCGCCTGATTCAGGCGATAACCCCGCCTTCGCGCAGGGACTGTACTTCCTCATCGCTGAATCCGGCTTCCGCCAGTATTTCCGCACTGTGCTGCCCCAGTGTCGGCGGGTGACGGGTAAGGCTCGCCGGTGTGTCAGACAGGTGTCCCGGGTAGCGAACGTAGCGCAGGGTGCCCAGCTCAGGATGGTCGACGTCGAAGATGGTGCGGTTGTGCCGTGCCTGGGGATCCTCGGCAAATTCACGGATGGTCTTGACCCTGCCGAACGGCACCCCGTTGGCGTCGAAACGGGCCAGCAGTTCGTCGCTGGGCCATTTGCCAATTTCTGCCTCGATGGCATCCAGCCAGGGACCGAAATCCGCGATTCGCTCGCCCACATTGCGCATTCCCTCGCGCTCCAGCAGCTGCTCACATTCCAGGGCTTTACACAGCCCCTCAAAGTGGTTGTCCTGCAGGGCCATGCCGACCACATGTCCGTCGAGGGTGGCGAAGGTACGAAGCACTGCCAGTGGCTTCGGGTCGGGCATCCGGGAGGGTTGGAAGCTGTCTACCGGCAGCATGTCCGGCAGCGAATTCGCCGCATAGGCATCGATCATCGGCACGTCAACACGCTGGCCCCTGCCGGTACCATTGACTCCGTCGCGCGCGTACAGGGCCGCCAGGGCAATACCGGCGGCGGTAGTCGCGGTGGTCTTGTCGACGATAGCGGACTGGATCAGTTGTGGTTCAGCGCCAAACGCCTGCCCCTGAATGGGCATCATGCCGACCAGTCCCTGGGCGATAGGGTCGTAGGCCGGGCGGTTGGCATAGGGGCCGTCAGGACCGAAGCCAGTGATAGCCAGGTAAATCAGCCTGTCGTTAACTGGCCGCAGCGCGTCGTATCCGAAGCCCAGTCGATCAGCAACGCCGGCGCGAAAGTTTTCCACCAGAATGTCCACTCCGCCGGCCAGCCGCCTGAGCACGGCGATGCCATCCTCGTGCTGCAGATCCAGGGCCAGGCTACGCTTGTTACGGTTCATCTGGCAAAAGAAACCGGTCAGCCCTCCCTTCTCCGGGGGCATCATCCATCGCGCCACTTCACCGTGGATGGGTTCGATTTTGATGACCTCGGCTCCCAGATCTCCCAGCATCTGGCTGCACAGGGGGCCGGTGATCATTGAGGTTACATCAAGTACACGGATTCCCCTGAGGGGACCTTCGCTGTCCTGTCCAAGCCTGATATCCAAGGGCTACTCCTTGCGGGTATTTTCGCTTTGGGGCTGGTTGCGATCCAGCACGTCGATGATTTCAGCACGCAACTGGCGCGGGTCGACCACCTTGTCAAAGGCCATGGCGTCGGCGGGTACCCAGGCGCCGGACTCCAGCGCCAGCATCCGGGCCTGCTCGTCACTGCTGGCCCCGGCAGCCTCGGCACCGCCGATAGCGGGAACGCCACCGAGCGACACCGAGGGCAGGGCAATACTGATTGCCTGCCTGTCCCAGGGATTCATGCCCATGACTGAGGAACCGAAGCCGAAGGCCTTGCGCAGGGTAACGACTATTTTCTGCCCGCGGAAACGCCGCTGGGCGGCGAACATCTGTGCGGCGGCCTTGAGCACACCCTGTGCTTCCGACCGGGGGCCCGGCATGACCCCGGGATTATCCAGCAGGCAGAGCAGGGGAAGCCCGAAATTGTCGGCGACGGTAATAAAGTGCGTCGCTTTTTCAGCGGCCTGCCGGGTGATGGCGCCGGCCAGCACCCGTGGCTGGTTGGCCACGACCATGACCGATACGCCATTGACGCGTGCCAACGCGCAGATAAGGGAATCGCCGAAGGCCGGCTGCAGCTCGAACACGCTTTTTTCATCGGCCAGCAATTGCACAATCTCGCGCATGTCGCAGGCCTTGCTGCCTGAGGGCGGCAGCAGGTCCAGAAGCGCCTCCTGGGACCGTGATGTGGACGCAGGCGGCTCTGTTCTTGCCGGCGCTTCGCCAGCGTGCCGGGGCATCATGGATAGATAGTAGCGAACCTGGCTGAATGCCTCGTCCTCGGTCCCCGCGAGGTTGTGCACCACGCCACTTTCCCGGCTGTGCATGTCCGCGCTCCCCAGTTCTTCCGGGGTATGCTTCATTCCCAGCGCCGCCTCGACCAGCGGCGGTCCGGCGCTAAACAGGGACGCACCCTCCAGCATGACGATAAAGTCGGCGAACATGCCGGTGAGCGCGCCGTGCCCTGCGGAAGAGCCCAGCACCATGCAGGCAACGGGCACCGTACCCTGCAGGTCAGCGACCAGCTGCAGATCGTTGGGCGTGTTGGGGTATCGCTCAGTGACGTTACCGGCTCTCTCGCCCGCACCGTCGAGCATGATGACCAGCGGCAGGCGCTGTTCCAGGGCCAATCTCACCAGGCGGGTACGCTTGGCGGCATTGGCGTGACCGATAGAGCCGCCCTTGACGGTAAAGTCTTCGGCGAGCGCTACCGCGCTGCGCCCATGAATGCGCCCGGTGCCGCCCACCAGCCCGTCGCCTGCCAATGGCGCACCCCCGCCCGGGTGGTTGCCGCCGGCCAATGCGCCAATTTCCCTGAAGCTGTGCGGGTCAAACAGGCGCTCCAGTCGCTCCCTGGCAGTGAGTCGGTTTCGCGCATGCTGCCGCTGGACTTTGTCCGCTCCACCCATGGCCTCGGCCGCCTGCTGACGGCGTTCCAGCTCCTGCAGCAGGGGCTGCCAATGTTTGCGGTTTTCAGACATGTTGCTCTCCTGCTGCCATCGCTTTCACTGTATTGCAGACTTGGGTCATAGAACACGGACCGGCTGGCAAATTACGACTCGGGAATAATTATATCGACTCACCCGGACAATAGTTTGACAGTCCGCTACAAACTCCCTAAAGTGCCCCCCGGTTCTGGTGCCTGTCACGCCTGTTCCCCATCAGGAAAAGACAGGTTAAATGGGAAGTGAGGTGATATTCGTTATCCTCCTCCGCTGCCCCCGCAACGGTCAACAGCTTACGCTGAGAGCCCGAAACCAGCCAGGACTGAGCAACGATGGAGCGGAGGGCTTCATGCATGGTTGCCCAGCCTTCGCGCTGTGTCTCCTGATCCCCTCCCTCAGTCGCCCCCATTCAGGCAATTGAGGAATTCAAATTGAAAAAGCTTGTCCCTGTTCTCGCCCTTGCTGTCGCAAGTACGGTCTCTGCCCAGAGCGAAAGTCGTCTGGAGGAGATCATCGTGGTTTCCTCCCGGGTGCCCATGCCCCTGCGCGAGATCGGCACATCGGTGTCGACCATCTCCGCCGGGGAAATCCAGTTTCGTGGCTATAGTTCGCTGTATGATGTGCTGCGCACCCAAGCAGGTGTGGCGGTGACCAACACCGGAGGCATGGGTGCTCCCTCCACGGTGAGGATCCGCGGCGAAGAGGCCTATCGCACCCGCGCCTATATCGACGGCATTGATATTTCAGATCCCTCCGGCGTTCAGATCAGTCCCAACTTCGCCCAGCTGATGAGCGCCGGTGTCAACCGGGTTGAAATCCTGCGGGGG
The DNA here is from genome assembly GCF_004354085.1 of Seongchinamella unica. Taxonomy (GTDB): domain Bacteria; phylum Pseudomonadota; class Gammaproteobacteria; order Pseudomonadales; family Halieaceae; genus Halioglobus; species Halioglobus unicus. Next base: position 698,965 of record NZ_SMSE01000002.1, on the reverse strand, counting down.
CCGCAGGGCATGATGTATGGCGCGGATGCCGGTGGCGTGATCAACATCACCACCAACCCGGTACGGGAGGGTTTCACTGGCGCTCTCGAGGCTGAGGGGGGACGTTACGACACCCGGCGCATGGCCGGCAATATTGCCGGGGGTAATGGCCGTTTTGACTTTTCCGCCAGCGCCGCTGACTACAGCACCGAAGGGTTCAACGCACGCATTGATGACCCCAGCCGCGACAGGGATGGTTACGACAACACCACTCTGCATGGTCGCCTGGGCTGGACAGTGACGCCAGACCTGCGCTTTGAACTGGTGGCCAGGGATGTCGATGGGGAAGGGGAGTACGATAATTGCTTCGACGCCACGACCTTCGCCTCTCTTGACGACTGCAGTAACGACTACGAGCAACGTTCATGGCGCGTCAGTGCCGCCTATCAACAGACCAGTCTTGGCCATGAACTGGCCTATACCCGAACCGAGACCGAGAAACAGTTCTACAGCGCCGGAGTACCGAGTTTCGGCGGGGAAGGGGAACTGGAGCGCACCAGTTACATTGGCAGTTGGGCCGCCAGCGAGGACATCAGCCTGGTGTATGGCCTGGACCTGCGCCGGGATTCTTTCGACGACGGCTATAACAGTCACGACCGGGACCAGGACGGTGTCTACTTCGAGTATCAGGGCAACCACCTGCAGAACCTCTACCTGACGGCCGGCGCGCGTTATGACGATAACGAGGACTTTGGCGCCCACACCACCTACCGGATCAGCGGAGCCTGGTTGCTCCCGGTTGGCCCGGGGGAAATGAAAGTGAAAGCGGCCTATGGCACCGGCTTCCGAGCCCCGAGCCTGTATGAAATCGCCTACAACGCCAACACCTATCCACCGGCCAGCGAGGTTGACCTGGAGGAGGAGAAAACCGCCGGTTACGACCTCGGCCTGGCCTGGGCACTGGACAACGGCGTCTATCTCGAGGCCACCTACTTCGACCAGGAAATCGAGAACGAAATTTTCTTCGACCTGCAGTTTTTCTCGGGTTACCTGCAGGGCGAAGGCACCGCCGATTCCCGCGGGGTAGAACTGGTGGCGATTGCGCCTCTGCCGCTGGGCTTCAGCTTTAACGGCAACTACACCTATAACGATACCCGTGATTTTGCCGGTGACCAGCGAGCCCGGCGGCCGGAGCAGTTGTTTAACCTGGGGCTGAAATGGGCCGCCCCTGCAGAGCGCCTGATGCTGGGGCTCAATCTGCGTGGCGCCTATGACGCGATCAGTACCACTGGCGATGCTCTGGATGACTACGAGGTCATCGACCTCAGTGCTGACTGGCATGTCATCAGTGGGCTGCACCTCTTCGGCCGGGTGGAAAACCTGAGCGACGAGAATTACGCGGAAGTCAGCGGCTTCAATACCGCCGGCACGGCAGCTTACCTCGGCGCCCGCTACAGCTTTTAATCGCGGCAGACGGGTAAGCCCAGGGCCTGCCCGTCTTCGCCTGCGCAGGCTTCAATAGGCTGGGATACGGCCGGTAATCGGGCACAGCGGCCGGGCCGACAGTGTTTCACCCAGGGTCGCTTCAGGCGGTGGGCAGTCGTAAATGATGCGCCCGCTCTGCCCGTGTAGAAAATCCATTGCGCGCAGTGACGATTCCGACGGCGGAGAGCCCGTGGTGGGCGCTTCCTGCAGTTCGGACAGGGGAATAGGATAGGTCGCCCAATCCAGTGGCGCCCGCCATCCGGGTGGCGGTGCGATATGGCCGCGTATCCCGTTGACAGGATGTAACGCCCGCCAGTCTTGTATCTGTTGGCTTAAGCGGGCAACGATTTCCGGGTGCCGGTCAGCGAGATTGTCGTATTCATAGGGGTCCTCGCCGATTTTGAACAGGTAGTTGCTGACCTCGGTCGTGAGCTGGCCCTGTTTGACTTCCTGGACCAGTTTCCACTCATCGTTGAAAGCCGTCAGGTTAAAATGACCATAGATGGGTATTTCCGAGGCAAAGTAGAGATAGTCTTTACGAGGTTGCGCCTTGCCTTCGCTGATAGCTGGCCACAGGGAGCGGCCGTCCAGCGGACGCCGGTTTTTGGTCTCTACACCGGAGGCTTCCGCCAGGGTGGGAAAGACGTCCATCACCGACATGATCTGCTCGAGTTTGCTACCGGCGGAAATCCTTCCGGGCCAACGTAGCAGCGATATGACACGAATCCCGCCCTCGAAGGTTTCGCCCTTGCCACCACGCAGGGGCGCGTTGTCAGCCCCGCCGACCGAATAGGCTGCACCGCCATTGTCGCTCATGAACAGCACGATGGTATTGTCGTCTATGCCCTCTTTACGCAGGGTCTCAAGCACCTGACCGACGGCCTGGTCCATGGCGTCAACCACAGCGGCGTACATGGGGCGGGCACTGGGTTCACCCCGTTTTTTGGCCATTGCGCGGGTGGCGTCCGTGGTGCCGGCCCGGGCGGGTGCCAGTTCGGTGTTGATGTCCCGGTACTTTTCCTGGAGTTCCTCTGGCGCGTCCAGGGGAGTATGGGGCGCGAGAAAGGGCATGTAGACGAAGAACGGCTTGTTTTTGTCACGCTCGCGGATATAGCGGGATACCTCGTCCGCGAGCAGGAAGGTTTCATAACCATCGTCGTCAATGGATACGCCATTGCGCTGGAAATCGATGCCACCCTGGTTGGAGAAGGGCGGGTAGAAACCGACTTCTGTATGCAGGTGTCCGTAGAAGTGCTCAAAGCCACGCTCGTTCGGGTGATAGGTTTGCTGGGCGTGGCCGAGGTGCCACTTGCCGACCATGGCCGTCTGGTAACCCGCCGCCTGGAAACTCTGCGGCATAAAGTGCTCATCCGGGTGCACGCCATTGGTGTCCCAGGGCATGATGACACCGTAGGCGACGCCCAACCGCATCGGATCGCGGCCGGTCATCAGTGCCGCGCGCGTCGGCGAGCAAATCGGGGTGGTGTAGAAGCGGTCCAGTTGCATGCCCTCCCTGGCGAGCAAATCCAGTGACGGGGTGTCGATGTCGCCGCCGTGATAACCCACGTCATTCCAGCCTAAATCGTCGGCCACGATGACGATCACATTGGGCCGCTCTTCAGCCTGTACTGGCAGGGAGAGGAGGGCGCAGGCAGTCATCAGTAGATACAAGGCGTTTTTAACCATGGTTCACAACTCCAGCCGGGGTTTGGCATTGGCTCGCGAACGGGTCGTACTCAGGCGATGGTTCCGGATGAGCGGATATAACGCCCCTTCGCGGTGACAAGGATACAGCAGGCCCGATACGACCCCAGTTCAATCTCTCAAACGACAGCCGCTATTTAGCCGCGACCCATAAACGGCCAGCACGGATCAGGGGAGAGCTCCGGGTCGCAGAATCTGGCATCCCGGCGGGCGATCAGTGCGGCATTTGCCGACGATAATCAGCAAAAGAAAAATGGGCCGATTATTGCTAAATTACCACTGACTGAGTCATGGCGTAGGAAGGCAAGTGCCGTTAGATCGCTGTCAAACCGTGAGCACTGATCACAGCGGGGAATCCCGGCCAGATGTGCGCAAGTAAGCCGTTCAGGAGGCAATATGAAAGCGAAAACCCTGTGTGACATCCCCGGCAAAGTCTTCAAGGAGAATCCTGAGGCGGTAAAAAGCCTGGTGAGGGACGCGGAGTTTATTTGCAGAAAATGCTTTCGGTCGGCAAACAGTAAAAAGTACCTGTGTAAGGCTGAGAAGTTAGTGAAGGCCTGAAATGCAGCGACCCAGCCAGGTGTCCTTCAGCACGCCTGTTTCAATCGCTCCCGGAATTGACGCGGGACCAGGGGGCGCCTGACCGAGAGCAGGACAGTGCGCACGGCGGCTTGGCGTCGGCGCAGAACCTTTCTATTTTACATAATATAATTATTGACTGCGCGAACCCTGGACGAAGCAGGGTGAAAAGAATTGCATACACGTTATCCCTGGTGTGCTGCTGCGCATACTGACCGAGTGCTGCCTCCTAACACCACCGCAGGTCATCCCCAAGGCTGAGAATCCGTCGCGGCTCATGATCACCTGAAGGCAGATACGCAGTCAGGTGACGGCTGAAACTGCGATCAGCGGGCTTTTCGCGGTTGGGCGGAGCCCTGGATGACGACTCAACAAGCTGCCAGTTTCAAGTGGGTCCAAACGCAGCTTGCTGCTCAGGGTGCCGCTTTCCTTTTGGGTGCGATCCACAACAGATGGCGGTGACCGGCCAGTGTTAGCCGCCAGAGCATGAACCCAGCGACACGGAATTGACGCCTCAACCCGGACTTCACTAATCCCGACAATAGCCCCGAAACACGCTTAAAACAGTGATTTCCGGGTAGGCCCGCGCTGCAGTGGATTTATCCACATATGCGCATAATATATATTATGTTAAATAAAGCTTTTGAGCACCTAGTTGTCCACAGGTCGCAATGCGCGATACCCTCGACGCCATGACTACCCTCTTTCATATCCATGACCCCATGTGCAGTTGGTGCTGGGGATACCGTCGAACCTGGGATCAAATCCGCGCCCGGCTGAATCCCGCTATTTCGATTGAGAATGTTGTCGGCGGTTTGGCGCCTGATTCAGATGAGCCCATGCCGCTCGAGTTACAACAAACGATTGCGGGCTACTGGAAGGATGTGGCTGAAGCGACGGGTGCCGAATTCAATTTTGACTTTTGGAGACGGTGTAGACCACGACGGTCTACCTACCCCGCGTGCAGGGCTGTGCTGGCTGCCCTCTTGCAGGATGCTGAGCAAGAGATGATCGAAGCAATCCAGCAGGCTTATTACCTGAGAGCAATGAACCCTTCGGATAACGAGGTGTTGATCTCATTGGCTAGTGAACTGAACCTTGACGTTGCGAAGTTTGAACGTGACCTGGCAGACTCCAGAGTCGAGTCTGCGCTGCAGCAGGCATTTGCGCTCCGAAAAAGCCTGGGCGTTTACTCTTTCCCTTCACTTGTTCTACAGGTCGCTGGCCAGAACCATCCGCTGGAAATACATTACTGCGAATACCAGCCCACACTCGATCAGATAGCCCGGTTGTTGCCATCGGCAGAAGCTACCGCCCTCTCCCGCTTTTAGGTTAAGTCGCATTCATGGCTGACTCTTTGAATACCAGAGTCTGTGGGCCTCAGTTGAATCGTCGCTAATCAGAAAAGCAGTATCTTGAAGCCGATCAGGATAAGTGCCAGCCCCCCCATCAACTCAGCCTTGCTTTCCAGCCAGGTACCACTTAATTGCCCCTACGTAGACCCCCACCCAACTGAACAACAATGTGGTAATGCCGATGATGGTACATGCGATTAGCGGATTGACTTCGAGCAACGTCAGGGTAAAGCCCGCCGCCATAGCGCCGATGCTGGTGGCTATGGCCAGCAGTAGCAACACCTTATGGGTTATCTGGGCGATATCCTCTTCTATCCCTTCTGACATTGACTCGAAAATCATCTTGCCGCCAATTAACAGAAGCAGTACAACAGCAATCCAGTGGGCATAGCTCTCAACCCATCCCAGAACACCTTTGCCTCCCAGATAGCCAATCAACGGCATCAGCCCCTGGAACAATCAAAAATACAGCGCCGCCAGTATCGACAGTGACCTGGTTTTCTGCAGGTGCTTGGAGCCGAGACCGATGGAAACGGCAAACGCATCCATGCTGAGCGCTACGGCCAAAACCAGAACTTCAATCATTCAGTGTCTCCCTGTATCCCAAAGTAGTAAGTGCCGCTGTACCCGGCACGGTGACCAACGCAGAATAAGCTAAAGGGCTGGCCTACGCCTACTCAGCTCTGTTCGTTATCCGCCGCCGTTCACTACGCCATCAGTATCCGCCAGCTCGACCATGCGCTACAGGCATTGGAATATCACAAGGCAAATTCCGTAAATCGATAGATAGTTGCTGAGGCGGGATGAATGGTAGCCGCCCTGTCTTGCGGCCGCCACCGAATCGTCGAATGACAGGGCCTGGCTTTTCGGCGCAACGTTAGCCGGAAGCAATGACTATCTTAATCAGGAGAAAGCTGTGAAAAATTTGTGGGTGCCCCGGCTGGGGGCGCCCGCCGACTCAGAGGCCTTCGAGTTGCACGACAAGGAGGTGCGAGTACTGTTTTACCGAACAGAAAGGAATAAGAGTGACGGTGCCACCAGCCGCGACGAAACCACACTGCTGGTGTTCAGGAACGATCGTTTGGCCGGCTGGTGTAGCTCGGTCTACCAGGCTCTGGGACACTAGCGACCCGGCGCTTTTACCGGGAAAAAAGATTAACTGTGATCTCGATTTGCCCGAATAGCCCACAGAATCGACCACCGAGGAATTGAGGAATAGCAGGCCTATCTGCTGTTCACCGCTGTAAACAGGCGAAACCTGAAACTCGCCATCGGGGTCGCCTACCCGGTCAGCACCCGGAAACAGCCCACCGGGGCTTTGGGTAGCGAGAATTTCCTCCATTACGGTGGCGCTGTCGCGGGCGGCGACACCGGCGCACAGCGCCATCTGCATCACCAAAGCGAAAATAGTCAGTTGCAAAATAGTTGGCTGTCTTGTCATAACCACGTGAGCTCCGACCAGGGACACATACGGGTGAAAATTCTGCGTTGACCGGCGGTTCCGTTCAGGGCGGGCAGAGCCATACACCTCGCGGACGCCAGTCGCGCACAACATACACACTATAGCAGTCGCGCATCATGACACAGGTCAGGAAAATCCTGCTGACCTGGCCGTGCGCTTGACCGGGAGCCATTCCGGGTCTATACCCATTACAAAACCTGATTTCTGAATTAACGCTATCGGTTCAAGGCTTACCAACAGCAATATGCCTGGCGGGCAGGGGTCAGGGTTTCTCTACACCAGGGTTATACGCTGGGCTTGCCCTGTAATAGCGCCAGACAGGCTCAGGAATCACTGTTAACCCACAAAACAACAATAAGGAAAAACATTCATGTCGACACCGATTGATAACACCCGCCAGCTTCTTCCACTGCCACTGCGCCCACTCATTTGCCGTGTACTGTTAACCGTTGGGCTGGCCGTGGTTGGCAGCACGGGCGCATCAGCGAAGGCACAGGGAGCCAGTAATCTGCAGCAATCCATCAGGGTGGTTTCCTCCTGGGCAGACCAGGTCTCTGGCGGAGATGCCCGCATCGAGGTAACCACGAGGGGCAACGCAAAGCAGTCCCGCGTCGAGGTCCTGGTAAATGGCGAGGACCAGACTGATCGTTTTTCCACCGTGGGCCAGAAAACACTGTCTGGTGTCATCAGCGGCCTGCAGTCAGGTCTCAATACCGTCACTGTGAACGAGCTCAGGCCCAAGGGAAAGGGCAAGAACACGAAGATAATCCATTCGGAGTCGCTGGAGCTCACCAACCACCCCATATCCGGGCCCATATTTTCCGGAGAACACCAGAAAGCCTTCGTGTGCACCGTGCAGAATCACGGGCTGGGCCAACCGATCCCCGATTCAACCACCAATCCCGCTGAAGATCCGGGCTGGCCCGTTTACGACGAGGGTGGCAACCTGATAGGACGCTCAACGACCTGCCAGGTAGAACCCACGGTGGTTTACCGGTACCGCACTACTGGCGGCAGCTGGGCTGAACTGACGCCGGGAGAGCGCCCCGCAGACCTGGCCACCACAACCACCATCGACGGCGAGGAAGTGGACTATATCGTGCGCTGGGAACGCGGGGTGATTAACCGCTTCATCTATTCCATGGCCGTACTGGACTCTGACCCGTCGCCGGATTACTCACCGCGGGGGGATGACTGGAACGGCCGCCTGCTCTATTACTTCCAGGGCGGCGTTGCCATTGGTCACACCCAGGGCAGCCCCTCCACCAGCCGTATGCTCTATGACAACGCCCTCAAGTTGGGCTATGGCGTAATCTACTCGACCGGCACCAAGACCGGCACCCATTACGACCTGGAACTCGGCGCCGAAACCGCGCTGATGACCAAGGAGCGTTTTATTGAAGCTTACGGCACGCCCCTGTACACAGTGAGCGTCGGTGGCTCTGGCGGCGGTATCCAGCAATATGTGTACGGGCAGAACCTGGGCACCCGCCTGATAGACGCCGCCATCCCCCAGTATTCCTACCCCGACATGGTAACCCAGACCATTCACATCGGTGATTGCGAACTGCTCGAGTACTACATGGACTTGCAGAGCATGATGAACCCCGCCAGCCCGTGGGCCACCTGGTCAAACCGCAGCTGGCTTATTGGCCTCAATGCCGATGACTACATCGGCAATCCCTACACCCAGGCGCAGGGCACGGATGAGTGCGTGGAATCCTGGCGGGGGCTGTCGCCGCTGGCGCTAAATCATCTGTATGGGTATGAGTCAGGCATCGAAACCATAAACCCGATTTCCGACGTATTGGCAATACAGTGGACCCACTGGGAGGATGCGGTCAACATTTATGGTCGGGGTCCCGATGGCTACGCCCGCTCCACCTTTGACAACGTGGGCGTGCAATACGGCCTGCAGTCCATGCTCGAGGGCAAAATTAGTCCGGCAGAGTTCCTGCAGGTGAACACCTTTGTCGGAGGCTGGAAATCACAGCCGGAAATGGTGCAGGAAACCTGCCCCTATTATCCACAGCCGGGATGCTTTAGCGGCTTTTCCATTCCCGATCAATGGGACCCCTGGTCGATCAGGAACATGAACCTGTACGATGGTTCAGGCCCTGCCCCCAGAACCGAAGGTTCGATTGAGGCAATGCAGGCAGCTTACGAAAAGGGTCACGTGTTCGTGGGCGCGATTGATATTCCCATCATCGACTGGCGCCATTACCTGGAACACGTTCTGGATATGCACAATTCCCACCAGTCCTTTGCCTCCCGCCAGCGTATTCTGAACCATGATGGCGACGCCTCCAACCAGGTGATCTGGTTCACCGATGCCCGGGGGGTGACGAGTGAGTTCGACCAGACACCCCAGGCATTGGCGGTGATGGATGAATGGATGGCAAATATCCGCAGGCACCCCAATAAAGGCGTGGCGAGAAACAAGCCTGCCCGCGCGGTGGACAGTTGCTTCGACTCCCACGGTGAGTTGATAGCGGCGGGAGACGACGTGTGGAGCGGTGTTCTCGATGACAATCCGCAGGGCAGTTGCACCGCCGCCTTCCCACTCTACTCAACCTCAAGAATCATATCCGGCAATGGCATTGAAGGCGGCGTCTTCAAGTGCGCGCTGCAATCCGTCGATAACGCCATCGCCAACGGGGTTTATGGCAGTTGGGCACCGGGTCCGGCCGAGATAGCGCAGTTAAACGCCATCTTCCCGGACGGCGTTTGCGACTACACCCAGCCGGATATGGGGCGACCCTAGCAGTACGACCACAAGAAGCCCAAAACCCGGCAGAGCCCTCCCGGGGTCGCTCTGCGCGGGTCACGCACGCCGACAATAGAGATGTGTTTGCCAGCGCGGACTGGCAAGGGCACCATATGAGCTTTGCTACTGAAGAAGCCTGTGAACTGAGGCAGCAGGCAGCGATGTCATGATAACAATCGTCTGGAATTTTGCCACGGAGAGACCCCCACCATGCACAACGTACTGCAACCCACCGGCGACCAGGTTCGCGCCTTCCGCGATCGCGCTACCGGCGAACCGATCGCCATGCTCAACCTCCTCAAGTTCAAGCGCAAAGCCGAATATGAAGACGCTCGCCCCTGCGATCTCTCCGGTGTCGAGGCCTACCAGCTCTACGCCAGGGCGTTCCGGGAAATCATGGAACCCAGGGGCGTGCGAATCCTGTATGCGGGAAGGACCCGCGGGGTATTGATAGGCGGCGGTGATGACCTTTGGGACGAAGTCGCCATCATCCAGTATCCCTCAACCCAGGTCATGCTCGATATGCTGCGGGATGAGGATTACCAGCAGGCACAGCAGCACCGGGCTGCAGGACTCGAGGGACAGCTTCTGATCGAGTGTGCCGCCGGCAACACGTTCTGACAGGCGAGTCAGGGGTGTTCCCAGCAGCCGTATCGCGGACATCCCGGCAGCAACTAACACTTCGCCTCGAAACCCGGATGTGGCGAGGCGTTCACGCCGCTTGAGGAGCCGCAGCGGGCCGCTGATCCAGATAAGAATTTCGACCTGATGATGAAAAATGCTAAGGTCTACAAGAAACGTTGTAATCATCAACCCAGATATAACTGTACCGTTCAACTCATTAAGTCATTGAGGCGACCCGACCATGAAGTCGATTAAACCCCGTTTGCTGTATTCAATACCCTTTGCGCTGCTGGGAATTGGCCTTTCCGCTTCAGGATACGCGGACCAGGCATTCACCTCGATGCAGTCGGAGGACGTCGATCCGGTGGTCATCGAAGTCGACATCGACGCCGCAGCAGAGAGGCTTGCGGGTGGCGTTCGGTTCCCGACCATTTCCAACGAGGACCGGGACGACTTCGATGTCGAGGCGTTCGAGGGCTTTCACGACTATCTCGAAAAGACGTTTCCCAATGTTCACAAAACACTCAAGCGGGAAGTCCTGGGCGATCCTCGCCCTTACAGCCTCCTCTATACGTGGGAAGGCAAGGACCCATCCCTGCCCCCGGTGATCCTGATGGCGCACCAGGACGTCGTGCCCATCGCCTCCCCGGATGAGTGGGACTACGACCCATTCGCGGGCACGATCGATAAAGGCTACCTCTGGGGTCGGGGATCCTGGGACGACAAGGGGATGATCTTCGCGATCATGGAAGCGGCGGAGATGAAGATCAAGGAGGGCTTCCAGCCCACCCGCACCTACTACCTCGTCTTTGGACAAGACGAGGAGGTCGGCGGCGGCGAGGGTGTCGGGCATATCGCCGACGTTCTCGAGCAGCGGGGCGTGACGGAGACCTACCTCGTTTTCGACGAGTCAGCTCCCCTGGCCGAGGGCCTGTTTCCCGGCATCCCGGACAACACCGCCCTCATCGGTATTGCCCAGAAAGGTTACCTGGCCCTCGAACTCCGTGTTGATGGGGTAGGCGGCCACTCTTCGCAACCGCCAAAGACGTCCAACATCGGCATCCTGGCAGCGGCCATCACCAAGCTCGAGGCCGCCCCCTTCCCCTATAAGCTCAACGACGCCCTGCGCTACCAGTATCGGTGGCTCGGTCCGGAGCTGCCCAGGGATCAGCAGGACATGTACGCCGCGGTGGCTTTTGGCGACGACGACAAGCTGACCAAACTGGAGCAGCAATTCATCGAGATGATGGAAGGCCGGGAACTCACCCGCGCCATGCTGCACACCACCACTGCGGTGACCATCATCGAGGGCGGCGTGAAGGCCAACGTGTTGCCTCCCACAGCACGCGCCGTCGTCAACTTCAGACCCACGATCGGCGACAGCAAAGAGTACATCATGAACTACGTGCGGGACGTGATCGACGATGACCGGATTACGATTACGGACGTATCCCAGTCGACTGCGGCGACGAATATCGCCGACCCGCACAGCGAACAGTACGCGCTGATTGAGAGGACCCTGCGCCAGATCTACGGCAACGAGATCATCGTCGCGCCGTTCTTCGTGATCGGCGGGGCGGACGCGAAATATTTCGCAGCCAAACCGATGGGAATCAACACCTATACGGTGACGCCGCTACAGCTCGAATCGGTTGCGGACATGCCCCGACTGCATGGGGTCAACGAGCGCATCCAGCTCAAGGAAATCGGCCGTTCCATCGGGTTTTACTATCAGCTTATGACCAACCTCGAGTCGCAGTAGTCATCATCGTGTGGCGAGGCGATCGGCTGTCCCGCGGACACACCGGAGCCCCCTGCAGATCAAAGGATCGACAGCATGAAATACAGGAATCTCGGTAAATCAGGTCTGAAGGTATCCGAGCTGTCGTTTGGCTCCTGGGTAACCTTTAATAAACAGGTCGATGCGAATCTGGCGGAGCGAATGTTCGGCACCTGCTTCGACGCCGGCATCAACTTTTTCGATAACGCCGAAGGTTACGAGGCGGGCAACTCGGAAATTGTGATGGGAAAGGCGCTCAAGTCCCTGAACCGGCCAAGGGACAGTTACTGCGTTTCCTCCAAGGTCTTCTTTGGCAGCCACCCATCACCCCTGCCCACCCAGTGTGGGCTGAGTAGAAAACATGTTACCGAAGCCTGTCACCAGGCGCTCAAGCGCCTGCAGGTGGATTACCTAGACCTCTATTTCTGCCACCGGCCCGACCCGGAGACTCCCGTAGGCGAGACGGTGTGGGCCATGCACAATCTGGTGAGCCAGGGAAAAGTGCTCTATTGGGGAACCTCGGAGTGGTCCGCCGCGGAAATAGCCGAGGCCTACGAGTTTGCCCACGCCAATCACCTGACCCCGCCGTCGATGGAACAACCCCAGTACAACCTGCTGGATCGTGAGCGTGTCGAGGTTGAGTACGCCGAGCTCTACGGTAAATTCGGCCTGGGCACGACAACCTGGTCGCCGCTGGCTTCAGGGGCGCTGACGGGTAAGTATCTTCAAGGCATCCCTGCGGACAGCCGTGCGTCCCTGCCGGGCTACGAATGGTTGCGCGACAGCATGGTGGAATCGGAGCGGGGCCAGCAGAGAATGCAGCGCGTGGCCAGGCTATTGCCCGTTGCCGAGGAACTGGGCACTACCCTCCCCCGACTGGCCATTGCCTGGTGTTTGCTCAACTCCAATGTCTCTACGGTCATACTCGGTGCATCGAGGGTCAGCCAACTGGAAGAGAACCTGAAGTCAGTGGAGGTCGTGCCGCTGCTCACCGAACAGGTGCGCAGACAGTTGGAACAAATCTGAACACGGTGTGCCGGCCAGCGGCCGCTAACCGGCCGCCTCCGCCGCCAGGGCCCGTTCCTTGCGATAGTTGCGAACCTCGCCGCTGGCCACGGCGGACATAAAGCCGGCCACTTCCCGCTTCACCTCCGGGGCGTAAAAGAACAGCCCGAGAATATTGGGCACCGAGATAAGAAATATCATGGCATCGGAGAAATCCAGCACGGCGGTCAGCTGGATCATGCAACCCAGGGCAAGAAAGCCGCAGAATACCAGTTTGAAAATCGACTCACTGACCGGGTGCTCGCTGAACAGATAGGTCCAGGCCTTGAGACCATAGTAGGACCACGAAATTGCCGTGGAAAAGGCAAATAACAGGGCCGCCAGCGCCAACGGATAAGGCGCCCAGCTGAAGTGGTACTCGAAGGCGGCCGAGGTCAGTGCAATCCCCTCCAGCCCCTGCTCCATCAGCCCCGCAGGATAGGCCGTCACCACGATCACCAGTGAACTGAGGGTGCAGATCACCACGGTGTCGATAAAGGGTTCCAGCAGCGATACCAGGCCCTCCGAGGCCGGGTGGTCTGTCTGCACCGCCGAGTGGGCGATGGGGGCTGAGCCCAGGCCGGCCTCATTGGAAAACAGGGCCCGCTGAAAGCCGACTATCATCGCCCCGATGGCTCCGCCGGTGGCGCTTTCAAGGGTAAATGCGCTACTGACGATGAGTTCGATGGCTGTGGGAATGTGTTCCGCACTCATCAGGATGATGACCAGGGCGGAGAGCACGTAAAGAACACCCATAAAGGGCACAATCTTACTGGCTACCGCCGCGATGGAACGTATGCCGCCAATGATTACCAGCCCCACCAGAAGGGCAATCGCGATCCCGAACAGCCAGCCCTTGTCGGCAAAGTAACTGGCCTCGCCGCCGGTGATGGTGACGAACTGCACATAGGCCTGGTTGGACTGGAACATATTGCCGATGCCCAGGCAGCCGATCACCAGCGACAGGGCATAAAATTTACCGAGTCCTTTGCCCGCCAGCGGAAAGTTTCGCACCGCCAGCCATTGCTCCAGGTAATACATGGGGCCACCGGATACCGAGCCATCCGGGTTGTGTTTGCGGTACTTGACCCCCAGGGTGCACTCCACCAGTTTGGTGGACATGGAAACAAACCCGGCGACGATCAACCAGAAGGCCGCCCCGGGCCCGCCGACGACAATGGCAACCGCCACGCCACCAATATTACCGATACCCACCGTCCCCGACACGGCGGTGGCGACGGCCTGGAAGTGGGAAATCTCGCCGGGAGCCTGTGGATCGTGAAAATCACCGCGCACCAGGCGCACAGCGAGAGCGAAGCCCCGGATGTTGATAAAGCCGAGATAGAGGGTGAAGAAGCTGGCAGCAACTGCCAGCCACAAAACGATCCAGGGTATCTCGTAGCCGAACAGGGGCAGCCGGTAGAACACGAAAGCCGACAGGGCACTCGCCGCCGGAGTGACCAAGGCTTCGATGGCGGTCGCCAGATTTTCGGGGGCCGGGCTCACCGCGCTATTCCTCCCGCGCCAGGTATTCGACGGTACCCTCGCGCCGCGGGTCTGCTGCGCCCAGCAGGGTATCGTCAGTCACCACAATCACGTGGAGTCCGGAGTTTTCACCCTCCCGCTCCTCGACGGTGTAGCCGCGCGCTTTGAGCGCGTTGGCGATTTCCGGCCCCGGCTCGACATTGACTTCAACCCTGACCTTCTCGCCGCGGGCGGTAATGTTGGGAAACGCCACCGCCGCCGCGGGTGTCATGCCCCAGTCGAGTACAGCGACCAGCGACTTGAAGACGTAAGCGGGAATGTTATTGCCGCCGGGGGATCCGCTGACCATGAACAGCTCCCCGCTTTCGTCAAAGACCATCACCGGTGACATGGATGAACGGGGGCGCTTGCTCGCGGCAATGGCGTTGGCCTGGGGCCGGGTATCCGGATGGTACTCCCGGGCGAAATCGGTCATCTGGTTGTTCAGCAAAAATCCGCCCACCCAACGGGAGGAACCGAAGGGAGCCTCCACGGTCGCCGTCATGGATACCGCGTTTCCCTCGCTGTCGACGACGGACAGGTGACTGGTGCCCGGCACTTCTTCCGTCCGGTCCGCGGCCCAGCTGCTGGCCAGCTCTCTACCGGCGGCAAACCCTTCGGGATCACCGTGCTCCGGGGTCGCACCGGGGGCGAAGCGCTGGCCGGCGCGGTGATCCAGGTAAGACGGGTCGACGAGCTGCCGAACAGGGACGTCGACATGATCCGGGTCACCGACAAAATGATCGCGGTCTGCATACACCAGGCGCTGCGCATCGACAAAGGCCGCGAGTTGCTCATCCCTTGTTCCGGCGTCTTCCGCCAGATGCTGGTAAATTCGCAGCATCATGATCTGGCTTATCCCCGATGAGGGGGGGGGGCCGGCACAGACACGCAGCTGCCGATAGGGCCCACAGACCGAGGCCCTCTCCACCGTGCGGTAGTTGGCCAGGTCCTCCAGGCCAAGGCTGCCGGGATGCGGATCGGCCCGAGTCGCGGCGACGATAGCCTCGGCGATCGAACCGCGGTAAAAGGCGCTTTTGCCCTCGGCTGCGATCCGCCTCAGGGTGTTGGCGTACTCCGGGTTTTTCAGCAGATGTCCTGCCTGCAGGGGCTGGCCCTGGGGGAAAAAGTACTGCGCAGTTCCAGGGTTCTCGTCAAGCCGGGTCACGGAGGCCATACGCGGCAGGAATCCAGCCATCCGCGGCGACACTTCGAACCCGTTGGCAGCCAGATTGATGGCCGGCTGGAACAGGTCCGCCCAGGGCAGCTTGCCGTACTTTTTATGGGTGTCCTCGTACAGGGCGATCGCCCCGGGCACGCCCACCGCAATACCGCCCTGCCAGGCCTCCAGAAATCCCATAACCTCGCCATCGGCCATGAACATGTCAGCGGTCACGCCGGCGGGCGCCAGTTCCCGCCCATCGTGCATCACCAGGGCTCCATTCTCACGCTGGTAGACCAGCATGAAAGCGCCACCACCTATTCCTGAACTTTGCGGTTCCACCAACCCCAGCACTGCGTGGGCGGCGATAGCCGCGTCAACGGCGTGACCGCCCCGGCGCAACATCTCCATTCCCGCGGCGGTCGCGTGGGGGTTGGCGGCTGTCACCATAGCCCCCTTGTCCCAGCCGGCCTGGCTGGCGGCATCCTCCGGTCCGGGGCTCGAACAGGCGGCGATAGTCAGCAGCAGGAGCAGCAGGCCCGCTGCCACACCGGAGGTAGGGGTAACTTTCATGGGGGGTTCCGATCAGCTTGCAAGCGCTCTATTAAAGCATGAAGTCCAGGTGTCGAGGAACCTGGGGGCTGCCGGCCAAGGCTAAAACACCACCCACATCATCCAGGGTGTGCCCACCAGCAGGCAAATATGAACTTTTCCGGCTATTCTCGATCTGAGGAAAAACGTCCCTGCCGCCTTGAACCGCTGGCTCGCAAGGGTACACTTAGCGATTGCTTCCCATAACGTAGTGGTAGAAATAATTTTGAGCACTTTCCCAAGCATGGCCGCTATTGGCCGCATCCTGTTCCTGGCCCTTCTCTGCTGTGGTCTTGCCCTGCCAGCGTCGGCGAAAATCGAGTACAGCGATAGCCAGCGCGACACCATCATTGAACTCGTGGAGCAACTGGAACAGCGGCATTATTCGAAACTGGAGTACGACGACACGCTCTCCTCGCAACACCTGGATGCGTATATCGACAGCCTCGACGGCAGCAAAATGTTTTTTACCGCCGCCGACATCGAGGAATTCCAGCAATACCGTGAAATGATGGACGACCAGTTGCCGGAGGGCAACATGGACGCGGGATATGCCATTTTCAACCGCTTTCATGAGCGCCTGCGCACCCGCCTTGAGGGCGTTAATGCAAACCTCGCTGAAACCGTGGCCGCCATGGATTTTACCGTCGACGAGTACTACGACCTGGACACAGACGAACGCCAATGGGCCCGTGACCAGGGGGAGTTGGACGAACGCTGGCGCAAACACCTGAAAAACCAGGTGCTGAGCCTGCGCCTGGCGGACAAGCCCGCTGATGAGATCCCCGAAACGCTGAGCCGCCGCTATCGCAGCCAGCTCAAGCGGGTCGAACAGTACAACAGCCAGGACGTATTCCAGATATACGCCAATGCGCTCACCGAGCTGTACGATCCCCACACCAACTATTTCTCCCCGCGCCGTTCGGAGAACTTCAACATCAACATGAGTCTCTCCCTGGAAGGAATCGGTGCCGTGTTACAGGCCGAGGACGAGTACACCAAGGTCGCCCGTCTGGTGCCCAAGGGGCCTGCCGACAAACAGGGTGAACTGCAGCCCTCAGATCGCATTGTCGGCGTGGGCCAGGGCGATGACGGAGAAATTGAAGACGTGATCGGCTGGCGTCTGGATGAAGTCGTGCAACTGATCCGCGGTCCCAAGGATTCCACCGTTCGCCTGCAGGTCATCCCCGCCAAGTCCAAGACCACCGATGAGCGCAAGCTGATCACCATTGTGCGTAACAAGGTCAAACTGGAGGAACAGTCTGCCCAGAAAGAGGTACTGGAGATCCCCAACGGGGAGGACACACTGAAGGTCGGGGTGATCGATATTCCTGCGTTCTATATCGACTTCGAAGCCATGCGTCGTGGCGACAAGGATTACAAGAGCACCACTCGCGATGTCAAAAAACTGCTGCAGGAACTGCAGGAAGAAGAGATCGATGGCCTGGTGGTAGACCTGCGCAATAACGGCGGCGGCTCCCTGCAGGAGGCCAACGAGCTGACCGGCCTGTTTATCGAGTACGGGCCCACGGTGCAGATCCGCCACTCCTCCCGCCGGGTCTGGCGCGATGGCAAGCGCCTCAAAAGCGATTACTACGATGGTCCACTGGTGGTACTGATCAATCGCCTCAGCGCTTCCGCTTCGGAGATTTTTGCCGGCGCCATCCAGGATTATGAGCGCGGCATCATCGTCGGTGATCGCTCCTTCGGCAAGGGAACGGTGCAAACCCTGACCCCGCTCACCGAAGGCCAGCTGAAGATTACCGAGAGCAAGTTTTACCGTATTTCCGGTGACAGCACCCAGCACCGCGGTGTGGTACCGGACCTGGCTTTCCCCTCCCTGTTCGATACCGAACAGATCGGCGAGAGCGCGCTGGACCACGCTCTTAACTGGGACCAGATCAATTCCGTGCGCCACCGCCGTTACGACGACCTGAGCACGGTGCTACCTCACATTACCGGCCTGTTTGAGGAGCGCAGCCACAGCAATCCCGATTTCGTCTACCTCGAAGACCAGATTGCCCTGGCTGCCGAGACCCGTGAGCTGGACCGCCTGCCGTTGAACGAGGAAAAACGCCTCGCCCTGCGCGAGTCGCAGAAACAGAAGGCCCTGGCCATCGAGAACAAGCGCCGGGTCGCCCGGGGTGAAGAGCCATTGGCCTCACTCGATGAGGAGGACGAGGCCAGTGACGACGATGAAGAAGTGGATTCCGTCGCCAGCGCAGATACCGAAGCGCAAAACGATGCTGACGACGAAGAGCCGGATGTGCTGCTGACAGAGGCCGGCAATGTGCTGGTGGATGCGCTGGTGCTGAAGCAACAACGCTATGCGGCGAATGTTCGGGAGAAGGACTGAGATCGGGCGGTTATCCGCCTGAACTTTTCCTGTGATTCCCCGCGCTCCCCGGTCATCCCCTGCACGTTCCTGTCATCCCCGCGCAAGCAGGGGCGCCCCGGAAGCTACTCCTTCCCAAACCAGCTCAACTGCTCGTGCAACTCCACCACCGAGCCGACAATAATCAGTGTCGGTGCCCGCGGCTTTTCCCGTTCGACCCTGTCTACCATGGTGGCCAGGGTGCCGGTAATTACCCGTTGCTCGCTTGAAGTCGCCCTTTCGATCAGGGCCATGGGCGTGTCTGCACGCCGTCCGTAGGCCTGCAACTGTTCGCAGATGATCGGCAGCCCCACCAGACCCATGTAAAACACCAGGGTTTCCGTCTCGGACTGAAATGAGGCCCAGTCCAGGTTACTACTGCCATCCTTGAGATGTCCGGTAACGAAGCGCACCGACTGGGCGTGATCACGGTGAGTCAGGGGTATCCCCGAATAACAGGCGGCACCACTGGCTGCGGTAATTCCGGGAACCACCTGAAATGGCACCCGGTGACGCGCCAGCAATTCGATTTCCTCCCCGCCGCGACCGAAAATAAATGGGTCGCCGCCTTTCAGGCGGACTACCCGCTTGCCCGCTTTGGCAAGGTCCACCAGCAGCTGGTTGATCTCACCCTGGGGCACCGCGTGGTCGTCCCGGCGCTTGCCCACGTAGATGCGTTCGGCATCACGGCGGGACATCTCCAGAATGCCGGCGGAAACCAGCCGGTCATACAGTACCACGTCAGCGCTCTGCAGCAGCCGTACCGCCTTGAACGTCATCAGATCCGGATCGCCGGGGCCGGCGCCGATCAGGTAGACCTCGCCGTTATGGTGCCCTGAGGTATCTGCCAGCAGGGTTTCCAGCAGTTCCTCTGCCCTGGCCTCCCTGCCCCCCATGACCTGCTCGGCAACCGCGCCTTCCATGACCTGTTCCCAGAACAGGCGGCGTGGAGTCTCTTCCGGGATAGCGTCCTTGACCCGGTCGCGGAAACGCCCGGCAAAACTGGCCAGCCGGCCATAGGCCGCGGGCACCATGGCCTCGATTTTCCTTCTCAGCTGGCGTGCCAGTACCGGGCTGCGCCCCGAGGAACTGATCGCTATCAGCAACGGGTCCCGGTCGACAATCGACGGAAAAATGAAGGTACAGAGGTCGGGGGAATCGACCACGTTTACCGGCAGGTTAAGCGCCATGGCATCCGCATGGACCTGTTTGTTCACCTCGCGATCGGGCGTGGCTGCGACCACCAGCATGCGACCGTGAAGGTCCGATTCCCGGTATCGGGATTGCTGCCAGTTACCACCGTGTTCAGCCAGCAGCAGCTGCAGTTCAGGGGTGATCTGCGGTGCCACTACGTTGAGATTGGCACCGGCACGAAGTAGCAGTCGGGCTTTGCGGGTGGCGACTGTGCCTCCTCCCACCAGTACTACCGGCGAGTTGCGCACCTGCAGGCAAACGGGCAGGTACTGCATATCAGCCGCTCAGCGTGGCCGTGCCACCCATGTAAGGCTGCAGGACTGCAGGCACCTCGATACTGCCGTCGGCCTGCTGGTAATTCTCCATGATGGCCACCAGCGTGCGGCCGACCGCCAGGCCGGAGCCGTTCAGCGTGTGCACCAGTTCGGGCTTGCCGGTTTCGGGATTGCGCCACCGGGCCTGCATGCGCCGTGCCTGGTAGTCACCAAAGTTGCTGCAGGAAGAGATTTCACGGTAGGTGTCCTGGGCCGGCAGCCAGACCTCAAGGTCATAGGTTTTGCGCGCAGAGAAGCCGATATCACCGCCGCAAAGAATGACTTTGCGATAGGGAAGTTCCAGCAATTGCAAAATCTTTTCGGCGTGCCCGGTGAGGGCTTCCAGCGCAGCATCCGACTGTGCGGGGCGCACAAACTGCACCAGCTCCACTTTCTCGAACTGGTGTTGGCGGATTATGCCGCGGGTGTCGCGCCCGTAGCTACCCGCCTCGCTGCGAAAACAGGGTGTGTGGCAGGCGAACTTGACCCCGTCCTCGCCAAGTTCCTCGTCCTCGAAGATACGGTCCCTGCCCACATTGGTCACCGGCACCTCGGCGGTAGGAATCAGGTAATAGCCCTGCTCTCCTTCCAGTTTGAACAGGTCTTCCTCAAACTTCGGCAGCTGGCCGGTACCGCGCAGGGAATCACTGTTAACAATGTACGGCACGTAAATTTCGCTGTAGCCGTGCTCACCGGTGTGCTGGTTGAGCATAAACTGGATGAGCGCCCGGTGCAGCCGGGCGAGTCCGCCGTACATAACGTTAAAACGCGAGCCGGTAATCTTGCCTGCCGTCTCAAAATCCATCTCCCCAAGGGCTTCACCCAGGGCCACGTGATCCTTCACCTCGAAGTCCAGCTGGCGCGGCTCACCCCAGCGCGAGATTTCCTGGTTGTCGTCCTCGCTGGCGCCCTCCGGCACCTCATTCGCGGGAATATTGGGCACCGCCAGCAGCAAGTCTTCGAGCTCCGACTGCACCTGTTTGGCCTCACTCGTCAGGGTGTCTATCTGGCTGGCAATTTTCTCCAGTGTCTCGTTGACCTGGGCCTTGGCATCGTCAACGCTCATGCCCTGTCCGATGAGGGCGCCAATCTGCTTGGAGGCGGCCTTGCGTTCGGCCAACAGGTTCTGGCTCTCCACATCGGCCTGTTTGCGCCTGGCGTCCAGGGCGGTAAATTGCTCTACGTCAAAAACGAAACCGCGTTTGCTCAACGCCTTGGCGACGGCTTCCGGATCCTGCCTCACGGCCTTGATATCCAACATGTGCTGATTGTTCCTGTATCGGGAAAGTTTTCAGGTGACGGCGCACTAAACCAGCGCGCGGGTTAACTGTATCGAGAGTCCAGCCATGAACACACAACTGACGGTGCTCACCGCCATATAACCGAGGGCGTGGGCGGTATGGCCACTCTCAAACAGGGCAATGCTCTCAAGCGAGAAGGTTGAGAACGTGGTAAAGGCCCCAAGAAAGCCGACCATCAGCACACTGCGCCAGTCCTGGTGCAGTACCTGCCTCTCGATCAACACGAACACCACCCCGATCAGAAAAGAGCCCAGCATGTTCACCAGCAGCGTCCCCAACGGCCACTTGCCTTCCCACAGGGCGAGTGCCCCGTTGGAAAGCAGGTAGCGCGAGACGGCGCCGGTGGCTCCGCCCAGGGCGATGAACAACAGGTATTTCATGCGTACCGGGAGATGGTTCAGTCGTAGCGGCGTATTGTACTGCTTTTGTCCCGATCGCGCAGGTACTGCAGCTTCTCGCTGATCCTTTGCTCCAGGCCGCGATCCACCGGATGATAATACTGCCTGTGCTGCAGGGATTCGGGAAAATAGTTCTCACCGGCGGCGTATCCCCCCTCCTCGTCGTGGGCATAGCGATAATCGGCGCCGTAATCCATATCCTTCATCAGGCTGGTCGGTGCATTGCGCAGGTGCAGCGGCACCTCCTCGCTGTCGCCCTCTGCCACCTCGGCCCTTGCCGCGTTGTAGGCGGTGTACACCGCATTGCTCTTGGCGGCACATGCCAGGTAGATGATGGCCTGGGCGATGGCCAACTCACCCTCGGGGCTGCCCAGTCGCTCCTGCACCTGCCAGGCGTCCAGGGCCATGGTCAGGGCCCTGGGATCTGCATTGCCGATGTCTTCACTGGCCATGCGCACGACGCGCCGGGCAACGTAGATCGGGTCGCAGCCGCCGTCCAGCATGCGGCAGTACCAGTAAAGCGCTGCATCCGGGGCGCTACCGCGGACCGCCTTGTGCAGGGCGCTGATCTGGTCGTAAAAGAGGTCGCCGCCCTTGTCGAAGCGCCGCAGGGAGACCTGTAACACTTCCCTCAGCGTCTGTTCGGTGATTTCGCCGTCTTCGGCCAGATCTGCCGCCAGTTCCAGCAGGTTCAGCGAGCGTCGTGCGTCACCGTCGGCCTGGGCAGCGATCAATTCGAGACAGTCGCTGGCGGCAGAAACCTGATCCCCCAGTTCGTCGAGCCCTCGATGCAGCACGCTCATCAGCTCATCCTTGTCGAGCGAACGCAGTCTGTAGACCCGGGTCCGGGACAGCAGCGCGTTATTCAACTCAAAGGAGGGATTTTCCGTGGTGGCACCGACGAATATTACCGTGCCGTCTTCGACATAAGGCAGGAAAGCATCCTGCTGGGACTTGTTAAACCGATGCACCTCGTCGACGAACAATACCGTGTCACGCCCGGTCGACTTGTGCTGTCGTGCCTGGGCGATGGCCTCGCGGATTTCCTTGACCCCCGACAGCACGGCAGAAATTTGCAGGAAATGCGCGTCGGCGGCTTCGGCCGCGATCCGCGCCAGGGTGGTCTTGCCGACACCCGGTGGTCCCCAAAAGATCATGGAATGCAACTGACGTCGGTCTATGGCCTCCCGCAGGGGCTTGCCCGGCGCGAGAATGTGGGACTGGCCGGCATACCCCACAAGGTCAGCCGGCCGCAGCCGGGCGGCAAGGGGCTGGTAACCGCTGCTGCCGCCTTCGGCACCAAACATGTCATCGGTCATGGTAGAACAGGTCGGCCCCCTCAGGAGGTTCGAACAGGAAGTCCGCTGGCGTCAGGGCTGATTCCCCATCTACCGCCAGCAGCTCGATGAACAGGCGCTGGTTGAGTTTGTCCACCACCTCCATGGCACTGATCCGATCCTCGACGAACACCAGCGTCAAGGCTTTGAAGGCTGCCTTGTCGTCAACCGGGGCGAGACGGAAGCGCCCCTGCCCGGTGCGCGATACCAGGAACCGCTCCCGGAGCAACGCGGTGTCACCGGCGAGAATCTGCAGCGGGGACAAGTCCTGCTGACCCGCCACAGGCCTGCGGGTCACGGTTTCCAGGTCGCGGTCGAAATGCCACAGGTGCTCACCGTCAGCGACGATCAGCTGGTTATCCGGGCTGTCGATTTCCCAGCTCACGTAATGTGGCTTGAGCAATTTGAAACGGCCGCTGCTATTCGCGGTCACCGTTTCATCTTCCTGCGCATACTGGACCTGCCGAAACTGACCCTGCAATTGCTGAACACCCGCCAGTAACCCTATCAGCTGTTCGGTAGCGCTGTTGTCGGAGCGAGCGATGCCAGCCACCAGGCAAAGACCCAGGACCATGAGAAGTACAATTTTTTTCATTCTGGGTTTATCAATTTTCCACGGGTGGGGGCGCCAGCACTTCACGCTGGCCGTTACTGCCCATTTCACTGACCACGCCCGCCGCTTCCATGGCCTCGATCAGCCTGGCGGCACGGTTGTAGCCAATGCGCAACTTGCGCTGGACGCTGGAAATAGAGGCCCGGCGGCTTTGGGTCACATAGTGCACGGCTTCATCGTAAAGGGCGTCGCTCTCATCATCTTCGTCACCAGCGCTGGCCTGGAGTTCCCCGGCCGTCACCGGCGTCTGCCCGCCTTCATCCAGCAGGCCTTCGATATACAGGGGCTGGCCGCGCCGTTTCCAGTCGGCGACCACCCGGTGCACTTCCTCGTCGGAACAAAAGGCGCCATGCACCCGGTTTGGCACACCCGAACCCGGCGGCAGGTACAACATGTCGCCGTGGCCCAGCAACTGCTCGGCACCGCCCTGGTCGAGAATCGTCCGCGAGTCGACCTTGGAGGAGACCTGGAAAGCGATCCGGGTCGGTACGTTGGCCTTGATCAGGCCGGTAATCACGTCCACCGAGGGACGCTGGGTCGCGAGTATCAGGTGAATGCCCGCAGCCCTCGCCTTCTGGGCAATACGGGCGATGAGTTCCTCGACCTTCTTGCCGACAATCATCATCATGTCGGCGAACTCGTCGATGACCACCACGATGGAGGGCAGGCACTCGAGGTCCGGCGGGGTCTGTTCCTCGTCAGTCTCGGCGAAAATCGGGTCAGGCGTCCACAGTGGATCCGGTATGGGGTTCCCGGCCTTGATCGCATCCTGCACCTTGCGGTTGTAGCCGCCCAGGTTGCGCACGCCCAGCGCGGCCATCAGTTTGTAGCGCCGCTCCATCTCCGCCACACACCAGCGCAAGCCGTTGGCGGCGTCCTTCATGTCGGTGATGACGGGTGTCAGCAGGTGGGGAATGCCATCGTAAACGGACAACTCCAGCATTTTCGGGTCAACCAGGATAAGCCGCACGTCCTCGGGGCCGGACTTGTACAACAGGCTCAACAACATGGCGTTAACACCCACCGACTTGCCGGAGCCGGTGGTGCCTGCCACCAGCAGGTGAGGCATCTTGGCCAGGTCGGCACAGACCGGTTGGCCGGATATATCGTGGCCCAGGGCCAGGGTCAGGGGCGACCTGGACTGGTCAAAGGCCTTGGAGGCCAGTACTTCGCGGAAGTTGACGATTTCCCGGTCCTCGTTGGGAATCTCGATACCCACCACTGATTTGCCGGGGATCACTTCCACCACCCGCACCGAAATCACCGCCAGTGAACGGGCCAGGTCCTTGGCCAGGTTGGAGATGCGGGAAACCTTGACCCCGGGTGCGGGCTGGACCTCAAAACGGGTAATCACCGGGCCGGGGTATACTGCGGTCACTTCGGCAGTCACACCAAAGTCGGCCAGTTTCAGCTCCAGGAGCTTGGACATCGCCTGCAGGTGTTCCTTGGAAAACCCCTTGTTGGGGTCCTTGACCTCGGCGTCCAGCAGTTCCAGGTGCGGCAACTCACCGGTCGCTGGCGCATCGAACAGCGGCTGCTGCTTTTCTTTTTCCACCCGGTCGGACTTTTCCGCTTTCGGTTTAAGCGGTTTGATCTTGGGCGGTTTACGCTTTTTCTCTTTCTCGACGTGCTGCTCGATAACAACCTTGCGGGCTTCCACGGCCCTGTCCCGCTCGCGTTTGGTGCGGAAGTCGTCCACGGTCTTCAGTACCCAATTCCGTGAGCGGTCAAAGCCCCTGATGGTCCAGGAGCCCAGTCTGTCCATCAGCTTGAGCCAGCTGAGGTCGGTAAAGATGGTCATACCGAAGAGGAATACAGACAGCAGGATAAGCCGGCTGCCCACCGCGCTGAAGGCCAGGGTGAAAGAGCCGCCGATGGCCTGGCCGAGGATACCGCCGGCACCCTGGGGCAGCGAGGTATTGCCGGTATCGTTCATCGCCGCCAGTGCGGTACCGGCGATCATGACCAGCACCAGGCCGAGGGTGCGGATACCGAAGGTCAGCCAGTCGAAGGCCTTGTCCTCCTTGCGCTCGACAAGAATGACCACCGCCCGGTAGGCCAGCAGGATCGGAAACAGGTAAGCGGCGTAACCGACCAGGGAGAAGAACACGTCAGCCAGCCATGCCCCGGTGGGGCCGCCCAGATTGGCGATTCCTCCGCCGGAACCGCTGGCAGACCAGCCGGGATCCTGGGGGCTGTAAGTCAGCAGCGCCAGTAACAGGTACAGACAGATGGCGCTGACGCCAATAAAGGCACCCTCGCGCAATCTTGGACCCATGAAAGATTCGGTGTTTGTTGTCTCTGGCACGGCTGTTACTGCCCTTCCCCGCTATCCCCTGTCCAAGGCCTGCTATCGGCCCCATAGCCAGGGGCAATTGTCACCCTATTCTGTATCTTTTTCAAAGACTTATGGCATCTTTTTAGAATTTTCCGAACCTTTGTCGGAATTATCCCTTTAAAGTACCATAGTCAGCCCCCATTAAGGGGACAGTTTACCCGTTTTCGTCCGGCCCCGGCCGCTGACAACCCCAAGGAAGCCATTTAAATGAGTGAAGCACGCCACATCCCCCTGATCATTCTCGGCAGCGGCCCAGCCGGCTACACTGCAGCGGTCTACGCCGCCCGTGCCAACCTGAACCCGGTTGTCATCACCGGCATGCAGCAGGGCGGTCAGTTGACCACGACCACCGAGGTTGAGAACTGGCCGGGGGGCCATGCGGAACTGCAGGGTCCCGAACTGATGCAGGACATGCAGCAGCACGTGGAGCGTTTCGACACCGAGATCGTATTCGATCACATCGACGAAGTGGACCTGGACGCACGCCCCATGGTGCTCAAGGGCACCGGCACCTACACCTGTGACGCCATGATCATCGCCACCGGAGCCTCTGCCCAGTACCTCGGGCTGCCCTCTGAGGAGGCCTTTATGGGCAAGGGTGTCAGCGCCTGTGCCACCTGCGACGGTTTTTTCTACCGCAACAAGAAAGTCGCGGTTATCGGCGGCGGCAACACCGCCGTTGAAGAGGCCCTCTACCTGGCCAATATAGCCGAGCATGTCACCGTGGTGCATCGCCGCGATGCCCTGCGTTCTGAGAAGGTGCTGCAGGACCGGCTGTTTGCCCGCGAAAAGGAAGGCAAGGTCACCATCATGTGGGACCACGTACTGGACGAAGTGCTGGGCGACGACAGTGGCGTTACCGGCATGCGGATCAAGAACGTGAAAGACGACAGCAGCACGGAGATTGACCTGGCCGGAGTCTTTATTGCCATTGGCCACAAGCCCAATACCGACATGTTTGCCGGCCAACTCGATATGAAAGACGGCTACATCACCATCAAGAGCGGCCTCGACGGCAACGCGACCAGCACCAGCGTGCCAGGTGTATTCGCCGCCGGTGACGTCGGTGATCATGTCTACCGCCAGGCGGTGACCTCAGCCGGTTTCGGCTGCATGGCGGCGCTGGATGCAGAGAAGTACCTGGACAACCTGCAGGGTTGATACCTTCTCATCCGGGATGAGAGCCACGGTCCTGGCCTGAAGCGGCTATGCCGGCACCCCCGCTCGGGCCGTCGATGCATCAGGCCGTCACCCATGCATCGGGCCGTCACGCCGGGATGACACTGTAGTCGCCCGGCCCTGATATCTGGTTCAATACCCCCATGCGCGCGATTCAACAACTGCACACGGGGGATGACTTTCCCCCCACCGCCAACGCCCTGGATTACCCCAACGGGCTATTGGCGGTGGGCGGTGACCTGTCACCCCGGCGGCTCATAGACGCCTACCGCAGGGGAATTTTCCCCTGGTACGAGGAACCCCAGCCGGTCCTGTGGTGGACCCCAGACCCACGCTCGGTGCTGTTCCCCGAAGAATTACATGTCTCCCGCTCACTGCGCAGGACCCTGCGTAAAAACCGCTTTCGACTATCTGTAGACCAGCATTTCGAGGCCGTCGTGCGGCACTGTGCCCAGCTCCGCGGTGACGGCCTCGGCACCTGGATAGGCGACGACATGCTGGCCGCCTACTGCGACCTGCACCATATAGGCCACGCCCACTCGGTGGAGGTGCTCAATGAAAGCGGACAACTGGTGGGCGGCCTCTACGGTGTCGCCATCGGACGTGCATACTTCGGTGAGTCCATGTTCAGCGAGGAAACAGACGCCTCCAAGGTGGCGCTGGTGGCGCTGGTGGACATCCTCAAGCGGGGTGGCTTCCAGGTCATCGACTGCCAGGTGGAGAGTGATCACCTCAATTCCCTGGGCGCCAGGAATATCAGCCGACTGGACTTCGAGGCATTGCTTGCCCAAACTATAGATATCGCCCACGATGAGGGCATCTGGCGTTTGCCGGATACTTGCGGAGATTTGTTGTGACCTCTTCACTGCGGGACCTCAAGGTCTACACGACCTACCCCCACAGCTGCAGCTACCTGGACGAACGGGAGGCCACCACCCTGTTTGTGGATCCGCGGCAGGAAGTGGACCAGGCCCTGTACAGCAATCTGTCCGTATTGGGCTTCCGGCGCAGCGGCAATCACCTCTACCGACCCCACTGCAACGGCTGCGATGCCTGCATCCCCGCCCGCATCCCGGTCGCCCGGTTCGCCCCCAACCGCGCCCAGCGCCGGACCAGTGCCCGCAACAGCGACCTGGAAGTGGAGCAAACCGAGGATATTCGCGATGAATCGGCCTTCGATCTTTATCGCCGCTATATCGATCAACGCCACTCGGACGGCGATATGTATCCGCCGGACCGGGAGCAATACCTGTCTTTCCTGGACAACGCCTGGGAGTGCACCCGTTATTTCCGCTTCTACGACGATGGCAGACTGACGGCTATCTCGGTGGTGGATGAACTGCTGGACGGCCTGTCCGCGATCTATACCTTCTTTGACCCCGCCGCCGACAGGCGCAGCCTCGGCCGCTTCGCCATTCTCTGGCAGATCGAAAAGGCCCGGGAAATGGACCTGGACTACCTCTACCTCGGCTACTGGATCAAAAACTGCCGTAAAATGGCCTACAAGTCCGAATACCGACCCCTCGAGCTGTATGTAAACGGCCGCTGGACGACACTGCTTTAACCGTGCGGTAACGAGCCCCGGGGTCGAGAACAGGATCTGGGGGCGACCTTTCGATGACGACAGAATTAACAGGAAATATGCTAGAAACAGCTTGCCGTTTCAGGCAAAATGCGCCCCTTGTTTTATACCGAGGACTGCCAGTACATGGCGAAGGAAGACCAGATCGAAATGGAAGGCGAGGTGATCGACACCCTGCCCAACACCACTTTCCGCGTAAAACTGGAAAATGGCCACGTTGTGACTGCCCACATCTCCGGCAAGATGCGCAAGAACTACATTCGTATTCTCACCGGTGACAAGGTTCGCGTTGAACTGACTCCCTACGACCTGACCAAGGGCCGTATCACTTACCGCGAGCGGTAAGTCTCCGACACGTTAACTCCCGTACCCCAGCCTGGGGGTACCCGGTCGCGTTGGCACGTTGGGTCACTCTGCCTGACGGCCGCGCGTTCGATAGTGGGGAAGCGGCCCGCTTCAGAGCGGGTCATCAGCCCTCTTCCAGGGCCACTTCCTCTTCCTCGATCCGCACCTCCAGCCTGTCCTCGGCCTTATTAAGCCGCACCAGCGCCGTGCCGCCGGAGCGCGCCAACTCGCCGAACAACACCATTTCCGCCAGCGGCTTCTTGATGTGCTCCTGAATAATGCGTTCCATTGGGCGGGCGCCCATATGCTGGTCATAGCCTTTTTCCACCAGCCACAGCCGGGCGTCCTCGTCCACGTCGATGGTCACGCGCTTCTCGTCCAACTGGCCCTGCAGTTCGGTGAGGAACTTGTCCACCACGGTGAGAATGACATCTTCGCCCAAGGGCTCAAACTGGACGATGCTGTCCAGCCGGTTGCGGAATTCGGGAGTGAACATGCGATTGATCGCTTCCATTCCGTCGGTGCTGTGATCCTGGCTGGTAAAGCCAATTGTTCGGCGGCTGATACTCTCGGCACCGGCATTGGTGGTCATGACCAGTATGACGTTGCGGAAATCCGCCTTGCGCCCGTTGTTGTCGGTCAATGTGCCGTGGTCCATGACCTGTAGCAGCAGGTTGAACACTTCCGGGTGGGCCTTTTCGATCTCATCGAGCAGCACTACCGCGTGAGGATGTTTGGTGACCGCGTCGGTGAGTAACCCGCCCTGGTCGAAGCCGACATAACCGGGAGGCGCGCCGATCAGCCGCGATACCGTGTGGCGCTCCATGTACTCGGACATATCGAAGCGGATCAGCTCCAGCCCCAGTTGCATGGCAAGCTGGCGGGTAACCTCGGTCTTGCCAACGCCGGTGGGACCGGCCAGCAGGAAGGACCCGATGGGCTTGTCCGCGGGCTTGAGCCCGGCCCGGGCCAATTTGATGGAGGTGGCCAGGCTACTGATAGCCTTATCCTGCCCGAACACCACCATTTGCAGGTTGGATTCAAGCTTTTGCAGGGTCTCCTTGTCATCCGTGCTGACCGTTTTCGGGGGAATACGGGCAATCTTGGCGATTACCGTTTCGATATCGCCCACCCCGACCACTTTCTTGCGCTTGGACGGTGGCTGCAGCTGCTGGTAGGCACCGGCTTCGTCGATCACATCGATCGCCTTGTCGGGAAGAAACCGGTCGGTGATGTAGCGGGCCGAAAGATCCGTCGCGACCTTCAGGGCCTTGTCGGTGTAGCGCAGACCGTGGTGTTCCTCAAAGCGGGTTTTCAGCCCCTTGAGGATCTTGTAGGCGTCCTCCGGGCTCGGTTCGAGCACATCGATTTTCTGGAAGCGGCGGCTGAGAGCCTTGTCCTTGTCAAAAATACCGCGGTATTCCTGGAAGGTGGTAGAGCCCACGCAGCGCAACTTGCCCGAGCTGAGCAACGGCTTCAGCAGGTTACTGGCATCCATCACCCCGCCAGAGGCGGCGCCGGCACCGATGATGGTGTGAACCTCATCGATAAAGAGAATGGCGTGGTCGCGTTTTTTCAGTTCCGCAAGCAAGCCCTTGAAGCGTTTCTCGAAATCACCACGATACTTGGTCCCGGCCAGCAGCGAACCGAGGTCCAGGGAATAAACCACCGCGTCCTTGAGCGTCTCCGGTACATCACCGTCAACAATCTTCTTCGCCAGCCCCTCGATGATCGCGGTCTTGCCAACGCCGGACTCACCCACCAGCAGCGGGTTGTTCTTGCGCCGGCGCGCCAGAATCTGGGCCACCCGCTCGACCTCGGGAACCCGGCCGATCAGGGGGTCGATATGGCCTTCGGCGGCCTCCTTGTTGAGATTGGTGGCATAGCTGTCCAGGGGATTGGGCTCCCCTTCCTCGGCCACATTGCCCCCGTTGTCGACAGAAGGTTCGGGATCGCTGGCCTCGTTCTCACCCGAGACCTTGGAAATGCCATGGGTGATGAAATTCACCACATCCAGTCGGGCAATGCTCTGGGTCTTGAGGAAAAACACCGCCTGGCTTTCGGACTCACTGAAAATCGCCACCAGCACATTGGCGCCGGTGACCTCGCTCTTGCCGGATGACTGCACGTGGAATACCGCCCGTTGCAGCACGCGCTGGAAGCCGAGGGTGGGCTGGGTGTCCCTGTCTTCCTCGTCCTCCGGGATCAGTGGCGTGGTGGCATCGACAAACTCGACCAGATCCCCGCGCAGACCGCCAATATCCGCACCGCAGGCCTTGAGTACCCGGATGGCATCGTTATTGTCCAGTAGTGCCAGCAACAGGTGTTCAACGGTCATAAACTCGTGTCGCTTGGCCCGGGCGCCGCGGAAGGCGTCATTCAGGGACTGTTCCAGATCGTTACTCAGCATATACCACTCCCGGGCGCTAGCCCTCTGATGCCTCGATTTCACACAGCAGCGGGTGTTCGTTCTCCCTCGCATACTGGTTAACCTGCGCCGCCTTGGTCTCGGCGATATCGCGGGTGAAAATGCCACAGACGCCCTTTCCCTGGGTGTGTACCGTCAACATGACGTGAGTCGCCTGCTCACGGTTCATACGGAAAAATGTTTCCAAAACCTCCACCACGAATTCCATCGGCGTGTAGTCGTCATTAATCAACACGACCTTGAACAGCGGCGGCCGCTTCAGCTCGGGCTTGCTTTCCTGGAGAGCAAGCCCACCATCGGACTCATGCTCCTCTTTACTCATACGTAGGTTGCTGCATGTATGGATGTAATCCACGGTACCACTCTTGTTTCTCTGCCCGGTAACTGGTGTATATGGATACAATACTCGGGTTTTCAAGGGCTAGCAAACTGGACAAAGCCTCTGCATTTGTAGTGTTATAGCTGCTGAACTGGCCGGCGTGGCGTCCCCGCGAGGGTGCTTAGCGCTAAGCAGGCACTGCGTGCGGGATATACCTCAAGAGGGAGTGTGCTTTTCGACCGAAGGAGGTCTATCCCGTCCACGGCGGCCGCTTAGCGCGAAAGAACCCAGCCTTCCCTCTCCAATGCAAATAAAGGCCCACGGTCCCCCGTGAGCCGTAGACTGTGGAGCCGGTGGCTGGACTACATGGCCTTGACCATGGCCTTGCCGAAGTCCGAGCAGCTCAACAGGGTTGCACCCTCCATCAGGCGCTCGAAGTCATAGGTGACCGTACCGGCCTGGATGGCGCCGTTCATACCATTGATGATCAGGTCGGCGGCTTCATTCCAGCCCATGTGGCGAAGCATCATTTCCGCGGAGAGAATCAGCGATCCCGGATTGACCTTGTCCTGGCCCGCGTACTTGGGCGCGGTACCGTGGGTGGCTTCAAACAGCGCGATGGTGTCAGACAGGTTGGCGCCCGGCGCGATACCGATGCCCCCCACCTGGGCGGCCAGCGCATCCGACAGGTAGTCGCCATTGAGGTTCAGGGTGGCCACCACGCTGTACTCTTTCGGGCGGGTCAGCACCTGCTGCAGCATGGCATCGGCAATCACGTCCTTGACGATGATCTCCCTGCCGGTATTGGGGTTGTTCAGGGTCACCCAGGGGCCACCGTCCAGCAGTTTACCGCCGAATTCTTCCTGCGCCAGCTCGTAGCCCCAGTCGCGGAAGGCGCCCTCGGTGAACTTCATGATATTGCCTTTGTGCACCAGGGTCACAGAGGGAAGGTCCTGGTCAATGGCGTACTGGATCGCTTTGCGAACCAGGCGCTTGGTACCCTCTTCCGAGACTGGTTTAATGCCGATGCCCACATTCTGCGGGAAGCGGATTTTGGTCGCGCCCATTTCGTTGATGATGAAATCCACCACCTTCTGCGCGTCATCGGAGCCCGCCTGGTACTCGATACCGGCGTAGATGTCCTCCGAATTTTCCCTGAAAATCACCATGTTACAGGCGCCGGGGTCTTTCACTGGCGAGGGCACGCCCTCAAACCAGCGCACGGGCCGCAGACAGGTGTAGAGATCCAGTTCCTGGCGCAGGGCCACATTCAGTGAACGGAAGCCTCCCCCCACCGGCGTGGTCAGGGGGCCCTTGATCGCCACCGAATAGGCCTTGATGGCGTCCAGGGTTTCTTCCGGGAACCAGTCACCATCGTAGAGCTCGGCAGCCTTTTCACCGGTGTAGATCTCCATCCAGGAGATCTTTTTCTCACCCCCGTAGGCCTTTTCCACGGCGGCATTCACGACGTCAATCATCACCGGACTGATATCCACTCCTATGCCGTCACCTTCGATGTAAGGAATGATAGGATTGTCTGGAACGGTCAGGCTGTGGTCCGCGTTAACGGTGATTTTTTCGCCCTCGGACGGGACCTGAATATGCTTGTAGCCCATACTTGTACTCCACTGCTGCTGGGTTCGGGGATTGTTTAGGGCATCCGCGAGGATGCCCGCTAAAACGGCAGAAGTATAGCAGATGAGGACGCCTCCTCTCCTGTGCAGCGTCAGCAGCGCCGCGGGGACAGGGAGTCGTTCCGGCAAACAACAGGGAACCCCACCTCACCGTGGCAACGATCATCCTCTTTAACAAACCTTTCCAGGTACTGAGCCAGTTTACCGACCCGGATGGCCGGAGCACCCTGGCGGACTACCTGCAGCTACCGGGTTATAAGGCTGCCGGACGTCTCGACTACGATAGCGAAGGCCTTCTGCTACTGACCGACAACGGCCAATTGCAGCAGCAGATCGCCAATCCCCGCCACAAACTGTGGAAAACCTACCTGGTCCAGGTCGAAGGTGATATTGACCAGGCCGCCCTGGACTCGCTGGCGACGGGCGTAGAACTCAAGGACGGCACCACCCTGCCCGCCCGGGTCCGGCGGATCGAAGCGCCGGCATTGTGGCCACGCACGCCACCGGTTCGGGAGCGAAAATCGGTTCCCGACAGCTGGCTGGAACTCTCTATCCGCGAGGGGCGCAACAGGCAGGTCCGGCGCATGACGGCCGCGGTGGGCTTTCCAACCCTGCGCCTGGTGCGTTCGCGCATCGGTGACTGGTCGCTGGCAGGGCTGGCGCCGGGGGAATATCGCCGGGAAACCGTCCATCTGGCAGGCAGGCCAGCAGAAGGGAAGACCAACCGCAGACACAGGAAACGCAGATGAGCAGAGCAGCCCCCTGGCCACCCCATGTCACTGTCGCCACGGTGGTCGAGCATGACGGCCGCTACCTGATGGTGGAAGAACACGATGCTCTCTCCGGCGGCCTGGTATTCAACCAGCCCGCCGGCCACCTGGATCCCGGCGAACGGCTGGTGGACGCGGCCCTGAGGGAGACCCGGGAGGAAACCGGTTGGGAAGTGGCCCTGACCGGGGTGGTCGGCGTGTCGCTGGCAACCGCACCGAACGGCATTACCTACTACCGGACCAGTTTCGCTGCCCGCCCGGTCAGGGCACTTGAAAATGCGCTGCTGGACCCAGATATCCATGCCGTGCACTGGATGACTTACGATGAAATTCTGGCCAACTCTGCTAGAATGCGCAGCCCCCTGGTACTGCCCACGATAGAGCAGTATCGCCAGGGCCATCGCTATCCTCTGGAACTGATCTACATCGATGAGCCTGAACGCTTCTAACAAGGTCATCGTCGGCATGTCCGGCGGTGTCGACTCCTCGGTCTCTGCCCTGCTGCTGAAGGAGCAGGGTTACGCCGTGGAGGGCCTGTTTATGAAAAACTGGGAGGAGGACGATGGCACGGAATACTGCACGGCGAAGGAAGACTTCGCCGATGCCCAAGCGGTGGCCGACAAACTCGGTATCAAGTTGCACGGCGCCAACTTCGCCGCAGAATACTGGGACAATGTGTTCGAACACTTCCTGGAGGAATACCGGGCCGGTCGCACACCCAACCCCGATATCCTCTGTAACCGTGAAATCAAGTTCAAGGCCTTCCTTGAATATGCGCTGATGCTCGGTGCCGACCTGATCGCCACCGGCCACTACACCCGTCGGGGTGAATCCGACGGCAAGGCGACCCTGCTTAAGGGACTGGACCCGAACAAGGACCAGAGTTACTTCCTGCACGCGGTCGGCCACCAGGAACTGGAGAAAACCCTGTTCCCGATTGGCGAAATTGAAAAACCGGAGGTGCGTGCACTGGCCGAAAAATACCAGCTGGCCACGGCAAAGAAAAAAGACTCCACCGGCATTTGCTTCATTGGCGAGCGGCGCTTCAGCGATTTTCTGCAACAGTACCTGCCCGCCCAGCCGGGTGAAATCCACAGCCTGGACGGAGACCTCCTGGGCCAACACCAGGGACTGATGTACCACACCATCGGTCAGCGCCAGGGCCTGGGCATTGGTGGTCTGGCCAATCACTCTGACGCACCCTGGTATGTGGTGGACAAGGACCTGGACAACAATGTGCTGCTGGTCGCCCAGGGCAACGACCACCCCGCCCTGTTCAAGCGCACGCTGAGCACCGGTGAAGTATTCTGGGTGGCCGGCGAGCCCCCGGCGCTACCACTGAACTGTAACGCCAAGGTCCGCTACCGCCAGCAGGACCAGGCCTGCACCATCACCCGGGAAAGTCATGGCTATAACGTGGCTTTTGAGCAACCACAGCGTGCCGTGACCCCTGGACAATCAGTCGTCTTTTACCAGGGCGATGTCTGCCTGGGTGGCGGCGTAATAGAGCAGACCGCCTGAATGAGCCGAGAATTTTCCCCACTGGAACAGCAGACCATCGCCCTGGCGGGCGTCGCCCAGGCGGCGCGCCTGGTGGACCAGGTTTCACGTACCGGCAGTTACCCGATCGAATTTCTGGAACCGAGCATTCACAGCCTGTTCGAGTTCGATGCGGAAAATGTCGCCGCCATCTACGGTGGGCTTGCCGGGGTAAAACTGGGTCTCAACAATCTCAGCGCCATGCTGGCCAGCCGCCAGGCGGATGAGAATCGTGAGGTGGTGCGCTATGTATTCAACATGCTCTACCTCGAGCGCAAGTTCGCCGCCAGCAGCGAAATGATGTCGGTGGTGCACTCACGCCTGCAACACACCAGTTTCAAGGCGGAGCACTTCGCCGGGCACGTCAATGATATCTGCCACAGCGTCTCCGGCATTTACCAGGACACCCTCAGCAAGTTGCGATTTCGCATCAAAGTCAGCGGCAGCGCCCAGCATTTGCAGGACAAGCTCAACGCCGACATTATCCGTGCCCTGCTACTGGCGGGTATCCGCTCTGCCTTCCTCTGGCGCCAGCTGGGTGGCCGGCGCTGGCGCCTGCTATTTGAACGCAGGCGTATCCTGGAAATCAGCCAGAACCTGTCGCGTAACCTTCCCGTGGTGTAAAATCCGCTCCCTCCGATAATTTCAGGAATCATTCATGGACCTCTCAGCACTCACCGCCGTTTCCCCCATCGACGGACGCTACGGCAGCAAGACCGCTGCCCTGCGCGACGTCTTCAGCGAATACGGCCTGATCAAGCGCCGGGTGCTGGTGGAAGTGCGCTGGCTGCAGTGCCTGGCCGCCCACGACGGAATCACTGAAGTACCGGCACTCTCAGCTTCAGCCAAGCAGTTGCTGGACGAAATCGTCGATGGCTTCGCCGAGGTCGACGCCCGTCGGATCAAGGACATCGAGGCAACCACCAATCACGATGTGAAAGCCGTTGAATACTTCATCAAGGAGCGCTTTGCGGGTAATGAGGAACTGGAGACGATTTCTGAATTCGTCCACTTTGCCTGCACCTCGGAAGACATTAACAACCTGTCCCATGCGCTGATGCTGCGCGACGGCGTCAATGGCGTGCTGCGGCCCGAAATGGACAAGGTCGTCAAGGCGCTGAGCGGCATTGCCGTGGACGCTGCCGAGGCACCGATGTTGTCACGCACCCACGGCCAGACCGCCAGCCCCTCGACCATGGGCAAGGAAATCGCCAACGTGGTGGCTCGCCTGCGGCGCCAGCTCAAACTGGTTGACCAGGTGGAATACCTGGGCAAAATCAACGGTGCCGTGGGGAATTACAACGCCCACCTGAGTGCCTATCCCGACATTGACTGGCAGGCCAATGCCGAGTCCTTCGTCACCTCTCTGGGGCTCACCTGGAACCCCTACACCACCCAGATAGAGCCCCACGATTATATGGCCGAGCTGTTCGACGCCATTGCCCGCTTCAATACCATCCTGCTGGACTTTGACCGGGATGTCTGGGGTTATATCTCGCTGGGCTATTTCAAGCAGAAAACCGTTGCCGGCGAGGTAGGCTCGTCGACCATGCCCCACAAGGTCAACCCCATCGATTTTGAAAATTCCGAGGGCAATCTCGGCCTGGCGAACGCGGTACTTGGCCACCTGGCGGCAAAACTGCCAGTGAGCCGGTGGCAACGCGACCTCACCGATTCCACCGTGCTGAGGAATATGGGTGTCGGGGTAGGCTACAGCCTGATCGCCTACCAGGCCAGCCTCAAGGGTATTGGCAAATTGCAGCTTAACGAGGCTCGACTGGCCGAGGACCTGGACAACAGTTGGGAAGTACTGGCAGAACCGATACAGACGGTCATGCGTCGTTACGGTATTGAAAAGCCCTACGAAAAGCTGAAGGAATTGACCCGTGGCCAGGACATGAGCAAGGCGGTGATCCAGGCGTTTGTCAGCAAGCTCAACATACCGGACAAGGCGAAGAACGAGTTGCTGGCACTGACGCCCGCCAGCTATATCGGCAACGCCGTCAGTCAGGCCAGGAATATCGACAAGGAGTGAACCATGGGCCAGGAACTGCAGATCGACAAGGAAGCGTTTCTGGCCCGCCACTGGCAGCGTAAGCCACTGCTCCTGCCCGGGGCCCTGCCGGGTTTCTCCCCACCCATTGATGCCAACGAGTTGGCCGGCCTGGCCATGGAAGAGGGCATTGAATCCCGCATCATCGAGCAGTGCGGGCCCGACTGGATACTACAGCACGGCCCCTTCGCAGAGGCCGACTTCCAGCGTGACGCTCCCTGGACCCTGCTGGTGCAGGCCGTCGACCACTATATTCCTGAGATCGCGCGGCTTCGCCAGCTGGTGGACTTCATTCCCAGCTGGCGGGTTGATGACGTGATGGTCAGCTATGCCAGCGACGGTGGCAGCGTCGGCCCCCATTACGACAACTACGATGTGTTCCTGCTCCAGGGTGAGGGCCAGCGACTGTGGCGGCTTGGCCAGTTCTGTGACGCCGATAGCCCGTTACTCCCCCACGATGAACTGCGAATTCTGCAGAACTTCGAGCAGGAGCAGGAATACCTGCTAAACCCGGGCGACATACTCTATGTGCCTCCCGGCATTGCGCATTGGGGCATCGCCCGGGGTGAGTGCACCACGTTCTCCATCGGCTTTCGCGCTCCGAGGATCAGCGAACTGGTGTCCCGCTTTACTGACCAGTTGCTGGCCAGCCTGGAGCCCGAGCGGTTCTATCACGATGCAGGTCTTGAAACAGTGACCCGAGCCGGCGAGATCCGGCCCCGGGACCTGGAGCGTGTGGCCGCACAGGTCCAGGCGGCTTTGGATGAGGCAAGCGGAAACCACTGGTTCGGCGAACTGGTCACAGAGCCGCGATACGAGCACTTCCCCGATGACGATGACCTGGCCGAAGCCCGGGCGATACTGGCCGACGCGCCGCTTCGCGTTTGCCTCAACCCGGCGGCAAAGCTCGCCTGGCAGCACGAGGAAAACACCCTGGTGGTGTTTGCCAATGGTGACAGTGGAGTATTTTCAGATGCCCTGCTGCCGCTGCAGATCGCGCTGTGTGAGCACGGGCTGCTGGCGGGCGATCAGCTGACCTCAGCCACCGGTAATCCACAGGGCATGCAGTGGCTGCACTACCTGCTGGAATCCGGGTGTATTTATGTGGAGTGACACACAGTATTAGTGGAATTGCCACCGCCACCACGCCACAGCAAGGCATCTATCACCATGCCGTAGTCGCAAGCCTCTCCCCGCCAGCCGGTGACAGCAGTGCCTGAATCGACCCCGGGCGCGATACGGTTCAAGGCCTTCGCGGACGATTCCGCGGAATCGCTGGGAAACTGGGGATAAACGCTGCTTTCAATTTGATCGCCTGAGGGCGTTAAGAACGCCAACCGGGCTTTACGCCTGTTGGTATTCACGCTGATGGAATAGCAACCGTTGTGTAATTGCCGGTGGTGGTAGCGACACAGGGTGACGAGGTTGTCCAGGCTGGTCTCACCGCCATCGGCCCAGTGCTGGATATGGTGGAAATCAACATAACGGGACTCACAGCAGCCCGGAAAACGACAGGTTTTATCGCGCGCTTTTAATGCCCGGCCGATATGCGCAGGTACCGTGCGGCTGCGGCGACCGATATTGAGTACCTCGCCGTTTTCGTCCTCCAGCAGGGTAACCAGGCTGGCATCACAGGCCAGCCGTCGGGCCGTGTCGGGGGTGAGCCAGGACTTATCATCGAGGTGGCAGTGCTCATGGGCGCAATCAGTCCCCTTGCTGTTGTGCCGCAGGGTGTTTATATCCACGTGCAAGATCACCTGGCAGCGTTCGCTGCCTTTTAGTCCCCGGTGCTCTCCATCCCTGGTGTAAGTCGCCAGGAAATGCTCGCTCATTGCTACCAGGGCATCAGCCCGGGTATGGGTGAGTAATTGCTGGAATCGCTATTTCCAGTTCAACCAATGGGCACAGGAGCGCACCGTGCCATCACCACTCCAGCCCCTGCGCCGGTTGAATTCCGCGATCAGTTTTAACAGGCGGTGGTTGGCGGCATTGATCTGGCCGGCCAGCAAGGTGATGCGATCGGCCAGGTCCTGGTCGGATGCGAGTTCGGTGGGGAGTGCAGCGAGGGCGAGATTGGTCATGGTTAGGATCTCTGCTAAATACTGTACGTATGTACAGTATTAGTGTAGTGGCGGACATCCAGCTTCGCAAGCGTTTGGGGCTGTATTTATCGCTGTTTTTGCTTAAACAAAGCCACTTTTCCACGATGCGGTAGAGGGTGAAGATGCTTGATTCGATACATGTGTTGCGCTGACTGGTTGAATTCGCAGCCCCATAGCAGCCACTGAATCTCGGCATGCCGGACCACCGTCCTCGTGGGGAGAATTTTATGACGGGGATGGGGCTGGCTGGGGACAAAAAAAGGCAGCCTGCACCCACCAGGCTGCCTTTATGGGTCCTTCAGGCGATCAGCTGTTGGCCTGGGCGAGGATCTCGTTCAGGGTTTGACTGGGGCGCATGATTCGCTTAATCGCTGCGCGGTCGGCATGGTAATAGCCGTAACCCTCTTCCTCCACCGGCTTGCCCTGGGCTTTTTCCAGTTCGCCAACGATCGCTGCTTCGTTCTCGCCAAGGGCCTGGGCCAGAGGCGCAAACTGGGCCGCCAGTTCGGCGTCTTCGCTTTGCTCGGCCAGCGCCT
Source organism: Seongchinamella unica (assembly GCF_004354085.1). Lineage (GTDB taxonomy): Bacteria > Pseudomonadota > Gammaproteobacteria > Pseudomonadales > Halieaceae > Halioglobus > Halioglobus unicus. The sequence goes on along the minus strand of NZ_SMSE01000002.1, from coordinate 658,553 downwards.
GCGCCCAGTACAGGCCCAGATAGAAATGGCTGCCGCGGTTGTCCAGTTCGCCCACCTTGCGCGAGGGTGACTTGTTGTTTTCCAGCAATTTCCCGGTGGCTTCATCCAGGGTTTTAGCCAGCAGGGCCGCCCGGGCATTGTTCTGCTTGATACCCATATCCTCCAGCGACACCGCCAGGGCGAGGAATTCACCCAGGGAATCCCAGCGCAGGTGGTTCTCTTCCTGCAGCTGCTGCACGTGTTTGGGCGCGGAACCGCCGGCACCGGTTTCGTACATACCACCGCCCTTGAGCATGGGCACGATGGACAGCATCTTGGCCGAGGTGCCCAGCTCCATGATGGGGAACAGGTCGGTGAGATAGTCGCGCAGGACGTTACCGGTAGCGGAAATCGTATCGCGACCGCGAATCATGCGTTCCATGCTGCGACGAATGGCTTCCACGTAGGTCATGATACGAATATCCAGACCCTCGGTATCGTGGTCCTTGAGGTATTCATTGACCTTCTTGATCAGTTCGATGTCGTGGGCACGGTTGCGATCAAGCCAGAAGATTACGGGTGTGTCTGACTGGCGTGAACGGGTAACCGCCAGCTTGACCCAGTCGCGGATCGCCTCGTCCTTGGTCTGGCAGGCGCGCCAGATATCGCCGGGCTCAACCTCGTGCTGCATCAGCACTTCACCGTCGGCGCTAACCACACGCATGATGCCGGACTCGTCGATCTCGAAGGTCTTGTCGTGGGAGCCGTACTCCTCCGCCTTCTTCGCCATCAGGCCAACGTTGGGAACACTTCCGCAAACGGTAGGATCGAAGGCACCGTTGGTTTTACAGAAATTGATCATCTCCTGGTAAATGGTTGAGTAGGTGCTTTCCGGCATCACTGCCTTGCAGTCCTTGGCCTTGCCGTCCGGGCCCCACATTTGTCCGCCATTGCGGATCATGGCGGGCATGGAGGCATCGACAATCACGTCGCTGGGCACGTGCAGGTTGGTGATACCTTTAACAGAGTCCACCATTGCCAGCTCCGGACGACCTTCGTAGCAGGCGTGAATGTCTTCCATGATTTCCTCGCGCTTGGAGCGCGGCAGGGATTCAATCTTCTCGTAGACACTGCTCAGGCCGTTATTGGGATTAACACCCAACTCCTCAAACAGGTCGTGGTACTTCTCGAACAGGTCCTTGTAGAACACGGTAACCGCGTGGCCGAACACGATGGGGTGAGACACCTTCATCATGGTCGCCTTCACGTGCAGAGACCACATCACGCCGGAGTCCTTGGCGTCGTTCATGGTTTCTTCGAGAAACTCACGCAGGGCACGGGCACTCATACGCATGCTGTCCAGTACTTCGCCCTGCTCCAGCGACAACTCCTTTTTGACCGTGACGGAGCCGTCTGCCGCGACAAACTCAATGCGCACATCACCGGCGTCCTGCATGGTGATGGACTGTTCGGCGGAGTAAAAATCGCCGTCACGCATGTAGTCGGCGTGACTGCGAGACGCCTTGGACCAGCGCCCCATGGAATGGGGAAACTTGCGTACGAATTCCTTTACCGCCTTGGGTGCCCGACGGTCGGAATTACCCTCTCGCAGGACCGGGTTGACGGCGCTGCCCAGGACCTTGGCGTAACGGCTCTGTACATCCTTGTCTTCCTCGGTTTGCGGATTTTCGGGATAGTCTGGGATGTCGTAGCCCTGTCCCTGCAGTTCGGCAATACAGTCTTTGAGCTGGGGAATGGAGGCGCTGATATTGGGCAGTTTGATGATGTTGGCATCGGGGTCCTGGGTGAGTTCACCGAGAAATGCGAGGCCGTCAACAACCTGCTGCTCTGCTGTCAGCCGCTCCGGGAATCCCGAAAGAATCCTGCCCGCCAGCGAGATATCAGTGATCTTGACGTCAATGCCGGCGGCTGAAGTGAATGTGCGGACGATGGGCAACAGGGAGCAGGTTGCCAGTGAGGGTGCTTCGTCGGTCAGGGTGTAGTAAATCGTGCTGCTGTGACTGGTCATGGTTTCCTCTGGGATGGATACGGGAAAATCGGGGAACCGGTAGGCTCTTAATCTTTTTTTGCAGCGCGCACTATACAGCAAAGCCCCCTCCTTCGATACCCCTGGATACCGCTAAACAACTGATAAACAATGACTTTCCGCGCATCTGCGCGGATTTTTTGGCTCCCTGGTCTGGCCATCTCACGCCGCCGGACTACACTGGGTAGTCAGCCATTGAAAAAGTTTGCAGGGCACTGATGAGCGATGAAGAATTTATCCAGGGGGTGGCTTATCCGCACCCCTTCGACGATCTGGCGGTAACGCTGGCCCGCAGCGCCTCGCGCTATATCTGCATACTGAGCCCGCGCCTGGACAGGGCCGCATTCGACCGTGAGGAACTGTCAGCGGCACTGTCGACCCTCGCCCGCAGCAGTCGCCAGACTGAGGTTCGAATCCTGGTGGCCGATACCCGGGGGCTGGTCGGTCGCGGCCATAAACTGCTGGAACTGGCCAGGCGCATGCCCAGCCTGGTGCAGATCAGGTGCCTCAAGGAACACCCGGACTGGAACGACCAGACCATCGTCATTCGTGACCGGGACGGCGTGCTCTTCAAGCCCGGTGGCTCTGATCACGACGGCTTTTACGAGCCCCAATCCCGGGCATCCACCCAGCAGCACCTGGAGTTATTTGACCAGTTGTGGCGCTACAGCGTGCAGGACCCCGAATTGCGCTCGCTCAGCGTGTAGCGCCTGCCCGTTCGTGGGCAAGCAGGGCAAACAGCTGGGAATCAATCGGCGTAGTTCCCTCCATCATCCACTCTCGTAGACAGCCCTCACTGACAAAGCCCAGCCGCCTGAGCAGGCCACTGGATGCCGCATTACGCGAGTCCACCCTGGCTTCTATACGGCGAACTGCCAGTGCCTCGAAGCAGTGGTCCAGGAAACACGCCAGCGCCTCTTGCGCGTAACCCTGCCTCCAGTGGTCTTTACCCAGAGCATAGCCGAGCTCGATTCGCCCGTGAGCTTCCTCATAGGCAAGAAAGTCCGCAGCAGGCGCTCAGTGACCAGTGGCCGTTGGGGAAATCGCAGCATGAATTCAGTCGGCGGCTATGATGTAGGCCAACAGCTCCACCACCTGGTCTGCCGACCGGGCCCAGGCCATGGCGGCGGCGTCGACCTCTTTCAGCGGGTGAATAATGCTCTCATCATGCAGGGTGATGTAGGGTTTACCCAGGGCCGCGCACATGCCGGCATCAAAAGCCGCATTCCACTGTTTGTACTTGTCGCCGAAACGCACCACAGCCAGGTCGCAGTTCTCGATCGCGTTGCCGGTACGGATCGCATTGACCCTGGCGGACTTGTGGTCGCGCCAGAAGCTGTCGTTCTCTTCGCCCAGTACGTCTCCCGCTGCATCGCTGGCCTCATGGTTGGTGACCGCTGAGGTAAAGCGCACTGGCAGTTCCCGCGCTGCGCAACCGGCCTTGATTTGCTCTCGCCAGTCGGTGTGGATTTCACCGGAAAGATAAATGGTCCAGGTCATCTGCTTACTCCTGTGCAAAAGCGCCGGATTATAGCGCAGGTCAGCGGTCGAACTCCCTGGCCAACATTACCCCTACCTCGACACCCTCGTAGGCAATCTCCCAGATTTTCAGCGCCCTGCAGGATTCCTCTGTCTGCCGCAGCAGGCGCCCGTCGTCGAGGGCGAACCGGTAATGATGCAGGGGGCACTCGATCGCGTTGTCAGATATGTTGCCAGCATCCAGCGGATGGGCGCGATGGGGGCAGCTGGCCTCAATCAGGTAGAGCTGGCCTTGACGCTGGATCAACAACAACTGCAAGTGATCAATCTTGAACTGACGACTGTAGCCGTCGTGGAGATTGATCAGCTTTTCCAGTGGATAGAAGCGCATGGCCTGGCCCGATAGTCTGTCAGGCTCTCGAGACTAGCGCGTTTGGACTGCGCTGGCCACACTGTCCTGCGCCGAACTAGAGCAGCTCAATAATTTGCCGCGCGGCCGCGAAGGCGGTGAGCTGTTGCCGCTCCACACCCTCTTCCAGCTCCGGCATCAGCCGCTTCACCTCGGGGTTCTGGCTCAACTTGAGTAACAGCATTTCATTAACCAACTGGCGCATCCAGTCACGGTTCTGCTGGGCCCGTTTTGCGTCGAAGGCTTGCTCTTTCCTGGCCATACTCCAGTAGTCAACGATCATGCCCCATACCGCATCGATATTGATCTGCTTCAGCGCCGAACAGGTCATTACCCGCGGCGTCCAGAAGCTGGTATGCCGCAGCAGATTCATGGCGCTGGTGTACTGCTGGCGGGTGAGATTGGCCAGTTTCTCGCTGTCGCCATCGGCCTTGTTGATCACCAGTGCGTCGGCCAGTTCCATGATGCCTTTCTTGATGCCCTGCAGTTCATCGCCCCCCCCGGGGAGCATCAGCACCATAAAGAAATCCACCATGCCGGCGACCTGGTACTCGCTCTGTCCCACGCCCACGGTTTCCACCAGGATGACGTCATAACCCGCGGCCTCGCAAAGCAGCATGGTTTCCCGGGTTTTCTGGGCGACGCCGCCCAGTGTGCCCTCGGAAGGCGATGGACGGATGTACGCCTCCTCCCGCCGCGACAGCTCTTCCATGCGGGTCTTGTCGCCGAGGATCGAGCCGCCGGCGATCGGTGAGCTGGGATCAACCGCCAGTACGGCCACCCGCTTGCCCTGCTCGATCAGGTAAAGCCCGAAGGCTTCAATGAACGTCGACTTGCCAACACCGGGTACGCCGGTGATGCCGATGCGGATGCTGTTGCCACTGTGGGGCAGCACCTGCTCGAGAATGTCCTGGGCCTGCTCGCGGTGGCTGTCCAGACGGGATTCCACCAGGGTGATGGCCTTGGCCAGGGCGCGGCGGTTGCCGGTCAGGAGTTTATCTAGATCGAAACCACTCATTGATAAAGAGTATACCTCTCGCAGATATTGTTGTTAGCGCACTTCGGTTCATTGCACGGCGCTACTATGGTATTAGCTAACAGACGATGAGCGACCCGAAAGGAAGAAAGCATTGATGAATGCTCCAGCGATTTGGGTCCCGATATTGCCTTGCAGCGGCGGCGGGCGACAGGGAAGTACGCTTTTTGACGGTCGCCGCAAGACAATATCAGGCGTCGAAGCGCGAGCGCAAAAAAAAACTTATCGCTTTAGGCCTGCGCCTGCTTAACCGCATCCAGCACCTCGCGGGCACAAACCGGAATCGGCGTCCCGGGGCCAAAGATGCATTTGACGCCCGCCTGGTACAGGTCATCATAATCCTGCCTGGGAATGACCCCGCCGGCGATGACCACGATATCGTCGGCACCCTGCTTGCGCAGTTCATCAACCAGTTCCGGTACCAGCGTTTTGTGTCCTGCGGCGAGTGACGAAGCGCCCACCACGTGTACGTCATTCTCGATCGCCTGCCGCGCCACTTCTTCGGGGGTGGAGAACATCGGCGACAGGTCAATATCGAAGCCGACATCGGCAAAGGCTGTGGCGATGACCTTGGCACCGCGATCGTGACCGTCCTGGCCCATTTTGCACACCAGCATACGCGGGCGGCGACCGTGGCTGTCGACAAATTCGTCAATGTCCTTGCTGATACCCTGCCAGTTTTCGTCTTCCTGGAAAGCGCTACCGTAAACTCCGGACACGGTCTGGGCCTGGGCGTTGAAACGACCGAATTCGCGTTCCATGGCGAAGGAGATTTCCCCGACAGTGGCGCGGCGGCGGGTGGCTTCTACCGCCAGTTCCAGCAGGTTGCCTTCGCCGCTGACTGCACACTGGTAGATGTCTTCCAGTATCGCCTCGACGGCGGCCTCGTCGCGGGAGCTGCGTATCCGGGCCAGTCTCGCCAGCTGTGATTCACGCACGGCCTGGTTGTCAATTTGCAGTACGTCGATGTCTTCCTCTTCGTCGAGGATGTACTTGTTGACGCCGACGATAACGTCGTCGCCCTTATCGATCCGGGCCTGCTTGCGAGCAGCAGCTTCTTCGATACGCAGTTTCGGCATCCCGGTCTCGATGGCTTTGGCCATGCCGCCGGCTTCCTCGATTTCTTGGATCAGCTCCCAGGCCTTGTCGGCAATATCCTGGGTCAGGCTCTCCATCATGTAGGAGCCGCCCCAGGGGTCGACCACGTTGGTAATGCCGGTTTCCTCCTGGATGATCAGCTGGGTATTGCGGGCGATCCTGGCGGAGAATTCGGTGGGCAGCCCAATGGCTTCATCGAACGCATTGGTATGCAGCGACTGAGTGCCGCCGAATACCGCTGCCATGGCTTCAATGGTCGTGCGCACCACGTTGTTGTAGGGGTCCTGCTCGGTGAGCGACCAGCCGGAGGTCTGGCTGTGGGTGCGCAGCATGGAACTCTTTGGGTTTTCGGGGTTGAACTCACCCACGATCCGCGCCCACAACAGGCGGGCAGCGCGCATCTTGGCAATCTCCATGTAGAAGTTCATGCCGATGCCCCAGAAGAAGGACAGGCGCGGCGCGAATTCGTCAATACCAAGGCCGGCGTTGAGTGCCGTGCGGATATACTCCTTGCCGTCGGCCAGGGTGTAGGCCAGTTCCAGTGCCGCGTTGGCGCCGGCTTCCTGGATGTGATATCCGGAAATGGAAATGGTATTGAAACGCGGCATGTTCCGCGAACAGTAGGCGATGATATCGCCGATAATTTTCATGCTGGGCGCGGGCGGGTAAATGTAGGTATTGCGGACCATGAACTCCTTGAGAATATCGTTCTGGATGGTGCCGGCCAGCTGTTCCTGGCTGACCCCCTGCTCTTCCGCAGCGACGATATAGCCAGCCAGTACGGGCAGTACCGCGCCGTTCATGGTCATTGACACCGACACCTGGTCCAGCGGAATGCCGTCGAACAGGATTTTCATGTCTTCGACCGAGTCGATCGCCACCCCGGCCTTACCCACATCGCCGGACACGCGCGGATGATCGGAGTCATAGCCGCGGTGAGTGGCCAGGTCAAAGGCAACAGAGACGCCCTGCCCTCCCGCTGCCAGCGCCTTGCGATAAAAGGCATTGGATTCCTCGGCCGTTGAGAAGCCCGCGTACTGACGGATGGTCCAGGGACGACCGGCGTACATGGTTGCCTGGGGTCCGCGAATGTACGGCGACATGCCCGGCATGGTATCTGCGTATTCCAGCCCGGCGGTGTCAGCGGCGGTGTACAGCGCCTTGACGGCGATGTCTTCCGGGGTCTCCCAGGTCAGGGAATCCAGCGGCTTGCCGCGCAGTTGCTTGCTGGCAAGCTCAGCCCAGGCTTCAGGCGTTGCGGTGTCTTTGTCGTAGATTTTCTTGTCGCTCATTTGTCTTTCCTCTGGCGATCTGTCATCCCGGCCGGCGCCGATATAACAAAGCCGAATCTAATGCTCATCCGCCGGCTGATTGATTTCAATCAACACCCCGTCACAGCTCCTGGGGTGGATAAAGATGACTTTCGAACCGTGGGCACCCGGAGTTGGTGCATCCGCGAGGAACTGGTAGCCCTTGGCTTTCAGGCGTTCGACATCCTCCTCGATGTTATCGGAACGAAAGCACAGATGGTGCAGTCCGCCACCTTTCTTCTCGAGGTACCCGGCGATGGGGCCTTCACCGTTCAGCGGGTGCACCAACTCAATGCTGGTAGGCGGGAGCGGAAAGAAAGCCGTTGACGTCCTGGCCGGTACCACATCTTCGGTGCCGTCAAAGGTCAAACCGAAGTCTTCCATGAAACGCTTTATCGCTTTTTCAAAATCAGGCACCGCAATGGCGATGTGATCCAGTGCTGTAATCATATTAGTCGCTCCTTATACCAGCGCTGCAAGAAACTGGTCGGTCGCCTGGCGACGCCGGGCGGCCACTTCCTCGGGGGATTCCACCACGATTTTCTCGTCCGGAGTAATCCTGAAGATGGGCTGCCCCTTACTGATGATGACGCCGTCCGTGTCGACCAGCACTTCCTCGATGGTACCGGAAAATGGCGCGTACACTTTATTGAACATCTTCATCACCTCGACGATATACAGCGGGTCGCCGGCATTGAAGTGATCGCCCTTGCTGACGTAGGCATCGTGTTCCGGGGTCTCGCGACCATAGAACATGCCACCACTCTCGGCCAGTATTTCGTCCGACTTGGCGACCGGAGGCGGTACCAGCACCTTGGCCATGGCTTCCTGCAGTGGTTCGTCCAGCAGACGCTCCGGGATATGAATCGTAAGGTCGCTGTTTACCGTTAGGTCAAAGAAGCCTGTGGCTTCAGCGATGCTGGGCAAAACGGCCAGGACATCCATACCGGCCTGAAAACCGCGGTGGGCGCCACGGATACTGGCCCAGAGGGTGTCTTCCATACCGGCGGGCGCCGCCGCCTCGTCGAGCATCGACTGCAGCTCGATCCAGTCGCCGGCTTGCAGGCGATTGTTGAGTTCATTGTAGAAGTCCAGCGCCTGTTGCAGTATTTCGTGATCGTGATCCCAGATCATGCTCGCTGCCGGCGCGCCGGGCACGAAATCCATATTCAGGAAGTGATAAGTGTCAGCCAGCAGCTCGAGCGGGTTTTCGTTCCAGCTGACCTTGCCATCGATCACGGTATAGCTGTCGCGGTTAACGCTCAACCAGCCGGCGAGAATATGAGGCTCCCTGAACAGGGTTTCCAGTGGCCGCAACAGCAGCGTCTGCTTTCGCTCCAGGGCATGCTTCAGAGCCCCCATCGGCTCCGCTTGCTGCTCCGCAGCCAGCGTTACCTGGCAAATCTGCTGCCAGGCGTAGGCCAGGTCCAGGTCATTGGCTTTTTGCTTCAGCTCCCCGACCGCTGTCAGGTAAGGCACGATAAAGCGCGTGGTTGGCCGGGCATTGATGTTCTGGCCGATAAACCAGTTGACCAGGCCGTAGTGGAACTCCAGATTGGTCGCCAGGTCCTTGCCACGCATGGTGGTCTGGCGAATCACCTCGGCCATCCGCTCGTAGGTATCGAGTCGGCTGTCGCCCACGGTCAACAGCAGGGCGATGTTGGAGTCGTAGGCGCCCGCCAGGGTGTACTTCATGAACACATCCGTATCAGGGTTGTGCATGCTGATGCCCTGGTCGTCACGGATTTCTCCGTCCACTGCGTCTGACCAGTATTCAATCACCCCGCCGGCGCTGGGTTGTAGCGCCTGGTTGGTAGCATTGAGTCGAGCTTCCACCGAGTCGTTATGGCGCAGGATACGTCGCGGCCTGGGCAGTTTTTCCCCGTGTGCTGCCAGCAATACCATCAACTCCACCAGTGATTCCACGACGAAGGATTCCTCGGGGGCATCCGGATTGGTGAATTCAAGCGCGTAGCAAAGCTCGGTCACCCGGTGTTCGACCTGGATGCGGGTATTCATCTCCATGAAAAAGTGCTTGTCACGATCGACAATACACTCGAACGTGGACACGGAATCCAGGCCCACGGCCTCGCCGAAACGCGCCGCCTCGTCCTCCATTTCCTGGAGCGTCTGGAGGTCCTGCCTGAGTACGTCTGCTTCCTCCGCCTGCCCCGCCGCTTCCGCCTGTTCAATGGCGGCCTGCAAAGATTCAACCGTCACCGACACTTCCAGCAGTTTCTGCTCATGCATCTGCAGGGAACAGTCACGACCGCCCATGGACATACTCCAGACGCCGTTGCCGATGGCCTGGATTTCCTGATGGCGTGTGGTCTCGATATTGAGTTCCACCAGCACGTTCTTGTTGTCGCCGACCCCGGTGGTTTTCACCTCATTGAGAATTTCCCGGACCATTTCCGGCGTCCGGTGGGCCTCGCCAATACCGAGGATGCGCTGGCCTTTACCGCCGCCACCGGAAATGGCCTTGAGCCTGACGCGGTTCTTGGGGTAATCCTCGGCCATTTTCTGCACTGCCCCGGTCAGGGTTTCGCACAACTCGTCTACGGTGTAGAGGTCGATACCCTTGTCATAGGACGCGGCAAGCACCAGGTCGGCCTTGTCGGCCAGTTCAATGCTGTCATCGTCCAGTGCTGCGGTCTCCACAGCGAGCCCCCGCTCTGCCACCAGCGCCTTCAGTGCAGCAACATCAGGATGCTTTTTGAGCAGGGTGAGAGCCGTGCCATTGTCAATACCGGGGGTGACCGACACGCCGGCCTTGAGTGCCGTTCGTTTGGCTTCATCCTTGAGGCCCGCATCATGCACTGTGCGCGAGCAGGGTCCGATGAAATTGAGCCCGGCCTTCTCCATGGCCGCGACCATGGTCTCGTCTTCGGCCATGAATCCGTAGCCGGCAAAAATCGAGTTGTAGCCGTTGTCCTTGGCGATACCGATGATCTGGGCGATACGCTGGTCGCGCTCCTCCTTGTTGGCTCCGGTGTAGTCAGGGACCCGGTGCACCCGGTCTGGCTCGTTAAGGGTGCGCAGTTCGGGAGCAAGGGCATCCTGGTAAACAATGGAGTCTTTTTCCGACAACAGGATTCCGTACCCGGTTATTCCCATTTCCTCAAAGACATCCATGGCCTCCTTGCGGATGGGGCCGCGGCAGATAATGAGTGGCCGCATGTGGGTGCAGTCGAACTGGTTTACCCAGGCTATGTGGCGCCGCCCCAGGCGCCGGTCGCGGTGAATCAGGGGGTTTTTCAGGTAGTATTCGTTGGACACGTGATAATCCTCAGTTCTGGTTGCCGGGGCTTAGTGGAATTCGCGCTGTACAGCTTGCAGCGGGCCTGGCTCGTAGTGGCGCAGGCAGAAATCCATATGCTCGGTCAGTACGTGGCGCAGGTCGGATGGCATGACGATCTGGGAAATCGATCCCAGGCTCAGCGCCTCGTCGGGGTTCATCAGCTCCTGTTCATAGCGCTGGGCCAGCAGGATTTCCTCGGCTTTCACCCAGTCACCCACCAGCTTCTCCGCGGCGGCGCGGGCGGCGATCTCGTCCAGGCCGGCAGCCTGCTGGGCCTGGGTCTCGGCTTCAATTTTGGATTTCACCTCGCCACGGATGTTTTTCAGCTCGTCCTTGTAGACGTATTCCACGCCGGCGGGGCCCATCACCGCCACCCGGGTGGTGGGCAGCGCCACGACAAAATCCGCACCGGTGGGATAGTTATTGTAAGAGGCATAGGCGCCGCCAAAGGCGTTGCGCACCAGCACCAGAAAGCGCGGCGTGCGCAGGTCGACAATGGCGTCCAGCATTGCCCGGCCGGCCTGGACGATACCGCGACCTTCCTGCTCCCTCCCGGGAAGGAACCCGGTCGTGTCCTCGAGGAAGATGATGGGTATGTTGTAGAGGTTACAGAAGCGAATAAAGCGAGCGTTCTTATAGGCGGCATCGATATCGATCTGGCCGGAAGCCACCGCGGAATTGTTGGCGACGAAGCCAATGACATTACCGCCCATTCTGCCCAGTGCGGTAATGGTGTTGCGGGCCCGCTCGGACTGGATCTCCAGGAAATCGCCGTGGTCACACAGTTGCTGGATGAGAATGGTGATATCCAGCGGTGTGTTGAACCCGGTGGGTGAGTTGAAGGCTTTTTTCAGCAGGATATCGATATCCCAGGTTTTGCGGTCCACCGGGTCCGATGAGGGCTGGAACGGCGCCAGTTCGCTGTTGCTGGAGGGCAGGTAGTTCAACAGGGCGCGGACCTTGCGCAGGGCCGCGACTTCATCCGGGACCACGAAGTCGGTGACGCCGGTCTGGCTGTGCACACCCGGGCCGCCCAATTCATCGGGGGTGACGTCCTCCCCGAGCACCGACTTGACCACCCCGGGACCGGTGAGCCCGAAAAACGTCTCGTTGGGCTGGATCAGGAAAGACCCCTGACGTGGCAGGTAGGAGCCGCCGCCGGCATTAAACCCGAACATACACATGATGCTGGGCACCACCCCGGAAATTTTGCGCAACGCGGTAAACGCGTCAGCGTAGCCGTCAAGACCGCCAACGCCAGCGGGAATGTAAGCGCCCGCGGAGTCGTTCATACCCACAACGGGAATCTTGCGCTTGGCAGCCAGCTCAAACAGGCGGGCCAGTTTCTCGCCATTGGTAGCATCCATGGAACCGGCGCGGACGGTAAAATCGTGTCCGTAAATCGCCACATCGCGACCGTTCACCTTGATCAGGGCGGTGACCAGCGACGCGCCATCCAGGTTAGGGCCCCAGTTCTGGTAGAGCACAGTGGGCTCGTCATCGGCCAGGCACTGGATCCGCTCCCACACCGTCATACGGTTTTTCTGGTGCTGGCGCTGGATGTTTTTCACGCCTGCGGCAGAATAGGGACGCTGCTGCAGATCCCACCCGTGTTTCAGGGCTTTCTCGTAAAGACCCGGTTCAGAAGCAATTTGTCCGGGAACGCGAAATTCCTGTTCATCCTTCTCTGCAAACGGATTTTCCAGGGTGGCGATCGGGTGTTGGCTGCTATTGGTTGTCATAGTCTTCGATCCAAAATCGGCCCAGGGGCCAGGGAGAGCTTGCGGGACCTTCTATGAGGTTTACTGGCAAGACAGGACAATCAGGCTCGCGGCCGCACCGCTCACCTGCCAGAAATTCGGCGTGTAACGATAAAACCCGCCCTATTTAATGTCAAACGCTGGCACTCGTAAATCCATGTTTTCACTGCAATTAGTTGCCAGATCAACGCTTTTGGGAACAATAGTTTACAATAGCGACCTGAATAACAGACTCTAGCGCCCAGCGGGCTCTTTGTGGTCAACGTCAACATGTGTCAGTGGCCGCCGAGGCGTATGAACAAAACCGTAACCCTGGAAGAACTCCCCTATTGCCCGGACAGCTGCGAGTTGTTCGAGACGATCAGGGATCTCCCCGGCGCGGCGTTCCTGGATTCCAGCTATCCCCACGCCCGCAGCGGTCGTTACGACATCCTCTGCGCGGAGCCGGCTACACCACCAGCGCCACCCGACATCCGGGCCGGTAATCCGTCCTGGCTGGCGTATTTTGACGAGTTGGCCCGCTTTCACCGGGAACATTACGGTGACGTGCAACCCGCCTCCCAGGACATCCCGTTTTGTGGCGGGCTGCTGGGGGTGCTCGGCTATGACTGCGGTAACCCGCTGAACCGGGTGCAGGACACCCCGGCTCCCACATGCCATTCAGGGGCAGCACTGGGCGCTTACGACTGGGCTGTGGTCCAGGACCATTTACTGCAGCGCGCAGTACTGGTGGCACAGCCGTCGGTCAGCCCGGCACGGCGTGCCGAACTCCTTTCCCGGGTTCGTGCCCGTAACAGTACCAGCGCAGCGAATTTCAGCCTGTGCGCCAATTTCAGTTCCAACTTCAGCGAACAACAGTACCAACAGGCATTCGAGGCCATCCAGGCCTACATCCATGCCGGCGACTGTTACCAGGTCAACCTGGCCCAGCGTTTCAGCGCCAGGTACCGGGGCAGTCCGTGGCAGGCGTACCGACAGCTGCGCGCGGTGGCGGCCGCTCCCTTCTCGGCCTACCTGGCTTCAGGAAACGGCGACGCGGTAATCAGCCTGTCACCCGAGCGCTTTCTCGCCCTGCACGGGCACCATGTCCTGACCGCCCCCATCAAAGGTACTCGCCCCCGCTACCAGGACAGCGCCGCAGACCAATTGGCCGCCGACGAATTACGCCGTTCCAGCAAGGATCGCGCCGAGAACCTGATGATCGTGGACTTGCTGCGCAATGATCTGGGCCGCAGTTGCGTCCCCGGTTCCATTCACGTCGACGCACTGTTTGAAGTCCAGAGCTTTCCCACCGTGCACCACCTGGTCAGCACCATCAGCGGTGAACTGATGCCGGAGCGCAGCGCCTACGAACTGCTGCGCGACAGTTTTCCAGGCGGTTCCATTACCGGCGCGCCCAAGCGTCGTGCCATGGAGATCATCGCTGAACTGGAGCCTCACGCCCGCGAGGCCTATTGCGGCAGCGTGATGTACATCAGCGCAGACGGTCGTATGGACAGTAATGTCGCCATCCGGACCCTGCTCTGCACCGATGGCGAAGTGCGCTGCTGGGGCGGCGGCGGCATCGTCGCGGATTCGCAGTGGCGGCAGGAATACCAGGAGACCTTCGACAAGGTAGGGAAGTTCCTGAATTTGCTGGAAGGCATGGATTCTACTTGAGCGGTCAGGGGCGCCCGGCCAGGGGCGCCCGGCCAGGAGCCGGGATTTACCCTGCAAAACGACCACAAGCTGCACTGCATTTTCGTGCCGCTGCGGAACTCGCCAGGGGTTGCTGGGCGCAACCCCTAAGCAGGCTCAGACAGTCCTCGCGGAAAGCCCCCGAAAACTCCGCTTCGCAAACAGCGGTGGCCTGATTGTTTTTCAGGGTAAATCCCGGCCCCTGACCTGATCCATGACATGACCTGATGAGCTGGCCATAGCCGCTTATTCAGCAAAACATTCAAAGTGTCAGCGGACGGTTCGAGGCTTCAACAAACGCTTGCTTGAGTTCAGCGTGGTCGTTTACCGAGCGAAACTGCGGAAACTCATCGATCACGTTCTGCGGCGCATGAATCAGTATGCCCACGTCGGCCTCACCGAGCATGGTCGTGTCATTGTAGGAATCCCCGGCGGCAATCACCCGGTAGTTGAGACTGTGGAACGCCTTGACGGAAGCGCGTTTGGGGTCCTCCTGGCGGAGTTTGTAATCCACCACCCTGCCCGCCTCGTCGGTCACCAGGCGATGGCAGAACAGGGTCGGCCAGCCGAGCTGGCGCATCAGCGGCGCCGAGAATTCGTAGAAAGTATCGGACAGGATAATTACCTGGAAACGCTCACGCAGCCAGTTGACGAGATCGATGGCGCCGGGCAGTGGTTCCAGTGTGGCAATCACCTCCTGGATGTCGTCGATCTTCAGCCCGTGTTGATCGAGGATGGCCAGGCGCTGTTTCATCAGCACGTTGTAATCGGGAATATCACGGGTGGTTGCCCGCAGCTCTTCTATGCCGGTTTTTTCGGCAAACGCAATCCAGATTTCAGGAACCAGAACACCTTCAAGGTCGAGACAGGCCAACTCCACGGGAAACTCCTAGGGGGGGATAATCGAGCGCCACAATCTAAGGCTTTGCGCCGGGAGGCACAAGACCGCGCCGGCAAATAATCAGTAGACGGGCAGTTCCAGGCCGGAAAACAACTCTTCCAATTCGGCCTTGGTGTGGCGCTGGAAGGCTTCCTGGACCAGATCGTGGGTCAGGTGCGGGGCGAAATCCTCGATGAACTCGTACATATAGCCGCGCAGGAATGTACCTCGCCGGCAGCCTATGCGGGTGACGCTGCTGGCGAACAGGTGGCTGGCATCCAGCGCTATCAGGTCGGGGTCCACCTCGGGGTCATGGGCCATGGCAGCGACAATACCGATACCCAGGCCAAGGCGTACGTAGGTTTTGATGACGTCGGCGTCGGCGGCGGTAAAGACGACCCTCGGGGTCAGGCCTTTTTCGACAAAGGCCTCGTCCAGCTTGGAACGCCCGGTGAAGCCGAATACGTAGGTCACAATGGGATGCGCCGCCACATCCTCCAGGCTCAGGGTCGATACCTGGGTCAGGGGGTGGTCCCTGGGCACCAGGATGCAGCGGTTCCAGCGGTAACAGGGCATCATGATGAGGTCGGAAAAAAGTTCCAATGCCTCGGTGGCGATGGCGAAATCCACGGTACCGTCCGCGGCCATCTCCGATATCTGCATGGGCGTTCCCTGGTGCATATGCAGCGCCACGTCCGGGTAACGCTCGATAAAAGCGCTAATCGTCGCCGGCAGGGCATAGCGGGCCTGGGTATGGGTAGTGGCAATAGAAAGGGTGCCCTTTCGTTCGTTGGAGTATTCCTGGGCGACCTGCTTGATACTCTCGACCTTGCGCAGTACCTCTCCGGCCGCCTCCAGGATTGCCTCGCCTGCGGGGGTCACATGAGTGAGGTGCTTGCCACTGCGCGCAAACACCTCCACGCCCAACTCGTCTTCCAGCAGGCGGATCTGCTTGCTGATCCCGGGTTGCGACGTATAGAGACTCTGGGCGGTTGCGGAGACATTGAGGTCGTGATGGGCCACTTCCCAGATGTACCGTAGCTGCTGCAGCTTCATCCTCTCCTCCGCAACCCCAGGGTCAGATTGCCAGGGCCTTATAAAGAATAGCCATTAACCGGAGAATTTGCCAAATTAAAAAGGAATAACCCGATCCAGCCGGGAGGGTCAGGAGTTAGCCACACCGTGGGGCACGTGCCCGGTTGCAATATGGGGGCTGGCGGACTCGCAATGGGTCTGCTGGTCATCAAAAAAGACGTCCGCCTGGTAGGCCCGAAGAAACTCGGTCTTGTTGAGACCGCCGAGGAAAATGGACTCGTCAATGCGAATGTTCCAGGCGCGCAGGGTGCGGATCACCCGTTCGTGGGCGGGGGCCGAACGGGCGGTGACCAGGGCGGTCCGGATAGGGGCTTCAGTTGCCGGAAAGGCCTGCTGGAGCCGGTGCAGCGCTGCCAGGAAAGGCTTGAATGGGCCGCCCGCCAGTGGTTGGTGGGCAGCCGCCTTTTCGCTGGCGGAAAAGGCCTCCAGTCCTTCGCTCTTGTAGACACGCTCAGCCTCATCAGAAAACACCACCGCATCGCCGTCGAAGGCAAAGCGCAGTTGCTCATTACCGGTGTCCTGGCGGGTGCCCGATATCAGGGTAGCGGCAGCCACACCGCAATCCAGCGCGTTGCGCACGTCGTCGGCCTCACTGGACAAAAACAGGTGGCAGCCAAACGCGTTGATATAACGCCACGGGCTTTCACCCCCACAGAATGCCGCGCGACTGATGTCCAGGTGATAGTGCTCAATGGAGTTGAAGACCCGCAGGCCGGTATCGGCACTGTTACGGGACAGCAACACCACCTCCACCTGCTGTTCGCCGCCAAGCAGTTGATTGATGCCCAGCAGCTTGTGCACCAGCGGGAACGCCTCTCCGGGTTCCAGGGGCTGGTCTTCGTGAGCCACCTGGTAATCTGAATAGGCCTGCAGGCCCTGGCTCTCAAACACCTGATGACTCTCGTCCAGGTTGAACAGGGCCCGGGAGGAAATGGCAATAACCAGCTTGTCGTCGAGCTTTTCGGGCATTCACCGAGCATACCCAGTTGCGTGCGACGATGGAAGCGCCCTAACTGACCTTGAGCATGCCGCGCTCTTCCAACTCCATCATCAGCAGCTGTTTGATGAGGAACTCCCGGGTGGTCTCCGGGTGTTCAAGGTGCACACGCTCCAGGAAAGGTCTGGCGGCTTCTTCATCGCCGCGGTGCAGCAATGCCTTGAAGGCGGAGCTGATGAAGTGGGCCGGCTCGTCACTGAGGGCCTTGATCCGGCGCAGGCTGGCGGCGAGGGCAAGTTCACTGTCGGTCAGTTCGGTGCCGAACGGATAGTCCGGTAACAACTGATTGGCAACCGCGGATTTGAGTGCCCGGGCAAGCTTCTCCGGCGTATTATGCCGGGCACTGAACGGCACGCTGTAGTCCTGGGGCAACTTGCCGTGACGCTTGGCGTACTCCAGCAGTTGGGGCTGGAACCGGGAGTCAGCAATGTTGATCATCCGCCGGATAACCTCGGCATCGGACTGACCCCGCAGGTCGGCCACGCCGTACTCGGTAACGATCACGTCCCGAAGATGTTTGGGAATCGTGGTGTATCCGTAAAACGGCACAATATTGGACTGCAGCTGCTTGCCCTCTCCGCGAGTGGCACGGATGCAGAGCACCGAGCGGGCGCCGGGAAGATCGTGGGCCATGGCGACAAAATTATATTGCCCGCCTACTCCGCTGATTACCGTCCCGTCCTCGAGGGCATCGGATGCCACCGCGCCATTGAGTGCGGCTATCATCCCGGTATTGATAAACCGGGCGCGGCGCCGTTGAGCACAGTACAGGGGATAATCCAGCAACAACTGGTTGGTGCGCTGGACGCCGGTCATGCAGATACGTTCATGGCCCTGCTCGTCCAGCTCCCGTAACTTGCGATAGAAGTCCCGGGGGCCGAGAAAGAAACCCCCGTGCAACACCCTGCCATGGCGCAGGGCCTTTCCGGATTGTGCCTGCAGCAGGGCGTCACGGGTGGCCGTATCGTCAAGATCGTTGGCGAGCGACTGCCCACCGAGGATCAGGCCGGACTCAGTCAGCGCCAGGTCTCCGGGCAGGATGCCCCAGTAGGCCAATCGTTGCAGGGAGGCCTGGTCCAGTTGACGCGGAATCAGGCCTGACTCACGACCGTAGTCCCACAGCCTGGCATCCACAACTGCATCGATCCGTCCCTCGTTGAGGCCCGACTGTAGTGACAGGTCATCGTAAACCCGTCGCTTGACCACATCCTGCTCTATCAGGTGCATCATGCCATTGACGAACATCTCGGTGGAGACGTAAAGCCCCTCGTTGAATTCGCCCAGGTCCCTGCTCGTCGGGAGTTTTTCGTTGCTGATAGCATTTACCAGCTGTCGGTAGGCTGCGTTATTCCGATGACGCAATATGCAGGCATGGGCTACCGCGTCCCCCAGTGAGCCAATACCGATTTGCAGCGTTCCACCGTCCTCGATCAGGCTGCTGGCATGCAGCGCAGTCGCATAGTCGCGCAACGGAACGGCCGCATTAGGGACTGCAAACAGGGTCTTGTCGTAGTCGGCGTTGTCGACAATCCAGTCGAAATTCTCTGGATCCGTTTCGGCATCGTGCTCCATAAACGGCAAGTGGGAATGGACCTGGGCGGCAAAATACACTTTGGAGGACAGGTTTACCCGGCGCTGCAGGATTTCCGGACTGATATCGGGATTACAGGAAAAACTGAGCCGGCGCTGGTCTCCCTCACCCTCACTGGCCACCATCTGCAGCATGACGTTAATCCCCGCGGCGAGCATGTCGCGGGCGATATGGGTGTAATTGCTGGAAATATAGTTCTGTTGCGCGACACGGTGGTTCTTCATTGAACCGGCCTTGAAATAAAGCTCGCTCAGCTGCACGTTGGCCGGCATCTCGCCACGCTTGAACGGGGCCAGAAACGCCAGTTCCTCGTAATCGCCGAAAATTCGCTCCATGATGGGTCCGGCGAGGCCTTCTTCGATGTGACTTCCGGGGCGTGGAACCTCCAGACAGAGTGCGGTGTAAATATGCAGCGACAGCGCCGGGTCCGCGGCGACCCGCTGGTACAGGGCGTTGAGCAGTTGCACCGGTTTCCCCAGCCCAAGGGGAGCGCCCACCCTGATGTCAGGTCCCACGGCCTCGATTATGCGATCAACGCAGATTTCAACACTGGAAAGAACTTCCGTCACCGATTACCCCCGTCGCCCCGCCCGTGCGGGACACTCATCAAAACTGGCATCTAATCACAGAGCACCATGACGACCATTGACGCGGGACAAGGCCCGGACAATCAGTGCACGGTACTGCGGTCGGCAAAATAGTCACGGCTGATCTTGAACACCAGTGGTGCCAGCAGGATAAGCGCCACCAGGTTGGGGATGGCCATAAAGGCATTCAGGGTATCGGCGACCAGCCAGACCATATCCAGCTGGACAACCGTGCCCACGGGTATGGCCAGCACCCAGAGTACCCGGAACGGGAGCACGCCCCTGGCACCCACCAGAAACACCACACAGCGCTCCCCGTAAAACGACCAGCCGATCATGGTAGTGAATGCAAACAGGCACAATCCAAGGGTGACGATGTACTGACCGCCGGGAAAGGCATTGCCAAAGGCCATTGATGTCAGGCTGGCGCCACTGACCCCACTCGGTATGACATCCATGATCACGATGACGAGGCCGGTCATGGTGCAGACCACCAGCGTGTCGATGAAGGTCCCCAGCATGGCAATCATGCCCTGCTGCACCGGCTGGTCCGTTCTGGCAGCGGCGTGGGCAATGGGCGCACTCCCCAGACCCGCTTCGTTGGAGAATATTCCCCGGGCAACACCAAAGCGCAGGGCCGCCCACACGGTCGCCCCGGCGAAGCCACCGGCGGCGGCCGACCCGTTCATGGCGCTGTCGACAATGGTCATTATGGCGCCGGGAACGGCGCTGGCATTGAGCAGGATAACCAGCAGGCTCAGCAGGATATAACTCAGGGCCATCATGGGGACCAGGAAACTCGCGACCGTGGCGATTCGCCTGATGCCTCCCAGCACCACGGCGCCCACCAGCACCATCAGGATCAGACCGGTTGCCAGGGGCGGCACTGAAAATGAGTCATTGAGTGCCTGGGAAACCGAGTTGGACTGCACCGTGTTGGCAATGCCAAAGCCGGCCAGTGAGCCGAACAGGGCGAAGGCGTAGGCCAGCCAGTGCCAGCGTTTATGCAGACCGTTGCGGATATAGTACATCGGACCACCGCTGTAGTTGCCTTTTTCGTCCTGCTCGCGGTAGGTCACGGCGCATACCGCTTCGGCATACTTGGTCGCCATGCCTACCAGCGCGGTAATCCACATCCAGAACAGCGCTCCGGGGCCGCCGAGGGCAACGGCGGTTGCCACCCCGGCAATATTCCCGGTGCCAATGGTCGCCGACAGGGAGGTCATCAGCGCGCTGAAGGGTGAGATATCCCCGCTCCCCTCGCCCTTGCGTCCCTGCAGCAACAAGCGCAGCGCAAGCGGAATCTTGCGCACGGTCATAAACCTGAGGCCCAGGCTGAGATAGAGTCCGGTGCCCAAGAGCAATGCCAGCATCACGGGGCCCCAGGCCCAGCTGTTGATCGTGGAAATCACTTCACTCATTCGGTCATCCCTGATTGTTATCGTTGCAAGAGCTGGAAATACTAGCAGTTGAAGCCGCTACTTTGGGGAAACACACCAAAAATTCCACCGGTGTGTATAAATACAATGTCGCGACAGCCCTCAAACCTGCCGGCGGCGATCTCGGCAACCAGCCCGGCAAAGGCTTTGCCGGTGTACACAGGGTCCAGCAGCACCCCTTCCAGGCGGCACAGCTCTGCAATCAGTGCGAACACCTCCGGCGACGCCTTGGCGTAGCCAGCGCCCACGTAACCGTCCAGCACCCGGGTGTCGGGTTCTACCCGGGGCACACCCGGATAGCGCTGGCGCCAGTCAGCTGCGTCCGCCGCCACTTTGTCGAGGAAATAGCGCTCGTCATCACAGACATTGATACCCCACACGGTGACCGGTAGCTGGTGCAGCGCCGCCCCCAGAGTCAGCCCGGCCTGGGTACCGCCTGAGCCTGTCGCACACACTACATGGGCAAGGTCAATACCGGCGGCCCGCAGGTCTCGACCCAGTTCCTCTGCCCCGGCAATGTATCCCCATACCCCGATGCCGTCACTGCCACCGGTGGGAACGGCGAGCGCCCGGTGTCCCTGTTCCGCGTAATGGGCCTGCCAGTGGCTGAACAAGCCGTCGAGGTTTTCAACATACTCACGCACCGGGTAACAACTCACCCGGGCACCGGCAAGCTGATCCAGCAGCAGGTTACCCTCTGCCGGTGCGTCGCTGCTGCCGCGCAGTAACAGGTGCACCCCGAGGCCCAGTTGGGCGCCAGCGAAGGCTGTCGCCCGGCAGTGATTGGACTGGATGCCGCCACAGGTAATGAGTGTGTCATAACCGTTGTCGATGGCGTGGGCGGTAATGTACTCGAGTTTGCGAACCTTGTTGCCGCTCAGGGCGCAACCGGTGAGGTCGTCCCGCTTGATCCACAGACGATGGCCACCGCCCCAGCGAGCGCTGGCGCGGTCAAGTAATTGTAACGGGGTGGGCGTGCGGGCCAGGTCGACTTTGCGCGGGTATGCGAGCTTTGCGCCTGGCACGACTGATTAACCGATGGACTTCAGGGTGCCCTTGGGCAGTACCGCATGAAGATGGACACGCTGGAACTTCATGTCCACGTTATTGGCGACGTTGAGCACCATGTAATTGTCGTCGAGTGCTGTCACCTTGCCGAGAATACCGGAGCTGGTAACCACCTCGTCGCCCTTGTTGAGCGCTGCGACCATGGCCGCGTGTTCCTTCTGGCGCTTGCGTTGAGGGCGAATGGCGATGAAGTAAAACAGCACGAAAAGCAGCACCAGGAAACCGATCTGGAACAGTTCTCCCCCCTGGGGAGCCTGGCCGCTGGCCTGGGCGTGTGCGCTGGCAATAAACAAACTCATAAATAACACCTTGTTGCGAATGCCCCTGGGGGCGTGAAAAACGCGATAAATGTACAGGGTTTCACTGCCCCGGGCAATTGTGTCGGTCAGCCCGGGCGGTGATTTCCCGCTCGTAATCCATGATCTGCGGTGCATGGTCGGAAAAGCGCCGGTCTGTATATCTGTCTGCCGCCAGCGCTTCATCATGCAGTCGGGGGGTGATCACCCGGAACTGCAGGCGCCGCCGTTGACGTTCAAATTACCAGCCTGTAGGGACCGTTCGGCACGAATAATCGTGCCGCCCCCACGCTTTAGGGTTAAAATTCTCCGCAGATTGAAAAGCGGTACGACTGCCTGCCGCCGCGGGATAGCCAATGAGGGGCTTGTGAAAAAGAACGTCGCTGATTCCAACCGGGAGATCGCCTATCGACTCTCCAACAACCTCCCCCGACTACTGCGCGAGTTTTCCCGTGACTACGAGCGCCGCATATTCAATCAGCTCGCGGGTCGGGGCCACCCCCGGATCCGACCCGCTCACAGCCAGGTATTTGCCAACCTCGGCCTGGGATCAGTCCGGGTCAGCGAGCTGGCCGAACGGGCCCAGATTACCCAGCAGGCCATGGGCAAAATGCTCAAGGAGCTGGAACAAATGGGCTACATTGACCGCGGTGTGGATGACAGCGACAAGCGCGCGCGGGAAATCCGCCTGACCGACCAGGGGGTCAAGCTGGCGGCTGACAGCCTCGCTGCCGTGGACGAGGCGCGCACTCACTACGAGGAAAAGATCGGCGCAGAAGAATTACAGGCACTGGAGGAACGGCTGCGCCAGGCGGTGGACCAACTGCAACTGGAATACCTGCCGGAATCGTGGACCAACAACCGGTAACAGCGCTTACAGCCGGTATACCCAGCCTATCCCAAAGGTATCAAAGTCATTACCGATGCGGGTGATCACACCCGTATTGGCATTGAGTTTAATCAGGTGTTTACCTCCCAGCGGCCGGGTCCAGGTGATTCCCCAACGCGAATTGTCCTGGCGGTCATCCTGGCGAACCCCATTTTTGGTGGTACGCCCGCCGGTAAAATAATTACCGTCGAGCGAGAGCCAACCGCGGCTGAAGTTGTATATGAGGTGGACGCTGGTCGAATACAGCGGATCCTGCTCGACATGAATCCCGTTGAAAAAATTGTCGTTGTCCTCGTAGAAAGTCGCCCCCAGATGCAGCTCCCACTGCCAGTTGCCACGGCGCCGGGACATACCGATGACCGGCTTGACCTGCCAGCGATTGGACCCGGCATTGATCAGGTGTTCCGAATTATAGGTACCCCAGGGGGCAGTGACCGCCACCGAGGCGCCGATCACCATACCCTCCTGCCAGCGGGCAAAATCCTTGAGTTCAGTAGCCGGAGCACCGTAGAAGTTCCAGGTCAGCTTGAACTTCGGGTCCAGGTATTCGCAACGGCGACCTTCCACGTATTCCCCCTGGAAGATGCCCCAGCCTTCGTAACAGCTGCGCGCCACGACCATATCGGCCTTGGCCGAATCGCCCGCGAGGGAAAATGAACGGGAAACGGCCGCTGCGAGCACATCGATAGTGAGCTCTGCCTTTTCCAGCGGTGAGGAACCCGGGGGGGCCAGTTCGCCCTCGGAGCGCACCAGTCCGACGGAGACGAAGGTTTGACTGACAGGTACGTTGTTAAAGCTGCGGGGTTCCAGTTCCTGGGCCGTGGCAGGCAGCGACAACCCGGCAAATCCGCAAAGAAAAGCCAGCCCCGCACCTTTCAACCGGGAATCAGCCATTTACAGGTCCATAAAATCCGGTGCGTTGAACACCCAGCTCTTTACTTCTTCGCGACGACTGATGCGCCATCCCGCCGGGGTGCGTCGATATTCATCCACATACCACAGCCCCATCAGGATAGTCTGCCGATTGCCATCGGGCATGGCCATGACCATGGGATTGAAACACATCACCCTCCCCGTGCCGCTATCACCACCGACGCTGACCTGTACATTGGCGTTCAGGTGCTGGCTGGCCGGAAACAGTTCTTCGGTCAGGGAGGCCTTGAGAAAGGCCAGGGTCTCATCCACATTGCCGACGCTACCGCCCATCGCGCTGTAGTCGATGTGGGCGTCCCCGGTAAACACATCGCTGCGCAGTCGCTCAAGCTGCCTGCTGTCGACCAGGTCGGCGTAATGGAAGACCAGGTCCTGGATCTCCAGCCGATCCGACAATTCCTGTTGTGAAAGCATAGTGACTCCTAGAACTCTAATGGTGTGGCAATGTGCCGTTCGTACATCATGTCGCGGTGCTTTTCCAGCGGCGCGCTGAGGCACTCCAGAATCTGTGGGTCGCTGCTGGTATAAATCGGCCTGAACCAGTCGGGCATGGGGTTTAGCTCAGGCGGCAGTGGCTTGATCATGCCAGCGAAATTGGCCCAATAGAAATCCACCGCGCCGGGGGCGCCGCCAAAGAAATAATCGCCCGCTGTGTTACTCAGGCTATGTTCGAGATACTGGCTGATCTGTCGCATGCGCGCGACGGCCTGCTGCACTGCCTCTGCGGAGTAACCGTATTTCTGCGCCAGCCGCTGGCTGCGGGCCGGAACGCTTTCCATGTCCATCATCGGCTGGAGCATCAGCAGACGCCGCTGCCAGCCAAAACCGTCGGCGCCGGCAATCAGGGCGCACAGACCGATGGCCCTGGATCTCTGGTCACAGTCTGCCGGCAGCAGCGCCGGTTCCGGCTGCAGTCGCTCGAGCAGCATCAGTTGGTCCAGCCAGTGACAGGCCGGCGGAAGCTCGTCGCTGACCAGCACGGGGGCGGCGGTTTGCCCGGTCCAGGCCCGCAATTCCGGATTTTCCCCGCCCCCGTCCTGGGCAACCGGCAGGTAATCGAGTCCCTTGTAAGCCAGCATCGCCTTGATTGACTCGCCCCAGGGACCGGGCACGCCTTTGGTCAACACCACTCGCAGGCCCTGCCCGTCCCTGGCGTCTGCTACCGAAACATAGTCCATCATTTTTTCCTGTCGCCCCGCTTCAATCGTCTATCCGCATCGAGTACGCCCGCTGGCGCAGGCGCTCGGCCATGGCCTGCAACTCGTCGGGATCACCCGGGGCCCGTGAATGAATTTTAAGGTCATCGCCCTCGTTCCGGGGGATAACGTGCATGTGATAATGAAATACCGTCTGTCCCGCAGCTGCACCGTTGAGCTGGAAGATACCGACCCCGTCGCACTGCAGTTCCTCCTTCACGGCGTGAGCGATCAGCGTGGATACATGCCCCACCAGGCCGATTGACTCCGGGGTGGCATCAAAAATGTCGGTGTAATGCTTCTTGGTGACGATCAGGCAGTGTCCGGGAGCCGCGGGAAATATATCGAGAAACGTCCGGGTATAGCGGGTTTCGTGTACCGGGTAGCAAGGCGCCTTGGCAGCGAGAATCTGGCAAAAAATACAACCGTCACTCATGTTGCGAGTCCCCTGGCTCAGGCATCAGCCACATCGAAGGCGATCGGCATGGCCTTGATGCCGTTAATGAAGTTGGATCGCAACCAGTTGATCTCGCCGTTGAGTCGGGGATTGCGTATACGCCGGGTAATTTCTTCGAAGATGACCTGCAACTCGAGGCGGGCAAGATGTGACCCCATGCAGAAGTGCTGGCCGACGCCGAATGCGCGGTGCTCATTGCGGACGTCCTCACGCTGGTTGCGGGTAATGTCAAAACGGTCCGGATCGGTAAATATCGTTTCATCGGCGCAGGCCGCACCATAAAACAGCTGAATCCTGTCACCCTTGCTGATCTGCCGGCCGCCCAGTTCCAGGTCCTCCATTGCCGTGCGACGGAAAGCGATGACTGCCGGGTTATAACGCAGGATTTCCTCAATCGCGTGGGTAATGAGCGTGGGGTCATCCACCAGCGCCTGGTACTGGTCGGGGTGCTCCATCAACAAGCGCATACCCTGGCTGGTTACGGTCCGGGTTGTTTCATTGCCGGCCACGATCAACATCAGGAAAAAGTTACAGAATTCATCGTCGGAGAGGGGCTCGTCCTCCACTGTACCGGTGAGCAAGGTGTTGACGATGTCGTTCTTCGGCTTGGCCCGGTGCTCAGCAGCCAATTCCAGGGCCATCATGAACATTTCCGCGGCCGCGTTCATGCCATCCTCTTCCGACGTGCTCAATTCGGGGTCATCCATCCCCAGCATGATATTGGTCAGCTCAAACAGGCGACGTCGCTTCTCCAGCGGCACACCCATCAGTTCGCAAATCGCCACCAGTGGCAGATCCACAGCGATAGCCTCGACAAATTCGCAATGTCCGTCCGCCACCGCCCTGTCGACCAGACCCCGGGCAACTTCACGGAAACGGGCTTCATAGGTATCGACCACCCTGGGGGTGAACGCCGCCCGCACCAGCCGGCGGTACTTGAGGTGCTGCGGCGGATCCATGTTGATCAGCTGGGTGCGGATCATGGCCAGTTGTTCTTCTCCCATCTCCCGCAGCAGACAGCCCCGCGCGGCCGAGGAAAACAGCGCCGGGTTCTTGGACACATAGTCCAGGTCCTGTTGCCGGGTCACCGCCCAGAAACCCACCCCCTGCTGCGAATCCTCGTGCCAGTAGACCGGTTGCTCCCGGCGCAGGTAGTGAAACTGTTCCCGGGGCAGTCCACCCTGATAGCTTTGCGGATCGGTCAGGTCAATATGCGGGCGGTCCCCCATGTCTGCTTCCTCTCACGACGGCTTGCCGAAGTTTACTCTCATCGCCTGATGCCCGCCCCACCCTGTTGGCTGATGCGTTTGGGTGCCCACCGTTCGACGCTACCGGGACACCCCAGGCACGACCGTTATGTAGCATTTACATCATATAACGGCTATATCATATTGTTTTAATTGCTAAACCTGCATAGGAGACAGGCCTTCCCCGCGGTGCTTACGCTTTCTGAGGCGCATTGTCAGGGTCTCGTCAATCGACCGGTAGCGATAGCAGCCCCGGGCATCGACTGAGCGCTGCAGTTGCCCGCGATGCATCAGGTAGTTCAGGTGGGCCAGGCACTCGCCCAGGGCGAGCCCGACGTGCTGGTCATCCAGCTCACGGGTGAATAGCACCGGCAACAACTCCACCGCCGACCTGGCCTCTTCGACACAGGCGGCCTCCAGGGCAATCAGGTGCTCCTCGTGGTGCTCGGTCAGGTAACGGAGCCGATGATGCAGCCCGTAGAAGGGAACATTGTGCGCAGGCAGTACCAGCGCGTCATCCGGAAGCACTTCCAGAAAACGATCCAGCGAGGCCAGCCAGACCTTGAGCGGGTTGCCATCCGGTTCACTGCCGGAAACGCTGATATTGCTGGTAATCCTCGGTATCACCTGGTCGCCGGAAATCAGTACATTGAGGGACTCACTGTACAGGCAGGCATGTTCCGGCGAATGCCCCTCGCCCACCACCACCTCCCAGCGCCGTCCGTTGATCGTGAGCCGGCCTCCGTCTTCGAGGCGCTGATAGGAGGTGGGCAATGGCCGGGTGATACGACGAATTCCGCCCATGCTCTCGCGGGCGGCCGCAACACCGGCCGGATCGCGGCCCATGCGCAGGTGATGCTGTTCGTTGGTCCAGCCAAAGTGTTCCGGTTCAGCCCGGGTATAAACCAGCCCGGTGAGGTATTCCCCGCGGGTCATGTAGAAAGGGACACGCCAGCGGTCACACAGCCAACCGGCGAGCCCGGTATGGTCGGGGTGCCAGTGGGTGGCCAGTACCGCTTTTACCGGCTTGCCGCCAAGGGAATGTTCAAATATCTGCTCCCACAGTTCCTCGGTGGCTCCAAGGGCCATTCCAGTGTCGACGATCCACCAGCCGTCACCGTCCTCGAGCAGGTACAGGTTGATATGATCCAGCGCCATCGGCAGCGGCATGCGCAGCCAGTACACACCCTCTGCCACCTGCAGCAGTTCGCCCGGGGCGGGAACTTCATCGTAGGGATAGCGAAGCACGATCAGCTCTTGTCCAGTCCGAGCTCCTTGATCAATGCAATCACGTCGTCGTGGTGCGTCTTGGTTTTCACCTTGTCCATCACGTGTTTGAGTCGCCCGTCCTTACCGATGATGAAGGTGGTACGCAGCACGCCCATAAACTCCCGCCCCATGAACTTCTTCATTCCCCAGGCACCGTATTTTTCCGTAATCGCGTGGTCTTCGTCGGACAGCAGGGTGAAATTGAGGTCCTGCTTCTCGATAAACCGCCCCAGCCTTGCAACGGGGTCGGGACTGACACCGAGCACCACGGTATCCAGCTTTGCCAGTTCTTTTGCGCTGTCGCGAATACCGCAGGCCTGCACAGTACAGCCAGGCGTCATGGCCTTGGGATAAAAATAGAGCACCACGTTTTTCTCGCCCCTGAACTGCTTGAGACTGACCTTGTTGCCATCCTGGTCCAGCAGGGTGAAAGCCGGGGCCATATTGCCTATTTTGGGGAATGCCATTGCTTACTCCTTGTCCTGTTGTTTGCGATGGCGGTACTCGATAGCGGACACGCGCACCGGGAAATGCCCCTCGCGCACGTCATCGAAATACTCGCGCAGTGTTTCCCTGACCACCGGGAATGCGATCTGGTCCCAGGGAATACCCTGTTCTTCGTAAAGTGCTGTCTCCAGGCTTTCGGGCCCGACACCGTACTCGCCATTATCCAGCTCGCAGCGATAAAACATGTACACCTGGCTGATATAGGGCACATCGAACACCCGGTACAGTTCCAGTTTACTGACCCTCGCCCGCGCCTCTTCCCAGGTTTCCCTGGCGGCGCCCTGCGGCGTGGTTTCCCCGTTCTCCATAAATCCCGCCGGTAACGTCCAGTACCCGAGCCTCGGCTCGATGGCGCGTTTGCACAGTAGCACCCTGCCTTCATAAACCGGCAGACAGCCAACAATGACACGCGGGTTGACATAGTGAATCGTCTCGCAACTGGTGCAGACAAATCGCTCGCGATCGTCACCCTGGGGAATTTTTAGCGCAACGGTATTACCGCAGCTGGTACAGAACTTCATGTATTCGCTTACCGCTATCGGGGCCCGGCCCGTATCAGAAAGGCAGCAGTATAGAGCCTATCATCATTAACGGCGAGGGCTTCAGTGTAGCTGGCGATAGGCACCGGAGAAAAACAGCAGGGGGTCACCGCCGGGTCTGCTGCTTACGTCAAGCACCCGGCCAACGATGATCAGGTGGTCACCGCCCTCGTGGGTTGCATGCAAATCGCACTCGAAGCTGACCAGGGCGCCGCGCAGCATCGGTGCGCCATGGCGCCCCTGGCGAAAGTGCGCCGCATCCAGCAGGTGATCGCCTTTTCGGGCGTACTGGTTGGACAGGTCCATCTGCTGGTCGCTGAGCACGTTAATGGCGAAGCGGCGGGGGCTGGCAAATGCGGCGTATACATCTGAGCCATTCTGCAGGTTCCA
Source organism: Seongchinamella unica (assembly GCF_004354085.1). GTDB lineage: Bacteria > Pseudomonadota > Gammaproteobacteria > Pseudomonadales > Halieaceae > Halioglobus > Halioglobus unicus. Next base: position 629,077 of record NZ_SMSE01000002.1, on the reverse strand, counting down.
CAGCACCAGCGGCGGGTCCAGCGACACGGAGGAAAAGGAATTGGCTGTCATGCCAAGGGCATTGCCATTGCTGTCCACGGTGGTGATTACGCAGACTCCGGTTGCGAAGCGGCCCAGGGCATTACGCAATTCACGTCCGTCGATATTCATTGCTACTCCTTACAGGATGAAGTTCAAGCGGGGTATTCAACCCGGGTAAAGCCCCGGGAGCATCCCCTGTTTCGGTTATTGTTGATCCCGGGGCTACCAGCGCCCGGCTCGTTCATTATCCGACTGCCGGGCATCGACCCAATGACTGCCGTCGGGACCAGTTTCCTTTTTCCAGAATGGCGCCCGGGTCTTGAGGTAGTCCATGATAAATTCGCAGGCGGCAAACGCCGCCTCCCGGTGCTTGGCGCTGACTCCCACCCAGACAATCTGGTTTGCCGGCTTCAATTTTCCTACCCGGTGCACAACCCCCACTGCCAGCAATGGCCACCGCGCGCAGGCGTCACGTGCAATACTGGTGATACTGCGCTCGGTCATCCCCGGATAGTGTTCCAGCTCCAGGGCAAGCACCGGGCGATCGTTATTGCTGTTGCGCACATAGCCGGTAAAGGTTGCAATCGCGCCCTCCGCTGCGTCCCCCTGAAGCAGGGAGCGCTGCAGGCTGGCAACGTCAAAATCGCCCTCCTGAACCCGCACCCGGACAGTTGCGCTCAACTCAACCACCTGTCACCGGTGGGAAGAATGCGACTTCGTCGCCGTCAGCAAGACCCTGGTTACCGGTCGCCACCTCCTGGTTGAGGGCGCGGATCACATTGTCCTGGCCCAGCACATCCCGCCAGCGGCTGCCATTTTCGGACACCAGTTTCTGTTGCAGGCTGTTGAGGTCGGCACAGGAGGCATCCAGCTCGATTTCCAGCCGGGCGCAATCGAGTTCCTCGCGGAAACGTCCAAAAAACAGTACCGTCAGCATCACTCCCCTTCCTCCCGGCGCCAGTGACCGGATTTGCCGCCGAGCTTTTCGACCAGGCCGATGCCGGAGATTTCCATGCCCCGGTCCACGGCTTTACACATGTCGTAAATCGTCAGGGCGGCGACCGAAGCCGCGGTAAGCGCCTCCATTTCCACGCCTGTTTTGCCGTCGACCTTGCAGCGCGCTTCGATGAGCACCTGACTGCTGGCAATATCCAGTTCAAAGCTGATATCGGCCGAGTTGAGCATCAGCGGATGGCACAGGGGAATGAGGTCGGGGCATTTTTTCGCCGCCTGGATGCCCGCCACCCGTGCCACCGCCAGGACATCGCCTTTCTTGTGCGCTCCGTCCTTTAACAGGCCCATTGTCTCGGGCAACATACTGACCCGGGCACAGGCAGTGGCCGAGCGCTGGGTCACCGGCTTGCTGCCAACATCCACCATATGGGCGGAGCCGGTTTCGTCGAGGTGAGTCAGTTTGCTCATCGCTTTTCCCATTACAATCACAGCCGGCAGAGTCTAGCCAATGGCGCCGGTGAAAGACAGTCCTGATCGATGGGGTCAGCCTTTTTGGCCGCAGCCCGCGCTTGCCCCGGGGCAACCGGGCGTTAGAGTACCCTGCGTGAAAGGAGGCTGACATGACAAAACTCAAATTGGGACTGCAATTGGGTTACTGGGGTGCCCTGTGCCCCGGGGAAAATCACACACAACTCGCCCAGGAGGCTGAGAAACTCGGTTTTGACTCGGTATGGACCGCAGAGTCCTGGGGTAACGACTGTTTCACGCCCCTGTCGTGGATAGGCGCACAGACCTCGAGGATTCGCCTGGGCACCTCCGTGGCCCAGTTGTCCGCCCGTACGCCGACTGCCTGCGCCATGGCCACGCTGGCGCTGGACGCCCTCTCGGGTGGCAGGATGATTCTCGGCCTCGGGGTGTCCGGCCCGCAGGTGGTAGAGGGCTGGTATGGCCAGCCCTACAGCAAACCGGTTACCCGCACCCGCGAATACGTGGACATTATCCGCAAAGTGCTCGCCAGGGAAGCCCCGGTTACCAGTGACGGCGAGTTTTACCCGCTACCCTACGAGGGACCCGGCTCCTGGGGCATGGGTAAGCCGCTCAAGCCCATCACCCATCCCCTGCGCGCCGATGTACCCATTTTCATTGGCGCCGAGGGACCGCGCAACGTCGCCCAGACCGCCCGGATCGCCGACGGCTGGTTACCACTTTACTACTCGCCCTACCGCCAGGAAGTATACGCAGACCAACTGGTGGATGCCCCCGAGGGCTTTGAAATATCCCCCACGGTCATGGTGTTCATCAACGACAACCTGGAGGAGGCACTTTACCCGGTGAAGGCGATGCTGGGTTTCTACATCGGCGGCATGGGATCTGCCAAGCGCAACTTCCACAAGGAGTTGATGGGCAGAATGGGCTTTCCGGACGAGGCGGAGGAGATCCAGCGCCTGTTCCTCGAGGGCAGGCGCGACGAAGGCGTTGCCACCGTTCCTGACCAGTTTGCCGATGAAATTTCTCTCTGCGGGCCGAAAGAACGCATCCGGGAAAAGTTGCAGGACTGGGAAAAGTCACCGGTGACCAGCCTGCTGATCAACGGTGACCAGCAAATGTTGAGAGACATGGCCGAACTGGTGCTATAGGTTCAGGGTTCCCCGATCCGATAGCGTTTCAGCAGCGCCTGGATCGGCTCGAACTTTTCATTCACAGGGTAGTCTCCTGCGGTCCAGCCGAGGCGTACGACAATGGCATCCAGGTCGGGAAAGATCATGACCGACTGTCCTCGATTACCCGACATGGCGTAAGCATCCGCCTGCAGGTCCGGCCAGCGCAGCGTCGGACCGCCGCCATTCAGCCAGAACTGGTAGCCGTAGCGCCTGTCATTGCTACTGGGATTCGGGGTGGAAGCAGCCGTTACCCAGCCCGGGGGCAGCCATTGGATACCATTGGCCCGGCCCTCGTTGAGCATGGGCAGCGCCATCCTGGCCCAGTCGCGGGCGGGCGCATAAAGATACGAACTGCCGACATAGACCCCGCTCGAATCCAGTTCAAAAACGGTATTGCGTAATCCCAGGGGTTCGGCAATTTCGCGAGCGAAAAACTCCACCAGCGCCCGGGGCTTGCCACCGAGTCGATCAGAAACCAGTCGGGCCAGCAGATTGCTGGTTCCGGATGAGTAATACCAATAGCTGCCGGGCGTGTGCAGCAGCGGGCTGGCCAGGGCAAGATCGGAGGCACTGGGGGCGGTAAACAGCATACGGGTGGAGTCGTTGCCGGGCAGGTAGGGCTCGCTGAATGCCAGCCCCGAGGACATCTGCAGCAGGTTCTCGACCGTAATCTCACGACGGGCATCCGCGCGCCAGGCTGGAAACAGTATGCTGTCGCTGCGCTGCAACTGCCCCAGCGCTTCCATCCTGCCCACCAGCAACGCGGTGAGACTCTTGCCCATGGACCAACCGAGCAGCGGTGTATCCGGGCTGATGCCATTACCGTACACCTCGGCGATCACCCGACCCGCCTGCACCACCAGCAGCGCCCGGGTATCCAGACCCTGCTGACTATCCTCTACCAGGGTCCTGGCCAACAACGCCTGCATGGTCTCATCCGGCTCTGCCACCTCATTGCCAGCTGGCCAGGGCCCGGACTGGAGCCTGGCAGCGGGCACATCCAGGGTTGCCAGATTCACCATGCCCCGATGCAGCAGGGTGCAACCCAGCCCGGGAAAATAGCGCGCCCTGGCCTCGACAGAACCGAGGGTGGCCACCACCGTATTGGGCTGCTCGTGCCTGACGTCCACCAGCAGTAATGCTGGCGAATAGGTGCTGATATCCGCCCGGTTACGCTCATCCGTAAAACCGGAAAGGTAGTAGCCGGAACAATGGAGTTTGGCGGCAATTCCGGTGCCCGTCGCTGCCATATCGGGCAGGCCGCGCAGTGGAATCCCTGCCAGGTGCAGGAACAGCAGGGGCACAGCAAGTAGAGCGATCAGAACCAACAGCAGGATTTTTTTCACGATGGGAGCCGTCTGTACAGATAACGCCATTTTCGCAAAATCAGGGGCTCTCTCATAGTCTGGCTATGCCACAGTGCCGTTCCCGTCTGCTATGCTTTGCCGCAGGGATGCATTGTGGGGATGACAGGGAATGATCGACGATTTCAATAACAATATCTGCCTCAAGGTTGGCGTGACCGCCCACCGGGATCTCCGCTACACCGACATCCCCCATGTTCAACAGCAGGTGCGTGATTTTCTCCAACGCCTGCAGTCTCAATTTCCCTCACTGCCCATTGTATTGGTGAACCCGTTGGCGGAAGGCGGTGACATGCTGGTGGCCAGAATCGCGCTGGACATGGGTTTACGACTGGAAACCCCCCTGCCAATGCCGCTAGAACTGTATGAAAAGGATTTCGGCCCGGAAGCTCTGGCTGATTTTCGCAGCACACTGGCCCACAGCGATAGCTACGAATTGCCGCTGGCGCCCGGCAGCACCCTGGATGACATCCGCGAACACGGCGAGGCACGCAACCGACAGTATGCACAGCTGGGCATGTATATCGCCAGTCACACGCATATGTTGTTGGCACTCTGGGACGGCCGGGAGTCAAGCGAACCCGGCGGCACCGCCAGCGTCGTTCATTACCAGTTACAGGATGTGATGCCGGGCATGCCTTCGCTGGAGCAGGCCAGGAACCTGCTCGCCGAAAAGGAAAATGACCTCGTTTACCATATCCACTGCCCGCGCGATGACAGTGAGCAACAACGCGTGGGGCGCTGGCTCAACAGCACCTCGGAATACCCCGGCCTCGATATGCCCAGCCGTTACCGCAGTGCATTCGACCACATGGAGGTTTTCAAACAGGACGCAAACCGCCATGACGCGCTGATCAGTGAATCGGGGGAAACCCTGCTGGCCAATGAGGAAATGTCCGCGGACTCCGGCCTTACCGCCATCGACAGCGTTTACCGCGTTGCCGACTGTCTTGCCATCTACTACTCACGACTGGTGGTCAGGGAACTGGTGCTGACCCACTCGCTGGCGGCCTTGATGGGGTTCAGTTTCATTACCTACTCGGAGTACCAGGAATTCGCTATCCTGTTGCCCGCTTTCCTGGTCTTTTTCTTTACCGCGTGGATCCTCAACAAGATTGCCAACGGGCTGAACTGGCACCGTAAGTACCTCGATTACCGGGCCCTGGCAGAGGGGCTGCGAGTACAGTTCTACTGGTGCCTGGCGGATGTGGAGGGATTCCATGGCACCGCCTTTACCTACGACAATCTTATGCAGAAGCAGGATGTCGAACTGGTATGGATACGCCACATGATGCGCAGTGTCAGTACGGCCGGACGAGCGAATAACCGAAAGCTGGACAACGGACTGACGCTGGCGATACAGCACTGGGTGGGAGGTGCCTGGGCCGATGCGGGTCAACTCGCCTATTACCACAATGCCGGCCAGGCACGAGCCAGCAAGCTCAAACGGGACGCCCTGTTCGGCCGGATCACCCTTTGGACAGGCATCAGCATCGCTTTTTACCTGCTGTTCATGGCCGCTGAACTGGACGAGACGAGCACCAACGTACTGTTTATCCTGATGGGTCTGTTACCGCTGCTGGCCGGTATTCGCGAAACCTACGCGTACAAGAAGGCCGATAAGGAACTGACCAAGCAATACCTGTTTATGTTTCGCACGTTTTCCGTCGCAAAACAGAAACTGGAGCAAAGCCTGGACCCGGTTACCCGCGGCGCACTCCTCAGGGCGCTGGGAGAAACCTGCCTGGAGGAACACGCGGAATGGATCCTGCTGCATCGGGAGCGGCCGCTGGAGAACTCGGGGCTCGCTGTGTGAACGTCACCGGGCTGTCAGGATATTTGGCGGCGGCGCTATGATCCCTCAAGCGGAAGGTTTGTGATCCTGTCCAGGCCGTCCCTCAGCTGGCCAGCCCAACGGTTCAGGATACGGTCGGCATTGGCCTTGTTGGTCACGCTGTTGGTCCAGGTCATCCGGTGATCGTCGGGGTCTTTCCTGCGATCCACGACCCGGGCGAGCACTTCTTCCGTGGTGGCGTCCACCAGCTCCAGATACAGGGTCATCTCTCCGGATGAAGTGGTGTAAGTGCGTTCAATTCCGGGGTAATTGGTTTGCGGAGCGTGGACATCGAGATTGATGATATTGGGCTCCAATATCAGAACCTCCTCCCCTTCGGTGAATTCTTCCACAATTTCGTAGGCCGGCGCTGCCGTCAGCGCGTCACGAAACTTTTGCGTACAGTCTGCACCGAGAGTACCCTTGATTCGATCCATATCTTTCTGGGTGACCCGGTTGGTGAGCTGCAAGCGGCTTTGGTTCTGGTCGCGAAGCCAGTTTTTGCGAAATGCCACCTGGCACTCTGTTACGCCATACTTTTTATACACGCTCAGGTCTACCCCAGGCTTGAGATAAACCGACTGGAACGAGGTATCGTCGACCAGGTGCAGCCCGTCGTGGCTTACCTCTGGCGCCTGTGAGTTCGTCCCCGCGCAGGCAGACAGGACGATGGCCGCAAAGACCACGGCGGAAAAATAGACAGCCCTAGTTTTCATGACGACTCCTGATGATATCCAAAGAAACCCTGTTTTCACTTCGACCAGAGTCCAATATGGTTGGCCTTTTCCGGATGTCAGTCAACCCTGTTCGAGCGCGGGCACCTCGGCGCTAGCGGGACGCCACCGCCAAAAACGATTCGCGTGCCTGGACGGCCGGAAGTACGATATCCCGATTCCTGCCAAATGTATGTGGAGTTGCCGACGGCCTGGGCCTGGGACAGCACCGAGAGAAGAGGCGGGGCGCTGGTGAAAATTCTACAGGGTATTACGTCGCGAATATGGCGGTGAGGGAGGGATTTGAACCCTCGAACGGTTTCCCGTTACACACTTTCCAGGCGTGCGCCTTCGACCACTCGGCCACCTCACCGTTGAGGGCGCGCATAATACCACAAGCGCGGCCAGTTTCCAGTGTTAGTGGGAGGAATTTCCCCGCTACTGGCGGTTCATTCTGGAGAGCGGCACAGCGGCTGAATCGGTGCTGCGGAAGGGGTTGATATCCAGCCCGCCGCGACGGGTGTAAAAGGCCTGTATTTCGAGAAAATCAGGCTGCAACAGCTGGTGGAGATCAATAAAAATACGTTCCACGCACTGTTCGTGAAACTCCTGGTGCCTGCGAAAGGCGATGAGATAGCGAAGCAGGCTCTTCCGTTCCAGCGCCCTACCCCGGTAATGCACATACAGCGTCGCCCAGTCGGGCTGTCCGGTTACCGGGCACAGGGAGCGCAGCAGGTGACTGTAAAGGGCCTCTTCCACCACCGTATCAGTCACCTGCAGCAGGCTCACAGCCGGAGGCGAGTCGTCCACACTGATCTCCAGCCCGTCGAGGCACTCGCCTTCGGGAACCCCCCCGTCCAGCTCCGGGGCGTCAACGGGAAACAGTTCGAGTTCAATCTCGGCTTCCACGACCTTGCTGATGTCCCTGCGCAGGACCTCGGCGAGCGCTTGTTCGGACGCGAAGACAGTGCTGTTGAGGGAATTCAGGTACAACTTGAAGGACTTGGACTCCACCATGCAAGGGGATTCAGCGGGGATGAAGAAGCGCCCTACCCGCACTTGCGGCTTACCCCGCTCGTCAAGCCAGGAGAGCTCGTAGGCGTGCCACAAGTCGACCCCTGAAAATGGCAGCGCGCCCTCTATGCCCAGCGTGCCCCTGGCCTCCGCCCTGGCGATGGGGTACAGCAGTTGGGGGCTGTACTCATCGACGACGGCTACCGTTTTACCCAGCAGTAAACCCGTTTTTTCATCACTCACGAGATCATTGCCTCAGGCGTTTACCGGAATTTAACAGGTGCATACTGTAGGCGAAGGCAATGACCGTAAACAGCGCGATCATGCCAAAGGCAACACCCAGGCTCACATCGGAAACACCCAGCACGCCGTAGCGGAAGGCATTCACCACATAAACCAGTGGATTGAGTTTGGACACACCGGCCCAGAACTCCGGCAGCAGGTCCATGGAATAAAACACACCACCGAGATAGATCAGTGGCGTCAGCACAAATGTCGGGATGATGGAAATATCGTCAAAACTGTTGGCGAAAACGGCGTTAATAAATCCTGCCAGGGCAAACAGTGTGGAGGTCATCAACACGATCACGACGACGACAAAATAACTGTGTATATGAAGCCGGGTGAAAAACAGGGATACCAGCGTGACCACCACCGCCACCAGCAGCCCCCTGCTCACGCCACCTACGACATAGCCCATCAGGATCACATAGTTCGGGGTCGGCGATACCAGCAGCTCTTCCACGCTGTGATTGAACTTGGAGCCGAAAAAAGACGAGACGACATTGGAGTAGGAATTGGTCACAATGGCCATCATGATCAGGCCCGGTACCACAAACTCCATATAACTGAAGCCACCCATTTCACCGATGCGCGAGCCGATTAGGCTACCGAAAATCACAAAATACAGTGACATGGTGATGGCCGAAGGCAGCAGGGTCTGGGTCCAGATGCGCATGTAGCGCCTCACTTCCTTGCGGACAATGGTCATAAAGGCCCGGTATTGCTCGGTGGGATTCACGCCGCGCCCTCCACCAGGTTGACAAACATCTCCTCCAGGCGGTTGGCCCGGTTACGCATGCTGCTGATGTGGATGCCCCGGTTTCCCAGCTCGGCAAAAACCTGGTTAATGCTCTGCCCTTTCTCCACCTCTATCTCCATGCTGTGAGCATCCAGCCTGCGGGTGACAAAGCCGGGAATGCCGATGTCGTCTTCGAGTTCTTCGACACTGTCGAAAATGAACACTTCCCGCTGCAGCTGGCGCAACAGCGCCTTGATAGAGGTGTTTTCGACAATCTCGCCATTGTTGATGATGCCGATATGGCGACACAGGGCCTCCGCCTCCTCCAGGTAGTGGGTGGTGAGGATAATGGTCGTTCCCTCGGCATTGATTTTTTTAAGAAAATCCCACATGGACCGGCGCATCTCGATATCCACGCCGGCAGTAGGCTCGTCGAGGATCAGCAGTTTCGGTTCGTGTACCAGCGCCCGGGCGATCATCAGGCGCCGCTTCATGCCACCCGACAGGGTCCGGGCGGGGACATCGCGTTTGTCCCACAACCCCAGCGCGCGGAGGTATTTTTCGGCCCGCTCGCGGGCGAGAGGTGCCTGCATGCCGTAGTAACCGCCCTGGTTGACCACGATATCGAAGGCTTTTTCAAACACGTTGAAATTGAACTCCTGGGGCACGATGCCAATGTATTTCTTGGCCGCCGGAAAGTTTTCATCGATGTCGGCATCAAAAACCTGGACCTTGCCGGTGGTTTTACTGACCAGGGAGCAGATGATGCCAATGGTGGTGGACTTGCCCGCGCCATTGGGGCCAAGCAGAGCGTAGAAATCCCCCTGCTCCACCGACAGGCTGACGCCCTTTAGTGCCTCAAAGCCGTTGTCATAAACCTTGCTGAGATTTTCGATGCGAAGAGCTGGTATCATCTCGAATTGCGTTGCCCTGAACAAAACGCGCTATTGTACCTGCATTGAGCCTGCGAGACGAAATTTCCCCATGGATGACAAACAATACGCCCGCTACTGCCAGCAGTTGCTGGTCGAATTCGCCAATACCACCGAAAAACGGCTGGAGCACCTGCCCGAAGGTGACTCCCTGAAAGAGTTGGGAGCGAGATTCAAGGCACTGGCCGAGGGGAACGGCGACCTGTATGCCGATGGCCCGACGCTGGTGTCGCGCCTGTTCACTACCTACCCCGACTTTGCCCCGGCGTTTCCCCGCGACCTGCTGTGGTTTTTCGGCGGCGAATGCCTGCACTACATGCCGGATGAAGAGATAGCGGCCTACCAGAAGCTGGATGACATGCGCCTGGCGGCCGCCGGCCGGGGTGAAACCCTGAACATGCGCGAGGCCAAGGCCAGCCTGATGGGACTGCAATAGGGCTCAGCTGTCGCAGTAACGACCTTCCGGGTCCTCGTCCGGCCTCACGGTGGTGGGCACCCCCTCGGCGCCCGCATAGAACACGACAATTTCAACCTCACCATCCACCGCGGTACCTCGATGAACCGTGCGCATGACCTCCACCAGGGGATCGCCGGGCCCGATGATCATCCGCTTGCCGTCGATTGTTTCCACCTCCGCGGTACCCTTGAGTACGTAGCCCATGGTCGGCACCGGGTGACAGTGGAAAGGGGCTGACTGGCCTGCCTCCAGCCGGAGAATCTGGGCGGTAACCTCGGCGTTACCGGGCGGGTAGGCAATTGCGCCCCCATCCCAGGATTCTCCCGTCTGTAATATTGGCTCGGCTAACGCCAGTGGCGAGAGTAAACAAGCACACACTGCTGCCCTGATCCTCATGACAAGTCCTCACTTTCTCCAAGGTAGTATTTTCTGGCCAGATCGATAGTTTCCGCCGGATCGTAGAGGCGGTGGCCAGCGGCAAAAAATGCCTGCAGTTCCTCCTCGGTGGGAAAGGTGAAGTAACGGCCGGCTTCGCCCTGGGGGCGGGTCTGCAGCGGGTTTCCCGCAGCCAGCGCCGCCACTGCATCAAGCATGCACTGAATGCCCGCAGGGTAGAGATTGAGGACATTCCACAGGTAGGACCTGTCAGCCGAAAGTGCCGTACTGGTTGTTGCAATCACCCGCCCGGTATCGATACTGCTGTCGTCGATGGTGTGCAGGGTGGTGCCGAGTTCCTTCTCACCCGCCAACATGGCCCAGAAACTCGCCATAACCCCGCGGTACCGGGGTAATCGCCCGGAGTGGAGGTTGATAACGCCGTGCCTGGGAATGGCGATAACATGCTCCCTGAGAATGCCGCCATAGCGGATGGACAGGATCAGGTCCGGTGGTTCCGCAGCCAGACCGGCCACGCTCTCCCCACTGTTTATGGCGTTTTCGATGCCGGGGTCTGCCGCCAGCCATGGCCGCAGGCCAGCGAAACTGCGAAAGCGCCGGGCGCCGGCGCGGTCGAGCAGGGGAAACAACAGCTCATTGAACAGTTGTTGTTCAAAAAACTTCAGCTGCTGCAGCGGTTCCGGTCGGGTCGCTGTGCCGCCGACAGCGGAGGACAGCAGCAGTGTCACCCGGTGCCCCTGCAATGCCGGCAGCAGCAGATTGAGCGCGTAGTTACTGGCAAGGTCGCTATTGGCCAGAACCAGTATTTTCATGAGGGTACCATTCCTGTATAGCCCGGCGTTGCCCGGACGCGCCCCAACCAGGCCTGTACAGCGGGGTAGCGACCCCGTTCGGAGTCCCCCTCGCCCGCCAGTCTATCGACCGGCACCCACTGCTGGGCAATAGGTAACCTCGCGGTGACAAATTTGAGCGTGTCACAGTTTCCAGACCGGTAATCGCCATCAATCTTCATGGCCTGTCTCCATGACATTCCGGGGAGTCAATTCACTCCCCGCGACGGCCGCGTTCCAAGCTAAACAGTACTCTAGCGTTGAATTCTAAGCCTATGAAGTTACAGCAAAAATCCCTCGAATTAAATTGCCCGTTGAGGCTTGACTGAGGTTCCCGCTATCCCTAAAATGCGCGCCTCTCGATCGAGACACGACGGGTCCCCTTCGTCTAGTGGCCTAGGACACCGCCCTTTCACGGCGGTAACAGGGGTTCGAACCCCCTAGGGGACGCCACTCGATCCTGATTGCCGCGGGAATAGCTCAGTTGGTAGAGCGCAACCTTGCCAAGGTTGCGGCGGGGCGCGCAGCCTCGACGGTTCCGGCGACCACGGCGGTGGGCATAAACGCGACAGATGCGGGAATAGCTCAGTTGGTAGAGCGCAACCTTGCCAAGGTTGCGGCGGGGCGCGCAGCCTCGACGGTTCCGGCGACCACGGCGGTGGGCATAAACGCGACAGATGCGGGAATAGCTCAGTTGGTAGAGCGCAACCTTGCCAAGGTTGAGGTCGCCGGTTCGAACCCGGTTTCCCGCTCCATCTACCCCTTGTCCAACTACTCCTTATCCAGCTTCACCGAAAGGCTGTTCACACAATAGCGCAGCCCTGTCGGCTGTGGCCCGTCCTCGAATACGTGCCCCAGATGGGAACCGCACTTCTTGCACATGATTTCCGTGCGGGTCATGCCGTGGGAATGATCGGGCGCCTCCTCGATAACCTCAGCGTCCGCCGGCTTGAAAAAGCTTGGCCAGCCGCAGCCGGCGTCAAATTTACTGTCCGAGAGAAACAGGGGCTCACCGCAGCACTTGCAGTTGTAAACACCCTTGTCCGTCGCGTTCCAGTATTCGCCGGAAAACGGCTTCTCGGTACCCTTTTCCCGGCAGACCTCAAACTCCTCCGGACTCAACTTGTCGCGCCAGTACTCGTTGTCTTTCATGCTCTCTCCTGTTCATCCATCGCTGCGACCGGATACAGAATACGGTCGTCGTAGCCGGTAATTATCTCACGGTAACCGCTGAGTTGGGCATCCAGTTCAGGGTCATTGGTATCAACCAGCAGGGGCCTGCCCTCAAGGCCGCTGATCTTTGATTTTGCCGCCAGAACCGATATGTTTTCCAGGCCCACCGCGCGGATGACCGCCGGTGAAATCTGCTGATTGCCGCGGCCAAAAATATGCCCCTGGCCACCAATGGCCGTCACCAGGATGTGTGCCGGGCCGCCGTGGTCAGCGAGCAGGGCCAGCAATCGAGCTTCATCGGCATCACTGCAGCGCAGTCTGCCAGCGCCGATCACATCGACGCCCAACAGGGTATTGTCCAGTCCCAGTTCCTCCATCAGGGCTGCGGTGGTTGACCCCGGACCGACCAGGTACAGGGTCTCGTCATCCATCTGTTCCGCCACCCAGGCGGCGATCTCGGCGGCTACCAGTTCCTGGCTTTCGCGACCCCCTATCTTGGTGTGCTGCAGGTAACGTCCCTCCCCCGGAACCAGCATTTCACCGTAAAAGCGGCTGCGAACCACATCGTGCCTGAACGCCTCTTCGTCGATATCCCTGACTTCCTGACGGCGCAATCCAACCAGTCCGGCACGGGACAGTTCCAGCAACAACTCACCGGCGGCCTCGGGGGACACCGCGAACACCCCCGAATGCATTTTCACCCCGGCCGGTATTCCCAGAACCGGCAATCGGTCGCCCACAACATCATAAATATCCCGGGCGGTTCCGTCGCCGCCGGCGAATACCAGCACGTCGACCCCGGCGGCAAGCATGGCCTGCGCAGCACCTCGAGTGTCGGCAGGATCACTGAGATCCCCCTTCACACCGCCGATGATCCGATAATTGAGCCCCAGGGACTCGGCAACATGCCCTCCCATGTCTCCTTCCCAGGTGAGTATCAGCACGTCTTCGATACCGACCAGCCTCTGCAAGGCCCTGGCAGCCCGGGTATTGGACCGTTGCAGTTCGGCCTGCGTCAGGCTCCCGGCAAGTTCACGCACCGCAGCGCCATCGCTGCCTTTCAGCGCCCGGCTCCCCCCCAGGCCGGCCAGGGGGTTAACGATCAGACCCAGCGTTAATGCGACCACGGGCTAATCACCCTCCAGAGGACTACAGCCCAGGGCCCGCACAATGTCCCGCCAGCGTTCACTGCCACCGGCCAGGAGGACCTTCCGCCCAGCAAGTTCGCGACGCTGCGGGTAACACTTTCGCAACTGGTCAAAGTGTTCCCGGCAGTCTTCATGATCTGCCCCCGCCACGGCTGCGCGCAATTGGCGGTCGTCCTCCTCGATCTGGTAACAATCATTCAACAGTTTTCGTAACAGCTGTGGCAGGGACACATCGTGATCAACCCGCAGCGGGGTCGGGGCCTCACCAGCACTGGCTTCGGCACCGATGAAGCGCTGCCCGAGACAGGTGCCGGCGGCGTCGCGCAGCATCCGGGTTGCCAGCAGTTTGCCATCGTAGCTGTAACCGGCAATATGCGCCGTTCCCAGACGCACCGCGTCCAACAGCGCTGCGGGCACAAACGGCTCTGTTTCCCAGACGTCCAGCACCACGTCGGGGCCGGCACTGTGTTGCAGGCGCCGATACAGTGCGGCGTTATCGATCACGGGCCCGCGACTGGCATTGATCAGCAATTGCCCACGACCCAGGCTGGCCAGTTCCGATTCACCCAGCAGGTGAAAGCTGGGCCAGGGGTCTTCTCGAGTCAGTTCCGGGTGCAGGCAAACCACCTCGCAGCGCAGTACAGCCTCCAGCTCAATCGCCTCACCAAGCTCGGTGGCAGACAGCCACGGATCGTTGACCAGACAGCGAATACCCAGGGCCCGCAAGCGCGCCGCCAGCGCACGACCAATGTTGCCATAGCCGACGATGCCGACAGAAGCGCCCGCCAGGAGACGCTCGAGGTAGTCATCGAGGGCGGCAATCGCGCCCAGCACGTATTCAACGACCGAGTTCGCATTGGAGCCCGGCGCGTGGGCAAAGCCGATGTTGGCCTCCCGCAGATAGTTGATGTCGATGTGATCGGTGCCGCTGGTGGCGGTGCCGACAAACTTCACCGGTGTGCCCTCCAGCAGTTCTGCATTCACGCCGGTGACCGAGCGCACCAGCAGCATGTCAGCACCGGCTATCGACGCCCGGGTCAGCCGGCGACCGGCCACCCGCTGCACTGCCACCCCGGGACCGAACATGGCCTCGACGCCAGGGATATTTTCATCGGCCACCAGCTGCAATGTCATGAGTGCTGCAACCCTGCCGCCAATTTTTGCCAGCGCCGGACCAGCGGACCCCCGAGCCCCAGCGACTGCAGGAAATCAACCACTGCATCGATGTGCTCCCCGGAGAGAGCGTATTCCGGAAGCCGGTCCAATCCGGGAACCTTGTCTTCCAGCCGGGCCAATTGCCGGGACAGCATTGCCTGGGGCCAGTAAGTGGACAGTTTCTCCGGCAATCGCGAAGCCCCCCGCAGAGGTAAGCGGGCGACAGCCTGCAGATCCTCGGCAATCGCTTCCAGCGTACCGAATTGCGCGAGCAGCCCGACGGCGGTCCTGGGGCCGATGCCGGGCACCCCTGGAATGTCATCGACGCTGTCCCCGACCAGGCCAAGGTAGTCGGCAAATTGCTGCGGACGAACGCCAAATCGCTGCTCGAACTGCTCAATATCGACTGTTTTTCCGGCGGCAAAGTCCCACCAGGCGTCATCCGGCTCCGACAACAACTGTCCCAGGTCCTTGTCACGGGTTATCACCGTAACCGGCAGCTGCTTTGCCTTTGCCAGCCGTGCCAGGCTGGCGAGATAGTCATCTGCCTCGTAACGCTCACTGCCATAACAGGGAATCCCGCATAACTCGGTCAGCTCCCTGCAGCTTTGCAATTGGAAAGCCAGCGCGTCATCGGGCAGTGCCCGGCTGGCCTTGTAGTCGGGATAGAGTTCATTGCGAAAGCAACTGCCCAGGCTTTCGTCAAAAGCCGCGGCAAGATGGGGGGCCGGCTGCACCCGGGAGAGCAGTTCACAGAGGAAGCCGGCATAACCGTAAACCGCATTAAGGGGAATACCGTCCCCGTTGTGCCAGCGCTCCGGCAGGGAGAACCATGCCCTGAAAATATAAATGGATGCGTCCAGCAGCCAGGCTCTCTGCGCCATGATCAGGCGAGCGCCTCCGGTTCGAAGCATCGTTCCGGGAGCGCTGCCGGTGTGGCAAATTCCTGCCTCAGAGCACGGGTGAAGCGGGCCGCCCGCGGCGGCAAACCCACCCGCTGCCAGTGCCGGGCCTGGGTGGCGACCTTGCGACGAAAATCCGAGGTATCAACCAGTTCGCCCCGGTCAGCAAAATTATCGACGCTGATCCGGAAACGGTAACCGCAGGCCAGTGAGAATATCCACTCCAGGGCCTGCGGTTTTACTTCCACGGCCTCAAAGGCCCTTTGCTCGTCGGCGCTGCGCCCCTCGGGTGCGTACCAGTAACCGAAATCGACCAGTCTGCGGCGCTCGGCGCCGGCAATACACCAGTGCGCGGTTTCGTGCAGGGCGCTGGCAAAATAGTCCTCGCGGAAGTACAGCAGGTTGCGGGAGTTATTGTCATCGGCAGGCCGATACAGTGGTTCTTGCGCGCCGCCGACCAGCGACGTGTTTTCAGTAACACCAAAACAGCCCTCGAAGACCGACACCAGCCGGCTGCAATCGAAAATTTCACGGCGGGTGGCGACACTCAAGGCGCGGTTCCCTGCTTGCGCAGCCAGTACCGGTAGCAACCCTCGGACTCCTCCTGGCGCAACAGTTCGTGCCCCAGAAAACTGCAGAATTTGGGAATATCGCGCTGGGTGGAGGGATCAGTGGCAACCACCTGCACCACCTGCCCCGCTTCCATGTCCCTGATCACGTTGTGCAACAACATCACCGGCTCCGGGCAAAACAGCCCTCTGGCATCCAGCACATGATCATCAGTCATCGGCATATCAGTCTTCGTCCCGCAACAGTGCCCGCGCCTGGTCTGCAATCATCAGGTCCCACTGCTCGCGCTCGGTTTCAAACAGCAGCAACAACTCTCCCCGCTGCAACTGGCGGCGCAGATTGCCCGTCTTTTCCGCCAGGGTCAACTCAACCTCGCCGTAGTCAGTACCGTCCCTGCTGGCGAATTCCTCCAGCAGCCCCTGCAGCACATCTTCACCGAGTCGCTCTGCAGGTATCTCGATATAGGACGACATTTGCCAGGCTCCTTCTGCCAGCCTCATTTGCGGGTTAATATACGGTCTGCACCCTGGAATGTGGAGTCAAACTGGTGGATACATCCTACATCATTACGTTTATCGGGGATGACCGTCCCGGCCTTGTGGAACAGTTGTCCAGTGTTATCGAACACAATCGTGGCAACTGGCACGAGAGCCGTCTTTCCCAACTGGGGGGGAAATTCGCCGGACTGATCCTGGTTTCATTGCCCGCTGAAAGCGGTGAAGCGCTGGAATCGGAACTGAAGGCACTTTCAGCGACCGGGCTCAGTGTCAGGGTAACCCCCACCAGCGAGACATCGCTGGATTACGAGGGCAAGGCCATCACCCTCACCGTACTGGGCCCGGACCGGCTGGGCATCGTCAGGGAGATTTCCCGTGCCCTGGCCGAGCGGCAGATCAATGTGGTGGAAATGGACAGCCAGGTTGAGAGCGCGGCAATGAGCGGAGAACTGTTGTTCCGGGCCAGGATCGATGCCCACATCCCCGCCAACACCGACCTGGACGACCTGCAGGATTCTCTGGACGAAATCGCCAACAACATGACTCTGGATATTGACCTGGCCTAGGCTTCAGTCGTTATTGCGCAATAACCTGCGCAGTCCTAACCACAGGCCCACGGTAATTGCCGAAGCCGCGATTACCAGGGCTATAATCGCCACTGTCACCAGCAACAGGTGGAGCATGTCCCGCCAGGGAATGCCGAACTGGTCAACCGCCGCCCACACCAGCGCCGCCATGGCGGCAACGCCCAGGAATATCGTTCGGTAGTATTTGCGACCCGCCCTGCCCAAAGTGCTAATCCGGCCGGGTCGCGGGAATAATCGGCGTGCTGCACTCCACATCGGCATTCTGGCCGCGGTGGCGCAATACATGGTCCATCAATACAATCGCCAGCATGGCTTCGGCGATAGGTGTAGCACGAATACCGACGCAGGGATCGTGGCGGCCATGGGTGACCATCTCCATGGCCTCGCCCCCGGTGGAGATGGTCGCTCCCGGCTGGCGGATGCTGGAGGTGGGCTTCAGGGCAATACTGACGGTGATGTCCTGACCGCTGGAAATGCCGCCCAAAATGCCCCCCGCATTGTTACCGACAAACCCTTCCGGGGTCAGCAGATCCCGGTGCTCGGTACCTTTCTGTTCGACACTGGCAAAGCCGGCACCCACTTCGACCCCCTTGACCGCATTAATGCCCATCATGGCGTGGGCTATATCGGCGTCCAGACGGTCGAATACCGGCTCGCCAAGGCCGGGCATGACATTGCGGGCAACCACGTTGATACGCGCACCAATCGAATCGCCCTCTTTGTTAAGGGCCGCCATGTACTCCTCCATCCTTGGAATTGCCTCGGGGTCCGGGCAGAAAAAGGGGTTGGTTTCGACCACTTCCCAGTCGAGTTTTTCGGCGCGAATGGGGCCCAACTGCGCCAGGTAGCCGCGGATCTCTATACCGTAGCGGGTGAGCAGGTATTTTTTTGCGATGGCCCCGGCCGCCACCCGCATCGCGGTCTCGCGGGCAGAAGCGCGCCCACCGCCGCGGTAGTCACGAAAGCCGTACTTCTGGTTGTAGGTGTAGTCGGCGTGAGCGGGACGAAAGGTGTTGGCAATATTGGAATAATCCTTTGAACGCTGATCGGTATTCTCGATCAGCATGCCAATGGAAGTGCCGGTCGTCCTGCCCTCAAACACACCGGAGAGGATGCGCACCTCGTCCGCCTCGCGGCGCTGGGTGGTAAAACGGGACGTTCCTGGCTTGCGCCGGTCCAGGTCACCCTGCAGGTCGGCAGCATTCAGCTCCAGCCCGGGTGGACAACCGTCGACAATGCAGCCGAGGGCGGGCCCATGGCTTTCGCCAAAGCTGGTGACGGTGAAGAGTTTGCCTATGCTGTTACCGGACATATCGCTTGTGTGCCTGCAGATTCAAAGCCGGCAATTATACCGATTATTCGCGGAGACTGGCGCTGAATTCCTGCAATTCGCGGGCGCTCAGCGCAAACACGCCATGGCCGCCCTGTTCAAAATCCAGCCAGGTGAACGGAACCCGCGGATAGGCGGCTTCCAGCGCCTCCCAGCTGTTGCCCACCTCAACCACCAGCAGGCCGCTGTCGGCCAGGTAATCTGCGGCACTGGCGAGTATCCGGCGGGTCAATGACAGTCCGTCCGGCCCGCTACCCAGGGCCATTGCCGGCTCGTGATGGTATTCGGCGGGCATGCTGGCGAGGTCACCGGCATCCACGTAGGGAGGATTGGACAGGATCAGGTCATAACGCTTGCGGGGCAGCTTGTCGAACAAATCGGAGTGGTAGATTTCCACCCGGTCCATCAACCCCAGGCGCTCACGGTTTTCAGCGGCCAGGGCCAGTGCCTGGGGGTCCAGGTCCACCAGGTCCACCCGGGCGCCACTGTGATAGGCCGCCGCGAGCCCGATACAGCCGCCACCGCAGCACAGGTCCAGTATCCCAGCGGGTTCGGGTCCAGCGTACCAGGGTTGGTAGTCGTGCAGAATCAGCTCGCCGATGGGAGAGCGGGGAATAATCGCCCTCTCATCGCAGCCGAATTCAAGCCCCGCAAACCAGGCCTTCCCCAGCAGGTAGGGAAGCGGAATGTGCTCCTCGATACGACCTCGCAGTAAACGCTGTAATTCCCGGTACTGGCTGACGCTGACCGGGTGCGGCAGTACGCCGTCATCTGAATCTGCCGGCAGGTCGGCTACTGCCAGCACCAGCTGTACGGCTTCATCCCAGGGGTTATCGGTGCCGTGGCCGTAGAAAACATCACTGTCGTGCAGCTGTTCCCAGCATTGCTGGATGGCCTGCCCCACCGTGATCTGTTTTGCTGCCGTTTCGTCCATATTCGCAGTTTAACCGCCACCATTACCTGTTTGCTATGGCCATCAGCGGTTGATAACATCCGTCAGCTTGCGGCCGCACAGGCCCTGGATAAGAGACACTGGGAGACAACCTTGGAACAGCACTGGGCAGAGATCATCAGGGCCATCGGCGAAGACCTGGACAGGCCGGGCCTGCAGGACACCCCGAAACGAGCCGCCAAGGCCTTTGAATTCCTGACCCGCGGTTACCAGCAATCGGTAGACGAGGTGGTTAACAATGCCCTGTTCCCCTCAGATTCCAGCGAAATGGTGCTGGTGCAGGATGTGGAACTCTACTCCCTCTGCGAGCACCACCTGCTGCCCTTCATCGGCAAATGCCATGTCGCCTACATTCCCACCGGCAAGGTACTGGGTCTGTCCAAGGTCGCACGCATTGTCGACCTGTTTGCCAGGCGGCTGCAGATACAGGAGTCCCTGACCACCGAGATCGCCCAGACCATTATGGATGTGACAGAAGCCGAGGGGGTGGGCGTCATCATAGAGGCCCGGCACATGTGCATGATGATGCGCGGCGTTGAAAAGCAGAACTCGGTGATGAAGACCTCTGCCATGCTGGGCAGTTTCCGTGATTCCCAGGTCACCCGTGACGAGTTCCTGCAAATCCTGCAAATGTAAGCTCAGCGCTCCAGGGTAAGCAGTTCCGCATGCAGGTACTGCCGATCGGGCGTGCGGGCTGAGCTGAACAGCAGCAAACGGTAGCTGCCGTCGCCGAGGGGGTCAAAAACCCGGTAGCTTTGTTGTTCATCGCGGCCGTAAAGCATCCGCTGCCCGAATACCCGGTTGGCCCACTGTACACCCCGGCCACAGCTGCGGCCGTCGCAGGAAAATAACAACTGTGCGCCATCCAGCCTGGCCTCGACCTCCTGCAATACTTCCTGCGAGCTGAACCCATCGACAATTTGCCAGGTATAGCGCAACAACTGGCCAGTCTGTCGCTCGCTCTCCTTGAACCGCCAGCTGCCACGCACCTTCTCCAGGGCACCGAGACCGATTTCGTGATCGATAACCTCGCGCTCTTCCCGATCGATCCGGACCGCGTGTGGATAGGCATCCAGCGCGCTGAGAATGGCAGTGGGGGACTCTGCGTGAACGCTCCACGACAGGCACAGGCCCACACACGCCAGGCGTCGCAATATTGTCACAGCTCTGCTCACCGTCGTTCAATCTCCACGGGTTAAAAACCGGTTTATCCTGGCCCCGAGTTTATCCGCCCCGCTCTCCATATGGAAATGGTGTCCCCCGGGATAGCGCTCTATCACCACCTCCGGAATGCACCCTGCCAGGGCGGAAAAGCGGCTGGCGTTAGTGCTGGCCAGCCCATCTTCAGCCAGCAACACCAGGGTTGGCATGTCCAGGCTGCGCAGCATGGTATCAACCTGCTCCGCTGTCATCTTGACGGCAGAGGCGCCCCGCAGACGCGGGTCCGTGGTCCAGGTATAACCACCCTCAACCTCTGTCAGGTTACGCCCGGCAATCAGCTCGGCGGCCTCTCTGTGAAGCCCCTGCTCCTGGCGGGCGGTGACTGCAAGCTGGCTGTTTGCATACACCCGGGTGCGCCGGTCGGTCAACCGCCGCTTCTCCAGCACAAAGCGCCGCATCTGGCTGACAAACTCCGTCGGCTCCAGTGTCGGCGGGGAAATACTGTCCAATAACACAAGCTTTTCCACCTGTTCCGGGAAAGCAGAGGCAAACAGCGCCGAGATCAAGGCTCCGCGGGAATGGCCAATCACGGCATGCTGGTCCCACCCCAGCTGCTTGAGCACACTGTAGATTTGCGGCAGATCATCATAAATCTGGTAGGTCGCATCGGCGGAGCGCCGGCTGGACTGGCCGTGGCCGCTGAGATCCAGCGCAATCACGTAATGGTCGCGCAACAGGGGCGCCAGCATGGCGAAACTACAGGCATTGTCCAGCCAGCCGTGCAGCGCAAGCACCGGGGGATTAGCGGGGTCGCCCCAGGCCAGGCCCGCAATATCGAGCCCGTCCGCCTGCCACCGGTGTTCCACCGCGCCACCGGGAATCATCGGCTGATCTCGTACTGCGGCGGCTGGGCGCTGAACAGCAGCGAAGCACAGGCGAAGGCGGGGGCGTCCAGCTGCAATGTGGCCAGTCCACCGGGAGCGAGAGGAGCAACCTGCCCCCCGTCACCCAGGTAGTAATCGACCAACCGGGACACCAGCGGCTGGTGAGACACCAGCAGAATATGGTCGGGGCAGCGGCTATCCGCAAGACAGTGTTCCAGTGCGGCGTCCACCTGCTGCAACCGACTGCCGGGTATCAGCGCCTCACAGCGCTCGGACCGGGCGTGGGTAAACGCGCTGGCGATGATCTCGGCGGTTTCGGTCGTCCGCCGCCATTCGCTGTAGAGGATCAGCCCGGGGGCGGCCAGCGACCTGGCGGCGCAATGTTCGTGAAACTGGTGGCAGCCATAACCGATATCGTCGCACCCCCTGTCGGTCAGCTCGCGCTGCCGATCAGTTGCGGCACTGCCGGCTTCGCCATGACGCCATACAGTTAAAATCATTGACGGACCCTGTGAATCGCTTCAGTGGGTAACAAACTCGACATCCTGTTGCTCTTCCGTGTGCATCATATCATCGAAGACATCCACTACCGGGCGTTGCTCGTACAGAATAGCGTACAAACCATTGACCAACGGCATGTGAATGCCGCGGCGATCGGCCTCAGTCTTAAGCAGGCCCAGCGTGTTGATACCTTCGGCGACCTGGTCCATTTCCCCGAGTATGTCATCCAATGGCTGCCCCTTGCCGAGAGCCACACCGACCTGGTAATTGCGCGACAGGGGTGAGGAACAGGTGACAAACAGGTCCCCTACCCCGGACAGGCCCAGGAAGGTCATGGGGTTGGCCCCGAGATGCACGGCAAACCGGGACATTTCTGCCAGTGATCGGGTGAGCAGCATACCTACCGTATTCTCGCCGAACTCCAGCGCCGCGCCAATGCCGGCAAGAATCGCGTACACATTCTTGAGGGCACCGCCCAACTCCACGCCGAACATGTCGGCGGAGCTGTAGACCAGGAACGAATCGCTGTGTAACAGGTCGTGAATCAAGGTGTTAATAGCGGCCGTTTCGCTGGCGATCACCGACCCCGCCACCTGGCCGGCGGCAATCTCCCGGGCGAGGTTGGGGCCTGATAGCACACCCCTTGGATTGCGCGGCAATTCCTCGCGCAAAATATCGCTCATAAGACGAAAACCGCCGGGCTCGATACCCTTGGTGAGACTGATGACGATAGTCTGTTCCGGTAACAGCGCGGCAAGGTCACGCACCACATCGCGGAACGACTTACTGGGAACGGCTACAAATACGATCTCAACGTCAGCCACCGCCTCGGCGAGGATGCAGGTTGCCGCCAGATTGTTATCCAGGGTATACCCCGGCAGGTACTCGCTGTTCTCGTGCTTGTGGTTGATTTCCCCGGCGCGCTCGGGATTGCGCAACCAGAGGCTGACCCGGTGACCATTGCCGGCGATGATATTACCGATCACTGTGCCGAAACTGCCACCGCCGAGCACTGCGGCGGCGCATGCATCTGACATGATTCATCCTTTTATTATTGTGGGGCTGGCGTCGGCGCCCAGTCTAACAAAAAAGCGGGCCCGAAAGCCCGCTTCTGGTGACGCCAGTTGTCGCCTACCTGCCACCGAGAGCCAGCAGCAGTTTGTTCAACGTAGACACATAGGCCGCCGGGTCTTCCAGCTGCCCGCCCTCCGCCAGGTTGGCCTGGTCGAACACGACCGAGGCGAGGTCGGCGAAGCGATCCTCGTCCTGCTCCTTGTCGAGCATGGTCAACAGCGGGTGTGCCGGATTGATTTCAAGTATCGGCTTTGATTCCGGCACCGGCTGGCCGGCGGCCTCCATGATGCGCTTCATCTGCGCTCCCATGTCGAAGTCACCGACAACCAGGCAGGCGGGAGACTCGGTGAGGCGAGCGGTTGGCCGCACCTCCGCCACCTTGTCTTCCAGTACCTTGGCCATGCGCTCTACCAGCGCTTCACTCTCCTTCTCCAGTTTTTCCTGCTCGGCCTTGTCTTCTTCCGAGTCATTGCCCAGGTCCAGGGAACCGCGTGCCACATCCTGGAAAGCCTTGCCGTCAAATTCCTGCAGGTGATTCATCAACCAGTCATCGACCCGGTCAGACAGCAGCAAAACCTCGATGCCCTTCTTACGGAACACTTCCAGGTGCGGACTGCTCTTGGCGGTGTTGAAGTTTTCCGCCACCACGTAGAAGATCTTTTCCTGCCCTTCCTGCATTCTGGCGACATAATCCTCCAGCGACTGGTCCTGTGCTTCCTTGTCGGTATGCGTGGTAGAGAAGCGCAGCAGCTTGGCAATCTTTTCCTTGTTGGCAAAGTCCTCGGCCGGGCCTTCCTTGAGGACCTGGCCGAACTCCTTCCAGAAGGTGGCGTAGTCGTCACCGTCCTTCTTCGCCAGCTTGCCCAGCATGTCCAGCACCCGCTTGGTCAAGGCACTGCGCATGGAGTCGACAGAGGCGTCCTGTTGCAGTATTTCGCGGGACACGTTGAGGGGTAGATCGTTGGAATCCACCACGCCCTTGACGAAGCGCAGGTATAAGGGCAGGAACTGCTCTGCGTCGTCCATGATGAAGGTGCGCTGCACATAAAGCTTGAGCCCGCGGGCCATGTCGCGATTCCACATGTCGAAAGGCGCTCGCCTGGGCAGGTACAGCAGGCTGGTGTAATCAAGCTTGCCCTCAACCCGATTGTGGCTCCAGGTCAGCGGCTCGTCAAAATCGTGGGAAACGTGCTTGTAGAATTCCTTGTACTCGTCGTCCGATATCTCGGTACGACTGCGGGTCCACAGGGCTGTGGCCTCGTTGACCGCTTCGTATTCGGGCGCTTCCTGGGCCTGCTCTTCCTCGTCCTCCGCCGCAGGCATGGACGGCTTAACCATCATTACCGGAACCGATATGTGGTCGGAGTACTTCTTGATCACGCTACGGACCCGGAAGTCGTCGGCAAATTCCTCACAGCCCTCTTTCAGGAACAGCGTGATGCTGGTGCCGCGAGTCGCCTTGTCACGCGACTCAACGGAAAACTCCGATTCGCCGTGAGATTCCCAGACCACGCCCGCTTCCGGCGCTTCCCCGGCCTTGCGGCTGTGCACTTCCACCCGGTCGGCCACAATGAAAGCGGAGTAAAAGCCGACCCCGAACTGACCGATCAGCTGGGAGTCTTTCTGCTGGTCTCCGGTCAGGTTTTCCAGAAAAGCGGCGGTACCTGACTTGGCGATGGTACCGAGGTGCTCCACAATCTCGTCCCGGTTCATGCCGATACCGTTGTCGGCAATGGTGATAGTCCTGGCTTCCTTGTCCACGTCTACCCGGATCTGGTAGTCCCCCTGACCCTCCAGCAACGACTCATCGGACAGGGATGCAAAACGCAACTTGTCGATAGCATCAGAAGCATTGGAGATGAGCTCGCGGAGGAAGATTTCCTGGTTGGAGTACAGGGAGTGAATCATCAGGTGAAGCAGTTGCTTCGCCTCGGTCTGGAAGCCCAGTGTTTCTTTTTGGACGTCTGCAGTCATCGGTTAACCTCAGTTTGTAACTAATTGATTTTCAAGGGTTTGCGCTAATGACATGTATATGGGGACAAGTGCAGTCGATTTCAAGGGACTGACCTGCCGGGGAAAATTCGCGCAATCAGGCTGGGTGGTCTACAGTTTTGAAGGCAATTCCATGGAGGAATCGACGATGAACAACCTCAAGCATACGATAATAACCACAATGGCTGCGTTCGCGCTGACCTTCACCGCCAGCCATACACTGGCGGCTGACAAGGAAGCGTTGATCGCCCTCGCACGATCGGCTGCGCCGTCCATGGTCAGCGCCGATGCCACCATCATGTATCGGGGAGAGGTGCTGGCGGAAGGCAGCAACGGCTGGACCTGCATGCCGGAAACCCTGCCGGACGACGGCTCCCCGATGTGCAGCGACGCGGTGTGGATGGCGATGATGCAGGCCATGGGCAACAATGCGGATTTCACCCCTGAGAGGGTCGGTATCTCCTACATGCTGCAGGGCGATGCCGGGGTCAGCAATTCTGACCCGATGCACCCCATGGGTAAGGATGCACCCGACTTCATCAAGGAAGGGGCTCACCTGATGGTGATTCTGCCAAAGGAGATGCTCAAGGGTATTACCAACGACCCCCATGAAGGTGGCCCTTACGTGATGTGGGGAGATACACCCTACGCCCACATCATGATTCCCATCGAGGATCGCTGAACGCCGCCAAATCAGGCATAAAAAAAAGGCCCGTCTTGCGACGAGCCTTTTCGCTGCCTGGGGACAACCATTACCAGCCGGTAATTTCCCCGAGGGCAGAGCCGATTTCTGCCAGCGAGCGAACCGTTTTCACACCGGCATCTTCGAGGGCAGCGAACTTTTCGTCAGCGGTCCCCTTGCCGCCTGAAATGATCGCGCCTGCATGGCCCATGCGCTTGCCCTTGGGGGCAGTCACACCGGCGATATAGGACACCACAGGTTTGGTGACGCTGGCCTTGATGTAGGCCGCCGCCTCTTCTTCGGCGGTGCCGCCGATCTCGCCAATCATCACGATTGCTTCAGTCGCCGGGTCATTCTGGAACAATTCCAGGATGTCGATAAAGTTTGAACCGGGAATGGGGTCACCGCCAATGCCGACGCAGGTGGACTGGCCGTAACCGGCGTCCGTTGTCTGCTTGACCGCCTCATAGGTGAGGGTGCCGGATCGGGATACGATGCCCACCTTGCCGGGCAGGTGAATGTGACCCGGCATAATGCCGATCTTGCACTCTCCCGGGGTGATCACGCCAGGGCAGTTGGGGCCGATCAGACGTACGCCCAGCTCGTCGCACTTGACCTTGGCTTCGAGCATGTCGAGGGTGGGAATGCCCTCGGTAATGCAAACAATCAGCTTGATGCCGCCGTTGGCCGCTTCGAGGATGGAGTCCTTACAGAACGGCGCCGGTACATAGATGACCGATGCGTCTGCGCCGGTTGCCTCAACAGCTTCGGACACGGTGTTGAACACCGGCAGACCCAGGTGTTCCTGGCCGCCCTTGCCCGGGGTGACACCGCCGACCATCTGGGTGCCGTAGTCAATCGCCTGCTCCGAATGGAATGTACCCTGGGAGCCGGTAAAGCCCTGGCAGATAACCTTGGTGTTCTTGTCGATAAGCACGCTCATTATGCTGCTCCTCCTGCTGCTTTCACTGCCTGCTGGGCAGCATCGGTGAGGCTGGTGGCAGCGATAATGTTCAACCCACTGTCAGCCAGCACTTTCCGGCCCAGTTCTGCGTTGTTTCCTTCGAGACGGACAACAACAGGCACTTCCACGCCGATCTCCTCAACGGCGCCGATAACGCCCTCCGCGATCAGGTCGCAGCGGACAATGCCACCGAAGATATTGATCAGCACAGCTTTCACATTGTCATCGGAGAGGATGATTTTAAAGGCTTCCGAGACCCGCTCCTTGGTTGCGCCGCCGCCCACATCAAGGAAGTTGGCGGGGAAGCCGCCGTGCAGGGCGACGATATCCATGGTGCCCATGGCCAGGCCTGCGCCGTTGACCATGCAGCCGATATTGCCGTCCAGGGCAACGTAGTTCAGCTCCCACTGGGCCGCATGCGCTTCGCGCTCGTCTTCCTGGGAGGGGTCGTGCATCTCGCGCAGCGCGTTCTGGCGGTACAGTGCATTGCTGTCCACACCGATCTTGGCATCCAGGCAGTGCAGGTTGCCCTGATCGGTGATAACCAGAGGGTTAATCTCGATCAGCGCCAGGTCCTTGTCGATGAACATTTGCGCCAGGCCCATGAATATTTTCACGAACTGTTTGATCTGTTCGCCGGCGAGACCCAGTTTGAAGGCCAGTTCACGGCCCTGGTAGGGCTGGGGGCCGGTCAGCGGGTCGATAGTGGCACGGAGGATTTTTTCCGGTGTTTCTTCTGCCACTTTCTCAATTTCAACGCCGCCTTCAGTAGACGCCATGAAAACAATGCGTCGTGAAGAGCGGTCTACCACTGCGCCCAGGTACAATTCCTCGGCGATATCGGTGCAGGACTCGACCAGAATCTTGCTAACGGGCTGGCCATTTTCGTCGGTCTGGTAGGTCACCAGGTTCTTGCCCAGCCACTGGCAGACAAATTCCCGGATTTCCTCCTTGGTCTTGACCAGCTTTACACCGCCGGCTTTACCTCGGCCACCGGCATGCACCTGGGCTTTTACCACCCACATGTCGCCGCCAATCATGTCCGCCGCTTCTGCCGCTTCCTGCGGGCTATCTACCGCATAACCCTTGGAAACCGGCAGCCCGTAATCGGCAAACAGTTGTTTGCCCTGATACTCATGAAGATTCATGTGTTGTCCTGCTCTTCGTTAATTAGCTAATGCTGCTTTCATTTCGGTATTTCGCGACACCGCTACGAAACACCCCTTATTACCCACACACGCCGGCGATTGGTCTTATTTTAGGTGAGCGGGCGAATTCTACTTGCGTTTCTTCCGGTTGGCGATATGGATGGCATGGCCATCAACCGCCAGTGCTGCCTCATGGACTGCCTCCGACAGGGTCGGGTGCCCAAATACCGTCAGCGCCAGATCTTCCGCACTTGATCCAAATTCCATCGCTATGACCACCTGCTGAACCAGGTCCGCGGCTGAGGGGCCGACGATATGACAGCCCAGGATCCGGTCCGTCTCCTCGTGTGCCAGCATTTTTACCATGCCGTCAGAGTCATTGGAGGCAAGCGCCCTGCCGCTGGCGACAAAGGGGAAGGTACCGGATTTGTACGGCACGCCCTCGGCCTTCAGTTCCTGCTCGGTCTTGCCGACGGCGGCGACTTCAGGGTGAGTATAGATAACTGACGGAATGCAGTCGTAATTCATTTGCGCAGGCTTGCCGGCAATACGCTCGGCAACCATGACGCCCTCTTCCGAACCCTTGTGGGCCAGCATCGGACCGCGGACCACATCGCCCACCGCATAGACACGCGGAGCCTCGGTCTCGCAGAAATCGTTAACAAATATGAAACCGCGCTCGTCCAGGGTGATACCGCTGTCCGTGGAGAACAGTTCTTCAGAGCGCGGACGACGACCCACGGCGACGATCAACTTATCGAATTCCTCGGTGTGCTCACCGTCAGCCGTGCTGTAGGACACAGTCACCTTGCCGTCCTTCACTTCAGAGCCGGTGACCCGTGCTCCCAGGCGGATATCCAGGCCCTGCTTCTTGAAAATCTTGCCGGCCTCCTTGGCGATCTGCTGGTCCATCATGGGAAGGAACTCTTCCAGTGCCTCCAGAACCACGACGTCAGAGCCCAATCGGCCCCAGACGCTGCCCAATTCGAGGCCGATAACACCGGCGCCGATAACACCGAGCCTGGCGGGGACTTCCTGGAATTCGAGGGCGCCGGTGGAATCGACGATCAGGTCACCGTCGACCGGTGCCGGTGGAATGTTAATTGGCAGCGAACCGGCGGCAATAATGATGTGCCCCGCCTCCAGCACCTGCACGTTGCCATCCTTGTCGGTAACCTCAACCCGGGTGCCGGCCAGCACCTTACCGGTACCGGATACGGCGGTAACACCATTGTGCTTGAACAGCCCGGCAATACCGCCAGTCAACTGATCAACAATTTTTCCCTTGCGCGCGATCATCGCCGGCACGTCGATGGTGGCGTCGCTCACGCTGATGCCATGAACCCCCAGATCCGCCTTGGCTTCATGAAACTTGTAGCTGGAATCAAGCAGTGCCTTGGAGGGAATACAGCCGACGTTGAGACAGGTGCCGCCGAGACGGACCTTGCCCTTGTCGTCCAGCCACTGTTCGACACAGGCCGTCGACAGACCCAGTTGTGCCGCCTTGATGGCTGCCACATACCCGGCCGGCCCTGCTCCGATCACCACGACATCAAATTTATCTGACATGTTCCTTCCCGTTAAAATTGGTAGTTCCAGCCCCGGCTGTCCCGGAGCTGGATGTATCTCTGTTTTACAGCTGCAGCAGGATCCTTGCGGGATCCTCGATCAGGTCCTTGACCGCCACCAGGAACTGTACCGCGGTCTTGCCATCGATCAGGCGATGGTCATAGGACAGTGCCAGGTACATCATCGGCAGGATGACGACCTCACCGTTCACCGCCATGGGCCGTTCCTGGATTTTGTGCATGCCAAGAATACCGGTCTGTGGCGGATTGAGGATTGGCGTCGACATCAGGGAGCCGAACACGCCGCCATTGGTTACCGTGAACGTACCCCCGGTCATGTCTTCGATGGTCAGCTTGTTGTCGCGAGCGCGCAGTCCGAGATCCCTGATCGCGGCCTCGATATCGGCGATGCTCATGAAGTCGGCATCCCGCAATACTGGCACCACGAGTCCGTTTTCAGTGGATACCGCCACCCCGATATCCTGGTAACCGTGGTAAACAACATCATTACCGTCGATGGAGGCGTTAACCTCCGGGAAGCGCTTGAGCGCTTCACAGGCAGCCTTGACGAACATACCCATGAAGCCCAGGCGGGTGCCGTTGTGGGCTTTCTCGAACTGCTCCTTGTATTTGCTGCGCAGGGCCATCATCGGCGCCATGTTCACCTCGTTGAAGGTGGTCAGCATGGCGGTTTGCTGGGTGGCATTGAGCAGACGCTCGGCGATTTTGGCGCGCATGCGGGTCATGGGGACACGCTTCTCGACCCGCTCGCCGGACGGCACCGGCGTATCCGCCGCTTCCGGCGCAGGGGCAGGCGCGGCCGCCGGCCTGGCCGCGGCAGGCGCAGCGGCTTCAGAGCCTCCGCCGGCCTTCATGAACTTGAGAATGTCTTCCTTGGTGATGCGCCCGTTCTTGCCGCTGCCTTTAATCTGGCTGATATCAAGCTGGTGCTCCTCTACCAGCTGTCGCGCCGCCGGGCCCAGCAGTGCCGCAAGGTCTTCATCGGCGGTCGCCGGGGCTGGGGTGCTCTCTCCGGCGGCAGAATCTGCCGCCGGTGCCGACGCGGCTGCGCCCTGCTCCAGGGTGGCCAGCAGTTGCTCGCTTTCGATGGTATCCCCTTCGAGGGCATGAATCCTGGTGATAACCCCGTCTTCAGGTGCGACCACCTCCATCACGACCTTGTCGGTTTCTATCTCGACGATCAGCTCGTCACGGGATACCGACTCCCCTTCCTGCTTGTGCCAGGCGGCAACTTCACCGTCTGCTACTGATTCGGGAAAGGCCGGAGCCTTGATTTCAATCGCCATATCTCTTCCTTCGCGCTATGACTACCAGGGCACTTCAGGTGCCAGGGCCTTGTTGATAAATGCTTCCAGTTGTTCCAGGTGCAGAGCCATGTAACCCGCCGCCGGGGAGGCGGAGCTGTCACGCCCCACGTAATGCAGGTAGACATCCTTCTTGTGATCGAATAACACCCGACGCATGTGGTGTTGACTGGAATACCAGGCACCCTGGTTCATCGGTTCTTCCTGACACCAGACGGCCTCATTTACGTTCGGGTATTGTTTCAGTACCGCCAGCAGGTCTTCTTCCGGGAACGGGTAGAGCTGCTCAATGCGAATCAGGGCAATATCCTCGATCTCCCGTTCACGACGGGCCGCCCGCAGGTCGTAGTAGACCTTGCCGCTGCAAAGCACAATTCGCTTCACTTTGGACTTGTCGATATCGTCGGTTTCGTCAAGGACGTTGTAAAAGCGCCCGTCTGCCAGATCGTCCACGGTGGAGATGGCCTCCTTGTGGCGCAGCAGGCTCTTGGGAGACATCACCACCAACGGCTTGCGCAGCGGACGAATCGCCTGGCGCCTCAGCATATGGAACACCTGGGCCGGGGTGGTCGGCACACAAACCTGGATATTGTGCTCCGCACACAATTGCAGGAAGCGTTCCAGCCTGGCGGAGGAATGCTCCGGGCCCTGCCCCTCATAGCCGTGAGGGAGCAGCATGGTAAGCCCGCAGAGGCGCTGCCACTTGTGTTCACCGCTGGTAATGAACTGGTCTATCACCACCTGGGCGCCGTTGGCGAAATCGCCAAACTGGGCTTCCCAGACCACCAGCCCCTTGGGCATGGTCGTGGCATAGCCGTACTCAAAAGCCAGGACCGCTTCCTCTGACAGCAGTGAATCGTAAATAACGAACGGCGCTTGGTCTTTGGAAACGTGCTGCAGGGGGATGTAGCAGCTCTCGTTCTTCTGGTTGTGCAACACCGCATGCCGGTGGGAGAACGTTCCCCGCCCCACGTCCTGCCCGGTGAGCCGGACCGGGTAGCCCGCCTCCAGCAGGGTTGCATAGGCCATGGTTTCAGCAAACCCCCAGTTAATGGGGGTGGCGCCGGCGGCCATTTTGCGCCGGTCCTCCAGAATCTTCGATACCTGCCGCTGCAGCGGGAAGTTTTCCGGCGCCACATTGATATCGTGCGCCAGGGTTTGCAGCTTGCTGAGTTCGATGGTGGTATCCGCTTCGTCCGTCCAGACGTGGCCGATGTAGGGTGACCAGTCGACGAAAAGGGTTTTGTTGGGCTCGCTCACCAGGCTGCTTACCAGGGGCTCGCCCCGATCCAGGGATTCGCGATAGCGACCCACCAGGAACTGTTCTTCCTTTTCAGTCAGCACACCGGCACTGATCAGCTTGGCGGCGTAAAGATCGCGGGTTGTCTTGTGCTTGCGAATAGTCTTGTACATCAACGGCTGGGTCACCGAGGGCTCATCGGCCTCGTTGTGACCGCGGCGGCGGTAACAGATCAGGTCTATCACCACGTCTTTCCTGAATTCGGTGCGATAATCCACCGCCAACTGGGTCACGAACAACACCGCTTCCGGGTCGTCGGCATTGACGTGAAAGATCGGCGCCTGGACCATCTTGGCGACGTCGGTGCAGTACTCGGTAGAGCGCGCATCCTCGCGCTTGTGGGTGGTGAAACCCACCTGGTTGTTGAGCACAATGTGAATCGTGCCGCCGGTCTTGTAGGCGCGGGTCTGGGACATCTGGAATGTCTCCATCACCACGCCCTGGCCGGCAAATGCCGCATCGCCGTGAATCACGATCGGAGTCACCCGCTCGCCCACCTCGTCCTGGCGCCGCTCCTGGCGAGCGCGTACGGACCCCTCGACCACGGGGGAGACAATTTCCAGGTGCGAGGGGTTGAATGCCAGCGCCAGGTGAATCTCGCCACCGGGGGTCATTACATTGGATGAGAAGCCCTGGTGGTATTTCACGTCGCCAGAGCCGTCGTAGGCCACCTTGCCCTCGAACTCGTCGAACAGCTCAGACGGGTTCTTACCCAGGATATTGATCAGAACGTTGAGGCGACCGCGGTGGGCCATGCCGATCACAATCTCCTGCACGCCGTAGCTGCCGGAACGCTGGATCATCTCTGCCAGCATCGGGATCAGGCTTTCACCGCCCTCCAGGCCGAACCGCTTGGTGCCGGGATATTTTGACCCCAACGACTTCTCCAGGCCCTCGGCCTTGATCAGCCGGCGCAGCAGGGTCAACTGCACTTCCTTGCCGAAATCGGGAGCACTGCGCACCGATTCCATGCGGGTCATAATCCAGTGGCGCTCGTCGGTATTGACGATGTGCATGAATTCAGCGCCGATAGATTTGCAGTAGGTGCGCTCCAGGGCGTCATGAATTTCCCCCAGCGTGGCATCGGCCTTGCCGATGTGCAGACTGCCGGTCTGGAACACGGTGTCGTAATCGGCTTCCGATAACTCGTGGAAGGAAAGCTCCAGGTCGCGAACATGTTCGCGCTCGGCAATACCCAGTGGATCCAACTGCGCCTTCTGGTGACCCCGCTGGCGGTAGGCAGAAATCAATTGCACCACCCTGACCTGCTTGCGCTCGTACTCGGTGGCCTGGGAATCGTGGGCGACGGTGGCTTCGGTGCGCACCCGCATCTTGCTGATCTGGGCGAATCGATCCCGAATAACCGAGTGCGGTATGTCTTCGGTGTGAACGAACTCCGATTCAACGCGCGGCAACTTGTCGAAGTAGTCGCGCCATTCTTCGGGCACGCCATTGGGGTCCTTGAGGTAGGACTCGTAGAGGTCTTCAACGTAGGTGGCATTGCCACCGGCAATGTGGGAACTCCGCCACAGGAGTTCCATTGAGCTTTCTTGCATTATCGCCCTTCCGGAATAGGGATTGGTTGCCCTTCGTTGGGCAGGTAGCATCGAAGTCTAGCAGTCAGCGGGCCGCTCTGCCGACAGGCGACTGCCGCGCTCGCCTGTCCCGTCATCAACGCCCCGCCACAGCGCCAGTAAATACAACTAAATACCTTTTAAAAACAGGCGACTAGGAGAAAAACCTAAAGCCGCCTGGCAACTAAACTCAGGTTGCCCTGGAAAGCAGCATGTGACGAATGTGGCCGATTGCCCGGGTCGGGTTCA
Organism: Seongchinamella unica; assembly: GCF_004354085.1. GTDB lineage: Bacteria > Pseudomonadota > Gammaproteobacteria > Pseudomonadales > Halieaceae > Halioglobus > Halioglobus unicus. The sequence continues at coordinate 595,144 of NZ_SMSE01000002.1, read as the reverse complement.
AACCCTTGGGACAAACGTTCACGCAGTTCTGTATCCCGTGGCAGCGGAATACGCTGAACGGGTCATCCAGCCTCTCCAGGCGCTCATCGGTGGCGGTGTCGCGGCTGTCCGCCAGGAAACGATAGGCCTGTAACAGCCCAGCCGGTCCAATAAAGCGATCCGGATTCCACCAGAACGAAGGACAGGAGGTCGAACAGCAGGCACAAAGAATGCACTCGTAGAGACCGTCCAGCTTTTCCCGGTCCTCGGGCGACTGCAGGCGCTCGATGGCAGGCGCCGGGGTGTCATTTTGCAGGTAGGGCTGCACTTTTTCATACTGGGCGTAAAACATACTCATGTCCACGACCAGGTCCCTGACCACTGGCAGGCCGGGAAGCGGACGAATGACAAGTTTGTTGTTTTTGACCGTTTCGGACAGCGGGGTAATACAGGCCAGCCCGTTTTTGCCGTTCATGTTCAGGCCGTCGGAGCCGCAAACGCCTTCCCGGCAGGAGCGGCGGTAGGCAACGGTGGTGTCCTGGGCCTTGATCATTTCAAGCACATCGAGAACCATCAGGTCCTTGCCACCGGTATCGATCTGGAACTCCTGCATGGAAGGCTCGGCGTCCGTCTCGGGGTTATAGCGATAAATACTGACTTGCAACATGTCCTGTGCCCCTTAATAAGTCCGGATTTTCGGTTCGAAGGTATCCACTGTCTTGGGCTCGAAGTTCACGGCCCGCTTGCCCACACGCTTGTCGGCAGGGTAATACATGGAGTGGCACAGCCAGTTCTCGTCGTCGCGTTCCTGGAAGTCCTCGCGAGCGTGGGCGCCGCGGCTTTCCTTACGCTCTTCGGCAGTAATCGCCGTGGCTTCAGCAACCTCGAACAGGTTGTGCAGTTCCAGGGCTTCGATGCGCGCAGTGTTGTACGCCTGGCTCTTGTCTTCCAGGTGGCAGTTCTCAATTCGCTCGCGCAGGTCGCCAAGCTTCCTGATGCCCTCCTGCATGAATTCGCCGTTGCGGAATACACCAAAATGGTTCTGCATGGTGTTCTGCAGTTCCTTGCGCAGGTCCGCCACTTTCTCGCCGCCAGTGGAGTGGTTCAGTTTGTCCAGTCGGGACATGGCCGCTTCCACGTCAGACTCGGAGGCATCGCGCATTTCAATGCCTTCACGCAACGCGTTCTCGATATAAAGGCCGGAAGCACGTCCAAATACCACCAGGTCCAGCAGGGAGTTGCCGCCCAGGCGATTGGCGCCGTGTACGGAAACGCAGGCCACCTCGCCACAGGCGTACAGCCCGGGGATGATCTGGTCGTTGCCGCTGGCATCGACGGTCAGGGCCTGACCGTGCACGTTGGTGGGAATGCCCCCCATCATGTAGTGACAGGTTGGCACGACTGGAACCGGCTCTTTCACCGGGTCGGCGTGGGCAAAGGTGCGTGACAGTTCGCAGATACCCGGCAGTCGGGATTCCAGCACTTCTTCACCAAGATGGTCGAGTTTCAGGTAGACGTGGTCCCCTTCCGGGCCACAGCCGCGGCCATCGAGAATTTCCTGGACCATGGAGCGGGCCACGACATCGCGGCCGGCGAGGTCCTTGGCGTTCGGCGCGTAACGCTCCATGAAGCGCTCACCGTCCTTATTGATCAGGTAGCCGCCTTCACCGCGACAGCCCTCGGTTACCAGCACCCCGGCCCCGGCAATGCCGGTCGGGTGGAATTGCCACATCTCGATGTCCTGGACCGGGAAGCCGGCGCGCAGGGCCATACCGATGCCGTCACCGGTATTGATATGTGCGTTGGTGGTGGAGGCGTAGATACGGCCCGCACCGCCGGTGGCGAACACGGTTGCCTTGGACTTGACGTAAACCGTCTCCCCGGTCTCCATGCAGATGGCGATAACGCCAACCACCGCACCGTCCTGGTTCTTGACCAGATCTGTGGCGTACCACTCGTTGAAGAAGACCGTGTTGTTCTTCATATTGCCCTGGTACAGGGTATGTAACAGGGCGTGGCCGGTACGGTCCGCCGCGGCACAGGTGCGGGCAGCCTGGGTCGGATTGTCCGGTCCCTTGGACTGGCCACCGAAGGGACGCTGGTAGATCCTGCCCTCTTCAGTACGGGAGAATGGCAAGCCCATATGCTCCAGTTCGAATACCGCCTCGGGGCCCACCGAACACATGTACTCGATGGCGTCCTGGTCGCCGATGTAGTCGGAGCCCTTGACGGTGTCATACATATGCCAGCGCCAGTCATCATTGGGATCTGCACTGGCGATCGCGCAGGTGATTCCGCCCTGGGCAGATACGGTGTGGGAGCGGGTGGGGAAAACCTTGGAAATGACCGCAGTCTTGTAACCGGACTGGGCCAACTGCAGCGCGGCGCGCATACCTGCTCCGCCGCCGCCGACAATTACACCGTCAAAGGAAAGAGTTCGAATACCGGACATAGCTATTAACCCCAAAGGATCTGGATGGCCCAGATCACGTAAATGAAGATCACCAGGCCGCAGCCAATCTGGAACGCCAGGCGCAACACATTGCCTTTACTGCCCAGCATGCGCTCGGTGAGGTAGTCGGTCCCCACCGCCCACATACCGATCCAGGCGTGGGCGGCCAGCGACAGTATCGCCAGCATGGTGAAGATACGCATGCCGGTGCCGGCGAACATTGCCTGCCACTCTTCATAGGACACTCCGCCGATAAGAGTAGCGCCGATGCACAGGAAATAGGCGAGGAGAATGACACCACTGACCCGCTGGACGAGCCAGTCGGAGAGGCCGGAACGGCCGAAACTAGTTACTGACTTTACCATATCCAGATCACCGCAAGCAGAGAAAGCACGACAGACAGGGCGATGACAATGCGGGCGCCGGCTATGCCGCCCTCCATTGACTCTCCCACTCCAAAATCCATTATCAGGTGTTTTACACCGGCCAGCGCGTGATAGATCAGGGCGGTAACGATCCCCCAGACAATCAACTTGGCCAAAAAGCTGTCAAGACACTCCTGGACCGAGGCGAAACCCTCGGGGCCTGAGAGACTGGTATCAAGCAGCCAGAGCAGGACGGCCATGCCGACAAACAAAGCTACGCCGGTGGCGCGGTGAGTAATGGACGCCCATGCGGTAATGGGAAGCCGCATGGTACCGATGTCCAGGTTAACGGGACGATTGTCTTTCACATTGGATACCATCGTTGGCGCCAGAAGGCGGTTAAATGTGTGTGGCGCTGGGCCGGTGCCGGCTGCCGCCCCGACGGGCGGGAGCACAAAACGCGCGAAATTATAAGGACTTAGCCCCATAATTACAAACCCGTGCCCGACTTTGTACCGATATTTTGATCTGCGCCTAAGTTCGTCGATCTTCACAATGCCGGTTCATGGATTTTAGCGGCTATTCCTCGGCACGATAGGCGACTTTAGCCTAAGGTCGATTGACAAAAAGCGTTGAGACTCTATAGTGGGCAGCCCACTGATTTTACAAGCAGGACCCTCCTATGAGCGAGAAAAAAGCCACTCTCACTGTCGACGGAATTGATGAGGCCATTGAGCTGCCCATCTACTCAGGGACCCTGGGGCCCGATGTCGTCGACGTGGGCAGCCTCACTGGCAAGGGCATGTTCACTTACGACCCGGGCTTTGTCTCCACCGCGGCCTGCGAGTCGCAAATCACCTACATCGATGGCGGCAAGGGCGTTCTGTTGCACCGCGGCTACCCCATTGAACAACTGGCAGAATACTCCGACTACCTGGAAACCTGCTACCTGCTGCTGTACGGAGAGCTGCCCAACAAGGAAGAAAAAGAGCAGTTCGTCAACACCGTGACCAATCACACCATGGTGCACGAGCAACTGGTTCACTTTTTCAACGGCTTCCGCCGCGATTCGCACCCCATGGCCATTATGTGTGGCGTTGTGGGCGCCCTGTCCGCCTTCTACCACGACTCACTGGATATCTCCGACGAGCACAGCCGCCAGGTGGCCGCATTCCGGTTGATCGCAAAAATGCCGACCATTGCCGCCATGAGCTACAAGTTCTCCATCGGCCAGCCTTTCATGTACCCCGATAACAGCATGAGCTACGCGGAGAACTTCCTGCACATGATGTTCGGCGTCCCCTGTGAAAAGAGCAATGTGAGCCCGGTGCTGGCCAAGGCCATGGACCGCATCTTCCTGCTGCACGCGGATCATGAGCAGAATGCATCCACCTCTACGGTGCGTCTTGCCGGTTCTTCCGGCGCCAACCCCTTCGCCTGTATCGCAGCAGGTATCGCCGCACTCTGGGGCCCCTCTCACGGCGGCGCCAACGAAGCGGTACTGGACATGCTGGAAGAGATCGGCGATGTCTCGCGTATCGACGAATTCGTGGCCCGCGCCAAGGACAAGAACGATCCGTTCCGGCTGATGGGCTTTGGCCACCGCGTCTACAAGAACTTCGACCCCCGTGCCAAGGTGATGAAGGAAGCCGCAGACGACGTACTGGCTGAGCTGGGCATCGAGGACGATCCACTGCTGGCTATCGCCAAGCGCCTGGAAGAGATTGCCCTGGAAGATGAGTACTTCATCGAGAAAAAACTCTACCCCAACGTGGACTTCTATTCCGGCATCATTCTCAAGGCCATCGGTATTCCCACCAGTATGTTCACCGTGATTTTTGCGGTGGGCCGCACCGTTGGCTGGATCGCGCACTGGCATGAAATGATCAGCGGCAGCTACCGTATCGGTCGCCCCCGCCAGCTCTACACAGGCCATACCCAGCGCGATTTCGTGCAACTGGACGACCGCTGATCCCGACCTTGTAGGCGCCCTCCCCGCGAGCGATAATCCCGGCTGGCACGGGCGCCTGCAATCGCGAAAGCCGCCTGAGCGGCTTTCTTCTCGCCTCCATAGAACAGGGAACCCTCCATGTCCGACATCGTCATCAGCGGCACTGGCCTCTACACACCCCGTGAATCCATCAGCAATGAAGAGCTGGTAGAGTCCTTCAACGCCTATGTTGACCTCTACAACGAGGATAATGCCGATGCTATTGCCGCCGGCGAGTTGCCAGCCCTGCAGCATTCATCAGCCGAATTCATCGAAAAAGCCTCAGGCATCAAGTCTCGCTATGTGATGAACAAGTCGGGCATTCTCGATCCGCAGCGGATGGCTCCACGGCTGCCGGAACGCCCCAACGAGGAACCTTCAATCCAGTGCGAAATGTCGGTGGCGGCGGCTACCGAAGCCATGCAGCAGGCCAACAAGCAGGCCGCCGACATCGATGCGGTGATTGTGGCCGCCTCCAACCTGCAGCGCCCCTACCCCGCGGTAGCTGTTGAGATCCAGGACGCACTGGGTATCGAGGGATTTGGCTTCGATATGAATGTGGCCTGCTCCTCCGCAACCTTCGGTATCCAGCAGGCCAGGGACATGATTGCCTCGGGCAGCGCCAGCTGCGTGCTTATGCTGAACCCGGAAATCTGTACCGGCCACCTCAATTTTCGCGACCGAGATTCCCATTTCATATTCGGGGACGTCTGCACCGCGGTGATTATCGAGCGCGCGGATACGGCGACGGCTGAGGACCAATACCAGATCGTCGACAGCAAACTGCAGACAATATATTCCAACAACATCCGTAATAACTTCGGTTTTCTCAATCGCGGCGACGAATCCGGTATCGGCAAAGCGGACAAACTCTTTGTGCAGGAAGGACGCAAGGTCTTCAAGGAGGTGTGCCCGGCAGTCGCCAAACAGATTTCCGAACAGCTGGACCGCCTGGGTATCGACCCACAACAGCTCAAGCGCATGTGGCTGCACCAGGCCAACCTGAACATGAACCAGCTCATTTCCCGACGCGTGCTCGGCCGCGAACCCTCGCCGGAGGAGTCCCCGACCATTCTCGACGAGTACGCCAACACCAGTTCCGCCGGATCGGTTATCGCCTTCCACAAGCATCGCAGCGACCTGGGCAGCGGCGATCTCGGCATGCTCTGCTCCTTCGGCGCAGGTTATTCCATCGGCAGTGTCGTGCTCAGGAAGCGGTAATACTCAGGGCAGGATGTCTTCCAGGGCGCCCAGCAGGGCGTCCATTTCCTCATCAGTCCCTATGCTGATTCTCAGGAACTCGCTGATTCGCGTTTTATCGAAATAGCGCACAATGATCTGTCGCTCGCGCAGCCTGGCAAACAGGTCCCGGGCAGCCACCTGCGGGTGGCTGGCGAACAGGAAGTTCGCCGCCGAGGGCAACACCTCAAAGCCCAGTGTCGCCATACTGGCAGCGGTTCTCTCCCGGGTCTGGATTACCCGCGTACAGCAATCCTGGAACCACTGCTCGTCCGCCAGCGAAGCCAGCATAGCCTGCTGGGAGACCACATCCATGGGGTAGGAGTTAAAGGAATCCTTGATCCGCACCAGGCCTTCGATCAGGTGCTCCTGGCCGAAGGCCACGCCCACCCGCAGTCCGGCCAGGGAACGTGACTTGGAGGCCGTCTGCACGACCAGCAGATTATCGTACTCGGGAATCAGGCGGGTAGCCGACTCACCACCAAAATCGATATAGGCTTCATCGATTACCACCACTGCATCGGCATGGGCCTGCAGCAGCTGACGGATGTCATCCAGCCCCAGCAGCACTCCGGTGGGCGCGTTGGGGTTGGGAACAATGATACTGCCGCAATCCTTCGGGAATGCCTGTACGTCCACCCGGAAATCGCTTGTCAGTGGCACCTGCGTGAAAGGCACGTCGTAGAGCGAACTCCACACCGGGTAAAAGCTGTAACTGATGTCGGGAAACGCCAGCGGTCGATCATGCTTGAGCAATCCCTGGAACGCATGAGCCAGCACTTCGTCGGAGCCATTGCCCAGAAATACCTGCCCGGCATCCAGCCCTTCGCGCCTGGCGAAGGCGGCGCGGAGTTCGCTGGAATCGGGGTCCGGGTAGCGTTTGAGGCTGCTACCGCTGGTTTCGGCGATAGCGGCGAGCACCCCCGGGGCCGGGGGATAGGGGTTTTCGTTGGTGTTCAGCTTTACCAGCCGCTCGCCCCTGGGCTGTTCACCGGGGACATAGGGGCTGAGACCGGCAGCGAGTTTGGACCAGAAACGACTCATGGTTTGATGGGCTTCTCCCAGTTACAGACGGCGCAGTTTATCGCAGTGAGGGGGGCGAGGTCATGGAATTCAGGGGACGGATGGTGCCGAGGGGGCACTTTGGCAGGGGGAGCGCCCCCTCCCTGATCGCGCCGGCATTGAAGTAAATCACCTTCCCCGCCCGGGTCCTGACGCGAGCGGAAAAAAAAGCGGCCATCCCTAGCCGCTAATTTCCGCGTGGTGTGCTATCCAATGCACGATTGAATTATCACTCGCGGCAGGTGAGATAACCATTACGCGCCATTACACCTGCGGTTGCGTATCCCAGAAAATTCCTCTATTTTTACCTCTAACTCATTGAGCTATGGCTCTTTTTCTCACTCTGCCGCCGTTTAAGGTGGCCTTTTAGCGCGGAACAATAACTTCCCAAAATGGCGCATATACGCGATACCGAGAGCAAGAAATCCTTTCCATTAAGAGCCCACCACACGTTCGGACGCTGCACCGAGCGTTCCGACACCGTGATCAGCAGCCCGATTACCTCCCGGATCCATCTGGCCCTGGAATGGGACGGACAACGCTGGAACGCCCGGGACCTGAGTAAAAACGGCACCTGGCTGGGCAACACCCGACTCACCGTTAACGAGAACACGCCTCTGGCACGGGGCGATCAGCTGCACCTGGGTTCGCCGGATATGCCGCCGCTGGAGCTGATTGACGACAGCGGTCCGGTCAGTTCTCTGCTGGGGCTGGACGACGCGCCAACCCTCGCGCTGGAGCCCTTCGTGTTTCTGCCTGACCAGGATCGGCCGGAGGCCGTCGTGACTTACTCCTACCAGCGCCGTTCCTGGCTCGTGCATCCCATGGAGCAGGACGTACCACTGCAGGCGAACCTCCTGCATCACGGCGACAGGATCAGTTTCGGCGGTAAACGCTGGGAGGTATTCCTCACCGAGACCGAGCAGCGCACGGAAATCAACCAGCCACCGGACAGCAGCCTGGAAGATATCGAGTTCGTATTTGACCTCAGCCAGGACGAGGAGAATACCGCCCTGAAAATGAAGCTGTCCGATCAGGACGTCTCACTGGGAGAGCGCTCGCACCACTACCTGCTCCTGCACCTGGCGCGCCTGCGCGCGATTGGGGCCGCGAGGGGCTATGACGGCAAGACCCAGGGATGGATAGACAACGAGCAGATAAAAAAGGACCTGGGCATGGACATGCCCCACATCAACATCATGATTTTCAGGGCGCGCAAACAGATAGCGGAAAAGCTGGGCGATACCTGGGACTCTGAGCACCTGGTGGAAAGGGGTAAGGGGCGTATGCGTTTTGGTGGCTCACGGTTTAAAATCTACAAGGGTGAACAACTTGCTTTCGCCCTGCCCTTGCCCGCCGACCACTGAGCCTGTGGCTCACTCAGCTGGCAGCCATTGACCATGCCCTGGCAATGGCTTCGGGACTACCGTCAAGACACCTTCGCCAGCGACCTGCTGGCGGGGGTCATCGTGACTATCATGCTGATTCCCCAATCGCTGGCCTATGCCCTACTGGCCGGACTGCCGGCGGAAATGGGCCTCTATGCCAGCATCCTGCCGCTGCTGGCCTACGCGCTTCTCGGCAGCAGCCGCACCCTCTCGGTGGGACCGGTGGCTGTGGTCTCCCTGATGACTGCAATGGCGGTGGGCAAGGTCGCCGAGTCCGGCAGCATCGAATATGCATCCGCGGCCATTGCGCTGGCGGCACTGTCTGGCCTGATGCTGCTGGTGCTGGGGTTTTTGCGCTTCGGGTTCCTCGCCAACTTCCTGTCACACCCGGTGGTATCGGGGTTTATTACCGCCTCGGCAATTGTTATCGGGCTGAGCCAGGTGCGCCACCTGCTGGGTATTGAGGCTGCCGGTGACAATCTTCCCGCACTGGTCGGTTCGCTCTATCGCCATCTCGCTGATACCAACCCGGTCACTCTGGTGACCGGGCTACTGGCCCTGGCTTTTTTATTGTGGTCTCGCAGGTCGCTGCAATCAGTGCTGCTGAAACTCGGGCTGTCGAAAACCGTCGCCGGCATACTGTCCCGGGCCGGCCCCGTATTCGTCATTCTGGCGACGGTGGCAGCGAGCTACCTGTTCGACTTTCAGCAGTATGGCGTAGCCCTGGTTGGCGTTGTTCCCGGCGGCCTGCCTCGCCTTTCCATGCCCCCCCTGGACCTGGAATTATGGTCCCAGCTGGCCGGCTCGGCGCTGCTCATTTCCATCATTGGGTTTGTCGAGTCGGTCTCGGTGGGCAAGACCCTGGCGGCCAAACGTCGCCAGCGGATCGATCCGAACCAGGAGCTTATTGCCCTGGGTGGCGCCAACGTGGCATCAGCAGTGTCTGGCGGATTTCCGGTAACCGGAGGTTTCTCCCGCTCGGTGGTGAACTTTGACGCCGGCGCAGAAACACCGGCGGCGAGCATGCTGGCGGCGCTGGGTATCGCCCTGGCCGCCCTGTTTCTGACACCGCTGCTGTTTTACCTGCCCAACGCCGCCCTGGCCGCTACCATTATCGTGGCGGTGTCCAGCCTGGTAAATTTTGACCTGTTGCGCAGGGCCTGGCGTTATTCCCTGTCAGACTTCGCCGCTGTAATGACAACGATAGTTGCAACCTTGCTGCTCGGTGTGGAACTGGGCGTGCTGGCGGGCATTGTGGTTTCCATCCTCCTGCACCTCTACAAGACCACACGGCCGCACATGGCGGTAGTGGGGGCGGTAGCCGGCACCGAGCACTATCGCAATGTGGAGCGCCACAATGTCATCACCCATCCCAACCTGGTGTCCTTGCGAATCGACGAGAGCCTCTACTTCGCCAATGCCAGCTACCTGGAAGACTATATCTATGAGCTGGTGGCAGGAAACGAGAAGCTCGAACACGTCATTCTTCAGTGTACCGCGGTCAACGAAATTGACATGAGCGCACTGGAAGCGCTTGAAGCCATTGATCACCGCCTGCGGGAACAGGGGATTACCCTGAACCTCAGCGAGGTGAAGGGACCGGTGATGGACACCCTGCAGAGCGTCGACTTCCTTGCCAATTTATCCGGCCGGATTTTTCTCAGTCATCACCAGGCGGTAAAAGCGCTCAAAGCTGACGAGATCGAACCCTACATCATTTAACACCGCGTCCTGTTAGGATCGACTGGAACCGAGGCGAGTCATCATTATGCACAGTAAATTCATCATCAGGGGCGGAATTTTCCTGTTTGTCGTGCTGGCGGTAGCTACCCTGGCCTATCTCACCCAGGAGGAGGAGCCCGACTGCAGCGACCTGCGCCAGGACCTGACAGCGGCGGTACTCGCCGATTCAGCGGGCGACCAGGACGCACTGACTAACCGCGCGATCCTGATGCGCGGTGCCTGCGGCAAGCAAGGCAAGTCCGCGCCGGGCGAGTCCACGCCGGGCGAGTCCACGCCGGGCGAGAACAGCGATACGCCCGCTGCCGATGAATCCGGCACACAAACCGAAACCGACAAGCCCGGGATGTCCCCGCTCTCGAAATCGACTCCGCTTGAGCCCTCGCCTGGATCGCTGATCCTAGAAACACCGATGGAAATTCTCGAACACCGGTGCATTGTCTGCCATGGCTGCTATGACGCGCCCTGCCAGTTGAAGCTGGAGGCGATGGCCGGGCTGGAGCGCGGGGCGAACAAGGACCTGGTCTACGACGGCAGCAGATTGATCGCGGACAACATGACCCGGCTGTTTGACGATGCCCTCACCGAGGAAGGCTGGCGTGAAAAAGGATTTTACCCGGTGATGGACGACGCCAACCCCAGCAGGGGCGTCATGTACCGCATGCTGCAGCTCAAACAGGCGCACCCATTACCCACCGAGGGACCTATGCCCAAGGGCTTCGACTTCTCTCTCTACCGCGACCAGCAATGCCCTACAGCGGAGGAATTTGATGCCTATGCCAGTGAGAAGCCGCTCTGGGGGATGCCCTATGGCCTGCCGGGGCTCAACAGCGAGGAACACAGCACCCTCAGTGACTGGCTGCTTGCCGGCGCCCCACAAACACCGCCGGCCCCGCTGGACGCAGACAAGACTGCATTGCTGGAACGCTGGGAAAGCTTTCTCAACCAGCCCGACCTGCGCCACCAGCTGATTGCCCGTTATATCTACGAGCACCTGTTCCTGGCTACCCTGTACCTGGATTCGGGGGACGAGGGCGTCTGGTTCCGCCTGGTGCGATCGCGTACTGGCCCCGGAAAACCCCTCGACCTGATCGCAACCCGACGCCCCTACGACGATCCCGGTGTGAAGCGGGTCTATTACCGGCTCCAGCGTATGCCGGTGACGCCCATCGCCAAGACCCACATGCCTTATCGCATGGATCAGGCCAGGTTGGACTGGTACCGGGAGCTGTTTATCGACGTCGATTACGAAGTGAAACGGCTGCCGGCGTACGACCCCAAGCTGGCATCCAACCCCTTCCGCACGTTCCGCGCCTTACCGATCAACTCACGCTACCGCTTCCTGCTGGAAGAATCGCGTTTCACCATCATGAATTTCATCAAGGGGCCGGTATGTCGGGGCCAGATCGCCCTCAACGTGATAGACGATCATTTCTGGGTGATGTTTGCCAACCCCCGCGAAATCGATGTCGACCTTGACGCGGAGTTCCTGGCCAGGGAAAGCGACAACCTGGGTCTACCCCACCCCAAGACCGGTACGGTCATCGACATCGTGCGCTGGCGTGGGTACGCCAAGGCCAATGCCCGTTACCAGAAAGCGCGTTCAGAGCTGATCAGCAAGTTGCTCAGCGAAGGCCAACGACTGACCATTGACTCCATCTGGGACGGCGATGGTTATAACGACAATGCCTCGTTGACCGTTTTCCGTCATTTCGATACCGCTTCAGTGGTCAAGGGCATGGTGGGCGACATCCCGAAAACCGCGTGGGTGATCGACTATCCGCTGCTGGAACGCATTCACTACCTGCTGGTGGCGGGCTTTGACGTTTACGGCGCGGTGGCGCATCAGTTGCAATCACGGCTTTACATGGACTTCCTGCGCATGGAGGGCGAGTTCAACTTCCTGCTGTTCATGCCCCAGGAAAAGCGCCTGGCCATGCATGATTACTGGTACCGCGATGCCCGCAAAGGTTACCGGGAACACTACATCGAGCTCAATGCCATGGCGGCGGAAACCATTGATATCGACTACAGCACAGACGCACCCAAAGAGGAGTTCCTGCGCATCCAGCGAGACCGTATCTACGGGGCAAAAGCCGAGCATTTCAGTTACCAGCGCAAGGGCGCAGGGGCCAAGATCGAAAGCGCACTGGCTGCGCTGGAAAACAAGGTTGGCAGCCACAACAGCCACATGGAGAGCGTCAGTTTCGTCAACCTGATCGGGGAAAACCGGGACGAGTTTTACACCCTGTTGCGCAATAGCGCCCATTCCAATATCGCCGAGGCCTTCAACGAGGACGAGCGACGCCTGCCCGAGGAAGACACCATGACCGTCGTGAGCGGCTTTATCGGTGCCTATCCCAACTATTTTTTCCAGGTTGAGGAGCAGGAAATTGAGCGCTTCACCAGCGCGGTCATGGCCCTGGACAGCCCCGCCGATTACCAGCAGCTAAAGCGGACCTACGGCGTGCGCCGCAATGCCCCCTGGTTCTGGCGTGTGGTCGATAAAGCCCACGCCCACTCCCGCTGGCTCAATCCCGTGGAGTACGGCATTTTCGATCTAAGCCGCTACTCGGGGGACTGAGCGGGTTGGCTATAGCGGTGGTCGACCCTGACCCCGCTGCCAGATCTTCAGGAACACTTTCTCCAGTGCGCCCTCGGCAGCCATGCCGAGCTTTTCCTGCCAGTTTTTCTTCAGCACGAAGCGCACATCATAGACATCCCAATCCTTCAGGCGCTGCTGGATGAAGGTATCGGAGGTCGTCAGCTCATCCACCAGCCCTTCGCTGAGGGCCTGCTGCCCGTACCACACCTCACCGGTCGCGACCTTGTTGATATCCAGCTGCGGTCGATGGCTGCTGACAAAGTCCTTGAACAGCTCGTGGGTTTTCTCCAGTTCCTCGGTGAATTTCTCCCGGCCCTTGTCGGTGTTTTCCCCGAACATGGTGACCGTACGCTTGTACTCGCCCGCGGTGAACAGCTCAAAGTCGATGTCATTTTTTTTCAGCAGACGGTGAAAGTTGGGCAACTGGGCCAACACTCCGATGGAACCAATCACCGCGAATGGCGCCGCAAGGATACGATCGGCGACGCAGGCCATCATGTAACCACCGCTCGCTGCTACCTTGTCGACGGCAACGGTCAGCGGCACACCCGCGTCGCGCACGCGCTGCAACTGGCTGGCGGCCAGGCCATAGCCATGTACCAGGCCTCCGGGGCTCTCAACCTTCACCAGCACCTCGTCGCCCTCTTCCACCTGATTGAGCACAGCGCTGATTTCTTCCCGCAGCTTATCGCTGGCGCTGGCCTTGATGTCACCGTCGAAACCCATAACGTAGAGGCGTTTACGCTGCCCGGCGGGTTCGGAACCACTCTTGCCGGACTTTTTCGCGGCCTTGGCGGCTTTGGCGGCCTTCTTTTTCTCCTTTTTCTTCTCCTTGTGTGCTGCTTTCAGTCGCTCGGGATCAGTGACCACGTGCTCAAGCTGGTCGCGCATCTGCTCATACTTTTCGTTGAGGTTGCGGATCTCGATATGTCCCTCGTGCTGTTCCGCCTTATTGCGCTGACCGACCGCCACCAGGCCTGCCACAAGCACCAGTATGGCGCCTACCAGCGTGACCGCCTGGGCCAGAAAAAGTCCGTACTCGTAAATAAATTCCAAGTGTTACTCCAAATTCAGGATATGGATTTCAGGTGTTGCTGGATCAGCTGCCCGGCGACTGAGGCCGGGGGAGGAATCATCGGCAGATTATCCGGGTGAAACCACTGGGCATCGGCGATCTCATTGGGCTCGCAGACGATATCGCCACCGGCGTATTCAGCAAAGTACCCCAGCATCAGCTGGTTGGGAAACGGCCAGGACTGTGCCTGGAAATAGCGCAGATCGCCAACGTCCAGGCCGACCTCCTCGCGAACCTCCCGCACCAGGGTCTCCTCCGGTGTCTCCCCTGCCTCGATAAAGCCGGCAAGGGTACTGTACATTGGCCGGGGATTACTGGCGCTGCGCGCCAACAGCATTTCCACTCCGCGTGTCACCAGCACGATAATGCAGGGCGCAATGCGGGGATAACTGGTCATGCCGCAGGGTTCGCAGATCATCGCTCGTTCGACCGGATGGCCCCGCATGGGAGAACCACAGCGACCGCAGAACTGGTGATCACGCTCCCAGTCCAGCACCTGTGCCGCTCGCCCGGCGAGCGAAAAGAGCGACTCATCAACCCGACCGAGAATTTGCCAGAGAGTGCCCAACTGGAACTCCATAGGATCCAACAGGTGGGTTTCATCAATTTCTACAGCAAAACAGGGCTGGTCCTCCCAGTACCCCATAAAATGACGCCTGCGCACCTGCCAGCCGCCCTGCTCGATCAGGCTATCTTCCAGCAGGCAGGGCCGCGGCGAGCGCATATTGCTGACCAGCTTACCCCTCTGGAACACGATATGCAGGGCGGCGACCGAAGAATCCGGCGTTTGGGAATCGGGGCGAAACATGTCGAACAGCTATTGGCAAACCGACCGGCTATAGTATGCGCGCACCGGCGCCAACTCAAGGTTTCGAGACAGGCAATAAGTGCCACTATAGTAGAAGGGAAACTCGCGGAAAATTAGCGTAGAATCCGCTCTCCGTTCTGTCTCACTGAAACACCAACGATATGAATGACACTGTAGCCAACGCCCTGTGGAAAAACTTCCTGGGATCCTCGCCTGTCTGGTACAAGCAAACGATCATTGCCTTTCTGGTGCTCAATCCCGTCATCCTCTACTTGTTGGGGCCCTTCGTCACGGGCTGGTTCCTGATTGCGGAGTTTATTTTCACCCTCGCCCTCGCCCTGCGCTGCTATCCCCTGCAACCCGGTGGCCTGCTGGCCCTGGAGGCGGTGATCCTGGGAATGACCACGCCGCAAATGGTGTTCGAGGAAACCCTGGCTAACTTCGAGGTCATTCTGCTGCTGATGTTCATGGTGGCCGGCATCTACTTCATGAAAGAGATGCTGCTGTTCGTCTTTACCAAGATTCTGCTCAAGGTCAAATCCAAGATTGCCCTCTCCCTGTTGTTTTCCATCACTGCAGCGTTGCTTTCCGCGTTCCTCGACGCGCTCACCGTAACAGCGGTATTGATCAGCGTTGGCGTCGGCTTTTATTCGGTTTATCACAAGGTGGCCTCCGGCAAGGGACTGAGCCATCAGGAGCACGATCACTCCCAGGATGAGTCAATACAGGAGCACAACCGGGACGATCTCGAGCAATTTCGCGCCTTCCTGCGCAGCCTGTTGATGCACGGGGCCGTTGGCACCGCCCTGGGGGGCGTATGCACGCTGGTAGGCGAACCCCAGAACCTTCTGATCGCCACTGTGGCGGAGTGGGACTTCGTCAAATTTGTCACTATTATGGCGCCGGTCACGATGCCGGTGCTGGCCAGCGGCCTCCTTACCTGCTTGCTGCTGGAGCTGACCGGCAAGTTCGGCTATGGCGCCCAGTTGCCTCCACGGGTGCGCGCGGTGCTGGAAGAATTCGAGGAAAACCAGCAGACACAGCGCAATACGCGGACCAATGCGCGACTGGCCGTTCAGGCGCTGGTTGCCGTTATCCTGGTATTGTCACTGGCTCTGCACCTGGCCGCCGTGGGACTGGTGGGGCTGATGATTATTGTGCTTCTCACTGCCTTTAACGGGGTGGTTGAGGAGCACCAGATTGGCCACGCGTTCGAGGAGGCTCTGCCCTTTACTGCGCTGCTGGTGGTGTTTTTCTCAATTGTGGCCGTGATACATGATCAGCACCTGTTTACGCCGGTTATTGATACCGTGCTGGCGATGGAAGCCGACGTCCGTCCAGGCATGTTCTTTCTCGCCAATGGCGTACTCTCAATGATCAGCGACAACGTGTTCGTCGCCACGGTCTACATCACCGAGGTCAAGAACGCGCTGGATGCCGGCACCATCAGCCGGCCGGAGTTTGAGCAGTTGGCGGTGGCTATCAACACCGGCACCAACCTGCCCTCGGTGGCAACGCCAAACGGCCAGGCAGCCTTCTTGTTTCTGCTGACCTCACAACTTGCGCCACTGATTCGCCTGTCCTACGGCCGTATGGTCATCATGGCAGTGCCCTATACGGTGGTACTCGGTGGTATTGGCCTGGCCTGTGTGATGCTCTTCATCTAGAGCCTGTTCACACTCACGGCGTTTGCTCGGGCTTGGCGCCAGCCAGCTCATGCCATAACACCCTGCCCCCGCTGGCAGCGGCGATTGCCTGCAGTTGGGCCTCGTGTGCCGCCAGTTCCTCTGTTGACGCCTCAATGACCGGCAAGCGTGCCCGATCGACCGGCAGCCGGACAATGCGTTCGCTGCGTCTGGCACCATCTTCTGAACCGGAATCGTTATCCGACAACTGGAAAGTTGTCTGGCCACCGGTCATTGTCAGATAGACATCAGCCAGAATCTCGGCATCCAGCAGGGCCCCGTGCAGGTCGCGCTGTGAGTTGTCGACATGATAGCGCTGGCACAGGGCGTCAAGGCTGTTGCGCTGGCCCGGGTGCTTGCCCCGTGCCATGACCAGCGTATCGACAATCTTGCAGCGCTCTTCCAGCGGAGGCGCCGCGGGATCCAGGCGCTGGATCTCACTGTTGAGGAAGCCCAGGTCAAAGGGCGCATTATGGATCACCAGTTCCGCGCCCTCGATGAAGGCCAGGAACTCGTTGACGATTCGCTCAAACGCCGGCTTGTCAGCAAGGAATTCGTTGGTGATACCATGGACCTCAATGGCCCCCTGGTCTATCTCCCGTCCGGGGTTGATGTATTGGTGGTAATGGTTACCAGTCAGGCGTCGGGTGTCGATTTCCACGCAGCCAATTTCGATGATTCGGTGGCCCTGGGACACTTCCAGGCCGGTCGTTTCGGTATCGAGAACGATTTGTCTCACGTAAGGTGTTTTCCCTGTTGCATTCAGGCCAGCTCGTCAATGCCGCGATTGGCCAGTTGATCGGCGATTTCATTCTCCCGGTGCCCACTGTGGCCCTTCACCCAGTGCCAGTCGACCTGGTGACGTTGATTCTGTTCATCCAGCGCCTGCCACAGATCGACATTCTTCACCGGTTTCCTGCCCGCTGTCTTCCAACCCTTGCTTTTCCAGCCCTGCAGCCAACTGCTAATGCCGTTCTTCACGTACACCGAATCGGTCGTCAGTACCACCTGGCAGGGTTCCTTCAGGGCGCGCAGGCCTTCGATGGCAGCCTGCAGTTCCATGCGATTATTGGTGGTTTCCCGCTCCCCGCCCCAGAGGGTTTTTTCCTTGCCCTGAAAGCGCAGCAGGACGCCCCAGCCACCTGGCCCCGGATTGCCGCGGCAGGCTCCGTCAGTAAAGATTTCGACCTGTTTCAATGCAGCAACTCTCCCGGGGCACGGCGTGCCGCGGTACCCGGCGAGCGGGTCGGCGCATGGGGAGTGGGAGTCGGTGCCGCGCCGGGTTTGGGCACTGCCAGGTCGATCAGCTTTTCACCGTGCCGGCGCAGCATTGATCGCGGGCGGTTCTGCGCCACCACCTGCTTGATTGCACGCTGCAGGTAGAGCCCACCGATCGGCAGTCGGTGCTGCTGACACCAGCTATCCAGTGATTCGGTCATCCGCCGTATCCGGCCGCTGCCCACCGGCGGGATGGCATACAAATGGGCATGCTCGCACAATTCGAAACCCAGCAGGTGCAACCAGTCACTGAGGCGACTGTTGCTGACCGGAAAATGCCCGTGCCAGGGCGAACTGCGGGACAAACCTCGCACCCGGGTCACCAGGCCCCGCAAGCTGTGGGGATTGAAGCCCATCAGCAGCAGTTGTCCCTGGGGCGTCAACACCCGGTGCAGTTCGCGCAATACCTGGTGGGGATTATCGGCAAACTCGAGGCTGTGATGGGCCAGCACCACGTCGACGCTGTCACTCTCCAGCGGGATCTCCCCGGCCTCGCAAACCAGGCCAACACCCGCTCCCGGCCGACTGCAGGCCTGGATACGGTGATGAATTCGGCAGTCGCCAAACAGGGGCTCGCCCTGCAAGGGGCCGATCTGCAGAATGTGGTAACCGAAGGCATTGTCGAGAAAGGGGCTGAGTTCCCCCCGCAGCTTGCCCAGCAGGTACTGCCCCCGGTCTCCGCGGTACCAGGATTCCAGTTCTTGCAAAATGTCGTTAAACTGGCCGCTCATGGTGCAGGGCTGCCCTCGTGGTTTCAGTTCAGGCATCATGGTACTGCATTTCCCGCCTTTTGAAACGGTATCCCATGTTCAATATCCGCCCCATTGAAGCATTCAGCGACAACTACATCTGGCTTATCAGCCGCGACGACGACAAGCAGGCATTTGTGGTCGACCCGGGAGACGCCTCCGTGGTCGAGCAGGCATTGTCGGCCCAAGAGCTGGAGCTTTCCGGCATCCTCATCACCCATCACCACTTTGACCACGTCGGCGGGCTTGCAGAGCTGAAAGCCGCCCACCAGCCAGTGGTCTACGGGCCGGACAATCCCGCAATAGAGGGTATTGATCACAGGGTGTCCGCCGGCGACAGCGTCGACGTCCTGGGCCAGCCATTCTCAGTCATGGAAGTGCCCGGCCACACGCTGGATCACATTGCCTACTTTGCCGGCGGTGATTCTCCTGTGCTGTTTTGTGGCGACACGCTGTTTGCCGGGGGTTGTGGACGACTGTTCGAGGGGACGCCGCTGATGATGTACCGCTCATTGCAGTCACTGATGGAACTGCCGGCCTCAACCAGGGTCTACTGCGCCCATGAATACACGCTTGCGAACCTGGATTTTGCCCGGGCGGTGGAGCCCGGCAACCCCGCCCTCAGCGAACGCATGGCCGATGCCGAGGCAACCCGAGCGCGGGGCGAACCCACGGTGCCCTCCACCCTGGCCCTGGAACAGGCGACCAACCCGTTCGTACGCTGCGGGACGGAGGAACTGCAGGCGTCCCTGCAGGCGCAGGACAGGCTGGGAGATTCAGCGCCCGCCGCCGTGTTCGCCACTGTCAGGGCCTGGAAAGACAATTTCTGAACAATCCGGCAGAAATGACTGGCTCAGCCGGCCGCTCTACTTACAATAAAAGACCATCGAAATCACTTTAACAAAACATGAAGACACCCTGATTAAATATATTTATATCAATATGTTAAGACCATTATTTATCGTTATTTCTATAGCAGTATCCCTGTCGGCGTGCCAGTCCCTGCCCGGGCCGGGAACATCCGTTGCACAGGGCGCGGGGGCCACCGACATAGCGCCGGAGCCCGCGCCTGCCACGACAAAAAAGACGCCCCCTCAGGTCGCCCAGAAGCCTCCCCGTGACCTGTGGGAACGTATTCGCCGGGAGTTGAGCTGGCAAAGCATACACAATGCCCAGGTGGGCGACGCCCGCGACGCTTACCTGAACCAACCCAACTACCTGTCGGTGGTCGCCGAGCGGGCACGACTTTACCTCTACTACATCGTCGAGGAAGTGGAGCGCCGGGACCTGCCGATGGAACTGGCGCTATTGCCGCTGGTGGAGAGCACGCTCAACCCCTTTGCCACATCGTCGGAACGGGCTGCCGGCCTGTGGCAGATCATGCCCGCTACCGGGACACACCTGGGGCTGGAACAGAACTGGTGGTACGACGGACGTCGTGACATTCGTGACTCTACCCGCATCGCACTGGATTACCTGGAGTCACTCTATGCGGAGTTTGAGCATGACTGGATGCTGGCCCTGGCAGCCTATAACTCCGGCAAAGGCCGCGTTGCCCGAACGCAGCGGGCCAACGCAGCGGCGGGCAAACCCACTGATTACTGGTCGCTTAAACTTCCCCGGGAAACCCGTCACTATGTGCCGCGGCTCATCGCCCTCACCCAGATCGTAGCCTATCCGGAAGCGTTTGACGTGAAAATACCGAAGGTCCCCAACAAGCCCGCCTTTGTCGTGGCTACCACCGGCGGGCAGATTGAAATGGCCCGGGCCGCGGACCTGGCCCAGGTCGAAATGCATGTGCTCAGGGCACTGAATCCCGGTCAATTGCGCTGGGCGACGTCGCCGGATGTCGCCCAGGAATTGCTGCTGCCCCCGGGCACCGAGGCGCGCTTTGCCGAGGGCATTGCCGGCCTGACCGAAGCGGATCGGGTCCGCTGGGAGCACTACCGCATCAAGAATGGCGACAACCTCATCCGCATCGCTAAAAAATTCGATACCGAGGTGGGTTTGTTGCGGGAAGTGAACAATATTCGCGGCAGCATGATCCGCGCCGGTGACACCCTGATGATTCCCTATGGCAGTGACTGGGCCAGCAGCATGGCCATGGTGCCCCGTGAGGAACGCCAGCGTCAGGGATATCGCGTTCGCCGCGGTGATTCTCTCTACCGGATAGCCGGCAAATTCAATGTCTCGGTCAATGACATCATCGCCTGGAACTCCCTGGACCCCGCCGAATACCTGCAACCGGGACAGCGGCTCACCCTGTACCTTGGCGGCAGCTAGCTGAGCCCATGGCGGCATCCGCGCCTACCCGGCTGTGTTGCGCCCAGGGGGAATTCGAGCTGCGGCGCTATCCCAGCCGCAAACAGGAGCCACTGCAGGCCTGGTCCAGCGCCGACCTGCTCCTGCTGGAAGCCGCCCGCAACAGCGCCGGCCCCTGCCTGGTCGTCAATGACGAGCACGGCGCGCTGGCCACAGTCCTGGCGCCCAAGGCCGTATGGACCGACTCCGCCCTGGCGGCAAAGGCCATTGCAAACAATTGCCGGCGTAATGCCGTAGCAACACCCGAACTCATCTGGAGCACCCGGTCACCTCCCGGTCCGTTTGAGCGGGCGTTCGTGCGCGTACCCAAATCCCTGCCCTATTTCGAATACCAGCTAAACCTGCTCAATAGCGCGATGCCCGCCGGCAGCAAAATAGTCTGCGCCGGCATGGACAAACACCTGTCGCCACAGACCGGCCACATCATGGAGAAATGGTGCGACGATGTGCAGCGTCATCGAGGACAGCGCAAGGCGCGCCTGTTCACCGCACTCGCAACCGGCCGATCCACTCTACCCGCCCCACCGCTCAGCCGCTATCACTGCGCGGCTGCAGGGGGCGACCTGACCGCCCTGCCAAATGTGTTCAGTGGCGACCGGCTCGATATTGGCAGCCGTTTCCTGCTCGAACACCTGGACCAGCTATCCCCGGTGGACCACGCCGCCGACCTCGCCTGCGGCAACGGCGTAATCGGAATTGCCGCCCTGCAGCGGGGGTTGGCCTCGAACATGCTGTTTGCAGACGAATCGGCGATGGCCATCGCCTCAGCGCGCAGCAACTGCGATCGCCTGCTGCCGGGGGCGCAGGCCGCTTTTCATCACGGCGACGGACTTCTGGGGCTCACCGGCAGGTTCGACCTCGTGCTCTGTAATCCCCCCTTTCACCTCGGCCATACCGTTGACGATTATGCCGGGCGCAGGCTGTTGCAACAGGCTGCCGCCAGCTTGGCAACGGGCGGCAGCCTGCTACTGGTGGCCAACCGTCACCTGCCATACGGTGGCAGTCTCAAACGCCGGTTCCAGCGGGTGGAAAAACTGGCACAGAACCGGAAGTTCGTTATCTGGCGGGCTGCAGGAGGTTGCTAAGCACCGGGTTGAGGGCTATGTTAACTGGCCTGTCCCGCGCCTGGTCACCGGGATCATCGTGCAGTGGCAGCCGTCTTTCTTAAAAGGAAATAAAACTATGAGCAGTCTCCTTGACAAAGCGCTTTGGGTCGCATCGCTGCTTGCTGCCACACTGCTGATGCCGCTCTCCGCTTCCGCAGAGGATCATTCGACCACCACCGAGGGCGGTGCACGAGCCATGGCCATGTCCGTTGAAGCCGTGGTCACCAACATTGACCTGGAAAACCGCCAGGTGACCCTGCAGGGCCCCGCCGGTAACTCTTTCACGGTCACGGCAGGCGAACAGGTCGTGGCGCTCGAAGAGGTCAGTGTTGGTGATACCCTGCGGGCGACCTATCTCGCTGCCGTGGAAGGTGAACTGCGCGAACCCACGGAAGCGGAAAAAGCAGAACCTTATGTGGAGGTCGATGACGCCGGCGCCGGCATGGCGGACGGCCAACCCGTGGCGGGCGTTGCGCGCCTGATCCGCGCGGTATGCACCATCGAGGGCATGAACCGTCTGCTCGGAACCGTCACCATCATGGATCCCAATGGCAAGGTTCATGTGATTGCCGATGTCGAGCCTGAGAAGATGGCTAACGTGACACTGGGCCAGACCATCGTCATAACATTCCAGGAAGCGCTGGCACTCAGCCTTGAATTCGTCGATCAGGAAGCTTCCACGACCGAATAATGAGCGCGGCTGGCCGGCTCATCCTCCGGCCAGCAATTCCTCTACCAGTTGCCCTAGCTGTTCTGTCGCCAGGCCCTGACGATGGTGGCCAAACCAGCTGCTGTTATCGCTGGGCTCCCGGTTGATGGCCATCGTTTGCGCGCCAAAAGCACTGGCCTGGCGGACGAAACCCGCCGCGGGATAGACCTGGCCGGAGGTACCGACAGCAATAAAAAGATCACAGGCTGACAACTGCGCCTCGATGCAATCCATGTGATAGGGCATCTCGCCAAACCAGACCACGTCGGGGCGCAGCCCGCCGCGGACATGACAGCCTGGGCAGGGTGTCTCCTGGTTGTAGGCGCCAGCAGGAATATGCCGACCACCGCAGGCCTCGCACAGCACCTGGCGCAATTCGCCGTGCATGTGGCAGACCTGGTCGCTACCGCCCCGCTCGTGCAGGTCGTCCACATTCTGGGTCACCAGGAACACCTCGCCGGCAAACTCACGCTGCAGGCGGGCAATTGCCCGGTGGGCGTCATTGGGAGTGACCTCATCCAGCTTTTCCCGCCTGGCGTTGTAAAAACGATAAACCAGCGCAGGATCGCGCGCGAACGCCTCCGGGGTCGCTATTTCCATCGGATCGTGATTCTCCCACAGGCCTCCCGCGTCGCGAAAAGTCGCGAGACCCGACTCCGCGGAAACCCCGGCACCGGTCAGTATGACAATGTGGCCAATGGAACGATCGTTGAAGGCTGGCAAGGACTTTTCTCCCGGGGGCGGCTAGAGTTAAGGCGCTAATTTATATGACAGGGAGCAGCGGGTGAAGTTTGTCCTTTCTACCTCTTTCAGCACGGTGGCGCACCTTACCGAGCTGGCGCCGGTTGCCGACACACACGGCTGGCACGCCATGTCCTTTTCCGATCATGTGGTGCACCCGGAAAACATCAGCACGCCCTACCCCTATACACCCGACGGCAGCCGCCGCTGGCAGGCCTTTACCGACTGGCCTGATCCCTGGGTAATGATTGGCGCGCTGGCGGCTATTACCAAAAACCTGCGCTTCACCAATAACGTATTTGTACTGCCGATGCGAAACCCTTACCTGGTCGCCAAGGCCATCAGTACCGCGGCGATTATTTCTGACAACCGGATTACACCCGCCTTCGGGGTGGGCTGGTCACGGGATGAATTCGAGCTGATGCAGCAGGAATTTACCACCCGGGGCAAACGCACTGACGAGATCATCGAGATTATGCGCTTGCTCTGGACCGGGGAAATGGTCAGCTACCAGGGCAGGCATTATCAGTTTGATCCCATGGAAATGAATCCCGCGCCCACTGCGCCGGTTCCGATCTGGATAGGCGGTATTTCCGAGCCGGCGATGCGCAGGGCGGCTCGACTGGCGGACGGCTGGGTCTCCGACCTGCAGACCTCCGCGGAAATCATCGACGCCATTGCCAGTATCCGCCAGTGGCGCGCCGAGTACGGTCGCGACAGCGCCAGTTTCGACGTGATGGCGACGCCATCCGACGCCTGGGACGTGGATGGTTACCGGCGTCTAGAGGACGCGGGCGTGACCCACATCATGACCCTGCCCTGGCCCTTCTACCACGGCAACAGCGATACCCTGGCGCACAAGAAAGACGCTATCAGGCGTTTTGCCGACGACGTCATCGCGCGCTTCGACTAAGGCGGATCATCCAGCGGGTAAAACAGGCCCAGGGCTGTGAAGTAGAGCGCGCACTGCACCGGCTGCGGCCCCAGTGTCTCGGCGGCCTGGCGATAATACGCCAGCTGCTCTCGATAGCGCTCGCCCTCCGTGGACAAAAAGTACGCTGTTACGACCCCGTCCGCCGGCACACTGCTTTTGTAGTCAACAACCCAGCGCACACCGGTCCGGGCATCGACAAACGTGCGGTCAATCACAATATCGCGGGGGGTATCGCCGTCATTCATGGTCAGCGCCAGTTCGCTGTGTGCCTGCAGATGGGTGGACGATAACAACCAGCGCCCCCAGCGCTCATCACCCAGGGTGGCGGTTACGGCGTCTACCACTCGCTGACTGCCCGCGACCAGGGCTTCGCCGTCAAGTCCCAGTGCGGCAAGACGCTGCTGCCCATGTTCAGCCATCCCGGCAGGCAATGTCTCAGGCAGGTCCTGCTGCAGACTCAGGGTTTCCAGTAATTCATGAATCACGGTACCCACATACCGGTCCAGCCAGTTCAGCGCCGGTGCCGGAATATTGGCGTCGGCCGCCGCCTCCTGCGATGACGCGAGAACCGGAGACGCAGGCAGTGACTGCAGGCGCATCAAGCCACCGCTTGCGGCCGGTTGCTGCGGCTCCGGGATGGCGCGCGCATGCAGCCTCATTTGCTGTTCGAATAGCGGCCAGATGGGTGCCAGCAAAGCGCCTTCACCGGGGGGGCGTAACCGGGGCTGCTCGCCGTCGGCACAGTCCTCGCCACCGCCGAGGCAGGCACTCAGGGTCAGTCGCTTTATAGCCCGGGTGGCGCCGACGTAGAGCAGCCGGGTGGTTTCCAGCCGTGATTTTTCCCGCCGCTGTTTCTTGAGAAAATTGTACAGCCCGGGACTTTTGTCGTCAGAATGGTCATCGGCTGCCAGCAGAAAACCACGTTCACCCTCGCTGCTGTTGTATTCGTCCCACAGCAGAAGGTCGCGACCATCGCCGCGGGTGGCCTGTGCCAGAGCAGGAATCAACACCCAGTCGAATTCCAGGCCCTTGGATTTGTGCAGGGTCATTACCTGCAAGCGGGCATCCGGGTCATCACCGGAAGCATAAAGCCTGGCAATGCGATGCTCCAGCCACTGGGCATCCAGGCCCACACCTTCCGCTTCCGCCTCCTGCAACAGGCTGAGAAACCGTTCGGCATCGGCAAGAAAACGCGGTTCCCGCAAACAGCCGGGACCACCCAGA
Source organism: Seongchinamella unica (assembly GCF_004354085.1). Lineage (GTDB taxonomy): Bacteria > Pseudomonadota > Gammaproteobacteria > Pseudomonadales > Halieaceae > Halioglobus > Halioglobus unicus. The sequence goes on along the minus strand of NZ_SMSE01000002.1, from coordinate 569,693 downwards.
TGCTGCCACAGTTGCTCGACCCACACCCGCAGGGATAGCCGATCGCGCTTCTGCTCGGCCCATCGCAGGCATTGGCCAACCCGGGACAGGCGCGTGGCACCGTCTTCGCTCAGGCCCGCCGGAAGCTCGCCACTGCAAAGCAATTTCGCGATATTCTGGTAACGCGGCTCACCCGCTGCTGCCGACACCACGCCGAGGTCAGCCAGCGACAGCGCACACCAGGGCGCCCGCAACAGGGCGTAGCCGGCAACCCGGTCCGCCGGGTTGACCAGCACCCGGCAGAGGGTCATCAGGTCGACAATTGCGGGCGAACCCGCGAGTGCATCCATGTCCTGGGACGCAAACGGGACCCCCTGCTGTCGCAGCAACTGCAGTATCGGCGCCAGCTGCCCGCGACTGCGCCCGAGAATCGCCATGCTCCTGATCTCCGGGTCTCCCAGTCCTTCGCTGATTTGTGTCAGTAACCAGTGAGCCTCCTGTTCCCTCGCGTGCTCGCCCCAGAAAGCATTGAGTGACACAGCGGGTTCGGCGGCGGGCCCCTTGATCGCAACGGCATCGGTAAAGCTCACCCGACCGCGGCGCACGTTGTCCTCGCTGGGAAAAGCGATACTGAAGGTGGCGTTGACCCAATCCACCACACCCTGTTCAGAGCGGAAGTTGCAACGCAGCGCCAGGGTTTCCGGCAGCAGGCCGTTGAAACCTTCTTCCCTTGCCTTGAGAAACAGGCCCACGTTGGCGTTGCGGAAACCGTAAATGGACTGCATGCCGTCGCCGACGATAAATACGGTGCGCGGATTCTGTGGATCATTAGCGTTGTGCTCCGCCCAACCACGGGTCAGCCTGGTGACCAGGCGGTACTGATTAATCGCGGTATCCTGAAACTCATCCACGAGGATGTGCTCGATACTGTAGTCAAGACGCATTGCCAGTTCGGTGGGACTGTCGTCCTCTCCCAGGGCGTCAAGGGCTGACAGCGCTACCTGGCTGTGATCCACCACGCCACGGCGCTCGAATACCAGCAACAGGCAGGCGGCCAGCAAGGGCAGAACGTGGGATAGATGCAGCACCAACTGCCACGCCTGGCTGTGATTATCCATGCGCGGCAGCCAGGCCAATGCTGCCAATTCGGTAGCCAGCCCGGGTACCTCACTCATGCGGGCGACAAGATCCCCGAAGTGTTGCTTACGCTCGCGGGCCTCATCGCTACCGGTGGGAAAACCGTTGTTGACGGTAATCGACTTGCGCAAGCTGCCGCCCTGGGTCAGCAGCATTTGTCCCAGGGACCGCCATAGTTCCAGATCGTCGGCGCTGGTGGAGGGGAACTCCTCCGGTACGCTCTCCCCAAGGTTTTGTCTTGCGTAACAGAACAGGTCCAGCAATTCATCCTGCCAGGGATCGAGCACCGACAATACGTCCCGCAGGGTTTCAGCGACCACCGACTCCACCGTGTGCCGCAAGGCCTGCTCGGCCTCGTCGGGCGAGCGCCGGGCGCCCATGTAGTCATGCCACTGGTCGCGTTTGCCGAGCATGGTGACCAGCAAGTCGCTGAGACGGTCCCAGTTGTTGTCAAAGTGCAGCAGCAGTTGATCCAGGTCCGCCGCTTCCGGCCGCCGTGAACCGACCAGGGAAAACAGCTCTGCAACTGCCTCCCGGTACAATGGCACCGCGTCATCGACCGCCTGCGCCTGTCCGCCAAAGCGACTGAGGATTGGCATTTGCCGGGTGAGCCCGGCACAAAAACTGTCGATCGTCTTGATATTCAGGCGACTGATATCACGGGACAGTTGCCAGTGTTCAGCGTCGCTTCTTTGCAGGGCCGCCAGGGCGAGGTCGCGCGTCACCTGTTGGTGTTCACCTTCAACCGGCGCCCCAACCTGCGCTGCCTCGAGGGCCTGGAGTACCCGCTCGCGCATTTCCGCAGCGGCTTTGCGGGTAAACGTAATCGCCAGTACCTGTTCGGGGCGTTGAACCCGACCCAGCAGCCCGAGCAGCCGCTGGATCAGCAGTTCGGTTTTGCCTGACCCGGCGGGCGCGGTGACACAGAAACTGCGGGTAACATCCAGCGCCTCTGCCCGCTCCCTTGCATCAGCGATACTCACTGCGGCACCTCCCCGGCAATGCCGACCCGGCAGACCGCGTCCAGGCCACAGTAATTGCAGGCCGTCGCCAGGGGGTCAACCCCGGACACGCCGGCAACAAAGTCCTCCGCCAGGCGGGAAAGATTGTGGCGCCACTCCGTCAGCAGGGACTCCCAGTCCTCGCAGGAGGTATAACGTTTCACCGCCTTTGCTATATCCTCCTGAATGCCGCTGACCCCGGACACACGGCCCAGGCCCAGGAAGCGGGCCTGGCGGGGCCTGACCTCGGCGAAAGCCAGCGCGGAGACCTCCTCCGCGAGTCCGTAAAGCGGCAACTGCGGCTGTGAAGGGCGCTCTCCGAGCCAGTGGGCGAGACTGTTGCGGCCGGACTTGTAATCGATAAGCAGCCGCGAACCATCGGCGAGTTCGTCGACCCTGTCCACCCGCAGATTCAGTTCCAGTTTGCCCAGCTTTAACGTCACCGGGGCTTCCCGGTCGACAACGATGAAAGGCTCCCGGGCGCGCTCCAGCTGCAACCACTCCACCAGCAGGTTCTGCAGGCGTGTCCGCTCCAGGTCCAGGCAATGCATCCCCACCAGCTGGCGCAGCGACTCGGGCACGGCCGCGAGGGCGGCCTCGGCGGCGTTACTGACCGCAGCGGCGATGGCCCCCTCGTCGGCATCCCGCAGGTTGTCGCTGTTTTCCAGGGTGCCCCAGAGGGCATACAGTGCGTTGTGCAGAATTTTGCCGCGATCAGTGTGAGCGAGCCCGGCCCGGTTTTCACCCAGGGGTTCGAGTTGCAGTCGCTTGCCGGCAAACGCCTGGAAGGGGCAGTTTGCCTGCGCCTGGACAATAGCGCTGCCGCCGCGGATGGCCGCCAGTTCATCGTCCGCCAGCGGCGGTGCCCGGTTATCCACAATGGTGACCACCTCGGCCGCGGATGCCAGTTGACGCCAGAGCGTCGGTGGTCCCGCGGCCACATCCATCGCCTGGCAGGAAGTTCCCTGCAGCAGTGGGCTGGGTAATTCCGGGGCGCCGTCCAACTGGCGGGAGTAACTCGCTGTCATCTGCTGGCATCCGGCCCGGTACTGACGCATCAGCGTGGCTGCGTATTGCCATTCTCTTTCGCTGCTGCTGTGGGGCATTTCATGCTTGCGCTGCAGCGCCATGGGGATGAACGGATTGGGCCTGACCGGCGCCGGCCAGCGACTCCCCTGCAGGCCGCAGAACCAGATGTAGTCGAACTGCAGGCCCGCAGCCTCCAGCGGGCCCAACACCTGGATATTGGTGTCGGCTGTCTGGGGTTGTGATATCTGCCCCTGGCAGCAGCGCTGTAACAGTGCAACGGCCGAGTCCAGCTCCAGCTCGCCGCACAGGGTGTCGAGGGAGGCGTAGCCCTCCAGCACCTGGTACCAGGCTTCGACCTGTTGATACTCCAGCGAGTCCAGCGGGCCCGGGCCCGGCCAGCCCCAGGCATCCAGCACCCGGTTCAGCTCGGCAATCCAGGCTGAAGGGCAGTGCCGCAGCCGTTGCAAACGCATCTCGCTGCATTGGGCGAGCACGTCCCCCAGTGACAGGCCTCGCTCATCACCCACCCTCACCTGCCTGGCCAGGTAGCGCAGCCGGCCGACATCAACCTGCTCCGCACCATCCTCAAACAACTGCTGCAGCAGCTTGACACTGCGGGCCTCCTGCCGGTCAGGCAGGTTGACGAAGCGTGAAGTCAGCAGCCCGAGGATGTCAGCCAGGGGCAGCTTGGGACCACAGCTGGCCAGTATTCGCAGCGCGTCGCGAACCACCGGGGCCCGGTCCAGGGTGATACCGGTGGAGAAGTTCACCGGCAGTGAGGTGTAATTGTCTCCGAGGCAGTCAAATTCCCGGCGCAGCAGGTATTCCAGCGGGGCGCGATCACCGTGCATGTCTGCCAACAGGATCCCCAGCCGGGCCTCGGGCTGTTGCCGGTAATGCCGGGCGGCCCAGGCTGCGACGGCCGCTAGTTCCGTCTGCCGATCCGGGTAACTGTGGGCGACCAAGGGTGCCTCGCCCACTGCACTGGCTATTTCAACGGTTTCATTCGCCAGTCGCTCGAGGCAGGCCCGGTGCAGGGGGGGCACGTCGTCGAAGTCGACCAGCACTACCCGCAACAGGTTGCTGGCGGGAGGGGCGCTGGCGAGCGCTGCCAGGCGATCGACCGCCGTGAGTGCATTCAATTGTCCCAGTTTGTTTTCGAACGCCTGCAGCCAACGCTGGAACGTACTGCAGTCCGGATCCAGCGGGAACTCGCAGGCAACCGCCGGAGCGGCCATATCCAGCCCCGCACGCAGCAGGTTTTCTCGGGCCTGGCGGGCCAGTTCTGCCGCTGATCCAACTTGCAGCAGGCTGTAATCGCCGTATTGCGAGCGGTCTGCCTCGATCACCTGTCGCCACAGTTCGACCTCCTGCTGGGCGTTCAACACCCGCCCCCCCTTCAGCCGCCCGTCGTTTACCCCCTGTTGCCAGCACTCTGCCAGCCACTGATCCAGCGCTTTGACCGCGGCGGGACACCAGGCCAGTTTTCCCGCCGCCATTTGCTGCCGGTCCCATTCGGCCTTGATCCGGCGTGACAGCCGCAAGTTCGGTGTCAGCAGCAACACACCCGCGTCGAGCAACGGCTGCAGTCGACCGAGATCAAAATAGGGGGGATTGTGTATGGGCACCAAAGCCTCCTGCCGCGCCCTGGTGGCGCCTACCCAAATGACGTGCTCTGCTATAGAATGTCGCGCCTTTGACCGAAGTACCGGGCGGCAAAGCCGGGATTTACTGTATCAGGTAACAAGCATGAGCCACAACGAAGTACATAACATCAATGTCGATTCCCAGGGTGTGCTGGTGACGCCGGAGCAACTGTGGGAAGCCCTGCCCATGTCAGACGCTGTCAGCCGGACCGTTGCCGACAGCCGCCAGGTCATCTGGGACATTCTCGACCGCAAGGACCACCGACTATTCGTGGTGGTGGGGCCCTGCTCGATCCACGACCCCGAAGCGGCCATGGAATACGCCCGCAAACTGAAAGCGCTTGCGGATGAGCTGGACGATACCCTCTACATCGTCATGCGCGTCTACTTTGAAAAGCCCCGCACCACCGTCGGCTGGAAAGGACTGATCAACGACCCGCACCTGGACGATTCGTTCAAAATAGAGGAAGGCCTGCACATCGGTCGCCAATTGCTGCTGGACATCCTGGAACTGGGCCTGCCTACCTCCACCGAGGCGCTGGACCCGATTTCACCCCAGTACCTGCAGGACCTGATCAGCTGGTCAGCCATTGGCGCCCGCACCACCGAGTCCCAGACCCACCGGGAAATGGCCAGCGGCCTCTCCTCAGCAGTCGGTTTCAAAAACGGCACCGACGGCGGCCTCACTGTGGCCACCAATGCGCTCAACTCGGTGTCCAAACCCCATCGCTTCCTGGGCATCAATCGTAACGGGCAGGTTTCCGTGTTCACCACCAAGGGCAACGCCCACGGTCATATCGTCCTGCGCGGCGGCAGCGCCGGCCCGAACTACGATTCGGTGCACATCCGCCTGTGTGAGGAAGCCCTGGAAAAGGCCGGACTGGCAAAAAACATCATGGTCGATTGCTCCCACGCCAACTCCAACAAGCAGCCGGAGTTGCAACCGCTGGTGGTCGAGAATGTCGGCAACCAGGTGCTGGAGGGCAACAACTCGATTGTCGGCCTGATGATCGAGTCAAACCTCAACGCCGGTAACCAGTCGATTCCTGACAACCTGGATGACCTTAAATACGGCGTCTCGGTCACTGACGGCTGCATCGACTGGGAAACCACCGAGGCTTCCCTGCGCAAGCTTCGTGATACCGTCAAGGACGCGCTCAGGGCTCGCCAGACCGGCTGAGGGCCCGCAACGACCTATGTGAAGGCGGGCTTTGGCGCGCCCTTCTTTCCCGCTAACCGGCCCGGCACTGGGGTATGCCTTGCTCCACGGCCACAAGCTTCGTTCCGTTTTCGGGCCGCTTAATGGAACAGAAATAAAAAAAGCGAGCCAAAGCCCGCCTTTCAATAGAACCAAACCAGACTCAATAATAAGCCTGCGACTTATCCGTGTGGTCAGTCGTATCGCGCACGCCCGCGAGCTGCGGCAACTGCTCCATGAGGGTTTTCTCGACCCCGCCCTTGAGCGTCTGGTCCACCGCCGAGCAGCCCTGGCAGCCGCCGCCGAAGCGCAGCACCGCGAAGTTGTCCTCGGTGATCTCCACCAGGCTGACCTCGCCACCATGGGCGGCCAGTGCCGGGTTGACCTCGTTGTAGAGCACATAGTTGATACGATCTTCCAGCGGGCTGTTTTCGTCCACGCGCGGCATTTTTGCATTGGGTGCCTTGATGGTGAGCTGACCACCCATGCGGTCCTTGGAGTAGTCCACCAGGGCGTCCTCCAGGAATGGCAGGGACCGGCCCTCGAACCAGGCGGTAAATTTTTCGAACTTGTGCTCCTCGTCCTCCTCCTGCACATCGCCGTCACGGCAGTAGGCAATGCAGGTCTCGGCACGGGGGGTCCCCGGTTGGTTGATAAACACTCTCACTCCCAGGGCATCTTCCTGTTTGGTGAGAAGCTCAGCCAGGTAGTCCTGGGCAGATTCGGTAATAGTGACCATGTCGTGTACTTTCCGAGTGATTTAGTCAGGTATTCTAAAAGAATGGGGGCGTGACCGCGAGTTTTCAAGACCGGCCACCCTTATACCTATATCAAAATATTTTGATATAGGTTGGCCGCTCTGTTAGGATGCGCGTCTTTTACAGCATAGCGACAACCATGAGCAGTTCTCAACCGAAAGCCCTGGAACAGGCACTCCTACAACGCATTCTGATCATTGACGGGGCCATGGGCACCATGATCCAGGAGGAAGGCCTCGAAGAAGCCGATTATCGCGGCGAGCGCTTTGCCGGGCATCACGTCGATCTCAAGGGCAACAACGACCTGCTGTCGCTGACCAAACCCGAGGTCATCGAAAAAATCCACCTGGCCTATCTCGATGCCGGGGCTGACCTCATCGAGACCAACAGCTTCAATTCAACCTCCATCGGCCAGGATGACTACCAGCTGGGTCATCTCGCCTACGAGCTGAACCTGGCATCTGCCCGGGTAGCACGCAAGGCCGCGGATGAGATCAGCGCGAAGACGCCGGACAAGCCGAGGTTTGTCGCCGGGGTCCTCGGCCCGACCCCGAAGACCGCCTCAATCTCCCCGGACGTCAACGATCCGGGCGCCCGCAGTGTCTCTTTCGACCAGCTTCGGGAAGCCTACCTGGAGGCTGCCCTTGCGCTGATCGAAGGCCAGGTGGACCTGTTGTTGATTGAAACCATATTCGATGCACTCAACGCCAAGGCCGCCATCTTCGCCGTCAAGCAGGCATTTGAGCAATCCGGGGTGGAGCTACCGCTGATGATTTCGGTCACCTTTCCGGATGTCAGCGGACGGGTGCTGTCCGGGCAGAATCCGGAAGCATTCTACAACGCCATTGCCCACGCCAGGCCGTTGATTGTCGGCTCCAATTGCGGGCGCCGTTACCGGGAAATCAGGCCCTTTCTGGAGGAACTCTCCAATGTGGCGGAGTGCTACTTCAGTGCTCACCTCAACGCGGGGCTGCCCAATGCGTTTGGCGAGTTCGATGAAACCCCGGAAATCATGCACGACGACTTCCATGAATTTGCCCGTCGCGGTTTCCTCAATCTCGCCGGGGGCTGCTGCGGCACCACGCCTGCTCACATCCGCGCTATTGCCGATGCCGTGGAAGGCGTGGCCCCACGCCAACTGCCAACGCTGGAACCGGCCTGTCGACTCAGCGGGCTGGAGGCATTCAACATCACTGCGGACAGCCTGTTTGTCAACGTGGGCGAGCGCTGCAATGTCACCGGCTCGGCAAAGTTCAAGCGCCTGATCCTCGACGATGACTACGAGACCGCGCTGGACGTGGCTCGCAACCAGGTGGAAGACGGGGCCCAGATCATCGACGTGAACATGGACGAGGGTATGCTCGACGCGGAAAACGCCATGGTCACCTTCCTCAACCTGGTCGCTTCCGAGCCCGATATTGCGCGGGTGCCAATCATGGTCGACTCTTCCAAGTGGTCGGCCATCGAGGCGGGACTCAAGTGCATTCCCGGCAAGCCGGTGGTGAACTCCATCAGCCTCAAGGCCGGCGAAGCCGAATTCATGGAACAGGCCCGACTCTGCCTGCGCTACGGTGCCGCCGTTGTGGTCATGGCATTCGACGAAGACGGCCAGGCCGACAATCTCCAGCGCCGCAAGGACATCTGCAAACGTTCCTACGACCTGCTGGTGGATGTCGTCGGCTTCAACCCCTGTGACATCATTTTCGACCCCAACATTTTTGCCGTTGCCACCGGCATCGAGGAACACAACAATTACGCTGTGGACTTCATTGAGGCCACCCGCTACATCAAGGAATCACTGCCCGGCGCCCTGGTATCGGGCGGTGTATCCAACGTTTCGTTCTCCTTCCGTGGCAACAATCCGGTGCGTGAGGCCATTCACTCGGTGTTCCTCTACCACGCGATCAGGGCGGGAATGGACATGGGCATCGTCAATGCCGGCCAGTTGGCCGTTTACGACGAGTTGCCAGAGGAGTTGCGGGAAACCGTCGAGGATGTGGTCCTCAACCGCCGGGACGACGCCACGGAACGCCTGCTGGACATTGCCGAGCAATATCGCGGCAGCGGCGGCGCTGAAGCGCGCAAGGAAGACTTGAGCTGGCGCGAACTGGAGGTGAGCAAGCGCCTCCAACACGCCCTGGTCAAGGGCATTAACAGTTATATTATCGAAGATGCGGAAGAGGCCCGCCACCTCTTTGAGCGACCTATACAGGTTATCGAAGGTCCGCTGATGGATGGCATGAATGTGGTCGGCGACCTGTTCGGCGAGGGCAAGATGTTCCTGCCCCAGGTGGTCAAGAGCGCCCGGGTCATGAAACAGGCGGTCGCCTATCTGCAACCCTATATCGAAGAGGAAAAGACCGAGGATTCCAGCAGCAACGGCAAGATCCTGATGGCCACGGTAAAAGGCGACGTCCACGATATCGGCAAGAACATCGTCGGCGTTGTACTGCAGTGCAACAATTTCGAGGTTATCGATCTCGGGGTGATGGTCGCCTGCGACGAAATCCTGCGCGTGGCCCGGGAACAGCAGGTGGACGTTATCGGCCTGTCCGGGCTGATCACTCCCTCCCTTGACGAAATGGTCCACGTGGCCTCGGAGATGCAGCGGGAAGGCTTCCAGATTCCGCTGTTGATCGGTGGCGCCACCACCTCCAACGCCCACACCGCGGTAAAAATCGAGCCCTGTTACAGCAATGACATTGTCGCCTATGTGCCCGACGCCTCCCGCAGTGTGTCGGTGGCGACCCAGCTGATGAACGAAACCAAAGGTGCTTTTGTCGACGAACGCCGCCAGCAGTATTCACAGGTCAGGGAGCGTATAGCCAATCGCGAACCAAAGGCAAAGCCCCTCAGCTATCCCCAGGCGGCCTCAAACCGTCTGCAGTTGGACTGGACCGGCTATCAACCGCCCCGCCCCAGCTTCCTTGGCACCCGGGTTTTTGATGACTTTCCCCTGGACACGCTGGTGGAGACCATCGACTGGACGCCGTTTTTCATTACCTGGGAGTTGGCCGGCAAGTTCCCGGCGATACTGGAGGATGAAAAAGTTGGCGCCCAGGCCACTGAACTGTTCCGCGACGCCCAGGCGATGCTCAAGCAGATCGTCGAGGAAAAATGGCTCACCGCCCGGGCCGTGGTCGGATTCTGGCCGGCAGCGCGCAAGGGTGACGATGACATCGAACTCTACCGTGACGAAGACCGGTCGGAACCACTCGCCACCCTGCACCATCTGCGACAACAGACTGCCAAGGCCGGCGGCAAGCCCAATCTGAGCCTTGCGGATTTTGTCGCTCCGGATGACAGTGGCGTGGACGATTATATCGGCGGCTTTTGCGTCACAACCGGTCATGGTGTAAGCGAACGGGCGGCCCGATATGAGGCCGACCACGACGACTACAACAGCATTATGCTCAAGGCCCTGGCTGACCGCCTGGCAGAATCACTCGCCGAGCAAATGCACCGACTGGTGCGCACGCAGCTATGGGGCTATGCACCTGAGGAATCACTGGACAACGATGCGCTGATCCGCGAACGGTACCGCGGTATTCGCCCGGCACCCGGCTACCCTGCCTGTCCCGACCACACCGAAAAGGCGACCCTGTTTGAACTGCTGGACGCCACCGCGGCCACCGGCGTCACCCTGTCCGACAATTACGCCATGAGCCCGGCGTCCTCGGTTAGCGGTTTTTACTACTCCCACCCCGAGAGCACCTATTTTGCCATTGGCAAAATCGGCAAGGATCAGGTTGAAGACCTGGCCCATCGTAAGGGAGAATCACTGGCCGTGATGGAGCGCTGGCTGCGCCCCAATCTCAACTACTGACTGGAGCAGGAACAGCGATGACTGACAACAACGAGGGCAAGAAGAAACAGTCCCTCAACCCACTGCAGGTCATCTCGAGCGTTTTCGCGGCGGGACTGGGCGTGCAGAGCAGTAAAAACCGCGAGCGTGACTTCAATCAGGGCCGGGCGGGGGTGTTCATCGCCGCCGGGATTATTTTCACCCTGGGATTCATCGCGGTAATGGTGGTGATTGTGCAGTTGGTACTCAAGGGGGCGGGCAACTAGACAGCGGCCCGCCCAATGGCTTCAGGAAGGCATTCCCGACAGCCAGATGTACAAGGTCAGAACAACCAGTGAGATAACCGCGGTGGCGGCGATCGCGTCAGCAGTGCCGTCGCCGGCGTCCTTGTTGTTGGTTTCTTCGCTCATTTTGTCGCTCCTCTGGCGGTCTTGGGCGGCGCCATTATAGCAGCTCAGCCTGGAATCCCAAGCCCATAAAGCATCCTAACCATTCGTTCTAACCATATGAATATTATGACTATTTAAGCCCGCGCGTTTCTGCTAATGTACCGCCTCCCGATGCCGGCTACAGCACGGCCCAAGAACAACAGGATCCCCAGATGTACGTTTACGACGAGTACGACCAGAAAATAGTTGATGAGCGGGTGGCCCAATACCGGGACCAGACCCAGCGCTTTCTGGACGGCGAACTCAGCGAAGAACAATTCCTGCCCCTACGCCTGCAAAACGGGCTTTACGTGCAACGTCTCGCCCCCATGCTGCGAGTTGCCGTGCCCTATGGCCTCATGAATACACGCCAGCTCCGCAAGATTGCCCAGTTGTCACGGGATTTCGACAAGGGTTATGTGCATATCAGCACACGCCAGAACATCCAGTTCAACTGGCCGCAACTGGGCGAGGTGCCCGATATACTGGCCGAGCTGGCTTCCGTGCAGATGCACGCGATCCAGACCTCCGGTAACTGTATTCGCAATACCACTACCGACCAGTTCGCCGGAGTCGCCACCGATGAACTGGAAGATCCCCGCCCCTGGTGCGAGATTATCCGCCAGTGGTCTACCCTGCATCCGGAATTCGCCTTCCTGCCGCGCAAATTCAAGATCGCGGTGTGTGGCAGCAGGCAGGACCGGGCCGCCATTCACTCCCATGATATCGGCGTAGAGGTGGTCCATAACGCCGCTGGCGAGACCGGCTTCCGCGTCGTTGTCGGCGGTGGCCTGGGCCGGACGCCGGTCATCGGTGTTGAAATCTGCGATTTCCTGCCGGCGGAGCATCTGCTCACCTACCTGGAAGCCATTCTGCGGGTCTACAACCAACACGGTCGCCGCGACAACAAGTACAAGGCGCGGATCAAGATCCTGGTGAAGGCCATGGGCATAGAGGCCTTTCGGGAAGCGGTCGAACACGAATGGGCGCCAATCAAGAACGGCCCCAGCACCCTCACAGGCGAAGAAATCGAACGCGCCCGTTCCTTCTTTACCGCACCGGATTACGCGTCACTGGATGCCAGTGCGGCGCAAAATACCCTGCAGGCGCAGTGTCAGAACGACCCCATTTTTGCCAACTGGGTAAAGCGCAATACGCGTGAGCACCGGGTCGCGGGCTACCGTATCGTCACTATCTCCCTCAAGGCCACCGGCTACGCCCCGGGAGATGTAACCGACAAACAACTGGAACTGGTCGCAGACCTGGCTGACCGCTATTCCTTCGGCGAGATTCGCACCACCCACCAGCAGAACCTGGTGCTGGCTGATGTGGAGCAGGCAGCCCTGTACGAGTTGTGGCAAAGCCTGCAGAAGGCCGGGCTGGCCACCGCCAACATCGGCTATCTGACCGACGTGATCTGCTGCCCGGGAGGCGATTACTGCTCACTGGCAAATGCCAAGTCGATTCCGGTGGCTGAGGCCATCCAGGCCCGCTTTGACGACATGGATTACGTGTATGACCTGGGTCCACTCGAGCTGAACATCAGCGGTTGCATGAACGCCTGTGGCCACCACCACATCGGCCACATCGGTATTCTCGGCGTGGACAAAAAGGGCCAGGAGTTCTACCAGGTCAGCCTGGGAGGTAACCAGGGCAAGGATACCTCCATCGGTAAAATCCTCGGCCCATCCTTCAGGCAGGAGGACATGCCACAGGTCATGGATAAACTACTGACCACCTATGTCGAATTGCGCCAGGCCGGGGAAACATTTCTCGATACCTACCGCCGCGTCGGCATCGACCCCTTCAAGGAGCGCGTATATGCCCAGGATCATTAAAAACGGAGCCATCGTTGAAGAGCACGGTCCGGAGGTCCTGGATCTTGAGCAATGGCTACAGAGCGAAGACCGCGCCCGTCGCGCCGTGGTACTGGAGCCTGGCGAGACCCTTGCACCTCTGCTCGAGCATATCGATGACATTCCCCTGGTGCTGGTCAACTTCCCGACGTTTATGGATGGCCGGGGTTTTTCCTACGCCAGGGAGTTACGGGAACGGGGCTACCAGGGGGAGTTGCGTGCAGTTGGGCATTTCATTCGCGACCAGCTGACCTATCTCTCCCGCTGCGGGTTCGACGCCTTCCAGTTCGAGGACGAATCGGAACTGGAAGACGCCCTCGAGAGTCTGGGGGACTTCAGCGAGTTCTACCAGGCCTCTGCGGATCAGCCCCAGCCCTTGTTCCGGCGCCGGGCCTAGGGCAAGGCGAAGTCAAGCTCACCCCGGGCCGGCCTCTGCTGCTGCACCATTCACCCCGGCCGCCGGGGTGACATCCTCTTCCGCCTTCGCTCGCGGCGTCAGCACAGATTTCCTATCCATCCACGGGTTGTTTACACTCTGCCCATGATCGCTATTCCCGCGGAGGCGGGAATCCAGTGGCGGCTGTACATCGTCATTCCCGCGAAAGCGGGAATCCAGTGGCGGCTGTTATCGTCATTCCCGCGAAAGCGGGAATCCAGTGACGGCTGTTTATCGTCATTCCCGCGAAAGCGGGAATCCAGTGACCGCTGTACATCGCGCCATAAAATGCAGCATAGGCAACGGGAGCCAAGCCTGAATGGATGTATCCATCACATTCTCCTTTTTCCTCATCTTCACCGGTGCGGCCGTGTTCGCGTCGCTGGCCCTGGCGACCCGCCAACCGCTGATTATTGCCTACATCGCCCTTGGCGCCTTTATCGGACCCTACGGGCTCTCACTGGTCACCGACACCAAGTTGCTGGCGGACATCGGTCATATCGGAATTATTTTCCTGCTGTTCCTGCTGGGCCTGGATATGCAACCCCAGGCGCTGTGGTCCACGCTGCGCAAGTCCACCGTCGTGGCAGTCGCCAGTTCTGCCATATTCCTGGCCATGGGCTTCTCGGTGGTAAAGCTGTTCGGCTTCAGCACCATCGACGCCCTGATCGTGGGTGCGGCAATGATGTTTTCTTCCACCATCATCGGCATCAAGTTATTACCGACCACCGTGCTCCATCACCGCCACATCGGTGAACTGATGATCGGCATGTTGTTACTACAGGACTTGCTGGCGATTATCGTGTTGATGATCCTGTTCAGCGCCTCCAGTGGCGATGGCAGTATGGGCATGGATTTAGCCCTGTCGATGCTTGGCCTGCCGTTACTGGTCGCCGTTGCCCTGTTCGTCGTGCGCTATGTATTACTGCCACTGATCGCCCGTTTCGACCGCTTCCACGAGTATATTTTTCTGCTCGCCCTGGGCTGGTGCCTGGGCATGGCTGAAGCCGCCAAGGCAGTGGGCCTGTCCGAGGAGATTGGCGCCTTTATTGCGGGGATCACCATCGCCACCAGCCCTATTTCGCAGTACATTGCCGTCAACCTGAAACCACTGCGTGATTTTTTCCTTATCCTGTTTTTCTTCGCCGTGGGCGCCCGCTTCGACCTGTCGATGCTGCAACAGGTGTGGCTGCCCGCACTGGTGCTGGCGACCCTGGTGCTGGTCGTGAAACCCACCACCTATCGCTGGCTCCTCAAAGGGGTTAGCGAAAAGCGCAGCCTGGCCTGGGACCTGGGCTTCCGGCTGGGGCAGGCGTCGGAATTTTCCCTGCTGATCGCCTATGTAGCCATTGGCGCGGCCCTGATCTCCGAAGAAGCTTCGCTGCTGATACAGGCCACCACGATTATCACCCTGCTGGCCTCCTCCTACATTGTGGTACTCAACTACCCTACCCCGATTGCGATCTCGGACCGCCTGCGACGCGATTAGCCCGGATCCGGGGTGCCGGGCATAAAAAAACCGGCCACCAGGGCCGGTTTTTTTCACTTCGGCACTGAACGCCTACAGTTTGCCTTCAAACTCGGGCAAGGCGTCAAACAGGTCGGCCACCAGGCCGTAGTCCGCCACCTGGAAGATCGGGGCGTCCTCGTCCTTGTTGATAGCAACAATGACCTTGGAGTCCTTCATGCCCGCCAGGTGCTGGATCGCACCGGAAATACCGACGGCGATGTACAGGTCAGGTGCAACGATCTTACCGGTCTGGCCTACCTGCATGTCGTTAGGCACGAAACCGGCGTCTACCGCGGCGCGGGAGGCACCGATGGCAGCGCCCAGCTTGTCGGCAATGCCCTCCAGCAACTTGAAGTTTTCGCCGTTCTGCATACCCCGACCACCAGAGATAACTACCGCAGCGGAGGTGAGTTCAGGGCGGTCGGATACAGCCACTTCCTCACCGACGAAGGAGGAAATGCCAGCGTCGTGGACCGCATCAACGGCTTCTACCGCAGCGGAACCGCCCTCGGCTGCCGCAGCATCGAATGCAGTGGTCCGGACGGTGATCACCTTCTTGGCATCCGCGCTCTTGACGGTGGCAATAACGTTGCCGGCGTAGATGGGGCGTTTGAAAGTGTCGGCAGATTCCACGGAAGTAATTTCCGAAATCTGGGCAACGTCCAGCAGGGCCGCAACGCGGGGCATGGTGTTCTTTGCGTTGGCTGTTGCCGGAGCGATGATGTTGTCATAGCCCGCGCCCAGTTCAGCGACCAGCAGGCTGACGTTCTCTGCCAGCTGGTGTTCGTAAACTGCATTGTCGGCAACCAGCACCTTGTTGACACCGGCGACAGCGGCGGCGGCCTGGGCTGCACCATCACAACCGGCGCCTGCGACCAGGATATCGATATCCGCACCCATAGCCTGGGCAGCGGTGACTGCGTTCAGGGTGGCGCCCTTCAGGGAACCATTGTCGTGTTCTGCGATTACCAGAGTGCTCATGAGATTACTTTCGCCTCGTTTTTCAGTTTGTCGATCAGCTGATCCACATCTTCAACCTTGATGCCGGCCTGACGTTCGGCGGGCGGCTCGACGCTGACCTGAGTCAGGTGAGAGGTGACCTCAACGCCAAGATCACCGGGGGTAAAGACGTCCAGCGGCTTTTTCTTGGCCTTCATGATGTTGGGCAGGGAAGCGTAACGGGGCTCGTTGAGACGCAGGTCGGTGGTCACAATGGCAGGCAGAGTGAGTGCAACTGTTTGCAGGCCGCCGTCGACCTCGCGGGTCACATTCACCTTGTCTCCGTCAATCACGACTTCAGAAGCGAAGGTACCCTGGGGCATACCGGTGAGTGCGCCCAGCATTTGACCGGTCTGGTTGTTATCGCCATCGATGGACTGCTTACCGAGAATGACCAGTTGGGGCTCTTCCTTCTCGATAACGCCCTTGAGCAGCTTGGCGACGACCAGGGGCTCTACCGCGCCCTCGGTCTCGACCTGGATGCCGCGATCGGCGCCCAGCGCCAGCGCGGTACGGATTTGCTCCTGACAGGCCTTGTCGCCGATGGAAACAGCAACAACTTCAGTCGCAGTGCCTGCTTCCTTGAGGCGTACGGCCTCCTCGACAGCAATTTCACAGAAGGGGTTGATAGCCATCTTGACATTATTCAGGTCAACATCACTACCATCGGCTTTGGCGCGAACCTTGACGTTGTAGTCAACGACGCGCTTAACGGCAACAAGAACCTTCATGGATTCTCCATTAGATCATTAAGGGTGGGTTTGCGGTGCCGGACTGATCAAAAAACGCCCGGTACATGTTTGCTCGGCGGGGTATCTTGCCCATAATGACCCCCGGGGTCAATAGCCCTGGGCGACAGGAAAGTTGTCCAAATGAGACAGATCAAGGATATCCACCATTCATCGCTATGATGGCCTTTTATCCATTAAAATTATATACTTGCGCCCCTTTGGAGTACGGGCGACAGCCACTGTAAGCCCGTAACACAAGCCAAAGGAGCGGTCAGGCCCACGCCCGGCCACAGCCCTAAACAAGAGAGGACACCGCAGTGGAACGTGAATCGATGGAATTTGATGTTGTGATTGTCGGTGCCGGCCCCGCCGGTCTGTCGGCCGCCTGTCGCATCATGCAACTTGCCCAGGAGAAAGAACAGGAAATCACGGTATGCGTGGTTGAAAAAGGCTCGGAGGTCGGCGCCCACATCCTCTCCGGCGCCGTTCTGGAGCCCCGAGCCCTCGACGAATTGTTCCCCAACTGGAAGGAACTGGGCGCACCGGTAAACACCGCGGTCAAGGGCGACAAATTCTACTTCTACACCAGCGCCACCGGCGCGATCACCCTGCCCAACTTCATGATCCCCAAGCCCACTCACAATGAGGGTAATTACATTGTCTCCATGGGTAATGTCTGCCGCTGGCTGGCAGAACAGGCCGAAGGGCTCGGAGTAGAGGTCTACCCGGGCTTCGCCGCCGCCGAGGTATTGTTTAACGAGGATGGCAGCGTCAAGGGTATTGCCACCGGCGACATGGGTGTCGCCGAGGATGGCAGCCACAAGGACTCCTACATGCCCGGCATGGAACTGCATGCCAAGTACACCCTGTTTGCGGAAGGTTGCCGCGGCCACCTGGGCAAGCAGCTGATCGAAAAGTTCGGCCTGGATGCGGGTAAAGCCCCCCAGCACTACGGCATTGGCATAAAGGAAATCTGGGAGATCGATCCGGCCAGGCACAACGAGGGCACTGTCGAACACGGACTGGGGTGGCCACTGTCCGAGCACGGCGCCACCGGTGGCGGTTTCCTCTACCACGCGGAGAACAACCAGGTCTACCTCGGGCTGATCACCGACCTCAATTACTCCAATCCGCACCTGAGCCCTTTCGAAGAGTTCCAGCGCTGGAAGCACCACCCCACCGTGAGCACGTTGCTGGAGGGCGGTACCCGTATTACCTACGGTGCCCGGGCAATCACCAAGGGGGGCTATAACTCACTGCCCAGGATGCACTTCCCTGGCGGTCTGATCATCGGCTGCGATGCCGGCACCCTGAACTCGGTAAAAATCAAGGGCAACCATACCGCCATGAAGAGCGGCATGGTGGCCGCAGAAGCAGTAGTGGAAGCCCTTTCCCAGGGCGACGAACGCCAGGCAGACCTGGATTCATTTGCCAGCAGGTTCGAGGACTCCTGGGCCTACGAGGAGCTGTACACCACCCGCAACTTCTCCGGCTTCATGCACAAGTTCGGCATTCTGATCGGCTCGGCACTGGTCTGGCTGGACCAGAACGTCTTCGGTGGCAAACTGCCTTTCACCCTCAAAGATGACAAGCAGGACTACGCGGCCATGAAACCCGCTGCCGACAGCAAGCAGATCGAGTATCCCAAGCCGGACAACAAGATCAGCTTCGACCGCCTGTCATCGGTGTTCCTCTCCAACACCAACCACGAGGAAGACCAGCCCTGCCACCTGACCCTGAAAGATGCGGACATCCCCCTGTCGGTGAACCTGCCCAGGTGGGACGAGCCGGCCCAGCGTTACTGTCCTGCGGGCGTATACGAGATCGTTGAGGACGAGAACGGCAAGCGCTTCCAGATCAACGCTCAGAACTGTGTGCACTGCAAGACCTGCGACATCAAGGATCCCTCGCAGAATATTGTCTGGATAACGCCGGAGGGCTTCGGCGGACCCAATTACCCGAACATGTAGGGCACGCCGGACGTGATCGGCTCTGAAAAGGCGAACCCGGGTTCGCCTTTTTTATTGGCTACAGTGCGTGTTTTTGCCGGGTAAGCCGATGCAGGAACGGCGTTAGTACTCGTCCAGTGAATCGCCCATACGATCAAACAGGGATTGCAGTTGCAGCACCCACTGCTCAGCCTGCTCGGGACCGGCGGCTGGTGCAGTCGTTGCCAGATTGCCCGCTGAGGCTGTCGGCCCGGCCACCGATTCCCCGGCGAGCATATCACCGATCCAGCCCTCGGCTTCCAGGCGCTGGAATTCAACAATCTCACCGGGTACGGCTTTGCCCTCGGCAATCTCAGGCAATTCCGCGAGGGAAGCTGGCGGTTGTTCCGGCAAAGCGCCCGGACGGATGATTTCCAGCAGGAACCAGCCATAGGCATGGCCCAGGTGACCGCGTACGCCCGGGAGATAGGCCTGGGCCAGGGTAACTGCGGAGATGGATTCAGCGGCCAACTCCCGGCGCCAGGCGGCGAGTAGTATCTTCGCCAGGTACAGGGCGTGATTGGCCTGTCCGCGGGCAGAGCTCATATTACTTGCGCGCCCTGCCCTTGCTCTGCTCCTCTTCCCACTTGCCCTTGCGATAAAATGCCTTCCAGCCCGTGGCTTTGCCATCGACCTCGGTCATCACATATTGCTCCTTGGTCTTGCGGCTGTAACGCACCTGCGCACGGTTGCCGTCATCGTCCTCGGTGGGGGCGGAAAAAATAAATTTGTACTTGGGATCTATTTCGTCCTTGTGCGGCAGCAGCTCATCGACATAGGGAGCCCGGGTTTCACGGTTGCGCGGGAACTGGCTGGCGGCCAGGAACATTCCGGCGGCGCCATCGCGCAGCACATAATGATCATCCACCTTCTGGCAAACCAGTTCCGGCATGGGCACCGGGTCCATCTTCGGTGGTGCGGCTTCACCGTTTCGCAGCAGTTTGCGGGTATTTTTGCAGGTTTCCGAAGTGCAGCCGAAGTACTTGCCGAAGCGACCGTTCTTCAGTTGCATCTCGGCACCGCACTTGTCGCACTCCAGGGTGGGGCCGTCGTAACCCTTGATCTTGAACTTGCCGTGCTCCACCTCGAAGCCATCGCAATCAGGATTATTGCCACAAACATGCAGCTTGCGGGACTCGTCGATCAGGTAGCTGTCCATTGCCGCGTTGCACTTTTTACAGCGGTGCCGCTCCAGCAGCTGGCGCGACTCCGCCTCGTCGTCAGCATCCTCGCGGATCGCCTCATCGCCCGGTGTGAGATTGATCGTATGCTTGCAGCGCTCCTTGGGCGGCAAGGCGTAACCGGAGCAGCCCAGGAACACGCCGGTGCTGGCGGTTCTGATCTGCATGGGCCGACCGCATTTAGCGCACTCGATATCGGTCATGGTTGGCGTATTGGGCTCCATCCCAACCGGCTCAGGTTCCTCGGCTTTTTCCAGCAGACCGCGAAATTCGCTGTAAAATGCATCCAGCAGGTCGCGCCAGTCGCGCTCACCCTCGGCCACGTCGTCCAGTCGCTCTTCCATGCCGGCGGTAAAGCCATAATCCAGCAGTTCCGGAAAGCTTTTCTGCAGTCGCTGGGTGACGATGTCACCCATCTTCTCGGCGTAAAAGCGCTTGTTTTCCAGCCGCACGTAACCCCGGTCCTGGATAGTTGAAATGATCGAGGCGTAGGTTGAAGGACGGCCAATGCCACGTTTTTCCAGTTCCCGCACCAGGCTGGCCTCACCGTAACGGGGAGCGGGCTTGGTGAAGTGCTGAGCGGGATCGAGTTTTTTCAGGCTCAGTTCATCACCCTGCCTGACGTCAGGCAGAACGCTGTCCTCACCCTTGCGACCGGCGGGTGGTTGTACTCTGGTGTAACCGTCGAAGCGAATAATGCGGCCCTTGGCATTGAGTTCGTAGTCTCCGGCCGCCACGGTGATAGTGGTGGAGGTGTATTCCGCCGCCGGCATCTGGCAGGCGACAAACTGGCGCCAGATCAGTTCGTACAGTCGCTCCGCGTCCCGTTCCATGCCCTTGAGCGCGGTCTGTGGCACATTGACATCAGATGGCCTGATAGCCTCATGGGCCTCCTGGGCGCCCTCCTTGGACGAATAGGTATTGGCCGTTTCCGGCAGGTAGCTTTTGGGGAAGTTTGCAGCGATATAGTCGCGACAGGCAGCTACCGCCTCGGCACTCAGGTTGGTGGAGTCGGTACGCATGTAGGTGATGTAACCGGCCTCGTACAGGCGCTGGGCCAGCATCATGGTTTTCTTTACACTGAAGCCAAGACGGGTACTGGCGGACTGCTGCAAAGTGGAGGTAATAAAGGGCGCCGGCGGTTTTGACCGTGTCGGTTTGTCCTCGCGACCGCTGACCACATAGGGCAGTGACTCCAGTTCTGCCGTGGCTTTTTTCGTCGTCTCTTCGTCGCCGGGACGGAAATTTTCGCCATGGTGCTTGCGCACCTGAAAGCGCACACCCTCATCGTCGCGGGTTGCCAGGTCAGCGTGGACCTCCCAGTACTCCTCGGGTATGAAGGCATGAATCTCCCGCTCCCGCTCAACAATCAGGCGTACAGCAACGGACTGCACCCGCCCGGCGGAGAGGCCACGCGCCACTTTGGCCCACAACAATGGCGACACCATATAACCCACCACCCGGTCGAGAAAACGGCGTGCCTGCTGGGCGTTGACCCGGTTCTGGTCCAGGTGGGCCGGTTCGTCGAAGGCCTCGGTAATCGCCTTCTTGGTGATTTCGTTGAAAACCACCCGCTGGTAGCGCTCATCGTCCCCGCCAATGGCTTCCCGCAGATGCCAGGCAATGGCCTCCCCCTCACGGTCAAGGTCGGTGGCGAGATAGATGGCGTCGGCGTCGGCAGCGAGTTTTTTCAGCTCATTGACCACCTTTTCCTTGCCGGGCAGCACCTGGTAGTTGGCCGCCCAGCCGTTTTCCGGGTCTATTCCCATGCGGCGAATCAATTGCTCCCGGGCCTTCTTTTTCTTGTGCGCCTCTTTTTCTTCAGGAGCCATCTTGCGAGTGATAGCCGCCTGGGCGGCCCGCTCCTTGGGATCTACCTTGGCAGTTCCACTGCCGGCGGTCGGTAAATCCCGAATATGACCCACGCTGGATTTCACCACATAGTCTTTCCCAAGATACTTGTTGATCGTCTTGGCTTTGGCCGGTGACTCGACAATTACTAGTGATTTACCCATTGATTCCTACTGTATAAACGAAGTCGGGCGCCAGAAATGGACGGGGGGCACGGCGCCAAAAAGGGGCATATATAAGTCGCCGTGGGGCCACGGTCAAGGAAAATCGTGTATTGGAGGTCCGGCGGAACCACTCCCTGGGCTGGTCAGGAGGTGCCCTGCAAGGCCTGCTGCCATGCCTCCAGAGCGGTCACAATCTGCTCCACATCGCGTTCCTCACCGGCCTCTTTCCAGTAGGCGCCACAGGAGCCCTCGTCAACGCTAATAGCCAGTATCGACGCGGGTAACAGGTCTGCCGCAGGTGGTGGCTCCACTCGCTTATCCAGGGATCGCCAGCCGTCGTCATCGCGCAACCAGGTAACGCGCTGACGCGGCTCACGGCGGGAAGGTGGCAGCCGTTTTCCGTAGTAGATAATCTGCTGGCTGCGTTCTTCCCTGCCGGAGACCGCGGGTCGGGATGGCAGGTCCCTGAACTCGACGAACAGACCATGCACGGCCGCATATTCCCGCATACGAGCCACCAATCGCTGTCGTTTACTTGGTAAAAAATGCGTCAAGGGCGCCAGCGCCAGCGCCACCACGAACAAAATGAGTAGAAATTTCAAACGGTCTCCCTGATTCAGGTCAACGATGGTGCGTGACTTCATTGCCCACGCCACCCTCTATGCTATACATTAAAGTCCCAGACAGGGAAAAGATGGAGAGCAATATGTCGAATTATAAAAGAGTCCTCGTAGCCATTGACCTCAGCGAGGATTCTGGCGAGGTAGCCGCGCGCGCCAAAGCTATTGTGGCAAATGGCGGATGCGAACTGCACATTATCCATGTCATCGAGCCCCTGAGTTTTGCTTATGGGGTCGACATCCCCATGGATTTTTCGGGTCTGCAGGACGAAATCCAGACCCAGGCAACGGAACAGTTGCAGCGCTTCTCGGAACAAAACACTATAGACCACGATCACCAGCATATCGTTCTGGGCCGGCCGGAGGTAGAAATTCATGCCTTGGCCGAGGAAATCGACGCTGACCTGATTGTGGTCGGCAGCCATGGCCGTTACGGCCTGGCATTACTGATGGGATCGACTGCCAATGGCGTACTGCACGGAGCGAGTTGTGACGTCCTCGCGGTACGCGTCGGCAAGGACAAATAGCCTCACCTGAGGAAGCGTACCAGCGCTTCCTCATCAAAAGGCCAGTTCAGTTCCTGCCCGTCTTCCCTGCGCAGTACCGGTATCTTCACGCCGTAGCGCTCGAACAATTCATCGGACTCGCTGATGTCCACCTCCTCATAAGCGACACCGGCAGCCATCAACAGCGCGGCTGCGAGTTCACACAGATGGCAGGCGGACGTTCCGTACAGGGTTAACATTGGCAGGGTTTTCTCCAGGGCTGTGCCTGACGGCGCTGTCACTATATACTTGCCGCCCATCCTGCCGGGGCTTGCTGTAGGCAGGCCGGCGGCGTTACCATTGCGACGCAAGTACAACATCTTATACTAAAATTGCAGGCGTCGGGGAACCTGGCGCCACTGACGGGAGTTTTCCTTTGGCCTTATTTTCGCAACCCACAGCTCGCGCGCTGGCGATTCTCGATCTGTTGATGGCCAACCCCCACCAGGCCTTCGGCCTGACTGAAATGACCCGCAGACTCAACCTGAACAAGGCGACCTGCCACGCTATTCTGACCACCATGGCCAATTACGGCTTTCTGGTGCAACACCCGAAGACCAAGGCCTACCGACTGGGGCCCTCCATCATCGCCGCCGGCAACGCCGCCTTCGCCCAGTTCCCGGTGCTGGAGTACGCGCGGCCGGAGTTGGAGAGCCTGCAACAGGACCTGGATGTGGGCTTTGCAGTCACCGGGCGCTCGAAACAACATATGGTCCTGCTCGCCCTGTATGGCAAGGCGCAACCGCTGATTGACTCCTTCCAGCTCGGGTTGCGACTGCCTAACACCGCGCCCGTGGCCGCGTGTTTTACCGCCTTTTCGCCCGCCAAGCATCTCGAAGCCTGGTTGACCCGCGCTCATGAATCCCGCGGTGAGTACAACGAGAAGCTGGACCAGAAGTTGCGCGTGGCGCTCATTTCCATTCGGGCGCGCGGCTATGAGGTAACCCTGAAAACCCGGGCCGAGGCCGAACTGACCCGGGAACTGGCACGCATCCATTCTTCCTGGAGCCTGACCGAACTGGAAGACGCGGCCAATCGCTACCAGCACGACCTGTGCGACGAGTATTTCCATCTGGACCGTATCGATCCCAAGGCCCGTTACGACGTGAGCACCATCTCCGTGCCGGTGTTCGTGGATAACAAATTGCCGGTAATGTGCTTTGTCGCCGGCTCAGTGGGAGGCCCGGTCAGCGGCGCCCGCATCGAGGAAATCGCCGGCCGTATGAAGCAGTCGGCTGATCGGGTGACCGCCCTGGCGGAAGGCCGGGAGAGCCTCTCTGCCGAACCCTGATAGCCGGGGAACACCTGCGCCGTGAACAACACCATGCCCCTCAAGTCCCTCAACACGCTGTTGCGGGTATTGATCGACCATGGCTACCCGTTGGAACGGGCGCTGCAACATGCAGGTCTCGACTTTAACCCGCTACAGGCCGCGAACCCGGACACGACCGAGATCGCCGCCAGCAGCTACAGCAAACTCTACGGTCTGTTAATGGAAGTGCTACAGGACGAAGCGTTTGGTCTGGGCCAGGAGTATCACGCCCCACCCGGCACCTTTCGGATGATGTGCCTGTTTGTAATTCACTGCCAAACACTGGAGCAGGCGCTGGTTCGGGCCTGGGAGTTCCACGGCTACTGCGATCAGTACCGCGACGCGCCGAGTTCCAGCCCCCCCAAGCCCCTGGTTGACCTGGGGAATGAGCGGGTATTGTGCCTTTTCCAGCGCTCCACCGAGCTTGCTGATGACCGGGTAAAAGTGGGGCACGCCAATATAGTGCTAATGATGTACCGCTTTTACAGCTGGCTGATTGACCGTGAACTTCCGCTACTGGAGGTACATCTGCAGGCGGCGGCCCCGGAGAGTGCCGAGCACTATGAGAGCCTGTTCGGTTGCCCGGTCCTCTTCGCCAGGGAGCATTCAGGGCTGGTGGTCAGCCGGCAGCTATTACAGTATCCACTGGCCCAGAATGAAGACAGCCTGCGCGAATTTTTACGTCTGGCACCCTACCCCCTGGTCAGGCGTGATTCGCCCGGTGAAACCGGGCCCCTGTCGCGCAGGATCGAACAACTGCTGCTTTCATCCGGGCCTGAAAACCTGCCAACCGCCAGTGATGTGGCCGCGCAGCTGAATATGTCACCCCGCACCCTGCATCGCAGACTCACCGCGGAAGGAACCAGTTTCCAGCAATTGAAGGACAACCTGCGCCGGGAAATGGCAGTGCACTATATACAGCGCGATGAGTTGTCCATTGACGCCATTGCCGCGGTGATGGGCTTCCAGGATAACTCAGCGTTCTACCGGTCCTTCAAGAAGTGGACGGGGACATCTCCAGGGCAGTATAGGCAACAATTGCAACGCGAACGGGAATCGCAGCCGTGAACCAGCAGGACAGCGGCAGCTACAAAGCAAAGAAAGCGTTTTACGACCGTGTACTCACGGTCTATGGACGCAAGCCGGTGCTGGAGGCCCTGCGCGACACCCACCTGCAGTGCCATACCCTGCACCTGGCCAGCAGCAACCGGTCCGGCGGCATTATCGCCGAGTTGACCGCGGCAGCCGCAGAGCGTGAAATCCCCATCCGTGAACACAGCCGGGAAGCGCTGTCGCGAATTTCAAAAAACGGCAAACAGGACCAGGGCGTGGCCCTTGACATCCTGTGCCCGGCATTTCGCTCGCTGCAGACCTATCTCGACCAGCTGTCAGCACTGCCCCGCCAACGGGTCCTGGCGCTGGACGGTATCAGCAATCCGCAGAACCTGGGCATGATTCTGAGATCTGCCAGCGCCGGCAACATCGATGCCGTCCTGTGGTCTCGCCGGGGCAACGCGGCACTGGGGCCACTGGTCATCAAGGCCAGCGCCGGCACGCTTTACCGGGCGCCCCTGGTGCTCTGCGACAGCCAGGTGGGGGCGCTGGAAGCACTATCCGGCCGGGGTTTTGAAATCTGCAGCCTTGAAGCCCAGGCCAGCAGGACACTGTTTGACTACCACCCCTCAGGCCACGCCGCGTTCGTGCTGGGCAATGAAACAGACGGAGTCTCCAGCGCGGTTTCCGCGCTGGCGGATACCGCGCTATCAATTCCGATGAACAACGGTGTGGAGTCGCTGAATGTCGCGGTGACTGCCAGCCTCATTGCCTATGCGGACAGTATTGGCTAGCCAGCCTACTTGGAAAGGTAGCCCATCCCCTCTTCCAGGCCCTTGAGCGTGAGGGGATACATCCTGCCTTCCAGAAGTTTGTGGGTGATGGCGACACTCTGGGTGTACTGCCACTCTTCCTCCGGCACCGGGTTGATCCAGATAACCTTGTCATAGACGTCCTGCAGGCGGCGCATCCAGACCTCGCCGGACTCCTCGTTCCAGTGCTCGACACTGCCGCCGGGCTGAAGGATCTCGTAGGGCGACATGGAGGCATCGCCAACAAAAATCACCTTGTAGTCGTGGCTGTATTTGTGCAGCACGTCCAAAAGCGGCGTCCGCTCGTTGTGGCGGCGAATATTGTTCTTCCACACGCTTTCGTAGATGAAATTGTGGAAGTAGAAATACTCCATGTGCTTGAACTCGGTACGGGCCGCTGAAAAGAGTTCCTCGCAGATCTTGACATGGGGATCCATGGAACCACCCACGTCAAAGAACAACAGCACCTTCACCGCGTTGTGCCGCTCCGGCACCATCTTGATATCCAGCAGACCGGCGTTACGCGCGGTGGAGCTGATGGTGTCGTCCAGGTCCAGTTCGTCGGCGGCGCCAGTACGGGCAAACTTGCGCAACCGGCGCATGGCGATCTTGATGTTGCGGGTGCCCAGTTCCACACTGTCGTCAAGGTTCTTGAAATCGCGTTTTTCCCAGACCTTGACTGCTTTTTTATTTTTGCCGTTGGGCCCGACGCGGATGCCCTCCGGATGGTAACCCTCCTGGCCGAAGGGCGACGTACCGCCTGTGCCAATCCATTTGTTACCGCCCTGGTGACGCTTCTCCTGCTCTTCCAGCCGCTTCTTGAATTCCTCGATCAGTTTTTCGAGGCCGCCCAGGGACTCAATTTTGGCCTTCTCTTCCTCGGACAGGTTTTTCATGAACTCCGATCGCAGCCAGTCATCCGGGATAAGTGCCTCGATCACATCGTCGAGCGCCTCCAGGTCCTTGAAATGCAGACCGAAGGCGCGGTCAAAGCGATCGAAGTACTTCTCATCCTTGACCATGCAGGTGCGGCTGAAGAAGTAGAATTCGTCCATCGAGCCGAACACCACCCGCTGTTTCATGCCCTCCAGCAAATCCAGTAATTCCCGGGTAGTGACCGGAACGCCCGCGTCGCGCAGTCCATGAAAGAAGTTAATCAACACCGGAAATGCCTCAGCGCGACTCGCGCCTGTGCATGAAGGCCAGTCGCTCCAGCAGGTGCACATCCTGCTCGTTTTTCATCAGTGCGCCGTACAGGGGCGGTATGGCCTTGGTAGGATCACGATCCTTGAGAATTTCATCGGGGATATCGTCCGCCAACAGTAGTTTCAGCCAGTCGATCAGTTCTGACGTGGAGGGTTTCTTTTTCAGGCCTGGAATAGCGCGCAGGTCGAAAAACACCTCCATCGCTTCCTGCACCAGGTCTTTGGCGATATCCGGGTAGTGTACGGCCACGATCTCACGCATGGTGTCGCGGTCGGGAAAGTTGATAAAGTGGAAGAAACAGCGACGCAGGAACGCATCGGGTAGTTCCTTTTCGTTATTACTGGTGATAATGATGATCGGCCGGTGCCTGGCCTTGATGGTTTCCCCGGTTTCGTAAACAAAAAACTCCATACGATCGAGTTCCACCAACAGGTCGTTGGGGAACTCGATATCCGCCTTGTCAATCTCATCGATCAGCAGCACCACCTGCTCATCGGACTCAAAGGCTTCCCAGAGTTTGCCTTTTTTGATGTAGTTGGCGATATCGTGAACTTTTTCATCGCCCAACTGGGAGTCCCGCAGACGCGATACGGCGTCGTATTCATACAGGCCCTGCTGGGCCTTGGTGGTTGACTTGATGTGCCACTGAATGAGCCGTTTGCCGAGACCCTCAGCCACTTCTTCGGCCAGCATGGTCTTTCCTGTGCCCGGCTCACCCTTGATCAGCAGCGGGCGCTCGAGGGCCACGGCAGCATTGACTGCCATCCGCAGATCGTCCGTCGCAACGTATCGTTCAGTTCCTTCAAATTTCATGGGAATACTTACCTGTTGAATGTGCAAAACGACTAAGCGTACCGATTGGGAACCGACTAATCAAGGGAGCCGGCATCCTTCACCGACTGTTCCTCGGCTACCGCCAGGGTACCGCGCAGGGTATCCTGGCCGCCGCTCTTTTTCATTTCCCGGGCACGTTTCTGCCACAGTGCCAGTTTCCGGCGTTTGCGCCGTCGCAGGATGTACCAAACCAGTAACAGGATGAGGGTCATTACACCTGTCAACCACACCAATGGGGACTGAAAATCGTCCTCCGGCGATTCCTCGCCGCGGGTGACAAGGGTTGGTTGCTCAGTGGGAACGCCAACTTCCATATAGATCGGCAGCTCCCGCTCCAACCCCCCTGCCCCCTCAAGGCGCAGCATCAAGCGATAGCGGCCGGGTAATTCAAGCGGCGGGGTTGTCGCACGGAACAGGCCGTCTTCCGACGGTGCGTCCAACCGGTATCTCTGGGTGTTGCCCTGCGGAGAAGTCACGTCAAGCAGCAGATTATAGCTGGCTAACACTTGTGGGTCGGTGACAGTCTCGCCGGCATCGTTGAGACGCGCCGTGACCTCGGCCTCATGCCCGGCGGAGGTGTAATAAGGCAGATAACCCACCTCCAACGTCAGGTCTGACTCAACATAAACCCGGGCAGCCGTTTTTGGCGGGTATTGCAGGCGCCAGTTACCGACGACCGGATTACTGACCCTTGCCATGTTGAATTGGCGATTCTGAAACCAGAGGATGTCACCGGGGTTTTCATTCGCCGAATATGCAGTGCCGTCAGGGGCCAGTAGTGTGAGCTTGCCCCTGAATCTGGGGAATACGGCAAAAACGACGAACTGATCAGTGCGCTCATCAACACTGAATTCACGTTCGTAGAGCGGTTCTCTGGCTACAGGTACTACCATTTCAATGACTTTCAGGAACATGACGCCCAGCTCAGAGACGTCTTCCGCGTGCTCCGAGGTACCGCCTGTTTCCCGCGCCAGGGAGCGAAGCAACAGGGAATCCGCATGGCGGGTCAAGGCAATGGTATGCACGGGCACACCCCTGGCGCCCAGATCCTTGGCCAGGCCGCTGAGCAACTTGCGGGCCGCGCTGACGTTGATCATGGGAGAATCAGCCACATTGACCGTACCTGCAGTGACCAGCACGACGCTACTGCGGTAGCCCGGTTCGAGGTCAGGCAAATCGGCCGTCGCCGCTTCCAACGCTGCGGGGATATTGGTACGAGAGCCGCTGTATTCCAGATCGGATAATGCTTCCAGGGCCTGCGCTCGCCACCCCTGGTCGACGATGCCGGAAGGCACCAGTTCCCTGGCCTCCTCGGCAAAAACCCAGACACCCACTCTTGTGCCCGCCGGCAGCAACCGAATAACCATTTCCAGGGTCTGAGAGCGCAGGTTCCCCGGATCGAACTTCTCCATGTTTTCTGAAACATCGACCAGCAGTCGCAGGTCCGGCACCAGCCCTGGTTCGGCCCTGGCCGGGGAAATTTGAAGGCTGGAAAGAAGCAGCAGGAAAGCAACAATAGTGTGCAGTACGGGCCGCATTCAGTCGTCCTCCTCCACCGTGGGCGACGCCACTGTGGGCTTGCGCTGGCGTAGCACGGTCAGCCGTAACAGCGCGGCCAGAACCACCGCCAGGCCACAGCTGTAAGCAAGCGGTTTGATCGCGTGGCGTGCCGAGTCCGGGCCTTCGGTTGCCAGCTGAAACGCGGCGACAACGGCTGCGGGAGCCATGGTCTCTGCCTCGGGGCTCGGGTAAGCGGGTGTCAACAACAGGGCTGCCGCCAGCAGAACCAGCAGTGCAACCCAGCCATTGGGCCAACGCCGACCCAGCCACCAGGCCAGGCAAAGCACCACCATGATGGCGGAGCCACAATACACGTAAATTGCCGTTAAATACGAACTCTCGCTCAGCACGTCCTCTACTCCTGCTGCACCCAGGTCACGATGTGTTCTTCGTAACCATCCGGGTGTACATAATCTTCCGATATGCTGCGCCCACGAATGGAGGCACCGGCCTCATGCACCGTTTGACGACTGCCCGACACGAGATAGTGCCAGTCCGGCAGAGGCTCACCCCGTGATCGCAGTCGATAGGCACAAGTCTCCGGTAGCCAATCCAGGCTGGCGACAGTATCCTGCCGCAGACTGACGCAGTCCGGAACCGCCTCCAGGCGCCCGGCATAATCACGGCAACGGCAGCTTTCTGGGTCCAGGTAGCGACAGTGTATGCGCGTGTAGAAGAGCTCTCCACTGTCTGCATCCTGCAGCTTGTGTAAACAGCACTTGGCACAGCCATCACAAAGCGCCTCCCACTGTTCATTGTCCAGTTCCCGAAGGCTTAAACGGTTCCACCAGTCACTCACGGCTACCCTCACGACGCAGCAGTTCTCCTGCGGTGGGCGGCATTTGCAGGTAAAACCCCTGCTCCTCTATCTTCTGCAACACCTCTGTGGTATCGGCCCTGGCCAGTTTGCGCCCCGGGTCCAGGACCAGGGTCATCACACTCCTGGCCTCACCAAACTGCTGCAGCAATACTTCGGGAACATCGGCAAGCCCCTTCGCTTTCTCTACATAGAGATACATTTCTTGCTTGCGCGAGCTGCAGAAAATTTCCACCAGATGTTTCATGCTGCATCTCCATCAAGAAAAGCACGCAGAGGTTCGATAACCCGCTCCCGTCGCCAGCCTGACCAGGCGGCGGGTTGCTCCGCGTCACCCCTGATCAGCGCCTCGTAATCCTTGCCCGACACCAGCACCTGTGGGGCAACACCCAACTGTCGGGCAATGTTTTCCGTTTCCTGCTTCAGTCGCTTTAGCTTGTTACGCTGGCTGGCATTCAACGGTGCCGGCAGGCTCGATGGCAGGTCGACATTGTCCTGTGAGAAATGCTCGCTGATCAGGTCCAGA
Organism: Seongchinamella unica; assembly: GCF_004354085.1. GTDB lineage: Bacteria > Pseudomonadota > Gammaproteobacteria > Pseudomonadales > Halieaceae > Halioglobus > Halioglobus unicus. Next base: position 538,711 of record NZ_SMSE01000002.1, on the reverse strand, counting down.
AGCGATTCTCCGTAACGACGCAAGGTCCCCGGGTGCACCTCCACCGCAGCGCGCAGTTCATTCATATTGGCGGGGCTTTTTTGCGCCAGTTGCAAACAGGCCTTGTCATCGATTATCCAGCTGCGCGGCTTGTCTTTCTCCCGGGCGGTCGCTTCCCGCCAGTCGCAGATTGCGATGAGGGTTGCCAATTCCCGAGGCGAGAGTTTCCAGGCACTTTTGATTTTTTTGTAATACGCGCCCGAAGTCGAGGCCAACCCCTGGCAGGCCATCTCACCGTCCTCCAGCACCCAGTCGTACTTGCCCTGCTCCGCACAACGCGCGGCAATGACACGGTAGGCATCCAGCAGCCAGATAACGTCCTGGGCAGCGTAGTGACACTGTGACTCGGTCAGCGGACGCTGCAGCCAGTCCGAGCGGGTTTCACCTTTGGGCAGGTCCTCACCGCATAACTCCAGGACCATTGCCCGGTATCCCAGGCCAAAATCCAGCCCCACCATGGCCGCTGCTTTCTGGGTATCGAACAGCGGTCGCGGCAGCACCCCCAACCAGTGCTGGAATACCTCCAGGTCTTCACTGGCGGAATGCAGCACTTTCACCACGTCAGGGTTTTCAAACAGGGCCACCAGCGGCGAGGGATCCTCTATTTGCAGTGGATCCACCAGCCATGCGGTTCCCGCGGCATCGCTGCCGACAAAACATAGTTGTACCAGCGCCACCTGGGGATAAAAGGTATTGCGGCGCATAAACTCGGTATCGACCATTACAGCCTGGCTGCCTCTGGCGCTGGACAGCAGTTCGGCGAGGGCCGCGTCCGATTCGATCAGTATCCAATCCATGAATTACTCCACCGGCCGCCGGCCGGAAAAGGCGTGGGCCAGGGTGCTACCGTCCACGTATTCCAGTTCGCCGCCCAGGGGAACCCCGTGCGCTATGCGGGATACTTTCACTCCCTCCCGCTGTAACACGTCGGACAGGTAGTACGCGGTTGCCTCTCCCTCCACGGTGGGGTTGGTGGCGAGGATAACTTCTTCAATGCCTTCGTCAACAACTCGCTGCTGGAATCGGTCCAGGCCGATTTCCTCCGGACCGATTCCATCGATTGGCGACAGGTGCCCCATGAGCACGAAGTATACGCCACGATAACTGCCACTCTGCTCTACGGCCAGCACGTCCGCCGGAGTTTCCACCACGCAAATGGTGCCGGCATCACGACGGGCATCACTGCAGATTTCACAGACCTCCAGTTCGGTGAAATTGCGGCACCGGGAGCAGTGGTCTACCTTATCGACCGCTGTTTGCAGGGCCGCAGCCAGTGCGGTCGCCCCCTCCCGGTCACGCTCGAGCAGATGCAGCGTCATTCGCTGGGCCGACTTGGGCCCAACGCCAGGGAGACAGCGCAGTGCTTCGATCAATTCCTGAAGTGCAGGACTGAATTTCATTTCGGCCGCGGCTGCTTAAAATGGCATCTTGAAACCGGGAGGCAGGTTGAGCCCCGCGGCGAGGCCGGACATGGCTTCCTGATTGTGAGCCTCGACCTTACGCACCGCGTCGTTGACTGCGGCTGCCAACAGGTCCTCCAGCACCTCCTTGTCCTCGCTCATCACTGCCGGGTCGATGGTCACACGTTTGACATCGTGACGTCCGGTCATGATGACGCTGACCAGGCCGGCGCCGGCCTCGCCATGAATTTCGGCATCGGCCAGTTGTTCCTGCGCTTTCTGCATGTCGGCTTGCATCTTCTGGGCCTGTTGCATCAGGTCCGACAGGTTTTTCATGGAAATATCCTCAAATTCAGTCCAGCGGTGCGATGGAGGTAATATCCAGCTCACCATCAAAGTTTGCGAGCAACGCCTGCAGGCGCGGGTCATTTTCGATCTCGGCAACGGCTCTCTGCTGGCGCTCGTTTCTTGCCCGCGCCTGGCGCATTGCCGGCGTTTCACCGGGCGGCGTTGCAACACTTATGGAAACAGACAGCTCGCAGTCAAAGTAGTTCTGCAGAGCGAGGCGGATCTTGTCGCGGTGTCCATCGTTGAACAAGGACGCATTGTCGGCGTCGAGCACAAACTCCAGCGTATCCCCGGTCACAGTGAGCAGCTGCATATTGCTGGCGATATTCTGCACCATGCCCAGCAAGCCCAGCTGAGGCAGTAACTCACACCAGTTTTCCGGTGTCACCCCGCCAATCGCCTGTTTCTCGCTGGCTGCCGCCAACGGCGCCTTTTCAGGGGCGGGCGCGGCTGCCGCTTGTGGTGCTGGCTCGGGCTGTGAACGTACCGGTGCTGCCGGGGAATCCTGACTGGCAAGCTCTCTTTTTCGTTCCGTGTGGTGACTCGCCGCGGCCTGTGGCTGGGAAGGCGCACCCTCCCCCACGGAATCAGGTGACTTTTTTACCGGGGTGCCGACCTCCACGGCGGCGCTGGAGCTGGCAGAATTCGCCGGCGCTGGCTGCAAATCCGCGGGCCCTAATGACTCGTCTATCACCGCCGCCGGCCGGAATGCCAGCATCCGCAACAGCAGCATCTCGAAACCCGAGCGCGGATCGGGCGCCAGGCCCATGTCGCGCTTGCCATTCAGGGCTATCTGGTAGAACAGCTGGGCGTCTTCGGCAGTAATTGACCGGGCCAGGCTGGCGACCCGCTCGGCGTCACCCCAGCTGTTGTCGATGGCCTCCGGTACCACCTGGGCGACCGCGACCCGATGGACCAGGGAAATCAATTCGTCCGTGCTGCCCTCGAAGTCAGGCGCATGCTCGGCCATGCGCGCAACGATGGCCAGCAATTCGGCGGGATCACCGGCGGCAACGCCCTCCAGCAACTGGTAGACGAAACTCAGGTCGACACTGCCCAGCATACTGCGCACATCGGCCTCAACCAGCTTTCCCGAACCAAAGGCAATGGCCTGGTCAGTCAGGCTGAGAGCGTCACGCATACTACCGGATGCCGCCCTGCCCAGCAGCCACAGGGCCGGCTCCTCAAAACTGACCATCTCTTTTTCCAGCACATTGCCGAGGTGGCCGACGATTTGTTCCGGAGGCATGTTCTTCAGGTTGAACTGCAGACAGCGGGACAGCACCGTTGCGGGCAATTTCTGCGGGTCGGTGGTTGCCAGCAGGAATTTCACGTGTGGCGGCGGCTCTTCCAGGGTTTTCAGCAGTGCGTTGAAACTGCTGGTGGAGAGCATGTGCACCTCGTCGATAAGGTAAACCTTGTAGCGGGAACGGGTCGGGGCGTACTGGACGTTTTCCAGCAACTCCCGGGTGTCCTCGACCTTGGTACGAGAGGCGGCATCCACCTCCAGCAGATCAACACTGCGGCCCTCGGCGATTTCCAGGCAGGAACCGCACTCACCACAGGGCTCCGAACTGACTCCCTGTTCGCAGTTGAGGCACTTGGCGAGGATCCGGGCGATCGTGGTCTTGCCCACCCCGCGGGTGCCGGTAAAGAGGTAGGCGTGATGCAGCCTGTCGTGGTCCAGCGCATTGATCAGCGCCTGGAGCACGTGCTCCTGGCCGACCATTTCCCTGAAACTCTTGGGTCGCCACTTGCGCGCGAGAACCTGGTAGGACATGCCCCGTATTGCCTTGTTATCTGAGAAGTAGGAAAGGATACACCACAGGCGGTGGGGAGAAAATGGAGATGACCCAGACAGCCACACCCCGGCACACGAGTCGATAACTACGGTTGCTCCCTTCCGGGCCTGGCCGGGTTCGCTATCTATCGTTGCGGGGGGACCGCCTGGGCCACCACAGCGTCTGCAGCTGCCTGCAGAGGGCGCGTATTGTGCGGTAATCCAGCGGGCGCTGCAAGCCGTACCTCTGATATGTTCTTGACTTTTATGTTAATCGTCTTAACATTAATGTTACTCCAATTAACATCGAGGTAAATCTCATGAACACTCGTCAAAGCAACAGATTTGCGGGAGCAATAGGGGTGGCAGCCGCCGCCGTGATTGTCATCGCTTTGACCGGTATCCTGCATGCCCGCTTCGCCATGGGAGACAAACCCGCGGAACGCATTCCCCTGACGGTGGCTGCAACCGGCTACCACTTGCAGGACAGTTACCTGCGCCAGGTATCCTATCTCGGCCTGGTCGCCGCCGGCCGCAAAGCGCGACTGGGGTTTGAAATTTCCGGAACGGTAGCAGAGCTTCCCTGGCGCGAGGGCAGCCCGGTCGCAAAAGGCCAGCTGATCGCCCGGCTGGACGATGCCTCCCTGCGTGCGAGCTACAGCGCCACCAGCGCCGACCTGGACCAGGCACGTTCGGAGCTCGAACTGGCTAAGCTAAAAGCCAGGCGGCAAAGGGAACTGCGCGAATCCGGCGCCGTATCAAGGGAAGCCTTTGATGAGACCCGGCTTCGGGCACAGGCACTGGCATCGCGGGTCGAGGCAGTCACCGCCCGTCTGCACAGCATCGAAATCCAGATAGAAAAAGCGACCCTGCGCGCCCCTTATGCCGGCGTCATCGCTGATCGTTTTGTGCATCAGGGGGCGGTGGTCAATCCGGGTATGCCGGTCGTCCAGTTCATCGAAACCGCCGGCCGTGAGGCCAACATCGGCGTCGCAGTCGCCAAGGCAAGAAGCCTGCAGGTGGGCAGGGAATATACCCTCAAGTTGCGCGGGGAAAGCTTCTCCAGCCCCCTGCTCACGGTGCGACCTGACGTGGACCCGGTGACCCGGGTGACGACAGCCGTTTTCGCCATTCCCCCGGACATCGACGCGGTGGACGGCGAACCGATCACCCTGATTATGGAAGAGTCCGTAGAGGCGCGGGGCGGCTGGCTGCCGATCGCCGCCCTGTTGGAGAGCAGCCGCGGCCTCTGGAATGTGTTGCGTCTCGAAGAGTCACCGCAAGGCACACGGACGGTGCGCGAAGCCGTTGAGGTGCTGGAAATCCAGGGTGACATGGCCTATGTCAGGGGGTCTCTGGCTGACAACAGCCTGGTGGTTGCCAACGGTGTTCACCGCACCACGCCGGGCACGCTGGTGGCGGTGGCCGGAGCCCGCTGACATGTTCGCCCGCTACATTTACCGCCACCCGCGCTACTTCGCCCTGATCATGATCTGTGTGGTCGCCGTCGGCCTGAACAGCTTCCAGAACATCCCCCGCCAGGAAGAGCCGACCCTGACCAACTTTGCCGGCACGGTCACCACCTTCTACCCCGGCGCCACGCCCGACAGGGTGGAGGCGCTGGTGACCAAGCCACTGGAAGACCAACTGCGCAGAATCTCGGAAGTGGACAAGCTGGAGTCCACCAGCAGTTCCGGAGTCTCCTTCATCAACATTCGTCTCCTCGACACATTGGCTAACGATGAACTGGAGCGGGTATGGTCGGAGGTACGCGATGCCATGAGCGACGCAGCGACGCAGTTCCCCACCGGTGTCATCGAGCCCTCCTTCGATAACGACCGGCTGCGGTCATTCACCGCCATCGTGGCTATCTCCGCCGACCCTGGAACAGAGGTACCCCTCGCCCTGATCAGCCGGATCGGGGAGGAGTTTGCCGACCGCGCCCGCAACCTCGATGGCACCAAGTTCGTGGAGATATTCGGCGAGCCGCTAGAGGAAATCCGGGTAGAGATTGACGAGGACGCTCTGGTAGCCCGCGGGCTGAGCCTGCAGCAGGTTTCTGCCGCGCTAAGGGCGGCAGATGCCAAGGTCTCCTCCGGCCGCGCCTCCGGCGACCGCACCGATATGCTGATCGAACTGGCCGGAGACTTTGACTCCCTGACCCGTATCCGCGATGTTATCGTGGTGACCTCCACCGGCGGCAGTGCCACCCGCATCTCGGACCTGGGCCGGGTCTATAAGGCCGCCGTGACCCCGCCCCCTACCCTCGCCCTGATCCAGGGCCGACCTGGCGTACTCGTCGGGGTCGCCATGGAGAATGGGCGCCAGGTAGACAGGTGGGCGGACAGCTTCCAGCAATTACTGGACGACTTCAGCGCCGGGGCGCCCGAGAGCCTTCGCTTCGAAAAAACCTTCGACCAGAGCCTGTACGCTGAAAGCCGCCTGATTGACGTCAGCAAGAACCTGGCCATCGGTATTGTGCTGGTCATAATGGTGCTCCTGTTTACCCTGGGCTGGCGGGCTGCTGTGGTAGTGGCCGTCATCCTGCCGCTGTGCGGACTGATCTCGGTCGTCGTCATGGAACGCACGGGGCTGGCGCTCCACCAGATGTCCATTACTGGCCTCATCGTCGCCCTGGGCCTGCTGGTAGACGGCTCCATCGTAATGACCGACGAGATCCGCAAGCGGCTGTTACAGGGTCAACAACCCATAAAAGCCATCGCCAGCGCAGTTGAGCGATTACGCATTCCGTTGATCGCCTCCGCGGTAACCACCATTCTCGCCTTCATGCCCATCGCTATCATGCCCGGCCCCGCCGGTGATTTCATTGGCGCTGTGGCAACGGCCGTCATCATCATGCTGATCACCTCCACCCTGCTGGCGATTGTCATCACCCCCGTGCTGGCGGCCTGGGTGCTGCCCCGCACGGCCGAAGCTTCCGCCCACTGGTATACCGGCGGCATGGCCAGCGGACGGATGGGCAACGCGCTGGTAAAGGCCATGGACTGGAGTTTGCGTCATCCGCTGGCGGCGGTCGCTCTTGCTCTGGCACTGCCGGTGACCGGGTTTCTCTCCTTTCCCACGCTTACCGCGCAATTTTTTCCCGGCACCGATCGCGACCAGATGTACATCCAGGTAAAACTGGCTGACGGTCGCTCCATTTACGATACCCGCGCGCTGGTGGAAAGACTGGACCAGCGACTGCGCAATGACCCGATGATCCGCCGGGTGGACTGGACGCTGGGCGAGAGTGCGCCAGCCTTCTACTACAATATGTACCGTTCCAGGGAAGGTATTCCATCCTGGGCGGAAGCATTGATTATCACCAATGACCAACGCGCCACCGACGACCTGATCCGCTCACTGCAGGTTGAACTCGATCGCGACTACCCGCAGGCCCGCATTATCGTGCGCGGTATTTACCAGGGCCCGCCGGTCACGGCACCGCTGGAAATCGAGATTCACGGGGCCAACCTGCGGGTGCTGCAACGCCTGGGCGAGGAGTACCGTTTTCGCATGGAACAGACACCCCATGTGATTCACACCACGACCACCCTGATTGGTGGCGCGCCCAAAGTGGTCTTTCATCTCGATGAAGAACGCCTGCGGCTGGCCAACCTGCAATTGACCGATGCGGCGGCGGCGCTCAATGACTCCCTGCGCGGGCAGGTGGGCGGAGAGGTGCTGGAGGGGACCGAACGCCTGCCGGTCAGGGTACGTCTGAGCGAGGCTGAGTGGAGTACTCCGGACCAGATCGCCGACATCCGCCTGCCGATCGGCAGACACCCCGGCTCCGCTGCGGCCGGGTTGCCGCTCAACGCCCTGGGAAAGCCGGCGCTGGAGCCATCGCAAAGCCCGATCACCCGCATCAACGGCCAGCGGGTCAATACTGTGCAGGGTTACATTACCCGCGGGGTTTTGCCGGAAGAGGCACTGAAACTGCTGATGGCGGACCTGCAAAGCAACCCCATCGACATGCCGCCGGGATACAACATGGTTTACGGGGGTGACACCGAGGAGCGAGCCAAGGTGGTCAACAAAATCATGGCTCCCATGGGGCTGATCCTGTCTGCGCTCATGGCCACCATCGTGCTGACCTTTAATTCCTGGCGACTGTCAGCGGTGGCGTTGCTGGTCTGTGTATGTTCGCTGGGGCTGTCGTTGCTGTCGCTGGCGGTTTTCCAGTATCCCTTTGGCATCATGTCGCTGATCGGCGTGATCGGTTCCATCGGTGTATCGATCAACGCAGCCATCATCATCATGACGGCACTGCAACAAAACACCAGTGCCATGCAGGGCGACGCCCTCGCCGTCCGCAGCGTGGTCATGGACTCAAGCAGGCACATTGTTTCAACCACCTTGACGACTTTCGGCGGATTCCTGCCGCTGATACTCGAGGGCAGCCAGTTCTGGCCACCGTTCGCCATGGCCATTGCCGGTGGTGTACTGTTATCGACAATAATTTCATTTTTCCTGGTGCCTCCCATGTTTCTGCTCTGCGTTCGTATGGCTAACCCGCTCTCACTGCTGCAGCGGTTGGGAAGCCGCACAGCATGAGCAGGAATTACCACCACGGCGACCTGCGCAATGCCCTGATCGTTGCTGCGGCCGAATTAATCGAGGAGGCAGGCTGTCCGGACTTTGCCATTTCCGATGCGGCTAAACGGGCTGGCGTGAGTGCTGCCGCGCCCTACCGTCACTTCAAGGACCGCGATGACCTGCTCAATGCGGTCGCCGATCTCTGCTTTATCGGCCTGGCGGAAAACGTGCTGCAGACTCGCGACAGGCATGAAATGGGCACGCGCGAGTGCATCATCGCCCTCGGGCTGACCTACTTACAATACGTCTCTGACCGGCCTGCGTTCTACCAGTTGATGTGGAATGAGCAGGAGCACCTGCCCGATGAGCATTCAGACAACGCCAGTCGCCCAGGCTTTAGCATTTTCCTGGAAGCGGTACAGGCCTGGTGTGAGCGGCAACACTTCTCCGGCGTTGACGCGCTGGATCTCGCGGTAAAGATGTGGGCACTGGCGCATGGCCTGGCCGTGCTCAACATCAACGGCAAGCTGGCGGTTTTTCTGCCGGAGGCCGATGTCTATGACATGCTCAGCAGCAGTGCCCATACCTTTCTCGATGGCGTGGAAAGAAGCCATCAACAGCAATGATCGTTATACTGGCTCGATAACCCAACGCAGGAAAAACTTGCATGAGTCGTTTTTACTTTTTGGGACTGCTGGCTTGCCTGATCAATACCTCCGCCCTGGCAGCCCCGGCATCATCCACATCCCTGCTCTATAATGTTACCGGGTACAGCCTCAACAGCGGGCGGGTCGAACGTTTTTCCGCTCTGGAATTCCAGGGCGACACAATTACCGCGGTCTATCCAACCCCGGAGGCTGCCAAAGCCAGTAAGGCCAACGAGCGCATCGACGGCGGTGGCGCCACCCTCCTCCCCGGCCTGATCGACGCCCATGGGCATGTGGGTGGTTACGGCAAGTCATTGAGCCAGGTTGACCTGGTCGGCGTCACCAGCGAAAAAGCCGCCGGCGCACGGGTGGCGGAGGTTGCGGCGACAGAAAGCAAAGACTGGATACTGGGTCGCGGCTGGAACCAGGCGCTTTGGCCCGGTAAGTCCTTCCCCACGCGCGAGTCACTGGACAAGGTCGCGCCTGACCAGCCTGTGGCCCTGGTACGTATTGACGGCCACGCCCTGTGGGTGAATTCAGCCGCACTGGAACTTGCCGGTATCGACGCCAGTGTGTCCGATCCCCCCGGCGGCCAGATTATTCGCGACGCCAGTGGTGTCGCTACCGGCGTACTGGTCGATAATGCCATGAACCTGATCAACCAGGTTATCGCAGACGACAGCGATCAGCAGGTCGTCGAATACCAGCGCCGCGCACTGGATAAACTGGCGGGCTATGGTCTGACCAGTGTCCACGATGCCCGCTCCGACGCCCGTTCCATACGAGCCTATCAGGCCCTGGCCGAAAAACAGGCGTTGGCGATTCGCGTTTACCCCATGCTGGATGTACTGGACGCCGGTATCGATCCCTATCTCGCCGCTGGCCCCGTCATCGATCCGACACACATGCTGGACATCCGCAGCGTCAAGATTTCCGCCGATGGCGCCCTCGGGTCCCGCGGGGCCGCTATGATCGCAGATTACAGCGATGAACCCGGACATCGCGGTTTACTCCTGCTCTCCGATGCGGAACTGGAACACCATATCAATCGGGCCATGGCGGCCGGTTACCAGGTGAACACCCACGCCATCGGTGATCTGGCCAACCAGCGGGTACTGGATCTCTACCAGCCGCTGCTGGCAAAAAACACAGCCGCCGGACTGCGCCATCGCATTGAGCACGCCCAGGTGCTGCGTCCGCAGGATATTCCGCGTTTCCGCACGCTGAACGTGATCGCCTCGGTACAACCGACCCACGCCACCAGCGACAAGAACATGGCTGAGGACCGCGTCGGTGCCGACCGGCTGCAAGGGGCTTACGCCTGGAAAAGCCTGCTCGATGCCGGCACTCGAATGGCAGGTGGGTCAGACTTCCCGGTAGAGCACCCCAATCCCTTCCACGGCCTGTATGCCGCGATCACCCGGCAGGGACAGGACGGCGAACCTCCCGGTGGCTGGCTGCCGGAACAGAAACTGTCCCGGGCAGAAGCGCTGCACCTGTTCACCGAGGGCGCCGCCTACGCCGCGCACCAGGAGCATCTCATCGGCCGGCTGGCGCCGGGCTATTACGCCGACTTTATCCTGGTGGATTCAGATTACTTCACCATGCCCGAGTCCGACATCTGGAAAACCCGGGTGCTGGAGACCTGGGTGGCGGGGAGGCGAGTTTACGGGACTGACTGAAGCCCCGGGCACAAAAAAGGGGGCCGCAGCCCCCTGGTGCGCTGTTCCGGGGTTTAGTTGCGCAGTTCCATCTGGTTAGCGGCGGCTTGGGCGGACACTTCGCCGGCAATGGCAAACTTGGCGCCGATCAGGCCCGACATAATAGCGATAAACACAAACGGTACGAACTTTTTCATAACACTCTCCCGTGGAGTAAAAATAAACAGTCACTATGGATTTACTGCAAAGTGTAGGGCTGACATGCCCTGAGCAGGATGGCCGTCCGCGACAACAGCATGGCACGAGACGACAAGCCTGCGGCACCCCTGGGTGCCGGCGCGCATAGTAGGGATCGACCGGCACGGGAGCAAGCGGTGCGGGGTGATATCGGGTATAAGCGGGACAACTATTGACCCAGGACAAAATTGTGCCGGCTCGGCAGGCGCATTAGCGACCGGACACCACCCTGTCCCGGCCGGCCCGGGCTGGCGCTATTCTTTTTCGCGGCGCCCCTGGCTGATGACCTGCTCCCGGCGCTGGGCAATCAGATGCGCCATGGCCTGCCGGGCCGAGTCAATGGACAACGCCTCCTCCCAGCGCAACGCCTCGTCGAGGGGCTTGCAGAACCCCTCATCAATCAGTGGCTTGTACCGGGCAAGGATCTCGGGCACGCAACGACACATCTCCTCCGCCATGGCTATCGCCCGCGGCATCAGTTCGTTCTCGGGAACCACATGGTTGACCAGGCCCCACTCATAGGCCTGCCGGGCAAATACCGGGGAGCCGGTAAAGGCGATTTCCTTGGCCCGGGAGATGCCGATCAGCCGGGGCAGTTTCTGGCTCAGTCCCCACCCGGGCAGGATACCGACACGGGCATGGGTATCGGCAAAACGCGCCTTGTCCGAGGCGATCAGGACATCGCAGGCCAGGGCCATTTCAAAACCGCCGGTAATGGCATGACCATTGACCGCGCCGATGATCGGCCCTTTAAAAGACTCCATGGCCCGCGCCATACTGTTGTCCGCCTCTTCGGAGGCATCGGTGCCACTGCTGGCCAGCTCCTTCAGATCAAACCCGGCGCAGAAGGCCCGACCGCGACCAGTCAGAATAACCACGCGAATCGCTTCATCCCGGGCGCACTCGGCAAAGGCTGTCACAAAATGGGCGCGCAATTCCCGTGACAGGGCATTCATCTCGTCCGGGCGATTGAGGGTCACAATGGCGTAGCCGTCGTGTTTTTCCAGTAATACCTTGTTCAAGTCACTCTCCCAGCAGTGAGGGGACCCGCAGCAGGTCCAGTTGTTTGGCGATCGCCGGCGCCGCCAGTGTCTGCTCCGGCTGCCACTCGGCCAGCGGCTCATTATCCGCCAGCCAGGCGACTACGGCCGCAATCGCCTGGGGTGTACACGGTTTGAAGCGAGCCATCAGTTCCTCGGTCATGCCGGCAGCCTTCATCACTTCTGTGATCACGGTACCCGGCTCGATATTGAAAAACCGCAGGCCGCTGTCGGCGTGTTCGACCCGCAGGGCACCTGCCATACGGGCGAGTGCAGCCTTGGAAGACGGATAGCCAAAACTCCAGCCGCCCTGATCAGCCGCTGCCGGGGGATTATGGAATGCGGTATAAGACACCATATTGATGATGGTGCCCTGGCCCCGTTCCAGCATCCCCGGCAACAGGGTTCGCACCAGTGCCAGTGGCGTGAATACATTACCCTGGTAGATGCAATTCAGTTGTTCCCGGGTCACCGCAAGCACTGGCTCCTGGTTGCCTGGGCCCTGATAAACGGCGTTGTTAAACAACAAATCGACAGCGCCGAAACGGGCTGTCGCTTCCAGCGCCGCATCGACGACACTCTGTTCATCGAGAATGTCTGCCCGCAGGCACAGCGCTTCGCCGCCCGCTGCCCTGACTGCGGCGGCGGTGGCTTCAAGGCTGCCGGGCAGTGGCGCATCGCTACCCATGTGGTCATGCTGCTCTCCGTCCCCCAGCGTTCGCGCCGTGATGGCCACCCGATAGCCTCGCCGGGCCAGCGCTACCGCCGCTTCCGCGCCAATACCGCGACTGGCGCCGGTAATGAATGCAACTTTTGTACTCATGCTTTTCCCCTCTGGTTTTGACTCAGGGTCAGCAGGGCATCCAGCGACGCCATTAACTGATTCAACTGACTTTCACCAAACAGCGCCGCATACTGCGCCCACACCCGTTCGGTCGACCGGGTCAGTTGTTCAATCAGGCGCCGCCCTAACCCGGTGAACTCAATCAGTTTAGCCCGGGAATCCGCTGGATCAGTCCGGCGAGAGATCAGACCAAGCCCCTCAAGTTCGTGCACGATTTTCATCATCGACTGCGGACGAATGCCGGCGGCCTTCGCGAGATCGACACTGCGGCTCGCCCCGTGCCGATCCAGATGCATAAACAGCGCCCGGTGGCGGTAGCGAATACCGGGAAAACCCGCACCTGCCAGATCCTCATCAAGCCGCCGCTGAAAGTCCTGCAGGGTGAGCATCAACAGCTGCCCTATCTCATGTCTTTGCACGCTGGCCATTGCAAACTCCATTTAATAAGTTTATCTTATAATCAGTTTAGCTGCCAATAAAGCCAGGAGGCAAGTCATGTTTCAGGTATTCGCTGCTACCCCGGAAGACATGGGGCCGGGAGACATCGGCGCCCACGCCCTGCGGGCAGAGGCGATGGGCTTCGACGGGCTGCAGGTACCCGACGCCATCCATGACGGACTGCTGCTGTCCGCCATGGCCCTGGCCGCGACCGAAACGCTGATAGTGGGCACCGGCGTCCTGCTGGCGTTCCCACGGAGCCCGATGATTACCGCCATTGCCAGTTGGGACCTGCAGAAAATGTCCGGGGGGCGCTTCGAACTGGGCCTGGGTACCCAGATAAAACAGAATATCGAGCAGCGCTATTCCGCTCGCTGGGACTCCCCTGTTCCGCAAATGCGCGAGTACGTGCAGACTATCAAGGCAATATTCCACAGCTTCCAGACCGGTGAGCGCCTCAGTTTTGAGGGCGAGCACTATCGCCTGACCCGGCTGCAGCCCTTTTTTAACCCCGGCCCGATTGATCACCCGGATATCCCGATCCTCTGCGGTGCCGTCGGCCCGGCCATGACCCGCATGGTGGGCCGCATTGCCGACGGCATGATTACCCATCCCACCAATACGCCTCCACAATACATTCGCGAGGTCTGCCTGCCACGCCTGCAGGATGGATTTGACAAGGCCTGCAGATCCGGCGACGACTTCAGGTTACTGCTCGGCCCGTTGACCGCGACGGGCAGGGACGAGGCAAGCGTCGCTGTAGAGTGGGAGAAGCAGCGCAACCTGCTGGGCTTTCTCTATTCCACGCCGGCCTACTGGCCCAGCCTGGAATTATTCGGGTGGCAGGACAAGGGCCAGCAATTGCTGGATATGACGCGTGCCGGTAACTGGCAGGAAATGCCGAATATCATCACCGACGAGATGCTTGAAAAGTTCGTACCGAGAGGGACTTACGATGACATCGCCCGAATCTATCGATCCCGTTACGGCGGTCTTGCCCGCCGCATTACCTTCCCCATGCCAGAGAACCCGGCGGATGACGAACTGGCTGCCGCGGCGATCGCGAGACTGAAACAATAAGGTCGTGGCAGCCTCAGCGCCCCACGGATTGCCAATCGGAGGCGAAGACCCTGTTGGCCTGCGGGTCGTTCGCGCCTCGATGGATACAGCGAGTGCCGTCCGGGTGATAGATATAAGCCACGCAGGCGTTGCAGTTGTCACAGCGCGACTGGCGCATGGTGCCGTTTCTGAACTGCGTTACGAGGTCCGGGTCGCGCAGCAGCGCCCGCGCCAGCACCACGGCATCGAATCCATCCGCCATGGCAGTTTCCACATTGTCCAGTGACTTGACGCCACCGAGATAAGCCAGGGGCAGGTCCACCGCGGCGCGAATCTTTTGCGAGTAGTCGCGGAAGTACATTTCACGAAACTCAATCTTGCGCTCGGAGGCGGCGGCAACCTTCATCATGAAAGCGCCGAGGCGATCTCCGATCAGTTTCATCACCTTGATAATTTCCTCCCGGTTCATATTGCTGCCAAACATGAACCAGGTCGATTCCACATTGCGCCCGCCCGACAACACCAGCATATGGGCACCGGCTTCCTGCAGGACCTTCGCAGTAACAATACCGTCTTCGACCGTAGCCCCGCGGCTGGGGCCGTCAGCGACATTGATTTTGGCCAGTACCGCGATATCGTCACCCACTGCGTCGCGCACGGCGGCGAGCACCCGGGCCGGGAAACGTGCTCGATTTTCCGCACTACCGCCGTACTCATCGCTGCGCCGGTTACTCATGGGCGAGATAAACTGGTTCAGCAGGTAACCGTGACCCATGTGAATCTCCACCGCGTCAAAGCCCGCCTCACGCGCCAGCTTCGCGGCCTCCACAAACTCGTCCGTCACGCGGTCCATATCGGATTCATTCATCTTCCGCTGCAGGAAGTTGGCTTTCATCAATCCGGCCGGATTGAGTCCGGAAGAGGCACTTATCAAGCGGCCTCTCACGTGCATGCCGGTGACGAAGGAACCACCGTGAGTAATCTGGGCGGAAATCGCCGCGCCCTCGCCGTGTACCGCATCGGTCAGCGCACGTAAGTCGGGCAGGATTTCCCGGCGCATCCAGGTCTGGTTAGGGAGGGTACGCCCCACGCTGGACACGGCCATATAGGCCACTGTGGTCATGCCAACCCCGCCGGCGGCCAGTTCCCGGTGGTGATTGACCAGCGCTGCGGTGGGACGCCCCTCCAGGCACATGCCCTCGTTCGCTCCCGATTTGATGAACCGGTTACGCAGGGTGATCGGGCCCAACGTGAACGGTTGGAATGCGGACGGGTTGGCTGTCAAGCTCGGATAATCCGTTGGGTTCATAGCGGGCGTCTTTGATGCTGGTCACTGTTGAAGGCGAATAAGAACCGGCCAGTCGCCGGTCTCCGCGCAATTATAACCCGACGCCGCGATTCGGCGGTGAAACAGGTTAAACCATCAGCAACAACAGACCCCGTCAGCGTCTGGATTTCACTGCCAGCGACTGAAAAGCACCGAGATAAAGCGGACCGCCTGGAAACTAGAAAACCCGGTAACGCCTTTGCACGTGTCGCTGGCGTTTACGAATCTCCTGGCGCCTCTGCTCCGGCGTCATCGTTGGCTGGTCTGGCGGAAAGGCAGCCTGTATTTCAGCAAAGGGAATCACCCGGCAGGATATCGTCGGCCACTGCTCTTTCGGCGGCAATTCCGGGTAGGCCCAGCGATGGCTTAGGTAGCCGCGGGGCAAGCCGGTGGTATCGACCCAGTTCTGCACCCCCGGATCGCGGTGGGCAACCACCCAGCGTTGTTTGCCGTCGGCGCCGATATGCATCTGCGACAGATTCAGGCTACTCTGGTGATTGGCGTAGTCCGGCGACTCACCCCACAGGTTGCCCAGGTGCATACTGGTATAGACCGGGTTGCCGCTAAATTCTGCTTCTATATACAGCGCTTCATCTTCTGCGAGGTCGTAAATACCGCCGGCGTAGATATTGGTGCTCATACCGCCTCCGGTATCACCCGAGGCCGCGTTGGGTGCGTTGTAGGCATTGACCGGCATCGCGTAGGGACGGCCTGCGCTGTCGTGGGTTTGATTGCAATTCAATACGACATCGTAAAACTGCAGCCAGAAGCGCATCTGGCCGCGGACAATAGCGCCCATGGTGCGCAGGTTAGCCGCTACTTTCTCTGCAGTCAGAGGCGCTGGATGGCTGCCAGCGGTATCAAGACATTCGATCTCCAGATGAATGGCCTCTTCCTGCTCCCAGTCGTAAAAAAGCTGCCGGCCGCTGATGAACTCGGCGTATCGATCATCCCCCTCGGGATTGCGCTTACCCGGATCCTTGCGGGTGCAGATAAAATTGCCCTCATAGCCAACAGGCTTCTCAGGCGCCAGAAGCAGTTCGAAAGACCCGTCATCCTGAACCATGAGTCGGGAAGAATCCACCGTACCAAAACCGACCCGCTGGCCCGGCGTGAGTTCCCGGAGGTTGCCGGTATCTCCGGACAGCGGACCAGTGGTCACTTCGAATATCAGGTACTGTGGGGCAAACGGCCCTTCGCCACTGCGGGCTTTTCCCTGCCAATGGCTATGGTTACCCGCGTTTCCACGGATCCGGTAGCGCTTGCGGCCATCGATACCCGCGTAAAAATAAATGGCATCGCTATTATCAATCGTCGACTTGTTAACCACCGAAAGTGCGTTGCGAAACGCGGGGAAATCCGGGTCATCGTGGAAGCATCGCTCAATGGCATGATGCATGAATCCCGTCAGGTAACGATAGCCTTCAGCCAGGTTCCGGTCGGTAGGCTGCGGCGGGAAACAGCCGGGATCGTCGATGGTGTCGCGCGCCACTTGCAGCTCGCCCAGTAAGTCGTCGAACGCGGACCTCAATGCCAGTTCTGCCTCTTTCGAGTCTTCAGCCCTGTGTGTCATGATCTTTTTTCTTTCACCTCGTCAATTACTGTCACTGTCGGCCACCCATAAACCTGGTAAAAATCAGCCAGCCGCCGGTGGATCTCTTCGCCGGAGAGCCGGAACTCCCCAAGGCTGTACTCGAACTTGCTGTGGTGTTTCTTTTCCCGTTCCGCCTGGGCGATTAGCCATCGGTCGAACTCCTCCGTGACCGACATGCCCAGGGCCCGATACACCGCGTGCAGGGTCTCCCGGGGCGCACCGGTCAGTTCGCGATAGTCCACGACAATCTGCGGGGTTTCTGGATGCGCCGCCAGCACCCGTTTCGGGTTGTGGAAGGTGTCGATGGATATCTCCGTCAGGATATCCAGGGATTGCTCGTAGTCGGCTTGCTCCCAACCCCGGCCCTTCCAGCTCAGCGCCACAAGCTTCAGACAGCTCGGTATGCACTCCCCGGGATCGCGCATCATCACCACGATGCGGGCATCCGGAAACTCCTCAATGATGGAATCAACCCAGCCGCTCATGAGGGGATTCTTGGCCAGATGAATCTTGTCGCCGCCATTGAGCAACAACTGGCGCTTGACCAACTGCCGGTAGTGGCCCATCCAGCGTTTGCGTTTTTCAGGCATCTGGTCCAGGTGAAAAAAGTCCACCACGTCCATCATCGGGATTTCCAGCGACCACTGCTGGCTGACAAAAGCTGCGCCCATCGCAAAACAGTCTTCCTCGGCAATCCACAGGCTCATATTGTGCATGTGACGGTAGGGGCCGAAGGTCCTGTCGTCCCAGGCCTTGAGTCTGCGATGCATGAAGCCGCCAAACAGGTTCGCGTCAATACGGCCAAGGCCACGGATCATTTTTTTCTGCAGCAGGGAGGGGAAAAACATCTCCCAGTAGAGGAAATAGCTGAAGCGGTCACCATCAGCGCTCATCAGACGGTGCATGAGGGTGGTGCCGGAGCGGCCGTGACCGACAATGAATACCGGCTGTTCAACCTTCTGCGACCACAGGCGCCAGAACACCAGGTAATCCAGCAGGAAGCAGATGCCGTGAAAAAGGCTCAGCAGAGGAACCAGCACCAACAGGCGCAGCAACATGCGAGTGCGACCATCCCAGCCCCGCAATCCCCAGACGTGGCGAACAACGCGCCACCAATAGTCAATATCAAAGTACATGGGCACAGGTTAGCCGGAGCAGAACAGCCGGACAACTGGCGTTATCGACCCGGGAGAATACTGTATCTATATGTTTTTTAAAGCTTTTTTACGGTAAAAACGATGTTCGCAACATTCACTTACATTTTGGCAGCAGACCCGTTGCCCAATCGCCGGCAGACTGCGCCACCCGGACAAGCCGCGACAGAGGCCTGCTCAAAGAGTGTGCGGGTTGACCATGATGCCGCCATCGACATCCAGCGTCGTGCCGGTAATAAACGACGCCCGGTCTGAGACCAGGTAGCACACGGCATCCGCAACCTCTTCAGGTTTTCCCAGGCGCCGCATCGCATGCACCGCCTCGGTTTTTTCCTGAGCTCCGGGGACCTTGGCAAAGTAATGCCTGATGCCTTCGGTGAGAATCCCGCCGGGGTTCACCGCATTTATCCGGATACCATCGCGCGCCCACTCGGCTGCTGCAGTTCGGGTCAAGGCGATAACTCCCCCCTTGGCTGCGCTGTAGGGCGATTGCATCGCCTCCCCGCGCACTCCGGATAACGACGCTATGTTGACTATCGCGCCACCCCCGGTTTTCAGCATGGCGGGTATTTGATACTTGAGGCACAGCCAGACACCCCGCAAACAGATGGACTGGATGCGATCCCAGTCTTCCTCCCGCATGTCCGTAAGCATGGCAAACGTTACCCCGCCGGCGGCGTTGTTGGATACACAATCCAGCGTTCCCCAGGTATCCAGCGCAGCCTCAACCATGGCTTTGACATCACCGGCCTGGGAGACGTCAGCGTTGACCGCTATGGCCTCGCCACCGGCTGCAGTAATCAAGTCCAAGGTCTCATTGGCTTTATCCATCCGGACATCGGCGATCACCACCCGCGCGCCATCTTTGGCAAAGGCGATGGATGTTGCCCGACCAATGCCATCACCACCACCGGTGACCAGGCCGACTTTATTCTCTAATAACATGGTGCACTCCCAAGATAGTGTTAATGACAGACAGCCAGACATTCAAAATGGCGCCGCGCCACCGTCGACACAGAACAGCTGGCCGGTAATCCAGCCAGCCTCCTCTGACGCGAGAAAGCCCGTCATATACCCCGCATCTTCCGCTGTCCCCAGCCGACCACAGGGAATGGACGGGATAATGTGCCTGGCAAATTCCTCGGGCACCGTATCCATCAGACCCAGCGCTATGGCGTTGCAGGTAACGCCATGCCTGCCGACCTCCTGGGAAATGTGCCGCATCAAATTGATGGATCCCGCTTTTGCAGCGCCGTATACGGAGACACCAATGTTCAACCCGGTCCGGCCCGCCGCCGAGGAGATGGTGATCACCCGGCCCCAGCCCCGCTCACACATGCCGGGCAGTACCGCATGCGTACAGTGCATTACGCCGTACAAATTGACGTCGACAAATTTACGCCAGTTTTCGGGTACCGAGTCCCTGAACGCTGCCTGCACCATGTCGACCGCGCCGGCGTTCCCGGCATTGTTGACCAGAATGTCAATAGCGCCGAAAGAGTCTTCCAGATTGCCGATACTGGCTTTCACCGCATCGGCGTCGGTAACATCCCAGACACTGGCACTCGCCATGCAGCCCCGGGCAATGATTTGCTCGGCGCCCGACTCCGCCTTCGCCGCCACAATGTCATTGACGATAACGTGCGCACCCTGGCTCGACAGCTGGTGGGCGATACCCAGGCCCATTCCGCTTCCTGCCCCGGTCACCAGGGCGGTTTTTCCTGTCAAATCGAGCATTGGAATGTCTCCTAGAGCCCAACTGGCGTGAATGCATCCCCAATAACGTTGCGGCCACTGAGATCATGCAGCTCGCGTCCGGTGGCATGCACAATATTACGACTGTAGACCACTTCACCGACGTGACGGGCAGTGCACAGTTCCAGGGCAGCCTCCGCCATCATTTCAACCGGTTCGACCATGTCCGGGCGGCGCCTGGCTATGGCCTCTACGGCCTCACCCACACTGGTAAGCACAATGTTGTTGGGGGCCAGGGCATTGACGAAAATATTTTCATCCGCCAGTTCGTCCGCCAATGCCTGCGTATAGCGGTTGAGCGCTGCCTTGCTTGCGCCGTAAGGCCCGATCACATGGGCAGCCATTTTCGAGTCAGGGTAAGGCGGTTCTACCCGCTCCGCAGTCCGGCTGGATATGTTCAGGCACCACCCTCCGCCCTTTTCCCGCATTCCCGGCAGGGCTTGCTGCAAAAGTTCTATGGGCACATTGACGTTGAGGTCGAATACGCGATTGCGAGAGGAGGAAGCATTCATGCTGGGTAACTCATAATCCGCTCGAGCGGCGTTATTGACCAGAACATCCACCGCGCCAAAGTGCTCGCTCGCGCGGGCGATCAGGTCTGACCGTGCATCGGGGTCCGACAGGTCGCAAGCCAGGGGCGCGGCCCTGCCGCCCGTCGAGACAATGGCATCGACAGTCCCCTGGAGTGTTCCCTCGAGCTCGCCGTGGGCACCCAGTCGGGAAGCACACAGCACCACTGCGGCACCCTCGGCGGCGAAACGCATCGCGATGGCCCGGCCAATGCCGCGACTTGCCCCGGTTATGAAAGCCACGCGGCCATCGAGTTCACCCATGCCTGATCTCCCTAGCAGGTAAACCCCGGGCCGTCGCTGCAGCCGACCCCCGGGGCCTATCAGTTGTACCACCAGCATAAATGTTCTGCACTGGCTGCAACAACTGGCATTAAAAGAACTAACCCGCTTGTCTATCTTTTTGATATATATGATGATTTGTTACGCATTCTGGCGACAATGAGACGCTCCTTACATTCCCATGGTTAAGCCCGATCTCCCGCAGCCGCGAAAACGGCCCAAGCAATCCCGTTCCGTGATGCTGGTTTCCGCCATTCAACAGGCCTGCCTGAAAATACTCGAGGACGAAGGCGCCGGGGAACTGACTACCCAGCGTATCGCTGACGTGGCGGGCATTAACATCGCCTCGTTCTATCAGTATTTCCCCAACAAGGAAGCGGTACTCGCGGACGTCTTCCAGCAGCAAATCCAGCAGTACCAGGACACGGCGATAAAACGCTTTGGCGAGATCGATCGGCTTTCACGGGTATCACTGGAAGACACGCTGGCGGCAATCGTCGACATGGAGGTCGAGCAACGGCTCATGCTTCACCGCATGGACCCGGCGTTCTACAAGGCCTATCAACACAGTTTTGACATCCACCGGCAGATTAACGAAATGCAGATTTCACAAAGTTACCCCGGATGGGATGAATGGCTGTGTGAATTACTGGAACGACACCGGGAGCGATTGAGGGGAAGTGACATCAAGCGCCTCAGCCGCATCGCCTCCCACACCTTGTCGGGTGTATTACTATCGGCAAGTTCAGATGAACCGGAGCTGCTGGCGCAGGAGAGTTTCAGGAAGGAGCTGGTCAACCTGTTGCTGCGTTATCTTTGCGTGGACAGCTAACGCACAGTGACGCCGCCGACATAATGCCTTATGTCCTGTGTGATCTGTAAAGGATGTCTCCGGTACAGACCCGGATGAAAATGGCGGGGGTAGAAGGATTCGAACCCTCGACCCACGGCTTAGAAGGCCGTTGCTCTATCCAACTGAGCTATACCCCCGGGGAAGGCTCGACCTGTCGTCGAGAAGATGGGGTGGCCGACGGGTCTCGAACCCGCCACCTCCGGAGCCACAATCCGGTGCTCTACCTGATGAGCTACGGCCACCATCGCTGGTCCTGATTCAATCATTCGACTTTCCGTGTGGCTGGAAAGTTGGTCGGGGTAGAGAGATTCGAACTCCCGACATCCTGCTCCCAAAGCAGGCGCGCTACCAGACTGCGCTATACCCCGACGATTCCCACAGTGGCGCTAGACGGCCCCTGATTTCAGGAGCGCGCATGATACTCACCCGCCGGTTGGGCGTCAACGCTCATTATAGGATTGGCGGGCGTTTTTTACACCCCATGGCGGGCGCCCAATGCCTGTTGGATCGGGCCCTGGAGGCGAACGGTTACTTGCAGACATCAGCTGCCCGGCGGGGTGAGATGGCTTTCACTGACGCCTCCCTTCTGGGACAATGGCGCGCTTGTTCAATCCTCCGATCGAAAGGAACACGTTGATGTCTGCACAGGTACTTGATGGTAAGTCGCTCGCTGCCCAGACCGAGTCCGAATTACTGGCGCGGGTGGAAAAACTGAAACAGAAGTCCGGTGGCAAAACCCCGATTCTCGCCACCATCCTGGTGGGCGATGATCCCGCATCCGCGACCTACGTCAAAATGAAGGGAAATGCCTGCCGCCGGGTGGGCATGGACTCACTCGCCGTGGAGATGCCCTCCTCGACCACCACCGAAGAACTGCTGGCGAAAATTGATGAGCTCAACAGCAATCCGGATGTCCACGGTATTTTGCTGCAACATCCCGTGCCCCCGCAGGTCGATGAGCGCGCCTGCTTTGACGCCATCGCCCTCGAGAAGGATGTCGACGGCGTGACCTGCCTCGGTTTCGGTCGCATGGCCATGGGCGAGGACGCCTACGGCTGCGCCACGCCCCAGGGCATCATGCGCATGCTGGATCACTACGGGGTGGAGATCGAAGGCAAGCACGCGGTGGTGGTTGGCCGCTCGCCCATCCTCGGCAAACCCATGGCCATGATGTTGCTGCAGAAAAATGCCACGGTGACCATCTGCCATTCCCGCACCCGGGATCTGCCGGCACTGGTTGCGCAGGCAGACATCCTGGTCGGGGCGGTCGGCAAACCCGAGTTCATCAAGGCGGACTGGGTCAAGGAAGGGGCCGTGGTGGTCGATGCGGGTTACCACCCCGGGGGGGTTGGTGACATTGAACTGTCTGCCCTGACCGAAAAGGCCTCGGCTTACACGCCGGTCCCCGGTGGTGTGGGCCCGATGACGATCAACACCCTGATCTACCAGAGTGTCGAGTCCGGAGAGAAGAGCCTGGGCTAAGCCCGGGGCACGTTCGCAAGGGTTTTCCGGGCGCCAGGCCTTGTGTCTGGCAACATCCCCACCCTGGCTGTTTTACGCACCAGGTCCTCGCTGACGAACCTGGCCGTCATTCCCGCAGACTAACCTGGCCGTCATCCCCGCAGACTAACCTGACCGTCATCCCCGCAGACTAACCTGACCGTCATCCCCGCAGACTAACCTGACCGTCATCCCCGCGCAGGCGGGGATCCAGTGTAATTGCTGATGTCACTGGATTCCCGCCTGCGCGGGAATGACGACTATGAGCCGGGAAGCGGGATCCCCCGCCCGCGCGGGAATGACGACTATCAGCCGGGAAGCGGGATCCCCCGCCTGCGCGGGAATGACGACTATCAGTCGGGAAGCGGGATCCCCCGCCTGCGCGGGAATGACGACTATGAGCCGGGAAGCGGGATTCCCGCCCGCGCGGGGCTGACGATTATGAGCCGGTATTGAACCGGCAGCTCTCTATGCCCGCTTCCACTTGGTTCCCTCCCGGGAATCCTCCAGCACCACTCCCTGGGCCAGCAGGTCCTGACGAATCTGGTCGGCGCGGGCGTAGTCCTTGTCGGCCTTGGCAGCGGCGCGCGCCTGGATCAATGCCTCAATCTCCCCGGCGGAGATGGCCTCGTCAGAGCCCGCATCCTGCAGCCACTCCTCCGGATCCTGGCCGAGAATACCCAGCAGATTGCCGGCGGCAATCATCCTCGCCTTGAGTGCGGGTTTGTCGTCGTCCGTGGCCTTGTTGAGTTGCTTGGCCAGAGCGTGAACCTCGGCAATCGCCACCGGCGTATTGAGATCGTCGTTCAGGGCCTGGTAGAAGGCCTCATCGGCAAGCGGTACTTCCATATCCAGTTCGATGTCCTCCACCTCCCGCAGCGTGCCGTACAGGCTGTCCAGGGTAGACTGGGCCTGGTCCAGCAATTCAGCGGAGAAGTTGAGCGGCGAGCGATAGTGGGCGGACAGCAGCGCAAAGCGCAATACCTCGCCCCGGTAGCTCTTGAGCAGGTCGCGCACGGTGCGGAAGTTACCCAGCGACTTGGACATCTTTTCGCCGTCGATATCCAGGTAGGCGTTGTGCATCCAGTAGCGCACATAGTCGCCACCATGGGCGCAGCGGCTCTGGGCGATTTCATTCTCATGGTGGGGAAAGATCAGGTCGCGGCCGCCACCGTGAATATCGATAGTCTCGCCCAGGTGGGCGCGAATCATGGCGGAGCACTCCAGATGCCAGCCGGGACGGCCGCGACCCCAGGGGCTGTCCCAGCCCGGATCGGCGTCGTCCGCCGGCTTCCACAGCACAAAATCCCCCGGGTGGCGCTTGTAGTCCGCCACCTCGACCCGCGCTCCCGCCAGCATGTCGTCCAGTGAGCGACCAGACAGCTTGCCGTAGTCCTCCATGGACTCCACCGCAAACAGCACATGGCCCTGGGATTCATAGGCGTGGCCTTTTTCTATCAGGGTACGCGTCAACTCGATCATGGCGTCGATGTTGTGGGTGGCGTGGGGCTCCAGGGTGGGCGGCAGCGCGTTGAGAGCCGCCATGTCTTCACGGTACTTGGCGGTGTACTCCCCGGTCACCGATTCGATGCTGCGATCACCCTCCTTTGCCGCAGCGATGATCTTGTCGTCCACGTCGGTGATATTGCGGGCGTAGATCACCTTGCTGTAATGGGTCTGCAGCAGGCGGAACAGGGTATCGAACACGACCACCGGACGGGCGTTGCCGATATGGGCCAGGTTGTAGACCGTGGGGCCGCAGACATACATGGTGACGGTGTCAGGCACCAGGGGCTCGAACAGCTCTTTGTCGCCGCTCATGGTGTTGTAGATTTTTAATGGCATTGCTTCTGTCCCCGGGGGTATCTGGGTTCCCGCCTGCAAGTTGAATTGCGCTGCAAGCGCAAGAGAAGGCACCCTGGAGTGCGCGGGAATGCCGTGGGTCGATTACGCTCAGTCATTCCAGGTATCGCGCAGGCCAATGGTTTTGTTAAACACCGGCTTGTCGGCACTGTGGTCGAACCGGTCCGCCACGAAGTAGCCCTCGCGCTCGAACTGGAAGCCCTGCTCGGGCTGGGCATTGACCAGCGAAGGTTCAACCCAGGCGCCCTCGACAACCCGCAGTGACTCGGGATTCAGGTGATCCATGAAGTCACCTTCCGCACGGTCCGGCGACTCATGGCTGAACAGCCGGTCATAGAGCCGCACTTCCGCCTGCTTGCCGTGGCTGGCGGACACCCACTGGATCACGCCCTTGGGCTTGATGCCGTCCTCCGGATTTTCGCCAATGGTATTGGCAATGGTGTGGGCATGCACCTCGACAACATTGCCGTCGGCATCCTTGATCACCTCGTCCGCCTCGATCACGTAGGCGTTACGCAAGCGCACCCGCTTGCCCAGCACCAGCCGCTTGTACTTCTTGTTGGCTTCCTCGCGGAAGTCGTCGGCGTCGATATAAATCTCCCGGGTGAAGGGCAACAGGCGCTCACCCAATTCTTCCCGGGAGGGGTGGTGAGGGGCGGTCAACTCTTCCAGTTTATCTTCCGGATAATCTGTCAGCACCAGCTTCAACGGATTGATCACCGCCATGGCACGGGGCGCATTCTCGTTGAGGTCCTCGCGAATGGCAAACTCCAGCATGGCCACGTCGACCACGCCGTCGGAACGGGTAGTGCCGATCATGTCACAGAACTTACGAATGGCGGCCGGGGTATAGCCGCGTCGACGCATCCCGGACACAGTGGGCATGCGCGGATCATCCCAGCCAGCGACAACGCCCCCATCTACCAGCATTTTCAGCTTGCGCTTGCTGGTAATGGTGAAACTGGGATTGAGGCGACCGAACTCATACTGGCGCGGACGGCTCTGCACCGGCAGGTTGTCGATAAACCAGTCGTACAGGGGTCTGTGGTCCTCAAACTCCAGGGTGCAGATCGAGTGAGTCACACCCTCAATCGCATCTTCCTGGCCGTGGGCAAAGTCGTAGGTCGGATATATCACCCAGTCCGTGCCGGTCTGGTGATGCGCGACCTTGCGAATGCGATAGAGAATCGGGTCGCGCATGTTCATATTCGGTGAGGCCATATCGATTTTGGCCCGCAGTACCTTCTCGCCCTCACCGAACTCCCCGGCTTTCATCCGCCCCAACAGGTCCAGGTTTTCCTCCACACTGCGCTCCCGGTAGGGGCTGTTCCGCCCCGGCTCGGTCAGGGTGCCGCGATATTCACGCGCCTGCTCGGCATTGAGATCACAGACGTAGGCCTGCCCCTGCTCTACCAGGTACACAGCCCAGTCATACAGCTGCTGGAAATAGGCGGAGGCAAAGCGCACCTCCCCGTCCCATTGATAGCCCAACCAGCGCACATCCGCCTGGATGGATTCGATAAATTCCTGGCTCTCTTTCTCGGGATTGGTGTCGTCAAAGCGCAGGTTGCAGCGCCCACCATTGGCCTCGGCAAGCCCGAAATTGACACTGATCGACTTGGCATGGCCGATATGCAGGTAGCCGTTGGGCTCCGGCGGGAACCGGGTGACGACCTCCGTCACCCGGCCGCTGGCCAGGTCATCACTGATAATAGTCTGCAAAAAGTTGCTGGCAGGGGTTGTTTCCATAAATCCTACAGGGCCTGAGTGGGCAAAAGGCGCGTATTATAGCCGCGAACCGGGGATGCTTTAAGCAAATTGCTATTGTCTTTGTGAATCAGCCCGCAAATGTCCCACTGATTGGCGCTAATGTTGTTTTCCTGCGCGGTAAAAGTCCGTATTATTGCCGACCCGCTAGACAAAGACCCACAGGGACGAACATATGGTTATCATTCGCACCACTTTCGGTGACATCAAACTGGAACTGGATGCTGAAAAAGCGCCCAAGACCGTGGAAAACTTCCTCAATTACGCCCGCGACGGCTTTTATGACGGCACCATCTTCCACCGCGTCATCGACAATTTCATGATCCAGGGCGGTGGCTTCGACACCGACATGCAGCAAAAACCCACTGGCGAGCCCGTCGAGAACGAGGCTGACAATGGCCTCAAGAACGATTTCGGCACCATTGCCATGGCCCGCACCATGGACCCGCACTCGGCCACTGCCCAGTTCTTCATCAACGTGAAGGACAACGATTTCCTCAATCACTCGGGCAAGAACATGCAGGGCTGGGGCTATACCGTCTTTGGCAAGGTCATCGAGGGCTCCGAGGTGCTGGACAAGATCCGCGCCGTACCCACCGGCTCCTCCGGCGGCCACCAGGATGTTCCCACCGATCCCGTGATCATCGAGACCGTGGAAGTCGTCGCCGACTAAGTGTCCCGCACCCTCTTCATCTCGGACCTTCATCTGGATCCTGCCAGGCCTGCGGTCACCGCGGCCCTGGCGAACTTCCTGCACCAGAACAGCGATTGCGATGCACTGTACATCCTCGGGGATATCTTCGAGGCCTGGGTAGGCGACGACGATGATTCGCCGCTGGCCCGCGAGATCGCCGACCTGTTCCGGGGGTTTACCGCCGCCGGACCCGCACTGTACCTGATGGTCGGCAACCGCGACTTCCTGCTGGGAGAGGATTTCTGCGCCTCCGTGGGCGCCACCCTGCTACCGGACCCGACTCCGATCAACCTCTATGGCCGACCGACCCTGTTGCTGCACGGGGACAGCCTGTGCACCGGCGATGCCGAATACATGAAATTTCGCGCCATGGTCCGCAGCCCCCTATGGCAGGCGGAGTTAATGGCCAGCCCGTTGGCGGAGCGCCGCGCCCTGGCCGCCCGGTTGCGCGCGGCCAGCAAGGTCGCCAGCTCCAACAAGGCCGAGGACATCATGGACGTGACCCCCTCTGAGGTGGATCGGGTGATGCTCGAGGCGGATGTCATCCTGATGATTCACGGCCACACCCACCGCCCGGGACGACACCAGGTCGCCAATGGTGAACGCCTGGTCCTCGGTGACTGGGACACCAGGGGTTGGTACATCGAGGCCACTTCAAGCAGTTTAGAGCTTATTGATTTTGTTATAAATCAATAGGTTGTAGTTTTATATTTAAGCAAAATCGACGCCTGGATCACTGCGGCACCCCGCTGTGAAAACGAAACTCCAGGTCCGGTGATTCGATCAGTTGCCGTTCCAGCGCCAGGAATACCGGCAGCCGCTGCTCCACCTCCTCTGCCGATCCCACCTCCCTGGCCAGCTTGAGATAGTCGGCAAAGTGCCGCGACTCGGATTTCAGCAGCGAACGGTAAAATCCTGCCAGTTCCTCATCGAGCGCAGGGGCAATACAGGCGAACCGCTCGCAGGAACGGGCCTCGATGATAGCGCCAACGATCAGAGTGTCGATCAGCTTGCCGGGCTCGTGGGTACGCACCGGCTTGCGCAATTCTCCCGCATAACGGGCGGCGGCAATCTGCGGATAAGGCACGCCGCGCCGGTGCATAATGGCAATCACCTGCTCGAAATGGCGCAATTCCTCCCGCGCCAGGCGTGAAAGTCTGTTGAGCAGCGTGTGATGCTCCACGTAGCGATACATCAGGTTAAGTGCCGTGGATGCAGCCTTCTTTTCGCAATTGGCGTGATCGACCAGCAAAATATCGGGGTTTTCCAACGCCCAATCCACCCATGCCCCGGGCGTCGGGCAGTGGAGGAAATCCAGTATCGGCCCGATATCGACGTTGTTACTCATTCGGTGGTCCCGGCAAACAGGTCTGGCACGGCAATGTAGCGATCATAATGGGCCTGCGAAAGCACCAGGTACTCGGCATCGATCTGTTCGCGCAGTTCGACCAGGGAAAGCTGGCGATAATGCAAGTCGACCTCAAAGCCGAAGTCGCGGGTGCTGTCTATCTGCCCTGCCCCGGCCTTGAGCAGGCTGAATACCCAACAGTACTCGTCGTGATGTTCCTCATGGCGCACGTTCTGCACCTGCAACTGCCACCTGAGGAGGGATTTGTCGGTAATGCGCAGCTTGTTTGCCACGCACTGGGACAAAAACCCCGCCAGCCGGTCATCGATAACACGCTTCTGCTCCGGGCTGTAGCTGTTCCAGTGAATCACCTCGTGACTGAAGCGTTTACAGCCGCGACACACGGTGTCGCCGATGCCGGTGGAGCAGACGCCAATACAGGGGGTTTTAACGGAACAGTCTAACATCTGGAGCGTATTCGGGGCCGAGCACGCGAGTGTAGATTATCACCTCGGTGAATGCACGATATAGGGTGCAATTCATTTATCTTATTTGCGCCGTGGGCTATAATTTCCGCCGATTTTTCTCCACAGGAACCGCTGGCGCCACCCCTTGCCAGTGGCACACCTCAGACGCTAAAGGAGCTCTACCGTGCTAGAAGCATATCGTGAACACGTGGCCGAACGGGCCGCCATGGACATTCCCCCAAAACCCCTCAATGCCGAACAGGTTGCGGGACTGGTAGAGCTGCTGAAGAACCCTCCGGCGGGGGAAGCAGAGTACCTCCTGGACCTCATTACCAACCGCGTTCCCCCGGGTGTTGACGAAGCGGCCTACGTGAAAGCGAGCTTCCTGTCCGCCGTGGCCAAGGGCGAAGTGGAGTGCCCGCTGATCGACCCGCTGGCGGCCGTCAAGCTGCTGGGCAACATGCACGGCGGTTATAACATCGAGACCCTGGTGGCCCTGCTGGCAGACGCCGACCTGGGCGCCCAGGCGGCAGAAGAACTCAAGCACACCCTGCTGATGTTCGACGCCTTCCACGATGTCGACGAGCTGGCCAAGGCCGGTAACGAGAACGCGAAGGCGGTTATGCAGTCCTGGGCCGACGGTGAGTGGTTCACCAGCCAGGACGAGGTACCCGAGTCCATCAAGGTCACCGTATTCAAGGTGACTGGCGAAACCAATACCGACGACCTCTCTCCCGCCCCTGATGCATGGTCCCGTCCCGACATTCCCCTGCACGCGCTGGCGGCCTACAAGATGACCCGCGACGGGCTGGAGCCGGAAGAACACGGGGTTAAAGGCCCCATGAAGCAGATCAAGGATATCCAGGACAAGGGCCTGCCGGTCGCCTTCGTTGGCGACGTGGTTGGCACGGGTTCCTCGCGCAAGTCCGCCACCAACTCGGTGTTGTGGTTCTTCGGCGACGACATTCCCGGCGTCCCCAACAAACGTGGCGGTGGTATTTGCATCGGCGGCAAGGTTGCACCCATCTTCTACAACACCATGGAAGACGCAGGCGCACTGGTGTTCGAGGCACCGGTTGACGACCTGAATATGGGCGACATTATCGAAATTCGTCCCTACGAGGGCAAAATCCTCAACGAGGCGGGTGAGGTCATCTCCGAGTTCGAACTGAAATCCGATGTCCTGCTGGACGAAGTGCGCGCCGGCGGGCGCATCAACCTGATCATTGGCCGGGGCCTGACCACCCGAGCCCGCGAGGCACTGGGCCTGCCCGAATCGGAGCTGTTCCGCAAGCCGGAACAGCCGACGGACAGCGGCAAGGGCTTCTCCCTGGCGCAGAAAATGGTCGGCCGCGCCTGTGGCACCGAAGGCATCCGCCCCGGCACCTACTGCGAGCCCCGGATGACGACCGTCGGCTCCCAGGACACTACCGGCCCCATGACCCGTGACGAGCTGAAGGACCTGGCCTGCCTGGGCTTCTCGGCTGACCTGACCATGCAGTCTTTCTGTCACACGGCGGCCTACCCCAAGCCCGTGGATATCGACACCCAGCACACCCTGCCCGACTTCATTATGACCCGCGGCGGCGTTTCCCTGCGCCCCGGCGACGGCATCATCCACAGCTGGCTGAACCGCATGTTGCTGCCCGACACCGTGGGCACCGGCGGCGACTCCCACACCCGTTTCCCGATGGGCATCTCCTTCCCGGCAGGTTCCGGCCTGGTGGCCTTCGCCGCTGCCACCGGCGTCATGCCCCTGGACATGCCGGAATCCGTACTGGTGCGCTTCAAGGGCGAAATGCAGCCCGGCATCACCCTGCGTGACCTGGTACACGCCATTCCTTACTACGCGATTCAGGAAGGCCTGTTGACCGTGGAGAAAAAAGGCAAGAAGAATATTTTCTCCGGCCGTATCCTCGAGATCGAAGGCCTGGACACCCTGACCGTCGAGCAGGCCTTTGAGCTATCCGACGCCTCCGCCGAACGCTCCGCAGCCGGCTGTACCATCAAGCTGCCGGAAGATGCCATTGCCGAGTACCTGCGCTCCAATATCGTACTGCTGCGCAGCATGATCGCCGAGGGCTATGGCGATTCGCGGACCCTGGAGCGCCGCGCCCGGAAGATGGAAGAGTGGCTGGAAAATCCTGAACTGCTGGAAGCCGACGCCGATGCTGAATATGCGGCTGTCATCGAGATCGACCTGGCCCAGGTCAACGAACCCATCGTTTGCTGCCCCAACGACCCCGACGACGCCAAGCTGCTCTCCGATGTCGCCGGCGACACTGTGGACGAAGTCTTTATCGGTTCCTGCATGACCAACATCGGCCACTTCCGCGCCGCGGGCAAACTGCTCGAGCAGCACAAGGGCGGCCTCTCAACCCGCCTGTGGATATCGCCGCCGACCCGGATGGACGAGCACCTGCTCATGGAAGAAGGCTATTACAACATCTTTGGCGCCGCCGGTGCCCGTACCGAGATGCCCGGGTGCTCATTGTGCATGGGGAACCAGGCGCGCGTGGCGGCCAATTCCACCGTACTCTCGACCTCCACCCGCAACTTCCCCAACCGCCTCGGCGACGGGGCCAACGTGTACCTGACCAGCGCGGAACTGGCTGCCGTCGGCGCCATTCTGGGTAAGCTGCCCACTCCGGAGGAGTACCTCGAGTACGCCCAGAACCTGGACTCCATGTCCGACGAGATCTACCGCTACCTCAACTTCGACCAGATCGCCGAATTCCAGGCCAAATCTGATGAAGGTGCGCGTATTGCCGCGGTTGAGATCCAGGAACTCAGTGCCTGATCGACTGCCTGAGTGACTAACCCGGAAAACCCCGCACCAGCGGGGTTTTTTGTGCCTGTCACATTCGGGTAACGTTGACCTGTGGCCTGGCCAACACCCCATAATTGCTGTGGCCGGCACAGATCCAGGCCATTGAAGACTATTGAAAAAGTGCTGGTTTAGTGCAGACTGAGTCACCCTATCGGCCGGTTTTTTCACAGACATCGCGACTCAATAGCACCGGCCCTTGATAACAGGCGACCTGCCAGGATGACGGCTCATGAAGATCAAGAACCTCAAACTCTATCATTTCCCCGCCACACGCAGCGCCAGGGTGCGCTGGGCCCTGCATGAAACCGTGGGTGATGATTTTGAAGTACAAAAAGTAGAGCTGTACGGCGGTGAACAATACCGCGAGGAGTACCTGCAAAAGAACCCGAACCACAATGTGCCCATGCTTGAAATCCTGTTGGAGGATGGTTCTGTCCATCGCATGCTGGAAAGCGTGGCCATGGTGGACTGGCTGGTAGACGCATTCCCGGAAAAACAACTCTCGCCGCCGACCGGACTGTCCCTTGAGCGCGCGGATTATTTACAGATGCTGCACTTTGGCGGCACCTGGATGGACATGATGCTGTGGCAGGTTCGTATACACGAACACGTGCTGCCTTCCGATCAATCCGATGCCCGGACCATCGACCGGTACCGGCATAAATTTGTCGCGGAAGTGGAACCTCAGCTCATGGCAAGGCTGGAACATACCCCCTTCATCTGCGGGGAGACATTTTCCGGCGCGGATATCGTTATCGGTCATAACGTTACCTGGGCCCGGGGATACGGGCTCTGCGAGCATGAGATTTTCCGCGACTATCTTTCCAGGATTTCAAAACGACCCGCATTCGCCAAGGCCTTTGCAGATGCCGCCAGCTTCTCTCCCGAAGTACCGGGCAGGGACCGGGCGACGACGTTCTCCGGCTGAGCGGGTGGCGGCGCCGGATAGCACCCTGAACGGGCCAGCAGCCCGGTCAGACAGAAACGACAAACGAAAGAGAATGAGCTATGGACCTGATTGAAATTTCCGAGAAACGCACCATGAAACGGGAGGAAGCCGCAAAGCTGCTGCACGACCTGGCTGATTCCCTGGCACGCCACAACGCCCTGGACTTCGACCGGGACGGCACCCGACTCAATGTCAGGGTCCCCGATACCGTCACGGTGGAACTGGAGCTGGAGATAGAGAGCGACGAATCCAGTATCGAGATCGAAATCAGCTGGTAATCGAACGGCCCGCCGGGGCGTCGCGGGTGAGGCCACTACTGTCCTCGCGAAACAACAATTCGGCAATGAATATGAAACAAGTTCCGGGTAGAATCTCGTCTTTCAAATTCTACCCGGAGCCCCTTCATGGACCGCAGACTACTCATCAAGATTCACATGTACCTGGCCGCCTTCTTCACCCCAGCGGTATTACTGATTGCGATCTCGGGAGGTCTCTATCTGGTGGGGGTGAAAGGCCAGGTAGAGGAACAGATCCTGTACAGCAAGGCCGGGGCTGTCATTGATAGCGAGTCCAGCTCTCTGCAGGCAGACGTGGATGCACTGTTGCGCGAGGCGGGCGTCGAATCCCCGGACTACGAATATGTGAAGGTGAGCGGCAATCGCCTGTATACCCGGCCGACGTCCTCTGACCACTATGTTATTGAATCAACCGCAGCCGGGCTGGCCGTGATCCAGGCGAGCCCCAGCCTGCAGAAGCGGATGATTGAGCTCCACAAGGGGCACGGGCCTACCGTATTCAAGACATTTCAAAAAGTATTTGCAGTCGGGCTACTGTTTATCATGATCAGCGGACTCTGGCTGGGCATTGGCAATGCGCGACTGCGCCGCCCGGTACTGCTGACCGCGACGTCCGGTGCCGCTGTTTTTGCCCTGTTACTGATCTGAGCCGCAACGGAGCTGGCGGAAGATAACGTTCAACCGGCAAGGTAATTACTGCTAGTATTAACCTCATGCGAGACAACGACACCCAACCGCCAAAACAGAGCAGATGGCTCAAGCTGATGCTCGAGGGACAACTTACCCGCGACAGCGTGTTAAAGACCAGAACCGAAATCGACGAGGATAAACGGCGTGCCGAGGATCTCGAAGCGGTACGCCGGACCCTGTCCGGTGGCGAGAAAGACAGCGGAGTTCGATAACCACGCTTATCGCGTTTCCTGCGGCGCCGGCGCCGGCCATTTTATGATGATGGATACTGCCCGCCAACACTAGAAGTTGAGCTGCCAGTATCCCACATCGAGCCACTGGCCCTGCTTGAAGCCCACTTCCGGAAACTCAGCCACCTTGCGCATGCCCATCTTCTCATGCAGCGAGACGCTGGCCGGATTGGGCAGGGTGATGCCGCCGATCACCGCGTGAACCCCCAGCGCCCGCAGCTGTTCAAACAGGGCTGAATACAGCCGCGTGCCCCATCCATTACCGCTTGCGCCCGGGGCCAGGTAGACGGTGCTTTCCACCGAAAAGCGGTAGGCGCTGCGTTCCCGCCAGCGATTGGCGTAGGCATATCCGAGAATGGCAGCGCCCTCCTCCGCCACCAGCCAGGGATAGCCAAGTTCGGCCACGCGCTGCATGCGTGCCAGCATATCCCCAGCGGCCAGTTCCCATTCCTCGAAGGTCGCTGGCGAGTGGCGAATGTAGTGATTGTAAATTTCCGCCAGTTGCTCACTGTCGGTGGATATCGCCGGTCGAATCATTAACGGATACTCCTTACTGCGCGGGCAAACTCGCCAAGCTCGCCGTCCTGCGATGCGCCCTCTGCGTAAGCCAGTTGGTCGTAGCGCTTCGTCACGTCGGCAATCTGTTCTGCCAGGCGGGGAATTTTCCGTTGCGCACGGAGCGCGTAATCGCGCGGTGCCTCCCCGGCCTTCCTGGCCACGCCCATACTTTCCAGCCGCCTGCAGAAGTTGAGATAAAGCCGGTCAAGCCGGCTCAGGGCGTGGGTCTTGCGCCTCAACAGCAGCACCCATGCCACGGGGACAAGCACCAGAGCCCAGCTCCCCAGTAACACCGCCGCAAATTTGCGCGCACTGAAATCGCCAAAGAAACCCTTGAGCAGGTCAAACTGTTTGTCAGCGTCAAAACCGACCACCCATGCCTGCCAGCTGTATGTCAGCGCGTCGTAACGCAGGCGGATTTTATTGATGATGTCGATCTTGCGATAGCGCAGGGGCGACAGGGGCGAATCAGGCAGGAAACTGCCCTCTTCCGCCAACGCTTCCTCCAGCCCCAGTTCGATGCGCTCGGGGGCGACGGCGGCCGTGGGATCAACCCGCACCCATCCCCGGCCTTCCAGCCAGACCTCGGACCAGGCGTGGGCGTCAAACTGGTGAACGATCACGGTGCCATTGACCGGGTTAACCTCGCCACCCTGGTAACCGGCGACGACACGGGCCGGTATACCTGCCGCCCGCATCATGATGACAAAGGCCGCAGCGTAGTGTTCACAGAACCCGCGGCGGGTGTCAAACAGGAAGGCGTCCATGCGATCACGTTCCGGCAGCAACGGTGGCTGCAGGGTGTAAACAAAGGGCTCACGGGTAAACAGGTTGAGTACGCGCTCAACGGCCTCCGCCGGGCTGGCGGATTCGGCGGCGATTTGTGCAGCCAGTCGCCGTGTTCTGGGATTGGCGCCGTCCGGCAATTCCAGCTCTATCCGTCGGCGCCAGGCGGAAAGCTCTGGTTCCAGCACGGTGTCGGGCCAGGATCGCACCTGGTAGAGATAGTCATCCTCGATCACCAGCGGCCGGAAGATCCGGAAGTCCGCCGAGTGCATGATGCCGGAACTGGTCGAGCGAGCATAGCGCAGGCCATACAGCCAGCGCTGCTGTGTAGGCTCCATGATAATGGAGTAGCGTAGCGGTTCTCCCAGCGGTTCAGGTTCGTTCTGCCTGCGCTGCGAGGCCGGCACCTCGTAAAAGTTGAGCGCGCTCCAGGTCCCCTGGCGTAGCCGGCTCATTACCAGGCCGCGCCAGTATAGCTCTGACCGGGGCGGCACATCGCCCTCGAAATTAACCCGGAATGCCACCTCGCCTGAGCGGCTGAGCCGGGACACATCACCCGGACTCATGAACTCACTCATGCCGGTTTTTGCCTGCTGACTTTTGATAGGCACAGTCCACAGCGGCCCGATGCGCGGGAACAGGAAAAACAGCACCAGCATCAGCGGCGCCGCCTGCAAGATCATCACCCCGGCCTGGCGCATTGGACGCAGGTTGAACCGGTCGTCCCCGGGTCGATGCAGGGCCACAAGGGCGGTGGTGATGATGACCACGTTGAGCACGCACACAAGGACTATCAGCAGGTCCTGGCTGAACAGGAACTCGGTGAGCACCACGAAGTAAGCGAGAAACAACAGTACATAGGCGTCCTTGCGCTCGGCCAGTTCCAGCAGCTTCAGGGCAAATGCCGTCAGCAGCAGTGCCACCGTCGGCTCTAATCCCACCAGGCTGCGGAAACTGAGCAATATGCCGGCAAAGCCGGCAATAATAAGGCCCAGTTTTACCGGCCAGCGGGGGAAGGACCACCGTCCGCGGTAGACCATGATCCGCCAGAATGCGGCAAACAGGTAAACCGCCAGCACCCAGGGTGGGATACGTTCGATATGCGGCAGCACCAGGGTAAACATGCTGAGAATGGCCCAGCCCAGGGCATTGCGCGGAATCTGTTGTTGGGCTTTCAAGACCGGTCCTCCAGGCCATGCAGCGCCAGCGCCCGCAGTACCTGTTCCCGGTGACGTTCGCTGCAGTCCGGTGCAATGGTCACACCCGGCAGGCGCAGGCCGTACTCGTCGCCGGCCCTGTCGAATTCCAGTGCCCAGAAACACAGGTGAGACAGGCGCTGCTCGGCACCCAGGCCAGGAAACATCTCCCAGTCCAGCCACACACTGCGGTCGGCATAGGCTGCGTACTGTTTGACCTGCACCGACTGTCCCCGTGCCAGGCCTTTCCAGTATATGTGACGCAGTGAGTCACCTTGCCGGTAATCGCGAAAACCATAAAAATCATCGCTACCCTCTACCGGCACCGCGGCGCCGTCCGGGGTCTCAGCGGCAAGGCCCGGCAGTTCCGGCGAAGGCAGCGGGCGCGGATACACCAGGGCGTGCAGGTCCAGGTCGATCCAGCTCCAGCAGCGCAACAGACCCAGCGGATAGCTCGATTCCAGCAACAGTCGCCCGGGATTGAACCAGCCCCGTTGCCTGCCCACCGGCGCGTGCAACTGCACCCGCACCTGATCCTCATCCACCAGGCTGACGGTACGCGCATCACTGTCCGGCCATTTCAGGTAAAGGCCGATATGCTCCTTTTGCCGGCTGCGTTCCAGTTGCAGTTCGAACTCGGTCAACTGACCCGGAAACGCCGGTCTGGCGTGCACCGCGCGCACCGTTAAAGCGGAAAGGTTGGCATAGGTGTGCAGCACAGCAACAATGAACAGGGTGGCGAGCAGAAACGTCAATCCATAGCTGAGATTACTCTGGAAATTGATCGCCGCCAGCAACATCACCAGCAGGCAGACGCCGAAGAACAGACCTACCTTGCTGGGAAAAATGAAGATCCGCCGCTGGTTGAGGGTAACCACCCGCGACGGCGGGATCCGACTGTTAATCCAGTGGCGAAACCGCTTGCGCAGGAGGGTGAGCAATTTACTATCGCCGCCTGTGCCCGCCGCTGCGTTCATGTTTCAGTCCGTCAAGGACGGATAACGTCCACATTGCGCTGTAACAGGGAGACCAGCGCAGCGCTGTCGCCGGAGTAGTCACCGCTGGGAATGAGCCGATGGCCGGCGACCGCCGGTAATACCATTTGCAGGTCCTCCGGTACCACGTGCCCGCGACTGTGCATCACCGCCCAGGTGCGGGCGCTGTCAAGCAACGCCAGCCCGCCCCGGGGAGACAGACCCACCTCGAATTCGGGACTGTTGCGGGTATAGGCAACCAGGCGCTGGAGATAGTCCAGCAGGTTGTCAGAGGCGTGTACCTGACCCACCGCGTCCCGAATGCCGGCCAGCTGTTCGCCGTTGATCACCTGGCGCAGTGGCACCCGTTCGGTACTGTTCAGCCGCTGTCGCTGAAACATCTCGCGTTCCGCCTGGGGGTGGGGGTAGCCCAGTTCGAGGCGCATCAGGAAGCGGTCCAGTTGCGACTCTGGCAGGGGGTAGGTTCCCGACTGGTGCACCGGGTTCTGGGTGGCTATCACAAAGAAGGGTTCCGGCAGAGGCCGGGTTTCTCCCTCCACGGTCACCTGCCCTTCGGCCATCGCCTCCAACAGGGCGCTCTGGGTGCGCGGGGTGGTGCGATTGATTTCGTCGGCCAACAATAACTGGGTAAATATCGGACCGGGATGAAAGCTGAAGCTGGCGTCGTTGCGGTTGTAAACCGACACCCCGAGAATGTCCGCGGGCAGCAGGTCGCTGGTGAACTGAACACGTTTCCAGGACAGTCCCAGCACATCAGCCAGGGCGTGGGAAAGCGTGGTTTTGCCCATTCCGGGCAGGTCCTCTATCAGTAAGTGACCGCGGGCAAACAGACAGCACAGGGCCAGACGGATCTGCGGCTCCTTGCCCAGCAGTACGGTGCCTATTTCGGACACTGCCTCGTCGATTACATCCTGTAAGTGCATCTGCTCGCCCCGAATTACTTCAGCTTTCCGCCTCAGGCAATTGCAGCAAATCCCCGCTGCAAATCTGTCTTGAGATCTTCCACGTGCTCCAGCCCGACTGAGACACGGATCAGGTTCCTGCCTATGCCCGCCTGCGCCCGCTGTTCATCGCTGAGCCTGCCGTGGGTGGTGGTCGCCGGGTGCACGATAGTGGTCTTGGTATCGCCGAGATTGGCAGTGAGCGACATGATGCGGGTGCCGTCGATCACCTGCCAGGCCTGTTCCTGGCCGCCTTTTACCTCGAATGACAACACGCCGCCAAAACCACTTTGCTGCTTTTTGGCAAGTGCGTGACCGGGATGGGACTCCAGGCCCGCGTAGTAAACCCGCTCCACCGCTGGCTGCTCCACAAGCCAGCGTGCCAGTTCCAGCGCGGACCGACTGTGGGCCTCCATGCGCAGGCGCAGGGTTTCCAGGCCCTTGAGAAAGACCCAGGCATTGAAGGCACTCATGGTTGGGCCGCAGGTGCGCAGGAATGTCTCTACCTCGGCCATGTGCTCGGCACTGCCGACAACTGCGCCACCGACACAGCGGCCCTGGCCGTCCAGGTACTTGGTGGCGGAGTGGACCACGATGTCGGCGCCCAGCGACAGGGGACGCTGCAGCGCCGGTGTACAAAAGCAGTTATCGACCACCAGCAGGCAATCGTGGTCGCGGGCCAGAGCTGAAAAAGCACCCAGGTCCGCCACCTCACACAATGGATTGCTGGGGGTTTCCATAAACAGCATGGCGGTTTGCGGTGTGATTGCCCGCTCCCAGGCGGCGATATCCAACAGCGGCACAAAACTGACGTCCACGCCGAATTTGGCCAGGTATTTGCCGAACAGGTTGGTCGTCGTTCCGAACACGTCGCGGGAGCAGACCACATGGTCGCCAGCCTTGAGCAGGGCCATGGCGGTCGACAATATAGCCGCCATGCCTGAGGAGGTGCCCACCGCCGCCTCGCCGCCTTCAAGGGCGGCAATACGCTGTTCGAAGGTTCGCACCGTTGGATTGGTATAGCGGGAATACACATTACCGTCCTGCTCGCCGCCAAAGCGCGCAGCTGCCTCGGCGGCGCTGCTGAACACATAGCTTGAGGTCGCAAAAATCGGCTCGGAGTGCTCGCCCTCCGCGGTGCGGGCAATACCTGCCCTTATCGCCAGAGTATCCAGGTTCACGCCCTCGAGAGCGTCATCGAATTGATCAGTCATCCGTTATCAGGCGTTGTTGTGTATACCAACAACGGACCCCTCCTCCTGTGCGGCAGCGCGCTTGCTGGCCTGGGCCTCATCGTTGCGCTGGGCATCAATACGGTCCAGGTAATGCTGGTCGACATCGCCGGTAATGTATTCGCCGCTGAATACCGAGCAGTCGAACTGTTCGATGTTCGAGTTGCCCTCGCCGGAGCAGAGAATCAGGTCATCGAGGTCCTGGTATACCAGCCAGTCGGCGCCGATAAGCTCACAGACCTCCTCTACGGTTCGCCCGTGGGCGATCAGTTCGGATGCCGAGGGCATGTCGATACCGTAAACATTGGGATAGCGAACCGGCGGCGCCGCCGAGGCAAAGTACACATTGGCGGCACCCGCATCGCGGGCCATGTCGATAATCTGCCGGCAGGTCGTACCGCGAACAATCGAGTCGTCCACCAGCATGACGTTCTTGCCTTCAAACTCTAGCGGCACCGGGTTGAGCTTCTGGCGCACGGATTTCTTACGCTGGCTCTGCCCGGGCATGATGAAGGTACGGCCTATGTAGCGATTTTTCATGAAGCCTTCGCGAAACTTGATCCCCAGTTCGTAGGCCATGGACTGACCGGCGATGCGGCTGGTGTCGGGTATCGGGATCACCACGTCGATGTGCAGGTCAGGGCGTTCGCGGCGCACCTTCTTGGCCAATGCTTCTCCCTGGCGCATCCGGGTTTTGTATACGGAGATACCGTCCATCATGGAGTCCGGTCGGGCAAAATACACGTGCTCGAAAATACAGGGTTTCAGCATCGGGTTTTGCGCACACTGGCGGCGGTGCAACTGCCCATCCATATCGATAAATACTGCCTCTCCCGGGGCCACATCCCCCAGCAGGGTGAATCCCAGCACGTCCAGGGCAACACTTTCGGAGGCGATCATGTGGGCTTTCCTGCCGTTGGCATCGACCCGCTCGCCGACGACCAGCGGACGGATACCCAGGGGATCACGGAACCCGACGACGCCGTAATCGACGATCAGGCTCACCGCGGCGTAGCCACCAATACAGCGCCTGTGCACCGCGCTGACAGCCTGGAAAATATCGTCGGGGCCAGGGCTCAACTTGCCCAGGGTCTGCATTTCGTGGGCGAAAACGTTGAGCAGGACCTCGGAATCGGAGTCGGTATTGAGGTGACGCAAATCGTCCTGAAACAATTCCCGGGTCAACTGCTCGGCATTGGTCAGGTTGCCGTTATGGGCCAGGGCGATACCGTACGGTGAATTGACATAAAACGGCTGCGCGAGCGCCGGGCCGGAACTACCCGCCGTGGGATAGCGCACATGACCGATGCCGACATTGCCTTCCAGTCGCTGCATATGGTGCTGACGGAATACGTCTCGTACCAGACCCTCGCTCTTGCGCAGACTGAAACGCCCCTTGTCGCAGGTCATGATACCCGCCGCGTCCTGCCCCCGATGTTGCAGCACGGTCAACGCATCATATATATCGGGGGCCACATTATTGCCCGCCACCAGTCCTACCAGGCCACACATCCTGCTATCACCTCTTGCATCAGGTCGTAATACGCTCACCGGGTACAGTATTGGAAAATACCGCCTGCACCCAGTCAGCGAGCATATTCAAATGGGGCATCAACACAGACTGATGCAGCCATTGCTGGTTTTGCTCGGGGATCAGTTGCTTGATCACATAGGCAGCAACCAGAATAAGTATCACCCCGCGGGCGAAACCGAAAATTGTACCCAACACCCTGTCCAGAAAACTCAGACCGGCGGCCCTGACCAGGCTGGTGGCCACCTTCACCACCAGTGTGAACACCACCAGGGTTGAAACGAACAGGATTGCATAGGCCGCAACATATCGCCCGGTAATATTGGCAATTAGCGAGGACAGTTGCAGTGCCAGCTGATCCACAAACAGGTGAGCCACAATAAACGCTGCGACCCAGCCGAGCAGTGACAATGCCTCGCGAACAAAACCCCGCCACAGGCTCAACAGGGTCGACACGCTGAGGATGACGATTATCACCCAGTCGGCGGCGGTCAGTTGCGACAGATCGATCACTGGCAACCTGTACTGGGACGCATTCTAGCAAAGCCGTGCTTGCCCTGGGAAAGGCATTGTATCGCCATCAGGGATAATACCGCGTAATCAGGCTACTGACGCCGAACTTGCGGTCGATTGAGCCCTGGATCTGCTGCAAGCGCGCCTTTTCGGCCTTCGGCCCCACATACACCCGAAACAGTGTTTTGCCGTTGCTGCGGATCTTTTTCACATAGGCCTTGTGCCCCATGGCCAGCAGGTCCCGGCGCAGCTGATCGGCCTTGGCATCGCTGCTGACACTGGCTACCCGAAGAATCCAGGTAATGGGGACACCTTCGCTGTCCAGGGCGGGTTTTACCGGCGCCTCACTGCGGGTTTTACTGTTGACGGTTGCGGGTGCCGGTTCCGATATCGGGACCGTCCCTGCCGTTACAGCGCCGCCCTCACTGGCAGCACTCGGGACCG
Organism: Seongchinamella unica; assembly: GCF_004354085.1. Classification (GTDB taxonomy): domain Bacteria; phylum Pseudomonadota; class Gammaproteobacteria; order Pseudomonadales; family Halieaceae; genus Halioglobus; species Halioglobus unicus. The sequence goes on along the minus strand of NZ_SMSE01000002.1, from coordinate 496,315 downwards.
GGCTCTCCGCGAGAGGGTCTTCAGGAGACAGGGCAGGCAACTCGCGATCGGCAGGCTCAGATTCTTTTGCAATCTCGCGGGAGGGGCGCAAGCCGGCAATATCCGGCGCTTCCACCGGGGCTGTCTGCACCTGGGGGCGCGGCGGAATCCGCGCCTCGGCTGCACCGCCCTCCTCCCCCGGCTCGACGAAGATAATCGGCCAGAACACCACACCCAGCGCTACCAGGATAAGCGCCCCGACCAGGCGTTGTTTCAAAACTTCATTCATCGGCCCCGATCTTCCCTCGGTCCTTGTCCAGCTGCGGCAAAACTGCGGCCACGGTGAAAAATGAACCGAATACGACCAGCAGGTCATCCCGGTTCATCAGCGATTGCGCGCGCCTGAAAGCCTGGCGCAGGTTCTTGCTGACGCTGATCATACCCTGCTGTTGCTCGCGCAGCAGGGTCGCTATTTGTGCCGCCGGCATGGCTCGCGGGTTATCCGGCAAATCCCCCAGGAACCAGGCATCAAAACATCCCGAACAGGCGGCCAGCATCTCTGCAACCGCCTTGTCTTTCATGGCGGAAAATAAAGCAATAATTCTTCCATTACAAGGAGTTGCGGCAATATTTTCCAGCAGCTTATCAACAGCAGCAGGATTATGCGCAACGTCCAGCAGGTAGCACCTGTCACCAATTTGCAGGCGTTGCAGGCGGCCTGGGCTGACACTCCGCTGGGCCGCCTGCTGCAGTTGCTGCTGGCTGAACTCCATTCCCAGCAGGGCAACTGCCTGGGCAGCCGCGCACACATTTTGCGGCAGTAACGACGGGGTCTGCATGCCATCGAGCTCCACGATACCTGTGGCGCCACTGATGCTGCCTCGCCAGAGCGCGCCTGAACCACTGCCGGTAAACTCGTTACCGAGCACGTACACCGGTTGGGCACCCACTTCCTGCGCCCGCGCCAGCAATTCGGGCGGCGGGTCCACATCGGCGATCACCACCGGCTTGCCTTCACGCATTATTCCGGCCTTTTCCCGCGCGATAGCGGCGCGGGTATCACCCAGCCACTGCTGGTGATCCAGAGCGATACTGGTAATCACCGCCACATCCGCATCGACCATGTTGGCCGAGTCCAGCCTGCCGCCGAGACCGACCTCCAGCAGGATATAATCCACGGCGCGAGCCTTGAATACAGCCAGCGCGGCCAGGTTGGCAAACTCGAAATAGGTGAGCGAGGTGTTCCCACGAGCTGCCTCGATTGCTGCAAACGCAGCGCTGATCTCTCCGTCACTCACTTCCTCGCCGCATACCCTGATACGCTCGTTAAAGCGCAGAAAATGAGGCGATGTGAAGGCCCCTACACGGTAGCCGCAGACGGTGAGCAGGGCTTCCATAACCGCGACAGTAGAGCCTTTGCCGTTGGTTCCGGCAACGGTGACAACGGGTACGGCTGGTGGCCTTAAAGCCAGTGAATCAGCGACAAGGGATACGCGCTCCAATCCCAGATCCATCTCGCTGGGATGCAGGGTTTCGAGGTATTGCAGCCACTGCGCCAGTGGTCGCTTATTCATCCCCTTCCGGTTTACGCTCTACCTGGACCTCTTGTTCAGGCTCGGGTTCAAGCAACTCGAAGGCAGGAACGGGATCGGCGGCCAGCTCGGGGGCGATTTCGACATTGCCCAGTTTGGCCAGCAGGCGCCCCAGGGTGTCGCGCATTTCGGTACGATGCACAATCATGTCGATAGCCCCATGCTCGAGCAGGAATTCGCTGCGCTGGAAGCCCTTGGGCAATTTCTGGCGAATGGTCTGTTCAATGATATTGGGACCGGCAAACCCTGCGCGGGCGTCGGGCTCGGCGACGTTGATATCACCCAGCAGCGCCAGGGATGCCGATACGCCACCGTAAATGGGATCTGTCATGACCGAAATATATGGCACGCCGGCCAGCTTCATACGCTCCAGCACGGCACTGGTTTTGGCCATCTGCATCAGCGAAATCAGGGCTTCCTGCATCCGCGCGCCACCGGACGCGGCAAAACAAACCAGTGGCATGCGATTCTCCAGGGCAAGTTGTGCCGCCCGGGTGAACTTTTCTCCCACGGCATACCCCATGGAGCCGCCGTGAAAGTTGAACTCGAAGGCGACGACAACAACAGGCATACCCTTGAGGGTTCCCTGCATGGCGATGAGGGCATCCTTCTCGCCGGTGGACTTCTGGGCGCCCGCCAGGCGATCGCGGTAGCGCTTCTTGTCCTTGAACTTGAGGCGGTCTACCGGTACCACATCGGTGAAAATTTCCTCGCGGTCCCCTTTGTCCAGAAAGCTGTCGAGGCGGCGGCGAGCACCGATACGCATGTGGTGATCGCACTTGGGGCAGACGTCGCTGTTGCGTTCCAGATCGGGCCGATAGAGCACGGCATCGCACTTGACGCACTTCTTCCACAGACCTTCCGGCACGCTCGAGCGCTTCTTGCCTTCGCCCTTGCTTACGCCGGAAGGGAGAATCTTGTCAATCCAACTCATGGTTTCCCCCACACAAAGCAGGCCTCATTATAAACGCCTGCCGGGCCCACTAGGAAGCGGCGCTGTCCACTCCCCGACGTATTTGTGCCAACAATTCAATCGCGGCGGCCTGGGCCTGCCCCATATCGCCCCCAGCTTCCAGCTGGCGGGCCATGGCATTGATCAGTGCGCTGCCGACGACAACACCATCGGCAACACCGGCCACTGCTGCGGCGGACTCGGCATCCTTGATGCCAAATCCAACCGCCAGCGGCAGGTCTGATACCTTGCGAATTCGCGCCAGGTGGCTGGAAACATCGGCAATATCCAGGTGGCCGGCACCGGTCACACCTTTCAGGGACACGTAGTAAACGAATCCACTTGCCTGTTGAACTATTCGCGTGATCCGCTCATCCGGCGTGGTCGGGGCGACCAGGAAAATATTGTCCATACCCACCCGGTGCAACTCGGCGTTCACCTGCTCAACTTCCTCCGGCGGAATGTCCACGGTCAGCAGGGCATCGACTCCCGCCTCGGCCGCGGCATCGGCAAACGTCGCGTAGCCCATATGCTCGACCGGGTTGGCGTAACCCATCAGCAGCACCGGGGTCTCGCTGTCTTTTTCACGGAAGGTGCGCACCGCATCCAGTGCATCGCGCAGGCTGACATCGTGAGCAAGGGCGCGCTCGTGGGCGAGTTGGATAACCGGCCCCTCCGACATGGGGTCTGAAAACGGAACGCCCAGCTCGATAATATCGGCGCCATTCTCCACCAGGGCATGCATCAGTGGCACCGTGACTTCGGGGGCGGGATCACCCACCACAATGTATGGAATTAGCGCCTTGCGGCCCTCGCTGGCCAACTGCTGGAAACGCCCCGCTATACGACTCACTATCTACTCCCTAAAACTGGATGCCGTCGATCTCGGCAACCGTATGTATATCCTTGTCCCCGCGACCAGACAGGTTGATCACGATACTTTGCTCGGGACTCATCCCTGCGGCCAGCTTTTCCGCGTAGGCCAGGGCGTGACTGCTCTCCAGCGCCGGCATGATGCCTTCTACCCGGGTAAGCGTATGAAATGCCCGCAGCGCCTCGTCATCATTGGCCACCACATAGTTGACCCGGCCGATATCCTTCAACCAGCTGTGTTCCGGCCCGACACCGGGGTAGTCCAGACCGGCAGACACCGAATGGGTGTGCATGATCTGACCGTTTTCATCCTGCATCAGGTAGGTGCGATTGCCGTGCAGCACGCCCGGCGTTCCCGCAGTCAGCGGCGCCGCGTGTTGAGCGGTGGCCACCCCGTGACCGCCAGCCTCGACGCCGTACATGGCAACGCCCTCATCTTCCAGGAAGGGATGGAACAGGCCGATCGCATTGGAACCACCGCCGACACAGGCCACCAGGGCATCCGGCAGACGACCGATTTGCGCCAGCGACTGAGCCCTGGCTTCGCGCCCGATAACGCACTGGAAGTCACGCACCAGCATGGGATAAGGGTGAGGCCCGGCGACGGTGCCGATGATGTAAAAGGTGTCATCGACATTGGTTACCCAATCCCGCATGGCCTCGTTCATGGCATCCTTCAGAGTGCGCGACCCGGAAGTGACCGGGATAACTTCGGCGCCAAGCAGCTTCATCCGGTAAACATTCAGGGCTTGCCGGCGCACGTCTTCCTCACCCATGAAAACCTGGCATTCAAGGCCCAGTCGAGCGGCGATGGTCGCAGTCGCCACGCCATGCTGGCCGGCGCCGGTTTCGGCAATCACCCGCTTCTTGCCCATATACTTGGCCAGCAGCGCCTGCCCAATGGTGTTGTTCACCTTGTGGGCGCCGGTGTGGTTGAGGTCTTCCCGCTTGAGGAACAAACGTGCTCCGCCCACGCGCTCGGACCAGCGGCTTGCCTCATAGAGGGGAGACGGCCGCCCCACGTAGTGTGCCAGGTCATTGTCCAGCTCTCGCTGGAAGTCCTCGTCGACCTTGAGCCGGTTGTACAGGGTCTCCAGTTCGTCGAGGGCACTCATCAGCGTTTCGGCGACAAACTTGCCCCCATAAATGCCAAACCGACCCTCTTGATCCGGAACTGCGGCGAATTGATTGTTTTTCACTTCACTGTTCATCTAGTCATCCAGTCGTTGGTCTGCGGCGCGCACCGCCGCTACAAAGCGTTTAATCTTGTCGGCGTCCTTGATGCCGGGAGCAGATTCCACCCCGCCACTGACATCCACAGCCCAGGGCCTGACCTGGGCGATGGCATCACCGACGTTTTCCGGCGTGAGCCCACCGGCAAGCACCACTGGCAGGGGCAGCCCCGGCCCGGCCAGGCGCCAGTCGAAGGATTTCCCGGTACCCCCGGGCACACCCTGCTGCCAGGTATCCAGTAAAATACCGCAACCGCCGACATAAGGACTGCTGGCGGCGGCCACGTCGGTATCCTCGCGTACGCGCAGCGCCTTGATCCAGGGCCGCTCGAACGCTGCACAGAATGCGGCGTCCTCATCACCGTGAAACTGGATCAGGCCCACCGGTATGCTGGCGACCACATCCGCTATCGTTTCCGCCTCGGCATTAACAAACAGCGCCACGACAGTGACAAACGGCGGAACCACCGCAGCTATCCCGGCTGCCTGCTCCAGGGTGACGGCTCGCGCGCTTTCCGAGTAGAAAACCAGGCCAATAGCGTCAGCGCCACCGTCTATCGCCGACAGTGCGTCCTCCGGCCTGGTGATACCGCAAACCTTGATACGCGTGGGAGCCAAATTCAGACCTGATAACACCGGAAAAACAAGCGCGCCATCATAGCAGACGCTCGCGGCGCTGTCTTTACGACGCAGCCTCCGGCGGTGCCAGCAACAGCGGGCCGTAGGGGGTGGCCGGCAAGCCAAAGCGATCCGGGTAAATCACATCCACCAGGTACAATCCGTGGGGCGGTGCGGTATCGGCCGCCAACGTTCTGTCACCTGCGGCCAGCAGGTCACCAATCCAGCTCCGTGGCTTGCGCCCGCTCCCTACCGCCATCAGTGAGCCGGCGATATTGCGAACCATATGGTGCAGGAATGCGTTGGCCTGGATGTCTACCACCAGCAGTTCACCCCGTCGAAAAACCGAAACAGCCTCGACGTTGCGCATGGGGGTGGTCGACTGGCAAGCGGCAGCGCGAAAGGCCGAAAAGTCCTGTTCACCCAGCAGGCTCTGGGCCGCCTCGTGCATGGCGCCGGCATCGAGTGGATACCGATGCCAGGTCAGCTGCCCCCCCAGCATGGCCGGGCGGACCTGGGTATTGGCTATCAGGTACCGGTAGCGACGTGAACGGGCACTGAAGCGGGCGTGAAAATCCGCGGCAACCGGGGTTGCCCAGTGCAGTCGCACATCGGCGGCCATGCTGGCATTGGCGCCCAGTACCCAGGCCTTGGGGGCTCGCGCAACCGGCGCATCGAAATGCACGATCTGGCAATGACCGTGAACACCGGTGTCAGTGCGACCCGCACAGTGCGCCCGCACGGGCGCATTGGCGACCGAGGACAGCGCTGCTTCAAGTTCCTGTTGCACGGTAATGACATCGAGGTGAGGCTGGCTTTGCCAGCCGTTGTATCTGGCGCCATTGTATTCGACGCGACAGGCGATGCGGCTGCCCGCAGGCAGCGGGTCAGCGCTCAACCGGGGGAAAAAATCAGCCAATGCGCTCCAGCAGTTCTCCAGCTTCGGCTTTTTGCTCTGCAGAGCCCTCGGCCATCACTTCGTCAAGTATCTGCCGCGCTCCGTCCTCGTCACCCATGTCCAGATAGGCACGGGCGAGATCGAGTTTGGTCGACATACCGTTGGCCTCGGCGGCGATGACCAGGTCTTCATCTTCGCTGTCCTCCGCCAGGCTTGATTCACCGAAGTCTGCCGACAGGTCCAGGTCGTCTTCCAGGTCACCGTCATCACCGAGGCTGCCCTCGATTTCCAGCCCGGCAAAGTCCGCTTCCAGGGAAACGTCTACCTCTTCTGCCAGTCCTGCGGGGGGCTCGGAGAATGAGTCGCCACCGCTGAGCAGTTCCCTGCCGCGGGCGACACTGGCATCATCGCCGAGCGCTTCCAGTTCATTCAGCTGCGCCTCGGCCGCGGCGCGGTCGCCCATTTGCAGCTCGGTTTCCAGCAGTTTAAGGCGGTAGGCACTATCGCGAGGCTCGGCATTAATGGCGTTTTGCAGCAGGTCCCGGGCCTGGGGATAGCGACCGTAGGCAATATAAATGTCGGCTTCCGCCAGGGCGTCGCCGGTTTCCACATCGGAGGCGTATTCGTCGTGCTTGTGCTGGCCATAGCCGCGGTTATCGCGCACCGGCTCGGCTTCCTCTTCCGCTTCTGCCTCGACCTCCTCAAGCCCGGTTTCAGGCTCTGCGACCGCCACCGGTTCTGCCTTGAGCTGAACATCAGCGAAGTCGTCGTCGCTGACCGCGCTGTCACCGTCATCGTCCTTGCCGCGGCGCACAAACAGCACCCCGAGGATAATCAGCACCAGCGCACCGAGGCCGTAGAGCAGGTAGCTCATCATGCCGCCCGCTTCCGCGGGGGCGGGTGCTGGTGCCGGTTTGGCGGCGGGCTTCGGTGCCGGTTCTGGCGCCGGTTCGGCGACCGGGGCGGGCGCAGCCGCGTCGGCGGCTTCATCGGCGACGGCAGTATCAGCCGGCTCCTGGCCGCCCTGTTCTGCAATATCCGCCTCGGCAACGGTATCTCCCGCTGCCATGGCCGCCTCGTCTACACTGCTTCCGGCTTCCTCCAGCGCCGCCTGCAGGGCGGCAATCTGGTCGTCTTTCAGGTCAACAATTCGCTGCAGGGTATCCACCTGCTGCTGCATCGACGCCAACTCTTCTGCCATCGCAGCCTGTTCCAGACCGGCCTTTTCCAGTTCCTCGGCAGCGGCAGCCCCTCCGGCGGCATAATTCCCGGCGTCAGCGGCGGCGCCCTCCTCCACGGGATCGGCTGAAATGCGCAGCTTGGGCCCCGTCGCTATGGGTTTGCTTGCTCGCCCGGCCTGCCAGTCTTCATTCTGCTGTTTGACCTCGGCCAGGGCGGCGGCGAGGTCCTGGGAGCTGATATCGTCTTCACTGGGCAGGTAAACGATGTAGCCGGCCTTGATTCGGTTGATGTTGCCATCGATAAACGCGTCCGGGTTCAGCCGCTGAATATCGAGCATGGTCTGGTGTACCGAAGCCCCGGCAGGTTTGGCGGCCGAGGCAATTTCCCACAGGGTGTCATCCCGGTGGATCATGTATTTGGCGCCTGAGCGCGGGCTCTCGGAGGTACCGGCGCTGAACTCGCGATCCGGCATTTCGCCCGGCGCCAGGCCGGACTTCTTGATGTCTACCCGGGTACCACTAGTCGCCGCCGGGTCCTGGGCTTTTTTTTCGCCATCGTCTGGCAGCGGAGTCCCCTCCACTTCAGCGACACGCTGGGTGGCCGATATCACCGGAGAGGCGGTATCAAACAGAGGCGGATCGACCAGCACCGTGTATTCACGCAGCAGCCGACCGGTTGGCCAGCGGGCCTCCACGATAAAGTCGAGATAGGGCTCCAGCACCGGATCGTCAGAACTGATAAAAATCGTTCCACGACCCTGGGAGTCCACAGACACATCGAACTTGATGCTGGTCAGGAAATAGGCGCGGTCCACGCCCATGCGCTCGAAGTCCTCGCGGGTGGCAAGGCGGATACGAATCTCATCGGCGTGCAGACCGTCCGTGTTGAGAAGGTCCACCTCCGCCTTCAGCGGCTCATTGAGAAATGACTCTAGCTTCAGGTCGCCCAAACCGAGGGCGAATGAAGAGCTGGCATGAATACACCCCAGAGAAAACACTACAGCAGCTAACTTACGAGCCATACTCCGACGCCCTTATTATTTTTCCCGATAAATCCCAAGCCGGCCTCCCCTGGCGCGACCTCCGAACTGGTTACCGCCTTATCGTGCGCTAAAAGTGCCGACCCTGAAAGCACTTTCTGTACTTTTCTCAAGTATTTACAGGGTGCTTCCATGCACAGGCATTCTGTCCGTTTCGCTGAAAAGTATCAGTGAATCAGTGGCATTAATCAAGGTAAGTCGCAATAAGGCTCTCGGCAATTTGCACACTATTCAGTGCCGCCCCCTTGCGCACATTATCGGCCACAACCCACATATCCAGCCCCCGTGGATGGGAGATATCCTCGCGAATCCTGCCGACATAAACCGGATCGGTGCCGGCACTTTCAGTCACCGCGGTGGGGTAACCGCCGTCGGTGCGCTCATCCATGACCTCCACCCCGGGTGCCTGCCTCAGCAGCTCCCGGGCCTGTTCCGCGGTGATTTTATCCACGGTTTCGATATGCACCGCCTCGGAATGGCCAAAGAATACCGGTACCCGCACACAGGTGGGGTTCACCTGGATACTGTGGTCGGCAAAGATCTTCTGGGTTTCCCAGACCATTTTCATCTCTTCCCGGGTGTAGCCATTATCCTGGAAGGTGTCGATATGGGGCAGCGCATTGAAAGCGATCTGCTTGGGGTAGACCTCGCACTCGGCTTCCTGGCCATTGAGCAGACGGGCAGTCTGTCCTGCCAGTTCCTCGATAGCTTCCTTGCCGGTTCCCGACACTGCCTGATAGGTGCAGACATTGATTCGCTCGATGCCCACGGCGTCATAAATGGGCTTCAGCGCCACCAGCATCTGGATGGTCGAGCAGTTGGGATTGGCGATAATACCGCGACTGGTATATCCGGCCAGGGCCTCGATATTGACCTCCGGCACGATCAGCGGAATGTCCTCGTCACGGCGGAAGTGCGACGTATTGTCAACGACCACACAGCCCTGCTCGGCGGCAATCGGGGCATACTTTTCGGAAATGCTGCCGCCGGCAGAAAACAAACCGATCTGCGCCTTGCTGAAGTCGAATTCGGCAAGATCGGTGACGGTCACGGATTTGCCCTTGAACATGATTGTTTTACCGGCAGAACGGCTGCTGGCCAGGGGGTACAGGTTCCTCACCGGAAAATCCCGCTCTTCGAGAATGGAAATCATCGCCTCGCCGACGGCACCGGTGGCACCGACGACCGCGACATCGTACAAATCGCTCATTTGATTACTCCTGTAAACTATCTCTTTCAGGCCGCCTGAACAGCCGCCAGCACCGCGTCGCCCATCTCCGTGGTGCTCACCACGGTAGTGCCTTCGCTGTGAATATCCGGGGTCCGCAGGCCCTGGTCCAGAACCGCACTCACCGCGTCTTCTATGGCCGCTGCGGCCTCGGGGCTGGCCAGGGTGTAGCGCAGCATCATGGCGACCGAAAGAATGGTCGCCAGCGGATTGGCCTTGCCCTGTCCCGCGATATCCGGGGCACTGCCGTGGCAGGGTTCGTACATGCCCCGACCGGCCTGGTCCAGGGAGGCCGAGGGCAACATGCCGATGGAGCCGGTGAGCATGGCCGCGGCATCGGACAAAATGTCGCCAAACATATTACCGGTCACCATCACGTCAAACTGCTTCGGATTCATCACCAGCTGCATCGCCGCGTTGTCCACATAGATGTGGCTCAGCTCTACATCAGGGTATTCCGTGGCCACCTCTTCCATGACCTCGCGCCACAGTACTGTCGCTTCCAGCACGTTGGATTTATCGACACTGCACACCCGACTATCGCGCTTGCGAGCAAGGTCGAAAGCGAGATGGGCAATACGACGTACTTCCGATTCGCTGTATTTATAGGTGTTATAGCCCTCGCGCTCGCCGTTCTCCAGGGTGCGAATGCCTCGGGGCTCACCGAAGTAGATGCCGCCGGTCAATTCGCGCACAATCAGAATATCGAGCCCCGCCACTATTTCGGGTTTGAGGCTGGAGGCCCCCGCCAGTTGCGGATACAGAATGGCCGGGCGCAGATTACCGAACAGTTGCAGCTCCGAGCGAATCGCCAGCAGCCCGCGCTCGGGGCGCAGGTGGCGCTCGACACCGTCCCATTTGGGACCGCCGACGGCGCCCAGCAGAATCGCGTCGACCTCACGCGCACGGGCCAGGGTTTCGTCGGGCAGTGGCACACCGCATTCATCCAGCGCTGCGCCGCCCAGCAATCCGTATTCCAGTTCGATACCCAGGCCAAAACGCGCGTTAGCCGCATCCAGCACTTTTACCGCTTCGGCCATGATTTCCGGGCCTATATAGTCGCCGGGAAGCACCAGTACCTTCTTGCTCATAATCTCTTCTCGTCGTTACCGCCGGCTCAGGCGGCAGAATGATTCACTTGATCACGTCGAACAGCCAGGGGGACTGCTGGCGCATTTTCTGTTCATAGCTGCGAATAGCGTCCGCACTTTTGAGGGTCAGGCCGATATCATCGAGCCCCTCCAACAGGCAGTGGCGACGGAATTCGTCCACCTCAAACGGAATCTCCTCACCGGAGGGGGTCACCACTTTCTGTTGCCTGAGGTCTACCGTCAGCTGATAGCCTTCGCTGGCATACATTTCGTCGAACAGGCGGGAGACGGTTGCCCCGTCCAGGGCGATGGGCAACACACCATTCTTGAAACAGTTATTGTAGAAAATATCGGCAAAGCTGGGCGCTATCACACAGCGAAAGCCGTAATCCTCCAGTGCCCAGGGTGCGTGTTCACGACTGGAGCCACAGCCGAAGTTCTCCCGCGCCAGCAGTATGGATGCGCCCTGGTAGCGGGGAAAATTCAGCGGGAACTCGGTGTTCAGCGGCCGCTGGCTGCAGTCCTCTCCCGGCTGGCCCTCGTCGAGATAGCGCAGTTCGTCGAACAGGTTGGGGCCGAACCCGGAACGCTTGATTGACTTGAGAAACTGCTTGGGAATGATCAGGTCCGTGTCGACGTTGGCCCGATCCATCGGCGCGACAAGTCCTGTCTCTACTGTAAATGCTTTCATTGTCTATCTCCTACCAGTCGCGCACGTCGACAAAATGCCCTGCTACCGCAGCGGCGGCGGCCATCGCCGGACTAACCAGGTGGGTACGACCACCAATGCCCTGGCGGCCTTCAAAGTTGCGGTTCGAGGTGGACGCGCAATGCTCGCCCGGCCCCAGCTTGTCGGCGTTCATTGCCAGACACATGGAGCAGCCTGGTTCGCGCCATTCCATGCCGGCCTCGATGAATACCTGGTCCAGGCCCTCGGCTTCCGCCTGCTTCTTGACCTCTCCGGAGCCGGGCACCACCAGCGCCTGCTTGATACTGTCAGCCACCTTTTTGCCCTTGACCACGGCGGCCGCCTCCCGCAGGTCCTCGATACGCGAGTTCGTGCAGGATCCGATGAATACCCGGTCGGGGCGGATATCGGTGATTGCCGAACCGGCTGCCAGACCCATGTATTCCAGCGCCCGGGTCACGGCGGCCTTGCGAGAGCTATCCTCGATGCTGTCCGGTTCAGGCAGGTAGCCGTCGATCGGCAGCACCATTTCCGGTGATGTACCCCAGGTGACCTGCGGCTTGATGTCCTCGCCCCTCAGCTCCACGATGGCGTCGAAATGGGCGCCTTCGTCCGAGTGCAGGTCGCGCCAGGCTGCCTCCGCCTGCTCCCACATTTTCCCACTGGGAGCGTAAGCACGGCCTTTGACGTACTCCAGGGTTGTGTCGTCGACAGCGACCATACCCATGCGGGCGCCGGCCTCGATCGACATGTTACAGACCGTCATCCGCCCTTCCATGGACATATCGCGAATCACCTGGCCACCAAACTCAATGGCGTAACCCGTGCCGCCAGCGGTGCCAATCTTGCCGATCACGGCCAGAACCACGTCCTTGGCGGTGACACCGGGTTGCAGCCTGCCGTCAATGCGCACCAGCATGTTGCGCATCTTCTGCTGGATCAGGGTCTGGGTCGCCAGTACATGCTCCACTTCCGAGGTGCCGATACCGTGGGCCAGGGCTCCCAGCGCGCCATGGGTAGAGGTATGGGAGTCACCACACACTACCGTCATTCCCGGCAGCGTCGCTCCCTGCTCCGGACCTACCACGTGGACAATGCCCTGGCGCACGTCGTTGATGTCAAACTTGACCAGGTCGAAGTCCGCGCAGTTCTCATCGAGGGTCTGCACCTGCAGGCGCGACACCGGATCGGCAATCGCGGCGACACCGCCTGCCCGTTCCGCGGATTCGGTGGGCACGTTGTGGTCAGGCACCGCCAGGTTGGCGTCGCGACGCCAGGGCTGGCGTCCCGCCAGGCGCAGGCCTTCAAAAGCCTGCGGCGAGGTCACTTCATGAATCAGGTGGCGATCGATATAAATCAGTGCGCTGCCGTCCTCGCGCTGTTCCACCAGGTGGTTCTGCCACAGTTTGTCGTACAGGGTTTTTGCGGACATGTTTGCCTCGTGCATGGGAGCTACTACAGGGGCAAATTATGCGCTTGCATATTGAATTACTCAAATTTATTATTTTTATCTATTGCATTCCAAACAGGAATACTTATGGATATCCAGAATCTCAATGCCTTCCTGCTGGTGGCCGAGGCCGGTTCCTTTTCCCTGGCCGCGGAAAAACTGCACCTGACCCAGCCGGCGGTGAGTAAACGTGTTGCCCTGCTGGAGGACCAGCTGGGAACAGAACTGTTCGACCGCATTGGCCGGGTTATCAGCCTCACCGAAGCGGGACAGGCGCTGCTTCCCCACGCCAAGGCCGTGCAACAGGAACTGAGTCAGGCAGAACGCTCGGTGCGCGACCTGGCCGGTGACGTCGCGGGACATCTGCTGCTGGCGACCAGCCACCATATCGGCCTGCATCGCCTGCCACCGGTGCTCTCCAGTTTCAGCCGCGCCTATCCCGCGGTGAACATCGACATCGACTTCATGGACTCGGAGCAGGCCTACGAGTTGATCGTGCAGGGCAAGGTGGAACTGGCGGTGGTAACCCTTGCGCCGAAGGAAGAGGCCAGCGTGATATCGATACCGGTTTGGCATGATCCGCTGGATTTTATGATTGCCCGCGACCACGATGTATTGCGCGAAGGTGGCCGTCCGAGCCTGGTTTCACTGAGTCGTCACCCGGCAATCCTGCCCGGCCTGAACACCTACACTGGACAGATCATCAAGCGTCTGTTCGATGAACACAGTCTGAAATTGCAGGTATCGCTGGTGACCAACTACCTGGAGACCATCCGTATGATGGCTTCGGTGGGACTCGGCTGGACCATACTGCCACGCAGTATGCGCGACGACTCCCTCGCCATCATCGACATACCGGAGGTAAAAATTGAGCGCACCCTGGGGCTGGTGTATCACCGGGGGCGCAGTCTTTCACGCGCCGCCCGCGCATTTATCGAGGCGGTTCAATCTCTGGGTGACTGATCTTCGTCCTCGATCAGCCCGCGCAATACACCGGGGTTGGGAACACCATCCTGGGACAGTCCCGGATGATCAGGGAAATAAAAGGTGGCGTTAAACCTGGCGACCAGTCCGCGACGGCTGACGATGACACCGCGGGAGAAACCGAACAGGCGCTTGATAGTCACCCCTTCGCAGCGAGCTTCGAGCCACTGCCCCCGCCGCCCTGCCGCCATGAAGTCCATGCTGAGATTGATGGTCGGCGCACCGGCGACCACAGCCCGCGCCCGGTTGGCCCAGGAGGCCGCGGCGATGTCGGCCAGGGTCATCAGGGCCCCGCCGTGGCAGATGCCCATCGAATTCGAGTGCTGGGCCTGCACCAGCAGGCCAAACACCAGTTCATCATCGCGTACGCGACGGTAACAGGGCGCAAGGTTGTCGGTAAACCCAAGTCCATCGGGTATCAGTTCAAAGCCATCTGGTACTTCTTCAATCGGCTGCTGTGCCATCGTCCATCCTAAAAAATACCCATACCCAGTCCGGCTGCCAGTGCCTGCCCGATATCGCCTGCAGCAGCCAACTCCCTGTCTCCTGGCTCGCCGCGAAAAATTTGCGGCGGATTCGCCACCTTGAAGGGAATACCACGAAAGATGCGCTCGGCCTGCTGCACCGCACCGCGGCCGTCGTTACCGGCGCTGACGATCAGCGCATAGGGCAACACCAGCTCACGATCTATCGCCGGATAAAACACCCGGTCCAGGAACTCCTTGGCCCCACCGCTCAGAGCGCCGCTGTTCTCGGCCGCCACCAGTAATAACCCGCCGGCCGCAGCAACCTCCTCAACCCCGGCATCGCAGGCCCGCCGCAGGCGAACCCGCACCTCCGCTTCCGCGGCTGCGCCCTCAGCGGCTGCCCGGGCCAGGGCGGCACAACTGCCGCTCTGGCTATGGTAAACGATCAGCAATGAAGTCATGTCCGCCAGGTTCCATCGTCGAGGCCGGGGGAATTTGAACACAGGCCGGGCCTCGATGCCACGCCCCTGCTGTCCGCCCGGACTATCTGTGGTGTAATGCGCCCTGTCAATTTTACAGGGAAGCGTTCATATGGCGGACACTAATCGGCAATGGTTGTTAAAGGAAAGGCCCACCGGCATGGTCGGCCCGGAGCACTTTGAACGGGTGGAATCGCCCATGCCCTCTCCAGACCCTGGTGCCGGGGAAGTACTGATCAAAACCCTGATGCTCGGGTTCGACCCCGCCATGCGCGGCTGGATCAATGACGAGCGCAGCTACCTGCCCCCTGTCGGGCTTGGCGAACCCATGCGCGCCAGCGGCGTGGGTCAGGTGGTTGTGTCCAACAACCCGGCGCTTCCAGCAGGCACCCTGGTCCAGGGTTTGCTCAACTGGCAGGAATACTCCATTGCCGGCGCAGACAGCCTGGTACCGCCACGCCCGCTCCCGCAAGGCATCCCTCCCAACATGGCGCTCAGCGTGTTCGGCACCACCAGCCTGACTGCCTACTTCGGCCTGCTCGACGTGGGCCAGCCAAAGCAGGGAGACACGGTTCTGGTGTCCGGCGCTGCTGGCGCCACCGGCTCCGTTGTCGCCCAGATTGCCAAGCTCAAGGGGTGCCGGGTGATTGGCATCGCCGGCGGCAGTGAAAAGTGCCAGTGGCTGACGGATGCCTGCGGTGTCGACGGGGTCATCGACTACAAGCACGACGACGTCTCGGCCCGTCTCGCTGAGCTTTGCCCGGACGACGTCAACGTATTTTTCGACAATGTGGGGGGTGAAACCCTGGAGGCCGGGATAGATCACATGGCCGACTTCGGCCGGATCGTGCTGTGCGGGGCTATCAGCCAATACAACAACCGTGAACGAGCACCAGGGCCTGGTAACCTGATGCTGCTGGTCGCGCGTCGGATTCGAATGCAGGGGTTTATCGTGCTTGACTACCTGGACCGGGCAGATGAGGCATACGGCGACATCGCCAACTGGGTCATGGATGGCAAGATCGCCTGGCGGGAGGATATCCAGGAGGGCTTCGACAATATTCCGGCCACGCTGCAGCGTCTATTCAGGGGCGAAAACCAGGGCAAACAGCTGCTCAAACTGGCTGACCCGGAGTAGTTATCCACAGTCCTGCCTGTGGATAACTTTGGGGACAGCTGACTATTCTCCCGGCTGGGACGGTTGCAGTTTGGTACTGGCACCCCATGGGTGCACAGACACCAGCAAGGTCTTTTTAGGCAAAGAATCAATCACTTACAAATTTTTTATAGCGTATTTCCGGGGCCACACTGGAAATACACTGTAAATACAGGACCATTTCCGTCTTTGTGGATATAGTTCGCTGTCACAGGTTTGCAATCACTCACGCGCAAAGCCGCTAATTCTCACTAGTTTCCTAATTTGGCAGGGTGCGCAATGTGGGGTTAGCGATGGGTCAGCCGCCAGCAGCAATGCACTTTCGGGTTGCGTTGAAAATCCGGATCCAGGGTGCTGCGGGTAATCTCCTGGCAGTTGAACTGTTGCTCAATGGCGGGATCAAGCTTGAATCCCCGGCGGTTATTGGAAAAGTAAAGCACCCCGTCGCTGCGCAACCGGGCCATGGCCGCGCGTACCAGTTCGGGGTGGTCGCGCTGGACATCGAAACTGTCGTCCATGCGCTTCGAATTGGAGAACGATGGAGGATCAAGCAGAATGAGGTCGTACATCCCCCTGTCCTGTTGCAACCAGTCGAGGCAATTCGCCCGCACCAGCTGGTGCCGGGTTTCCGCCAGTCCGTTGTGCGCCAGGTTCTTGCGCAACCACCCGAGATAGGTATTGGACAGATCGACACTGGTAGTTGATTTGGCACCCGCCATGGCCGCATGCACGGTGGCGCTGCCGGTATAGCAGAAAAGGTTGAGAAAATCCTTGTTGCGCGCCTCACTCGCAATTTTCCGGCGCAGCGGGCGGTGATCGAGGAACAGGCCCGTATCGAGATAGTCCCACAGGTTTACCAGCAGTTTGGCCTGTCCCTCGCGAACGCTGAGATACTCTCCCTTGCTGGCCTGTTTTTCGTATTGCGAGGCGCCCCGCTGCCTTCGCCGTTGCTTGTAGGCAATGGCATCGGGCGCTACCCCGAGGGCCTCGGGCAGCGCAGCCTGCACCTCAGCGAGCCTCCGGTCTGCCGCGTCAGGATCAACGCCCTTGGGCGCCTGGTACTCGGCGACATGTGCGGCGTCGCCGTAGACATCAACCGCCACCGCGTACTCGGGCATGTCAGCATCGTACAGCCGATAGCACTCAATGCCTTCGCGTTTGAGCCATGAGGACAGGCGCCTGCGGTTCTTGCGAACGCGATTGGCAAACATCCTCGCTCCCTCGCTCAATTCACCGCGAGGCGCTTCGGCATCCCTCGCCTGCCCGTTGCCGGGAGCGATGTCCCGCAGCCGATTACCCTGCAGATGGAACAACAGCAGGTGCGTTTCCAGGGCGCCATTGAACAGGGTATAACGCTTGTGGCTGCGCAGGCCGGTGGCCCGCCCCAGGTCCAGGTCAGAAGTGAACAGCGCCGCCTCCCAGTCGGGGAATTCCCGGACCATCATTTCCCCCAGTTCGCGATAGAGGAATTTGAGACTTTCCTTTTCCCCAAGACGCTCGCCGTAGGGAGGATTGCTGATGATCAGGCCGTGGGGCAATGGTTTATGGGTGGGCTTGCGCAATTCAGCCAGCGGCTTACAGCTGACCCGTACGTGCTGCTGCAAACCTGCCCGGGCGATATTCTCCTGCGCCCTGCGTATCACCCGGGGGTCCGCGTCATAGCCGCGCATTTCCGGCAACTGGCTGCATTTACCGCGTTCGGCGCGCCCCCTGGCGTCCGCGAGAATGGCCTTCCATTGGGCGTCATTATGATCCCTGAGGCGTTCAAAGCCGAACTGGCGGCGCCCCAGTCCGGGAGCGATATCGGCAACCATCATCGCCCCCTCCAATAACAGCGTGCCTGATCCACACATGGGATCGATCAGGGCACCGCCCCGGGCAGCGATACCGGGCCAGTCGGCACGCAGCAGAATCGCTGCCGCCAGGTTCTCCTTCAGCGGTGCCGCGCCGGCTTTCTGCCGATAACCACGTTGGTGCAGCGAGCCGCCGGAGTAGTCGATGGACACAACAACCCGGGCTTTGCTGAGGCGGATGTTCAGGCGGATGTCTGGCTGCCTGCGCTCGACATTCGGACGCCGGCCATAGCTGTCGGAAAACCAGTCGACAATGGCGTCCTTGCTACGCTGGGCGCCAAACTGGGTGTTGCGAATGCTGCTGCTCTCGCCAGAAAAGTCGATAGCGAAGCTTTGCGTCACGGAGAACAGGGAGCCCCAGTCAATGGTTTTTAGCTGCTGGTACAACTGGTCGGCGTCCCCGGCATCAACGGTGGCAACCGGCCTGAGTATGCGATTGGCCAGCCGCGACCAGAGGCAGGCGCGATAGCCCATGGCGTTTGGGCCATGAAAATAAACACCAGCCACGGTTTCCCGGGTACGCTCGGCGCCCAGGCTCTCCAGCTCCGCCGCCAGGAGGTTTTCCAAACCCCTCGGGCAGGCGGCAAACCACTGGTCTGCTGCCCCTTCATTCATGGATTTATACCTTTTTGCGTTTGGCGGCAGGCGCGCGCTTACGCTTGGGAGCGGCCTTTTTCTTTGGTGCAGCCTTTTTGGCGGCCGTTCTGGTGGACGTGGTTTTCCGGGTCGCGGACTTGTCGCTGCGGCTCTTGCTGGTGGCAGAACGCCGCCTGGGGACAACCGCAGCGGCGGCAGCGGTCTTTTCCTTCTCCATGACATCCAGCACCAGGTTGCAGGAACTCTGCATGTACTGGATAAAGCGGTCGTATTCACCATCGCTGAACTGACGCAGCGAATCGTGTTGCCGGTAGAGGTTAATAAAACGGCGTTCCCGCTCGTAGTATTTCGGCAGTGTCAGCACACCCAGCTGTTCCAGGGTTTTCTCCAGTGCCGGGTTGTAGGTGCGCATGAATTTGATCAGAAAGGGAATGGGATCGTGGCGGGCCAGCAGTGACGCCGCCCGCAGCATGGCCTCCAGGGGCATGATGGTCTGCCCGCTCTCAATGTCTTCCAGTACCTGCTTGTCCTTGATGCCCAGGCTTTCCGACAATTCCTTGATGGAAAGGCCGGCAGTTTCCCGGGCATCGCGCAGGAAGTGGCCGGCTTCGGCCATGGCTTCGAGTCGCTCCGGCTCCAACTGGTTGAGCACGGTGGATCGCAACCAGGTTTCACCGAACATGGCGGTCATGGTGGCCGTATTCTTGGCCAGCTCCAGGGTACCACCGGCTACCTGGCCGCTCAGGCGGCGCAGGGAATCCAGCAGGGAGGCATTGTCTTGGTCTTCTCGTGACATGTCTTAAGGATAGCCTATTGTAGCGGAGCGGAGAAATTACTGCCCTGGCCGTCAACGGTTGGCAGGCCGGTCTCTATGGCAAATATCTGCCTGAGAATCTGCCGCCACTCAGTATACTGGCTTTCAAGGGTGCCGGTGAGGCGAAACACCCGGCCGCTGGTCTCCACAATGGTTGGCGCCACTTCGTTGTTAAAGCCCAGCGCCAGTTCATCGAGATCCTGCTCCTGAATGCGAAAATTGCGGTAGGCAAAATAGCTCTGCTGCATGGCGGCGAAACTGCCCTCGGGCCCCTGCTTTTCCCGGTTCGCCGCGCGTTGTTCATAATCCTGGCGGAACAGCTTTTGTTCCCGGTCGTATTGCAGCCAGAGCGCGTAGGTTGTGGCCATCTCATCATGCAATTCGCCGAACTGCTCATCCACGTTGTCGATAAACAGGTATTCCTGATTGCGAATTCGCTCCACCCTGGCCATCATCGGGTCGCCCTGCGCGGGCAGCCGCTGCAAGCGCTGGTACCCGTCCTCGTCACGACCGAGATAACCGGCGAAGGCATCCGGGGACAGGCTCTGGGCGTAGCGCATCAACGAGACGCCCTGAATCTCCCGCAGCTGGCGTTCATTGAGGCCACGCCGGTAGCTGAGCATGTCCGCTGCCACCTGGGCATAGAGCTGGCGATAGGGTTCACCCACCTGCAGGGAAGCCTCCGATGAAACCGCTGTATACTCCCGGTCCAGCCAGCGACGGCCCGTGGCATCGCTGACGAGCACGTGAATCCGCTGCTGGCGACCATTGGACTCGATTATGCGCCCCTGGACGGTGACGTCCGGCAAGACCCCCAGTTCAGGCATCACTCGCACCACCCCCCATAGATCACTGTCGACCAATTCACGGCGCAGGGTTACCGGCAGGTATTTTGCCTCGGCATGGCGAATGCGGGGGAAGATTTCCAGTGCGCTGTGGGTGGATTCATCCTCGGGAATACCGGGGTCGAAGATAGCCAGGCCGACATCGAGCAGGCGCGGCCCGGCGGCCGTTGCCGGCAGGGCCAGGCATAACAGCAGTAACAGCAGCAGCGACCTCATGGTGCCGGTCGCTCCGTGGTACAGACCCGGCCCCGGGTCAGGGTCTGTTTACACCGTATGCCCGAACTGGCAGGGTCGTAGCGGCGGTAGACACGGTCAACCGTGAAGGGCCAGGACACCTGGTCCGAGCGCAGGGTGGTTGCAATCTGCAGGCGTTCACCCTGCGGCCCCAGGGTCAGTCGGTGGTAGATGGACAGGCCCCCGGGCAGGGAGATATTGAACAACAGCTGGTGGCTGTCCCAGCCGCACACTTCGTTGCCGAGGGGCGATGCTATCCGGTGCAACCTGCCGGGGAAAAATTCGCAGTACAGGGCAAAGCTACCCTCGCGCTTGATGGTAATGTCGGTATCGCTCTGGGAGATGTCCAGCAGTTGCGGTTCGGTGACAATTTCCGCCATGCGCGCCAGTGCGTACAGACTGCTACCGCTATTGGCGCCCACCGAGAGCGTGCCGCCCCCCTGCTGCATATTACGGTTCTGGCGCTCCGCCTGCCGCTGCAGTTCCCGCAGCAGCACGTCGAACGAATCACGAATATTTTCACTTTCGCTGTAGTCGACCTCCCAGGCACCGGAAAAATCCACCGCCGCGGCGGTTTGCCCCGCCGGCCGGGAATCGGGAGCGGACCCACAAGCAGACAGCACCAGCGCGCAGAGCAGCGCGCCGGGGCGCAACAGGTATGAAGTATGAGAACGCATAGAGGGCTACAGTTTAACCGAACAAGCGCCCAATCCGTATGCATTCACCTATCTTTACACCCTAATTCTTCAGTTCGGTGACAATCGACCTCCACATACCATCGGGCGCGGCATAGGGTGCGTAAATTGCCAGCCGGTCGGCGTATTCCCCGTATCTCGCCTTCAGCCTGGCGGCGATCTCCGCTGGTTTGCCCCGGGTGGTGAAGGCTTCCAGGAAGTCCTCGTCGATGTATTCCGACAGCGCCTCCCAGCGGCCCTCCTTGGACAGCCTGTTCAGTTCCGGCTGGAGGTCACCATAACCGACCGCCTCCATGGGTGGGCGATAGGCTGGCGTGGAGGCGTAAAAGCCAAGCAGGCCCCTGACGCTGCGAGTGGCGGCCTCCATGGCCTCGTCATCTTCGCCGGTGATCACAATGGCATTGATCTGCAGAATAAAATCCTCGCGGCTGCGGCCGCCCTTTTCCAGCCCCCGCTGCACCGCCGGCAGCGCCCTGTTTTCCAGAAACGGCATACTGTTAAACGGGTGCACGATCAGGCCATCGGCCACCTCCCCCGCCACTTCCGTCATCTTTGGACCCAGCGCACCCAGGAACACCGGAGGGATGCCGTGGGGATTGGGCCCGGGATTAAACATCGGCGTCATCAGGGTATGTCGGTAAAACCTGCCCCGAAAGTCCAGCGGGGTCCCGTTCTGCCAGCACTCAAAAATCGCCTTGAGGGCCTGGAGATACTCCCGCATGCGGGCCGCTGGTGGATCAAAGTCAACGCCAAAGCGCTTTTCGATATGAGCCTTGACCTGTGAACCCAGCCCGAGATAGAAGTGTCCCGATGAGAATTTTTGCAGGTCCCAGGCCTGGTAGGCCAGATGCATCGGGTTGCGAGGAAAGGCAACAGCAATACCTGTGGCCAGGTCCAGGCCGGGGGCGTGCTCGGCGGCCAGGACCAGTGGATAGAACGGATCCCAGCTCCCTTCCAGGCTGTATATGCCGTCGTAACCGATGTCCTGCAGCCGCCTGGCCTCCACCGAGGCTTCACCCAGCTGGGCATAAAACGGTCCGTCGATTTTCATTTGCGCTTCCTGTCCTGATAAGCTCGTCACCTCAGAATACGTGCCAAAAAAGGAAGCTGCATAATGAAAATCGGTATTTGCCTGCCCTACATGAAAGCGGGCCTCTCGCGGGATGATTATCTGGACTGGTTTCGCGCCATCGACCAGGGGCCTTTCCACGCCCTGTCCTGTGGCGAGCGGGTGCATGGACCGACCTACGATATGCGCGTGCTGCTGTCGGCGGCGGCAATGGCCACCGAGCGGGTTGAAATCACGCCCACTCTTTACGTACTGCCGATGCACAGCGCCACCCGGGTAGCCAAGGAGGTGGCGACGCTGGACATTCTCTCGGCGGGCCGGGTAAACAAGATCGCCCTTGGATACGGTGGCCGGGACAAGGATTACCAGGCGGTGGATGCCAGCTTCAACGGACGCTATGGGCGCATGGACCGGCAGGTGGAACAGCTCAGGCAGGTATGGTCAGGCGAAGAAGTTATTGCCGGCAGCGGCCCGATCGGCCCCTCCCCCACCTGGGAGAAACCGCCCCTGTTGCTCGCTGGAGCCATGGGCCCAAAAAGCATAGAACGCTGCGCCCGCTGGGCAGATGGCCTCTACGCCTGGTCCGGCAACGGCGAGGCCGACGAACTACAGCGGACTTTCGCCATGGCTGAGGCGGCCTGGGAGCGCGCCGGCCGCGAACAGGCGCCCTACCGTATGGGCGGTTTCTGGTACACGCTGGCTGATGATGGCCAGCGAAAACTCTACGACTATGTGTACGAATACCTTGCCATCGCCGGCCCCGAGATTGCCACCATGATGGCGGAGTCCGTTCACCGAAGTTCACCCGACGCCATACTGGAGGCACTGGAGAATGCCAGGGCCGCGGGTTGCGAGGAACTATTCATGGTGCCGGCGACGGCAGAGTTGGTAGAGATCGAAGGGCTGCTGGATATATTGGCCCGGTTATAACAGCGCGCCAATTCCACCTGTGCCCAGAGCGCAGTTGACGTATACTGCGCGACTAAAAATACCCGTTAGCATAACCACCGCGAGACACACACTATGGCCAAACGAGTCTACCTCTTCAGCGAGGGCAACAAGGACGACCGCGAGTTACTGGGGGGCAAAGGCGCCAACCTCTGCGAAATGACATCCATGGGCCTGCCTGTTCCCTTTGGCTTCGTCATCACCACCGCGACCTGCCGGGAGTATTTTCAGGCCGGGAACAAACTACCTTCCCTGCTGGAGCAGGAGTATCGCGTAGCCCTGGACCTGGTCGAGAAAAAAATGGGGGCTCGCTTTGGCGATCCGGAAAACCCCCTGCTGTTCTCAGTGAGATCCGGAGCACCGGTATCGATGCCCGGCATGATGAACACCATTCTCAACCTTGGCCTCAACGATGAGATTGCCGCCGGCCTCGCCGTCAAAACCAATAACCCCCGGTTTGCCTACGACAGTTACCGCCGTTTTATTTCCATGTTCGCCGATGTGGTCATGGGTGTGCCGGGGGAAAAGTTCGAGCACGAAATTGAAAAATACAAGCAAGCCCACGGCAAAACCTTCGATGTCGACATGTCCGCGGAAGACTGGCAGGAAGTTATCTCCATCTACAAAACCCTGGTCGACTTCCCCGAAGATCCTTTCCAACAGCTGAAAATGGCGGTGGAAGCCGTATTCCAGTCCTGGCATACCCCCCGGGCCATCATCTATCGCGAAATGAACAATATCGCCGACACCCTCGGCACTGCCGTGAATGTGCAGGCGATGGTGTTTGGCAACTTTGGCGACGACTCGGGCTCGGGTGTGGCTTTCACCCGCAATCCGTCAACCGGCGAGAAAATGTTCTTTGGCGAATTCCTGTTCAACGCGGCCGGCGAAGACGTGGTCGCCGGCATTCGCACCCCGCTGCCGGTGGACGCCCTGAAGGAGCGACAGCCGGACGTCTACGAGGAGTTATACAAAACCCAGGCGCTGCTGGAGAAGCATTATCGCGATATGCAGGACCTGGAATTTACTGTCCAGGAAGGGCGCTTCTACATGCTGCAAACCCGCAGTGGCAAGCGCACCGGCCGGGCCGCGGTCAAAATTGCCGTGGACATGGTTGGCGAGGGTCTGATCAACGAGAAAGAGGCGCTGATGCGGGTCTCTCCGGAACATGTCGAGGCATTTCTGCACCCGACGGTAGATCCACAGGCGAAAACAGACATCGTCGCCACCGGCCTGCCGGCCAGCCCCGGTGGCGCCACCGGGGAGATCGTATTCTCCGCCGAGGAGGCCGAGGAAGTCGCCAGCCAGGGGCGCTCTGTCATCCTGGTTCGCCGGGAGACCACCCCCGAGGATATTCACGGCATGAAAGTTGCCGCCGGGATCCTCACCGAACTGGGTGGCATGACCTCCCACGCGGCGGTAGTGGCCCGGGGGATGGGTGTCTGCGCCATTACCGGGTGTGGCACCTTGAGTATCAACTACGCCGATGGCAGCGCGCACACTGACGACGGCGTCGTCCTCAAGCGCGGTGACACCATCACCCTGGACGGCACCTCCGGGGAGGTAATGCTCGGTGACATTCCGAAAATCGAGGCCAGTTCCTCCGACGACTTCCAGACTCTGCTGAGCTGGGCCGACAAGCACCGTCGGCTCAAGGTGCGCGCCAATGCAGAAACGCCGGAGGATGCCGCCAAGGCCAGGGAACTGGGCGCCGAAGGCATCGGCCTTTGCCGCACCGAGCATATGTTTTTCGAGGCCACGCGCATCGAGAAAATGCGCGCAATGATTCTCTCGGAGTCAAAAGAGGAGCGACAGCAATACCTCGATGAACTGCTCGAGTTCCAGCGCCAGGACATGCTGGAGCTGTTCAGGGCGATGGACGGGTTGCCGGTGACGATACGCCTGCTTGACCCGCCCCTGCACGAGTTCCTGCCTCATGAAGAGCATGAGATGCAGGCGCTGGCTGACGCTGTGGGCAAACCGCTGGAAAAAATCCGCGAAATTACCGAGGGTCTGTCCGAGGTCAATCCCATGCTCGGCTTTCGCGGTTGTCGCCTCTCCATCGTTTATCCCGAGATCACCGAAATGCAGGTCAAGGCGATCATGACCGCTGCTGTGGACGCAGTGGAACAGGGGATTAAGCCCATGCCTGAAATCATGATTCCACTGGTGGTGAACGTGCGTGAGATTCGCCTGATCACCGAAATCATCGACCGCGGTGTACAGGAAGTGTTGCGCGAGCGGCAGGTTTCAGTGCCCTACAAGGTAGGCACGATGATGGAAACCCCGCGTGCCACGCTGGGCGCCGATCGTCTGGCGCCGGAAGTGGAGTTCATGAGCTTCGGGACCAACGATCTCACCCAGATGACTTACGGTTTCTCCCGCGATGATGTGGGCAAGTTCATTCCCAGCTACATCGAGAAGAAAATCGTCGACTCAGACCCGTTTGTCAGTCTGGACCAGCGTGCGGTCGGGCGCTTGATGGAGATGGCCGTGCAGGAAAGCCGCAGGGTGAAGAAAGGCATCAAGTACGGCATTTGCGGCGAACACGGCGGTGACCCGCGGTCGATTCGTTTCTGCCACAACCTCGGACTGGACTACGTGTCATGCAGTCCGTACCGGGTGCCGATCGCCCGCATGGCCGCCGCCCAGGCCCACGTGGAGGCGTCCGAGGAGGACTGAACCGTCGCGGGAGCCAGGCTCCCGCATTTCCCTTCAGCCGACGATTTGCTCCTTGAGCACAAACTTCAGCACCTTGCCCGCAGGATTCCTCGGCAGCGCGTCGACGATTTCCAGGCGCAGGGGCAGCTTGTAGCGGGCCAGGTGTGGTTGGGCAAATTCGCGCAGCTCTTCCAGGGTCAGGGTCTGTCCCTCATGGAGCGCTACCACGGCAGTCACCGCCTCCCCCCACTTCTCGTCGGGGGTGCCAATCACCGCCACTTCCGAGATGGCGTCGTGTTTGTAGAGCACGCCTTCCACCTCCGCGGGGTAAACGTTTTCACCCCCCGAAATCACCATGTCTTTCAGCCGGTCACAGATAAACAGGAAACCGTCCTCATCCAGGTAGCCGATATCACCGGAGTGGAACCAGCCCTCGCGGTCAATCGCATCGGCAGTGGCGTCTGGACGATTCCAGTACCCCTTCATGATGTTGGGACCACGCAGGCAGATTTCACCGCGCTCACCCGGAGGCAACGGCTGGTTTTCAGAATCGACGATTCGGGTATCGCTGAAAATCGGGGCCTGGCCTGCGGAGCCCAGTTTGCTCACTGCCCATTCCGGCGTCAGGAAGGCGGAAAACGGCGCGGTCTCGGTCAGTCCATAACCCTGGCAGAAAGAGACGCCGCGAGCACCCCACAATTCGATCAGCGACTCGGGAACAGGCGCCGCCCCGCAAATCAGGGTCTGGATCGAACTCAGGTCGGTCTCGGCAAACTTCGGTTGCTGGGACACAAACAGGAACATGGCCGGCGCGCCGAACATATGGGTCACGCTGTACTTCTCGAAATTCTCCAGCACCTCGGCCGGCTCGAAGTTACGCATCAGAACCACTGAGGCCCCCAGATGGAAGGCATGCAGGGTCATGACATTGAGACCGCCAATGTGGAACAGCGGTGCCGCGGTCAAAACCACGTCCTCGCGGGTACCGCCGAAGGCCATGCTGGCATTGATGTTGTTCCACAGCAGATTACCGTGGGTGAGCATGGCCCCCTTGGGCAGACCAGTAGTGCCCGAGGTATACATGATGACGGCAAGGTCATGCTGGTCTACGGACACGGCACCGGCAATGGGCTCTGCCGCCGCGCGCTCGCTGTCCAGATGCAGCCAGCCCTCGGCCTCACTTTCCGAGCTGAACAGGTGGCGGCAGCAGAGATTGTCACGCGCCGGTTCAATCACCGGTCGCAGAGCGTCATCGACGACAAGGCTGTGGATACCGGCGTCGTTGATAATGAACGTCAGCTCTTCAGCGGTCAGGCGAAAGTTCAGCGGTACAAAAATAGCGCCCAGGGTCTGCGCGGCAAACAGGGTTTCCAGCAGCGCCGGGTGGTTGAAGCCGAGGTAACCCACCCTGTCTCCGATGCAAACCCCCTTGTCACGCAGCATTTGTGCCTGGCGTCGCACCCGGTCAGCAAATTCCCGGTAGCGCAGCTCCTGCCCCTCGAATACGAGGGCCTTGCGCTCCGGGTTGAGTTCAGCGCGGCGCAGCATGACGCCAGCGAAATTGGGTTCTATACCTGGTCTGTTCAAGGCTCGATCCTCTTAAAATTATGATTCGGGGGGAGCAAGTGAACCACGGATTCAGCCGCTGCTCAACCGTGTCAGGCCGCCTTTCCCGCCCCTGCCCATAGGCCGGGTCAATGGGCGCTATTTCTCCCCGTGACTTAAGCTGCAGCGTGAAACCTGCTAGGGTTGCGTCCTCGTACGTATCCACTGGAAGCAAGACCATGACCAGCAGCTTTTTCCCACCCCACCGGACCCTGATGGGCCCCGGGCCATCCGACGTTTCAGCCCGGGTTCTGGGCGCCCTGTCGCGCCCCACGATCGGCCACCTGGATCCCCTGTTCGTGCAGCTGATGGACGAGATAAAGGGCCTGTTGCAATACGCGTTCCAGACCGAGAATGCACTCACCCTGCCGGTTTCCGCTCCGGGTTCCGCGGGCATGGAGGCCTGTTTTGTCAATCTGGTCAGCCCCGGCGACAAGGTCATCGTCTGCCAGAACGGCGTCTTTGGCGGCCGGATGCAGGAAAACGTCGAGCGCTGTGGTGCCACCGCCATCATGGTGCAGGACGAGTGGGGGCACCCGGTCAGCCTGGACAAGGTAGCCCAGGCCTTTGCCGATCACCCCGATGCCTCTCTCCTGGCCTTCGTTCACGCCGAGACGTCCACCGGCGTGCGCTCGGACGCGGAGGCCCTATGCGCCCTCGCCCGGGAGCACAACGCCCTGTCGATTGTCGACGCGGTCACCTCCCTCGGGGGCATTGAGCTCAAGGTCGATGAATGGGGAGCTGACGCGGTTTACTCGGGCACACAGAAGTGTCTCTCCTGCGTGCCGGGCATCTCTCCCGTCACCTTCAGCCCAGCCGCCGTGGAACGCATCCAGGGCCGCGAGCACAAGGTGCAAAGCTGGTTCCTGGATATGAAGCTGGTGATGGGCTACTGGGGCGGCAGCAGCAAGCGAGCTTACCACCATACCGCTCCGGTGAACGACCTCTACGCTCTTCACGAGTCACTGGTCATGCTGCAGGAAGAAGGACTGGAGGCGGCTTTCGCCCGCCACCTGCACAATCATCGCGCCCTGGTCGCCGGTCTTGAAGCCATGGGCCTGTCCATGGCGGTGGCCGAGGCCTACCGCCTGCCACAACTGAATGCAGTCAACATCCCGGAAGGCGTGGACGATGCCGGCGTACGCACGACCCTGCTCAATGATTTCAATCTGGAGATCGGCGCCGGGCTCGGCGCCCTGGCCGGTAAAACCTGGCGCATCGGCCTGATGGGCTTTGCCAGCAACGAACGCAACGTACTGGCCTGCCTGACCGCTCTGGAGGCCGTGCTGGCCGCCCAGGGAGTGGACCTTAATCGCGGTGCCGCGCTGGCAGCAGCCGGCGAGGTGTTCAGCGGCCGGTAATCATATCCCACATCATCGGCACCCGCTCCCGGCCGCCTTCCCTGTGAGTGCGATAAAGCACGTGGTCGCGGGGCGCTGCGCCGGGCTTGAGCTCGATACTCCACAGGGGGTCAATCTGGTTGGGCAACAGGGAATAGCGTATATCAATTACCCGGTTGCTATAGACCGGGTCCCTGGCGATGTAGCCGTTACTGAACCAGCGGAAGCGCTCCACATCCCGGGCCTGCTGGGACTGCGGGTCCAGCCAGGGCATGTCCCTGTCCAGCACCAGTTTCTCCACCGAACTGCCAGCGTAAACCCGGGGCCTGACGGTGGCCCGCACCGCGTCCACGTAATACCGGTCTTCGGTCTCATACACGGTTTTCCACAGCAGGATATTGGCAAAACTGGGCTTCGCCTCCAGTCTCAGGGGCTGGTGACCACGCTCTGCCGCCAGTTCGTAGCCCATCGCCACTGCCGCGTCCCGCTGCACCAGCCCGAGGCCCATGTAGAGCACGGCCCACGCCAGACCGTAACGAGCCAGCACCGGCTTGCGCCAGATCGCAGCCAGCACCACCGCCAGCAGCAGCGGCAGGGTGAAAAGAGGATCGATCACCGAGATCGTGTTCCAGGCAAAGCGTTCGTCACTGAATGGCCAGAGCAGCATGGTGCCATAGGTGGTACAGGCGTCCAGCACCGCGTGGGTCCCGTAACCCAAAGTACAGAACAACCAGCTTTGCCCCAGGGACAGCCCCCGGCGCCGGCCAAGCAGAACATGTAATACCAGCGCACAAATCGCCCCTCCGAAAGGAATGAAAATCAGCGCGTGGGTAAAGTGCCGGTGATACTCCAGAAACAGCAGTGGATCCGATGGCGAACGAATCAGCACATCGAGATCCGGTGCCATGCCGGCTAAAAAGCCAAGCAGTGCGGCACTGCCCGCGAGCCGTCGATCAGCAGTCGCCTGGGGTAGCGCTGCGCCCAGGGTGCCTTGAGTGAGGGGATCCATTGATAGTTCCGAAAGGGTTACAATCACCACAAAACTACAGAAATGCCTTTCAATACACCAGTGTGAAAGCGTTATTATTTTTAACAATCATTTACAGAACAACAACAGCGAAACACTGTCGAACAAGCGAACCACCAGGAGAATCCATTCGATGCGCTCATTATTACCCCTTACCGCGATTACCGCTGCAACTGTGCTCGCGGCCTGTACCACCAACCCCTACACCGGCGACCAACAGGCCAGCAAAGCCGCTACCTATGGTGCCGGCGCGGCTGCGGTCTGCGGCCTGGTAGGCGCGATAGACTCCGGCAAGCACGCGCGCAATGCGGCCCTGGGGTGCGGCATCGTCGGCGCCGGCGTCGGTGCCTATATGGACGTACAGGAAGCAAAGCTGCGGGAAGAGCTCCAGGGTACCGGCGTACAGGTCGTTCGTGAGGGGGACAACATCCGCCTGATCATGCCCGGCAACATCACCTTTGAAACCGATTCCTACAATCTGCGCGGCAGCTTTTATCCGGTACTCAACTCTGTCGGCCAGGTGCTGGCAAAATACGGGGATACCACCCTTAGAGTCAGCGGTCACACCGACAATACCGGCAGCCGCCAGTACAACCAGTCGCTGTCGGAGCGCCGCGCCGCCAGCGTGGCCGATTACCTGGTAACACGGCAGGTGGCCCGTAGCCGCATGCTGGTGCAGGGTATGGGTTTTGATCAGCCCATCGCCGATAACGGCACTGCCGCCGGGCGAGCACAGAACCGCCGGGTGGAGCTCTATGTCCTGCCCAACCCGGCCTGAATCGCCCCGGGGTCAGTCAATGTCGAAGGAGTAGTAGAGGTCAGCGGAATTTTCGAGTTCGCTGACCACTTCCAGCCACAGTCTGCTCTGCAGGTATAATCGAGCAGTCAACACGTTAATGGGCTGGTAGAGCCCGCGCCCGAAGGACAGGTATAACCGGTTTCCTATGTAGCCACTGACTGTGGCGGCGGTGTCATCCTCATCGCCACTGGCGCCGAAGGCCACATCGTTGATCAGGGGCAAGCGGTTCAGCTGGTCGACGATTCCGCTCCTGTTGACGACACTGGCTCCCATCGACAGCGCCAGCGCGGTACCATCCGCCCCGGCACCGGCATCCAGGCCCCTGCCCCGCACCAGGTAGGACATGACTTCACCCTGTGGCATGACCGGATCCGAATACACCTCCAGCACCGGTTCATCCAGCGTGCCCTGCAGGCGCGCCCCCACGGAGACGTTGTCTGCGCGAATATCCCGCTCTGCGGTGATGTTCAGTGCCGGGTTGTCTATCGGCCCGGAAAAGGCAATAGTGCCGCTGCGAATCTGCAGACGCTGGCGATAAGCCTCAAGCTCACCCCCGATCAGGTTGAGATTGCCAAACACCTGAGGGTCCTTGCCCCGTTCGGCCACCACGCGCAGATCGCCTCCCAGGGTCGCCCGCAAGCCCTCGCCCTCCACCTGAAAGCGGTCCTTTATCCGCACCCAGACATCCGCGCTGAGATCGAACTGTCGCTCCTGTGTGATCACATTGCCCCGCGTGTCGACCACCACGACTTCCCGTGACATGCCGACACTGCCAGCAGGCAATTCCTCGTGTCTCAATACGCCTTCATGAACCTGGACCTCACCCTGCACATCGAGTAACTCTTCGGTCATAAACAAGGTCAATTCCTCGGACACCAGCACTTCCGAAGCCGGGGGCAGCAAAATCAGGTGACGCTCGCCGTTCACCGTCAACTGCACCTGCAGTTGCGGCTGGGTGGTGATTTGCCCCTGCAGGGCAATCGCACCCTCGCCCAGGTTCGCCGTGCCCGCCAGTTCAGCCTGTTCACCGTCGAGGCGCAAATCCAGGGCGAGATCCGAGAGCACCGTTGGATTCGCTACCGCCACCATGCGCCCATCCCGTAGCCGCAGGTTTCCTGTCGCCAGCGGCTCCAGCGGCGTTCCGGACAACACCAGTTCACCGGACAGGGAACCCCCCAGTTCGGCCAACTCCGTCACCCATGGCGACAGCATTGAAAGTTGCAGACTGTCGAGGGTAAGGCTCCCTGCGATGGTGCCCTGGGCGCTCGCAGGCAGTGATCCGTCCAGCGTGAGTACCTGCAGGTTGTCCCGGATAATGGCGCCGGTCACTGCCAGGCTGTCGTCGTCCTGGCGCGCCAGCATCAAATCCATCGCCTGCCACTCCACACTTACCCGCTCGCCCAGGCCGTAGTGGCGGGTGGCGCGCATGTCGCGGGCCTTTACGGCGGCCTCCAGCTGCATCCGTTCCCCGGGCTGCCAGGCCGCATCGAGGCTGGCATCGAGCTGGCCACCAATCCGGAACCCACGTGGTAGCAGGCCGTTGAAGGCGCGAACATTGCCCACCAGGTCCAGGTTGAGGTTACCACTGCCGCCAATGCCGGCGGGGCCGGCGCAGAGGCTGAATTCACTGTGGCGCCAGCAGTGGGGCGCGACAGCGAGTTGGTTCATTTCAGCTAACCACCCCAGCCCGACCGTTTCCTCCAGCAACCAGTCACCCGAACCCGTCGCCAGCCGGGCCGGCGCCAGCTGGCCGGACCACTGGCCCGAGGCCACTGTGCCCTCAACTTGCAGGGTGCCGCTAACATCCCCGGCGGATGTCAGCTGCAGCCGATGGCTGGCGAATGAGCCATCCACCACCAGGGCCACTTCCCGCAGTTCGTAACCGCTACTGCCAATGGCAGGCGCCTGCAAGCTGGCGGCCAGGCGCTGCTCCTTGCCCGCATAGTCCAGGTCGAGATTGACGCGCCCCAGGTCTACACCCTGTAACTGGATGTTTTCTGCATGTCCTCGCAATTGCAGCTCTTCACGGCCCAGGGTTCCGCTGCCGGTGATCTCAATCCGGCCCTGGGCGCCCGCTATCCAGCGCCCCAGGTCGTCCAGCTGAAATTGCAGCCGGGCGGCTCCAACCCCCTCCCCGGCACGCACCTTGAGTCTGGCGCCATTGGCATCGAGTTGCGTTTCCCCGGGCAGTAGCTGCAGCTGCGAATTAATCCCCCCCTCACCGTGGGCGACCGCCGGCAGGCCCAGATAGTCGCCGGCGATATCCAGTTCTTTCCAGCGCAGCGACCAGGACTCCTGATTACCGGCCAGTAACAGCTTCAGAGTGCCCGCCAGGCTTCCCGCCGAACGCCCCTCAGAGCCAGGCAACGCAAGACCCGGAGAACTGACGTCGGCGACCAGGTTCCAGTCCCGCCCCCAGTTCAACACACCGGTCGCCTGCAATTGACTCTGGCTGTCGCGATCGGTGAGGTCCACCAAGCCCAGTTCGAGCTCGGTGCCTGACAGGGATCCGGCGACCTGCAGCTGCAAAGCTGCATAGCCAAGTCCTGTGGCACCGGCAATCAGGTTAAACTGCTGGGTCTCCAGCGTGCCCTCGAAGCGGCCTGTTACCGGGCCAGTCAATACCAGTTGGCCCCAGTATCCACCGCTTGCCAGTATCTCTCCCAGACTGGTCGCAGCGGGCCAGCGGGCAGTGACACCGCCGTCGAAAGGCAGGCCCGCCGCCAGCACATTGGCCTGCAATTCGACGGCCAGCCCCGGGTCGCCGGTGGCTGTCAAGTCAACCATCAGTTGCCGCAGGTCGCCCTGTACGCCAAGTTGCATCGGCCGTCGCGCCAGCAGTTCGCCCCCACTATCGGCCAGTGTCAAATCAGCGGCCAGGGACAATCCCCAGTCGTCCTCGAATTGCACCCTGCCCTGGACCGAGGCCCGGCCCAGTGATTCGCTGTTCACTGTCAGCTCTGTCAGTTGCAGTGCATACTCCCGCCAGGAAGCCGTTAGCGAGAGTCGATCAATCTGCTGCGCCTGTTCACCGACATGGACTTGCGCATCGGTCATCTCCAGGTTGCGGACGACAAGTTCCAGGGGCATGTAAATGGCCGGCGGCTCAAACCCCTGATAACCGTCGTCGACACTGTCGCCGGCGTCGATAAACAAACCGGGTGAGTTCACGTTCAGGGAAAACACTTCCAGTACGGACTCCGCCAGTTGCAGGTCAGCGACAAGGTTTTCCTGTTGCCAGCGCCCTCCGGGCCATCCGATATACAGCTGCGCCACCTGCAGGTCGGGCGCTCGGTAGATGAAGGGGATCTCAATTAATTCCGGGTCAGCCCGGTTGAGCTCGCTTTCACCCTCGGTGACCTCAAGGCGCAGGGACTGGACGCGCAATTCGTCGAAGCAGAATGCGCTTTGCCAGAAACAGTCGATGTCCAGGTGGGTGTCCACGCCCTCCAGCGTCAGTTCGACAGTATCCAGTTGCAGGCCCACCCGCGTTAACTCAAGTTCACCGAACAGGCTGCCGCTGCCGTAATCCACCTGTACCAGACCGGTCTGGTTAAGCCCCAACACCAGGGTCCGGGTGCCAATGCTGGAGAAAGGCAGCGTCACGAGCAGCAAACACAGTAGCAGCAGCAGTGCCGCCACCCAGGCCAGAAGCTTCAAAATTCGGCTCCTATCGACAGGTGGAAGCGCCAGGACGGGTTGTCATCGGTTACCGGGTTGGCCAGATCCAGCCTGATGGCGCCGATCGGGGTGACATAATGGACACCGAAGCCGGCGCCGACGCTGGCCTCAAACTGCCCCTCGTCAAACGCATCGCCCGCGTCGATAAACAGGGCGCCACGCCAGTTCTTGTTGAAACTGTACTGGTACTCGGCACTGCCGATGAGCAGGCGATCGCCACCTATCACCAGGGTCACTTCTTCGCCATCGTCCGCGATAAACGTGGCCTCGTTGCCGATGGACTGGTAACTGTAACCGCGAATACTCTGGTTACCGCCGGCAAAAAAGTTGAGCGATGGCGCCAGCTGATCTCGCTCACCTGCGTCGAGAAATACGGCACCGATATCGCCGCGAAACACCAGCCGGTGGCGTTCGGCAAGCGTATGGATGAAACCGTAGTCGGCGGTGAGACGCAACAGGTCCACATCGGACCCCAGTTCCTGCGACCCCAGTTCGACGCGGTACCATTGGCTGAATCCGCCCGTGGGGTTCACCAGGGCGCCCCGGTGAACCCGCTGGGAGAGGGAAAATCCCGGCAGCAGGTAATCGTTCTCGCGATCCAGCCCCTGTGCCTTCCAGGACTCATTCAATGCCCGCAGGGAGTAACTGCGCACCCACTCGCCACGCTTGATTTCCCGACGTGTGCCCAGCTCCTGCTGGATGCTGTCGAGGTCGCCAAACTCGTTATCCTCTACCCTGGCGGTCAGTTGCAGCACATCGTTAAGCGGGTCCGATAGCGGGATGTTGTAGGTCACACGGCCACTCGGATTGATCCGGGAATACTGCAACCGGGATTCCTGGCTGTGTCCATGGCGGTTGATACGCGGAGTGCGCCAGGTCAGGGAAACACGCTCCTGGGTATCGGTACTGAAGCCAACACCGACATTAATGCTGTGCCGCTTGGCGGGAAAGAGGTCCAGTGTCAGAGGCACCTGGCCATCAGTGGCGGCATTTGCCTGGGGCCGCAGAATGACGGTGGAAAAGTACCCGGTGCGCTGCAACCTGGCCTGCGTTTCCTGCAGTTTTTGCTGTTCGTAGGGCTCGCCGACCGGGGTCTGCAACAACGGCTCCAGCAACCCCGGCTTGACGATATCCTGGTCGTAACTGAGGGGGCCAAAGACAAAGCGGGAGCCGCTCTCATAGTGCAGTGAGACATCGGCCAGGCCGCTGACCGGCTCCACCGCAATACGGGCCTCGCTAAAGACGCCATCAAAATACCCTCTGCGCTGCCCCAGGTTACTGATGCTGCGCCGGAATTTCTCGTAGACCGCGTGATTGAGAACCTCGCCGGGTTTCAGTGGCGATTGCTGTAACAGTTTGGTAAACGTCGGATCGGTATCCGCATCGCCGCTGATGCGCACATCCACATTGCCGTACACAACTGGCTCACCGGGTTCCACGGTGATTGACAGCGTCCAGGTATCAGGGGCGCGCTTCAGATTCAGGTCGACGTCGGCCCGGTAGTATCCCAGTGCCTGCAGGCTTTGCTCCACCTTGCGCCGGGCCGAGTACAGATAGTTGGTTCGCGCCTGGGGGGTATTGGGTGGGTCACCCAGCCAGGCCAGGGCGTTCTCCCGCAGCTCTCCGTCCAGTCCGTCCAGAGTGACCGCAAGCAGTTGGGCCCGGGCAGGCAGCGCACACAGGGCGGCCAGAACGATCAACAATAAGGCAGGATATCGCAACAGCTGCCTCAAACCGCCCTTGCACCGCCCCAATAGTTGTAGCCGGCAAATCTTGGCGTCCCGGGAATATACGCCTGCTCCAGCGTGTTCATGGCGAAGCCGGCCTGCTGCAACAGTGTGGGTATGTCCCGGTTGAGATTACAGCCCCCGCAAATGGCCCGCCATGCCGGGTTAATCCTGGCCTGCCAGCGCTGCACTGAGTGATCGGGCGCGATGCCGTGCTCACAGAACATGAGTTCGCCCCCGGGGCGCAATACCCGCGACATGCCCTGCAGGGCGGTCACCGGATCCGGGATCGTGCACAGCGCATAGGTCACCAAAACGGTGTCCACGCTGTCATCCGGCAAAGGAATCTGCTCACCGGGTAAACCAATAAATTCCACTTCAAAGTCCAGGTTGGCTGCCCGTTTTGCGGCCAGTTCCCAGGACTTCTCCGATGGATCAAGGCCGATCACCTTTTTCACCTTCGCCGGGTCGTAGTAAGGCAGATTCAGTCCGGTGCCGATACCGATCTCCAGAACCGTGCCCGACGCCGCGGGAACCACTTTTTCCCGCTGTTTCATCATCGGCCTGGTGCTGCAGGCGCAGTTGATCATGCGAGGAAGAATATATTTCTCGTAAATGCCCATAGTGAAGCTCCTTCTAGAGCTCCAATTATAGTCGCTTCGCGGGGGCAAAAATACGTTAAAGTATTCACTTCACTCGCGTTCGGGAAGCGGCTCGACCCATGTTTGACCAGTTTGAAGCCCAGGCACCTCTGGACAAGGAGAGTTTTGAACGCCAGTCGCTGGCGCTACGCCAGCAATTGCTGGAAATCCAGTTCTCCCTGGAAAATACCCGGCACCCGGTGATCATTGTGCTTGCGGGACTGGACGGCGCCGGCAAGGGCGTGCTGGTTCATCGGCTCAACGAATGGATGGACCCCCGTGGGATCGAGACCAACACCTATTGGGAGCACTCAGACGAAGAGGAAAGCCGCCCCTATTTGTGGCGTTTCTGGCGCCAGTTGCCACAGCGGGGCCGGATCGGTATTTTCCTGGGATCCTGGTACACGCAGGTGACTCAGCAGCGGGTGGACGGGACAATCGATGATCAGGCCGTCGAGGCGTTCTGCCGGCGCATCACCGAATTCGAGCGTCAGCTCAGCGATGACGGCGCCATAGTTATCAAGCTCTGGCTACATATCTCCCAGGAGACCCAGCGCCGGCAACTGGAAGAAAAAGCCCCGCGACGCCAGCAAAACCCGCGGGTTACCGATCACCCCTATGAACTGGTCGGCAAATACCAACAGGCCATGGCCACCTCAAAGGTGGTAATCCGCAACACCCAGACGTTCCAATGTCCCTGGCATATTATCGACGGGGAGGACCGCAACTATCGGGAAATCAAGGCCGGGGAAATCATCCGCGATACCGTTATCCGGCGCATTGAGAATCTTGAACCACCCGCACCCCTGGAGCAGCTTCCCGAACCACAGAACGCCCTGGCCAGTGTGGATCTGGGCAAGTCCCTCGAAAAAAGTGCTTACAAGAAACAGTTGCGGAAATACCAGGCCATGCTGCAGGACCTTGCCTGGGAAGGCTACCGCCAGAAGCGCTCGCTGGTGGCGGTGTTTGAGGGCTGGGACGGTGCCGGTAAGGGCTCGGCAATACGCCGGGTAACCGGAGCGATAGATCCCCGCCTCTACAAACTGGTACAGATCGCGGCGCCGACTGACGAAGAACTTGCCCAACACTACAGCTGGCGTTTCTGGCGCAGCCTGCAGCGGGACGGTCGGGCCACCCTCTTCGACCGATCCTGGTATGGACGCGTTATGGTGGAACGAGTGGAAAGGTTCGCGACCGAGGCGGAGTGGTCCCGTGCCTACCGGGAAATCAATGAATTCGAACGGGAACTTACTCTGCACGGATCAATTGTTGCCAAGTTCTGGATCCACATAGACCAGGATGAACAACTGACACGGTTCCGGGCCCGCGAACAGGAGCCGTACAAGCGCCATAAAATTACCGACGAGGACTGGCGCAACCGGGAGAAATGGCCAGCCTACGAGACGGCGGTCAACCAGATGATCGCCCAGACCCACAGCGAGCACGCGCCCTGGACCCTGGTCGCGGGTAACAGCAAATACTTTGCCCGGATAAAAATCCTCAAGACCCTGTGCAAGGCCATGGAACAGGCACTTTACTGACGGTGCAGTTACCGGGCAGTTGTGTCCAGCGCTTTCAGGTGCACGATGCCGAACAGGAACACGTTCAGCAGGTGCACAGGCAGCGAACCGCCCGCTTGCCGGCAGCGGTAAAATAGAGCCCCGCTTGCAACAGGTGGGCGAGCGCCAGGACACCCAGCGTGTACGCTGAGTAGGTAGCCAGCTGGCCACGGGCCAGCAGTGCGGCGAGTATCAGGGCCGCATAAATAAGCAGGATGACGGTTTTGGCGACAGACATTCAGTCTGCTCTCCACTGTTCAGTGATACGCCTCAGGGTCCAGTCGGCGCATTTCCGCCTCAATCCAGCGCTCTATCTCTTCCATCAGTTCACCCTGTTCACGGCCATCGGCGGATACCGGTTGGCCGATAGAGACATCAATAGTCCCCGGAATAAACCAGAATGAACGGCGCGGCCAGCATCGCCCCGAGGTGACCGCTATCGGAATCACGTAGGCGCCGGTGGCCACCGCCAGGCGAGTGGCGCCGGTCTTGTAGACGCCCTTACCGCCCCGCTCCGTGCGGGTGCCCTCGGGAAACATGATGATCCACTTGCCCTGATCCATCAGTACCTGGCCCTCTTCCGCGACCTTGGTCCACGCCTCAGACCGCCTGCTGCGATCAATATGGACCATATTGAGTCGCGCCATCGCCCAGCCGAATATGGGGATTCTGAGCAGCTCCTTCTTGAAGACGTATGACAACGGGTGGGATGCCATGCTGGGAAAATAAAAGGTCTCCCAGGTTGACTGGTGTTTGGGGCACAGGACTACCCGGCGCATGTCATCAGGCCCGGGCAGGTTCTCCTCGCCGTGAACCCGGTAATTGACCCCACCGACAACACGTGCTGTACCGATGACCCCTTTCAACCAGGGTACCGCAAACCACCACCAGAGCTTTCTATCATCGAGAAACAGGGAACTGAGCAGCAGCGCCAGCCCCACCGGTATCACGGTGAGCACAATCCAGCTGAAAACCAGTAGCGAGCGAATGACGTTCATTTATTATCCTTGGAATTTCCAGCTGTGCATTAAACCAGAGCCGGGGTTGGCTGAAAACCATGCCAGGCCAAACTCGCGGGTTGACCAGCCGATGGTCCCAATGGCCCTGTCAATACCAGCGCTGACCGGTATACTAAGGGGTTTGCACATCAGCTGCACTTGCAGTGTTATCGGGGAGCCGTGAAGAAACCCATTTCCAAAGACGAGATCCGGGCCGAACTCGAGCGTGAAACCGAGCGCTTCCTGAAACGCGGTGGCCAGGTGGAAAACGTTCCCCGGGGGCTGAGTGGCAAAGACCCCGGCGACCCGCCCCTGTTTCTCAATCGGCGGCTCTTTATTGAGCCCAAAGCCTCGCGAACCCTGGTGCCCGAAGTGGTAGCGGCTATCGAGGCGCGCCGCCAGGAGCGCTTCAAACGCAAGCCCGGCCGCAAGCGGTCACGGCTTCCACAACCCCGCCGCAAGATCATCTACGACGACTTCGGCGAGCCACTGCGTAAAGTCTGGGTCGAGGAATAGACTTTCCGCTGTGCCGGCATTGCCGGCTCCGGCCCAGCGCCTGTTCCGCTCACCGCGCGCTGACTGGTTTCAAATGTCAATGCATTAGACAGTTTCGGCGCTGGTGGCGACAGCGGCAAGAGATTATCTTGCACCTGCAGACAACGGGAGTATCACCGTGACCGCTTTTGAATCCGCAGAGCTGCAAGCCCTCACGGGCCAGCGCCTGGGCCCCTACAATAGCTTCAACCCTGTCAGCAGGGTGCAGATATGGCAGTGGTGCAGCGCCATGGGAGACCGTAATCCGCTCTACCTGGACGAGGCGTACCAGGCCAGCGCAGGTATTACCCTGCCGGTGGCGCCGCCGGCCATGATGCAGATGTGGACCATGCGTGATATCAACATGGACTATGCGCCCGGTTCCACCGATGCACAACCCTACCGGGTATTTGACGAGCTCAGTGCCCGCGGCTTCCCCGACAATGTGGCAGTCAGTTACGACATCAGGTTTCACCGCTATCTTGTCGAAGGCGAGCGCCCCCACCATTACACCACGGTGGTCTCTATCAGCCCGCTCAAAACCACGGCCCTTGGCCCGGGTTATTTTGTCACCGAACGGGTGGAATACCTTGACCAGGAGGAAAGCTGTTTCGCCGAGGCGCTGATTACCTATTTCCAGTACCGGGCCGAAGCAAGCTCCGGGGGGACACCCGGAAATCCCGACGCAAGCCCCACTGGCGACTTGGAACAGGACAACACCCTGCCTGACTTCCAGCCGTTGAACATCACCACGCTCGAGCCGGGCCAGGCGCTGCCGCATCTGAGTATTCCGATCACTCACAAGTTGATCGTCGGTGGCGCCATCGCGTCACAGGATTTCATCGACGTACACCACAACGCGCCCGCCGCCAGGGCCGCGGCAATGCCTGATATTTTCATGAATATACTGACTACCTGCGGGCTCTGTGGGCGCTATCTGAGTGACTGGGCAGGTCCTCAGAGCCGGCTGCAAGCACTCAGGCTCAAGTTACTCGCCCCCAATGTACCGGGGGATACGATGCTCTTGCAGGGTACTGTCTGCGAGATCCGGGAAGGGCAGCTGGTGGACGTGGAGTTCAAGGGCAGCAATAGCCGCGGTTTTCACGTTACCGGCAGCGCTACCCTGTCGTTGTAGGTCAAACGCATTACAAGTCTGGAGAAAACACCATGAGCGAACCAAGATTTGCCGGCCGGGTTGCCATCGTTACCGGTGGCAGCATGGGCATTGGCCGTGCCACGGCCCTGCAGTTGGCCAGAGAAGGGGCACAGGTTATCGCCTGTGCACGGCGCATGCCGCGCCTGGAGAGCCTGGCCAACGAAATCGCGGATTTCGGAGGCAAGTTCAAGGGCGTGGAGCTGGATATCGGCAATCTGGAGTCCTTCGCCCGCCTGATCGAGGAGTCGGCACAGGAGTATGGCCGCCTCGATGTGCTGGTCAACAACGCTCCCACGGTGATAGGCGGCATGATTCTCGACCAGAACATTGAGGACTGGCGCGCCAACTTCGGCGTGTGTGTGGAGAGTGTGTTTATCGGGGTGCAGGCAGCCCTGAAAATAATGCAGCCCCAGGGCAGCGGGTCAATCATCAACATTTCCTCGGTCAGCAGTCTGCGGGCAGGCATGGCAGCAGGCGCCTACTCGGCGGCCAAGGCGGCGGTCAACCAGTTCAGCATGTGCGCGGCTATGGAGGCTGCGCCGCACGGCGTGAGAGTCAACGTTGTTGCTCCAGGCGCCGTGGAAACCCCCGGGCTTGACGCTTCAGTGATGAAAAACGATGCGATGAAAAAACTGATGGCGGGGTCTATCCCCATTCAACGGCTGGGGACACCCGAGGACCTGGCTAACAGCATCTGTTTCCTCGCTTCCGATGAGGCTGCATTCATCACCGGGGTGGTATTACCCGTCGATGGCGGAAAAACACCCCAGCTGCATGTCCCCGACTGGGAGCTGACCCTGGATAACCGGGACGTGAAATAGCGAGGAATAGTATGGGTACTTACGTTATTACCGGCGGCGCCAGCGGAATTGGCAAGGCCATTGCGGAACAGTTGCAAAGTGAAGGGCACCAGACTCTGTCGGTGGATATACAGGATGCCGATATTGTTGCCGACCTGGCCTCGCCCGAAGGGCGCAATGCCGCGGTAGCGGCGATTATGCAAGCGACCGACGCTGGCTTGCAGGGGCTGGTCACCAGCGCGGGGGTCGGCTCTCACGTGTCCAACAATGCACTGATTACCAACGTGAACTACTTTGGCAGCGTGGAGTTGATCCAGAAACTCGAGGACCACCTGGCAGCCCATAACGCCAGCGTATTGCTGGTTTCATCGAACTCCGCACCCATGGAAACCAATCCCGAATTTGTACAGAGCCTGTTACAGGGGGACGCCGAGCGCGCCTGCGCTTTGGCGGAACAGATGCAGGGTCATCCGGTTTACTCGGGAACCAAGCAGGCTGTGACCCTGTGGATGCGCCGCAATGCCGCCGCCTTCGCCGGCAAGGGCATTCGCATCAACGCCATCGGCCCCGGCTACACCCGGACGCCCCTGAGCGCAGCGGTTGAGGACAACCCGGACTACGGTGAGGCGATAAAGCAATTTATTGCTTCCATACCGGTGGGCAGACCCGGCACGCCCGAGGACATGGCAGACGCTGCCAGCTTCCTGCTCGGTGACCGGGCCACCTTTATTTGCGGGGCCATGCTGTTTGTCGACGGCGGCCACGATGCAATGATGCGCCCCGACAGTTTCTAGGGCGGATAGCGCCCCTGAGCCGGGGCGCTGACAGGCTCAGTACTGGCTGATTATCTTCTCCGCAAACCCCTCGATACCTTCAAGTTTTTTCTCCAGGGTAATACCCGGGTCGTAGGGGTTCCAGGGGTTCACACAGATATCGGTCACGCCCAGTGCCTCCAGACGATGGTAGTCATCCATGCTGCGAGCAGTCACATCAAAGGCATGCACTTCAAAGCGGGTTCGCTCATCAGTGCCGTACTCCTGACGGAACTCCGCCAGCGTTCCCAGTATGCCCTTGAGCGTCTCGAAATCACTGTTGGCTGACACCCAGCCATCGCCAAGCCGGGCCGCCCTGCGCAGGGCAGGCCTGGAATGGCCACCGATCAGGATGGGTACCGGCGCCGTGGGAGCCGGTGACAACTTACAACGACCGATAGCGAAATGATCACTCTGGTATTCAAAGTATTCCCCGCTCATCGCCGTCCTGATGATTTCCAGGCACTCGTCAAAAATCTTGCCGCGCTGGTCGAAGTCGACCCCGTTAAAGGTAAAGTCCTCCTTCCAGGGGCTCAATCCCGCGCCGAGGCTGACGCGGTTACCGCTCACTACCGCCAGTGAAGACAGGGCCTTGGCCAGCACCAGCGGCTGGCGCACCGGCACCTTCATCACCGCCGGGTAAAAGCGCAGCTTTTCGGTCGCCGCGGCCATCGAAGCCATGGCAATGAAGGGATCCAGTACCGGCATTCCGTCGAGCACCTGGCGAACGGCGTCGGTATTCATATAGGGATAGTCTGACTCGGTAATTTCCGGGTAGAAAATGCTGTCTGGAATCGCCAGCGAATGAAACCCTGCCGCCTCTGCGGCGCGGGCAAGTTCTGTGTAGTCCTCGGTACCGCCAAGTCCTGTGTGCAAAGAGAATCGCATAGTCCATCCTGTCGTTTCAGTCGGGGCCCGCCGGGCAAGGTTCAGCAGACGGGCAAAAAAAACCGCGCCTGGATTTCAGGCGCGGTCAAGGGAGGCCCCGGAGGGGCGCTGCTCAGAACTCATAACCAACCGACACAGCCCAGGTACGGGGGTTGTTGTAACCGGCTGTCTGGAACAGAGTCAGGTCGAACGTATTGGTGATCACCCGGGTGTCCTCCAGGTTCTTGCCTTCCACGGCCACCCGCCAGTTGCCGCCGGCGCTGCGAAATACGGCCAGGGCATTCCAGATCACATGCTCGTCCTGGATCTGCGCTTCTGCGGCCGCCTCTTTGGTCAGATCAATCGGCGAGTTGGTATAGGAATCGGTCCGGTAGGAGAAATCGGTACCCAGCATCAGGCTGCCCCAGTCGGCGAGATCGAACTCATAGCTCAGTCGACCGGCTACGGTCCATTCAGGGGAGAAACCGATGGCAGTCGTGTCGGCGATGTCACCACCTGCGGATTCAAATTTCTTCACATCCACATCGAGGTAACCGACGTTCAAGCCAACCACCAGACCGTCCACAGCCGGAAGCCAGGTCATTTCCACCTCAGCACCGCTGGTTGACATTTCGCCCACGTTGTCCACCGTCTCCTCCAGCTCTCCCCCGACCAGGCCAATGGTCGCCAGCTGTTTGTCCTGGTAGTCGTTGTAGAAGATTTCACTGTTAAGCCGCAGGCTGCCATCGAGCAGGGTGGTTTTCATACCCAGGGTGTAAGCGTCGACGACCTCGGGATCGAAGGCGTCGCTTTTACCGCTCTGGTTCTGGAAGCCGCCGGACTTGAACCCGGATGAAAATCCGCCGTAGAACATCAGGTCGTCACCGGCAAACCAGGTCAGCCGTGCGCTGGGCGAAAATTCCGTCCAGTCGTCCTTGGCGTAGGTTGGTTCGGGAAAACTGATATTGATCGCCTGGGTATAGGGGGTCGCCCAGCCAACAAAGGACGGACTGGCCGCTGCATTGGCTTCCTGGCCGGGAGCAATCGCAAGCGGCACGATCCCGAACGGGGTGTTAGCCAGCGCCAGGGCATAGAGTTCCTGGTCCACGGTCGCAGTCTGTGACTCCTCTTTTTCGTCCTTGGTATAGCGGCCGCCCAGCGACAACTGCCAACTCTCGCTAATGTCCCAGTCAACATTTGCGTACACCGACTGCGAGGTCAGGTCGCGGTCATCCAGGTGAGTATCCTTGAACTGAGTCATCATGCCGAGGAGCCGCGGACTCTGCAGGGTGGTGCCGCTGATCTTCGCGCTGCCGTCCAGGTAATAAACCCCCATCACGGCCTGCAGTTTGTCGCCGGTGTAATTAAACTGGAATTCCTGGCTGAAGTCCTCAAACTCCCGGTCGTTGACGGTGTAGATAAAGGTCTGCTCGCTACCGTCGAAATCGAATGGCTGCACATGGTCGGTATTGCGCTGGGCAGTGATCGACTTTACCGACCAGGTATCACTGATATCCCAGTCGATGGTCAGGGCAACCGTGGTTGATTCGATTTCGA
The DNA here is from genome assembly GCF_004354085.1 of Seongchinamella unica. Classification (GTDB taxonomy): domain Bacteria; phylum Pseudomonadota; class Gammaproteobacteria; order Pseudomonadales; family Halieaceae; genus Halioglobus; species Halioglobus unicus. The sequence goes on along the minus strand of NZ_SMSE01000002.1, from coordinate 451,588 downwards.
ACTCATTGAGCAGATCGCCCTGTTCCGTGGACACCTCGTCCGGGTCACTGGGGAGTGATGCATCATTGGGCGACGACAGCAGCCCGGTGCCGGGGGCCAGGAAGAAGTTGGCGCCGTTGGTGAAGAAGTCCAGCTGCTGCATAAATCCTGCGTCAACCCCGCTGCGGTTGGGGATACGCGGGGTCGATTCATCCAGGTTGTAGTCCCCGGACAATTTAAATCGCAGGCTGTCAGTGGCATTCCATACCAGGCTGCCGCGATAGGCTGATACGTCCTGGTCCCAGAAACCATCGCCGTCCAGGGTATTTTCCTGAATGGGATCGCGCTCACGGTACAGGGCGCCAAAGCTGCCCAGCAACGTGTCACCCACAATCGGCCCGGCAATATTGCCCTTTACCTGCAGCAGGTCAAATTCCCCGGTCTTGACCTCCAGGTCACCAGTCAGTTCGTCCGTCGGTTCCCGGGAGATATATTTAATAGCGCCGCCAATGGTATTGCGACCGTACAGGTTTCCCTGGGGACCCTTGAGTACTTCAATCCGCTCCACGTCGTAGACTTCCAGCAGGGAACCCGTGGCGCGGTTCATGTACACGTCATCGACGTAGATACCCACACCCTGAGCAAACTGCGGGTCATTGCCAATACCCCGGACGAAGACGGCAACCGAGCCTGCCTGCAAGCCACCGGTTTCGGTGAGGGTGATGTTGGGGGTCATCCGTTGCAGGTCTTCCATGCCATCGACCTGGGCATCCTGCAGCTGGGCGGCACTGAATGCGGAAACCGCCATCGGCACATCCTGCAAACTCTCCGTCCGCTTGCGGGCGGTCACAATCACCTCTTCCAACTGGGCACTTGCATAGTCTGAAGCCCCCACGGCAGCGACAACCGCCATACTCATCAAAGTGTGTTTGTATTGCTTGTTCATTCGAGCATCTCCAACTTATTAATTATGGTGTTCAAATCGCCACGCTCACAGCCACCGAACGCTACTGCTCACGGTATGGTCAGATTATGTCGGCTCCCTCGTGCCGCCTGTAGAACCAGTCACTTCAACTTTATGTACATTTACGGTCACGCCTGGTCCCCGTTGTCCACTGCGGAACGCAGATGTTCATAAGATTGACCGGAGTGGTTCTGTGTCCCGGCTGCCAGGCCGCTATGATGATTCGCTGATCAATGTTGGAGGCGGTAACATGTCCGCAGCACTCAGGCACCTGCTATCCCCGGGTGAAATTGGCCCGATGGCATTGCGCAATCGCATTGTGCTGGCGGCAATGGGATCAAACTTCGCCAGTGAAGACGGCTATTGCACCGAGCGACTGATGGCCTATTACGAGGCGCGTGCGCGGGGTGGCGCCGGCCTGCTGGTCCTGGAGACCTCCGCCGCCTGTTTTCCCCGCGGCTCCACCATGCCCAACACCGTGGCATTCTCCGGTGATCAGTTCATTCCCGGCCTGACCGAGCTCGCTTCCCGGGTCAAACAGCACGGGGCCAAAATCGTGGCGCAACTCAATCATGGCGGGAAAATGGCCCAGGAGGACACCGCTGCCGGCCGCCCTATTCCGGTGCCCTCGCCGCTCACGCCTTCTGCCAGTGATATGTTCCATGTGCTCACCCGGCAGGAGATCGGCAACTTTATCAAGGCCGCAGGCCCGGACGGCAAGGGACCGCAGTATCAGGAAATGGGCATCGACGACATTGCCACCATCGTCGCCGAGTTCCGGGATGCCGCACTGCGGGCAAAAAAGGCCGGTTTCGACGGCATCGAACTCCATGCCGGCCATGGTTACCTGCTGGCCACGTTCCTGTCGCCCTATATCAATAAGCGGGAAGACTGCTACGGCGGTTCGCGCGAAAACCGGGCGCGCTTTCTCACCGACATCATCAGCGCCACGCGAGCTGCCACGGGTCCCGATTTTGCCATCCTGGTGCGCCTGGACGGGAAGGAGTACCGCACCGATGGCGGTATCACACCGGATGATTGCGTGGTGACCGCGAGACTGTGCGAGGCGGCCGGTGCAGACTGCATCGATGTCAGTGCCTACGGCAACGTTGCCCATGCCATCGCCTTTACCGAGGCACCGCTGGTACACCAACCGGGTGGTTTTGTTGACTTCACCCGCCGGGTAAAGGCCTCGGTGAACATTCCGGTTATCGGGGTTGGACGCATAGAGGCCGAAGCAGCGGACAGGCATATTGCCAATGGCGATTTCGATTTTCTGGCCATGGGCCGCAAACTGCTGGCTGACCCGGATCTACCGAATAAACTGATCGCGCGCACTCCCGAGCGGGTGCGTCCCTGTATTTATTGCTATATCTGCGTCAGCCAGATTTTCATCAACCAACCGATGGTCTGCGCGGTCAACCACAGCATGGGCCGGGAGTATGAAGGCGACATCCTCGCCCGCAGTGGAACCGTACAACGTGTGCTTGTCATTGGAGGTGGTCCCGGGGGCATGGAAGCGGCGCGTATGCTGGCGGAACAGGGGCATGATGTGAGCCTGTGGGAGAAGGAGAAAGATCTCGGCGGCACCGCCCGGATCGCCGCCCTTGCCTACGAGCCCAATGAACGCCTGATCAGCTATCTGGCGGCAGAAATGCATCGCCTGCCGATTGACCTGCGACTGGGAACAAATGCCAGCGCGGATGACATCAGGCAGTTCGGGGCAGACCATGTGATACTGGCCACCGGTGCAATACGCCGCGCCCCTGATATCCCGGGGAAGAACCAGCGTCACGTATTTGACGGTGACGAGTTAAGGGGCGTGTTATTCGGCACCGACAAGAAGGCTGCCGCCAAACTGTCCGTGTTCGCCCGCATGATGCTGTGGGCGGGCAGAGTCAGCCATGCCCTGCGCAGCATACCGCTGATGCGCTTCGCTTCCAGACTCTGGATGCCGCTGGCGGATCAGGTCGTCATTATCGGCGGCGGCCTGGTCGGCCTGGAACTGGCCGAATACCTGGTCGAACGGGGCCGTAAGGTCAGCGTGGTCGAACCCGGGCCCGACCTGGGGGCCGAGCTTGCCATTGTCCGCAGGGCCCGCGTACTGCACCTGCTGCGCGAACAGGGGGTCGACATCCATCGCGACAGCCCGATCCGGGAAATCACCCGCGACACGGTGGTTTTTGAGCATAAAGGCGAACCACTGTCACTGCCGGCAAAACAGGTCATCATCGCCATGGGCGCCGAGGGCGACAGCCGTCTCGCTGACGCCCTGGGTCCAGTGGACGCCCAGGTGCATCGTATCGGTGATTGCCAGGACATCAGCTACATCGACGGTGCAATATTGTCTGCCAGGCAGTTGGTCAGGCAACTTAACCCCTGAGCAGTGTTAACCTACTGTATCCCCAGCTGTAGTTCATGGGAGGCAGGCTCTCCGGCTCGCAGCAAGACGCGAATTTCCCCGGTAGGCTCATAGCCCAACGCCACCAGCCCGGCAGTAAACTGGTCCAGCAACTCAGCCGGATTGGCGATTTTCTCCCGCAGGGTAATTGATCCGCACTTGAACGGAGCGCTGTTATAAAGTCGGTAACGGCCGCGGGGCTGGGCCGTGCCACGCAGTGGCAAGGCGAGGCCGTATTGTCCTCCCGGCACAGCGAGTACATGTAAGGGTCCACCCGCAGTTCCACCGGCTTTTACCAGGCTGACGTTGAGGCGCGGCCCCAGGTCCCGCACACGACCCAACAGCGCCGGCAAATCCCCCCCCTCAGCGCTGTAGAAAAACCGGGTGGCAGGGACCGTCTTGATCTCGATATCCAGCCAGGGTTCAGTCGTCGCCGTGTCCGTTACGGCCGCTACCGGGTCTGCGGGCACCACCACCGCCGCGGCCGGTTCCTCCCGCTTGCCTTCGGAACCGTAACAGGGGCCCCGCACCCGCCGCAGTTCGGCCTCGGTCGCCGGCGCTGCGCCCATAAACTTCAGCCACTGCGCGGCCTGGGCTTGCGCGCCGCCCACCAGCGTAGCGTTGATAAAAGCCCGCCTGGCGGCTGCTTCTCGGCGCTGCTTGAGTAGTGCCAGCCCCAACAGCAGATTGGCCCTGCTGACATACCGGTCCTCAAGCTGGTCACTACAGGCCTGGAGCAAGGTCTTTTCCATCGCGGCCCAACGCTCGTCCTCCATCTGCAGCTGGGCCAGGTACAGGTAGAGTTCGGGATCACCGCTGCTGCTAACGGCCTGCTCCAGGGCAGTCAGCGCCCTGTCCCGTTCCCTGGCCTGCAACCACAATTCAAACAACTTTCGCTGGCTGGCAGCCTCGACTGGCACCTCACCCTGTTCCATCGCCTGCTGCAGCGTCTGCGCGGCACCGTAGGGGTTACCGTCAAGCGCCTGCAGGTCCACCAGCAATTGCAACTGCTCGATGCTGAAGGACACCTTGTTTTCCCGAGCCAGCACCAGTTGGTCCAGGGCCTGGCGCCGTTTGTTCTGTTGCAGGTAGACCGACACCAGCAGATGCCAGTTATCCGCATTGCCCGGTTCTACTGTCAACAGCTGCTGCAGAATGTCCTCACACTGCTCGAATGCGCCAGTGCGGTAATACAGGGCCAGTGCCTGCCGCAACTGGCCGGTTTCAAGGCGCAAGCCGTTGGCGCCAATACCGTCCAGGGCAGCGACCGCGCCCACATAATCACCCTGCCGGTAATGGGCCTGTGCCAGCAGCAGGAAGTCTCCGGCCGCAGGCAACAGGTCTATGGCCAGCGCGCGTTCCAGTGCGCCTGCCGCTGCAGCAAAATCCTCGTCAAGCAGGTAAACCTGGGCCAGCTCACGCAACATCTCCCGGTTGGCCACTGGCGACAGCCCGTCGGCAGCGAGCGCCTGCTGATAGTATTTCGCTGCGGCCGAATAGTCCTTTTGCTGTACATGATGACGGGCGAGGAATCGACCGGCGCTGGACCTGGCGTAAGGATCGTCAATGCTGTCGATTTGCCGCTCCAGCTCTGCAGCCGACATTTCGCTGCCCTTGCCCATTTCACCCAGTGGATCCAGCTGGATTTTACTCCGGTACTGGCCCTGCTCCTGGGCGAGAGCGGCCGAAACACCAGCGCACAGCAACACGGCCGCCAGAAAATAACGCAGCCTAGTCGACATTGGGGAGATTGTTCGGAAAGTCCTGCCAGCGCACCTCCACCCGCTGGGTGAGAACCAGGTTGGCGGAGGACTGGCGGGAGAAGCTTACCGAGTATTGCCAGTCCTGTACGGCGGCAATGACCTTCTCCTCAAAAACACCCCTGGGGTTGGCATCCAGCACCCGTACATCCCGTGTATCGCCACGAGGCGTCACGGTAAAGGCGACCAGGACCCAGCCGCTGATTTTATTCTGCCAGGCCACCTCCGGGACGTTGGGTCGACGGGTATTGAAGGGAACCACTTCCACAAATCCCCGCGCGTCCTGGCCACCCCCGGGGATATTCACGCCGGCGGCACCGAGCGGGGCGCTGAAACTGGAACCGACCGGCCGGACCTCGATCTCGGGAAGACCAGGGTCCAGCACCGGCATGGTTAGTTCCGTCGTCAGCTGTGGCGCCGGTGTCGCTAGCTGCAACGCGTCCATCAGCGGTTGATCAGTCGGAGACTCCTCCTGCTGCGGTTTATCCTCCGGCTCTTCCGCTGTCGGCGGCGGCTGCAGGATTTCCACCCGTTGATAAACCGGCAGGCGAATACTGCCTTCCTCGCTGCGCTGAATCAGCCCCTGCATGAACAGAAAAATGGCCAGGGTCAGGCCCAATGCGCCGAAAAAAGCCGGAAACAGGCGAAGGGGCAGCGCGCGAGTCACTGCACACCCCGCTGCGCCGCTATGGCAATCCCCTCCACGCCCGCCAGCCTCACCTGGTCCATCACTTCCACCAGCATGCGGGTGGATGCCTCTTCATCGGCCTGGATGATCACCGAGCCCTCCGGGTTGTCGGCGTGCAAACGGGCGACAATGGCCCGCACACTGCGCTGATCCACCGGACGCCGATCTATCCAGACTTCACCACCGGCGGTAATGGCGATAAAAATATTGGCGCTCTGCTGCGGAGTAGCGGAGTCAGCCTGGGGGCTGGAAACACTCACCCCGGATTCCTTGACGAACGACGTGGTGACAATAAAAAAGATCAGCATGATAAACACGATGTCGAGCATCGGTGTCATGTCCAGCTCGGCTTCACCGCTGTCTGGCAGATGACGCCTGGCGGTCATAGCGTGCCTCCGGCGCCGGACTCCGCCCGCAGGGTCAGGGCGTCGGCCAGGCGACTGGTGCGCCGATCGGCGACTTGCCTGAGGCGCACCGTGAAGTATATTCCGGTGAGAGAGACCACCAGGCCCGCCATAGTAGGTATCGTTGCACGGTATACGCCGCGCGCCATGGCCTGGGCATCGTCGTTGCCGCTGGCGGCTATTACCTCAAACACCCCAATCATTCCCAGCACCGTACCGAGCAGGCCCAGCAGGGGACACACCGCGACCAGCACCCGGATCAGCGCCAACTGGGCATGCAGCGCCAGCGACGCCTCGGAAACGAGGGACTCACGAATCTTGCGGGCCCGCCACGAATAACAGTCTGACCGCTGCTGCCACTGGCGGACCAGCGATCGGGCCCTGGCTGGCCAGGTGATTCGGAGGAACCACGCCCGTTCGAGTATCAGCATCCACAGCAGCAGGCAGGTGAAGAAGAGCAGCCAGAGCACCGGCCCTCCCTGGGCAATAAAGTCCGTTACCCGGTCCCAGCTGTCCACGACTCAGCCTGCCTCCCTTTCCGCGCTGCGGGCTAACGCCCCGGCACACTGCTCGTCCAGCCGCTGAATGGTGGATTTAGCCAGGTAAGCCACCACGCTGTGGCCAAACAGAAGCGGAATCGCCACCACCAGACCCAGTACCGTGGTGACCAGCGCCTGGGATATTCCCCCTGCCATCAGTTTCGGATCGCCGGTGCCAAAGAGGCTGATCGCCTGGAAGGTGAGTATCATGCCGGTGACCGTGCCCAGCAGACCCAACAGGGGCGAGGTCGCGGCGAACAACTTGATCAGACCGTTGCCTCGCTCCAGTGCCGGAATCTCCGCCAGCACGGCCTCATCCAGCTTGAGCTGCAGCAGTTCATCCTCATCCGTTGACAGGCCCTGCACAGCCAGTAGTACGCGACCCAACGGGTTATCGGCGTTGGGCGTGGCAATCTCTGACAGCTGCCTGCGGATGCGTCGATCCACCAACAGCAGGTAAACCAGGCGCCACAGGGTAAGCAGCAGGCCGAACAGGCCCAGGACGAGAATGATCAGCCCTATGCTGCCGCCCTGCTCCAGTCGCTCTCTCAGATCCGGGGTAAAACTGAGCACGCCCAGCAGACTGCCGCGGGTGGGGTCGATAGCGAGCGTGTGCAGGCCGCCATCCTGCCCGGCAAACTGGCGGGCCGCCAGCCGAAAACGCCCCGGCGGCTGTCGACTCAGGGTCAACAACTCCGCGGTCTCGGGCACGTAACGGAGAAATGCGCCGTCCTGCCAGGCAGAGAACACCCCTACCCGCAGGACGCTGGCCTCACGGACGGCTCCGCTGGTATCAATCACCGGCGCCGGGAAGCGGGCGACCTTACCACTTTCGGTCATGTCTTCCTGCAGCACTAACCAGAGCTGCTGAATCTCTTCAATGGTCACCTGGCGGTCAGCCGCGGCCAGCGCCTCGACCAGCGGCAGTCGCTGCGGCAGCTGAGCGCTGACCATGGAGTCCCGGAGCACGGCTGAGAAATCGCCGGCGAACTCGCGGAAGGTACTGCTCAAATCACCCATGTCGACTGTGACCTTGACCAGCTCATCTTCCAGCCGCTTTATCTCCGCCGCCTTGCGATCGGTGATGGCCAACAGGGGCTCGTTTTCCTGCTGCTGGCGTTCGAATTCAGACCTGGCCCGCGCCAGCAGCTGTTGCTGCCGCCGTTTGTCAGCGAGAAATTCCTGCTCCCGCTGGCGATTGATTTGTCGTTGCTCTGCCTGTTGTTGCTTGACCCTGGCCAGCAACTGATCCAGGTCCTGGACCTGCGGCTGAGCGTGGCTCAACGCCACGAAGCAACAGCAAACCAGCAGCGCCAGTAGCCCTGGTCTCATGATCCGCTCTCCCCGGCCATGACCGGCAGTGAGAGTAATTGCGGGGCGGCCTGTTTGCGAGCCACGCGCATCGCCTGCGCCAGGGCCCGATTGTGTTCGGGCGACAGGGTTATCCAACTGCGCCCTGCGGGGTCCCAGTAAGCGCTGCTCTGGCGATCCAGGCTCTGGTAGTAATAGGCCGTGCGGCCCAGGCGCAGGTATTCCACGGACCGGGTTTCCCCGCCTAGCGACAGTGGTCCCCGCCAGGCTTCCAGCGTTGTACCGTAGTTCTGTTCGATCTGATAGGCCTCCAGCAACAGCCGAAACCGGGCCGACACCGACAGGTCAGGGCGATCCAGTCGCTGCTTGAGCTGCAATACCCCCGCCAGCCGTTCTTCCTGGTGAAACGGCAGATCCAGTAATACAAACTGCTCCAGGGCATCTGCCATGGCGCGCATCAGCGGCAGGATCCGCTGGCGGGTGATGCGGGCCTGGGCAATCTGCCTGTTCAGGGACTCGATGCGTGCATCCTGGGATTCCTGCAACTGCTCCAGTTCCCGGGTAAAGGCCTGCTGGTACTCACTGCTCTCCCTGAGGCTGCGGTACTCTTCCAGCAGTATGCGGGTTTCCCGGGACAGGCTATCGATTTTCCGTTGCGAGTCAGCCGCGCTGCGGTTTGTCTCGGCGACTCGCTCCAGGCTCTCGTCCAGGGTTGCGTCTGGTGACTGGCCGTAGGCTACAAAAGACGGCAGCATGCAGAGCCACAGGCATGCCAGCAGTTGCTGTGGTGTTTTCGCACCCATCAAATCGTCATATCTCGCGGAAGGTATGTTTGCAATGCCTGTCGCCCCCGGGCTTCAGTAGTCCAGTTGTCGCTGCTCTCGCAGCTGTTCCAGGTTCAGCAGACCCATTTGCGCGCGAAATTTCTCGGTTAGCTCAATGATCTGCTGGTAAAAGAACTCATGGGCAGCAGAGCCCAGTACCCGCTGCGGCCGTACCGCCACGTAGCGGATACTGAGGTCACCAAGCCCGGGGATGGGTAGCGCCACCAGGTCACGCGACAGGTTGAACTGTTCCATCAGCATGGGCGGCGCGGGAAACAGGCAATCTGTCTCCCGGACGATCTGCAGCGCGGTCTGCAGGTCATCGGTTTCCACCTGGGCCTCGGTGCGTCGCTGATATTCCTCCACCTGTTCAGCGCCGTTATCGTTAAAGCGCAATTCTCCGAGCTCCGTGGACATCAGTGACACCTGCGGGAAGCGTGTCACATCGTCAAAGGTAAATTCCGTATTTTCCAGCGGATGCCCCTTGCGCGCCATCAACACCGGCTGGGCAAACGCCAGGGTGGTCAACTCCATATCCGCCGGGTAATGCCGCCGTTCAATCTGCAAGGCCATATCCAGCCCGCCGACGGCAAGCTGCTCGAACAGTTGATCTGATTGCGAACAGATTCGCAGGCGCATTCCCGGGGCGCTGTGTTGCAGTTTCGCCACCAGCGCGGGAACAAACCAGGCCCCCAACGGCCCCTGGACCAATAGATTCATCTGGCCCTCATAAGCCCGCGGGTCGAACTCCAGGGGCTGGATCATGCCCTGCACCGCCTGCAACACCTCCGGCAGGCGGAGGCCGAGCTGTTCCGCCCTCGGTGTGGGGACCATGCCCGTCCCGCGGCGCACGAACAACGGGTCGTCGAACAATTCCCGCAATCGCCCGAGAGTCTTGCTCATCGCTGATTGGGTGACGTACAGGCGCTGGGCTGCCCGGGAGACAGATTTTTCCTCCAGCAGCGCCTCCAGGGCAACCAGCAGGTTGAGGTCCAGCCTACCGAGATCTCGAATATCCATTCACGGCTCGCAGGTAACCATAAAATGAATTAAATTCATTTTATGAATGAATTTATTCCATTTGAAGAATATAGCAGCAATCCCTAGATTGACCTTGAGGCCGGAGCGGACAGCGCCGGCGGCACTGGAGGAAATCACCATGGCTTACATACTCTCACTGGCGGTAATGGTACTTGGCCTGAGTATCTGGCAGGAACATGCGGGATCGGCACATGCCGAGGGTAACCTCGGCTCCGAGCGCCACGGCCGGCCGGCTCACTGAGCATCAGCGACCGGACACCCGGGTATGCAGCAGGGCTGCCCAGGCGTTGAACAGATTGGTCATGTCTGTGCCCGCTGCCCGGGTCCACTGCAGGGCGCCAACAGCCTGGCGGTCCCGCACCAGGGCGAGCAGCTGCCCGGAATCTGCATCGAACAGGCGAATCTCAATGGACACATTGACCACATCCCGATTGGCAGTGGAGGCAGAACCCAGGGTGCCCGCTGCTGTATTGACCGCCCGACCCGGGCTTAAGCGGGTCAGCGATGCCTCGACCCTGAGCGATTTCCCTGCGCCCTCCTCCCTCGGGTAATCCGGGAATGCGTGGGCGGTAGCCCCGGCCCAGGCCGCAATCAGTTTTTTTTCTTTCTCGGCAGTCATCTCCCAGTCGCGACGGGTTGTACCTGTCATCGTGGTGGTACTGACATCCACGCCACTGACATCGAAGGGTTCAAACCGGATCTGCCCATAACCGGGCAAATTCGCCCCCGGCAACACATAGGCCGAGTCAAAGCCGGTACCGGATGCAGCGTGCAGACCCGCCGTGGAAAATTCACTCGCGGGCTGATCCTCGATCGTCGTCGCACTGCAGGCCGCCAGCAGGGGCAACGTCACCAGGACCGAAAGCAGCAGGTAGCGGGAAGGCTTCATCAATTCCTCCAGGGAAAAAAAAGCGACCAACAGGTGCCTCCCGGTGGTCGCCTCGCGTGCAGTTGCGGCCCAAACCCGGATCAGGCGCTCGCGGCCTCGGGTTTCGGTTTAATGAGGAAGCAGGCCAGTGCAGGCATCAGAATCAAGGCACCGAACATATTCCAGATGAACATGAAGGTGAGCAGGATGCCCATGTCCGCCTGGAACTTGATCGGCGACATGGCCCAGGTGATGACACCTGCAGCCAGGGTGACACCAATCAGGGCGACCACACGGCCGGTAAAGTTAAGTGTTTCGTAGTACGCCGTAGTCAGATCCATACCCTGCTTTTCTTTCGCCAGGATGACCGTCAACACGTACAGCGCGTAGTCCACGCCGATACCCACCCCGAGCGCAATAACAGGCAGCGTCGCCACCTTGACGCCCATGCCCAGCCAGACCATCAGCGCCTCACAGAGAATCGAGGTCAACATCAGCGGCAGCACCGCACAGATCACGCCCGGCACAGAGCGGAATGTCAGCATACACAGCAGGATCACCGCACCATACACGTAGAACAGCATTTCCCGGTTAGCCTTCTTGACCACGATGTTGGTAGCGGCTTCGAAACCGGAGCTACCGGCGGCGCCCATAAACTCGATCTTGTCGATCTCGCCCCAGTCGGCATTGAACTCATCAAGTGTATCTACCACCCGCTCGAGGGTGGCTGCCTTGTGGTCCGCGAGGTAGATCAGCATCGGCCAGATAGAACAGGCTGGGTCCACATACTCCAGTGTGACCAGCTCGCTCACCGCATAGTTGACCGTATCCTGGTTCCGGAACAGGGCCTGCCACTTGGGGAAGCCCTCGTTGATACCCATCATGATTTCCCGGGTGCGGACGTTGAGACCTCGAACGTCCTCTACCCCCTCCAACTGGCGCAGCCGCCATTCCAGTTCATTAGCCAGGCTCAACCCTTCCAGGTCAATACAGCCGTCGGGTTCGGTCTTGACGATGATGGCGAAGACGTCGGTACTGACCGAGTAATTCTCGATCATGAAGGCCACATCCTTGTTGTAACGGGAATCGGGTCGCAATTCCGGCGCCCCTTTGTCCAGGTCACCGATTTGCAGGTCCTGGGCAACATAAATTCCCACCCCGGCCAACACCACGCTGACCATAATGGCAGCCGCTGCCGGGCCACGCTTGGTGAACAGCAGCAGGAAGCGCCACAGGGGATGCATTTCCTCGGCACTCTTGACCGGGCGGGATGCCCGCTCGGCGCAGGTTTTCCCCACCCCGGTGTATGACAGCACAATCGGGATCAGGATCAGGTTGGTGAAAATCAGTACCAACACGCCGATACTGGCGGTGACGGCAAGATCCTGAATGACCTGGATCTGGATAATCATCAATACCGCAAACCCGACACCGTCAGACAGCAGGGCCGTCACCCCCGCCAGGAACAGGCGCCGGAAGGTGTAACGGGCGGCGATGTAACGGTGAGTTCCTCGGCCAATGTCCTGCAGTACCCCGTTGAGCTTCTGCGCCCCGTGACTCACGCCGATGGCAAAGACCAGGAACGGCACCAGAATGGAGAAGGGGTCGAGTTCATAACCGAGCATTGAGAGGATGCCCAACTGCCAGGCCACCGCCACCAGCGTGCAGGAAATCACCATAACCGTGGAACGGAAGCAGCGGGTGTACCAATAGAGCAGCGCGGTGGCGATAATCACCGCCACGGCAAAAAAGGCCATCACCGCGAACAATCCATCGATGAGATCGCCGATCAGCTTGGCGAAACCGATGATATGGATAGATCGGTCGGGATTGCCCTCGGTGAAGCGGTCGCGGATGTCTTCAAGCTTTTCGCTGAGTTCCGAATAGTCCAGCCGCTCACCCGTCTCCGGATTCTTGTCCAACAGCGGAATAATAATGGCGGCCGACTTCTCGTCGTTCGCCACCAGATCGCCCATGATGCCGGCCCGGAGAATATTCCTTTTCACCTCGGCGATAGAGCGGTCTGAGCCGTCAAAGTCCCCGGGAATGACCGGCCCCCCTTCAAACCCCTGTTCAGTCACCACCCGCCAACGGGTATTCGGGGTAAAAAGGGACTTCATCCCGTTTCGGTCTACGCCGGGTATAAAGAATATCGCATCATTTACCTCCTCGAGAAACTTGAGGTTTTCGCTGGTGAAGATAGTGCCTTCTTTCACTGCAACAACCACCCGCAGGTTGTTGCCAAGCCCCTTCAACTCATTGCGATTGGCCTGGTAATTGATCACAAACTGGTGCGCTTTGGGCAGGGTCTTTTCAAATCCGGCCTTCAACTCTATCTTGGTGGCCTGATAACCCAGCACCAGGGTCAACAGTGCGCAGATCGCCATAACCACGCCGCGGTGGTTGAATACCAGGCGTTCCAGAAAGGTCCCTGAGTCGTAGTCAAACTTCTGCAGATCCGAAATTACCGGAAGGTCTGACTGTTCTGAGTGCGCCATTGGTTTCTCTCCGATAAGAATCTGTTACTGGGGTAGTTGCAGCTTTTTGATGCCGGCGGGCCCGCCTACCAGCAGGCTACCCACGGGCCCCTGCGACACCGTGTAAATACGGCCGCCGCCGGAAATGGGCAGGAAGTTGAACGAGCGCCCAGCGTCTGAACTCACCAGCAATTCCCCGGCAATGCCAGCGAAAACAAGCCTGCCATCGTCGAGTACCGCAGAATCCACGATTGAACTGGTCGGCGGTTTTTGCACCTCTTCCCAGTTTTCGCCCTCGTCTTCGGTGCGGAACATGCGACCGCGCAAACCACCGAGGACGACCGCACCGTCCCGGGCGGCGGCGCTGGTGAAGAAGCTGCCTTCCCAGGGCACGCTCTCAACCTGTACCGCAGTTTCCGAGCGGGCGTCACCGATCAGGAACAGGCCCGCTTCGCCACTGAGGAAAAAGCGTGCATCGCCGGACAAATGGGCAAAGTCGAACAGGTGATAGAAGGAATGGTTCTCGGTGGTGTGCAACACGTGTTGCCAGTTCTGGCCGCCATCCTCGGTCTTGAGGATCATGCCGTAGGCGCCAAACACATGGCCGAATTCGCCATCGTGAAAATGCACCTTGAACAGCGGTTTATCCGCGCCCTGGGAAATGGCAAACTCCATCTCCTCTACCAGAAATGGGAAATCCTCGTTGTCGGGGTTTTCTTCCGCCATTTTGCGGTAAAAGGCCAGACCTTCCTCGCCATAGCGCAGCCCGTCATACTGCTTGACCCAGGTCTGGCCGCCATCGGCGGAATGCAGGATCACCCCCTCGTGACCCACGGCCCAACCCAGCTCTGGCGTTGGGAAATGGATATCCAGCAGTGAACTGCGGACCGGCACCTCTGCCTGGTTCCAGTTTTCACCATCCTCGGAATAAAGAATATGGCCGTGATGGCCTACCGCGAAGTAACGGTCATGGTACTTGTGGATGGCAAACACCAGCGACTTTGCAGCCAGTTCGCTGGGCACCGCCGGGAGCTCAAGCACATCGTAAGACTTCTGTGCGGAGACGGACGCCCAGGGCGCCAGCAAGAGACTGACACACAGGGCAACAAGCGATCTTCTTATTCCCATGGCACTGATTCCATTGGTTACTGATACAGGTAAAGCAAAAAAAGGGGCGTCGCTGGAGCAACGCCCCTATCTTCAGGCTGATTTAGCGTACACCGCCGCGCGCCATACCCTTGGGCGAGAACCAGCTGTCGTTCTGGTCCACGCCATTTTTGAACCCACCCGGCGAGGGTTTGGTGTTCAGGTTGTAAATACCCTGTACCAGGTCATAGGCACCGTAGGCGAAGTGGTAGTTTGACTTGATGTCATACAGGTTTGCCCCGTAGGCAAACTGGACTCGCCACAGGTTGCCCTGCCCGTCATAGTTTTCGCCGGCCAAACCGGCCCAGCTGTCTTCGTCAATGTAGAAGCGACGTTTGCTGTACAGGTGGCGGTTACCCTCTTTCAGGGTGGCCTCCACGATCCACATGCGGTGCTTTTCCCAACGAATGACTTCCGGGTCAATGAACTTTTCACCCAGGGTATCCTTCAGTTCCTGCTGGAATACGAAGTCGTAGGCTGAATAAGGCACGATTATTTCCTTTTTGCCTACCAACTTCCAGTCGAAACGCTCCGGAGAGCCGTTGAAGATAAACGAGTCATCGTAGGTAGAAGTTCCTGCAACACCAGGGTTTGGCGTGTCAAAGTTAACCGCGGGAGCCAGACGAACACGACGCTGGCCGGTCAGATACTGCCAGGCCTTGCGACCCTTGCCCTGGGTGAAGTCGGCGCCCGGTTCATGTACAAGCAGAATCTCGCCCGCGCGGCGAGCCGGTGCCTTGTAGTTGATACGCAATTTCAGCCACGGCGTGTCATCCATCACTTTTTCCGGAGTCTTATACATCGGCAACACGTTGCCCATGTAGCCGGTAGTCGAGAGAATCGGCTTCCCGTTGGAGCTTACATAGTAGGTATCGTAAGTTACCGTGTGGTCTGAAAGGTAGCGAGTCAGGTGGTTCCACAACACTTCCAGGCCGCTCTGGGGAATAGGGAATGGCACCCCCGGATAGGCGTTGGCGATACGCTGACCACCATCTTCCAGAGTAGCACCCGTCGCGTTCTTGGCGGAGTTCTCATAAACCCAATCAGGCACTACAAAGTCGCGCTTGGTGGGATACACATGCATTTTGAAACCATCGGGTCCCAACTTCTCGAAGATCGCCTTGGTGCCTTCGGTCAATACGTCCGCATACTCCATGTAGTTGTTAACATCAATGGTATAAAGCGGCTCTTCTCCCGGGTAGGCATCCACATAGTTGTCTGAGCCTGGTACAAAGTCTGCGGGGATGGGCGTACCCGCCGGGTTCCAGGGCGGAATACTGCCATCGGCATTGCCGGCGGCTTCTGCGCCCATGGGCGTGAGGTCCTTGCCCAGGCGGGCCGCCTCTTCCGGCGAAACCGCCGCCAGTGCAGTACCGGCGACGAAGCTACCGAGGCAGAGAGCAGCCAGAGTTTTCTTGAAAATCATAATAAATTCCTCTTTACGATATTGATATCGTTATACAAACAGACTAGACCAATCTTAGAAGGTTCGCTTTGCGGTAATGGAGATGTTGTCCCTGTCCTTCAACAGCCCGCCAATACCCGCGGCCACCGGGCCGAAGTAGGCGTTGTAACGGGCATCAATCGTCCACTTCTGGTCGATGCTAAGCTCCAGGCCGATGCTGCCGCTGCCACGCTCTTCATCACCACCGAAGGTGAAGGGGCTTTTCTCGCCATCAATCGTGTAGGAAACGGCGGCGATCGCGCTGAGATCCCAGCCGGGATACACCTGGTACCAGGTGGGCTTGAACACGCCGCCGATAGTGCTGACCACGCGGTCTTCGTAGACGCGGAAATCCAGCAACTCACAGTTTTCAGTACAGTCATCCAGCATCTGGAAAGTCGCTTCCAAAATGTAGCTGCCGCCGTCCCACAGCGCGCCGCTCTGGAGCAGGCCCAGGCCGTTAATCACCACAGACCAGACATCACCGACGGGGCCCAGGTAGTTGCCGGAGTCGTAGTCGCTAAACTCGCCGGGGATGTGACCCAATCCAAGGGTTCCCTGGATAGCGTCTACGAAGGCGTCCGGTGCCCCATAAAAACGGTTGAAGGAAGCGCCCAGGTCGGGAGCCAAACCAGTGTCCTTGCGCAACACGATGTCGGCACCAAAGCTGATGCCGCCAATCTCCTTGGCCAGGGAGATGGCATACAGATCGATATCGTCCTTGAACAGCCAACGAGCCTGACCGACAATCGCGGTACCGGTGTTGGGGTCAATCACGGGAGGGTTCGGCGGACACGGCTCAAGCACGCCCGCGGCGCAACCGCCATTCCAGACGGCTAACAGTCCAGCCGCAGCCGGCGTGCTGGGTGCCAGAGTGTAAGCCAATTGCCCGGTGTCAAAACCGGAGTGCAGGCCGTGCAGGTTCTTGTCGACGTAGTTCAGGTAGATAAAGCTGGTTTCCAGGGCCCAGGCATCCACCCAGTACTGGGCATTGAAGCCCCACTCGTCGCTGTCGTGCTTGTCTTTGTTCACCTGCATGCCAACGCGGATGGGCTCGCCGGCTATCACCGTCGCAAACTCGGTGTCCTCAGTCAGGCCTTCCGCCGGGCTGAAATAGGTGCCGCTTTCCGGCAGGCGGTAACGCTCGTGCTCAAAGCTGTAGTAGGCGTTCAGGGTCAGGTTGTCAGTCACCTGGAACACGGTAGACAGTTTTGCAGTCGGGCGGAACAGTTCCTTGGCCTCAGAGCCGGGCACCGAGAGTGCCTTCATGAAATCTACTGGCGCCATGGCGCCACCCACACCGGCAATAGCGCCGGTCGCCAGCAGGCTGTTGCCCCAGTAAATGGTGTGGCGCCCCGCGCGCACGCCCAGTGAGGTATCGCCGATAAACCAGTTACCGAACACAAATGCGTCGAGGATTTCCCCACCCAGGTAGTGCAGGTCTTTCGCCTCGTCAGTGTACTCCCCGGGATCCACACTGGGAGATGCCCAGGTGCGAAAGCGGTCAGAGGGGTGATCAGAATCCTTGTAGGCGTGGTCGTACCAGCCCGAGGCGCTGATACGGAAGCCGAAATCCTGCTTCCAGATCACGTCGAATTCCGACAGAACATCAAGGCGGGTACTGATAATACCCAGATTGCTGCGATCCACCGACAGGGTTGCATCATCCGCAAGACCCGCTCCCGTCGCGCTGTTTCCGCGGCCGCCCAGGTAAACATCCTTGTCCTGCTTGTCGACCCGAGACATGAGATTCGCCTTGAAGGTGTTATCCCAGCGAATTTCCCAGTCCTCGGACGTGTCAAATTGAAATGCCTGGGCCTGCGTACTGATGGCGGCGAGAACCGACATGGTTAGCAGCTTCTTTTTCATAGTACTTCCCTCTGCGAGTGCGTTGTGCGTGTTGTTCATCGTGCGGTTCAAGCCGCTCATTTTTATGGGTACGGGCGTGCGACATGCTCTGCTGCACAGGCGTTTCGCCAGACGACAGAGAGCGCTTCCTGAATCCCTGATTGTGACTTAACACAGTGGCCGACGCGTCGGTTCATTATCTGGCGATTCTTGTCGCCGGTCCGATTGCGGTTCGTGTCTATTGGACGCGAGGCCTGCCGCCCATCCTGCCGGCGGTACTTTTTCCCATATCGTGTCCACGCCGGGGCGCGGTCAAGAGCGACTTCCCGCCCCGATACCCGCACATATTACAACATGTAACACGACTTCAGGATATTGATAAGGGACATGGTTTTGTGATTTTAGGCCAAATTCCGGGAGAGAACAAAGTCCCGGCTGGAATAATACCGGTTTCGTCCATGCCTTGTTCGGCTAAAGCGCCAGCCTGCCGGCCGCGCGAGCGGATATCTCGCCCTGCTGATAAAGCCAGCGAATGCTGTCAGCCAGGGTTTCTTCCACCGGCCGGAACTGAAAATCCAGCTCGGTTTCTACGCGCCGGTTATCGAGCATGGCCCATTGCGTCGCATAGTTGAGCCCCTCCCGGCTGATCGGCAGATCCAGCGGCAGGACCGGCGCCAAGCGGTCGGCGAGACTGCCTGCCAGGCGCATCAGCCCGCCACTCATGGGCAGGGTCACGATCTTGCTCCCGGTGATCGACTCGAGCACAGGCGCCAGGGCCTTCCAGCTGAGATAATGACCGCCCAGGACGTAGCGATTGCTCGGGACTTCATACTGGATAATGTGCGCGTGAACCGCGGCAATGTCCCTGGCGTCGACGTACTGGGTACCGCTGCTCATCAGCGGCACGAACTTGCTCAGGTAGGTTTCCAGCCCCGTGTGAGCCTCAGTCATCTCCGGTGCGTCCGGGCCCAGAACCGTGGCCGGATAGGTGATGTAGACGGGGTGGCCTTCCGCCTGCAGCGAGCGAGCATACTTTTCACAAGCCACCTTGGAGCGACCATAGCCGATCGGATTGGGCCCGGGTGGTGAATCCTCGTCCAGCAACGCCGCTGAGGGATCGTACAACGCGGTTACACTGGAGACATGAATGATGGTCTGCAGCCCACACGCCACAGCGCCCCCCAGCACGTTGTGCGCCCCCTCCAGGTTGGTCTGGAATACCCGGTCCGCGTCCGCCGCCCGGGTCGATACCAGCGCAGCCACATGCACCACGCCGTCACACCCCTCGAGCGCCGCATTCACCGAGTCGGCATCGCCGATGTCGCCCTCTGTGTAATGCGTTATTACCCCTTTGCCATAGATGCGCTCCATCTTGGCAACCGAACGCACCAACAGGCTCACTTCAAGGCCTGCCGCACGCAGTGCCAGCACCGTGTGGTAGCCGATAAATCCGGTACCGCCTGTAACCATAACCCGCATACAACTGTCCTATGATATCAAGGCCTGGCCACCGTCAAGACCGATGGTCTGGCCGTTCACGTAAGCCGAACCCTCACCGCACAGCAGGGCAACAAAGCGCCCGATGTCCTGCTCGCAGTCACCCACTCGCCGTTGCGGAATTCTGGCGACAAACTCAGCCGCCTCGTCCGGGTTGTTATCCATCCACCAGGCCAGACCGGGAGATTTGGCATGGGGCATGATGACATTGCTGCGGATACCTTCGCAGCCCCATTCGCAGGCGGCCGCTCGGGTCAGGGCACGGATTGCTTCCTTGGTCGCGGCATAGGCCCCGTAACCACTCATATCCCATCGCTTGCCGGCGGAACTGGCAAGATTGATGATCACCCCCTCTCCCTTGAGATGAGGGTAACAGAGTTTCATCATCCGCAGCGTCGCCAGGGGACCGGATTCAAACCCCGCGGTAAACGCTTCATCGGTGACCTGCTCCAGCGTGCCCAGGGGAACCTCCTGGGCATTATTCACCAGTATCTGCAGTCCGCCGAAGTGGCTCACCACCGCATCGACACAAGCGGCCAGTGATTCGAGTGACTTTACCTGGCACTCTACAGCCAGCGCCTGGCCACCCCGCTCCTCGATCATCTCGCAGGTGGTTTCCAGTTTGGACAGGGTGCGCCCGGTGACCGCGACCCGCGCCCCTTCAGCTGCCAGTGCCAGGGCGATTCCCTGCCCTACTCCCTGACCCGCGCCGGTAACCAGCGCTACCTTGTTTGCTAATTGCATCAACTTTTCTCCGATGACCTGAAAAAGAATCACCATTATCCTCGATATACGAGACCTGGGTTGCAACCACAACAGCCAAATCGGCAGACTTTTCAGTTCAGTCGGGATCGTCACCCAGGGCCAGGATCTTCTCACGATAACTGCGCGGGGTCTCCCCGGTCCAGTTCTTGAAGGAGCGCACGAAAGAGCTGGGCTCGGTAAATCCGAGGTAATCTGACAGGTCGGCAATCCTCGCACCCTCATTGAGTAACTTGTCGATGGCCACCTGGCACCTGACCTCGTCTTTCAACTGCTGGTAACTGGTGGATTCACTCTGCAGGCGACGGCGCAGGCTTGATTCCGACATGTGCAACTGCGCAGCCATGTCGGCAAAGGAAGGCAGTCCCCGGCTCAGGTCGATACTGATAAGCGACTTGATGGCGGCACTGGTGCTCGCAGGTCTGCGCTCGATAAGAATCAGCTGGTAAATCGCGTTATCCAGCAGTTCCCGCAGGGAATCCGAAGTGTGGACAATCCGTCGTTGCAACTGCTCGGCAGCAAAGCTGAAATAGGTATCGTCGGCGTCGAACAGGACATTGCTGTGAAAGGTCGCAGAGAGGCTGTCATGGTACGCGGCATTGAGAAACGGTGCCGAAATATTGGCCTGCTCTATCTCCAGCGACTCGCCTACCAGCCAGCCGCACAGCGCATGCCAGATCAACAGGCCGGATGCCTTGGCGACGGTATCCTGATAATCGGCCCGATCCCAATCATCCGGCACCAGGGCCGCGGAGCCGCGCTCG
The DNA here is from genome assembly GCF_004354085.1 of Seongchinamella unica. Classification (GTDB taxonomy): domain Bacteria; phylum Pseudomonadota; class Gammaproteobacteria; order Pseudomonadales; family Halieaceae; genus Halioglobus; species Halioglobus unicus. The sequence goes on along the minus strand of NZ_SMSE01000002.1, from coordinate 430,871 downwards.
GTAAAGCGGATCTGGTAACCCAGCTTCGCGGTATCTCCTGCCACCTCCAGCCACACCCGGTGGCCTATCATGGGGTACAGCATTTTTTCGTAGCGCTCGGCCAGCCCTATTGCGTCGCCCAGGGTGCGGGCACTGATCATGCAGTGACACATCAGCTCAAAGGCTTCGCTGCCAACCCCCGCCGCCCAGGGCAAGGGTTGTTTGAGTGTCTGCATTTCCAGCACCGCCTGCTTGTAGAGCCTCGAGTACTGCTGGCCCGGCAGGGTAGCGCCCGGCTCAAGCTTGAGGATGGCCTTGCGCGAAAGTCCGGCCCGGGCAGCGATCGGCTCCGCTTCCAGGCCAAGCTTTTCAAGGTAATCAAACAGACGCAGAACCTTGTGGACAGGTATCGTAACTTCGTACATATCAGTGCCGGAAGATTATGTTTATTAAATTGACCGCAGTGGCCCTATTCTCGCCAAAACCTCAGCCTATCATAAAGTCCCCGAGGGACAATGGATCCTCGCAACGGCAGGTGGCGCAGTCGAGGCCCCGCCCATGATACGGTTCATTCTCTGCTGGAGGCATTAATGGGATTACTGGATAACAAGGTCGGCATCGTCACCGGAGCTGGCCAGGGCATAGGCCGGGCAATCGCCACACGTTGCGCTGCCGAGGGCGCCAGCGTGGTGGTCGCTGACTTCAACCGGGAAATGGGCGAAGAGACCGTGGCACAGATACGTGCAGCGGGCGGCGAGGCCATATTCAGTTTTGGCGATGTCAGCGATGAGGATTCGGTCAGGGCCATGATCGATACGGTGGCTGCCAGCTACGGACGCCTGGATATCGCCTGTAACGGCGCCGCGTTGAGCAGGGGCTCCGGGCCTATCCACGAGTACGAGCGCGCAGTATTTGACGAGACCCTGCAGATGTGCCTCACCAATACGTGGCTCTGCATGAAATACGAAATACCGCTGATGCTCGCCCAGGGTGGTGGCGCCATCGTCAACATTTCCTCCAACGCTTCACTGCGAGGCCAGGCCTTTAACACCGCCTACGCAGCTGCCAAGAGCGGCGTCAATCTGCTCACCAAAAGCTCTGCCGCAGAATATGGTGCCAAAGGCATCCGCATCAACGCCGTATCCCCGGGCGTGATCAGGACACCGGGTGTAGAGAAGTATTTCAAAGAGCAACCGGAAATGGCCGAAGGATTGAAGCGCGCCGCAGTGATGAACCGGCTCGGCGAACCGGAAGAAATCGCCGAGGCTGTCGTGTTCCTGTGCAGCGATCGGGCCTCGTTCATCACCGGCCAGATACTGTCGGTCGACGGCGGCGCTGCCGTCAAGTAACTCTCAGCGTTTATCCTGCAAAAGCTCCGGGGCCAGGTGTTCGACCTGGCTGCGAATTCCCTCGCGCCAATCGACCCGGGTCGGGCCAATCAGGCGATGCATTTTCCCAGTGTCGATGGCCAGGCTGCCAAAGCTCCTGGGATTTTCCGCGAATACCGGTTCCAGACCGGTCAGCTCACTGAGGTACGCACACCACTGTTCAATACTGACCTGTTGCGAACCCCCGAAGTTTACCGTGGTAACGTCGGGGCTGGCCGCCGCCAGCAGGTAGGGGATTTTTTCGATATAGTCATTCACATGCAGCGGATTGTAGTAATTCGGTTTTTCCGGGTGCAGTTCAATGGGAATCCCCTGTTGCATCATCAACAGGTGAAAATACATCCAGCCACCGTTGTCTCCGTACGGCACGCTCAGGCGGGCAATTGTGGTGGGAATTCCCTGGCTGTGGGCAACAAAACGACACACGGTTTCCGCCGCTATTTTCGAAATACTGTAGGTCGGGAACATTACCCGGTGGTTATCCCCCAGCGGCGATGTTTCATCACGCGGTTCATGCCCGGCGTACTCGTACACCGCCGTTGAAGAAAAGTGCAAAAAGCTGCTGGCGCTGGCACAACGCTGCATGAGGTGCCCCACCCCCTCGGCATTGGCCGCCAGGTCGTAATCAAAGTCACCGGTCTTGACCACCGCAAAGTTCAGTACATAGTCGATGTCATCCGGAATCCCGGCCAGGGTCTCGGGCCTGGCCAGGTCAGCCTGAATCGCGGTGGCGCCAAGACGCTCCACTTTCTCCCGATCTTCGGCCTTACTGAATCTCGCCAGGGCGTAGACGTCAGCGATGGCCGCGTAGTGCGCAACCACCGGCAGGGCGACCTGGCCGGTGGGGCCAGTGATCAGTATTTTGCGTCCAGTGAGATCTACGGGTTGAACAGGCATGTCATCCTCCCTGCGTAATCGCGGTATTGGCATGATCGCCGGCCAGCGGCGGATAATCGGTGTAGCCCCGCGCCCCTGGCGTATACAGGGTCGCGGCATCAAATGTCGCCAGCCCGGCGCCCAATCGCCAGCGCTGTGGCAGGTCGGGATTGGCGATGAAGCTGCGACCAAACGACACGGCGCTCAGTTGGCCGGCGGCGACGGCTGCCGTCGCTTCCTCCAGGCTGAAACTGTCATTGCCGATCAACCGATCGCCAAACCAGGCCTGCCCGAGGGCGAGATTGTCCACCCGGCCGGCCGGCAGGCGAATCACATGGAGGTAGGCGAGTTCCATCGCCGCGGCATGTTCCAGCAGGTAGCCAAAGGTTTCGCCGGGGTCTTCGTCGACCAGATCGTTGAAGGGATTATCCGGACAGATCCGCATCCCGATGCGAGCGGCGCCACGGACAGTGGCGATCGCCTCCAGTACTTCCAGCACAAAGCGGGCGCGGTTCGCCACGCTGCCGCCATACTGGTCCTCGCGCCGGTTGGTGCCCGTCGACAAAAACTGGGCCGGCAGATAGCCGCTGGTACAGTGCAATTCCACGGCGTCAAAACCGGCGTCAAAAGCATTTTCCGCGGCCTGGCGATACTCTTCCACGACCCCCGCCACTTCCGCAGTGGTCAGGGCCCGGGGTGCATCCATGGGTTGCATGGCAGCCTGGTCCGTATAAATCTCAGCACTGGCGGCAATAGCCGACGGCGCCACGGTTTCGGCACCGTCCGGTTTATTGTAATGACTCGCTACCCGGCCCACGTGCATCAACTGGGCTGCAATGCTGCCACCCGCTTCGTGTACCGCGTCGGTCACCTGGCGCCATGCGCTCACCTGCGCAGAATTATAAATGCCGGGGGTACGGCAATAACCCAGGCCATTGGCACTGGGGGCAATTCCCTCGGACACGATCAGTCCAGCGCCTGCCCGCTGCCGGTAATACTCGACCATCAACGCATTGGGCAGCGCCTCAGCGCCCGCCCGACTGCGGGTCATGGGCGCCATTACAATCCGGTTGCGCAACTGCAATTCGCCCAGTTCCAGCGGCGTGAATAAATCCATCCTGTACTCTCCTAGCGCACTCTGATTTTGGGCTCCGCCGCCCCGCGGCGCATTGTCAGCAGAAACTGCTCCAACGGCGCCGGGGGAGCAACCTCCGGCTCGTCCTCCTGCGGCGGGCTGGACCAGAACTCCTGCCAGGAGGGCCACAGCTCATGATAGGCACCGCTGTAGGGCTCGCGATCCGGCCAGCGCATTTTGTTATCCCCTACCGGGGGTCTGGTGATATCGGTTGCGTACCAGTAGCAGGGCAAGCGCCGGCGAAAATACCAGCGACCGCGGATGCGTTCGTAATTATCCCAGTACAGCATCTGCATGATCACCCATTCGCTGCTCCCGTCGGCGCGCGGCGTTTCGTGTTCATTCTTGCTGTACACCACACCCCGGGCATGATCCGCATCGTCAAATTCGATGATGTGATTGCCTATATGGTGGGACGTACCGGTAAACTGCAGTCGCAGGGTATCGTCCAGCCAGCGCTTGAGGTGCGACCGCCCCACCTTTTCCCGACTCACCCTGATATCTTCGGCAAAGAGGTTGACGTGTGAATCGAGGTCGCGCATGTCCAGCGACAGGGAGTACTTGGCCGCCAGCTGGCGAATCTCATCCAGTGACTCCAACCGGTCTACGCGTTCCAGTAATGTAGGTTCTGCCATCAATGGGTCTCCTTCCGGCAACAGGAGGGAGCTTATGGTTGGCGCTGGCACCGGGCAACCACCAGACCACTCATTTTCGCTGGCAATAACGATCATCGATCAAATACGCCAGGATGGTACAACTATTAAGGTGACCACGCCGATGGACACACAACCGTGACCCGGATGCGCGAGTAAGGGCGCGGTGAAGCAACCGCATGACCTCGCAGCCAGCGCCGGCTGCCCTGTGGGGGTACTGACTGGACTCGATCGCGAATCAGCGAATCGGCGAAGGGCCTGAGCGCCGGGCCGGGCCTGGCCTGTCTTCAGAATGGGAACACCCTGGGTAACAGAACAATCACGGCCGCGGAGTAGACAACGGACACCGGCAGCCCCGTCCGGAAGTAATCCTTCAGCGAGTAGCCACCCAGGTTCTGGACCATGAGATTGGTGGTATAGCCATAGGGCGTCAGGAAACTGGCACTGGCGCCAAAAGCTACCGCCATCACAAAGGGCATGTGGGACAAACCGTAACTTTCCGCCAGGCCAAAGGCGATCGGAAACACCAGTGCAGCGGCGGCATTATTGGTCATCAGTTCGGTCAGCAGCAGCGTACCGAAATAAATTCCGGCCAGGGCTGCGTAGGGTCCAAGCACCGCCAGGTGATCGTGCAGAAAATTCGCCATGACGCCTACCACGCCCGCATTGGTCAGCGCCTGCGATAATGTCAGGGCTGAAGCAATGATCAACCACAGTTCAAAGGGGAAGCGTCGCCGTAATTCGGACCCGCGTACCACCCCCATCACCAGCATACAGACCAGCAGGAAAGTCATACCCTTGATTAGCGGCACAATGTCCAGGGTTGCGAGGGCGATCACCGCCACCAGAATCGCAGTAATGCTGTAGTTCTGCACCGGGGTTGTCTTTACCCCACCCACCGATTCATCAACCACGACAAAATTCTTGTCCAGGTTCTTGCGCTCGTTGAAGTCAGCCCCCACCGCAAGCATCATATTGTCACCGGCCTGGATCGTGATGTTCCCCAGCTTTCCGGACAGACGCTTGCCGCCCCTGCGCATTCCTACAACCGCCGCATCGAACAGTGAGCGAAAGCCGCTGTCCTTTATGGTCTTGCCCTCGATCGAGGCGTTGGGCATGACGATAACCTCGACCATGTTCTCTCGCAGCAGGCCCTCTTCCACCGCGAACAACTGCAGACCCGCGAATTGTTCCAGGGCGTTAACCTGGTTGATGTCACCGGAAAAAATCAGCTTGTCGCCAGCTTCGATGAATTCGTTGGGTGATACCGGTGAAATCAGGTGTTCATCGCGGACGATCTCCACCAGGAACAGGTCTTCCAGGTCACGCAGGCGGTTATCCATAATGGTCTTGCCCACCAGCGGCGAGTCCCCTGCCACCTCCGCTTCGATCAGGTACTCGTTGATGTCGATGCTGCTATCCTCCGAGACCGGCAGCAAGCGAGCACTGAAAAGCAGTGTCAGCAGCCCCAGGACCGTCACCGACAGCCCCACCAGCAAAAAATCAAAGAAAGCCAGACCCTGGCCGGTAACATCCTCGAGAAAGCTGCTGACAATCAGGTTGGTGGACGTCCCGATCAGGGTCATGGTGCCACCGAGAATGGCCGCATAGGACAGGGGGATCAGTAACCGGGAGGCGGGATGATGCTTGTTACTGCGTACCGTGTGCGCCAGCGTGGCGACCACTGCGGTATTGTTGACGAACGCCGAGAAAAACGCGGTGACAGCCCCCAGGCGCAGCAGGCTGGCGTTATAGCCCGGGGTGATCAGCTTGCCCGACATGCGGGTCAGCCAGGACAACTTTTCCAGGCCCACGGAGACCAGCAATAACAGAATCAGGGTCATCAATCCGCTGTTGGACGCTTTCGTCAGCACGTCGGCCGTGTCCACCAACCCGAGGAAATACGCCGACAGCATGGCACAGGTGAATACCCAGACTGCCGGCCAGTCAGTAAAGATCAGGCTGCCCAGCAGGCACAGGAATAAACCGGCAATCAACAACTGATCAATCATTAATCTATTCTGTGTTACCCAAATTCGAGGGCCTAGCATACTGGGTTGTTGGCCGAGTGGACAACCGAACCGGGACATAGTCTGGAGAGCTGGACCAAACATCGCCATTGCTCCCCACTGCTGGCAATCCGGTCCCCCGGCGCGATAATACCCCAGAACCCCGAGGCTGACCCCATGACCAACAGCAGTTCCCTTTTCAGCAGCGTTAAACTGGGCGCGCTGGCCATGAACAATCGCCTGGCGATGGCTCCCATGACCCGGGCACGCGCTCCCGACCGTGTGCCGAACGAAGCCATGGTGCGTTACTACGCGCAGCGCGCCGGTGCCGGCCTGATTATCAGTGAGGCAACCCAGGTATCGGTACAGGGCACCGGGTCGATTGCCACACCCGGGATACACAGTGATGCGCAAGTCGCCGGCTGGCGCCGGGTAACCGATGCTGTTCACGCCCGGGGGGGCACGATGATTTGCCAGATCTGGCACGTGGGGCGAGTGTCGCACGCCTGCTTCCAGGCCGACGGCCAGCCACCGGTGTGCTCCTCGGCCACGGCCGGTGCAATCAACACCTTCACGGCCAATGGCTTCGAGCCATGCACGCCGCCAAGGGCGCTATCCCGACAGGAGATCCCCGGCGTGGTGGAACAATACCGCCTGGCGGCCGAATGCGCCCTGGAGGCGGGCTTTGATGGCGTCCAGGTACATGCCGCCAGCGGCTACCTCATCGACCAGTTTCTGCGAGACGGCGTCAACCGACGCAGCGACAACTACGGCGGCAGTGTGGCGAACAGGGCCAGGTTCCTGCTGGAAGTCACCGATTCGGTGTGTGGGGCAATCGGTGCGGAGCGGGTGTCGGTGCGACTGTCACCGTTTACCGAAACCTGGGATTGCAAAGACAGCGACCCCGGAAGCATCTTCAGCCATGCCGCAGCGGAACTGGACAAACGCGACCTGGCCTTCCTTGAGATTGTGGAGCGCGGGTTTGACTCGGTGGCGGTCAGCACATCAACGGCCGCTGATACCAACGCATTCTGCCCCGCCGACCTGCGCACCCTGTATTCCGGCGCGCTCATGGTCAACGGCTGCTATAACCAGGCCAGCGCCAGCCATGCCATCGACAGCGGATACGCAGACGCCGTATCCCTGGGCCGTCCCTTTATATCGACCCCCGACGTGGTCGAACGCTATCGGGCGGGTGTCGCCCTCAACCCGGAGGTAGACTCCGTGCACTGGTACGGTGGCGGCGAGCAAGGTTACTGCGACACCCCGAGCATGGAGGGATAAAATTCAGCATTCCCGGTTGCCCGGGAACAAGAACCTGCCCCGAGCGCTGCGCTTCATTGCATCGCTTCCTCGCCTCGTGATATTTTTAGTGCAATAACTAGTTTTTCCATGGATTCCGGGAAGCAGGCAACGGCCCGGCGGAAAATCAATAACAGTTCCCAAGGCAGGGAGTAAGGGGCACATCGACATGAATTGTCTCACGCGCGTCTGCGTTGTCGTCAGCGCGGTGCAGCCTGTATGAGCATCGCCACGCGATTCAGCCTGTTGTTCGCCGCGGCGATTGCGGTGATAGGGATCGTGGCGGGCCTGGCCACCGCCGCCCGGGAATACCGCGTGCAATTCGAGCGCGCGGTTGAACGAACCGAATCACGACTGCTCGGCAACCCCGGCCTGCAATATTTCATCTACAGTGAAGACAGCGCAAAACTGACGACCGCCCTGGAAGATTTCATCGCTGAACAAAGCAGTGTCTACGCCCAGGCATTCAGTGGCCTGGGGGACAAACTGGCCCAGGTAAAACGACCCGGTACCGCAGACATCAAGCCGGCGGCTTTCAGCCTGGTACGCGGCCCGCTGATGGCAGCGGACACCGGCCTGCGCTCCTTCGACCAGCGGACCGGCGCCCCCCGCGACAGCGGTTTCTGGGCCGCCCTGACCGGTGGCAGTTCCGTGATATACCACAGCCTGCCGGTCTTCACCGAAGTCAATACCGGCAGGAGCGGGCTGACGCCGGCGGACTTTGCGATCGCCCTCACATCCGGTAGCGGCAGTCCCAGCCAGCGGGTGGTCGGGTACCTGCACGTGGTGCACGATGGCGGTGTCGTCAGGGCCGCCGCCCTGGGCGCCGGCCTCAGGGTGTTCCTGTTCAGCCTGGGGCTGGCGGTGGTCTCCGGCCTGCTTGCCTGGGTATTTACCCGCCGGGTGACGCGCCCGTTCCGCGATCTGGCGAACATGGCGGATTCGGTGGCCGCGGGAGAGGTCCGCGAACTGATCAAGGTCGAGGGCGGCGGCGAGCTGCAGGATATTGCCCGGTTGTTCAACAGCGTAATCCAGGGCTTCAATGACTCCAGGAAAGTTCACGAAGTCGACAAACACCTGCTCAGCCTCAAGGTTGAGGAGCGCAGTTCCCAGCTCACCGAAAGAGACGAAGCCCTGTCCCGGGTGGTGGGTGAGGCCGAACAAGCCCAGAGTCGGTTGCACCGACTGGCCAACTACGACAGGCTCACTGCCCTGCCCAACCGCAACCTGCTCACCGCGCAGCTGGAGCTGTTGTTGAAACTGAACCAGCGCAACGGGCACACCCTGGCGCTACTGTTTATCGATCTCGCTGACTTCAAGCGGGTCAACGACTCCCTGGGCTTGAGCGCGGGAGACCAACTCCTGCTTGAGGCGAGCAAACGCATTATCCGGACGGTGCGCGACAGCGACCCGGTAGGCCGGATCGACGGCCCGGGCACCGACATTAATGTTGCGCGCCTCAGTGGCGATGAATTTACGGTTATCCTCAATCAGCTGGATTCGCCAACCTCGGCAGAAACAGTCGCCCGCCGCCTGCACCAGAACCTGAGCCAAGCGATGACCGTCGACGGCCACGAACTGGTACTGCATCCGGCGATCGGCATCGCCATCTCCCCCGGTGATGGCAAGGATGTCGAGAGCCTGTTAAAGGCAGCCAGCGTCGCCAAATTTCATGCCAAGCAGACCGGTACTGACGGCATCCAGATGTATACGGCGAGTATGGGCAAGGAAGGCGAGGAGCGTATTCGCCTGGAATCGGAATTACGTAAAGCGATCGAGAACAACGCCCTGTCCCTACATTACCAGCCCCAGATAGACACCCACTCCGGTTCCGTCGTCGGCGCCGAGGCACTGCTGCGCTGGAACCATCCCGAACTCGGAGACATACCGCCAGGCACGTTCGTGGCCATTGCTGAGGACATCGGCCTGATGCGACAACTGGGTGACTGGGCGCTGGTGGAAGCCTGCCGGCAATTGCGCGAATTTACCGACCAGGGCCTGAAACTGGCGAAGATGGCGATCAATGTTTCGGCCGAGCAATTTTGCGACGACTTCATCCAGCGGGTCGGCAGTGCTATCGACCAGAGCGGCATCGAGCCACGACAACTGGAACTCGGCCTGACCGAGGCGATCATGTGCAGTAACGACCCTGAGACATTGGCGGCACTCAGGATGCTCAAGGAGAGCGGCGTCTACCTGTCGGTGGATGACTTCGGCACCGGCGACTCTCCGCTGGGCTATCTCGCCCGTTTCCCGCTGGATGAACTGAAAATCAGTCGCAGCTTTCTGCTCGAGGCGACCAGATCAGAGGCGGGTGCCAGGCTGGTGACGGCCATCATCGCTATGGCCAGACACCTGGGGCTGAAAGTCCTGGCAACCGGCGTGGAAACCGAAGCGCAATTTCACTTTCTCACCGGCAACGGCGCTCACCTGATCCAGGGCTACCTGTTCTGCGAACCGGTGGCGGCGGAAGATCTGGCCCCCATGCTCACGCCCTGGCACTTTGTCGACCAGGTGCAGAAACTGGCGGATTCGGCCCCGGATAGCGCGGGGGCCGAGCCACTCAAGAGCTAGTTCCTGTAAGCAGTGGACAGCGCCGCCACGAACTCATCCAGCATGTCCGCGGGCAGGTCATTGATCCCTGCCGCCGCAGCACGTCCTCCCCCGGTGGGAAACTGCATGCACAGTTCCGCAGCGCCCTGCTTGTTGGCCAACGGCGCCCTCACACTCACCAGGAAGTTACCGTTGTCTTTCAAGGTCAGTACTGCATGAGCACGCCCGGGGTTGGCAGTAGCCAGTTCATTGCTGTAGACACCACTGACTCGACGCGCCCAGGCCTCATCGGGCAACTGAAACACGGCCACCGCGTCGCTGGCATGCATTGGCGACAGATCTGCAGCCCGTGCCATGTCGGCAGCGTAGCCGTGACTGAGACGGGTAAAGTCCGCTGAATGGTTGACGAAATCCAGGGCACTTTCCGCGGCCAGCAAACGCCGGTACAGGTCCTGCGGATCGAAATACAGGTCCTCGATTGCAGGACCGTAGCCGTTGTAGTTGATGCACACACCCAACTGCTCCAGCTTCTGGAGATCTTCGCTGGAAATATCCATCCCTCTGGCCAGGGAGTGTGCTGTGTCTTTCAGGTTGTCGCCGAAGGCGCCGGTAACCGCCCAGTCCAGATGGGCACCCTGCAGGTGCCCGTTGACCAGCGCCGCGGTGCAGACGTCCGGCGCCTCGTTAATAATGCTCTGCAAAGCTGGATGCCGGGGGACCTCCCCTGGAAAATGGTGATCCACATAGAACACGGACGCACCGGCTGCCAGTGCTCTGTCCAGCCCTGACCGGTTCTTGTCCATGGACACATCGAGCACTGTCAACCTGTCACCCGGCCGAGCTTCTACCTTGTCCATCAGCTTGATGTCACGCTTGACGCCAGTCACCAGGGTGGCATCCCGAGGCTCGGCCTTGCGCAGTTGCAACAACGCACAGATACCATCGGCGTCGCCGTTGAAAATATCGTAGTCCATGGTGTTTTCCTCAATGGGCGAAGACTCATCCAATAGGATGAGCCAACGCCGGGGGACTCATCAGCTGTCGAGCGACTGGTAATAATCCGAGAGAATTTTTGCCACTTCCGGACGGGAGAATTCCGGGGGCGGCGCAATACCCTTGCCGAGCATCTCACGCACTGCAGTACCGGACAGCAGCACGAAATCGTCCTTGCTGTGATCCGGAGCGTCGCGCATCATCACCACCTTGTTCAGCTTCTTGCTGAATGCGGTGTGGTCAGCCTTGTAAATTTCCAGCTCCAGCGCGCCCTCGGGCACCTCCTCGTCGAAGATGGTCTGCGCATCAAACCCGCCATAGTAATCTCCTACGCCCGCATGGTCGCGGCCGACGATCAGGTGGGTACAGCCACAGTTCTGGCGGAATACGGCATGCAGCACCGCTTCGCGCGGTCCCGCGTAGAGCATGTCAAAGCCGTATCCGGTAATCATCACGGTGTTGGCGGGGAAATAAACCTCGACCATTTTCCGAATCGCCGCATCGCGCACGTCGGCAGGAATGTCGCCCGGCTTCAGCTTGCCGAGCAGCATGTGGATCAGAATGCCGTCTGCACCCAGGTCGTCCATTGCCATACGGCACAGCTCTTCATGGGCGCGGTGCATGGGATTGCGGGTCTGGAAGGCGACAACCTTCTCCCAGCCGTGTTCGGCAATTTCGTTGCGGATTTCCACCGCGGTGCGGAAGGTATCGGGAAAATCGGCCTGGAAGTAAGAAAAGTTCAATACTTCGACAGGACCTGAGAGCATGGTTTTGCCCAGGCTCTTGAACGTGGCGACACCGGGATGCTGGTCATCCAGGGTGCGGAAGATCTTTTCAGCCATGAAATCGATCTTCTCATCGCTGACAGCTTCAACCGCTTCCACGTGCATAATCGCCAGCACCGGGTTGCCTTCCATATTCGGATCGCGCAGGGCGATCCGGCTCCCCACTTCAACGCCGGTCTCGTCTGTCATATTGACGATCGGAACGGGGAAAAACAGTCCGGAAGTGGTGTGCATGTTCTCCGCCACCGCCATCGCATCCGCCAGATTCATATAACCGGTGAGCGGGTTGAAATAACCGCCACCGAGCATGACTGCGTTGGCGGCTGCGGCCGAGTTGAGCAGCAGGGAGGGCAGGGTTTCCGCCTCGGCAACGAGGGCATGGCGTTTTTCGCTGTCGTAGACGAACAGGGGATTCAGTTGATCGGAGCCGTGGGGCTTTATCATGGTGTTCTCCGCTTACTGGTTGATGATGCCGCGTTCACGCAGCACGGAAAGAATCTGCTGCACTTCCTCTTCCAGGCTCTGCTGGTCGGAGTGCAGGTGAATTTCGGGGTTTTCCGGCGCTTCATAGGGATCGTCGATACCGGTGAAGTTCTTTATCTCCCCCGCGCGGGCTTTCTTGTACAGGCCCTTGGGGTCACGACTCTCGGCCGCCTCCAGCGAACAATCCACAAAAATTTCGATGAAATCCATGCCGGCGGCGTCGTGCAATTCGCGCACCTGGTCGCGGTCGGCACGATAGGGGCTGATAAAGCTGGACAGCGCAATCACGCCACTGTCGACAAACAGCTTGGATACCTCGCCGATGCGACGAATATTCTCGGTCCGGTCCTCGGCAGAGAACCCGAGATTCTTGTTGATACCCATGCGCACGTTATCGCCATCCAGTCGATAGGAAACAATACCCATTTCGTTAAGCGTGCCCTCGAGTTCGACCGCGACCGTGCTCTTGCCCGACCCGGACAGCCCGGTAAACCAGAGTGTGGCTCCCTTGTGGCCCAGAATTTTTTCGCGGTGTTCGCGGGTGATATCGCCCTCGTGCCAGTGCACGTTGGTGGCTTTTTGCTCTGCCATTGGATACTCCTTTCAGCTGCCTGTTGGCTTTATTGGTAATCTTGCGGGATGCAGGTTACGGCCATTGGAGCCATATGTAAAACAGGATATTATGGGAGCCACCATCGGTTTTACCGATAGCCGGAGAATCGCTAATGAAGTACACCCTGCGTCAGCTGCAAATCTTCCTGGAAGTTGCCAGACAACAGAGCATATCCGGTGCAGCCCAGAGCCTGCACATGTCCCAGTCTGCCGCCAGTGAAGCGCTACAGAATCTGGAGCACGCCTATGAGATCGCGCTGTTCGACCGGGTCAGCAACAAGCTGACGCTCAACGCGGTGGGCCAGACCGTGCGCAAGGAGGCCCAGTCCCTGCTGGACCATGCGCTCAGCTTTGAGGAGGTGCTGCAATCCCACAAGGAGATCGGGCACATCAAAGTGGGCGCCAGTTTCACCATCGGCAACCACCTCGCTACCCGCTACCTGGCCGGCTATCTGGATCATTACCCGGACGCGGATGTCGCCCTGGAGATCGCCAATACGCCCGAGATCGTCGCCCGGGTGCTCAATTACGAAGTGGACATCGGCATGATCGAGGGAGAAGTGCAACAGCGTGAACTGGAACTGATCCCCTGGCGCGACGATGAACTGGTGGTGTTCTGTGCCGCCAACCATCCGCTCGCCGCCAAACGCAACCTCTCCACCCGCGACATCAAGGATGCCGCCTGGATTTTGCGGGAGCCCGATTCCGGCGCCCGCCTGACGTTCGACAAGGCCATGGCGGGCCTGCTACCCCACATCAACGTCTATATGGAGTTCAAGCACAACGAGGCAATCAAGAATGCGGTTGAGTCTGGCCTGGGCATCGGCTGCCTGTCACGCATCGTTCTCGAGCGCAATTTCGCCAATGGCGACCTGGTGCCGCTGGAATTGCCGCGGCGCAATATGCGCCGGACATTTTACTTTGCCCTGCCTCGCAAACGCTTTCCGCTGGAGTCGGTTCAGTTCTGGATGGACACCTGCAGGGAAGTGGACGCCTGACATCAACACCCGAATCGGCAGGCTGGATACCGCCGGGTCATCCATATTAAGATCGTTGTCTCCCGCACCAGGACTCAACGGGACTGAATGCGCCAACAAGCACGCCGGTCGATCCGCAAGCGGCACCGCCCGGTGACCCACTCCGCTACTGATATGCGCCAGAGGAAGATCATTCACATTGATGCCGACTCGTTTTATGCGTCGGTGGAAATGCGTGAAGACCCGTCGCTGGCAGGCAAGCCGCTGGCGGTGGGAGGCAGCGCCAGGCGCCGCGGAGTCATTGCGACCTGTAACTACGAGGCGCGCGCGTTTGGTGTCCGTTCGGCCATGCCCAGCAGCCGGGCACTGCAATTGTGCCCTCATCTGAAGATTCTCCCGGCCCGCTTCGATCTGTATCGCGAGGTGTCACGCCAGTTTCACCACATTTTCCGTGACTACACCGCGATCATCGAACCGCTCAGCCTAGATGAGGCCTACCTGGACGTCAGTGACTGCGAGCGGTTCCATGGTAGTGCAACCCTGATTGCTGAAGACATCCGGCGGCGCATTCGCGAGGAACTCAGCTTAACCGTGTCCGCGGGTGTCGCGCCCAACAAGTTCCTCGCCAAGGTCGGCAGCGACTGGGACAAACCCGACGGCTGCTATACCATCGCCCCGTCACAGGTTGCCGATTTTGTCCGCGAGTTGCCCGTCTCAAAGATTAACGGGGTCGGCACAGTCACCGCCGCCAGACTGGCACAACTGGGCGCAACCACCTGCGGGGAGTTACAGCAGGTGCCGCTGGAGACACTGGTTCGCCGATTCGGCAAATATGGCTCCCGACTGGCAGACCTCGCCCACGGCATTGACGAACGGGACGTCAGGACCAGCCGCATCCGCAAATCGATCTCTACCGAGCATACTTACAGCGACGATATCGATGACCCCACGGCCATGGCCCGGGCCCTGTCGGAACTGCTCTCGGAGCTGGAGGCAAGGTTTAATAAAATCGAGGAGCAATACCGTGCCCACAAACGCTTCGTCAAAGTAAAATTCAATAATTTCACCCACACCACCATGGAAGAAGTTATTCCCGAGAACGGTGAGCACTGGCTGAACGAGGCCGCTTTCAGGGCCTTGCTGTCCAGTGCCTGGCAGCGCGGGCAGCGCCCGGTGAGGCTGCTGGGAGCAGGACTGCGGCTTGAACCGCTGCGCGATGACATGACCGGCCAGTTAGTGCTGTTTGACCTCTGATGACGCGTTACTTGCAGCGCAAGTGAATTTATCCGCTTACCGGGTGACAGCCGGCCGCAAACGCAGCCCTCAGCGCCGATCAAACTTGGTGGATAGCACGATAGCCGAATCAGTATCCCTGACCCCGTCCATTTCACCGATACGGTCCAGTACCTGGTCCAGTTCTGCCGGCGCGTTCACCCGGATGATGGCAACCAGGTCTATCTTGCCGGATACCGTATACAACGCCTCCACCTCCGCCATGCGCTCCAGTGCATTGGCGACCTGTGTGCCCAGGTGCGGGTCCACCACCAGGTTGACGTAGGCCTGGAAGGTCGTTGACCGATAGCTGTCTCCCAGCTTCAACTGGTACCCCACAATAATGCCGCTGGCCTCCAATTGGGCCAGCCGTTTCTGCACCGTGGTTCGCGACAGGTCCAACTCGCGGGACAGCTCACTGATGGTTTGCCGGGCGTTGCGCTGCAGGGCCTTGATCAGGCGCCTGTCGTTCTTGTTGAGATCCATAAATGCCCACTTTGATAATATCAATTATCACTTTGACACATATTTGATCATATTAACCAGTTTTTGCAACTGTTCAGTGAACGGCCCGAACTGGAGAATAAAACCATCGCAACCAACAGGGTGAGTACTATGACTGGCAGTGTCGCAACCGCTTTCGACCGGCCCGAAACCTCGAATTTCTATCGCCACGCGGCAGAAATCACCGGCCAATTGAAGCCGACGGAGCCACTGTACCTGTTCTGCCCGGCGGTGCTGAAGGCACGCGCAGCGCGGTTTCTGCAACAGTTTCCCGGCACCGTGAGCTACGCGGTCAAAGCCAACCCCGAGCAACGGGTTCTGGAAACCCTGGCCGAAACCGGGTTGCAGCATTATGACGTGGCTTCGCTGGACGAGGTCAGGCGGGTCAGCCAGTACTGTCCCGGCGCAACCCTGCACTTCAACAACCCGGTAAAAGCCGAAGAGGCTATCGCAGAGGCTTACCTTCGCTATGGCGTGCGTTCGTTCGCCCTGGATGAAATGTCCGAGCTGGAAAAGATCCGGCGCTGTACCGGCGGCGACCCGGCGGTTGTGTACACCGTGCGTTTCAAACTTGATCACGCCAGCGCCGCCTACGATTTCGGCAGCAAATTTGGCGCGGACACTGCCACTGCGACAGCACTGCTGCGAGCCGTCAAAGCACTGGGTGCTGCGGCCGCGATAACCTTTCACCCGGGTTCGCAATGCACCGACCCCGGCATGTATGAACGCTACCTGCAGGCGGCTGCCGACATCACCGCCAGGGCCGGTGTCGAGCTTGAATTTGTCAATGTCGGCGGAGGTTTCCCCGAGCATTACGCAGGCACCAACCTGCCACCGCTGGAGGATTACTTCGAGACCATTACCCGGGCGCGGGACCAGTACTTCCCCGATTCGGTAAAACTGGTCTGTGAGCCAGGGCGGGGCATTGTCGCGTCCTGTATTTCACTCCTGGCCCGCATCATCCATGTGCGCAACTGTGGCGAGACCCTGTTCGTCAATGACGGGGTTTACGGTGGCATGCAGGAACAGTCCCTGGTGGATATAACCCTGCCGGCCAGGGTCTGGCGCGAGGGAGAACTGCTGGCTGCGCCGGATACGCACTACCACGTGTTCGGGCCTACCTGTGATCCGGTAGACCGTCTGTCCCGAACCACCCCCCTGCCCCGCGGCGTAAAGCCCGGCGACTATATCGAATTCGGCCTGCTCGGCGCCTACGGTTCGGCCACCACCACGAACTTCAACGGTTTCAACTCGAGCACCTATGTCAACGTGCTCGAGGCGACACCCTTCAGCGCGTCCTAGCCGTCCGCCGGGCTGTACCAGATCGGTGAGGACCAGGCACGCTCCTGGATCACCGGCCGGTGTTCAGCCGCGCAGCAGCCGGAGTAGCCCTCGATAACTGTCTCCGGGACCGCGCAATCGACACCAGCGGCAACACATTGCCGCTGGCTCCAGCGACAACTGGGGTTTTCCACCACCCGCGTGTAGTAATAAGCACGCTGATCCGGTTTGAAGTCCTCGTCACGCCAGACCGCGCACAACTGTGCCGCGCCCTCGCCCCGGGGCTCGCAGGTATCAAGATCGACGCTGGCGCCATTGTCAGCCTTGCCGGCAACATCGAAGACACGGTGACGCGACTGACCCCGTTCATCAATCCAGCCCTTGATCACCTGCAGCCGCTGCAGGGGCATGCCCGGTGCATCCGCCGTTCCCGGATCCTTGCTGGCAACCACCAGGAAGCCGGGGACAGTGTCCCCACGGCCGACCAGCTCTCCCCCCATCGGTACGCCATCCGCGTACGCCCGGGCAATGCGATCAGGCGATGCACACAGGTCCTCAGGAAAATTCCAGCCAGCGAAAAAACGGCTGCTGATGCGCGGACCACTGGTGGCGTAAGCCTCCCGTCGTCGCAATGCGGCAAAAATCGAATCCCTGCTGTTTTCCTCAGCCCAGACGACCGCCAGTCCTCCGGGGTTGTACTCCAGTTTGTCAGGCAGCCCAGGAGGTATTTCGCCACCGGCCGGGACACCCGCCCCGCCATGCCCCAGGAACCGGTCCTCCTCCGCGGCCCCGGGAGTGCCGAGATGGGTATCCGTGCTGGCGATCACACCCAACTGGTAGGGATTGATACCCAGCGTCTGTTCCAGTGCCAGGCCGTCGGTCAGTACCTGGCGCACGAAGCCAGTATCCTTTCCGGGCGGGGCATCGTAGCCGGCGATATTGTCCTTGGGAAGTTGCTCAAACGCACACAGTTCGTCACTGCCGGGGGCGCCGGCGAAATAGCATTCAGATGCACCCTTGTGCTGCATGATTTCTACCAGCGGTTCGAAACGCCTGCGGTCCGCGGCATAGTCGGCACTCATGACACCGCCGCCGTCAAGCTCTCCACTGAACATATAGCCAGCACTCAGGTTGGAATTATGGGGAATGACCAGGGCATCACAGGCGCCATCCGCCTCGAGGCAGTGCCGATCCAGGCTCTGCCAGAGGAGGTGTGCTGACGGGCTGTCGATAAAGCCAGCCGGCAGGTCCGGAACCTGGGCGTTACGAAACACGACATTGCGGTGCAGGTTGCCGCCCGAATCGCTCTCCATCCCGGTCCATTCATAGCCGACAAAGGTCGTAAACCTACAGTCCGCGCTGCGGTCATAGCTGTGCTCCGCCGCTGTCTGCATTTCCGCCCAGGGTACCAGTGCTGCGAGTCGGCACGTGACCCCGTCCTCGCCACACATTCCCAGATGAGACTGCTTCATGGTCGCCATGTAGTTGAACAGGTAATACGCGCCCCGCGGCACATGCCGGTACAGCAGGCACTGCCAACTGTTATACCCCTCGATATCGGGTGTGTTACACATACGCACCTCGCCGATCAATTCAGCGTGGTCCGAAACCATGGCGAAATCCAGCGGCCGGCGCAGTTGCAGGGAACGGGCGGCCTCGCCATTTTCGCCCCAGGGCTGGATGCCGATGGCCTCGCCGCGGGCAAACTGGTAAGCCTGTTCCGGTGTCGTCCGGGTGCCCTGGGTGCTGGCATCCAGCGAATAGCGGGTGTGGACATGCAGGTCACCAAACAGTGCGCGACGCTGGGGATCGTGATCGGCACAGGGCTGTCGCTGCTCCGTGTAGCCGGCAGCAGTCGCCAATGCCAGGGACGGCAGCCAGTAAAGAGCGGTAAAAAATACCAGCGCCCAGCGAACCAGAGACCGGCAGTGGCGATATTTACAGGCTGTCATCAACTCTCTTCCTCGAATTCTGCTACCGGTATTGCGCGGATGTATCCGTCAGGCAAGGTCTGCCTGCTGTCGCCAGGCGCTGGGAGAGTGGCTACTCCAGCGTTTGAAGGCGTGACTGAAGTTGGCCGCCTCGGTATAGCCCAGCAACGATGAAATTTCATCGATGGGTAAGCGCGTGTTTCCCAGATATTCACGGGCCAGACCATAGCGGATCTCATCCAGCAAGTCCCTGAAGGTGCTGCCTTCGTTCTTGAGTTTTCGCCGCAGGGTTCGAGTTGACATACCCATGCGCTCGGCCACGTACTCAATGTTCGGAAAATACCCGGGGCGCGCCAGCATCAGCAGGCGAACCTCGTCGATAAAGCTGCCGTGGGCCGTCAGCTTGGCGATCAGTAACTGGCACTGCTGTTGCAAGTGTCGTCTGGAGTCGGGATCACCGCGGGGCAGTGGCGCGTCGAGTAATTCAGCGCTGAAATAAAAGCGGGCATCGGCGGCACCAAACTCCACCGAGGCGCAGCCAAAGTGATCGCGATAAGCCTGTTTCCGACCCTTGCCATCGTGCGGCATCAACAGCCGCTCGATCGGGAACGGAACACCCATGATTTCCGAAAAATCCACCTGGGCGGCTGACATATCCCGATCGATGTACAGATCGATGAGGTCCTGTTCGATGGGCGGCGGGTTGTCCATTGAAAACCAGGCCCCGGATTCGCTCACGCCGTAGTGGAAACTGAACAGGCTGAAGGTAAGTCGACCGAAATTCTCCGCGATAGCCAGCGCATGGCGGAATGTCTCTGCGCTGAGCAGGGCATAGCCGAACAGTCCATAGCGTTGCGGTATAAAAGGCTCACCCAGTTTAAGTCCGATCACCGGATTGCCGCTGAGTTGAAGCGTATTGCGATAAAACCGGAACTCCTGCTGCAGGCTGATACGCAAGTTGGGGTCGGCCAGTTGGCTCAACGACAAGCCGGTACCCAGCAGGCACTGGCTGGCGCTGTAGCCGAGCGCCTCCATCACTTCCAACGGTGGTAGCAGGACGCGGGCCGGATGGTTAGGGAGCTCGCGTATCAATCGGGTCATTTATTATTACCAGCCGGGTTCCCAGTGCAGGAATGTAGCACGGTGGCCGAAAATAACAAATCACCTCCGCGATCCGAAACCCTGCCGGCAAGGCGACTGCCACCGATAGCACGTTCATTTCAGGTAGTTTTGCGCTCGCTGGTTCGTCGGACAGGTGGCCTGGGGTATCATGCGCCCCATGCAAAAAAAATACTCCCCTGAGAAATTTCCCTGGCTTCCCACCGGCGCCATCGTGATTTTCCTGCTGGCACTGATCGGCTTTGAATCCGGGGTCTCTGTGACCGAGCGGCCTGAGCTGGCCAGCGCGGGGGTGATGGCCAAAGCTTACTACGCACTGAGCCTGTTCGTGGTCGGTGGTGTTGACCTGGGTACCCCCACTGGTGGCAGTCCCCTGGGCCAGATTATGGTGTGGACGGCCTACTTCGGCGCTCCCATACTGGCGGCCTGGGGTTTGATCAGCGCTCTGCTCAATGCGCTTTCGCCACAACTCTGGCAGCTGAAGCGGCTGAAGAACCACATCATTGTCGTTGGCGATGGCGAGCTCAGCATCAGCTACCTGCGGGTATTGAGGGAGCATGACCGCAAGGTGCCGGTGGTCGTGGTAAGCAGCGGCGAGCAGACGCTGCGGGAGGAGTTCAAGCACAGTTTCGGCGCGGTGGTAGTCAGCGGCGATATTACCCATGAGTTTTTCCTTCGCCAACTGAAACCCGAGCGGGCCAGGAAAGTCCTGCTCCTGGACAACAACAGCCTGCGCAGTTATGAGGCCGCCAGCGTATTGCTCAACCTGGTCCCCGGCATCGCCAATCGGGTCATCATCCACTGCGCCAACCTGCGCTTCATGCGCTCAATGGCCAATACCCGGGTCGCCCAGAGCTGCCAGTCCTTCAACACCTATCACCTGGCCGCCGCAGGCCTGGTGCGCAGCCAGATGTTGCACCATTTCAAGGAAACAGACCCCAAGGATGTGGTCATCATCGCCGGCTTCGGGCGTTTCGGGCAGACCATCCTCGAAGAACTGCAACGCAGTGCAATCGACGAGCTGGACACGGTGTTAATCATCGACAAGGATGCCCAACGGCGGGTCATGGTCGCCGACGAGCAGATGGAATTTATGGGCGGTTATCGTCGTGAACTGTTTGATGGCGATGTCGCCAACCCGGAAGTCTGGGAACGGGTGCGCAGGGACGCCAACGTCGAAGGAAACAACACCGTGTTCGTGCTGGGCACCGGCCGGGAAGAGGAAAACCTGCGCTCGGCCCTGTGGCTGCGCAAAAAATACCCTGGCGCCATGGTCATCGCCCGCAGCAGCAAGGAGTCACTGTTCGCCTCGGAGGTGGGCCAGGAACACAATATCGTCAGCATCAGCATCGCCCAGCTGGTGGAAGAGAACATCCCCAGGTCCTGGATCGAGTAGGGCTCTACCGAGATTGTGCGGTATGCCTAATGTATTCATACTTGCCGGAATCACGATGACCAACAAGGAGAACGCCAGCTTGTCCCGAATCGCCACATTGCTGTTGTGCGCCACTGTGCTCGCTGCCTGTACCTCTGAGGTCGACGAGGCGACTCAATTGCTCAGCGACAGCTTCCGTATCAAGGAAGGACTGGAAGTCGGCGACGTCACGAGTTACCCGGGCGGTGTTGTCTGCGGACAATACAGCGCCTATCTTTCCTACTATGAGCCGCCCCTGGAAAACGCGCCGTTTATCGTTATTGATGGTGCGCTGGACAGATCCCCCGACACCCTGGACTGGCGCCTGTTGTGCACCGACGACCCGGCCGCTGCCCTGTTTGAAGAGAGTGGTATAGGCCCCTTCAGCGAATCCAGCCTGGAACTGATCAAGGTCACCCGGGATATGTCGCTGTTAACAAGCACGCTGGAGACCTATTACGAAGATAATACCAGCTATCCCCTGGAATCCGCGGGTCTGCAGGCGCTGGTGGAAAAGCCTGAAAATGACAGGCTTGCCCGGAATTACCGCGCCGGTGGATATATTGACCAGCTACCCGTGGACCCCTGGGGTCAGCCCTACCACTACCAGCACACCCGCTGGGGCCGGGTTAAAGGCTCCTTCGAACTGACCACGTTTGGCAAGTCCGGAGAACCCGGCGGTCACGGGCTGGAAGCAGATATCAGCTCAAGCTACCTGCCCTACCTGCAGCGGATCGCCCGCCTGCTTGGTGTTGACTAGACACCAGCCTGGCCAGCGGCGCCCCGGTTCTGCTCTGCCTCTACCAGGGCCAGGATCAGGGCCCTTAACCGGGCCGCATTGACTGGCTTTGACAGGAAGCGAAACCCGGCGGCTTTGGCCCGGTCACGAATGACATCACTGTCGTCGGCGCTGATGATCACACAGGGGACCGAACGGCCGGTGCTCACAACCGCGGCCTGCATGGCAGCAATACCGGTGTCATCACCATCGAGATGGTAGTCCGCCAGGACAATATCGGGGGCGGGCGCGTCATCATAAGCCGCCATCAATTGCTCCCGGTCGGACGCCACCCGGACCCTCGCGCCCATGGTTAACAGCAGCTGCTGCATTCCCTCTCGCACCCGCTGGTCATTATCCAGGCACAGCACATGCACCCCCTCCAGGTCATGACTGCCAGGGGCGTCCGGCAGGGTCGCCGTCTGCCGACCGGCACGACCGTAAGTCACGTTGACAGAAAACATCGTGCCCCGCCCCTGGCAGGAGCGCAGTTGCAGGCGGTGTCCGAGCAATTTTGCATAGCGTGAAACAATTGCCAGTCCCAGGCCAAGGCCTTCCTCTCCGGCCTGTGATGCCCGCTGCAATCGCTCGAACTCCTGGAACACCCTGACCTGGTCCTCTTCCGCAATGCCAGGACCCGTATCGAAGACCTGAAGTTCGGCACCGTCGGCACGGCGTCGCACACCGAGCACTATCCGGCCCGAGGAGGTGTACTTGATTGCGTTGGACAACAGGTTCTGCAACATGCGGGTGACCAGCGACTGGTCGGAATAAAGCCACAGTGAACTCGGCTGAATATCCAGTTGCAGACCCCGCATGCTGGCCATGGACGCAAACTCCCGCTCCATGGCATCAAGCACTTCGGCCACCGGAAAATGGCTTCTTCGCGGCAGCTGCTTGCCCGAATCCAGACGTGATATTTCCCGGAGTTCGGCGATCAGCTGCTCCGCCCGTAGCAGGGAACTGTCGATCTGCTCGACAATATGCCGGGTTGAATCATCAACCTGGTTTGCCAGCTGCGGTTTGAGAGCCGCGGTAAACAGCCGGGCGGCATTGATCGGCTGCAGCAAATCGTGGCTGGTAGCGGACATAAAGCGGGTCTTGCTCTGGTGAGCCTCACGCAGGCTGGCCTCGATACGCGCTCGAGCGCGATTTTCCTCTCGCAACCTGGCATTGATATCACTCAATGTCTGTGAACCTGAAGCGACTTTCTGCTCCAGCTCCAACTTGGTTTCCTCCAGCTGGGTAACCATATGGCGATAGTCGGTAATGTCGATGTAGGTGGTAACAAAGCCTCCCTGACTCAACGGGTTACCGTGGATATCGATCACCATGCCGTTGGGCATCACCCGCTCCAGCCGATGCGAGTTACCTTCCCGCAGCCATTTGAGTCGACGCTGTACCTCTTCCTCCTGGCTACGATCACCACTGCCCAGAATGCCGCGCGCGGCATTGAACCGATACACCCGTTCGATAGGACAACCGACGTAGAGGAAACGCTCCGGATAATCAAACATTTCCTCGTAGCGCTTGTTCCAGGCCACCAGGCGCAATTCCTTGTCCACCACTGCAACGCCCTGTAACAGGCTTTCGACAGTAGTCTGCAATAGTTCACGGTTGAAAGTATGCAGGCGACTGGCGTCGGTCACCATGCTGGCCAGGTCACTGTATTCCAGCTGCTGACTGCGCTCAAGCTGCTCCATCGCCTGGTGTGCCGATGTGGCACCGATAATCCGCGCGAGCACGGACTCCACCTGGTTAACCACGAAAACCGGTGCCCTGTCTCCCGGAAGCAGCCGCTGCTGATAGCTGTCCTCGAAGCGCTGCCACATCGCCACCAGCTCGTCCCGTTCCATGAACGGTGGCAACAGTGCCTGCAGTTGGCTGACCCGGATCAGGCTGAGCTCATAGTCCTTGTCTGCATCCCATGATGATTCCGTGTGGTCCTCGGTAAACAGCCTCGCCTGGCGCACATCGGCACGGGACGGGCGAAGCAACAGGGACAACCCCACCAGCGCCAGCGAGTTGGCGCACAGGCTCCAGCCGGTCGCGTAGGCGAGCCGATTCTCCGCCTCCAGGCCAAACAGGTTCAGCGGACGCAGCCAGTCAATACCCAGTGGGCCAGAGACCAGCAGCCCGGCATCTGCCGGCAGTACCGCGGTCAGCACCCCACAGTAAAACCACAGCAGCAACCCGAGCAGTAAGCCGGCAATAGCGCCCACCCCGTGGGCCCTGCGCCAGTAAAGTCCGGCGAGCATTGCGGGTGCCAGCTGGGCTGCGGCGAGGAAGGAGATAAAACCAATTTGCGCCAGCCAGGGAATCTCCATGATCTGCTGGGTGACCAACCAGGCGCTGAATAATATCCCGACAATGGCGTACTGCCTGATCCGGCGCAGACTGTCACCCAGCTTCAGCACCGCCGCGGGCGACCTGGCGTTGATGCGCATGACTATCGGCGCGACCACTTCATTGGTGATCATAATGGCCAGGCTGACAGTGGCCACAATGACCATGCCGGTCGCTGCGGAAATTCCCCCGATGAAGGCAGCGACGGTCACCCACTGGGCGTCCAGGGATATCGGCAATAGCTGTACATAGACATCGGGCGATATGGACTCGGATACAGAGAACACATTGGCGCCGGCAAGACTGATCGGTACAACCAGCAGCATGAACAACGCCAGATAACAGGGAAACAACCAGCGCGCTATCCGGGTGTCAGTCGTACCCTGCGCCTCCACAACCATGACGTGGAACTGCCGCGGCAGGCACAAAATCGCCAGCGCGCTGATCAGGGTACGGGCGATAAAGTCTGAGGATATGGAGACTTCACCCAGGGCCTGGGAGCCGTGCTGGGCCTGAGCCTGCTCAGGCAGTCCGTTGAGGTAAACCATGGCCAGCACCGCCACTGCGACAAATGCTGCCAGCTTGACCACCGATTCCACCGCTACCGCGGCCATCATACCCCGGTGTCTCTCCCGGCCATCGAGTCGCCGGGTACCAAACAGGATGGTGAACACCGCGAGAATGATGGCGACAAGCAGTGAGGTGTCACCGCCGATGGCTTCCACTTCCGGGGAACCACCGCCAACGATCGCCCAGGCCTGGGACAGGGCCTTGAATTGCAGGGCGATATACGGAAGCACAGCCGCTGTGGCCACCAAGGTGACGAGGATCGCCAGGGATTGCCGCTTGCCATAGCGGGCGCCGATATAGTCGGCAACCGAAGTCACCCGATGCCGCGCACCTACCGCCAGCATACGACGGATAATCGGCCAGCCGAAGACAAACATCAGGATCGGACCCAGGTAAATGGGCGTGTGGCTCCAGGCGGACTCGGTGGCACTGCCGACGGCGCCGTAGAAGGTCCAGGAACTGCAGTACACCGCCAGGGAAAGGGCGTATACAACCCCCCGCCATCGCGAACTGGCAAGCCAGTGAACGCTGCCGTCCCTGGCGCTGGCATGGCGATCAGCATACCAGGCCACGGCGAACAGGATACAGATGTATAGCAGCGCCAGACTCAGCAGATTGGAGGATGTAAGCATCTGGATTTCGGTATGGTATCGTTTACGCTGAGCATAACATGACTGTTCCGCTCAGTGGGCGGCAGTGACTTACCGCGTCCGGAGTCGCGGCAACCCGAAATTACACTACAATAAGCGGCTATGACTATGCGCCGATCACCAACCATCCCGACCCGCGGGCTGCTGACTCTGCTTATTTTGCTGCTGGTGACTCTCAGCCACGACGTCCGGGCAAGCCGCAAGACGGACGTTGTCACCCTCTACAACGGCGACAAAATTACCGGGGAAATCGCCGAGATGGATGGCGGAATTCTTCAGTTCAAGACTGACGCCATGGGAACTCTCAGTATCGAGTGGCCGGAAATCGCCAGCGTCGCCAGCGAATACCACTACGAGTTGCGCCTGACCAGTGGCGAGCGCCTCTATGGGTCCTTCGGCAGCGGTTCCAGAGCCGGACAGATTGAGTTGGTGGACCTGTTTGGCAAACACGATATCGAGTGGTTACAGGTGGTTGAAATCCGACCTATCGAAGACAAGCTGCTCGACCGCCTCGACGTCTATCTCTCCACCAATTTTTCCTTCACCAAGGCGACCTCCATCGCGCGCTTGTCTTTTAACACCGCAATCAGTTACGAGGATCAAACCTCCGTATCATCGCTCAACGGTCGCACCGACCTGACCTCCTCCGACAGCGGAGACAGCGACAGCTCCCGTTATGACATTGAACGCTGGTCGTGGCGGAAACAGCGCTCGGATTCGTTCAAATCCATTTTTGCCAACTATGAAGACAATGACGAACTGGGGCTGAATCATCGGGTTGGCGTCGGCGCCGGCTTTGGTAAGTACTGGCTGGACACCCACAGAACCCGCTTCACCGGCGCCCTGGGACTGCAGGCCATTTCCGAGAGTTTTTCCGGTCAGGAAACCAACCAGGATGTGGAACTTTACCTGTCCAGCACTTTCAACACCTGGAAATTCAACACGCCGGAACTGGATATCGACCTCACTTTCAACGTGTATCCCAGTCTCACGGATACCGGCCGGATACGCACCGACGGCAACTTGCGCATCCGCTGGGAACTGATCAAGGACTTGTTCTGGGATGTGTCCGCCTGGGTCACCACCGACAACGAAACCGGCAGTGGTGGCTCCAGCACCGACTATTCGATTACCACCGGTGTAGGCTGGAAACTGTAAGCTGAAAACCCGGCCCGCCGGGAGCAATTTCGATTGCTTTCCACTGACGGCACTGACATTTATGCCAGCACGGTGACGACTGCATTCGGGAGCACGACAGTTGTGTCACCGTGGCCTCCGCCCGCCAGCCCAGATATCCGCATGCATCCCCGCCAGTCGGGTACAAACATCTGAACCCCGCGCCCCGGATATGGTGGGACCATGTTCAAAGCAGTTATTTTATTGAATCCTTAGCACTGTCGAAGCAAAAAGATTGAACCGGTATATAGATACTTGCAACAGCTTGATCGTTTCGGGCAAGCTGTCACTCCAACATAGAATAATTAATCGTGTTGTCGGTCAGCCACCGGCTTCAACACTCCGCAGAGGTAATGATGCACAATTCCCATTCCGTGAAAAGAACCGTCCTCGCCAGCGCGCTGGCCGCCACAACCACACCGCTGTTGGCCCAGAACCTGGCGCTCGAGGAAGTGATCGTAACCGCCACCAAACGGGCGACAACAATCCAGGAGATTTCCGGCACGGTAAACGTCGTGACCGGCGAATCACTGGAAAAGTTCAATGCCCTGGCATTCGGTGATATCGAACAGCAAACCGCGGGCCTCAGCCTTATTTCCCCGAACGCGAGAAACAGCACGATTGCCATGCGCGGCATCAGCCTGGACCCGGAGGCCGGTGCGAGCGGTGTGGTCAGCGTGTTCTGGAACGACCAGGTGATCCGAACAGACGTCGCCTTTTCCCAGTTGTACGACATGGAGCGGGTGGAAGTCCTGCGCGGCCCCCAGGGCACCCTGCAGGGACGGACATCCCCGGGGGGGGCCATCAACCTCATTACCCGGGGCGCAGATACCAGCGTCAGCGACGGTTACGTTGAGGCCACCTTCGGTGACAACGATGGCATCAACACCCAGGTCGCCTGGGGTGGTCCCATTATCGAGGATGTGTTGGGCGTACGTATCGCGGCGGTTTATGACCAGAACAACTCCAATGATGTGGAGAACATTACCACTGGCCTGGACGACCCGGAATCAGAGGCAAAATCGGCACGCATCAGTGGCAAATGGCAGATCACCGACAACCTGAGTTCCTCCCTCGTGTACCAGTACTTTGACCGTGATATCGAAGACCCCAAGGGTATGAGCGGCTCTGATTCGCTGGGTATACGGCCCACGCTGGACGCCGAGGACAAGATTGCCCTGGGCAAAACCAACGATTTCGGCGAGTTGGATTACGACCTCTACAACCTGAAGTTCGACTGGTCACTGGGCGAACTGGACCTGGTGTCCATCACCGGCTGGACCGATAGCAAAAAATTCTCTGGCACCCAGAATGACCGGGCGAACTATGTTACTGACCCACAGAGCCTGACCAACCAGACAGCATTGACAGATGTGAACACCTTCTCCCAGGAATTCCGGCTGTCGTCGCTGGATAACGACTTCTGGGACTGGATGGTGGGTGTCTTCTACCTCGACCAGGAAACCCGCACCGAATTCGTTTCCCATCGCTCAGTCGCCAACGGGCCGAATCCGATCACCGGTGACGTGTCCGGCATCTCCTTTTCGTCTTTCGGCGCAATTCCCGTAGACCGCAAAGAGTGGGCGCTGTTCACCCACAACACCTTCTATCTCACCGATGCCACCAGCCTGGAAGTCGGACTGCGTTATACCGACTACGATTCCTTCCGTCGTGCGGACGTATTCTACGGTGGCCTCAACTATGTACCTGCGTTCTACCCCGAGTTCCTCGTGCCCATTATCGAGGAACAGTTGGAGGCGTCCTTCCCGATTGAGGGCGTCAGCGACGACTTCCAGAGTACAGAAGAAGACGCAGTGACCGGATCGCTGACCCTGAGGTACGAATGGAGCGACGCCACTACAGTGTATGCCGCCTACAACCGCGGCTACAGGCCCTCGGGCATCTCGATCAACCCGACCCCGTCAGTGCAGTTCCTGCCCAATGGCGAGGCCGACCTGGTCCACGACGAGGAGACCAGTGACTCGGTGGAAATCGGCTTCAAGGGCCGCTATCTGGACGGCAGGGGAACGCTCAACGGCGCCGTCTATTACCAGCAGTTCGACGGTTACTTCGGCTTTGTGCGCGGCGTCCAGGTACTCAACGACCTCGGTGAGCCCGAGGACATTTCCGGTGGTCTTATTCACAACGGCGACGCCAGCATCTGGGGCGTGGAACTGGAAGGCCAGTTCCTGATCAGTGAAAACTGGGTTGCCGGCGGCGCATTTTCCTACACCAAGGGCGAGTGGGATGACGGTGCCGAGGCGCCCTGCAACGACCGCGAGTCCGGTGAAATCCTGGGTTTCTGTGACATCGGCGGCGAGAATCTGGGCGGTGAACCCGAACTCACTGTCAGCCTGAACACCGAGTTCGTGATGCCCTTTACAGCCACCGAGTGGTATATACGCGGTCTCTACAAGTTCACCGATGACCGTGACAACACCGATGCCTCCGCCGGGATCGGCATTACCCGTGGCAGCTTTGAATCCAACCAGGTGCTCAACCTGTATACCGGGCTGCGCAGCAGCGACTCTACCTGGGACCTGTCACTGTGGGCCAAGAACCTGTTCGACTCCGATGAGGTCACCTATGAACAGGGGCCCGACCAGTACGACCTGGAAGCCTCGGGAGGTTCTTACACCCAGTCCAACATCCAGGCCGAGCGTACCATCGGCATCACCGCACGCTACAACTTCTGACAGCGGACCCGTGACGCCATCGATGAGGTGCGGACAAAAACCCGGGCGATTGAGGTCTACCCGCGCCGCTGGCCCCGGCGCTGGCGGACCGCCGCCGCCAGTTCCTGCAACAGCGGTTCGGTAGCATCCCAGTTAATGCAGGGGTCGGTAATGCTCTGCCCATAGGTCAGGGACTGGCCGGGCACCACGTCCTGGCGCCCTTCCACCAGGTTGCTCTCCAGCATAATGCCAAAGATACTGTTGCTGCCCCTGGCGACCTGGGTAGCGATATCGGCTGCCACGTCAATCTGCCGCGCGGGAATCTTGCGGCTGTTAGCGTGGGAGGCATCGATCATGATGCGCGCCGGCAGCCCGCCCTTGCCCAGCATGGCACTGGCGTCATCCACCGAGAACATATCGTAATTGGGATGCTTGCCGCCGCGAAGAATAATGTGACAATCCTCGTTGCCGGCGGTCTGGAAAATCGCCGAGTGCCCCTGCTTGGTGACGGACAGGAAGTTGTGGGGCTGAGAAGCAGACTTGATTGCGTCTATCGCCACCTGGATATCGCCGTCAGTGGCGTTCTTGAAACCCACCGGACAGGACAGGCCCGAGGCAAGTTCCCGGTGAGTCTGGCTCTCGGTGGTGCGGGCGCCAATGGCGCCCCATGAAATCAGGTCGGCATAGTACTGGGGGCTGATCAGGTCCAGGTATTCAGTGCCGGTAGGCAGGCCCATCTCCGCCAGATCCGCCAGTAGTTGCCGGGCCAGGTGCAGGCCCTTGTTGATCTGGAACGTGTTATTCAGGTCCGGATCATTGATCAACCCCTTCCAGCCCACTGTGGTCCGCGGTTTTTCAAAGTACACACGCATGATCACCAGAATGTCGCCGGCCAGGGCATCAGCGGCGGATTTCAGTTTGGCCGCATATTCGCGCGCCGCGTCGGGGTCATGTATGGAGCAGGGGCCCACCACGGCCACCAGGCGGTCATCTTCTCCGCTTAAAATATTGTGGATACCGCGGCGGGCGCCGGTGACGATGGCGGCGGCCTTGTCACTGACACCGATCTCCCCGATCAGTTGCTCGGGGGAGATCAGTTCATTGGTTTTCTGGATCCGTAGATCGTCGGTACTAGCTGTCATCAGGACACTTCCGTCTGCTACTGCGGGTTTACCCGCTGAAAAAGGCGCCTAATATACCACTTGTGCCAGCCGCTGGCATGGCTGCGACCGGGTCAGTCCACCGCCTTCAGTTCAGCGCCATGAGCCGCACAAAAGTTCCGCACCGGGATGACATCGTCTGCCGCCAGCTGCAGCTGCACCTCAATACCAACACCGTAATCAATCTGGCTGAGCTTGCCCTGGAGCCCCGACAGCAGATGGCGCAGCGGCTGTTCCAGGCTGAAGTCACCGCACAGCAGGTAGCAGTGCCAATGGGTCAGCCGCTGTGCGGGGGTGATATCCAGTACCTGCCGGGTGGCGTTTGCGTAGGCCCGCACCAGGCCTGCAGCACCCAGTTTTATACCACCGAAGTAGCGCACAACGATCACCAGCACATTACCCAGTTCACCGTGTTGCAGCACGTTAAGGATGGGCTTGCCCGCGGTTCCTGCCGGCTCTCCATCGTCACTCATGCCTGCACCCGTGGCGTCCGCCGGCCTGCCCAGCAGGTACGCCCAGCAGTGATGCCGGGCATCGGGATAGTCCAGCCTGGCGCGGGCAACTGCGGCGTTGACCTGGCCGCGATCCTGCACAGGAACCAGGCGGGCAATGAAGCGGCTCTTTTTGACAACCAGCTCGGCTTCACACTCCCGAGCGGGGATCAGCAGGTTCACCTTCAGGCCTGCACGCTGAACACCGGCCAACGCTCGACAATCCGGCCCTGCTCGAATACCGCGATATCGCCGAACTGCAGGAACACGAATTCACTCTGGGTCGGTCGCAGGAAAACCCAGTCATCGACCGCAAGATTGACGCTGGCTGACCCGTTCAGCATTTCCTGGTTGGTGGAGCGGCCATAGATGGCATTGGGGCTCAGCCCCGGGGGCGAGACCGGACGGGCCTTCCAGTAACCGCCATCGGTAAAGAAAGCCCGCTCCCTGTTGGGGTCCCATAAAGACTGCAATCTGCCCAGGTCCACGATCGGCAAGCGGGTATGATCCATCGCCTTGAGCACTGGCGCGGCAATATAGCTGGCGCTGGTATGATCGGCCAGGGTGGGCAAATCAAAGTCGGAGGGTTTCACCAGGCATGAACCGGCTGACAGTTCGTTGAAGGGAAACTCGCCGCTGTCGTATAGCTGGTAGGTGGGACTGCCGCCGGCATTGAGTACCGGATTATCCGGCCAGTCATCGCCCAGCGACTGACGCGCGAGTGCCAGGTAATGACGATAGCGCTCCATGGCTGAATCACGGACCTTGCGAACGGCCGCATCCATCGGCGCCAGGCCATGCAATGCGCCGTAGCCCGGTACCTTCGCCACATGGGGCTCGTAGCCCATCAGGCCCTTGAAATTCAGTTGCGGGGAGCGCCGGATGCGGTCAAGTATTGCCAGCATATCGGCATCGTCAGACACTCCTCCGCGGTGCAGGCCCACGTCGATCTCGATACAAACGGACAGCGTTTCGCCCAGCTCTGCCGCCAGCGCTTCATACTGCTGTGCACGCTGCGGCGAATCCAGTAACCAGTGAAGCTGCTGTTGTGGATCAAAGCCACCCGTGCGCTGGTGAGTCCTGTAGAAATTACCTGCGGCAGCCACTGGCAATGGCTTGCCGAGCAACACGTCGGCTTGCGGGAAGGCTGATGCCACCTGGTTGATGAAGGGCTGGTTGAACAACATCAGCCGCTGGCTCCCGCTGAGGGTCATGACCTCCTGCAACAGCGGCAGGGAGGGTAGTGACTTGGCGACGATACGATAGGCAAAACGATCGGCGAGATGCCCCTGCAGCGTCCGGACATTCTGCCGCATCGCTGCGCGGTCGATCACCAGCGTTGGCCTGGCCCGGGATGACTGGCTCAGGGCGCCACTGATTGAACGGAAATATTCGCTGTGACTGGCGCCTTTGTCAGCGGGACGCAACAGCCACCCTGCTCCCGCCAGCCCCAGTGCACCCAGGATGAGGTTTCGGCGCTTCATCAGACGCCCGCCTCCCCAAAGAGCCGGGACAGGTAGGAATTGAGAAAGCGACCCTCGGGATCCATTTGCTGACGCATCTCCGCGAAGTCATCCCAGTGAGGGTAAAGCGCGCGAAAGTCGCCCGCATTGAGCGTATTTAGCTTGCCCCAGTGGGGCCTGCCGCCATGCTTGCGGAAGATCGGTTCCAGCGCCCTGAAATAGGGCTGGTAGTCCTCCTCGAAGTAGCGGTGTACCGCAATTGACAGGGATTCCCGTCCATAGAAGGGGCTCAACCAGATATCGTCACTCTTTACGAAACGCACTTCCAGTGGAAAGAAAACCTCGTGGTGGCTGCTTTCCAGGGTATCGATTACCTCGCGCAAGGCCCGCAGACCCGACTCGCGGGGAAGGTGGTATTCCATCTCGTTAAAGCGAACATTGCGTTCATTGGCATAATTGCTCCAGGAATTTCCCACTGTCACCTCCTTGTCGAGAAAGCTGGCGTAGGTACTGAGGGAGAAACGCCGCAGTGCCGGTGCCGATTCCATCCAGTCGCGAACTGACTTCAGGGTCATGACGCCTGCGTTGGGGTCTGCCTTGTCGGTGGCCCCTGTCGGCTCGTTACTCAGGTCGTGGGAATCGGTAAAACCCCAGCCGGAAAATGGCACGTAGTAAAATTCAAAATTGCGGTGCTGTTCGGCCATGGATTCGGCATTCTCGAGAATATCCTCCAGTTCCATCCACACTGTTTCGCGACGCAGGCGAT
This sequence comes from Seongchinamella unica, assembly GCF_004354085.1. Taxonomy (GTDB): domain Bacteria; phylum Pseudomonadota; class Gammaproteobacteria; order Pseudomonadales; family Halieaceae; genus Halioglobus; species Halioglobus unicus. The sequence goes on along the minus strand of NZ_SMSE01000002.1, from coordinate 397,530 downwards.
AGGGCTCCATGTTCTGCATGCGTACCTGGGTGATCACCCCCAGGCTGCCCAGGGACACCTTTGCCGCCTGGAACAGGTCTGCATTGTGATCGGCGTCGCATTCGATAACGTCCCCACGGGCATCGACCAGTTGCAACCCGGTGACAAAACTGGACAGACAGCCCAGCCCGCTGCCGGTCCCGTGAGTCGCGGTGGCCAGGCTGCCCGCGAGCGTCTGCTCATCGATATCCGGCATGTTGAGCAGCGCCTGGCCGGCATCCTGGAGCGGCTGGCCGATATCACCCAGCCGGGTTCCGCCGCCGATGGTGGCCTGCAAGGATTCGTTGTCGAGGGCACTGATCCCACCCAGGCGAGACAGGGACAGCAGGGTGCCGTCAGTGGGTACCAGCGGGGAAAAGGAATGTCCCGCCCCCACCGGACGAATAATCCCACTACTGCCAGCCAGCAGTTCCTGTAATTCACCGAGGGTGGCCGGAGCTACCCGCGCCTCGGGCAGGCACTGCTGGGAGCCGGACCAGTTGCGCCAGGGCAGGCGACGCTTGCCGGCGGCCAGCGCTGGCAGAGCGCCGAACCCACCGGCGGCGGCGAGGCCAGCGAGGGCGGTGAGCAGACTGCGGCGGTTCAACACGATCAACGAGCCTCGGCCATAAACTGAATCAGTGCTTCAAACTGGTCGGCATCGCAGTCCATGCACAGGCCCAAGGGGGGCATTCCGCCAAAGCCGCTGACCACATTGTCCACCAGGGTGTTCATGCCCTTCGCCAGCCGGGGCTCCCAGGCAGGCCTGTCACCGGTCAGGGGAGAGCCGGTGGCGGCCACGGTATGGCAGTTGCGACAGCTGCGGTTGTAGACGTCCGCCAGCGCAGGCTCCGCCGGCTGCAGTGAGCGGCTGGCCACCTCAGCTGCCGCGCTGCCACCACCGGGCTCGCCGCAGGCAGTCAGCACCAGAACCACCGGCAGGCAGCGAATTATCCGAAACGTCATCAAATCAACCCCAATATTAGTTATCACTATTATTAGTGTAGCGCCATTACCCCGAAACGCAATCGGCCTCCGCAGCCTCGCGCCAGTGCTGGTCGAGCAGTTCGCCCACCGTATTCGGGCACACCAGGTGGGCCGCATACCAGGTATGCAGGCAGCGAATCCGGCTGCGATCGGCAATCCCGCCAATGCCCTTTTGCCGGAAGACATCAGCAAAGCCAAGGCGAGCGATGCCCGCCCTGTCAGCGGCTGACATATATCCGTCGCGCAGGGCGATATGCTGCACATGGTCTTCGGCCATTGACGACTGTAGCGCAGCGCTGGCATCGATGCGGGCCTGCAACCTGGCGATAAGGCCGCGGGCTTCCTCCTGGTCAATACGGTAATTGAGTTGCGGGTCCACCAGCCAGAACAGGGTGGGAAACGGCTTGTCATCCACCAGCGAGGCCACCCGGATGACCCTCGGGCGACCCCGGGAGTCGACCACCGGGATATCCTGCAGCCCGCGGGGCTCCCGTCCCAGTAATTTCGCCACCTGAGATCGCTGTGCGTCCGTTACCGGCAAGATGATGCTCCTGAATATCAAGTGACGCTTATTCTACGCCATAAGCCCAATCCGGTAAGGGCAGATATTTGACAAAAATCGGGCACCCGCCCACAATCCCGCCCACGCCAGGTGCCCGCCGCAGTTCCGTCTGCTGGGCGGGTTAAATGGGAAGTGTGGTTAAACGCCACCGCTGCCCCCGCAACGGTAGACAGCATTGCGCTGCGAGCCCGATACCTGCCTGGACACAGCACCGATGGGGCGGAGGGCCTCGACACAGGTTGGCCGATCTGCCGATCGCGTTCCCTGCTCCCTCCCCCTGATCATCAACAACACGTCTCACCCGGGTATCCCTCATGAGCGACGAAAAGAAGAACGCCAGGCACAAAGCCTCCATGGAGAAACAAAAGGCCAGGGTCGATGCCCACATCGAGGCAGCGGACACGGAGCGTGGGGTGGCAATCCTGCTGACCGGTAATGGCAAAGGCAAGTCGAGTTCAGCCTTCGGTATGGTGATGCGCGCACTCGGCTATGGCCACAAGGTGGGTGTCGTGCAGTTTATCAAGGGACAGCAACTCTCCGGCGAAGAAATTTACCTCAGGGAGCAATGCCCTCAGGTGGACTTCTACCAGATGGGCACCGGCTTTACCTGGGACACCCAGGACCGCGATGGCGACATCAAGGCGGCCAAAGAAACCTGGGCGGTGGCCAGGCCGATGCTGGAGGATCCGGCCTACGATCTTGTGGTGCTGGACGAGTTGACCTATATGCTGGCCTACAACTACCTGCCAGAGCAGGAAGTTCTCGAGGCACTGGAAAACCGACCAGCAGAACAGAGCGTGGTGGTGACCGGTCGCGGTGGCGGTTCGGCGCTGCAGGAGATCATGGACACGGTATCCGAAGTCAAGGAAGTCAAGCACGCCTTCCAGGCCGGCATCAAGGCGCGCCGGGGCGTGGATTACTGACCGTGCCCCTGGCGCTGATGGTCCAGGGAACCACCTCCGACGCGGGCAAAAGCGTGCTCGTCGCTGGGCTCTGCCGGGTGCTGTCCCGCAAGGGCATCAACGTGGCCCCCTTCAAGCCCCAGAACATGGCACTGAACAGTGCCGTTACTCCCCAGGGTGGGGAAATCGGACGGGCCCAGGCTTTACAGGCCGCGGCAGCGGGTATCGATCCACACACGGATATGAACCCGGTACTGCTCAAACCCAGCAGCGACAAGATTGCGCAGGTGATATTGAACGGCAAACCGCTGCAGGACATGGATGCCGTCGACTATCACCGGTACAAGCGACTGGCCATGGACACGGTGATGAATGCCTGGCAACGGCTGCAGCAGCGCCACGATGTACTATTGGTGGAAGGCGCCGGAAGCCCGGCCGAAATCAACCTGCGGGACCGGGATATCGCCAATATGGGCTTTGCCGAAGCCGCCGATGTGCCGGTCATCATCGTCGCCGACATCGACCGTGGAGGCGTATTCGCCCACCTGACCGGCACCCTCGCCCTGCTGTCCGCCAGTGAACAGGCCAGGGTCCGCGGTTTCGTCATCAACCGCTTTCGCGGCGACATAACCCTGCTTGAATCGGGGCTCCAATGGCTGCAACAACGCACCGGGAAACCGGTACTCGGGGTCATTCCCTACCTGCACAACCTGCAACTGGACGCTGAAGACGCCCTGGAAAGCGGGCAGGTGGAAAAAGAGGAAGCGCATTTACAGGTGGTTGTCCCGGTGCTGCCGCGTATCTCCAATCACACCGACTTCGACAGCCTGCGCCTGCACCCCCAGGTAGCGCTGCATTACGTGGGTGAGCAACAGGTGCCGCCGCCCGCAGACCTCATTATTCTTCCGGGCAGCAAGAACGTGCGCGAGGACCTGCGCTGGCTACAGGACAATGGCTGGGTTGAGGTGCTGCTGCGACACCTGCGCTATGGCGGTAAGGTACTGGGTATTTGTGGCGGCATGCAAATGCTGGGCAGGACGGTTGCCGATCCTCAGGGCATTGAGAGCGCAGCCGGGTGCAGCGCCGGCCTTGGCCTGCTGCCGCTGGACACCGAGTTACTAGCGGGCAAAACCCTGCGCCAGGCCAGCGGCCAGATCCCGGCTCTGGGCAGCCCGCTTACGGGCTATGAAATTCACTGCGGCCAGACCCGGCGCGACGCGGGCACAGCGTGCTTTGCAATACTGGATGAAGGCCGTGAAGACGGCGCCATCTCCAGCGACAACCAGGTCGCTGGCAGCTACCTGCACGGCCTGTTCGACCACCCCGACGCCTGCCGTGCCCTGCTCACCTGGGCCGGACTGGAACAGGCCAGGGGGATCGACCGGGCAGCCATCCGTGAACGGGAACTGGACCGGCTGGCCGATAGCCTGGAGCAACACCTTGACCTGGGGCAGTTATTTCCGCAATGGTTCAGGGCGGCATGAACAGACCCCGTGAAGCCCGCGCTCGCCAGCTGACCCTGGTCCTGTTGCTGCTGTTGCCGTTGAGTCTGCTGGCGGCCCTGGCCTTGGGCAGCGTCAGCCTCGGGTTTGCCGAAAGCCTGCAGGCGATCAGCCAGATCAGCCAGCAACCCGCTGAGCGCAGTGCGATAATCATTAACCAGATACGCTTGCCCCGCGCCCTGCTGGCCGGGCTCGTGGGCGCCCTGCTTGGCATCAGTGGTGCCGCCATGCAGGGTATTTTCCGCAACCCGCTGGCAGATCCGTCACTGATCGGCGTAACCGCGGGCGCCTCCCTCGGGGCCAGCCTGGTGATCGCCGGTGCCGGTAGCTGGATCAGCGGCCTGGGGGGACTGACCCTGGTTTCGCTGGGCGCCTTTACCGGGGGCATGTTGGCGGTCGTGGTTGTTTACCAGTTGGCCAATTCCGAGAACGGCACCTCGGTGGCGACCATGTTGCTGGCGGGTATAGCGATCACTGCCCTGGCCGGTGCCATGAGCAACATCCTGGAACTGTTTTCCTCCAACGAGGTGCTGCGGCGGATCAGTCTGTGGCGCATGGGTGGTCTCGATGGCGCCGACTACCAGCGGGTGGCAATAGCGGCCGCGATTTTGCTGGTCGTAATCGCAGTGCTGCCGCGTTACGCCACCGCGCTGAACGCATTGTTACTGGGAGAATCAGAGGCCCGCTACCTGGGTATCAATGTGGAGAAAACAAAAACGCTGATTGTATTACTGGTGGCCGTAGCGGTCGGCGCCTCGGTCGCCATGGCGGGCACCATCGCCTTTGTCGGCCTGGTGGTGCCCCACATCATCCGCCTGTCAATTGGTCCGGACCACAGGTACCTGCTGCCCGCCTCCGCTATCGCCGGTGCGCTGCTGCTGATCTGGGCGGACATTCTCGCCCGCACACTCATCGCGCCGACGGAAATTCCCGTGGGTATCGTCACCGCCTGCGTGGGCGTTCCTTTCTTTATCTCCCTGCTGCATCGGCGCAGGGATTTCGGTATGCAGTAATGGGCGGATTGGCACTCAAGGACGTCAGCGCAGCGCCCTGGGGCCGACCACTGCTGCGCGACATCAGCTTTGAACTGGCACCCGGCCAGATCCTGGGCCTGATCGGCCCGAACGGCGCCGGCAAAAGCAGCCTGCTCCACTGCATCGCCGGCGGCATTCCCAGCAGTGCCGGGCAGTTACTGCTCGGTGGCATACCGCTGGTGGAAATAAACCCGCAGCAGCGCGCGCGCAGCATCGCCATGCAGGTACAGCACTCTGTGCTCAACTTCCCATTTTCAGTGGAGGAAGTCATTCTGCTGGGGCGTACACCACACGCCTCTGGCCAGACCTGTGACCGGAAAATTCTGCAGGAAGTCATGGCAGCAACCGATACCACTGGACTGCGCCACCGCCCCTACACCCAGTTGTCCGGCGGCGAGAAACAACGGGTGCAACTGGCTCGGGCCGTCGCCCAGGTCTGGCGCGAGGAAGATGCAGCACAGCGCCTGCTCCTGCTCGATGAACCAAATTCCGCGCTGGACCTGTCCCACCAGCGCATGGTGCTGGAACTGGTCACACTGCTGGCGGGCCGGGGGTGCGCAATCATGCTCGCCAGTCACGATTTCAACCTGCTGTCTCCCCACGCGGACCGGCTGCTGCTGCTGCAACAGGGCACGCAGGCCGGTTACGGCCGGCCCGCTGAGGTATTGACCCGCGACATGTTCAGGACGGTGTTTTCCGTACAGGTGCATATCCAGCCGCACCCGGACAACGGGGCACCCCTGGTCATCCATCAATGATCCGGCGAATTCTGGCGGTGATCACTGTGCTGTTTGCCGCTGCCAGCAGCCAGGCCGGGCCCACAGTGGTCGACTCCAGCGGACGCGAGGTCAGCCTGGAACGGCCGGCCCAGCGCATTATCGGACTGGCACCCCACATCGTGGAGAACCTGTTCAGCGCCGGCGCCGGCGGCAAACTTGTGGGCGTGGTCAGCTACAGTGACTACCCTCCCGCCACTGCCGGGATTCCCCAGGTGGGCAGCGCCTATGCCTGGAGCCTGGAAAGCGTGGTCGCCCTCAATCCGGACCTGGTGGTGCTATGGGGATCCGGCAACGGCATGGCCGCGCTGCCACAGCTTGAGCGCCTTGGCCTCAAGGTCTACGTCAGCGAGCCCCGGGAACTGGACGATATCGCAGCCTCGATCCGGGCTTTTGGCACCCTCGCAGGTACGGCGGAGACCGCCGAGAAAAATGCCCGCAAGCTGGAGCGGGAGGTCAGTGAATTACAGGCGCGCTACAGCCGCAAGGCAACCCTTCGTGTGTTCTACCAGATCTGGAACCGGCCTCTGCAAACCATTAACGGCGAACACATGATCAGCCATGTGATCGCCCTGTGCGGCGGCCGTAACATCTTCGCTGAAGAACCCCAACTGGCTCCGCTTATCGGCCTGGAGACAGTGCTGCAGGCGGATCCCGATGCGATTGTCGCCAGCGGTATGGATGAGTCACGACCGGAGTGGCTCGATAACTGGCTGCAGTATCGCAGCCTGCGGGCGGTGAGTACCGGCGCACTGCTGCACATCCACCCGGACATCATCCAGCGTCCCACTGCCCGCATCGCCAGCGGCGCCGCCGAGCTGTGCCGGAAACTGGATACCGTCAGGGTTCAGTCGGAGTTCACGGGCAACGCCGATTCTGGCCTGCCCCACTGATCGACAGCGTAGGTGTACACCACATCGGTACTGGAATTCAGGGCCGTTTCTGCTGAATCCTGGATGACGCTGATGATAAAGCCCACGGCCACCACCTGCATGGATACATCCAGGGAAATTCCGAACAGCGAACAGGCAAGGGGAATGAGCAGCAGGCTGCCGGAGGGGACACCGCTTGCGCCACAGGCTGACAGCGCGCTGATGGCGCAGAGCAGCAGGGCCGCTGGCAATGAAACCTCAATGCCCAGGGTGTGAACGGCCGCCAGGGTCAGTGTGGTAATGGTAATAGCGGCACCGGTCATGTTAACCGTTGCGCCCACCGGAATACTCACGGTGTATAGCTCTTCGCTGATACCCAGTTTTTTCGCCAGGTTGAGATTAACCGGGATATTGGCCGCAGAACTGCGGGTAAAGAACGCGGTAATACCCGACTCCTCCAGACAACGAAACACGATCGGGTAAGGGTTACGACGGGTCAGCAGGAAAACCATCAACGGGTTAATCACCAGCGCCATCACCAGCATTGCCGTCACCAGCACCAGGGCCAGGCCAGCGTAACTGGCCAATGCCGCTACCCCTGCGGTGGCCACGGTAAAACACACCAGCCCGAAGATACCGACAGGCGCCAGGCGGATCACATAGCGAACAATTTCGCTGACCCCATCCGCCAGCACCTGCAGGTTCTGCCGGAAGCCAGCGGGGGCAGAACGGAAACCGACTCCCAGCAACACTGCCCAGCTCAGGCAACCGAGGAAATTGGCGGTCAACAGGGCGTTGATCGGGTTGTCGATGAGCTTGAACAGTACATCGGTCAGTACCGAACCCACCGCCTGCGGGGGAGCGCCCTGCGCCGGCCCGGTGAGCGCAATGGTCTGCGGAAACAACTGGCTCAGCAGTAGTGCCACCAGCGCAGCGCTTATCATGCCGATCAGAAACAGGGCCAGCACCATCATCATCTTGCGGCCATCCCTGCCACTCTCGTGACGGTTGGCAATGGCCGACATGACCAGCACCAGCACCAGCAAAGGCGCTACCGCCTTCAGCATACCTACGAACAGCTGGCCCAACAGGCCCAGTGATTCGGCCAGCGCCGGAAACAACAGCCCGGTGACGGTCCCAAGCACCACCCCCATCAGAATTTGCGGCACCAGGCCCAATTCGGTCACTTTCATCTGCAGTCCGTCCGGCTCCCGCGGGTTATTGTCCTGCATCACTATAACGGGAAATTCACCCCGCTGGTACAGAGTTCCCCTTGCCGATGGTCAGGGGTTTGCTAAGCTCTCCTGACCCTGGCCAACAGACCACAAGGATAATCATGAAACCAGAAACCATTGCGCTGCACGCCGGCTACGACGGCGACCCGACAACCCATGCAGCTACCACCCCCATCTACCAGACCACTTCATTCACCTTCGACAATACCCAGCACGGGGCAGATCTGTTCAACCTCGCGGTGCCCGGTAACATCTACAGCCGCATCATGAATCCCACCAATGCAGTGCTGGAGGCGCGGCTGGCGGAACTCGAGGGCGGTGTTGGCGCACTCGCTGTCGCCTCCGGTATGGCTGCCATTCGCTATGCCATCGAGGCAATCGCCGAGGTGGGTTGCAACATCGTCAGCACGTCCCAGCTGTACGGCGGCACCTATAACCTCTTTGCTCACACCTTTCCACGCCAGGGCCTGGAGACCCGATTTGCCGACGCGGAAGATTTCGATCGGGTGCGTTCACTCATCGACGAAAACACACGGGCGCTGTTCTGCGAGTCTATCGGTAATCCCGCGGGTAATGTTGTCGACATCGAGATCTGGGCAGAGATCGCCCATGAGGCCGGTGTGCCGCTGATCGTCGACAACACCGTGGCCACCCCCCTGCTCTGCCGCGCCTTCGACTACGGCGCTGACATCGTGGTGCACTCGCTGACCAAGTACATCGGTGGCCACGGCACCACTATCGGTGGCGCCATCGTCGACTCGGGTAGATTTGACTGGGCCGCGCATCCGGAGCGTTTTTCTGTCATGACGACTCCCGACCCCTCCTACCACGGCGTGGTTTACACGGAGGGCTTCGGCGATGCTGCCTTTATCGGCCGCTGCCGGGTGGTTCCCTTGCGCAACACCGGTGCCGCACTGTCTCCGCACAATGCATTCCTTATCATGCAGGGCCTGGAAACCCTGTCCCTGCGAATGAAACAGCACTGCAAGAATGCCAAGAAGGTGGCCAAGTACCTGCAGGTCCACCCACAGGTGACATGGGTCAACTACGCGGGTCTCAAGGACAGCCCCTACCGTGAGACCTGCAAGAAGATATGCGACGGCAAGGCGGCGGGGATACTCAGCTTTGGCATTGAAGGTGGCGCAGAGGCCGGCGCGAGGTTCATCGATGCACTGCAGATGATTCTGCGCCTGGTCAACATAGGTGACGCCAAGTCACTGGCCTGCCACCCTGCCAGCACCACCCACAGGCAACTTAACCCGGAAGAACTGGCTTCCGCCGGTGTCAGTGAAGATATGGTGCGTATCTCAGTGGGTATTGAGCATATCGACGATATTATTGCCGATATTGAGCAGGCGCTGGCGGCAGCAAAGTGACTCGCGTATCTTGATAACAAAAAGGCCCGGCTAAAATGCCGGGCTTTTTTGTTATCGGTCACTTAGAAGTTGTAAGTGAAGGAAGCACCGATGGTACGTGGACGATTGCGCACGGTGCGGTCATAGGCGCCAATGTTAAAGGCAAGTGCATCACTGTAGGTATAGATCGCCTCTTCGTCAGCCAGATTATCCACATACAGTAATGCTTCCCAGTTATTGTCGCTGGCGAAACCAAGGCGAAGATCCATGATTTCGTAGCTGGGCTTGACGTTGCCGGAGATGATGCCGTTCCCGGATACATCCGATGAAGCCTTGCCAGGCAATTCGAGGGTGTCGTCAACCCAGTTATAGTTAAACACCACGAAATACTCGCCGTATGAGACCGGGATGATGTAATCCAGAGTGACGTTTACAGTCCATTCAGGCACGTCCGCCAGCTTGTCATCTTTGGAAATACCTGCCGATTCAACAGTCTCCTTGAACACAGCATCGGTGTAACCAGTGGCCGCCGAAAGTGTAAAGTTATCCGTCAGCAACGTGACCAACTCCAGCTCAACACCCTTGGATTCAGCTTCGCCAAGGTTTGCAGTGAAGTTTACGCCACACTCACCACTAGTGGTGATGTTCTGCTGGATGTCTTCCCACTCCATCAGGTAAAAAGCACCATTGAAGCGAATATTCTCCGTAAGGTCGCTCTTCCAGCCCAACTCGTAGTTAGTCACCTCATCACCCTCATAGGAATCGGGGCTGCCTGAAATACCCAGGGCCTTGAGATCCTGGTCACAGGCATAGGCCACTGAGTTGGCGGGGTCTTCACTGCGGGGAACGGTGCGGTTGCCTCCACCGGGACGGGAACCCGTAGACCAGGTGCCGTAGAATTGGCTGACATCGGTAAAGTGGTAAGTGGCCGTCAGCTTTCCGTTCACATCGTCGTCGCTGATGGAGAGATCCAACTCATTGGCAGTATCGCGATCACCACCGGTGAACGCCCAACCCCAGTCCTCCTTAAACTGCTCGTAGTCATAATCCAGGTAACGAAGACCTGCGGTGATATTGAAACGCTCGGTGATGTCGTATCCCAGTTCACCGAAGACGGCAATTTCTTCATAGGTCCGCAGGTCCTGCGTGTTGGCCAGACCATACTCGTTGATTGCAGGATCGAAACCACGTTGCATGCGATAACCCGCATCGGCCTCTGAATCTTTGTAGTAAACACCACCCAGCCAGGTCAATGCGTCTTCGCTATTGGAAGTCAGGCGAGCTTCAAAGGTTGTATCGTCCAACTCCACCTTTTCATCGGCGTATACCGCATCGATAACATAACCAAAAATCGCGAACGTGGGATCAGTGATATCTTCCACATTGGTAAATTCACGGTCAATGTTTGACAGGCTGGCAAGCAGGCTGACGCTGCCGAAATCCTGACCGTAGGTCAGGTTGGCCATGGTGAATTCGTCCTCGTAGGGTTCTGGAGCATCAAATTCGCGAACCTGTTCAAACTCACTGTGAGGACCGTCGTAACTGGGTTTTCCATCCATTTCTGTCTTCTGGTAAAAGACAAAGGGCTGAATATAGGCATCGCCAAACTCGTGGCGATAAGCCACGCGCAGGGTCGTGCTCTCTTCATTATTGACGTCTTCATCGTAGGTGACGGCTGAATCGCGATCCATCCTGTCTATATAACCATCGCGGTCGGTGTAGGAACCGACAATGCGCAGGGCGCCATTGTCACCCACACCCGCGTTGTACATACCGTTGACGATGTAGTTGAAACCGCCCTCGTCGGTGTCAGACACGTCCAGGTTGACGCTCCCCTCGTTCTCACCCACCAGCGGCTTCTGGGTGATCAGGCGCACGGTGCCACCCATGGAACTGGATCCATAAAGGGTCCCCTGGGGCCCACGCAACACTTCTACCCGCTCCAGGTCATACAATTTGGGATCTATGATTGTCTGCTGGAAGGAAGTCGATGAACCGGAGGAGATGGTTTGTATGGGCATTTCATCCAGGTAGAAACTCACAGTCGGCGCCACACCGGTCGCAGCCGAAATACCGCGAATATTCAGCTTGGTACGACCTGGACCGGCGCTGCGCAGTGACAGCGACGGCACGGTGGTAGCGATATCATTGAAGTCTGTTGCGCCCAGGCGAGTGATACTCTCACCTGAAATCGCCGAGATACTCATGGAAACGTCCTGCAGACTCTCCACCCGCTTGGAAGCGGTAACCACGACTTCCTCCAGCTGGGCGGAGGCGCCGGTTGACAGAACGGACAGAACGGATGCAGCCATCGCTGCTTTTTTAACCTGGTGCATTGCGGTACTCCCCACGGTGGGCATTCTTTGTGGTTTTGGTTGTGATGGTGGCTTTTGTTGTTGATTCACAGCAGAAATTCTATAACGGTATGGCCAATTTTCTAGCAAAACCGCGTGTAACTATTTCATAGCAATAGTTTGACGCTAATGGGTCAAAAACGATGAATAGGCGCCAAACCACGGAAACTTGCGTTACATGGAGCGCCTGAGCAGGGGTGGAATATCCGCTAACGATTCACCTTCGGCAGACAATTGCTGGGCCAGTTCATCCAGCGCAGGGCCCAGGCGAGGCGTTACCTCCTCCGGGCGCAGCGGCTCGTTGCACTCGCTGCAGGTGAGCGTGGGACGGGTATTATTGCCACATTTCTGGTGAACGTATTCCAGCGGGGCGCCCTGCCCCTTATCCATCCACTCGTCGCCCCAGCGCGCAAGACTCATCAGCACCGGGTACAGGCCCAACCCCTTGCGGGTCAGCCTGTATTCATAACGAACCGGGCGATCGTTGTAGGGCACCTTGACCAACACACCGGCATCCACCAATTTGCAGAGACGCTCGGACAAACGATGACGGGTGATACCGAGATTACTCTGGAACTGGTCGAAACGCCGGGTACCGAGGAAGGCATCGCGAATAATCAGCATGGTCCAGCGCTCGCCTACTACGGACAGTGACCGCGCTACCGAGCACACCTGCTTGTCTATGTCGTCCCAGCGCATGTGTTAATCCCTGTTAATCGTTATGCGCATCAATTTAGCACAATACGTCCAAATTGGAACGAGGCGATAACCTGGTCCGTATATGACTTCGCCATGGACACCTTGCGGACAGCAAACATCCAGCCCGGGCAGAGCGACGTAACAACCCCGAAACACCAGAGGACGACGACATGATCAGGTACATCATTGCCCATTGGGAACGGATCAGGACCACCCCGCTCAGCCCCCTCCGCCACCTGCTTCCGGAGGACAACGCTGCGGATGACAAATGTTCCGCCGCCTCGCGCTGTGTATGGGATCTGGAAAATGAAGCCTGAACAAGACAGTTCACTTCAGGCCTCGTCCCTGCGGAGGGCGCTTGCAGGCGAACCTCCGAACACACTGACGCCCTATGAGTGGCTGGAATGGTACCGGCAGCATGGGCAGCCGGCGGCGCACCGGGTTAACAGGCAGCGACCCCGGCGCCTGTGGTACAAGCTATTCAAACGCCCCTCCCCGGCCAACACCCGGGACGACCCGGGTTAGTTACGAACGCTTACCGCACTAGGCGGGTAATTCAGACTGCAGCAGGTCGAGGATGCCGTTGTCACTGTCCCCGTGAGCGATCACCGCGGCATTGAAATCGGTCACCCCGGCATCGCGCAGTCGCTGCACGTCGGCTCGCAGCGTACTCTCATCACCCACCAGGGCCAGCTCTGCCGGCCCCGCTACCCCTTCCCTGTCGAGCATGGCCCGGTAGGAAGGCAACATCCCGTAGATCTCCAGGGTTTTGGCTATCATTTCCCTGGCACCGTCTACATCATCTGTCAGGCAAATGGGCAGGCCGCAGACGATTCGCGGCGCGGCATGTCCGGCCTCCTCAGCTGCCGCCGAAATCGAAGGCGCAATATATTCGGCAATGGTTTTCGGGCCCGTCATCCAGGTCGTGGTGCCGTGAGCCATGGTGCCGGCAAGCTTGAGCATCGCCGGTCCCAGTGCGGCCAGCAGCAGGGGCACCGGTTCGACCGCTGGCAGGTCCAGCTGCATCTTCCCGGTGAGCTGCTCGCCCTCAAACGCCGTCGCCTCGCCCCGCAACAGGGGCACCAGTACCTGCAGGTATTCCGCCATGTGCCGCGCTGGTTTGTCGTAGGACAGACCGTACATGCCCTCGATCACCATTTGGTGTGACAGGCCAATACCCAGGGTAAAGCGCCCGCCACAGGCGGCCTGGGTCGTCATTGCCTGCTGGGCCATGGCGCCCGGATGACGGGGATAGGTCGGGGTCACAGCCGTCCCCAACTCGATATGATCGGTCTCCCAGCCGGCAATGGCGCAGGCGCCTATGGCGTCGAGACTGAAAATATTAGGTACCCAGACACTGTCAAACCCCCGCCTTTCCGCTTCCCGGGCGAAACTGGCCAGCGCCTGCAGGTCGTGGTTGAGCTGGGGGTGGGTCCCGGAAAACAGGCCAATACGCATAAGATACTCCTCAAATGATCAGGCACAAATGGTGGATCCATCGTCTGCTACAGCATAGAACAGGCAGTCCGAGTGGGCTATGGCGGCGTTGTTGGTAATCATGAAAAGCTTCAGCGGCTGGGCCGGGTAAAGCCTGCCGTCGGAGACACGCACGAGACGCGACACCGCGCAGCGACCACCGGCATCCTGGGCCGTAAACAGTTGCTGAGCCTCGGCCCTGGCCCAGCCGAGCAAAGTGTCCGTACTGACGCCGCCAAAATTGTGGTGTTCTATGTCCGGCCTGAGGGTGATGTCGTAGTTGTCGCAGGGCGCGTCGGCGTAGGTCAGGGTCACATTGTCCTTGAGCTCCAGACGGATCGGATCCTGCAGTAACTCCAGGCCCCAGTCGGTGTCGCCGGGGGACAGCACTTCCGGGGCCTCAAAGAAGCGACAGAGACCCTCGTAAGCCAGTGCGTGGGCCTCCTCGTCCAGGCGACCACCCACCTCCACGGTAACCGTTGGGCAGGTCTCCTCGCTGATTTCCATCAACGCCCCCAGGCCGAGACTGGAGATGATCAGCCGCTGGGTAAACAGGGAGACCAGCGCCTCGTGATGCCGATCCATGAAGGTACAAACCCCGAAAGCGGGACCGGTGCCGGAGGTGTTGTGCATATCGACGACGGCCTCGGGGGCGTGTAAGCGCAAAATTTCCAGGATCTCTTCTGCCAACACGCCCTGGGCGTCGTCGAAGGGCGGCCGAAAACAGCGATTGAGGTCCCGCGCCCGGGGTAACATTCTATGGCTGAACAACGGCGGCTCCAGGGCTGCACCGACAGACGCCACGACGCAGACAACATTGACCGCCGGACGACAGCCGTTTCGCAGGTAACGATGCAGGGCGATAGCTCCCGAGGGCTCATTACCGTGTAACAGGGTGACCATGGCCCGGGTGCGACTGCTGTCCTTCCCCTGTAACAGAATACAGGTAGGGCCATCCATCCAGCGCAGAAACTCGACCACATTATTGCCAAGTTCGGACGACCGGGGATCCCTGACGAACTTGAACCTTCTCACACTGACCACCGGGCTACGGGAACATTTTTCCCACTGTGTTCAATAAAGTCCTCCAGCAAGGCATGTAACGCCTCCCTGGTCGGCATCTGCTGTCTCAGCTTCGCCAATTTCTGCCGCTGCCAAACCGCACCCGACTGGCGCTTGTGCAGACGCTCTTCCATGATACCCAGGTAATGTTCTATTTCGCTGTGCCCTATACCGATAGACTCCAGTCCTGCCCTGGCAACCGGAAGCATGCGCAGGATAATGTCGACAATGGGCTGCTCCCGGTAGCCGGCCTGGTGCATTTCCGGCCAGACCAGCCGGGCATCGAGTCCGTACTGGGCTGCTCGATAGAAGTTGTATTCAGCGTTGCGAAAAGGGATTGCCGGCAGCAGTTGCTCGATCACCGGCCGCAGGCCCTCGGCCGCACCGATCAGGAACGCCGCATTGGCCACCATATCCACCGGGGTCGGCCCCGCTGGCAGGGCGCGCATTTCAATCCGTAGATGACCATTGTCGGCATCGTCGTAAATAGGGCGATTCCACAACCAGACGGTACTCTGGTGCAGGCGCAATTCCGCCAATGAGGGAGCCTTCCCCGAGGCCATTTCCTCGGCAGCGGTGCTGCGGTTGCACAGCGGCAGCAGGGGCGGGTAAATACGCACCACCTCACGAAACAATTCCTCGGCACCACGGCGCGCCCATCCCTGGCCGAAATTAACCCGGGCGGGTTCATTCCAGCTGTAGGGATCAACATGCCGGGTGTCGATAGACTGCTTGAACAGGGGTATGCGGGTCTCATCCCACAGGCTATGCCCGAAAATACCCGGGGAATTGGCCCCCAGGGCCAGGGCCAGCGGCGTAACCAGCTGAACCGCGTTAAAGGTATCCGCAAAGGCATCGGGGGCGACTCGATAATGCACCTGGAAAGAGGTGTTGGCCCCTTCCAGGGTGATGTCTTTCATCACCATCTTCAGCGGCTCTGCACCATCGATATCGATACTGAAATTGTCACCCCGCCGCTTGATCAGCTGCCGCACCAGAGCATGGTAGCGACGGCGGTCAGTGACACAGTGTGCACCAAAATCGGTATCGCGCAGTGTCGGCAGGATGCCAATGGGCACCACCCGGCCGCCGCGCCGGGCGGCGACTTTGCCGAGCCTGTCAAGCCGCTCGAGTATGGCCTGCTCTGTGGATTCAAAGGGACTTTGATCCAGGCTGAACGGCGGCAGATTGAACTCCAGATTATAGCGGTTCAGTTCCAGCGTCAGCGAAGGATCGCCGGATTCCTGCAGGATTTCCTGGTTGGCGTATAGGGGCAGTCCCCGATCATCTACCAGGTACATTTCTAGTTCGGCGCCGATCGAACCCCTGCCCTGACCAAATCCCGGACGCTCCAGCAACTGGTAAAGTGCGTTGAGGTTTTCCTCCAGACTCGCGGAAAACGCGTCGACGTCCTGCGCGGAAAACTCTATCTGGTTGATGTCTATGCCCATAGCTGCCTATTGTGGCCCGCTCACGCGCCAGGTTTCTTGATATAGATCGTCGTTACAGGCGGCTACTGCTCAATAGCGTAACTGACCTGGACCACAACCCGGTAACTGTTTTCTCCCGCCATGACCGGCACTGCGCCGGCCACGGCGTCCGCAGCCATGGCCCGTTCCAGGCGGTAATGCTGCGGCATGGGCACATGCATCTGGTCCGATAGCACCAGCACCCTGCCCAACTTGACGCCTGCCGCCTCGGCCATGGTCCGGGCCTTGGCGATGGCATCCTCCACTGCGCGGGTCCGGGCATCGGCGAGAGCGGCCGACGGGTCTTCGTTGCCAAACTGGACACTACCGCCCTCGTTGACTCCCAGGGTGACAGACTCGTCCAGCAGCGAGCCCAGTTTGCCGAGATCGCGCACTTTCACCTGCAGGCTGTTGCGCACCGTATAGCCGACCAGTTGAGGCGGGTGTTCGTTACGCGGCTTGGGGTAGGTATAGCGTGGCTGAATCGAAAAATCACGGGTTTGCAGGTCTTTCTCGGCGATTCCCGCCGCCCGCATCGCCGCGACCACCTCGGCCATGGCTGCGGAATTCTGGTCCAGGGCATCTCTGGCGGTGGCGGCCTCGCGCATCACTGTCAACTGCAGGGTCGCCATATCCGGCGCCAAGCTGGCCTCAGCCTGGCCCGACACCCTGATATGGGGAGGGGGACTATCCGCTTGTGCGGTCAATGACAGCAAAAGCAGGGCCGTCGCGGCAAGCGCGACGACGACCGGATTTAGAATCTTGTTCATGAGTGAATGCTCCTTTCATGGCTGCGCTGCTGTTCAAGCAGCAGTGAAACGGCCGGCGAAAGTCCGTCGCCGCCCGCTTGCGCGTAGGCTGCCAACTGCTGACGCATGGCAGGGGTCCAGAATTTCTGCAGGTGTTCTGCAGTTCTGCGCGCTGCCTCGTTTAGATTGCGCTGCTCACCAAAGTTCAGCGCGATCTGGTTGGCCATTGTCACAAGATGGTCGATCTGCTGCCCTGTCATCGATTCGCCGTTCCCGAAATTCTCTGCTCGCCACAGTACACGACCTGGCGCCCGGGCTGCACGAAGCCAACCAGGGAAATGCCCGCCTGCCTGGCCTGTTCTACCGCCAGCGCCGTCGGGGCCGAGACCGCGGCCAGCACCGGTATGTTACAGGCGGCCGCCTTGGCCACCATTTCGTAACTCAGGCGACTGGTGAGCAACACAAAGCCGGATCTATCGCAGTCCTGTAGCGCCATGGCGCCAAGCAACTTGTCCAGCGCATTGTGGCGGCCCACATCTTCCCGCATCAGCCGTATATCACCAAGGCTGTCGCACCAGGCGGCACCGTGCACACCACCGGTCAGCGAGCGTAGTTGCTGTACCGCGCCCAATCCGTCCAGGGCGCGCTGCAGCGCACCGGGCTCGAGCCGGATATCCGCCTGGATGACCTCCGGGGCAGCAATGGCCTGGGCCAGGGATTCCACCCCGCAGAGGCCACAGCCGGTGCGCCCGGTGAGGCTGCGCCGACGCCGCTTCAATTGTGCGAAGGGCTCGGCAGTGATCTCCATGACCAGTTCCAGGCCCTGCTCCCGCTCTATGACTTCCAGGCCGATCAGCTGCCCCGGGTCACGCAGAATGCGCTCTGACAAGCTGAACCCCAGGGCCAGGTCGGCCAGATTCGCCGGGGTCGCCATCATTACCGCGTGCGAGATGCCGTTGTATACCAGGGCGACCGGCGCTTCCTGGACCACAGCGTCGGTGTCCCGCGACAGTTTGCCCTGCTGCCAGACCGTGCGCGGCAGGCTGACGGTGGCTTCAGGCATCCATCGTGGCCTCGACAAGCAACTGGCGCTGGCGCTGATCAAATTGCTGCTGCCTTGCCTGCCAGGCCGATGGTTCACTGACCCGGGTGGCCTGCACTGCGGTGACCTTGTACTCTGGACAATTGGTGGCCCAGTCTGAACTGTCCGTGGTCACCACATTGGCACCGGATACCGGGTGATGGAAGGTGGTGTAAATCACCCCCGGCCTGACCCGGTCGGAAATTTTCGCGCGCAGAACCGTGGTGCCCACCCGACTCTGGATACCGACCCAGTCGCCGTCGTTAATGCCGCGTTCCTGGGCGTCGTGATGGTGAATTTCCAGTACATCCTGTTCATGCCAGGTGCTGTTGGGAGTGCGCCGGGTCTGGGCCCCGACATTGTACTGGCTGAGAATGCGACCGGTGGTCAGCAACAGCGGGAAGCGACGATTGGCCCGCTCGTCGGTTGGGACATACTCGGTCACCGCGAAATACCCCTCGCCGCGAACAAATGCGTTCACGTGCATGGTCGGCGTACCCCTGGGTGCGCGTTCATTGCAGGGCCACTGGATACTGCCCAACTCATCCAGCAGTGCGTAGCTGACACCCTCGAAGGTGGGTGTCAGCCTGGCTATCTCATCCATTATTTCCGCCGGATGGCCGTAGTCCATGGCACAGCCCAGTGCCCTGGCGAAAGCAATGGTTGCCTCCCAGTCGGCCTTGCCCGCCAGCGGTGTCATCACCTTGCGGACCCGGGAAATACGCCGTTCGGCGTTGATGAACGTGCCATCCTTTTCCAGGAAAGAAGCACCCGGCAAAAATACGTGGGCGAACTTCGCGGTTTCGTTGAGAAAAATGTCCTGCACTACCAGACAGTCCAGCGCGCCGAGGGCAGCTTCGATATGCTGGGTATTGGGATCCGACTGGGCCACATCCTCGCCCTGGCAGTAGAGACCGCGAAACTCACCGTCCACAGCCGCGTCGAACATGTTGGGGATGCGCATGCCCGGCTCGGGATCCAGTTCCACCTGCCAGGCGGATTCGAACAGGGCACGGGTCGCGGCATCAGAGACATGACGGTAGCCCGGTAATTCGTGGGGGAAGGAGCCCATATCGCAGGAACCCTGCACATTGTTCTGACCGCGCATGGGATTGACCCCCACGCCTTCACGCCCCAGATTGCCCGTCAGCATGGCCAGGTTGGCTATACCCATGACCGCGGTGGAACCCTGGCTGTGTTCGGTCACCCCCAGTCCGTAATAAATAGCACCGTTGCCGGCGGTGGCATACAGCCGGGCTGCCTCCCGCAGCAGCACAGGGTCGACACCGGTCGCCTGCTGCAGCGCCTCCGGTGACTGCGCGGGGTCGGCGATAAAGGCTTTCCACTCTTCGAACGGAGTCTTTTCACAGCGGCTTTCGATGAATTCAACGTCGTGCAGGTTCTCGGTGAGGATAACGTGCGCCATGGCATTGAGCACCGCGACATTGGCCCCGGGGTTGACCGGCAGGTGGTAATCGGCGCGGATATGCGGCGCGTTCACCAGTTCTATCCTGCGTGGGTCGATAACAATCAGCCTGGCGCCCTGGCGCAAGCGTTGCTTCAGGCGCGACCCAAAGACGGGGTGCGCCTCGGTAGGATTGGCGCCCATGATGATGGCCACATCGGTTTTTTCCACCGAGGCGAAGGCCTGGGTGCCAGCCGACTCCCCGAGGGTGGTCTTGAGGCCAAACCCGGTGGGTGAATGACAGACCCGGGCGCAGGTATCGACGTTGTTATTACCAAAACCCGCCCGCACCAGTTTCTGCACCAGGTACACTTCCTCGTTCGTACAGCGGCTGGAGCTGATGGCGCCGATACTGTTGCGCCCGTACTTCGCCTGAATGGCGCGAAATTTATCCGCGGCGAAATTGACCGCTTCGTCCCAACTCACCCGCCGCCAGGGCTCATCGATATGTTCCCGGATCATGGGCGCGGTAATACGGTCGGGGTGGGTGGCATAGCCAAAGGCAAAACGGCCCTTGACGCAGGCGTGCCCTTCGTTGGCCTTGCCGGCCTTCCAGGGTGTCATGCGCACCACCTGCTCGCCCTTGACCTCGGCGCGAAAGCCGCAGCCAACGCCGCAGTAAGCACAGGTGGTAATCACCGAATGCTCCGGAATGCCCTGCTCGATAATACTGTTTTCAGTGAGGGTAGCGGTGGGACAGGCACTGACACAGGCACCGCAGGAAACGCACTCGGAATCCAGGAAGTCGACACCACCGGCACTGACTCTGGAATCGAAGCCGCGGCCCTCGATGGTCAGGGCAAAGGTGCCCTGGGTCTCCTCACAGGCGCGCACGCAGCGGGAACAGACAATGCACTTGGCGGGATCGAAGGTGAAATAGGGATTGGACTGGTCTTTTTCGGCGGCGAGATGGTTGGCGCCATCAAAACCGTAGCGCACTTCCCGCAGGCCAACCTCACCGGCGGTGTCCTGTAGCTCGCAATCACCGTTGGTGGGACAGGTGAGGCAATCCAGTGGATGGTCGGAGATATAGAGTTCCATGACCCCGCGACGCAGTTTAGCCAGTTCCGGTGTCTGCGTGCGCACCGCCATACCGTCTTCCACCGGCGTGGTGCAGGAGGCGGGATACCCTTTACGGCCATCTATTTCCACCAGGCAGAGGCGGCAGGATCCGAAAGCCTCCAGCGAATCTGTGGCGCAGAGTCTGGGCACCTTGATACCGGCCAGGGCGGCAGCCCGCATAACCGAGGTGCCTGCGGGCACCGCCAGGGTCACGCCGTCGATGCTCAGGCTCACGCTCTCGCTCGATTCGACGGGCGGAGTGCCGTAATCCTGTTCGGGTTCGTAGTAATGCAACATAACGCTCTCCCGCCTCAGGCGAAATCCTCCGGAAAATATGTCAGGGCACTGCGCACCGGTTGCGGGGTCATTCCGCCCATGGCACAGAGGGACCCCATTTCCATGGTGTCACACAAATCCTCCAGCAGGCTGAGGTTGGCAGCGACGGAATCGCGGGCGATGATTTTGTCTATCACTTCAGTTCCCCGCACCGAGCCCAGCCTGCAGGGTGTGCATTTGCCGCAGGACTCCTCAGCGCAGAAAGCCATGGCGAAACGGGCCTGCCGAGCCATGTCCACGGTATCGTCAAACACCACAACACCCCCGTGGCCCAGCATACCGCCGGCCGCCGCGAAGGCCTCGTAATCCAGCGGGGTGTCCCACAGGGATTCATGCAGGTAGGCCCCCAGCGGTCCACCGACCTGGATGGCACGCATTGGCCTGCCGGAACGGGTGCCTCCCGCATAACAGTCGAGCACCTCTCGCAGTGTCACGCCGTAAGGTATTTCAACCAGTCCACCCTGGCGTACATTACCCGCCAGTTGCAGGGTCAGCGTGCCCCGCGATCGGCCCTGGCCGAGGGCGGCGTAGGCCTCGGCACCATCGGCCATGACGGTGGCGGCCGCAGCCAGGGTAAGCACGTTGTTGACTACCGTGGGCTTGCCGAACAGGCCCTGGATTGCCGGCAGTGGTGGTTTTGCCCGCACCACACCCCGGCGCCCCTCCAGGCTTTCCAGCATGGCAGTTTCCTCACCACAGATGTAGGCACCGGCTCCCTGGCGCAATTCAAGATGGAAGCAGTGGTCGGTTTCACCAATGTTGTCACCGAGATAACCGGCGGCCTCCGCCTTGCCAATAGCAGTGTGCAGCACCTCCCAGGTATGGGGGTACTCCGAGCGCAGGTAGATATAGCCCTGCTGCGCTCCCACTGCGAGACCGGCAATAATCATCCCCTCGATCAACTGGTAGGGGTCGGCTTCCATTAACAGGCGATCGGCGAAGGTTCCCGAGTCACCCTCGTCGGCATTGCAGGCAATGTACTTCTCACTGCCCGGCGCTTCGAGCACGGTTTGCCACTTGATGCCGGCCGGGAAGGCCGCGCCGCCCCGGCCCCGCAGGCCGGATCGGGTGATTTCATCAACGATATCCTCAGGGGGAAGATGCAGCGCATGCTCCAGGCCGTCGAAGCCATGGCGGGCGAGATAAGACTCCAGGCACAGGGGGTCATCCAACCCGGCGCGGGCAAATGTCAGCCGCGTCTGGCCGGCAAACCAGGGATGTTCCTCCAGTTTTCCCAGGTAACGGGAATGGCGCGGCCAGCGGGCAACATCCATCGCCAGTATCTCAGGTACCTCAGCGGCGTCCACCGGCCCAAAGCCGACACGCTGTCCATCCCGCTCGATCTCCAGCAGCGGCTCGAGCCAGAAAGCGCCCCGGGAACCATTGCGAACCAGGGTGGCTTCGTCTCCCCGGGCAGCGAGTGCGGTGCGCACTGCGTCGGCCACGCCGTTGGCGCCAACCGCGATTGCCGTGGTATCTCGGGGCACCAGGTAACGGGTGTTCATCCCCTCTCCTCCGTGGTCCGCAACCCGGCGATCAGCGCCCTCAATCGGCCGGCATCCAGCCTGGCATAGGTTTCGTTGTCGATCCGTACCGACGGTGAGCAGGCGCAGTTGCCAAGACAGTAGACCTTTTTCAGCTCCACGGCCCCATCGTCTGTCACCTCGCCGAAGTTCACCCCCAGGGCATCCCGGGCCACCTGTTCCAGCTCCAGGCCACCGCTTGCCTGGCAGGATTCAGCCGCGCACACCTGCAGGGAGTGCCGCGCACCCGGCCTGGTACTGAAATCGTGATAGAAGCTGACCACCCCGTGCACTTCCGCCGCCGACAGGTTCATCACCTCGGCGATGCCGGGGATCGACTCCGGGGGTATATAGCCCAGGTCCTCCTGGATGTCCTGCAACAGGGGGAGCAATCCCCCGGGGGTATCCTGGTACTGGCACAGCAACTGGGCCAGCAGTCTTTCAGTTTCCAATGATGCCTCGCTTACCGCCAGTCGGGTGCTGTGAGTATGGCCTAAAATGGCGGAGCCGTCAGGCTCCCGCTGAACTCAGAGGTGGGCGGCGTGGAAGGCGATGTGATCACCGATAAAACTGGCGATAAAAAAGTAGCTGTGGTCGTAACCAGGCTGCATTCTCAATTCCAGTGGATAGCCCGCACTGCTTGCCGCCTGCGCCAGCAATTGCGGCTTGAGCTGCTCCTGGAGGAAGTTATCGGCATCTCCCTGGTCCACCAGCGCCGGCAGTTTTTCCTCGGCGGTGCGCATCAATGCGCAGCTGTCGTGAGCCGCCCAGGCGTCCCGGTCATCACCCAGGTAATTACCCAGGGCCTTCTCGCCCCAGGGGCAGGCCAGCGGCGAACAGATGGGCGAGAACGCCGAGACAGAGCGGAATCGTCCGGGGTTTTTCAGGGCGATAGTGAAAGCGCCATGACCGCCCATGGAATGTCCGGAAATCGCCGTCCGCGAGGCGTCGACGGGACACGCATCGGCCACCAGCGACGGCAATTCGCTGACCACATAGTCATACATGTGATAGTGCTTTGCCCAGGGGTCCTCGGTGGCGTTGACGTAAAAGCCCGCTCCAAGACCGAAATCCCAGGCGCCCTGGGGATCGTCCGGTACGTCCCCGCCACGTGGACTGGTGTCCGGTGCCACCACGGCAATACCATGCTCTGCCGCATAGCGCTGGGCGCCGGCCTTGGTCACAAAGTTTTCATCCGTACAGGTGAGGCCCGACAGCCAGTAGAGCACAGGTACCTTGCCCTGCGCCGCCTGTGGCGGCAGGTAGACGGAGAACGTCATGTCGCAGTCCAACACGGCCGACCGGTGCTGGTAGCGCAGTTGACGGCCGCCGAAGCAGCGGTTTTCAGCGATTTTTTCCATTGCCAAGCGCCTCAGTACAACACCACGGAGCGGATACTTTCCCCCGCGTGCATCAGGTCGAAGGCCTTGTTGATGTCATCAAGCGGCATGGTGTGGGTAATCAGGTCATCGATGTTGATACGCCCATCCATGTACCAGTCGACAATTTTGGGGACATCGGTGCGGCCGCGGGCGCCACCGAATGCCGTGCCTTTCCAGCTGCGCCCGGTGACCAGCTGGAACGGCCGGGTGGAGATTTCCTGGCCGGCACCGGCAACGCCGATAATGCAGCTCTCTCCCCAGCCCTTGTGACAGGCTTCCAGGGCCTGGCGCATGGTGTTCACGTTGCCGATACACTCAAAGGTATAGTCCAGCCCGCCGCCGGTGATCTCCACCAGGTGACCGACCACGTCGTCCACTTCCTTCGGATTGACGAAGTCGGTCATGCCGAACTTTTTCGCCAGCGCCACTTTATCCGGGTTGATATCGACACCGATAATGCGCGAGGCGCCCACCATCTTTGCTCCCTGGATCACGTTCAGGCCAATACCGCCAAGTCCCCAGACGGCGACCGTTGATCCCGGTTCCACTTTCATGGTGAAGGCCACTGCGCCAATGCCCGTGGTTACGCCACAGCCGATGTAGCAGATCTTGTCGAAGGGCGCGTCCTCGCGCACCCTGGCAAGGGCGATCTCCGGCATCACCGTGTGATTGGCAAAGGTGGAGCAGCCCATGTAATGGAGAATCGGCTTCCCGTCCAGGGAAAAGCGACTGCTGCCGTCCGGCATGACCCCCCGGCCCTGGGTTTCACGAATGGACTGGCAGAGGTTGGTCTTCGGGTGCAGGCAGAAGTCGCACTCACGGCATTCCGGCGTGTAGAGCGGAATGACATGGTCGCCGGGCTTCAGGGACGACACGCCGGGTCCCACGTCCACCACCACGCCGGCGCCCTCGTGACCGAGGATGGCAGGAAATGCACCTTCCGGATCGTCACCGGACAGGGTGAAGGCATCGGTGTGACAGACGCCGGTTGCCTTGATTTCCACCAGGACCTCGCCCGCCCGGGGACCCTCCAGGTCGACATCACATATTTCTAGTGGTTTGCCCGCCTCAAAGGCCACAGCAGCACGTGTTTTCATCAGGATCTCCCCCGCCTTACCGGTCAATGTTTCAAAACGCCAGTGTAATTAGCTACCATAGGCAGGATAAACCCCCAGACTTGCACCTCACTGTTGCACAACAGCAACAATAAGGAAGACCTTATGGCAACCCACCGCTGGGAAAGTATAGAAGCCTTTGAACGCGTCGTACGGCTGGGCAGCTTCACCCGGGCGGCAGAGGATCTCGGGGTGTCGCGCTCACACGTCAGCCGGCAGATCAACGCGCTGGAAAATCGCCTTGACGCACAGCTGTTGCTTCGCACCACCCGCAAGGTATCCACCACCGATGCCGGCCGGGCGTTTTACCTGCAATGCCGGCAAATCCTCGACAACCTGGAAGAGGCCGAGCAGGCGGTACTGGATCTGCAAGCGCGACCCCGCGGTATTCTGCGGGTGACTGTCGCCGGGGCTTTTGGCGAGGACTTTGTCGCCCCGGCGGCGCTGGATTTCATGTCCCAACACGGCGACCTGTCGGTGGAGCTTCACTTCAGCAACCGACTGCGAGACCTGATCTCGGAGGGGTATGACCTCGCCATTCGCGCCGGCACGCTGAAGGACTCCTCGTTGATCGCCCGCAGGATCAGCAGCCGCAAACTGCTTACCTGTGCAGCGCCGGATTACCTCAGGCGCAATGGCACCCCCGGCACCATTCACGCGCTCACCAACCATAACTGCCTGCTGGGCACCCTCGACACCTGGCGCTTTCAGGAAAACGGCCGCCACCAGGACCTGCGGGTGAGCGGCAACTGGCGCTCAAACAATGGTCGTGCGCTGCTCCACGCCGCCCGGACGGGGCTGGGGCTGGTGCAATTGCCGAGTTTCTACCTGGCGGAGGACCTCCGGGCGGGAAAACTGATCCCGGTGCTGGAGGGGAACAACCCGACCGACACCGGCGTCTGGGCGGTATATCCACACAACCGCCACCTGTCGGCCAAGGTTCGCCTGTTCGTGAATTTTCTGGCGGACAGATTCGCCGAGTAAGCACTGAACACACTGCTGCCGAAGCTGTATACTCAATGTCTTTGCTATCACCACCTGCGGGGAACATCCATGTCTGAACTGGTCACTATCGATATCAACGACCACGTCGCCCACGTCCGGCTCAACCGTCCGGAAAAAATGAACGCCCTCAACTGGCCGATGTTCGATGCCATCACGGCAGCCGGGCAGGAGATGTCCCGCAACAAGGATGTGCGCGCGGTCGTACTGTCGGGTGAGGGGCGCGGTTTCTGCGCCGGCCTTGATCTGGAGAACTTTGCCGGCTTTGACGTCGACGGTGATTTCTTCGGCCCCGGTAAAGGCGGCTTCTGGCCCAACTACTACCAGTCGCCCGCCTACGTGTGGAAGTCCGTGCCGGTGCCGGTCATCTGCGCCCTGCACGGAGTGGCTTACGGAGGCGGTTTCCAGATCGCCATGGCAGCCGACATCCGCATCGCCCAGCCAAGCAGCAAGCTCTCGGTTATGGAAATCAAGTGGGGGCTGATTCCCGACATGTCCGCTTCGCAAACCCTGCGTGACCTGGTGCGACTGGATGTTGCCAAGGAACTCACCTTCACTGGCCGGGTCGTAGAGGGTACCGAGGCAGCCAGCCTGGGGCTGGTGACGCGACTGGATGAGGATCCGGTTGCCGCCGCCCTCAACCTGGCATCCGATATCGCCGGTCGCAGCCCGGACGCCATCACCTGCGGCAAGTATTTGCTGGACAATACCTGGCACGGGAGCGATATCGAGGGTCTCCGGGTCGAGGAAAAGCTGCAGGCACGTATCATTGCCAAAGCCAACCAGATGGAATCCGTCATGGCGGGAATGGAGGGACGGCCCGGGAACTATGCACCCAGACACATTGACACCTTTGAGGACATAGACAACGTATGAGCAGTAATGGCAGCAGCTACTCCCCACCGCGGGTCTGGACCTGGGATGCCGAGAACGGCGGCCGCTTCGCCCATATCAACCGCCCCGTCGCCGGCGCGACTCACGACAAGGCCTTGCCGGTAGGGCAACACCCGCTCCAGTTATATTCCCTGGCGACGCCCAACGGGGTCAAGGTCACGGTCATGCTGGAGGAATTGCTGGCGCTGGGCAAGCACGAGGCAGAATACGATGCATGGCTGGTAAACATTACCGAGGGTGACCAGTTCAGCAGTGGTTTTGTCGCCGCCAACCCCAACTCCAAAATTCCTGCCATGGTGGACCACAGCACCACTCCCCCTACCCGGGTCTTCGAGTCCGGCGCCATCCTGATGTATCTTGCGGAAAAATTTGACGCTTTCCTGCCCGCGGACCCCCAGGCGAGGGCAGAGTGCCTGTCCTGGCTGTTCTGGCAGATGGGCAGTACGCCCTTCCTGGGCGGCGGGTTCGGGCATTTCTACGCCTACGCCCCTGAAAAATACGAGTATCCCATCAACCGTTACACCATGGAGGTCAAGCGCCAGCTGGATGTGCTCGATCAGCGCCTGGCCGAAGCCCCCTACCTGGCGGGCGAGGAGTACAGTGTCGCCGACATGGCGGTCTACCCCTGGTATGGCGTGCTGGTGACCGGTGAAATTTATGACGCCCAGGAATTCCTGCAGGTCGACAGCTACACGCATGTCAGGGCCTGGGCGGAGAACATTGCCGCCCGCCCTGCCGTGCAGCGCGGTGAGCGGGTTAACCGGGTCTGGGGACCGGAGGAACTGCGTGTGCCCGAGCGCCACGCCGCCAGCGACCTCGACTGACCGCTATGGCCTGAACGTGACGACACCGGAGCCAATCAGGGAACAGAAACGCATGGGCCTGGGCATGATGATCATGGCCTGGGTGGTATTACTCGGCTTTGGCGTGATGTTCTTCGGTGACGTGCTGGAAAAACAGTTCAACCCCAACCAGCAGTTGGAAACGCGTTACTTGGCGGAGGGCGTGCGCGAAGTGGTGCTGCAGCGCAATCGCTTTGGCCATTATGTCACCGCAGGGAGCATTAATGGCAAACCGGTGACGTTTATGCTGGATACCGGCGCAACCGGCGTGGCCATTCCCGAGGCGGTGGCCCGGCGGCTGCAACTGTCCCGGGGACGCCCCTACCGCACCCAGACCGCCAACGGTGTTTCTACCAGCTACGCTGCAGTGCTGGACAGCGTGGCGGTAGGCGACATTGAGCTGCGCAATGTGCAGGCGGGCATCGCCCCAGGGCTGCTGATGGATGAAATCCTGCTGGGTATGTCGTTCCTGAAACACATCGATTTCACCCAGCGTGGCGACACCCTGATTCTGCGGCAATATCCCTAGTCCAGGTACGCCCAACTGTCGGCACCGTCAAAATGACGCACCCGCAGATGGGCGATCTGCTCCGGTTCCGCCAGCCGGCAGGTGTACTTGCCAGCGGCAGGGCCGCCACAGTCGATGTCAGAACCAGTCGTTCTCCATGTTCTTGCAGGTGTCGTCCAGCTGCAGCAGCAGTGCTGCCCACACCTCGGTTTCCGGCAGCTCGTAGCGGAAGAAATAGCGCATGGCCTGTATCTTGCCGCGATAGAAACTGGCATCGGCCTCGTGCGGTTCGCCGGCCAGTGCCGCCGCCGCAACGGTCGCCTGCTTCAGCCACATCCAGGCGATGACCACGTGGCCGAACAGGTCCAGGTATTTCACCGAGTTGGCCAGTACCAGGTCGATATCCTTTTCCACCATGGCGCTGAGCAGGAACTCGGTAACCTGTTTGAGCGTTGCGACCGAAGCCGCCAGTTGCCCGGCGTAGTCGTCCAGTTCCGGATAAGCCCTGGCATCCTCGATCGCCGTGCCAATGGCGAGCAGGCAGGCTGTATAACCCGCCAGGTTGTTCTGCGGCACCTTCCGGGCCAGCAGGTCCAGTGACTGTATACCGGTGGTGCCCTCGTGAATCGGGTTCAAGCGATTGTCCCGGTACATCATTTCCACCGGGTGCTCGTTCACATAGCCCGAACCACCCAGCACCTGGATCGCCAGGGAATTCGCCCTGGGGCCGTATTCCGACGGCCAGGTCTTGATGATCGGGGTCAGGAAATCCAGCAGTTCGTGCGCCTGCGCCCGCTCTTCTTCTGTGGGTGCAGTGCGCTCGTCATCGGCCAACCGGGTGCCCAACAAACACAGGGCGTAGGCACCTTCGGCATAGGCTTTCTGGGCCAACAGCATGCGCTTGACGTCTGCGTGTTCGATAATATTGACGGGTGGCGACATCGGATCCTTGGCGGAAGGCAGGCGTCCCTGCGGACGTTCCTTTGCGTAGTCCAGTGAGTACTGGTAGCCGGCAAGCGCCATCAGTGCCGCGCCGCTGCCAACCATAATCCGCGCTGCGTTCATCATATGGAACATATACATCAGGCCGCGGTTTTCCTCGCCCACCAGGTAGCCGACCGCGCCGCCCTTCTCACCGAAATTCAGCGCTGTGGACGTCTGCCCGCGACCGCCCATCTTGTGGAACAAGCCGGCCAGTGTCACGTCGTTGCGTTCACCGAGACTGCCATCGTCGTTGACCAGGAACTTGGGAACGATGAACAGGGAAATGCCTTTGACCCCCTTGGGAGCACCCTTGACCCGCGCCAGCACCAGGTGAACGATATTCTCGTTGAGTTCGTGATCGCCACCGGAAATCCAGATCTTGTTGCCAGTAATACGGTAGCTGCCATCGTCCTGGGGAATAGCGGTAGTGGTGAGGTCCGAGAGGCTGGAACCTGCGCCGGGTTCGCTCATTGCCATGGTCCCGGCAAAGCGTCCACTGCGTTGCGGCACTACCCACTTGGCCTTTTGCTCCTCGGTCCCGTGGGCGTCGATCAGGTTGGCATTGGCGTTGGTCAAGCCGATATAGCCCATGGTCGTACTGGCCGCAGCATTGAGGTATGCCCCGGTTACGGCGCTGGCCAATGCGGGCAGTTGCATGCCGCCAACCTCGTAGTCGGCGCCAGGAGAAGCCAGTCCCGCCTCAATCACCGCATCGAGCGCAACCTTGATCTCGGGGATCATCTGCACTTTCTCGCCATCAAATTCCGGTTGATGGGTATCCACCTTCCGCCGAATCGGCAGGAAGTACTTCTCGGCAATGGCCTGGGCCACATCAATGGCCGCATCAATGGTTTCACGGTTGTGGTCGCTATAACGTTCCCGGGTCAGCTGCGACTCCACGTCGAAAACCTCGTACAGCATGAACTCAAGATCTCGGCGATCTAAAAGCGGTGCAGGCATGGCTTAACTAGCTCCTGTTATCAATCAGCTTTCTGAATCATTTGATGGTATCAGCGCACAACACACCGCACCTGTCACGCAGGCGACAGGAGGCCTGCGTCCTACTGGGTAGTGAGAATCACCTTGCCACGGGCCTTGCGATCTATGAGGCAGTTGAAAGCATCCTCGTACTGCTCCAACGGAAACACATCGGTCACCACCGGATTGAGTTTCCCCGCTGAGAACAGCTCCCACAGCTCGTGGATATTGTTCAGGTTTTCTTCCGGCTCCTCGCCGGTGAAGCGCCCCCAGAATACTCCCACCAGGGAGCAGCCCTTGAGCAGGGCCAGGTTCAGCGGGATCGAGGGAATGGGGCCGCTGGCAAAACCGATCACCAGGTAACGGCCTTTCCAGGCCATGCTGCGCACCGCCGGTTCTGCATAGTCCCCGCCAACCGGATCGTAAACCACGTCCACGCCCCTGCCGCCGGTCATTTCCTTGACCCGGTCCTTGAGCGACTCTTCAGAATAGTTGATCAGCTCATCCGCCCCCAGCTGCTTGCACAGGGCCAGTTTCTCAGCGGAACTGGCCGCTGCAATCACTTTCGCACCCATGAGCTTGCCCAGTTCGATCGCGGTGACACCCACGCCACCGGCGGCGCCCAGTACCAGCAGGGTTTCCCCGGGCTGGATATTGGCCCGTTGCTTCAGCGCATAATACGACGTGAAATAGGTAATACTGACGCCGGCGGCCTGTTCGAACGTCAGGCCTTCGGGCATCGGGAAACAACCAAACTCGTTGGCAACCAGGCGTTCACTGAATGCGCCCGCTCCACCCATGGAAACCACCTTGTCGCCGGGTTTGAAGCGAGTGACCTTGTCACCCACTGCGCTGACCACGCCGGCGGACTCGCCACCGGGGACGAAGGGCATATCAGGCTGGGTCTGGTATTTGCCCTGGATCATCAGCACATCCGGAAAATTCAGGCCCGCGGCATGCACATCGATGAGCACGTCATTGTCACCCATTTCCGGCTCCGGCCAATCCGTCACCAGTGCCAGTTTTTCCGGCAGGCCGTGTTCCTTACAAACTACTGCTTTCATGCTCTTGCTCCTCGATCAGGCGACTTCAAACAGGCCCGCGGCGCCCATACCGCCGCCGACACACATGGTGATGACCACGTACTTCACCCCGCGACGCTTGCCTTCGATCAGCGCATGGCCAATCATCCTTGAGCCGCTCATGCCATAGGGATGGCCGATGGAGATAGCACCACCGTTGACGTTGAGCTTGTCATTGTCTATGCCCAGCTGGTCGCGACAGTAAATCACCTGTACCGCAAAGGCCTCGTTCAGCTCCCACAGACCGATGTCTTCCATGCTGAGTCCGTGTTGTTTGAGGAGTTTGGGGATCGCGTAAACAGGGCCGATGCCCATTTCATCCGGTTCCAGTCCGGCGACGGCAATGCCGCGGTAAATACCCAACGGTTCCAGCCCTCGCTGCTCGGCCAGTTTGGCATCCATCACCACCTGGGCGGAGGAGCCGTCAGATAACTGGGAGGCGTTGCCGGCGGTAATGGTGCCGCCCTCTACCACGGTCTTCAGGCTGGCAAGCCCCTCTGCTGTGGTCGCCCGCAGACCCTCATCGGCAGATACTGTGGCTTCCACTTCCGAGGCCTCGCCGGTTTCCTTGTCCCAGACGGTGCGTTTGCAGGTAACCGGAACCAGTTCGTCGTCGTACTTGCCAGCCTCGTAGGCCGCCGCGGTACGTTGCTGTGACTGCAACCCGTACTCGTCCATGGCATCGCGGGAAATGTTGTAGCGCTGGGCGACGGTTTCCGCGGTTTGCAGCATGGGCATATGAATCTGGGGATGCATGGCGATGAGTTCTTCGTCGACCATGCGGTAGATATTCATGTGCTCGTTCTGCACCAGCGAGATGGATTCCAGTCCACCGCCGACCACAATATCCATGCCGTCATACATCACCTGCTTGGCCGCTGTCGCCACGGCCATCAGCCCGGAGGAACACTGGCGATCAATCGTCATACCGGAGGTGGTCACCGGCAGGCCAGCGCGCAGCGCGATCTGCCTGGCGATATTGGATCCCGTCGCGCCCTGCTGCAGGGCGGATCCCATGATCACGTCTTCCACTTCACCCGGCTCGATGCCGGCGCGTTTGACCGCTTCGGCGACGGAAGCCGCCCCCAGGGTTGCTCCACCGAGGTTATTAAAGCCACCGCGGTAAGCCTTGCCGATGGGGGTACGTGCGGTTGAAACGATAACTGCTTCTTTCATTGTGATTGCTCCTATTTGTCGACCAGGCCCAGACCTTCCATAGCCTTGCCGGTGAATTTAACGGTTTGCTCAAAGCCCGCTTCCGGCTGGCGCTCTCCCTCTGCAGAGGTGATCTCGTCCCAGTGTGCGGCAATACCCTCGGGAGTCTGCTCCTCCGGCCTGAGCCACACGCCATCGGTTTCCACAATTCTGGCAACGGAATAAGCGCCGGCACCGGCGCAGATGATGGTCTTGTTGGGCGCGTCTTCACTGACCATGTACAACACGGCCGGGGTAACGGTTTCCGGGGTCAACAGGGCGAAAGCCTCTTCCGGGATCAGGCCTTCGGTCATTCGGGTCCCAGCCGTGGGAGCCAGGGCATTCACCCGGATATCGTATTTGCCTCCTTCCTGCACCAGGGTATTCATCAGACCGATAACCGCCATCTTGGCACTGCCATAGTTGGTCTGGCCGAAGTTTCCGTAGAGGCCCGATGACGATGTGGTGACCACAATACGGCCATAGCCCTGGTCCCTCATCACGTCCCAGCAGGCCTTGGTGCAGTTCACGGTACCCATCAGGTGCACATCCATCACCAGTTTGAAATCGTCGAGTTCAGCCTTGGCGAAGCTCTTGTCGCGCAGTATGCCGGCGTTGTTCACCAGGATATCTATCCTGCCCCACTGGTCCATGGCCTGTTTGACCATAGCCTCGACTTCGTCGTAGCGGGCGACATTGGCACCATTGGCGATGGCTTCCCCGCCCAGCGCTTCGATCTCGGCAACGACCGACTGGGCGGCCTCGGAGCCGGCACCAGAGCCATCGACACTGCCGCCGAGGTCATTGACCACGACTTTGGCGCCACGCCTGGCAAGTTCAATGGCGTGGCTGCGGCCCAGACCCTGGCCAGAACCGGTAACAATGGCAACTTTGCCGTCATAGCGAATAGACATGTTCTCTTCTCCCTTATAATTTCGTTAAGCAGTAATAACCATGGACAGCCACTCGGCCACCAACGCGGGGGTTTCCTCACCCTCAATTTCTACCGAGATACCCTGCTTGATCAGGAAACGATTGTCGTCCTTGCGGGTGACATCAAGCACCTCCACGTGGCTGCGCACCCGCTTGCCGGCGCGCACCGGGGCCAGAAAGCGCACCTTGTCGAAGCCGTAATTAAGGCCCATAACCACGTTGTCGGGCATAACCCCGTTCCCCTCCACCATCCTGGACAGCAGAGACAGGGTCAGGAACCCGTGGGCAATCGTACCGCCGAACGGCGTGTTCTTTGCCGCCTCTTCATCGACGTGGATGAACTGGTGGTCCTCGGTACAGTCAGCAAAGGTGTTGATGCGATCCTGGGTGATATCAATCCATGCACCCGGCTCGAAGCGGGTGCCCACGGCATTGACCAGTTCATCTTTGGGTACGATTTTAATCGCCATACGTGATTCCTTATTGGAGTTGAATTATCGGTCGGGCAAAATTGCGAGCCCAGATACTAACAACAGGGAACCGGCACCGCTGTCACCAAGGTGACACCCGGCACAGGGTGATCCGCGCATAATATAAGCGTTACTCTGGCAACTGCCGATGTCTGGCCGTGCCCTGATAACAGGATCCGCGCACAAGCAGCGAGGTTAAGCTGATGAAACCGCCTTCCCTGGTACTGGCTCTTTCCGATGCACCGCGCGCTTTGGTGGACGCGGCGGCATTGCAATTTAGCAAGCCCCTGCTGCGTCGACTGCCCCGCGCCGGGGAACAACACGCGGTCATGGTGCTGCCCGGCTTCCTCGGTGATGACCTGGGGAATGGCCCCCTGATACGATTTCTGCGGGATTTGGGTTATCGGGCGATCGGCTGGCGGCAGGGCCGCAACCTGGGGGTGGGCAGCTTTGAGCACGATCAACTGATCGCCACCCTGGATAGCCTGTCCAAGACCGGGGGCGGCAAGGTTTCGCTGGTGGGACACTCACTGGGAGGCATTTACGCCCGCGAAATTGCCCGGGCGACGCCGCGGGGAATCCGCCAGGTCATTACCCTGGGCAGTCCTTTCGGCCAGGGTCACCACGATGCGTCGCACGCCTCACGCCTGTATGCCCGGCTGAACCCAGACAATCCCCGCGGCCAGTTGAACCCCGACCCACCGCCGGTGCCGACCACCGCGATTTACACCCGGGGCGATGGCATCGTCAACTGGCGCAGTTCACGGCAAAGCGGACATCACAGCCATGTCCACAACATCGAAGTGCTCGGCAGTCACATCGGGCTGAACGTCAACCCCGCCGTCTGGTACTGGGTGGCCAAAAAACTGGCGGAACACTAGGCTTCGCCCATCTGGCTCGGAGATTTGGGGTCAGAGTAAAAACTTTCCATAAGAGCAGATTAAGTCGATGCGTCGGCGTTGGAGAAGTTTTTACTCTGACCCCAAATATATGCCTCAGGCCTCGCGACAGAATTGGGCGATACTGGCAGCGGTCTCCCGACTGATGTCAGGACAGGCAATCGCGAAAATTTCGGTGCCGTGTATGGTGCCCATGACCTGCCGGCACCGGGCGGCAACACCGGCCCTCAGCAGAAGCCGGTAAAACTCGATTCCCTCATCTCGCAGCGGGTCACATTCATTGACACTGATCACCGTTGGCGGCAGACCTTTCACGTCCTCTTCGGCGGCAAATGATGGCCATGCCAGCGGGTTGCCCTCATTGAAGGCGTCTATGCCATAGGCCATGGCGCCGTAATTACTGTGCAGGTCCAACAGCAGGCCGTTGTTCTCAATGGAGGAAGGAAACCGCTCCTGCGGCCATTTGCCGGCAATGTAGGGACACAGGGCATACAACCCGCGAATCAAACCCAGATCGTTCTCCTGTTTGAGCTTGAGACCCGTCGCCAGGGTCAGGTTGCCGCCACCGCTCTCCCCCGCCACGATAATGTGACTGCGATCAATACCGAGCGCCACTGCCTGTTCAACCAGCCAACGAACGCCGGACACACAGTCGTTGAGACCTGCTGGAAAGGGGGCAACCTCCGGCGCAGAAGACGGATTGACGCAATTGCGGAAATCCACCATGGCCACGGCGACACCCTGGGCGGCGATAATCTTTCCCCAGGCCCTGTAAATGCCGTAGTAACAGGACATGGACTGCATACCACCGCCATGAATGTAGTACACGCAGGGTAAGGGCTCGGTGCTTTCCGGGCGGATGAACTGCACCTTGATGGTATTGCCGTCCGGTTGCGAGACGAACTGGTGGTCGGAAATCAACAGGCCGTCCGAGGGCGCCACCTGTTCGTTGTCCACCATTTCGAACATCGCCTTCATCTGTTCCAGCCGCTCAATACTCTCCGGTCGACGGGCGTCCTGTATCAGCTGTTCCCGCGACGCTACGTCTTTGGTCGCCGCTGGAGGCATGGAACCCATCAATGCTTTGATACGTGGGTCAATTCGTGGATCGTCGTTCAGCTTGCTCATTGTTCACTCTCGGCAGGGAAGTTCAGGGAGTATAAACATCGGCGGCGGCATTGTGCAGCCAAGGTGCCTGTCGGCTCACGTTTGTCGACTTTGGCAGATTTGGGGTCAGGGTAAAAACTTCCTCCCGGGTTAACAGAGGAATTGTACAATTGGCTGCCCGGAAGTTTTTACCCTGACCCCAAATCTGGTTAGTCGTGCGACACTTCGGCTTGCAATGCCTCAATATCCTTGACGGTGATGCTGTCCCCGTTGCTCTCGACAATACCGCGCTCAGTCCAGTCCCTGAAGATCTTGTTCACACGCTGCCGGGAGCCCAGGGCGAGCCGGGCAAAATCATTCTGGGTCAGTTTCATTTCCAGCAGGACCTCCCCGTCATTGTGAACCCCGTGGTCCGCCAGCATCTGCAGCAGCCGGCTCGCCACCCGGGCCCGCAGCGGATAGAACAGAACATCGCCCAGCAGGCTGTAGAGTTCGCGGGAGCGATCCACGTGATGGCGCAGCAGGTTGCGGTACAATCCAGGCCATTGCTCGGCCGCGTCCATCATGGCGAGTTTCGGCAATACCAGTACATGGGAAGTTACCAGCGCTTCGGCACTGGCGGCGCGCCCCGTGTCGCTCACCAGTCCCTGCTCACCAAACCAGGCGCCGTGGGTAAGATCGGTGATGGCAAAGTGGTGTCCACCCGCGCTGGAAATGGCAATTCGAATGCGGCCCGTCACCACGCAGTAGACATCCGTATCGATTTCTCCCTCGGTGAAAAGATAGGCTCCCCGGTTGAAGGGGCGAATGCTGGCAGACTGGGCCAGTTGCTGGATGAGCGACTCGGGCAGGCCGACAAACCAGGGCGAATCGCTGATCATGTCCAGGGGGCTGACATCAACCATCACATGCCCGTAAGCCAGAAATTAAATACACTGCGGTAACCTGAAAACAGAGGCTCTATGCCTTGGGGCGCCCATAGTAGCAGCTCCGATGATAGGTAAAACCACCTCCTTCCATAGCAATATACAATTGGATTACCAATGATCAATAAATTATCTTTATTCACGTAGACCACAGATCAAAGGAGATCATCATGTCGATCGAAAGAGTGCCCACTGTTGTATTCAAAACCCGCGTTCGCGACGAGTCAGTAGAGGGCCCCAACCCCTACCGCTGGCAGGACACAAGCACTGAAGACCTGTTCGCGGGCAAGAAAGTTGTTGTGTTCTCCCTGCCCGGCGCTTTCACCCCGACCTGTTCCTCCAACCATTTGCCGCGCTACGAGGAACTCTATGACGAGTTCAAGGCCAACGGCGTAGACGCAATTATTTGTGTCTCGGTCAACGACGCCTTCGTCATGTTCAAGTGGGGCAAGGAGGTCGGTAACAAAAACGTCTTCCTGCTGCCCGACGGTAACGGCGAGTTTACCCGCAAGATGGGCATGTTGGTCGACAAGTCCAACCTGGGTTTCGGCATGCGTTCCTGGCGCTATTCCATGCTGGTAGACGACGGCAAGATCGAAAAGATGTTCATCGAGCCTGATTTCGGCGACAACTGCCCGATCGACCCCTTCGAAGTGTCCGATGCCGACACCATGCTGGCCTACATCAAGGGCGCTGATGCTCCCGGGGTGACCGAGGCACGCAAGGCATTCGAAGGCTGATCAGGTCCTGCCCCGCGGGTTGTCCAGTGGGCAACCCGCCATCCCCTGTTGCGGGTCAGTCTCGCAAGCGAAGACTCAACGACGGCGAGCGTTACGGCGACAACCGCCCTGCCAGCCTCGAGGTCAGGCGGCGGTAAACCCTACATCGCCACCCGGAAAACTGTTACTGTTAGCGCCAACCCGCACACCTGCCGACAGTACAGATTTTGAGCAACACAACCAGCTCCAACAAGCAATCCGGCCACACCCCCATGATGGTTCAATACCTGGCCATCAAGGCGGAACACCCCAACGACCTGGTGTTTTACCGCATGGGCGACTTCTATGAGCTGTTCTACGACGACGCCAAACAGGCGGCGGAACTGCTCGACATCACTCTCACCGCCCGGGGTAAGTCCAATGGCGACCCCATCCCCATGTGCGGCGTGCCCTACCATGCCGCCGAGGGATATCTGGCGCGGCTGGTGAAAGCCGGTGTTTCCGTGGCCATCGCCGAACAGATCGGCGATCCCGCCACCAGCAAGGGGCCGGTCGAACGCAAGGTGGTGCGGGTGGTCACCCCCGGAACACTCTCAGACGAGGCGCTACTGGAAGAGCGGGTGGACAACCTGCTGCTGGCGGTGGCACAGCGCGGTGACGACTACGGCCTGGCCTACCTGGACCTGGCCAGCGGCCGTTTCCGCGTGCTGGAAGTGAATGGCGACGAGGCGCTTACCGGCGAACTGCAACGCCTGGCTCCCGCCGAGACCCTCTATTGCGACAGCATTGGCCATACCGCCATTACCACCCGCAGCGGTGCCCGCCCGCAGCCGGAGTGGGAATTCGATGTCGACAGCGCCCGTCGCGCCCTCAACGCCCAGTTCCAGACCCATGACCTGCAGGGCTTCGGTTGCGATGGCCTCGATCTCGCCATCGGCGCGGCCGGCTGCCTGTTGCAATACGTCAAGGATACCCAGCGCTCCAACCTGCCCCACATCCGCAGTATGAGCCACGAGAGCCGCGAGGCCAGCGTCATCCTCGATGCGGCC
Organism: Seongchinamella unica; assembly: GCF_004354085.1. GTDB lineage: Bacteria > Pseudomonadota > Gammaproteobacteria > Pseudomonadales > Halieaceae > Halioglobus > Halioglobus unicus. Next base: position 358,927 of record NZ_SMSE01000002.1, on the reverse strand, counting down.
ACCCGCCGCAACCTGGAAATCGACATCAACATGGCCGGCGGCGACCGCAACACCCTGTATTCCGTCCTGGACAAGGGCATTACCGCCATGGGCAGCCGCCTGTTGCGGCGCTGGCTGCACCGCCCGCTCACCGACATAGCCACCCTTGAAAGGCGCCAGGACGCGATCGCCGCACTCTGCGGCAACTATCACTATGAAACTGTGCGCGAAGCCCTCAAGCCCATCGGTGACATGGAGCGCATCCTCACCCGGGTGGCCCTGCGCAGCGCCCGCCCCAGAGACCTCACCCGCCTGCTGAGCTCGCTGGCCGCATTACCCCGGTTACGGTCGGAACTGGGCCATTGCAGCGCTCCTCTGCTGGCAAGCCTGTCACACCAGGCCGGAGACTACCCGGACCTGGTAGACCTGCTGCAGCGGGCGATCATCGACAACCCGCCGGTGGTGATTCGTGACGGCGGGGTGATCGCCGACGGCTACGATGAAGAACTGGACCAGTTACGCAATATCAGTACCGGGGCAGCTGACTATTTGCTGGACATCGAGCAACGTGAACGGGAAGCCACCGGAATACCTTCGCTGAAGGTCGGTTACAACCGGGTCCACGGCTATTACATCGAGATCGGCCGAGCCCAGTCAGACAAGGCACCTGCCGAATACATCCGCCGGCAGACCCTGAAAAACGCCGAGCGCTTTATCACCCCCGAGCTCAAGGAGTTCGAAGACAAGGCCCTGTCCAGCAAGAGCCGGGCGCTGGCGCGGGAAAAAGCCCTCTACGATGAACTGCTGGAACAGCTCAACGAACAACTGGCACCACTGCAGGATACCGCCGCGGCGGTATCCCAGATTGATGTGCTGTCCTGCCTCGCGGAGCGCGCCGACAGCCTGAGCCTGTGCCGTCCGCAATTCTGCCAGGAGCAGGTATTCGAGGTGGCACAGGGCCGCCACCTGGTGGTAGAACAGGTCCTCGAGGAACCCTTTATCGCCAACGACACCCTGCTCGACGAATCTCGCCGCATGTTGCTGATCACCGGCCCCAACATGGGCGGTAAATCGACCTACATGCGCCAGAATGCGGTGATCGCACTGCTCGCCCACATCGGCAGCTATGTCCCTGCCAGTGCAGCCCGGCTTGCGCCCATGGACCGTATTTTCACCCGCATAGGCTCCTCCGACGACCTCGCGTCCGGCCGCTCGACTTTCATGGTCGAAATGACCGAAACGGCGAACATATTGCATAACGCCACGCCCCGCTCCCTGGTATTGATGGATGAAGTGGGCCGCGGCACCAGTACTTTCGACGGCCTCAGCCTGGCCTGGGCGGCCGCAGTGGAGCTGGCCCGCAACGTTAAAGCCTTCACCCTGTTCGCCACCCACTATTTCGAGCTGACCGCATTGCCCGAACTCTGCCCGACCATGGCCAACGTGCACCTGGATGCCACCGAGCACCAGGACCACGTGGTGTTCCTGCACCATATTCAGGAAGGGCCGGCAAATCGCAGCTTCGGCCTGCAGGTAGCGAAACTGGCCGGTATTCCCGCCACTGTCCTGCGGGCGGCGGGCGAGAAGCTTGGCGAACTGGAGGCAGGACGTGGCCAGCCCGGCGGAGGCCTTACCGGGCAGGTCGCGCCGCCAGCCTCCCCCCAGGTCGATCTGTTTGCCGGCGCGACATCCCACCCGGTGATCGACGAGCTCGAAGAACTGGACGTGGACGATCTCAGCCCCCGCCAGGCACTGGAGACACTCTACGAACTCAAGCGTAAACTGTAGCGGGCCGGGACTTCATTTCCCCGGGGCATGCAGGTAAACTTACGCCCGCCAGTCTGGAGTCCCCGTGAAGGGTGGCCCTATCACTGTCATTCCCGCCCCGGCGGGTGTTCAGCGACGACAACCCACTGGATCCGGGCCTGACCATGGATGACGGTGAAGAAAAACGGATAGAGGTTTTTAGAGCATGACATTTGTTGTAGGCGAAGATTGTATCAACTGTAAGCACACCGACTGCGTGGAAGTCTGCCCGGTCGACTGTTTTTACGAGGGCCCAAACTTTCTGGTCATTCACCCGGACGAGTGCATTGACTGCGCCCTCTGTGAGCCGGAATGTCCCGTGGACGCTATCTTCTCCGAGGACGAACTGCCGGAAGACCAGCAGGTCTTCCTCGAGCTGAACGCCGAACTGGCGGAAGTCTGGCCCTGCATTACCGAGATGAAGGACGCCCTGCCGGACGCCGAAGAATGGGCCGGCAAACCCAACAAGCTGGAATTACTGCAACGCTAGTTGCGCTGCAACGCCGGAGCCCCGCAATAGCGGGGCTTTTTTATGGCTGCAAGATTTACAGAGGATGCACTCGGACCGGCAGGGTTTCGTAACCCCGGACGAAGTTGGACTGCACCCGTTTCGGTTCCGCCATCACCTCGACTAAGCTGAATCGCCGCATGATTTCCTCCCACAGGATACGCAACTGCATCTCGGCCAGGCGGTTACCCATGCAGCGATGCACGCCGAAGCCAAAAGAGATGTGGTGGCGGGGATTTTTGCGGTCGATGATAAACGCGTTGGGATTGTCGATGCTGCGTTCGTCGCGATTACCGGACATGTACCACATAACCACCTTATCACCCTCGCGGATTTTCTGACCACGAAACTCCAGGTCCCTGGTCGCTCGCCGGCGCATGTGTGCCAGGGGTGTTTGCCAGCGGATGATTTCCGACACCATGGAGGGGATGAGCCCGGGGTCCGCGCGCAGCTTGTCGTACTCCCCGGGATTCTGGTTCAGGGCCAGCACCCCGCCGGTAGCTGAGTTGCGGGTGGTGTCGTTGCCGCCCACAATCAGCAACAGCAGGTTACCGAGAAATTCGACCGGGTTGTCTGCCATCTCGCTGGTATTCGGATCACGCTGCAACAACGTGATCAGGTCAAAGCCGGCACTGTCGCTCGCCTCGCGCTCATGCCAGATCCCGGTAAATGTTGCCAGACAATCCAGCAGCGCGGTTTCACGCTCCCGGGGGTCGGCATCACCCCCCGAGATTTGCGGCGCGGCGGTAGCCATATCCGACCAGTAGGTCAACTTGGAGCGTTGCTCGAAAGGAAAATCAAACAGGGTAGCCAGCATCTGGGTGGTGAGGTTGATGGAAACCTCATCGACCCAGTTGAAGGTGTCTCCAACTGGCAGATTGTCGAGTATTGCGGCAACGCGTGAGCGGATCAGGGATTCCATTTCCGCCAGGTTCCTGGGCGCCACCACCGACTGCACCGCCTTGCGCTGCAAGTCGTGTTTGGGCGGGTCCATGGCAATAAACATATCCAGCGGCATATCTTCCTCGGGGTCGCCAATCACGATCGCCGGTTCCGAAGAGAAGTCCTGGTGATTGGTGTCCACGGCGACGATGTCGTCAAATCGAGTGACCGACCAGAACGGCCCGAAGGGACTTTCCGCCTGGTAATGTACCGGGGCCTCGTCGCGCAGGCGCGCGAAATAAGGGTACCAGCTGTCCTCAAGAAACATCCGTGGGTCGCTGAAATCTATTTCTTCCAGAGGCGTGGCAGCCGGATCAGGGAGTTGTGTCATGGGGTTCATTGGTTCGCTGCTCCATTCACATCTGGTATTCGGGCATCCGGACGACCATGCCTTCCATGGCGTCGGTCACCTCGATCTGGCAACTCAGCCGGGAGCGGCCCTCCCGATCCGGACGCATAGCCAACATGGCATCCTCCAGTGGATTGGACTCGCCAGCGGCTGCCAGCCACTGGGGGTCCAGGAATACATGGCAGGTCCCGCAGGCACAGGCGCCGCCACAGTCGGCGTCGATACCGGGGATACCGTTTTCAATTGCGTTGAGCATCAGGGTCTTGCCGGATTCGGCATCGATGGTGTGGCCGGTTCCATTGAACTCGACCAGGGTAATTCTGGGCATGGCGGGTTCCTTTTTTTGCACGCCATCCAGTTTAGTGCAGGCCAATAGCAATGGGAGGTCATTTATTGACTAAAAAGGGTCATTTAATGACAATGTGCCAATGAGCGCGCATCGTGACCATGACTTTATCCCCAGCAGTTACTCCCGCATTATTGCCCGTGAACTGGGTCTCCAGGAACGGGACCTGCCACGCCTGCTCGCTGGCACTGACTTGCCGGTGGACGTACTGCTGGCCGGGGATGAGAGCCGGCTGACCGGCAGGCAACAGGTCCAGGTGCTGCGCAACGCGCGTACCATCGCCGGGGCACCAGAGCTGGGATTGCGCATCGGCAGGCAACTCAAGCCTGCATCTCACGGCCCCATCGGCTACCTGGCACTATCGAGCCCTGATCTGTTGACCGCCCTGCAATCCCTGCGGGACTTCCTGCCACTGCGCATACCCTTCGCCCAGCTGGACATCAATGAAGATGGATCGTGGCTCAGATGCGAGTTACGGATCACCTTGCAGCAGGACTCCAGCGAGACCCGTATGTTGACTGAGTGCTTTGCCATGGCCCTGCAATCACTGGTGGAGGCATTTCTGGGCCGCACACTCACCGAAGCCCTGTTCTGTTTTCACTTCCCACGACCGGCCTATTACCGGGCGTATGGGCAATACCTCCAGTCAATGATCAAATTTGAGCAGCCGGAAGACTGCCTGCTGATTCCCCGCTCGCTGGCCGGTGAGAGCAATCCTTCAGGGGACGCAGCATCCTACGCCATCGCTCGCAGGCTGTGTGCCCAAATGCTGGAGGAAACCCCGATCGCAGCCACGGCCATGACCAACAGGGTGCGACGTTTCCTGCTGGCGCAGCCATTGGGTAGTGTCACTGAAGCGGATGTGGCGAAATCCCTTTACGTATCCAAGCGCACATTGGCGAGGCGGTTGAATAAAGAGGGCACCGGCTACCGGGAAGTCACCGAGCAACTGCTATCTGAACTGGCAGTTCGCCACCTTGGGGAACCCGGCCTGAGTATCGAGTCCGTGGCCCTTTTACTCGGTTACCATGACAGTGCCAATTTCCGCCGGGCGTTCAGGCGTTGGTATGGTATGCCCCCTGCGGACTACCGCAAACAGGCACTAATGAATTAGGATAGGACGGGGCGTCACTGCAGTAACGACCAAGCCCCGCTTTTTGAAAGACCGAAGGACACCAATAAAATGGACAATAAACTGGTTGCACTGATCGTTTCCATCCTGCTGCCACCGCTGGCGGTCTACCTGAAAAAGGGCGCCGGTTCAGACCTGGTAATCAATATCGTTCTCTGCCTGCTGATGTGGCTGCCCGGTGTACTGCATGCCATCTGGCTGACGGTGTTGTAGATCAGATCGTTGCAAGGGTTCTGTCATTATGACTGACGGCAAGCAGGCGGGCCTGCTGGGTATGGACTGGCGGGTCGCTTTTGGCCTTGCGGTTACTCTCATCTGGATCAGCGCCGGCCTGGTCTACCTGGTGTCGATCGTTGGTCTGGACAGTTTCGTGCACCTGCCGACCGCCGATATCGGTAGCTTCCTGGAGGGTGCATTTGCCCCGCTGGCCTTTCTCTGGCTGGTCATCGGCCACTTTATGCAGCAAAAGGAGATATCCGCCAACACCCGGGCCATATCCATCCAGGAACAGAGCGCCCGACGGCTTGAAGTGCACTCCCAGCGTGATTCCTATTTTAAACTGCACGACCTGGTACAGGATCAACTGGGTGCGATCGCGGCCTTTCACTACATGTCTGTTTGCGGTCCCACCGGCACGGGAGAAATCACCGGGGAAGAATTTACCGAACAGAGGCACCGCGCAGCCACCGGCGACAATTCATTCTTTATTCGCAAAATGATTGCGGTGGCGGTCAATTACCGGGAAGACATGGATAAGCTGTGCGAGATTTTTTTCGGCACCGCTGTTCGCCGGCGTCACTCGGAAACCTTTGCCCATACCTTCGGCAAACTGCTGAAAACGGCGCAAGCCGTCGATACCGACGATATGATTGCCGACGCCCTGCTCAACGGCTCTGCGGCGGGCCTGCTGTACCGCATCATTCAACATGTCCGCGGCGAGGAAGGTATAGGGCCGCTGATGGGCTTTCCCATCAAATCCGACCTGCCCTTACCCGGCCAGGAACCCTCCGCATAGGGAACCCCGCCAGGCTTTCGGTAGCAGCCCGGTAGGGTCGTCCATAGCCCACTGTCGGCACGGCGAAACCTGCAACGGTCAGTGTCAGGGCTTTATCACTTGCGCTGAAAGCAAAATTCCTTGAGGTCAATCAATTGCAACCCAGTAAACACTGAACTAGCATGAAAGGGCTTTTAGGCCAGCAAGGCATCATCATGCGACGCAAATCATCCAGGTTGATTTTAGCAGCATCCGCACTGTCCACCCTGATAGCCCTCCCGGCGATGGGGAACATCTTTCAGGACGAACTTGATCAGGTCGACTTTGCCCTGAAAAACAATCCCACGCATGCCTTGCAGCAGTCACTGGAATCCTGTCTCGCGCAGAGAAATTCCGCGGTCAAGCTGAACAAAATGGGCGACGAGGTGCGAGCCAGGCGTGCGCTGCAGTACTGCTTCGACTCTCTCAACCTCTCCAAGACATACGTTGTGAGAGTTGCCGCGCCAAGCCAGAGAGAACTGCTGGCCAAGGCTAAAAAAGAGTACGACCAGGCGCTCAGCCTGACCCCGGACGCGGCCAACGGCCTTGCTATTTATCGCGAGTGTGCCGCCTGTCACGAGCCTGAAGGATGGGGACGGACCACCGGCAGCGTTCCCCAGATAGCCGGCCAGCACCGGACCGTCATCATCAAACAGCTTGCCGATTTTCGCGCTGGTAACCGGGACGCAGTGCTGATGGTGCCCTATGCGACCGTGGAAAGCATCGGTGGTGCCCAGGCGGTTGCGGATGTGGCCGAGTATATTTCCACCCTTGAGATGAGCGTCGAGAATGGTGTTGGCTCAGGCGAAAACCTCGCCCTGGGGGAGAAACTGTATCGGGAGCACTGCCTCGAATGCCATGGGGAAAACGGCGAAGGCAGCAATGATGACCTCATTCCGCGCCTCCAGGCGCAGCACTACAAATACATGGTTCGCCAGTTCAAATGGCTGCGCGAAGGCGCCCGCCGCAATGCCAGCGAGGAGATGACAGCCCTCAGCATGGCACTTGACGAGGACGAGATGGAAGCTGTTCTCGACTACGCTTCCCGGCTGCAACCGAATGAGGAGTACCGCGCGCCGCCCGGCTGGAAAAATCCGGATTTCGAGCAATAGCAGGGGCATCCGGGTATCCCTGACACTTCTGGCCAGCGGGAAATGTGAGAGTTTCACCATCAATATAATGGAACCCGCGCATTCGTCAGGCCTGGCCGCCGATAACCCCCATTGCCGCCAGGTCTTCCAGTTCGTCGTCTCCCAGGGCCAGTATCCCTTTCAGCACTTCCTCGTTATGGCTGCCAACTTCACCCCCCGGCCAGTCTGTCCTGCCGGGTGTTTCCGACAGCTTGGGCAGAATGGCCGGAATCTTCAGTGGCTCCCCATTTATCTCCACCCTCTCGAACATGCCTCGGGCGGTGTAGTGCTCGTCTTGCATCATGTCGGCAACACTGTAGATGGGGCCGACGGGCACCCTGGCCTCTTCTAGCATGGCAATGACATGAGTAGAGGAATGGGCGGCGCACCAGTCCGCCAACGCCCTGTCGATTGCCTGCTGGTGGACCACACGTCCGGCGTTGTCAGCCATCTCCGGGTTTTCCGCCATATCTGAGCGGCCGGCGACGTTCATCAGCCGCCTGAAGATAGAGTCGCCGTTGCCGCCAATCACCACATGCTTGCCGTCATCACAGAGGTAGGTATTGGTGGGCACAATACCGGTGACCGTGGTTCCGGAGGGCTCTCGGATCGCTCCGGTAGCGTCGTATTCAGGCACCATCGCTTCCATCAGGTTGTAGATGGATTCATACAGGGCCACGTCGATCACCTGGCCGCTGCCGCCCGGCTTGCTGCGCTGGATAATGGCCAGCGCCACGCCCAGGGCGGCGTGGATGGCGGCGAGGGTATCGCCCAGGCTGATATTGGTCCGGATCGGCGGCTTCCCCGGTTCGCCGTTAATATAGCGGAAGCCTCCAAAAGCCTCGGTCACCGACGCATAGCCGGGCTTGTCGGCGTAGGGGCCGTACTGGCCGTAACCAGAGATACGGGCGTAGATCAGGCCGGGATTGTCGGACTTCAGCTCCTCGGGACCCATGCCCCAGGATTCCAAAAGCCCGGGGCGGAAGTTTTCCACTACCACATCGGCGGTCTTGACCAGGTCCCTGGCCAGCTGCTGTCCGCGCCCGGACTTGAGATCCAGGGTGACGCTCTTTTTATTGCGACCCAGGCTACGCCACCAGAAGGAGGTACCTTCCTCGTCCAGCAGGCGCCAACCGCGAATCGGGTCGCCCCCGGGGGGTTCGATCTTGATAACCTCGGCGCCGAAGTAGGACAGGATAGTGCCGGTGAAGGGGCCCGCCAGCAGTTGCCCCATTTCGATAACCCTGATTCCCTCCAGGGGTCGTTGTCCGTCGGACATTATTATCTCCATCAGGCTATAGACAGAAGGTGGGAGTTACCCGGACTGCCAGGGGCTTTGCCACAGCAGCAGGTTGTCCGGGATGATACAAAAAAGGCCACCCTGCTGGCGACCTTGATCAATCCGGGGAGCTGGTCTCAGTTGAACAGCGACTCTCCACTGAGGCCCTGAGTTTCCATAATGACCCTGAGTCGCTTGAGCGCTTCGACCTGGATCTGGCGAACGCGTTCACGGGTCAGGCCTATCTCGCGCCCCACCTCCTCCAGGGTGCTGCTTTCGTAACCTCGCAGGCCAAAGCGACGGGAGACCACTTCCCGCTGCTTCTCTGACAACTCATCCAGCCAGGACGAGATACTGTCCCGGATATCTGAATCCTGGAGCAGTTGCGAAGGATCGGTTTCGTGACTGTCGGCTATGGTGTCGACCACCGCCTTGTCAGAATCGGGACCTACCGGTGTATCTACCGATGTCACCCGCTCGTTCAATCCCAGCAGGCGTTTCACGTCCGCCGCCGGTTTATCCAGCATGTCAGCGATTTCTTCCGCAGTGGGTTCATGATCCAGTTTCTGGGTCAGCTCGCGGGCGGCACGAAGGTATACGTTGAGTTCCTTGACCACGTGAATCGGCAGGCGAATTGTGCGGGTCTGGTTCATGATGGCCCGCTCAATGGTCTGGCGGATCCACCAGGTAGCATAGGTGGAGAAGCGAAAACCCCGCTCGGGATCGAATTTTTCCACCGCCCGGATCAGTCCGAGGTTACCTTCCTCGATGAGGTCCAGCAGGGTCAGGCCGCGATTGATGTAACGGCGTGATATCTTCACAACCAGTCGCAGGTTGCTTTCAATCATCCGCTTACGCCCTTCCTCATCGCCCTTGATGGCGAGACGGGCATAGTGCTTTTCCTCGTCTGCGGTGAGCAGCGGGGAATAACCGATTTCGTTCAGGTAGAGTTGGGTGACATCCAGCGACTTCTCGACTTTTCGGACGGTGGCTGTGCGCGCCTTGGCCTGGTCGAAGCGGGCTGCTTCCGCCTGGGCTGCGCTATCCTCTGCCGGGTTGGCCGCTTTTTTCCCTGCTGCCGCATCCGGCTCACTGCGGCTACAGCTTTTGGCTTTCGTCTTCATTGCTGCCCCTGTTACCCGTCCCTTGTCCGAACTCCGTTTCGGGCTGGTTGCGCTATCCAGATCCATGGCTATACCTCGTTTTTTGTAGTGGTATTGAGAGTATTTCCCGCCGGGCCGATCAGACTAACCCAACCTGAAGATCAATTACAAGGTGCTATGCAAATAATTGCATTGGCTAACTTCTCCACGAAACCGCCCCTTCAAAGACCACTGTTGCCGCCCGGATCAACGTCGGGGCAACACCCGGAGAGGGTCGATGGGCTTGCCCTCCTTGCGAATTTCGAAATGCAGTTGCACCTTGTCGGTACCCGTATTGCCCTTTTCAGCGATCTTCTGCCCGGCCTTAACGGTGGTCCCTTCCGCGACCAACAGACGACTGTTGTGGCCATAGGCACTGAGGTAAACATCGTTGTGCTTGATGATGATGAGTTCTCCCAGGCCGACGATGCCGGTACCGGCGTACACCACCTGGCCCGCTGCGACGGCCTCGACCGGGTCGCCGGACCTGCCACTGATATCAATACCTTTGTGCACCGTCGATGAATAACCGCGAATAACCTTGCCGACGGTGGGCCAGCGCCAGGTCTTCACCGGACCACCGGTCGGCGCCGCAGCGACTGTCCGGGTGGCGCTATCTGTTGTAGCAGGTTTTGATGACGGTTTGGTGACAACCGGGGTTTTTGCCGGCGTGGGAGCCGGTTGGGGAACGCCGGGGAGCGCGGCCCCTGCCCCGGATCGGGTATTGCTGGCACTGGCGGTGCGCACCGGGGGATCCACTTCCCGCAATTGCAGGCGCTGGCCGGGATAAATCGTATACGGCGGCGCGATACCGTTACCCGCGGCCAGGCGCCGGTAATCCAGGCCGTAGCGGAAAGCAATGGAGTACAGCGTGTCGCCGCGCTGCACGGTGTAGCCGCTACCAGGGGACTGGGGGGTGCTGCGGGAGTGGCGGTCCTCCACGGGAGCCGGCGGGTTGCCGCCGCAAGCAACAACCAGGCACAGTAGCAGTAAACTGCAGATTACCGCCCTGATAGCGTACTCTCCTTTGCCAGGCCCGCCGCGGCGGACAGTTAACCGCACCGGTCAGGTGGCGGGATCGCCCCAGCGGACGTTGATCACCCAGACGAGGAAAAAGCCCAGTAACATCAAACCCAGGCACAGGGGCACCTGGGCAGGCTCCCCGGTCAGCGCGGTAAACTCGACCGGCCCCACCGGCAGCTGTTGTGCCGGCTTGAGTTGCCCGTGGCTGCCCGCTACCCAGGCCAGCACCTGTTTCCAGGGCCACACCACCAGCAGTGAGCCAAACAGAAAACCGGTCAACAGTGCCATGGTGCCCTCATGAAACCGGTGAAGCAGGAAGTGCAGGAGCCGGGAGAAGCATAACAACCCCGCGATCGCTCCTGCGGCCAGCACTGCCAGGAACACCAGGTCAAACGAATTGACGGCGGCCAGCACCGTGCCATACATACCCAGCAGCACCAGAATGAAACTGCCGGAGATACCCGGCAGTATCATCGCGCAAATCGCCAGGAAACCGGAGAGAAAGACTCCGGCGAGGCCAAAGTGCATATTGACCACCGGCGCCAGGGCGATCGTCGCTGCCACACTCACTCCCGCCAGCAGGCAAAGGCCGCGGGCGGGATTCCAACCCCTGACCTGGCGCAGCAGCACCAGCGCCGAGGCGAGGATCAAGCCGAAGAAAAATGCCCACAGGGGTACGGGGTGATATTCAAGCAGCCAGGAAATCAGCCGGGCCAGGGTCGCAATACTGGTGACGATACCGGCCAATAATGCCAGCAGGAAACCGCCGTTGATGTGCTCCCAGGCTCCGCGCACGTCGAGTTTAAGCACGAGGCGCACAAACTCCAGGTCAACCGAGCGGATGCTGGTCAGCAGCGTGTCGTAAATTCCGGTGATAAATGCCATGGTGCCGCCGGACACACCGGGGACGATATCGGCGGCGCCCATCAGCATACCGCGCAGGTAAATGCCGAGAGAGGTCAACGCTAGCGCACCGTTCCCGGGCGCAGCGGTACGAAATGCACCGCCTCGACCACCGTGGTTTCAAACCCCTCGTGAGTGCGATCAACGACGTGCAGGTGCTGGGTATCTCCTCCCACGGGGATCACCAGCCTGCCACCGGGCGCCAACTGCTCCAGCAAGCCCTGGGGAATGCGTTCTGGCGCGGCGGCGGCGAGGATACCGTCAAAGGGCCCTCGCTCCACCCACCCCATGCCGCCATCGGCGTGATTCATATGTACATTGCGCAGCTTGAGCTGGCGCATCCGCTGGCGGGCCTTTTGCTGCAGCGGCTTTATTCGCTCCACGCTATAGACCTCCCCCACCAGCTGGGCAAGGATGGCCGTCTGGTAGCCGGAGCCGGTGCCAATTTCCAGCACGCGCTCGGGCGTACCGCCCGCCAGCAGCAGTTCTGTCATGCGGGCGACAATATAAGGCTGGGACAGGGTTTGCTGAAAACCGATAGGCAGGGCGACATCCTCGTAAGCCCGGTGGGCCATGGCCTCGTCCAGAAACAGGTGGCGGGGGGTCATGCGGATAACGTCGAGCACCTCCTGGTTATCGATTCCCCGATCGAGCAGACGCTGGATCAAACGCTCCCGGGTGCGTTGTGACGTCATGCCGATACCGTTGAGGTCTACCCTGCTCACTCCCGTTACCACTCCAAAAACATCCCCATTTTATTTTTTGATAGCGCTGCCCTACGCATACCGGACAAACTCTGCCAACAGCGCCGTGGCAAAACTGCCGGCACCGAGACGGAACTCCAGTTGCAGGCTGCCATCATCACAAAACTGCCAGCAAAAGTCATCAGGGACAAGGCGGCTCGCTCGCCAATCCAGTTCCAGCCCCTGATCGAGCAAAAAATCAGCCGCGTTGCGATATTCGCCGATCGCCTGCAGCCGCCTATCCTGCGCCTCTCCCACCAGCGTCTCGACACCACGCCCCCACAGGGACAGCGCCGGGTGCAGGTCGACCGCGGCGCAGCGGCTGGCTATTTCTGCATCCGGTTCGGCACAAAAAAACTGACTGTGGGTACCGGCCAGTATGCAGGTATCTCCGGCCAGCACCTGGTTCCAGTCCCCGCTGCGGACCCGATCCGCCAGCTGCAGGTTAAACAACTGGGCCCTTAGCACTGACAGGTAAAGGCTGCGCTTGTTTCGCGACAGTCGCCGCCCACCGGTATCTATCCAGCGCAGTGCCTGCACCAGGTTTGATCCGCCGTGGCCAAAGCGCTGTTCACCAAAATAGTTGGGCGCGCCGAGGGACTGGATGGTCTGCAGCCGTTGCTCAATAGCGTCGCGATCACCGCTAAGCGCCTGCAGCGCCAGGCGAAAGCGATTAGCTTTGTGGACACCGCGCTTGAGTTTGCGGCGATGTCGGTGCACCTGCAACACGACCACATCGCCCGTCCCGCCAAGTTCACTCCAGTCGGGTTCGGCCTTACCCGCCATGCGCACACTGAACCACTGCCGGGTCACCGCATTGCGATCTTTCATGCCGCTGAAGCTGATATCCCGCGGATGAATGCCGCTCAGGGAAGAAATTCGCCGGGCCAGGTCATTGGTGTTAAGCCCGGTTTTCTCCAATTGCAGGAACACATGCTCGCCCTCGCCGTCGGGCTCAAAACCCAGTTCCTCGTAGACCCGGAAATCCTCAGGGACAGAGCGTAAGCGCCCCTCGGCAACAGGCCCGCCGAAGGCGCATGGCCGGGTATCGCTCATGCGCCGGTTGTTTCCAGCAACACCACGGCGTGTGCAGCAATTCCCTCTCCGCGACCGGTGAATCCCAGCTTTTCGGTGGTTGTCGCCTTGACGTTGACGCGGTCAATATCCGCGGCCAGGTCTGCCGCCAGGTTGGCCCGCATCCGGTCGATATGCGGAGCCATTTTGGGAGCCTGGGCAATCAGGGTCGCGTCCAGGTTGGCCAGCGCATAACCGGCCTGCCCGACCAGCTCCATCACCCGGCGCAGCAGCAGGCGGCTGTTGATGTTCTCATTGGCGGGGTCATCGTCCGGAAAGTGACGACCGATGTCGCCGGCGGCTATCGCCCCCAGCAGTGCATCGCAAACCGCATGAATCAGCACATCGCCGTCCGAGTGCGCGGCGAGGCCTTGATGGTGAGGAATTCTCACGCCCCCCAGTACCACATCGCTGCCCGCTTCAAAGCGATGTACGTCATAACCGTGACCTACTCGCATACGCCCTCCTTCGCGCCCAGATACCAGGCCGCCAGGGCCAGGTCCTCAGGCAGTGTCACTTTCAGGTTAGCGGGGGAACCGGGCACCAACTGCACCGGGTGGCCGGCCAGTTCCATGGCCGACGCTTCGTCCGTCACACCCTGCCCGCTGGCGGCCGCCTGCTGCAGGGCCGCTGTTAACTCCCCCAGGCGAAACATCTGCGGCGTCTGGGCCCGCCAGAGCCGGTCGCGCTCGAGGGTTGCCTCGATAAGGCCCTCGCGATCGGCCCGCTTGATCGTGTCGACCAACGGCAGCGCCAGGATACCGCCCCGGCCTGCGGCCAGCACGCGCTCAATCAACCGCTGCGCAGCGGCTAGGGGCAAACCGGGCCGGGCGGCATCGTGAACCAGCACCCAGTCGTCCTCAGTACCCGTGATCGCCAGCAACGCAGCCAGCACTGAATCAGCCCGTTCCTCACCGCCAACGGTAAAGCGGATTCTCGGGTCCTGCAGCAGTGGAAGCCCCCGCGCCCGATCGTCTTGCGGATGCAGGGCAATGGTCAGGGAGGCCATGCCGGGGACACGAAGCAGCGTTTGCGCGCTGATTTCCAGCAGCGTATGACCGCCTATTTGCAGATACTGCTTCGGCCTGTCAGCTGCCATGCGCGAACCTGTCCCGGCAGCGGGAATCACCCCGTGCAAGCTGGCATTCACTCGGCTTTACCCGACTTCACGGGCGGGGCATCGCTATCCTCGATCTGGTAGAAGACCTCGCCCTCGCGAACCAGGATCAACTGCTCGCGGGCCCGTTGCTCGACCCCGGCATTGCCCGATTGCAACTCCAGCACTTCCCGCTCCAGCACGGCATTGCGGGACTCCAACTCAGCATTGACCCGGGTGAATTCCTCGACCTGGGCCTTGAGCCGCTGCTGCTCGGCAATACTGCCCTCGGCAATCCACAGGCGATACTGCAGAACCACCAACAGGACCAGCAGGACCCCCAGCACCCAGCGCAAGCGTGCTGCGCCCTAGCGCTTGAATTCCGCGATACCGCGGTACGGCGCCTTACCCGCCAGTTCAGCTTCGATGCGCAGCAGGCGATTGTACTTGGCGACTCGATCGGAGCGACACAGTGAGCCGGTCTTGATCTGTCCGGCGGCGGTGGCGACGGCCAGGTCGGCGATCGTGGTGTCCTCGGTCTCGCCAGAGCGGTGGGAAATTACCGCGGTGTAACCAGCGGCCTTGGCCATGGCAATTGCATCCAGGGTCTCGGTCAGGCTGCCGATCTGGTTGAACTTGATCAGGATGGAGTTGGCCACACCCATATCGATACCCTGCTTGAGGATCCTGGTGTTGGTCACGAACAGGTCGTCCCCCACCAGTTGCACCTTGTCGCCTATCTTGTCCGTCAGCAGCTTCCAGCCATCCCAGTCCGATTCGTCCAGGCCATCCTCAATAGAGATGATGGGGTGGCTTGCGGCCAGGTCGGCGAGATAGTCGCAGAAAGCCTCGCTGGAGAACTGCTTGCCCTCACCCGCAAGGTCATACACGCCGTTGTTATAAAATTCCGATGCGGCACAGTCCAGCGCCAGAGTGATGTCGGTACCCAGTTTGTAACCGGCCTTGTCCACGGCTTCGGCAATCGCTTCCAGCGCCGCCTCGTTGGACGGCAGATTGGGTGCAAACCCGCCCTCGTCACCCACCGCCGTGTTGAGACCGCGGGCAGACAAGACTTTTTTCAGCTGGTGGAAAATTTCCGCACCGGCGCGCAGGCCCTCGGCGAAGGTGGGCGCGGATACCGGCTGAATCATGAATTCCTGGATATCCACATTATTATCGGCGTGCTCGCCACCATTGAGGATGTTCATCATCGGCACCGGCATGCTGTATTCGGAGCTGCCGTTGACCTCGGCGATGTGCTGGTACAGCGGGATGCCCCTGGCCTGGGCAGCGGCCCTGGCTGCCGCGAGGGAAACCGCGAGAATGGCGTTGGCGCCAAACTTCGCCTTGTTGTCAGTGCCATCGGCATCGATCATGGCCTGGTCCAGGTCGCGCTGGGCGCTGGCATCAGTCCCCAGCAACAGGTCGCGGATAGGACCATTGACATTGGCTACGGCGTTGAGGACGCCTTTACCCAAATAGCGTGCGCTGTCACCGTCACGCAATTCCAGGGCTTCGCGTGAGCCGGTAGAGGCTCCGGAAGGCGCAAAGGCGGAACCAACCTGGCCGGAATCAAGCGTGACTTCCGCCATGACCGTGGGATTACCACGGGAGTCCATGACCTCGAAGGCCTGAATGTTTGCGATGTTACTCATAGGGTAATGCTCCGTATTTTCTAATCGATTTCCAGCGGTGGCAGCGATTTCACCAGATCGTCCACTGCCTTTACCTGGGCAAGAAAGGGTTCCAGCTGATCCAGTGGCAAGGCGCTGGGGCCATCGCACTTGGCGTTGTCGGGGTCGGGATGCGCCTCCAGGAACAGGCTGGCAAGTCCGGTGGCCATCCCCGCCCGGGCAAGCTCTGCCACCTGGGCGCGACGACCGCCGGAGGCTGCACCGCCCGGGTCCCGGCACTGCAGCGCGTGGGTGACATCAAACACCAGCGGCGCGTTGCCGCAGGCCTGCTTCATCACGCCGAAGCCAAGCATATCGACCACCAGGTTGTCATAGCCGAAATTGCTGCCCCGTTCGCAAAGCAGTATGCGGGTGTTGCCGCACTCGGCGAACTTGTCGACCACGTTGGCCATTTGCGAGGGGCTGAGGAACTGGGGTTTCTTGATATTGATCACCGAACCCGTCGCCGCCATGGCGGCCACCAGGTCGGTTTGCCGGGCGAGAAAGGCCGGCAACTGGATAATGTCTGCAACCTCAGCCGCTGGCGCCGCCTCCTGTGGCGTGTGCACATCGGTAATCACCGGTACACCGAACGTCGACTTTACCTCCGCCAGGATGGACAGTCCCTCATCCAGTCCCGGCCCCCGGAAAGAGTGAATGGAGGAGCGATTGGCCTTGTCATAGGAGGCCTTGAAGACGTAGGGAATGCCCAGCTCGGAGCATACGTTAACGTAGTGTTCGGCAACCGAGAGGGCGAAATCGCGGCTTTCAAGCACGTTTACCCCGCCCAACAGCACAAAGGGTTCGCGGTTGTCGAATCGGATGTCTCCGAGGGTGACGGTCTGGTCGGTCACGGCCTGTCCTCTTTCCGGGAGCCGGTCAGCCGGTGGATCCGGCTGCGGCGTGATCAATTGCGGCCTTGATATAGCTGGTGAACAGGGGATGCCCGCCCCGTGGCCGGGAGGTGAACTCCGGGTGGAACTGGCAGGCCACGAACCAGGGATGGTCCGGCAGTTCGACCATCTCCACCAGGGAGCGGTCGGCCGACCAGCCGGCGATCTTCATGCCTGCTGCACACAATTGATCCACATAATTGTTGTTCACCTCGTAGCGGTGGCGGTGACGTTCCTCAATGGTATCGGCACCGTAGATCTCCCGCACCCGGGTGCCTGGTTCCAGATGGCAGGGCTGCGCACCCAGGCGCATGGTGCCGCCCATGTCCGATGACTCATCCCGTTGTTCGGTGCTGCCATCGGCGTTCTGCCACTCGGTGATCAGGCCGACAATCGGATGCTTTGTGCCGGCGTCCATTTCAGTGGAATGGGCCCCTTCCAGGCCGCACACATTGCGGGCGTACTCCACCAGCGCAACGTGCATACCCAGGCAGATGCCGAGGAACGGTATATTGTTTTCCCGGGCGTACCGCACCGCGGTGATCTTGCCTTCAATGCCCCTGTCGCCAAAACCGCCCGGCACCAGTATGGCGTCAACTCCCTCGAGCGCGCCAGTGCCATTCTCTTCGATTTCCTCGGCGTCGATGTGATCGATCCGCACGTGAGTCAGGGTTTGCAGGCCGGCATGGGCCAGGGCCTCGTTGAGCGATTTGTAGGCGTCCAGCAGGTCCATGTACTTGCCGACCATGGCAACCCGCACCTCGCCAGCAGTCTCGCAGAATTCCCGCTCGACCACGTCATCCCACTCGGATAAATCTGCTTTCGGGCAGTCGATACCAAATCGCTCAACCACGAAGTCGTCCAGCCCGAAACCACGCAACATGCCCGGAATGCGATAAATGGAGTCGGCATCCTGCAGGGGAATGACCGCCCGTTCCTCGACGTTGGTAAACAGGGAGATCTTCTTGCGGGCACTCTCCTCGATATCCACCGAGCAGCGGCACAGCAGGATGTCGGGCTGCAGGCCCAGGGCACGCAGTTCTTTCACCGAGTGTTGGGTCGGCTTGGTTTTTATCTCGCCGGCGGTGGCGATATAAGGCACCAGGGTCAGGTGCATCAGCAGCGCCCGGCTGGGCCCCATTTCCACTTTCAACTGACGCGCGGCTTCCAGGAACGGCAGGCCTTCGATATCGCCCACGGTACCGCCTATTTCGATGACAGCTATGTCGGCATCGCCTGCCCCGAGCACCACCCGGCGCTTGATCTCGTCGGTAATGTGAGGGATCACCTGCACTGTACCGCCCAGGTAATCGCCCCGTCGCTCCTTGCGCAGAACAGCGTTGTAGACCCGACCTGTGGTGAAGTTGTTGCTGCGCTTCATCGTGGTGCGGGTGAAACGCTCATAATGCCCCAGGTCCAGATCGGTCTCGGCACCGTCTTCGGTGACAAAGACCTCCCCGTGCTGAAACGGACTCATGGTACCCGGGTCGATGTTGATGTAGGGGTCGAGCTTGAGCAGGGTCACTTTCAGGCCACGTGCTTCGAGCACAGCGGCAAGGGACGCCGCGGCGATGCCCTTACCCAATGAGGAAACCACACCACCAGTGACGAAGACATAACGCGTCATGAAAAGCCTTTAAATACGCTGTATTTCGGGATACACAAAACCTCCACTGCGCTCTCTACGGGGCGATGGAAGTCCTGTGAAAAGATGGGAAGCCAGCGTAACAGAAAGCCCTCTGCAGCTCAATCACAGACAGCGGTATTTGTGGCCTCCCAGACCAGCTCCCAGGGGGCCTCCGCGTCCTGCCCCTCGGCACCCCAGCGACTGCTGCGGCAGGGACCCGCGGCGCCGACCGCGACCAGCTCCTCCTCCAGGTAGAGCAACGGTACCCGCTCCCGCCACCACGGCGGCACGGCGGCCTGCTGCAGCACTTTCTTCAGCGGTTTGCTGCGCTTGCCGCCGGCAAGCCGGACCCGTTCACCGCCGTTGCGCCAGCGCAGCTCCAACAGCTCATCTGCCGCCAGCCAGATGCCCTCTCCCTCACAGCGCCTCAACGCGACGCGCCCCACGCCCGGGATATCCCGGGTCTCTCCCGGGGCGAGGTTGATCACCTCGTCCGGTGGCGGACTATCCCCCGGCAACAGGTAGACATGCTCCCGATAGCGCTGCAGCCGGTAGCTGCCGGTATCCAGCAGGGGGCGGGCATCAGTTGCCGCCTCGCGCAACTGGCGCAGGAATTCGGCCAACAGTGACTGGTCGGGCAACTGCAGGGCAAGCTTGCGCAGCCAGCTGCGGATGAGCAACCCCGCGTCATGGTCGCTGCTCTCGAGCAGAGCGTCCAGCGGCAGCCCCGGGTCACCCAGGGTGCTGACGCAGGGCTCGGGCAGCGACAGCCCCTGCTCTCGCGCGGCTGATATTCCCGCCAGATGATCGGCGGCTCGACTGACGGTTTGCCGATAGGCCGGCCAGCGTTGCTCGAGCAGCGGCATCACCTCCTTGCGCAGGTAATTTCGGTCCAGGCTGGTCTCGGCATTGGATGGGTCATCAATCCAGCGTAAACCCTGGGCCTTTACATAGGCCTGCAGCTGCGAACGGCTGATATCGAGCAGCGGGCGCAGCAAGCGTGCCTGTCCCAACGGACGCTCTCGGGGCATGGCCGCGAGCCCTTCCACACCGGCCCCGCGCAGCAGGCGCAGGAAAAAGGTTTCCACCTGGTCGTCAAGGTGGTGCCCCATAAAAAGCAGCTCCCCTTCCTCCAGGGTTTCCTCTAAGAGCGCGTATCGCGCCTCGCGGGCAGCCGCTTCCAGCCCCTTGCCCCGCCGGATTTCTACCTCCGCGTGCAGGGCGATAAAGGGAACATCAAGAAAACGGCAGATCCAGGCACAGTGGTTTTCCCACTCCGTGGCCTCCTCCTGGATACCATGATTGACGTGCAGGGCAGTGAGCGGCGGCGCGTCGCTGTTAGCGCGGCACCAGGTGTTGAGCAGTTGTAACAGTGCTGTTGAATCGACTCCCCCACTGAACGCCACGTACCAGTGGGAAGCCTGCAGGTGATCGGCGAGCGGTCCATCCAACAGGGTATGGCGGATGACCTGGGCCATGATCCGGTGCGGAGCCGGGGCCTAGTTGCCGTAGGACATCAGCCGCTGGTAGCGCTTGGCCAGCAAATCCTCCAGCGGGAGTTGCTGCAGCCCCTGCAGTTGTTGCAGCAGATGGGCCTTGATCCGTTCGGCCATAAGATCCACGTCGCGATGGGCGCCACCCAGCGGTTCGGGGATGGTAGCGTCGACAATACCCAGCTCCTGCAATACGGAAGAGGTCACACCCATGGCCTCTGCGGCATCGGGTGCATTGGCCGAGTCCTTCCAGATGATGTTGGCGCAACCCTCCGGGGAAATGACAAAGTAGGTCGAGTACTGCAGCATGGCCAGGTGATCGCCGACACCAATGCCCAGCGCACCGCCGGAACTACCCTCGCCAATCACGACACAGATAATGGGGGTGGCGAGGCGGGACATCACCGCCAGGTTCTGGGCGATAGATTCGCTGATCCCCCGTTCCTCGGAGTCAATACCGGGGTAGGCTCCCGGGGTGTCGATCAGGGTAATTACCGGCATCTTGAAACGCTCTGCCATTTCCATCAGCCGCAGTGCCTTGCGGTAACCCTCCGGTTTGGGCATGCCGAAGTTGCGCAAGACCTTGTCCTTGACTGCCCTGCCCTTTTCCTGGCCGATGACCATTACCGGTTGTCCCTCGAGGCGGGCAATACCGCCGACGATGGCATTGTCATCGCCAAAGTGGCGATCGCCATGAAGTTCGTCGAACTCGGAGAAAATGCGCGGGATATAGTCCAGGGTGTAGGGCCGCAGCGGATGCCGCGCCACCTTGACGATGTCCCAGGAACTGAGATTGGCGTATATCTTCTCGGTGAGCCGGGTGCTCTTTTGCCGCAGGGTCTCGATTTCCTCACTGATGTTAAGTTCATTGTCCGAGCCCACCAGCTGCAGTTCCTCGATCTTCACTTCGAGTTCGGCGATGGGCTGTTCAAAATCAAGGTAGTTGGGGTTCATCAGCTATCCAATGTCGGGATTCGGGCAAGGCCACAGTGTACAAAAATTCAGGAGGCTCCACCAATGCCAGAATAGCCGGTGCTGTCGGCGACATAGAGACGTACATCCCGGAACTCGGCCGACTCATCGAGATCCGGTAATGTGCAGCTGTCATGCTGGCCCAGCAGGGTGTAGGGAGGGAAGTTGAAGTCTTTCACCCGTGAATCGGCCACCAACACCTGCGGTGCCCGCTCGGTAAAGCGTTGCAGCCAGGGCAGGTTCTCGCGGTCGTACAGGACATCGGCAACGATGATCACGTCCAGTTCGCCGGGCACCGAGAAGTAATCGTCGCTCAGGCTCAAGCTGACCTTGTTGAGACCGGCATTGATACCGGTCGCCTCAAGGGCCAGCGGATCAATATCGCAGGCAATCACTTCCTGCGCGCCAGCCAGGGCAGCGGCGATGGCGACCACCCCCGAACCACAGCCGAAATCCAGTACCCGCCGGCCCCTGACCCAGGCCGGATTATCCAGCAGGTACCGGGCCAGCACCTGCCCGGAGGCCCAGCAAAACACCCAGTAGAGGGGGTTATTCATGACCCGTTGCATCTGTGCTTCACTGAGACTTCCCTGGGGATAATCGGGCGACAACAGCAACAGCTCGAGTTCCGGCACATCCGGCAATGTCATCGTCTGCAGCCGGGCGCCGGGAATAATGGCCCCGAGTGTGGCCTGAAGTTTTTCAGGTAGCGTTGGCATGGGCAGCGATTATAACGCTTGTACTGTCGGGCACGGGCATTACACTAGCCGCCATGTCCGAACTTCCCCCCTACCTTGTACCCCACAGCCAGGAAGAAATCCGCATTCTCTATGCGGATGAGGATCTGTTGCTGGTGCGCAAACCGGACCTGCTGCTGAGCATTCCCGGACGCCATCCGCTGAACAAGGACTGCCTGATCACCCGGCTGCAACAGGACTATCCCACCGCCAGCATCGTCCACCGCCTGGACCTGGACACCTCGGGCATCATGATTATCCCGCTGAACAAGCCCGCCCACGCCCATATCAGCCGACAGTTCCAGCAGCGCAGGGTGGAAAAAAGCTATCACGCGGTGGTTTATGGCCGCGTGGCGGAGGATGAAGGCAAGGTGGAATTGCCCATCCGCTGCGACTGGGAGCGCCGTCCCCTGCAAATGATCGACCACGAACGGGGCAAATATGCCCTGACCCACTATGAGGTACTGGCGCGGGAGAAAGACCGGACCCGGCTGCTGCTAAAGCCGGTGACCGGCCGCTCTCACCAGCTGCGCATTCATATGCGGGAGCTGGGGCATCCGATCCTGGGCTGTGACATGTATGCCCACGAGGAAGCGCTGGCGATGGCGGACAGGTTGTTACTCCACGCCACGACGATCGGGTTTGAGCACCCGGTGACCGGGGAGTGGCTGAGCGGGGAGTGTTTGCCGGACTTTTGAGTAACCCAGACCCCTTCGCTTATGCCTGCGGTTGCGGGCATGACTGCAACACCGTCACTAAAACTGGTTCAGGATATACCCCAACACCATGACCTGGGGCACCGTGATCAGCGGCAGGTACAGCGCAATCTTCCACGAGCGGGTGGTGTCCCTGATCGACATCACCTCGGTGTAGTCCGTCGCCACTCCCGCCATCAGGAAGGTGAACGCGTTGCCCGGCGCCCCCGCCCGGTTCAACAGGTCGGCGGCGATCGGGGTGGAACCCTCGGAGCAAACCTCGATGATGGTCGTCGCCAGCAGGGTTAACCAGAGACCGCCCATGGTGGCACCAAACCAGGTAGCGAAGCTCTCCTCGGGCATCAGCGCACGTATCGCTCCGGCCAGGATCAGGCCGAACAGGGACCAGCGGATCACCACCCGCGACCCGGCGAAGCCGTCCTTGAGAATGTCGGTGGTGCCGCGGGCGGAGAAGTGCATGGACTGGCGCAGTTCGGCCCACATCTCGCCCAGCGGACGTTCCTCGCCGAGAGCTTCCCGCGACGGGTTCTGCGGCAAGGTGCCACGCTCGACCAGGGCATCAAAAATCAGGCCGGATATGACGCCGATCAGCAGCGACAGGGCGATAAACAACAGCGTCCAGCCGACGCCGATCAGGCCGAAGAGAATCAGGGTCAAGGAGAAGGAATTCCAGGGGCTGGCCAACAAAAAGGCCACCACCTGGCCGATGGTGGCCCCTCGCTCGTAGAGTTTCATGCCCACGGCGAGGATGCCGTGGCTGCACAGGTCGAGAAAAACACCGGCCAGGGTCGCCCGCAGCAGGCCGTGCAGGCCGCCATCACGCCCCAGCACCCCCATCACCAGCTCTCTCGGCACACGGCTCAGCAGGCCAACGAACACAATGCCGAGGGCAATACCCCACCACATGGCGTTGAACAGCTCGACGATACCGCCGGTGAACACACCGAAGGCTGATTCGTGATCATGCGGTAGCAGAACGCCCAGAGGGTAGGCAATGGCCACGATGACCAGGCAGGTCCAGAAAAAGTAATCGCGGTTGGCCGGGGTTTCGCAGCAACTGTCCTCGCCCTGCTCGGCATGGCAGCTGGCGGCAACCGCTTCCGCGGGCGCCCTGCTGCAGCAGCCATCTTCCTGATGTTCGCCAGCGACACTCATGCGCTGCCCCCCTCACCATGGGCAAGATCGTCGAGGATGGCGCACTCCGGACCCTCGTCACCCTGGCAGCGGCTGGCCATGTCCTCAAGTACTGCCTGCATTGACCTCAGGGCGTCGATTCGCTCCTGCAGCTGGGCACTTTTTTCCAGCACCAGCGACCTGGCATGCCGACTCTGGCGACCACTGTCACGGTAGAGGTCCAGTAACTGCCGACACTCCTCCAGGTCGAAGCCCACTTCCCGCGCCCGACACAGAAACTTCAGTTCCTCCACCGCTGCGCTCTCATACTGCCGGTAGCCGTTATCACCGCGTCGGGCCGGCGCTATGAGGCCGATTTCCTCATAATAACGAATGGTTTTACTGCCCAGGCCACTGCGACGGGCCGCTTCCGATATGTTCATAGGCACCTCCTGACTCTTCATGGACTCAATGTAAACCTTCCAGTTACCGGAAGGTCAAGCCCGGTGAATCGCCTTTCAGCGGGGTCAGGTGACCAGCGGGCCCCTCCCCAGTTCACGGCCAAGGTACTCGGCAAAAATCCTCGCCCGGGCGCTGATAACCCCCGGCAGGTCTGTGACCAGGTAGTGTGAGTGACGCGCCTCCACCGTGGCTCCGCCCAGGGCAACCAGGCCACCGTTACGCAGATCACTGGAAACCTCAATACGGTCCGCCAGAAAGACCCCGCAACCATCCCTGGCGGCACAGATCCCCAGGTACGAGTCCTGTACATAGATGTGGGACCTGGCATGGCGCGGGCTCAGGCCCTGGTTGGCGAGCCAGCGCTGCCAGCGCCCGTGTCGGTCATGTATCAGCGGCAGATCCAGCAATTCCCGGGGCCCGCTGACCGTACCCTCCGGGGGCAGTAACGCCGGGCTGGCAACGGGACCGTAGGTTTCTCGAAACAGTTCCCGTACCACCTTTTTGGGTGCCCGGGGCTCGCCAAAGCAAACCGCAACCTCAATATCCGGCGGCAGTTCCTGCTGCAGGGGGCTGATATTATCCAGCCGGATTTCGATTTCCGGGTAACTGCGATTGAACTCGCCAATCATCGCCAGCAACCAGCAGGCGGAAATCGACGGCGGTGCGGCAATCACCAGTTCCCCCGGCAGGGAGCCCGGATCCACTGACAGCGCCCCCTCGGTGAGTCGATCCAGGGCCTCACCGACGGCCAGTGCCAGGCGCCGGCCCTCCAGCGTCAGCGTCAACCGGTTCTTGCTGCGGTCAAACAGTTCGGTCCCCAACTGCGCTTCCAGCTGGCGAATTTGCCGGGATACCGCACCGTGGGTGACTCCCAGTTCCTCCGCTGCCCGTCGCAGGTGGCAGTGACGGGCTGCCACCTCGAAAGCCCGCATGGCGTTGAGTGGCAGGTTACGTCGGGTGATGTCCATAGGCCTCCTCTTGGTTACTTTAAATCACCATATATGTGCAAATATATCGATTGCAGTGACAAATACAATACGGAAAATAGCCCCTCACCGAATTCCACCCGCAAGAGTCGCAGCCATGACTGTATGTCTTGATGATCCCAGCCTGCTGATTGCCGACAGTTTTATTGACGGCCAGTGGCGCAGCGCAACACAGCGCTTCGCGGTCTGCAATCCTGCCACCGGCGAGACCGTCGCCGAAGTCGCCAACCTCGGCGCAGCCGAAACCCGGGAGGCCATAGCCGCCGCGGAGCAGGCCATGGCCGGCTGGCGAGCGCGGCCGGCAAAAGAGCGCAGTGTCCTGCTCAGGGGCTGGTTCGACCAGATCCTCGCCCACCAGGAGGACCTGGCCCGGTTGATGACGGCGGAACAGGGCAAGGTGCTGGCGGAGTCGAGACTGGAAATCACCTATGCGGCGTCGTTTGTCGAGTGGTTTGCCGAAGAAGCCAAACGCATTTATGGCGATATTATCCCAGGCACCGCAGACCGCAGGTCCATCGTCATTAAACAACCCGTGGGCGTGGTCGCTGCAATCACGCCCTGGAACTTTCCCAGTGCCATGATCACCCGCAAGGTGGGACCGGCACTGGCCGCGGGATGCGCCGTGGTGCTGAAACCGGCAGCGGAAACACCGCTTTCCGCGCTGGCACTGGCGGAGCTCGCGGACCGGGCCGGCATTCCCCGGGGGCTGTTCAACGTCGTCACCGGCACTGACGCCGTTGCCATCGGCAGGGAACTCACCGACAGCGCGGTGGTCAGGAAACTCACCTTTACCGGATCCACCCCGGTCGGCAAACAACTGCTGTCCCAAAGCGCAGAGACCGTCAAAAAAGTATCGATGGAATTGGGAGGGAACGCGCCTATCCTGGTGTTCGCCGACGCCGACCTGGACGCGGCTGTGCAGGGGGCTGTGGCCAGCAAGTATCGCAATGCCGGCCAGACCTGTGTGTGCGCCAATCGCCTGCTGGTGCAGGACAGTATCTACGACACTTTCCTGGAAAAATTCGCCGCCCGGGTCGCAGCGTTACAGGTGGGCGACGGGAGTGATGAAAACAACACCCTGGGGCCGCTGATCGATTCTCGCGCGCGGGCCAAAGTCAGCGACATGGTCGAGGATGCGGTTAGCGCAGGAGCCCGCATTGCCACCGGCGGTGAAACCCTGGACTGCCTTGGCCCCAACTTCTATCAGCCGACCGTGCTCGCCGATGTGACCGCTGACATGCGCGTATTCCGTGAGGAGATTTTCGGCCCGGTGGCGCCGGTGCTGCGCTTCCATGATGAGGCGGAGGCCATCGCCATGGCCAACGATACCGAGTACGGTCTCGCCGCTTACCTCTATACTTCCGATATCGGTCGGGTCTGGCGGGTCAGCGAAGCCATCGAATATGGCATGGTCGGCGTCAACGAAGTGGCCATCACCTCCGAACTCATACCTTTTGGCGGCGTGAAGGAATCCGGTCTTGGCCGGGAAGGCTCCCACTACGGTATCGACGATTACCTGGACATCAAATACATTTGCATGGGCGGCATCGCCCAGGCTTGAGCAAAGCACAACCGAAGGAGACAACGATATGTCTGCAGTCATCTATCCAACCACCAACCTGGCGGCTACCGAGCAACTGACGTTTGATCGCGGTGAAGGCGTGTATGTGTACGACCGGGATGGGAAACAGTACCTGGAAGGACTCGCCGGACTCTGGTGTACCGGCCTCGGCTACGGCAACCGGGAACTGATTGATACCATCAGCGAGCAGTTGGGCAAGCTGTCCTACTCCCACACGTTCGGCGGCAAGACCCATCAACCGGTTATCGATCTCGGCAACAAACTGGCCGAGATGGTGCCGGTCAAAGATGCCATGGTGTTCTTCGGCAATTCCGGCTCCGATGCCAACGACAGCCATATCAAAATGCTGCGCTACTATTTCAACGCCATCGGCAAACCTGAAAAGCGCAAGATTATCACCCGCGAAAGGGCCTACCACGGGGTGACGGTTGCGGCCGGATCCCTCACCAGCCTGCCTGCCAACCTGGCACATTTTGATGCGCCGCTGGACGCGCTGGGCATATTACGCACCGACCACCCGCATTATTATCGCGGCGCCCAGGGCGACGAGACAGAGGCGCAATTTGTCGCGCGCATCTGCAACAACCTGGAACAGCTGATTCTTGCCGAGGGCCCGCAAACCATCGCTGCCTTTATCGCTGAACCGATTACCGGCGCCAGCGGTGTGATCGTGCCCCCCGCCGGTTACTATGAAAAGGTCCAGGCTATCCTGGACAAGTACGACATCCTGTTCTGGGCGGACGAGGTCATCACCGGTTTCGGCCGCACCGGCGAGTTGTTTGGCTGCGACACCATGAACATACAGCAGCCGGCGATGATGAGTTTTGCCAAGCAGCTGTCGTCCGCCTACTACCCGATCAGCGCCGCTGTCATTCGCGGCGACATGTACGAGCCCATGGTTGCCGCCAGCGAAGAAGTCGGCGTTTTCGGCCATGGTTTTACTTACTCCGGTCACCCGGTCGCCTGCGCTGCTGCGCTCAAGACCCTGGAAATTTACCAGCGTGACGGCCTCTACCAGAATGCAGCGGACCAGGGCAAATACCTGCAGTCACGGCTGGCGGAGTTCATGGACTTCGAGCAGGTGGGTGAAGTACGGGGCAAGGGCCTCCTCGGCGCCATCGAACTGGTTGAGGATCGCACCAGCAGGGCACCTGATATCGCCCTCGCCAAGAAAGTCACCCAGGCGGCCCAGGACAACGGATTGATCGTCCGCAACGTGGCAGGCAACGCATTGGCCGTGTGCCCGCCGCTGATTATCAACCGGGCGCAGGTTGATGAAATGGTGGAGAAGTTGAAGACGGCGATTGAGCAATCGATCGGGAGCGCCTCCTAGGCGCCGCCGCGGGCGGATTGCCTGTCGAGAACCGACAACCCCGGCGGCCAGGGCCGCCGCCTCGGGGCAATCTGGTCAGACTGCCCGCAAGTACTCCACCATCAACTGCAGGCTCCTGTTACCCCGGAATTCGTTCACATCCAGGCGGTAGGCAATTTCCACCTGGCTGACCGACTGATCGGGCCATCGATCTAGGTCCACGTTAAATGCGATGGCGTCGAGGGCCTGTCCGCTATCCGGTGCGGACAGCACCAGTTTCAGGTGCTTACCCCCCACCAGGCGCTGGTGAATGATATCGAAAACACCGTCAAAAACCGGTTCCGGGAAATGCTGCCCCCAGGGTCCGGCGAAGCGCAATTCGTCGGCCAGTTGCAGTTGAAATTCCTCTGTCGCGAGGGCGCCGTCCGACTCCACCACCGCCTGCAGGTGAACATCCTCGGCATGGCGCTCCACCTCAGCAACAAAAGCCCGGCTGAATTCGTCATAGGCAGCGACCGGAATACTCAGGCCGGCCGCCATGGCGTGGCCGCCAAACTTGAGAATCATTCCCGGATGTCGCGTCGCCACCGCATCGAGGATATCGCGGATGTGGATACCCTTGATCGAGCGGGCCGAGCCCTTGATCTCTCCCCTATCGCCGTCGGCAAAGGCAATGACCGGCCGATGCAGCCGGTCCTTGATGCGCGAGGCAAGAATACCGATCACGCCCTGGTGCCAGTCCGGCTGGTAGAGGGTCATCGCCACCGGCAGTCCCTGCTCTTCCAAAGGAAGCTCATCCAGCAGTTCGAGGGCCTGCTGCTGCATGCCCTGCTCTATCTGGCGCCGGTCCTGGTTTTTCTGGTGCAACTGGGCGGCCAACCGCCTAGCGCCCGCCTGGTCCTCACACATCAGGCACTCGATGCCCACGGACATATCATCGAGCCGGCCTGCCGCGTTGATTCGAGGGCCCACGGCAAAGCCCAGGTCGGAGGCCACGACGGAACGCGGTTGTCGTGACGCCACTTCCAACAGGGCGAGGATACCGGGTCGGGCCCGGCCGGCGCGAATACGCTGCAGGCCCGCGGCGACCAGGATGCGATTGTTCCGGTCCAATGGCACCACGTCGGCAACGGTGCCCAGGGCCACCAGGTCGGTGAGCCGACCCAGGTTGGGTTCCTCCCGCTGTTCGAACCAGTCGCGGCGACGCAACTCAGCGCGCAGTGCGAGCATGATGTAAAAAATGACGCCCACGCCCGCCAGGTTCTTGCTCGGGAAATCACAGCCGGGCTGGTTGGGATTGACGATAACGTCTGCCTCAGGCAGTTCCCTGCCAGCCAGGTGATGGTCTGTTATCAGCGTGGCGATGCCCTGCTCCCTGGCTGCAGACACACCGTCGAGACTGGATATGCCGTTATCCACGGTGATGATCAGGTCGGGCTTGCCGCGGGAAAGCGCCAGTTCAACAATTTCCCGGGTCAAGCCGTAGCCGTATTCAAACCGGTTGGGCACGAGGTAGGACACCTGCTCGGCGCCGAATGACCGCAGCGCCGAAAGCGCCAGCGCTGTACTGGTGGCACCGTCTGCATCGTAGTCACCAACGACAACAATGCGCTGCTGCGATGCCAGCGCATTTGCCAGCAGTTCGGCTGCGCGGTCGGCATTGAGCAGTTTCGCTGGCTGAACAAGGTGGGCCAGCCCCAGTTCCAGCTGGTCTGGGGAATTGACCCCGCGGGCGCTGTAGACCCTGGCCAGCAAGGGATGCAACCCACTGCTATCCAGCGCCCCGGTGGTGCTCTGTTCGCGGCGACGGATAACTTTGTGCATCACTGTCCGGTTCAGGAGTTGAGGTTGTCCACCATGAATGACTGCACCGCCGAGAGCTCGTTGGGCAATACTTCAAAGCGCTCGGGGCGGTCGAACAGGTCTCGCAGGTGATGAGGCAGGAAAGGTTCATCGTCCAGTCCTGCCTCTTTCACCGCTGCGGGGAATTTGGCGGGATGAGCCGTCGCCAGGGTGACGACCGGCACACCAGCTGGCAGCTCTGCATCGATAGCGGCCTTGACCCCGATCGCGCTGTGGGGGTCCAGCATGTACTCGCAGCGTTCCCAGGTCTCGGCCATTTGCGCGCAGGTCGCGGCGTCATCAACGCACTGACTTGAGAACAGGGCTCTCGCCCGACCCATGGCCTGCTCGGAAAAACTGATCTCGCCTTTTTCGAAATCCGCCATCAGGCCGGCAATGGCACTGCCGTCCCGGTCGTAAAGATCGAACAACAGCCGTTCAAAATTGGACGATACGGTGATATCCATGCTCGGGGACAGTGAGTGCTCCAGCGGCTGGCGGCCGTAACTGCCCTGGGTCATCACCCGGTGCAGCACATCGTTGCGATTGGTGGCAATAATCAGGCGCTCTACCGGCAGGCCCATCTGGCTGGCCAGGTAGCCGGCGAAGATGTCACCGAAATTGCCGGTGGGTACGGAGAAGGCGATCTTGCGCGCTGGCGCACCCAGCGCGACTGCAGCGTAGAAGTAGTAGACAATCTGGGCCATGATCCGCGCCCAGTTTATCGAGTTGACCGCCACCAGGCTGCGGTCTCCCGCCAGGAAGCTGCGATCATTGAAACTGGCCTTGACCATGGCCTGGCAGTCATCGAAGTTGCCCTGCACGGCAAGGTTGTGAATATTGTCGCCGACCACGGTGGTCATCTGCTTGCGCTGCACGTCGGACACCCGGCCATGGGGATGCAGGATAAAGATATCGATATTCTTGCAACGCTTGCAGCCTTCAATCGCGGCCGATCCGGTGTCACCGGACGTCGCCCCCATGATGACCACCTTCTGGTGCTTGCGCTCCAGCACGTAGTCCAGCAAGCGGCCGAGCAACTGCAGGGCAAAATCCTTGAACGCCAGGGTCGGACCATGGAACAGTTCCAGCACCCACTGGTTGTTGGCCAATTGCACCAGTGGGGCTACCGCGTCGTGGCGAAATTCTGCGTAGGTTTCATCCAGAATGGCCTGCAGGTCATCGGCGGGAATGCTGCCGGCGACGAAAGGCTCGATGATCCGGAGTGCCAGCTGGGGATAGTCCAGCTCCGCCATTGCTGCGATTTCCTCGCTGCTGAAGGTCGGCAGCGATTCGGGTACATACAGGCCGCCATCGGCAGCGAGCCCGGTCAGCAATACCTGTTCAAAATCGAGTGAGGGGGCCTGGCCCCGGGTACTGATATATTTCACGTTGTCTACCTTATCCGTCCAGGGCTTCCACCCGGATTCGGGCTACCTCACCGGACACCGAGTCCAGCGCTTCAATGGTCGCCACCGCTTCATCCATATTGCCCTGGGCCGCAGCATTGGTCAGCATAATCAGCGGCACGCGGGTTTCACCCGCTGCCGGCGCCTTCTGGATAAGCGCCTCTATACTGATCCCGTGTTCGCTGAAAATAGCGGTGATCGAAGACAGCACACCGGGCCTGTCCTCCGCCTCCATGCGCAGGTACCAGGGTGTTACCACCTCTTGCATCGGCAGGATGGGCAAATCCCTGAGTTTGTCGGCGGCAAATCCGAGGGCAGGAACCCGGCAGTTCTGCCCGACGGATATCTCCCGTGCCAGGTCCACAATATCCGCAACGACCGCGGAAGCGGTCGGCTCAGCCCCGGCGCCGGCGCCGTAATACAGCGTGGGCCCCACCGCGTCGCCTTCGACCAGCACCGCGTTCTTGACGCCGTTGACGTTCGCCAGCAGCCGGGCCTCCGGAATCAGCGTGGGATGCACGCGCAGTTCTACGCCACGGTCACTCTGCTTGGCCACGCCCAGGTGCTTGATGCGATAGCCCAACTCCTCGGCGTACTCAACGTCATCAGGTGTCAGGCGAGTGATGCCCTCGGTATACACCGAACTGAACTGCAGCGGCATACCAAACGCCAGCGAGGCGAGGATAACCAGTTTGTGGGCGGCGTCGACGCCCTCCACATCAAAGGTGGGGTCAGCCTCGGCATAGCCCAGGGCCTGGGCCTCAGCCAGCACGTCGGCGAAGTCCCTGCCCTTGTCGCGCATCTCACTGAGAATAAAGTTACCGGTGCCGTTGATAATGCCCGCCAGCCATTCTATCCGGTTACCGGCCAACCCCTCGCGCAGGGCCTTGATGATGGGAATACCACCGGCGACCGCAGCCTCATAGCGAATGACGACATTGTTTTGTTGGGCTAGCGCGAACAGCTCGTTGCCGAACTCGGCGATCAGGGCTTTATTGGCGGTCACCACGTGCTTGCCGTTGGCGAGGGCCTCCTCCACCAGTTCCCTGGCGACGCCGGTACCGCCAATAAGCTCCACCAGCACCTGGACCTGGGGATCCCGGGCAACTTCAAAAATGTCGCGGCTTACCGGCGTGTCGCCCAGGTCGCAAGCCGGGTTGTCACGCCTCGCGCCCACCAGGGCGATTTCCACGTTCGCCTGGGCACGGGCACTGATGGCTTCTGCATTGCGGCTCAGCACGTTGAAGGTGCCACTGCCCACAGTGCCCAGGCCACAGATACCAATTTTAACTGCTTGCGAAGTCATTCCCTGTCACTATCTCCGGTGGTTCCGGCTGCGCCTCAGGCGTAACCGTCGTTCTTGATCATCTTGCGAATGTTGCGAATGGCCTGGCGCGTGCGATGTTCGTTCTCGATCAGGCCGAAGCGCACATAACCCTCGCCGTACTCGCCGAAACCAATTCCGGGTGACACCGCCACCTTGGCCTCCTTGAGCAGTTTTTTACTGAATTCCAGGGAGCCCATCCCGGCGTAGAAATCGGGAATCTTCGCCCACACAAACATGGTCGCCCGCGGCGGTTGTACCGGCCAGCCGGCATCGCGCAACCCGGTGCACAGAACGTCCCTGCGAGACTGGTACATGGCATTGATTTCGCTGACGCAGGACTGGTCCCCTTCCAGTGCCTTGATCGCAGCCACCTGGATGGGCGTGAACATGCCGTAGTCCAGGTAGGATTTGATACGGGCAAGCGCACCGACCAGGGTTTTGTTGCCGCAACAGAAACCGACTCGCCATCCCGGCATATTGTAGCTCTTGGACATGCTGAAAAACTCGACGGCGACATCCATTGCCCCCTCCACCTGCAGGATGGAAGGCGCCTGGTATCCGTCATAGCAGAGATCGGCGTAGGCAAGGTCCTGCACCACCCAGATCTTGTGTTCCTTGGCGATCGCCACTACCCGCTCAAAAAACTCCAGCTCCACACAATAGGCGGTCGGGTTGGAGGGGAAATTGAGCACCAGCATTTTGGGCCGGGGCCAGCTGGTGTGAATCGCCTTTTCCAGTTCGACGAAGAATTCCTCCTCGTTAGCGCCCATGGGCACGTGGCGAATATCAGCACCGGAAATCACAAAACCGTAAGGGTGAATGGGATAAGAGGGATTGGGTACCAGCACCGCGTCGCCGGGACCTGTAGTGGCCAGCG
The DNA here is from genome assembly GCF_004354085.1 of Seongchinamella unica. Classification (GTDB taxonomy): domain Bacteria; phylum Pseudomonadota; class Gammaproteobacteria; order Pseudomonadales; family Halieaceae; genus Halioglobus; species Halioglobus unicus. The sequence goes on along the minus strand of NZ_SMSE01000002.1, from coordinate 325,421 downwards.
CCAGGTGAGCCAGCCCCTCCTTGGAACCGAGCGTGACAATGGCCTCTGTTTCAGGGTCCAGGGTCACCTCGTAGCGACGCTGGTACCAGTCGCAGATGGCCTTGCGCAGGCGCGGAATCCCCTTGGACTGGGAGTAGCGGTGAGTATCGCCGCGCTGGGCAGTCTCTACCAGTTTGTCAACGATGTGATCGGGCGTGGGCTGGTCAGGATTACCCATGCCGAAGTCGATAATATCCTCGCCTGCCGCTCGCGCCTGCTGTTTTAGATCGCCAATGATGTTGAACACATAGGGAGGGAGGCGTGATATCCGCCGAAACTGATCGTCCACGGTAAAAAACTCTGGTTAAACGGCCCAAGGGCTCTGGATGACAACAAAAAAGGTCAGAAACAGTAAGGTTTCAAGGGGGGTATGTCAACGCGGGTATTTACACTTGGAGTGTCTACTGTGTTCCTGGGAAGGTCGGGTCCAGCTCTCCCGCGTCATTCCCGCGAAGGCGGGAATGACTAGAACAGGGATCACCGAACCCCCGCCTGCCCCAGAGGACCCTCTCATTCTGCGCAATTCACCGGGTGCGAGGGGATGACCTGAGTAAGGGTCCGGCCAGGCGCTAGTTCAGCCCCAGGGTCACCATCAGCTGATCGGCACTCTGGTAGCCGGGAATCATCTGTCCGGATTCGGTCACCATCGCCGGTGTGCCCCGAACCCCCATTTGCTGCCCCAGCTGGTACTGGGCCTGCACCGGGTTGTCGTCGCATTGCGTCACCGGCACCGCTTCCTTGTTCTTCAGGCGGGTCAGCGTGTCCTGGGGATTGTCTGCACACCAGGCACCGACCAGCTGGCGGTAGCCCGCAGAATCCACCCCGGAGCGCGGATAGGCCAGGTAGCGCACTTCAACACCGCGCCGGTTCAACTCCGGAACTTCCTTATGCAGTTTCTGGCAGTAAAAGCAGGTGACATCAGTGAACACGGTGATGTGGGCCCGGGTCTCCCCTTCCGCCGGAAATATGATCATATCTTCGGTATCGAGGGCCTCAAGCTGGGCCAGGCGCTCGCCGTCCCGGCGCTTCTCGGCCAGGTTAACGTACTGGCCGTTACTCACCTGGAACAGGTCACCCAGGATAAAGTAGCCGCCATCCTCGGTAGCGTAGACCAGCGGTCCGGACTCGAACTGCACCGCGTACATACCCGGAATTTCGCTGGCTTCGACAGTGGCTACTTTCAGGCCCATGGCCGGACTGTTCAGCGCGTCACTCAGCTTGTCGATAATCGCTTTGTCGACAGGCTCTCCCGCCTGGGCCAAAGCAGCCAGCGCCAGCAGCATCAGCGCGGTAACGTTCCGGTGGATTCGGGTGAGCATGGTGTTTCCTCTGTTGCAGGTAAAGAGCCGCATGCCCCTCACCAGATGGATGGTCGTGCCTGTTTGAGCGCCATTTGCGCCGAGAGTTCCTCACCCCCGGGGATGATGTCGGGCATGCAATTCCTGCATCCGCTGCCTGGCCACATGGGTGTAGATCTGGGTGGTTGTCAGGTCGCTGTGCCCCAATAACATCTGTACCACCCGCAAATCCGCACCGTGATTGAGCAGGTGGGTCGCAAACGCATGGCGCAGCGTATGTGGCGACAGGGCCTGCTTGATCCCGGCGCGCTGGGCATAGATTTTAATACGATACCAGAAGGTCTGGCGAGTCATCTGCCGCCCCCTTTTACTCGGAAATACCACTTCCGAGGGAATTCCCTTGAGCAATTCCATCCGCGGCCCCGCCAGGTAGCGCTGTAACCAGCTCAGCGCTTCTTCGCCCATGGGCACCAGGCGTTCCTTGCTGCCCTTGCCGAATACCCGCACCACCCCCTGGTTGAGGCTGATCTGGTTGATCTGCAGGCTGGTCAACTCGGTCACCCGAAGACCACAGGCGTAGAGCAGCTCAAGCATGGTGCGATCCCGAAACTCCAGCGGAATGTCCAGGTCGGGGACTTCCAGCAGTTTGTCCACGTCCGCCTCGGACAGGGACTTGGGTAAGGGCCGCCCCAGCTTCGGGCTGTCCACGTCCAGCGTGGGATCAACCGTCAGCCTGCCCTCTCGCAGCAGGTAGCGGTAAAAGCCACGGGCACAGGACATAAAGCGGGCGGTGGAGCGCTGTGACTGGCCCTGTGCCAGGCGGGCGCCCAGGTAGGCCTGCAGTTGCGCGCGGTCGGCGCGGATAACGGAGCTGTTTCTGTTTTTGGCCAGCCACTCGTTGAACTGGCGCAGGTCGCGGCGGTAGGAGCTCAGGGTGTTGTCGCTGAGGCCCTTTTCCATCCACATGGCGTCGATGTAGCGTTCGATTTCGGGATGTTCCAGGACTTCGTTTGACATCGGGTTACGGTATCACGATTCGTGAGTCATTTGGTCCACCCGGCCCGGGAGCGGATACTCCCTCCCGAAAACCGCCAAAAAACGTACGTCCATGTACAGGCTTGCGTCGGGCATCCATGCCCTCCGACATTTTCGGGAGGGAGTATCCGCTCCCGGGCCTCTATCTGGTAAAAAGGCCAGTACTCAGGGGTTCGATGTCTTGATTGGTCCACGGAAAGAGGTCCCGTGCCCGGATCAACCTGCCGAAACAATCAGGCCACCGCTTTTTGCGCAGCTGGGTTTTCGGGTGGCTTTCCGCGAGGATTGTCTGAGTCCCGAAAAATCGCGCTGCGATTTTTGGTCGAGTTCCGCAGCGGCCCGAAAACCCAGCAGCGGAGCTTGTGGTCGTTTCGGAAGGTTGATCCGGGCGCGGGACCGGGTAGCTGGAAAGATCCCTGTGAATGCCGGCGTTCGACGCTATACCCCCAGCGAAGCAAGCCAACAAAAAAGCGGCCACCAGGGCCGCTTTCGAAAACTGCTTGAGAAAAAGCTGTCTAACCCAGCTTTTCCTTGATGCGGGCAGCCTTACCAGACAGCTCACGCAGGTAGTACAGCTTGGCCTGGCGCACGTCACCGCGACGCTTGACAGCGATGCTGTCCACCAGCGGGCTGTAGGTCTGGAAAGTACGCTCAACACCCACACCGTGGGAGATCTTGCGAACGGTGAATGCAGAGTTCAGGGCGCGGTTACGCTTGCTGATAACAACACCTTCGAACGCCTGCAGACGCTCACGGTTGCCTTCCTTTACTTTCACCTGAACAACCACGGTGTCACCGGGGCCGAATTCAGGCAGGTCTTTTTCCATCTGTTCAGCTTCAAGCTGAGAAATGATCTTGTTGGTGCTCATGGCGCGCTCCTGTTGATGTCCAATCGTAGCTTCACAGCTAGCGGTTTAAATCGTGTTTACTCCCGTTCGCGGAGATACTCCGCCAACAATGCTTCTTCCTCGGCCGTCATCGACCTGCCCTGCAACAGGTCCGGGCGCCGCTCCTGCGTTCTGCCCAGTGCCTGCTTGAGGCGCCAGCGGCGAATCTGTTCATGATTGCCGCTGAGTAAAACTTCCGGTACCAGCTTGCCCTGGTACTCTTCTGGCCGCGTGTAATGCGGGCAATCGAGCAGTCCGTCGGCGTAGGAATCTTCCTGTGCCGATAGCTCGTGCCCCAGTACGCCGGGCAGTTGGCGTGTCACCGTATCGATGACCACCATGGCGGCCAGTTCGCCGCCGCTCAATACGTAGTCGCCGATGGAGATTTCCTCATCCACCTCGGCCTCTATCAGCCGCTCATCCACACCCTCGTAACGACCGGCGACCAGGATCAGCGCCTGCTCCCTTGAGAGCTCCACGGCCTTGCCGTGGTCCAGGCGCTTGCCCTGTGGCGACAGGTAGATGACTTTCGCATCCTTGCCTGCCTTTTCCCTCGCGGCAGCGATAGCCTGCTGCAGCGGATCAATTTTCATCAACATCCCAGGGCCGCCGCCGTAGGGTCTGTCGTCCACCGTACGATGCCTGTCGCTGGTAAAGTCCCGCGGGTTGCTGTGGCTGATCTCTACCAGCCCCTGCTTTACCGCCCTGCCAGTCACCCCGTGGTCACTGACAGCATCGAACATTTCCGGGAACAGGCTGACCAGTGCTATGTGCATCCTATTCCTCGAGGTACCAATCGACCTCCATCACCCCTTCTTCCAGGCTCACCCGCACGACCGTATCGTCGGGCAGATAGGGAATCAGGCGTTCCCGCTCGTCGATACTGCCCTCAGTGGCCTTGACGACAACCACATCGTTGGCGCCGGTCTCGATCAGGTAGTCCACCTCACCCAGCAGTACCCGCTCGTCGCTGGTGTCGGGCTCCCGGCCCCACACCTGCAAACCCTGCAGCTGGTGCCAGTAGAAGTCGCCTTCGTCCAGTGTAGGGAGGCTGTCGCCATCCACCACGATTTCCAGCCCTTTGAAGGACTCCGCCAGGGTGCGGTCATCGACCCCGGTAATGTGGGCAACCATGCCCTTACCGTGGCGCTTCCAGGCGTCGAACTCAATGGTTTCCAGTGAGCCCCGGCGCTTGAGCTGCCACTTCCCGAAACGGAAGAGGTTCTCTTCCGGATCGGTAAACGAGTGTATTTTCACCCAACCCTTGATGCCGTAGCAGCCGGTAATCTTACCGGCAGTCAGCGGGTTGGCTCCGGACTCACCCATTAAAGACCGGTTGCCCGGCCTTAAGCCGCGGCAGCGCTTGCGTCCTTGACCAGCTTGGCCACGCGCTCAGACAGCTGGGCGCCCTGGCCCTGCCAGTACTCGATGCGATCGATATCAACGCGCAGGCGCTCTTCCTGGCCGCGAGCTACCGGGTTGAAGAAACCCACGCGCTCGATAAAGCGACCGTTGCGCGCAGTGCGGTGGTCGGCCACGGTCAGGTGGTAGAAGGGGCGCTTCTTGGAGCCGCCACGTGCAAGACGAATTGTTACCATTTGTATTAATTTCCTAAAAAATTAGGGGCATCTGACGCGATCTCGTTCAGTTACCCACGACAAAACCCGGCGCACTGGCCGGAAAGGTGGCGTATCATACGGAAATCGAGATTGGAAAGAAACCCCAAAAACGGAATTTTTTCAGGTAATTCCAAGGCTTAGGGGTTTCCAGGGGCAACAACCACAGCGCTCCTCGTCTCTACCGCGAACAAGGTGAATTGTGAAGCAAGAGACGGTGCCCTGGGGCAAGCGGGAATCCAGCAGCCTGGACTCACAACCCGAAAGTCACTGGATCCCCGCTTTCGCGGGGATGACGGTCATGGTGACTGCAACAACTGATCCTCATCATTCCCCCTTCCGCGGGGATGACGGTCATCGTGACTGCAACAACTGATCCTCATCATTCCCCCTTCCGCGGGGATGACGGTCATGGTGACTGCAACAACTGATCCTCATCGTTCCCGCTTCCGCGGGGATGACGGTCATGGTGACTGCAACAACTGGTCCTCATCATTCCCGCTTTCGCTGGGATGACGGTTATCGTGACTGCAACAACTGATCCTCGTCATTCCCGCCTCCGCGGGGATGACGGTCATCGTGACTGCAACAACTGATCCTCGTCATTCCCCCTTCCGCGGGGATGACGGTTATCGTGACTGCAACAACTGATCCTCATCATTCCCGCTTTCGCGGGGACGACAGCCTCGGGAATGCCGACCGCGGGGATGACGACGATTGAGCCCGCAAAACCGGGCCCGTCATTCCCGCAAAAGCGGGAATCCAGCGGCTTCGGAGGAAAACTGGAAGTCTCTGGGTCCCCGGCGTTACTTAAACGGTGGCAGCCCTCCGGAGCCACCCATGCCGGGAGGCATTCCGCCACCGGGTCCGCCCATCATGCCGCCCATGCCGCGCATCATCTTCTGCATACCGCCGCCCTTCATCTTTTTCATCATCTTCTGCATTTGCTTGTGTTGCTTGAGCAGACGATTGAGGTCCTGCACCTGGGTGCCGGAGCCTTTGGTGATGCGGCGTTTACGGGAGCCCTGTATCAGTTCGGGTTTGCGGCGCTCCGCCGGGGTCATGGAGTTGATCATTGCCTCCATGCGGGCGAACTGCTTCATGTCCAGATTCTGCTGGGCCATCTGGGCGACGTTGCCCATGCCGGGCAGCTTGTCGAGCATGCCGGTAATGCCGCCCATGTTGTTCATCTGCTGCAACTGGTCACGGAAATCCTCCAGGTCGAAACGCTGGCCTTTCCTGACCTTGCGGGCCAGTTTCTCGGCTTTCGCCTTGTCAACCTTCTGCTCCGCTTCCTCGATCAGCGACAGCATGTCGCCCATGCCGAGAATGCGCGAGGCCAGGCGATCCGGGTGGAACGGGTCCAGGGCAGCGGTCTTTTCACCGACACCGAGGAATTTGATCGGCTTGCCGGTGACCGAGCGGACTGACAGGGCGGCACCGCCACGGGTATCGGCATCGACCTTGGTCAGGATCACCCCTGTCAGCGGCAGGGTCTCGCCAAAGGCTTTGGCGGTGTTGGCGGCGTCCTGTCCGGTCATGGCGTCGACCACGAACAGGGTCTCGACCGGGTTGAGCGCCCTGTGCAGGTCCGCGATCTCTTCCATCATTTCCGTATCGACCGCCAGCCGGCCGGCGGTATCGACAATCAACACGTCGGCGAAGGACTTTTTGGCGTGACTGAGGGCGGCGTTAGCGATATCCACCGGTTTCTGGGAGGGATCAGAGGGGAAAAAGTCCACGCCGACCTCCCCTGCCAGGGTTTCCAGCTGCTTGATCGCCGCCGGGCGATAGACGTCGGCCGAAACCACAGTGACTTTTTTCTTGTCACGTTCCTTGAGCAGCTTCGCCAGTTTGGCGACAGAGGTCGTTTTACCCGCGCCCTGCAGGCCCGCCATGAGAATAATCGCCGGCGGCTGGGCGGCCAGGTTCAGTCCCTCGTTGGCGCTGCCCATCACCGTTTCCAGTTCGCTCTGGACGATCTTCAGGAATACCTGGCCGGGACTGAGGCTTTTCATCACCTCCTGGCCCAGTGCCCGCTGTTTTACCGACTCGACAAAATCCTTGACCACAGGCAGGGCAACGTCGGCCTCCAGCAGCGCCATGCGCACTTCGCGCAGGGTGTCCTGGATATTATCTTCGGTCAGGGTGGCCTTGCCGGTAATGGAGCGCAGGCTGTTTGACAGGCGATCGCTGAGACTCTGGAACATCTTGATACTCTCGAACTACTTTTAAGGAGAGCGACCGCTATTGATTCTACTGGGCCACTTCTGTACAAAGGTGCGAAGTATACGCCACCTCGGTCCAACCCCCAAACTGATGTCAGCCAGCTTTCTAGCGCCCATCGCCGCGCTCCTCTACCTCGCCGCTGCGGGACTGCATGTCATGCACCTGTTCCAGCATCGCCAGGGGCTCAGCCGCGGGGTAGCCGTGCTCGGCGGCCTCGCCTTGCTCTGCCACAGCGTGGTTGCCATTCAGGGGGTCACCGGGGCCGGCGGGCTGAGCCTGGGCTTTTACAAGATTTCTGCGCTGATGTTCCTGGCGATAAACCTGGTGTGTGTGCTGCTGATGCTCAAACGCCCGCTACAAAACCTGTTGGTGGTATTGTTTCCGCTATCGGCCATGTCGGTACTGGTCTCCACCTTTGCCCCGGAGACCGCCGCCATTACGACCGACCTGCCGGGGGGGCTACTGCTGCACATAGGCAGCTCTATCCTGGCCTACGCAGTGTTGACACTGGCAGCGGCGCAGTCGGCGCTGGTCGCCGCCCAGGATTACCAGCTGCGCCATCGCCATACCCGCGGTATCGTCCAGATTCTGCCGCCACTGCAATTGATGGAAACCATGTTATTTGAGCTGCTGCTGGTTGGGGTCATCCTGCTGAGTGTGGCCATCGTCACTGGCTTCCTGTTCGTGGACGACTTTTTCGCCCAGCACCTGGTGCACAAAACCACGCTGACCCTGCTCGCCTGGATACTGTTCTCGGTGCTGTTATGGGGGCACTACAAGCTGGGCTGGCGCAGCCAGGTGGCGGTGCGACTGACGCTCGCCGGCTTTGCCGCCCTGATGCTGGCCTTCTTCGGCTCCAAGCTGGTGCTCGAACTGGTGCTGAACCGGGGCTGAAGTCCATGCTTGCAGGGCTTGCCCCCACCGGGCTTTTTCTTCAAGATACGTTCTCAGAAATTACTACAGGCTTGCCCCTCTTTTGAACGAAGCACCGCTGGGTCTACTCTTCTCGGTTCTGGCTGCACTCATACTCCTCTCCGGTTTCTTCTCGAGTTCCGAGACCGGAATGATGTCCCTCAACCGTTATCGGCTGAAACACCTGCAGAACAATAAACACCGGGGCGCCACGCGTGCAGGCAAGCTGCTGGAACGTCCAGACCGGCTGATCGGCCTTATCCTGATCGGCAACAACCTGGTGAACATCTTTGCCTCGGCCATCGCCACCATCATCGCCATTCGCCTGTGGGGCGACGCGGGCATTTTTATCGCAACGCTGGCGCTGACCCTGGTCATCCTGATTTTTGCCGAGATCACCCCCAAGACCATCGCCGCCCTGCACCCGGAAAAAATCGCTTTCCCGGCCAGTTTCGTCCTGCTGCCGCTGCTGAAAATCCTGTATCCGGTGGTTGCCGGCGTCAACTGGATCACCAATGGCCTGTTGCGGATGCTCGGCGTTGATCCCGCCCAGCAGAACGATGAGCATGTCTCCTCTGAGGAGTTGCGCACCATTGTCACCGATGCCGGGCAACTCATACCGGCACGGCACCGGAAAATGCTGCTCAATATCCTCGACCTGGAGGAAGTCAGCGTCGACGACATTATGGTGCCCCGTAACGAGGTCGTCGGCATAGACCTGGACGACAGTGACGACGAGATCCTCAGGCACATACAGAGCAGCTCCCACACCCGCATGCCGGTATGGGAAGAGGACATCAACAATATTGTGGGCATGTTGCACATGCGCAACATCAGCCGGGTGATAGACGCCCAGGGTCTGGACCGCAGCGCCCTGGAGCGGGAAATGGAAAAGCCCTATTTCATTCCCGAGAGCACCCCCCTGCACACCCAGTTGCTCAACTTCCAGAAAAAGAAACACCGCCTGGCGGTGGTGGTGGATGAGTACGGAGAAGTGATGGGGCTGGTGGCGCTGGAAGATATTCTCGAGGAGATCGTCGGCGAGTTTACCTCCAATATGACAGGCACTGACGAGACCATCTTCCCGCAACGGGATGGCAGTTTCATTATCGCCGGCAATGCCAATATCCGTGAAGTCAACAAATCACTGCACTGGAACCTGCCCACCGATGGGCCCAAGACGCTCAGCGGCCTGGTTCTGGAATGCCTGGAAGGATTTCCGGATGGTAACGCAGGGCTCTCCATCGACGGCTATCGGCTGGAGATCCTGGAGTTGGAAGGCAACGTCGTGCAGGCAATAAGGGCCGACGTGGCGGCGCCGGAGTCCTCCCGCTAAGACCTAGCCCAGACGAATGGGGCTGGACTCCTTGCGCCGGGCAATGGCCTTCTCGAGTATTTCCTGCTTGCGCTCCGGCGTTTCCATAAACCATTCGGTAATCTCTTCGGCACTGCGAAAGCAGCCCTGGCAGATATCCTCATCGTCCAGCACGCAGATGGACACACAGGGGGATGGCACGTCATTACTGTTCACGATTCTTCACTCAATTCCTGCAGATAGCGCCGGGCATTGCCCACGTAGTGGTCCGCATTGTGCTGCAGTGCCAGCTGCATTTCCTTACCAAGTTCCCGCACCACCTTGGCGGGTGAACCCAGTGCCATGGAACCATCCGGTATCTCGGTACCCTCAGTGACCAGGGCATTGGCACCGATCAGGCAACCCTTGCCGATTCGGGCGCCGTTTAATACCACTGCATTGATACCCACGAGCGTACCGTCACCAATGTGGCAGCCGTGGATCATGGCATTGTGCCCAACGGTGACGTTCTCGCCGATAACCGCGGGAAAGCCGGGATCGGCATGAATCACCGTGCCATCCTGTATATTGCTGTTCGCCCCTATTTCGATCCGGTCCGCATCTCCACGCAGCACACAGCTGAACCAGACGCTGGCATTCTCATGCAGTACAACATCGCCGATGACCGCAGCGTTGGGGGCAATAAAGTGACCCTCGCCCTGCAGGTCCGGTTGTTTGTCTCCAAGGGAGTATTTCATGGCACGTTATTCCAGTTGCGTTGTAAATCGATGCCTGCATCGTAGGCAATATTGACCAGCAGGGCCAGTACGGCCGCAGTAACACCCCAGATGTTGTCCCCCTCCATCTGGTAATGGGGAACCTTGCGTGGGCGCCCATCCACATCAAGGGTCTCGAGGCGAAACAGCGCGCGGTCGGCAAAACGGCTCAGGGGCTGGGTGAACACGGAATCAAATTCCTGACGGTCTATGGTCAACTGAAGCTCTGCCGGCACCCGGGCAATACAGGGATGCACCTCAAAGCCGGTGCGGGTCATCATGGGCGTCAGCTCTCCCAGGGCATGAACCAGGTTTTCGCCCAGTCCCACCTCCTCCAGTGCTTCGCGCCTGGCGGTCACCCAGGGAGTGCGATCTTCCGGTTCTCGCTTGCCTCCGGGAAAAGCGATCTCCCCGGGATGGTGCGTCAGGTGCAGTGCCCGCCGGCCCAGGATCACCCGGGGCTCGTGTTCATCAGAAAGAGCCACCAGCACTGCGGCCTGCGGTAGCGAGCTGTCATCCCAGGCCAGCCCGTCCAGCGCCAGGTTTTGCTCCAGGGTTTGCAGCACGGGCGAAGTGAGCGTCATCAGACGGTCTCCCAAAGGGCTGCCGGCCCGGTCGTTGCAAGCCTAAACACCACGTTCCTGCGCCGCATAGAATTCACTGGCAAACTCTGCGAGCCTGCCCTGCTCGATGGCAGCTCGAATGCCCTGCATGTGATGCTGGTAATAAAACAGATTGTGAATGGTATTCAACTGGGAGCCGAGGATCTCGTTGCACTTGTCGAGGTGGTGCAGGTAGGCGCGGCTGAAGTTCTGGCAGGTATAACAGCCACACGCCTCGTCGAGGGGCAGAGTGCTGGTCCGGTGGCGGGCATTACGCAGTTTTAGCGTGCCCCGGGAGGTGAAGATATTGCCGTTGCGGGCGTTGCGGGTAGGCATCACGCAGTCAAACATATCCACCCCGCGGCGCACGCCCTCCAGCAGGTCCGCCGGCGTCCCCACCCCCATCAGGTAGCGGGGTTTGTCCGTCGGCAGGATCGGCTGCATGACCTCGAGCACTGCCATCATCTCGTCTTTGGGTTCGCCCACGGACAGGCCGCCGATGGCATAACCGTCAAAGCCGATGTCCGTCAGCCCGGCCAGGGATTCCGCCCGCAGTGTGGCATACATGCCTCCCTGGACGATACCGAACAGCGCCGCAGGGCTGTCGCCGTGGGCACTCTTGCTGCGGGCGGCCCAGCGCAGGGACAGCTCCATCGACTCACGCGCTTCCTGTTCAGTGGCCGGATAGGGAGTGCACTCGTCAAAAATCATCACAATATCGGAGCCAAGGCTGCGCTGGATGGCCATGGACTTTTCCGGATCAAGAAAAACAGGTGAACCATCCACCGGCGACTGAAACTTCACACCCTCCTCGCTGATCTTGCGCATATCGCCAAGGCTGAATACCTGGAAGCCGCCGGAGTCAGTGAGAATCGGGCCGTCCCAGTGCATAAAGTCGTGCAGGTCACCGTGTTGTTCAATGATAGCCGTACCCGGGCGCAGCCACAGATGGAAGGTATTGCCCAGTATGATTTCAGCGCCTGTCTCACGAATATCCCGCGGTAGCATGCCCTTGACAGTACCGTAGGTTCCCACCGGCATGAAAGCGGGTGTTTCCACTGTTCCCCGCGGAAATTGCAGGCGGCCCCTGCGGGCGTCGCCATCGGCACCCAGCCGCTCAAATTGCATATGACACTCGCGGCTCATGATTTCCCGGCACCAGCGGTGATAAACATGGCATCTCCGTAACTGAAAAACCGGTAGCGGTGTTCTACCGCCGAGGCATAGGCATTCATTATATGCTCCTTGCCGGCAAACGCACTGACCAGCATCAGCAGGGTGGATTCGGGCAAATGGAAATTGGTCACCATGGCGTCCACCGAGCGAAAACGGTATCCGGGGTAGATAAAAATATCGGTATCGCCGGTAAACGGGGCGATATCCCCGTGCTGACTGGCTGACTCCAGTGAACGCACCGCGGTCGTACCCACGGCGATGACCCGCCCTCCCCGGGTCCGTGTGTCCCGCACTGCGGAACAGACGGCATCATCCACCTGCACGTATTCCGCGTGCATCACGTGGTCCTCGATGTTATCGGCCCGCACCGGCTGGAAAGTACCCGCCCCCACGTGGAGGGTGACGGTGACACTGCGAACCCCCCGCTCCGAGATCTCATCGAGCAGTTCCCGGGTAAAGTGCAGCCCTGCCGTGGGGGCGGCCACCGCGCCTTCCTGCTCGGCAAACACCGTCTGGTATCTTTCCTGGTCAGAACCCTCGTCTTCCCGCTCGATATAGGGGGGTAAAGGCATGTGACCAATATCGCCCATAATCTCGGTCAGCGCGGGACCACCCTCGCTGGAAATAGCAAACAGGGCGTCCTCCCGGCCCGTGACCTGCAGGCGGTATGGCCCCGGTTCCGCGCCCTCACGTGCGGCAAGCAGAATACCTGAACCGGGTTTGGGTGATTTGCTGCAGCGGATGTGGGCAAGCGCCGTATGCGAACCCGTGACCCGCTCCACCAGGATTTCCAGCTTGCCGCCGGTCTCCTTTTGGCCCCAGAGGCGCGCGGGAATGACCCGGGTATTATTGAACACCAGCAGGTCATCCGGGCGCAGCAGCCCCGCAAGGTCAGTAAAGCGGCGATGAACCGTCTCACCGGTGACACCATCGAGGCACAACAAGCGGCTGTCGCTGCGACCCGGCAACGGGTACTGGGCAATCAGCTCCTGGGGTAGTTGGTAGTTGAATTCACTGCGTTTCATGGTTGCCAGGCAGCCGCCGGCTCCGCTCCAGTTGGCCTATCACCAGCCCATGGACAAGAAAGCCGGCACTGGGCCGGCTTCCGGTCGCGGAACAGCGGGAATCAGTCTTCCTTGTCTGCGTCCTCTGCTTCTTCGGCCGGGGCCTCTTCAGCGGCTTCTTCAGCCTCCGCAGGCGCTTCAGCCGCCTCCTCTTCGGCAGGCGCTTCCTCGGGCTCCGCCGGCAGGGTGACCTTGATCAGGTCCTCGGCAACCAGGATCCGGACTTTCTCTTCGCCGTTGACGGGCTTCTTGTCGGCATCCCTGACCGCATAGCGATCATCGCTGCGCTTGTAAATGCTGTATTCGGCGGTTTTCTTCACCAGCTTCATGGCCATGTTCTTTTCTCCTCAAAGGTACTCAGATCACCCGCCCGGGGGGCGGTTTACGCGTTGGACAATTGCTCACAATCGAGCTGGCGCGAAGTGTACCGTCAAATCCCGGCAGGGTTAAGGAAAAATATTGCAGTTTAAAGGCCGGTTGCTATAATCCCGCGCTCTCCAGATGGACACTTTCAGGTCCATATCCCCCTCTGTGCCGGAGTGGTGAAATTGGTAGACACAGGGGATTCAAAATCCCCCGCCCTTAAAAGCGTGCCGGTTCGAGTCCGGCCTCCGGTACCACTACTGCTCAACGGCACGCCAGGCGCGTGCCGGCCGATGTGTCGGACCACGGGACGCCGGCCGAGCGCCTCCGGCCTCCGGTACCACGCTAAAAATCTGGAGATTTCACCCTTTTTCGCTGGATACGACCTGTCCAGCACCCTAAATTCGATAATCGACAAGAACGCAGCACAAGGGTAAGCGGGTGAAACGGTTTGACCTCACCTTCAAGGGCGACATTCTGCCAGATCATGAGCCTGGGCAGGTCCGCGACGGCTTCGCGGAGCTGTTCCGTATCCGTGACCCGCTGGTGTTGGATGAATTGTTTTCCGGCGATTCTTTCGTGCTGCGCAGCAACCTGGACCGCAAGGCAGCAGCCGACTATTTCCGTCGAATTACCGATATCGGCGGGGTCGCCCAACTGGTGCCCAGCGACCAGCCGGCAGCCAACTCGGACGCCCCCGCTGCGGAAGTTTTTACCCGGATTACCGCCCCCGACCCGGCCGTTTTCCAGGCGCCCCGCCGGGGCGAAATCGTCTCGGTTCCACCCTCTCGGGAACAACCGCCTGAACCTCCTGCCCCGCCTCCTCAAGCCGATCCAGAGCCGGTGCCAGCCGACAGTGATGAGACTGAAGGACCCAGCAAAGAGGAAATACTGGCCCGATTGCGTTCACTCAGGAGCGACGCCGAAGCGAGCCTCGCCAGCCGACTCGAGCAGTTGCAGCAGATGCAGGACGAGATCAAAAGCGAGAACAGCGAAACCCTGGAACATATCAAGGCTCAGCGGGAAGAAATACTGCTGGCCAGCCAGGACGAGTTCAGCCGACTGCAAGCGCTGGAATCCGAGAGCCGGAAGCAGTTGGAAGAAAGCGTGGCCGGTATCGACGAAGCAGAGCTCGAGCAGCAGCGACAGCTGAAACTGCAGATAAAGCATGCGGACGATGAGTCCCGGGCAAGAATTGCCGAATCGGAATCCAACGCAGAGCAGCTGCGCCTGGACAGGGAGAAATGCGAACGGGAAGCCGAGGAAAGCATCGCCCAGCTCGAGGCCCGCATAGTCGCCATTCGCGAGCAAGCGGAAAGAGACGTTGCCGAGTTCGATCAACTGCTCGCAGATTCGGAGCAGACGCGCGAACGGGAAGCCGAACAGCTCCAGGCGCAACTGGAATCCCTGCAGGATAACTATGACAAGGCCATCGCCAGCCTGCAGGCCAAACGCCAGGAACACGAGCATCAGCTCGAATCCGAACTGGAAGAAGTCCGCAAGCTACGTGAACAAACCGAGCAGGATCGAGAGGACAAACTCACCGAGCTCTGGGAGCACGAGGAGCGCGTCCAGCACGAAGCCCAGGAGCAGCTCATGCACCTGGAGGAGACTCGCAAAAGCCAGCGGCAGGCGCTCGAGGCACGGCTCGCCCGACTCAAACTCGAGGAAGAGAAACTTTCCTCACAGCCCTGAACCGTCGAAGCGGGCGAACCGGGACCTGACCCCCTCAGCAGGATATTTCAGCTGGCGAAAAACTCCTCCACACGGCTACACTGGTTCCCTGCCAAACTGACCGCGGGAGTGCGATGTGGATACGGAGATGAACACGCTGAAAAACTTCGCGCTGGGGTTTATTGAAATCAGCGCGCTCCTGTTCACCTTCACCATTGGCGTGGTGATTCTCGTTGTGGCCTGGATGTATATCATCGATGTCACCCAGACCTCCCAGACCATCCGCCGCAACTACCCGGTTATCGGCCGTTTTCGTTATTTTTTCGAACACCTGGGCGAATTTTTCCGGCAGTACTTCTTTGCCCTCGACCGGGAGGAGTTGCCCTTTAACCGTGCCCAGCGGTCCTGGGTTTACCGAGCGGCAAAAAACCTGGACTCCACCGTCGCCTTTGGCTCCACTCACCCACTCAACCAGCCAGGGGATTACATTTTCCTCAATGGCCTGTTCCCGCCACTGGATGAAGAGATACAGCCACGCAGTTCCATCGACTTCGGTCATGGCTTTGCCCACACGCCCTACTCCACTACCGCGTTCTTCAACATCTCCGCCATGAGCTTCGGCGCGTTATCCGCCCCCGCCATCACCGCCCTGTCCTCGGGTGCGCACAAGGCCGGTATCTGGCTCAATACCGGTGAGGGCGGCATTTCGCCCTATCACCTGCAGGGCGGCTGCGACATCGTATTCCAGATAGGCACCGCCAAGTACGGTGTTCGCGATGCCAACGGCAAACTCAGCGACCACAAACTGAAAGCGCTGGCCGCCCACGAACAGGTCAGGATGTTCGAGATCAAGCTGTCGCAGGGAGCGAAACCCGGCAAAGGCGGTATCCTTCCGGGCGCCAAGGTCACCCACGACATCGCCAGCACGCGCGGCATCCCCGAAGGTGAGGACTCGATCAGCCCCAACCGTCACCCGGATATCAGTTCACTGGATGAACTGCTGGACATGATTCACCGGGTGAGACAGGTCACTGGCAAGCCCACGGGCATCAAGGCGGTGATGGGCCAGTCACAGTGGCTGGATGAGTTCTGCCAGAAGATTCACCAACGTGGCCTGGACTACGCCCCCGACTTTTTCACTCTCGACAGCGCCGATGGCGGTACCGGCGCCGCCCCCCAGAGCCTGATTGACTATATGGGCCTGCCCCTCAGCCGCAGCCTGCCACTGGTGGTCAACAAGCTGGTGGAATATGGTCTCAGGGGCCGAATCAGGGTGATCTGCTCCGGAAAAATGATCAATCCTTCCGGGGTGGCGGCGGCGCTCTGCCTGGGAGCGGATTGCGTCAATTCCGCGCGCGGTTTCATGTTTGCCCTGGGCTGTGTGCAGGCCCTGCAGTGCAACAAAAACACCTGCCCCACGGGTATCACCACCCACGACGAAGATCTGCAGCGGGGCCTGGTACCGGCGGACAAGGCCGAGCGCGTCGCTCACTACGCCCGTAACCTGATGCATGAGGTGGAAGTGATTGCCCATTCCTGTGGAGTGGCGGAGCCTGCCCTGCTGCGGCGGGACAACGCCCAGATAATCAATGAAATGGGTAGCCCGGAGTCCATGGTGGATTTATACCCGGAAGCGCAAACGCTGCCCCAGTATCGCTGAGCTATAGCCGCCAGCAGGGAACGCCAGCGGCAGCCAGTGAAGTTCTATCGAGACGTGACTTGACGTCGATAACAATCCCCCCTGGAGCCAACAGGGCGACCAGTTTTTCCAGCCCCATGTCGAGGTACTGCCGATGGGGCACAGCCAGTACCAATGCGTCCGCGGGCGGCAATTGATCCCAGGGGTGTAGTTCGAGCCCATACTCACCGAGCGCTTCCGCCGGCTCCGCCAGGGGATCATGAACCAATACCTCACAGCGGTAATCCAGCAGTTCGGTGACAATATCCACCACCTTGGAATTGCGGATATCCGGGCAATCTTCCTTGAAGGCGAGTCCCAGGACCACTACTCGAGCCGAATCAACCGGCCGACCTGACTGCAGCAGTTTCTTGACCGTTTGTTCGGCGACAAACTTGCCCATGCCGTCATTGGTCTGGCGACCGGCCAGTATGACCTGGGGGTGGTGCCCCAGTGTTTCAGCCTTGTAGGTGAGATAATAAGGGTCGACGCCGATACAGTGTCCACCGACCAGCCCCGGGCGAAAAGGCAGGAAATTCCACTTGGTCCCGGCCGCTTCCAGCACATCCAGGGTGTCGATGCCCATGCGGTTGAAGATCAGGGACAATTCGTTCATCAGCGCGATGTTGAGATCGCGCTGGGTATTCTCGATGACTTTGGCGGCTTCCCCAACTTTTATACTGACCGCCCGGTGCACACCGGCTGTTACCACCGACTGGTAAAAGGAGGCTATTTTTTCCAGGGTTTCTGCCGTATCGCCGGCCACGACCTTGACCACAGTCTCCAGTCGGTTGGTTTTGTCGCCAGGGTTAATACGCTCGGGGGAGTACCCCACATGAAACCCCGCACCGCTGGCCCCCTCTGCTCCCAGCCAGCTCAGTCCGGAGGTCTGCTCCAGAATGGGTATACATACTTCCTCGGTACACCCGGGAAACACCGTGGATTCAAAAATCACCGTGGCGCCAGAGCGCAAATTAGCCCCGACAGTCCGACAAGCCCCTTCCAGGAGTGACAGGTCGGGGCGGTGGGCTTCATCAATGGGGGTTGGCACCGCCACCAGAATTGCATCCGCATCCCGCAGGCACCCCGGGTCACTGCTGAACTCCAGGTAAGTGGCTGCGGTGAACTCATCGGCTGAGATACCGCCGTTGGGGTCCAATGCCTGCCGGTAGCGCTCCAGCCTGGCCTCATCGAGATCAAAGCCTATTGTGCGCTGCAGACGGCCGAAGGCGATCGCCAGTGGCAGGCCAACATAGCCGAGGCCGACAACAGCAACAGTCTCAAACATGGAAAGGCCACACTCAACAGTACACAGGGACGCTCAGTCTGCCCGAGCGGGCTTGCAGAGGCAAAGGAAAAGCGGACGAATCGCCAGTCCGGGCTGAACGCCGATGGTCAGTCCATCAGGACGACGCGTTTGCCCGATCAAACTCCGCCTTCTTGGCCGCCTGCACCTGCTTCATCTGGTGACGATAGGCTTCAACAATCTTGTCCATACCTGACTCGGTGAGCCCACCTTCGTTGCCGGCGGCGACGTAAGTGGCGTAGACGGCCGACGCAGACATCATGGCAGCGGAAATCACGTGGGTACCCACCCCTTCATCTTTGATGGTATTGGCGAGATCGATAAAACGATTCAAACATTCTGTGTGCATCTGGGCATCGGATTTGGACATGAGGTCTCCTGTCGGAACGGGCGGTTAAAGGCGCGGGATTCTAGCACTTTTGCCAGGGCCTGCCGACTATCGCTGGCAGGGTATCGTCAACGGCTGAATGAACCATGGCGGATAAAATGTTCTGCCTGTTCCCACACCAGCGGGTTCCAGATCATAAATGTATGCATGACCGGCATCTGCAGAAAGTCCAGCATGCCGGGAACCACGGTCTCGGCGACCGATACAGTGCCATCGCTGGGGCCATCAGGAAAGCCCGGCAACAGGGTTGAACCCCGGAGGTTACCGGCTATGATTCCCAGCTGAAAATCCACCGGCCCCAGTTTCAGCGGCATGGATTGGTCACCGGCAGCCAATTGGTCAATGGCCACGGGCCTGAGCACTTCCAGCCAGTCGATACCGGCGTAGTACGCTGCCACCTGGCTGCCCTGGTTGGGTGGCCCCAGCATGACAACACGAGTCTCCGGCGCCAGGGAGTGCACGGAAGCGTATTGCCGGACCAGAACGCCGCCCAGGGAATGGGTGACAAAGTGAACCCGGGGGAAACCCTGGGCATGGCAGGCCGCCAGCCCCCCACCCACCGCCGTTTCAGCAAGTACCTCTATGGTTTCGGCGATTGAGTCATAACCCTGATTGACCACCTCGTAGCCGGAACGCTGGAAATACCATTCCATCGGCTTCATCGCCGCAGATGAGCGGAACAGGCCGTGCAGGAGCACCACGCATTCGCCACTGTCGGCGGCGCGTACCTGACCCTGTTGGCACAACACAAACAGTAAAAGGGTCTGCAGGAAAATGTGACGGCGCATGGACGGTCGGTTCAGTCTGGCGAAATTAAAAGTATACACTAGGGCAATAGCGCGACCCCGGGGATGACCCGGGAGAAATTTTTGCTATCATGGCCGCCAGCCTGACATCCACCCGAAACCCTACAATAAAACGCTTCCCGAGATACATGACAAAACTACCCGTTTACACGGCAGGATTCTACTGCGCTCTCGCCATTGGCGTGGTGGCTGTTCCGGCCTCGGGTCAAAACGGCGGCACCTCGGCTACCGACTTTTCCGCGGAAGTGAGTCTCGGCGTGGAGTATGACAGCAACGTCACGGTTGATGAACTGGATGCGTCCAGCAACCAGAGCGACTACTCCCTGATGGTGAACGCGGAATTGCAACTGGAGCACCAGTTCACCGACACCCTGGACATGACCCTCACCTACGACTTCAGCCAGGCAGACTACGAGGAATTCAATTTTGTCGACCGACAGACTCACCTGCTGGGACTGGATTTTGGCGCCAGGATTGGCGAGGTAAACAGCGGGCTGACTCTGTACTATATCAACGCCCGGCTGGACGGCAATGACTTCCTTGAGTACTACCGGGGCTCTCCCTATGTCTCGGGCTTCCTCTCAAAGCGCTGGTTCGCAAGGGGTGCCTACGTTTACTCGGACAAGACTATCGAACAGAATGAGTTCCGCAACGCTGAAAGTCACGCCGGAGAAGTGGATTTCTACTTTTTCCGCCGCGGGCTGCGCAGTTACTTTAACCTGGGTTACAAGTTCAAGGACGAAGATGCGGTAGCAGACCGCTACGACTACAGTGCGGACAATTTCAAACTGCGCTATATCCACCGCTTCGAGGTCTTCGGCGACGTATTGAAGACCGAACTTTCCTGGCGCTATGAACACCGGGACTACAGCGGCATTACCCCCAGTATCGGCGAAGAGCGTGAGGACCGGCGTCACCGCTGGAAGATCGACCTCGAATACCCGGTGATGGAAAAGGGCAGCATTAGCCTATATGGCGGTTACGGGGATTACGACTCCAACTTTCCCCGCTCAGACTACGACCAGCACGTGATTGGAACCCGCCTCTCCTACCGCTGGTGAGCGGGGCTCCGCGAAAGCCCCGGACCATCAGATTGCAGTGAGGCGCAATAGCCCGTAGCCGTAGATTTCGTCGCGCCCGGGCGGCCCCAGGTCCTCCGCAGACTGGTACAACTGGGTCATTACATCCGCCCCCGGCTGCTCGCTCAACAGCCTGGCCGCCGCAGTTGCGGCAAACGGCACCGCAAAGGAGGTGCCCGAGGACGCCGCATAGCCACCGCCTGCCCGGGCGTGCAGCAAACCGACGCCAGGTGCCGCGATATCCAGATAGCTACCGCGGTTTGCCAGCCTGAATATCTGGCGTCCCTCGTCCACCGCAGTCACCGCCACCACCGTGTCGTAGGCGGCCGGGTACATGGGCTGGGCGACAGGGCCGCCATTACCGGCCGCGGCCATGACCAGGACGTGCTGACTGGCGGCTCTCTTGAGTGCGGTTTCCAGCAGGCGATTGGGAGGGCCCGCCAGGCTGATATTCACCACGTCCACCTCGCTGGAAATCAACCAGTCGAGAGCCCGCAACAGGCTGACCGTAGACGCGATCTCACCACGCTCCTCATCCCGCTCGAACACGGCGGCAGCGTACAGGCGTGCGTTCGGCATTAAGCCCTGGTAGCCCTGGTCATTGGCGGCAATGATGGAGGCGATGGCGGTACCGTGAAAATCGGGCAGGACGGCATCGCTGGCGACAAATGAACGGCTCTCAATGCTGGCACTTGCCAGTGCCGGATGTGCCACGTCCACCCGGCTGTCGATCATGCCGATTCGAGGGGCACTCGTCGCGGTGCCAGTCTCGGGCAGACTGATAGCCTGACGGGGAGCAATACCGGTTTCGGTCGCCACCAGTTCGGTACCGGCAGTGTATATGTGGTTGAAATCGACATCGGCCCGGTCCTTGCCGACCACGTCCAGTACCCCGCGGCGAACCTCGGTGATGTCAAAGCTGGAGGGGCCTGCCACCTCTGCGAGGCGCATACCCAGGGCAGGCAGGTCGGTTACCGTGTCAAACAGGTAGCCTTTTTCAGCCAACTCCTCGAACACTTCCGGCTCGGCCATGACCAGCCACTGCTCCCGGGCAATTCTGTCCTCGTCCACCTCGAGGTCGCTTTCCAGGGTGTCGAGAATGTCGTCAATCTGGTTTTCGAAACGCTCCTCCACCGCATCAGCGACCTGGACTTCGGTGGACATTTCGACGGCCTGGGCAATACCCTCTTCCACCGAAGCTTCCACCTCGGTTTCCACCGTCTGCGCTATCCCCTCTTCCACCGACGTTTCAAGTTCGGCCTCCACCTGCTCTTCCAGATCACCCTCTACCGTGTCCTCGACATTCTGGGCAACTTCCTGCTGCACAGAGTCCTCTACCTGGTCCTGAACCGAGTCCTCAACGTTCTGGGCAACGGTCTCCTCGACCGCTTCCTCTACCGTTTCGTCGACATTTTCTTCCACGTCTTCGGTGACGGTTTCGGTAATCTGCTCCTCTACGGCCTCCTCGACCAGGTCCTCGACGGTCTCCTCGGCGACTTGCTCGGCGTCGTCCTCGAGGGCATCTTCCAGAGATTCCTCAAGTTCATCCTCGACCGATTCCTCGATCTCTTCCTCTACCTGCCGATCGCCGGGGCCAAGCAGCAACTCGTCCAACTGATCTTCGACTGCGTCTTCCACCGCATCCTGTACACTTTCATCGGCGACGTCGGCCACCGTATCATCGACCGTTTCTTCAATTTCGTCTTCGACGGCGTCCTCGACCTGCTCATCAAGGTCTGAGCCGACCAGCTCACCGGGTACCTGGGCGTAGGCAGCATTGCCGGCAAGCAGACAAAGCGACAGTACTGTTCCAGCACTGAGTGCGCGGAACAAACCCCGGATTATTGCTAAAGTTATCAATGGCTTGAAGAAAATCATGCTAGTATTCACCGTCACGACAACGCGTCGTCTAGTGTAATGATGACGTGCCGCGCAAGGAATAATTCCCCCTGATGGAATAAAATCGCGCGCCCAAACGTCTCATATTTTAACAGGATTTGTATGCCAGCGCTCAGCGATTCACAACGTGAGGCTCTGATGGCCGAACTGGGTGGATTGCGCCGGTTCTGCTACTCGCTGACCGGCAATGCCGCTGACGCTGACGACCTGCTGCAGACCACGGTTGAGAAACTGCTGCACAAGGGCATGCCGGAAGACGCGCACCCCGCCAAGTGGAGTTACCGGGTCTGCAAGAATGTATGGATCGACGAGTTGCGATCCAGGGATGTGAGGCAGCGCTATCCATCGCTTGCCGATGAGGAGGAACAGTCGCCTTCCACGGAAAAAATCGCTGACGGAGAACGGGAGATAGCAGCCGTGTCAGCCGCCCTGGAAAAGTTACCGGAGGAACAGCGCCTGGCGCTCAGCCTGGTAACGATTGAGGGCAAGACTTACGCCGAGGCGGCGGAGATTCTTGAAGTGCCGGTGGGCACCATCATGAGTCGCATCGCCCGGGCGAGAAAAAATTTACTTCAGCACTACAGCCCGCCGCGAGACGTGGACTGAAGCGAGACCGCACTATGAACGAACAGGATTATCAACTGCTCTCCCAGTACCTGGATGGCGAACTGAACGATATCGCCGCCCGCCAACTGGAGCAGCGCCTGCAGGCCGAACCGCAACTGCGGGCCAGCCTTGAAGAGATGGGCAAGCTGGATGACCGGGTAAAGCAGGCCTTCGCCGGCACCGACAAGGCGCCGCAGCGAATCGTCGCCATGCTCCGCCCCGCCTCCAATATTGTCAGTTTTCCCGCGCGCAGGCAGCGCCGCGCATGGCAGTACGCGGTGGCCGCGTCCCTGGTCGCCGCGGCAGGTGTCCTGCTGGCACCGCAGTGGCAGCAGAATGCCCCCGCCGGACCGACACTGGCAGGCATTCTGGAAACCACCCCTTCCATGGCTGCTGGCTGGAAGACGCTTGCCGACGGCAGCCAGGTCCGCCCTGTATTGAGTTTCCACTCCATGGATGGCAACTGGTGCCGCGAGTATCTGCTAAGCGTCTCAGGTGAAGCACAGCGCGGTGTCGCCTGTCGCGAGGCCGGCCAGTGGGATAACCGCGTGCTTGCCGCAGCAGAATTACCCGGCAGTGCCTCCGAGTTCCGCCCCGCCGGCGCCGGTGATGCCGACGCGGTTGCCGACTTCCTGGCGGAGCACGCAGAGGGAATTCCCCTCAGCGCAGCCGATGAAAAGGCACTGATTGACACTCACTGGGAATAGCAGGTCCACGGGCTACCCCTTTTTGGCCCGGTTGCCTCGGCAACCGGGCTTTTTTATGGGCGCCCTGCGGTTTCAGCCTGTAGCGAGGCCGCAGGCCTGCCTGGAAAAGCAATTAGGTAAGAGAACTAAGATACTGATTTAAAAGAGAAACAGGGCCTGCCACCCCATGTAGATGACAGGCCCTGAAGTTCAGTGCGGAGGGCTAGCGGTCCCCGCTCTGGGAGGCATGAGCTACCGACTCCGGTTACGTTTAACCCTGGAGCCTGTAGCGAAAAAAGGTGAGGTCTGCAGTGACGGCCTCGCATTCTGTACTGGCCTTAAGGCTCTTCGATGCGTACCCAAATGGCTCGCCACCCGCTACCTCAAGGTGGTGTTTCACTCCACTTTGACTAATTGACGGGTGAGGGCCGGAAGTTATTCCACCTATTTCGAAAATAATTGAATTTTTTTGCAGACGCCCGGTCTGGGGTCCAGCGCAGGCTGCAGTTGATGGGCGGGACGCTGGTGATCCTGGGGATTATCGCGATCGGGAAGGTGCTGGAGATGGGGAGCCAAGGTCGCCCGGCTCCCCTTGAAAAGGTTAAACTCGCCCCCCAGGAATCAGCTGCCGGCAGATTACCTGCAACCGATCCCGGGAGAAGGCGGGTCGCTTTCTAGTTGAACGTGTACTGTAACGTCACTCCGTAGGTTCTCGGCATCCCCATGTAGCGGACCACCGCATCCGGGGATTTGATAACGCTGTTGGCATAGACCTCGTCGGTGAGGTTACGCACCCAGAGCATGGCGCGCCAATTCTCGCCGACATCCGCAATTCCCAGGCGGGCATTGGCTACACTGTAGGAATCGACCAGGAAGTCGGAATTCAGCTTGCCAGACTTCGGCTCAAAGTCCTGTGGAATCTCATCGGAGTAGTTAACGTCAAACCCGATGATGCCGTTGAGCCTGTCACTGATAGACCACTCGTAGTTAACCAGTGCGTTGGCTTGCAGTTCAGCAGTGTAGGGAAATGGAGACCCGTCGAAGGTAAGAATCTCCCCGAACGCATTGGGCCCGGTGTACTCCTCGACTTCACTGTCTACATAGCTGGCGCCCAGGGCGATATACAATCCATCCAGCGGTTGCCATTGCATGTCCAACTCGGCGCCCTTGACCGTAGCCTCCGGCACATTCTCCAGCAGGCGCAGGACACCAAAGGTGGGATCCAGAATGCTTCCTAGCAACTGCTTGTCTTTATAGTCATAGTAATAGACGCTGGCATTCAGTTGCATACCACCATCCAGCAAGGTGGCTTTCATGCCGCCCTCGATGGCATCGAGTTGTTCCTGCACCACCGGTTCATACTGGCGGTCGACATTGGCGGGGAGATTTGGGAAAGCCCCTGATTTAAAACCGCGGCTGAGACTGCCGTACAGCATCACATCATTCGTCACGAACCAATCCAGCGCGAGCTTGTAAGACCAGGAGTCTTCCTCGAGCTTATCTTCCGCAGCGCCATGCCTGAGGGGGTTCCCGTCCGCATCAGTCAGGGTTGTGCCGCAGTCATTGGCATCGAAGCCGGGGGGTATATACAGATTGGCCGCCCCAAGCGCAGTGATATTGAAGAAGAAATTTTCCAGCGATCCGTCACCCGGGTCAGCGGAGCAGCCATAGAAGTCAATCTCGTCATCACTGTATCGCAGCCCCGTGGTCAGGCGCAGTGTATCGGTGAACTGCCACTCGCTGTGTACGTAGGCGCCGAGCGTCTGTGACTCCTGCTCTGTCGAGGTATTCACTCCACTGAAGCCCAGGAAGGGTGCGCCGCCCGCACCGTTGGTATTGGTCGATATCTGGTTCTGTTGTTTCACCAGTGAGTCGTTATCATCGCTACTGTAGTACAAACCGGCTACCCAGTTAACGTCACCCATTGATCCCAGCAGGCGTAATTCCTGTGAGAAAAAATCAATCGATGCGTCGTTATCGAAAATGCTCTCCGGCACCCAGGGGTATTCCTCTTCAGTTGCGATGGGAATCAATTGCCCGGTGGCAAGATCAAGATAGCTCAGAAAAGGCTCGGCCTCTGCAAAGGGAACACCGGTAAAACCGCTGCGATCAAACGATGAACCAGAGTCATCGAATGTGGAGTAACCGGTGAGCGACACCAGTTCGAGTGCATCGTTGATCACATAGTTCAATGCCAGGCTGACTGAGGTCCCCTCCATGTCATACGTGAAGTCCTGCTCCGCGATCCAGCTCGCATCCTCGGTGTCATCGTCCTTTCCACTGGGTTGCCACTTCTCGAACAGCGGCACGACCAGCGCGTTATTCGGGCTCTGGAACGCGGCGCTCACGAACTGGGGAGCCTGGGTGTCCGACTTATTTTCCCACCAGTTTACCTGCAACTGACCCGACAGTCTGTCGGTCATATCGGCAGTCAGGGTCAGTCGCAATGAGGTCGTATCCTTTTCGCCCAGTTCCTCGCCATTGGCCGGGTTTTCCTGCCATCCCTCGCCGGACTGAACGGTGCGTGCCGCCAACCGTGCAAGCACGGTATCGCCCAACGCGCCACTTACATAGGCCTCGGTTTCGAAGGTCTGGAAACTGCCATAGGAGGCGAGAATGCCCGCTTCGAACTCTTCACGGGGCTTGACGCCAATATAGTTGATGGCGCCACCGGTGGTGTTGCGTCCATAGAGCGTGCCCTGCGGCCCCTTGAGCACCTCTACACGCTCCAGGTCAAGCAGCGCGCCGTGGGTCATGATGGGATAAGGAATAGCAAATTCATCGACATACACACTGACGGTGGACGTGGCACTGTAGCTGCCGTCGTTATAGCCGACACCGCGCAGGGTATAGACTGGAACACCACTGCCGGAGTCTGTAAAGGTAAAGCCGGGGGTAAATTTAGCGATGTCAGCGGTATCGACCACTCCCAATTCTTTCATATCATCCCCGGTATAGGTGCTGATCGCCATACCGATGTCATTGGCAGTCTGCGCGCGTTTCTGCGCAGTCACCACGACTTCTTCCAATTGAACAGCAGACGCCGCCGCCGAGCCGATTGCAGCAATGGCTGCTACCGCAAAAGCCAGAGAGGTACGCGTGCCGGGGTGTTGTTGCCTGCGATTTATATAATTATTTTGCATATAAAGATCATCCTTCTATTACTGCTAATGTGTGTAATGACATACGCTCCCCGCAGACTAGCTGGGAAAAGGGATAGCGCTGCTCCGTGCAGTGTCCGCTCTCAGAGAAATAAGCGCTTGATGTGAGTGGACAGGCCATTCCATAGTGAGGCTGACGGTCCTCCCCGGACACATCGCGATCCCACAACTCAATGATCAACTGCCCTCTATTCTGAATCCCAGCTTCAATACGACCTGGAAGTGGCCGATATCGCCGTCGACCACGTGGCCTCGGCTCTCGACAACCTCGAACCATTCCAGATTGTCGACGGATTTTGCGGTCTGCCTGATCGCATTCCGGATGGCATCATCCGTGCTTTCTCTCGATGACCCGACAACTTCTATTTTCTTGTAGGTGTGATGGTCTGACATGCGCTCAACTCCCGGTTCTGTCGGTAACTCTTCAGGAGTGTAGCCTAACTGGCAGCGGGTGCGGCTTGCGCCGCCAGCCCGGGAATCGGGCGGTGACAATAGCGGCTACCCTTTCAACTCGACATCCACCGGGCAGTGGTCTGAGCCAAAGATGTCGTTGTGGATCCCTGCGTCCACCACCTGCGACTCCACCAACTCGCGGGAGCCGAGAAAATAGTCGATCCGCCAGCCGATGTTCTTGCCGCGTGCCCCCGCCCGGTAGCTCCACCAGCTGTACTTGACCGTATCGGGATGGAAGTGGCGGAAAGTATCCACGAAGCCGGCGGCGAGAATGTTGTCCATTCCGTCGATCTCCCGCTGCGTGTAGCCAGCGCTCCTGTTGTAGTTGGGTTTGGGCCGAGCGATGTCGATTTCCCGGTGGGCGACGTTGAAATCGCCGCACATCAGCAGCGGTTTTTTCTGCTGGAGTTGCCGGGCAAAGGACAGGAAATCCCGGTCCCACGCCTCGCGATAGGGCAGGCGAACCAGCTCATTGCCGGAATTGGGGGTGTAGACTGTGAGTAGATAGAAGTCCGGGTACTCGGCGGTGAGCACACGACCCTCCTGGTCGTGGTCGTCCATGCCGATACCCGCGTGGACCGACAGTGGCTCCTGCCGGCTCAGGATGGCGACCCCGGAGTAGCCCTTGCGAACCGCCGAGTTACTGTACACGTGGTAGCCCTCCACGCCCTCGAGGGCGGCGTGCACCTGGTCGTCCTGCGCCTTGGTCTCCTGCAGGCAGAGGATGTCTGCCTGCAGGGTGTGGAGGGATTCGGTGAAGTCTTTTTTCATGATGGCGCGCAGGCCGTTGACATTCCAGGAGGCGATTTTCATGAGGGTGGTGAAGTCCGGCAGTGAATAAGATGCAAAGTCTAGCGTAAACGGGGGCGCCTGCGGTGCTTGCTAGCGAACAAACCCGACCCGTCACTGACATCGATGCTGAAACAGCGGCCACTTTTTTATCCCTGAATTTCATTTCTCTCTGGAAACAGGGCTTGGCCAGAAAACCTGCTGGCGATGCAGTTGATCTCCCACCGCCAGTAGAACAATCGCACTCGCCGCTTTGAATGGATCGCGACTCAGCGGTTCAACAGGATCCAGGTCGATCTGGAACTTGCCAGTACTTCACCGGCGGCAGTGGCGATGGCGGTACCGGCGTAGAACTTCCTGCCCTCCTCGCCCAGGGGCCAGGAATACACGACCAGACGTTCTCCACCGGGAACATCGGCGTGAATATCACCGACCAGTTCGCCTAACACCGCAGGGCGGATGTACTCACCCATGGCAGCGAAGTAACCGGGGCAGTCCAGCGCGGACCAGACGATTTCAGGACGGACAGTGCCTGCAGTGTCCAAACAGTCTGCCGCGGGCTGCCATGGGCAGGCCAGGAGGTTCCAGTCGGATACCGGTCCCGGGAATAACTCGAGGCCATCATGATCGATTCTCTCCGGCCCGCAGACAAAACAGGTGGGGAAATTGTGATCCTCGTAACAGAGATAGCGGGCTGTGGCTTCCTCAGCCTGTTCCAACGAGGGAGCAGCCGGTATATCCAGGTCGACGGCGGCCGGCGCGCCACTGCCCACCAGCGTGTCGCCGTCATACATTTCGACACCACCGGCGGCCGTTTCCACGACCCGCAACGCAGTATTCAAGGGTGGGGGCACGTGTAACCTGACCCTGGCTGGACCACCCAGAAAGGCCGCAAGCACGCCGCAGGCGTAACCGCCATTACCTGAATTCGGTGGCCCGTTGTATTGACTGGCTATCGTGACTTCGGCGGACATGGTTTTGCTCCATTTTCAGTGGCGCTCAGCGCTAAAGATTATGATACGCAAATCAACATAGCCACTGGGCAGCAGAAGCTCAAGAAACTACGTGATACCTGGTTTCAGCGTCCTCTCCCCATCATTGTCAGTGCTGGATTAACCCGGACCCTAACAGGCGCCGCTGCTTGCTGCCTACAGGGCTATGGCCTGTGTCTTGTTGGACCCTCACCCGCTGGCTGGAGCCCATCGTTGCCATGTGGCGGTTCAGTAAGAGCAATGGCATCGCGGAGGGCTTCCATAACACGGTGGAAATGATCTGCAGGAGGGCCTATGGTTTTAGAAACTTTGAGAACTATCGGTTGAGGGTGCTGACCCACTGCGGGTGGGACGGCATTATCAGTCGGGTACGGATGAATGCCCATCCCCGTTAATTGGGTAGAGCCGCTCTCGCTCATCCCGAACGGACTTAATATGGACTTAAACTTCTGAACAAACAAAAACAGCCAGCAGACTGAAGGCCTAACTGACTGTTTTTGATGGTTTTTTTGGTCGGGACGGCAGGATTTGAACCTACGACCACCACACCCCCAGTGTGGTGCGCTACCAGACTGCGCTACGCCCCGATAATCGCTTTGTTTGCGAGGGCGGCATTATACTGAAAACCGCCCTGCTTACAAACACTATTTGGCCGGCGACAGGGTTTTGAGCAGCTCTTCGAGTTCTTCGATGGTTTCCCGGATAACAGCCTTGATACTGTCGCCCGCGGAGCCGTTGTCCTCGTCGGTCATGCGCTGTCTGGCGCCACCGATGGTGTAGCCCTGATCGTACAGCAGGCTGCGGATCTGGCGGATGGTCAGCACATCATCACGCTGGTAATAGCGGCGGTTGCCGCGACGCTTGACCGGCTTCAACTGGGGAAACTCCTGCTCCCAGTAGCGCAGCACGTGCGGCTTCACAGCGCACAGTTCACTGACCTCACCTATGGTGAAGTAACGCTTCCCCGGGATCGCGGGCAATTCATTGTTGTTGCTCGGTTCCAGCATATTCCTCTACTCGGGCTTTCAGCTTCTGCCCAGGCCGGAAAGTCACCACTCTGCGGGCAGAGATGGGGATTTCCTCACCGGTTTTGGGGTTTCGACCGGGGCGCTGGCTCTTGTCGCGCAGGTCAAAGTTGCCGAATCCCGACAACTTCACCTGTTCGTTATTTTCGAGGCACGAACGTATCTCCTCGAAGAAGAGCTCAACAATCTCCTTGGCTTCCCGTTTGTTGAGCCCAAGCTCCTCAAACAGGCGTTCTGCCATCTCAGATTTTGTCAGCGCGGTCATCGTCCCGTACCTAGTTCCTAAGCTCGGCTTTATAGTTTTTTTCCAGCGAATCAATGACTTGATTAACCGCCAGATTCACATCTTCATCGCTAAGAGTGCGCGAAGAATCCCGGAATGTCAAACCTAGAGCCAGACTTTTTCTTTTAGGATCAATGCCTTTGCCCTCATAGACATCAAACAGGGTTAAGTCTGTGAGGTAAGTCCCTGCCGAGGAACGAACATTTTCCATCAGTTCCCGGGCGGGGACAGTCTTGTCCACCAGCACCGCCAGATCCCGTCGCACCTCGGGGAACCTGGAGAGCTCGCTGAAGGCTGGTAACCTGGCCTGCAGCAGGGCCGACAGGGTAATCTCGCAGACGTAGGCCGGAGCGTTCAAGCCAAGCTCGCGGCAGACTGAGGGGTGCAGCGCGCCAAGGTAGCCAACGGTTTCCTCGTCGCGCAACACCAGCGCGGTCTGCCCGGGGTGCAGGGCGTCCCGGCTGGCCGCCTCGAAATGGAAGCTGTCAGCGGCCCGGGTCAGGCACAGCAGGCTTTCCACGTCGCCCTTGAGGTCGAAAAAATCCACCGGCTCGGCATTGCCGGTCCAGCCCTCCTCAAAGCGATCGCCGGTGACCACCATGGCCAGGGTCGGCACCTGCTTGAGGCAGTCGTCACCGGGCAGGAACCGCAGGCCGCTTTCGAACAGACGCACCCGGGGCTGCTGGCGATTGGTGTTGCGCAGCACGGCGGACACCAGGCCCGGCAGCAGGCTGGTGCGCATGACCGCCATATCGGCAGAGATGGGATTGCTCAGGGCCACCGGGTCCAGGCCCGGGTCGAAGACTTTCTGCAGGGCCGGCTCGACGAAGCTGTAGGTGATCGCCTCGCGGTAACCGCGGGCAGCCAGGTGATTACGAATACCGGAGAGGGCCAGGGTCTGTTCCGGTTTAGCCGGGATCACCAGGTCGGCGTGAATATGGCTGACCGGCAAACGATTGTAGCCGTACACCCGGGCCAGTTCCTCGAGCAGGTCCGCCTCAATGGCGATATCGAAACGCCAGCTGGGTACGGTGCACTTCCAACCGTCCCCGGTGCGGGTCACGCCCAGGCCCAGCCCGCTGAGGATACGCTCCACTTCCGCGGGGTCCATCTCAAAACCCAGCAGCTTCCGGATACGCGCCTCGCGCAGGCTGACGTCGGGCCGCGAGGGCAGGTAGTCGGCGGCCACCGTCTCCTGCAGGGGGCCGGCCTGTCCACCGACAATGCCGAGCAGCAGCGCGGTGGCGCGCTCCATGGCGGTCACCTGCAGCTGGAAGTCCACGCCCCGTTCAAACCGGTGGGAGGCATCCGTGTGCAGGCCATAGGAGCGGGCCTTGCCCGCCATCAGGTCGGGGGTGAAGAATGCCACCTCCAGGAACAGGTCGACGGTGCTGTCACTGACCGCGGTCTGCTGGCCACCCATAATACCCGCCATGGCAACGGCCTTCTCGTGATCGGCGATCACCAGGGTGTCGTCGTTGAGTTCCAGGGTCTGGCCATCGAGCAGCTCCAGGGACTCGCCCTGCTCCGCCAGGCGCACCCTGATACCGCCCTCCAGTTTGGCAAAATCGAAGGCGTGCATGGGCTGGCCCAGCTCCATCATCACGTAGTTGGTCACGTCGACCACCGCATCGATGGAGCGCAGGCCCACCCGGCGCAGCTTTTCCTGCAGCCACAGTGGGCTGGGGCGGGACACATCAATGCCGCGAATGACCCGACCGACAAAGCGGGGACATCGCTCCGGCGCCTGCAGTTCCACCGGCAAGCTGTCGTCGATGGCGGGTGCAACCGGCTGTATAGCGGGCGCGTTAACGGGCAGGTTATTGAGCAGGCCCACTTCCCTGGCGATTCCCGCCAGGCCCAGGCAGTCGGCCCGGTTGGGGGTAAGGCCGATCTCGATGGCATTGTCGTCAAGGCGCAGGTAGTCGCGCAGGTCGTCCCCGGCAGGCGCATCGGTCGGCAGTTCCATCAAACCGTCGCTGTCATCGGTCAGGCCCAGTTCTTCACCGGCACACAGCATTCCGAATGACTCGACACCGCGCAGCCTGGCCTTCTTGATCTTGAAGTTGCCGGGCAGTTCACCACCCACGGTCGCCAGGGGGGCTTTCAGCCCGGCCCGGGCGTTGGGTGCACCGCAGACGATCTGCACAGTCTCGCTGCCGGTATTGACCTGGCAGACCCGCAGCTTGTCGGCGTCCGGGTGTTGCTCGGCAGACACAATTTCCGCCACCACAACCCCGCTGAATTCACCGGCTACCGGGTCGATAGCGTCTACTTCCAGGCCGGCCATGGTGATCTGGTGGGCCAGGTCTTCACTGCTGAGTTCAGGGCTGACCCATTCACGCAGCCACTGTTCACTGATAATCACTTTCTACTTACTCCGCAATACGGTGGCTTAAAACTGCTCGAGGAAACGCAGGTCGTTGTCAAAAAACAGGCGCAGGTCGTTGACGCCATAGCGCAGCATGGCGAGACGCTCTACTCCCATGCCGAAGGCAAAGCCGGAGTATTTCTCGGTGTCGATATTGGAGTACTCGAACACTTTCGGGTGGACCATGCCGCAGCCCATAACCTCCAGCCAGCCGGTCTGGCTGCACACGCGGCAGCCGCTGCCGCCGCAGTTCACGCACTGGATATCCACTTCTGCCGAGGGCTCGGTAAAGGGGAAATAGGAGGGCCGGAAGCGCACTTCCAGCTCTTTTTCAAAGAATACCCGCAGGAACTCCTCGATCACGCCCTTGAGGTCGGCGAAGCTGGAGTGCTCGTCAATCAGCAGGCCCTCCACCTGGTGAAACATGGGCGTGTGGGTCAGGTCCGAGTCGCAGCGGTAAACGCGCCCGGGGCAGATAACCTTCAGTGGCGGCTGCTGGTTTTCCATCACCCGCACCTGTACCGGCGAGGTATGGGTGCGCAGCACCGTGTGCTCGTCCACGTAGAAGGTATCGTGCATGGCCCGCGCCGGGTGATGCGCAGGGATATTGAGGGCCTCGAAATTGTGGTAGTCGTCCTCGATTTCAGGGCCCTCGACCACCTCAAAACCAATCGCGGAGAAGAAGTCCTCCATGCGCTCCATGGTGCGGGTTACCGGATGGATACCGCCGGTGGACTGGCCGCGTCCCGGGAGGCTGACATCAATCGTCTCTGCCGCCAGTTGTGCTTCCACCGCCGCTGATTCCAGGGCAGACTTGCGCTGGCCGATCAGGTTCTGCAATTCCTGTTTGACCACGTTGATCTGCGCACCGGCAGCCGGCCGCTCCTCGGCAGAGAGCTTGCCCAGCCCCTTGAGCAGGGCCGTGATCTGGCCCTTCTTGCCCAGGTAGTCGACGCGCAACTGCTCCAGCGCAGCGCCATCTGCAGCGGCTTCTATGGCTGCTTTGGCTTCATTGGCCAAGGCTTCGAGGTTTTCCATTCTTTGTCCCATTTTGTACCGTCATTCCGGCCCACGCCGGAATCCACTCAGGTGCAGGCTCATCACCGCCCTGCCCCTGGATCCCGGCTTTCGCCGGGATGACGAAGCTATGTCTACGGGAACGTTAACATTCCCAACTGCGTCCGTTGTGCGCCGTCATTCCGGCCCACGCCGGAATCCACTCAGGTGCAGGCTCATCACCGCCCTGCCCCTGGATCCCGGCTTTCGCCGGGATGACGGAGCTATGTCTACGGGAACGTTAACATTCCCAACCGCGTCCGCTCCGGCGTCCTGCCTCCCGCGGACGTACCGTACGTCCTGTACATAAAAAAAGGGAAAGAGCAGAGCCCTTTCCCTTATGGTTTTAAAGTGTAGCCAGCGACTGCGCGGCAAGATTCACCGCGCGGGGGTGGGCTTAGGCCAGAGCGGCCTTCGCTTGCTCCACAATCGCTGCAAAAGCCGGCTTGTCATGAACCGCCAGGTCCGCCAGTACACGGCGATCCAGGGCGATGTCAGCCTTCTTCAGGCCGTTGATCAGGCGGCTGTAGCTCAGGCCATTGGCGCGAGACTGGGCGTTGATGCGGGTGATCCACAGCGAGCGGAACTGACGCTTGCGCTGACGGCGGTCACGGTAGGCATACTGGCCAGCCTTGGTTACGGCCTGCTTGGCAACACGGAAAATACGGCTGCGAGCTCCGTAGTATCCCTTGGCTTGCTTCAAAATCTTCTTGTGACGGCGATGGGCCACCACACCACGTTTTACGCGAGGCATAAGTCTTCTCCTTTCCTATCTAACCGTTACTTGGCACGCAGCATGCGATCAATCAGAACAACGTCGTTCTTGTCGATCATGCTGGTTCCACGCAGCTGACGCTTACGCTTGGTAGTCATCTTGGTCAGGATGTGACTCTTGTTCGCGCTTTTACGCTTGTAACCGCCGGCGGTCTTCTTGAACCGCTTGGCAGCACCACTGTGAACTTTTGCTTTTGACATAATCAAATACTCCGCATTTGAGTAATAAAAATTAAAGAAACTGAGGCGTCACAATGCCGTCAGTTCTTCTTCTTGGGTGCGATAACCATTGTGAGTTGTCGGCCTTCCATTTTCGGGAATTGCTCGACACCACCCAACTCGGCCAGATCGGCTTCTACTCGCTTGAGTAGCTCCATGCCGATTTCCTGGTGAGCCATTTCACGACCGCGAAACCGCAGCGTGACCTTGGCCTTATCGCCATTTTCAAGGAAACGGGTCAGGTTGCGTAGTTTTACCTGATAATCTCCTTCCTCCGTCCCTGGACGAAACTTCATCTCCTTGATTTGAGTCCGCTTGGCCTTTTTCTTCTGGGCCGCTTTCTGTTTCTTCGCCTCAAAGATGTGTTTCCCGTAGTCCATCACCTTGCAGACTGCGGGATCTGAATCAGCTATCAATACAAGATCCATGCTGGCGGCTTCCGCCGCCGCCTTGGCTTCACTCAGGGAGACGATGCCCACCTGCTCACCATCGGCTCCAACCAGGCGGACCGGGTCCGACGTGATCTGGTCATTTGTCAGCGCCTTCTTGGCGGCGCCTTTTGTGTCTCTCTTAATGCTGACTCTCCATTATTCCATTGCAATACGACCGCGACGCGCTACATCGTCCGAGAGGAGCGTTACAAACGCATCGAGATCCATGGATCCCAGGTCCTCACCACGACGGGCGCGCACGGCCACTGACTGTGATTCTACTTCTTTGTCCCCTACCACAAGCAGGTATGGAACCTTCTGAATCGTGTGCTCGCGGATTTTAAAGCCGATCTTCTCGTTTCTCAAGTCCGAAATCACCCGAAAGCCCTTGTTTTTTAAGGAATCTTCCACAGATTTGGTATATTCGGCCTGTTTATCGGTGATATTGAGCACGACGGCCTGGGTTGGCGACAGCCAGGTGGGAAATACGCCTTCGTAATGTTCGATCAAAATCCCGATAAATCGCTCGAAAGACCCGAGGATAGCGCGGTGCAGCATGACCGGTACCTGGCGGGAGCCGTCCTCCGCCACGTACTGGGCGTCCAGCCGCCCGGGCATGGAGAAATCCACCTGGATGGTGCCCAGCTGCCAGACCCGGCCAATGCAGTCCTTCAGTGAGAACTCGATCTTGGGGCCGTAGAAGGCCCCCTCCCCCGGCAGCTCTTCCCAGGGCAGGTTTTGCGCATCCAGCGCGTCGGCGAGGGCTTTTTCCGCCCGGTCCCAGTCCGCATCGGACCCGACCCGCTTTTCCGGTCGGGTAGACAGCCGATAAATGACGTCGCTGAAGCCGAAGTCCTCGTAGACACCGTGCAAAAAGTCGATAAAGGAAGACACCTCCGGCTGGATCTGCTCCTCGGTACAGAAAATGTGGGCGTCGTCCTGGACAAAGCCCCTGACCCGCATGATGCCGTGCAGGGAACCTGAGGGCTCGTTGCGGTGGCAGGAACCAAACTCCGCCAGGCGCAGCGGCAGGTCCCGATAGGACTTCAGGCCCTGGTTGAACACCTGCACGTGACAGGGACAGTTCATTGGCTTGACCGCGAACTCCCGTTCCTCGGCCCTGAGCATGAACATGTCATCGCCAAACTTGTCGGCGTGGCCGGACTTTTCCCACAGGGAGAGATCCACCAGCTGGGGTGTCTTGATCTCCCGGTAACCGTGGCGCTGCTGGGCTGCGCGCATGTACTGCTCGATCGTCTGGTAAATGCTCCAGCCCGCCGGGTGCCAGAACACCATCCCCGGAGCTTCCTCCTGGGTATGGAACAGATCCAGCTTCTTGCCGATCTTGCGGTGGTCGCGCTTCTCCGCTTCCTCGATACGGTGCAGGTACTGCTTGAGCTGCTTCTTGTTGGCCCAGGCGGTGCCGTAAACCCGCTGCAGCATTTCGTTGTTGGAGTCGCCGCGCCAGTAGGCACCGGCCACTTTGGTCAGCTTGAAGGCTTTCAACTTGCCGGTGCTGGGCACGTGGGGACCGCGGCAGAGATCCATCCAGGCACCCTGCTGGTAGATGGAAATTTCCTCACCCTCCGGCAATTCCTCGATGATCTGCACCTTGTAGCGCTCGCCCATATTGCGGAAGATCTCGATCGCTTTCTCGCGGCTGCAAACGATGCGCTCAACCGGCAGGTCCTGGCTGGCGATCTCCTCCATCCGCTGCTCGATCTTCTCCAGGTCTTCCGGGGTGAAATTGTGGCCAGTGGCAAAATCGTAGTAAAAGCCGTCCTCGATCACCGGGCCGATGGTGACCTGGATGCCCGGAAACAGTTGCTGGGTCGCCTGGGCCAGCAGGTGGGCGGTGGAGTGGCGGATGACCTCAATGCCGGCCTCGTCGCGCTCGGTGATAATGGCGAGGGCGGCGTCCTCTTCGATCAGGTAAGAGGTATCCACTTCACGACCATCGACCACGCCGGCCAGGGCGGCCTTGGCCAGCCCGGGACCAATGTCGGCGGCCACGTCGTGAACGGAAACAGGTTTGTCAAATGAGCGCTGACTGCCGTCAGGCAGGGTAATCACAGGCATGAGCTTTCCTTGTGTCAGTGGTGACCCGTACCAGAGGTCACATGCTATTTCCCAACCGGTTGATTTCAGGCAACTTTTCACATTATCGCGGTAACGATTCCGCGTTGCAGTGACCAGTTGCGTGACCGATCGGCGTACTCTTCGGCGCAGTGAGGCCGGAGACGCATTCTAATGGAGCTGGAAGGGCATGAAAACCCCCGCCGGCCAATCGGTCCGCAACGCTCTGCGCCGCCAGGCCGGGTGCGGGGGCGTCAGGTCCGCTGGCAGGGAAAGGCGCGCTGCAGGGCGTCTACCATCACCAGGGAAAACGGAATCTGGATGCCCAGTTCAGCGAACTCGGCGTACTCGGCCCGGCGGGCCTTGAGTTCCTTCTCGAACAGCCCCAGCGCCAGTTCATCCGTCATCGGCTGGTCGTCGGGAATACACCAGCTGCGTTTATCCTCGGGCACATCCCTGGACGCCATGAACAGCCCGTCGAGCAGGCCATCGAGGTACATGCGTACCTGCAACTGCAGCGCCTGGTTATCCTTGCCGTGCTTTTTCTGCATTTTCTGGTAATCATCCACCGTCAGTGCACCCTGCGCCCCGCTGGCCAGCACCAGCAGTACCAGCGCTATCAGTTGTTTCACCCGAAATACCCCCCTGTTGCTTGCTGTCGGTACTAGCTGGCGGCGCTCGCCCTGCCCCTCAGCTTTGGCTTTGCCCTGGGCCTCGCCTTCGGCTTGCGCCCGGTCGCGGTCTTGCGCTGTTTCATCGGCGTACTTTGTGACCGGGGCTCCAGCCAGTCTGCGGACTCGGCCCAGACGGCTCCCGGGGCCTTGCTGCCAATAATGACCCCCATATGACCGCCGGGCGCCACCCGAAACTCCTTGTCACGGGAGGCCACCAGTTCGACACTGCGCTCGGCGACCTCCGCAGGCACCAGGTTGTCGCTCTCTCCGGCGAACGCGAGCAGGTTGCAGTCGATGCGGTCGATCTCGGCCACCTTGTCGCGAATCTTTACCTTGCCGCCGGCGATCTGGTTCTCCATCACGACGCCGCCAGCCATGTCCTGTAACACCCCGCCGGGATAGCGCAGCATGTTGTTGAGGTAGTCGGACGTGGTGGAGTGTGACTCCACAAACTCGCGATCCCAAAGCCGCGTCACCAGGTCCCAATAGGTGGTCACGCTGCCAATCGGGTCGGTCATCTTGAACACGATCGTGGTGGCCCAATCCGGCAGCGACAGCCGCGCGGGATCAAGGGTATTGAGCCGCAGGTTGGAGTAATTGCTGACCAGTTGCGCCGGCCCATCCAGCGCCTGTGCTACCCCGGCAACCCGGGCAATCACGCCCTTACCCGTCTCCACATCGATGGGGCTGGCGACGGTGACGATATTGCGGATGTGCCTGTCCCGGTTGATTCCCTGGTAAAACAGGCAGAGCAGCCCGCCCATGCACCAGCCCATTAATGACAGGTCCTTGCTCCCCGAATGACGGCGGATTTTTTCCAGCGCGGTGCCCATCATGTCGTCGCAGTAGTCCAGTATGCCAAGGCGGGCATGTTCTTTTTTCGGCTTGCCCCAGTCCAGCAGGTAGACCTTGAAACCCCGGGCCACCATGTATCGCACCAGGCTGCGCTGCGGCATCAGGTCAAAGGTCTCGGTCGTCACGCCCAATGGCGGCACCAGCACCAGCGGTACCGCGTGCTGCTCGCGCTCGATAGGCATGGTGCTGCCGTTCACCAGTTCGATTTCGTCCTCTTCCGGCAGTTCGTAGTAGCGCACCGCCATCAGGTCGCCGTCGTGTACCAGCTCGAACCAGGTCCTGCCGGACTGGATCAGGGTGTCACGTTTGAACAGCCAGTCGATACTGTTGGCCGTGCTCGCCGCCAGCCGCTGGTTCAGAGCGAGGCCCTGGTCCAGGGCAATTCTGGCTAACTTGTTCATTCGACCACCTCCCCTTGCGCCACCAGTTCTTCCAGTTCGTCCACGGCCTTGCCGAAGTACACCGCCATGCGTTGCAGGTGCGGCAGAGTGTCCCGTGCCCCGGTGAAACCGACGTTGAAGGTACCCGCATAATTCACACAATCGATACTCAGGGCACTGAACTGCATCAGTTGGCTCAGCGGGTAGACTGCCTCCATTCTTGACCCGTTGAAATACAGTGGTTTGTCCGCGCCCCGGGTATTGGAAACAGCCAGGTTAAACAGCGGCGGAATCCACCTCCCCAGCCCTCCCAGTTGACTGGCATACAGGGGCGCGGCGCGCATCATCACGTAGGAGGTGACCGCGTCTTCCGGCAGGGATGCGCGATCTTCACGCACCTTTTTCATCCCCTCCTTCACGGCGGCCAGCCTGGCCAGGGGGTCGCCAACGTCAGTGCACAATGGCACCCGGAAACCGGCAATGGCATTGCCGGCGATGTGCTGGCCACGCTCCTGCAGGGAGACGGGCATCATCCCGATCAGTGAATGATCGGGCAGCGCGTTGTATTCCTTGAAAAACCGCCGCAGGGTTGAGCCGCACAAATAGGTCAACATCTCATTGACCGTGCTCCCGGTATTTTCCGCCAGGGCAACGCAGCGGGCAACGGATAACTGCTGGGTGGCAAACCTGCGCTGGGAATTGATCCGCCGGTTGAGGGTACTTCTCGGGGTGCCACGAGG
Source organism: Seongchinamella unica (assembly GCF_004354085.1). GTDB lineage: Bacteria > Pseudomonadota > Gammaproteobacteria > Pseudomonadales > Halieaceae > Halioglobus > Halioglobus unicus. Next base: position 285,729 of record NZ_SMSE01000002.1, on the reverse strand, counting down.
AAACAGGAAGGTGTTGCGTTCGCTGGGTCGGATGGCGCTCTGCAGCATGCCGGCCGCGGCTTTAGCCATGGCGCCCAGTGACTCCATCGTCTGCCCCAGGCCCGGCACATTGAAATCTTCGACCAGGTCCCCGGCGCCGGCGGCAGCGATGGGCTGCGCCCACAGCGGCCGGGTGTTGCGCGACCTGGCACTGGCTGCCAGGGTGGACAGCAGGATCGGCACACCGTTGACGGCATCCACCAGGGCGTGATGGATCTTGATGTAAAAGGCAAAGCGGTTGCGCTCGAGCCTCTCGATGAGGTGAAACTCCCACAGTGGGCGACGTCGGTCCAGCGGGTAACTGTGCAGCCTCGAGATCATTCGGCCCAGTTCCCGCTCACCGCCGGGCTGCGCCAGGGCCGAGCGACGGAAATGATAGTCGATGTCAAACCCTCGGTCTTCTGCCAGCTTCGGCATCGGTCCGCTGCCCAGGCGCAGATTCCAGGGCGCCACCACTTCGGCATCCCGCATCTGCCTGGCCATCTCGGCATAAAAGTTGTTCCCGGCGTTGGCCGGCTTGCGGAAGGTGGCCAGCACGCCGACGTGCATGGGTGTTTCATCCGACTCCAGCATCAGCCAGATGGCATCGAGCGGTTTCAGGGTAATTGCCGACATAGGTGTTCGCGGTCCAGGTCAGGGGCTGGGGATTATAGCAGTCCGTGTTATTGCAGCCAGCACCCTGTCCGCTACAGCATGAATCGGCCGGCGCCTGCTGATGCTGATGGCGCGAACGCCTCCTGCCGGGGCTCCGGTGTCGCGATGACCCGGTACCGCAGGGGACCGTCACTTGAGAGCGCGTCGAAGGGGTAGCAGGTCACTAACAGCAGCAAGTTGTCACCCGAATCAATGGCAATCCCGCCCTTTGACGCATCGACAATGTCTGTCGCCACGACCCGGTAATGTATGGCCCTGCCGGATGCCAGCTGCACCACTATTCGCTGCCCGGGAACGATGTGCCTGAGAAAGCGGAAATGCGTGTCCCGGTGACCGCCGATGACGGCAACCCCACGGGTCCCCGGCATCGCACTGGCGCGCTGATGACCGGGCCCGAAAGCCAGCACGTTGCCCGTGTCCCCGGCCAGCACCAGTTGCGATTCCGCCAGTGCGGGAATCTCCAGCCTGGCCATCGGCCAGGTGTCAGCCCAGGGCCAGGGTTTTACCGGCCGGCCGTCCTGCGCCAGACTCTGGGCCCAGGCCCGTTCGACCAGCCGAGGGGCCAGCTGCGCCTTGAGCTGGATAAGCAGCGCAGTGCCGAGCTGGTGACTGGCGGCAAGCAGTAGCAGCAGGGCAGAGATGCGCGACAGCGGGCTAACCATCCTGTTCCTCCTCCCGGAATGCCCTTGCGAACAGCGCCAGCAGCAACAGGAAGCTGCCCAGCCAGACATTTGCCGCGGCAGTTGTCGCGGTGTGCGGGTAGGCGAAGGTCTGCGGGCTCTGGCCACGGGGGCGTGTATTCGGCACCGGGTTACTGTCCAGGGCGCGGGCATCGGGCCTGCTCGGCTGCTGCTCCACGGCGACAAAGCTGGTGTAGGGGCTCATCAGGCGGTGCTCGAGCGCCAGGGGCAGCACCCGGTCGCGCACCCAGTCATCGTCCTTGCCATGAGCCTTCATGTCCAGCAGTGCGGAAATTTTGCTGCGCGCCCAGACCGCAGCCACGCCCCGGTGATCGTCCACGTGGACGGGGTCCGAACCCTGGAAAAATTCCAGCGTGGTTGCCCACTCCCGCTCGCCCACACGGCCGCGCACCAGCAGGTCTGCATCGGGCAACTGCGCACCCAGCCTGACAGCGACCAGCAGGGGCTCACCCAGGTAGAGATCGGGTATTCTTGATGGCCACGGTTCCACTCCGTCCGGCCAGTCCACGGTTAACGAGGTCGCTATGGGAAACGACAGCTGACGGAACAGGGCATCCATGGTGGCACCCACTTCGGCGACGTCACTGATGTAGGTATAGGTCCCTCGGCCGAATTCGGCCGCCTTACGCATGAACCAACTGTTTGGCGCGGAACCGATTCCCACCGTGAACAGCCGGCTTGGCCCCAGTTCCCGCACGATCACCTCGAACAAGGCCTGCTCGTTGCCCACCGCGCCGTCGGTAATGAAAATCACCTGGCGCAGCGCCGGCTGCGGGCTGAATTCATCCGCTGCTGCGGCAGGCGCCAGCGCTGCCTGCAGCGCGGGCATCATCTCGGTGCCCCCGGTGGCCCGCAGGTGGCGTACATATTCCCCCGCCAGTTGCAGGTTATGCCGGGTCGCCGGGGCCGCCCGTCGAAACAGGGCATGGTGGCTGGAGTTGAACTGAATGATATTGAAGCGATCCTCCGGGCGCAGATGCTGAAGCGCACGCGCCAGGCTTTGCCGTGCCTGGCGGATGGAGACTCCGCCCATTGAGCCGGAGGTGTCAACGACAAACACGATCTCCCGCGGGGTGGGCGCCGGTGCCCGCTCCGGCCCAGGGGGGACCAGCAGCAACAGGCCGTAGTATTCGCCAGCGAATTTCTCGATGAAAAATGCCGCCGAAGGCGCACTACCGGACACGGGAGTCCACTGCAGTTCGAAGTCCCTGTCCATTTCAGCCACGCCGCGGGCCAGGACAATTTCATAGATTCCGGCCCGGCGACTGAGGGCAATGTCATGATAGGGGGAATGGACCTCGGTCAATGGCATACCCATGTCCAGCCGGACGCGCAGTTCCAGGGCATTGCGTGGATCGTCATCATTCCCCGGCCGGGGATGCAACAGGGGGGTAATCTGGTCGGCGTCAACTACCCGGTCGGTCGGCTTCGCCCAGCCGAGGCCGGGCAATACGCTCAGTGTTTCGCTGCCCTGCTCCACCTGCCGGGCCGGACTGATGCCGGGAATGTAACGGGGGGTGATCGTGGTAGGCAGTCGCAGGGAGAAGCGGCCGCCGTCAAAGTTCACCTGCTGGACATACTCCAGCCTCACGCTGACAGACTCGCCCGGGGCGATGTTTGCCACCCGGCTGGTGAACAGGTTGGGTCTTTGCTGCTCCACCAGCGAACTTTTCTTTCCCGCCGCCCTGGCCTCGCGATAAATTTGCTGTGCCTGTGCCCGCTCGCGAATCTCGCCGACGATCCGCCGCTCACCCACCCGCATCTCCAGGTGCCGGACTGCGCCCTGCTCAGGCAGCGGAAAGGCGTAGACCCCCTCCATCCATTCGCCGCCCCTGTTGCGGAACTGTTGCTCCAGGGTGACGATGGCGATCATGCCGGTCACCTCCACATCAACCTTCGTTCGCTGGGCCAGGGCTGCCGTGCGTTGCCCTGACTCATCGCGCAGGATGAGCTGCCCACCCTCCACCTCCGCAAGGGAAGCTTGCGCCCTCACCGCGGCAGCACCGAGAACCAGCAGGCTCAAGGCGGCCAGTATCAACGCCGGCAGGCAGCGGAACAGCAGCCACCAGGAAAGGCGGCCAAAGCGCTGTATATCCCGGGCAAGAATCCGATTCAGTTGCAAGGTTGGCATCGCCGTGTCTCCGAGTTCATTTGCCCCAGTACAGCGAACGGAAGTGGCAAAATCGGGGACGGAAAGTGGCACGGGGATGGCCAATTGTGATCAATTGTGGCGCCCGCTTGAGCCGCCGGGTGTTATTTGAAACCATGGACACATCGGCAATACCCAGGAAGCCCAGATGCAGAAGCACATCGCCATCGTCGAGGACGAGGCTGCGATTGCCGCCAATTATCGCGACCACCTTCAGCGCCAGGGTTTTCGCGTATCCCTGTACCCCAGTAAAGCCACCGCCGCCGAGGCATTTACCCGGCAATTGCCCGACCTGGCCATCATCGATGTGGGCCTGGGTGAGGAAATGGAAGGTGGATTCGAGCTGTGCCGGGAATTACGGGCACAATCGCCGGTGCTACCCATCGTCTTCCTCACCGCCAGGGATTCCGAACTGGATATTATCTCCGGCTTCCGGCTGGGGGCGGATGAGTACCTGACCAAGGACATCAGCCAGGCGCAACTCAGTGCGCGGATCAATGCCCTGCTGCGCCGGGTCGATGCGCTGCGCATACCGGAACAGGAGCAGCACCTGGTGCGCCAGGGCAAGCTGGAGCTGAACCGGGAACGCATGACCACCAGCTGGCGCGGTCAGGCGCTGGAACTCACCGTCACCGAATTCTGGATCGTCCACACCCTGGCGCTGCACCCCGGCCATGTTAAAAATCGCCAGCAGCTGATGGACCAGGCCAACGTGGTGTTGGACGACAACACGATTACCTCACACATCAAGCGCATCCGTCGCAAATTCCAGGCCCTGGATCCGGCGTTTGAGCACATCGAAACGGCCTACGGCATGGGCTACCGATGGAAAGGCTGACCTTCAGCCTGCGCCGGCAGCTAATACTGGTATCGGTGCTGTTGCTGTCACTGCCCTGGGCGGGTTGCCAGTTTATCCGCGAGATGGAGGGCGCGTTGCGCCACGGCCAGGAGCAGGCCCTGCAGGCCACGGCCGAGGCCGTTGCGGCGGTGATCGGCGCCCGTCAGGAGCTGATATATCCGGACCCGGCCCGTATCGTCACCCGCGAGGACCCGCGCCCCTCCGTGTATGCCCTGCCCGCACAGCACTACATTTCAGTAGACGGCTACGCCGATGGCTGGGAGGACATTGCGGAATACACGCTGAGTAACCCGGACCTGACGGCGCCGCTGGCGCTGAGCTACCGGGCGCTGACCCGGGGCAACTCCCTGTTCCTGCTACTCAAGGTTCAGGATCCCGAGGTGATCTACCATAACCCGGGTCTGTCCCGCGAACCCAATGGCGACCGCTTGATACTGCGCACCTGGCGCGATGGCAGACGCCAGGAGTACGTGATCGCCACCGCCGCACCGGGCAGTGTTCGGGCCCAGGCCGCCGGTCGCCGCCTGCGGGGCATCGACCCGGGCCGAATCGCCGGTTTCTGGCAGGATGCCCGGGGCGGCTACACCCTGGAGTTGGAGATTCCCCTGTCCTACACCGGAGAGCGCCTGGGTTTCTACGTGATTAACACCGGTGCCCGGGCAAGCGGTCCCGTTGAAACCCTGGGTAATGTCTCGCCGCTGGAAACCCGGGCACCCCCATGGCTGATTTACAGCAGTGACGCGCTGCAAACTGCGCTGGCACCCTTCGCCCATGGCGGCCGTAAAATCGAGGTCAGTGACAATCAGCGCTGGCGGGTCGGCGAACTGGCACCGGCGGCCAGCGACGCCAGCATCCCGGACACCTTCTGGTTGCTGCGCCTGATCTACCGCAGTGTGCTCGCCGAGACCGATCTGCCCTCCCCGCCCGTTGCCGCACAGGCGGGAAAAATGGCCGGCCCGGGCGTGGCAGGCGCCCTGGCGGGCAATCCGGGCAGCTATCGTTACCGGGCGACTGGCAGCAGTACCCACACCCTGCTCAGCGCCGCTGCGCCGATACGCCACCAGGGCCAGGTGATCGGCAGCGTGCTGGTCAGTGAGTCCGGTGAACAGTACCTGTCACTGACCGACCAGGCGTTCAGCCGACTGTTGGGTTACAGCCTGTTTGCCATTGGTCTCGGCGCACTGGGACTGCTCGGTTATGCCAGCGTGCTGTCCCTGCGCATACGGAGGCTGAGCCAGGCCGCCAGTCGGGTGATTGCGCCTGATGGTTCCATCAGCGGCGCCTTCCCGGCGAGCGGGGCAGCTGATGAAATCGGTGAGCTCTCGCGTCACTATGCGGCCCTGCTGGAAAAGCTGCGCGAGTACAACGACTATCTGCGCACGTTGAGCCGCAAGCTCTCGCACGAATTGCGGACCCCCATCGCCATTATCCAGACCTCGCTGGAAAACCTGGAGCAGGAGCACCAGCCGGACCAGGCGGTGTATGTAAATCGCGCCCGTGACGGGCTGGATCGCCTGCGGCGAATTCTCGATGCCATGAGCGAGGCATCGCGACTGGAAGAGAGCATTCGCAGCAATCCGCTGATACTGCTGGACCTGGTGCCGCTGCTACAGGAAGTCCATAAGGCCTATCAGGCGGTTTACCCGCAATATGCGATCGGACTGGCAGTGGACACCGTGCAGGCCCGGATTAACGGTGTCCCGGAGCTGATTATCCAGGCGCTGGACAAACTGATGGATAACGCCGTGTCCTTCAGCGAACCGGGTGCACCCATCACCCTCTCGCTGGGCGGCAAACAGGGAGGCTGGGAACTGGCGGTGAGTAACGTGGGGCCCACGCTATCTCCCGCCCTGGCCCAGTCCATGTTCGATCCCATGGTGTCGCAACGCGCAAGCGCGGGCGATACCGTTCACCTTGGGCTGGGTCTGCACGTGGTGCGGCTGATTTGTGAATACCACCAGGGCCGGGTAACGGCCAGCAACCTGGTAAATCCACCTGGCGTGACGGTGCACATGTGGTTCCCCCGGGCGACATCAACCACCTGAACATCAAGGGCTGGGAAACAGGCTGAACTCAAACGACGGACATAAAAAAGGCCTCCGAAGAGGCCTTTTGTCTGATTTGCGACCTTACTGGGCGCCGCCCGGATCGGACAGTTTTTCCATGACCTGGTCGAGCGAGAAGCTGGCCGCTTTCTGCCGCGGCGGGTACTTCTTGAAGGTCTCCAGGAACTCCCCTACATACGCCTGGGCAGGTACCAGCATGTAGGCACGGTCGATCATCCAGTCATAATAGGTATTGGATGTCAGGGGTGCACGCTCGTAGGGGTCACGGCGCAGGTTGAAGATCAGCGGCACGCGCAACGGCACGAACGGATCCATCCATACCCGGAAGCCACCCTGGGTTTTCTGCTCCATGAACACCAGTTTCCAGTCACGGTAACGCAGCGCCGTCAGGTCACCGTCGTCGGAGAAATAGAATATCTCGTCTCGCGGATCCTTCTCGGCCTCGCCGGTCAACAGGGGCAGGAAGTTGTAGCCGTCCAGGTGCACCTTGTAATTGCGGCCAATCGCGCGATGCCCCTTGAGCAGTTTCTCCTTCACGTCAGGCTCGCCCGCTGCCGCCAGGAAAGTGGGCAGCCAGTCCATGTGGTGCATGATGTCATTGGAGATGCTGCCGGCTTCGATTTTACCCGGCCAGCGCACCATGGCAGGCACTCGCCAGCCGCCTTCCCAGTTGGTGTTTTTCTCACCACGGAACGGCGTCATTGCAGAGTCAGGCCAGGTGTTCATGTGCGGACCGTTATCCGTGGAGTAGAACACGATGGTGTTGTCGGCAACGCCCAGTTCATCCAGCTTGTCGAGGAACAGGCCGATATGGGCGTCGTGCTCGAGCATGCCGCAGGTGTAAGGGTCCTTACCCCGACGCGGGTACATTTCCTGACACCACTTCATCTTTTCGTCAGAGACGTGGGTGCGGAAGTGCATGCGGGTGCCACTCCACCATACGAAGAAAGGCTTGTCGGCCTTCACTGCGTTCTCAATAAACTTGAGCGCTTCGGCGGAGGTGTCGTCGTCAACTATTTCCATCCGCTTCCTGGTCAGGGGGCCGGTGTCCTCGATCTTGCCATCAGCCGATGAGCGGATAACGCCGCGGGGGCCAAACTTCTCACGGAACGCGGGATCAGTCGGATAGTCGGCATTTTCCGGTTCCTCCTCTGCGTTAAGGTGATACAGGTTGCCATAAAACTCGTCGAAACCGTGGTTGGTAGGCAGGTGCTCATCCCGGTCGCCCAGGTGGTTCTTGCCGAACTGGCCGGTGACATAACCGTGATTTTTCAGCAGTCCGGCAATGGTTGGGTCTTCCTCTCGCATACCCAATTCCGCACCCGGCAAGCCGACCTTGCTCAGCCCTGTACGGAACACGGACTGGCCCATGATGAACGAGGAGCGACCTGCGGTGCAGCTCTGCTCGCCATAGTAATCGGTGAAGATCATGCCTTCATTGGCAATCCGGTCGATGTTGGGAGTCTGGTAACCCATCATCCCCATGGTGTAGGCAGATATATTCGACTGGCCGACGTCGTCACCCCATACCACCAGGATATTGGGTTTGTCGGCGGCCTGAACACTTATCGCGACGCTGGCTAAAGCGCCAACCACAAGCGACCTGGTTAATCTCAGCATTGAGAGCTCCTTTGGCAAAATTTGAGGGGATCGCCGCCCCTTGCAACTATAGACCAGCAGGAGGGGCCCGCAAGCGACGGGAGAGATTACATTCGGACAAAAAATTGACGTTTACCGCACCCGGACTGGATAACTCCCGGCCACACATACGAATCGATTGACGACCGGCTCGCCCGAAACCGGACCTGTTCGGAGCCACTCGAACAGCACTGCAAAGTTGCTGAGACTCAGTCCCCCAGAAAGGCCAGCTGCTTGAGCTCCGTCAACTGGTCCCGCAGGGCCGCCGCTTCCTCGAATTCGAGGTTCCTGGCATGGTCCTGCATCTGGGATTCCAGCTGTTTGAGCTTGCGCGACAGGGCCGCTGGCGACAGCTGTGCCACCTCCGCGCCGAAGGCAAGTTTCGGTTCGGCGACGGCCTTCGCCCGGGTCTTGCCGCGAGTGGGCATGCGCCTGGCCCCTTCCATAATGTCCTGGACCGACTTCTCCACGCCTTTGGGCACAATGCCGTGCTCGGTGTTGTGGGCCAGCTGTTTGGCCCGGCGACGCTCGGTTTCAGCGATCGCCCGCTCCATCGAGCCGGTGACCCGGTCGGCGTAGAGAATGGCCCGCCCGTTGAGGTTGCGGGCGGCGCGGCCGATGGTCTGGATCAACGAGCGCTCGGAACGCAGGAAGCCCTCCTTGTCGGCATCGAGAATGGCCACCAGCGAGACCTCGGGCATGTCCAGGCCCTCTCGCAGCAGGTTGATACCCACCAGCACGTCGAACTCGCCCAGGCGCAGGTCGCGGATGATTTCCACCCGCTCCACGGTATCGATATCCGAGTGCAGGTAGCGCACCCGTACACCATTGTCTGCCAGGTACTCGGTGAGGTCCTCGGCCATGCGTTTGGTCAGCGTGGTTACCAGAACCCGCTCCCCCCTGGCCACCGTTTCGCTGATCTGGCCCAGCAGGTCGTCCACCTGGGTGGTGGCTGGTCGGATCTCGAGCGCCGGGTCGATCAGCCCGGTGGGACGCACCACCTGCTCGACAGTTCTTCCCGCGTGCGACTGTTCATAGGCGCCAGGTGTTGCCGAGACAAATATCGCCTGGGGCACCAGCCGCTCCCACTCCTCGAAGCGCAGCGGGCGGTTATCCAGCGCTGAAGGGAGCCGGAAGCCATACTCCACCAGGGTCTCCTTGCGGGAACGGTCGCCCTTGTACATGGCTCCGATCTGGGGAATGGTGGCGTGGGATTCATCGACGATCACCAGGGCGTTGTCCGGCAGGTACTCGAACAACGTCGGCGGCGGCTCCCCCGCCTTGCGCCCCGACAGGTAGCGGGAGTAGTTCTCCACCCCCTGGCAATAGCCCAGCTCGCGGATCATTTCCATGTCGTATTTGGTGCGCTGGGCCAGACGCTGGGCCTCCACCAGTTTCTGGTTGCCCTTGAGCTGCTCCAAGCGCACTTCCAGCTCTTCCTCGATCTGCTCCACTGCGTTCAGCATGGTGTCCCGGGGCGTGACATAGTGGCTCTTGGGGAAGATAGTGATGCGCGGCACCTTACTCTCCACCGCGCCGGTCAGCGGATCAAATATATAGATGTTCTCGATTTCCTCGTCGAACAGCTCGATCCGCACCGCTTCGCGCTCCGAGTCCGCCGGAAAAATATCGATCACGTCACCGCGCACCCGGTAGGTGGCGCGGGCAAAATCCACATCATTGCGGGTGTATTGCAGGTCTGCCAGATGGCGCAGAATTCCGCGCTGGTCGATAAACTCGCCCCGGGACAGGTGCATGCGCATCTTGTAATAGGAATCCGGGTCGCCCAGGCCGTAGATCGCCGAGACCGTCGCCACCACCAGGCAATCTTCGCGCTCCATCAAGGCCTTGGTGGCGGACAGGCGCATCTGTTCAATATGGTCGTTGACCGAGGCGTCTTTCTCGATGAAGGTGTCCGAAGACGGCACATAGGCCTCGGGCTGGTAATAGTCGTAGTAGGAGACGAAGTATTCCACCGCGTTATTGGGGAAGAACTCCTTGAACTCGCCATACAACTGGGCCGCCAGAGTCTTGTTGTGGGCCATGACAATGGTCGGTCGCTGCAACTGCTCCACCACATGGGCCATGGTGAAGGTCTTGCCGGAGCCGGTCACCCCGAGCAGGGTCTGGGCGGCGAGCCCTGCCTGCACCCCCTCCACCAGCTGCCGGATAGCCTCCGGCTGGTCACCCGCGGGCTGGAATTTGGACTCGACGTGAAAGGGACGTGACACCGGCGCTGCACCTGATCCTGAATGAAAAATAGCCGTTTATTATCATCCACATAGCGATCAATTGCAGCCTGAATCCACGCCCTGTCCAGATTACAAAATAATCCCCAATTTGCTGTTGACCCCACCCCCCGTGATCATTAATATACGCGGCCTCTGAAGAGATCAATTCCGCCTTAGCTCAGTTGGTAGAGCAAATGACTGTTAATCATTGGGTCGCTGGTTCGAGCCCAGCAGGCGGAGCCAAACATGAACAGGGTCGCACATTGTGCGGCCCTTTTTTGTTTTACCGCTGCGCCGCAGCTTCTATCAGCGCACGCGATATCCTCACTGAACGCTCCACCGCCTCCAGGGAAATACGCTCATCGGTGCTGTGGATTGTTTTGGTATCAGTCACTGGCAGTGAAAACGGGTGGAAGCGATAGATCTGCGGTGCCACTTCCACGTAGTGGGCGCTATCGGTGGTCGCCGTCAACAGCCCCGGCACGACCAGCGCCTGCGGATAGGATTCATTAATTGCACTTTTGACCCGCTGATACCCCTCTCCCTCGATGTCAGCGACCGGTGGGCCCGGTTTCCACTGTTGCGACTCGATCTCGATGTTCTCGTCGTCAACCAGTTCGGTCACAGCATCCAGCAGCTGTTGAGGGCTGAAGCCCGGCATCAGCCGGAAATTCACCTTGGCCTCGGCCTGCTGGGAAATCACGTTTTCCTTGATGCCGGCATCGAACATGGTCACTGCTGTGGTTGTGCGGATCATTGAGTTGGTCATCGAGTCTTTCGCCATCGTCGCCAGTAACAGGGGTCTGGTGAGCCACTGATTTTGCAGTACAAAGCCTTTGAGTCCCCCCAACTCCGCGCCGACAATTTTCAGCATGTCACTGACCGGCGGCTTCAATTGTGCCGCAAACGGATTTTCATGGAGCCTGGTGAGGGCGCGGGACAAACGAACAATGGCGTTATCCTGCACCGGCATGGAGGAATGGCCGCCCGCCCCCTTCGCTCGCAACGTCAGGGTCACGTAGGTTTTTTCCGCAAGCCCGATCATGGCCATAGCCCTGCCCGGCAACAGGGGGTTACCCTCAACTATCAGTCCTCCTTCGGCAATCATGTATTGCAACTCAATACCCTTGTCCTGCAGGTGCCTGACGATATTGGCCGCCCCCTCGGTACCGCCTATCTCTTCATCATGGGCGAAGGAAAACAACAGCGTCCGCTCCGGTTGAAAGCCCTCGCCAACCAGCGTCTCTACTGCCTCGAGGGTTGCTATCACCGAGGCCTTGTCATCCAGGGCGCCGCGTCCCCACAGGTAGCCATCGCTGATCGCGCCGGCAAACGGCGGCTGGGTCCACTCCTGCTCGGTACCGGGTTCAATCGGCACCACGTCGTAGTGGGCATCCAGCAGCACGGGTTTCAGTTCCGGCTGCCGACCCGGCCAGGTCAGCAGCAGGCTGTAGTCCGCCACGGTAGCCACCTGCAGGGCGCTGAATGTTCGCGGATAGGTCTCTGCGAGAAACTGCTGGAAGGCCCGAAACTGCGCATAGTCGATTTGCGAGCGCTCCTGGAAACTGACTGTCTGGAACTGGATCGCCTGGGCCAGATGCTTCACCGCCGGGGATGGCCCACTTGCCGCCGTTACCCGGGACGGCGCGGACAGGGCGACGGCGGCTACCAGTAATCCAGTCAACATGATCGATTTCATTCGCTGCGCCTGTTTGCTTGTTATCCGATGTCATCCGATACGATAATCCCACCCGGGCCCAGGGGCAATACAAGTGGACCTGACCAAAACCTCAATGCGCCGTCACATTTCCCTGTTACACTCCTGACCTATCGCCTCCCAGTACAACCGACAAGATGACTGTTGCCACCAGACTCCTGCCAGTCCTGTGCCTGATCACGCTCCCCTCCCCGGTCACCCTGGCCCAAGCCGACTACGACAAGATCTGGTCTCACTTCATCCTCTATGAATCAGAAGACGAGGGTTTGATCCGCAGTTTCGCCCTGGCCGGTCGGCTACAGGGAGACCTGGCCTGGGTCAATGCCGACCAGGGTAATTTCAATGACCAGTTATGGCGCCGCTTTCGCTTTGGCTTCAAGTCGCTACTGGCCAACGACTGGGTGCTGCAACTGGAAGGCGATTTTGATCTCAATCAGACAGGTACCGATCTCTATAGAGGGTTGACCGACGCCTACATCGGCTGGAACCCCGGCGATGCCCTGGACCTGCGTTTTCTCAAACACTCGGCGGGCTTTACCCTCGATGGCGCTACCTCCTCCAAGAAATTACTCACCATGGAGCGCAACAATCTCAGCAACAACCTGTGGTTTACCGCGGAATACTTTTCCGGCGTAAGCGCCCAGGGCAAACTGGACAACGGCCTGAGCTACCGGGCGGGTGTATTCTCCGGCGATCCCGACGAGGAGATACAATTCCAGGACGGCAGCTACTTTACCCTCGCCTCCCTGGGCTGGGACTTCGCCGCCGGGACGGGCATGGAGACCGCCACCGTTCGTATCGATTATGTCTACCAGGACGAGGATCCGGATAACAACACACGGGATTTTTCTCACGTTTTCAACCTGGTCAGCCAATGGGGGACGGAAAACTGGGGACTGTGGACCGACCTTTCGGCGGGTCGGGGACTCGCCGGGCAAAGCGATATCTGGGGCCTGGTGGTGATGCCCTTCTACCACAGCTCGGACAATGTACAGTGGGTGGCACGCTACACCTACCTGGACAGCGATGAGGCCAATGGCCTGCGCCTGGGTCGCTATGAGCGGGATGTGGTCGGGGGTCGAGGCGATGGCTACGACGAGGTCTACCTGGGGGTGAATTACCTCTTCTACGGCCACAAACTCAAGTGGCAGGGAGGGCTGCAATGGGCGCGGATGGAGGATAGTGCCGCGGATGGTGGCAGCTACAAGGGCTGGGCGTTCTCCACCGGTTTCAGGCTTTACTGGTATTGATCCAGCGACGACGACCATCGCCCTGCTCCTGCCAGTGCAAATTAGCATGCCAGCTGGCCTGTTTAGGCCTTTAATTCCCGGGGAACACTGCCGGCGCGGCTGTTTCGCGCTAGTATCGGGGGATGAACGTTGGCACAAAAACAGGGCGTGACTTTGCCCTCATCCAGGAAGCCTCTGGCGTGCACGTGGGGATATCGGCCACCCTGCCCCAGGCGGGCCGGCACGCCGCCAGCCTGCTGCAGCGCCAGTACGACCAGTGGCTGAGCAGGGACCGTTTCCAGGCCTGGGGCGCGTTTAAACGCGAGCACTTCACCATCGCCCTGGGCGGCGGGAACACGGTAAAAGCGCAATACCGGGCCTGGCTGGAGCAGCACCACAGCAGTATCGACTGGCTGCGCCATGTCCGCTTCTTCTTTCTTGAGGAGACCACCGGAGAACCGGGCTGGGAAAGCGCCGAACAGTCACTGCTGATCAACTTCCTGGTGCCCCTGGCCAGCAAATTGCGCCGCCAGCGTGGCATTCGAACACTCGCGCGCACCCTGAACCTGGCCGCAAACGCAGATCTGGACGACATCGTCGACGCCATGGCCACCACCATGGTTCACCCGATCAACCTCGCCACCGCCCGCCAGGCGCTGAAAAATAACCGTCCGCGCAAGGCCTTGCAACTGGCGCGTGAGGAATGCCGGCGCTACCAGCAGAACATCCAGGAAAAGCTCGGAGCCACCATGGCTTTTCACTGTATTGTCAGCGGCATTGGCAAGGACGGCACCATCGGCGCCCTATCGCCCTACACACCCGAGCTGGCCGTTCGGGAGCCGGCCGCACTGCTGCTGAAAAAAGGCGCCGGCGCTTTCCGCATCGCCCTCAACCGGGGGGTCCTGGTCAATGCCGAGCAAATCTACCTGATCGTGTCCGGCTCGCTGAAGCTGAAGGCGCTGGGACGGTTCGAGATGGAGGAGACCACTGACTTCGAACAAACGGTGATGGAAACGCCGCTGCGCCTGCTGCGCGAGACCCGGGACATCGCCGAGAGAGTGTACATCCTGGCCGATGAACAGGCGCTGCATTTCGATGAAACCCGGTTTGAATACAGCGAGCGCGGTCAACGGATAGAGAACAAGGCGGAAACCCGGGCGGGCGACGAGGAAAACGGCGTACACATTCTGTTGATGCACGGCTTTATGGGGCTGTTCAGCTTTGCCAACCTGCTGATACGCCTGCCCAGTTCCTGGACGGTGTCGGCCCTGCACCGCGGCAGCCGTGCCAAGTTCATGGCCAACGACGCCATTTTCCCCCACTATGCCCGCTTCCTGCGCAAAGCCATTCTCAGCCAGTGGCGCCAGGGGCGGCCGGTCCCCATTGCCGGTCATTCCATTGCCGGTGTGATTTCCGATCACCTGTTGCTGTCGCTGCTGAAGAGCTATGACAGTGAGATTCCGCCTTACCGGAAGCTCAGGGCCGAAGATCGACAACTGGTCGATGCGCTGCGCACCGGCGGCATCATCCACCTTGCCAGCTGGTCGCCCTGTGACGGGCCCAATACCGGGGAAAATGTTAAGTCGCTGCTGTCCCACCTGCGGCGCAAGGCGGACCTGGACTACAGCGGTTTCGAGCACATCTACCAACGGGACGAACAGGGCCGGTTGTTGCCGGCACAGGCTGATGCGCTTGCCGACAGCGCCAGAAACCTGCAACGCCTCGACCGGTTCCTGTCGCAGCGAATGTCGCGACCGCTGATCAACGGCATGACGGTCGGGCTGCGCAAGCTGCTGGAGCAGCGCAGCGTGCAGCAGCGATTGCTCAACGCCGACCTGCCCTATGTCATGCGCCTGGTCGGCAGCCGGTTGCTGAAAACGGCCTCACTCTACGGTATGGCCAAGGAAGTCAACGCGGCACTGCACGATCCGGTGGAGTACCAACGGCGGCACCTGAAAGCGCTGGACATCATTCTCGCCTACGATATTCCGTTCCTGAGCATTGTGCACCAGGATGACTTTCTGGTGTCGCCAGGTCGCCACCGGGAGGAACACGAATACCTGCTGGCTGGCCGCCTGCGCAAGGAAGGGGTAAGCAGCGAGGATGAGCTTACGGTCCCGGCGCGGTTGGTTATTCTTCCCCGCGAACAGGACGAACTGTCCCTGGATCCGCTCAACCCGCACCTGCTGGTCATGTCTACCAACCGCGAGGGCAACAACATGGCCCGGCAGATTACCGCGGCGATGACCCGCTTCGTCAATGAAAACCTGGCGAGGGCCATGCGCCAGAAGCGAATCAGGGCACTGGCCAGCGTCACCCGCTGGCAGCGCAAACAAGCCGGGCAAAAGTAGCGTAAACCCTGCCCGGTGGGTATCATGGCCTGCCCTATACCAGCAACAGGATTCCCCTTAGTGAAAACGCTTTACTACCGTATAAGAGCCTTTGTAGTCACCTGGTTGCTTCGCCTGCTACCCCGACATTCGCCGCTGGTCTACAAGGGCGAAGGCTCGGCCGTTACCCTCGCCGGGCAACTTGCCGTTCTCGGCATCGACAGGGTATTAATCGTTACCGACGCCTTCCTGGCAGGTTCCGGCATCCTCGACGGCATCAAGCAGCAACTGGAAAAGGACGGTGTCGAATTTGCCATCTTCGACGGAGTATTGCCGGATCCCACGTTTGACCAGGTGCAGGCCGGCGAGGCGCTGCTGCGGACAGAGGCCTGTGAAGCGGTGATGGCCGTTGGCGGCGGCTCGGTGCTCGACGCGGGCAAACTCATCGCCTTGCTGCACACCAATCCCGGTGACCTGGCATCCTTTGACGGCATCCAGAAAGCCAGCAAACCCGGCCTTCCCCTGTTCGCTGTTCCCACCACCGCTGGTACCGGTTCGGAAATCACGCTGGCTTCGGTTATTACTGATCCCGAGAGCCACCGCAAGGTACCGGTGGTCGACAGCAAATTAATCCCTGGATACGTGGCCCTGGACGCGGACATCATGAAAGGCATGCCCAAGGGTATCACTGCGGCGACCGGCATGGACGCCCTCACCCACGCGGTGGAATCCTACCTGTCCAAGGCCGCCACGCCGGCCACCGAACTGCAGGCAAAGGCGGCCGTGCGGCTGGTGTTCAAGTACCTCGCTCGCGCCTGGCACGACGGCGGTGATATGGAAGCGCGGGACGGCATGGCCGTTGCCTCATTTTATGCCGGTGCCGCTTTCGGCCGTACCTCGGTTGGCTATGTCCATGGTATCGCCCACCAGCTGGGCCGCATCTGCCACACGCCCCACGGCAATGCCAACGCCATGGTCTTGCCGGAGGTGCTGGCCGCCTATGGCAGCTGCACCCACCAGCGCCTGGCCGACCTCGCCCTGCTGGTAGGGCTAGGCAACGCAAGCGATGCCCCCTCTCAGCTGGCCCGGGGGTTTATCCAGGCCATCATCGACCTGCGTGCAGAACTGGAACTGCCGCTCAAGCCGGAGGGGCTGCAGGCAGCGGATATTCCCACGATTGTCGAAGAGGCGATCACCGAGGCCGGGGACCTCTACCCCGTGCCCCGCTATATGTCGGACGTGGAAATTACCACCATCGTGCGCGGCTTGCTTTCAGCGGCTTGAGCCACTTACTGTTGGCCGCCGGGATCCCAGTTACAGGAGAGCCACATGTCCAAGGAGTTCAACGCGGTCAGTTTTCTCGGCCGCTTTGTCTTTGCCGCGGTGCTGGTATTCGGCACTTACAATCCAACGGAGTGGTCCTACATCGGCTGGGTGTTCGCCGAAGGGACTGAGTTCGGGCCGGTGACGGCGCTGGTCGGCATCGTGCTGATTATCGGCTGGATTATCTTCCTGCGGGCCAGCTTCAACTCCCTTGGCCCGCTGGGAATCATTCTCGGCACCGCCCTGTTCTGCGCCATCATCTGGCTACTGGTAGACCTGGGCTGGCTTAGCCTTGAGTCACCCGGCGCCATCACCTGGATCGCCCTGTTACTGGTCGCCATGCTGCTGGCGGTGGGCATGTCCTGGGCGCACATCCGCCGCCGCCTGAGCGGCCAGTACTCGGTAGACGATGTAGAAGACTAGGCGACCCCGATCCGGGGCGCTTCAGGAAGATTTTTCGGGGAACAACTCTTTCACGTTGGAGGTGACTACCGGTGCACGGGGCTGGGCATCCTGCTCCGCCTGCTTGTTCCAGATGTAGTCGTGGCGCACCTCGTGCTCGCTGAAGCCGCTGACCGCTTTACGCAGCACCGACGTAATGCCGGCGCAATCCATGGCGTCGCAGTAGCGCACAAGCTCGGTAACATAGCCGTGAATCTGGCCGTAGGACAGGCACTCTTCCTCGGCACGCATGATCATCGGGTGGCCGGTCCCGGTCACATTGCTGCCGAGCAACAGCTCTTCGTACAGCTTCTCGCCGGGGCGCAGGCCGATAAACTCGATATCTATGTGGTGGCCGACGTGGGTGTCGTGGTCCATTTCGTAGCCGCTGAGACGGATCATCCGCCGGGCCAGGTCGACGATACGCACCGGCTCGCCCATATCCAGCACAAACACATCACCGCCGGTGCCCATGGCGCCCGCCTGCAATACCAGCTGGGCGGCTTCGGCGATGCTCATAAAGTAGCGGGTCACCTCAGGGTGAGTGACGGTCACCGGACCGCCGGCCTCGATCTGCTCCCGGAACAGCGGCACCACCGAGCCCGAAGAGCCCAGGACATTACCGAAACGCACCATGCAAAAGCGAGTGCTGGTCTCCCGCTGGGCCAGGCCCTGCAGAATCATCTCCGCGAACCGTTTGGAGGCGCCCATGATATTGGTGGGGCGCACGGCCTTGTCGGTGGAGACCAGGACGAAGGTATCCACCCCGGCCTTGCGGGCCGCCTCGGCGGCATACCAGGTACCAAACACGTTATTGGCAACCCCCTCGGCCACGTTGTATTCCACCATGGGAACGTGCTTGTAGGCGGCCGCGTGGTAAACCGTCTCAACCTGGAAGGTGCGATAGACGCTCTCCAGCCGGCGGCCGTCCTGGACTGACCCGAGCAGGGCCACCATGGGGAAATCCAGCTCCAGTGACGCCATCAGCTCACGCAACTCGCGCTCGATGTTGTAGAGCGCGTACTCCGAATTGTCCAGCAGAACCAGCTCGCGCGGGCCGGACTTGACGATCTGCCGGCACAGCTCCGAGCCGATGGAACCGCCGGCGCCGGTGACCATTACCACTTTGTCGGTAATGCAGCGGTCAATGAACTCGGGCTTGGGAGGCACCGGCTCGCGCCCCAGCAGGTCGTCGAGGTCCACGTCCTGGATCTGGATCACACTGGCCTCGCCCGCCAGCAACTCGGCAATACGGGGCACGGTACGCACATACACCGGCAGCCCGACCAGGGAGTTGATGATTTCCTTGCGGCGTTCAGGTGAGGCTGACGGAATCGCCAGCAATACCTGGGTAATATCGTGTTCGGCGATGAGTTGCTCAATCTGTTCCGGCGGGGCCACCTGCAGGCCGTTGATCACCGAGTGATGCAATCGGGGATCGTCGTCGACGAACACCACCGCCCGGTACTGGTCGCCGTGATTGAGCGCGGTCAACAATTGGCGGCCGGACTCCCCGGCACCGTAGATAATGACATTCTCGGACAGCGAGCGGAGCTTGGCCTGGTAGTAGGCGCGGACACTGAGCCGGGTGCCACCAATACCCAGCATGGCCAGACCCCAGTAAACGAACGGCATGGACCGGGGCACATCGGCCTGGGTGAAGAAAACGGTAGCGCCCAGCACCAGGGTTGAATAGCTGACGGCGGTAATAACCGCCCAGATGGCCTGCTGCCCCATGAACCGGATGACAGCACGGTAAAGCCCCAGGCGCAAAAAGATGAAGGCACTGACCAGCACGGTAAACACAGCGCAGAACAGTTCTACCGGGCCCAGGTTGAATTCAAGATGACCGTAGCGGAAGGCGACCGCCGCCCACATGGAGAACGTGACGAAGCACATGTCCAGGGCAAGCAGGCCCGATTGCTTGATGTTGCGGGGCAGTTCGATCAACTTTTCCAGACCGCCGCGCACACCTCCGAGAATTCCGGATAGGAAGCGCGAAACAATACGGCCCAGAAACTTCAGCAAGTTTCTTACCTCACTCGTTGATGGTCTTCTGTTACTGGCCGTTTTGGTTTAGTTTTTGATACGGCCCAAAGAGAGATACTAGCCGAATTCCCGGGCTTTAGCCATGCCTGCCAGCAGCGGAACATATGCCAAAATTACCAATAAAATTGAATACTTGGGGAAAACAGCTGAGGCCAGGGCCAGGGGGAAGAGCCACAGCCCATTGAGGGCCAGCAGTAGCAACACCACCGGCAAGTGCCCCCCCAGATGGCGGCTCAGTCGCTGATAGGCGTGCAGCCTGTGGGGCTGGGTAAACGCCTGGCCGGTGGCCACGCGCCACAGCAGGGTCACACTGGCATCGGTAACAAATACCGCCAACAGGATCAGCCAGCAGGCCAGCGGCAGGTAACCCTGGGCATGGCCGTACAGAGCCAGCGCGCCCAGCAGAAAGCCAGTCGGTACACTACCGGCATCGCCCATGAACAGCCTCGCCGTCGGCCAGTTCCAGAACAGGAAACCCACTTGGGCGGCGGCCAGCAACAGGCAGAACAGCAGGTACTGCGGCGCGGCGCCCTGTCCCCACGCCAACAACACCACGCAGGCGCAGGCGATAATGCACTGCGTCGCAGCATAGCCATCGATGCCATCCATGAAGTTATAGAGATTCAGCATCCACAGCAGGGCAGCGACCGAGACCAGGGCGATCAGCAGGCTCGCCGGGCCGGGAGTGGCCAGGGGGTTCTGGATCACCAGCACCGCCAGCACACAGGCCAGGCAATACAGGGAAAAGCGCAGACGCACACTGAGCCCGCGTAAATCATCCAGCACACCCAATGCGGACAAGCCGAACGCCAGCGCCATCAGCAGCAGGTACTGCGCCTGCCATGCCACAGGCGCCATGGCCACGCCCAGTCCCATCGCCAGCAGCAGGGGTACGCCACCGCCGTGGGGGGTGGGCCGGGTATGCGAGCTGCGCTCATTGGGTCGATCCAGTATCTGCAGGCGACGGGCGAACCTCAGGTAGGCACCGCACAAGGCCAGAGACAGCAAGAGAGTAACAAGCAGCACCGTCACGCCGGTTCCCCACTTCCCCGGAGCGCTTTTTCCAGGGTCTGCCGCGGCTGCCATCCCAGTTCCCTGCGCAGGGCCTCGCTGCTGTAGGTTTCCACCCCGAACAATCGTTGCCAGGCCGGTTCCGGGTTGCTCGACATCAGGTCCAGCAGCCCACAGCCCAGCCGCCAGCCCCAGCGGGGACACCAGTTCCGTCCCGGGGGCAGACCCATCGCACCCCGCAGGGCATCGTATATTCGCCGGGTACTGTAGACCTCGCCATCGGCCGCGATATAGGTGTGGATCCCCGGTTCATCTCTCGCCGCAAGGAGGCGAATGAGCCGACACAGGTCCCCGCGGTCGATCATCGATCGCCCGCCGTCGGCTGGCGGCCTGGGCAGCCCGTTCGCAACCGCGCGGGACAAGAGGGCGAGGTTGCCCCTGGCGCCCTCTCCGTACACCAGTGCGGGACGCAGAATGGTGACCGACATGGGGCCGCCGGAACATTCATCGATAAGGGCCCGTTCAGCATCGCGTTTCGAGCGCCCGTAGGCGTCATCGGGGAGGCTGCATTGTGACTCGGCCCGGGGCTGGTCGGTTATCGCGGGACCCATCGCTTTGACGCTGCTGAGAAAGACAAAAGCGCCCACGCCGGCCTCTGCCGCGCGCCTGGCCAGCGCAACAGTCGCCTGATGATTGACCAGTTCGTACTCTTGGGCACCGGCACTGCGATGGGCAATGCCCGCCAGGTGGACGACGGCGTCGATACCGACCAGCGCATGGCTGTCGGGCTGTTCGCCGCGCAAATCCAGGGCCCGGGTCGCAGTGCCATCGGGCAGCAGGCGACCACTGGCGCTGCAGGCCGACAGTTCATCGCCGGCCTGCATGATTTGCCGGCACAACTCCACGCCGATAAAGCCGGTTGCGCCGGTTACCAGGTATTTCACGCCGGGATGTATGAAAAAGGGGGCATAAGCCCCCACATGATACGGATGCGCTGCCCTTAATCCAGTGTTATCCGCGCCCGGTTCTTCTCGAGCGTCGATGGGCCAACACCTTTCACCTCTGCCAGTTGCTCGACAGTGGTGAAAGGCCCGAATGCTTCCCGGTAGCGGACAATATCCTCGGCCCGGGACGGACCCACTCCCGTCAGCCCGGCCGCCAGTGCCGACGCATCCGCGGTATTGATATTCACCGCCGCCACCGCTGGCGGATCCGGTGGCGATTCCTGCGCCTGCAGGGGCATCGCCACGAGGGCGCACAACAGCACCAGCAGTGTCGCCAGTTGTTTGACGGGTTGGAATCGGTGTGCACTGCCCCTGGCAGTGTTGCTAACAATTGATTTGGTCATGATTGATCTCCCTGATCAGCTCTCTGCATCCGTGCAGGCATCCGTACCGATAGGGAGTCTAGCAACAAAGGGGGCAGGCGATGGGCCTGCGGCCGCATCTGATGGTTTTCAGTGGCGGCCCAGTTCGCGGTGAACCCGCTCCAGGGCCGCAAGGGGATCTTCAGCGGCGGTGACAGAGCGACCGATCACCAGATAATCGGAACCATTGGCAATCGCGTCCGCGGGCGTCAGCACCCGGCGCTGGTCGCCCGCGGCATCGCCGGCAAGCCGTATCCCCGGTGTCACCAGGCAGAAGCCCTGGCCGCGCTCGGCCCGCAACTGCGGTGCTTCCATGGCGGAACACACGACCCCGTCGAGACCGCAGTCCTCGGTCAGGGCCGCGAGCCGCATCACCCGCTCGGCGGCGGTTTCGGTATACCCCAGTTCCGCCAGGTCCTCGTCGGACATGCTGGTCAATACGGTCACTGCGATCAGCAGGGGTTTGCTCTGGCAGCCCTGCAGGGCCTCCACTGCAGCCTCCATCATCCTGCGTCCGCCGCTGGCGTGCACATTGACCATCCACACCCCCAGCTCTGCCGCTGATCGCACCGCGCCGGCCACCGTATTGGGAATGTCATGGAATTTGAGGTCCAGGAACACGTCAAAGCCCATGTCCTGCAGGGCCTCGACCAGGCCGATACCGTTGCGGGTGAACATCTCCTTGCCCACCTTCAGCCGACACAGCTCGGGAGTGAGCTGCGAAGCGAGCTCCAGTGCGGGTTCGGCAGCGGGAAAATCCAGGGCGACGATGACCGGGTTATCACTCATAATCTGTTCTCTTGAAGCGGGCCGCCATTATTCCATACTGGTGCCGCGAATGGGCCGCACTGTGCCCCAGTACTTGCAGCCGAGGCAGAACCAGTGCAGGTGCCGGGCAGCGAATCCGCAGTGGCTGCATCGGTATGACGGGCGCTGTTCTATCAGTCGCTGCACCAGTTGCCGCACCAGCCCGAAATCATCGCGGGCCTTGCCCTCGCTGACACTGCCTTGCAGGCTGACCAGTTTTTCCAGCCCTCGCAGGGAAGGCATCTTGTCCAGTTGCCTGACCATGAATGCCTCCGCTACCTCAAGCCCCTCCATCTCACGAATGTCCTCGGCTGCGGCGAGCAACAAAGGCGGTGAAGGCGCGCTGTCCAGACAGTCGCGCAGATAGGCAAGCAGGGCTTTCTCGTCACCCAGTTCGCGGTAACACTTGCGCAGGGTGGGGACCGATTCGCTGATATAGAGCGGATCCTGTTGACGAACCTTGCGCAGGGCCTTGATGGCAAGTTTGAAACGACCCGCGTCGCACTCTACCTCGCCCAGCATCAGTGAGGCACGAACGCACTTCCGGTCCTGGTTCACCGCTTCCTGCAGCAGGTTGCGGGCTTGCTGCAAATCACCCGACTCACGCCGTTCCGCCGCGAGCTCACAGTAGTAATGTGACAGTACGACGTGAACCGACTGCCCCGGCACCTCCTCGTGGTCCGCTCCGCCACTGCCGAGCAGGCTTTTGCGGGGCAGCAGTTGCCTGGCAGTATCAATGGCCTGTTGCCACTCGCGCTCACTCTGGTAGATATCCAGCAGGTGCCACTGACTTGCCCTGCGCTGGGTGGGGGACTCCTGCACGAGGTCCAGCAGCAGGCGCTCAGCCCGGTCCAGCAGGCCGGCACTGATGTAATCCCGCGCCAGTTCCAGGTGAGCCTGGTGCACCTGGGTACGCGGCAGGCTGGGGCGGGCCAGCAGATTCTGGTGGATCCGGATCGCCCTGTCCACTTCTCCTCGCTTGCGCAACAGGTTACCCAGCGCAATGTGGGTCTCCAGGGTTTCGCTATTGACTTCCAGGGCGTTGATGAACGCGTCCACCGCGCCGTCGGGCTTGCCGTCCAGCAGGTAGTTCAGCCCCTGGTAATACTGGCCTGGCAAGCGCGCCGAGCGGACTTTGGACCTGGCCTGGCCGCGACGGCCCAGGAACCAGCCAATGGCGATCGCAACAAAAAACAGGCCGAAGACAAGGTAATCATTCACCGTCTTTGAGACCTGCTGTGCGCAGCTTGTTCAACTCGGCGCGACTCCGGGCCAGTTGGCGATTGGTCGACGCGAGGGCTGCGCGGGTGCGCAACACCAGAAGCGACGACATCAGCATGCCCAGCAGGCCACCCAGGGCAAAGGCGATCAGCAGCCACAGTGCCAGGCTGCGCGGTTCAAAGTTGACGATAAGCAGGTCGAGGGGCACCGGCATTTCATTCTGCAGCGCAAACAACACACCGACCGCGGCCATGGCGACAACGAGAGCGAGATACAGGAGGTTGCGCAGCAGCTTCATAGGAACGTCCGGTTCGGAAGGTCAAAAAAAAAAACGGTATGACCGCTCGATCATACCGTCTGTATTTTCAGGGGCAAGCTCACAGCCCCTGTTGCAGCCCCAGGTTGACACGCTCACGCAATTCCTTGCCCGGCTTGAAGTGAGGGACGTATTTTCCGGTGAGTTCCACCGCATCACCGGTCTTGGGATTGCGACCGCGCCGGGGCTCCCGGTAATGCAGGGAGAAACTGCCAAAGCCCCGAATCTCGATGCGCTCACCCTCGGAGAGGGACTGGGACATGTGTTCGAGGATCGTTTTCACCGCCAGTTCCACGTCCTTGGCGGACAGCTGGCTCTGCCGGGCTGCAATCGTTTCTATCAATTCACTTTTGGTCATCGGTCTTATGGCTTGTTTTCACCGGTGCTTAATTGTGGACCGAGACAGGATATATCGCAAGTTGTTATTTTATAAAGAAAAAGTGTGGATTTAGTCACAATTTTAACGGTATTTGACCCGGGATCGGGGGGAAGGTCGACGATTGGTGAGTTTTCTTGCTAAGCGGGCACCCCGGGTGGGGGATACCTTGATCGGTCGAAAAGCACACTCCCTCTCAAGGTATCCCCCACCCGAGGCGCCCTCCTTTCGCTTTGACATCGCTATCCACTACCTATAACTCCCTGTGACGTTCCAGGTCGCCGGACGAGTGCCTGCATCGACTCTCTTACATTGGCGCCCCTCCGGGGTCCCCTCGGTCGGTCGGGAGCCGGAAAAGCGCCGTCTCCCTCCACTCTCTCGGCACCATGTTTGCGAGAGCCGATTCAGCCGCTCACCCGCCTCCACATCGAGCAATCCACAGATCCCGATTACACCGGTCCCTGTAGCTTTACCACTGGCGAGCGGCTAAAGCGGCTGCATTTTCGGTCGCAAGTGCGCGCTGAAGGAGTGGAGCGAGACAGGGTTTATCTGGCTCGCGACCGACTGAGGGTAGCCCGGAGGGCCGCGTGTACAAGACGGGAAATGCAGGCACTTTAGCAGCGACTTGGAACGTCACCGGGAGTATAGGTAATGGATAGTGGAGTCGAATTGGACGGAGGGTGACCCGGGCGGGGAATACCTTGAGAGGGAGTGTGCTTTTCGACCGAGCAAGGTCTTCCCCGCCCGGGGCGCCCGCTTAGCAAGCAATTTCACTACCAAAATCAAGCTAAGCGAACCGCAACAAAAAAGGGCCCACCGAAGTGAGCCCTTTCCGAGATAACCGGGGGGCAGAATTGAATTCTGTCCCCGGGGGGTGGACGACTTACTTGTCGCCCATCTGCGCCTTGATCAGGTCGCCGATAGTGCCCGGAGAAGCCGATTCCTGCTCGGACTCTTTCAGGGACTTGACCGCTTCCTTCTCGTCGTCGTAGTCCTTGGCCTTGATGGACAGTACCACGCCGCGATTCTTGCGATCCACGGAGACGATCTTGGCTTCAACGGTGTCACCAACCTTGAAGGAGTTGCGAGCATCTTCCACGCGGTCGCGAGAGATGTCGGAGGCCTTCAGGATGCCTTCCACTTCGTCGGCCAGCTTGATGATCACTTCCTTGGCATCCACTTCGATCACTTCACCGGTAACGATGGAGCCGCGATCGTTGGCAGACACGTAGTTACCGAAGGGATCGTCTTCCAGCTGCTTGATGCCCAGGGAGATGCGCTCGCGCTCAGGGTCGATGGACAGGATAACTGTCTCGATCTCGTCGCCCTTCTTGTAATTGCGAACCGCTTCTTCGCCAGTCTCATTCCAGCTGATGTCTGACAGGTGCACCAGGCCGTCGATGTTGCCTTCCAGGCCGATGAAAATACCGAAGTCGGTGATCGACTTGATGGAACCAGAGATCTTGTCGCCCTTGCTGTACTGCGATGCAAATGCGTCCCAGGGATTCTGCTGGCACTGCTTGATACCCAGGGAAATACGCCGACGCTCTTCGTCGATGTCCAGGACCATAACCTCCACCTCGTCGCCCAGCTGGACGATCTTGGAGGGGTGTACGTTCTTGTTGGTCCAGTCCATTTCGGACACGTGCACCAGACCTTCAACGCCCTCTTCCAGCTCGGCAAAGCAGCCGTAGTCGGTGAGGTTGGTGATCTTGGCCTTGACGCGGCTGCCCTCGGGGTAGCGACCGGTAATTTCCACCCAGGGATCTTCACCCAGTTGCTTCAGACCCAGGGACACGCGGTTGCGCTCGCGGTCGAACTTGAGGATCTTGACATCGATTTCCTGGCCAACTTCCACGATCTCGGACGGATGCTTGATGCGCTTCCAGGCCATGTCGGTAATGTGCAGCAGGCCGTCTACGCCACCCAGGTCTACGAACGCGCCGTAGTCGGTCAGGTTCTTGACGATGCCCTTGACGGACATGCCTTCCTGCAGGGTCTCCAGCAGCGCCTCGCGCTCCTCGGAGTTGGCAGCTTCCATGACAGCGCGACGTGAAACCACGACGTTGTTGCGCTTCTGGTCCAGCTTGATGACCTTGAATTCCAGTTCCTTGCCTTCGAGGTGCGTGGTCTCGCGAACGGGACGCACGTCAACCAGCGAGCCGGGCAGGAAGGCGCGGATGGTGTTGATATCCACGGTAAAGCCACCCTTGACCTTGCCGTTGATCACACCCTTGACGACTTCTTCTGCCTCGTAGGCAGCTTCCAGCTCTTTCCACGCTTCGGCACGCTTGGCCTTCTCGCGGGACAGTTTGGTTTCACCGAATCCGTCTTCCACGGACTCCAGAGCCACCTGTACCTCGTCGCCAATGCTCAGGGAGCACTCACCGTTAGCGTCGGTGAACTGGGAACGGGGGATCACACCTTCGGACTTGAGGCCCGCGTGTACGGTTACCCAATCGCTGTCGATGTCGATAACAACGCCGGTAACAATGGCGCCGGGCTGCATGTCGACGGTTTTAAGGCTTTCTTCAAATAGTTCGGCGAAAGATTCGCTCATTACACATTACCTGTTGGTTTGGTCATCCGCGCCTCCAGCCGGTGCGGGGTTGTTAAAGTACACTGTGAAGTCGGCCCTGACTGGATTCAGCCAACGAAACAATGTTGTGCCATTTAAAAGGAGTTTGCGGAATTTGTCCGCTAGATGAGACCCTTTTCTCTCACTTTCTGCATCACCTGATCGAACACCTGGTCGATGGATGTGGCGGTGCTGTCAATGACAATGGCGTCCCCTGCGGGCACCAGCGGAGAGACGGATCGGCTTGAATCGCGCGCATCTCTCTCCTTGATGTCCTCAAGAAGGCGCGGGAGACTAACACTTTCCCCCTTTGAAATCAACTGCTTATAGCGCCGCCTGGCGCGCTCTTCGGCGGAGGCGGTAAGGAAAAATTTGAGCGGTGCGTCGGGGAAAACCACCGTCCCCATATCGCGACCATCGGCCACCAGTCCGGGGGGCTGGCGAAAGTCACGCTGGCGCGCCAGCAGTGCTTCACGCACGCTGGGAATTGCCGCCACGGTCGAGGCGCCGCGCCCGCCCTCTTCGGTGCGAATGGCGCGGGAAACGTCCTGCCCCTTGTAGGCCACCAGGACCTCGCCATTGGCCGCACTGGCGAAACTCACATCGAGGTGGCGGGCGATCTCGGTGACCGCATCGACGTCGTCCCAACTGACTCCCTCGATCAGGCAGGCCTGGCCGGTGACCCGGTACAGGGCACCGCTGTCCAGAAATCCCCAGTCCAGGCGATCCGCCAGCTTATGGCTGATGGTGCCTTTGCCGGCGCCACTGGGGCCATCGACGGTAATAACAGGTGCGCTCATCAATCCGCCTGCACGGTGATCTGCAGGCCCAGGCCCCGGGCCAGCGCATCGAAACCGGGGAAAGATGTGGCCACGTGATCGCAGTCCAGCACGTAGATTTCCTTTTCGGCACGCAGTGCGGCGATGGCAAAGGCCATGGCAATACGGTGATCCATATGGGTGCGAATTTCACCGCCGCCAATCGGACTGCCACCGTCGATGATAATGCCGTCGTCCAGTACCTCGTTGGGCACGCCCAGGGTATCCAGCCCTTCGGCCATGGCGGCGATACGGTCGCTCTCCTTGACCCGCAACTCCTCGGCACCGCGCAACACGGTGCGTCCCTCGGCACAGGCCGCGGCAATAAACAGCACCGGAAACTCATCAATGGCCAGGGGCACCTGGTCCTCGGGAATATCGATGCCCTGCAAGGGCGCATAACGAACCCGGATGTCCGCCACCGGCTCACCGCCGACCTCGCGTTCATTTTTCAGGGTAATGTCCGCGCCCATCAGGCGGAGAATATTCAGTACCCCGGTGCGGGTGGGGTTAATACCCACGTGGGTCAGCAGTAAATCAGACCCCGGGGTGATGCTGGCCGCCACCAGGAAAAAGGCGGCCGAGGAGATATCCGCAGGCACATCGATGTCCGTGGCCTTGAGACGACCGCCGCCCTGCAAACTGATCACGCCGTTTTCGTTGCTGACCTCGTAGCCGAAACCGCGCAGCATGCGTTCGGTGTGATCACGGGTGGGGGCTGGCTCAGTGACGGAGGTCCGGCCCCGGGCATAGAGGCCAGCCAGCAGCACACAGGATTTCACCTGAGCGCTGGCCATGGGCAGGTCGTAGTGGATGCCCTGCAGGGAATTGCCGCCGCTGATAACCAGGGGGGGTCGACCACCCTCCTCCGAGGCAATTTCCGCCCCCATCAAGGTCAACGGGTCGATAACCCGACCCATGGGGCGGGAACAGAGTGAGGCGTCACCGGTGAGTACCGTATCAAAGGTCTGGCCGGCCATGAGGCCGCACATCAAACGCATTCCGGTGCCGGCATTGCCCAGATCCAGAGGCCCGGAGGGGGCTTTCAGTCCACGCAGACCCACACCATGCACCAGTACCTCGCCCTCTCCCAGCCGTTCGATCTCCACACCCATGGCACGGAATGCCGATTGGGTAGCGAGGGCGTCTTCACCTTCAAGGAAACCGGTAACCCGGGTAGTGCCTTCCGCCAGCGCACCGAGCATCATCGACCGGTGCGACATGGACTTGTCACCGGGCACGCGGGCTTCACCGTTGATGGTTCCGCCTGGGAGTAGTTTGAATTCCATATTCCTGTTTCCAACCGGGTCATTCCCGCGAAGGCGGGATTCCAGCAATCCAGAAAGCTACTGGATCCCCGCTTTCGCGGGGATGACGATACTTTAAATTAATCGCCGCGATGGCAAACGCAAGACTCTAGCCCTGCTTCCCCTGCCCTCTCTGGGCAAGGATCGCCGCAAAATCATCCCGCGCCGCCTTGGCCCGGGTAAACGTCGCATGCATTCCTTCCGAGTCCTCTGCGGCCACAGCTTCGCGCAACTGCCCGAGGTGCTCACTGAACAGGTCAATAGCGTCCAGCAAGGCCGAACGGTTGGCGATGGCGATATCCCGCCACATCACCGGGTCCGAGGAGGCGATACGGGTAAAGTCACGAAAGCCACCGGCGGCACAGCGAAAAATCTCCTCGCTGGAATCCGACCGGGCCAGGGCGTCAACCAGGGCGTACGCCAGCACATGGGGCAGATGACTGGTGGCGGCAAGCACGGCATCGTGCTGCTCAACCTCCATCTCGACAACTTCGGCGCCGGTAGCCAGCCACATATCGCGCACCAGCTCGACAGCTTCGCTGTCGTTCTCGGCCACCGGGGTCAGTATGACCCGGTGATTCTCATACAAGTCCGCTTTCGAGGCTTCCACCCCGCTGCGCTCCGAACCGGCGATGGGATGACCGAGAACCAAGCCGGGAGGAAAACTGCCGTCACAGGCCGCCTTTGCCGCCCGGTACAGGCTGCCCTTGACGCTGGCGGCGTCGGTAATCACCGGTGCCCTCGCCAGGCCCTGCAAGCGGGGCAGGATGGCGGCGAGGACCTCGGCAGCCACCAGGGTGGGGGTACAGATGACCAGAATGTCGGCCTGGCTGATGACCTCGTCGAGATCCAGGGTGAAATCGTCGATGACGCCCAGTTCCACGCCGCGGCGCAGGGAAGGCTCCCGGTGACCGTAGCCGATAACCCGACGACAAAAACCATTGGCCCGCAGTGCCCTGGCAAGGGACCCGCCAATCAGGCCAAGGCCCAGAATAGCAACTGTATCTACCCGTTCAGCCATGGCCAGTTACAATACAGCCCGGGGATAGGAGCCCAGGGGCTTGAGCAGGATCGACTGCTCTTCCAGTTCGGCAACGATGGCAGCGATATTTTCGTCCTGCAGGTGCCCTTCAAATTCGATGAAGAAGACATAGGCCCACTTCTCCGTGCGCGAGGGCCGGGTGTCGATCCGGGTCAGGCTCACCCCCGCCTTGCGGAAGGGGTCCAGCAGGGTGAACAAGGCGCCCGGCTTGTTGCGACTGGAAACGATAATGGAGGTCTTGTCGCGCCCCGAGGGCGGTACCTCTTCCCTGCCGATGACCAGGAAGCGGGTTGTGTTATCGGCATAGTCCTCGATGTTTTCCGCGAGCTTTTCCAGGCCATACAGGTCCGCCGCCATATCACCGGCGATGGCCGCTACGCCAGGGATTTCCAGCGCCATGCGCGCGGCCTCGCCATTGCTGCTCACCGCCTCCCGTTCCACGTGGGGCCAGTGGCCATCGAGCCAGTTGCGACACTGGGCCAGGGCCTGCTGGTGGGCGCAGATGCGGGTAATGTCGTCCTTGCCGGTGTGGCTGGCAACCAGCAGGTGATGGGCAATGGCCAGCTCCACCTCGCCGGAAATTTTCAGTCCGGAATCCATGAAATTATCCAGGGTATGGCTGACCATGCCCTCGGTGGAGTTTTCCACCGGCACCACGCCGTAATTACACTCACCGGACTCGACCTGGGCAAATACCGAATCGATCGTGCCCTGGGGCACGCACAGTGCCGCGTGACCGAAATGCTTGATGGCCGCCGCCTGGGTGAAGGTGCCCTCAGGACCAAGAAAGGCCACCTGCAGGGGTTTTTCCAGCGCCAGGCAGGAGGACATGATTTCGCGAAAAATATGGGCGACTGTCTCCCCTTCCAGCGGGCCTTCGTTGCGGTCAATGATGCGCTTGAGCACCTGGGCCTCGCGTTCCGGACGGTAGTACACGACTTCGGTCTCAGCCTCACCCGCTTCCCGGGCTGCCTGTACCTCCGCCAGTTTGATATCGGCCACGCGCTGGGCACAGCGGGCCCGACGACTGATCAGTTGCTGGATTTCCCGGTCGATGGCGTCAATGTCCGCCCTGACCTGCTCCAGGCTCCTGTTATCTCCAGATTCAGCCATGGCTTACCCGTTGCGTTGCTCAAAGTCCTGCATGAAGGCGATCAGCGCATCGACGGCGTCCTCGCCCACTGCGTTATAAATGCTGGCCCGCATACCCCCGACCGACCGATGCCCCTTGAGGTTGAGCAGCCCTGCGGCGTCTGCCTCTGCCAGGAACTGTTTGTCCAGCGCGTCGTCTGCCAGGGTGAAGGGCACGTTCATCAGCGAGCGGCTCTGCACTTCAACCGGGTTGGCGTAGAAGGCGGAGCTATCGATGGCGGCGTACAGTTTCCCGGCCTTGCGGCGATTAAGCCGTTCCATGGCTGCCAGGCCGCCCTGCTCCTTGAGCCACTCGAACACCAGGCCCGCAAGGTACAGGGCAAAAGTGGGCGGCGTGTTATACATGGAATCATTGTCAGCGGCAGTCTGCCAGTTGAGCATCGCTGGGCACTTGTCGCCTGCCCTGCCCAGCAGGTCACGGCGAACGATGACCAGCGTCAGGCCCGCCGGACCGATGTTTTTCTGTGCCCCGGCGTAGATCACGCCATAATCGGCCACGTTCACCGGGCGGGACAGGATGGTAGAGGACATGTCCACAACCAGTGGCGCCGACGCTTCCGGCACCCAGAAGTATTCCACGCCGCCAATGGTTTCATTGGGCGTGTAATGGAGGTAGGCCGCGTCGGCGGAGAGCTGCCAGCTTTCCCGCGGCGGTATGGTAGAGAAGTTGCTGTCCTCGGAACTGGCGGCCACGTTCACCCGGGTGAAACGCCTGCCCTCGGCAATTGCCTTTTTTGACCACTGCCCGGTGTTGACGTAGTCAGCCAGGTCATTTTCACCTGCCAGGTTCAAAGGCACCGCGGCGAACTGGGTGCTGGCTCCGCCCTGCAGAAACAGCACGGCATAGTCATCGGAAATGCCCAGCAACTCCCTGAGGTCTGCCTCGGCACGCTGGGCAACCCCAACGACCTCCGGGCTGCGATGGCTCATCTCCATGATGGACAGGCCGGCACCGTGCCAGTCCAGCATTTCATCGCGGGCCTTTTCCAGTACCACTTGCGGTAATGCGGCGGGGCCGGCGCAAAAGTTGTAACAGCGGGTCATAATCACGTTCTCTTTACATCAAGGTGTTGTTGTATCGCGGGCGGCCAGCAAGGACCCGACCAAATGGATCCCGGCGTACGCCGGGATGACGGTAGCTCTGCATTGTCCTGTATTGCCAGACTATTCAGCCCCTAATCGTCATTCAGGCCCTTATCGCCACAGGACCGCGCCGGGATAACCACCCCCGCAGCGTTAATGGGTTTCGGCATCGTCGCTGGCATCATCCGCAGCAGAAGCTTCTCCCGTCTCGGAACCGGGCTCCCCCGATTCGGCAGTTACTGCGCCTTCCAGTTCCGGATCTTCTTCCGGCTCATCAATGCGCTCCACACTCACCAGCGACTCATCACTTTTGGTGCGAATGACCCTGACGCCCTGGGTGTTGCGCCCCAGCACGGACACTTCGTCGGCCCGGGTGCGCACCAGGGTACCCTGGTTGGAGATCAGCATGAGCTGATCACCGTCGAATACCTGCACCGCGCCCACCAGCTTGCCGTTCCGTTCGGAGGTCTGCATGGCGATAACACCCTTGGTGCCCCGGCCCTTGGTGGGAAATTCGGTAATTTCCGTGCGCTTGCCGTACCCGTGCTCCGACACCGTCAGCACCCGGCCACCCTCGCGCGGAATAATCAGTGAAATCATTTCGTGGCCAGTGCCCAGCTTGATGCCGCGCACACCCCTGGCGGTTCGGCCCATGGCGCGCACATCATCTTCCCTGAAACGCACCGCCTTGCCCTCGCTGGACAGCAGCATCACGTCGCAGTCGCCGGTGGTGATTGCGGTGCCCACCAGCACGTCACCCTCCTCCAGTTCAAGGGCACGCAGGCCGACACTGCGCTGGCGGGCGAAGTTGGTGAGGGCTGTCTTCTTCACGGTGCCGTTGGCGGTCGCCATGAAGATATAGTGGCCCTCGGTATACTCTTCCACCGGCAGAATAGAGGTTACCCGTTCCCCTTCTTCCAGCGGCAGCAGGTTTACCATGGGCCGGCCGCGGGAGTTCCGACCGGCCAGCGGGATCTGGTACACCTTCAGCCAGTAAACTTTGCCCAGGTTGGAAAAGCACAGGATCGTGGCGTGGGTGCTGGCAATCAACAGGTGTTCGACGAAGTCCTCGTCCTTCACTGCCGTGGCCGACTTGCCCATGCCGCCACGACGCTGGGCCTGGTAATCGGATAAGGGCTGTGTCTTGGCATAGCCGCCGTGAGAGATGGTGACCACCCGGTCTTCCTCGGTAATCAGATCCTCGACGGTAAGATCGTGCTGGGAGGCGGTGATTTCGGTCAGGCGCTCGTCACCGTATTCGGTGGCGATCTCTTCCAGTTCCTCGCGGATCACCGCCTTGAGGCGTTCGGGATCCGAGAGGATTTCCAGGAACTCGCCAATTTCCCGCAGTTTTTCCTCGAATTCGCTGAGCAGCTTCTCGTGCTCCAGGCCGGTGAGGCGGTGCAGGCGCAATTCCAGGATGGCCTGGGCCTGTGCCGGCGACAGGTGGTAGAGCCCCTCGTGCAGTCCGTACTGGGGCTCCAGATGCTCCGGCCGACAGGCATGCTCGCCGGCACGCTCCAGCATGCCGGTGACATCGCCGGGTTCCCAGGCTTGGGCAATCAGTTTCTCTTTCGCCTCCGCGGAACTCGGCGAGGCCTTGATCAGCTCGATCACCGGATCGATATTGGCCAGGGCGATGGCCAGCCCTTCCAGAATATGGCCCCGCTCACGCGCCTTGCGCAGCAGGTAGACCGTGCGCCGGGTCACCACCTCGCGACGGTGGCGGATAAAGGCCTCGAGTATTTCCTTTAGATTGAGGATTTTCGGCTGGCCATCCACCAGCGCCACCATGTTGATACCGAACACGGCCTGCAACTGGGTCTGGGCGTACAGGTTGTTGAGGACCACGTCGCCCACTTCCCCCCGCCGCAGCTCGATGACCACACGCAGGCCATCCTTGTCGGACTCGTCCCGCAGCTCGGTGATGCCCTCGATTTTTTTCTCTTTCACCAGCTCGGCGATGCGTTCTATCAAACGTGCCTTGTTCAGCTGGTAGGGAATTTCGTGAATAATAATGATGTCCTTGCCGCGCTTTTCGTCGGTAATCACCTCCGCGCGAGCACGGACATAGATGCGACCGCGGCCGGTCCGATAGGCCTGGATGATGCCCGCGCGGCCATTAATGATGGCGCCGGTGGGGAAGTCAGGGCCCGGGATGTACTCCATCAGCTCATCCACGGTCAGCTCGGAATCGGCCAGCAGAGCCAGGCAGCCGCTGACAACCTCGGTCAGGTTGTGGGGTGGAATATTGGTCGCCATACCCACGGCGATACCGGAAGAACCATTGACCAGCAGGTTGGGCACGCGGGTAGGCAACACCGCGGGAATCTGCTCAGTGCCGTCGTAATTGTCGACGAAATCCACGGTTTCCTTGTCGAGATCTGCCAGCATCTGGTGGGAGATCTTCTGCATGCGGATTTCGGTATAACGCATGGCGGCGGCGTTATCGCCGTCGATGGAACCGAAATTACCCTGGCCATCGACCATCATGTAACGCATGGAGAAGGGCTGGGCCATCCGCACAATGGTGTCATACACCGCCGAGTCACCGTGGGGATGGTACTTACCGATCACGTCACCCACCACACGGGCCGACTTCTTGTAGGCCTTGTTCCAGTCGTTATTCAGCTCGTTCATCGCGAACAGGACCCGGCGATGCACCGGCTTCAGACCGTCTCTGACGTCCGGCAGAGCCCGGCCCACGATGACGCTCATGGCGTAATCGAGATACGACTGCTTCATCTCGTCTTCGATATTGACGGGAAGAATTTCTTTGGCTAAATCACCCATGTAGCACTGTTTCCTTCAGGTCCAGCAAAAAGGCCTTTTTATCGTGTGAGTTATGGTTGCCGCGCTCCCGGGAAGAGGCGCCCGCAGACACCCTGGGAGAGCGGCAAAAACAACGTTGCGCGCCCCGAAACACAAACCGCCAATTATACGGAATTCACCCCCTAACTACCATGTTTTTAAAGAATTTCGCCGACAATCGGCGGTGCCAGGGGTTATACTTTGCCCCGCTTCGAGGGTTTGCCGCCGACGCCCTCACAAGTGGCGAAATTTTGTGCAAATCGAAACGGCCTGAACCTGCAAACGGGAGCCTATGAGCGCGCCAGAAAACATCGTCGACACCCTGCTACACCCGGATTGGATCGTACCGGTTGTGCCCCGGGGCGTGGTCCTGGACAAGCACAGCCTGGCGATTAGCGGCGGGCGTATCAGCCACATACTGCCCCGCGACCGGGCCCGCGATCTGCAGGCGGACGAGGAGCTGGAACTGCCCGGTCAGGCGCTGATGCCGGGGCTGGTCAACCTGCACGGCCACGCTGCCATGAGCCTGTTGCGCGGCTTCGCCGACGACCTGCCACTGATCCCCTGGCTGGAACAACATATCTGGCCCGCCGAGGGCCAGCACGTCAGCGCCGAGTTCGTCCGTGACGGCACAGAACTGGCCATTGCGGAAATGCTGCGCAGCGGCACCACCACCTTCAGCGACATGTACTTTTTTCCCGACGCGGCCGCGGCCGCGGCCATCAGCAGCGGCATCCGCAGCCAGCTCGTCTTCCCGGTACTGGACTTCGCTACCGCCTGGGCCCGGGATGCCGACGAATACATCAGCAAGGGGCTGCGCCTGCGTGACGACCTCAAGCACCAGGCGCTGGTGACCGTCGGCTTCGGGCCCCACGCGCCCTATACCGTGTCCAGGCCCAACCTGCAGAAAGTAGCGACCCTGGCGGCGGAGCTGGACGTGCCGGTGCAGATTCACCTGCACGAGACCACCGGCGAGGTACTGGCCGCGGTGGAAGAAAACGGCGAGCGCCCGCTGGACACACTCAACGCCATCGGCCTGCTGGGGCCGCGCACCCAGTGTGTCCACATGACCGACCTGGGTGACCAGGACATGGCCCTGCTGGCGGCCACCGGCGCTCATGTGGTGCACTGCCCCAAATCCAATATGAAGCTGGCCTCCGGCGCCTGCCCTGCCGCCAGATTGCTCGACAAGGGCATTAACGTCGCTTTGGGCACCGATGGTGCGGCCAGCAACAACGGTCTCAATATGTTCATGGAAATGCAGTCAGCCGCCCTGCTGGGCAAACTGTCCGCTGCGGACGCCGCCGCCGTGCCCGCCGAGGACAGCCTGTACATGGCCACCATGGGCGGAGCCCGGGCAATGGGGCTGGCCGACGATATCGGCAGCCTGGAGACCGGCAAGCAGGCCGACCTGATCGCCGTGAATCTCTCCGGCCCCGAGTGCCAGCCGCTCTACAACCCGCTGTCGCAACTGGTCTACGCCTGCAACGGCAGCCAGGTGACGCACAGCTGGGTGGCGGGCCACGTGCTGGTCCGGGAGGGCAACCTGACCCGTATCAACATCACTGACCTGCTCTCGCGCTGCGCGCGCTGGCAGCAGAAAATCAACAGCCAACAGGCCTGAGCACATGACCTCTGAAGCCAATGTCGATCCGGCGGAAATCGCCAAGTTTGAAGCCCTCGCCTCACGCTGGTGGGACCGTAACAGCGAATTCAAACCCCTGCACGACATCAACCCGCTGCGGGCAAACTACATTGACCGGCTTTCACCGGTGGCCGGCAAACGGCTGGTAGACGTCGGCTGCGGCGGCGGCATACTGGCGGAAGCCATGGCCCAGCGCGGCGCCCGGGTGACGGGTATCGACATGGGGGAAGCCCCCCTTGCGGTAGCCAGGCTGCACCAGCTGGAGTCCGGGGTTGAAGTTGAGTACCTGCACAGCACCGCCGAGACGCTGGCCGCCGGCCAGCCGGAAAGTTTCGACATCGTCTGCTGTCTGGAAATGCTGGAACATGTGCCCGACCCGGGTGCGGTCATACAGGCCTGCGCGGACATGGCCAGACCCGGGGCAGCGCTGTACTTCTCCACCATTAATCGAAATCCCAAGGCCTTCCTGTTCGCCATTGTCGGCGCCGAGCATATTCTCCAGCTATTGCCGGCGGGCACCCACGAGTATGACAAATTCATCAAGCCCTCCGAACTGGCAGGCTGGTTGCGTGACGCCGGCCTGGTGCTGGAAGACATGACCGGACTCACCTACAACCCGATCACCCGCAACTACCGGCTCAACCCCGGGGACGTCAGTGTCAACTACCTCGTTCACGCGGTAAAACCCGCGTGAGCCCGGTCCGGCTCAAGGCCGTGCTGTTCGACCTGGACGGCACCCTGGTAGACACCGCCGATGAGTTCGTGGTGGTGGTGCAGCAACTGCGCGCGGAACACGACCTGCCGGCCATGGAGCCGGCGCGAATCCGCCGCTCGGTTTCCAATGGCGCGAGAGCCCTGGTGGCACTCGGCCTCGACCTGGATCCGCAAGACGCGATATTCGAGGACAAGCGCCAGCGGCTTCTGGAACTCTACAGCGGGGTGCTGGGAACGTCAGCCAGGCCCTATCCCGGCATTACCGGGCTCCTCCAGGAACTCGATCGACGGGGTATCAGCTGGGGCGTGGCCACCAACAAACCCAGGGCCTACGCTGAACCGCTGCTGGCGCGTATCGACCTGCCGCCCTGCCCCAGCCTGGTGTGCCCTGATGATGTCAAAGACCGCAAACCGCACCCGGAATCCCTGTACCGCAATTGCCGTGACCTGGGCTGTGCTCCCCACGAGGCCATTTACATCGGCGACCACCTGCGGGACATTGAAGCCGGCAAGCGCGCGGGCATGCGCACCATCGCAGCGGCCTACGGCTACATTGAGTCCGGCGACGATCCCGCGGCCTGGGGCGCCGACCTGCTGACCGACGACAGCACTCAACTGGCCGGGCTGATTTTTAACTCCTGAATACGGACACGACCCATGAATGTTCAACCTGCACCCGCCGATTACCGCGCCGCCCCCGACCTGCTTGCGGGTAAGACAATCCTGGTTACTGGCGCGGGTGACGGCATTGGCCGGGTAGCCGCGCTGACCTACGCCGCCCACGGGGCCACGGTCATCCTGCTGGGTCGCACCGAGAGCAAACTGGAGGCGGTTTATGATGACATTGAGTCCGCCGGCCACCCGAAGCCGGCCCTGGTGCCCATGGACCTGGCCACCGTGACCGATGAACAGTGTATCCACCTGGCCCAGGGCCTGGCGGAAGAATTTGGCCAGCTCGACGGCCTGCTGCACAACGCCAGCCTGCTGGGTGAGCGTTGCCCCATCGAAAACGCTTCCTACCAGGCCTGGCAGGAGGTGCTGCAGGTGAACGTCAACGCCCAGTTCGCACTGACCCGCCATTTGCTGCCACTGCTGCAGGCGGCGCCTTCGGCGTCCATCGTGTTCACCTCGTCCGGGGTGGGGCGAACCGGACGCGCCTACTGGGGAGCCTATGCGGTTTCCAAATTTGCCACCGAGGGATTCATGCAGGTGCTGTCGGAAGAGCTGGAGAACACCTCCGATATCCGGGTTAACTGTATCAATCCCGGTGCCACCAACACCGCCATGCGCCGCGCGGCCTACCCGGCGGAAAATCCGGACGACAACCCGTCGGCAAATGACATCATGGGGGTTTACCTGTATCTGATGGGTGCGGACAGCATCGGCGTTACCGGGGTTTCTTTCAACGCCCAGTAACCGGCCTCCCGGCAAACGGGACTAGCGCCGCTTGCGTCCCGGGCGGGAGGCCGCTCCTGGTCCCTTGCGCTTGCTGAACTGGCGCTCCATCTGCTCGCGCTCCTTGACGCTGCCGCGCTTGAGGTCTTTCAGCGGCAGGTCGGCCATCCGGTAGAGTGATTTCACTTCCTTGTTGTCCAACTCCACCCACTGACCCTGCTTGACCTTGGAGGGGATAAAGACGTCGCCATAACGTACCCGCTTGAGTCGCGATACGGTGAGGCCCTGGGACTCCCACAGCCGGCGAACCTCGCGGTTACGCCCCTCCATGATTACCACGTAGAACCAGTGATTGATGCCGTCGCCTCCGCCATCCTGGATATCGCTAAAGCGAGCCACGCCATCTTCCAGCATGACCCCTTCCAGCAGCCGTTGCAGCATGGCCTCATCCCACTCGCCCATCACCCGCACCATATACTCCCGCTCGATATTTGAGGAAGGGTGCATGAGTTTGTTGGCCAACTCACCGTCGGTGGTGAACAACAGCAGGCCCGAAGTGTTGTAGTCGAGGCGACCAATAGAAATCCAGCGCCCGGATTTCAGTTTGGGAAGTCGTTCAAACACGGTCCTGCGCCCTTGGGGATCCTTGCGCGAGCACACTTCACCGGTGGGCTTATGGTAAAGAATACAGCGGGTCTGCTGGGCGGGGGCGGTACTCAGCGGACGTCCGTCCACGTTAATACGCGCTCGCTGGGTGACACGGTCGCCCAGGCGTGCGGGCTTGCCGTCGACAGTGACCCTGCCCTGCTCTATCCAGCGCTCCATTTCACGCCGGGAGCCAAGACCGCTGCGGGCCAGGACTTTCTGCAATTTTTCGCCGGGTAGTGCTTTCGCCGGGGTGTCTTGAGGCGACCCCGCCTTGGGATTATCTGCCATGACTGGATATACTCAGGCCTGACTCTCGGGCTTTACGGCCTCGGCGTCCCGATCGGTTTCCGCGTCCGCGACTTCACCACTGCCATCCTCCGCCTGCAGGCCCAGTTCGCCCGCCGCTTCGGCCAGCGCCTCGACACTGTCGGGCTCGACTTGTTCCAGCCCGTTTTCAGCGGCCGGCTCCGATGCGTCGGACTCCGCCGCCCCGTTCGCTGATGGCCCTGCCACAGCGTCATCCGCGCTACCGGCGGGTACGTGGTCCGTGCCACCGACAACGGTCAATCCCGGCGCATCGCCGCCTTCCTGTTTTGCCTCTTCCGGCAGGGGCTCGGCGAAACCCAGTTCCGCATTGAGGGTATCCAGGTCACGGATCTCGGCGAGGGCGGGCAACTGGTCCAGGTTCTTCAGGTTGAAGTAGTCCAGGAACTGGCGAGTGGTGGCGTACATCGCCGGCCGGCCGGGTACGTCACGGTGGCCCACCACCCGGATCCATTCGCGCTCGTGCAATGTCTTGATGATATTGGAGCTGACCGCCACACCGCGAATTTCCTCGATTTCGCCGCGGGTGATCGGCTGCCGATAGGCGATCAGGGCCAGCGTTTCCAGCAGGGCGCGGGAGTACTTCGCCGGGCGCTCATGCCACAGCCGGGCCACCCAGGGGCTCAGGGCCTGGCGCACCTGGAAACGAAAGCCGCTGGCTACTTCCACCAGCTCGAAACCGCGGTCATTACACCGTTCTGCAATTTCTTTCATGGCGTCCCGGATGGCGGCGGTTTCGGGCCGTTCATGCTCCTCGAACAGCTCGGCCATTTGCGCCACGCTCAGCGGCTTGCCCGCCGCCAGCAACGCCCCTTCGAGAATTTGTACCAGACCAGTTTCCGACATGTTATTCCGACCTTGCCTTGACGTGGATGGGACCGAACGAGTCGGTCTGGACAATTTCCACCAGTGATTCCTTGATCAATTCCATCACCGCGAGGAAAGTGACGACCACCCCGAGGCGACCCTCTTGCGCCCTGAACAGGGACACAAACGGCACAAACTGTTGTCCCGACAGCGCCTCCAGCACATCGGACATGCGCTCACGTGTGGACAGGGCTTCGCGCTGAACGTGGTGGCTCTCATACATATCCGCCCGGCGCAATACTTCCGACAGGGCCACCAGCAACTCGCGCATGTCCACGTCCGGGTCCGGCCGGGAGCGATTGATGTCCGGCGGATTGGCGCTGCCCACCCAGGTGTCGCGCTCCATGCGCGGCATTTCCTCGATGTCCTCGGCGGCCTTCTTGAAGCGCTCGTATTCCTGCAGGCGACGAATCAGCTGGGCCCGGGGATCTTCCTCGTCCTCATCGACCTCGGTGGAACGTGGCAGCAGCATCCGCGACTTGATCTCCGCCAGCATGGCTGCCATCAGCAGGTACTCCGCAGCCAGCTCGAACTGCATGGCATCCATCAGCTCGACGTAGTGCATGTACTGCTCGGTAATCCTGGAGACATCGATCTCCAGGATATCGAGGTTCTGGCGCTTGATCAGGTACAGCAGCAGGTCCAGCGGCCCTTCGAAGGCCTCCAGGAATACTTCCAGGGCCTGGGGCGGGATATACAGGTCCTTGGGAAGCTCGGTCATCGCCTGGCCCATGACCACGGCAAAGGGCATTTCTCCCTGCTGGGGGTTGACCTGGGACTGGCTCCGGGGAGATTGGGCGGCCGTGTCCGGCTGCGTGTTTTGCGCCTGCGGGGCTGCCTGGGAGGGGGATTCCCCGGCCCCGGCCTGCGCTTCAGAATTGGGTTCGTTTACTGACACGGGCCTACCTGTGGTCAATGAGTGGGCAGTATACCTGATCAATCCTCAAATGGGGCAATATCTCCCTTGCCGGCACGCATGACCAGTGGCGTTTCGTCTACCAGATCAACCACCGTGGTTGGCTCCATGCCGCAGTAGCCGCCGTCGATGACCAGGTCAACGTCATGCTGCAGCGTTTCACGAATATCGTAGGGATCAATCAGCGGGTATTCGTCGCCCGGCATGATCAGCGTCACACTCATCATCGGCTCGCCCAGGTCAGTCAGCAGGGCCTGGGCAATATTGTTATCCGGCACCCGCAATCCGACGGTCTTGCGCTTGCTGTGCATCAGCCGACGGGGTACCTCGGAGGTCGCCCGCAGGATGAAAGTATAGGGGCCCGGGGTACAGTGCTTGAGCAAGCGGTAGACCGCGTTGTTCACCCGTGCGTAGGTGGCAATTTCGGACAGGTCCCGGCATACCAGGGTGAAATTGTGGCGGGCATCCAGCTTGCGAATCCGGCGGATACGATCCAGGGCGTTCTTGTCCCCGATGTGGCAGCCGATGGCATAGGCGGAGTCCGTGGGGTAAACCACCACGCCACCGCCGCGGATGATGTCGGCAGCCTGGCTCACCAGTCGCGCCTGTGGGTTCTCGGGATGTATCTGGAAAAACTGGCTCACTGTCGGTTCCCGTGCTTGTCGTCCAGCCAACGCTGCCACACGCCGGTGGCGGCCTGCAGGCGGCCCAATTCTACACCCAGATCCGGGTTGAAGGGTCCATCGCGATGAAAATCACTGCCGGCTGATACCTGCAGCCCGAATTCGTCGGCCAGGCGCTGTAAGCGGTGGCTCTGGTCCGGGGTCTGGCGGCCGCTCAAGACTTCCATCGCCTGCCCGCCGGCGGCAACAAAATCCTTGACCAGGCGGCGCAGTTTCATCCGGGTGAAACTGTACTTGAGGGGATGGGCAATTACCGCCACCCCGCCGGCCTGGGCGATCCACTGGACCACCTCGGCCAGCTCCGGCCAGAAGGCTTTGACATCGCCCGGCTTGCCCTGGCCAAGGTATTTGTCGAAGGCTTCATTGTGATCCCTGACATGACCCTGGGCTACCATCCACGCGGAAAAGTGCGGCCTGCCCAGCTGGCTCTCCCCGGCCTCGGCCACGGCGCCGGCCAGGGCTCCTTCAAACCCACGACGCTCCAGCCGCTGGGCAATTTTCTCACCGCGCTCGATGCGAGCCGCATCCAGCACCGCCAGCCCTTCGACCATAGCCGGATGATCGCAATCCATCCCCAGGCCCACAATATGAATGGTGGTGGCGGACCAACGGCATGAGTACTCGATCCCGGGAACCAGATGTACCTCCGGGTAGTCAGAACTGATAGCCTGGGCCGCGCGATATCCCCGCACGGTGTCGTGGTCGGTGATCGCCAGCAAGCCGATACCGGCTGCGGCGGCCCGACCGAGCATCTCGGCGGGAGTCAGGGCACCATCAGAAGCGGTGGTATGGGTGTGGAAGTCAATCAGCACAATCTTTACACTTAGTGGCCGCGACGCCTGCACTGGCAAATGCGGTACACAATAATCAGGGGATAGTTCCCTATGGTAACAGCCCAGGTACCCGCCACACCATGAAGCAATTGTTAGAATTTGTTCCCATCGCCCTGTTCTTCATCGTCTACCAGTTGAACGGAGAAACCGTGTCATTGGGCGAGTGGAGCTACACCTTTGACGGCATATTCAGCGCCACGGCGGTGCTTATGCTGGCGACAGTGGTACAGGTGACCCTCGCCTACGCCCTCACCCGCGAGTTGGAAAAACGTGCCGTGTGGATGCTGCTGGCGGTGCTGGTATTCGGCGGCGCCACCCTGCTGCTGCGCAACCAGATGTTTATCCAGTGGAAGCCGACTATCTTCAACTGGGTGCTGGCGCTGGCCTTTGGCGCCTCCCAGTTCATCGGCGATAAAAACCTGATGGAGCGCACCCTGGGGAGCCAGATACGACTGCCGAAACCGGTGTGGACCCGACTGAACCTGCTGTGGGTGAGCAACTTCGCCATCGTCGGGGCGCTGAACCTGGTGGTGGCCTATGGCTTCTCCGAAGCGACCTGGGTCAGCT
This sequence comes from Seongchinamella unica, assembly GCF_004354085.1. Classification (GTDB taxonomy): domain Bacteria; phylum Pseudomonadota; class Gammaproteobacteria; order Pseudomonadales; family Halieaceae; genus Halioglobus; species Halioglobus unicus. The sequence goes on along the minus strand of NZ_SMSE01000002.1, from coordinate 241,823 downwards.
ACAAGCTCTACTCGGCCATCGGTTTCACCCTGCTGCTGACGGTGCTTACCGCCATCCTGATCAGCCCGCACCTCAAGGAAGAGACATCCTGAGTATTGCTATCTGGCCAGGTCATATCTGTCTGTTTTCTACAAAAAACCGGGGTTCGGCGTTACACTAGCGCCGTTTTTCACCATGCTGTCGAGGAAGTCTGTTTTGTTGCGTTACCTGTCTGTTCTAGCCCTGCTGCTCGTCGCCATCCTGCCGGCCTCAGCCCAGGACACCCGTTACGTGAGCGACGAGGTTTTTGTCGTCCTGCACACCGGCCCCGGCAAGGAGTATCGCTGGGCCGCCAAACTTACCCCGGGTACCCGTATGGAAGTCGCCGACCTCTCGGCGGACGGGAAATGGGCCCAGGTCACCACCTCGCGCGGCACCAGTGGCTGGGTGGGCACCGAGTTTCTCACCGCCGAGCCGACAGCCCAGGTGAAACTGCCCGCGGCAGAGGCTCGCGCCGAACAGCTGGCAGCAAAAAACGCGGAGCTTACCGGCCAGGTCAAAACACTGCAGGCGGAAAAGCTCGACCTGCTGAACAAAGTCAATTCTACCGACTCGGAACTCGGGGACGTGTCACAGGAGCTGGCCAACCTGAAACAGATCTCTGGCAACGCTGTGCAGCTGGACGCTGACAATCGCCGCCTGGTGGAAGAGTCTGAGAACCTGCGCTCTGAAGTTGAGATGCTGAAGGCCGAAAACATGCGCCTGCAGGACAAGCTCGGGAGCGAAGATTTTCTTAACGGCGCGTTGGCCGTACTGCTGGGTGTATTCATCACCCTGGTGGTACCGCGCCTCTGGCCCAAGCGCCGCAAGAGCTCAAGCTGGGCCTGAACCCGGATCACCACCAGGAGAACACCATGCTACGCACACTGATTACCTGTTGCCTGCTCGCTCTGGCCCCACTGGCCAGCGCTGAAGACACCCACCTGCCGAACCCGGTGGTGGATGTCAAAACCTCAGAGGGTACCTTCACCCTGCGGCTGTTCCACGACAAGGCCCCGGTCACCGTCGAAAACTTTATGGCCTACGTCGACGACGGGTTCTACAACGGCACCATTTTCCACCGGGTCATTCCCGACTTTATGGTCCAGGGCGGCGGATTTCTGCCTGATATGAGCGAGAAACCGACGCGCGACCCCATTGTCAGCGAATCCAGAAACCGACTGCACAATATGCGCGGTACCGTGGCCATGGCGCGCACCAACGACCCCGACTCCGCCACCTCCCAGTTTTTTATCAATGTGCGTAACAACATGCGCCTGGACTGGGCACCCGGCAATCCCGGTTACACGGTATTCGGCGAGGTGATCGGCGGCATGAGCGTGGTGGACTATATCGTCACCGCCCCCACCACCTCGGTGGGGGGGCACCAGAATGTGCCCGTGGAGCCGATCACCATTATCGAAGTCAGCCGCAAGTCCGCCCTGTGATTGCGCTATCCGTCAACCTCAACAAGATCGCCCTGATCCGCAATTCCCGGGACACCACCAATCCCGGTGTGCCCGAACATGCGCAGATGTGTATCGACGCCGGCGCCGACGGCATCACCGTGCACCCGCGACCGGACCAACGCCACATCCGCGCCCAGGACTGCTTTGACCTGGCCGAAATGCTGTCGGTGGAATTCAATATCGAGGGCAACCCCTTCACCGGCCCGCGCAAAAGTGAGCGTGAAGGCGTCAGCGATTATCCGGGCTTTATGCAGCTGGTGCGGGAAATACGTCCGGCCCAGTGCACGCTGGTACCCGATACCGATGGCCAGCTGACCTCGGATCACGGCTTCGACCTGACCCGCGACGGAGACCGGGTGGCACCGCTGGTGGCTGAACTCAAGTCGCTGGGCATCCGCACCAGCCTGTTCATGGACCCGGATCCTGAACAGATCCGGCTGGCGGCCCAGACCGGCACCGACCGCATCGAACTCTATACCGAGTCCTACGCCGACGCCTGCAAATCGGGCAAGGATGTGGACGCCGTGTTCGCTCGCTTCGTCACTGCCGCCGAAGTGGCCGCCGGGGAAGGCCTGGGACTGAACGCCGGCCACGACCTGGATCTGGATAACCTGCCGCGCTTCGCCGCGATTCCGGGTCTGCTGGAAGTTTCCATCGGCCACGCGTTGACCGTGGACGCCATCCGCATGGGCCTGGCCAATGCCGTTGCGGCTTACCAGAAGGCCCTGGGGAAGTAATATGGACGCGCGGTTGCAGGCACTGCTCGACAAGCAGGCGATTACCGATCTGGTGTATGCCTATTGCAGTGCCTCGGACCGGCACGATCACGCCAGGCTTCGCGCCCTCTACCACCCCGACGCCACTGACGATCACGGCGGATTTTTTAAGGGGCTGGCCAGCGAGTTCATCGATCGGCTGCCCGAGATCCAGGCACCGATGGAAATCCTGCACCACAACATCACCAACCTGAACATCGCCCTGGATGGCGACTATGCGGAGGGTGAAATTTACGTGCTGGCATTTCATCGTATTCGCACTGATGCCGAACCTATGGACCTGCTGATCGGTGGCCGCTATTTCGACCGTTACGAGAAACGCGACGGTATCTGGAAGTTCAGCGCCAAGGCCGTGGTCGCCGACTGGGCCACGGTTAACTCGCCCTCCACCGTGCAGCTGGATCACCCGCTGGTGCAGGGCTCGCATATTGGCAAACCGGGGCCTGATGACCCCTCATACGAATTCTTCCGCCTGTTCAAATGGGGTCAGCGATAGACCCGGTTCAGGTTTGGCTGCAGGCTCCAATCGCCAGGCATAAAACCCAAAGGTTTGCCCCACCCGATTCCTCTCTGGTCGGCGCTGAGGTATCGAACCATCGTCTATAGCCGCTTCTTGACTACCGGGCTCTACGTCTCCTGCGGAAACAGCGCCCTGAGCTGGCCTCGCAACTCATCGGATATCGTGCACTTGCCCCGACCATGCGGGTCGATATTCACCAACACGGCCTTGCCACGGACGCACTCCCTGCCCTGCTGGGTCATCACACAGCTCATGGTAAGCGAGGTGTTACCTACCTGCAGTTTTTCCAGGGTGACAGTGACATCGCTGCCGAAGTGGGTTTCCGCCAGGTAATCGATATTGACGTTAGCCAGCAGCCACTGCACCTGGGAGCTCATGTCGTCTGCCAGCACCCTGCCGAGCAACGCGGTTCTTGCGACCTCAAACCAACCGGCGATAGTGACATTGCTGATGTGGCCCTGAGCGTCCGTCTCATAAAAGCGGGGGGTGATGGTCAGGCTGAAATCCGACACCACTCAACCGCCTACAAGGGTAATCATGACCCCCGCTGCCACCGCCGAACCGATCACCCCGGCGACGTTGGGTCCCATGGCGTGCATCAGCAGGAAGTTGTGCGGGTTGGCTTCCAGGCCAACCTTGTTACTGACCCGGGCCGCCATGGGAACCGCGGAAACGCCCGCAGAGCCGATCAGGGGATTGAGCGGCGTGCTGCCGAAGCGATTCATCAGCTTGGCGATAAGCACCCCGGACGCAGTCCCGATACCGAAGGCGATGATACCCAGACCGAGGATGCCGAGGGTATTCAGGTCCAGGAATTTGTCGGCCACCAGTTTGGATCCCACGGACAGGCCGAGGAAAATCGTTGTGATATTGATGAGCGCATTCTGGGCCGTCGATGACAGTCGCTCCACCACACCACACTCTTTCATCAGATTGCCGAAACAGAACATACCCAGCAGCGGTGCCGCATCAGGCAGCAACAGTGCCACCAGAATCAGCAGCACCAGCGGAAAGACGATTTTTTCGCGCTGGGACACCGGGCGCAACTGCACCATTTCAATCTTGCGCTCGTCCTCAGTGGTCAGGGCTCGCATGATCGGCGGCTGGATCATGGGCACCAGGGCCATGTAGGAATAAGCGGCCACAGCGATGGCCCCGAGCAGGTCGGGGGCCAGTACGCTGGAGACGTAAATGGCCGTGGGACCGTCGGCGCCGCCGATAATGCCAATCGCTGCAGCATCGGCGATACTGAAATCCATCCAGCCGATGGAGGTCAGGAACACGGCACCGATGACGGTCGCGAAAATGCCAAACTGGGCGGCGGCTCCCAGAAACAGGGTTTTGGGATTGGCCAGCAACGGACCAAAGTCCGTCATGGCGCCAACACCCATGAAAATCACCAGGGGGGCCACGCCGCTGGCGATGGCCACCGAGTAGAAGTTATAGAGCATGCCATTGCCAAACCCTGAATCCAGCGCCAACTGCTGCACGGCCATGTGGCCCGCCGCATCGGTGGCGTCATAAGCGGCCATCAGTTCCTTGACGTTGTCGGTGGCGCTCACGCCCAGGACCCGGGCGAATTCCAGCAGCAGCGCCGGATCGGCCCCCTGCAGGGCATTCTCCACCGCCGAGTAGGCCAGGCCGGCACCGGGAATGTTGGCCAGAATGCCACCAAAGCCGATGGGGACCAGCAACAGGGGCTCAAACTGTTTGCGTATGGCCAGGAACAACAGCAGCAGGCCAATCAGCATCATAAAGGCCTGCCCGGGGGTGATCTGGGCGAGCCCTGAGGAAATCCAAAGCTGTAACAGGTTATCCATGGCGCTCAGCTTATGCTGATCAGGGTGTCGCCGACCGCGACTGTGTCGCCGACCTTGACATCCACCGAGGCAATGGTGCCGTCACGACTGGCCCGAACCTCGGTTTCCATTTTCATGGCCTCCAGGATGACAATGACATCGCCGGCGTTCACTGCATCACCCGGGCTGACCGTCACCTTGAAGATATTGCCCGCCAGCGGTGCTGGCAGGGGTTCCGCCGCGCTGGCTGTGGCGGTGCTTGGCGCCGCCGCTGCGGCGCGGGTCGCGGCTGGGCTCACGGCCGATACATCGCCACCTTCGGCGACTTCCACCACGTAGCGATTGCCGTTGACAGACACCGTATAGACCTCGGCGGCACCGGGAGCAGTGGCCGCGGGTGCCGCAGTGGCTGCGGCCTCAGGCGCTGGCTCCTCGCCTGGAGCCGGCTCGAAGGCATCCGGGTTGCCGCGGTTCTCGAGGAACCTGAGGCCGATCTGGGGGAACAGTGCATAAGTCAGGACATCGTCAATTTCCCCGTCCCCCTTGCTGAGGGAAATGTTCTTCTCGGCGGCCAGCTGCCGCAGCTCGGCGCTCAGGGTCTCCAGTTCCGGCTCCAGCAGGTCCGCCGGACGACAGGTGATCGGCTCGCCGCCCTCCAGCACCCGCGCCTGCAGATCCTCGTTGACCGGGGCCGGCGATGCACCGTACTCGCCCTTGAGGACGCCCGCTGTCTCTTTGGAGATCGACTTGTAGCGCTCGCCGGTCAGCACGTTGATCACCGACTGGGTGCCGACGATCTGCGAGGTGGGGGTAACCAGTGGGATAAATCCCAGGTCCTCGCGCACCCGGGGAATTTCTTCCAGCACCTCGTCCAGCTTGTCGGCAGCCCCCTGCTCTTTCAGCTGGTTTTCCATGTTGGTGAGCATGCCACCGGGCACCTGCGCGACCAGGATGCGTGAATCCACCCCGCGCAGTGCCCCTTCGAACTTTGCGTACTTCTTGCGCACTTTACGGAAGTAGGAGGCGATCTCTTCCAGCTTCTGGATATCAAGGCCGGTGTCGCGATCTGTGCCCTTGAGCATGGCGACCACGGTCTCGGTGGGCGAGTGGCCGTAGGTCATGGACATGGAGGAAATAGAGGTGTCCACGTTATCAATGCCCGCTTCCACGCACTTCAGGATGGTCGATGTGGAAAGACCTGTGGTGGCGTGACATTGCATGTGGATCGGGATATCACAGGCGGCTTTGAGCCGCTTGACCAGTTCATAACCATCGTAGGGATGCAACAGACCCGCCATATCCTTGATGGCGATGGAATCGGCGCCCATGTCCTCGATGCGTTTACCCTGGGCCACCCAGGTTTCGATGTCGTGCACCGGGCTGATGGTATAGGAAATGGTCCCCTGGGCGTGCTTGCCCACCTCCTTGACCGCTTGCAGCGCCACCTCGATGTTGCGCATGTCATTCATCGCGTCGAACACCCGGAATACGTCAACACCGTTGCTGGCTGCGCGTTCAACGAACTTCCTCACCACATCATCCGCGTAGTGGCGGTAGCCGAGAATATTCTGGCCCCGGAACAACATCTGCTGCGGGGTGTTGGGCATGGCTTTTTTCAGCTCGCGAATCCGGTCCCAGGGATCTTCACCCAGGTAACGGATGCAGGCGTCGAAAGTGGCTCCGCCCCAGGATTCCAGGGACCAGAATCCGATCTCATCCAATTTGGCTGCGATCGGCAACATATCGTCGATACGGACCCGCGTGGCAAGCAGGGATTGCGATGCATCCCTGAGAACCACATCGGTAATACCCAGAGGGCGTTTGCTCTCGTCCATAGAGGAACCTCTTTACATCAAATTGCTGATCAGGGCTTGCGCTTACGGTGTTGATGAACCGCTGCGGTTATCGCGGCAACCACCTCTGCGTCGGGCGACGCAGCAGCGGCAGAAGGCTTGCTGCCGGCGACAGGCGCCGGCTGGGTCTCGGGAAAGTAGCGACTGACAAAAGCCGACATGGCATTGGTTGCCACGACCAGAAGCGCAAGAAACACGACGACGGTGCCCATGCCAAACAGCATTAGCTCCACACCCTGCGCCACAATATCCTGTTGCATTTGTCCCTACTCGCAAGTCCCGACTGAGCTCCACCTGTCGGGCGGAGCAAGAATGCCCCAACTATAAAGCAGCTGCGGGCTGGTTGCCATCTCCCCGGGGCACTTAAGCGATGGAGGGGCCCGGCCCGCTGGCGTATAATCCGCCGCCAGACAACCCGGTTGAGACGCCATGAGACTCATGCTGGCCCCCATGGAGGGGGTGATAGACCACACAATGCGCGAATTGCTCACTGGCCTGGGGGGGCTGGATCGCTGCGTCACCGAGTTTGTCCGGGTCAGTGAACGGCTGCTGCCGGCGCGGGTCTTTTACCGCTTGTGCCCGGAGCTGAAGGCCGGCGGCAAGACGCCTTCAGGGGTACCGGTCTACCTGCAGTTGCTGGGTGGCCATCCCACCGTGGTGGCTGAGAACGCAGCTCGCGCGGCTGAGCTCGGGGCACCGGGCATAGACCTCAATTTTGGTTGCCCGGCGAAAACGGTCAACAAATCCGATGGTGGATCGATTCTGCTGCGGGAACCGGAGCGGGTCGCGGCGATTACCGCTGCCACAAGGAAGGCTGTGCCCTCAGGGATTCCGGTCACTGTCAAAATCCGTCTCGGCTACGAGGACCAGCAACGGTTTCTTGAGCTCGTTCGCGGTATCGGAGAGGCGGGCGCTACCGAACTGACCGTGCACGCCAGGACCAAGCGCCACGGATATCGCCCGCCGGCCTACTGGGAGGAAATTGCCCGTGCCAGGGAGACCACCAGCATCCCGGTGATCGCCAATGGTGAAATCTGGAATACCAGCGACGCCCTGCGCTGCCGCGAGCTCAGTGGCGCAGAGGATCTGATGCTGGGCAGAGGAGCCCTGTGCCGTCCCGACCTGCCGCGACTGGTCCGCGCCACTGTTGCCGGCAAGGAGATGGACCCGCTGCAGTGGCAGCAGGTGGTTCCGCTGCTACTGGCGTTCTATCAACTGACCCTCACTCACTACGACGCCAGCCATGTGGGCAACCCGATCAAGCAATGGCTGGTCTACCTGCGTACCTATTACCCTCACGCGGCCCTCTTGTTCGAGAAGATCAAGCGCCTGCGAGACGCCGAGGCGATAGAAGCATGCCTGCACAGTGAAGCCGCAGTCCAGGGTTGCCGGCTGACGGCCGCCTGACGCAACGACCCGGGGCCTGGTCACATTAACTGAGCTGACCCTGCTGCCTCGATTGGTGCGTGTTCTGTCACCACAGGGCCCACTCATTCAGCGTGATCAGGCCCTAGGCGGTGAGGCGCTCGGACTGCGCCAATTCCAGTTCCAACGCATACAACTCCTGCTTGAGTTCTTCCAGTTCGCGGCGCACTTTGGGGCGCAGCGGACTTGCGGCCGCGTCGTCCTGCTCCAGTTGCAGGGCGACATCCAGCATATCGCCCTCCAGATCCAGCGAGGTGAAATCGGTTCCCAGGGCCTGCTCGCCAACGTCCGGCTGGAATGCACTGAGCATCAGGTAACCTGCCCTGAGATGCTCCGACAGGCGTTCGTCGGAGCTGTTGCCGATGCACAGCAACAGGGCGCTTTTCAGCCTGGCTTTGGGATGCGGTAATCGGGACTGGTCAGCAATCCGTCCGGGCATGGGGGCCGAGTGCTCAAGGAAACGGGCGTAATCCAGCACCATGCGCTGGGCCTGGAGAAAATCCAGTTCACGATGGTCGCCACCGACGCGACCAAACAGACGGGTAAACATCTTCATTTTCTGACTCCGGAAATCACAGTTTTATCTGACTGTGTATTTGGCCCGAGTCAGAGCCCGTCCGGCATTGCCGACCGCGCCACCCGCATGGCTGCGGGCGACAATCGGGCAGGCAGGTGCAGCAACAAACCCCGGGGACTACCGGGTCTGCAAGCCAGGGCTCCTTGTCCCGTCCATACGGCTTTACTCCCGGTCGGGGACCGCTGCCATAATGGCATCCCGAATTGCCTTGAACTCAACCCCATCCGTCCATTGTGGGAAGTCGCGACTGGAGGCAAGCTCGCTGCCCATGTGATAGAGCAGCTGCACTTCCTGTACCGCGCCGCGCAGGTCCCAGCCTGGATCATACTCATCGGAAGGCTTGTGGTAATGATTCTCGATGTAGCCCTGCAGGCGTTTCTCGCCCCACTCGCGACCATGCTCCTCGCTGGCAGTGGACCGGGTCAGGTAGAGTGCCGGCACACCGACCCGTGCCAGGGAAAAGTGGTCGGAGCGGTAGTAAAAGCCTTTTTCCGGAAAGGGCTCCTGAACCAGCTTGCGCCCCTGCTTCTCCGCCGCCCTGGCGAGGTAGTTTTCCAGTTCACTGTTGCCGAATCCCACTACCGCGACCTCGCTGGTGGGGCCAATCTGGCCCGCGGCGATATTATCCATGTTGAAATTGGCCACGGTTTTGTCCAGCGCAAAGATCGGATTTTCACCATACCACCGCGACCCCAGCAGACCGGATTCCTCCGCAGTCACCGCCAGGAACAAGACCGAGCGCTCAGGCCGCTGCGCCTGCTCTGTAAACATCCTCGCCAGGGAGAATAATGCCGCGGTACCGGAGGCATTATCGCTGGCTCCGTTGTAAATATTGTCGCCCTCGGTGCCCGGTCGCACTCCCAAATGGTCCCAGTGTGCGGTATAGATCACCACTTCATCGGGGTACTTGCTGCCCGGCAGCAGCGCCGCCACGTTATGGCTGATTTTGTTGCTGACCTCGTTATTGAGCGTCACCGACGCAGTGATGCCTGCCAGCGGAAATGCCTTGAAGCCCGGCCTGGCTGCCGCGGCGCTGGCCTGGGCATAGTCGACCCCTGCCGCAGCAAACAAGGCCCGGGCCTGCTCCAGCGGAATCCAGCTTTCCACGGCCACGGTGTCTGCTTTCCTGTTTTCGGCCGTCAGGCCAATCTTGGCGGACATACCGCCGTTACGCACCACGTCCCAGCCATAGGCGGCCGGGGCCGTCTCATGAACAATAATCACACCTGCGGCGCCCTGCCGGGCAGCCTGCTCGAATTTGTAGCTCCAGCGCCCGTAATAGGTCATGGCATTGCCATTGAATAACGCCGGATCCTGGGTCGCAAAACCGGGGTCATTGATCAGCACGACCACGGTTTTGCCGGTGACATCGATATCGGCGTAATCGTTCCAGTTGCGTTCCGGGGCGTTAATACCATAGCCGGCGAATACCAGGGGCGACTCGACCAGTTCGGCAACCGGCACCTGTCGCTGGGTGAACACCACCATCTCATCACCGAAGCTGAGATCGGCAGTGTAGTTTTCACCGCGCAGGGACAACACCGCGTCGTGGGCGGTTTTCACTGCGGTAATGGGAACTTCCTGGAACCAGTCTCCGTGATTGCCGGGCTGCAGGCCCAGGGCCTCGAATTCCCCGACCAGGTAGGCTATGGTCTTGTCCTCACCCGCTGTGCCGGGCTCCCGCCCTTGGTAGGCGTCTGAGGCGAGTTCAGCGATATGGCGATGCAACTCTGTATTGATCTTTTCTCCCGGGTCCGGGCTCACCGCGGCAACGTCGGCGCCAACAGCGGGCGGGCTGGACGGGTGATTCTCCCCGGAGCAGGCGGTGAGTGCCAGCAACGCGCTGGCCAGCAACAGTGTGGTTCGCATGAAAATCCCCTAAAACAACAACCAGGAGCGTTATGGTACTGACAATCGCAGCGATTCGCACGGCCGGCCCAGGGTTTGCTTCAGCCGGCGCCTGTGGCGTTTAATACGCGCTGCACCCGCCTTGCCCAGCAGGACTGGCCACACAGGAAAACCTTATGACCACCAGTATTGCCGTCGACCCGGTCACGGATACGGGATTCTTCGGCCACCCCAGGGGCCTGTTCGTTTGCTTCGCCACTGAACTGTGGGAACGCTTTTCCTTCTACGGCATGAAGTACCTGCTGCTGCTTTACCTGACCAAGTACCACCTCTTCAGCGACGCCAACGGCCTGGATGTGCTCGGCGGTTACGCCGCGCTGGTATTCGCCACGCCGGTCATCGGGGGCCTGCTGGCAGACCGTTACCTGGGAATGCGCAAAGCGGTCATTTTCGGTGGTCTTCTGCTGGTGCTGGGTCACCTGGGTATGGCCGTGGAAGGTGAACAGGCGCGCCAGGTGGGCGACCAGATTGTCAGGGACACCGCCGCCCTGCAGGTCTTTTACCTCTCGCTGGCGCTCATCGTCGTGGGTGTCGGCTTTCTCAAACCGAACATTTCCACGATTGTGGGCAGGCTATACACCGAGGATGACCCGCGCCGGGACTCCGGCTTTACCATCTTCTACATGGGTATCAATCTGGGCGCATTCGCCGCTACCCTGCTGTGCGGCTACCTTGGTGAGACCCTCGGCTGGGCCTACGGATTTGGCGCAGCCGGCATTGGTATGCTGCTGGGACTGGTTACTTTTATCACCGGCCAGAAACACCTGCATGGCCACGCAGAACCACACGACCCGCAATCACTGAAAGAAAAGTCGCCCATAGGCATCAACCGCGAGTGGACGATATACCTGAGTGCCATTGCAGGTGTCGCGGTTATCTGGCAAATGCTGCAATTCCACGCAGCCGTGGGCCTGACCCTCAACCTCATGTCAGTCGCCGTGCTGCTGGGTCTGACCTGGTTTGTGACGACCCAGTGTGACGTCGTCGAGCGGCAGCGAATGATCGCCCTGGTGATACTGACCCTGTCCACCGTTGTGTTCTGGGCACTGTTCGAGCAGGCCGCGGGCTCCATGACGCTGTTCGCAGACAGGGTGATGGACCGCAAAATCGTTGGCCTGGAGCTCACCGCCGCGCAGTACGGTTCCCTCAACTCCCTGTTTATTTTCCTGCTTGCGCCGATTTTCGCCTGGCTGTGGACTGCGCTGGGGCGCCGGGGGTTGGAACCCAGCACGCCGGTTAAGTTCGCCCTCGGTATTGGCCAGGCGGGCCTTGGCTTTGGTGCGCTGGTACTGGGCGCCGCCAACCCAGATCAGGCAGGCATGGTTACCGGCTACTGGATGGTGCTGGCCTACCTGTTGCACACCAGCGGCGAACTGTGCCTTTCGCCGGTCGGCCTCTCCGCTGTTACCAAGCTGGCGGTTCCCCGCGTGGTCGGGGTGATGATGGGCGCCTGGTTCCTGGCGACAGCCTATTCCGAATTTGTCGCCGCCCAATTGTCCAAGCTCGCCGCTATCGAAACCAGCGGTGGCAGTGTCAGCGACGTAAACGCAGCCCTGGCGAGCTACACCACCCTGTTCAGTGATCTGCTGTATTTCGGCCTTGGTTTTGCGGTTCTGCTGTTGCTGTTATCCCCGCTGCTGCGCAAGATGATGCACGGAGTGCACTAATCACCAGATCAAGTCTTGGCAAAGTCGCCTCTATCCCCTTACATTGAAACCATAAACTAGAACAAACAGGGGACATTGACGCGAGGTGAACAGGTTTAACCTCACGTTCTGGGGCGAAATCCTGCCGGGCAAGGATCCGGAGCAGGTAAAGGCTCGTTTTGCCAGGCTTTTCGATATCACCGACCCCGAGCGCCTGGAACACTTTTTCACCGGCGAAACAATCATTCTGCGTCGCAACCTCGATCGCAAAGTCGCAGGCGAGTACTACCACAAACTCCACAAACTGGGCGTCGAGGCCGAGTTGGTCAAGGTGACCGGCGAGGTACCCCTGGCCGAACCCGCCAGCAACAGCAACAACACCGAATCCGACTGGGAAATCGCCAGGCAGCAGGCCGAGCGCGAGGCACTGCAGAGAAGAAACCGGGAAGCGCAGCAGCGAAAGGAGGCCAGCAACCAGGCCGCGGAGAAAAAGCGCCAGGCCGAAGAAGCTGCCCAGCGCAAGGCAGAACAGGAAGCCGAACGCAAACGCAGCGCCGAGGAAGCCGCGCGACACAAAGCCGAGCAGGCGGCGGAGAAGAAGCGCCAGGCCGAAGAAGCTGCCCAGCGCAAGGCAGAACAGGAAGCCGAACGCAAACGCAGCGCCGAGGAAGCCGCGCGACGCAAAGCCGAGCAGGCGGCAGAGAAGAAGCGCCAGGCCGAAGAAGCTGCCCAGCGCAAGGCAGAACAGGAAGCCGAACGCAAACGCAGGGCCGAGGAAGCCGCGCGACGCAAAGCCGAGCAAGCGGCGGAGAAGAAGCGCCAGGCCGAAGAAGCTGCCAAGCGCAAGGCAGAACAGGAAGCCGAACGCAAACGCAGGGCCGAGGAAGCCGCGCGACACAAAGCCGAGCAGGCGGCGGAGAAGAAGCGCCAGGCCGAAGAAGCTGCCAAGCGCAAGGCAGAACAGGAAGCCGAACGCAAACTCAGGGCCGAGGAAGCCGCGCGACACAAAGCCGAGCAGGCCGCGGAGAAAGAGCGCCAGGCCGAAGAAGCTGCCAAGCGCAAGGCAGAACAGGAAGCCGAACGCAAACGCAGGGCCGAGGAAGCCGCGCGACGCAAAGCCGAGCAGGCGGCGGAGAAAAAGCGCCAGGCCGAAGAAGCCGCTCGCATCAAGGCTGAGAAGCAGGCCGAGAAACAACGCAAGGCGGAGGCAGCCGCACGAAAGAAAGCGGCTGAGCAGGAAAAACGTCGCAGGGCGGCCGAGGCGGCGGCAAAGGAAAAGGCCGCAGCGGAAGCGCAACGCAAGCAGCGCGAGGCAGAGCAAAAAGAAATCCGGCGCAGGCAACGGGAAGCGGAACTGGCGGAGCAGGCCAGACAGGAGCAGGCGCGCCACCGGGCAGAGGAAGAGGCTCTGCGTCGGGAACGGGAATTGGAAGAAAGAGCCATCGAGCGCGGCGCCAGGGCGCTCGCTGAATCGAACGCTATCAAGGCAACACAGGCCAGTGTCAGATCACGACTGGAACTGCCTCGCCGCAACACGGCCTACCACTCGGGCAAAGCCAGCCACTCCCCGGCGGCCCCGAACCTGTATCGCCTGCGGCCATTTCGCAATACTGCCCAGGTCAGGGAGCGTCCCGCCATTGCCAGGCAAAAAATGCGCAAAGGCCTGCTGACCGGGATAACCGCACTCGCCCTGCTGCTAATCCTGCTGGGGCGGTTTGTCAGTCTTACACCGCCCGGGAACGTGGAAGGCCCGAGCGCGGTTGCCGCCAGCAGCGCCGGGGAGCTGGTTATCCTGGCGGGCAACGAATTACTGCTGCACGACCGTGCCGGGGTAAGCAGGGAATCTATCGTCGCCAGGGACCTGGGATTGACGGCACTGTCCCCTCCCCTCGCATACACCCCATCGGGGGATTTGCTGTTGAGCGCCAAATCGCTGGAGCATTCCTCAGCACAACCGCAGTTGTGGCAGTGCCAACTGGACGAAAGGCTTTGCACCCCCATCGCGCCAGCACTAGCGCCCGACGCACTCACCGTACATCCACTGACGGGCGAGCTGTTTGTTGCCAATATGGCAGGCCAGGCCCTGGCGAAGCTGGCCGCTGGCGGCGAGCTCATGGCTGACGCCGCGAGGCCCATTGCTGACCACCCGGTACTGCGCCTGGACGCGGGGTTGCTGTTTGTCAACGGCAGCGACGGGCCCGCGGTGTCGGTACTGCGCTATGAAGACCAGGCCTTTGGCCAACAACTGGACGAGATATTGCTGCTGCCACCAGCCGCCCTGGAAGCCGAGCAGACGCGAGTCTGGGACTTCGCCACCAGCGGCAGTCACTGGTGGGTGACTTTGTATAACCCGGGCAGTGGCGACAGTGGGCTGTATCTTTTCGACGCCAACTGGACATTCATCAGGCAATTGCCCGGCTCCCTGCCTGGCAGCCCCGGACAACTGCTTAACTGGGGTAACAAGATACTGCAATACCATCCCCAACAGGCGCAGATACTTCGGTTCAGCGCCACCGGCAACGCCGAGGTTCCACTGCTGTCAGACTCATTGCAACGTATGATCGACAGCAGGGCGGCAGAGCGTCGACTTGGGAACGCAGCCTGGTCAGTTGTCCTGATCCTGCTGACCGGGACGGTTATCGCCAGCCTCGCCTTCGCCTACCTGCAGGCTTCACGCGCCCTGGTCTACAAAAGCCGGCCTGCGCGCGGCGCCGCACCACTGGACGATATTGCCGACGATATCCACTGGGTCAATGCCGTCGCTGCCCGCAAGCAACAACTCAGACATGCCAATGTGGGTGTTGCCGTGCTGTCGCTGGCTGTCATCATTGTACTGATCGGGCTTGGCGTATCCCTTGCCACGCTGGTCGGGGCCATGCTGGCCTTGTGTGGACCGGTGGTTGCACTGCAGTTATTGCTGCGCAGTGAGCGCGAATACCTGGGTACCTGGGACGACCACCTGGTGGTGGTGGATCACCGCCAGCTGTACCAGCTGGCCAGCGGCGCCAGAATCCAGTATCGCGGTCCCTTTTTACTGATAGACGATGTGGTGATTTTCACCGGCACCCCCCTGTTGCCGGCAATGGACGGAAAGTCGATCAACCAGGAGGTGGCCCCCCTGGCCAGGGCGGGGGTCCGGGTTGATCGCAAAACCGTGCTCGTCAAACTACTGGAAAGCCGCCACCCCGTCGCCCGAGCGGGACAGGCGGTCGGTTTTTGCCTGGCCAGTGGCCTGCTGGTAATGATTCTGGGGCAACTACCCTGGCAGGGCTAGAGCCTCGGCGTGAATCAGATATACTGGGGCCCATGTCTTCCGGACCCGTACCAGCATGAGCGACTCCAGCGCCCCGCGCGTATCCCTATTCGTCACCTGCCTTGCCGACCTCATGCGTCCCTCCGTCGCTTTCGCCAGCATCCGCCTGCTGGAGCAGGCCGGTTGTATCGTCGATGTACCGCAACGGCAAACCTGCTGCGGCCAGCCGAGCTACAACGCGGGTGAATACGCATCCGCCTCCGTGCTCGCCAAACAGTTTATCGAGCAGTTCGAAGACGCGCAGTACGTGGTCGCACCCTCCGGCTCCTGCGCCGGCATGGTCTGCGAGCACTACCCGAAATTACTGGACGGGGAGTGGCGGCAACGGGCCCTGGCGCTGGCACAAAAAACCTATGAGCTGACCAGTTTCCTCTCTGACGTCGTCCAACTGGACAAAGCCCCTGCGGTGATGACCGAACTACCGACCATCACCTACCACGACAGTTGTGCCGGCCTGCGCGAGCTGGGCATCAGGGAACAACCCCGGGAACTACTGCGCAAACTGTGCCAGGTCGAAGTCAGGGAGATGCAACAAACTGAGGTCTGCTGCGGTTTTGGCGGCACATTCTGCGCCAAGATGCCGGAAATTTCCGCGAAAATGACCGACGACAAACTGCGCAACGCCACCGCTACCGGTGCCGCCATGCTCGCCGGCGGCGATCTCGGCTGCCTGCTGAGCATCGCCGGCCGTGCCCGCCGCCAGGGCATCGATATTGAAGTCCGGCATGTCGCGGAAATCCTGGCTGGCGAACTTTATTCCCCCGCTATCGGCGAGGGAGAGTAGTTCCGGTGGAATTGCAAAGCCAACATTTCACCCGTAAAGCGGTAGCTGCGCTGGCGGACGAAGCGGCGGCGGCACAACGTGACGCGATGGCCCTGTTTACCCCGGTTGTGCGCGAGGCTGCGGTACAACAGTTCGGTGATTTCGAAGCCCTGCGGCAGCATGTTAAACGCATTCGCCGGCATAGCCTGGACAACCTGGATTACTACCTGGCGCGCTTTGAACTGGAGGCCACCAACAACGGCAACCAGGTCCATTACGCGGATTCTGCCTCTGAACTCAACTCGATTGTCCTCGACATCTGCCAGCAGCACGACGCCCGTAAGGTGGCCAAGGGAAAATCCATGGTCACCGAGGAAACCGGCCTCAACGACTACCTGAAACGCGGTGGCCTCGAGGTGATCGAAACCGACCTGGGCGAATACATCATCCAGCAGGCGGGAGAAACACCCAGTCACATTGTCGGCCCGGCGTTGCACAAATCCAAAGAGCAGGTACGGGAACTGTTCCTGGAAAAGCATGCCCTGGGCGAACGCGAGCTGGAATCCATCAGCGACCTGGTTGGCGAGGCCAGATCAGTTCTGCGCGACCACTTCCTGCAAGCGGACATTGGCATCATTGGCGCCAACGCCCTGATTGCCGAAACCGGTTATTCCATGCTGGTGACCAATGAGGGTAACGGCGACCTCTGTGCCAACCTGCCCCGGGTGTTGATCATCTGCACCACCCTGGATCGGATACTGCCACGAGGGGAGGATGCGACCGCCGTACAACGGCTGCTGGTGCGCTCCGCGACAGGACAACCGCAAACCTGTTACACCAGTTTTTATTCGGGCCCCCGCCGGGAAACCGAGCTTGATGGCCCGCTGGAAACGCATATTGTGCTGCTGGACAATCAGCGCAGCGATATTCTCGCCAGCGACTACCGTGAGATGCTGCAATGTATCCGCTGCGGTGCCTGCCTGAATCACTGCCCGATCTTCACCGCCAGCGGAGGCCATAGCTACGGCTGGGTATATCCGGGGCCGATGGGCTCTGTGCTCACGCCGCTGCTCAACTCGCTCGAGGACACAGCAGCCCTGCCCAATGCCTGCACCAGCTGCGGCCGCTGCGCAGAAGTCTGCCCCGCAGATATCCCCCTGCCCGATCTGCTGCGCGACCTGAGGCACCAGCAAAGCCAGGAAAACATCGGTTCGCCGCGCTGGCGGATGGGATTACGCCTGCACGCCTGGGTGGCGGCCAGGCCCGGCCTATACCAGTTCCTGACCACCAGAGTCATGTCGATATTGAATAAACTGGGACGCAGGAAAGGCAGCTTCCACAAGCTCCCTTTCGCCTCGGGCTGGACCGATCAACGGGATTTCCCCAGCCCCCAGGGTGAGAGTTTCATGCAGCAGTACAAGGCCCGGAGGGACGATCGTGAGTAGTGAGAGCCGGTCCCGGATCATGGCCCGGGTGCGCCACGCCAGCCTCGGGCAGAATGCTGCCGCCATCGAGGCACAACTGGATGACTTTGGCGTCGCCCCGGCGGCGGAACTGCCCCACGATGACACCTGTGTCGCCTTCATGATCAATGTCCTGCGCAACCAGGGCAGCATCGATGTCGCCCCCCAGCGGGTCGATGTAGTAAAGGCAGTGGGCCAGTACATCTACCGGCACTACCGCAGTCACCGGCTGGTGGCGGGTAACGACCCCCATCTCGCCGCCATGCCCTGGCGCGATGGCGGCGTGCTGCCGCGCTTTGGCGAGATTGAACCGGGCGAGCCCGTCGCGCTCAGTTATGCCCAGTGGGGCGTGGCAGAAACCGGGGCCACGATATTCCTCAGCGGCAGAAATAACCCCGCTCGCAACAACCTGCTGCCTGAACACCACCTGGTGGTTCTCGATGTGAACCAGTTGCTGCCGGACCTGGAATCACTCTGGCAACAGCTTGAGCCGGCAATCACCGGAGCCGAGCGACCCCGGGCCCTGTTCTGTATTGCCGGACCATCCAGCACCGCGGATATCGAGGCGCAGCTCGTCTGTGGTGCTCACGGACCCAGGGCCTGGCATGTCATCCTGACCGGCGAGGTTCGCCAGGAGCAACTGGATACCGCCTTGGACGTTCTCTCCAGCAAAAAAAATCCCGGCGGCAGTTAAGGCTGCGGCCGGGAGGGTTCTGGCGCGAATCTACAGCGGCGTGTAGGCAAACTTCTGGCCGCCCAGGGCCGCTTCGTACATCAGCCCGCCCTTGGCGATGGTAAATATCGCCATGCCCTTGCGGTAACCGCCATGGCTCGTTCTGGCATTGTTCTGCCCTCCGCTGGCACCCGCGGCTACGCCACCACCGGTATTGGCCTCGGCGGAGACGCCGGCGGTAATCGCCACCGCTGTCGCCTGGGCGCTGAATTCAAAATGGCCGGTGGTGAACTCCCGGAATGCCCGCTGGTCTTCAAAGAAAATGATCTGGCTGAATGCCTGGCCGCCCAACTGCAGTCCCACGGTGAGCTGGGTCATGGTGGTATCACCCACATGGCGCCCGCCCACGTATACCCGACCCTTCCCGTGGGCGCCTCCGATACCGATGCCACCCTTGCCAATTGTGGGGAAAAGCGCATAGCCATAGGCACTGTCAAAATAGGCAGCACTGCCACCGGCGGACTTGAACGCCGCGATGGCCTTGTCATAACTGTCCTGTGCCCAGGCGCCCTGGCCCAGCAGCATCAGGAATGAAAGCAGGAATGTAAGCTTGAAAAGTCGTTGCATGCTAAACCTCTGAATGGGGAGAATAGGCCCCGGCATGGGGCACGCTATTGTCGGCAGCTACCGCGACCCGGTCAAGGGTGTCAGCCGGTGTTACGCATTCCCGCGGCGATACCAGCAATGGTTACCATGATGGCGCGCTCCAGCCGCGGCTCTTCCTGCTGCCTGTTGCGTTTGAGCAATTCCGCCTGCAGAAAGTTCAGGGGGTCGGTGTAAATATTCCGGAGTCGGATGGATTCCGCCGTCCAGGGCTGGTTTGCCAGCAACTGGTCGCTACCGTCAATTTCCAGCACCGTGGCCATGTCCGCCTGCAGCTGCTGACGCAGCCTCTCACCAATAAAACTCAACTCCTCGGGCACCAGCGTTTGATCGTAATAGGCTGACAGCTCCACGTCCGCCTTCGCATACACCATCTCCAGCATGGATAAGCGGGTGGCAAAGAACGGCCAGCTGGCCGCCATTTCGCCGATAAGCGCTGCCCTGCCATTGCTGCAGGCACTGGCAAGGGCCGCTCCCGCCCCCAGCCACGCCGGCAGCATGAGGCGATTCTGCGACCAGGCAAAAATCCACGGTATCGCCCGCAGGCTCTCTATGCCGCCACCGGCCTTGCGCCGTGCTGGACGGGAACCCAGGGGCAACTTGGCCAACTCCTGTTCCGGCGTCGCATGGCGAAAATAGGGCACAAAATCCGGTTCCTCGCGGACCACCGCCCGATAGGCTTTACAGGACTCGACGGACAGCTCTTCCATGACTTCCCGCCATTCCTTGCGCGGCGCAGGTGGGGTGCGCAGGTTGGCCTGGCAGATCGCCACCGTATAGAGCGCCAGGGTTTTGACCGCCAGCGAGGTCCAGCCCAACTTGGTGCGGATCATCTCTCCCTGTTCTGTTACCCGCAGGCCATTTTTCAGCGACCCGGGCGGTTGCGATAACAGCGCTTGGTGTGCAGGCGCGCCGCCACGGCCAATGGTGCCGCCGCGACCGTGAAACAGGGTCAGTTCTACCTCGTGATGCTTACAGACCTCCAGCAACTCTTCCTGAGCCCGGTACTGGGCCCAGGAGGCGGCCATCACCCCGGCATCCTTGGCGGAGTCGGAATAGCCAATCATCACCATCAGTCTGCCGCCGGTCTGGCCCCGGTACCAGTGGTTCTCGAGCAGATCCCCAATCACCTCGCGGGCCCTGGACAAATCGTCCAGGGTCTCGAACAGCGGGGCCACGGGTATCGGTTTCTGCACCCCGGCTTCCTGCAGCAGCAAATGCACGGCCAGGACGTCGGAGGCCTGTCTCGCCATGGATATGACGTAAGCTCCCAGGGCCTCCGGAGATTGTTCTGCGGCCACCGCACAAGTGTCCAGCACTTCCCGGACATCGGCGGAGGGCTGCCAGTGTCGCGGCACCAGCGGCCGGGTATTGCCCAGCTCGCGCAGCAGAAAGGCGCGTCGCGTATCCTCGTCCCAGTCGGCGTAATCGCCCAGGCCCAGGCAACGGGTAATCTCGGACAGCGCCTCCGTATGGCGGGCACTGTCCTGGCGAATGTCGTGGCGCACCAGGTGAACGCCAAAACAGCGCACCCGGCGCAACACATCCAGCAGGGTACGGCGGGCGATAATATCCATGCCGCAGTCCATCAGCGAGTGGTAGCAGGCCAGCAGAGGCTGCCACAGTTGCTCCTGGCACTGCAGGGTTTCCAGTTCCAGGGCGGGCTCGCCGCGCAATTGCGCCTCGATACTGGCGAGAGTGTCGCGCAATAAACTGCGCAGCTGGCGCAGGATGGCCCGGTAAGGTTCGTGGGCATCGCCCGCTAGCTGGCGCAAATCATCGCTGCAGCGAGTCATGGAGAGCTCTTCCAGCAACTGGGTGACATCTCCCAGGTACAGTTCTGCCGCCTGCCAGCGTGAAAGCAGCATCACTTCTCGAGTCACCTCGGCAGTGACATTGGGATTGCCGTCACGGTCACCGCCCATCCAGGAAACAAAGCTGACCGGAGCCGCCTCCAGGGGCAAAGCCAGGCCGCAGTGCTGCTCCAGGGCTTCGTCCAGGCGTCGCAGAAATTCCGGAACAGCGCGCCACAGGGACTCCTCTACCACCGCGAACCCCCACTTGGCCTCGTCCACCGGGGTGGGACGCTCTCGGCGAAAATCATCGCCGTACCAGATTTGCGCCACCAGTTCCCGCAGCCGCAACTGCAACTGGGATTGCTCCCGCGATGTCAGGCCGCCCAGTTCCAGGCGGGCGAGGCACTCCCCGATCTCACTGTGTTTGTGAATCAGGGTGCGCCGGGTGATTTCGGTGGGATGGGCGGTAAGCACCAGTTCGATTTTGAGGGCGGAGATTGCCTGCTCGATGTCGGCAATCGCTACGCCCTCTTTCCGCAATTCCCCCAGGCTGTTACTGAGATTCCGGGAGGCGGACAATAATGGGTCCATTTCCCGGGAAACCAGGTGATGCTGCTCGGCAATGTTAGCGAGGTTCAGGAACTGGGCGAACGCCCTCGCCACCGGCACCAGCTGGTCGTTATCCAGCGCACGCAGCTGCTCAAGCAGCTGTGCCTGGTCCTGCCCGGAACCTTCACGGGCGCCCTTGGACAAACCGCGAATCCGTTCGATCAATTCGAGGAAGTCATCACCCTCGGCGCTGGCCATGGTGTCGCCCAGGATGCGCCCGAGCTCGCTGACATTGCTGCGCAGCGAGCTGTAATCAGGTTGTGGTCCAGAAGTGGTCACCAGGCGTCGATTCTCCCCAGCAGATCGCAAACCCTGGAGGAATAGCCCCATTCGTTGTCGTACCAGTTCAGCACCCGCAGATAGCGATCCGCAGTGACCCCGCTAAAACCCGCGTCGTAGATTGAGGAGTGGGAATTGCCGATGATATCGGAGGAAACCACGGGCACATCACTGTACTGCAGAATACCCATGAGCCGCTCGGATTCGGAGGCTTCGCGCACCACCGCATTGACATCGTCGACGGTTACCCGCTTGCCCAGTTTGACGAACAGGTCAACCACAGAGCCGTCGGGCACAGGCACCCGCGCCGCGATTCCGTGCAACTTGCCCTGCAGCTGGGGCAGCACTTCCCCCACCGCCTTGGCAGCACCGGTAGAGGTTGGAATGATGTTCTCGGCGGCAGCGCGACTGCGGCGCCAGTCCGAGTGCGGCACATCGGCAAGCCGCTGGTCGTTGGTATAGGCGTGCACCGTGTTGATGACCCCTTCCTCGATACCAAAGGCATCATTGAGCACTTTCGCCATGGGCGCAAGGCAGTTGGTGGTGCAACTGGCATTGGAAATAATGCGGTGCTCTTTATTCAGCCCATCATCGTTGACACCCAGCACCACGGTGTAATCCACCGGGTCCTTGGACGGCACGGTCAGCACCACGCGCCCTGCCCCGGCCTGCAGGTGCTGCATCAGTTGCTCTCTGGCGCGGAACACACCCGTAGCTTCCACGACCACATCGACGCCCAGGTCTCCCCAGGGAATATCAGCCGGGTTGCGCTCGTTGGTCAGCTTTACCCGACCCTTGTCCGTCACGAAGTGATCATCCTCGAGTTTCAGGTTCTTGCCGAAGGGGCCCATCACCGTATCGTAGCTAAGCAGGTAGCGCAGGGCGTCGTTATCGAACAGGTCATTGATGGCTACGACATCCACACCTTCCACGTTTTCGAGAATCCGAAAGACCGAGCGGCCTATGCGACCAAAACCATTGATACCGACTCTCATTACGCGGCCTCCTGTTGCTGATCCAGCTTGCTGTAGAGCCTCACCACGTCCAGCAGGCGTGCCGCGTGACCCAGGTTTTCATACCAGCTGAGGGTTTTAATGGTGTTGCTGCCGGCCTTGATCGTGCCCTTGGTATCAAACAGTAGCGACAGCGGGCTGCCAATCACGTCGGACGAGACAATCGGGTCCTCGACCACACCGATGATTCCGGGGCTGCCGGCCGCTGCGGCACGCATGGCCTCGTTCACCGACTCCGCGTCGACCGAGCTGTCAGCCATGACCAGGTTGACGTCCAGCAGACAGCCTTCCTGCACCGGCACGTTGAGCGCGTAAGTGAGGATCTTGCCGTCGAACTCAGGCAGGATGTTGCCTAACCAGAGGCTGGCCTCATGGCTGTTGGGAATGATGTTCTTGGCGGCGGAACGGCTGCGACGAAAATCTGACCCGGCATAGTCCTGCAGCGCCTGGTCCGAGGTAAACGCGTGAATAGTCGTCATGCTGCCACACTCAATCTTGAAGCTGCCCGCCAGGCTGTGCAGCAGCAAAGCCAGGGCGCTGGTGGTGGCCGAACCGGCAGAGATCATCCGATCGTCTGCACTGGCGCTATACTCATTGATTCCGGGAATGATAATCCGGTCTATATGATCGGTGGGCAGTGTGCGCAGCAGCACCCGCGGCGCACCGTTCGCCAGATGATCCTCCATACGCTCACGGTCACGGTATTTACCGGTGGAATCGATAACGACGTCGACGCCAAAAATGTCCCAGGGCATCTCCGCAGGTCGATCGATTTCCATTAGCCGGGCACGACAGCTTTCGTTGACCAGGAAATTACCCTCCAGGCGATGACGCCCCGGCTGCTCAACCTCGGAACAGAGCAGGTAGTGGAGAATTTCCGGTTTGCCGATATCGGCAATGGCCACCACTTCAACATCGTCGCTGTGAGAGGCAAGCTCAAATATCTGCCTACCGGTCTGGCCGAATCCCATAATACCCACCTTGATGGGGCCTCGCTGAGTCATCTTTGTTCTCCTCAATACGGCTCTTGTTAGCTCATGGCCTCGCGGGCCAGTCGTTCGATTTCATTCCAGCGGCCATTGTCGACCAGGTCGGCGGCCACCATCCATGATCCACCGCAACAGACCACATTGGGAAGCGCCAGAAAGTCGCGAAAATTGTTCGGCCCAAGGCCGCCAGTGGGACAGAATTTCATGTTCGGGAAAGGACCCCCCAGCGCCTTGAGCATGGCCTCACCACCCACCACCGTGGCGGGAAACAGCTTGCACACCGACATACCATAGTCCATCGCCCGCATGACGTCAGATGCAGTGGCCACCCCGGGTATAAACTGCAGCGGCGCCTCGGCAGCGGCAGCCAGCAGCTGGTCGGTACCTCCGGGGCTGAGGGCAAGCGAGACCCCGGCCGCGACAACCTGCTCCAGTTCCGTCGGGTTGGTGACGGTGCCGGCGGCCACCAGCATTTCCGGCACCTCCTGTCGCACTGCGGCGATAGCGTCCAGAGCGGCGTCGGTACGCAAAGTGATCTCTATCGCCCTCATCCCGCCGGCCAGCAGCGCCCGTGACAGGGCGACGGTAGAGGCTGCGTCCCTGGCGGTTACCACCGGGAGCACTCTGAATTCGGCTAGATTATGGTCTCGCATGGCGCGCCTTAATGAAATTTTATTACATTTTGCAAACTCTAGACCCAAATTCGCCTGACTGCAAGCCCACGGGAAAATAACTGCCGGTCGTGCTTACATGGCGGTGAAATTAGCCAGTGATGCATTATAAGCACCACTATTGCTCTATTTTAGCGCTTTCGCTGTGGACAGAATAGCGTCCGGCACTATAGTATTTTTATTACATTTTTATGCTCCACCGGGTTGATATCTCATGACAATACTCTCCGACCTCGCAGACCCACGAAGCAAGCGCAGCAAATCGGCGCAAAAGATCGCCGCCTGTGTAGTAGCAGACCCGGAAGCCATCCTCTCCACCACCACGGCCTCACTCGCGGCCAAGACCGGGGTCAGCGAACCCACGGTGAATCGATTTTGCACCGGCCTGGGATACAAGGGATTTCCGGATTTCAAACTGGCGCTGGCGGCGGAACTGGCCCGCAAACAGCCGCGCATCACACACAACATCGATCCGGACGACTCCGCCGGTAAAGTGGTGGCAAAGATATTCGAAAGTACCCATGCCAGTCTCTGCAATACCCAGGACCATCTTGACCTGGGTGCCCTGCAGGATGTGGTAGAGGCGATGGGAAATGCCCGCTCAGTGACCTTTTGCGGGCTCGGAGCCTCCGCCTCGGTGGCGCTGGATGCCCAACACAAGCTGCTGCGCTTCCCCATACCGGTTATGGCCCACACGGACATCATCAACCAGCGAATGCTGGCGGTCGGTCTCTCCCCCGACGACCTGTTAATCTGCATTTCCTACACCGGGCGCACCAAGGACATTATCGAGCTGGCTGAACTGGCCCGCGAACGGCATTGTCCTGTGGTGGGCATCACCTCACCAGACTCTCCCCTGGCCCGGAGTTGCTCGCTGGTGCTGGGCGTGGAGACCGGCGAGGACACCGATCTCTACACCCCGATGACATCCCGCATCGCCCAGCTGGTTATCGTCGACATCATCGCGACCTGCCTGGCACTGCGGCAGCCAGAGGAATTCAGCGAACACCTGCGGGAAATCAAGCGTAACCTGGGCAAAACCCGGCGCTGATCCGGGAAGCAGGATCCGGGGCTGTATCTCCGAAACACTTTGGCTTAAGGTTTGCCTCAAATAGACAGCCTGAGGTATTCGGTGAAAGCTTTAATGGCCCTTGTTGCCGCCCTGGCGGTGCTGACGCTTGCGGCATTCGGTATCGCGCTGGGCAGCGGCACCATCAGCACTTCCAGCCTGGCCATGATTGCCAATACCGCACTGGGTATTGGCGGCCCGCCAGCCGATGAGCGCACCAGCGCCACCTTCACCCTGCCGCCAGGGTTCAGTCTGCAGCTGTATGCCGACGATGTACCCAGGGCCCGATTCATGCGCTTCGCACCCAACGGCGACCTGGTCGTCAGCAGGAGCCATGCCGGAGAAGTCATCCTGCTGCGCAAGGACGCCAATGGCGATGGCAGGCACGACGGCAGGGTTGCCATTTTACAGGGCCTTGATCGTCCCCACGGGCTGGATTTTCATGATGGCTGGCTCTATGTCGGCGAGCGGAAGCAGGTAGGGCGCATCCGCTTCGATGACAAGGGCCCGCGGGGTGACTACCAGCCAGTCATCACCGGACTCACAGGCAATGGCAACCACTGGAGTAAAACCCTGCGCTTCGGGCCCGACGACCTGTTATACCTGGCCCAGGGATCTACCTGTAATATCTGCGTGGAGGACGATGAACGCCGGGCGACCATCATGCGATTCAAGGCGGACGGCAGCAATGGCGAGATTTTCGCCACCGGGCTGCGCAACAGCGTGGGCTTTGACTGGGCGCCCTGGAACAACGCGCTCTACGCCACCGACAATGGTCGGGACATGCTCGGAGATGACTTCCCGGTTTGCGAACTGAACCGGATTGAGCAGGGCCGGTTTTATGGCTGGCCCTACTTTAATGACAACAACGTACCGGATCCGGACATGGGCGCCGACCCGCAGGCCGACAGTCGCCAGGCTACCGCACCGGTCCACGGCTTCGCAGCGCACAATGCGCCACTGGGGATCAGCTTTGTCGACAGCAGCAGCTGGCCCGGCAACTACGAGCGAATCGCGCTGGTGGCACTGCACGGCTCCTGGAACAGGAGTACACCGGACGGCTACAAGGTCGTTTCCCTTCACTTCGGGGAGGCGGGCATCGAAGAGCGCGATTTCCTCAGCGGCTTCAACCGGGACGGGAAGATCATTGGCCGACCGGTCGACGTGGTGCAGGGACCGGATGGCGCCATCTACATTTCGGATGACTACGCGGGAGCCATATACCGGGTATCTACCGACAGCCCGCTGTCAAGCGCCCCGGCGATCGTCCCCAGGTCATCATCGAGAACGGGGACATCTCCGCCGGCCTGGCTCAGCGACAACGACCTGCCTGAAATGAGCGCGGTGGGTGAAGCGCTGTATCGGCAGTACCATTGTGCCAGTTGTCACGAACAGGGCGAAAACCCGGTATCCCTTGAAGGCCTGGCCACACGCATGGACTACACTGCAGTGATGGACACGCTGCGAGCCCCACCCCCACCCATGCCCCTGCTGCCACTGGATGAACAGCAGTTGCGGGCACTCAGCGTTTTCCTGTTGAAAGCGGGGAACTGGGGTAAGGTACACTGACCAGGTGATACTCAGATACCTGCCCAACGCGCTGACGATCAGCCGACTCCTGCTGGCCATGCCATTGGGCCTGCTGATTCTGCGCCAGGAGTATGGCTGGGCCCTGGCGGTGGGATTCCTCGCCGGCGCTACCGATGCGCTGGACGGGTTCAGTGCGCGCAAACTGGGCTATTTTTCCCGCTTTGGCGCTGCCCTCGATCCTATCGCCGACAAACTGCTTATTCTCGTTACCTTCTGCTGCCTGGCCAGCGCGGGATTGATTGACTGGTGGCTGGCGGCAGTGGTGGTCGGCAGGGATATCGTCATCGTGCTCGGGGCGCTGTGTTATCGCGCGCTGATCGGACCGTTCGAGTTTGGCGCCACCCCGCTGAGCAAGCTGAACATGGCGATCCAGATCGCGTTCTGCGTGCTGCTGCTGGCCGCCCAGCTGGTGGCAGTGCCACCCCTGCTGATTGCCGGTGCCGCGGCGGTCGTGGTGATCAGTGCCCTGGCCAGCGGCATCGACTATATCAACACCTGGTCCCGCAGGGCATGGCAAAACCGGGGCAGGCAGTGAAGCCATGAGCGACCGTATCAACATCCTGACCTATAACATCCACAAGGGCTACTGCAGCGGCAATCGCCGCTTTATGCTCGACTCCATGCGCGAGCGGATAGCCGAGACCGGCGCAGACATTGTTTTCCTGCAGGAAATCCACGGCCACGCGATCAAGAGCGAGGCCAAAAAACGCAAATTTTCCTATCCCGACCAGCCCCATTTTGAGTATCTGGCGGACCAGGCCTGGCCCCATTTTGCCTACGGCCGCAACGCCATCTATCGCAAGGGCGATCACGGCAATGCCATACTCAGCAAATACCCATTCATCAGCTGGGAAAACATCGACGTCTCCATATTTCCCCGCTCCAGCCGCAGTATTCTCCACGGCGTGATGGAACTGCCCGGCAAAAACACCCGCCTGCACACACTTTGCGTGCACCTTGGCTTACTGGAACAGGAACGGCGAGAACAGCTCCATACGCTGACCGAACGCATCGACCAGCACGTACCCCGAAGCGAGCCAATGATAATCGCCGGCGACTTCAACGACTGGCGCCGCCGGGCCGAAAACCACCTGCACGACGACCTCGGTCTCGAGGAGCTGTTTGTCACCCTGCAGGGACGCCACGCCAGGACATTTCCCGTCTGGGCGCCAATGCTACCCGTAGATCGGGTGTATTTTCGGGGGCTCAGCCCCCGCTCCTGCCGGCGCCTTGCGACCGGGCACTGGCGGGATCTCTCTGACCATGCAGCACTGTTTGGAGTCTTTGACCTGACATGACACTACGAGATATGAGGAGCACCCTCGCCCAGGTGCCGGCGCTTCTGGCGGCGGCAAGACACCTCAAACCGAGGCCACCATCCACCCCCGATTGCTTTGCAGCCCGCGTCGAAACCCTCGCCCAGAGGAACGGGGATCGCAGTGCTGTGGTGTCAGAGGGCCAGGAGTTAACCTGGCGCCAGCTCAATGGCCTGGCAAACCGTTACGCCAGAGCCCTGAAGGGCACAGGAGTGAAACGCGGCGACTGCTGTGCACTGTTCATGGAAAACCGGGTGGACTTCCTCGCCTGCCTGATTGCACTCAACAAACTGGGGGCTATCGCGGCGTTGATCAATACCAACCTCCAGGGCAAGGCACTGGCTCATTGCCTCGAGGTCACCGACGCCCGCTGGTGCCTGTTCGGTGAAGAACGCCTGGCGGCCATCGACGAGATCCGGCTTAATCCCGGAACGGCCACGGTAAAAGCCTGGATTTTCGCACCCGACAGCGCGCAAACGCCCTGCCCCAACTGGGCAACAGATCTCGCCGAAGAAAGTGAATATGAAACACCGCTGAATCCGCCGGACACCGCCGACTGCAGCTTGCAGGACAAAGCGCTGTATATCTTCACTTCGGGGACTACTGGCCTGCCCAAGGCCGCGGTTATGAGCAACCGGCGCTTTTTGCAGACATCCACGGTGGCTGCACACGCCGGATTGCGCTGTGACATCAATGACCGGATTTACCTGTGCCTGCCCCTGTACCACGGTACGGCCCTCTTTCTGGGCGCCGGGTCCGCCTTCATCACCGGTGCCAGTATGTTCCTGCGGCGCAAATTTTCTGCCACCAGTTTCCTTCCGGAAGTGCGTGAACACGGCACCACATGTTTTCTCTATATCGGAGAAATATGCCGTTTCCTGATGAGCACCCCGGAGGCGCCTGACGACTACCAGAGTCCTTTGACCACGATTATGGGCAACGGCCTGCGCCCCGACATCTGGATGGAATTCAAACAGCGTTTCGGTATCCAGCGTGTCGCCGAGTTCTATGGCTCCAGCGAGGGCAACATGGGCTTCATCAACCTGCTCAACAAAGACTGTACCGTGGGCACCGGCAGTCTCCCCCACACCCTGGTGAAGTACGATGTAGACGCAGACGAGGTTATCCGCAACGACCAGGGCTTTTGCATCAAGGCGGACCCCGGTGAAGCCGGACTGCTACTGGGTAAAATCACCAAAATGACTGAATTCGAAGGCTATACCAGCGCTGAGGCTACCGAAAAGAAAATCATGCGCGATGTGTACGAGCCGGGTGACGCATGGTTTAACACCGGCGACCTGCTGAAAAGTGTCGACGTGGGATTTGCCCTGGGCCTGCCTCACTACCAGTTCGTCGACCGGGTGGGCGATACCTTCCGCTGGATGAGTGAAAACGTGTCGACCAACGAGGTGGGCGAGACCATTAACACCCACCCGCAGATCGCATTCAGCAACGTGTACGGCGTCGAACTTCCCAACACCAACGGTCGCGCCGGCATGGCAGCCCTACTGCTGGAGGATGGCGAGGATGAACTGGACCTGGACAGTTTTTCGGCGCTGGTGTGCGAGCAGCTACCCGCCTATGCCCGGCCGCTGTTTCTGCGCGTGTTACCGGAAATAGACACTACAGGTACCTTCAAGATGCTCAAGGGGGACCTGCGTGAACAGCGCTATGACCCCGATAAGGTCAGCGATCCGCTGTATGTTCTTAAACCAGGATCAGAACGCTACGAACCACTCACCCGGGATTTCGCGACGAAAGTGCTGGCTGGTGAGGCGGGCTATTGAGTCCATGCGGACACAAGCCTGCTGCTCTCCCCGGCCGCTGACCGCCGACAGGCAGGACGTGTTTGGACCCGGGGGAGCAACCCTGATCGCCGGGTAAGGAGGGACTGCGGAGCCTGCTCTGTTGCAGTCCCTCAACCGGTTCAGGCGGCCTGGTCGCTATGCTCCAGTACATTGCTGTCGCCACCCCCGATGGGAATCGTCCGGGGTTTCATGGCGTCAGGAACCTCGCGCTTGAGGCTGATATTGAGCATACCGTCGCTGAGATCGGCATCAGTCACCTCGACATGTTCGGCCAGGTTGAAGCGCCGTTCGAAGGCCCGGTTGGCAATCCCCTGGTGGAGATAGCGCCGATCACCGACGTCCCTGTCCCTGCTGCCAGCTACCGTCAGAACGTTATTCTCGACGGTGATTTTCAGGTCTTCATGTCTGAACCCGGCCACTGCCAGGGTAATGGCATAGCGGTCTTGGTCGAGAACTTCGATATTGTAGGGCGGATACCCGGAAGTACTGTCGGCACTGCGCAGGGCGCTGTCTATCAACGCGCCGACGCGATCATAACCGATGCTGTTTCGATAGAAGGGGCTGAGGTCAATTGAGCTCATGATATATCCTCCAGTAGAAGCAATATAAAACAAATTCAATCTTTGCCGGGGGTCAGGTTGACCTCCCCGACAGGAACAACATGAGGTCAGCAGGGGGCCTCTTCAAGGCCCAGAGATATAGAATTTTTTCCCGGCAAGCTGGAAAGATTATGCCCATTGGTTATGAGCGCAAAAACCCCGCCAGTTCAGCCCTGGGCCCGCTGGTTGCCGGAGCCGGACCGGGAACGCCGGCGGCGGGGACGGTTGTGCCCCTCACTCCCGCGGCCACGGGCGGTGTGCTTGCCATCACCCTTGCCACCGCCGGCATGTTTTGGCCGCTGTCCCGGCTGCGGCGGCTTGCGCAGCGGCGCGCTGGCAGGTACCTCATGCTCCGGCTCGAAGCCGCCAATGTAGTCGCGAGTGAGGTGGCGCTGAATCAGCTGTTCAATACCATTGAGCTGCTTGATCTCATCAGCGCTGACCAGTGAGTAGGCCTTGCCGGTCGCCCCTGCCCTGCCGGTGCGACCGATACGATGGACATAATCTTCTGCCACATTGGGCAAGTCGAAGTTCACCACCTGCGGAAGCTCGGCAATGTCCAGGCCACGGGCGGCAATATCGGTCGCCACCAGCACCCGCAGTTTGCCCTTCTTGAACCCCTCCAGGGCCCGGGTACGTGCACCCTGGCTCTTGTTGCCATGAATCGCGGCCGCTTCGAGACCCGCCTTGTCCAGCTGCTGGGCAAGGCGATTGGCACCGTGTTTGGTGCGGGTGAACACCAGTACCTGGGTCCAGTTGTTTTCTTCCACCAGTTCCCGCAGCAGGGCGCTCTTGCGTTTTTTGTCCACCGGGTAAACCCACTGCTCCACCGTGTCGGCAGTGGCGTTGCGGGAGGCGACTTCCACTTCCACCGGCTGGTGCAGCAACTTGCCGGTCAGTTCGCGAATTTCAGGGGCAAAGGTCGCGGAAAACAGGAGATTCTGCCGTTTTTCCGGCAGCAGTTTCAGTATCCGGCGAATGTCGTGGATAAAGCCCATATCCAGCATTCGGTCAGCCTCATCCAGCACCAGGATTTCCAGCTCCTTGAAACTTACCTCTCCCTGGCCGTGCAGGTCCAGAAGGCGACCGGGGGTGGCGACCAGTATGTCGATACCGCGACGCAGTTTGGCGATCTGCGGATTGATTTTCACGCCGCCGAATACCACCGCAGACTTCAACGGCAAGTGAGCACCATAGACGTTAACGCTCTCTCCGACTTGCGCCGCGAGCTCACGGGTTGGAGTGAGAATCAGGGCACGCACACGGTGCGGCTTGAGCGGCGCACTTTCCTGCAGGCGCTGTAATATGGGCAGGGTGAAGCCTGCGGTTTTGCCGGTGCCGGTTTGGGCTGCGGCCATCACGTCCTTGCCGGTGAGTACTGCGGGAATGGCCTGGACCTGAATGGGCGACGGCGTGGTATAGCCTTTTTCCTGAACTGCTTGCAGCAGTGCGGGTGACAGGCCGAGTTGCTCGAATGTCATGAGTGATCTCTTGTCTGGAAATACTGCCGTGCAGGGTATGGCGCCGGCGAAGGGCGCGCATCTTACTGCATCGGCGCTTAAATTGATACCGCCCCTTAATCCCCCTGCCGGGCCAGCAGGGAATTGACCGCGCCCTGCAGATACACAGCGTCATTGCTGAAGATCCACCGCACCCCGCGATTGAGCTCGCGGCAGAGGCAATTCCTTGAGCGCGGGAACCCGGTTCCGATATCCTGCCCCGCGGCCAGATGCCGGCGCCGAACCCCCTCCCCCAGCAGCAAATAATGACCAGCCAGCCCGCCGTAGCCCCGTTGCAGGCTGATATCGCTCAAGCGACGGACATTGGTTTCCGCCACCGGTAACAGGCAACCCGGATCAATAAAATCGACCAGGGTAAACAGGCCGGGATCAAGCGCCAGTATGTGGTAGTCCTCGCCGGCGGTGACCCTACCCAGGATCCGCGCCAGGGTCTCGCGTTGCTGCAACAGGTGCTCTGCGGACAGGCTCTTGAGTTCCAGCATCAGGTGGGTATTGCCACTATAACGGGCGACCACCTCCTCCAGAGAAGGGATCGCCGGCAGTTGCTGCCTGAGATCGCTGAATGCCAGGGACTCGATCAGCACCGGTTGACCGAACACCCGCTCGGCAGACGCATCGTGGCAAATAACCGGCACCAGGTCGCGAGTCCAGCGAATGTCGCATTCGATTCCCCAGACGCCGGCAGCCCTTGCAATATCAAAGGCAAGCAGGGTATTTTCCATGACACGGCGGTTATCGTGTTCGCCGCGATGGGAGACGATTTTGCAATTGCGCAGCGCCGCGGCCGAAGGTACAGCTCGAGGAATGAGCGCCATGAACATATCCACCAGGTCCATGGCCAGCTTCTGCAGCAATGCTTTCAACCTGTTCTACCCCCTGTTGCCCAAATAGCCCGGCAGCCGTGTCCTCTTCACCTGAAAAGACCCCCGCCAGCCGGCGCGAAATCATCGCCTGGGCATTCTACGACTTTGCCAACTCAGGCTACACCACCGTCGTCCTCACCACCATCTACAGCGCCTATTTTGTCGGGGTCGTGGCGACAGAGCTCGACAGCGGGCAGCCGGGTGCGGCTACCCTGCTGTGGACCCTGGCCATTAGTGCGGCCAACCTGATTGTACTGGTCAGCGGGCCGATAATCGGCGCGATCGCCGACTTCCGCGCCAGTAAAAAGCATTTCCTGCTGTTGTCGTCGATACTCTGTATCGCGTCAACGGCAATGCTGGCGGGTGCAGCGCCGGGGCAGGTGGCGCTGGCGGTGGTGCTGGTGACAATATCCTCGGTAGCCTTCGCCAGTGGAGAAAACCTGATCGCCGCTTTCCTGCCTGAAATCGCCAGCAGCGACAACATGGGCCGGATATCCGGCTACGGCTGGAGCCTTGGTTACTTTGGCGGCCTGCTCACCCTCGGCTGCTGTCTCGCCTACATCAATTACGCTACCGGCCAGGGCCTGGCGGCGGATCACTATGTACCGGTGTGCCTGGTGCTGACTGCGGTCATTTTCGCGATTACCGCCACGCCCACCTTCCTCTGGCTCAGGGAGCGGGCCGTACCCCGCCCACCGGCCGCGGGGATAACCTGGCTTGGCGCGGGCCTGGCCCAGGTTAAACATACCCTGGGGCACGCCAGGAACCTGCCCGACCTGTTTCGCTTCCTGCTGTGCATCATCTTATTCCAGGCCGGGGTGGCCACGGTGGTAGTCATCGCGGCCATCTACGCCCAGGAAGTGATGCAGTTCAACAGTCAACAGCTGATCGTACTGATTATGGTGGTTAACCTGACCGCCGCGGTGGGCGCCTTTTTATTCGGTTTCATGCAAGATCACTTTGGCTCGGTCAACAGCCTGGCGGGCGCTCTGCTGGTGTGGATTGCGGCCATCGCAGTGGCTCTGCAGGCAGAATCGCAGACGGATGTCTGGCTGGCGGGTAACCTGATCGGGCTGGCCATGGGAGCAACACAGGCCGGTGGCCGCGCGCTGATCGGCCAGTTAACACCCCCGTCTCACAATGGCGAGATCTTTGGCTTGTGGGGCCTGGCCAATCGCTCAGCCGCTATTATCGGCCCCATCAGCTATGGGCTTATCAACCGTATCGGTGGTGGAGACCACCAGCTGTCGCTGATTTCCACCCTCACATTCTTTGTTGCGGGCCTGCTGCTGTTATTTACCGTTAATGAACAACGCGGCCAAGCCGCGGCGAAAAACATCAGCTGACCACTTGTTGTCCCCGATAGACGCGCGTCCACTGCACCAGCCCCCAGACCGACATCACCGCATAAACGCAAATCAGCGCAGCATAAATATCCAGTGAACGGTCCATGTACAACCAGATGGAGACCAGGTTCAGGGCGATCCAGTACACCCAGGTTTCGAGCACCTTTTTCACCTCCATGTAAGTCGCGGCAAAGCTGAAGGTGGTGGTAAAGGCGTCAATGTAGGGGTGATGGGCATCAGTGTAAGCGCTGAAAAAACTGCCCAGTGCCAATGCCCCGGCGGCAGAAACCAGGATAATTGTGAAATGCGCCGGTAAACCATAGCGCACCACAGGGTTCTCGTGAGCGGCATTGCGCTGACTCCAGCGCATCCAGCCCCAGGCACCCATGATGACATAGTAAGAGTACAGAAACGCCTCCGAGTAGAGCTTGCCATCGATGAACAGGTAGATGGAGAGCAAGGAGCCCACGATGCCGAAAGGCCAGCAGATTATATTCTCCCGAATCAACAGTATGATGTAGAGCAGTCCCGCCAGCGTGGCGATAATTTCTATCCCGGTATTGATTCCCATATAGTGTTCTCAATAAAGTCCGACTGACAGCTGCAATGACTGCGATTCCAAAACACCCTGATTTTTGTCACCGACCGCTGGTAACCGATATCCCGGCAGTGTCCGTGGCCGGTTTACCCGCGGCTCTCAGGGCCTTTTGTCACAGGCCTTTGTCCTACCGGCTCAATCACCTGCAAAGTCGCTACGACGTGGCCTTTGACGGCTACTCGTACCCCGGCCAGGAGGACAGCCGTAACCAGGGGCCGGAGGACAGGCTGCACTCGTTTGTATTCTCGGACTTTTCACCCCAAGAAAAATATCCGCCCGAGTTCCAGGCGTTCATCAGTACCTGCTGGGCGCCCCTGTGCCGGCAGGTACACGCGCTGGAGCAGTCCCTCCTCCTGGCCCTCGGGCTTGCCCCCGTCGCCAGCCAACACCAGCGTCACTTCGGCCACATGATGTCGGCAAACTACTACCCCGCTGGAAACCCGGTACAGCCCGGTTCATCGCCACTGCGGCTGTCAGCACACCCGGACGTGTCACTGCTCACTGTATTCGTCCAGGGCCTCGGCCACGGTTTTCAATACCGTGACCCGACGGGTTGCTGGCGCGATGCCCCGGTCACCCACACGGTGACCGTGTTTGCCGGTGAA
This sequence comes from Seongchinamella unica, assembly GCF_004354085.1. GTDB lineage: Bacteria > Pseudomonadota > Gammaproteobacteria > Pseudomonadales > Halieaceae > Halioglobus > Halioglobus unicus. The sequence continues at coordinate 206,286 of NZ_SMSE01000002.1, read as the reverse complement.
CTTCTCGAGTGGCTGAGCGACGGCACCGTTCCGGCACTGCGGCACCGCGTCAGGCAACAGCCCAACGACAGCGAGCGGTTTTCCTTCGCCCTGTTCTCGCTACCGCAACCGGGCGCCAGTCTCCACAGTATCGCGGGTGCAACCATCAGCACCGAGGATTGGTATCGACTTCACCTCAGTCAGTGGGACGACACCGGCTACAGCCGCCAGGATATATCGAGACCGTAGGTTCGGGGTGCACCGAACTGGTAATAGGTCTGGTTACTCCAGGCGCCGAAATCATCGCGCGGGTCAGCACCGAAATAAAGGCCATGAGTGGCGTATTCCTCGTCGGTCAGGTTCCTGCCCCACAGGTTCAGGGTCAGCGACGCATTGCTCCAGGACAGGCTGGCGTTTAACAGATTGTAGGCTTCCAACTGGCCATCGTGATAGTAGCCGAAATAACTCTCGTCCCTCCCCTCCAGCTCCAGTACGCCAGAGAACCCGGCCGGCAAGGCCGTACGCATCCCGGCGTTGTACTGGTAGCCGGGAGACTTGGTCTGTTCGCGGTCCTTCTTGCTGACAAAGTCCCAGCGATCCAGGTCGAAGGTGGTAACGGTATCCACTTCGGTGTCCAGCCAGCCAATGTTGGCAACCAGTTCGATGGCCTCGCTGGCGACGAAGGTCGTCTCCAGTTCCAGACCATAGCTGTCTGTATCGGAGTTACTGTCCAGGTAGCCTATCCACAGGCCCGCACTGTCATCCCACATCCAGTTTTCCAACTGGGCATTTTCCCGGGTCGCGTAAAACAGGGCCGCGCGCAGTTCCAGGCGACCATCGAGCTGCCGGCTCTTGAAGCCGATCTCGCGGTTTAACAGACGTTCGTCATCAAAGCGCAGTTTACCCTGCATAAAGCCCTGGAAAGCCGGACTCATGAAACCGTACTGGGAGCTGGCAGCCACGTTCACGCCGCCGGGTTTACTGGCCAGGGCCAGTGTCGCGTAACCGAAACTGTTGTCGCTGAAGTCGTATTGCAGGCTCAACTCGCCGTTGTAGAGATCCTCGCTATTATCGTGGCCGACGCCATTGCTGTCGCGGTAGTCATCCTCGAAACGCTCCAGCCGCAACCCGCCGGTCAGGCTCAGGCGATTGCTGAAAGCATATTCGAGCTCACCATAAATCGCATAGCGATCAGTCTCATACCTGCTGGCGCTTTCGTAGAGCCCATACCAGGCGCTCGGGTAGGCGTAGTTGAGCTTTTCGCGGCTCTGGTTGCCGTAAAATCCCAATGCGTAGCGCCATTCACCGGCCGCCATCGCCTCTGCACCGCCCAGTAGTCGCACATCGAGGGTGCTCTGGTCACGCCGGCGGTCGAAGATCTCGCGAGCCGTATCATGCCCGAAGGAGCAGGTATTGATCTGGCAGACTTCCGCTGAAATCCAGTCGGCGTCATAGCTGTACAGCAAATCCGCGTCCAGGTCGCTGACGACGGCCTGCAGGGTGGTGCTCACGCCAAGCTGCCACTCTCCCCGGGCACTGACCGCCAGGGTATCCTGTTCATCCGCGCCGGGCTGGTCCGACCAGGTCTTGCGTTCATTATCCAGCGAGTAGGCATCGTAACCATTTTCGGCATCGAAGCTGAAGAGGGCCAGTTCATAGCGGCTGCCGTCGTCGGGCTGCCAGCGCAGTCGCGCCCGCCCGGTGAGTTCATCGTATCCGGCAGTGTCGTCCTCTCCGAGGTGCTCGTTCTCGATATATCCGTCACCCTGGTTTTGTTGCAGTGCTATTCTGCCGGTAACGCTGTCCCCCAGCGGTCCGCTGATAACCGCCCCGTAATTGTAGGCGCCGTAATTGCCCACCCCACCGCTCAGCAGGGCTTCGAACTCATCGGTCGGCGCGTTGCTGTTAATCTTGATCATGCCGGCGTGGGCGCTGGCCCCGAAGCGGGTACCCTGGGGTCCTCGCAGCACCTCTACCTGGGATATATCGAACAACATGCCGGCATTGGCCGCACTGCCCAGTTCCAGTTCATCCACCATAACCCCGACCGAGGGGTAATACTTGGGTTCAGCATACTGCTCCAGGTCACCGACCCCGCGAATCTGGACAAAGCGACTGCGGGAGGCGCCGGTTGACCAGCTGACGTTGGGAGCGGCACTGAGAATGTCCTCCAGGTGCCGGGCACCGCGCTCCTGAATCTGCAACTCGCCCAGTACACTGACGCTGGCAGCGCTATTCATCAGTTCGCTGGCGCGGAAGTCGGCGGTAACAATCACTTCTTCCAGCTCGTCGGCAGCCTGGGTGACGCTGGCCGCAAGCGCTAGAGCCAAAAAAATAGAGGGACGGGAGTATGAGTTCATCGTGGTCTCCATTGGAAAATCAGAGACCCGGATAGCGGTGGAGAGCTAAAGGCCGGAGTCTGGGCACCGGTCAGATACCTATTCCTACGCCGGTGTTATCCGGATCAGGTTCAAAGGGTCTGTTGCTGGCAACATCTCAGGCGCACTGGCCGCCCCTTAGGAAGCAACGAAGTCTAGACTATCTCCGGCGCCGCGGCAACGGATGGCACTCAGGGCCGAAATTCAGGCTGGCAGCCGCCGGTGAAAGCTAAGCACAAAGTCTGCCTGCAGCCGCATGGACTGCAAGCCGGCAAGTTGTTGTTTGTGCTCCCGCCGTCCGCCGTAAGCGTAGGGTGTCATGGTAATAACATCCTGCAATTGCTGGCCCTGCAGTTGCATCTCGAACTGAAGCGACTGCTGGTCGGCATCCTCGAAGCCCGCGAGCCGGGTGGTGGGCGCCGGGTGTGGACGCGGCCGGGCATAAAGTGCCTGGCGCAGTTCCCAGAGATGCAATGGCCCCGGAGTGACCCTGAGGAAGCAGCCAAGGGGGGCTACCAGGCGCCTCAGTTCCGCCTCGGCGGTGGGTGCAAAGACGCTCAAAGCAACATCCACGCTGGCATCCGCCAGGGGCACATCGAAGCTGCTGGCGACGGCGAACTCGCCATCCGGACAGGCCCTGGCCGCAAGCCTGATGGCGGGCCGGGATATATCCACGCCGTGCAGGCGAACGCCTGCCAGCTGGCGTAACAACTCGCCGCTGTAGTAACCCTCACCACAGCCAAGGTCGAGCAAACTGGCTTCGTCACGTACCTGTTTGCCCAGCTCCCGTGAAATCCGGTCTGCTAATGGCTGGTAGAGTTTCGACTGATGCACTCGCCGCCTGGCGTCAATCATTTCCCGATTATCGCCCGGGTCCCTGCTCCGTTTGCGATGAGCCGGTAGCAGGTTCACATAGCCTTCTTTGGCCTGGTCGAAACAGTGATTGGCGGGACACACGAGAGAACGATCACGCGGAGCAAGAGGCTGGCGGCAGTTGGGGCAGATCCAGTTCACGACAGATTCGGCGAGTTTGCAACAACAGCCAGTATCGCACAGACCACATCCCACTGTCCGGAACACCCACTGCGCGAGTAAAGCACTACCGGGGCAGGATGGGCCGCATCAACTGTGAATTACCCTGTAGCGGGTGGCTCGGCGCGGGTTTCACAGGCCCGGGTGGCCGGTGGACAGGCGGCGGGCCGTGTCCCGGTCGCCAGGGCGGGCGGCCGGGCCGGTAGTAATAACCGCCAGTGCCGCTCCATACGCTACGGTAGTGGTCGACCAGGTCCGGCTGATACGACTGCCGGGGGGCTTCACGGGCGGCGATTTCACGTAACTCCGCCCGGTGCTTCTCCCGGGCCCTGCGGTCCTCGGCCATGCGATCAGTGGTCTTGCGCATGTCCTCAAGGCGCTGGCTGTATGCTTCCGGGTCCTGGGGGGGAACCACCTCTATGGCCAACGCCTCGACGTCTTCGTCACCGGTGGGAGGAGTATCGGAAAAACTGACGACGCCCGAATCATCTACGGTGCGGTACACCGTTTGTGCGTGGGCCATGGCCACGCCCAGAAACAGTGCAGGAATCAGTTTTTTCATTGCCGGCGCCACCCCAGTTTCTACCGCTAACAGTATAGACCACTCAAATAAACCCCGGTTCACCCAAGGCTTGCCGGGGCGAAAAAACCTGACCCACTTCACACTTTCGAAGATTAGGCGGAACTGTTTCACAATTTTCATCCCAATCGCTGGATTCCGGTTACGCGCCACCTAAACTGAGTGCCATGAACAGAAACAACCGAGACTATTTTATGCTCGCCGCCAACTGCGACAAACCGAAGCGCCGCGCCACCACCCTGGAACTGGCCGCCCTCGTCCTGGCGGCTGTCTCGGTGATTGCGCTGAGCGGCCTGCTGATCTGACTCCAGCCCCTGATAACATTTATTGTCGGCGATCCCTGGCCATGGGGTTATAATCGACTGCACCTGACACCGGTGCATTTGTGCCCCCGATACAGACAGAGATTTTGAATACCAGTTCCGAGTTCCACTGCTCTCACCTCGACGAGAGTGATGACCTGTTGCGCCAGCGCTACGCCGAAGACGGATACCTCCTGCTCAAGCGAGCGGTTTCGCCGGTGCACTGCAACACCCTGCTGGATGACCTGCTGGCGGCACTTTTCCCCCACGTGGCTCTCGACGAAAGCCAGGGCAAACCGGTATTGTGCGGTGAGCCGTTCTACGAGACCGACGAAATCTGGGACAAGGTCTACCCCCGGATCCAGCAACTGGAATCCTTTCACCGGTTTTTTCACCAGGATTGGATGCTGCAAATCATGGCCAGAATCCTGGGCTGCGAACCCTGGGTATACCCGATCAAGATGGCGCGGGTCGCCACACCGAGAATGCTTGGCTACGAAACGCCGCCCCACCAGGATGCCTATTCTCATCATGCCGGCCCGACCATGGCGGGGGTCTGGGTCGCGCTGCACGATGTGGATGCCAGCATGGGACGGGTTACCGTGCTGCCGGGCTCTCACCATGGCGGTGTTCGCGAGGTGTTCGAGGCCCAGGGGGTCGGCGGCGTGCAATGCCGAATCCACGAACATGAGACCCACTGGCACGTCTCCGATTTTGAACAGGGCGACATGCTCATTTTCAACTCCGCTACGGTGCACCGGGCGGAGCCCAATACCGCCAGCAACAAGGTCAGGCTGAGTGTGGATACCCGCTTTTGCGACTACGGTGCGCCGGTATTTTCCACCAACCTCGAGCCACATCACGGCTGGCGTATTCCCTCACTGAACTGGGAATCCATTTACCGTAATTGGAAGAGCACCGAAGGCCAGTATTACTGGCGTTCCTATCCCAACTGTTTCTAGGCTGTCCATGACCAACAATAGCGACCACCCCTTTAATCCCGGCAAGGGCAATCTCAGCAAGCTGGAAGACGTACAGGCGCAACAGGCAATGACCCTTGACGCCGCGCGTCAGGAGGCGGTCAGCAAGCGCCATGCCAGTGGCTACCGCACGGCGAGAGAAAACCTTGCGGACCTCGTCGATGAGGGCTCTTTTATCGAGTACGGACAGCTGGCAGTCGCCGCTCAACGGGCCCGGCGCAGCCTTGAAGACCTGCGCAGCAATACCCCCGCCGACGGCGTAATCACTGGCCTGGCCACCATCAACGCAGGGCAGTTTGGCGACTCCCGGGCGGCCGCTGCGGTGATCGTCAACGACTATACGGTGCTTGCGGGCACCCAGGGTTTCTTCCACCACCTTAAGCTCGACCGTATTATCCACGTGGCAATGGAGCGCCGTTTACCGGTGGTTATGTATACCGAGGGTGGCGGCGGTCGACCCGGCGATACCGATATACAAATCAGTGGCGGTACCCTGGATGTGAGTTCCTTTGTGCAGTGGGCAAACCTGTGCAACACCCTGCCCACCATCGCAGTGAATAACGGCTACTGTTTCGCCGGCAATGCCGCCCTGTTCGGTTGCGCCGACATCCGCATCGCCACCCGCAACTCCTGGATCGGAATGGCCGGTCCGGCGATGATAGAGGGAGGCGGCCTGGGCCAGTTTTCCCCCAAGGAGATCGGCCCGGCAGAGGTGCAGAGCGGAAACGCGGTCATTGATCTGGTGGCGGATGACGAAGCCCAGGCCACGGCACTGGCGAAACAGTTGCTCGGCTACACCCAGGGCGAAATCGCGGATTGGGAATGTGCCGACCAGGAAACACTGCGCACCGTGATGCCCGCCGATCGCCGCTACGCCTACGACGTGCGACGCATCATCCATACCATTGCCGACAAGGACAGCTTTATCGAAATGACCCGTGCCTTCGGCGGCGCCGTGATTACCGGTTTCATCCGTATTCAGGGCAAGCCCATGGGCCTGCTGGCCAACGACTGCCGGGTGCTGGGTGGCGCCGTGGATTGCGATGCATCCGCCAAAACCAGCCGCTTTATCGGGCTCTGTGACAAACTGGGGCTGCCGCTGCTTTCGCTTTGCGACACTCCCGGATTCATGGTCGGGCCCGATAGCGAAAAACAGGGTGCCGCCCTGCACATGGCCGGACTGTTCAAGGCAGGCGCAGCATTGGCGGTGCCGGTGGTGACTGTCATCCTGCGCAAGGCCTATGGCCTTGGCGCCATGGCCATGGCGGGAGGCAGTCTCAAGGTACCGGTGTTCACCGCAGCCTGGCCCACCGGCGAGACTGGCCCGATGGGGCTTGAGGGCGCCGTTAGACTGGGCTTCAAGAAGGAACTGGAGGCAGCGGCGGATCCCAGCGAGCGGGAGGCCCTGTTCAACCAGCTGCTGGATGAAATGTACCAGCGCGGCAAGGCCACCGAATCGGCGGCGGCCACGGAAATTGATGCCGTTATTGACCCCGCGGAAACCCGCAAGGTGGTGCTTCGCGCACTGGCGTGACGCTTATTTTTCCTCCTGGCTGAGCGTAATGATCTGGCCGCTGGCCGGGTCTGCCCTGCCCGCAAGCACTTTTCGGTAGGCCGCCTGCACCGCATCGGCACCGCGGCTTTGTTCGATCCTGAGCCAGCCGTCACAAAACTGGCGGAATCCCGCATAAGCACTCCCCAGGCGCATCATGAACTCAGCTGCCCCCAACTGCCTGCTGCGGGTCTGCAGGTGTTCGGGGGCAAAAAAGAACGTCGGTTTGGCGCCGGGCAGGTCGTCTATCGGGCCAAAACCCTCCAGATGGGTAGCCCCGATGCGGCAGGAGTACTGCATATTGTCTCGGTAGTGATGGTGCAGGTCGGAGAGGATCCCGGCGCTGCCCGCCATGTCCACCATCACCACCGGCCGGGTACTATCCAGCACGTTCAACTGGTCATAACTGACCACCCGGTCGTAACAATCGAGGCTGTGACAGAAAGCGGCGTTGCCAGCCGAAGTCACCGCCACGCTTTCCAGTTCACCGCGCTGCTTTACACAGTACCCCAGGGCTATGCTGGTTTTACTGGATGCGCTGGTAATCAGGCAGCTGCGGGAAGCAAAAAAGCCGTTCACCTCAAGAAAGTCCTCCACCAGCCAGGAGGTCATGAACAGGCCACGCAACAACGAGTCCTGGTCTTCCCGCGCCTGTTCATAGAGGGGGTAGGCCGAGGCGCGATCGAAATTGGCATACACTGGGGCAAGTCCCTCCCGGTGAGGCGAGACATCGGCAAAGCCCTGCGGGGTGACTTTGCCGGCGAGGATCCTGAGGTGGGTTCCCATTGGCAGGAAACCCCAGACCCGTTCACCCTCGGAAATCTGCGGATGGCTGGAGGCAACAACGTCTGCCCAGCCCATCGCCGGTATCCGACCCCAGGACTCATCGGTCGGGAAAAAACGCCAGTAACCAAGACTGTCCCCCGCCGCGGCGTAGGATATATTGTTGGCGGTCAACGCCAGCCGGTCTACGGCGAGCAACACTTCGTTCTCCGCCAGTGCCCCCGGCAGTTCCTCGCTGACCAGGCGGGTATCGGACCAGTCGGCTTTGCGAACTTCAAGGGTGGTTGCGGTTACTGCAGTCATACTCGTTTCTCCCGGCCAGCCATGTCACTCATTCACCGCCAGCATTTTAGTGGACGCGCGGAACGGCAGGCCCTGTTCCTGCCCCGGCAACAGGGGCAAGTCCCGTTCCCGCCATAGTGGCTCCCAGCAGCCTGTTCGTTCGAGTACCTCTCGACCGGCGCGCCGGTCGTGTTCACCCAACGCATTGTAGTGTGAGCGCAATTGCTTCAGACACCAGACCCGGTAGCGAGAACAGCGGGCCCGTTTATAGCTGACCCCGCCGACTTCGGAATCAAAGCGCCGATGACCGGCTGCCACAGCCCGGGCATTGGCATTGAGGTAAGGCAGGTAGCTCGCTCCAATGTCTGCCAGCAGAGGCTCGATGTCGTCTGGCAGGCTTTGGGGCCAGGCCCCGTCACATTCTGCAAGCCGCGTGTTCCACAGGCGGGCAACCCACTCGAGCACGGCCGGAGCCCGTACCCGAATGATTTCCAGGGGCACCGGGTCCAGGGCAAAATGCCGAAAAAACGGACCTGACAGTCCCACATCTGCCAGGCTGGGTCGGTCCCCCAACAGAAACGGCCGGCGGCTGAAAATTGCCTGCAGTTGAGCCAGCAGTTGCAGGAACAGGGCTTCCACCCCGGCGACACCCTGCGGCGTGATGCCGTCGCCGGTCGTGTAGCCCGAGCGCTGGCGATGGCGCATGAACCAGCGTTTTAACCCGCCGGGCAGCGGTACCCCGGCGAGGGTTTCATCTACCAGGTGACGGGACTGCAACATGGCGCCTTCGGCATAATGCCAGCGGTAGTGCATGGCGGGTCGCCACCACCACTCGTCGGCCCAGTCTTCTATCAGCAGGCAGAAATAGGCCAGCAGTGGATTCTCCGGGACCAGTCCGTTCCCGGGATACTCGGCTTCGAACCACTGGATAATACTGGTGCTGTCGGTCATCCAGCGCCCGTCACCCAGCTCCAGAACCGGCATTTGCATCAAGCCGACTTCCTGCTCCATGCGCTTTTTATCGGCCGGAAACTGCATGCTGCACAGCTGGTATGGGATTCCGCGCAGACGAAAATAGTTCTCCAGCTTGCCGGTGAAATAGGAAATGTTTGAGCCGTGCAGTATCAGCGGCTGTATTGATTCAGTGTCAGGCGACAAATGAACGCCTCAGGCCTGGCCGGGGGCGTACTGCCCGGCAAGTTCGCCCACGACCTGATAGAACCCGGCCATCGTGTCCTGGAGGACCTCCGCCACCGGGGTGATTCTGTCAATCCTGCCCACCACCTGACCAGACAAGGGGATGGATGCCTCCATATCGCCACCGAAGTAAAGGTCTTTCACACGGGTAAAATACCCCATCGCATTGAACGCGCCCTTGGGCTGAAGTTCTTCCGTCAACCGGGTACGCAAAGCCCTTAACGCGGGCCGCGAGGCCTGGTTGAGAAAGACCGTATCGGTTTCGCGTGCGACAAGCATGGCCTGTTTCCAGTTGTCGTGCACGGGCGACTCCGCGCTGGACAGCATACGGGTGCCCATTTGCACGCCTTCGGCGCCCATGGCGAAAGCTCCCGCCATGGAAGGGCCATCACAAATACCGCCAGCGGCAATGATCGGTAGCTCTGTCCGCGAGCGGACCAACGGCAACAACACCATGGTCGAGACCGGGCTCGGGTTCTTGAAACCACCGCCCTCCCCGCCTTCGACAATCAGGCCGTCGACACCGCAGTCGATGGCCTTGAGGGCCATATCCAGCGTGGGCACCACATGAAACACCTTGATGCCCGCCGCCTGGAAGGCCTCGGTACACACCCCGGGACTGCCCGAGGATGTGGTGACAAACTTGATGCCCTGCTCAATAACAAAATCAATGATGTTACTGCCCTTGACGTAAGACAGCGCCACATTCATGCCAAAGGGCTTGTCAGTGAGTTCCCGCATTCTGGCGACTTCCGCCTTGATATTGTCGAGCTCGCCGGAGGAGGTCTCGATAATACCCAGGCCACCGCCGTTACTGACCGCCGACGCCAGTTGCGCCCGGGCAATCCAGCCCATCGGGGCCTGGATAATCGGGTAGTCGGTGCCGGTCATCTCGGTAATACGATTGCAAACGGGCCGTGCGGTCATGCAGTGATTCCTCGGTGCGGGTAAAGGCTCAGGATTGTACCAGCATGCTCTCTACCCCGGTTCCCGCCAACAGGGAATCTACCCGACTGCGGTCACCCGCACCCAGTGCCCGGTAGCGTTCATTGGTCCATTTCAGGCACTTGGCCTGGTAAGGAAAGGTCTGCTGTGTCCACAGGGCGCCATCGATTTCGCCCGCCCAGGTCTTTTCACCTGCCTCAACGGCGCGGGCATTGAGCAACTGGGCGGGGGCGTATACCCGGCCGATCTCGACCAGCAGGCTGCGCAGCGACGCCGGTTGCTCCTGCAGCGGGAGCCACTGACTGTCATCCGGCTGGTGACCGCTCTGGTCCTGCATCAGGTCCACCCAGGCCACAACTCGCGGCGCAACTTCCCGGGCGATTTCCCTCGGGGTGGGATCAAAGCCAACCAGTTGACTGAGCTGGCCGAACAGGCCGAAGTCCCCCGCACCGGGCCGCGCCCCGAGCATGAACTGCTGACTCTGCAGGTGACTTTCCATCGCCTGTAGAAAGCGACGGTAGCTGGCTTCGATCACCGGCGCGGTGATGTCGCTGGATCCGACCACGTACAGCCGTCCAACCTGGCGGTCAGTGATAAAGCGCCTGGCCTGTTGCAGGGTCTCTGAGGCCAGGGAAACGTCCATGCCCAGTGGCAACAGGGTGCCCGCGTTCTCGGCGTCGCGCTGCCGATGCCAACGGTAGTGGAACATGTACCGGGTACACCACTCGTCGGCAAAATCCTCAATGAGATAGTCTACAAAAGCCAGTGCCGGGTCAGCAGGCAGCACCGAGCGACCGGTGAACATATCTTCCAGCCGGCGGATGATGGGCGTTGAATCGCACACAGCCTCGACACCGCCCCCCGCCTCTTCCAGCAGGAAGGTGGGCATCAGAACGGGCCGGGGCTTGGCGATACCGCGGCTTTCGCAGAATTCGCCTGGCTGCCCCCAACTTACCGCATAGGGGATATGGCGATAACGCAGCAGCGCGAGCATCTTCTGGGTGTAGGGAGAGGCTGGTGCCCCAACCAGTTCAAGCCGATGTTGTACTGACATGCTGTTTCCTCCGCTTACGGCCAATTGGTATGCCGGACGTGTCGGCTAAACCACGGGTACGTCCTCATAGCGCTGCAATATGTCGCGCAACTTACGACTGATTCGGGTCTGCTGGCGGATCATCTCCAGCTTGGGCCAGGTGCAGCGCTCGCCAGACGCAATCAGCTTGTCAATCTGCTTTTCACTGGGGAAATTCAGAATTGTCAGTGGGTTGAATAGCTTGTAGTCGGGCAGGATGTTGATGTCGCCAACATAGTCCTGATTGATCACCGAGCGCATCAGGCTGGTAGCCTGGGTCACGGTGCCGTTTTTCCTGTCGGCACGATCGAGAATCAGGGTCATGGCATTGAACCATTCACGGGCGGAACGCCGGGCGGCATTTTCGATCAGGCCCATGGGCGTGTTTTTACGATGCCCGTCGGTGACAAAAGGCAGCACATGGGGATTGGTCTGGCTGACGATGTAGTGATTGACCCCATAAAGTCTCGCCAGACGCTTGGCGGGCATGTCATCGCTGACTGAGCCGTCCACCCACTTGCGCGAAGGCAGGTAACTCTTGCGTTCACCATGGCTGTCCAGGGCCTGCAGGGTTACCGGCGGGAAAATACCCGGCACTGCCGCCGAGGCCATGACCGCACTGCGAATCAACACGCTCGGTGACGTGGTGGCGTTCAGCAGGCGGGACGTCTGGTGGGTTTCCGCCGGAGCGATGGACACATTCATCGCCCGGCCAGTGAGGGCAAAGGCCTGTTCAAAAGTGAGATCCGGAATAAAGGCGGAAATACTCTCTTCCAGTTCACCGACATCGGCAACCCCCTGCTTGCCTGAGGACTCGGGCACCCGGTCAAGAAAATACCCGGAGTTCAGCAGGCCGGGAAGATCCTCGTCACGGTGACTGCACACCATGCTGCCGACAATGGCACCGCCGCTGGATCCGGACATGACACTGGGCAGCAATTCAGCTTCCGCCAGGGCCTTGACCACCCCGACATGGAAAAACAGCAGTGATCCCGACCCACTCATCATAAAAGCCGAGTGGCCGAAGCAGTGGCTTGCGCGCCGGAAAAAGTCCAGCTTTTCCTCGGGGCTGATGCCTGAACTGTCCTCCTGGGCCAGGTATTCGAGCGTGTGCACGATTTCGTCGATGTAATCCTCGATGAGATGCTTGGTGCCGCACCTGGCGCGGCTGTAAAGGCCGGCCCTGCCCATGCCGCCCATGTTGCCATGAATTCCCTCGTTCAGGGTGAACAGCATGCCACGGGTATCGTGCCTGGCTTTGAGCCCGCGCAGGCGGTCGAGCCGGATGCGAATGGAGACATAGTCATACTGGCTGCTGTAGTCCTTCTTGCGCCAGAGGTCCTGACCGGTATAACGGTCGTAGGCCTGCGCCGCATCCAGCCACTCCTGGTAGCTAGCGGCGCTGCGCAGCGAGCGCTTCAGCTGCAATTTCGTGACGACTGCCATATACACGTTTCCTCAACCTGGTTGCGGCGCAGGGAATCCAACGGGCCTGCCCCTCTATGATCGGTCCCACCTGGCTGTTAGCGCCCGAACTGTGGCACAGCTGGCGACGGCAGAACGGGAGTGGGGACCATTTTGACACTAAAGGGGGCGTTTTGCACAATCGATACCGCTCGCGATCTGGTCGAAGGTCGCCTATGCTCTTCAGCAGAATCATAATGAGTAAAGAGAACCTCAGCATGTACCAGCAACTTGCACAGGTCATCAGCCAGATGACCGCCCCCGGCGAAATGTTCGAAATTCGCGAAACGGAAGTCGCCGGCCAGACCCTGAAAACCTGGGCGCTGGCACCGCCTTCGCTGCGGGATATGTGGCTGGGCACGGCCAGCCATGGCGACAAGGACTACCTGATTTACCAGGACGAACGCTGGACATACCGGGAGGCCCACGAGCAGGTCGCCAGAATCGCAGGCTGGCTCACCGCGAACGGCATCGGCCAGCATGACCGGGTCGCGATCGCCATGCGTAACTACCCCGAATGGTTGCTCACCTACTGGGCACTTGCCAGTATCGGTGCTGTCAGTGTCGGGATTAACGCCTGGTGGGTGGCCGACGAACTGGAATATGGCCTGCAGGATTCAGCGGTACGCATGATCATCTGCGACAGGGAGCGACTCGAACGCTTTGCGGAGGTTCGCAAGGCGCTGCCCGAGGTGCGGGCGGTCGCGGTAAGAACCGATACGGTGCCCGAGTGGGCAACGCCCTGGTCAGCGGTACTGCAGTCAGAGCCCTCCATTCCGGAGGTCGCTGTCGATCCTGAGGATGACGCGTGTATTTTTTACACCTCTGGAACCACAGGTAGGCCCAAGGGCGCGCAACTGACCCACCGGGGCTGCGTCAACAACGTCTTCAGCGCCCTGTTTGCCACCCTCAGCCAGATCAATGCCCAGGCTATGATCGAAGGCAAGGAGCCCACAAATCCTGTCGGCAAGTCACAGCCACAACCGGCTGCTATTATCGCCACCCCGCTGTTTCACGTCACCGCCAACAATGCCGTCGCCCACGTGTTCACCATTACCGGCGGTAAACTGGTGCACATGTACAAATGGGATGCCGGTGACGCACTGCGTATTATCGAGGAGGAAAAAATCACCAATTTCTCCGGCGTTCCGGTTATGAGCCGGGAAATCATCAACCACCCGGAGTTCGCCCAACGGGACACATCTTCCTTGCGCATACTGGGAGGCGGTGGCGCGCCAGTGCATGCCGACCTGACAGAGAAGGTCATGCGCCGCGGTGGGGCCACCCTGCCAGCCCAGGGTTACGGCCTGACCGAAACCTGCGGAATAGCGGCAAGCAGTTGGGGGATTTTTCTCAACGACAAACCCAGCGCCGCCGGGCGAATACTGCCAGTATTCGACGTCAAGGCCGTCGACGCCGAGGGCAACACACTGCCCACGGGGGAAACCGGGGAGATCTGCCTGAAAGGCCCGCAAATCATCAAGGGTTACCTCAACCGCCCGGAAGCCACGGCCGAAACCATTGTCGATGGCTGGCTGCACACCGGCGACATCGGTTTCGTCGATGAGGACAATTTCGTCCACCTGGTGGACAGGGCCAAGGACATGGTGCTGCGAGGCGGCGAAAACATCTACTGTACCGAAGTCGAGGTCGCCATTTTCAAGCATGACGCGGTTGCCGAGGCCGCTGTATTCTCGGTACCCGACGAACGCCTGGGAGAGGAAGTGGGGGCGGCGGTCGTGCCAGTTGAAGGGCTGGCACTGAGCGCGGGGGAGATCCGGGACTTCTGCGCTGACAAGCTCGCCGCATTCAAGATTCCACGCTACATCTGGATTCTGGATACGCCCCTGCCCCGCAACGCCAGTGGCAAGTTCGTCAAGCGCGAGCTGCAGAACACGCTGGATATTGCCGAAGCAGGCTAACCGTCAGTTAATCATCAGAATTGGGAACCACCATGTCGAGCCAAACCCACTATCGAGCCTGTCACCTTTGCGAGGCAATCTGCGGACTGGTCATCGAAACCGATGGCGCGGAAATCGTCTCCATCAAGGGGGACAGCAACGACCCGCTCAGCCGCGGTCATATCTGCCCCAAAGCCGTCGCCCTGCGGGACATTCACGAGGACCCCGACCGTCTGCGCAGTCCGGTCAAGAAAGTCGTTGCCGAAGACGGCAGCACCCGGTGGCAGGAGATCGATTGGGAGGAGGCGCTGGATACCACCGCCGCGGCACTGGCCCAAAGCATTGGCGATCACGGCGTGCACTCGGTGGGGGTTTACCTGGGCAACCCCAGCGTACACAACTACGGCATGTTGACGCACCAGGGCAACCTGTTCCGGCACATCCGCACCAATAACCGTTTTTCAGCCACCAGCGTCGACCAGTTACCGCACCACCTGGTGGGCCTGTGGCTCTACGGGCACAAATTACTGCTGCCCATCCCCGACGTGGATAACACCGACTACTTTCTGATGCTGGGAGCCAACCCCCTGGCCTCCAACGGCAGTATCTGGACCGTACCCGATGTTAAAAAGCGACTGAAAGCCCTGCGGGCCCGGGGTGGCAAACTGGTGGTCGTAGACCCGCGCCGCAGCGAGACCGCGCAACTGGCGGACCAGCATCACTTTATCCGGCCGGGAACGGATGCCCTGTTCCTGCTGGCCATTCTCAATACCCTGTTCGCCGAGGACCTCGTGGACCCGGGCCACCTCACGGCCTTTACCCATGGCCTCGATGAGGTCGCTGCCAGCATTAGCGATTTCACCCCGGAGTACGCCGAGCCCCATACCGGTATCAGCGCCCACAGCACACGCGAGATAGCCCGGGAGCTGGCCGCGGCCGAGCGGGGCATCTGTTACGGGCGCATGGGGATATCTACCCAGGCCTATGGCGCCCTGTGCCAGTGGCTGAGCCAGCTGATCAATATCGCTACCGGAAATCTGGACAAGCCCGGTGGCAGCCTGTTCACCACCCCCGCTGTGGACACCGTGGCCAGCAGCGGTCCGGGCGGATTCGGCAGGCACCATAGTCGGGTGCGTTCACTGCCGGAATTCGACCGCGAGTTACCTGCCAGCGCGCTGGCCGAGGAGATCATGACTCCGGGTGACGGGCAGATCAGGGTACTATTTACCGGGGCTGGCAACCCGGTGCTGTCCACCCCTAACGGCAGGCGGCTGGACGAGGCGCTGCCGACCCTTGATTTCATGGTTTCGCTGGACCCCTACATCAACGAAACCACACGCCACGCAGACATTATCCTGCCGCCCACCTCGCCCCTGGAGCACGACCATTACGATTTGTCCTTCCATGTGCTGGCAATCCGGAACACCGCCCGTTACAACCCGCCGGTATTCGATAAACCCGAGGGCAGCCTGCATGACTGGGAGATATTCACCGAGTTGGGGAAGCGGCTGGAACGGCTGCTGGACCTGCCAGAGCAGCCGTCGGCGCCACCGGCCGAGATCGTCGACATGGGGCTTCGGCACGGTCCCTGGGCCGAACGGGGCCTGTCACTGGCAATGCTCAGGGAATATCCCTCAGGCCTGGACCTGGGACCCTTGCAATCGCAGTTGCCGGAACGCCTGGCCACCAGGGACAAAATCATCCGCTGCAATACCCCCGAGCCACTGGCCGACCTGCAGCGCCTGCGCCGGGAGTTCGACCAGGATGGCGCTCAAGCGCTGCGCCTGATAGGCCGGCGCCACGTGCGCTCCAATAATTCCTGGATGCACAATTATCACCGGCTGGTGAAAGGCCGCGACCGCTGCACGCTGATGATGAACCCTGCCGACATGGAACAATTGAACATCACGGAGGGCGCCCAGGTAGCGCTCAGCTCACGGGTCGGCTCTGTGGAAGCAATCGCCGAGGCTTCTGCCGACATGATGCCGGGCGTGGTCAGCCTGCCCCATGGCTATGGCCACCAGCGGCCGGGAGTCCGCCTGACGGAAGCGAGCCGGCGACCGGGCGTCAGTTGCAACGATGTCACCGATGAGCAGTACCTCGACGCCCTGTCCGGCAACGCTGCAGTGAATGGCGTGGCAGTGACGGTAACGCCGCTATAATGAGGATGCGCTTGCCGCCAGCCTGCAGTGCAGTCCCGGCAGCCATACCAACATGCCCTGAAAGTTGCGACCGGAGCACTACGCCATGCCAATGACCCGCCGCCAGATGTTAGCCTCCACTGCCGCACTCGGTGCAGCCGGCACGCTTTCCGCGTGTGGCGGCGACACCTACCAAGTCAGTATCGACCGCAGCCTGCCGGTAAGCAACTTTGGCGCAGAGTCCACCGGGGAGGAAGTGACTGCGGGCCTGGACCTCAGTGGCAAGGTGGCACTGGTCACCGGCTGCAATTCCGGCCTGGGCTTCGAGACCATGCGCGTACTGGCATTGCGCGGCGCCCATGTACTGGGCACCGGACGAACACTGGCAAAGGCCGAAACCGCCTGTGCCAGCGTAGCCGGCGAAACCACACCACTGGCGCTGGAACTCGCGGATTTCCAGTCTGCGGTGGACTGCGCCTCGGCAGTGTCTGCCCTGGGTGTCACACCTGACATGGTGGTGCTCAATGCCGGCATCAACACCTTTGGTGACCTGCAGTTGATCAACGGTATTGAAAAAATGTTTATGGTCAACTTCCTGGGTCACTTCGTGCTGCTGAATCACCTGCTACCGCCGATGATGGCGCGTGGACAGGGGCGGGTGGTCCACGTCAGCAGTCGCTCGGGCTATCGCCAGGCGCCACCGGAAGGCATCGACTTCGACAACCTGAGGGGGGAAAAAGCCTTTGATGCGAGCGAAGCCTACGGCCGCTCCAAACTCGCCAATGCCCTGTTCTCACTGGAACTGGCCCAGCGACTGGAAGGCACCGGCGTTACCAGCAATGCCATCCACCCCGGACTGGTAAAGACCAGTATCGCGCGCACCGCGCCGCTGGTGGTGCGCCGTGCCTTTGAACTGCTGGGTGGACTCATCGCCAAGTCTCCTGCCCAGGGGTCAGCCACCCAACTTTACGTGGCGACCAACCCCGCCCTGGCCGGCGTATCAGGCGCTTACTTTGAAGACTGCAACCCGGTCATCGTCAGCGGCCCACATCACATGACCAATACTGCCATGGCGAAAAAACTGTGGCAGACCGCCGAGGAAATGACCTCCGGCTACCTCGGCTGACAGACCTCGGCATCGAGCTGCAAGGCTGGCCGTCGGCCGCACGGGCTATTACCAGCAGTGGGGGCTGTCGGCGGGCGATCGTCCGGTCAGGCGTCGCGAATCTTGCTCATTTTTTCCACTGCGGTCACAGTTTCGAGAAGAAAACTGGAGAAAAGTCGTAAAAACAATGGAGCAGCTGCCGGTCTTGCACTTCAATAGTGGCGAAACTGAGAAGCAGGTCCGGAAGATTGGTGGTGATAACCAGCAAGGAAAAGAACTGGCAGGTAAAGCAGGCTCCGCGAATGATGGGGCTGTGCCTGAGCGTGATCCTGCTGGCCAGTTGTCGCCTCATTGTCAACACGGACGCCACGGGCGAGATCATTTCCGGCTCCGGGAGCCTGGACTGTGACCAGGCTGAATGCGCCTTTGAGATCACCCAATCGACCACTGACACCTTTACCGCCCTCCCCGCACCGGGCTATCGTTTCGTGCGCTGGACCGGCCTGTGCACCCCCTCCCCCACCAGCGTCTGCCTGGCGACCATAGCGCCACTTGCCGAGCAGTACCAGCAGTTCGACGGCGACATACCGCTCGCTGCCGAGTTTGAACCGGCCAACAGTACCAGGACCTGGTATGCCGACCGGGATGGCGATGACTATGGCAGTGCCAATGACTCGCTCCTTGCCGCCAGCCAACCTGACGGCTACGTGATTAATAACCTCGATTGCAATGACGACAGCGCCGACATCCACCCATGGACCAGCGAACTGGAAGACGGTGTGGACAACAACTGCAACGGTCGCATTGATGAGGGCTTCGTCGATGAGACCTACTACCGGGATATCGACGGCGACGGCTTCGGTGATCCCGCGGTATCCCGCATGTCCCGGCGCAAACCCGGCGGCTTCGTCAGAAATAATCTCGACTGTAACGACAACGATGCCGGGCAACATCCCGACGCACCGGAAGTCGCTGACAACAGGGACAATAACTGCGACGGAAACATTGACGAGCAGTTGCTTACCTATTTCCGCGACGTGGATGGCGACGGTTACGGTGTCGAAACCGGGAGCATGTCGTCGCTGGAACCGCTGCCGGGTTACACGACCGAGGCCGGTGATTGCGACGATAACAACAGCGACATATTCCCCGGCGCCCCTGAACAGTTCGATGCCACAGACAACGATTGTGACGGCCTGACCGACGAAGGGTTCAGCACCACCACCTACTACCGCGATGCGGATGCCGACGGCTTTGGTGATGCCGCCGACTCGATCGCCGATATTGAACAGCCCGAAGGTTACGTCAGCAACGCCGGGGACAACTGTCCCAGCATATCCAATCCTTCCCAGGCCGACAGTGACGGCGACGGCATTGGCGATGCCTGCGACAGCTTCAATAATCTCGACCCGGACAACGACGGTGTAAACTCGCCAACCGACAATTGTCCCGACGACTATAACCCCAGCCAGGCAGATCGCGACAATGACGGCATTGGCGATAGCTGCGACCCCGTGGACAACAGCGGCCCGGGGGGTTCCGCTGGCGCCTGCGCGGTATCCACGGAAGCGCAGTCGATGCTCGATTCAGTCAATGATTTCCGCGCCGGCACCAGGGACTGTGGCTCACGCGGCGTGTTCTCTCCCGCCCCGCCACTGGCATGGAACTGCAAGCTGGAGACTGCCGCCCGTGCCCACTCCGCCGACATGGCCAACAATAATTTTTTCAGTCACACGGGCTCCGATGGATCTGACCTTGGCAACAGGGCAACCGCTGCAGGCTACAACTGGAGCGCCCTGGGCGAGAACATAGCCGCCGGATACAGTTCGGTAGGCACCGTGTTACAGGGGTGGATCGACAGCGACGGGCACTGTGCCAATCTGATGAACCCATCTTTCGACGAGATGGGTACGGCTCGCTACTACAACGCCAGCAGCGATTACGGCACCTACTGGACCCAGGTGTTCGGCAGGGGCTACTAGGCCTGCAGGGCAGATATTCCCTGATAGTTTGCAGGGAAATACAGCAGAAAATTGTCCCTGACTGGCCTATACTTCTTCCCGCCGGAGCGCGGGCAAGCCATGACTTGCCCGCGCTGCATTTACAAGACCAACAAATAGCCTGCCAGGGATAGCCCCATGCAAATCAAGACTATGGCGAGCGCTTTCGGCACCGCGTTGCTGTTCGCAGTTACCGCCTGCGGTGTTGACGAGTCCGACAGGACGGCCATACAACCCGCTGCAGTATCGACGGTTGCCCATACCAGCGGGGTGATCGAAGAGCCTGTGCCCGATGGCCTGTTGCCGGCCAACGCCGCCCCGCTGAATTACAGCCTGCAGCTGACCGTCGACCCGCGGCGGGAGGCCTTCTCCGGAGAGGCGAGAATCAGGGCCTCACTGCAGCATGCGACCAGGACCCTTTACCTGCATGGGCGGGACCTTGAGATCAGTGAGGCGAAAGCCCTGTTGGACGACGGCAGGACGATAAACCTGGACTGGAAGCAGCTGACCGAGGGCGGGGTGGTGAACCTGACTGCCGAGCAGGCGTTGCCGGCGGGAGAGCTGAGCCTGTCCTTCTCTTACCGGGCACCCTTCAATACCCGGCTTGAAGGACTGTACCGGGTAGACAAGGGCGAGCTCGCCTATGCGTTCACCCAGTTTGAGGCCACCTCTGCGCGGTTGGCATTTCCGGCCTTTGACCAGCCGGGTTTCAAGGTCCCCTTTGATGTGCAGTTGACCATACCAGAGGACCAGATTGGTATAGCCAACACGCCGCAGATTGCAGAACAGGTCAAAGGTGACGGCTGGAAAACCCTGACCTTCGCCACCACCAAACCCCTGCCCTCCTATCTGGTGGCATTCGCTGTAGGTCCCTTTGACGTCGTCGAATGGGAGTCGATTCCGGAAACCGCGGTCAGGGAACGGGAGATCCCACTCCGTGGCATCACCACCCGCGGGAGAGGCGAGGAGATCCACTACGCCCTTGAACACACCGCTGACATTCTCACGGCGATGGAGGATTATTTTGATACGGCCTACCCCTACGCCAAACTGGATGTCATCGCTATTCCAGATTTTGCCAGTGGCGCCATGGAAAACGCCGGGGCTATCACCTACCGGGAACAGTTGATCCTGCTGGATGAGTCCGCTTCAGTATTTGATAAGTACAATTATTTCAACACTCACGCTCATGAGCTGTCACATCAGTGGTTCGGCAACCTGGTCACACCGGCATGGTGGGACGACCTGTGGTTGAAGGAATCCTTTGCCACCTGGCATGCCCACATCACCCTGGATGAGCTATATCCCGATGGTCACTACCTGGACGCGCTGTTCAATGGCTCCGCCTGGGCAATGAACGAAGACAGCCTGGCCAGCGCCAGGCGCATACGCGAACCCATTATCCATCACGAGGACATTGGCGCCGCTTACGATGGAATCACCTATGCCAAGGGCGGCGGCGTACTGGCCATGTTCGAGGAGTTTCTCGGTCGCGAGAACCTGCGTCGCGGCATCCGTCGTTACATGAAAAAATACGCCTGGAAAAACACCACTGCGAAAGACTTCATTACCGCGATCACCGAGGCAAATCCCCAGGCAGACGGCGCTGTACTACAGGAAGCGTTCCGCAGTTTTATTGAACAGGCGGGGGTACCCGAGCTCACCATGGCCCTGGACTGCGGGATTGATGGTCCGCAGTTGTCCATGTCTCAGCAACGCTATCTACCGCTGGGGTCCCGCGGTTCTCCCGACCAGAGCTGGACCATACCGGCCTGCGTCACCCTGTTCACTGACGCAGGTCCCAAACAACAATGCTTTATCGCCCAGGGTGCCAGCCAGAACGTCAGCCTGATCACTGAACGCTGCCCCGAGGCAGTGCTGCCCAACAGCAACGGCTCCAGCTATTACCGCTTCAACCTGCCCGGCGAACAGTGGCAGGCATTACTGCAACGCTTTGACGAGCTCAGTACTCATGAACAGATTTCGGTGGCCGGCAGTGTGATATCGGCGGTCTCCGCTGGCAACATGACAATGGATGACTTTCTCGCAGCCGCGCCGGTGATCGCCGGATCTGATTCATGGCGGGTCTCCATCCGGCCCCGGGACACTATCTACACCCTGCTGGACCACGGTTCCACGCCGGAACAACAACAGCTACTGCGCACCCTGCTCGCCGAGTGGTACCGACCCCGGCTTGCGCAACTCGATGCACTGGATGCCCTGACCCCGGACCAGAACCAGTACCGCATGTTCATGGTGTCCACCCTCGCCCTGAGAGCCAGGGATGAAGCCCTGCTAGAGGAACTTACCGGACTGGCGAAACGCTACACCGGTTTCGGCGACGATGAGCAGATTCACCCCGAGCGTATTGATGCCAACTATGCCTATATCGCCCTGCTGGCCGGTGTCGAGACATTGGGCAAACCGTTTACCGACCTGCTATGGAAGCAGTTTCTCGAGCAGCAAAACGTGACCCTGAGGGAGCGACACCTCCAGGCCCTGGCGCGCAGCGAGGACCCGGTGGTCGCAGCAAAACTGCGAGCCGCCATCCTGTCACCGGACGTGGCGGTCAACGAATTCGGCTATATCATTTCCGGGCAGATGGATATCCCAGAGCACCAACAGGCCATGTGGCAGTGGATGCAGGACAATTTCGACGCTGTCATCGCCAGGATCCCCACCTGGCAGAAGGGGCAGGCTCCCCGATACTTCGACAGCTTCTGCAGCGAAGCGGACGCGGCGTCGGTGGCGGCAGTTTTCTCACCGGTCATTGCCAACTACGAGTCCGGTCCTCGCTACCTGGCAAAATCGCTGGAAAAAATCAGGCTGTGCGCAGCCTTCGTCGAGCGCTATGGCAACACTGGAAGCTAGCCGGCCACTCCTCCCTCCCCGCGCCATCCTGTTCGACTGGCACGGTACCCTGGTCAATACCCTGGATGCAATGTACCAGGCAATCGAGGATATGTTGCCGCAACTGGAAGAACTGGGACTGATAGACCGTCTGGTACCCGAAGCGGAAGCAAGCAGCCGTGACGACGAAAAGCTGATTCGCTACATCCGGATTTTCCGCAAACTGCACCCCAGGGTCCTGGCGGAGCGGCGCATTTCCCGAACGGAGATATTTGACGCCCTGTTTGCCGATGACGAAGAGGCGCGGTCAATCGCGCACCGCGCCTACAATGAAAGTTATCGCAAGTTCTACGGAGAGGTCTATCCCTACCAGGAAGGCATATCCGACTACCTGCGATACCTGAATACACTGGGCATCCCCCTGGGGGTTGCCACCAATCGCAGTCGGGAATTTTTTGACAACGAAATCTGCCGCCTTGACGATGGCGCCTGGCCGACGTTGTTTGCCACCAGTTGCTGTGGCGACGAGGCAGGACGCCATAAACCGGCGCCGGATATGCTGCTCTACGCCTGCGCACAACTCGGCGTCGACCCCGGACCGGAGGTCTGGTACGTGGGAGACAGCGTTACCGACATGATCACCGCCGGGGCGGCGGGACTTACCCCGGTCTTCTACAACGCCGGCCTGTTGTCACCACCTGAACTCAAGCAGACCTTCAGCGCCGGCGACAACCGGGGTGGGCGGCCACAGGCTGTGGTCGATGATTTTGAACAGTTGCTCGATGCACTGGCACGGGCCGCACCGGACCGCGTCACCGGACAGGCGCGACCGCAAAGGCGGCCTCCGCGCGAACCCTTACCACCCCACGTCGAACCCGACTGGCATCCCGCCGTGGCCAACCTGACGCCGCCGCAATTGATCCTTTTCGACTGGCACGCGACCCTGGTGGATACCCTGGATGCCATGTATCACGCGGTAGACGACCTGCTGCCGGAACTGGCCCAACTGGGACTGGTGGACCGCCTGGTGAAGGCCGAGGCGTCCAAGTCACCGGAAGACCAGCGCCTGGTAGACTATGTGCGAGAGCGACAACGACTGCATCCCAGGGTCAAGGCCGACCGCAAAATCTCTCGCACGGATATATTCGAAGTACTGTTTGGCGAGGACAACGAGGCCAAGCGCATCGCCCACAGGGCCTTCAACCGGCACTATCGAAAATACTTCGGCAAAGCCCTTCCCTTCGAGCCCAGGGTCAGGAGACTGCTGGAAGCACTGGTGGCGTTGAATATGCCACTGGGAATTATCACCAACCGCGACCGGGAATTCTTTCTCCAGGAATTGTCCAACGTCGATGGCGAAAACTGGTCTGGCTATTTTCACACCTCGGTCTGCGGCGACGACACGCCGCGAAGAAAGCCGCACCCGGACCAGTTACAAAAAGCGGTGGAAGACCTGGGATACGAAATGGATGGGACCATCTGGTACGTGGGAGACTCCACCACCGATACGATTGCGGCTAAAAACGCCGGCGCAACGAGCGTTTTTTTCAATGGCGCCCAATGGGACCTGCCGTGGCTGAACACTATCTTCCCGGGTAACGAGCACTATCCCTACAAGCCCGACGTGGTCGTCAATGACTTCGCCGAGTTCTGGGCGCTGGTACTGGCCTGCATCGGTTCCCGTCATGCCTGATCCACGCCTGCTGATTATCGGCTTCGGCGATATTGGTCACCGGCTTGCGCCGCTTCTGCTGGAGTCGGACTGGGAAATTCATGCCCTGCGCAGACACCCGGATGCAGATGACAGCGGAGTTATCTGGCACCCGGGAGACTACACTGTGGCGGGCAGCCTGGGGTTCGCAGAGGCGCTGGCGCCCGACTACGTGCTAACCACACTGACCCCCGTATCGAGGGATATTGACGGCTACCAGCGGGGGTTCGCCGACGCCACGCAAAACCTGCTGGACGGCCTGGGCACACACCGGCCCAGACGCAGCTTCATGGTGTCCAGCACCCGCGTGTACGCAGAAACGGCAGGTGCCTGGATCGACGAATCAGCACCGCTGAGCACCACGGACCGACGCGCTGTTGCCATCATCGACGCTGAACAACAGTTGCTGAACGCAAGCCATCCGGCCACTATCGTCCGTTGCGGTGGCATTTACGGTGCTACCGAAGGCAGGCTGGTGAAAAAGATCAGGCAGGGTCTGATAAGCCCGGCCACGCCGGTGCGCTATACCAATCGAATCCACCGTGATGACTGCGCCGGATTTTTGGCCCACCTGCTGTTCCGGGAGCAGTCGGGAAAGCCGCTGGAGACAATTTATAACGGCGTGGATGACTGTCCCTGCCCGGCCCATGAAGTGGAGGCGTGGCTGGCGCAGCGGCTGGGAATCACACCGCTCCCACAGGTGCCTGGCACCGATACGGCGATCAGTCACAAGCGGTGTAAAAATACTGCACTGAGGTCATCAGGCTATCAACTGCTTTATCCGAGCTACCAGTCCGGTTACGCGGCCTGGCTGGACGACGGTTGCCAAACGGCCGGATTGCCGTAAAGTGGACAGCCCATGACCTCGCCTGCCTCCGAAGGAGTCCCCATCAGAGCGACAACCGTCTCACTCACGTTTTTTCTTGCCCTGCTGTTCGGCTGCAGCAATAGCGCTACCGTCGAAAAATCCTGGGTGAACCAGGAAATCCACACCCGGGACCTGCAGGGTGTACTGGTGCTCGCCATGGCCAACAATGCCGAAGGCCGGCGTGCTTTTGAGGAGGAGTTTACCGGGGCGCTGATAAAACATGGCGTGCATGCAGTAGCGAGCTATCCCCTGAAGGGTGGCACCGACATCACCCGGGAGGATGTCATCACGATGGCGGCCGAGGCGGAGGTGGATACCGTGCTGATCACCCTGTTTGCCGGACGCGATGAAACTGCGGTACTGCATCCCGGACGCAAGTATTACGCCTGGGCCCCGATTTACGGCCGGGATTACTACGGTAGCGGCCGGGTTTACGGTGTACCGTACCAGGTGGGCCAGTCCGCAGATTTCTGGGCCGAGCACAAGTCCGTCCACCTGACCGCCAAGCTCTATGAGATCAGTTCTGAAAAGCGGCTCTGGCAGGTTAATTCAGGCATGGAGGACGGCAGCGATGTCGCGGCCATGCGCAGCGCCTTCATTGCTTCTTTTATGAAAGACCTCGCGGACCAGGGTCTGGTCGACTGAGCCCCCGGCGGCTGATTTAAATCGTGAGACCGCCGTCAACGACGATGCATTCCCCGTTAGTGTAGCTGCTGGCGTCGGAGACCAGGTACAAAACCGTACCGGCCATTTCCCGGGGCTCCGCATGCCGCCCCAGCGGAATGCCCTGGATCGCGGCCTGGTAGATATCGTCGTTACTGAACAGTGCGCCGGCAAATTTGGTCTTGGTCAAACCGGGCAGCAAGGCATTGACCCGGATACCCAGTGGCCCACACTCCTTGGCAAAACTTTTCGTCATATTGACAACGGCTGCCTTGGAAATGGAGTAAATACCCTGCATGGGGCCCGGCTGCAATGCGTTGACAGAAGCGGTGTTGACAATGCTACCGCCCCCCTGCTCGCGCATCATCTTGCCCGCCTCGATAGACATGAAAAAGTATCCACGAATATTCACGTCAACGGTCTTGTTGTAGGCACCCAGATCGGTATCGAGTATATGGCCGAAATAGGGGTTGGTGGCGGCGTTATTCACCAGGATATCGAGCTTGCCGTGGGTGCTCGCGATATGGGCAAATATAGCGGTGATATCCTCCATATTACCCACGTGGCAGGCAAATGCCTCGGCGCTGTTTCCCGCGGCAGTGATAGCGTCAGCCACCGCCTGGCAGTCGTCGATCTTGCGACTGGAAACAATCACATGGGCACCCTGCTCCGCCAGCAATTTGGCAATTTCTTCACCAATGCCCCGGCTGGCGCCAGTCACCAGTGCTATCTTGCCGCTGAGATCGAAAAGATGGGTAGGCATATTCCACTCCTGTTACTTATGCTTGTCGTTGTTAACCTGCTGGCGGAGGACGATAGCATCGCAGCCAACGGGAACTCAACGAACATTTTTCGCTTCATGCCCCATTAATAGCCGGGCAAAACGTCGGCTTTCAGGCTAGACTGCGTGTGATGGAGGGAGAACAATAATGAAAAAATTGAACATGGTCGACAAGGCTTTCCTGTTGAGCGAAAACCGGGAAACGCCCATGCATGTCGGCGGCGTCAGCCTGTATACCCTGCCCCCCGGGGCCAACGAGAAGGAGTTCCTGCACGGCCTTGCCGACAGTATGCGCAACGTCGACACCATGCTGCCTCCCTTCGGCGACCGGCTCAAAACCGGCCCCCTGGGCCTGGTCGGCAACACCTACTGGGAACCTGACCCTGCCCTGGACCTGGACTACCATATCCGCCATTCCGCCCTGCCGGCTCCGGGACGCTACCGGGAACTGTTCACCCTTGTCTCCCGCCTGCACGGAACCCTGCTGGAAAGAAGCCGGCCTCTGTGGGAAATGCACCTGATCGAGGGCCTGCCCAACCGGCAGTTCGCTGTGTACAACAAGACTCACCACGCTGCTGTTGACGGCGCACGCTCGATCCACGTTTCCAGGGTCATGCTTTCGGCCGACCCGAACCACGTGCTGGAAGAGTCGCCCCTGTCCCTGCACCTGTGGGAACAGTACAAGGCGGGGCTCAAAATG
This sequence comes from Seongchinamella unica, assembly GCF_004354085.1. GTDB lineage: Bacteria > Pseudomonadota > Gammaproteobacteria > Pseudomonadales > Halieaceae > Halioglobus > Halioglobus unicus. The sequence continues at coordinate 179,020 of NZ_SMSE01000002.1, read as the reverse complement.
GGAAAGAGACCCGAGCACACCACCTCTGAACTGCGCTCCGTCTCGGATATGTTCAAACTGAGTATCGACAGCGGCGCCCACGTCTTTAATGCGGTGAAAACCTTTGCCGGAACCCTGGTCGGCCGCGGTAATGGCATGGCCCTGCCCCACATGAGGGTCCCGCGCAGCGCGCTGAACGCGCCCATTGACGGGGCGCGGCGCTTTGTTGCCCAGTCCTGGCCATTCGCGCGCATCAAGGCCGTTGCCAAAGCCTTTGACGGCACCTTTAATGACGCCGTGCTGGCCATGTGCTCAGGCGCCCTGCGTACCTACCTGCAGGTACATGCAGAACTGCCGCAAGCGCCTCTGAAAGCGATGGTGCCGGTTTCCCTGCGCCAGCCGGGAGACGTGGATTCAGGCAACGCCGTGGCTGCCATCAGCGCCGACCTGGCAACCAACATCGATGATCCCATCGAGCGGTTCGAGCGGATCAAGGCTTCGGTACAGGTGAGCAAGGACTTTTACGCCGAAATGACTCCCAGGGAAATAGAGCTGTTCTTCCTGATCGTGCAAAGCCCCGCTGCCATCCTCGCACCGCTGGGCATGATGTCCAAGCTGCCCCCCTATAATGTGGCGATTTCCAATGTGCCCGGTATCCGCGAGACCATGTACTGGAATGGTGCCCGCCTGGACGGATCCTATCCTCTGTCGATTGTCACTGACGGCATGGCCATGAACATCACCCTGGTAACCTACGCCGAGAGCGTCGATTTCGGCATCATTGCCTGCCGTCGCTCACTGCCCCATATTCAGCGAATGATCGATTACATGGAAGAGTCGCTGCAAGAGCTGGAGGATGCGGCTGGCATCAAGGCAAAGCCAGCGAAAAAACATGCCACCGGCGCCGGCACGAGCCGTGGCCGGACTCAAGCGAAAGCCAACACCAGGCCCAAAACCAAAACCAAGGCTAAGGCTAAGGCTAAGGCTAAGGCTAAGGCTAAGGCTAAGGCTAAGGCTAAAGCGAAACCCAAAACCGGCGCCGGGGCGAAGGCGAAAACCAGGGCAACAGCGCCGGCCAGGGCAAAAACCGCCGCCAACGCCCAAAGCAAGCCGGCGGCAAAGCCGAAAGTAAAAACCGGAAAGCAAGGTTAGGCAGGTTTTTTCCAGCTATCCGGAACGATAGCGGGACGCCCACTCAGCCGGCATCGGCATACATGGCGAGCCTGTTGTCTTCGAGCATTTCTTCCCAGCCGGGGCTACCGACGAGCGGTTGCGCCTACTGAGTCGGTCCTTACTGCCATGCCGGGGCAGGGCCTCAGCGCGAAAGCCCAAGCGCTTTTATATCGGCCGCCAGCAAGGGCGCCATAACCGGATGCTCGACAACGCGACGATAAAAACCGGCAAACCCGGGCCAGCGCTCGGCATCGACTTTATAACCAGCATAGCTGGCATTGACAAAGGGACTGGCCAGGGCAATGTCGGCGACACCGAGATCACCGAACATAAAACCGTCCACCGGTACCTGTGACTCCAGGTAGTCAAGCATCGGCGGCAACTTGTCGTTGATCAGGCTTTCCACCAGTGCCTCATCGGTCTCCTGCTTGAGCATCACTGGCCGCAGGAATCGTTGGAAGAAGATGCCCGCGGCAAACTCCGCGACCCGGGTCCCCCCAAGTTCCTCGTACCAACGGGCCCTGGACTTCTCCCGGTAGTCTGTCGGGTATACCGGCGGTTGTGGGTAGGCATCCTCAAGGTACTGGCAAATCACCTTGGAGTCGTTGACCACCAGGTCACCATCCTCCAGCGCCGGTACCTTACCCAGCGGGCTGATCCTGCGAAACTCCGCGTCGTCGGTAAAGGGCATTTGTGGAATGTGTTCGAAAGGCAGGTCCTTGATAGCCATAACGGCCAGGACCTTGCGCACAAAGGGAGATGCTGAAACACCGTGGACTTTAATCATCGTTCTTGTTCTCTTCTGGCAATAAACGGTACAACACCCGGCACCATACTATTGTTCCAAATTGGAATCTACCGTGAGCAAGCTGCACCGCGACGGGTGGACAGAACATGGAATTGACAGCCGCTCGCGGAAATATCTTAATGCTCGGCATGAAAAGCGCCGGAACCGCCGGCGCAGCAGAGGAGGATCACATGGTCGGTTCACTGAAGGATCAGCTGCTGAAAGCGGGGCTCACCGACGAAAAGAAGGCCCGGCAGATGGAAAAGGAAAAACGCAAACAGGCCCGGGTGGCTCGCAGCTCCGGGGTAGAACTGGTGAACGAGGCCAAGGCAGCGGCGCGCCAGGCTCTGGCGGAAAAGGCCGAGCGCGATCGGGCACTCAACCAGGCCAGGAACAGCAAGGCCGAGCGCAAGGCGATCAACGCGCAGATCAAACAGCTGATTGAAACCAACAAGCTGGCCACCGGTAAGGGTGACATAGGCTTTAACTTCACCGATGGCAAGAAGGTCAAGAAAGTCTACGTGTCCCCCATGGAACAGAAGCAACTGTCTGCGGGAAGACTCGCTATCGTCAAACAGGGCGATAAATACGAGATTGTGCCCTGGCCGGTGGCAGAGAAAATTGCCGAGCGGGACAGCAGCCGGGTCATCGACTGCACCGACTCCAGTGAACCGGAGCTCAACGAGGAAGAGAAGGACTGGTACAAGGACTACGAAATACCCGATGACCTCATGTGGTGACACCTTGGTAACACAGTTTGAACCGGCACCTTGTTGACACTCCGCAAGCCCTGGTCGACCATGCCTAACCGTTTGTAAAGCCCATCAAAAAGGAAAACAACAATGCCACGCATGAACCTGGAAAACAGTTCATCTATCGTTACCGGCGGCGCCTCAGGTATCGGCGAAGCCACCGCCCGCCAACTGGCAGCGGCTGGTTCCAGGGTGGTCATCGCCGATCTCAACGAGGAAAAAGGCAAGCAGATCGCCGATGAGATTGGCGGTGTTTTTGTCCGCTGTGATGTCACCAAAACTGAAGACGCCGATGCCGCAGTCGCAGCTGCGGTGGCGCTTGCCCCGCTGCGCGCCTGCGTAAACTCCGCCGGCCTGGGCGCTCCCGGACGCACGATCGATCGCAGCAATGTTCCACTGGACCTGGACAAGTTCAGCTTCGTGATTAACGTCAACCTGATTGGTACCTTCAACGTGCTAAGCCGCGCTGCCGCCGCCATGGCCAAGCAGGCGCCGCTGGACGAGGACGGCTGTCGTGGTGCCATTGTCAATATGGCGTCCGCAGCGGCATTTGACGGGCAGATCGGCCAGGCCGCGTACTCTGCGTCCAAGGGTGGGGTGGTGGGCATGACCCTGCCTGTGGCCCGCGACCTGAGTGCGGTCGGTGTGCGGGTGAACACCATTGCTCCCGGCCTGATTGATACACCCATTTACGGTGAAGGAGAGCACGCCGAGGCCTTCAAAGCACACCTGGGCCAGTCGGTATTGTTTCCCAAGCGCCTCGGCACCGGCGAGGAACTCGCTTTCGCGGTCATGGAGTGCATCACCAATCCCTATCTGAACGCCGAGGTGATTCGCCTGGACGGCGGCATTCGCATGCCACCCAAGTAGTTACTGGCTGCAGGGCCCGGACCACGCGCTAGCCGGCACCCAGGGCCCGCTCCATCCGCGAGAGAATCTGCTCCAGGTTGGCTCGCGTGGTGCCAAAATTGAGGCGCAGGAAGTTACGGTCGCCCATCGGTGTTCCATCTGAGAGGGCAACCCCGTGGGCAAGGAAATGCTGGAACGGGTTTTCCAGTTCCAGCGCTGACACATCCAGCCAGGCCAGATAGGTCGCCTCGACATGGGCCATGGAGATACCCGTCATGGCGCCAATGCGCTGCTCCAGTACATCACGATTGCCGCGCAGGTACTGCAGCAACTGGCCCAGCCAGTCATCGCAATCGCGCCAGGCCGCCAGGGCCGCGGCGTAGGACAGGGCGCCGGGATGGGCGGCAAGCCCGTAAATACGCTGGGCAAAGGTTCCGCGAATCGACGCGTCGGGAATGACCGCCAGGGCAAAGGCGCCAATGCCCGGGAGGTTGAAGGCCTTGCTCGGGGACACCAGGGTAATGGTTTTCGCCGCCACCTCGGGCGCGAGGCTCGCCAGCGGTATGTGTTGCTTGTCCTCATCGAGGATAAGTTCCGCGTGGATTTCATCGGAGCAGATCAGCAGGTTCTGTTGTAAACAGAACTCCGCCACCTGCGATAGCTCTCGCCGGGTCAACACACGCCCCAGCGGGTTGTGGGGGTTACACAATAAAAAGCTGCGGGCGCCCTGCCCCGCCAGCTGCGGCAGCTGGTCAAAGTCCATTTCCCAGCGGCCGCCCTGCAGATGATTCGGCAGCGGCAACAGCTGCTGGGCGGAGAATTCCGCCGCACCAAAAAAATGATGGTAGTTCGGCGTTTGGGTAATGACTGCGTCACCGGCATTACCCGCTGTGCGTACCGCACCGAATAATCCCGGCACCACACCGGGGATAACAACAACCCACTCCTGCTCGACCTGCCAGCCGTACAGTCGCTGCATACGTGCGCGGAACACCTCCAACAATGCCTGGGGGGCTTCGGCGTAACCCAGTGGCGCGCCCTGCAAGCGCTGTTGCACCGCATCCCGGACCGGCGCAGGGGTCAGAAAATCCATGTCTGCCACCCAGGCGGGCAGCACTTCCGGCCCGCTGCCTGCGTAGCGGTTCCATTTCATGCTGTCGCTGTGGGGGCGGACAGGCCGATCAAAATCCACGATGTGTCTGACTGACTTTTGCAACGACAAGGCTCCTGGTAGACAGCGGTTTATTTCCGCACGTCGGCATAGCATGATACCCCACCTCGACCGGAAACCGCGTCTCTGGCGGATAACCAGCAACAGGAGCATCATCATGAAACTGGGCCTGATACCGATCAACGTTGGCATGGAGTCCCTGGACAAACTGGTGGGCCTGGCCCAGTACGCCGAGTCACTGGGCTTCGAGTCCCTGTGGACCTTCGAGCATGTCATGGTGCCGGTGGAGTACGAGTCCAGGTACCCTTACAGCAGGGACGGCAAGATGGGCGGCGGCTCGGACAACCCCTTCCTGGACCCGCTGATCGCCCTGACCGCGGTGGCAGCCCATACCAAAACCGTGCGCCTGGGCACCGGCGTCAACATTCTCTCCCAGTCCAACCCCCTGCTGCTGGCAAAGCAGGCCGCCAGCCTCGACGTGCTCTCGGGGGGACGTTTCATGCTGGGGGCCGGCATTGGCTGGCTGAAAGAGGAATTCGACGCCATGGGTGTTCCCTTTGAGCGCCGCGGTGCCCGCTACGACGACTACGTGACCGCCATGCGCAAAGTCTGGTCCGGCGAGGTGGTTGAGCACCAGAGCGAGTTTCTGAACTGGTCCGGTTTCCAGAGCTACCCCCTGCCGGTGCAGGCAGGCGGTGTCCCCATCATTGTGGGCGGTTCCAAAGGCAAAGCCTTCGAACGCATTGCCAGGCTGGGCGACGGCTGGTTCGCGCCGACCAACGACGCGGAGGGCCTGGCACCCATGCTGGATCCGCTGAAAGCGGCCTGCGAGGCTGCCGGTCGCGACTATGCAAGTATTGAGATCACTTCCATGTGGACCAACAAGGGTGGCCGGGAAGCGGTACAGGCCTTTGAGGACCTCGGGGTATCGCGATTGATCGTGCCCCTGTTCGCCCTGGGCCGGGACCCGGTTGCAGGCATCGGCAAACTGGCCGAAGACATTATTGCGCGCTGACCGCTGCCGGCGATAGCCGGCAGTCATTTACAGGCTATCGTGAGTTTGGCGTATCTCTTTTGTGCCTGCCGGCAGGATAAATACCATGCGATCTTCGCCGATCCTGTAGCTGGCAACAATGTCCTGGCCACGGTTTGGGCGCCAGTGCATCGTGGACCGGCTGGTCAGGGCGAGCTGCACCAGCGTATTGACGCCTCGATTACTCGGGATCCACAACCTCCTTGGTCGCCTCCCAGGCTTTTTCGCTGCCTTCCCTGGTTGCTTCCCAGGCCTTTTCACTCCCCTCCTTGGTTGCCTCCCAGGCTTTTTCACTGCCTTCCTTGGTCGCCTCCCAGGCTTCTCCGCTGGTTTCCTTGGTAGCGTCCCAGGCTTTTTCAGTGCCTTCCTTGGTCGCCTCCCAGGCCTCGCCGGACGCTTCTTTGGTGCTCTCCCACGCCTCACCGGTCGCTTCCTTTGCCTTCTCCATGTGACTGTCGTCCTCGGCGAACGCGGTCAGGGACAGGCAAAGAGCAGCCAGCAGTGCTGTCATCGTGGTTTTCATCGTTCCCTCCAGGATTTGTGTTGCAGGATTGTGAAACCAATGTGCAGTATAGACACTTGGATCAGCCGGGCAAACCGGAGCGGGAGGAACTGGGCCACGCCGATGGCCCCCGGCCTCAGCGGAATCCCTGTCAGCTCAAGTGGTAGCGCTCGCCCTTATGAGTCAGTAAGCTAAACCGGCATAACCTGATAACACCCCATCCAGGTCCAGACTGGAGATTACCGATGCGCCCCCGATTTCAAATAGCGATAGTCGGGCCAGCAATACTTTTTATGGCGATGCTGGCCCTTTCCTCCTGTCACGACTCCAGCCGTGATCGCCATCCCCAACCGCCACCGCCGGTTCCGTCCCCGTCGACCGTTTCAGCCCGGGTCGCCAGCGATGCAGACCTGTTGTCGGGTCCTCTGGCTCGCGGCAGGTCGGGAGATTTCGTACTGGAAAACGAGAACCTGCGGGTCATTATCCAGCAGCCAGGTCGCCAGTGGCTCAGCATTGGCACCTTTGGCGGCAACATTATTGATGTCAGCCGCAAGAGTGCCAGCGGTACCCTGCTACCGGACCACATGGAAGAGTTTGTTCTCGGGCTGAATATTGAAAACACGGCCAACTACACGGATGTGCGCATCGAACGCGACGGCAGTGACGGCCAGGCGGCGACAATTTGCGCAACCGGGCCCGATGATCTGCTGGAACTGGCCAACCCCAGTTCCGCCATCATCGAGTTCGGTGTGCCACTGCCCCCCAGCGCCGATGATCGTGACCTCCCTGTAGACATCGAGACTTGCTATCGCCTCGAGTCCGATGCCCGCCATGTGGTGATCGATACCACGTTTACCAACCAGGGCGCCGAAGACCTCCCGGTCTATATGACCGAGTACATGAACGGTTCCGGCCAGGTGGAATTTTTCCAGCCCCACGCCGGTTTTGGCGAACCTGCCTTTACCAACGCCTGCCCCACCAAAACCTACGTCAGCTGCGAGTCACGGGAAGACGGCCTGTGTGATCAATGCAACTTTGTGGCCTACAGCGGCGTCGATGGTGCCGCCGGCGTTTCCTACGGACTGATTCACGGGGAGCAACGTTCCTCCAGCTTTTCCACAGTCGGCATCAATATCGCGGTTTACGGCGAATCGGTACTGCCTCTCATCCTCGGGGTGGTCGGCCCGAACTACACCATTCCCGCTGATGGTGAGCTCGTTCTACGCCGCTACTTCGCCGTGGGTGACGGCAGCGTGGCCAGCATTGCAGCCATTCGGGACGAGATTTTCGGATTTGCAACGGGCGAGGTCAGCGGCGTGGTGAGTAGCGCGGGCGAGCCGCTGGAAGGAGCCCAGGTGGCTGTTTACCAGGTGCTGGACGACAGCACCGACCCTCCCTCCCTGTTCATGGTCAACCACAGCAGGACCAACGCAGCCGGTGAGTACCGCCTCACCCTGCCGCCTGGAGAGTATGAAATCAGGGTCAATAGTGAGGGTTACCCGTTCCCCGGCGATACTCCCTCCTCGCTCACGGTAAGCGTGGACACCGCGCTCACCCGTGACTTTGCGCTGCCAGAGCCGGGCTACCTCGATGTCACCGTGATCGACGAAATCGGCCCGGGGCCCGCCAAGGTACAGTTGGTGGGTTTCGATCCCAGCCCGACCGCCATCAATTTTATCAACGGTTTTACCGCGGGTGTGTTCGGCGATCCCGGGGCAGACAGCCTGCCCTACGGTGTAGCCCAGGCCTTCTTCATCGACCGCACGGGCACGGGTGAACGACTGCCAGTTGAACCGGGTGACTACCAGGTTGTTGTCTCGCGCGGCCCGAGGTACTCGGCGTTCAGGCAGAACGTGAGCATATTGCCCGGCCAAGTGACCACCGTCCAGGCGGAAATCGTACAGGTGGTTGAGACCGATGGCTTTGTACACAGCGACTTTCACGTGCACGCCATTGACAGCCCAGACTCGGAGGTCACCCGGGAAGAGCGGGTTGCCGTCATGCTGGCCGAAGGCATGGACTTTTTTACGCCCTCGGACCACGGCGTGCGCGCTGATTTTCTGCCGACCCTGCAGGCCATGGGCGTGGAAGATCTCATTGGCGTGGCCGCCAGTAGCGAAACCACCACGTTTGACTACGGTCACTTCAACAGCTGGCCGGTGACCGTTGACCCGGAAAGTATCAGCGGCGGCGCTTTCGACTGGGCAGGTGCTGCGCCTCCCGGGGAAGATTTCCCCGCCTATGGCAATTACAACCTCGCGCCGAAGGCAATTATTTCGGGCTTGCTCGATGACCCCATGGACAACCTGGTGCAGATCAATCATATCGGTTCCCATTTCGGCGCCTCCGGACTGGCTATCGACACCGGCAAAACCCCACCAGCATCCAGCGCGGAACTGGCGGCGAAAAGGTTAGACCCGACGCTGGTCAATGCCTTCGATGCCGGGTTTGATGCGCTGGAGGTCTGGATTGGCACCAACGGGCGCGGCGCAATACTCAACGAATTTCTCGGTGAGAACGCCGGCGACTGGTTCAACCTGATCAACCAGGGGCTGGTGCGGACCGGCATCGCCAACTCCGATACCCACGATCGACGATTTACCCGCACCTCGGCCAGGACACTGGTCGCCAGCGACCTCGACAGCGCTGCGGACCTGTCTGCCGCTGCAGAGCAGCTTGCAGCGGCGGTACAGGCCGGCAAGGCGATAGGCAGCAACGCGCCATTCCTGCTGTTGCGGGCTGAGGGGGTTTACCAGGAGCAGGCCCAACAAGCGGGGTTGCAAACCGAAGCCAGTACCACGCTCTCCGTGGACCCCGGTAGCGACGTCGAACTTGTCGCCACGGTGGCGACGCCCGAGTGGGCAGCGGTGGATGCCATCGAGTTCTATATCAACAACCAACCCGAGCGCACATCGGCGGTCGATGCTGCCGCCCGGTATCGGGTCTGTCCGGACCTTCGTATTTCCGCGGGGGACGACGGCTGGGTTTCCGAAAAGGTCGTGGTTAACGCCTCTGTCCCGGGCGCTTCGCGCACCAGTATCAGCGTGACGGTCACCCTGGCGAACCTGGCCGAAGACGCCTGGGTCGTGGCCATGGCCCGGGGCAGTGACGGCGTTTCGGAGCCCTTGTTCCCGATTCTCCCGGCCAGCCTGGCCAGAAAGGGCAACACGAGTCTGGACGACCTTATCGACGGCAATCTCGGCGAGGCGGGAACGCCTGCCTTCGCCTTTACCAACCCGTTGTTCATCGACGTAGGCAACGACGGCTGGACCGCCCCCGGCGTGGCAAGCGGAACATGTGACTAACTATCGCGCATCGCTCTGGCAGTCACACCGGCCTGTTGCTGCGGAGACAGGCGTTGCCAGAGCTGAGCCGGCGTGTGACCGCGGCTATTGCTCGCCCGATAGGCCGCGCAAACTCAATACTCCGGTGCCAGGAACCCGCCTGACTGGTAGTCCCAAAGCCGTTTGTAGATGCCGCCCTGCGCCAGCAGTTCGGTATGGGTACCCGACTCCACAATACGCCCCTCATCCAGCACCACCAGCCGGTCCAGCGCGGCAATGGTTGACAGGCGATGCGCAATGGCAATGACCGTCTTGCCTTCCATCAACTGGTAGAGGCTGTCCTGGATCGCCAGTTCGACTTCGGAATCCAGCGCCGAGGTGGCTTCATCCAGCACCAGGATGGGAGCATCCTTCAGAATCACCCGGGCAATGGCAATCCGCTGGCGCTGGCCACCGCTGAGTTTGACCCCCCGCTCGCCCACCCGCGCGTCCAGCCCGCGTCGCCCTGACTGATCTTCGAGCTCCTCGATAAATTCCCGGGCCCGGGCCTTGTCGATCGCGGCCATCAATTGCTCCTCAGTGGCGTCCTGGCGACCGTAAAGAATGTTGTCCCGCACTGAGCGGTGCAGCAGCGAGGTGTCCTGGGTCACCATGCCGATGTTGGCACGCAGGCTCTCCTGGGTGACCTTGCGGATGTCCTGCCCATCCACCTGGATACTGCCGCTGTCCAGGTCGTAAAAGCGCAGCAACAGATTCACCAGAGTGGACTTGCCGGCGCCGGAGCGGCCAATAACGCCGACTTTCTCCCCGGGCTGGATCTCCAGGTTGAGATCATCGAACACCGGCTTGCCCTCGCCGTAGGCAAAACCCAGATGCTGGAAGCTGATCCCCCCCTGCCTGGCGTCCAGTTCGCTGGCGTCCTCGGCGTCCTCCACAGCGATATGACGTGATATGGCGCCAGCGCCGTCCTTGACCGTACCGACGTTTTCGAACAGGTCGGAAACCTCCCACATAATCCACTCGCTGATACCATTGAGTCGCAGGCACAGGGCAATGGCTGCGGCAATTTCTCCCGGAGTGATGTTGGCCTGAAACCACAGGAAAAGCGCGCTAAGGCCCACGGCCACCAGCATAATGGTATTGTTAATCGCCACCCCGGTTTCCATCCAGGTGACCAGACGCATCTGGGGATGGACCGTACCCAGGAACGCTTCCATCCCTTCCCTGGCGTAGGCCGACTCCCGGCGGGCGTGGGAGAAGAGTTTGACCGTGGATATGTTGGTGTAGCTGTCAGCGATGCGCCCGGTCATCGTCGCCCGCGCATCCGCCTGGCGCTCAGAGATGCGTTGCAACCTGGGCAGCAGGACGTAAAGCAGGCCGATGTAGCAGCCCAGCCAGAACAGCATGGGCAGCATCAGCCGCAGGTCGATGGTGCCCAGCAAAACCAGCACCGAGAAAAAGTACACCGAGACATACACCATGATGTCCAGCAGCTTGATCACTGTCGAGCGCACGGCCAGTGAAGTCTGCATCACCCGGGTGGCAATGCGCCCGGCAAACTCATCCTGGAAAAAGCTCAGGCTCTGGCGCAACAGGTAACGATGGGTCATCCAGCGCACGATCATCGGGAAGTTGCCCATCAGGGTCTGGTGCAACAGCAGGGAAGAGATTCCCACCAGAATGGGGTAGGCAACAATAACCCCCAGAGCCAGCCACAACAGGTCGCCCCCGGGGCCCGGGAGAAATTCCCGGGGGCTACTGACTGACAGCAGGTCAACCAGCCGTCCCATCAGCTCGAACAGGTAAACTTCGACGATCGCAATGGCCGTACTGAGCAGCGCCATCGCCAGCAGAAAGGGTTCCAGCCCCCTGGCGTGGTGGCGACAGAAACGGTAGACGGACTGCGGCGATCGCCCCGGCACAGGAGGCGGAAACGGATCGATAAGCTGTTCAAAAAAGCGGAATGCCATCGGCCAGGCGCATGTCCCGAATCGGTTAACCTGCAGAAGATACTATCATTTTCACGCCCATCACCGGCACATAAACAATGCTGGAACCGGACTGCGCGTCTCCAGGTTGTCGTTCCAGGCCAGGTGAAGCAACGCTATGGCCAATGATCACGGCCTGACATTCTGCCAGGATGGATAGCACCGCAAGTCCCGGTAGCTCACCATCGGTAATTGAGCAAATCCGGAGTTGGATGTTACAGGATACAGCGCTACGGGAATGCCAAGAACGCGAGCCAAACCTGATAGCAAGCGCTCTGCAGTTTGTTGCAGATATCGCGGTATTCGCCCTGTCGTCACGACCACCAAGCCAGAAGACTTAACGCCTTGCGAACCGGCGGATCGGCATATTCATTAACAAGTAAAACGCTGATACAACAGTTCCTGAGCAATCCGGAAGGATTGATTTGAAGCAATACCATATGTAGCCCGGTACGATTACACTGCACGGTAGTTCTTCACCCTTGAATCGACGAAAAATAATTACATTTACAGATATGCCACAGAGAAATAACGGCCGTACCCGACGATTGCGTCGATCCCTCACTCAGCTGCTGACCGGGTTCTGGTTCGCGAATCTGCTGATAATGCCCGTCTGGGGCGTAGAGACCGACCCTGCCATGATGATGCCCGGCGCCAGCAAATCGCTGCTGCTGGACGTCGCAGCGGCCGGCGAGCGTCTTGTAGCCGTGGGCGAGCGCGGTCACATTCTCTATTCCGACAATGCCGGCGATAGTTGGACCCAGGCCAGGGTACCCACGTCCGTCATGCTGACCCGGGTGCTGTTTCGAGACGCAAAAAACGGCTGGGCCGTGGGCCATGACGGAAACATTCTGTTCAGCAGCGACGGCGGGGCCAGTTGGGAGTTGCAGCGCGACGGCGTCAGCGATCAGCTGAACATCAACAAGGACCGGGTGAGCCGCAGCCAGCAAACCCTGAGGGAATTGCGGGCGAAGCTGGAAGTTGCATCCGATGACAGGGTCGCCACCCTGGAGCCTGACCTGGAAGACGCCGAGTACGCCCTAGAACGGGCGCAGCAGGCCATGAGCGACCCCGTGTATGCGCCACCGCTGATGGCTATCGGGTTCTGCGGCAAGCGGGGTTGGGCGTCCGGTGGCTTCGGCGTTTTGCTCTCCACCTCAACGGATGGCCGACAATGGGAAGACTACAGTTACGCGGTGAACAATGACGAGGAGTTACACCTGAACGGAATCACTGCTGACTCAGCAGGGGGCTTGTTTATCGCCTCAGAGTGGGGCTACATCTTTCGTTCCACCTGCAGCGGCAAGACCTGGGAGGCCATCGAGACAGGCTACGACGGAAGTTTCTTTGGCGTCGTGGTCAACCCGGCGACCGATAGCGTATTCGCCTACGGACTGTTGGGCACCATTTACCGGTCGCGCGATCGGGGCGCGACCTGGGAGGAACTGGATTCCGGCACAGCCTCGAGCCTGTTTGGCGCGGTCGCCACCGCAAACGGCGCACTGGTAATGGTAGGACTCAATGGCACAGCCGTCGCCAGCAGGGATGATGGCGACACATTTATCTCACTGGAACTCGGCAGCAACCGTGATCTTTACGGGGTTGCGCCAACGGGTTCGGCGGCTTTTACCGCCGTGGGACGCGGCGGCAGCATCAATTTTGTCATTGATGACGAGTCCGCAAGGTAGCAACCATGGAACACGCTGAATTCAAATACGATGCCCTGAAAACCGCTCGACTGCCGGAACGCCTCATCTTCGGCCACCGGCCTTTGGTGCTGCTGTTGTTCACCCTGGCGACACTGTTCCTCGCCTACCAGGCCTACCAGATCAAGCCCGACGCCAGCTTTGCCAAGCTGGTGCCCCAGACCCACCCCTTCATCCAGAAAATGAACGAGCACATGCGCGACCTGCGTGCCGCAGGGGTCAGCCTTAAAGTATCGGTCGCAGTGCGTGAGGGCGATATTTTCAATGATGAGTATCTCGCTACTCTGAGCCAGATTTCCGACGAGATTTTCTATATCCCCGGAGTCGACAAAAACGGTCTGAAAAGCATCTGGAGTCCTGACGTGCGCTGGACCATGGTGACCGAGGACGGCTTCGATATGGGTTCTGTGATCCCCCCGGACTACGATGGATCGAAAGAGTCGCTGGAGCAGTTGCGCCTGAATCTCAATCGGTCGGGGATCATCGGCTCGATGGTCGCCAACGACTTCAAGTCGACGATAATCGAAGTACCCATCTACGATACCGATCCCACCACCGGCGAACAGCTGAACTACCTGGAATTCTCGCGCAACCTCGAAAAGCTGGTCAGGCAGAGCTATGAAAGCGAGAACATCAGCATTCACATTATCGGGTTTCCCAAGTTAATCGGTGACCTGCTGGAGGGCATCGGGGCGATATTCATCTTCGCAGCGGTGACCCTGCTGATCACCTTTGTGCTGCTTTACGTCTACACTCGCGACCTTCGGGCGACGTTTGTTCCGCTATTCTGCTCGATACTCGCTGTTATCTGGCAGTTGGGACTACTGCGCCTCGCTGGGTACGGCCTCAATGCCTATTCCATCCTGGTGCCCTTTCTGGTGCTGGCCATCGGCGTCAGCCACGGGGTGCAGGTTATCAATGCAGTAGCCCTGCAACTGGGTGACCGGGGCCACCGCCTGATTGCCACTCGTCTCGCATTCAGGGGGCTTTATATCGCGGGTATGACCGCACTCATTTCTGACGGTATCGGGTTTATTACCCTGCTGGTCATCGACATCGGTGTGATTCAGGAACTGGGTATAGCCGCCAGTATCGGTGTCGCGTCAATCATACTCACCAACCTGGTGCTTTTGCCCGTCATCATTTCCTATACCAGCATGAGCAAGGCCGGGGTCAAACACATGAAGGTGGACCCGAACCGTCGCCACAAACTGTGGTCACTGGTTTCCCTGTGTGCCACACCCAAAGTCGCCGCCATCTCACTGCTCGTCGGGCTGGCGGGCTACGGGGTCGGTATATGGGGTGGCCAGAAAATGCAGATCGGCGACCTGGATTCCGGGGCTCCGGAGCTGCGACCGGACTCTCGCTACAATCTCGATAACTCGTTCATCACCAGTAATTACGCGGTGAGTTCTGACATCCTCGTGGTCATGGTGGAAACGCCATTACAAGCCTGCGGGCTGTACCGCAATATCCGCCTGATCGATAAGTTCGACTGGTATATGGAGAACGTACCGGGGGTCCAGTCGGTGATTTCCCCGGCAGACGTGGTACGCATGACAGCGACTGCGTTGAATGAAGGCAATGCCAGGTGGGAAACCCTGTCGCGCAGGCAACGCGTGATAGACGGTGGGCTGGCCAATGTACCTCGGAGCCTCATGAACCTCGACTGCAGCCTTGCCATGGTGGTTCTGTTCCTGGACGATCACAAGGCAGAAACCCTGGAGAGAATCACCGACGAAGTGCAGTCCTTCCAGCAAAGGTTCGGCAACGACCAGATTCACTTTGCGCTGGCGGCGGGCAACGCCGGCGTAGAGGCGGCGACCAACGAGGAAATTGCGGTGGCCCAGTCGCAAATACTCACCCTCGTCTACACGGTGGTCGCGGCACTGGTATTTCTCAGTTTCCGCAGCCTGGTCGCCGTTATCTGCATTATCCTGCCGCTGGGCATGACCTCGGCGCTATGCCAGGCCCTGATGGCCCAACTCGACATCGGTATCAAGGTAGCGACGCTGCCGGTGGTCGCTCTCGGTGTCGGCGTCGGCGTGGACTACGGAATTTATATATTCAGCCGCCTGAGCTTTTATCTCAGACGGGGCCTGCCCATGCGTGAAGCCTATTATCTGGCACTGACTACCACGGGAAGAGCCGTCGCCTTCACCGGGTTTGCGCTGGGCATCGGGGTGGTGACATGGATTCTTTCACCCATCAAATACCAGGCCGATATGGGCATGCTGCTCACCTTCATGTTTCTGTGGAACATGGTAGGGGCGCTGTGGCTGCTGCCCGCGCTGGCGACCTTCCTGATACGGCCGACAAAAATACCGGGTCGTGCAACCGGGGCGGCAGAACCTGCGCCTGCGGAATATCATCAGCCTCCGGGAAACGCAAAGACAGAGGGATGATTCAGATTGGCACGCATGGCAACGCTGGAAGCGCACGGTCAGCGAATTCGACTGCAAGCGACGTTCACCAGGGCCCGGTAGCGAGAAAGACAGCGGACCCGCATGGGGCGATAGCAACCACGGTGAGGACTGCGGGACTGGCTGCCTGCGGTGCGCAAGCTGTTTGTCACCGACCCCTCCGATGAATAACGGCTCGATCTTAGCCGGACCAAAACGCCCGCAACTCACCAGCCACGGCCCGCGGTTGCTCCATCTGCAACAGGTGGCCCGCGGCCGGGAAGGTGAGGCGACGCAGGTCCGGCGCGGCCCCCGCAAGCAGGTCGGCAATCCGCAGAAAATCGCTGAAGTCCCGCTCACCCGTCAGTAGCAGGGTGGGCACAGCCAGGCCGTGCACCCGGTCCAGGTCGGGATGGTCCGGCAACTGGTGATCCGCCAGCCACTGCCGACCGGCGAAGCGGTCAATGCTCGCGCGCAGGGCGGGACCAGCGTTGGAACTGCGGGTGGTTTCGAACAGGGGGTGTTGCCACCAGAGCTGGCGCGCCCGGTCCATGTTACCGGCGCGGGCCTGTTCGATAATCGGCCGCCACAGCGCGCGCCAGTCGTCGGACCACTCCCAGCCAGTAATCGCCGGGCTGATCAGCACCAGTCGTCGCACCCGCTGCGGATGATCGAGCGCAAAATTCAACGCCACTGCGCCCCCCATGGAAACGCCCACCAGGTCCACAGGTCCCGGGGCACAGTTGTCCAGTACCGCCAGCAGGTCTTCACTGTGGCTGAACTCCCGCTCATCGTGGGCGCGGGACGCCCCGAAGTCGCGCAGGTCATAACGCAATGCGATGACATCTCCATCAAGTTCGTCCCAGAGCGGGTCCCAGACCTGCAGACTGCCACTGAAACCGTGCAGAAACACCGCGTCCGGCCGCTCCCCGCGCTGCGAGGCGTGAATGTCGACGCCTGGACAATGAAGCGTCGTTACCTTTTCAGGTATCGAGCCGGGATAATTTCCAGACACCGGTTTTCCTTCATTGGACCTGTCATCCGGGTATTGTAGCGATGTCCAGATGGATAATCCTGATTATTACCCTGTTGCTCATCAGCGCCGGTGGCTACGGGTTCACCCGTACTCCCGGGCAGCGGGGTTCCCGCAGGAGACGTCAACCAGGGCCTTACGACTCCATCGACGGGGAGTTCACGGCTATCGACGACAGCCGGGGCAGCTGCAAGCGCATGCGACTTGAGGCGGCGCGAATACAAAAGCCGAGGATATGAGCCACTGTTACTTCTACCAGCCGGACTTTCCCGAGGCCCGGGACGCCTATGACATCATCGCTTGCTTCTTCCAGGAGAAGCGGGATAAGCGGCGTCCCCGCCGCTTGCGACTGGTTAGCCCGGGTAGGCCACCGAACCGGTCAGTCGCAGGTCCCTGCTGGAAGCGCCGACGGCGATCTGATACTCACCGTTGTCAATATGCCAGTTATTGCGCTCGGGGCACCAGTAGGCCAGGGCCTTTGCCGGCAGGGTTATCGTTATGCGCCGCGACTCCCCGGCAGCAAGCACCACCCGTTGAAAGCCCTTCAGCTCCCTCGGTGGCCTTGGCAATTGCGGGTTGGCGCAGCCAACATAGACCTGCACGATGTCACAGCCATCACGGCTACCGCTGTTGTGAATATCGCAGGAAAGCTCCAGTTCCCCGTCGGACGTCCACCCGCCAATCCTGAGAGCGGAGTAGCTGAACTGCGTGTAGGACAGCCCGTGGCCGAAGGGAAACAGGGGTTCGATCGCCTCCCGGTCAAAATGGCGATAGCCCACGAAGACGTCCTCGTCGTAATGTACCTGCTCGCTGCTGCCGGGAAAGCGCCGGGGATCGCTGTGGGCAGGGCTGTCCGCGAGCCTCCGGGGGAAAGTCACCGGCAGCTTGCCCGCGGGATTGACCTCGCCGAACAGGGTATCGGCAATGGCCCGACCACCTTCCATTCCCGGGTACCAGGCCATCAGTATGGCGGGCACATCGTCCGCCCAGGGCATGGCCAGCGGGCTGCCGCTGACCACCACCACGACAGTGTTGGGATTTGTCGCCAGGGTCTTCCGAACCAGCGCATCCTGCTCCGGCGGCAGATCCATGTGCGGTCGGTCCTTTACCTCGCTGTCGCCGCCGAGTCGATGGCCCAGCCCCACCACGACGATGGCGGCGTCGGCGGCGGCCGGGTCGTCGACAATGTCGCAGGTATCGCCGAGGAAATCGCGAATACCCTGCAAAGGCGTGACCTCATAGGGCGACCACACGCCCGCACTGCCACCGTACAGCGGCAGGCACGTGCGCTTGCGCGCCCGCTTGCCCAGTATTGCCAGGCGGCGAACCCGGGTCCGGTCCAGGGGCAGCACCCCCCCGTCATTCTTCAGCAGGGTCATCCCCTGTTCCGCCATCCGTCGCGCCAGCTTCTGGTGCTCCGGCGTATTGCGCCGGCCGGTCGGATGGCCCTGGGCCGGGCGAGTGTGCAGCCACACCCGCAGCAGGTTGCGAAGATTGGCGTCCAGTTCCGCCTCGCTGAAGGCACCGGCATCGAACTCCCGTTGCAGGTTCCGTTGGCGCATGCGGATACCCTTGCCGGGCATTTCCAGGTTCAGTCCCGCCTTCAGGCAGGCCGCGCCGCTGCTGGTGCGCTTGCCGGCGAACCAGTCCGATACCACGAAGCCGCTGAAACCGTATTCGTCCCGCAGGCGGTCCTGCAGCAGGTCCGCGCTCTCGCAGGCCGCGACACCGTTGACCGCATTGTAGGCCGCCATGATCGACCACACGTCTGCCTCTCGCACGGCAGCTTCGAATACCGGCAGGTAGATCTCGCGCAGGGCCCGCTCACTGACCTCGGCGCTGGTTTTCATGCGGTATGTTTCCTGGTTGTTGGCCGCGTAATGCTTGACACAGGCGGCGACACCGGTGGCCTGGATTCCCCTGATCGCGGCCACCGCCAGGCGACTGTTGAGGTGGGGGTCTTCGGTAAAGTATTCGAACGTGCGCCCGTTGAGCGGGGTGCGGCAGATATTCACCGCCGGCCCCAGCACCACCTGGGCGCCGACCGAGCGCGCCTCCAGGGCCAGGGCTTCACCAAACTCCCGCGCCAGCTCCGGGTTCCAGCTGGCGGCCAGTGCGATGCCAGTGGGGAACGCGGTACAACGCCGAAAACCGGAGTGCAAACCGATCCCCCGGGGTCCATCGGTCAGCTTCATCGGTGCCAGTCCCAGCCGCGAAATCCCCTGGGTCTGCCAGAAGCTCTTGCCCGCCAGCAACGACAACTTTTCAGCCACGGTCATGGCCGCGAGTAGCCCGGTGACCTCCGACTCCAGCCGTTCATCTGCACGCAACCCTGCCTCCATCACCCATCTCCTGTTCGTTACCCGCCAGTCACAACAATACCGGCAGTCAATACATTGACGGGTAGGTTATTGTCAGTCAACATCGTTGTTTACCTGAAAACCAGGAAACATGTCGGATGGCCACAGAACACACTGTTATTGTCGGCGCCAGCCATGCCGCCGCGCAACTCGTCACAAGCCTGCGCCAGGGCGGCACCATTACCTATCGCAAGCGGGCGCGCAAGGCCCTGCCTGCCGGACAGAACGCGAATTCTGAATCGCTGGCGGACGACAACGTGGAAGCACAGCAAGCTTTTGCCAACTGACCCTGGAAAACGACTGAAGGAATACCTCCAATGCCCCTTGTGACATTCATCACCCACGACCAGGCCGAACACGAAGTACACGTGACTGCCGGCACGACCGTCATGCGTGCGGCCATCGGTAATGGTGTCCCGGGCATTCTGGCCGAATGCGGTGGGGCCCGCAGTTGCGCGACCTGCCACTGCTACGTGGATGAAGCCTGGATGGAAAAAACCGGCGTCGCCGATGAGGTCGAATCCGAAATGCTCGATTTCGTCATGGAACCCAGGGAAACCAGCCGCCTGAGCTGCCAGATTACCCTCAGTGATGAACTGGACGGTCTTGTCGTGCACCTGCCCGCCAGCCAGTTCTAGGCGGGGTGACTTCTCTGTAACCTTCTGGCTTCAATACCTACCTGTTCTATACTCCAGGACTGACGTTCAATGAGGTGATACGGCATGAACACAAAAAACATACTTGTCACCGGCGGTACCCGGGGTATTGGCCGGGCGATGGCGATTGCACTGGCGGGCCTGGGTAACCGTGTCGCGGTCACGGGCCGCAACGAGCAAAAACTCAGGGAGGTCGCCAGGGAGTTGCCCGGGGGCATTGCCATTCTGGCCGATGTCACCGATGCCGCCCACAGCCAGTCAGTCATTGATGAGGTGACTACCGACATTGGTCCCATCGAGGTACTGATTAACAACGCCGGTATTGGTGGCGGAACCGACGGGCCACAATTATTGATAGACATGGATGCTGACGATTGGTGGCGGGTACAGGAAACCAATGTGCGTGGCCCCATGCTGTATACCAAGGCGGTTCTGCCGGGAATGATCGAACGCGGCGAGGGCATTATTATCAATGTTGGCAGTTACCTCTCTATTCGCCCGTCTCCCATGGCTACCGCCTATGGAACCAGTAAGGCCGCGTTAGCGCGCTTTACTGACTGCCTCGCGGTGGAAGTTGCCGACCAGGGTGTACAGGTATTCTGTATAAGTCCCGGTCTCGTTTTAACCGACATGACGCGCGATTTACCTTTTATCAATGACATTCCTGAGGATGACTTTCAGCGTCCGGAAGATGTCGCAGGTTTGGCCTGTGAGCTGGTGACAGGCAAATACGGCAAGCTCAGCGGCCACTTCATTCATGTAAAGGACGAACTTGCAACATTGCTCGCTAACGCGGAGCGATTGAAAAAGGAACGGCTCTACCAGCTCAGTCTGCATGGACTGGAAGGACTGATTGACTAGCTCAAGGAAGAAGTATCACTACATCTGGCAAAAAATAGTCGTTTTTTGGGAGACTAAGGATGACGGAAGCTGAACTGGTTGAGGCATGGGGCCTGTTTCTCGGCAATAGCCAGACGGCGCTGGGCCTTTATCTCTCGGTTCTGACGGGATACTTGATTATTGCTTACCTCGTCGGCGATAAACTCACCCGCACCCAGGTTATGATCGTGACCGTTCTTTATGTCTGCGCGACAACAATTATTTCAGTGTGGTTTTTCGCCTGGTGGAGCCGGGCACTGGAATTCGCAATGGAAGCAAAACGACTAAACCCGGATCGGCAGGTAGACAACAGTGTTGGAGCGACCTGGCTCATTACTGTGATGCTCTTCATGGCAATAGTCGCTTCTCTCTACTTCATGTGGAGTATCAGGCACCCGAATACAGACCGAGAGCCTTGAAGTGGAAGTTTGCACTTCCTTCATTGAGACTCTCGATCATGTGGCATTCCTCCTTTCAGTCGGAAATGGAGATGCTAGCGTGGCACGAATCTGCAAACTCGGTGTCCGGGTTCACCCCAAACGCTGGACGCCCCCGATGGCCATCTCCTGTTCCGGCCGAACCCTGACAGGGAGAGCATTGCACTGATGCAGGGATAGCGCTCCGGCCCGATACATGTAAAACTGCCACGAGCGATAAAAAGCCGGCAAAAGCTTCACACCTCTCATGATCGCATCATTTGGCAACTACAGACTCGATACCGATAACTATCTGTTATTGGAGGATAACAAGCCTGTCGAGGTCGAACCCCAGGTTTTCGCCGTGCTACAAACCCTGATCGATAACCGTCACCGTGTGGTGACCAAACAGGATTTGATCGATGCGATCTGGAATGGACGCATCATGTCCGATGCCGCGATATCCAGCCGCATCAAAAGTGCCCGCCAGGCGATAGGCGATGACGGTCGAGCGCAACGTGTTATCAAGACGGTACACGGGGTTGGCTTCCGCTTTATTGCTGAGGTGAATGTCACAGCGTCACCCGGTGGGAATTTTCGGTTGGCGGGTCCCGGCGCTCACGCTACTGAGCGCGTCGATGACGAAAGGCCGTCTATCCTGGTTCTGCCTTTTTCCCAAACCGGCAACAGCGCGCCCTCGATACTTCCACAGGGACTTGCGCACGATATAATTACCGGCTTGTCACGCTTGCGCTGGCTCAAGGTCATCTCCCGGTCGAGCGCCTTCAAGCTGAGCAGCAGTGAAGAAGACCTGCAGCGGCTGCTTGCACTGACAACGGTGCGCTACTGCTTGTCGGGCTTCGTCGATACTGCGGGAAGACAGGCACATTTCAGCTTCGAGCTTACCGACCTGCAGAGCGGTGCCATCATACTGGCTGACCACATTGCCATGAGCAGGGACCAGGTCAATGAAGTACGGACTGATATTACCCGGAGAATAACCTCTATCCTGGAAATCCAGATTTCAGAACACGAAGCGCAACGGGCGCAATTGAAATCTACTGAGAACCTGGACGCCTGGGAGGCCTACCATTTGGCCACCGCCCACCTGTATCGTTTTACAGCCAAAGATAATGAAAAAGCGACCGCACTGTTTCGACACGCGGTCCAGCTGGAACCCCGGTTTGCCAGGGCACACGCCGGACTGTCCGCGGCCGAATTTCAAAACGCCTTCAACATGTATGCGGGTATCGACCGCAACCAGGCGGTGCAGAACGCAGTCCAGAGTGCCGAGCGTAGCATTGAACTGGACCGGCTCGATCCCCTGGCCAATTTCGTCATGGGCCGCAGCCACTGGCTACGTGGCGAAACCGAACACAGCATCGCCTGGTTGGAACGCGCACTGTCGCTAAACCCCAATTATGCCCATGGCTACTACGCCCATGGCCTGGCCTCCCTGATGACGAGTAACGAACGGCGCGGTTACGACAACGCGGAACATGCCGTTTCCCTGAGTCCTCTGGACCCATTCCTCTACGGTTTTTACGGGATCAAGGCTTTCTCTTACCTGGCTGACGAGGACCTCGAAAATGCCCGGGTCTGGGCGGAAAAAGCCGCACTGCAACCCGAGGCTATTGTGGTAATGGATATGTTGGCGGCGGCGATCTGTGAAATGAATAGCGACCTGCTGGCAGCCAGGAAATGGATGGAGCGCGGAAAAAATCGCCGCGCAGACATCGATAGCGACTACTTCTTTGAAGCCCTCCCCTTCGGCCAGGGGAATATTCGCAGCCTCATCACCTCATCACTGATGCGCCTGGGCCTGTAATTCACGGCGGGCCCTCCGCCATCAGTAGTCACTTTTTCACCGTTACCCCAATTTCTGCAGATTTCCCCGGAATTTCTGCAAGTTCCCTGCTTCCAAATTTGGGTAAATAGGCCCGTCCCGAGGGCTCATTTTCCCACGTTACAGGCAAACGCCAGGAGAGCGGCCAGGTAAATTGAGGAGAAATTAATGCATCAACATCGACAATCCGACGCGAGAGACCGTGAATCGCGCCCCATCGTGGCGATTCACGGGTCAGCCAGCAGTGGCGCCTTATGGGCTCCACTGGTTAACGCCTTTTCGCCGGGGCGCACTATTCTCGCCCCCGATCTCAGGGGATACGGGGCACAGGACCGGCGCTGCCTGAATCGTGCAGCGACGCTGCAGACCCGTGCCGCACCGGTTGTCAAGGCGATGACCCGGCTGGATAGGCCTGTTCACCTAATCGCCCACTCTTTCGGGGCATCGGTTGCATTGCAGATCGTAAAAACGGTGCCCGGACAGGTCAGGAGCCTGACTTTTTACGAACCCGTCATACCGGCTTTGCTCAGGGACAGTGGCCAAATGCACGACCTGGAGTTAGTTGGAGACCTGCTGGCAGTTTCTGAAGTTTTGCAGGGAGCCTCAGCGGGCGTTGGCATGGAAACCTTTGTCAATTTCTGGGCCGAACCCGGCACCTGGCAAACGCTTCCCGAGGAGATTCAGCGCAAACTCTCCCGACTTGCACCCATTGTGTACCAGGACTTCCTGGAGGCGTATCACAACACATCGCCAAACACGTTTTCACAGCTTGAGTTCAATGGGCCGGTCAGGCTTCTGCTTGGGGCCAGGGCCAATCGGCAGGCCATTCGGATGGCGGAACTTCTCGCCCAACAATACCCACAGGCCAGCACCCAAACTCTCAGGGATATGGGACATCTGGGGCCCTCAACTCACCCTGAGCAGGTTCACTCCACCATTGTGGAACACATCGGGTTCATCGAAGCAGGCAGCGACTTTGAGCGTGCACAACAACTTGTTATTAACGGATAAGTCCGCGACGGAGATCACCATGAAATTTATCAAACTTGGCTACAGCGTTATCACCTATCTTTTCTTTCTGGCGGTGTTCAATTACCTGGTGCTGTTTCTCGGCGCTGGTTTTTTAGCAGAATGGATTCCCGTTCTATCGACGGCCAAGACCGTTGACTCCGGGTCTGTCTATTTCGCCCTGCCCGCGATTCCCGCATGGCTGGGTAACATTGTTTTGCTGCTCGTGTTTTCCTTCCAGCACAGCATTATGGCTCGCGCTGGCGTCAAGCGTGTGGTCACGAGGTTTATTCCCGAGAGTGCCGAGCGCAGTACCTATGTTTTATTCACCTGCGCGCTCCTGGCGTGGATGTTCCTGGCGTGGCAGCCGCAATCATCGGTAATCTGGGCGACTGAGGGCTGGCTGGCTGTGAGCCTGACGCTGATTTTCCTGCTGGGCGCGGGACTGGTGCTGTGGTCGACCTTTATGATCAGCCACTGGCGCCTGTTTGGACTGTCTCAAGCCTGGCACGCCTTTGCCGGAAAGGAGCTTGCCCCGGACAGCTTCGAGACGCCCTCGCTGTACAAGTATTCTCGACACCCCATGTATGTGGGTATTCTGCTGGTCATGTGGTCCACCCCGCAGATGACAGTGGGTCACCTGGTGTTGGCCCTGGTCTGGACTGCCTACGTGTTTATCGGTATCTACTTCGAAGAGCGCGACCTGATACGCCACTTCGGCCAGCAGTATCTTGACTATCGGAACTCGGTTTCAAAGTTGTTCCCCTTCAAATCGCTGCTTGGAAGCGCCCCTATGCCAGGGCGCGATAAAGCGAAAGCCAACTGATTATCAGCCAGTGGAGATAGCCATGAAACAGCAAGCAAAGTGCCTGTGCGGCAAGGTAAGCATCACCGTAAGCGGCAAGCCTGAACTGTCAATCGTCTGCAACTGCACTAACTGCCAGCGAAGAACAGGCTCGCCGTTTGCAGCCATCCTGTACTTCCCTGACAACCAGGTGGTAGCGCAAAGTGGTGAAACGAAGAGTTATCAGTTCAGGGTGGAAAGTGGCAACACCAACACCACCTTCTTCTGCCCGGATTGTGGCTCGACCGTGTTCTTCAGGGTCGATCTTTTTCAGGGCCAGACAGGCATTGCCGCCGGGTGCTTCAACGATCCAGATATCCCGATGCCGGCGGCCAGTGCCTGGACAAAATCGAAGTACAGGTGGGTCCAGTTCCCTGAGGACCTGCTTTTACTGGAGAAACAAGTGCCCAGCCATACGTCGGTGTAGACTCGGGGTTCAGTGAGGCGCAAGTCCATCGCCCCCACGGCATTCCCAATCGGCTTGCGCTGACCGGGCCTGGGCGTTTTCTACCCGGAGAGAGATTAGATGACAGTAGCAGGCTTACAAATTGCTCTTCAGGTAGGCCTTGAGAATAGAGTGGGTGTCGACCCGCAGCACCCCGTACATGGAGTTTCGCAACATTTCCATCGCATAACGCGCTGCCATCTCCTTGCGCGCCCGCTTGCCGCGGGCATGGGCCCGTACCCAGACAGGCCACATGAAGTAACCAGTGAGCGTCATGACTGACTGAACCTCCACGTCGATATCGTCGACACTGGCATCGCTGTCGGCGAGTGTTTGCACCGCCTGCTCGAAGCGTCGATAAAAAACGTCTTCCTGGGGGTTCTCCCGCGACAGCACATCGTATAACCAGACCCGGCCAATATCCGGGTTTTCTATCGCGTATTCGGCCAGGCGCCGGTTGAATCCCGCCATGCGCTCGATCACCTCATCCATGTGATCCCGGTCCGTCCTGAGCTGGTCCTGCGGGACCGCCCGGTCCAGGTCGCCACCCTCAAAGACCGCATCGAGGAGTTGGTGGGACACCCAATCAAGCGTGGCTCGCACCAGGTCTTCTTTCTGCTGGAAGTGCTGGTAGGCAGTCCCGCGATTGACTCCGGCCACTTTAGCCACTGTGGATACACTCAAACCCTCGGCGCCGTCGCGGGCCAATACGGTTTTGGCCGCCTCCAGAATCGCGGTTCGGGTCGTTTCCGGGTCCCGCTTGCGGCGATTTTTATCCTGTTTCGCTGCCACGCTGTTCTCCTCTGGCCCTGGTCTTGCTATTGGTCTCGCGCCAGTTGAGTTCCAAACGCTACCGCGCCGCCAACGCTGCGCGGACGAGCGCAATCGTCCGGGAGCGCCTGCTAGGCAATTTCAGCCAGCAGTTCACGCGCGATGATCACCCGCTGGATTTCACTGGTACCTTCGTAAATCGACGTAACCCGGGCGTCCCTCGCATAGCGTTCCAGCGGAACCTCCCGGGTATAGCCGATGCCCCCCGCCAACTGTATCGCGGTATAGCACACCTGGTTGGCGGTCTCCGATGCGTGCAACTTGGCCATCGAGGCCTGCTTGGAAAAGGGCCGCTGGTTTTCCTTGTTGAACGCAGCGAAGAGCACCAGCAGGCGCGACGCCTCCAGTTGCGTATAGGCATCCGCCATCATCCACTGTGGCCCCTGCATACTGGCGATACTCGTCCCGAACTGTTCCCGTTCACTGGCGTATTGTCGCGCATAGTCCATGGCTGCCAGGCCGACACCCAGGGCGAGCGAACCGATGCCGATCCGGCCGCCCGCCAGTTCAGCCACCGCGATCCGGAAGCCATCGTTGAGCTGTCCCATGAGGGCCGTTCCCGGCACCCGGCACTGGTCGAAAATCACCTGGTTGGTCGCCGATGCGCACTGCCCCATCTTGTGTTCTGCTTTGGCCACGGTAATACCTGGCGTATCGCCCTCCACCAGGAAGCAGGAGATCCCCCTGCCCCGCGGTGCATCGGGATCAGTGACGGCCCAGACCACGAAAACGCCGGCGTATTCCGCACTGCTGATCCACATCTTGGTGCCATCGATGACCCAATCATCACCGTCCCTGACGGCGCGGGTTTTCATCCCTGAAGGGTCGGATCCTGCGCCCGCTTCCGACAGGCAGAAGCCGCCCGCCGGATACTCCCCGGAGCACAGCCGTGGCAGGTAATCCCGCTTCTGCTGCTGGTTGCCAATCGCCTGGATAACTTCGCCGACCATATTGGTGACCGACATGGTGACCGCGGTTGAAGCACAGGCCCGGGCGATTTCAGTGATGGCCACACTGAAAGCCACAACCCCAACCTCGGAGCCACCGTATTCGGCATCCACGTTCATCCCCATGAAACCCAGATTCGCCAGCCCCTGCAGGTTCTTCAGGAAAATTGCCCGGTCTGCCTCCTTATCCGCCCCAAGGTCCAGGCGCGCGGCAACCGGCGCCAGTTCAGTCTCAGCGAAGCGCCGGGCGATTTCCGCCACACTCGCTTGTTCTTCAGTGAGATCAAAATTCATCGTGTTTCCTACAAAACCTCCAGACCGATAGAGGTCGCTTCACCGCCACCGATGCAAAGACTCGCCACCCCGCGGGTTTTACCCTGTCGCTTGAGCGCGTGCAGCAGGGTGACGATGATCCGCGCCCCGGAGGCGCCCAGCGGATGCCCCAACGCACAGGCGCCACCGTTAATATTGACCTTGGCATGATCCAGGCCGAGGTCATTAATCGCCATCATGGTGACCATGGCGAAGGCCTCGTTGATCTCGAACAGGTCGACGTCCTCAACCCGCCAGCCGGTCTTTTCCAGCAGCTTGTTGATCCCCGCAATCGGCGCCGTGGTAAACAGGCCCGGGGCCTGGGCGTGACTGGTGTAACCCGCCACCCGTGCCAGCGGGTCAACACCCAGGGCTCGGGCCCTGGCCCCCGTTGTCACCAGCAGTGCCGCCGCCCCGTCTGAAATCGAGCTGGAATTCGCCGCGGTAATCGTACCCTCGGGCGAGAAAGCGGGCCTCAGATGCGGAATTTTTTCCGGCCTGGCGGCTCCCGGCTGTTCATCCACGTTCACCTCGCGGGCCCGGTCGCCTTTGCCTACCGTCACCGGGACCAGTTCTGCCGAGAAATAACCGTTCTCTATGGCCTCATTCGCACGGGCCAGGGAGGCCAGGGCAAAGGCATCCATCTCCTCACGGGTAATGCCTTTCAGGTCCGCGGTCTCCTGGGCAAATTCGCCCATCGCCCGTCCGGTGTAGGCGTCCTCCAGTCCGTCGACGAACATGTGATCCCTGATCCGGGCGTGCCCCAGACGCAGTCCGGCGCGGGTTTTCTCCAGCAAGTGGGGAGCCCGCGACATGCTCTCCATTCCGCCGGCAACCATGATCTCACCACTGCCAGCGCGGATCTGGTCGCAGGCGTACATCACCGCTTTCATGCCGGAACCACACACCTTGCTGATGGTGGTGCAGGGCACGCTTTCACCCAGGCCGGCCCCGAGAGCGGCCTGCCGGGCGGGCGCCTGGCCCAGCCCCGCGGCCAGCACATTACCCATCAGCACCTCGTCAACGTCGGAGGCATCCAGGCCCGCCTGCGCCAGCGCCCCGGCGATGGCCACAGCGCCAAGTTCCGGCGCCGCCACAGAGTCCAGGGCTCCCAGGAACCCTCCCATGGGCGTGCGGGCTGCGGCGGCAATTACGATATCATCTGCGTCCATATTCATTCTGTTAACCTCAAAAAGTGACTGCAGTGCCTGGCCCGGAATAGATGATGGCACCCGCTATGAATCCTATATATAATCACCATTGTTGTACACTTATCCCGTACGCGGCCAGCAAAAGGTTAAAACCCCATGATTCTCAACAAGCGACGAGTTGTAATTACCGGAGCGGCGGGCTCACTGGGTCAGGCTGCGGCCGCGAAAGCCCGTGAATACGGTGCCCACGTAACAGGCCTGGACATTGCCGACACGGGACAACTGGACAATGTGGACGCCTATTATAGCGTGGACCTGCTGGACCCGGCAGCCACACGCGAGTGCTTCGCCAAACTCGGCCGCGTGGATGCATTGTTCAACATCGCGGGGGGCTTTGCCATGGGCGACACGGCTTTCGACCCCGATTCCGACCAGTGGCAGCGCATGTTCCAGATCAACGTCGACACCCTGCGCAATGCCACCATGGCCGCCGTCCCCCTGCTGCAGAAAAATGATCGCGGTGCGATCGTCAACATCGGCGCGCTGGGTGCGCTGCAGGGACAGGGCTCAATGAGTGCCTATTGCTGTGCCAAGGGATCGGTGATGAAACTGACCGAGAGCCTTTCCGATGAACTCAGGGCAGACAACATCAACGTCAATGCGGTCCTGCCGAGCATTATCGACACCGAGGCCAACCGCCAGGGCATGCCCGACGCTGATTTCAGTACCTGGGTTACACCCAGCGGACTGGCAGAGGTGATGTGCTTTCTGGCCTCGCCCCAGGCCGGCGAAATTCACGGCGCTCTCATCCCGGTGAGAGGCCGCGCCTGACCCCAAGAGGCGCCTTCCGGGGCCGGGGTATACGACGACCACTCGGGAAAAATCCTGGCAGTGCGCCATCATTCCACGACAGGACTGTAGCCCGTCACAATATTTTCCGCAAAAGCTGCTACGCTTGAAGGTAAGCAGCCGGGGAAACAGGCGTGACCGACAACATCCAGGAGTTGTACCTGCACACTCGACGCCGGTCCGAGGCGTTCTGCGAGCCTCTTTACCCCGAGGACTATGGTCTGCAGGCAGCTCCTTTCACCAGTCCGCCCAAGTGGCACCTTGCCCATACCACCTGGTTTTTTGAAACCTTCCTGCTGAAGCCTTTTCTCCGGGACTATCAGAGCCCCGACCCTCACTACGAAGTGTTGTTCAACTCCTATTACAACGGTATTGGCGCCCAACATCCGCGAGACCAGAGGGGATTGTTATCTCGCCCGACCGTGACCGAGGTCAAACACTACCGCGACCTCATCGATACAGGAATTGCCAGGCTGCTCGAGCAGGAACCGAATCACGCAGAAGTCAGCAGACGGATCCGCCTGGGGATAGAACATGAACGGCAGCACCAGGAATTGTTCTTCACCGACCTCAAATATTCCCTGGCGGCCAATCCTCTGGCACCGGCGTATCGGGATGCGCCCGCCCCCCGGCACTCGACTGCAGCGCCAGTGACCTGGCACAAGTACAACGGGGGCCTGGTGGAGACTGGCCACCAGGGCCCGGGGTTCTGTTTCGATAATGAACTACCGCGCCACAAGACCTATCTTGAGCCATTCCAGCTTGCCAACAGGCTTGTCACCAACGCTGAGTACCAGGCCTTTATCGACGATGGCGGTTACCGGCGCCCCGAGTTCTGGCTGGCGGACGGATGGTCTACGGTCTGCGCGGAGCACTGGCGTGCCCCCTATTACTGGCGCGAGGTGGACGGCGAGGGATGGGAGTTCACCCTCCATGGACTCCAGCGGAGGGAGGCCCAGGCCCCCGTCGCCCATGTCAGCGGCTACGAGGCTGACGCCTTTGCCCGCTGGGCCGGCGCTCGATTACCTACCGAACAGGAATGGGAACTGGCAGCCAGCTTCGAGCCCGGTGCGAGCGAGGGTATCGACGACGGTCACCTGCATCCTCCGCCAGCCACTGGCGACCGTGGCATGCAACAACTCTACGGACACTGCTGGCAATGGACCCAGAGCGCCTACAGTCCCTATCCAGGTTTCAACCCGAGTTCCGATGCGATCGGGGAGTACAACGGCAAATTCATGAGTAACCAATGGGTACTGCGCGGCGGTTCGTGCGTATCTGCGGCAGATCATGTGCGACCCAGTTATCGCAATTTCTTCTACCCACCGGATCGCTGGCAGTTCAGCGGCATCCGCCTGGCAAAGTCACTGTCAACGGGATAATCCATGACCATTAGCCGCCAGGGCAGGTCCTCACCGCAAGGTGATCCCGCCAATGTCCATTTCTACAACGCCCATCCCAGTGCGGGAGATGGCAGAAAGGAATTATTGGAGGGCCTGCTACAAGCGCAAAAGCGCATCAGTCCAAAGTGGTTTTATGACGAGCGCGGCTCGCAGTTATTCGAGGAGATCACCCGCCTGCCCGAGTACTACCCCACCCGCACCGAGGTGGCCATTCTCGAAGAACACCGGGATGACATCAGTGCTCACTGCGGTACTGACTGCGTGCTCATCGAGCCAGGCAGTGGTAGCTGCGAGAAAATCCGGTTATTGCTGGAGGCGCTGCGACCTGCTGCGTATGTACCCCTGGATATCTCCGCGGAGTTCCTGCGGGAAACCGCCCTGCAGCTCGGTACCGATTATCCCTGGTTACCGATCAGGGCGATCTGTGCCGACTTCAACTGTGACTGGTCTTTCCTCAAACACCTGCCACCGGGGAAACGGGTGGTGTTCTACCCCGGCTCCACCATTGGCAACCTGACGCCGGAGGATGCGAGAAACTTCCTGCAACGGGTGCGCCGGGTCATCGGCGAAGACGGTGGCATAGTGGTCGGGGTAGACCTGCACAAGTCCCGAGAGCGATTGAACTCAGCCTACAATGATACCAGCGGGGTCACGGCGGATTTTAACCTCAACCTGTTAACGCGACTGAACCGGGAACTGGATGCAGCGTTCGACCGCAACAATTTCAGCCATTGCGCGTTCTACAACGTAAAGGTCCAGCGTATTGAAATGCACCTGGTGAGTAAGAAAGACCAGCGGGTGCGCTGCAATGGCAGTTACATCGAACTCAGTGCCGGTGAGACCATCCACACAGAGAACTCCTACAAATACACGATAGAAGGGTTCGCAGCCCTCGCGGGTCTTGCCGGGCTGGCCCTGCGCCAGAGCTGGCTGGACCCTGATCGGCTGTTCAGTGTCCACTACCTTTCAGCTGCCTGACCTCGCCGCCAAACAATCCACTGGCGCGGCTGCGGCGGACGCTAACAGCCCGCCACGAGGGCGCTGGCCCAATCGTCAGTTCCGGCTTGCCGGCTGTACCCCGACGTAGCGCTGGTCCCACTTGTCAATAATGGCCTGGTGGCTGCCGTCTGACTCAGCCCTGGCCAGGGCGGCATTGAACTCGGCAATGATATCTTCATGCCCCGCCAGGCTGCGGCTGATGGCCACGTGGCGCGCCACCGGCTGCAGCTGGATGCCGGTCACCGAGAACTGGTTCAGCCTGTCTTTCAGGTACTCGTTCAACTGGTAGATGATGGTGCGCCTGTCACCGATCACAAAGTCCACCTTGCCGCTGAGCAGGTTGAGCAGGTTCTGGATCAGGTGGTTTTCCTCCACCAGGGTCAGCCGGGGAATCGCCGCCAGGTCTACCCCGTAGGCGTAATCGGTTCTCACCCCCAGGCGGGCGCCGGACAGCTGGCGCAGGTCGGTGAAGTTGCGTGGTTCGTTGCGCCGTTTGAGGATGATCAGCTTGCTGCTCAGGTAGGGTTCGCTGAATAACAGGTCCTGGGCACGTTCCTCCGAATACCAGACGGCGGCGAGCCTCTTGTAAACACCGAGCTTCGCCCCCTCCACTGCACGCGACCAGTTCTCTATTGAAATCTCTGGTTTCACCGACGTTGAGGAGAACACATGCTCGACCAGTTCCAGCGCCAGGCCGCGTTGCGGCAAGCGGGCATCCGCATAGGGCGGCGAGGTATTGGCCATTAGCTTCAGGGGCTGCTGGGCCTGGGCACCGAGGCTGAAAAAGGCCAGCCCGGCGACCAGCAATGCTACAAATCGAAACATGAAATCACCTTGTTTAAACGCGTATGCGAGGGCAGCATAAACCGGCACGAAATGAATATCTACGACTATCTGGCCAGGCCGAAATCCGGGACAGAAATCATCCTGTCACCGACAAAAGAGCCCAGGTAAACCCGGCCATTCTGCGGCACCGCGATGGTGGCCGCCCCCATCGGGGCACCGCGATGGGAGAACACCGGCTCATGGGCCATGGTTTCCGGATCCACCGCCACCACTTCAAACCCCGCACCGCAGGGTTGCGCCTGGTGCTCAAAACAGGACAGCAGGTTGGGCAGGCTGTCGCTGTGGGTAACGACCCACAGCCGGCCGTCCGAACCCCAGGCACTGTTATCGCCGCTGGCAACCGGTGCGGTCGCGATCACCTCGGCGGTATCCACATCGACCTTCCATACCTCGCCGGTGAAATACATGTTGGCAAATACGTACTGTTCATCAGCGGAGATTTCGATACCGTTGGGCTGATTGGCCTCGGTGCCGGGAATCACCCGCAAGCCGGTCTCCCGGCTCCAGCGCCAGAGGTCTCCGGTATTACGCCCCAGCAGGCTCAACAATTGCTCCAGGCGACCGCCATCGTGAAACATCCGGGTGAAGACCAGGTCACCACTGGAAAGGCCGACCACATCGTTCATAAAGGTGTCCGGCCCTGCCGGCACACAGCCGCGCCAGGCCAACCGGCTCTGCGCGCCCACGCCCAGCAGCTCAAACATTTCAATGGTCTCGCGGCCACCGTGATTGACCACCAGATAACGCCAGCGCCCGTCCGCAAGCTGATGCAAATGGGTGCCGTGGGGACTGAACCGGGCCAGGGGCGGGGGCTCACAATCGGCTTCTCCCCACAGCGGATCCCCGGTATCGACTGGTCCACTGCGCGGTGGAAACAGCGGCGTGAGTTGGCCGCTGTCAGTGTCAAACAGGGACAGACTGCCGGTACCGTCATGCATGCCGCCGAAATTGGCCAACAGCAGATGGCGCCCGTCCGGCAGCGCGGCGATATCTTCCGGTGTCTGCATACCGCAAATGGGAACAATGTCTCCCATCGGCTCGCAACCGCTAATCTGCATCTCGTCATCAACACAGGCGGAGAGCAGTGCCATCAGTGCGAGGGGGATAATCTGTTTCAACATACCGGTTCCGTCGATTATCGGCTCAGGAGAGAGCAGTATGCCACCACCGGCAAAACCTTGTCTCGGGGCAAAGGCCTGGCTCAAATTCTTAAACCTGTACCCGCTTAACCTGGCCAAGTGGCTGCCACCGATTCGGAATCGCCGTAACAGGCGCATACTGTGTCAGCTTGTACCGGCGCCGGAGAACAATAATGAACGACATGACCCAGGGCAGCGGACCCATGATGGCCCGCAGCATCGAGACCATTGCACTGCGAGAGGCGACCCCCTCCGAGCAGGGCCGGACCCTGAGCCAGCCGCTGGTTGACGCGCTCTGGCAAAGCGGCCTGATGCAATTCATGAACCCCAAAGCCGCAGGCGGGCGCGAGCCTGGTTTTGAAGAGTTGATCGCCACCTGGATGGAAATGGCCAGGCAGGATGGCTCCCTTGGCTGGATAGGCATTGCCAACCTGCCCTCCGCCTGTTTTGCCGCCGCTTACTTGCCCGACGAGGGCTTTGAGGAGGTGTTCAGCCGCAACGACAACCGGGTGACCATGGGTGGTCAGTTCTTTCCCAATGGCACAGGCTCTGTGGTCGAAGGCGGCTACCGGCTCTCCGGGGCCTGGCAGTTCGGCAGCGGAACCGGGCATTCCCAATATGTATGCGCCGGCTTCCTGCCAATGGCAGGCGAGGACATGCAGTTGGATGAAGACGGCATGCCGAAGATGCTGGTAGCCGTCGTCCCCCGTGAGGAGGTCAGGTTTACCGACGGCTGGCACGTGCAGGGACTCAAGGGTACAGGCAGCTACAACTACGAACTGGAAGAGGTCTTTGTACCGCTGCACCGGGTATACCCCCTGTTTACCCGGGAACCGCGCCGTGGTGGTATCACCTACCGCTTCGGACTCATGCCACTTACCGCCTGCGGACACGGGGCCTGGGCGCTGGGTGTGGCCCGCGGTGCCATCGACGAGGTGGTTATCCTGGCCAGGGAGAAAGTCCGCATGGGCGAGGAAAGTTCTATCGCGCACAAGCCGACCTTCCAGCGCGACCTCGCCCACCACGAGGGTCTGTGGCGGGCGGCCCATCGACTGATGGTGGACACGTTTACCGAGTGTGAATCGGCAGTCGCAGGGGGGGCCGAACTTACGCCGCAAATGCGGGCGGATATGCGTCTGGCTGCCACCTATGCGACAGAGGCCTGCAGGGAAGCCGTGCAGTGGGCTCACCTCGCCGCCGGCACTGCCGCCATTCGTGAGGGCAACCGCCTGGAGCGCTCATTCAGGGACATGTATACCGGTACCCAGCATGCATTTATCAGCGAAAAGATTTACACCGAGGCAGGCAAGCTGATGCTGGGCCTTGTCGATGACAGCATGGCGCTCTGAGGAGACTGACTTATGCAGGATTTCCCGGGGAAAACAGCGGTTATCACCGGCGGCGCCAGCGGTATCGGCCTGGCCATGGGCGAAGCCTTTGCCGCCGAGGGGATGAACATCGTGCTGGCGGATATCGAGGCGCAGCCGCTGCAACAGGCGGTTACCCGCTTGCAGCAACAGGGCGCAAACTGCATTGGCGTGGTCACTGATGTAGCCGAGGCCGAGGCAGTGCAGGCCCTGGCTGACAGGGCCGTTGCCCAATTCGGTGCGATTCACGTGGCCTGCAACAATGCCGGGGTATTCACCGGCGGACTGCTATGGGAAGAAAGCCTGGCAGATTATCGCTGGGTGCTGGACGTCAATCTCTGGGGCGTTATCCACGGTATCCGCAGCTTCCTGCCTGTCATGCAGGCCCAGAACTGTGAGTGCCACATGGTCAACACTGCATCGATGGCGGCGCTCACCGCCATGCCCTACTCCGGTATTTACCACATGAGTAAACACGCCGTGCTGGCGCTGAGCGAATCCCTCTACCACGAGCTGGCATTTCACTCACCACAGGTCAAGCTGTCGGTCCTTTGTCCGGAAGCCATCAATACGGGCATCGCCCGGGCAGAGCGCAATCGACCCCGGCGCTACAGTGATGCCGGCGATGTCGTCAGCTCCGATGCCCGTGACCTGGTAATGGAAAGTCTGGCCGCTTCGGTCGCCGGGGGTCTTGGGCCGGAAATCATGGCCCAGCGCGTGTTGCAGGCGATTCGCAACGAGCAGTTTTACATTCTCTCGGAGGAGGCCTGGCGTGAGTCCGCCAACCTGAGGCTCGACGATATCCGCGAAGGGCGTAACCCGACTTTCGCACCTCCTCTGTAAATCCGGGCAGGAGTCCACTGTGACTGAGCAACCACATTTTCATATCCCCAGGGATGACCAACTCATTGAAGCGGCGCTGGCCGACGCCAGTATTCCCACGCTGATGATGAGCATGATACACATGAGCGGCGACGCCAGCCTGCTGGATGGCGACATACGCCCCGGCGGAGCGTATATCAACGAATACCAGGGCTATATGTCCGAGCAGGATAAGGCCGCCATCCGCGCACAAGCATTGGAGGTGATCTGCAAATTTCGCGATGGCGGTTGCCAGCTGCCAGCCCAGCCGGACACAGCCACGATTCACAGGATGATGAACTTCCTGGTAGCGCAGGAAGTGCCGCCGGAGTATTTGCCGATGATGCTGGAGGAAATGGAACTGGACGGGGTCGACCAGCGAACCGACGCCTGGGGGCCCGAGGTGCCGGTGGCCCGCCGCGAGGCCCACGAAGTGCTCATTATTGGCGGCGGCATGTCCGGGTTGCTGGCGGCAATACGGCTGCAGGAGGCCGGCATTCCCTATGTGTTGATCGAGAAAAATGCCTCCGTGGGAGGCACCTGGTTTGAAAACCGCTACCCCGGCGCCCGGGTCGACGTCAGCAACCACCTCTACAGTTATTCCTTTGAACCGGCGCACCATTGGTCCCAGTATTTTGCGCAACAGCCGGAACTGCAGAAATACTTCGAAGATGTAGCGACCAATTACCAGTTGCTCGACAACATACGCCTGAACACGGAAGTCACCCGTGCAAGCTATGATGAGCAAAGCGGCCTTTGGCGGGTCACCACTCGTGACGGCGCCGGCGCCGAAGAGTGCCACGAGGTCAACTCGGTCATCAGCGCTGTCGGTCAGCTGAACCGCCCCAGGTTGCCCGATATTCCCGGAGTTGATTCCTTCCAGGGCCAGTGGTGCCACTCTGCTGACTGGGACGAATCCATCGACTGTCACGGCAAGCGAGTGGTCGTGGTGGGTGCCGGTGCCAGCGCGTTTCAGATCGTGCCAGCGATCGCCGCCGAAACCGCTCAGCTGACCGTTTTCCAGCGGACCCCGCCGTGGATGTTCGAAAACCCGGTTTACCACGAGGAAGTCCCCGCCGGCAAAAAGTGGTGTCTGCAGCACCTCCCCTTTTACACCCGCTGGTTTCGCTTCCTGCTGTTCTGGTGCGCCTGCGACGGCGCCTACGAAACCATTATCGTCGACCCCGACTGGCCCCACCAGGAGCGCTCGGTCAACGAAATGAATGACTTCGTCTACCAGATGTTCAGTGACTATATCCGTGGCCAGGTGGGTGATGACCCCGACCTGCTGCAGAAAGTGATACCAGATTACCCGCCCATGGGACGGCGGACGCTGCAGGACAACGGCAGCTGGCTGGGGGCACTGAAAAGGGACAATGTGGACCTGCAGACCCAGGGCATCACGGCAGTGACGGCCAGCGGTGTCATCGCCGACGATGGCAGCGAGGTTGCAGCCGACGTTATCATCTATGCAACCGGCTTCCGAACCGACCGCTTTCTATGGCCGATGGAAATCCGCGGCCGCGAAGGTCGATTACTGTCCACGACCTGGGCCACCGAACCGGCCGCCTACCTGGGAATTACGATACCGGGATTTCCCAATTTCTACTGCATGTTTGGCCCCGGCACCAATCTCGCCTTCGGCGGCAGTCTGGTGTTCAACGGCGAATGCCAGGTGCGTTACACCATGGAGTGTCTCAAGTTGCTACTGCAGTCGGGCGAGAAAACACTGGAGTGCCGGGATGAGACCCTCGCCGCCTACCAACAACGATTCCGGGAGCAGCACGCCAGGCTGATCTGGGAGCACCCCCGTGTACACAGCTTTTACCAGAACGCGCAGGGCAAGGTTACCCTGTTATGGCCGTGGAAAATCATCGACATGTGGCGCTGGACCAAGCAGGTGGAGGCCAGCGACTACCGACTCAGCTGAGGAGACACCATGAGCAGACTGGAAAACCGCATCGCCCTGATCACCGGCGCCGCTTCCGGCATTGGCCTGGCCTGTGCAAGGCGCTACGCCGACGAGGGCGCCACGGTGATTGGTGTAGATCTGCAGCCGGCTGCGGACTGGCACCGGCAGGTGGCAGGCAATCGCGGCAGCGCGCTGCACCAGGTGGATGTGACTGACGGCGCGGCACTCAAGCGAATTGCGGATGACACAGCAGATCGATTCGGCGCCATCGATATCCTGATCACTGCCGCCGGCGTGGGTGATGGCGGCCCGGTCAATATGGTCGACGAGGCCGTCTGGGACCGGGTGGTCGACATCAACCTCAAGGGCACCTTCCTCGCCATCAAGGCTGTGATCGAGCAGATGATGAGCCAGCGCAGCGGCAGTATCATCACCGTGGCCAGTGTCGAAGGCATCAATGGCACAGAAGGCGGCAGCGCCTACAACGCCTCCAAGGGCGGCGTGGTGTTACTGAGCAAGAATGTCGCCATAGACTATGGCCGCCTCGGCATTCGCTGCAATGCCATTTGTCCCGGGTTTATTGAAACCCCGCTGTTAGAAGACGTGATGGCGTCCATGCCCGACTTCAGGGCGGATATCGGCAAACAGATCAAACTCGGGCGCTTTGGCAAGCCCGAGGAGATCGCCGGCGCCGCCCTGTTCCTGGCTTCCGATGATGCCTCCTACATGACCGGCCAGACCCTGGTGGTAGACGGTGGTTACACCGCCGGACACAGCCATGGCATCGTGGAACTGCTGGGACTGGTTTAAACTGGACCGATATTGACACACTCTATCGGTAACTGAATGGGCGTCAGTGAATTTGTGGCGGGCACCGGCATACTGCTGGGCCTTATTGTGATGGCCGGATTATTATTGCGTAAGGATGGCAACCGGCAGGCAAACAGCCTGCTGGCCGCTGCGCTGGCCTGCAATCTGTGTTACCTGGTGCTGATTCTGGCACTCCATACCGGTTTGCTGCAGCAAATGCCCGGGTTATCGCTGCTCGGTTTCGCCTATGTACTCAGCAGCCCGCTGCTGTACGGCTATGTCAGCGTGATGACACAGGCAGATTTTCACCTGCGGCCGGTACACCTGCTGCACCTGTGGCCGCTGCTACCCATCATCGCCCTCCCCCTGGTGTCCGCTAACGGCGCCGACCTGAGCAGCAACGGCCTGGAACAGGCCCGCAGTGGCTGGCCCCCCGGCCCGCTGGCCCTGACTGGCCTGTTTGTCTATGCCGTCTCGGTCATTTATCTCACCGCCAGCCTGGCGAAGGTGCTGGCTTACGGTCAACGGCTGGCAGACGAATTTTCATTCGAGGAGTCGGTCACCCTGCGCTGGCTGAAGCTGCTGGTTGCCCTGTGCCTGCTGATGGCACTTACCGGTCTGCTGGTTGCGCTGATTCGGCTGTTGCCCGGCATGGAATTGTGGCCGCGCAGCATTTATTCATCACTTACCGTGATCGCGCTGTATTACCTGATCGCTTTCTTCGGCCTCGCCCAGCCCGATGTCTTTGCCGGGCACCGGGAGGGGGCAGGCAGCCGGAAAGACACCGCGACCGCTTCCAGCGAAGATGACAGCGCCGACAAACAGGCACGCTGGCAGCAACTGGAGGCCTACATGGTGAGGCAAAAGCCCTATCTGCAGCACGAATTGAGAATTGCAGACCTGGCGGAAGATCTCCGCCTGCCCGCCCCCGAGCTAAGTCAGGTCATCAACCGCTGTTCCGGGAAAAACTTCTTCGACTACGTGAGCAGCTTCAGGGTAAAGCGCGCCAAGGAGCTCCTGCTGTCCAGTTCCGGCAGCATGGCAGACATCGCCCAGGAATCCGGATTCAATTCCCAGTCGGCGTTTTATCGCCAGTTCAGGAAAGTGACGGGCCTGACGCCTACAGAATTCAGGCGTCAGGCGGAACAGGCAGAACTCAGTAGCGATACTGGCGCAGATAGCCCTTGAGGCCTTGCGCCCTGGCGCTCAGGTTAGGCTGGATCACCACCACAGTGATATAGCCCTCGGCAAACAGGGCCTGGTCGGCATTCCTGACGTCGTCG
Source organism: Seongchinamella unica (assembly GCF_004354085.1). Lineage (GTDB taxonomy): Bacteria > Pseudomonadota > Gammaproteobacteria > Pseudomonadales > Halieaceae > Halioglobus > Halioglobus unicus. The sequence continues at coordinate 139,197 of NZ_SMSE01000002.1, read as the reverse complement.
CCACCCTCGAAGGACGTGGTGCCGCTGATTCCACCGTCAGCAGATTCACCGATCTCCAGCTCGGTACAGCCCCCGCAGCCCAGTTCGATACTGCGCAGGGACCCCGCCAGCAGGGGAAGCTTGCCCTGGGTCGCGATTCTAACGCCCAGCGGCTCTACCGGGGGGAAATTGATGTTGAGCGCGCGTCCGTTGGGAATCAGGGTGGAGGCACCGCGCTGGAAGGCCGGACGCTGTTCCAGGTGATCGATGTAATCGACCAGGAACTGGGCCACTTCCCGGCACTCGTCGGTCATGGCGGCATCTTCCGCGCAGCGCTCGTCAGTGCTGATGGCGATGGCGGTTATAGACTCACCCCCAATCACCAGCCCTGCGGCGTGGAGCGCGGCACCCACTGTTCCTGACGTATAAGTGGCGGCAGAGAGATTGGCCCCGTCGTTGATACCCGACACCAACAGGTCCGGGGTTTGACCCGTCAACTGCTCGAGGATGGTGAGGCCGATAGCGCCCGAGGTGGCCGGTTCGGCGCCCTCTGTCCCGCCCTCCAGGGCCACGGAGTACTGTTGTTCAGCCTGGCGGGTGATCTCCAGGCCGCTGATGTTGAACGCGGTGCCACTGCCACTCTGGCCATCGAGGGGAGCCGCCAGCACCACCGTATGGCCGGCATCGGTCAGCGCCTCGTAAAGGGCCTGGATACCCGGGGTCGACCAGCCATCGTCATTGGTCAGGGCGATATTCAGGGCGGAGGCTGAGGCTGAAGCGGCGAGCATACCGGCCCCGAAAAGCATCGATTTCAAGTTCACTGTGGTTCTCCGTTGGCAATTATTGGTTTTTTATACAGGCCCTCCTTGCGAGAGCTGAATGAATCATGGCAAAACCCGGTGACAAACGCCTCCCACTTTCAAAAATGGGACAAAAAACCTGAAAACTGCCGGCGTCGGTGGCAATTCCGGTATGCAAATACATACCGCACGGCGATCGAACCAGATGCGACGTCCTGCCGGTCATACAGCCGGCACCCCGTAGCTGATGCAAAGTACCGCGGTCACGATATACTGCGACGACATGCGAAGAGTGACCCATGATGAACGAAGGACCGTTTAATCTCACCGAAACGATGGACAACACCGAGCTCAGTCCGTTATCCGATGCGCCGGTGGCTGCCGATTTTCCAGCCGGGGAGTCACTGCCCCAGCAACCGGGCGAAGTCGTTCTGGGGCGCTTCGAGGTCAAGCGCTACCTGGGCCAGGGCACGTTCGGCTATGTCTTTCTGGCCTACGATCTCGAACTGGACCGGCTGGTTGCGGTAAAGAAACCGCGCCAGCAGGTGCTCTCCCGCTACGACAGCGTCGAATCCTTCATTGCCGAGGCCCGCACCGTTGCCCAACTGGACCATGAGCACATCGTTCCGGTCTATGACTGCATTCGCACCCCCGAGGGCTCCTGCTATATCGTTTCCAAGTTTATCCGCGGGCAGGACCTGGGCTGGCTGCTGCGACAGGGACGGATCAGCCTGCCGGAAACGGTGCGTACCATTCGCGACGCCGCGCTGGCACTGCACCATGCACATCTGGCCGGCATCGTTCACTGCGATATCAAGCCGGCCAACGTGATCATCGACGACAACGGCAAGGCTCACGTGACCGACTTCGGCATCGCCTATAACCCGCAGCAGCGATCGGAGCTGGCCGGCCACGCGGCCACGCCCGCGTATATGAGCCCGGAACAGGCAGATACCAACACCCAGTCTCTGGACGGACGCACCGACATCTACGCCCTGGGCGTGTTGTTGTACCAGTTGATGTGTGGACAATTGCCGTTTCAGGGTGACACGAGAGAGCAACTGGTCGCCGCGATCGGCAGCGGCGAAGTGCGCCCGCCGCGACAGATTGATGACAGTATCCCGCGGGAGCTGGAGAGCATCTGCCTGAAAGCCATTGCCCGGGACCCCAGCCGACGCTACACCACCGCCCTGGACCTGGCCCGGGACCTCGACGACTACTTTGGCTACGAACCCCGGCCTATCGACGTCGGTTCAGTGCAAGTGGATGAGTCACTGGAACCACTGATCGAGAAGCTGGCAGAGCACACGCACGATATCTGGGCACTGCAACGCTACAAGGACGGCTGGAAGCTGGGTGACGTGCGTGACGACAGCCGGAAAACCCACCCCTGCCTGGTCGCCTACAACCAGCTCCCCGAATCAGAAAAGGAGTATGACCGGGCCACCGTACTGGGCACCATCAAGGCGATGCTGGCCCTGGGCTATACCATCACCCGGGAGGATTAAGCGCGGCCCGGCAGTTCCAGGGCCCGCCGCAGCGCGGCGACGTGCCCCGGTCCGGTACGACAGCAGCCACCGACAATATCGGCGCCGCGCTGCAACCAGGTCCCGGCGGCATCGGCGAATTCCAGTGGGCTGCGGGTTCCCTCCCAATTGCCGGTGTCGGCGCAGTAGCGCTCGCCGGAGTTGGGGTAAACCACGATGCGCCCGCTCCAGCAGTGGCGAAGCCGGTCAATGAGTGAGGTGATGTGGCCGGGCGCGGTGCAATTAACGCCCAAAGCCAATAACGACGAATGACCGGCCAGCGCCCTGGCCGCCTTCTCGATGGATTCACCGCTGCTGAGGAGCTCCCCATCCCGGCAGGAAAAACTGATCCAGGCGGGGGTCTCCGTCTCGGCAACCAGCTGGCCGAGAGCCAGGGCTTCGTCGATACAGGGGATGGTTTCACAGGCAAGCAAGTCAGCACCGCCAGCGGCAAGTCGCAGCAAACGCTGGCGATGAAAGCGGTAAAGCCCCGCCTGGTCCAGGTCATAGTTCCCATGATACTCGGAGCCGTCTGCCAGGCAGGCGCCATAGGGGCCGACACTGGCCGCCAACAGTGGGTGCACCAGCGGCGACGCCTCGTGGCGATACTGGTTGATCGCTTCTCGCCCCAGCTTTATCGAGAGATCCAGCAGCGATAGTGCCTCCTCCTCCGATAGCCCCAGCGAGATAAAACCGTCGACACTCGCCTGGTAACTGGCGCTGATGATGCAGCCGGCACCGGCCCGCAGGTAGGCCAGGTGCACGTCCCTGATGGCATCGGGTGCTTCAATCAGCAGCTTGGCCGACCACAGTGGATGATTCAGGTCATAGCCCCGCGCTTCCAGTTCGGTGGCGAGGCCGCCATCGAGGATCAACGGGCTGCGCAGCTCTGGGAGTGTAGCGGACACTCAACGACCGGCGAGCTTGTCGTCCATCTCCCGTATACTCGCCCGCGCCTCCTCACCTTCGGGTATATTGCGCCCGCTATCGCGCCAGTCAACCGCGGCCCTGAACCCTTCAGTCTGGGCATAGCGCCGGAACCAGACCCCTTCCGGATTATGGCGGGTGATACCGTCAAACACGGTGGCCATGGTCTGGGACTGTTCCAGCCCCATGGTCAGCATGACCTGGTTGACGACCAGTTTGTGCATTGCCAGGTGGCTGCGGGGAACCCCGGCAATACGCTCTGCCAGTTCCATGGTCTTGCGCTCCAGTTGCTCCTCCGGCACCACGTAGTTGGCCAGGCCCCACTCACCGGCGGTGTTACCGTCGATCATGTCGCCGGTGAACATCAGTTGCTTGGCGCGGGTCGGCCCGAGCCGGTAGGTCCACATGGCCGTCGTGGGGCAACCCCAGACACGGGTCGGCATGTAGCCAATGCGCGCGTTCTCGGCCATCACCATCAGGTCGCAACACAGCGCGATATCGCTGCCGCCGGCAACGGCAGCACCGTGTATCTTGGCGATGGTCGGTTTGCTCGAACGCCACAAACTCATAAAGCCTTCCGTGTTGTCCTTCATGCAGGCGTAATCGACCATGGGGTCCCAGGGATAGGACTCCTGCTGGCAGGGGTGCTCAACCTGCTGTTCGGCATAGTCCGCCAGATCGTATCCGCCGCAAAACCCCTTGCCCGCGCCCTCGACGACAATGACGTGAACCTCGTCGTTCTGCTCCGCCCAGCGCACAGCGCGGCGGATGTCATCGGCAGTTTCATCAATGATGGCATTGAGCCGTTCCGGCCGGTTGAGCAGCAGCCGGGCGACCCGCGGATTGTCAGTGTCCTGCGATATCCGGACGGTGGTTAGTTCGAGCATGCTTTCTCCCTAACGTGACGGTTAGCCATTCTCCCGCAGGCGGCCATCGCTGACGGAATAGGTAGGAAGCCAGCTCCTGCGCATGGCCATGCACGCGTCACGCCGCAAACTTCTGCAGCAATGCCTCCTTGCGTACCCCGACCTCCTGCACTGCCTTTTCCTTCACGTGACCGAACCCGCGAATGTCGTCAGGGAGTGACGCCAGGGCAACTGCGGCCTCCAGGTTGTCTTCGTCCAGCCCTGGCAGGACCGTGTCAAGCATTTCCTCGTAGTCACGTATCAGCTGTCGCTCCAGGCGCCGCTCGGCATTGTAGCCGAAAATATCCAGCGGTGTTCCCCGCAATCCCTTCAGTCGTGCCAACAGGCTGAAACCGGGCAGGATCCACTGGCCGAACTCCCGTTTCATCGGCCGGCCGGTCGACGGGTTGATCCGGCTGATCATGGGCGGCGCCAGGTTGAACTTCAGGGTGTAACCAGGTTCGAAGGTGGCGTCCAGCTTGCGTTTGAACGCCGGGTCCGAGTACAGCCTGCCAACTTCGTACTCGTCCTTGTAGGACATCAGCTTGGACAGGTTGGCGGCAACGGCCCGGGTAAGGGCCGTCGAATCCGCATCGATGGCGGTTTCCGCGGCGCGCACCCGATCCACCGTGGCCAGGAATCGCTGCGACCAGGCCTGGTTCTGGTAATCGACCAGGTGCTGTGCCCGGGAAGCGATGAGCTCTTCCAGTGTTTCCTCGTGCACCGTTTCGGCCTGTTCAGGCAGCAGTGCGGTAACCGCGTCTGGCGAGTGAGCGTACAGTCGACCCAGCGCGAAGGCCTGCAGGTTGAAAGGAATTGCCGTGCCGTTGAGCCGTATGGCCTCCTCGAGTGCCTGCACAGTGACCGGCAACAGCCCAAGCTGCGCAGCATAGCCCACCAGAAACATATTGGCGCCGATGGTATCGCCCAGCAGCTTCAGGGCCAGGTCGGTGGCATCGACAAAATAGGTATTGTCCGTCCCGGCGCGGGTGGCGATATCGGCTTCCACCTGGTATTCGTTGATCGTCATGTCGCGGTTAAACTGGAAATCAATGGTCGGAACGATTTTCGAGTTGCCGACGACACGCGTACGACCCAGGGCGTAGGTGGTGCCCGCGTCACCGGACAGCGCCGCCAGCAGATCGAAGCCGAGTACCACATCAGCCTCACCAGCGCCGATACGCTGCGCGGCGAGGTCTTCCTGCCGCTCCGCGATCCGCAGGTGTGAATACACCGCGCCATTCTTCTGGCTGAGGCCGGTCATATCGTAGATGGAACAGGCATTGCCCTCGAGATGCGCCGCCATACCGATCACCGCGCCAACCGTGATGACGCCGGTTCCGCCGATACCCGCGATCATAATGCCCACATTGCCCCGCGTCAGTTCGGCCCGCGCAGGCATCGGTAAATCCGCAAACAAGTCACCCTCCAGCGCGACACCGCTGGGCTTCCTTGGCTCCGATCCCAGCACGGTGACGAATGACGGGCAAAAGCCCTTGGCGCAGCTGTAGTCCTTGTTGCAGCTGGACTGATCCACCTGGCGCTTGGTTCCAAAAGGCGTTTCCCTGGGCTGGATCGATACACAGGTGGACTGTTCCGAACAGTCGCCGCAGCCTTCGCACACCGCATCGTTAATGAACATTCGCTTGGCCGGGTTCGGAAAGGTACCGCGCTTGCGCCTGCGACGCTTCTCGGCGGCACAGGTCTGCTCGTAAATCAGTGCCGTCGTGCCCTTTACCTCGCGCAGTTCCCGCTGCACGAGATCGAGCTCCTCGCGCGGGTAAAGGGCGACATTGCGGGGTAACTGACCGCGAAATTTTTCCGGCTGGTCGGATACCACCACAACCTTGCGGACCCCCTCCGCCAGCACCTGGCTCGCCATGGTCGCTACTGATATGGGACCGTCGATGGGCTGTCCGCCGGTCATGGCAACCGCATCGTTGAACAGTATCTTGTAGGTGATATTGGCGCCGGATGCCACGGCAGCCCGAATTGCCATCAACCCGGAGTGGAAGTAAGTACCGTCGCCGATATTCTGGAACATATGCTCGGTACCACTGAAGGGTGCCACCCCCGTCCAGTTGACGCCTTCGCCACCCATGTGCGTGGGTACCAACGTGTCGGCCCGTCGCAGCCCCGCCATGCCGTGACAGCCGATGCCGGCCATCGCCATACTGCCCTCCGGCAGCCGTGTCGACGTGTTGTGCGGACAACCTGAACAGAAATAAGGCGTACGTATCACCTTCAACGCCGTGGCAGTGAATCGCTCCCGGTTGGCGTTCATCTCCGCCATCAGCGCCGCGTGCCTGTCGCGCAGAGCAGGGTCGGCCACAGCCAGGGCGTCGAGTCTGGCGAAAATCACGTCGGCGATCACGGTGGGCTCCAGTTGCACGTCGGAAGGCAGCAGCGCTGAGCCATGCTCATCCTGCTTACCCACCAGACGGGGTTTCTGCTCAGCATTGATCAACAGCTGAGCCACCTGGGGCTCCAGCATCGGCGATTTCTCTTCCACAAAGAGCAACTCGGGACGCCCCTGGGCAAATTCTTTCATACCCTCCGGCTCCAGGGGCCATATGCAGCCGACCTTGTAAATGGCGATGCCGAGGGCCGCAGCAGCGTCGCTGTCGAGACCCAGCAGACTGAACGCCTGAATCACGTCGGAGTAGCTCTTGCCGGACGTTACGATGCCGAGACCGCCCTTGCCGCCAATCCGTTCCTTGTCGATGCCGTTGGCCCGGACAAACGCATTGACCAGCGGCAGTCGCACCCGCTTGACCGTCACTTCCAACGCCTGGGGGTTGAAAGCGGACTTGATGTTGACGTTATCGGCGTCCAGTCCGCGGTCGGGCCAAACGGCGCTAAATTCGTCGCTATGCACTGTCACCGTCTGGGTCTGCTCTACGGTTTCGTTGACGGTCTTCAGCCCCACCCAGAGCCCGCAGTAGCGAGACAATTGCCAACCCAGCAGACCGAAGTCGATGATTTCCTGCACGTCTGACGGATACAATACCGGTATCTGCATGGCGGCGAACATCGGTTCGCTCTGGTTGACGACCGTGGAGGATTTGCCGGGGTGGTCGTCGCCAACTACCACGAGCACACCGCCGTGCTTGTGCGTACCGAAGTTATTGCCGTGACGTATCGCATCGGCGGACCGGTCAACACCGGGCGCCTTGCCGTACCAGAGCGCGTATACGCCATCGACCTGCGGGTCCGGGAAAAAATCCAGTTGCTGGCTTCCCCATACGGCTGTGGCGGCCAAATCCTCATTCACCCCGGGCTGAAACACGACGCCAGCCGCGTCCAGCCGTTTGTGCTCGCGCCAGAGCACACTGTCCAGGGTACCCAGTGGGGAACCCCGGTAACCGCTAATGAATCCCCGGGTATTCAGGCCCGCCCTGGTATCGATTTCACGCTGGACCAGCGCCAGCCGCGCCAGCGCCTGGGTACCACTGATAAAGACCCGTCCTTCGCTCTTGTCATACTTGTCCGCCAGCGAAACGGATTGGAGAACCGGATTATCCGACGTCATTGGAATTGCCTCTCGATGTTGTATTTTCGCACTGCAAGTGTAGCGCTTAATCAGCCGCTGTGGTTGATCGCAGATTACCCCTGCAGTATCAGAAATTTAGCGCCTGGTATCAACCAACCTGAACTGCCATCCTGGCACCGACAAAAAAGCGCCCGTGGACAAGGTCAGCCGGACAAGATTAATGTCGCGCGATCGAACCAGGAATGACGGGGAGGCGAAAGTGGCCGGGGATAATCCGGTGGCATGATGGCTCGGCACACCCCAAGGGATGTACTGCCCCTTCTGGGCTTCGTTGCTACGCCTCTCGGTGCAAATTGCAGTACCCTGATCTCGCGCCCCGATCGCCTCATGCGATTGCCCTGCTAAACTATTACTGTACCGATCCATTACACGGATGGCTGCTCACCCCTGGCTTGTTGCAAAAATCCGCTTAACTGCTCGGTAGCATCGTCATAACCCGCGCCAATCCGCTGCCTTATATGTTGCCTGTCCAGATCAAGGATGGAGTCGATACCCCATGCCGTTTTCGGCGCCACAACTCCGATACGTATATCGCCAAGATCGAGAAAATGCTGGCTGGTCAGTGTATCGCGCCTGGCACGAAGGTCCAGGCCGAGATGGGACGCAAGCTCCTGCAGCAAGGATGCGGCCGAGCCGATAGTAATGATGTCGAACGCCCAGGAAAACGCTGCCCTGGTTGTTTTCGGCGGCGCCACCGGCTCGCCCACTAACGGCGCCAGCAATACCACCAGAATCTCTGTGGCCCCGGCATTCAGTGCGGGGAAAATTGGTGTATTCGCCATCACGCCCCCATCCCAGTAGAGCTCCCCGGCGATTTCACACCAGGGAAAGACCACCGGAATGGAACAAGAGGCCAGGATGTGGTCAACAGTGAGCTGCTCGCCGGCGAAATACTCCAGTCGCGCCCGGCAGACGTTGGTTGCCGCCACCGTCACTCTGGGTTGATCGTCTCGCAGGCGCGCCACATCAATCGCTTCCGCGAGGGTCTGCCGCAGAGGTTCATTATCCAATAACGCGGGAAAATTCGGGTGTCGCCCCAGGACTCGATTGATCCGGTACTTGATTCGCCGCCACAGTGACACGCGAAACGCGTGTTTTCGATCCAGTGATGCCCAAAACGCCTCAAGCTGTTCGGCATCCCAGCCCGAGCCGATGAGGGCGCCATTGATGGAGCCGATAGACGTGCCGCAGACGATGTCCGGCTGCCAGCCGATTTCCTGCAGCCTCCGCCACACACCGACCTGGTAAGCGCCGCGACCACCGCCGCCGGACAGGATGAGTGCTCGTTTTACCGTGGGCGCGGATGTGGTCATAGAGAGGTGGCCCCAGAAAGTTTGAACAGCCCCGTAGGTGGATTGGCTGCCTGACACCGGTAGCATACTACCCCACAATCAGGAGTACCAATCATGGCAAGACGCACCCCGTCGCGACCACTCATCTGCCTGCAAGGCCAGGGTGGCACTTCCAGCGCTCAAAGGCGACAGCCCGCTACGATCCCTGGCGAGGACCCTGACCCGTTGGCGGAGCCGATCTGGGCCCTGTGGCGAATCAGCAAAGGCAATCGCCTAATAGAGGATTTCCACAACAAAATGGAAATGATCGCAGCAGGGCCTCTGGTTTTTGAAAGGTTGAGAACTATCGATTGAGAGTGCTGACCCACTGCGGTTGGGAGTGATTATCAATCGGGAACGGATGAATGCCCGATCCCGTTAATTGGGTAGAGCCGCGGACACGTTCTCGTCGAGAAATCGGCTTTGGCGGGCGGGGCACGATTGACCGATAACAGCCTCAGGGCCGGGCGGCGTTCCGCTGTTATCGCCCTGCGGGGTGCGTCGCTGCGGTCCAAACGCTGCGCGTTTTTCGAACGGGCACTTTCTCGTCGAGAACTCGGGTTTGGCGGGTGGGAGGCACGATGACTCAGAACAGCCTTTGGGCTGTTCTGACCCCGAGGGGCTTCGGCGCTACGCGCCTGGGTGCAAAACGCTGGCGCGTTTTGTCGAACGGACCGGTCCGGCGCCCCGGCGCTCTAAGCGACCAAACCCACCCGGCTAAACAAAAAAGCCACCCCGAGGGGTGGCTTTTTTGTTTAGATGGCGCGCCTGGCACGATTCGAACGTGCGACCGCCTGGTTCGTAGCCAGGTACTCTATCCAGCTGAGCTACAGGCGCGTTGAGGGGCGGTACTATAGGGACGAAGTTGTTATTCGTCAAGGGCTTACGGACGGAAATTTTGGCCCCTATATGGACATTCCCAGGTTGTCCCTGGCCTCCCTTGAGAGTTCCTCGCGGAAGTCGGGGTGGGCGATATTGATCAGGTCGCGGGCCCGTTCCGCGATGGAGCGGCCACGCAGTTCGGCGATACCGTATTCGGTGACCACGTAGTCCACCAGCGCCCGGGTGGTCACCACCCCGGCCCCTCGTTCCAGGGCCGGCACCAGCCGGCTCAGGGTACCCCGCTTGGCGGTGCTGGGCAGGGCGATAATCGACTTGCCGTGCTCCGAGAAGCTGGCCCCCAGCACGAAGTCCACCTGCCCGCCCACACCGGAATAGATCTTGTGACCCATGGAGTCGGCACACACCTGGCCGGTCAGGTCGATCTGGATGGCACTGTTGATGGAGGTCACCTGGGGGTTCTTGGCGATGACCACCGGGTTATTGACGAATTCAATGTCCAGGAAGGTCACTTCCGGGTTGTCGTCGACAAAGCGATAGAGGCGTTCGCTGCCCATGGTGAAGCCGGTGACCGTGCGCCCCCGGGCAACTTTCTTGTTGCTGTTAGTGATCACCCCCGCCTCGATGAGGTCGAGCACACCGTCGGAAAACATCTCGGTGTGTACGCCGAGGTCGCGGCGGTCCTTCATGAACGACAGCGCCGCGTCGGGTATGGCGCCGATGCCCATTTGCAGGCAATCACCGTCATTGATCCGGCTGGCGACGATTTCGCCGATACGCTGTTCGGTCTCGGATGTGCGCCGGTTATCGACAGTGATCAGCGGCGCCTCTTCCACATAGGCGTAGTCAATGTCGCGAATATTGATAAAACTGTCACCGTGGGTGCGCGGCATATTGGGATTGACGTGGGCAATGATGCGGTTGGCTACATCGCAGGCGGCGGCGGTCGCCTCCACCGATATGCCCAGGGAACAATTGCCATGCTGGTCGGGCGTGGACACCTGCACCAGCGCGGTATCGATGTGTTGTTCCCCGTGGCGGAACAGTTTGGGAATCTCGGAGAGAAACATCGGCACATAATCCGCCCTGCCTTCATTGATCAGGCCGCGGGTGGTCTTACCGGCAAAGAAGCAACGGTTGCGCAGGTGGCCGTCCAGCGCCGGGTCGGCAATCGCGTCGGCATGTTCCAGGTGCAGTTGCATGATCGTGACGTCGGACAGGGAGACCGCGTGCCGGGCCAGTGCCTCGAGCAATACAATGGGGGTGGCGGCCATGGAATGGCACCAGATCTTTTCGCCCGAACCGATGATGGAAACGGCTTCCAGTGCCGTCTCGGTAAATTGCGCCATGAGCTTTATTCCGGGTGCAGGTAACCAGGCCCTGAATTCATGTAGAGGCGAATCGGCCAGTTACCCTCGCCCAACTGCAATATCAGCCCATAGTTGTCGTCGTCATAGTCGTAGACCCACTCGTACTGGATATCCAGCGGCTCCGACTTCTCCGGCGCCTGGCCCACAACTACCACTTCCTCGATCGCGTCGGGGTTTCCCATGGACACCTTGGGTACCGAGATGTAGATCTTGCGGGTGCCGGGTGTATCGCCGGGCTGCACATCCTGCACTTCCACACCCATTTTGCTGCCCTTGCTGCCCTTGACCAGGTCGATCCAGTCAGACTGCAGGGAGGTGGCCTCCTGTGCCAGCGCCAGCGGCGACCACAGGGGCACGCACAGCAACAGGGTTTTCATTAATCTCATGGGCATAGTACTCCGGTTCCGTGCTTTGCTGGGCACCGTAACCAGCATAGCTGAATCTGACGGCTTGTCAGGATTCGTGTTCAATAATCACGCTATCGCTGCGGTCCAGTTCCCTGCTGGCGTGAGCAGACAACCACAGCGCACGCAGCATGTTCACCGCCGCCATACTCAGGTGCTGCTCGGCGGCCTGCAGCGCCAGCCCGGCCGCCTGCGCTTTCTGCTCCGGGCTCAGATGCGCGGCCTTGGCGGACATTTCCGCATCGACGCCGGCGATGACGGTCTGGATCTCGCGGGCGACCTCCTCCGAAGCCTGGCGCAGCTCATCGCTGAACTGCTGGAACTGGGCGGGTGTCATGGTTAGTGCCCGGGCACTGCGCCAGGTCAGGCGGGCGGGCATGGTGGCGAGGTCGAACCCCATGGCCATCATCTTACCGATCATTGGATACCTCTCTCGTCGGATGCAGTGGGCATTATAAAACGATCAGCCGGGCAGTGGCAGCTCAATCGCTTGCTTCTGCCCGGGGCCGGGGAGCTTCAAACGGCGGCAGGGACTGCTTGCGGCGCAGCCAGTTGAGCCCGTTGAGCACGCTCTGCCTGCTGACCAGGGCCCGTTCGAGCCGGTATTTGCCAGGAAAATTCATGATTAACAGGCCAACCACGGTGACCAGGATACCCTGTCCCGGGGTAAACAGCATGATAAAGCCAAGGGTCACCAACAGCGATCCCAGCAGGTTCTTCAGCAGGGACAGCCCCCAGCCGAAAATGCCGTTACTGCGTTGCAGCGGGTGCCGGTGGCGGGACGAGAAATAATCCTGCGGCAGACGCGACACCACCCAGGGTGCGGTGATGAGCAGGGCCAACAGGCTCAGCAGCGAAACCACGGTGCCCCACAGCAGAATATCGGGCAGCCACTGCTCCAGCCAGGCCATCAGCCACCACCACCCAGCCTTGCCCTGGCCGCCTCAATTTTCTCATCGTGGTCGTCGGTTGCGGCGGCTATTTCCGCCGCTATTGCCAGCCGGTCGCGCAGCCCCGCCTGGTTGGCGACCTGTATCGCCAGCCCGGGCCTGGCATTCAATTCGAGCAGCACGGGGCCCTGCTGCCGGTCCAGCACGATATCCGCGCCCAGGTATTGCAGGCCGGTCATCTCCACACAGCTGGCAGCCAGGTCCAGCACCCGCTCCCAGTGGGGAATCTGCAGCGAGTCGAAGCTGGCGCCGGTATCCGGGTGGGCGTCCACCAGTTGGCCGTGTTGTACCGCCCGCAGGGCGCTGCCGGTGGCTATATCCAGCCCCACTCCCACCGCCCCCTGGTGCAGGTTGGCCTTGCCGTCGGAAGCGTGGGTGGCGCAGCGCATCATTGCCATGACCGGCACTCCCCTGAAAGCAATCACCCGGATATCGGGGACACCTTCGTAGCTGAATTTTGCCAGGCAGGGGTCAAAGTCGATCAACGCCTCGACCATGGCGGTGTCATTACGGCCGCCGAGACTGTGCAATCCGGCGAGAATATTGGAAATGTGGCGGGCCACCTCGTCGGGACTGATCTCCATGCCGCTGGCCTTGAGGTAATTGTCCCCGCGCCGGCCCTGCACAACCAGTATGCCCCGGCCGCCGCTGCCCTGTGCAGGTTTGATCACAAAGCCCTGGTAAGGCACCAACAACTCATTGGACCTGGCAACCTGGTGCTGGTATTCCACTACCGCATACAGCTGGGGCACCGGAATTGCCCGGGACTGGGCCCGGCTCTTGGTGAGCAGCTTGTTGTCTACCAGCGGATAGTTACGGCGGGGATTGTAGCGGCCGATGTAACCGACATTCCGCTCGTTCATACCCAGCACACCCATGCGGCGCAAAGCGGCAGGCGAGCGAAACAGCATCAGTCGCGCCCCAGGTTGCGGAAGCGGTAGAGTTCGCTCAGGCGATAACCGGTATATTTACCCAACAGCAGGATAACGCCCAGCAGGCTCAGGGTGAGTTCGGGAAAGTTGAAGGTCAGGTGGGACACCAGGCGGTTCGACATCGCCAGGTAGGCCAGCACCGCGACCAACAGGCTGCCGCCGCCCTGTACCAGCACCTCATGGGGGCCTTCCTCTTCCCACAGGATCGACATCCGCTCGATGGTCCAGGCCAGTATCACCACCGGGAAGAAGGACACGCTCAACACCTGGTCAAGGCCGAGCTTGTAACTGACCAGGGCCAGGGTTGCCATCAGGAATATCACCACAATCACCACCGCGGAAATGCGCGAGACCAGGAGCAGGTTCATGTGACTGAGCCATGAACGAATCCACAGGCCCGCGGCCACCAGCGTCAGGAAAATACCCAGGCCCACCAGCAGCGTGGTCTGGATAAAGGCAATGGCAATCAGGATGGGCATAAAGGTGCCTGAAGTGCTGATGCCAACCAGCAGGCGCATAATCACCACGACCAAGGCAGCCACCGGCAGCAATAACAAGCCCTTGAACACGCCCTGTTGCTCTACCGGCAGGGCGTAAACCGAGAAGTCCAGCAGGGCGTAACGTCCCAGCCGCTGTTCCATGGCCACCACCGCCCGGGCCGGCAGGCTGTTGCTGACCAGCGCAAATTCCAGCCGCGACCGGCTGCCGCCGACAACATCCAGCAACGCTTGCGAACCTCGCTGCCAGACGAAGAAGTTGGGTGGCAGGCCCCGGCTGGCCGTCTCCGGGTCAAACACCAGCCAGTTGTCGCCGTCATACACCTCCAGCAGGGCGCTGGCAGTCTGCCGGCGCCGGCCGTCTTCCAGGCGAATACCCCGCAAATGGCCCGCCGGGATGCCGGCGTGAGCGAGAATTCCCAGCAGGATATCCCCTGACTCCTCCTCCCAGGTACTGCGCAAAAAGCCGGCGTCGGGGTCGCTACCCTCCGGCCCCATCTCCACCAGCAGTAGTGAGGTGAAGCTCTCGACATCGACGGACTTCGCCCGCAGCACATTCAACAGACGCTCCATCGCCACCTGCTGGTCGGGATTCAGCAGGGGAGGCATCAGCGCTTCCGGCGGCCGATCAGGCAGCGCATCAACGGTGGGGCGATAGGCCTGCAATTTATAGTACAGCGTGGTTTCACGCTGCAGATTCTGCTTGGTCCAGTTGGCGCGTCGCGGTTCCTCGCCGCGTATCGCAAAACCGAATCCGGAGGAGGCAAAGTGCTCGTCCAGCAATTCCCACCCCGCCACGGGTTCCGGCAGGGTCAGTTTCACATCCACCGCCCCGGATTCGGGCTGGAAGCTGATCTTGGTTTCGATGGTCCAGACTTCACGGTACTCGCCGGGCAGCAGCGGAAAGCCCAGCGCGAAGACCTTGTACACGGTAAGTCCCACCCCGAACAGGATCAGCGCACCGGCAATCAACTCAATCTTGAGGCGACTGGATAACACTATTGCGTATGACTGCGGCTGACATCGACGATCGCCGCATCCAGCAGAAAGTTACGCCCCACCAGCAGTGGGAACTCGAACACATCCCGATCCGACAAGGTCACGTCAACCCGGTGGCGCATTTCGCCCAGGGTCAGCCACATGCGCACCACATAGCGCCGTTCCGGTTCATCGTCATGCTGCTTGATCAGCACCTGGCGGCGCAGCCGTAACTCCTGCGGCAGGCGTTCCCCCGATTCCGGGTCCTCGAGATCAAAGCGCACGTAGCGGCGCCCTTCCTTTTCCAGCAGCTGGATATTCTCGGCGTGGATGGAGGTGGTTTCGGCGCCGGTATCAATTCGCGCTTCCAGCCGCAGCCCAACCGGTTCCACCAGCACCCACTCCACTTCGCCGATAATAGGCAGGTGCATGGCTCCAGCGGTGGTCGCCATTGGCGGCAGCTCCGCCGGTACCTCGACGATTTTCACCGTTTCCACCACTTCCGGTTCCGGGCACTGGGCAACCGGGCAGGCGTCACAGCTCACCGGCTCAGGGCAAACGGGCGGCGGTTCTGCCGGTGGCTCCGACTCGGGCGTCAGGGCGCAGCCGGAGAGCAGCAACAGGGTCAACAGGGCACTGGCGAGTTTCATGCGCGCAGGTTACTGAATACCCTCCCCGAAGTACAGAAGGGCCGCCAGCCCAGTGATGGCAGGAGCCTGGGAGTTTCTGGAGATTTCTCCAGTTTTTCCTCGACCGGCGGGATGAAAGTGGCCACTGTAGAGCTGCAAACCCGACTGTCCGCCGAGGGCGAGGTTATGAGAACAAGGATTTACCGCGGCCTGATGCTGGCTGCCCTACTGGCTGCGTCGCCGCTGTCCGGCGCGGAAGTGTTTATGTGCACCGACCCGGTCAGCGGCGAAAAGACCTTCACCGACAAGGCCTGCCCCACCACGGGCGAACGCAAGAAGGTCAAGGTGGAGCCAACCAATTTTGGCGAGGGTACCCGAGCGGGCGAGGACAAGGGCACCTGGACCAGTGACCGCGACACCAGCGAAGCGGGCCGCGCCAATTTGAAGGGCCACAGTCGCCGGGTGGAATCCGCACGCTATCTCTCCGGCAACGACTGATACCTCCCCATAAGACCCACCATTCCCGGCCAACATCGCCCCGGGGCACTTTTGCGTCTAGAATTCAGGATCTGAATTCAATGGACACACAGCATGAAAGCACTGGTCAAGAAAGAAGCCCGCGAGGGCATCTGGCTGGAAGATGTGCCTGAGCCCGAGCTCGGGATCAACGACGTCCTGATCAAGGTCAAGCGCACGGCCATCTGCGGCACCGACATGCACATCTACAACTGGGATGCCTGGGCGCAGAAAACCATCCCGGTACCGATGGTGGTGGGACATGAATTTGTCGGCGAGATTGTTGAGGTCGGCTCCAATGTCAACGACTTCCACCCGGGGCAGGTGGTTTCCGGCGAGGGGCATGTGGTCTGCGGCCGCTGCCGCAACTGCATGGCGGGCCGTCGCCATCTGTGCAACCAGACCTCGGGTATCGGCGTCGACCGTCCGGGCGCCTTCGCGGAGTATGTGGCCCTGCCCATGTCCAATGTCTGGGAACACAGCCCCGGCATAGACCTTGACGTTGCCGCCCTGTTCGACCCCTTCGGCAATGCCACCCACACCGCGCTGCAGTTCGACCTGCTGGGCGAGGATGTGCTGATTACCGGTGCCGGCCCGATCGGCGCCATGGCGGCGGCGGTATGTAAACACGCCGGCGCCCGCCACGTGGTGATTACCGATGTCATCGATTCGCGGCTGGAACTGGCCAGAACCCTGGGAGCCACCCGCACCGTGAATGTCAGCCGCGAGCGTATCGCCGATGTGCAGACAGCGCTGGGCATGGATGAGGGTTTCGACGTGGGGCTGGAAATGTCGGGCAATCCGCAGGCCTTCAACGAGTTGATCGATAACATGTGCCACGGCGGCAAAATCGCCATTCTCGGCATTCCCGCGGAGGACACCGCCATCGACTGGAACAAGGTGATCTTCAACATGCTCACCCTGAAGGGCATTTACGGGCGGGAGATGTACGAAACCTGGTACAAGATGTCAGTGATGATCGACTCGGGCCTGGACATTTCCCCGGTCATCACCCACCGCCTGCCCTACACCGATTTCCAGCGCGGTTTTGATGTCATGAAGAGCGGGGAAGCCAGCAAGGTAGTCCTCAACTGGGATTTGTAAGGAACAGCACATGTACGATCGTTTTGGCGAACACCTGGCGCAGGAACTCAAGGGCATTGAAGAAGCGGGCCTGTTCAAGCACGAACGGCTGATCACCTCGCCCCAGGGCGCCCACGTGGGTGTGAAGGAAGGCGACGTGCTCAACCTCTGCGCCAACAATTACCTGGGGCTTGCGCAGCACCCGGAGGTCAACGCTGCCGCGGCAAAAGGGCTCGAGGACTGGGGCTACGGCATGGCCTCGGTACGTTTTATCTGCGGCACCCAGACCCTGCACAAACAGCTGGAAGCTGCCCTGAGCACCTTCCTCGGCACCGAGGACACCATCCTCTACCCTTCCTGCTTCGACGCCAACGGCGGCCTGTTCGAAACCCTGCTCGGCGCGGAAGACGCGGTGATTTCCGACGAACTCAACCACGCCAGCATTATCGACGGGGTGCGCCTGTGCCGGGCCCAGCGTTATCGCTACAGGAACAACGACATGGCCGATCTCGAGGCACAGCTCAAGGCGGCGGACGTCGCCGGCGCCCGCTTCAAACTGATCACCACCGACGGTGTGTTTTCCATGGATGGCTACATCGCCCGCCTGGACGAGATCTGCGACCTGGCAGAAAAATACGGCGCCCTGGTGCACTTCGATGACTGTCACGCCACCGGCTTTGTCGGTGCAGGTGGCCGTGGCACCCATGAATTCCGCGGCTGCATGGATCGGGTGGACATCATTACCGGCACCCTGGGCAAGGCTCTCGGTGGTGCCAGTGGTGGCTATACCGCGGCGAGGCAGGAGATCGTGGCCCTGTTGCGCCAGCGCTCCCGCCCCTACCTGTTCTCCAACACGGTGGCGCCGCCGGTGGTAGCCGGTGCGATCAGGGCCATCGAGCTGGTCAGCGAGTCACCGGAGCTGCGCCAGCGGCTGGCAACCAACACGGCGGTATTCCGCGAGGGCCTGGAAAAGCTCGGTTTCGAGCTGTTACCCGGGGAGCACCCCATTGTCCCGGTGATGCTCCACGACGCGGCCAAGGCGGCACAGTTCGCCGAGGCCATGCTCGCCCAGGGGGTTTATGTGGTGGCGTTCTCTTTCCCGGTGGTGCCGCGGGGCAAGGCGCGCATCCGCACCCAGATGTCGGCGGCGCTGACTGACGACGACGTACAAATGGCCATCGAGGCCTTCGGGCGGGCAAAAGCCATTACCGAGCAACGCTGAACCCCATCCCGTGACTGTCCTGGACTGGAGTGTTATCGGCCTCTACCTGGCCGCCATGCTGTTACTGGCCGTGTACCTGGGCCGCCAACAGGGATCCAGGGAGGACTACTACCTGGGCGGCCACAAACTCCCCGGCTGGGCCCTGGCCAGTTCCATCGTCGCCACCCAGTGCTCTACCAATTCCCTGCTGGGAGCGCCGGCCTTTGTCGGCTTCGTGATCGGCGGTGGCCTGCTGTGGTTGCAGTACGAACTGGCGGTGCCGCTGGCGATGCTGGGCCTGTGCGTGCTGTTCCTGCCCGTATTCCACAGCGGCGTTATCTCCATCTACGCCTATCTGGAGCAGCGTCTCGGCCTCGGGGCCCGGCTGGTGGCCAGCGGCTGCTTCCTGTTTTTCCGCGGGGTCGCCACCGGTGTCACCGTGTACGGGGTCGCCTCGGTCATCGGCCTGGTCACCGGCATTCCTTTTGCCTGGTCGGTGCTGATCCTGATGGGCATCACCGTCACCTACGATGCTCTGGGCGGCATGCGCGCCGTGGTCATCTCCGACGTGCTGCAGATGATCCTGCTGCTGGCTGCGGTGCTGGTGGCCCTGCTGTGGCTGGCGCAGCCACTGGCCGCCCATTTCGGCGATTTGCAGCAGCGTACGGTCCCGCTACAGCATGACTGGGGACTGGCCAGCGGCAACAACTATGGCTTCTGGCCGATGTTGTTCGGCGGCCTGTTTCTCTACATGGCCTACTATGGCTGCGACCAGAGCCAGGCCCAGCGGCTGCTCAGCGCCCGCGATGAAAACCAGTTGCGGCAGATCCTGGTGCTCAACGGGGTACTGCGATTCCCGCTGGTGCTGGCTTATTGCCTGGTGGGGCTGGGACTGGCCGCCTATGCCCTGGACCACGGCGACTTCATCCGTTCCCTGCCCCGCACCGCGGCCGGCGCGCCCAACTACAACCTGGTGTTTCCCGCCTTCGTCGCCCGGGAGTTCGCCCCGGGCCTGGCCGGCCTCGCTATCGTCGGCCTGTTTGCCGCGGCCATGTCTTCCATCGACTCCGCCCTGAACAGCCTGTCGGCCAGTACCGTGGAGGATTTTATCGCCCGCTTCCGGCCGCTGCCGGAGCGTTCCCTGTTCATCACCTCAAAGCTGGTTACCGTGGCCTGGGGGCTGTTCGCGATTGCCTTCTCCTTCCAGGTGGAACGCATCGCACCGACGGTACTGGAGGCGATCAACAAGGTCGGCTCCATGGCCAACGGCCCGCTGCTGATGCTGTTCACGCTGGCGATTCTGCGCCCGCAACTGGGCCAGGGCGCGGCCATCAGCGGCTTCGTCGGGGGCCTGCTGTGCAACCTGCTGATCTGGTTACTGTTGCCGTCCGTTTCCTGGCTGTGGTGGAACGTCTCCGGCTTTGTGGCGGGCTGGTCGATTGCCCTCGCGGCCGGCGTCATCGGCGGCAGGGGCGACCGGGCCGCTGAAGTACTGCAGTTACCGCGGCGCCCGACCTTACAGCTTCTGGCCATGTTCGGGCTCATTCTGGCGATCTGCGTGGCCCTGTGGTGGCCGTAGCCATGTCCGGCTTCAACCCACCACCGCTGCTGCGCAATGCCCACGTGCAAACGCTGATTTCAAGCACGCCACTGCGCAGCTGGCCGCTGAAGCGCCGCACCCGCTATCTGCAGGCTGAGGCTGAAGATGTGATCCTGCAGTGCAGTGACGGCATCCAGCTGCACGGTCTCTACAACCCGCACCCCGCCCCGTCCCGCGGACTGGCCATCCTGCTGCACGGCTGGGAGGGCGACGCCGAGTCCAGCTACCAGCTCTCCAACGCCCACTCGCTGCACCGGGCCGGCTTTGCGGTGTTCCGCCTGCACCTGCGCGACCACGGTCCCAGCCACGCCCTGAACCCCGAACTGTACAACTCAACCCGGCTGCAGGAAGTCATCGATGCGGTCATCCAGGTCAAACAGCGTTACCCGCAGCCGAAGACCTTTCTCGCGGGACACTCGCTGGGCGGAAATTTCGCCCTGCGGCTGGCGGCACAGGCACCCCGGCAGGGCCTGCAACTGGACAAGGTGGTGGCCGTATGCCCGGTGCTGGATCCCTGGCGCACCATGGGCGAGCTGGAGCGGGGCAGCCAGATTTACCACAAGTACTTCGTCCATCGCTGGAAGCGATCCCTGACGATCAAGCTGGAGCACTTTCCCGAGCTCGGCTATGGCGACAGCCTGCTGGACATGGCAACCCTGGCTGACATGAACGCCTATTTTGTCCCCCATTACACCGGCTTCGACGACCCGCGCAGCTACTACGACGCCTACGCCCTCACCGGCGATACCCTGGCTGGCCTGGAGATTCCCTCGCACCTTATTCTCAGCCAGGATGACCCGATGATTCCCTGTGACGACCTGGAGAAAATTGCCAAAACCGCGGCCCTGCAGATAGAGACGCCGCGCTACGGTGGTCACTGCGGTTTCCTGATGAACTGGCGCCTGGATGGCTGGATAGACCAGCGCCTGCTGGAATTATTCCACTAGGGACTGCTCAACCTGCGTCTACCTGC
The DNA here is from genome assembly GCF_004354085.1 of Seongchinamella unica. Classification (GTDB taxonomy): domain Bacteria; phylum Pseudomonadota; class Gammaproteobacteria; order Pseudomonadales; family Halieaceae; genus Halioglobus; species Halioglobus unicus. Next base: position 118,203 of record NZ_SMSE01000002.1, on the reverse strand, counting down.
TGACACCACTGCTGCACCAGCGCGCTGAGCTGCGCCCGTCGCTCGGGCTGCCGTTTGCCGCCACGTAGGTCCTCAAACACCCGCGCCAGCTGGCGGCGCTCCCGGTCGCTCAACCAGTCCAGGGCAGGCTCCGTCAGCTTGAGGGATTCGCGCACCGCATGGGTCCGCTGGCTGATCAGGCGATGATGCTGCATCGCCCGGCCCAGCAGCACAAAGGGGAAATTCACATTGCGCGACGGCCCATAGGAGAGACGATTGCCGCCGGTCGGTATGCCCTTGACCGACCAGCGGGCGATATCGTCAGAGTACTTGATGGCACTGCGGGTGGAGGCTATCGCGCCGCCAATGCCCCCCGCCATGGTCGCCAGACCACCCAGCAGCCCGCCGGTCATGCCATCGACAACCACACCGGCGCCGCCGCCCGCCACACCCCCGGCAGCGCCGGCGGCCAGCAGCAGCTGGCGCCGGTTCAAGCCCCAGAGGTACCAGTGTTGCTGGTGAAACAAGTCGTCCTCGGCAAAGTCCATGGCCTGCTCGGACTTGTTCAGACCGTGGTAGTAGAACAGTTCCTCCACCCGCGTACGGCACTCCCGCTCGCGCTTGATCAGGTGCCGCTGGTAGCGACTGAAGAGCAGTTGGCGCACCGGTGCCTCCGGCGCCCCTTCCGGCACCGCCTGCTCAACGCGGTAGGTCAGGCCTTCGCAGATCAGCCCGGCAATCAGCTCGGCGGACTCCTGGTGCTGGCGCAACCGGTCGGCCTCCAGTACCTGCACCGCGCGCCGCAATGGCTGGCGCCACTGGGGGTCAAGGTGGCCGAACAGGGTTAACAGGTCCAGTTGCTTGCTGTGTTCGGCGCGATGGGCATCAAAGCTGCGCACGGTCTGGAAATACTGGCCGAGACCGGTAATCCACTGCTCCACGTAATCGGTGTTTTCGATGGGGTTGACCAGCGCCAGGCTGGGGCGTCCGGTCCAGCGAAGGATTTCCATCTCCGCCTCGTAATCGGCACCGAAGGGCACCGAACCATCGACCACATAAATAATGCCGGCACCCTCGACAATGGGTTGCAGCGCCCGGCACTCATCGGCGAATTGTTCATCCTGCCCGTGTTCCTGCAAAAACCGCTTCACCGCCGCCGGGCGGGAGGCCGCGTCGTTGCAGTGGGACTGCAGCCAGGCCAGCAGTTGCCGCGAGCGCTGCATCCCGGGAGTATCAATCAGTTCGTAAAGCACCTCCCCGTCCACCTGCATGGGAAAGCGCCGGGTCGAGCGGGTGGAACCCGCACGAGCGGCAATGCGCACCGAATCGTCCCGGGCCAGGGTCGCAACAATGGACGATTTGCCCTTGTTGGGCCGGCCGACCACGGCAAAGCTGGGCAGGCTGTCCCGGCGCACTGCGGTCATTGGCCAGCGCCCCCGAGGGCGACCACATCCGTCACCCGAAATGGCAATTGGTCAGCGAACGCCTGCCAGTCACGAAATGCGGCCTCGCCCAATTCACGCCCGGGCAGTGCGACCAACTGCAGGGTGCAGTAGTCCACCTCGCGGACATCGGCCAGTACGTCCGCCAGGTCCGCCATGGGCGGTTCCCAGCCCTTGACCGCCACCAGCAGGTGGGGCGGACGCAGTTGATTGATAGTTTCAATGCTGTCGAGATCGTCGCCGGGGGAACCCAGGCCAGCGCGCAATTTCCTGGCCACCTCCCACTGCACGGAACTGGCGCTGAGCGCACCGGCCCATTCCAGCAGCACCGCGCCCTGCTCGCTGATGACCGGGCTGGCCTGGCGGTCCTCGTGGTCTGCGTCCAGGGCCCGGGTTTTCACCACCGGCGCGCGCATGCGGGCCAGAACACTGGCTGCACCCGGCACCGCCAGGAATGCGGCATTGAGCCCGCGCCGGTAACTGCGCCTTGCGACCAGGCACAGCAGCAGGCGCGGCAACAGGGTATAGGCCAGCAGGCACAGCAACAGAAACGGCCACCAGCCGCGGCGACTGGCGGCGCTGACCTGCCCCAGATCCAGCTGGGCAGCGTGATAGCGTGTCTCGCTGATGATCTCCGGCGTGACCGTTGCAGCGGGCAGTGATGATGACCAGGGCGCAGCCAGGACCCCTGTCACCGCAGCCACAAGCTCGTCGCTGAAACCGAAGGTGGAGCCCCAGACAAAACTGAAGTCGTTGAACGCCAGCAGGAGCAGAAACGCGGCGATAACGCCGAGGGCGAACATCAGGGCAAATTCCTGGGCGTATTTCAGTATCAGCAGGCGCAGCGGGCCACTCCCGGACTTCAGGTAGCTCCCATCAGGTACCGCCCAGCGGGCAACAAAACGCGCGGGGTTGAGGGCAAAAACCGGTGGCGGCGAGCCCCTTGCGGACAGCAGCATCACCCAGGCGGAAACCAGCGACAGGGCGAGCGGCAAAAACACGAAAAACACCAGCAGCAGGAAGACGTTGACCAGTGCCCGTTCACTGGCCAGCAGAAAGCCGCCCATGGCCAGGACCCCGGCGAGCAGGGCAAACAAGCGCAACAGCAGTGCGGCATTGGCCTCATTCAACCAGCCTACGGATTGGCGCGCTGATGGTTCCGCCACCGCTTGCCGCCAATGCAACAGGCAGGCGGTGTCACTCGCGCCCATGCACTCCCGACCAATCGCATGGTCGCGCTCCTGCAGTTGCTCCAGGGAACGCCGGCGATCGGCCTGCAACTGCCTGTCCAACAGATAGATATCAGCCAGGATCGGCGTGACGCCAGGAGCGGGCATATCGCTTCTCTCTCAATTACCAGTGCCCCATGATAGATTAAACCAACGCCATTGGGGACGGATTAACTGCCATGAAACCTGCGCTCGCCACGACAATCGCCCTGTTCGTCGTGCTGCTCGCCGCCTGTGGCCAGCGCCAGGGCCCGGAACAGGCGCTGCGCGAGAGTATCCGCGAGCTGGAGACCGCGCTCGCCGAACGCAGCCCCGGCGGGGTGCTGGACAAGCTTGCCGAGTCCTTTCTCGGCGGCAGCTCAGGCCAGTTGGACATGGACAAGGAAGGGGCACAAAAGGCGCTGGCGGTGTACTTCCTGCGTTACCACAGGATTCGCGTGGTGGTGACGCAGGTGGAGGTAGAGATCGACCCCTATGAGCCCGCCCTGGCCCAGGCCACAGCGAACGTCGCCCTGGCCGGTGGCGAAAGGCTGATACCGAATTCGGCGGGTTTCTACCGGGTTGAATCCCGCTGGCGGGAAATCGACGGGGAGTGGCAAATTACCCGCCTGCAGTGGCATTAAGCCCTGTTCGGTGTCACCCTGAGGGTTTAGCGACAGGATACACCCCATGTGGCTGCACACATCAACGCGACTCATGTTCGACGCCAATGTCGCCACCCCTTTCCTGCTGATGCTGCGGCCCCGCAGTGGCTGGCAACAATGGGTGGGACGCGAACGCTATGTACTGGAGCCGAGCGTGCCGGCGGTCGAGTTTACCGATGCGTTTGGCAACCTGTGCCAGCGCATGGTGGCGCCGGCCGGTCCTTTCTCCATTCTGGCCAGTGCCGACGTTGAGTGCCCCGCGGGTGCCGATGCCGCCCCGGGCGCCGAGTTCGTCGAAGTCCAGCGCCTGCCGGAGGATGTTCTGCCCTTCCTGCTACCCTCCCGCTACTGCGAGTCCGATTGTTTTTATGCGATGGCGTCCGAGATCACCGCGGGCTGCCTGCCGGGCTGGGACCAGGTCAGCAGGATTGTCGACTATGTGGCGGGGGCCATGCGCTACACGCCGGGTAGCGGTTCGATCCTGCGCAGCGCCCGCGAAGTCAACGGCTGCAGCGATGCCGTTTGCCGGGACATGGCACACCTGGGCATCGCCCTGACCCGGGCCCTCTCGATTCCTGCGCGCATGGTGGTCGGTTACCTGGAGCCACTAACCCCGGTAGATCTCCATGCCTGGTTTGAAGCCTACGTGGGCGGACGCTGGTACACCTTTGACCCGACCCAGACCAATCTGGACGGTGGCCGGGTGGCGATTGCCTACGGCCGTGATGCGGCGGACGTCGCGGTGTTCACCCAGTTTGGAGACCCGGTCCCGCTGCTACTGATGGAGGTTAACGTCCAGAAAACGACGGCACCCCCGTGATCAACCATCGCAATGACCGCCGCCGGAGTAGGCCGCCACGCATCAACAACACATTTTACGGGCCTTAGTCACCCTGAAGTTGTACCGGCGGCAGAACAGCCGCGCTGCCAAACTCGAAATAGGGTCTATGCTGTTTTCAGGCTCAGTGATTCGAGGAACACAACATGCCCAGGCTGGATATTTCCCGCATAGAGGATCGCTTCCCAACGATTTACATCACCCTGATCAGCGTACTGCTGGCGGTTGGGCTGGAAGACGTGATTTCCCAGGTACGTACGGTCGAGTCCAACGAACTCTTTAACTGGGTCATTGCGATCTACGTCAGCGGAACCACCCTGGCAGCCTGGACTGGCTATAGTTTTATCGCGATCACCCAGGTCCGTCGTCCACGCCTGTTTGACAGCGTCAACGTATTCGCCCTCGCTATTGGCATATTCATCATCAACTCCTCGGTGGGCAAGGCCCACCACTGGTTTTTCTTTGCCACCTCCCTGTATATGTTCCTGGCCGCCTATGCCGTGGTTTACAACATCAGCATGCTCGCAGAGGTCATGCCATTCGACATGCAGTTCAGGGACTGGGCTCCCTGCCTGTGGGGCACGCTGTTCTACTCCCCGCCAGCCGCGCTGGCGGGCTGGCTTTCCTATAAAGGCTTTATTGCTGAATCAACCGAGATATTGCTCGCCCTGGTGGTGATGACCCAGCCGCCACTGTGGGCCCTGAGCTTCTACAAAATGTGGAAGACAGCCATGAACCGCGCTCGAGAATCGAGCTGAATCCAGGGCGCGAAAAATCACGATGGATCCCGATACCCGCATTCGACACAGGGTCGCAGCACACGCCGTGCCCGTGGGACCGCTCTGCCGATGACTGATACTCGGTTTTATCTCCCCGTGTCATAATCCCGGCATGACCGAACATCCACTGCTACGCGGAATCTGGCGTCTTGCCGACCCAAAGGTTTCCCTGGCCTCCTTTGCCGGCATGGCCATGGCCGCACTGTTCGCTGCAGCAGACCACGGCCTGGCCCCCGGCTGGCTGATTCTGACCGTGCTCGGGATTTTTTTTATCGAAGTTGGCAAGAACGCTTCCGGCGAGGTGGTGGACTTCGACAGCGGTACCGACCAGGCAGTAACGGCCTCCGACCGGAGTCCCTTTTCCGGGGGCAAGCGGGTCCTGGTGGACGACCTCCTGACGAGGCGCCAGTGCTGGCTGATCGCCGCCGTAGGCTTTGCTGCCGGCATTGCCATCGGGCTGCTGATTTCCGCCTGCCGAGAGCCGCGAGTGCTTGGCTTCGGCCTGATCGGTGTCGCCCTGTCCTGGTACTACCACGGAGGATCCCTCCGGCTGTCCTATCGCGGGCTGGGCGAACTGGCTGTCGCCGTGGCCTACGGACCGCTGGTGGTTTGCGGAACCTACCTTGTCCAGACAGGCGAACTGAACACTGCATTGATTTACGCCTCCGTCGCACTGGGGCTGCTGGTGGCCAGTTTTCTCCTGATCAATGAATTTCCCGACTACAACGCCGACAGGGCCAGCGGCAAGGACAACCTCGTCGTGCGTCTCGGCCGGGAAAATGCCGTGACGCTCTATATCACCACGGTCACGGCGGCTTACCTGTTACTGGTGCTGGCCAGCCTGTCGCTGGACGGCGCCAGGGGCATGTTGTGGGGATTGCTGGGGGCAGTGCCGGCGGGCTTTGCAATCATTCGCCTGTCACAGGCCGGCGGGGTGACCGCCCGCCTCATTCCCGCACAGGCAGCCACGCTGGCAGGCTTCCTGTGCATGGCCCTGGGCACGGGGGCCGGATACTACTGGCATTAGCGACCTTTCCGTTGGGCGCTGCGGAGGGTGCCGCTGCAGCCCCCGGATGCACCCGGGTTGAACCCGCTGCCGACTGGCGCAGGCCAACCGGTCTTCTATACTGTCTGAAACCACACCGGCGGATCATGGTGAGGACCCGCCGGGAGTTTTATTATTTTTTTGTTCGCCTGAAATCCGCTGCCCTGGCGCCGCGGTGTTTCAGACCGGAGGGTAAGACCGATGAAAACTGCAGCAACGCTGGTAACCGCACTTGGTGCCGCCACGCTGATGGGCGGCCTGGTGCTGGAGATTCGCCAACCGAATGTACCTGGCAACGACGATGCCGGGTATCTCAAGGCACTGCTCAATCCTGTCGAGATCGGCAGGCAGCTGTGCAGCAGTTCCACCAGCGACGGCTATGCCGCCAGGCGTGCTCCATTCCTGCGCTTCGCCCGGCTTCACGCCGCGGAAGCGAGCGCAGAAGAGCTGGCGCGCAGTGCTCCCCCGTTATGGCAGGGCCTGGGCTCATTCGATTTCACGATTACCACCGATGACCCGCAGGTCCAGGCCTACTTCAACCAGGGTATGCGGATTGCCAACGACTTCAATCACCTTGAGGCCATACGCTCTTTCCGCTGGGCGCAACAACTGGACCCCCAATGCGCCATGTGCTTTTGGGGCGAGGCGCTGGCCCTTGGACCCAATATCAATGCCCCCATGGACGCTGACGCTGCGCCGCTGGCCTACGCCGCCGCACGCAGGGCCGCATCGCTGATGGCTGGCGTCTCTGACAAGGAGCAGGCGCTCATCCAGGCACTGGTGTCACGCTATGGCAGTGAGGATTTAAGCCTTCGCGCCCAGTATGACAACGCCTATGCCAAGGCCATGCAACAGGTTGCCGCCGCCTACCCTGAAGACAACAACATCCTGGCCCTCGCCGCGGAGGCGATGATGGACGCCCAGCCCTGGGATTACTGGCAGGCGGATAACCGCACCCCCAAGGGGCGTACCGCCGAGATCCTGGCGCTGCTGGAGACAGTACTGGCACGGGATTCCGAGCACCCCGCGGCTATCCATCTCTACATCCATGTCACCGAGGCATCGAATGACCCCTACCGGGCTGAAGCAGGCGCCGAACGGCTGAGCGCTCTGGCGCCTGCGGCGGGCCACCTGGTGCACATGCCGTCCCACACCTTCCACCGGGTGGGGCGCTATATCGACGCCTATCGGGTCAACGTCGCGGCCATGGAAGCCAACGAGGCCTACTTTGCCGAATCCCAGGCCAGCGCACTCTATGAATACGGCTACTACACCCACAACGTCCATTCCGCGCTCACCTCGGCGCAGATGGCGGGGGACGCGGCGGCCGCGCTGCCACTGGCAGAAAAACTGGACCAGAGGATGCCCGCAGAAATGGTCAGGCTTGCACCCTGGGTGCAGGCCATCAAGGTGGCGCCCTACTTCGCCTGGGTCCAGTTCGGCGCTCACGACACGGTGATGGGGCTTGTTGATCCCGGGGCAGAATTCCCCTACCTGCAGGCGATGTGGCATTACGCCCGGGGTGAGGCCCTGGCCCGGCAGGGAGACTCCAGCGCCGCCCTGCGGGAAGCCGAGGCGGCGGAGGCGCTGGCCGATCACCCGCTGATGCAAGACCTCGATGCCAATGGCCTGCCGGCACCGACCCTCGCCCAGATTGCCGCCGAAGTGGTGCGCGCGCGGGTGGATATCGGCAACGGTGCGCTCGATTCAGCCCTGCAGCGACTGGAAAACGCCACCGCACAGCAGGATCAGATGTTCTACTCTGAACCCGCCTTCTGGTATTTCCCGGTCCGACAGATGCTGGGAGCCGTCCTGTTAATGGATGGCCAGGCACACCGGGCTGAGGCCGTCTTCATCCGCTCCCTGGTTGATGCGCCCAATAATGCCTGGGCGTTGTATGGGTTGCGCGAGGCCGAGGCGGCGCTGGGCAACAAGGCCGCTGCCGGATATGCCGACACACTGTTCCGCCAGGCATGGCTGGGTGACACGGACGCCCTGGCATTGAGTGCACTCTGACAAAAGGCGCTACCGGCTCAGGAACATCCGCTCCTTACTGACCCTGCTCTGTGGCAGGCCGGCATATCGTCCTATTCGGTCAATGCCAGCAACACGTCCGCGTACCAGGCCGTATTGAGGCCCAATGCCTCGTCCTGTGACAGATCCCTGGAACCGACATCCAGGCGGGCGGAGTGGATGCCCAGCAGACGCCAGTGAAACTCCGGCTGGGAGCGAATACCGTCGGGCACACGCAAAACTACCGGCCCGCCACTAATACCCCGGTGAGTGCGGGCGTCGGTGAGGAAATAGCCGATGCCCTGAAAGCGGAGACCGAACTGGGACGCCAGTCCTGCCTGCCGCACTACCGGCAGGTTGTGCAGGGTATCGGAGAAGCCCAGGGGAAAACCCAGGACCATCAGCGATGTGCCCACTTCCACCACCGTCTCCGGGCTTACCAGGCTGTCAGGGGAAAATGCCTGATACACCATGCTTTGGGGCAGCGCTCCCTGTTCCAGTTCGATGGCCACCACATCAATGGTTCCCGACGCATCCTGGGCCTGCAGCCAGTGCGCCTGTCCGTCCTGGTACAGGGGAATCGAAAATTCCGCCGTGGTGGCTAGATTTTCTTCATCGGTAAAGACCCGGATCAGGATACGGTCCGGGCGGTGGTCCGATGCCTCGTCCAGCAACACATGACGGTTGGTGACCAGGAACAGGCGCTCATCGCGACGAAAGAAAAAACCCGACGCGCTGCTCAACAGCGTCTCGGATTTCAGGGTGGAAATGTAGACAGTGGTCAGCAGTATGGGCTCGACAGGGGGCATGGTGGGGGTCCGCGTCTGAAAGTGGAATATTGATGTCAGTCTGATACCCACAGGGTATGCCAGGGGAGCCGGCGAGTGAAGCCTATCCCGCCTCCGGGTGCAGGTGGCCGACCTTCACCCAGATCAGGCTTTCCTCGTCCACCCAGGGGGTGTGCTCGCTGAGGTGAGGACTGCGCAGCCAGCTTCCCGCCGGATAAATGCCGTGCTCGTCGCGCAATTCGCCGCTGATCACAAAAATTTCCTCGCCGCCAAAGTGGCTGTGACGCTGAAACTGCTCGCCGGCGGGCCACCGCACCAGGGCGGTGGACTCCCCCTGGTACTCGTGCAGGGGCAAGACCTGCAGCCTGCCGAGCCCCGGACGCCATTCGGCGCTGGTGCTGTCGACCACCACGTGCTCGCGGTCACCGTCCTGGAACTGGTGCAGCTTGACCAGAATGACGCACCCTTCCTCGCTGAACGGTGCGTGGCGAAAACCTTGCGGATTACGGAAATAGGTACCCGCCGGATAGTCCCCGGTTTCATCCGAAAACGTGCCCTCCAGCACCAGGATCTCCTCCCCCCGGGGATGATCATGGGCATGGAAGCGCGAGCCAGGGTCGTACCGCACCACGCTGGTGGCGTGACCACGCTCCACCTCTTCCCGCGCCAGTGGCTTGCGCCATACGCCAGCCCGGGGGCTCGGTTGCCATTCCAGACGGGTGGTGTCGATGACCACCCGCTGGGCAAAATCCATATTCAGCATCGTTGACTCCAGGGGCTCACCGGATTGCTACGCCAGGCTGCACTGATCGGATTTTGTCTGTATTCCGTAAGCAATACAAACAGGAGATTCGGAATGATTCGCACACTGCTCTTCACCGCCGGCCTGCTGGCCCTTTCGGCCTGTACCCAGGTCCAGGTCACCGACTATGCCGGGATGGAACCCGAACTCAGGGTCGAACAGTTCTTCAACGGTCCCCTGACCGCTCACGGGGTGGTCAAAGATCGCGCTGGCAGGGTTATCCGTACCTTCAGCGCGAGCATCGACGCCCGCTGGGAAAATGGTGTCGGGACGCTGGATGAGGACTTCCTGTTCAACGACGGCGAAGTCCAAAAACGGATCTGGAAACTCACCCCCCAGCCGGACGGCAGTTACCTGGGGACCGCCGGAGATGTCACCGGCGACGGCATACTGCGACAGTCGGGCAACAGTATTTTTCTCGACTACGTGCTGCAGGTGCCCTACCGCGGCGACACACTGGAAGTGCGCGTCGACGACCGCATGTACCTGCTCACCCCGGACCTCCTGATCAACGAATCCAGACTGACCAAATTCGGCTTCCAGGTGGGCGAATTGCTGCTGGTCATCAAGCGTGAGCCAGCGGCCACGGCCGTGAACTAGCCTCACCTGCATTGTCCCCGATTCACGAGACCTTTACACTGCCCCTGAACGCCAGCCGGCGCCCTTTCACTGAATCAACAGGGGTCAACCATGTCACAGCAGCAGGCCGGCTTTGGCCAACGCGCTCTCGCCACCGTGGAAAGGGTGGGCAATAAACTTCCCGATCCCACCCTGCTGTTCATTGCCCTGCTGTTTGTAGTCTGGATTCTCTCCTGGCTACTGTCCTATGGCGACTGGGGCGTTAACGATCCACGCACCGGCGAACCACTAGCAGTCGTGAACCAGCTCTCGGGCGAATCCATGGTGTTGTTCTTCTCCTCCATGGTCAAAACCTTCGCCCATTTCCACCCCATCGGCGTGGTACTGGTGGCCATGCTGGGCATCGGGGTTGCCGAACATACCGGATTCATTAACTCCGGCCTGCGCGCCATGCTCGGCGTAACCGCCCGCTGGTTACTCACGCCCATGCTGATACTGGTGGGTATTGTCAGCCACACCGCGGCGGATGCGGGCTATGTCCTGGTCATACCGCTGGGCGGGGTGATTTTCTACGCGGCAGGGCGCCATCCCCTGGCGGGCATCGCCGCCGCCTTTGCCGGCGTTTCGGGAGGATTTTCTGCCAATTTTGTGCCCTCGGCCATCGACCCGATGTTGCAGGGCATCTCCCAGTCCGGGGCGCAGATCATGGATCCCGACGTGACCCTGAACCCGCTGAACAACTATTTCTTCACCGCCACGTCCTCAATCCTGATCATACTGGCGGGCTGGTTTGTGACCGACAAACTGGTTGAACCACGGCTGCAGTCCGCACCGCTCGACCCCGACCTGCAAAACCTGCCCGGCATGGACAGCCTGGCCGAGAACGAAACACGCGGACTGCGCGCCGCCCTCATTGCCATGCTGATTGCCATTGCCCTGCTGGCGGCCAGCGCCTGGCCAGAGACCTCACCCTGGCGTGGCCAGGGCGGCTCACTCACCGAGTTGGGGGCGCCACTGATGGGTTCTATCGTGCCGCTTATTTTCGTTTTGTTTCTGCTGCCGGGTGTGGTCTATGGCTACGTGGCAGGTACGGTGCACAGTGCAAAGGACATCATCGATGGCATGAGCAAGTCCATGCAGAGCATGGCGTACTACCTGGTGATCATGTTCTTCATCGCCCAGTTTATTTTTGCGTTTTCCCAGTCCAATCTCGGCGTGCTGCTGGCGCTGAAGGGCGCGGCGGCGCTGAAAGCGGCTGGTTTGCCCAGTGCCCTGACCATTGTCGGCATCATCCTGCTTACCGGCCTGCTGAACCTTTTCGTGGGTTCAGCGTCGGCCAAGTGGGCCCTGCTGGCACCGATCTTCGTGCCCATGCTGATGGAACTGGGCATCTCTCCGGACCTCAGCCAGGCGGCTTACCGGGTGGGCGACTCCACCACCAATATCATCACCCCGCTCATGCCCTACTTTCCCCTGGTGGTGGTGTACTGCCAGCGCTATATCAAAACTACCGGCATCGGTACCGTCACGGCAATGATGCTGCCCTACTCCCTGACCTTCCTCGGCTTGTGGACACTGTTCCTGCTCGCTTACTGGGGGCTGGGCATTCCCCTTGGCCTGCAGGCCAGTTACAGCTACTGAACCGCGACTGCGCGGTTAGAAGACTTCAGGGTTGCACCAGTTCAATCGAAGCTGGCCCGCCGCCGGCATAGCTCAGGCCGCTGGCGGCGATACCGGTGACCGTGAACACCACGCTGGCCACACTGTCCTTGTTGCCCTTGCTGATCTCACACTGACCCGCCGGACCCGTCACACAGCTGCCGCCTCCCTTGGCCCCCGCACTCCAGTCTCCGGATACGGTGGCGCCGGCAACGGCGTTGCCCAGGTCATCGCGCACGGTGATACCCACAACTGCCGTCCAGCGCCGCGCTCCGCCCATGCTCAGGTCCTGCAACTGGTCCACCACCACGCCGCTGGCTACCGTGGGATTGCCCACGGTAATGGTCACGCTCTGGCTGGCACTGTCACCCCCGCTGTCGGTGACCGACGCGGTCACTGTATGCACACCCTCGTCGAACGGGTGTGACCCTGTCGGCCCGGTGGCGAGAATCTGGCCGCCGGAGGTCCAGCTGATAGCCGCATCGAGGTCCCCATCTTCGGCGTCATCAGCATTGGCAGAGAGCGCCACCTCGGCGCCAGCCGCGAACTGCTGCCCCTCAACCGGCGACAGCATGCTGATAACGGGCGGCGCATTGGCAGGCGGTGGCGGCGCGTCCTTCGGCACCAGTATCGTACTGCCGTTGCTGTCCCCGTCGGCATCCGCGTTGTTGCCGGGCGCATAAGTGAGGCTCGCGTGGGTGATATCGGCTATCGAGAAAGTCACACTGCCCACTGCCGATTTCAGGTTGCTCTTGCCGAAACTCGCCCAGCCGAGACTGTCTGTGGCCTGGCTATCACTGCCGTTGGCGCCGTCACTCCACTGGCCCGTTACCGTCGCGGCAGCGACAGGCGTACCTTCATCATCCAGCACCCGCACACGGACATTCGCCTGCCAGCGATTGCGCGCCAGGGGTTCGGCGCTCATTTCCAGGTCGGCCACATGCAGCGTAATCGGCCCCGGTGGCGGCGGATCCCCCGGCTCGGTGGTGAAGTTCCACACCACACCGGCCGTGGTACCGGCCTGGTTGACCTCATCCACCCGCCAGAAATAGGTGGTATTGTTGGCGAGGATACCCGGGCTGAACTGGGTGCCGGCCTGGTTGCCGCGGAAGTCCGGGTTCTGCAGGTCCAGGCTGGTGCCAAAATACACATTGTGGCTGTCGGCTGTCGGGGCCGAGATCCAGGCGAGAGTGGGCGAGGTGCCGATGTCGGTGGCTCCGCTAATTGGGCTTGGCATATCGGCCTGGCCCGGCAATTCGAGGGGTGGCGGTGGCCCGCCACCGACACTGCCGCCGCCGAAGACCTCGACTTCCACGTCGTCTACCTGCCAGTTCCAACCGACATTGTTGTTCCAGTTGCTGGTGAAATGGAACCTGATCCGTGCGTCAGCCTCGCCGGCAACCTTGTTACTCAGGTCGAGTACGTAGCTGCTAGGAAAATGGTTGGACGTACTGAAGCTCTGGGCGTGACTCCAGTTCGCGCCGCCATCTGCACTGGTATAGACGCTGATCGCCTCCAGCCCATCGGTGAAAGAGTAGTAGCTCCTGAACCGAAGCGTCACCGACTCACTCTCGCTAAGGTCCAGCGGTGGCAGCACCAGCGAACTGATGCTGTTGTTGGTGCCGTTGTTGTACATCATGGCAAAACCGCCACTACCCCCGGTCTGGTTAGCGAAGTCGCCACTGCCGTCGAGGTGAAATGTCCAGGGCACCCCCATCTGGGTATCCAGGGTCCAGCCCGCAGGCTGCACGCCGGCATCGAAGTGTTCGTCAATGATCAGTCCTGACGAGACCGGCGCCGGTGGCCGCACAGAGATGATCAATGAGTAGTTCTGGCTGCCGCCCTGGAGATTGTTTTTGTGACTCACCTGTGCCGAATAGTTGCCGGCACTGGCGACAAACTCCACCATTTCCACATTGTCACGGGTGTTGTCACCGCGAGTGGCCGCCGCAGCCGGCGACAGGGGGTTTAATACCCAGGGCTGGTGCGTGTTGCCGTTACCGACGACACGCAGGTCCAGGTCGTTGACCAGCATGGATTCCGTCGGGTCCAGCGCGGCCGGCGGCGGCGTACCGGCGGGGTCGTTCCACACCAGGGTTGCCCGCACCCGCGCGCCCTCTTCAGTCACGCTGAATCCCACAGCGTCAGGTGCAGACGGGTCGAGCCTTGTGCCCTCAACGATCTGGTGGTCTCCGTTACCGTCCGCTGTGATCAGTTGCGCGGCTTTCGTCGTATTCATCAATCCCCAGCCATACTCATAATCCGGGCCGTCCGCCAGTCCGGTTTCATCGGCGGTGTGGATCGCCAGTGCCTTGAGGGTGGCTGCGCGCATGAAATTGCCACTGCCGTGCAGGTCTTCGTAGTGTTCCTGCAACAGCAGCAGGGAGCCGCTCACGCTGGGCGCGGCCATTGAGGTTCCGGCGATCACCGCAAAGTAGTTGGGGGCGCCCCAGGTGGACAGCAGCAGCCAGCCGTTCGCCACCAGGTCGGGCTTGATGCGTCCGTCATCGGTGGGACCATAGCTGCTGAAGCCGGTCATTTGTACCGAGCCCGGCCCCTGCAGCGGCAGGTAACCGCCGTTGACATCGTTCACCGCCCCGACGGTGAGTATGTTTTTAGCCACAACCGCGCCGGGCAGGCAATCGTATCCGGTCTGGCCACAGTCCGCGGGCCGCTGCTGGGTGGAGGTTCCCTGGCTGATCCCGTCCTGGTCGACGATAGTGTAGGTTTCACCCGCTTCGGGGCCGATGTCCCAACGATCATTACCCGCGGCTTTCACCATCAGGTAGTAAGGCGCGGCATTGGCAATCTGGTCCAATTCCCGGGCCTCTTCATCGTAGTAGCCAAAATTGGGGTCCTCGTCACCGTCGCCACCGATCCACCACCAGTTGTCCGGTTCCGCCTGGCCATAGGGAATCCAGCCGGCGGCAATGCTGTAGGAGTGGTTTGATACCAGCAGCCCGGCCGCTGCGGCCGACATCTCTTCCCGGTCCTTGTTCCAGTCCCAGGCCTGCAAATAGGCGCCCGCAGCCATGCCTCTGGCCTGCGGATACTGGCTGCCCCCGTTGCCGATGAGCGTGCCCGCGACATGGGTGGCGTGGTCACTGTGGACCGGGGCCGGATCGTCATTCTCATCCATCTGGGTGGCGCGATCATAGAGATCGGGGTGTTCCAGCAGAACCCGACCACTGTCCCATTCACCCAGGGTAAGGCCCTGACCCGCCAGACTCAGGCCGAGGCCGCCGCCGGGCCACAGTTCGTCGGTTGAAATTGAGTCCGCCGCATCGACATTGTGGGTGATGTAAAAGACCGGACCCCGAGGCCCCATTCGCTGCAGTTCCAGGGTTCTGCCGTTGGGGAGTTCTCGACGCAGGGGGATGGCGTGCTGGCTGGCCCAACGGCGGGCAGCAGCTTTCTCCGCTACCCCCTTTGCTTTCAGGGCCTGTTGCAGCTCTGCCAGCCGCTGTTGGTTGGTGCCGGGGGGAACCTGGGCGTGAGTAACCCGGGGCATGGCCAATCCAATGGCCATAACAATTGCAATTCCAGTGCTACCTGCGCGCATCATTTCCCTTACCTCTCAGTGGTACGGGGCAAATGCATGGGCTTTGCCGCTTGATCAACTTATTGATTCTATTGAAAAATCAATAATTTACGGGTGCGGATTATTACCTCAGTATAGGCCCAATTGCGCAATTGTCAGGCGCTATCTGCACAAAACACAATCAACCGACGTTGTGGTAGACCTTCTGCACGTCTTCCACGTCCTGGAGCATTTCCAGGAATTTCTCGAACATGGGCTCGTCTTCGGTGGGAATCGGGGACGTTTCCCGGGGAACAAACTGGATTTCCTCAACCTCGAAATCGATGTCGCCCAGCGCCTCGTTAAGTGCCTGGCGGGCCTTGGCGAATTCCGTGTGCGGGGCAAATACGGTAATCCTGCCGCCTTCGCACTCGATGTCCTCAACATCCACATCCGCCATCATCAGGGCCTCGAGTACACCCTCCTCGTCTTCACCCTCAAAGACGAAAATCGCGCTGTGGTCGAAGGAATGACTGACACTGCCCGGGGTACCGATCTTGGCCCTGGTCTTGGTGAAGCACTGGCGCACGTCGCCGATAGTGCGGTTGGGATTGTCGGTGAGGCAATCGACGATGACCATACAGCCACCGGGACCGAAACCCTCGTAGCGCGCAGGAGCGAAATCCTCACCAGCGCTACCCTTGGCCTTATCCAGGGCCTTGTCGATCACATGGCTGGGGACCTGGTCTTTCTTCGCCCGCTCGATGGCGGAGCGCAGGGCCAGGTTGCCGTCAGGGTCCACGCCACCCTGCTTGGCGGTGACATAGATCACCCGCGCATGCTTGCTGTAGACCCGGGCCTTCTGGTCCGAGGTCTTGGCCATGGATTCCTTGCGGTTCTGGTAGGCTCTGCCCATGGGATACTCCTGCAAAAAGGGGCGATTATAGCCGAAATACCGCTAATTTTGGCCAGCTAACCCGACTCTCGTGATCGCTGGCGAATAGCGGCAATCTCTTCAGCAGGAACGCTGAAGGATCGGAGAACACCCTGGTGCGCCTGTGAGGCAGGCTCGGGGCTTCGAAACGGGCCAGGAATTCGTTATCTGTCAGCATGGGTGTGCCTCCATCAGCGAATGGGGCAACGACAGTGAACTGTGAAGCTGTCGTCAGGTCATGCTACAGGGCCGCCCGCAAGTCGCGGTAACTTTGCTTCAGCAAGGGACCCAGGGACTCGATATCCGGCTGGTCCCTGGGGCAACTGGCGACCGCAATACACAGCTTGTTGACGTGGCTGAGCACGGTAATGTTGAGTCCCATCGCGTCGGTGACGATAGACAGCGGGTAGATGGACTCCAGTTCCGCCCCTTCCAGGTAGAGTTTTTCCCGGCTGCCGGGCACATTGGAAAAAATCGCGTTGATAACCGGACGCACCCGGGTGGCGTTCCCGGTCAGGGTCAGCAGGATGGTCGGGGCCATGATCAGCGCGTAGTAATCTTCCGCCGCCGCAGTGGACATCTGCGACAATTCCGCCTTGGCTTTGGCGGTTACCTTGACCACCCTCTGCAGACGTTTCAGGGCGTCTGGCTCGTTGGTGAAAAATGGCGCAATGATGTAGCTCAGTTTATTGCCGGCATCGTCGGCGTGACTTTTCAGGGATACGGGCATCCCGGCCACCAGTGAACTGCGGTAAAGCTCATTTTGCGCCAACAGGTAGGCCCTCAGTGCTCCCCCGCATACGGCCAGCAAGACATCGTTAACCGACCCCCCGGCCTTGCGGGCCATGGCCTTGACCGGCCCCAGCGGCAGCTCACAGAGTACGATAGCCCGCCGGGAGTCGATTTCCCGGTTGAACCGCGTTCTTGGCGCGGTAAACGGCAGCCGCATGGCGTCGGTGCGTCCACCGATCGCGTCGGCGCCCATGTGCGCCAGCAGTCGCGACAATTCGGGGATCGCGCGATACTGGCGCAGCAGGCCCCTGCGCATGGTCCCCAGTTGTTTCAGCAGCGATGAGTTGCGGGCGGTGGTCACCTGCTGCTCGTTGGGCGAGAATTCCAGGTGTGCCCGGGGCGAGGTGCTGAACAGGCCCTGCAGCATTTGCATGGCACCGACACCATCCACCACGGCGTGGTGCACCTTGCAGTAAATGGCGAAGCGGTTGGCGCCCAGACCCTCCACGACGTGCACTTCCCAGAGCGGGCGGGAGCGGTCCATCGGTCGCTCGTGCGCGCGGGTCGCCAGCGCGACAAGGTCCTGCATCCGCCCCGGCGCCGGCAGCGCGTAGTGGTAGACATGACGCTCGGGCACGTAGTCATCGGCCTCAATCCAGACGGCCCCGGACAGGTCATCCGGGTCGCGCAGTTTGCGATTGAAGGCCGGCCACAGCTCGTTGAGCCGGCCACATTTCGTGACCAGCCCCCGGATGTAATTGCGGGGCGCATTTTCCGGAATTTTTAGAATCATCAGTCCCGCCACGTGGAAGGGGCAGCGGGGCGTATCCATTTTCAGAAAGCCCTGGTCCTGGGCGCTCAATTTTTCCATGGTGGTAGCAGCCGTCTTACTGATTACGTTGGGAATCTCGATAAACGTAGCGCTAATCGTGCTCCCTGGATAGCGACTGGATCAATGTCCAGGCCATTTTCCCGGGATGAGGGCAACGCTCAACGCGGCTCCGCCAGGAAAACGGGAATGACCCGCGAGGTTTTGGCCTGGTATTCATCATAAGGGGGATAAGCCTCGACGCCGGCCGCCCACAAACGGGCCTTTTCCTCAGGGTCAGTCACTTCCCTTGCGCGCATCTCGAACACCTCGGTGCGGTCGCGCACGGTGACCTCGGGATGGGCCCGCAGGTTGTTGACCCAGGCCGGATCCCTGGGCTGACCACCCATGGAGCCGATCAGCACATAGCAACCATCGACTTCCACTCTCATCAAAGGAATTTTTCGTATCCCGCCGGTCTTTGCTCCCTTGTGGGTGACGATAATGCAGGGCATGTCAGTGCCCTCCAGCAAGTAGCCTTCGGTACCGCCGCTGCCCTCATAGAGTTCGACCTGCTCGCGCACCCAGTCCAGCGTCGGGGGAATATACTCAGTCATTTTCTTACCTCTTATTCATTGCGATGATCATCAGACTCTAAACTATAGACGAGGAATCGGAACCCCGCTGTTGGCGCAGTTGGCTCTGTTTCATGCCTGCCGCGGCAATCCATAATGACGGTCAGCCCGTACAACCAGCATGGAAAACAACAGACAACACTGTGCACAGTCCACGCTCTACTACGATGGCCATTGTTCTCTCTGCACCCGCGAGATGGCCCGCCTTGCCGAGTTCAAGGACACCGGCCTGCGCCTGCAGGATATCCACCAGCTAGACGATTTCCGCGGGCTGCCGGATCGGGACACCCTGCTGCGCAACCTGCACCTGAAAACCGCTGAGGGCAGGCTACTGACCGGCGTAGACGCCAACGTTGCGGCCTGGCAGGGCACCCGCTACCGCCACCTGGTCGGCTGGATGCGCTGGCCAGTGGTAAAGCCGGTGGCCGATGCGGTGTATCGCTGGTGGGCGCGGTGGCGTTACCGGCGGCTCTACGGTAACAACGGGAACCAACAGCAATGAAAGTCACCAGCGATAACCTGCAGGCCATGCCGGACCGGCAACGGGCGGCCCTGGTCAATTCACTGTCGGGTTTCAAGTCAGCCAACCTGGTAGGCACCGTCAGCAGCGAGGGGCGCTGCAACCTGGCCATCATGAGCTCCGCCGTTCACCTGGGTTCGAATCCGGCCCTGCTGGGGCTGGTCATCCGCCCTGGGGGCGACGAGCGGCACACACTGGCCAACATTCTCGCCAGCGGCTGCTACAGCCTGAATCACGTCAGCGCGGACATCGTTGCCCAATCCCACCAGACCGCGGCGCGCTACGACCGGGACACCAGCGAATTTGAGGCGACCGGACTCACCCCCCAGTGGTGGCCCGATTTCAAGGCACCGCTGGTCGCTGAGGCCCGGGTCAAAATGGCCATGCGCCTGCGCGAACATCTGCCGCTGGAGATCAATGGCACCCACTTCCTGATCGGTGAGATTCTGGCGCTGGAGTTGCCGGACGCCAGCATGGGCGAGGACGGGTCGGTTGACCTTGCCACCGCCGACAGCGTGGCCCTGTCGGGCCTGGATCGATACCACACGGTGCGGCTGCACAAACGCATGGCCTACGCCAAGCCTGACCTCCCTCCCAGAGAAATCGGGTAGAGGGCAGTGTTTGCGCATTGACGCCGGGAAACGCTACCAGTTGGGTGGCAGCCGGGGGTCACGGTAATGAGAATACCGATATTTCCTGTCCCTTTCCCTGCGTGCTATTTCCATTCGCCGTTGTCGGTTGCGTTTGCGATAACGCCAGTCACCGATCGTAGCAGTCATGTCCTGGCAGCGCTGCGCCAGGCCTGTCCATTCCAGTAAGGGCCGCAGACCCAGACCTAGAAAAATAAGGAAGGCTGCGTAGGGAAACAGCCAACCCGGTGCCAGCCAGCCGACCAGAAACACAAAGTACAACAGCGCCATGTAGACACCCCTGGCCACAGGGCCGTACTCAAACTGCTTCTCCGCCATGATTGACCTGCCTGTGTGACTCCACCCTCCGAGACTAGCAATTCACGTGCTGGCTGTCAGTGCGTCGCAGCGGCGCCCCAGATTTCCTCCAGGCGCTGGTCCCTGCCGCAATTCCAGCGGTAATACTTGTATCGTACGGGGTTTTTCAGATAGTAATCCTGGTGATACTCCTCCACCGGCCAGAATCGGCCGGCATCACGCACTTCCGTGTAGACCTTTTGCCCAGGGAAACGTGCCTCTATCGCCGCCAGGGACTGCTCAACCAGTGCCTTCTCCTCAGCGTTGGCCGGGAAAACGGCGCTGCGATAGCTGAAGCCCTTGTCGCAGAATTGACCGGTATTATCGAAGGGGTCGATGCTCAGCCAGAACAGATCCAGCAGTTCCCGGTAACTGATCACCTCGGGATCGTAGCTGACCTGGATTGCCTCGAAGTGTCCCTCGTGGTTACCTTTGTAGGTGGGATTTTTCAGGGTGCCCCCGGTAAAGCCGGAAATGACGTCTATCACCCCTTCCCTGTCCTGGAAGTCGGACTCCATGCACCAGAAACAGCCCCCGGCAAACTGGGCGGTTGCTGTTCCGGCACTGGCGCTCAGGCTGGCCAGAGCCAACAGGCTGGCGAAGAAAAGACGACGCATTACAGTATCTCCCTGTCTATGGTCTACAGATAGACAGCGAGCCGCAGATTGCGTTCAGTGGCTTTAAGCCCGGGGGGGCCTCAGCCGGTTATTTCCCGCTTCAGTGCTTCCTTGTTGACCCGGTTCTTGTCGCTCTGCACCAGTGGCAGCGACTTCCGGTAAACAATCTTGCTGGGGATCATGTAGGAGGCCAGGTGTTGCTTCAGCTCGAACAGGATTTCCTCCTCGGGGATTTCATGAGCCGAGGAGTACACCAGCACAATTTCCTCCTCAATCAGCTCATTCTCTATGGAGAAAACCGCGCTCTGGTCTATCTGCGGCAGGTTTTTACGCACCACGGATTCGATCTCATAGGGTGACACCCGGAAACCGCGGGTTTTTATCATGTCATCGTGACGTGACACGAAATAGAAATACCCCTCTTCGTCCTTGTAGACGTAATCGCCGGAGGCCACCACGATCTCATCCGTCAACTGGCCCTCCAGGTCGATCACATCCTTGAGAATCTCTATCGACTTGAAGCGCTGCGCGTTTTCCTGCGGGCCGTTCCAGAACCCCCGGTAAATATAGCCGCCACGGTGAATCAATTCGCCCACTTCCCGCGGTGCGCACTCCCGGCCCTGCTCGTTGATGACGTACAGTTCCACGTC
Organism: Seongchinamella unica; assembly: GCF_004354085.1. GTDB lineage: Bacteria > Pseudomonadota > Gammaproteobacteria > Pseudomonadales > Halieaceae > Halioglobus > Halioglobus unicus. The sequence continues at coordinate 97,004 of NZ_SMSE01000002.1, read as the reverse complement.
CGGTATGGGTTTGCCGATGGAGTCCGGTCGAATCTTCACCTGCGACGGATCCAGATAAGTGGACCGGAAGGCCTCGGTCAGGCCATGCATGGAAAAGAACCGGGCACGGGGAAAGGCCCGTTCACAGTCATTAATCATCCGTTCGGTCACATTGCCACCGGAGGACGTAATGATCCTCAATTTGTCGAACAGCTCCGGGCTGGGCAGGCGCTGGCCGGGATCATCGAACATCTGGGAAATATTCACCGGCATCAGCGGCAGTATGGTCACCTCGTCATCGATCAGGTGATTGAAAAAATCATCCGGCAGAATAAAGCGGTGCAGGGCCAGGGTGGCCTTTTTGTACAGTGCACAGAAAATCTGGTTGAGGCCGTAGTCGAGGTTGAACAGCAGGATGCCGGATATGACGTCAGTCTCTTCCAGCTTGAGATACTGGGACACCACCCGTGCGGAATCGATCAGGTTGCGGTGTGAGATCACAATGCCCTTGGGCGTACCGGTCAAACCGAAGGAATAGGTGATCACCGCGTTATTGTGGCCGCTGATATCGCAGCTGTAGGGCTTGTTGTAGTACTTGTAGATTTCCTCGAAGGAATCCACATCCCTGCCGACGCTCTCGTAGGAAATCACCTTACCGTCAAACTCGATTTCCTCAATGCTTTCGAGCTTGATACGGTCGGTAATGATGCAGCGGATACCGCAGTCGTTGATGATGTATTCCACCTGCTCCGGCTTGAGCAGTCGGGTCAGCGGCACCAGCACATAATCGGTAGACAGAATCGCCAGTATCGCGATCACCTGCTCCATGCCCTTGTTGGAATACACCCCGACACGGGCGTTTTTGGGCAGCCCCAGTTCATCCAGGTAGCAGGCCACCTGGTTAACCCGGCTGAACAGCTCGCCGTAGTTGATCCGTTTGCCGTTGAAGATCAGAGCGGTCTTGTCGCTGTGGGTTTCGACGGCGCCTTCGAGAATGGAGCGGATGCAGTTGATCGACATAACGTTATACCTTTGTGCCCAGGGTCCAGATATCGTAGTTGCTGTCCAGAACGGCAACCGGATTATGGTCCGAGCTCAGAATCTTGCGATAGAAGAACGCGATAATGGTCTGGATTTCCTCGACCGTCAGCACCTTGGTAATGCCGCCGGTGAGAACAATGGAGTTGATGGCCAGTAATTTCAGGCTGATGTAGGCCTCACCGTAGGGCGACATCTTGTACAACACCAGGAAGATAGCCAGTTGCATCAGGATGCGAGTGGCCTTGTCACTGTCCTCGTTGTAAATATTCTCGGTAGCGCCCAGGTGCATCAGCAGTTCATAGACAAACTCGTTGGCCTGGGCGGCCAGCACCAGCGACTGCCGCGACTTGTACACTCCCAGGCGTTTGAACACCAGCCGGTCGTACTCGTTTTCAGTGACGATATTTTCGTCCACAAGGTCCTTGGAATAGTGAATATCAGTGGTGGCGCCACCAATATCCAGCAGTATGAAGGGGTTGGCAACCGACACCCGGCTCTCGATGTGGGGCAGCGCCCGGTTGACAATATAAGGCGTTGAGAAAATCTGGTTGGAGGTAATCTGGTAGAGGTTCTTGATGTCCTCCTTACCCTCAATATCCTGCTGGTAGAGATTGGTCAGGTAGTCCTTCAGGTGTTCCTCGACGATGTGCAGGCGATCGTCAATGACATTGGGCAACACGACCAGGTGATCGATATTCCGGCTGACCTGCTGCGCATCCTGTGCCGATCCGACAAACACTGCATTTGAGTATCGCAATTGGCCCACATAGTCATACAGCGCCGGTGAGAACAGACCCGAGTGGGAATCCACGCCGCCGACAATAATCACCACGTCGATGAGATCGCTGGGAATAGAATATTCCTCGATATTCTGGAACAGAATGGTATCGATAATATTGATGCCGGCATTGAAGGCGATATTGGTCGCATACTTGAGGGAAAAGGACTGGGTAACGCCGATAATGAGGGTGCTCAGTCCACCGTTGGCAGAAGAACAGATGTAGACCTCGTCCTTGCCGAAGCGCTCCAGCGTATCGCCGCACTTGTTGCGCAGGTCTTCGAGAATATCGCGATTGAAATCGCGGAAGTGTTGCTCGATGCTGTCCGGCGTGCACAGCTTGAAATAGGTACTGCCCACGTCGATCAGCAACCTGTTATCCGCCCCGCTCATTGCATGATACCTATATCGTGAATGATATCGTTGACGATACTGGTGGTGTCCTTGCTGAGGTCACAACGGGATTTATCGTACTCGTAACAACGATCCGGAATGGGGACATTGCCCCGTTCAATGATGCGAATATTCTTGCCGGCATCACGGATGGTGATCATTTCATTCTGGTTAATAATATGCGGCGAAAACGGGACATCGATAATCCCATTCTTGATACAGTTAAACACCTTGCGCCAGAGGGTATCTGCAGGATCGTTGAAGACCGCCTCCATGATTGCGGTGACCTGCAGGGTCAGCATCTCTTCCTCTTCCTCATCGACCACATTCGGCAGGCCGTTGAGAATACGCAGGCAGTACTGGGTATCGGCCACGGTCTTGGCATTGGCCTCCTTGGTGGGAATACCGGTGGCCTCCTGTCGCGTCTTGGTGATAATCTTGTCGGCACCCACCATGGCGGCAATCACCGTGGACAGGTTGATCAACTGGTCGGCGTAATCCTGGTTGGTGGGGAAAGCCCCCATCCACTGGTGGTAGACCAGGTTGATGGCCGCATCGCCGCAGTCGATTTCTCCGGCGTAGTGGCGGGCGAGTTTTTTCAGTACCGCGCCGGTCACAATGTCCTGGTTCATCGACCCCTGCTGGGCGAAAGACACGGAGAATGACTTCACCCCCTCCTCCAGCGACAACAGCATTTCCAGCAGTTGAATAACAATGGTGATCGATGGCGGCACCAGGGTCGCGGTCAGTGGGCCAAAGGATTCACGGTTAATGGGCTCATTGAGCTGGGAATAATTCGCGCACACCCGCTCAACGTATTTCCAGTACAGGAACGCCTTGTCCAGCGGGAAATTCTTGGAGTACGGCAACAGGTAGGTAATGGGTCCGCCCTCGATCTCGAAGATACCCGAGGCAATGGCCGTCTCGATCAGCAGCCGCGCGTCCGGCGTACCGTGGCGCAGGCTCACCGGCTTGTCGAAATGGGTGATCATCTTGCGGGTCGTGCGATAGCCATGTGTCACCAGTGGATAGCCGTTGAGCATATCCATATCGTTCTCTTCGCTGAGCCGCAGCATTTTCTTGGCGGTTGCATAGTCGTTCAGGCGGGTGTTGGAGTCGATGGTCAGCGGCAACACGTCGACGTTGGCATCGACAAAGTACTCATACAGCGCGAATTGCTGCTGGTAGGTGGGAAAGCCGCCCCGGGGCTGCACCAGCATTTTGTTCTTGCGGGCAAAATGGTGGGAGATAAACAGTTCCTTGCTGGCGTTGCTGACAAATTCTGCGACTTCGGCAAAATCGAAACTGTCCACATACTCGTTGCTGAGTATGATTTCCCTCTCTTCCTGCAGCAGGCTCACGCTGGAAACCTCTGGTCGACCAGTTCCTGCAACATATCCAGCCCGGTATTGAGATCCACCTGGTGGCATACCAGGTCGAAACCATAGTTCTTGTAACGGGCAACGATTTCCTCGGGGTCGCCACTACCGACAACCAGGTTACCCCCAATCATCAGGACCACATCGTCCAGGGTCTTGTACCTCGACTTGAGCAGCCGGACCTCCCGGCCCCAGCCCTCGGCTTCACCGTTGAGCGAGGAGATCATCAATACCTCCGCGCCGGTTTCCACCACCGCATCAAAAAATTCCTCCAGGTGGGTGTTTACCCCGAGGTTGTAGACCTCGTAGCCCCTGGCGCGCAGGGAGAGGTCAATCAGTCGGTTGGCGACCACGTGGATGTCGTTACCCACTACGCCGGTTACTACCTTCATGTGCTTTGCTGCCTGGTTATCCGGCGCGTTGCCAGCTCTGCCAACGCGCCATAAAACGTAATACTATCAAAAGTTTATGCCGAATACGGGGTCGCGGTGCTAGAATTCCCCCGCGAACATCAGTTGAGAGGATTCTCCATGGCATTTTTCACCGCCGACATCTGTGACGAACACAGCGACAAGGCCAACGTATTGGGCCCCGGCTATCAAAACTACGGTGGCGCGGAAAAATGCCGGGGCGAGATTATCACCATAAAGCTCGACCGGAACAACTCCGACCTGATCACCCTGTTACGGGATGAAGACGGCAGTGGCAAGGTAGTGGTGGTGGATGTGGATGCGGCCTACTACGCGGTGGTGGGTGAGAACCTGATGAAGTTCGCCCACCAGAACCATTACAGTGGCATCGTCATCAATGGCTATGTGCGCGATACCCTGCAGATCGCGGACATTCCGGTGGCGCTGTTCGCGCTGGGCACCTGTTCGCGCAAGTATATTCCGGTTACCACCGGGGAACGCGGTGCGGTGCTCAACTTTGGCGGCGTTGAGTTCAGGCCCGGAGCGTACCTGTACGCGGACCGGGACGGGGTGATTGTTTGTCCGCAGCAGGTGGATTAGGCCCTGCGTCACGATACTCGACTACCCATACCGTCGTTCAGGAGTTCCCCTCCCGTCATCCCCGCGCAGGCGGGGATCCAGCGACGGTGGAGACAGCTGCCGTTTTGGAGACACTGGATTCCCGCTTTCGCGGGAATGACGGGGTGGCGGGAATGACGGGGTGGCGGGAATGACGGGATGGCGGGAAGCTACAACACCCGCGCTATACTCTCCGCCAGGTAGTCCACGTTATCCGGGGCAATTGCCGCAATACTGATCCGGCTGGAGCCGACAATATAAATACTGTTCTCCTCCTGCAGCCGCTGCACCTGTGCCTGGTCAATCCCCAGGAAAGAGAACATGCCCTTCTGGCGGGTGATAAAGCTGAAATCGCGAGTCACGCTTTTCTCTGCCAACTTGTCCACCAGGAGCTGGCGCATACCACCGATGCGGTCGCGCATCTCCCTGAGCTCTTCATGCCAGCGAGCGGTGAGTTCACTGGAATCGAGAATGGTCTCGACAATGGCGGCGCCGTGGGCCGGTGGCATGGAGTAGTTCACCCGCACGGTCGGCAGCAGCACGGAGTAGATGATGTCCGCCGCCTCGGCGCTCCTGCCGATGATGGAACAGGCGCCGATCCGCTCCCGATACAGGCCAAAATTCTTGGAGCAGGAGCCGCAGATAATCATCTCGTCCACGGCATCTGCCAGCAGGCGCAGGCCACTGGCGTCCTCATCCAGCCCCTCACCGAAGCCCTGGTAAGCCATGTCCACCACGGGCAGGAAGCCCACTTCCCGGGCCAGTTCAGCCACTTGCTGCCACTGCTGCTGGTCCAGATCCATGCCACTGGGATTGTGGCAGCAGGCGTGAATCAGTACCGCATCATCGGCGGTCACCTGTCCGAGGGCTTCAAGCATGCCGTCGAAGTCCAGGCACTTGTTCTCATAGTCGTAGTAGGGGTAGGTTTTTACCGTCAGCCCCGCGGCGGCAAACACGCCCTGGTGATTGGCCCAGGTCGGATTGCTCACCCAGATGGTGGTGCCCGGCTTGCAGGCCCTGATGAACTCGCCGGCAATTCGCAGGGCGCCGGTGCCTCCCGGGGTGGAGATCGTGCGGATGCGATTTTCCGCGATGACCCGGTGCTCGCCCAGCATCAGTTCGGTCATTTTTTCGTTGAACAGGGGCGACCCGGCGGAGTTGATGTAGGTCTTGCTGGTTTCCGTGTCTAACCGGATCTGCTCCGCGGCCTTGACGCAATCCAGTACCGGCGTATTTCCCTGCGCATCCTTGTAGATCCCGGCACCGAGGTCAATCTTCTTCGGGTTGCTATCGGCCTTGAACTTAACGGTAAGGCCAAGAATGGGGTCCGCAGGACGCGGTTCTAGTTCTGAGAACATGGCATTAGGCACCTGATAACACGACGGATCGACATTGCCGGAGGACCTGCGATCAGGTCACCGGCTGCGAAGGCCGGGAATTATAGCGGAAGATTGCTGGCCAACAGAAGCATTGTCGTGGGTCGATTGTCATCTGCCAAAAGAGCGGAGATATCCTCGACTTCGAATGCGTTCTGTAAAGGGGCCATGTGAAGATAATCGCTCTGCATGTCTCTCTGCTCTTCAATAACGGCCACGCACTATCGCGGGACTGAGATCTCCATTCGCGGCATGCTGTCTGGCATGCCACCCAAAGCCACCGCGCAGCGGGAAAAGCCATTGAAGTAGGCCATCAACAATGCCAGATGGACCTGCTCCACCTCACTCAGTTGTTCATCCAGCGCAGTTTGTAATTCAGGATCGGGTTTAGAGGGATTGTGCAGGTAGTGATCCACGAACCGCACAATGCTCTGCTGGCGCGCCGTCAGGCCGCCATCTTCAGCGCGCATGCTGCTGACCACCTCTTCGCTGAGACCGTCCTCCACCGCGATGTCATAGCGCACCGCCTGGCACATTACACAGCCCACGTGACCCGCATTGCGCAGCCGCGCCAGCTCAATTTCCGCCGGCGTTAACGGCCCCTTGTCCCAGATCGCCACCGTAAGCTGCAGGTAATGTGGTAACGTTTCCGGCACCAGACCGAGCGCGGAATCCCGAATCAGGTTACCGGTGTCCGACCTGGGGCTTTGTACACGTGGTTTTATGCTCATGACGCGTTCAACTCCAGAGTTTCAAGGTCCCAGATCAGGCCCAGTCGGGTGACCGCGTCAAACACCCCCAACGCCTGCACCAATGCGACCAGGCCCACATCACCGTAATGCTGTTTTACCGCATCGGCCTGGGCATCGGTGATGGCGCGAGCATCCATGGCGTGAATCTCGGTGAATTCCAGACAGGCTTTCTCGGCGTCAGAGTAGACGGGGCTGCTCGGCCAATGTTTCAAATCCTCGCGCTGTTGAGCAGAAAGGCCAAACTGCTCATGGCGCCATGCCAGGTCACTCCCCAGCAGTTGGGCCTGTCGCAGGCGACACAGTTCGAGGGTCTCGGCGGGCAACGACTCCAGGGTCCAGAAGGCGCGATAAAGCGCGGCAAATGGCTGCGCGATCTCCGCCAGGCTGCGTGTCGCCCGGGCATAGGTGCCAGCATCAGCGTTGATGTCAGCCATCGGTTGGGACCAGTAATGCAAATGCCCAGCCTCTTTCCGCCTGCTGCTTTAACAGCGACAGGGTCCGCTTCATAAGCGGACTGAGGTCCCAGTCATCGAGGTTGTCATACCCGGAGGCGATGACAATCGCTTCAGCCTCCACTGCCCTGCCGTCCAGCGAAAAATTTATGGCCGGTCGCTGCTTCAGGTTCTTGACCCAGAAAGAACGCTTGCCGCGTGCGGTTGAAATCAGGCGATACGGACCCAGGCGTAAACTCCACAGCGGTGTGCGGCGGCGCTGGCCGCTTTTGAAGCCGATTGACTCCAGCACAATCAGGCTGGCCGGCGTCCAGGCCGGTGAGCCCAGGCCGCGCGAGACCAGTGGTTCAACAACGCCGTTGATCCTGCGGAAGAACTGCTGTTCAAATTGAGCAATTGCTGTTGCCATTGTCGTTAGCCCTCACGCTGGAAGCTGAGGCCTGCATTGTCCTGCAGGCGGTCGATCAAGGCCGAGCCAAGTGCTGCAGCCGGTGTCCAAATACCACCGCTGGCCGCTTCAGGGTTCAGGGCAAGACACACCGCGGCTTCGGCAATCATTTTACTGGTAGAACCATAACCGGGATCCCTGTCGCCTTTTACGCTGGCCACCACCTGATAGCCCGAGTCGTTGGAACCAACGAACATCACGTCGTAGTTGCCGTTGTCACGTTCCTCTTTACTGGGTCCTTCTCCCGGCTGAAGCTTCGACTTCGCCATGGACTTGTCACTCGCCACCGCATTGGCGATAGCCTCGCCCTGCTCGCCGGGGCCCGTGAGCAACATCTCGTCATAAACGAAATCTGCGCCATAGGCATGACCCTGCAGATAGTTGGAGCGATGAATGTTCTTGGTATTAATGGTCGCCATCACAAAAGGCGCAGACCAACTGTCCAGGTCATCCTCATGCAGCGGTGCAAGACCCGAGGGCTGCTCCGGCCCAACAAACTCTTCGGTCAGGGCAAAGGGATTCATCAACACACTCACCAGTTCGGGATTTTCTCCGGCTGCGGCCATGGTTGCCTTGAAACTGGCCAGGGTCCCCCCGGACATACTGCCATTCATTGCGCGAACCCGACCTTTCACCCGGTTCAATGGCGCCTGATCATCTGCCGCAGCGAGCTGTTGCAGGTAGTACACACCAAGGTCGAAGGGTATGGAATCAAACCCGCAGGAGAAGACAATGCGAGCACCGCTGGCGCGGGCAGCATCGCTATGGGCTGCAATCATCTCATGCATCCAGCCGGGTTCACCGCACAAGTCCACATAATCCGTACCCGCCTCGGCACAGGCCTTCACAATATCGGAGCCATAAAGCTGGTAAGGGCCCACCGTTGTCAGCAGCACTTTGGTACGCCCAACCATGGCCTTCACCGAAGCCTGGTCGGCGGAGTCAGCAACGACCAGGGGCACTGCATCAGCGATACCCATCTCCTCGCGTACCTGCTTCAGCTTTGCCTCGCTGCGGCCCGCCATCGCCCACTTGATATCGCCATCGACGCCATACTGGACCTGCAGGTACTCACACACCAGGCGGCCGGTGAAGCCGCTGGCGCCATAAACAATGATGTCCAGATCGGGTTGCTGGGACATGGTAATTCTCCTTTGCCGCCAAGGCGGTTACTGGTAAGTTTCAGGCCTGCTCGTCGGCAAGCACGGCAAGCAACTGCTCGCAGGTGTGTTTGATGGTCTCTGCCTGGGCGGCATCCACCCCCAGGCTACAAGCCAGTTGGCCAGGTATATTTTTCGCTTTATTACGCAGGGCCATGCCCGCTGGCGTCACCGCGATCAGGCGCACGCGCTCGTCTTCAGTATCCCGGGCGCGGCTCACCAGACCCTTGGACTCAAGTCGCTTGAGCAATGGGGTCAGCGTTCCGGAGTCCAGTGACATCTGCTGGCCCAGGGCCTTGACGCTCATCTGCTTATGCTCCCACAGCAACATCAGCGTCATGTATTGCAAATAGGTTAAATCCAGATCTTGCAGCAACGGGCGGTAGGCTCGCACCACTGCGTTGGCCGCGGCATACAAGGGAAAACAGACCTGGTTGTGAAATCGCAGCGCTTCTTCAGCTTTCAAGGGTTTTCTCCAATCTAACGCCGGTTATACGGATTGCTTGCGCAGCCAGTTCATCTGCAGGGCCAACATGATGAAGAACAGCAAAGTGATTACAGCGAACGTCTTCAGCAGCAGGGGGTCCTGCAGTGAACCGACCATAGGGGCATCCATCGGGAAGCGGGTCAGTATTTCGGTAGCAGTAGGCAGCAGGTGAAACAGGACAGTCACGGAGAAGCAAAGCGCAACGAAATACTTCTGCAGGCCGCCGAGAAAGCTTACTCGGGACGCCGCGATGCCCAAGAGTACAGCAACAATGGTCAATACCGCCAGGCCGTGGGCGGCGTTGGGGCCACCGTGGCGGAAAATGACCAGGGCACTGGCGGCAGTCAGTACCGTGGCGCCCAGGTAAAAGCGCGCCAGTGGCCGTTGCAAGCGGATCCGCTTGTCCTGAACAAGCAAAACGCCCACTGCCAGCATGGCGGCAATGCCAAGTACGGTGTGAAAGATGCCGATTGGGCTCAGTAACATAACGAAACATCCCGTCTTTGATGACGGGGAAAGACTAGCCCATATATCAATTGCATGCAACTATATTGTGCGCAATTTATTTAACGGCCACCGAGCAGCCGCTGGATTCACCTATAGCAATCGCTGGCTGTTGCAGGCCTACTTGAGCTCGGACGAAGATTTTCCCAGCACCTGCCGTGCCACAATCAATTGCTGTATCTGCTGAGTACCTTCAAAGATATCGAGGATCTTGGAATCCCGGGCAAACTTTTCCAGCAACGCATTCTCGCTGTAGCCCAAAGACTGGCACATTTCCACGCAGCGCAGGGTCACCTGGTTACCCATTCGCCCCGCCTTGGCCTTGCACATGGATGCCTCTTTGGAGTTGGGCATCCTGTTGTCGGCCATCCACGCGGCCTTGTGCACCAGCAAGCGGGCAGCGTTCCATTCCGCCTCCATTCTGTACAAGTCAGCCTCCAACGCCGAAAGATTGGCCGGGGACTTCTCGAACTTCAGCTCAACCCCCTCCTTTGCCAGAATTTCCTGGGTCAGGTCCAGCGCGGCCCTGGCGGTGCCGATGGCCATGGATGCCACCGGCGGGCGCGTATTATCGAAGGTTTGCATCACACCGCCAAACGCCTTCTTGCGGGCCTCTGCGGTTGCCGCCACTTCTGCACTACCGAGAATGTTTTCACGAGGAATCCGGCAGTCCGTGAAGGTGATGGCCGCCGTGTCAGATGCGCGAATGCCCATTTTGTGTTCCAACCGGACCACCTCGCAACCCGGTGTACCCTTCTCCACGATAAAGGACTTGATCGCCGCCTTGCCCAGCGACTTATCGAGAGTGGCCCAAACCACCAGTGTATCGCAACGCTCACCGTCCGTGACGTAGATCTTTTCGCCGTTGAGCACCCACTCGTCACCGTCAGCCACTGCAGTCGTGGAAATATTGGCCGAGTCAGAGCCAGTACCCGGCTCGGTAATGCACATGGCCGCATAGGAGTTGCCGTACTTGTCACGCTGCTCGGGGGTGCCCACGGCATTGATCGCCGCATTACCCAGCCCGCTGCCGGGAATGGCCAGGAACAAGCCAACATCACCCCAGCACAAGCCTTCAAGACCGATCACAGCGCCCATATTGGCGCCATTTACAACCTTGCCGTCGGCCGGCTTAGCGGATCCCTGTGGCGCCCCGCGACGCGAGCCCAGCAGCTTGGCGACCTCTTCCATCTCTTTCGGGTAGGTATGCTCCTCACGGTCATATTTGCGCGAATAAGGACGCATCATGTGCTCTGCCAGCAGTCTGGTGTTTTTCAGGACTTCTTCGTGGGCTGCTGAGATTTCCAGATTAATCATTTTTTTGCTCGCTACTGAGAGTTTCAGATTAGACGCTGGCGACGCCTTCAAGAATGCCAATTGCCCGCAGGTTACGGTACCACTGCTCTACCGGGTGCTCGCGACAGAACCCGTGGCCGCCCAGCAGTTGGACCCCGTCCGTGCCGATCTTCATCGCGTGTTCGCTGCAGAACGCCTTGGCCAGGTAGGCCTGTTGATGAAAGTCCATCCCCTGCTCTGCCCGGGACGCGGCCTTCCAGGTCATCAGCCGCATGGCTTCCAGTTCGATCGCCATGTCGGCGATCATGAACGCTACCGACTGACGATGGGTGATTGGCTCACCAAAGGCCACCCTGTCGTTACAATAGTCCACCACATAGTCAAGCACAGCCTGACAGGTGCCCACCGCCAGAGCACAAACGCCAATACGCGACAGATCGATAAAGCGTTGCAGATCGAACAGGCCGTCACCCAGTAAGCTGTCGGCAGGCAATGCAACCTGCTCAAACGTCAAGGTGGCGGTTTCGACGGCGCGCAGGCCCATATTGGATTCCAACTCGCGACTCAGGCCTTGCGGCGTTCCCTCTACAATAAATGCAGCAGGACCCTCGGTAGCCAGCTGCGCGACGACCAGCAGGAGTTCAGCACTAACGCCCAGGGGCACCAGCGACTTGACACCATCGAGAACAAAACCGTTATCGGTCCGTTTCGCCGTCATTCGAGGCTCGGTGGGCTCGAAGGTGGCGCGCGGTTCCATCAATGCGGTTGTGGCTGCGACAAAGTGTTCACCACAAAAGCGCGGCAAGTATTTTTCACGCTGAGCGTCCGTCCCCTGATCCAGTAGCGTATTCACGAATGCCAGTGGCGTAATGCTGCCCAGCGCGAGGGAGAGGTCGCCGTGGGCCAGGTCTTCTGCATTCAGGGCGTTGGATATACAGGCGCGACCGACACCCGCGCCGCCCAGCGCCTCCGGCACCGGCATCAGCGCGAGACCCAGTTCCATCGTGCGCTGGTAAAATCCTTCCGGTGTTGCAGCAGACTCGTCCGCGTTCTTGGCCACCGGCCGAATATCGTTTTTGGCAAAGCGCTGCACCGTATCGCGGTTCATGCGCTGATCGTCGGTGAGCGTCAGGTCGAACAAGCGATCATCTACTGCATCAGTCATTGGTATTCCTTAATCTGGCGTTTGTCCGAATTTACTTCTGGACCAGTTTCTGCGCATTGTTGGCAAAGGCCTCGGCCTCCTTCTCATCTTCAAGCAGGTTGCCCAGGCTGAAAGGTACCTCAATACCTGCTGCCATGCCCGGTTGGTCACGCATTACCAGCAACCAGCGGTCCAGGTTATCAAGGCCGTCGATAGAGACGCCTGACCACTTGTAGGTACGCACCCAGCACCAGTTGGCGATGTCGGCGATGGAATAATCATCGGCCAGCCATTCATTCTCTGCGAGATGCCCGTCCAGAACCTCAAACAGGCGTCGACACTCGTTCTGGTATCGATCGATGGCCGCCGGTAACTTCTCCGGGAAATAGCGAAAAAACACATTGGCCTGCCCCATCATTGGACCGACACCGCCCATCTGGAACATCAACCATTGAATCACCCGCGAGCGTCCCAGAGAGTCGGTGGGTAACAGTTTTCCGGCTTTCTCTGCCAGGTAGATCATGATGGCCCCGGACTCGAAAACCGGAAAGCTGTCCGCTTCACGGTCCACGATTGCCGGTATCCGGCCGTTGGGGTTGAGCCTCAGGAATTCAGGCGTGCGCTGCTCGCCTTCCGAAATATTAACGAAATGTGTCTGGTAAGGAATCTCCAGGGCTTCCAGGGTGCACGATGCCTTGTGACCATTGGGAGTGGGTGCGGTATACAAATCGATCATGGCAACTCCTGTTACCGTTAGCTGTGATAGCGTGAGTGGAGGCTAATTGTCTCCGGAGACAGGTAAGGCGTCGACCCTAAGCCAGTCAATGAGGATTTCGCGACCGACCCGTTCGGGAAACTGGTCATTGCGCACCACGGTGCCTATCCCTTGTTCCAGACTGATTTCGATCCAGCCCGGTTCGTCGGCATGCTTCCAAATCCCGGAAATATCGCTGGCCAGCGTCAGCGGCGCAAGCAGCACCGCGAATACAATCAGTGCTTTACGTCTCATGGTTTTGTGTCCATGGATTATCCGTTGAGTTCTCGCGCGGTCAGCTTGCCCAGCTGGGACATATGTACCTCATCGGGGCCATCGGCAATGCGTGAGAACCGCGCCAGCGTAAATACCTCGGGGATCAGGGTGTCCTGACACACACCCATGCCGCCAAACACCTGCATGGCGCGGTCGGCCACCTGCTGCGCCATATTGGGGGCAACGATCTTGACCATGGAGATATAGGGTATCGCCGCTTTCATACCCTGGGTGTCCATTACGTGGGCGGCCTGCAGGGTCAGCAGTCGGGCCTGCTCGATATCACAGCGACAGCGGGCGATCTCATGCTGCACGCTGGTTTTCTTGATCAGCTTCTCCCCGAAAGCAACGCGGTCATCTGCACGCGCGCACATCAGTTCCAGGCACCGCTGGGCCAGACCCACCAGGCCCATGGCGTACTGGAATCGGCCCGGGCCAAGCCGGCCCTGGGCAATTTCAAAACCACAGCCCTCGCCCTTGATCATATTGCTCACCGGCACCCGGACATTGTCGAACAGGAATTCCGCTTCACCGCCAGGCGAGTGAAGATTGTCGAATACACGCAGCTCTCGCACCAGCTTCACCCCGGGGGTGTCGCGAGGCACGAGAATAGTCGAATGCTGGCGGTGCCGGTCGTTCTCCGGATTGGATTTACCCATCACCAGCATGATTTTGCAGCGCGGGTTAATCGCATTGGTAGTCCACCACTTGCGCCCGTTAAGCACGTATTCGTCGCCGTCGCGAATTATCTCGAGCTCCATGTTGGTGGCATCAGAAGAGGCGACCTGTGGTTCAGTCATGGCGTAGGCGCTGCGGATTTCACCCGCAAGAAGAGGCTTCAGCCACTGCTCCTGTTGCTCCTGCGTACCGTACTTCGCCAGTACTTCCATATTGCCGCGATCCGGTGCGTTGCAATTGAACACTGCCTGGGCCCAAATCACCTTGCTCATGGTCTCGAAAAGCGGCGCAATTTCCACGTTGGTCAAACCCGGGCTCCAGGGCTCATACTCGTGAGGGAGGAACAGGTTCCACAATCCCTCGGCCTTGGCCAGCTCGCGCAACTCGTCAAACCAGGGAGGCGTCTCCCAGAGATTGTCCTGGTTAAGCGTCCATTCGTTCCAGTCGTGTTCACGGGGATAAATATGTTCATCCATGAAAACTTCCAGTTTGGTGTTCAGCGCCATCACTTTTTCGCTTGTTTCAAAACCCATTTTATTGTCCCTCTATCTGTTTCGCTGGAGACCAATCCATTCACCGCCTGCCTCCAGCTTTGCTATCCGGGCGAATCGGAGCAGCTGAGCACGCGCACCCATCTCTAAATTCCTTCCGCGTCCATAGAGGCGGATTCGTTACAGTGCTGCGATCTGCGCTGCTGCTGTTTATCCGTTGCGATCAGCTGATGATCAGGCGCTCGCGAGCATCAAAACATATTGTCACATAAACTGCCATTATGTAAACCTGCCACGCTAACAAATCCGGCACATAGGCGCAGCGGGAAACGCCGAGTTGCAGCCGCGAACGCGCCCAGGAGTAAGCTATCTATAGAGGCGACCACCAGCTCATCGGCAGCGAGATGATTTTCTTTATGCGCAAGCTGGAAGCCCGGCCAAGGTGCCAGCAAATACCCCGGCGCTATTTGGTCGAGAGCGAGCACTGTTGTGCCCAGGCGCAGCAGCGGATGCCGCCGTCAAAACCCTGTTCGCCGGGCGTGGTATCAAGGGTACATTACCTGGCCTGGAGCCAGTAACAGACCACAAGTTATCAAGCGAGAACTGGCCCGTGTTCAGACAACGCCTGCTTTCAGGCGGCTGACACAACGCAAAACCTCTGCCTGGTAACACTTGCCCCGCTCGTTGAGAAAGTCCAGGTAGTGTAACGACGTGGGCACAAAGGCAAAGCTGATATCATGCTCAGGATGCCACTGAAAGATGGAGCCACCAAAACCCATCCAACCATAAAACCCTTCTCGACCCTGGTTAAAAGCTCGCTCGAGCCGAGGGGATTCGGGGTCACAAGGTTGAAAACAGTCAACCCCGCCCTGGGTAAAGCGAGTCGGCATGACTGCCCCCATACTCGCTTCAACAGGTTTCGCGTGTAGTGCCCGCCAGGCGCTCTCGGAGAGGAACTCCCTCCCTTCAAGTTTACCGCCGGCAGACATCATGGCACCGAGCCTGGCAAGACCACGGGCAGAGCAAGTCGCATTGGCGGAAGAGGTTTCGCCTCTGCCGAAATCGAGCGCATTGAAATAGTCCAGACCGGTCATCTCTCTAAATGCTGGCGGCGGCCTGGACCTGCGAGCGCCCTTGATCAAGGAGGGGATCATCTTGCCTATACGGGCAAGCAACTGGAAAACATTGTGCAATACGCGCCTGCCCAGGAAGCGCGGCAGCAGGCTCTGCCACAGCTGGAAACCTAAGCCAAGGGGCTGTACCGGGAACATGCGCAGCCGTTCCTGTTCATTAACACCCACCATCACATCCGCTCCCAGTGGGCCACTGATTTCCTGTCGCAAAAACTCGCCGATGGTGCGGCCTTCGGGATCAACCCGACGAAACAACTCGTTGATAATCCAGCCACGTGTAATAGCATGATATTCACGCTTTCCGCCCGAATCGTAGCTCAGCCCTTGTTGTTCAATCACGCGGCCAACGGCGTTCTCCTTGATATTTTCGGTAAACAAGTCTTCCGCATCCAGCGGCGTGTCGAAATTCGCCAGGCCAGCCTCATGCCGCATCAGGTCAGCAACAGTCACTCCTTCCTTGCCCTGGGCGCCGAAGTCCGGCCAGTATTGCGTAATTCTCGCGTCATAAGTGATAAGCCCCCGACTGACCAGCACACCGACGGCAATGGCCTCCAGGCTCTTGCCACTACTGAAAATATTGACCAGGGAATCGCCTGAGAAATCCTCGTTACCCGTAGCCGATGCCCAAAGATCGACTACTTTTTTACCTCGGTGATAGACACAGAGTTGGGCATTCTGCTCTGCCAGAGTGCACATTTGTTGCGTAAAGAGTGCTTTAACCGATTCGAAACCTGGCGCTACATCGCCTTTGACGTAATTGACATCCATGCAGATCTGACTCAATTTCCCGACATTGATAAGTGGCTGGATATTGTACCGAGGGCGCTCTATACCAATGCGATTGGTAACCGAATCTCTGCAATCAGTTCATGTAACTCTGTTTACGCGCCTGGTAAAGGTCACACATGCCCTGCATCGCGGGCTCCTCATACTCCCTCAGTCCGCTGAGAACCAGCTTTTTCAGGCCAGTGCCTACAGGACGGCCGGCGTCGGTGATGTTGAAATGTAATTCTGCATCTCCACGTTTTCCCGATACCAGGAGGGTGGCTTTCGAAAGTTCCAACTCCGGGTTACCAAAACCAAGGTGCTCCAGGTTAAAAGACATCCCCTCGTAAATCACCAACGGCCGGGCCGGGTTAATCATGACATTATGCTCTGCCATCAGGGGAACGAGAATTCCCGGGAAGTTGTGCCCGGAGAAAACGACATAGTTACGAATCATGGCTTCTATCAATGCCAGGTCACGGCTGACTTCGCCTGAGCGCTCGACAGTGAGGAATTCCTTGCCCTTGTCGTTTACGATCTCCAGCCTTGAGGCGTCGGTATCGGGAAAGACCAGCGGGGTCAGGGCGCCAACCATCCCCTTGAAACTGAAGGACATACTCTGGCTGATTCCGTAGCTGGAAAGAACCAGCGCGAACAGCAGATCACCCGGGACGCAGAAGCGTCTGGAGTCGGGATCGTGAATGGGATTGAAGTCATCCGAAATCCCCTTGGCGAATTCACTGGCCTGGTCGGCAGTGATTTGAATAAAGCCATTTTCCTTACTGTGGAAAGAATCGAGAAACATAAAACGTTACGGTCCATTTATCGCTGCAGGCGGGAGACCAGCATTGTATCACCTGGAATCCAGTGACAGACCACCATTTTTTGTAAGTCGCAGCCTGCCCCGGATTTTAGTTGGGGGTGTAAACGTACTCGTCGCCCTCAACAAACTTCTCGGCCAGTGTCTTGTCGACCATCACCGGCATTTGCACCACGGACTCATAAAGCGGACCACGAGAACTGGCCTGGTGCTCCGCAAGCAATGCCTCCAGTTCTTGCCGTTTATCCGGACGGCTCGCCGCAAGGCTATTCTGCTCGGTGGGATCAACCGCGAGATTGTAAAGCCATTTCTTCAGGCCATCGGTGGGACGATCATTTACCTGCAGTTTCCAGTCACCGTGGCGCACCACCTGATAGTGGCCGTTCTGCCAGAACAGGATATCGCGGGCCAGGTTATCACCCCCTCCCCTGTCACCAGCGGCAACAGATCGACACCGTCAATTATCACACCTTCAGGTAGCGGCGCTCCAGCAGCGGCCGCCAGCGTGGGCATCATATCGATATGGGCTACGGGAGTATCCACAGAGCCGCCGGCAGTGATTCGGGCCGGCCATTTCACAAACAACGGTACACGCAGAACGCCTTCAAACATGGTGATTTTCCAGCCGCGAAACGGACTGTTCACGTCCGGGATGCCAATATAACCAGCGCCGCCATTGTCGCTGGTAAACACCACCACGGTGTCGTCTCGGCATATGTAAATGCTCCTGTGACGCTACGGACGGTCAATTACAGCGGGTAAGACGTTCTACTTCCAGGGGTTCACTCCACTCCAGTTAGTGGGTCAATTTTGGGGGCAAATCAACATTCTACAGGGCATGTTTCAGGGCATGGCATCAATTTGACATTAATTGTGCCATATCATACCTTTAACCTCAGATCGCGCCGGCGCACTCAGGGACCGACCATGAAAAAGACGTTAATAGCACTGGCTCTGCTGGCCGCGGTGGCGGCAATCGCCTACAGCCAGCGTGCAACCATCGCCACCCGATTAATGGCCAAAGGCCTGGAATCCCGCATGGGCGCTGACATTGTCGCGGAACTGGAAGATGGGCTGCACCTGGCGCTGTGCGGTGCCGGCGGCCCCATGCCCGCTCCCAACGCCTCCGGCCCCTGCGTTGCAGTGGTTGCCGGCAAACAGCTGTTCATGGTGGATGCCGGCACTGACGGGCCCCGCAATCTGGCTCGCATGGGCTACCAGCCCGGCACTGTGAGAGGCGTATTCCTCACCCACTTTCACTCGGATCATATCGATGGCCTGGGGGAAATCAGCACCCTGCGCTGGGCCGGCGGCGATAACGCGACTCCCCTTCCCGTTTACGGCCCCCGCGGAGTGGAACGGGTGGTGGACGGATTCAACGCCGCCTATGCCCAGGATTTTACCTATCGCCATGAGCATCACGGCGACCTCGTGGCTCCCATGAGTGCCGCCGGCATGCAGGCCATACCTTTCGATAAGCCGCCCATGGGTGAACTGACCCTGGTCTACGAGGGTGAAGGACTCAAGGTAGAAATGCTGGCGGTGGATCACTCACCAGTGGAACCTGCGGTGGGATACCGCTTCAGCTACAAGGGACGTTCTCTGCTGATTACCGGCGATACCACCAAGCAGGCCAACATCCGGAAATTCTCCGAGGGGATCGACCTGCTGGTACATGAGGCTCTTGCCCCCAATCTTGTCAACATGATGAACGCAACCGCCAGGAGACTGGGCAACCAGATTATGGCCAAGATTACCTATGACATCCTCGATTACCACGCCAGCCCGGTGGAAGCGGCAGAAACTGCCCGCGATGCCGGTGTTGGCCACCTGCTGTACTACCACATTGTCCCGCCACTGGTAATTCCGGGCCAGGACCTGCTGTACCTGAACGGAGCTGAAGATATCTTCCCCAACTACACCATCGGCGAGGATGGCGTGGCGTTCACGCTACCGGCCAACTCGAAGGAAATCATCAAGACCAGCGCCGGGCTATAGGAAACCAGTAACCGAAAAAATTGGGGACAGACCACGGTTTTAAGGTTTTCCTGGGTCACGGTTTTTCTGCCATATAAACCGTGGTCTGTCCCCAATTACCTAAGAACCCGCGGAGAGACCGTAGCCTGTCTTACTGTCAACCCGCGACCTGTCGCCGATCAAGCTGGCGCTGGATCTCACGGGCGAACAGCCACAGGCGATCCTGCCCCCAGAGAGCCAGTATCTGGTTACCCTGTTCGTCCAGCAGACGGAAACTGGGCACGCCCCAAAGGCCGGCGTCGTACATGGCCAGGCGATTTTCTTCCAGCATCGCTTCCCAGCCAGGCTCACCCAGGTGCTGCCGTGCCTCTCGCCAGTTCAGGCCAGCGGCCTCCACCACCTTGCGCAGCCCGTGGTTGTTGTTGGTATTGATGCCCTTGGCGAAAGCAGCATTGAGGAAACTGGAGAGCAGTTCGTTACCCAGGCCCTGCTGACAGGCCCAGGGGTAGAGGGAATAACAGCGGCGTACCGGGTCGCCTATGGGGTCGTAGAAATTGCCGTACGGCACGCCCGCGTAACGGGCCTCGCGCACCGTATCGGAAAAGATATAAAAACCTTTTTCGCGAGTGGCGGGCACACCGCGCATCACCATGGGCAGTACCGGGCGCACCACCAGATTCACACCTGTATCCTCAGCAAGTTTGACCGTGCGATCAAAGACGATGGATGTGTAGGGGCTGCGCAGCGAGGGATAGACTTCAAGTGTCAAGCTGCCATTGTCCCTGAGCGGGCCGGCCTCCACAGGGGGACGCGGCACCAGCAGCGCTTCCCCAGGTTCGCGATCGGCCCCGAGCTCGGCCAGGCGGCTCTCGAGATGGTAGAGCCGGTCAACTCCCCAGTACCACTCATTGCCATAGTAGAACATTGCGCCGGAGTAATGCTTGAGTTCGGCACGGCGGGCAATACCGGAAGCCAGACGAGCTTCCCGCTCGGCGTCAGTGCCGAAGCCCAGGCTTTCTGCCAGTCCCTGCAGGCGTTGTGCATCGTCTGACCACAGTGCATCCCCCACGTGTGCCGCACACTCGATAAAGCTCTCGTTGTCCTGTGCCGCCAGTATGGCATTCGCCAGATCGACCATGGACGCTTCCAGCGGCTGGGGATGTTCGGGATACTGCAGGCCGTATTCCGGCGCCACATGAAAAGCGTCATAACGGGACAGTCGTAACAGTAACTCTGGCTCTGCTACATTCTTACCCTGGGGGCCACGTACCAGGTGACAGACCAATTCGATATCGTAGCGCTGGGCGAGGTGAAGCAGGACCTGTGAGGCCAGGTGGCTGTAGCCATCGTCCACCTGGTGGAAGTATTCCACGACATGTTTATCGCCAGCCTTGAGGCGCGCTTTTTCCAGCTTTTTCCGCTGTTTTTGCTGTCGTTGCGGGCTGCAGATACGACGTACGATGCGTGAAGTGAGCCAGCGGTGGAATGGACTGGGGTCCATGGAGGCCACGCCACCCTGATCCTTGAATTGCTCAGTCATAAATTACCCCTCCGAGAGCACGATCAGCCTTTGAGCTGTAAATTAATGAGGCTCACCAGGACTTCTATGGTCGACTTGTTGCTCAGACCCTGGTGATAACGCAGGCGGTGCCACATTTCGAAGGAGGCAATCGCGTCTACCGCCTCTCGCTGACTACGCGTTAGTTGTTTCAGTTCCGGCAGCCAGTCATCAAGATCGCGACGCAGTCCGCGCTGGTAGCGGGCGTAATTCCTCCTCAAGGTTTCCGAGCGCCAGAGCTGGGCAGAAGTGGAAAGAATCATGTTACGCTGCTTTTCATAGCCCTCCCCATGTCTTTCTATCGCATGGAGAATACGTTCTTCGAGGGTGCCATCCCGGTCTCCACCAAGAAACAGCGCTTCAGTAGACGCCCGAATCTGTTCGTCGATGGTGGCAAACAGGGTTTCCATGTCCTCGAAGTGACGGAAGAAAGAGCGAATACCCACCCCCGCCTTATCAGAAATTTGTTGCGCGGTAGGAATGAGGTTACCCTCTTCCATCAGTGCCAGTGACGCATCAATGATGGCCTGCTTGCTGCGTTCGCTGCGTGCGCGGCGACCATCAACGACTTCGGGTTTTACGGGTTCCGACATAGCGCCTGACTTTCCTTGTACGTAAACTGTATTTATTGACACCATTAGTGTCATATTGTATGGCGAACTTTGCCCGATGACCAGTATAACTTTCTGGGGCCAGGCCGCATCGGCAGGCGCCATTGTCTGGAGCTATCGGTGCGTTCCGGAACATTGCCGACCAGCTGTCCTTTTACCCGGGCAGGATCGCCTGCTTTGTGGACACAGAGCGAGTCGAACCACAAGCCGGCGCATCTTATGGCGGTTGGCTGAGCAGCCGTATCGCTGGCCCGATCAAGGTTGGACCGGGCACGTCAGGCGGATAGCAAGCACGAAAAACTAATCTCGTTCCAGATGACAGGCATAGGCGTGGTCATGCTCCCGCGCTATCAGTTCCGGCGCCTCGCTGCGACAGCGCTCCATCACCTCGGGACAGCGCGGGTGAAAGTGACAACCGGCCGGCGGATTGATCGGCGACGGCACATCACCGGCCAGCACCTGGCGCTGGGCCTTGCGGTGGGGATCTGGGACCGGGATTGCCGCGATCAGCGATCGCGTATAGGGATGAGCGGGCTCGCTGTAGACCCGCTCACCGGCGGCGTATTCGACAATATTGCCCAGGTACATGATCGCCACCCGGTCGGAGATGTGTTTTACCACCGCCAGGTCATGGGCGATGAACAGGTAGGCGAGACCCAGTTCCTGCTGCAAATCATTTAACAGGTTAAGAATCTGGCTCTGGATGGACACATCGAGCGCCGACACCGGTTCGTCGCAGACAATCAGGCGGGGATTCAGCGCGATCGCCCTGGCGATACCGATACGCTGACGCTGGCCCCCGGAAAACTCGAAGGGATAACGGGTGACCGAGCGCGCGGGGAGACCGACAATGTCCAGCAGCTGACGCACCCGGGCCATACGTTGCGCCTTGTCGCCCATACGATGGATCACCAGCGGTTCCTCGAGGATTTCGCCCACCGTGTGCCGCGCATTCAGGGACTCCATCGGGTCCTGGAAAATCATCTGGATATCACGACGATAAGGCAGCAGGGCCTTACCCCTGAGCCGGGAGATGTCCTGCCCCGCAAACAGGATGCTGCCCGCGGTCGGCGTATACAGGCGGCTGATGCAGCGCCCCAGCGTGGACTTGCCGCAACCGGACTCCCCCACCAGCCCCAGGGTTTCACCGGGATTGATGTGCAGGGACACGCCGTCCACCGCGCGGTTAAACTTGCGTGCCCGCAGCAGTATCCCCTCGCGCACCGGGAAGTGCATCTGCAGGTCACTGACCTGGAGTAACGGTTTCATCGCAGCTCCCGCCAGCGACAGCAGGCAACCCGGTGGCCGTCGGCGACCGCTTCGATCACCGGCGCCGCCGCTGCGCAGGCATCCGTTGCGTGTGGACAGCGGTTCTGGAAGCGACACCCTGGCGGCAGGTCGTAAAGACTGGGCACCATGCCCTCGATAACGCTGAGTCGCGATTTGGGCTTCGTCTCCAGCCGGGGTATGGAGGCCAGCAGCCCCCGGGTATACGGGTGGGTGGGACGATCGAATATATCGAACACACTGCCCTGCTCCGCCATGCGGCCGGCATACATCACCACCACCTCGTCGCAGGTTTCGGCGATCACCCCGAGATCGTGGGTAATCATCATCACCGCCATGCCCATCTCCGCCTGCAGGTCGCTGATCAGTTCCAGTATCTGCGCCTGGATAGTGACGTCCAGCGCCGTGGTCGGTTCATCGGCAATCAGCAGTGCCGGCTTGCAGGCCAGGGCCATGGCGATCACTACCCGCTGGCGCATGCCGCCGGACAACTGGTGGGGATACTCACCCATGCGAATGTCCGGCGACGGTATGCCCACGTGGTCCAGCAGTTGCACCGCATCGCGGGTCGCTGCAGCCGGCTTGAGGTTTTTGTGCAGCAGTATCGCCTCGGTCAACTGGCGGCCGATGGTGTGTACCGGGTTTAGGGCGGTCATCGGTTCCTGGAACACCATGCCGATATCGGCGCCACGCACCTTGCGCATCGCCTCCAGGTCCAGCGTACTCAGCTCGCGGCCCCGGAAGCGGACAGCGCCACCGGCAATCTGGCCCATGGGCTGGGGTAGCAGACGCATGACCGACAGCGCGGTAACACTCTTGCCACAACCGGATTCGCCGACAATTCCCAGAGTCTGGCCAGCCTCGATATTGAAGCTGACCCCATCGACGGCGCGCACCCGACCCTCGTCGGTGGCGAACTCCACCTGCAGGTTGTCGACCTCCAGCAGGGACATGAAACCCTAGTCCTCCTTCCAGCGGTCGTATACCTTGATCGAAGGCTCGAAGGTCTTGCCGGTTTTACGGGCCTCAAGGGTTTCCCGCTTCATATCCTCGTCGATCCAGTGCACGAACAGTTCGCTTGCTCCCTGGGCCAGCTTGTAGCTGAACTCCTCCGGGTACTGCATCCAGCGCCAGTAGCCCACGCGGAAGAAACCCTGGTAGAAGCCCGGTACAAAAGAACCGTGCTCGTGGTGCAGTTCCGACATGTTATGGGCGAGCTCGATCATTTCCTGCTTGTCATCAGAAGCCCGATAGCGCTCGATCATCACATCCATTTCGGGATCGGCGAAGCTCTCCAGGTTATTGGTCTGGGTCTTGATCTTGCGCTCCGGATTCACGCTGCCATCCTCGAGGAATGCCTGGTCGTAGGCATTGTCGGAATGGTAGTGTTCCCAGAAGCGGGGGTACATCTCGAGGATGACGCCGAAGGCAGAGAAGTGAACATCGTGTTGCTTCTCCTGCACCTTCTTCCAGCTGGCAGTGCCGTCCAACAGCTCGATACGAAACTCCAGTCCCGCCTTGGCGGCCTCTTCCTTGAGGATGGTCAGCACATCCTTGAGGGACTGGTAGCCCGATGAGAGGGTAAATGACAGCCGCTGGCCGGCCTCGTTCACCAGGATGCCATCGGGGCCCCGCTGGCTGAAGCCGGCTTTGGCAAAATAGGCCTGGGCCTTGTCGATATCGAATTCCCTTGCCTTGAGAGTCGGGTGGGTAAACTCGCCGAAACCGTCATGCTCGGTACGCAGGCGACCGTAGTCACCCCGGAAGAATTTGTCGATGACCAGTTGCCAGTTGGAGGCGTGGTTGATACCCAGGCGTATATCCTGATCGTCCAGCAGGGGGCGCGCGGTATTGATCCACAGGCCGTAGGTGGGTCGCGGGCGTTGATTGTAGAACACGGCCTTTTTGATGTAACCGGCGGCCACTTCCGGGGCATCATCGGGCAGTTTTTCATACCAGTATTCGGCCAGGTTGAGACCGGACTGGTCCAGGTCGCCGCGGCGGAAAGCCTCGAATATTTTCTCGGTATCGCGGATCACCGTGAAGCGGACCTTGTCGGCATTGAAGCGATAGCGCCAGTGCTTCTTGTCCTTGGCCCACCAGTCGGGGATGCGCGTGAGGGTGATGGAACGGCCTTTTTTCAGGTCGCCATCCTCAATCACGTAAGGCCCCGTGGTCGGCGCAAAACGCCACTGGTAGCGATCGACAAAGTCCTCACCCACCTCCTTGTAAAAATGCCGCGGCATTGGGCGCAGGCCCAGCACCCGGGCCTCGCCGTCCGGCTTGGAGGCCGGGATGCTGATCGACATGGTGTAATCGTCGTAGCGGGTAATGTTGGTGAACATGGTGCTGTAGAAATTGTTGTACCAGGGTGACGTCACATAGGGAGAACGGAACATCCAGAACATGAACATGTAGTCGTCGACCGTCACCGGAACCCCGTCCGAGTAGGTGGCCCTGGGGTCCAGCTTGATATAAAACGTCTTGCCGTCCTCTCCCCGGGCCCAGGCATCGGCCAGCCCGGGGATAAAGTCAAAGTACTCGCGATGGCGGAAGCCCAGGGGAACGGTGACGTCGTCCAGCAACATCCCCCTGAAACCGCCGTTGGAATCCGGGCCGATTATGCGCAGGGTGCGCGGGAAATCCTGCAGCGCCCGGTACTCGGTGCCACCCTTCTTCGCCTCCGGCGAACCCATTTCCGCGAGGCCTGAGCCGTTTTGCCAGTCCAGCCCCTGCGGTATATCGGCTGGCATCTTGAAGCTGAAGAAGTCGGGATTAGCCGCGTAATAGGCCTGCACCTCTTCACTGTTATCAATCGGCGCAGCGCTCTGTTGCGGCGTTGCCGCGTCGTCCCCGCCACCGCAGGCAGCCAGCAGACCAACAGAGAGTGCAGCAAAGCACAGCAGCCGCAGACGTCGGAACATCATTTCAGTCATAACCAGTACATCCTCAGCGATACACAGTAAATTTTTTCGGGTCGAAGGATTCGCGCACGGCCTCGCCGATAAAGGTGATCAGCGTCAGCAGGAACACCAGGGTGACAAAGGCGGCCGAGACGATCCAGGGGGCGGTGCGCAGATTGGCGGTCCCCTGCTTTAACAACTCACCCAGACTGGGGGTGGGTGGCGGCAGCCCAAAGCCGAGAAAATCGAGTGCGGTAATGGCGCCGATCGCCGAAACCACCACAAAGGGCATAAAGGTTACCAGGGTGGCGAGCACATTGGGCAGAATATGGCGGAACACGATGCGGGTATCGGAGGCCCCCAGAATACGGGCGGCGGCGACGTAGTCCCGCGCCTTTTCCTTGTAGGTCTCGGTGCGCATGTTGTAGGTCATCCCCGTCCAGGAAAACAGCACCATCACCGCAAGCAGAATACCGATGCGCGCCGGAATGGACAGGGTGGAGGGAATCACCGAGAACACGATGATCACCATGTACAGGAACGGAATGTTGGACCAGATTTCAATAATTCGCTGGAATAACAGGTCGAATACACCGCCGAAATAGCCCATGGCACAGCCCACCGAAATGCCGATGAGGTAAACCCAGGCCGTAAAAGCGAGGGAAAAGACCAGCGCAATACGGGTTCCGTAGAACAGTCTCGCCAGAATGTCCCTGCTGGTGGTGTCCGTCCCCAGGTAATGCTGGTTTTCAGCTGAAGGCGGGGTGGGCCGGAAGACGCCGCCGTGACCGTTGTTTTCAAAGGCGTTATAAGGCACCGGGGGCATGATAAGCCAGTTGTCGCTGCCCTCCTCGGCGAACCTGTCACGCAGATCGCGGTAATTCACCTCATAGCTGTAATCAAAACCAAAGTCGGTACCGGGGTAGAAGGCGGTGTAGGTGGGGAAATACCACTGGCCCTCGTACTTGACCACGATCGCCCGGCTGTTGACCAGCAGTTCGCCAAAGGCCAGTACCAGCAGCATGCCCGCCAGAATCAGGAAACTGTAATAGCCGCGCTTGATCTCGCGAAAGCGGTGCAGTTTCTTCAGGGTCTGGGGGTTGAACTTGAACATCAGTCGATGGTTGCCCTAATGGAAGCGGATGCGCGGATCGACCAGCGCTACCAGCAGGTCCGAGAGGATATTGCCAATCAGCAACAACAGGGAACTGAGGAACACCACGCCCATCACCACCGGGTAATCCCGGTCGACGATGGCGGTCAGGGCCAACAGGCCGAAACCATCGATATCAAATATGGTCTCAATCAGGAATGAGCCGGACACCAGCAGGGTGATGTTCTGGCCGAAGGTGGTGGCGATGGGAATCAGCGAATTGCGCATGGCATGGCGGGTAACCGCCTGGCGGAAGGATACGCCCTTGGCGATGGCCGTGCGGATGTAGTCCGCTGCCAGGTTATCCATCAGGTGGTTCTTGAGCAACATGGTCACTACCGCGAATGAGCCGACCATGTAACAGATCAGGGGCAACACCGAGTGACTGAGGAGATCTGCGGCCTTCTCCCCGAAACTCAGATCCTCAAAGTTGTAACTGACGAAACCGCCCATCGGGAACCACTCCAGGCGGACCGAAAAATACAGCAACAGCAGGGACCCCAGCACATAACCGGGAATCGCGTAGCCGATGAAAATAAGTACCGAGGTGGCATTATCGATCACCGTGCGGTGCTTGATCGCCTTGACCACCCCGAGGGGAATACAGACCAGGTAGGTGAGTACCAGTGTCGTCAGGCCGTAGTACAGGGAGACCGGGAAACGGTCACTGATCACATCCCAAACCGGTTCGTTGTAGCGGTAGGAGGTACCCAGGTCGCCCCGCAGCACCTTGCCCAACCAGTCGACGTAACTGGCCAGCAGTGGCTTGTCGAAGCCGTAGTATTCCCTCAGCTTCTGCAGTTGCGCCTCAGAAATGGCCATACCCTGACCTGCCGCCTGGCTGGACATGCCCGAGGCCGCGTCCAGCTGCTGGGCCTCCATGATGGCCCGCTCCAGCGGCCCGCCGGGGACCAGCCGGGTAACGGCAAACACAATCACGGTGATACCCAGCAAAGTGGGTATCACCAACAATAATCGCCGAAGAAAATAGTCGCGCATTTAGCTGTCAGCCCCACGGTGGCGCAGCGGCTGAGAGGCCCATCCCTGCATGGAGGCTTGATCTCGCATTGGTTGATGCTCGTACCCGCCTGATGGTGCCACAAAGCCCGGTGTGGCGAAAGCGGTGTCGCTGGTCGACCGACCCTGCGACAATGGCCGTGGCTTCACTCTGTCCTGATTTCGGAGTAGTCTCATGACAGGCAGGCTTTTCATGAGGCAGGGGTAACCCATGCAACACAGCACGCTACTGGATGAGGACTTTCCCTCCCGGGTGGAGGCCATCTTTGCGGATGGTGGCAGCGCCCGCCGCGCCGCTACCGCCCTCTGTCTGCGTCATGGGCTGCAACCCTCCCAGATCAGCTTCGCCACGCTTGAGCAGGACAGCGCTGCCACCCACCGCAATCGCTTCGCGTTCAACGCCAGTGGCCGCACGCTGCAAAAACGCCAACTGATGCGCACCCTGGTCGCCTTCGTCCTGATCGCCGCCGGGATTGTTCTCATGCACCTGCTTTACAGTAACGGCGTCATCTCCCGGGAGCTGGCGGGGGCGCTACTGGCCATTCCCATCGGTGCGGCCCTGGTGATCACAGTCATGGGCATGCTGTCCTGGCGGCCGGCCGGGGCTGGCGCCCGCACCCGGCTGCGGCATAATGACGAAGTAGTGCTGGTGATCAAGCTTCACGATGTCAGCGAGCAGTACGAATTACGACGGGCGCTCAAGGAACTGGGGGCCGAGTCGGTGCCCGGCAACATCGCGGAAATCGCCTGATCGACGCAACGGATACCCGCCGGGACTGCAAACCATGTAGCGCTTGACCCGTGCTTTCCGCTAGGGTGTACCCATGCCCTCTGCCCACCTCTCTGCCTTTCGTTCACGCGCCTACCGCCATTATTTTCCCTCTGCCATTTTCTCGACCCTGGGCAGCTGGATACTGCGCTTTCTGCTCGGCTGGAGCGCCTGGGACCTGACCCACTCCGCCACCTGGGTGGGCGCCACCGCCGGCTTGATGCTGGCGCCGGCACTGGTGCTGTCCCCACTATTCGGCATTGTTTCAGACCGGATCAACCCGCGTAACGGCCAGTTGCTCACGGTAAGCGCCCACGCGGGACTGGCGTGCGTTGCCGGTGCGGCCGTGTATAGCGGGGTGTTCACCCTGCCTGTGTTGCTCACCATTGCACTGGCACTGGGCGTTGCCACTTCGGCCCATACGCCCATCCGCCTGGCATTGGTGCCGCTGCTGGTGCCCCGGGAATCACTGCCCAGCGCTATTGGCTATTCAGCCATTGTCTTCAATACCTCGAGAATCCTGGGTCCGGCGCTGGGGGCCTGGCTGCTGCATACCGCCTCGCCGGCAGTGGCCTATGTCAGCGGCGCGGCATTAATGCTGGGGGCCCTGCCCTTCCTGGTATTCATACCGGACCGGATCGGAGAGCGCTCCACCCGCGCCAGGACCGGATTCTTCCGGGAACTGGCGGATGGACTGCGCTACACCCGCGCCCACAGCGCCATGCGCCTGGTTTTGGCCTTCACCCTGGTCAACGCCCTGCTGGGCAGAACCGTGATCGAGTTACTGCCTGCGGTGTCGGGACTGCTGCTCGACGGCAACTCGGCAACCCTGGCCAAGCTGACCGCCTGTGCCGGGATCGGCTCCATCGTGGGTGGTCTGGTGGTGAGCCGCCAGGGGGGAAGTGAGCCCCGATTGTTCAGGCTGATGATCCTGAGCCTCGCCCTGGGTGCATTGCTGGTCGCGGTGCTGGGCTGGTTTGCCGATGTGCGCGCCGTCTCGATCGTCATTGGCGGCATCAGCCTGATTACCACCATTGCCGGCACCAGCAACCAGGCCCTGGCGCAGTTGCTGGTTGACGAACATTTTCGCGGCCGGGTACTCAGCCTGTGGACCATGATCGCCATGGGTGCGCCCGCGGCGGGCGCGGTCGTCATGGGAGGACTGGGGGACCTGTTTCCCCTGGCGCTGGTACTGACGGGGTTTGCGATGCTGGCGCTGCTGGCAATCGGCTGGTTATCGCGGCGCGCCGGGCAACACTCGATCCCCTGAAACAGCTGGCGTCATCGCCCCTCGTATCCCTCGAGGACGTTCACCGCATTGATGCCGATTTCATCGACGGCATAACCACCTTCCATGACAAAAAGGGTGGGCAGATCCAGCCTTGCAATGGTCGCACCGTAGCGCCTGAAATCCTCGCTGGTCAGCCTGAAGAAGGAGATCGGGTCGTGCTCGAAGGTATCGACACCCAGGGAGACGACCAGTGCATCCGGCGCGTAATTGCGAATGTTACGGCAGGCATCGGCCAGCGCCTCGCCCCAGGTGCTGAAACAGGTGCCGGGCCCCATCGGGTAGTTGTGATTGTAGCCTTCGCCAGCCCCACAGCCGGTTTCGTCGGCGTAGCCCAGAAAGTGCGGGAATGCGTATTTGGGGTCGCCGTGCAGGGAAAGAAACATGATGTCCGAACGATCGTAGAAAACCGCCTGGCTGCCGTTACCGTGATGAAAATCGACATCGAGCAGGGCGACTCGTTCAGCCCCCTGGTCGATAAAGGCCTGAGTGGCGACGGCGGCGTTATTGATGAAGCAATAGCCTCCGAACAGGTCCGCGGCCGCGTGATGACCGGGCGGGCGACACAGAGCAAAGGCCGCCCGCTCTCCATCGCGCAGCGCCGCCTGGGCGGTGAGCGCCACATCCACACTGGCACGGGCCGCCTCCCAGGTGCCACGGGTAATGGCGGTTTCACAGGCCAGCGCATAGTAGCCCAGCTTGCCCTCGATATGCTCTGGAATACGCTGCTGCATACCCCGTGCCGGCCATACCGTGGCAATGGCGTCCCCCCGGTACCCGGCAGCGGACCACTGGCGCCAGCAGGATTCGAGGAAGCGGACATAAGCCGGATCATGAACACGGGCCACCGCCTCGATACCGAAATTACCCGGTGCGATGATGTCGCCCAAAGCAACCTTTTTGACCCGTTGCAAAATGTGTTCGACCCTGGCCGGGCACTCAAAGGGGACGACCAGTTCGCCGCCGCAGAGCTCGCCCCGGGGATTGTGCAGTGCGTGTTTTTCACTGTAAACCGTTAGCATTTTTCATCTCACTGGTTGGCGTACTGGTGCCCCAACAGGCCAGGTCGATGTTCGCAGGGGAACGCCCCGATATCAACGTGAGTGCCCCCCCCTGCCAAACCGCCTGCGGCACAACTTGTCCAGTTCGATGGCGGTAAAACTGGGCAGGAAGCACAGCAGTATCAGCGGCCACCACTCGGCCGGGAAGGGCGCGGTCCGGAACAGCGCCGCCGCCGAAGGCACCAGGGTGGGAATCAGGCGAATACCTATGCTCAGGGCAATACCCGCCAACAGCCAGCGATTTGAAAACGGGCTGAAGCTGAAGGCGGAGGCGTACACCGACCGCGCCGAAATCACATAGCCGAAGTGGGCGAGCAGAATTGCCCAGAAAGCTGCGGTCTGGGCCTGGGTCAGCAGCAGAGTATCCACTGTCCCGTCCGCCGCGATCGCAGCGGCACCAAAGTGATAGTAAATCAGGAAACCGGGTACCGAAATGGCCAGCCCCATCAGCACCAGACGCTGCATAAACAGGGCATTGATGATATGCGCCCCGGGCTCACGCGGCGGCGCGTCCAGCAGTCCCTTTTCCTTGGACTCCATCATCAGCGGCATGGTCAGCAGCACGGAATCCAGCAGGTTGATCCACAGGATCTGCACCGGCTCCAGCACGAAACGTTCGGCGAACAGGGGGATGAAAGCCGCCACGAGAATCGCTCCCATGATCAGCAGGGCCTGGGCCGCGTTGGTGGGCAGGGTATAAAGAATGGCCTTCTGCAGGTTGTTCCAGGCGTGACGGCCCTCCTCCACCGCCGCCACAATGGTAGCGAAGTTGTCGTCCGCCAGCACCATGTCCGCGGACTCCTTGGCCACCTCGGTACCGCTGATGCCCATGGCCACGCCGATATCGGCCGCCTTCAACGCCGGGGCGTCATTGACCCCGTCGCCGGTCATGGCCACTACCAGTCCTCGCGCCTGCAGGGCCTCGGCAATGGCTTTCTTGTGTTCCGGTGCGACCCGGGCAAATACCGACACCGTTGCTGCCGCATCTTCCAGCTCGCTCTCGGTCAGGGGATTGAGCTCGGCACCGGTAAGCACCCGACCGGCATCGATTCCCAGTTGTGCGGCCACCGCCTGGGCCGTGGCCGGGTGATCCCCGGTAATCATGACTGTGCGGATGCCGGCGCCCTTGCAGGCGGCCACCGCCTCGATCGCCGAACGCTTGGGCGGGTCGATCATACCCTGCAGCCCCAGAAAGCAGAGATCGGTAAGATCCTCGTGACGCAGGTCCTGCTGGCTGGCGGGCAGTTCCCTGAAGGCAAACCCCAGGGTGCGCAGGGCGTCCCCGGCGAACAGCCTGGCCGTGGCAAGTGCCTGCTCCTGCTCCAGTGCCACGCTGCTGCCGTCGGTGGCAAGGCGGCTACAGCACATCCCGATCACCACCTCCGGCGCGCCTTTTACCAGTACCTGATGCCTGCCGTCCCTCTCCACCAGTACCGCCATGTACTTGGCAGAGGAGTCAAAGGGAATCTCTTCCAGCCGCCGCTCACCGTCTACCACCAGTTCCGCTTTGGCGCCGGAGATGCGCAGGGCGAGTTCGGTGGGGTCACCGGTCCCGCCTTCGCCACTGAGGTGGGCATTGTTGCAATAAAAGCCGCAGGCCAGCAGTTGCATCAGCGCAGGGCGCTCCGCGGGTGACACGGGCTGGCCCTCGATGAGAAACTCGCCTTCAATGTCGTAGCCGGTACCGGTAACCCCATAGATTTCAGCCCCGGCGTAGACGCGACTCACGGTCATACGGTTTTCGGTCAGGGTGCCGGTCTTGTCGGAGCAGATAACCGAGGTCGCCCCCAGGGTCTCCGCCGCAGGCAACTTGCGGATCAGTGCCTTGCGCCCGGCCATCACCATCCCCGACAGGGCCAGAATTGAAGTCACCAGCGCAGGCAACATTTCCGGGATAGCCGCCACCACCAGCGACACTGCGCCGAGGAAGCTGTAAGCGGTGTCATAGCCCAGGTAAATGCCATAGGCAAAGTTGAAAGCACCCACCACCAGGATGGCGATAATCAGGGTGTGAACAAACTCCTGCATTTTACGCTGCAGGGGCGTCATCCCGCTGTCGGCCGCTTTCACCATGTCGGCGATCCGTCCGAAAACCGTGTTCCTGCCGGTTTCCACCACTATCGCACGGGCGGTTCCCTGGGTGAGATAGGTGCCGGAGAATCCCATATTGGCCTGGTCTCCCGGCACCAGGTCTTCACCCGCAATAGCTTCCACTTTCTTCTGCACCGGCACCGACTCGCCGGTGAGAGACGATTCATCCACGTGGATGTTGGCGACTTCGATGAAGCGTACATCGGCGGGAATCTTGTCTCCGCCCTCCAGCACCACCAGGTCACCGGGCACCAGTTCCCGCGCCGGGATGCGCCGCTGGTCGCCGGCTCTCACCACCAGTGCCTCCTGGACCATCATGTTTCGCAGTGCTTCCAGGGCGCCCTCTGCCTTGCCTTCCTGGACAAAGCCCAGAATGGCGTTGAGCAGGACGACGCTGGCAATCACGATGGTGTCCGGCAGCATATGGCTGCCCAAGGCGGTCAAAATGCCGGTGACCAGGGCCGTGACCAGCAGAATAATCACCATGGGATCGTTGAACTGGCGCAGGAATCGCACCCAGGCCGGGGTCTTCCTGAATGCTATTTCATTGGCACCGTATTCTTGCAGGCGCTCGCTTGCCATGTCCTGCTGAAGGCCCTGCGGGCCAGTCTCAAGCGCATCCATTACCGCGTCCGTCTGCAGCCCGTACCATGTCCTGCTCATCTTCGCTTCCCTGATTCATTCGCAGATGCAGATTATCCGATGGCTGTTACAACACAAATGCACCAGATCAAGAGAGCGGCGATTACAGCAGGCTTCTCTCGGCCAGAGAATTCTCCAGCAAGCAGGCAGCAAAACCCTGCCGCCTTTCAAGCCCGGACTTGCCACAGATTGCCGAGGCCTGCTGACAAACCGGTCTCTCCCTCCTATCGCGCAGCACCACAATCCCGTTATCGAGTGCCCTCCCCGCGCCAAAATGGAATGTTTTTGGCACCCGGGTAGTGCAAGCGCTTCGAAAAGAGCCACCCAGCGGGCTTCCCGTGGGCGACAAAGTCACTGTTTCCGGGGGATTGTGAACATGGCACGAATCATGCTGCTAGCTGAGTACCCGCGCTGCTAAAGCGCGGGCTGTTACAGCTGTAAAGTTACCATCCAGGGCACTGGCGCCCTCTCCCCCGCGGCCTGGCCCGGGGTAGAGAGGGTGCCTTTTTTGGGTTTTGTCAGGAACAATACGTGGATCAGGCAGTGGTAAAACAACGTGATCGCGTCGCCGGTAGTGAAGTGGCGGTAGATTACACGCCAAGATTCACCACCGGCACCGAGCTCAATTCGCAGACAGGAGAATGAAATGACACCTCAGCAAATCAGCCTGGTAAAGAGCAGTTGGGCACAGGTCGCCCCGATATCGCAACAGGCGGCGGCGCTTTTCTACGGCAGGCTGTTCGAACTCGAGCCGAAATACAAGGCCCTGTTCAAGGGCGATATGAAGTCACAGGGCAAGATGCTGATGTCCATGCTCAATACCGCAGTGGCGTCACTGGATCGACTGGACACCATCGTCCCCGCCGTTCAGCAACTTGGCCAGCGCCACGTTGGCTACGGCGTAAAGGAAGATGACTACGACACGGTGGGCGCTGCCCTGTTGTGGACCCTGGGCCAGGGGCTCGGAGACGCCTTCACCGAAGAGGTGGAAGAAGCGTGGACCATCGCCTACACCACCCTGGCTGATGTGATGATCGAGGCCAGCCGGGACGTCGCCGCCTGATTGCGGGACCAGGATACCTGCCATGTGGCGCGGCGAACTCTCATGCAGGCGTGTGCGTCGCGATTTAGCGTATGCGCCCGCCAATGGAGATGCTGGTCCTCACATGCGGTCCGTGGCCACCGTAATAACCGCCGTAGCCGCTGGAGATACCGATGCTCCCGTAAATATTCGGATCTGAGCAGCCGCTCAGGCTCGCCGTCAGGCAAGCCAGGGCGGCGGCCAGACAATAGCGTAGCAGCGTTTGTTTCATTACCAGGCCTCCCCGGCGACGCTCACCGTCTGCTGCGGCCATGTCTGTAATGCAATACCGGCGCCTGAGGGTCCGGCGATCAATGCCACCGACCCGCCACCCTGCAAACGCCCGGTTGCCGGTACCAGTACCCGACCGCCCAGTTGTTCAACGCGGGAAAGGATCTGCTCGAGGGCACTCTGATTGTCTACGCTGACATAACTGACCCAGTGCGACGGCAGTTCCGGTATCGGTTTGTTGCGGATCCCTGCCCGCGGGCGACCGGCAGATTCGAGCAGGTGGTAATCGACGGTTTGCGTGCCAATCTGCATGGCCCGGGTTTCCTGTTGATAGGGCGCCAGGCCGGCGTAAAAACCGCTTGCACTGGCCGCATCAGCCGTCCACAACTCGTTCCACAGGAAGTTGCCTGCGCCCTCCGGAGCCTCTGTGTCTCCCGGGTCACGCCCATCGGTCTGCAACAGCGCCAGCACCGCCTGCTGGGGATCTGCAACGACGGCTATACGGCCTCGTTCGCCGAGTGAGGTAGGCGGCGTGAAAACAGTACCGCCCCGGGTACGAAAATACTCAGTCGCTGCTGTCACATCCGCCACAGCCAGCACGGCAACCCACTGGGAAATATCTACCTGCGCGGGCAGCCGGGTCTGGTCGACCATACCGCCAATCGCGGTGCCGCGGTGATAAATCATCTCATAGTTGACCCCACCGGGAAGCGGGCGAAACTCCCAGCCAAATAACTGCCGGTAAAATTCGCGTGTTTGCGCCGGCGTATCGGTAATCAGGTCATGCCAGACAAATTTACCCGGCAGGTCGGCGCCCTCTTCATCGGCAGCCAGTGACGGGATATCAACCCGGGTGGCAGCGCAGGCCACCGTTAGCGCGACAACAGCGCTGGCTAGCAGTACAAGTTTCAATGCTTTCATAAGATAGCTCCGCAAGTGCTGGTCCCGAGATCAGGCTCCCGACAGCTGGTGCCTGCTGGTGGTTGATAGGTGCGTCAATCCGCCACTTCAGCAGCCAGGGTTGGGCGGTAACAGTGTAGCTTCCTGCTATCACAAAACACAGTCCCCGGTGTCGTCGGGGCTGGCGATCGCACTCGCCGGTGAATTCAGTCGGCGAGTAAATTTGGGGTCAGAGTAAAAACTCAGCGCTCGGACATTCCATTCATTCTGATTCCAAATTGAGTTTTTACTCTGACCCCAAAAATTATGACCCCAAAAATTACCAAAAATTACGTGGAGCCAGAGTGAACAGACTGTCCCAACGCTGAGTTTTTACTCTGACCCCAAATATGGGAAGGGGGTCGTTTTCGTTCGGGTAGTGCTATAGTCAGCTCTTCAACGGACGGAAGATCAGATGGCAACCTTTTTCACCGAGCTCAAGCGCCGCCACGTTTTCAAAGTCGCCGCAGCCTATGTGGTGACCGGATGGATTGTCGCCCAGGCAGCGGAGTTTCTGCTGGAGAGCTTCACTGCCCCCGAATGGATTCTGCAGGCGCTGATCATTGTGCTCGCTCTGGGCTTCCCGATTGCTATCGTGCTGGCCTGGGCATTCGAACTGACACCCGACGGGGTGCAGCGCGACAGTGCCGATGAGGAGCAGACCCTGGCCGAAATTACCGGTCTACCGGCAGAACTGGCCGTAGAAATCCCCGGGCAGTCCATTGCCGTCCTGCCTTTTGCGGATATGTCACCCGACCGTGACCAGGAATACTTTTCCGACGGCCTGACCGAGGAGTTGCTCAACCTGCTGGCCAAGGTGCCGGGCCTGCATGTCGCCTCGCGTACATCGGCCTTTTCCTTCAAGGGCAGGCAGGAGGATATTCGCGAGATAGCAGAGAAGCTGCGGGTCAGGCATGTTCTGGAAGGCAGCGTGCGCAAGGCCGGCGATCAGCTGCGCATCACCGCCCAGCTGATAAAGGCGCAGGACGGCTATCACCTGTGGTCGGAAAACTACGATCGTTCCATGGCAAACGTCTTTGCCATCCAGGATGAAATCGCCCGGGCGGTGGTCGAATCGCTCAAGCCTCAGCTGCTGGACAAAATCCCGGTAGCCCGGGAGACCAGTTCCGAGGCTTATAATCTTTATCTGCAGGCGCTGCACTGTAAGCGCCAGCGCACCCCTGACTCGCTCAACCAGGCAATGGATTACCTCGAGCAGGCAGTGGACATCGATCCTGACTACGCACCGGCATGGGCACTGTTGTCATTGGTCTACGCCCTGCGCGGTGGCTCGGCCCAGGCCGGCTGGGAAGAAGGTGTTGCAGCCAGTCGCAAGGCGCTCGAGCGCGCCCTGGAGCTGGATTCCGAACACGCCGGGGGCTGGATCAGCCAGAGCCAGCTCAGGAGTTATTACGAATGGGACTGGGCGGGCGCGCACAGCGACCTGGAAAGAGCCAGGGCACTCGCCCCCGACAACAGCGATGTCTACGTGGCAGAAGCGCGCCTGGCGCGCAGCGAGGGGCGGCTGGAGGATTCTGTCGCGTTCTGTGACCAGGCCATTGCCCTTGACCCCCTCAACCAGGACGCACGCAGTGACCGGGCCCGCGCGCTCTACTACCTGGGAAAGCTGGACGAATCAGAGGCGGCCTTTCATTCGCTGATGGCCCTGAACGCCAATCATCACAACGCCTTCTGCTTCCTGTGCCGGATCCAGGCCGCCCGCGGCGAGGTGGACGAGGCCCTGCAGGAGCAGCGGACAGCGAATATCCACTTCTGGACCGACTTCAACTGGCTGTTGATTGCCTACCAACACCGCCGCTCCGAAGAATGCGAGGCCAAACTCGCCCGGTTTATTGCCGCGAATGGCGAAGACGGTGCCTTCCAGATCGCCGAAATTTTTGCCGCAGCGGGAGAAGCCGACTCCGCCTTCAAGTGGCTGGAAACCGCGGTGCGACGGCGAGACCCCGGGCTTACCGACGAGCTGCTGTCAACGGAAACGCTGCGGAGCCTGCACAACGACCCCCGCTGGGAGCCGCTGGTGGAGAAGCTGGGTTTGCTGGAGGCTTACCGACGCATGCCGGTGCGGGAGTCATGGCCGGATCTGGACTGACTGGACATCATTAGAAAACAACCTCAAACCCATGCCATCGTCGCCAGACGGCAACGATCAGCGGCGCATGACTTTGCTCTGTACGATGCGGAATCGCGAGGTCACAAAAGCCAGGTCGGCCAGGCAGGCGTTACCCGCGGGGTTGAGCCCGGTGACATGGTAATCCGAATAGGCCGCGGCGAAGTTGATCGGCATCCCGTGCAGGTTCACCGCCACTGAAGCACCGGCCCCGTGATAGGCCTCCACTGCCGCGTCGATAAAAGCCTCGTCTACCGAATACACATGAGAGGTAATGGCCCCGCACTCCCGGGCGTTGGCGGTGGCATCGGCCAGGCATTGCTCCGCCGAGTCGTTGGCAATGATGAAGGACACGGGACCAAACACCTCTTTACGGTAGAGTTCACGATCGCTGTTTGTCGCCGCAATCACCAGCGGCGAAGCGGTGCGCGCATCAGGAAACTCTGCATAGTGGAGAGGTGCGGAATCCCTGAGGATGCGGTCGCCGGCCAACTCGCGATAGCGGGCGACATTCTGGCTAACCGAGGGATCGAACAGGGTACCGCAGAGCGTCGCCGACCGCCGGGGCTCCGCCAGCCAGCCGTCCACCGCCTCGCAAATTGCACCCTGGACCTCTGTCAGTGACACTCGTTCACCGCCAACCCGGACGCCATCGGCGGGCACATGAATATTCTGCACACTGGTGCACATCTGCGCCGAGGCCTGGCACAGGGAATGGGCGATGGCCCGGGCGGTGGCCGCCAGGTCGTCAGTGGACTCCAGCACCACCGAGTTGCAGCCGGCGGTTTCGGTATACACCTGTTTGCCGGAAAAGTTCTGCTCGAGGTAGCTGCCAAAACGCGGGCTGCCGGTGAAATCGATAATCGCAGTGTCCGGGTGCTCCACCAGCGCCAGGGCCAGCGGTACTTCGCGACTGTCCGCCGCCAGGGTCACCAGATTGGGATCAAACCCCGCCTCGGCCAGCACCTCGCGGCACACCCTGGCCACCATCGCCACCGGCAGCGTAGCGGCGGGGTGCGGCTTGAGCACCACCGGGTTCCCCGTTGCCAGTGACGCGCACAGGGCCGGGTAGGTATTCCACAGGGGAAAGGTGGCACAGCAGATAACGACAGAAACGCCCCGCGGCACCAGCCGGTAGTGCTTGTCGAGGCAGGCGGCGCCATCGCCACCGAAGCTGCGCTCCCAACGGGCCGTGGCCGGCACATCGGCCATCGCCTTGTAGGCATAGGCCAGCGCTTCCAGCCCGCGGTCCAGGGCGTTGGCCCCGCTGCCGGCAAAGGCCATCACATAGGACTGACCCGAAGTGTGCATGGTGGCATGGGCATTGGCGAACAGTTGCTCGCCGCAGCGGTGCAGCATCTCCAGGCACACCCCCACCCGCTGCTGCGGGGTGGCGGCAGCCCAGGCCGGGCGACCCTCGGCGATGGCTGCAAACAGTGCCGCTGGATCGAGTTGCTCGTAGCGAACACCCAGAGCCTGCCCGGTGTAGGGCGATACTTCCTCACCCACCCAACCGCACGCCCCCGGCTGGGACAATACAAACTCGTTTGCCAGCATCGCCTCGAAGTCGGCACGGCCGGCGGCGGGCTTTTCCTCACCGTGAATTTTGGTACTGGGGTTTTCCGGCCAACCGCTCCATGAGTAACGCCTGGCGCAGGCATCCAGGGCTTTATCCAGGAGGGGGCGGTGTTCAGAGAACCAGTCAGTCATCGGCAATTACCCATCAGTCACAGGGGCGGGATGACGGCGCGGCGCAGCCTTGTTATGGATGGCGTTGGCATTATCGGTTGTCAGGAGCCTGTCGCCGAGTACTCAGCCACATTGTGAATGGAAAAGCCCACCTCGTCGGGGCGCACTTCGTCGTCGCATTGATCGCAGACCACCTGGCCATGCAATGGCTGCTTGCAGGTCGCATGGATCAGCTTCATCGGCGGACCGGCACCAGTCGGGTCGCACCAGCGGTCACCCCAATGCAGCAAGGTGAGAAACCAGGGGAACAGATCCCAACCCTTCCCGGTCAGGTGATAGGCGTGACGCAGCGGACGCTGCTGGTACGGTCGCGTTTCGAATATGCCCTCCTCCACCAGGAAGCGCATGCGGTCCGACAGGATATTGGTGGCCACCGGCAGTTCCCGGTGAAATTCATCAAAGCGGTGGAGGTCGTGGAAGGCCAGCGCGATAAGGTTGGCTGTCCAGCGATCGCCCACCAGGTTAATGAGGTTGCGGTAGACCTGCCGCTCGCTGGGGACCTCATGCGCGGACACCGACGAGCGCCGGCGCACTTTTTTCCCGCGCACGTCCTGCTGCGCGCCGGGGCCGGGCAGGTAACTCACCTCGCGCCCATCCACAGCCTGCTGACAACAACCACAAACCATTAGCGGTACAAAGGACTTACCGCAGTTACGGTGCACCAGCCTTACCGCCTGGATTTCAGGGGTATCGAAGTGACGGTCTTCCCACACCACCGCCATCAGGGCGTTGTGGTAAAGGTCTACCGACTTGCGCGTCAGGTGGTAGCGCGGATACCGCG
The DNA here is from genome assembly GCF_004354085.1 of Seongchinamella unica. Classification (GTDB taxonomy): domain Bacteria; phylum Pseudomonadota; class Gammaproteobacteria; order Pseudomonadales; family Halieaceae; genus Halioglobus; species Halioglobus unicus. The sequence goes on along the minus strand of NZ_SMSE01000002.1, from coordinate 56,604 downwards.
TGCTGCCGCGCCGTCGCAGGCAGTCGTGATCCTGCAGCCACTTCAGGCGGTTGGACAGCACCCCGCGGGAAATACCGGTTTCCTGCAGCAGGCCGCCGAAGGAATTCACCCCCCAGAATACCTCCTGCAGAATCAGCAGGCACCATTTGTCCCCTATCTGGTCTAGCGCCCGATTAATCGAGCTGGCGCGGGTTGTCAGTTCAGTCATACCACCACCGGGCTATCGCAAGGGGCCATTGTGCCCAAAGCCGGCTCATAATTCATGCCGGCGACCGGGATAGAGGTCTTCTCCTCGCGCCCAGGTAGCGTGAAACCCGAAGGGAACCCGCTGCGGCATGCACACCCGGGCGACAGGTCCCACTTCGATATCAGTGGCGTCAAACACCAGGCAGTGTGACTGCCAATCCTTACTGTCGGTCACCAGGGTGATGACGTAGCCATCGTCTTCCCGGTCCTTGGCCGTGGCGCCGCGACGCGGCGCATACACCGCCTCGCTGCCGAATACGCCGGGACCGTAGTCCCACTGCCAGCGGCGGCCGGTCTCGTTGTCGTACTTGACCAGCCCGGTAAAGCGCAGGGTGTAACCGCCTTCGTGGTGCAGGGGAATGCGCTGGTGATAGGCGTAACGGCCCTTGATACCCATATAGAGCGGGTTGGTCTTGTTGAATTCGGTATTGAGGTCATCGATATCGCCCTCGCGAACCTCACCGGTGCGCAGGTTGAAGGCCCAGCGATAATTATTGGCCTCCAGGCGCATATAGGCCAGCATCGAGGCAAGCTCGCCCTCCCCGGGCTGTGAATCCGGCATCGGGTTGGTGGAGCGACAGCCGTCCATGACCAGCCACTCGTCCTCCTCCCAGCAATTGCTGGTGTGCAGGATGTAGCCCGGCTCACACTCGAACCAGCGCACCTCGCTGCCCGCCCCGTGGCGCGGAATCACCCCGAAACGAATCGGGATATCGCGATGGAATGTCAGCACCCGATAACCGTGACGGCGCAGTATGTCCATGTCATGAAAGAAGGGCAGATCGTGCAACACCGTGTAATTGCGGCTCACGCCGATATCGTGGGGCAGGCGCGGTCCGGGCAGGTCGATAGCGACTTCGTGCAACATCCGGCCACTGGCGTCGGCGACACCGTAGGTCATGTAGGGAGGCTCGTTGCCATAGTCGAAAAACAGCAGCTCCCCGGTGTGAACATCCACCTTGGAGTGGGCCGACATGCGCCGCTTGTCACGACCCTGTAACTCAAAATAGCCGCGGGTACCCAGGTCGTGAGCGTCCACCCTGTAAGGATGGCCGGCGTTATACCACAGGCTCATCAGGGAGCCGTCGTAAAAAAACACATCGGTATTGGAGGTGTCCTTGATACCAAAGGGGGACAGTTCGTAGTCGAAGGGTCCCATCACCCCGGGGGATATCGAGCGCCCGTCACGCAACTCGTTATTGCGCGCCAGCGTATCGACATAGCGATTGCGGTAGCGGGCCCTGCCCTGGTGAAAATAAACGCCGTGCATCATGCCGTCGCCATCGAACGGGTGATAGCGGTTCTTCGGCTCAAAGCGCGGGTTGGGGCCATTGCGAAAGTAGGCACCGCACAGGTCCAGGGGCAGCTCGCCTTCCACCTGCAGTTCCCCCACATCCATCTCGGTGCTCACCGGTGCATACACCCCGTGCAGGTAGGGATTGTCGTGGCCATAAATCCACGGCTGGGTGTTATCGAACTCGGCAACGCGACCCAGGCACTGCTCGACAGAGGGGTATTCGGTCATGCGACTCAGGGGCTGCATAGCTGGTTCTCCCATGGTTGGCGGCCTGGCGACCCACAGGGATGGGTCTTCAGGCACTTCGCCCTGATAGTCCTGTTACATGCTTGCGTAACAAGACTAACCCATATAGTCTATTTGTGAAAGCAACAGAGCCAAGAAACTCGATGCGTATTCCAGAACCCACCCTCGCTGGTTTTCCGCCATTGCTGCTCTCGCCCGGGCGGCAGTCACACCGTTGTGGCGGTTGAGCACCGACCTGCCGCCACGTCTCCGCAGTGGCGGATACCCGGGCAAGGAACCAACCCATGACAGCTACTGCCGATTACTCCCTGTCGCGACTGCGCATTCCCGCCTTCCAGGCGCCGATGTTCCTGCAATCGGGCCCGGACATGGTCATTGCCGCCTGCAAGTCGGGCATGGTGGGCAGCTTCCCCTCCCTCAATGCCCGCACCGTGGCACAGTTGGAGCAGTGGCTGCAGCGTATAAGCGGCGAGCTGGACCCGGCAGCAGACGCCCCCTGGGCCATCAACCTGATGATGCACCGCTCCAACGCCCGCCGCGACGAGGACCTGGCGCTGGCAGTTAAATACCGCGCCCCCATCGTCATCTCTGCCCTGGGCAGCCCCCGGGATGCCGTGGAGGCGGCGCACAGCTATGGCGGCAGCCTCTATGCTGACGTTATCACCGTCTCCTTTGCCCGCAAGGCCATCGCCGCCGGTGTGGACGGACTGGTCCTGGTGGCCGCCGGCGCCGGTGGCCACACCGGGCAACTCTCCGGTTTTGCCTTCGTCGAAGAAGTGCGCCGTTTCTGGGACGGTCCCATTGTGCTCGGCGGCGGTATTTCCTCGGGCCGGGCGGTGCGAGCAGCAAAGGTGCTGGGAGCCACCTACGCCTATCTCGGTACGCGATTTATCGCCACCGACGAAAGCATGGCCGTGGCCGAATACAAGCAGATGCTCCTCGCCTCCAGTAGCGAGGACATCATCTGCTCCGACGCCCTGACCGGGGTCAAGGCAAACTGGTTGCGCGGCAGTCTTGAACAGGCTGGTTATGACCCACAGAACATGCCCCGGCCCGGCGATATCGATATCACCCGTTCCGTCGGTGACCGCAAACGCTGGCGTGACGTGTGGGCAGCTGGCCAGGGTGCCGGCGCCATTGATGACATCCTGCCGGTCGCTGAGCTGGTCGATCGGCTGGTAAACGAATATAGGGCAGCCTGCGAGGAATAACGCAATGAGAACCAGCTCCCCTGAACGTATCCGTGAAATGACCGAGCGAGGGTTCTGGGGTCACGACACCCTGCACAGCCTGCTGGCCGGTTGCGCCGAATCCCACGGCGACAGACTCGCCGTCGCCGACCCGCCCAATAAGGCGGAGCTTTGCGGGATCCCCCCCCGGCGTCTGGATTTCAGCACCCTGCAACACTTCAGCGGCCGACTGGCCAGTGAACTGCTCGGCTGCGGGGTCAGGTCGGGTGACCGATTGCTGGTGCAGTTGCCCAATATCAGCGAACTGGTGGCTCTGTATTACGCCTGCAGCCGGATCGGCGCCATTATCTCCCCCATCCCGGTACAGTACGCCCCCCACGAGATACAGCAATTCGCCGCCGCGCTGAGCCCGGTCGCCTTTATCGGCCTGGCCGATTTTCGCGGAGACAAGCTCTGCGCCCGTGCCGCCGAAACGCTCCCTGACCTGCCCGTATGGATACTCGGCGAAACGATTGGCGCCGGGGACCCGGCGGCGGAATTTGACCGGGAGCGGCTTAGCGATCAGCAGAGCCGCCACCCCCCGGATGCCAACGATATCGTCACCATTTGCTGGACCTCTGGCACCACGGGCGCGCCCAAGGGCGTGCCGCGCTCCCACAACATGTGGATAGCCATCGCCCGTAACACCATGGAAGCCGGCGACTACCGGGAGGGCGAGATTCTGCTGGCGCCCTTCCCGCTGATCAATATGGCCGCCATCGGTGGCTTCCTGTTTCCGTCGGCCCTGCTGGGAGCCAGCCTCGTACTTCACCACCCCATGGACCCGCCGCTTTACCTGCAACAACTGCAGGACGAAGGAGCCACCTTTACCATCGCGCCGCCGGCCCTGCTCAACCATCTCGCCCACCAGCCCGCGCTGTGGCAACAGGGCGACTTCAGTTCGCTGCGCGCTTTCGGCTCCGGTTCTGTGCCCCTGTCCCCGGCAATGATCGAGACGGTGGAGGGGGATTACGGCAAGAGCATCATCAACTTTTACGGCTCCAACGAGGGCATCAGCCTGTTCTCAACCCCGGCCACGGCGCCGGAACCGGAATATCGTGCCGCCCTCTTCCCGCGCCTTGGTGTACCGGGCATGCCCTGGCAGGGTCAGGCCCACGCCAGCACGGTGACCCGGGTCATTGACCCCGACACCGGCCGGGAGATTACCGAGGCCGGCGTCCCCGGCGAACTGTGTATCAGCGGACCCGCCGTCTTCGACGGTTACCTGGGCCACGACGGCACCGGGGTGTTCACCGAAGACGGCCTGTTCCGCACCGGCGACCTGGTAGAGATTGCCGGTGATCCCCCCAACTACTACCGTATCGTGGGGCGCTGCAAGGACATTATCAATCGCGGCGGGATGAAGATTTCTCCCGCCGACCTGGACACCGTGCTGGAGGGCCATCCGGACCTGGCCGAAGTGGCCGTCTGCGCCTATGCCGATCCCATGCTGGGCGAAAAAATCTGCGCCTGCGTGGTGCCCGCAGCGGGAGCCGAGCCGCCAACCCTGGAAGCGCTCGGTCAGTGGCTGCTGGAACGGGGCGTCGCCAAATTCAAACTGCCCGAGCGTATCAAAGTCCTTAACGCACTGCCGCGCAACCCCCTGGGCAAAGTCGTCCGCAGCGAGCTGCAAACACTGATCGAAAAGGAACCTTCTTCATGAGTGGCATTTACATCCTGGGCGGGGCGCAAACCGATTTCGCCCGCAACTGGGCCCGCGAAGGTCTGGAAATCTACGATATGTTCCGCGAAGCACTAAGCGCAGGGATCGACAACGCGGGTATTGAACCGGAACAGATTGAAGTCGGCCACGTGGGCAATTTTGTCGCCGACCTGTTCGCCCGGCAGGGTCAGCTCAACGGCTTTTTTGCCGAGGTCTACCCACAGCTTTGCGGCATCCCCACCTCCCGGCACGAGGCTGCCTGCGCTTCCGGTTCCATGGCCATACTCGCCGCCATGCGCGATATCGAGGCGGGGCACTATCGCTGTGCCACGGTTGTCGGGCTGGAGCTGATGCGTAACGTCAGCGGCCAGACCGGTGCCGAGCACCTGGGCGCAGCCGCCTGGACCGGTCACGAGGCCACCGACTGCCAGTTCCCCTGGCCGGCCATGTTCGACCGCATCACCCGCGAATACGAGGCACGTCACGGCATCGACGGCGCTCACCTGCTGCAGATCGCCGAAAACAACTTCGCCAATGCCAAACGCAATCCCCTCGCCCAGACCCGTGACTGGCAGTTTCCTCCGGGCTGCTTCAGCGCTGACGACGAACTCAACCCTGTCATTGAGGGCCGGGTCCGCAAGCTGGACTGCGGCCAGATTACCGACGGTGCCGTCTGCATCATCCTCGCCGATGAAAAAATCGCCGGAGAGCACGCCCGGGCCCGCGGCCTCTCGCTGGCGGATATTCCACGGATAAAGGGCTGGGGACATCGCTGCGCACCGATTTCGCTGGAACACAAGCTACAGCTCAGCGCAGGCCAGCCATTGCTGTTTCCCCATGTGGCTGACATGTTTGGCGATGCCCTGCGCAGGGCCGGCTTCAACGCGGTAACCGAGCTCGACGGCCTGGAAACCCACGACTGTTTTTCGGTCACCGAATACATGGCCATAGATCACAGCGGACTGACGGCGCCCGGGGAAAGCTGGAAAGCGGTCGAGGAAGGCCGCATAGCGACCACCGGGGATTTTCCCATCAACCCCAGCGGCGGACTGATTGGCCTGGGTCACCCGGTAGGAGCCACCGGGGTCCGTATGGCACTGGACTGTGCCCAGCAGGTCAGTGGCCACGCCGGGGGCTGCCAGATTAAAGGGGCACGTAATATGGCCACCTTCAATCTCGGCGGCAGCGCCACCACCTGTGCCAGCCTGGTTATCGGAGTCGACGCATGAGAGACGCTTTTATCTACGACGCCATCCGCTCCCCCCGGGGCCGCGCCAAAGACACCGGCGGCCTGCATGAACTGACACCCCAGGCCCTGCTGCAACAGCTCTACAACGCGCTCGTAGAACGCACCGGGCTGGATCCCGCCTGTGTCGGCGAGGTCGTTCTCGGCTGCGCCACCCAGCACGGCGAACAGGCGGGCAATATTGCCAAAAGCTCGACCCTGTACGCCGGCTGGCCCAGCAGTGTGCCGGGCATGACCATCAATCGCTACTGCTCCTCCGGCATCGACAGCGTCGCCCTGGCGGCGCTGAAAGTACAGGCGGGACAGGTCGACAGGGCGCTCGGTGGTGGCGTTGAAATGATGTCGCGGGTGCCGATGCTGGCGGACGACGCGCGGGTGTTCAAAGACCCGGCCTTCGCCGCCCGTTGCCAGATGCTGATGATGGGCAACGGTGCCGACCTGGTGGCAACGCTGCACGACGTCAGCCGCGAGCAGGCCGATGCCCTGGCCGCCAGCAGCCAGCAGCGTGCTGCCCAGGCCCGCGAAGCGGGTTACTTCACATCCATCGTGCCGATCACCCGCGGCGACGGCAGCCAGTGTACGCGGGATGAATGTATTCGACCGGACACCACCGCAACGGGACTCGCCGCCATGGAACCGGCCTTCGCCAAGGCCGGGGCCATGGGCGTGGACCACTATCAACTGGCACGGCACCGGAACCTGTCCGCCATCCGCCACATTCACACCGCAGGTAACTCCCCGGCCATGGCCGATGGCGCGGCACTGGTACTGGTGGCCGCCGAGGACGCCCTGGATACCCCGCCACGGGCACGCATCGTGGCCAGTAATAGCGTGGCTGCCGATCCCACCCAAGTGCTTTCGGGCTGCGTGGAGGCGGTTCGCGCCCTGTTGGCTCAGGAAAAACTCAGCACCGCCGATATCGATCTGTTCGAAATACACGAGGCCTTCGCTGCCATCTCGGTGATGGGGATGCGCAAACTCGATATTCCCGAGGACAGGCACAACGTCAACGGCGGGGTGATTGCCCTGGGACACCCCATGGGCGCCACCGGCTCAATGATGCTGGGCACACTGCTGGACGAGCTGGAACGGCGGGACCTGCAGCGTGGCGTCGTCTCCGCCGCCGGCGCGGCCGGCACCGGCAGCGCAATACTCATCGAACGTCTCGGCTGAGGCGGCCTCATCACTCCCCCTCGCCACCGGGAGTAGTTAAGGAAACACGGTCTCACCGCGACCGGGCGCGATGCTCCGGGCCAGGTCCGCAGCGAGGGCGAAGGCATTGCTGGCATGGGGAATGCTATCCGAACTCCACACCTCTGAGATACCGGCCGCCCTCAGGACCTCCAAAGCATCGCCAACGAACAGGGCGTGAGTCACAAGGACATCCACCCGTGCCGCGCCGGCATCCAGCAGCGCCCTTGCCGCTGCGGCCAGGGTACGACCGGTGCTCGCCATATCGTCCACCAGCACCGCGTGCAGGTCGGTGTAATCCCGTGGCGGCAGTCTGACGTCCACCTCACGGTCACCGTGCCTGGTTTTGCTCGCCACCGCGTAAGCGAGCCCGGCACCCCGGGCGACGGTACTGACCCACTGTTCAGATTCCTGGTCCGGCCCAACCAGCAGCGCCTCCGCTTTGCGCCCAGTGAGAAACTGGCCCATGGCAGGGGCGGCACTCAGGGCGAAGGCCCGCTTCACCGGCACCGCCTGTGCGAGGTCATGCACCCGGTGAAGATGGGGATCCACGGTGACCAGGGTGTCGAAGAGATCGGCCAGGAAGCGCCCGACGATGCGTTGGCTCACCGCCTCACCGGGATGAAAAGCCTTGTCCTGACGCATGTAGCACAGATAAGGGGCGACGAGTGTCACCTCACGGGCGCCAAGCGTCCGTGCGGACTCCGTGGCGAGCATCAGTTCCAGCAGTTTCTCGTTGGGGTAGTGGAGACTGCGAAAGAGCACGACATGCTCAGGCAGCTGGGGCGGCAGGCATACCCGGCTCTCTCCATCCGGAAAGCGATGCACCTCGATACCGGCATGGGGCACACCCAGTGCCGCCGCCAGCTCGGTAGCCTGTTTGTTCGAATCGGTAAATCCCAGTACTAACATCAGAACTCCGCATAGATCTCCGGGACCAGATCCGGTGCGCCCAGTTGGTACCCGTTGTCACTGTCAACCAGGTTGCCGGCAAAACGAAAATCCGCCGGAAAACTTGCATGCACGCGATATAGCGTTTCGCCTTTTTCCACCCGGTCGCCGAGCTTCCGCAGCAGGTCGACTCCGGCACCCTTGTCCATAGGTGCGCCGGCCATGCGGGCGATGCGCGCCATCTGGTAATTATCAATGTCGATCACTGTGCCTGCGGTCTCAGCTTTAACCTCCCTGACCAGTGACCCGGGTTCGAAGCGCTGTTGCTGCGCACCCTGCGCCGCGACGATGCGCTCCATTTTTTTCAGGGCGCGACCTGAATCGAGGATGTCGCGAGCTATGTCGAAGCCGTCACCGCCACGCACGTCTGGATCGAACTCGATCACACGGCCGGCCAATCGCAAGGCTTTCTGGCGCAGGTCAGCGGGGGCATCGGGATCGTTTCTCAGTACCTGCATGACATCGCGGGCCTCGAGCACCGGTCCAATGCCCCGGCCCACGGGCTGCCGGCCATCCGTGACGATCACCTGAACGAACAGGCCAAGGCAATCCGCCACATACTCGAACAACTTGCGCAGCGCCAGCGCGTCACGCATGTGCCTGACCTTTGCGCTTCTGCCGACGGGAATATCGATAACCAGGTGAGTTGATCCCGCCGCAATCTTCTTGGCCAGGATCGATGCCACCATCTGGCCCTGGTAATCGAGCCCGAGGGGGCGTTCAACGGAAATCAGGATGTCGTCGACCGGGGCCAGGTTGGCGGTCCCTCCCCAGATCAGGGCACCGCGTTCCTGTTGCACAACCGCATGGAGTTGCTCGGGTGTCAACTCGACCGAGGCGAGTACCTCCATCGTATCGGCGGTTCCCGACGGCGAGGTAATGGCGCGGCTCGAGGTTTTGGGGATCAGCAGGCCGTGGGCCGCCACTATGGGGACCACCAGCATGGAGGTGCGGTTCCCGGGCAATCCGCCGACGCAATGCTTGTCCGCCACCAGGTCACCGGGCCACTGCAGGCGGTCGCCCTGGGCGACCATGGCCCGGGTGAGATTCATGACCTCGTCGCGATCCAGTCCTGTCTGCCCTGAAGCCACGAGGAAGGCGGCGATTTCCATCTTGGCATAGCGGCGATCAGCGATATCCCGGGTGATGGCGAGGTATTCCCCCGCATCCAGGCGTTCGCCCTCGATTTTGCGTCGCACCGCATCCATGGATGCGGGCGGCTCGGCGTGACGAACACGCACCGGCGCTCCGCTGTTGAGGCCCAGAGCGGCAAATGCCTCCTCCGAGAGCCCCAGTTCATCGGATCCCACCAGTGCCTCGTCATCGACGACGTTCAGCACCGCCAGGATGTACTGGTCGTTCTCACCGCAAATTTCTACCTTGGCCAGCGCCTGGAAACCCTCTGCCCGGTAGATTTCGCACTGCCGGTGCAGGTAGGCGACGTTCTCGTGGTAGGTATCGATACCCACCCGCCGTAGCCTCAGGGTACCAGTGCCAGTGGCGTTTTTCGGCTTGTTTCGCTTCGTTGCCATAGTCCGGTGGCGCCTGAATAAATAGGATGATTTGAGTCTAACTGTCCCGGGCCGCTTCGGCCAGTTCGCCGCGGCGCGCTGCCGGGAGGTAAAGCGTTCGCTGCCAACTGCACTGAATGGTTGGCGCCCTGATTATCGTGCAACCTGATTGCCGGGCACTGCGGCGACCTCCCCCGGCAGCCCAGTGCCCGAATTCGCTCCATGCAAGAGCACTGTCAGCGACTGCATATGTCATGTTTGCAACGCAGAGGCTATAGTATCCGGCGACAATTTTTCCGGCAGTGAGACCCATCATGAACTACAACACCCTGCGCTACGAAGTGGCTGACGACATACTCACCCTGACCCTGGATCGTCCCGAGCACCTGAACGCCTTTACCGTGGAGATGGCCAACGAGCTGATCGACGCTTTTAACCGCGCCAGCGACGATGACGACATCCGGGCAATCGTTGTGACCGGCGCGGGCCGGGCCTTTTGCGCCGGCATGGACCTGACTGCAAAAGGCAACGTGTTTGGCCTCGACGAGGCGCTGCAGCCGACCATGGAGGACATGCAACAACGCCTCGACGATCCCGACATCATAGCGGGTGTGCGCGATACCGGCGGACGGGTCACCCTGGCGATCTATGACTGCAGAAAACCGGTCATTGCCGCCATTAACGGTGCGGCGGTCGGCATCGGCGCCACCATGACCTGCGCCATGGATATTCGCCTGGCATCGGAACACGCTCGCATCGGCTTTGTATTCAATAAAATCGGCATCACGCCTGAAGCCTGCTCCACCTGGTTCCTGCCGCGTATCGTCGGCATGTCACAGGCGCTGGAGTGGTGTTACACGGGCGACATCCTCGACGCAGAAGAGGCCCTCGCCGGTGGCTACGTCAAGGCAGTGTTACCGGCGGACCAGCTGCTGGAAGAAGCCTACCGGATAGCCCGCCGTATTGCCGGACACAGTCCGGTGGCCATCGCCCTGACCCGCCAGATGATGTACCGCAACGCCGCCCAGCCGCATCCCGTGGAGGCCCACAAGGTCGATTCACTGGCCATTTATTATTGCAGCCAGAAAAGCGGCAAGGAGGGCGTCGCCGCTTTCCTGGAAAAACGTGCGCCGCAGTTTACCGATAAAACGTCCTGCGACATGCCCGCTTTCTACCCCTGGTGGTAGACCCGGAATAATCCTGGAGGACGCGTCAATATAGCGACCGGAAAGCAGCGATAGCCACGGGATTGAGTCCAAGCCGAAGGGGTATTAAGTTGTCGCCACCGCGGCCCTGGAGCAACGCAATAGACATAGCCGCCCGTTTTCTTCACACTGTCTGGCGGTGCCACCTGGAGACTTCATTTGCGCGCAAAACCGCGCGACAGTTATGGCCCGGACCGCGGAATACCGTGAAAAAATTATAAAAGAAAGGTGACTAATATGGCTTCCAGGCAGGCCCCTGCGGCGTCCGGCTCCTACACCGGACAGGGCTTCGGAACACCCGTCTATCGCAATTTCGTGCTGTATACGCTCACCCTCGTATACACCCTGAACTTTATCGATCGCGTGCTGATTGGTGTCGTCGCCCAGCCCATCATCGAGGAATTCCGGCTGCAGGACTGGCAGTTTGGTCTGCTGTCCGGCTTCGGTTTTGCACTGATGTATACACTGATGGGCATCCCGATAGCGCGACTTTCGGAGCACTATAACCGGGTACGGATTATCGCGGTCAGTGTCATCCTCTGGTCCGGCATGACGGCTCTCTGTGGTATCGCGAATGGTTTTCTCGCCCTCCTGGTGTTTCGCATCGGTGTGGGTATCGGTGAAGCCGGTTGCACCCCGCCGGCGAATTCCCTGATCGCCGACTACTTTCCTCCCCGCAGCCGCGCCAGGGCCCTGGCTACCTATGCCATGGGGATCACTATCGGTGGTGTGCTGGCCAATGCCTTCGGCGGTCCGGTGGCAGAAATGTTTTCCTGGCGGGAAGCCTTCCTCGTGCTGGGTCTGCCCGGGGTCGTTATCGGCCTCGCGGTACTGTTCGTGATCCGGGAGCCACCGCGTGGCTATGCCGACCCGCCCGGCACGCCCGAGGTGGATCGCCTTGGATTTCGCGAGACCGTGGCGGAACTCGCCAGCAAGCCGACGTTCTGGTTGAACGTCGGCGCCGCTGCACTGGTCGCTTTTGTGGGTTATGGCATGATCAACTTCCAGGCGGCATTTTTCCAGCGCGTACACGGCATGTCGGTGGCCGAGGTGGCCGTGGAAGTGGCCGTGCCCCTGGGGCTGGCAGCATCCTTTGGCGCCTTTGCCGCCGGCTACCTGACCGAGCGCATCAGCGGGCGCCATCCCAACGCGATCGCATGGCTGCCCGGCATCGGCCTGGTGGCCGCCGTGCCACTGTACATCCTCGGCCTGTCCGCCGACAGCGTGGGGCTCGCCCTGGGCCTGCTGCTTGTCGCCTCGGTACTGCATTACAGCTACCTCGGCGCCCAGTACACGATTTGCCAGGGCGTGGCGAGTACCCGCGCCCGGGCTACCGCCGTGGCCCTGTTCCTGTTTATCGTCAACCTGATCGGTTATGGCCTCGGGCCGCTGTGGGTGGGGCTTCTGAGTGACCTGCGGATGGATGCGCTGTTGCAGGCATCGCCCCACGCCGCGGAACTCAGTTTGCAGGCCTGTAAGGGTGCGGAGAGCGCCCTGCTCACCCAACTGGGTGAGGCGAAAGCCCAGGTATGTCTCGCGGCGAGCGCAGGGGGACTGCGCCAGTCACTCAGCTGGACCATCCTGGTCATGGGTGTGGCGGGAGCCGGATATCTGTTGATGTGCCGGGGCTTACAACGGGATCTGGTCAGCCGGATGCACTGAATCTCGGGGGCTACTTGATTGCCGCGGGCAACTCTCTATCTAGAAATACAGGTGGGCCTGCACAAAGAACTCATCCTCGTCCGGGAAAGGCAGGCCATCTGTTTGCTCGGCCCTGTAACCAGCGCGCAGCTGCGTGTGCGCCCAGGGAAAATATTCCCAGACGACGCTGGCGCGGTTCCTGTCACCACCGCGCTTGAAGTCCTGCCACTCCAGGGTCAATTTGAGGTTGTGGCCGCGAACAATCAACCAGTTGCTCTCGATCAGTGCCAGGTCCTGCTCTTCATCGGCAAAATCATCCACCTCATCCTCGATACGGTCGTACTCTGCCAGCCAGGTGAACGGTCCGGTATTAAATCCCGCCGTGATCCCTGCCAGCATGCGTTCTCCGCCGTCGAAGTCGTTCAGCCCCGCGTTGATACCCAACTGTCCAAATCGGCCTATCCAGTTCAGGCGTCCGAGGAAAAACTTGCCGTCATCTCTTTCGCCTCCTCCGCCGTTGCCGTTGGTTACGGACACCTGCGCCTGCCAACGGCTTCCGGTGTAACCGACCTCCAGACCGTTATCCGGTGAAAAGAAGTTGATCCCGGTGGCTTCCCGTATATAGGCGCTGTCATCCTCCAGCCGCCACCCATACGGCAGGAAAAATTTCCCCGCCTTGAAATACCACTTTTCCCCGGACACTCTCCCCCAGGTCTCCCTGTTCAACGACCCTCCCGGCGCCACCTGCTGGTCGACATAGAAGTCAACGACGCGATTGAGCCTGACCTGTCCGTAAAGGCTTACCCTGTCCGTTACAAATTCGAGATTTCCGTCCGCCTCATCCGATTCGAACTGCCGCGCACTGTACCGGGCATTTCCCCCGAGACGGATACCGTCCAGAACGTTCCACTCCGGTTCCCGCTCCTCTTTCAACAATGGCTGCACCGAAAGTACGTTCCGCCCATAGGCATAGCCAAAGGTATTGCGCATACCCCCGCCGCTACTGTTACTGTGGCAGGCATGGCAGGGCTGACCACTGCGTACGGCGATGTAGGGCTCCGCAACAACCCGCTCGCCGAATCCCCCGCAGAATATGCAGGCTGCCAGTGCCAGTACATGAGACCGGTGTAAACACATGATCAATTGTCCAGCGCGCCTGCGCTAATCCAGTCGCGTATGGACTGTATGGCTTCACTATCGAGCGGCTGTCTGCCCAGGGGCATCCGTGAACCAAACGGCACCGGTCCTTCGAGTTTGCGGATCAACAGACTGTTGTCCGGATCCCCCGGTAGCACGCGGATAAATGCCGAATTCTGCGAACTGGGCACGTTGACCAGGTTGGAGAACGACCGCCCTTCAGAAAGATTCTGTCCGGCCGCAGGACTGGCGCCGGCATGACAGCCGGAAAAGGCGCAGGAGCGGTTGAAAATGTTTGCTTGAATCTCACTCAGGGTGGTGGACGCTGATAGTGGATTGCCGAGACTACTGAACAGCACGCCCGGACTGGAATCACAGGTATACTGGGCGCCCCCCTGCCATGCACCACCGTCCGCGTCTCGTGGCGGGCCGTCTGAACGCGGGCATACCGCCCAGGCGATGTCTCCAGTCAAGGAACCCACCGGATCAGTCTGCTGGAATCTGCCCGCGCCGGAACCACAGCCGGTCACACAGGAATCTGCGTCGATCCATTTGACGCTAACAGGAAAGCTGCAGTTGTTGTTCCAGGCCGCATAGTCCGATGATGGTGTGGGCATCTTCGGGATCATGCACTCGGACAAAACTGTCCCCCCGGTTTCAATGTCGCGACTGAAAACCGGCTCAAGAAGAAACTCCTGGTCGGACTCCAGGATCTCCAACAGAATTTCGGAGTCACCGAATCCCGTGGTGGACAGCGCACACTCCCCAGTGCCGGGACCGCAGAGATAGTTGTCCTCGTCACCGCGAAATTTTCGTCGCCAGTGGGAAAACTCAACACTGTCATCAGTCGCCAGCGCCAGGAATATTTCGTCAAAATTTGTGTCGTCCACATCGATGACACAGATGCTGTCAGGGTCGCAGCGATAGGTACCCGAGACCGACTCCACGTAGCCGTGCTCCGGTGTCTGTATCACAATCCTGCAGGCGGACAGGGCGACCAACAAAGGAAGCAGGCAGCCTGCCAGGGCGCGGCCCCGAAAGGTCCGGAAGATAGGCGATATTCTGTAAGCAAGAATTGGGCACATAGGTATCTCCACGGTTGGCCTGAATTTGCACGGTACGGTGCGCCGTCTATGCTGTTATCTGTGAGTGGCTTTTTTGCGCATACCCGGTTCAATCAGGAAAAAAATTTTCCGGATTGAACCTGGACCGGAAATTCCGACACTAACCAATTAAGCACTTGCCACTGCGTAGTGGTCCGCGTCCCTGGCGACCACGCAATAGTTGCGAGCCAGGCCGGTCGGTGAAGTCCAGAGGATGCCATGGAGGAACGCAACAGTAAGGCAAACGCGGAAGACCAGCATCACCGGGAGTTACTCGCCGGTACTGCCGGCGGCTCACTGCAGGCATTCGGCCAGTTATATGACCTGCTTTATATGTCCCTGGTCAGGTTCATCTATCGCCACACGCAATCCCCCTCGGTCGTCGAGGAGGTCCTGAACGATGTCATGCTGGTGGTCTGGCAGAAGGCGGACACTTTTCGCGGCGATTCCAGGGTGCTGACCTGGGTGCTGGGGATTGCCCGGCACTGCGCATTCAACAGACTGCAACGCGAACGGGGCTGGCAACGTATCGTAGATGGACCCATCCCCTGTGAATGTCCGGGGCTCGACGAGGCTCGCCTGGCCACGCTGGACGCCCTGGAATGGGCCCTGGGGCAGCTGAGTGAGGATCACCGAGTCGCGATTGAACTGGCCTATTTCCACGGTATGAGCTGCGAGGAAATTGCTGAGGTATGCGCTTGTCCGGTTAATACCGCCAAGACCCGACTTCATTATGGCCGCCGCAGATTGCACACACTATTGAGTGAAGGCAACCAGGCTCTCGCAGCGGATGATTTCTTCGAGAAGACCACACCATGACACACCCGCGCGCTGATATTTCCCACGAAGAGGTCGCTCTTTTGCTGCCCGCCTTTATTCACGGTCAACTGAACAGCAGGCGACAGCGGCAGGTGCAGGAGCATATCGCCATCTGTGCGAGCTGTGCTTCGGCCCATCGCCGCGACCTGCAATGGGTCGAGACAATGTCGCATCCCCCCGGAAATCTGGAAGCCATGCTGTCCTCGGAGACACGCAATGGCAACCGGCTTCGACTGTTCAGAAACATTGCCAACACGACAGGCGATGATCGCAAGCGGCGCAGGAAATGGGCATCCGCTCCCTGGTTTGCCCTGGCCGCAACCGCGGTGTTCCTCGGCGTCGCACTGGCGCTCCAGTGGCAAACGCTCAGTGTTGCACCAACACCGATAACCTATCAAACGCGTTCCACTGTACCCGCCACCTCGTCTGCGGTCACAGGACCGGTTTTTCGGGTGGTTTTCAGTGATGAAGCGCGACATGGATCTGTGCAGCAGGTGATACGCGAGCTGGGGGCCCGGGTGGTCGACGGACCCTCGGAACGCGGCAGTTTTACGCTGGTGGTCCCCCCGGGCAACAGACCGACAGAAGATGTTCTTG
Organism: Seongchinamella unica; assembly: GCF_004354085.1. GTDB lineage: Bacteria > Pseudomonadota > Gammaproteobacteria > Pseudomonadales > Halieaceae > Halioglobus > Halioglobus unicus. The sequence continues at coordinate 40,522 of NZ_SMSE01000002.1, read as the reverse complement.
GCGAGTTGCGCACCCGTCCGGAAGTGCTGCTTGCGGAACTGGCGGCACACAGTGACCGCTGACCTGCGATGAGCCTCAGGTCTCACACGAGGCTGTTTCGCGGCACATTGTTGCTGGTGTTCTGCCTGTGCGCCTGCCAGGGGTTGCCTGAACCGGGATCTCGCCCCACGGCGGTACCCGCGCCCCAAATACTGGTCACGGTGACCCTCGGCGAAACCCACGAGGCCGGTCTGCTGGATGCCTTTAACAGCAGCAGTTACCGGGGACGTTACGACGCCCCCCTGAGCACACGGCAACAACTGCAGCGCGTCGCGCGCGACTACGGGATTACCGGGCAAACCGGCTGGGTGATTGAATCCCTGGGCGTTTACTGTGGCCTTTACGACATGCCGCCCGATGAGGAGGTAGAGGAGTTCCTTGACCGCCTGACTGCAGATCCTCGGGTGGAGAGCGCCCAGCGCCTGGAACAGTACTCGACCCGCGCGACGCCCACGTACAACGATCCCTATTTTAATCTTCAGTACGGCAATGCGCGGGACTTTGTACTGGGGCTGCACCAACGTGCCACTGGCCTGGGCGTGGATGTGGCAATTATCGATACCGGTCTGGATGCAAGACACCCGGAATTGCGCCACCAGATCGCGAGCGAGGAAGTATTCCTGGTCGGTGAGGCGGTCACCCCGGACTCCGGTATCCATGGTACCGCGGTGGCGGGCGTTATCGCAGCACGCGCGAACAACAAACTCGGCATTGTCGGTCTGGCACCCGATGCACGCATTCATTCCCTCCGGGCCTGCCGTCAGGTCGGTAGTCATTCCAGCCTGGCGGAGTGCGACAGCTTTACCGTGGCACGCGCCATCGACTTTGCCATCAACAGGCAGCTGGACATTATCAATCTGAGCCTGTCAGGGCCTCCTGATCCCCTGGTTGCCAGGCTGGTGGCGGTAGCCCTGGACCGGGGCCAGTTAATTGCCGCTGCGGATCCGGGGCAAGGCCAGCAGCGCTATCCCGCACTGCTACCGGGCGTTATTGCAGTAAGGGAGGAACCGGGAGAATACATTGATCATGCGCCGGAAAGAAAAGCACTGGTAGTTCGGGCACCGCTGACGGAAGTCCTGAGCACGGGACCGGGGGGTGGTTACGACTACTACTCAGGCTCTTCGATGGCGACCGCCCTGGTGACCGGCCTGACGGCCTTGTCGCTGGAAAGCGAAAGCAGGCTATCAGCAGAGCATCGTACGAACTGGCTCAACCGGATGCTGCGCCAGGGTCTGCGCCCCGGTGTTGCAAAACAGGACGGTCCCGATACCGCCACGAATGAGCTCACGGAACACGTTGGACCCGGCCGCCGGTTCGCGGGACAGGACGGTCATGCACCTTAAGGCTTTGTCCCCGGTGTTCACGGCGGCGGCGTTTTGTTTCTGTCTCACTGCCAACGCTGCCGCTACCGGGCTATCCTGGTCCGGCAGACTTGGCGCTGGTAGTGGCTTTGTCAATCGGGGCGTTGTTCTGGGTCAAAAAGACCTGATTCCCCACCTGAACATTGCCGTGGAACACCGCTCGGGTCTGTTCACCCACGGTTGGCTGACGAAGCTGAATATACCCGAACCCTACCCTTACCAGGAAAGCGACAATGAGTGGCAGGCCATGGCCGCTATCGGTTATCAGTGGCCTGCAACGACCTCCTGGAGCCTGGCCATTGTCCAGAGCTGGTACCGGTACCCGTGGGACGCGGACCGCGGCTCACAGGACTACCGCGAGACCACGCTCAGCCTGGAGTATTCGCCTCACCTGGTATTCGATTACACCTATACACCGGACCTGTGGGGCCTGGGAAGACACCAGCACGTGGGAGCAGTGACCGGGCGCTGGTCGTTTGTGCCGCAATTGCTGGGCGCGGGCACCGCAGGCTGGGTGACACAGGGAGGAACTGCGGGCGATGACTACGCTTACCTGCAACTGAGCCTGGGCTACCTGTTCGGCTCCTGGAGTATGCAGCTGCAATTTCACCAGGGCTTCGGCATGAATACAGCCTACCCGGACGCGCAGGCGGACCGGGAGTGGATCGCCCAGATCAACTGGCACTGGTAAGGTACACGCCATGACACCCCGGGTAAGGGGTGGGACAACTCCTTCTGATTACAGTAGCGCCTGTATCAGCCCATAGAAGATAATCAGGAAGCCGCCGATTTCTGCCGCGATCAGCGACCACATGAACACCACTGCGGAGGCGCTCATATCCTTGACCTGATTATCGGTGTCCTTACGCAGGCCCTGAACGATGTAAGTGATGATCGCCATGGCGAAGTAAGCCACCAGCAGGCTCACCGCGAATAACTCGACTCGCGGCGAAAGCTGGCTGATCTGGACGAACACCGCGATCATGACCGAGGCAAAGGCATACATCAGCGCTGCTCTGTGGGCGATATCAATATAGGGATGTGCCAGGCCGTCTTTGCTGGTGGCCATCGCCCGGTACTTCCAGACACCGAGTACCAGCCCGGCCAAAAAAAAGCTGGCGGAGGCGATTATTGCCAAACTGTATGCATCCATGGATTATTTTCCCTGTGTTTTGAGTTAATCGGTGCCGACATCCTTCAGACCGCGAGGCGTCCCTGGTGAAAGGCCGGCCAGGCAACGGTAACTCATGGCCGGGGATCGTACTTCGGAACATCCGAAAAACGGTAATTATGGCTGATTGGGCCATACCGTAACGCAGCAAAAAATAAACAGTCAATTCTGATTGTTTTTGGCCAGAGGCCGTGCTAACTTGCGCAAAAACAACGTCAGCCCGACCATGTCCAAAAGCGACCGACTTGATGTCTACCTGGTAGCAGGTGGCAAGTACCACAACATCGACTACGCCCGACTTGAACTGCTCAAGCTGATGGCAGAACAGCCACGCCTCAAGGTGCAGGTGGGGAGTGACTACAGCGATATCGACGCCATCTGCAGCGCCGACGTCATTGTGACATACACCTGCGACGTAATGCCGACTCCCGACCAGACCCGGCGCCTTTGTCAGCATATGCGCAGCGGGGGCAAGTGGTTTGCCCTGCACGGCACTAATTCCATCCTGTGCTTCCTGGAGGACGGGCGGGTCGACTGCCCGCGGGAAAACAACGACTTCATGGAACTGCTGGGCAGCCAATTCCTGTCCCACCCACCCATCGAGCCCTACCAGGTGGAGGTAAGCGATCCGGATCACCCCCTGGTAGCGGGCATCAACCCGTTCACGGTGGATGACGAACTCTACCTGTGCAGCCTGCACGGCGAACAACACACCCTGCTGCACACCCACTGGACCGGCACTACCGAGGCTTTTACCAGCGACCAGTGGAAAGACGACGAGCCGCGCCCCTGCATGTACCTGCACCCCTACGGCGAGGGCGAGGTGCTGTACCTCACCCTGGGGCACTGCCGCGGCAAGTACGACATGCAGCCGCTGATGGAGGAGTACCCGGAATCGGAATTTGGCGCCTGGAAGACCGACGAGTACTACGAACTGCTGCGCCGTGGCCTGCGTTGGGCTATGGGCACGCTGCACAAATAGAGCAACAGGAGCGAACAGATGGGCCTGGATAAAGACGGATTGCTGCGGGCATACCGGCAGATGAAAACCATACGCGAGTTCGAGGAGCGCACCTTCACCGAGATCATGAACGGCCAGATCGCCGGCTTCACTCACCTCTATACCGGCCAGGAAGCCAACGCGGTGGGCGTATGTGAACACCTGTCCGGCAACGACACCATAATTTCCACCCACCGCGGCCACGGTCACTGTATTGCCCGCGGTGCCGACGTAAAAGGCATGATGGCGGAGCTATGGGGTGCTGCCAGCGGCCTGTGCAAGGGCAAGGGCGGCAGCATGCATATTGCCGACGTGGACAATGGAATTCTCGGCGCCAATGGCATCGTCGCAGGCGGCCCGCCCATCTCTGTGGGCGCGGCACTGGCGGCCAAGATCCGCGGCCGCGACAATGTATCGGTATCTTTCTCAGGTGACGGCTCGGTCAACCAGGGCACCTGCTTCGAGGCCATGAACCTGGCGGTGGTGCTCAAGGTGCCGGCCATCTTCGTGATCGAGAACAACTACTACTCGGAACACACCTCCATCAACTACGCGGTAGGCTGCGACGACCTCAAGGCGCGCACCGAAGGCTTTGGCTTCCCGGTGTTTGTCGCCGACGGCGCCGACTTTTTTGATGTGTACCGGGCGGCGGGTGAGGCCATCGGCCACGCCCGTGCCGGCAACGGACCGGCGGGCATTTTCTGTGAACAGGGCCGCTTCCAGGGCCACTTCGTGGGCGACCCCCAGGGCTATCGCGGCGAGGGTGAACTGGACAACCTGCGGGGGGAGCGGGATTGCCTGCAGCACTTCCGCGCTCGGGTGGGGGAGTATGGTGACGTCAGCGCAGAGGAGTTGGATACCATCGACGCCGAGGTGCTGAGCCTGATCGACGAGGCGGTGGCCGAAGCCAGGACAGCCCCCCGCCCGACCGCGGCCGATCTCGATAGCGATGTCTATATCAACTATGCGCAGGGAGGTGCCTGATCATGCCAGAGAAAACCATGCGCGATGCCATCAACGAGGCCCTGCACCAGGAGATGGCAGTCGACGACACCGTATTCGTCATCGGTGAAGACGTGGCCGGCGGCAACGGCTCCGATGGCACTGTCGGGTGTGCCGGCGGTGTCTTCGGCGTTACCGCAGGCCTGTATGAAAAGTTCGGCCCCCTGCGCTGTATCGATACCCCCATCTCGGAGTCAGCCATCGTCGGCGCCGCTGCGGGCGCCGCCCTGGTCGGCATGCGTCCGGTGGCGGAGATCATGTTCTCAGACTTTATCGGCGTATGCATGGACCAGATCGTCAACCAGATGGCCAAGTTCCGCTACATGTTCGGCGGCAAGACCCGCTGCCCGGCAGTGATCCGCTTCGCCTGCGGCGCTGGCTTCAGCGCCGCCGCCCAGCACAGCCAGACCATGTACCAGATGATGACCGCGGTGCCCGGCCTGAAGGTAGTAATTCCCTCTAACGCCTACGATGCCAAGGGACTGCTGCTCAGCGCCATTCGCGACGACGACCCGGTGCTGTTCTTCGAACCCAAGGCCCTGTACCAGGAGGCCTGTGAGGTGCCGGACGAGCCCTACACCATTCCCTTCGGCGAAGCGGCGATGCCACGGGAAGGCGACGATGTCACCGTGGTGGCCTTCGGCCAGATGGTGGGCCGCGCCATGGCGGCGATCGACGGGCTGGAAGCCCAGGGCATCAGCTGCGACCTGGTCGACCCGCGCACCACCTCGCCGCTGGACAGCGAAACGATCCTGGAGAGCGTGGCAGCCACCGGTCGCCTGGTGGTGGTGGACGAATCCCCTCCCCGCTGCGGGCTTACCGCGGATATCGCCGCCATGGTCAGCGAGAAAGCGTTCCGCTCCCTGCAGGCACCGGTCAAGCAGGTGTGTGCGCCGCACACCCCGGTGCCCTTTTCCCCCGACCTCGAGGCAGAATACGTGCCGTCTATTGACAAGATTCAGGCGGCTATCCGGGAGACCCTGCAATGAGCGATATCTACCCGATCGCTATTCCCAAGTGGGGCATCGAGATGGTCGAAGGCACCATCAATAGCTGGCTCAAGCAGCCCGGTGACGCGGTGAGCAAGGGCGAGGAAATCCTGGAGATCGAATCCGACAAGATCGTCAACGTATGGGAAGCCCCTGCCGACGGCATTCTGCGCCGGAGACTGGTTGAAGAAGGGGAAGCCCGCCGGGTGGGCCACTTACTCGGTATCATCGCCGCTGCGGATGTCGACGACGCCAGCATTGATGCCTATATCACCGACTACGCCGGTGTGGCGACGGAAGAAGCACCCCAGGCGGAGGAACCGGCCCCTGCCGCTGCAGCATCGGCACCGGCTGCAGCCGCTGGCGCGCCTGCGGCAGGTGGACGCCGGGCCAGCCCGGTAGTGCGGCGCCTGGCGGAAGAACTGGGTGTCGACCTGGGCACGGTGAGCGGCAGCGGTCGCAATGGCCGCATAACCCAGGAGGACGTCCGAGCCGCCGCCTCCGGCGATGCCCCAGCAGGCCCCGCAAGCAATGATAACGGCGTGCAGATCACACCCTTCAGTGCCACCCGCAAGACCACCGCCCGGCGTCTGGTCGACGCCAAGCAGGAGATACCCCACTACTACTTGTCCGTCGAGTGGGAAATCGATGGCCTGCTGCGCTATCGCAGAGCACTCAATGACAAGGCCTCCACCCGAATTTCACTGAACGACCTGCTGGTGTACTGCGTGGCACGAGCCCTGCTCGCCGAACCGCGAGTCAACATCAACGTGATCGACGACAGCGTACACCAGTTCCAGCAGGCCAATATCGGCGTGGCCATCGCCACGGATGACGGCCTGTTCCCCGCCACCATTCGTGGTGCGGAGAATATGGCGCCGGAGCAAATTGCAGCAGCCACCGTCGAACTGGCGGCCAGGGCAAAGGCCGGAGACCTCACCCGGGAAGACATCAGCGGCGCCTCATTCACCCTATCCAACCTTGGCATGTTTGGCATCGACCAGTTCACCGCCATCATCAATCCGCCAGCGGGCGCCATTCTGGCACTGGGAGCGGCGCAGGAAAGACCGGTGGCGAAAGACGGCGAACTGGCAGTGGCCACCGTCATAAACGCCACTCTTTCCTGCGACCACCGCGCCATCGACGGGGCGGTAGGCGCCAGCTTTATGGCGGCGCTGAAACGCGAGATCGATGCGCTGGGCAACTGACCTCAGCGGCCCCTAGGGAGACAGTCATGCTGGTTCACCATTTCCTGGAGTACTACGCCCGCAATACGCCGGATGCGCCCTGTCTGAGTCACGGCGACACTCACCTGAGCTATGGCGAGGTAGACGCTGCCGCCAATCGCCTGGCCAACGGTTTTCTCGATCTGGGTATCGAGCCAGGCCAGCGGGTGGCTGTACTGGGGGAAAACAGTATCGAGCATTGCCTGCTATTCATGGCCGCCAGCAAGATCGGGGCAGTATCCGTGCCCCTCAATTACCGCCTGGCCTCGGCAGAACTGGCCTTCGTGATCAGTGATGCCAATGCCAGGATACTGCTGGTGACAGAAGGCGTGGAGCGGACCCTGGAGGCTCTGCGTGACCTGTTGCCGGCTGGTGTCGACCTGATTACCGGCAGCCATCCGGACAGCCTCCATTGGGACGCCTGGCTCGAACGGTTCCCAGCGACTGCCCCGCGAGTGGACGTGGACCGCTATGCGCCCTTCATCCAGCTTTACACCAGCGGCACCACCGGTAACCCCAAGGGCGTGGTGACCTCACACTACAACCTCCTGCAGTTGACCCTGATGAACCTCATCGCCACGCCCAGGCGACCCCAGCCTGGATCTGCCGGCATTGTATGTGCGCCCCTGTTCCATATTGGCGGCACCGGTTCGACAATAGCGGGCATCTTCAACGGGCAGCACACCCTGCTACATCGTGTATTCGACCCGGAGCAACTGGTGGATGACATGGAGAACAACCCGGTCACCAGTATATTCCTGGTGCCGGCGATGATCATGGCCATCCTGAAACTGCCGGATATCGACCAGCGGGACTTCAGCCAGCTGCAGACAATTTTCTACGGCGCCTCTCCCATCTCTGAAACCGTTCTACGCCGCGCCATCGAGGTATTCCAGTGCGAGTTCGTGCAGATGTACGGCATGACCGAGACCTCGGGCACGGTGGTGAATCTCACCCCGGATGACCACCGCCGGGCACTGGCGGGCAAGCCCGACCTGCTGCGCTCCTGCGGGCGCCCCTCTGTTGGCGTGGAAATCAGGATCATGGACCCGGAGGGCAAGGCGGTCGCCACCGGCGAGGTCGGCGAGATATGGGTCAAGTCCGACACCAATATGCTGCACTACTACAACCTGCCCGACGCTACAGCTGATAACCTCACCGAGGGCTGGATACACACCGGGGACGCCGGCTATCTCGACGAGGAGGGCTACCTGTACCTCAAGGACCGCATCAAGGACATGGTGGTCAGCGGCGGCGAGAACATCTATCCCGTGGAGGTGGAAAATGCCCTGGCCAAGCACACGGCTGTGGCGGACGTGGCGGTCATAGGCGTGCCCGACGACAAGTACGGCGAGGCACTGCTGGCTTTCGTGGTCACCAAGCCCGGTATGTCACTGGACGTCGACGAGATGGTGGAATTCTGCCGCGACAAGATCGCCGGCTACAAGATTCCCCGTCAATTACAGGTGATCGACGAACTGCCGCGCAATCCCTCGGGCAAGATTCTCAAGAAGATCCTGCGGGAACCCTTCTGGCAGGCGCAGGGCCGCGAGATCGGCTAGGCTCGCGCTGCCCTGCCAGGGACATGGCGTCCGCCAGTCCGTAATGTACTCACGGGTTCACTCCCATCCCGGGTCAGCTTTAACTGCAAATCAACACCGTCGGTCGACCTCCTGTTGCACAGGCCTTGCTTGCGAACCCCGGGTAGTTGCACTACCTTTCCGGGTACGGTCGGCAAAGGTCAGTCCTTGAGTCCATGCGCACGCTCTGTTGCCTTGTGATGGTTACCGTGCTGCTCTCCATCACGGGATGCAAAATAGTAATCACCGTCCCCGACGACGGCACGGTGGAGACCAGCTCCGGTGATTACTTCTGCCCCTCGGGAGAGACCTGTGTTGTCGAAGTCACCGATACCTTCTTCGACCAGGAATTTATCGCAGTTCCGAGCGACGGCAGTGTGTTTGTCGCCTGGAGAAGAGTTGATCGGGGTTTCTGCGGGGGACGGGCGCAGTCCTGTCGACTGTCGACGGCCGCATTCGAGGGCAATGACGACTTGCTGGCCATTCTCGCTTCTGATGAACGCTATTACCTGTCCCCACTGTTTGCAGAGCCCGACAGCTACCGCTCAGGCCAGGATATGCCGGTTGGGGGTGCCGTGAGGGCCAGCTGTACGGTCAACGGTAAACTGTATGTGTTCGGTGGCGGCTGGGAGACCGGGTCGCCGCTGGACTCCACCCAGGAATACGATCCTGTCACAGATACATGGCGGCGCCGTGCGAACATGCCGACGCCGCGAGCCTGGGCGACCGCCAGCGCATTCAAGGGCGAGTGCTATGTGATGGGGGGCAGCGCTGGCGGTCAGGTGGAAGCCGTGGTGGAAGCGTACAACCCCCGCACCAATAGCTGGCGCAGTCGCGCACGCCTCCCCGAGGGTCGCTTTAGCGCTTCCAGCGTGACCCTGGGTAAGCGGATCTATATGATCGGGGGCAGCGGTGGCGATCGCCTCAGTCCATTTGCGCCTGCTGAAGCCTCGGTATTTATCTACAATCCGGCACGCAACCGTTGGTCTGCCGGCGCGGAGATGCCGACCGCGCGGCGGCGCATGGGGGTTGGCACGGTCGACGGCCTCATCTATGCCGTCGGCGGCGCCAATCGTATGGGGGGGTTCGAGTTCAGCGACACTGTCGAACGCTATGATCCGGTCGCCGATGAATGGCAGACACTGGATCCGGCGCCGGCCGCCTTTACCAGCGCGGCCGTGGTAGCGCTCAACGATTACCTTTACGTCTTCGGGGGCTTCGCACCCCAGCCCTTAACCCGCTCGTTCCGATACGACCCGGCTGCCAATCGTTGGCGTCGTATTGCCGATTTGCCTGAGGCACGCGGCGACACCGTTGCTGAAAAAATCAGCGGCCAGATCATCATCGCCGGCGGCAGGGCTCCTGATCACCAGGGGACGCCAATCGCCGCTACCGAGGTGTACACGCCACAATAGCAGCCGCATTACCTGCTTATCGACACAGGCATCCATCCCCGGGGGTCGGTGAATACCGGGGTGATGGATGTGGTGGCAGTGACTTTGCGCTCAGTCGTAATAATCCGGAGCCTTTTTCAAGGTGTCGAACAGGCTTTTATCATGTTCGATCCACAGGGTGGCGCCGGTCTCCTTGAGCAGGGCTTCTATGCGATCCATAGACGCGTAGGTCTGCTGCTCATCACTGTTAAAGGTCGGTACCCGACGCAGCTTGCGGCTGGCCTGGGTGTGGTACAGGTCCCCGGAGAGCAGAATTTTCCCGCGGCTTTCGAGCTCCAGTAATAGCAGCTGGTGGCCGGGCGTATGCCCAGGGGCCAGGATGAGCTGCACGGTGCCATCACCAAATACGTCATGATCGCCGTCGACAAATCTGACATCGGCCTGCTTCAGTCCTTCAACCAGCGACACGTCAATAAACCCTTGCTCCTGCGTAAAGGCCGCATCCCATTCTCGCTGTTGCATCAGTACGGTCGAATCGACAAACGAGTTGGCCGCACCGGCGTGGTCAAAGTGAAGGTGGGAATAGGCGGCAAAGTCGATGTCCCCTGCCACCAGGCCCATGTCCGCCAGCTGATCGAGGATCCAGCGGTCGTACACCAGGGATCCGCCCTCAATCGCGACAGGTTCGGCACTGTCTGCCACATGCCTGGGCAATCCACCGTCGAAAAGCAGTCTGCCCTTCGCGTGCTCCACCAGGAAACAGGGGACAACCATTTCCCTCACCGGGGAATCGGCAGGTTTGAGGTTGAATAACTCAAGGCTTTCCAGTTTGATCAGGCCGCAGTCAAAGACATAGAGCTTCGGCCCCGCCTGTACCGGTAACGAGAGCAGCAGTAGTAACGACAAGACGTACTTCATGTTTTCTCCGGTCGGTGTCGAGGGAATGAATAGATGAGCATAGTGCAGAATTTCCTGGAGCCCAACAAGAGCAATGCCAGGGAGCGTCGGTTTGATGAAAAGGCGGGCTTCAGGGAAGACCCTTCGATAGAGAAAGGCAGTACGCTGCTGTACGCGCAAGCTCAATGGGTACTACACTAGGCAGAGCAACCGGGGGACGTTGAGATGGCGCAAGGGGACTATTCAGAGGAAGCTTTCCTGGACTTCTTGCGGCAAGGCGCGATGGCGGGCGCCATCCGTCCCGGCACGGCCCGGGCTCGCAAAAAGGCGGCGGACCAGCTACTGGTCCAACTCAGGTCCTACGAGCGCCGGGACCTTCGCCAGTTGGACGTCGACGAACTCTGCACCCGCTTTCACAAGCTGCAGGGCTCCACTATCCGACCTGAAACCCTGCAAATCTATAACGAACGGCTGAAAGCCGGTCTGCGCGATTTTTTCAGCTGGGCCGACGACCCCAACAGTTTCAGCAGCATCGAGGGAGAGACACCGGAAGTACAACTGGTGGCGGCGCGTGACGACCCGGGGCAGGCTCGAGCCCGGGAGGAATTGGCGCTTAATCCGCCGCGCAGCCCGCACGAAATCTTCCCCGTGCCCATTCGCGAAAACCTGGTCGTCTACCTGCAGAATGTGCCACTGGACCTGACCCCCCAGGAAGCTGATCGCATCGCCAGGGTGATCAGGGCTTTGGCACAACCGGTGACCGGCGAGTGAGCCGGGGGAGAACAAGCCCTTGAGGCGCCTGCTGGTCTTCGCTCCACTGCTGATTTTCGGTCTGGCGGGCATCTACCTGCTGTCCTCCTTCCTGCGTGACGCTGCCGAGGGCGCATTCCAGGATAACCTGCTACCCGAGCTGATCGGGTTCTGCCTGGAAGGATTCTTCCTGGTGGGCCTGTTCTCATTGATCCAGCGCCGCCTTGAGCGGGATCGAAAACAGGAGCTGCGCCAGAGCCTGCGCGGTGCGCTCCGGGACGTGTTGAGTCACCTGGACGTGGCCCTACTGGAGCAGAATGCCGAACCCGCGAGCTCCCAGGCACTGGAACACGACCCGCAAGTGGTAGCGACCCTGTTCAAAAAGCTCAATACCGTGGAGCTGGACCTGCACAATATGGCCAGGCTCAAGTCATGCGCAGACCACAGCTACGGTGTCACACGGGACCTTATCCCGGTTGCCGCCCAACTCAGTCCCGAGCACATGCGCTGGTGGCTGGCGATTACCGAGAGCGTACGTCACCTCTCAGAAGCAGCCGACCGCGCCTCGGTCCAGTTTGCGGCCCACAAATTCCTGATCAACCTGGGGGAATTTGACCAGCTACAGCTATGATGTCGGGCTGGTACCTGCCGCTATCCACGGCAAGTTGCAGCACTGGCTGTCTGTTGCGACAGCAGCGACCGGCCTTTCCGGCCCATTTAATGCTTTTTTTAGAGAATTAAGGGGGTGAAACGTCAGGTAGATGACATTCTCGTGCTCTGCCGGGATTTAGACTCGTTGCCAGTTAAAGCCCGATCAGCAGGAGACGGGTAACACCTTATCCACAGCGGATCCTCGCTATCGAGGCCGCTAAACCCGGACATTCCGGGGCACAGCTACTTGAGGAGTATATGATGTCCGCCTATGTAATCTATGATGTCGATATCCGGGATCCGCAGCGATACCAGGAGTTCATGGTCAAGGCAAAACCCGCGCTTGAGGCCGCAGGCGGCCGCTATCTGGCGAGAGGCGGTGAACACAAGGTAATAGAAGGCGACTGGGAGCCGCGGCGCCTGGTCCTGTTCGAATTTCCCTCCATAGCGAAGGCCGAGGAGTTTTACAACAGCGACCTTTACCAGGGATACAAGGCGATAAGGGACGAATGCAGCTCCGGCCATATCGTTATTGTCGAGGGCTATGATGAGGAAAGCCCCGGCCGTTGATGAGCTGTCGTCGGGGAATGGCAAAACACTGTACCTCCCCTCGCACCCGGATGCGAGCAATCGCACCTTCCGACCCGATAACTGAGGAGAAAACCGTTGAAAACTGTGACCTTAAACCACGTATCCGACGACCTCAGCGGCCTCCAGGTCGTTGATGCTCCTGAGCCTGAACCCGGCCCGGGAATGCTCAGGGTGCGCATGACCAAAGCCGCTGTGCACCCCTCAGACCTCAACTACATACGGGGTGAGTACCGGGAGGCCATCGAGCGACTGATATGGAACCTCGGGGAGGAGCGTCCCTCCTTTGACGTCGAGCGCAGCAAGCTGCATCCCCAACTCCCCTGCATCCCGGGGGGCGAGGGTGTGGGTGTTGTCGACGCCTGCGGCGCTGATGTCAACAGCACCCAGTGGCTGGGTAAACGGGTCGCCCTGTTCGCCGGGCCGCCGAGCGGTACCTGGCAGGAATACGTGATCGCCGCGCCCGCGCAACTGTCGCCAGTGCCGGAGGCCTTGCCTGACGAACAGGCAGCGCTGATGATGCTCAACCCGTTGACGGCGCTGATAGCGACCCGGCATGTTCTGGGGGTTGAGGAAGGTCAGTGGCTGCTGATGAGCGCCGGGGCCTCTGCCGTGAGCAAACTGGCTGCTGCAATCGGTCGCCATTATGGCTTCAGGACGATAAGCCTCGTTCGCGGCGAGAAAATGCCCGATCAGTTCCCTGAACAGCTGGGTGACGTGGTTATCAATACAGAGAGCCAGGACCTGCGCGAGGAGGTCAAGCGGGTGACGGGGGGTAGAGGGGTCGAATTTGCCCTCGACTGTGTTGGCGGGTCAGTCGCCGAGCAGATGATCGCTTCGCTCACGGATGGCGGCAGGATGCTGCTCTACGGCACGCTCGCCGGACCATCGATGCAGCTGTTCTCTCGCGACCTGATGATGACGAACGCCACAGTGGGCGGCTTTTACCTGCCGGGCTGGCTCGCCGCGCAAACACCCGCGAAACTGGGTGAGGTGATGGGAGAGCTTGGCAGGCTAAGCGCTAGCGGGATGTTCAATGTTTCGATAGCAGCGCAATTTCCCCTGGCCGATGCCGTGGCGGCGGTCAGGGCTTCACAGCAATCCGGCAGGTCAGGAAAAATCCTGCTCGACTTTGATTAGTATCGGTGATTGACCGGGAACCTGCAGAATCAGGCTCAACATTTCCGCCGGAGGCCTCAACCATTATGCTTGCGATACGTTTACTGCTGATCACGCTGCTGTCCACCCTGCCCGCCTGGTCACTGGCCGGGGAAGGAACGCAAGAGAACGTTCTCCACGTGGTTCCGGTCACCGAGGAGCCACTCCACGTCGTCAGGCACCGCAGCGAAGGGTTCCTGATTTACACCAACTGGATCGAGCCGGGCATCTGGACGCAGTACCATGAACACCGGAACGACCTGCTGGCGCTGATCGTGGGCGATACTGTCGCGAGCAGCGAGTCACTGGCCGGCGAGCGTCGGGAACAAACCGCGCCCGCCGGTACGCTGGTGCTTTTCCCCTACTCTGACGATAGTGCGCCCTATGTGCACCGCGTGGGCGCCACTGGCGAGAAGCCGTTTATCAATGTCGGCCTCGAATTTCTCCGGCCGCCAGCCGATGCCTGCCGTGCGAAACTCGCACCCTGGGATGAACCCCACGCCCGCGAATTAGCGTCCAACCGGCGCGGCCAGGGCTATCTTCTCACCCTGCCGTCTGGAGCAGTGGTTAAACTCCCGCAGGATGGGCATGGACTGCTGCTGGCCCCGCTGGCTGAGGGGAAACTGCAGCTCGATCTCGAATCCTGGCGTGCTATTGTCGGCGGATTCAGGTTTTATGAGGAAACTCGCCCCCGCCAGGTCAAAAACCTCGGGCCGTCGGAGCTTGGCCTGGTGGTCTTCCTGGCCTGCTGACACAGGCGGCCGAACCTGCAGGACTGGATGAGCTGATCATGAAGGAGCCCTCAGGTCAGCTGCTGCACCAGGCCCATTACGATCACGTAACGCCCCGTTTTGCCGATGGCAGTGAGGGTGAAAAACAGCCAGAAGGGAACGCGCATCACCCCGGCGACAAAGGTCAGCGCATCGCCCCCAACGGGCATCCAGGCCAGAAGCAGCGACCAGACGCCGAATTTTCTGAACCACTGCTGCGCCCTGGCCAGGCTCGTGGCCTGGAAGGGAAACCAGCGACGGTCCTGGAAATGCAGCAGGTAGCGACCCAGCAGCCAGTTGACGGCGGAGCCCAGGGAATTTCCGGCGGAAGCCCAAAACAGCAGTAGCAGTGGGCCGTAGCCCGCGTTAATCAGGGCCGCGAACAGGATTTCGGAATAGGCTGGCACCAGCGTCGCTGCCAGGAAGGCGCTGAAAAACAGTCCCAGGTAGGCATCCATCACTGTGGGCCGCTGGCTACGCCGGTACGGGCGCAGGTGTCCGGCGCGCGAAACCAGCGCAGTTTAAGACAGCTCGGTAACCCAAACACCAACATCGAGACTCGCGGCGGCAGACCCGAAGAAGGAACCCGCTATGGGAGGCACGGTTTCAGGCAACCGTGCCACTGCCACCGCAATATGGTTTGTTCCGGCGACGTCATCGAGGGTAGGATCGAAACCCTTCCAGCCGGCGCCAGGCAGGTAGACTTCGGCCCAGGCATGGGTTGCACCGAAATCGACCGCTGACGGAGGCGAATTCAGGTAACCGCTGACAAAACGCGCAGCGAGCCCCAGACGACGGACTGCTTCAACGAAGAGATTGGCGAAGTCTCGGCAGGAACCCGTACCGCAAGACAGGGTTTCAACTGAGCTTTGCACTCCGGGCTCTTCACGTCGTCGATACGACAGCTGATTTTGAATTTGGGCGCTAATACGCTGCAGCAAGGCGTAGGTCTGGACCGGGTCGTCCAGCCGCCATATAGTCGCCAGCCATTGATCCAGCGTGTCGCCCGACTTACGCATCGCCAGATTCATGTAAGGTGCCAGTACGACCCTGTCCTCGGGTGTATAGGAAAACGGGTAGTCGACTGCGTAATCAGCCACCAGAAAATCGAGAGGCGCGCGGTTATGTTGCTGAATGATCGCCTCGCTCTCAATCAGCAGTTGGCTAGTGGCCGAATCGAAGGTCGCAATCGCAACAGAATTGTCTTCCACATCACGGTGCCAACGCAGGGTCGCCGGAGGTGTGATCTCGAGGTTCGCGGACTCTATGCGCAGCTCGTGTCCCTCTCTCGGACGTACGAGCAGGGTGTGGGGACCGAGCCGCACGGCAGCCGAGAAATTATAGTAGGTGCGGTGTAGAATTTTGTAGCGCTGCATATTTCATCCTGCTATCCAATTCCGGCGGCGTGGTATATCACCTACATTGAACTTAGTGTACTGGTGACGGCTTCCCTGATGATTGGAACCAACGGCAGAGAGACACTGAGTGTCCTTATCCCGCTCTGTAGGCGCCTGGCAAGGTGCGCTGGCGCCCTGCAAGCTCGCCGCACACCGACAGGGGCCTAACCGGGACGTTATCATACGTCGTTAGCAACAGCCTGAACATAACATCCACAGTATCGTTAAAATATCATTCCACAGCCGCACTATCCCGGTCTGTCGCAAACGCATATTGCGTCAGATCACTGGTACCGAAACATTGAATTCATCATCTGTGTATAAAAGGCACTCACCCGAGCCTTGACCTTCCAGCGACTGGAAGGTCTAGCATTGCCTTATGGGCCCGGAAGGGCCTGTCAGGGCACAGAGGAGGCACCTATGGCAGAACACACGTTAAAGGTTTCCGGAGCCACCTGTCAGGGGTGCGCGCGAAAAATCACCCAGGCGCTGCTGGCAGTTCCGGGCGTTAGCGATGCGCGGGTCGATCTCGACCAGCAGACGGTGACGGTGACCGGGAGTGGCGAACTGGCGCACGACCAATTGGAGCAGGCGGTAGCCGCTGCCGGCTACGCTCCCGGGCGTGAAGAGACCGAGGAGCCCGCCAGCTGTCAGCAGGCAGGCGCCTCCGTTGCGCCTGCCGAACACGCCGGGATTACGCTCAACATCAGCGGTGCCACCTGTGCCTCCTGCGTTCGCACCATCGAACAGGCACTGCGAGCCACCCCGGGCGTCGAACAGGCGGAGATGAACTTTGCCGACCGAACGGCACGTGTCTCCGGGAGCGCCCCTGCCGACACCCTGATCAGAGCGGTTGAAGCCGCCGGCTATGGTGCGGCCGAAGTCGGCGACAACGATGATGACAGTGAGCAGGCGTCCATCGAACTCGCCCACTACCGCAAGCTGTTGCGTCACACCTGGTTGGGTCTCGGCCTGGGCGTGCCGCTGATGGCATGGGGGTTGCTGGGGGGGGAGATGATGGTGCATCAGGGCACCGCCAGCCAGTGGGCCTGGCTGGTCGTGGGTTTGGCCACCCTCGCGGTGCTGGCAACCGCGGGCCGGCATTTTTTTATCGGTGCCTGGAAGGCCTTTCGCAACCACAACGCCAATATGGACACGCTCATCGCCCTGGGGACCGGTGCCGCCTGGCTCTACTCGATGGCGGTGGTACTGGTGCCGGCTGTATTCCCCGAGGCGGCCCGGCACGTCTATTTTGAGGCCAGCGCCATGATCATCGGCCTGATCAACCTGGGCCAGGCACTCGAAGTTCGCGCTCGCGGCAAGACCAGCGCGGCGGTCCGGCGCCTACTGGACCTGGGGGCCAAAACCGCCCGCGTTGTGCGCGAGAGCGGCGAGCAGGATATCCCTGTGGAGCAGGTAAAAACCGGTGACCTGTTGCGGGTGCGCCCCGGTGAAAAGATCGCCGTGGACGGCAAGGTGAGCGAGGGCGAAAGCCGTATTGATGAATCGATGCTGACCGGGGAGCCGATGCCGGTGGAAAAGCGCCCCGGCGACACAGTCAGCGCGGGCACCATCAACGCCAGCGGAACGCTGCTGTATGAGGCCACGGCGGTGGGCAAGGATACGGCCCTGGCGCAGATTGTTGCCCTGGTGAAAAAGGCCCAGGGCAGCAAGCCGCCCATCGGCCGCCTGGCCGACCAGGTTTCCGCGGTGTTTGTGCCCACCATCATGATCATCGCTATCCTGTCGGCATTGGCATGGTACAACTTCGGGCCCGACCCGCGGCTGACCCACATGCTGATCAGCGCCACCACGGTATTGATCATCGCCTGTCCCTGTGCACTCGGCCTGGCGACACCCATGTCGGTGATGGTGGGCGTGGGCAAGGCAGCGGAATACGGCATCCTGATCCGCCAGGGGGAAGCCCTGCAAACCAGCAGCAAACTGGACACTGTCGTGCTCGACAAGACCGGCACCATCACCGAGGGCAAGCCGGCAGTGACCGGAGTGCTGTGTGTCGAGGGTCAACAGGAGGAGGCCGTCCTGCAACTGGCCGCCAGCCTGGAACGCAGTTCGGAACACCCACTGGCCCTGGCTGTACTCAGGGAAGCCGAGAGCCGTGACCTCGCTTTGCAGGAGTCCTCCCGGTTCGAGGCGCTCAATGGCAAGGGGGTCACCGCCGTCATCGACGGGATGCGCTACCGACTCGGCAATCGACGCTGGCTGGAACAGGAAGGAATTAAGGTCTCGCTGGATAGCGCCTCGTTGACGAAAACGGGAGCAACGCCCCTGTTCCTGGCGGACGAGAAGCACCTGCTGGGTATTGTCGGGGTCGCGGATCGGATCAAGCCGGATTCCCGTGACGCGATCGCCCGACTGAGGGAGGCGGGGATGACGGTGGTGATGATCACGGGGGATATCCAGGCCAGCGCGAATGCCATTGCCGCCCAGGTCGGCGTGGATCAGGTCATCGCGGAGGTGCTGCCGGAAGACAAGGCAGAGGAGGTCAAGGCCCTGCAGGGCGAGGGCCGGATCGTGGCGATGGTGGGCGACGGAATCAATGATGCGCCCGCCCTGGCCCAGGCCGATGTCGGCTTTGCCATTGGCACGGGTACCGACGTGGCTATCGAGTCTGCCGGCATTACCCTCATGGGCGGCTCCCTGCACGGGGTGGCCGACGCCATGGCGATCTCGGCCGCCACTGTACGCAATATCAAGCAGAACCTGTTCGGCGCCTTTGTCTATAACAGTCTCGGCGTGCCGGTGGCGGCCGGCGTGCTGTACCCCCTGACCGGCGCCCTGCTCAGCCCGGTGATCGCCGGCGCCGCCATGTCGCTGAGTTCGGTGACTGTGGTGACCAACGCCAACCGCCTGCGGCTGTTCAAACCGAAGAGGAATGCAGTATGAGCCTGACCATCAACCTTATCGGCGGTGCCCTGATCGCACTTATTATCTGGTGGTTCTGGCTGTCCCGGAGCGGCCAGCAAAAGGCGGCTGCGGCGACGGAGGAAGCGACCATCGTGGTTGACGCGGGGGTTTACACACCCTCGGTGGTGCACGCCCGGGCGGGAAAACCGCTGACCTTGCACTTTGACCGCCGCGACCCCTCGCCCTGCGCGGAGCAGGTGGTTTTTCACGGTCTGGAGGTCAGTGAATTCCTGGAGACGGGCAAGACCACCACCGTCAGGTTGAACGACCTGCCCCCGGGTGAGTATCGCTTCACCTGCCAGATGCAGATGTATCAGGGGCGCTTGTTGGTGGATTAGCGCCGTGGGGAGGGGGCGGCAATCGAACGGCCGAGGATCGACAACGCCAGTTTTGCGTTCGAACATACGCTGATCGGTCGCAAGATCGATCTCTCCACTTGGCTTTCTCTTGCCACCGCCAATGAATCTTATATCGCAGCCTTGCAGGAACACCGCCAGCCGCTCCTTCCACTACTGCGGAATTGACCACGATTGAGCGCAACCTGTTCGGTCAGCGCATGTTGCTCAGTGCTTGAAGTGCTGAACCCACTCCGCGATGCCGTTCTCCAGCTCCCGTCACAGGCACGGTACCACCGGGGGACACGACGTCGGAACAGAATCAGCGCGAGAAGAGTCGGTAAGCGACCACCGCGTCACTGGAAGGGGTCTGGAACCAACCGTGCCTGCCAGAAACCATGACCACGTACTGGTTTCCATTATGCAGGTAAGTCATCGGTGTGGTCTGGGTTCCCCCCGGGAGTTCTTCTTTCCACAACTCATTCCCGCTTTCAATGTCGAATGCCCTGAGGTAACCGTCCATCGCTGCACCGATAAATACCAGTCCTCCGGCGGTGACAATCGGTCCACCCATATTGGGGGTTCCCAGGTTCCACTCAAAGCGCAGCGGAAGCATTTTCTCGATCGAGCCAAGAGCAACCCGCCAGACAACGCTACCGGTATTCATATCTACCGCCAGCAGTTCCCCCCAGGGCGGCGCCGTGCAGGGAGCACCCAGGGGTGACAGCAGCCACTCCCGATGGACGCCGTAAGGTGCTCCCTCCGGGGCCGATACATCACTTTTGGCATGCAACACCGGTGCATTATGGCTTGTCTCATCCGTCAACGGGATCATGGTGATCACCTGCACCACCGTATTGGTATTGACAATCATCAGCTGGCGTTGGGGATCATAGGCCGGACCACCCCAGTTCATTCCACCGGCGGAACCGGGCACCTGAATGGTGCCTTCGGTGGAGGGCGGAGTGAATATTCCCTCGGAGCGCAGGCCCGCAATTTTCCGGCGGCACAGCCATCGGTCAAAAAACGTGAAACCCCAGGCGTCGTCGGGGGTAACCTGGGTCGGAGTCAGGGGAGGCGGCGCCAGGGGGAAAGGCTGGGTTGGCGAGAGCCACTCCCCCGGCAGCGCATGCTGCGGAACCGGCCGTTCTTCAACCCCGAATACCGGCTCTCCCGTCAATCGATTAAAGACAAACGACAAACCCTGTTTGGTGTTCTGGACCACGGCGGGGATTGTTTCTCCCCCCCGGTCGATATCAATCAACATCGGTGGCGAGGCGGCGTCGTAGTCCCAGATGTCGTGGTGAACCAACTGGAAATGCCAGGCCACCTCCCCCGATTTGCCGTGTAATGCCACCAGGGAACTGGAGTAAAGATTGTTACCCGGCCGGGCACCTCCCCAGAAATCCGGGGCAGCAGAGCCCACTGGCAGAAAAATCAGGTCGTTTGGCGGGTCGGCAACCATGCTGGACCACACGTTGGCCGCCCCGGCATTGAGCGCACTGTCGTCATGCCAGCTCGCGTACGCTGGATTTTCCGGCGTCCTCGGAATCGGGTCGAAGCGCCAGACTTCCTTGCCACTATAGGCATCAAACGCAAAGACGGTGCCCGCCGGCGCGTCAGTTCGGACATTGTCCATGATGTAGGAGCCAACGACCACCACATCGTTGACAACCACGGGGGCCGAGGCGATTTTTCGTTCCCCGGCAAACTGCAAGGCCTTGTGTTGACGAACAGCTACCTCTCCATTTTGCCCAAACTCATGGCAACGGTTCCCGGTTTTGGCATCGACTGCGATCAGCCGGCTGTCGTTCGTCCCCATGAAAACCCGCTGCTTGCAGCGGTCTTCCTCCCCACCTCGACTGGCCGTCCAGCCGGCAACGCCGCGGCAATTGTACTGGGGCAAGGGATGCCCCAGATCGACCTCGGGGTCGAACACCCAGCGCTCCCGGCCGGTGGCGGGATCAAGTGCAATCAAACGGTTGAATGGCGTGCATACCATCAGTGAATCGCCCACCATCACCGGCGTATTCTGATGGGTACTGTTGGCGTCCAGTTGCTCGCCGCGCCGTTCGATTTCCCCTGTGTGATATGTCCACGCAAGCTCCAACTGAGACACATTGCTGGTGTTGATCTGCGCGTGCGGGGAATATCGGGTGCCCGATGGGTCACCGCCATAGTAGTACCAATTGCTGGTTCCGGCATCGAGTTCCAGGCTTGTTGCAAACAGGAGGGCCATAACCAGGCCTTGCAACGGAGGACTTGTTTTCTTCAGGAAATCGGTCATCAGTTCAATCCGTTTGCCTCGGTATAAATGTTGTGATCAGCTATAATCAGGCAAAACCTGTCTCTGTGGCCACAGGAAATTCAGGCTGGACCGGGAGAATCGCCAGCGACCATTGTCTTTGCGATACTCTTCGTCATAGTGAGCGAAGCAGATGACGGGGTTCTCTGCGGGCGGGGTGCTGGTGTCCAGGTCAATCAGGTAGCAGTCGCCCTTTGCCGTGGTGTCAGAGAGGATGTCGACGGTGTGGTTAGTGTTGATATGTTGCGAAGTGAACGGTGGGTCCACTGTTTCACCTTCAAACATTTCCCGGTAATTTCTGGCTATTGTTTCCTTACCTTCCCAGGTGCCGTAAGGTCCGTACTCGCACAGCGCATCATCGGTGAACAGCGCTATAACACCGTCCATATTTCTCAGATCAATAGCCAGAGAGAAGTCCAGCCGCAGTCGGCGAATTGCTTCGATGTCGAGCAGGCTTCGAAGGCTGGATACTTCTGACGCAGTGAATTGGTTTTCCATGTCAACAACACCATTCTGTTAGTGGGCACACTTTGATGCCAGCTGCCTGCTTGTCAGCGGGCCGCTTTAAACTCAATGTCCAACGCCTGCAAATTGCGCCCAAAAAAGCTGGGGGTGTAGGGATGGGCTTTAGCGGGATATTTCAGGCGGATATCCTCCAGGCGCTGAATCAGCACCTGAAAACTGATCAGCATTTCCTGCCGCGCCAGGGGTGCACCGATACAGTGGTGTCTGCCGACACCAAACGCCAGGTGCTTGCCAGGCTTTTCCCGCTGAAGATTGACCTGGTCGGCATCGGGAAATTCTGCCTCATCGCGGTTTGCGGCACCGAACCGTAGACTCAGAATATCGCCCGGTTTGAAGAAAGTACCACCGAGTGTGGTCTCTTTGACAACTTCACGGAACATACCCTGGGCCGGGGATTCCAGCCGCAACACTTCTTCGACAAACACAGGAATGAGTTCAGGCTCTGCCTTAAGCGTTGCCAATAGCTGCGGTTGTTCTGCCAGCAACATCGTGCCCGAAGAAATTCCTGCCGTTGTTGTTTCGTTTCCCGATGCCAACAGGTCCACGGTTACGATAGTGAGCAGCTCATTCATGGGGATTTCCTGGCCATTCTCGTAGCGACTGTCCGCCAGAATGGTCAGCAGGTCATCCTGTGGATGCTCACGGCGCAGGTCAATCTGTTGCTTGAAGAAATGCTGCATGTCGACAATTAACCTGGCGCACTCAAGTTGTCGCTGCCTTGAGATCATCATGCCAAACATTTCAACGATTGCGTCTGACCACTCCTTGAATGTATCGAGGTCCCTGGTCGACACTCCGATTTGCTCAGCGATGATGATCATGGGCAGTGGATGGGAAAAGGAATTCACGAACTCGCATTCACCCCCGGTCATGAAACCGTCCACAAGATGGTGGGCCGTTTCCCGAATGTGGGGCACCATTGAACGGACCTTTGCCGTTGTAAAAAGTTTCGAAAGCAGTGCCCGGACCTGCGTGTGCCGGGGCGGATCAGACGTTGAGCAGGAGGCCGCGGGCATCCAGCCATGGTCGCGGTAGATCGCCGAGACCTCCTCTGGAGCGGCCTCGGGATTCAAATTCATGGGGGTCACCCCACTGACGAAAATATCCGGTTCTCGAATAATCTCGCGACACAGTTCATAGTTCGTGATCAGATAGAATCCCGTGTCCGGCATCCGATAGACAGGACTTTCTGCCCTGAGCCGCTGGTAATACGCGTAGGGGCACGACTGTAGAGCGGGGTCGAGCAGAGTTTCCACAAGTCACTCCTTATCGTTTATCTCTGGCGTGACCACCAGGTACATTCTCACAGATATGCCTGACCACGGGCGTGTGCTACCGCTCCAGACTACATCGAATCCAGACCCTCGCAGATTGCGGCGAGGAATCTGGCGCCGGTAGCGCCATTGATCACCCGATGATCGCAGGCCAACGACAAAGAGCAGAAGCGCTCGGCTGTCACCTGGCCATTATCCAACACCACGCGTTGCCGGATCCCTCCAACCGCCAGAATCATCACCTGCGGCGGGTTGATGATCGCGGTGAAACTGTCGACGCCCAGCATGCCCAGGTTCGACACGGTGATGGCCCCGCCTTCGAGATCCTGTGCAGTTAATTCCTTGTTGCGCGTGCGCGCCACGACTTCCGCAGACAGTTGTGCAATCCGGGTAATATCAGCTTCGCCAATATCCCTGATCACCGGCGTCAGCAGGCTGTCGCCGGTTTCAACCGCGATGGCGATATCAATACTGTCGAGTTCCCTGATCCCATTGGGGAGAACATTGATATTCAGCGAGGGATATGCCCGCAGCGCACCCGCTACCGCATGCACCAGCAAGTGGTTAATCGTGACGGGTGCACTCGACTGTTCGCGCAGTGCATCCAACGCAGCCAGCGGGGCCTCCATTGTGCAATCACGCTGCAAATAAAAATGCGGGATGTTCTGCTTGGCCAGGGTCATGCGTTCGGCGATGGTTTTCTGTGCACCCTGCAACTGTCGCAGCGGCATTCCGTCACCGCTGGCACGGGCAGCTTCGATATCATCGCGCAAAATCCTGCCCCCGTAGCCGGAGCCGGCGATGGTCCGGGGGTCAAGGCCGAGGCGCTCTGCTTTACGCCTCAGTGCTGGCGAGATGCGGGCAGGCTGAGACCCAGACTGCTCTGTGGCAGTGGCGGCAATCTGATCGGCTCGCGCATCGGCCTCCTCAGCAGCCACTGGGCTGGCGAGGGAATTGGCGGCAATGAAGGCGTCTATCTCATCCTCCGCGACCTGTTCGCTGGCCATGACCCCTATCAGGGTTCCCACCGCCAGATCATCTCCCTCCTCCGCCAGAATACGCAACAGGACGCCATCATGGGCGGCTTCAAAGCTGTTGACGATCTTGTCCGTTTCGATATCGACCAACTCGTCGCCTTTGGCGACCTTGTCACCCTCCGCAACACGCCATTCGGAAATGGTGCCGTGCTCCATCTCGATTCCCCACTTGGGAATCGTTATGGGAATCAGTTTTGGCATTACTGGGCCTCCTTATCATCGCTGCCGGACACGGCGAAATTTAGCAGCACATTGCCGGGCAAGCGGTCACCGAACAGGTAACCTGAGTTCACCAATAGATTGCCCCGGTAGACCACTGGCCCGTCGGACTCGATCGACCCACCGTGGGCCTGGCGACCGGCAACGGAATTAAATTCACGATTGGTCTGGTAGCGCCACAGGACCTCGCCAGTGGCGCTGTCGTAGATGCGCAACTGGCCGTCGAATCCGCCGGCAAACACCAGGCCCGGGACGGCCGTGGCCGCGGCGGAAACCCCTGCATCACAGGCGGGCTTTTCCTGCTCCCTACAATCCTCAACTGCCCGGGTATACCAGCGCTGCTCCCCGGTTGCAGCATCCAGGGCGAACACGCCCGGGAAGCGCTCCGCCTTGAAGCGGCCGATAAAATCGGTATCGGCATTGGGGGCATACACGGTAGTCCCATCCGTCGCCAGACCCCAGTGGATGCCACCGGCGTAGCCACCCAGACCCACTTTTCGCCGCCAGACAATTGCGCCCTCATTGTCGGGATCAAGGCCGTACACAGTGCCGTTCTTCTGCCCCACCACCAATATGTCCTTGCCGGAGGGCAGTGAAATCAGCACCGGCGGGGCACCAATATCCATATCGGGCCCATTTTCCTCCGGGCAGTTATAGCTCGAGCCAATGAAACAGCTCATGTTCCAGGCGTCGTTTGCCGTCAGTTGTTGGCTCCAGACCAACTCGCCGGTCTTCAGGTCAAAAGCCAGTACCGCGTCACTGTTGCGGTGTGCCGGCGAAGAGTAGGACTCTCCCGTGCCGACATACAGCAGTCCCCTGGCCGCATCCACCGTGGGCGAATTCCAGATGGGTACGCCTGAAGGCGCAATAATGGGCACACCCAATGCATTTCGCTTGCCGGTGTCCACCGGCTGCTCGGGAATGGAATAGCTCTTCCAGACCAATTTGCCGTTGTCTTTATTGTAGGCTGCGATACCGCCACGAAAGGTACAACAGGGGTAATGCGGGTCGGCTGCGGTCGCCCACTCGCGGGAGGACATGGGCACAAAAAGTCGGTCGCCATACAGGCGGGGCGAACCGGTGATGGTGGCATTGGCGTGGTCTTCCAGGTGGGCACGCCAACGAACCACGCCCCTGGCCCCATCCAGCGAATAAATATTGCCTTCAACATCGCCGAAATAGAGCACCACCGGGGCGCCAGCGACCGGCGGTTCAATACTGATCGCCGAACGTACTTCAGCGTCCGCCTGGAAACTCCAGTAGACACAGCCGGTGTCGATGTCAATGGCGTAGACGGTACCGTGTTGCGAGCCAACAAAGATCACATCGCCATACACCGTGGGTTGTGATCGCGCCCGGCTGGCGCCCGGAAAATCGAACACCCACTTGAGTTCCAGGCGCGCCAGGTCCTCACGCCGCAGGCCCGCCGTTTCTGCATCAACAAAGCGATGATTTCTCTCGTCAAACCCCCAGGCACCCAGCAAACCCTGACCCGGGCTGGCAACCGGGGGCGAACCGGCGCACATGGGCATTGAACGGTCCACGTCGGCCGCATCGGAGCCTGCCAGATAATTCGCAACCTGCTCCCTTTGCTGCGCGCTAAGCGTGGCCGCCTGCTGCTTCATGACGCCCTCGGTGAGGGCATACAGAATTTCCTCCGGCTGCGACATGCGGAACATGATGTTATGAGGCGCGCGGGGCACATTGCCCTCGTGGCATTGGGCGCAGTGTTGCTGATAAACCGCCTGGCCAGGATCTACCGCGGATTGCGCGCTGAGGGCTATACCCGTCAGAGCCAGCGCTGCCAGTAGCCGCCAAGCGCCACCTCGGAGGCTGGCAACGGTCCTTTCCAGCAGGGCGATAAAACCCATTTTAAGCACGGCCGTGTTCATCAGTAAGCAACCACCTCCCGTATCGCGGCCTCCACATCGGCGACCGACGGCACATACTCGAGTTCCAGCACGGGGCTGGCAGGCACGGGTGTATGCGGCGCGGTCACTTTCCTGATCGGAGCATCGAGGTAATCGAAACCCCGGTCCACCACGATACTGGAGACCTCCGAAGCCATGCTGCAGTAGGGATTGGACTCATCGACAACCACCAACCTGCCGGTCTTCTGCAGACTGGCCAGTATCGCCTCATCATCCAGCGGTGACAGGGTTCTGGGATCTATCACTTCAACGGAAATGCCTTCGGCGGCCAGTTGTGTCGCAGCCTGCTCCGCCAGCAGCACCATCCGCGAAAATGCAACTACCGTGACATCGGTGCCCTCGCATACGGTACGCGCCTGGCCAAAGGGGATGGTAAAGGGCTCGTCGGGCACTTCGCATTCCTCGGTGTAGATGGCTTTGTGCTCGCAGAACACCACCGGATCATCGTCACGGATCGCCTGCGCGAGCAGGCCCTTGGCGTCGTAGGCGTTGCTCGGGGCCACCACCTTGATGCCGGGAATGGCGACCAGCATGGGGTATAGAATCGCTGAATGCTGGGGCCCCGTGCCTGCGCCCGCGCCAATCATGGTGCGGATTGTCACCGGCGTGGTGGCACCGCCGCCGAACATATAGCGGAACTTGGCAATCTGGTTCATCAACTGATCCAGGCAGACACCGAGAAAATCGATGAACATCAACTCAGCCACCGGGCGCAAGCCGGTCAGTGCCGCACCGCCCGCAGCACCGATAATCGCCGACTCGGTGATCGGTGTATCGATCACTCTCAGTTCACCGAATTTCTCCGCCAGACCGGCGGTAATGCCATACACGCCGCCATTGTCCCGGTTGGCGACATCTTCGCCCATAACCACCACCCGATCGTCGCGAGCCATTTCCTCATGCAACACCTGGTTGATCGCTTCACGGATAGAGAGCTTGCTCATGCGGATTCTCCCCGGTAGTTCACATAGACATCGCTGTAGAGTTGCTCCGGCAGCGGGTCGGCGGCGGCCAGCGCGCGCTCCACCCCGGCATCAAGGCTCGCCAGAATTTCTGCATCAATCTGCTCGATGCGGGCCGTCTCAAGATCGCTGCACCGGGAATCGGCCAGAAACTTGGGAATGGGGTCGGAGGTGATGCGCGACGACTCAAGCTCCGTTGAGTCCCGGTACTGCTGGGCATCACCTTCAAAATGACCGTAGTAGCGCGAGGCGATAGCCTCAATGGCCGAAGGGCCCCGTCCCTGGCGACCGCGCTGTACCGCGTCAGCCACCGCCTCGTAGACCGCGAAAAAATCGGTCCCGTCGAGAGTCACCGCAGGCATGCCATAGGCACCCGCTCTCTCGGCAATCCGGCCGTCAGGCTTGGGATTTCGGGTGAATTCGGCAAAATGATTATTCTCGTACATGAAAATCATCGGCAGTTGCAATACAGACGCCAGGTTCAATGCCTCGGCCACCGTGCCTTGATCCGAGGCACCGTCACCGATAAAAGCCATGGAGACCCTGCCATTGCCCAGGGTTCGGGCGGTCAAGGCGGCGCCGGCGGCGATCGGAGGCCCGCCACCCACGATAGCGTTGGCCCCCAGCATGCCCTTGCTCATATCGGCAATGTGCATGGAGCCGCCTTTTCCCTTGCAGATTCCGTCCTGCTTGCAGGCCAGTTCCAACAGCATGTCCTCGATATCGCAGCCCTTGGCGATACAATGGCCGTGACCCCGATGAGTGCTGGCGATGTAGTCCTCATCCCCAAGGTGCATGCAGGCACCCACGGCGATGGCCTCCTGGTTACGGTACATATGGATAAAGCCCGGCAGTTTACCCCGCTGGTATTCTTCTCTCATTCGCTCTTCGAATTCGCGAATCAGCTTCATTGAGCGATACGCCTGGTACAACATCTCGGTTGAATAAATCAAAATTTGCTCCGGTCAGTCCGTTTCAATAAGTTCCAGCGGGTAGCTGTAGATACTTTCGGTTGCATCCTCGCCAATGACGAATACGTTCTCCATATGCGACGGCCCCAGCCTGCTGCCGAAATACAATGCATCGAAGCTCAGAACCATGTTGGGCTCGATTTCAAACCCCTCGGTGGCAGCGTGAAGCCCGGTGGAGGGAAAAGCGACCGGGCTTTCCAGAGGCACCCGACCAATGGAATGCACTATCATCAACAGCTTCTCCGGCGCGTCCAGTTCACGGGCGAGACCGCAACGCACCGGTTCACAAATCTCGGCGGAGTTGGCGCCGGGTCGCAGCCTGCTCACCACCTCCTCGAAGCAGCGTTGCACAATCGCATGCTGCTCGCGGTAGGCCGCTGTGGCCTCACCGATATGGGCCGTGCGGTTGATGTCGATCCAAAAATTTCGATAACGCCCCTGGGTTTCCAGGATCGCAATTTCACCCCCGGAGAAAGGCGTGTCAAAGCGGGTGCGGAACAAATCGGGTTTAAAAATTGCATCGTAGCTGCCACCGAACAACATCGGGCTGGTGGGCAGTGGATCGATATCTTCATCAATCATGAAATGAGCGACAGCCTTCTCAACGTCTGCCCAGCTTCTGCCCCGGCCCAGTTGCGAGACGGTGAATGCCATCACCCGATCCGCCTTGACGCCGCTTTCGCGAAACAGGGCGATCTCTTCGTCAGTTTTTATTGCCCGCGCCGCGAACATGGTATCCAGGCCATCGCTGCAACGCTGCCCACACGCCTGCTGCGCGGCCTGTGCCATGCGCATATCATCGAACAACACCGTTTCATCGGTCACACCCAGGTGCTTCAGGCAGTCGGCTGCGGCGGCTACAATATTCGGCGCGCATGCACCGTCGACCGCCTTCGCAAGCCTCGCCAACTCGGCCTGCAGATCAGCCGCCAGTTCAAGATGCACATCCTCCGAACGGGCAGTGACGCAGAAATTCAGCAGATCGAAGGTACGCAGTCGGTCAAATGCAACCCCCTGTCCTTCCCGCTCTGCCACCACCAGGCCTATCAGGCTCGCCTCGGGCAAAAACAGGGTCATGGGCAGCTCTGGTGAGGTCGGCAGGAAAACAGCGGAGATGGGCTCAGGCAGGTGCCAGCCATCCATCACCGATTGGTAGCCGGTCAGATAGGCGACATTGTCTGCAGTCGACAAAAATAGCCCGCCGACACCCGCTTCTGCCAATCGTATCCTGAGTCTTTCCCTTATCGTGGCGAACAAAATCGATCTCCGAAAGGCGAAAAAAAGCCGACCTAAGCCGGCTTCAGATTGACATGGGGGTCACCTAAAAGCTGTAACCGACCTGGACACCCAGTTCACGGGGCGCCCCGTAGGTGGTGAAGTTCCAGAGATTTGCCACCGGGTTGGCCGAGTTACGGTATTCCTCGTCGGTGAGGTTTTTGCCGTACAGTGAGATCTCAAGCGGTATGTCAGCCCCTTCCCAGGTCACGTAGGCGTTCAGCAGCGTACGCTCTTCCAGCTGGGTATTGGCTTTCTGCTTGAGTACCGGATTGGCGATCGTACCGCCCTGGAAACTCGCGGGAGCCGGATTGATCTCCGCCTCGTCCTGGTAGTGCACATTCACGTTGTAGGTCAGCGAGCTGCCGTTGGACAGGTCCTGGAAGTAGGTGACGCTGACGCCACCATTGAACTCGGGTGAGTAGGGAACTTCCAGATCGGAGAAGTCAAAGGGCTGCGGCGTACCGACCAGGCCAAGCGTCGCGGGATCATATCCCGGTTCATAGCTGTCGTACTCATGGTCCAGCCAGCCCAGGTTGGCATCGATACGCAGATTGGGCGTAGGCACGTAGTTGAGTTCCAGTTCCAGGCCGATCGCGGTACTCTCCCCTTCGTTCAGGGCAACCGTTTCCTGGAAGTCATTGCCCGCAGCGTCCTTGATGGAGATAACCGTATCCCGTTGCAGGTTTTCGTATTGGGTGTGGAACAAGGCGCCATTGAAGCGCAGCTTTCCGTCCAGCATGTCCGCCTTGACGCCTATCTCGAAGTTCTCATTCTCCTCGCTGGCATAGGGCTGGCAGCTGAACGCACTACCGCAGGTTTCAGAGAACCCACCAGCGACAAAACCGGTAGCGAAGCTGGCGTAAGTCATCAGATCATCGGTCCAGTTGTAGTCCAGCACTATGCGGTAGGTATTGGAGCTGAAGTCCTTATCGTCCTTGACAACATTGCCGAATGCAGACTCCGGCAGAGGATTTTTGTGGGGCCCCTTGAACTCATCCAGGGTGATGAAGTTACTCACCGGGTTTTCCGCGGTGCCCAGACTCAGCCGGGTAAAGTCTTTTTCGTCCTGGGTATGGCGGAAGCCGAGCGTCAGCTTGAGGGCATCGGTAATGTCGTAGGTACCGTCAATGTAAAAGGCCATACTCTCCCGCTCCTGGGAGGTCACCTGAATTTCATAGGTGTCCCGGTAGAATTCAGCGGCGGGACCAGCGAATATCAGGAAGTACCCCAGGTTGCCGAACACCAGGAAATCGACGTCATCCTCGTAATAGGCGGCGCCGGTGACAAAATTGAAGGGACCGCCAAATTTGGTGGAGAGTCGCAGCTCATTTTGCAGCTGGTCTCGCTCGGAGTTTCTGCTGGCGTCGTACTGTGAGGTGTAGGCCTCACCGGTATAGGTGCTGGCGAGCACTTCATCCTGGCTCCTGGTGCCCAGGATCCACTTGACCTCGTAGTTGTCAAAACTGAAGGTCTGGTTCAGATAGATACCATCGGCGTCGATTTTATGGCCGCCGGGAATATCAACCACCTTGGTTGCGGTGTAGGACTGTCCGGTAGAGAACGGGTCACCGCCGCCAATGCCCGGGAAGCCGGCGATCGGCCAGAGATAACCCTCGCCACCGTTCTGATTGGCCAGTGGCGTCTCATTGACAGCGGCGACCGTATCACCGCGGTCTTTGACGTACTCAAAAGTCAAGTCTGCGAGATAAAAGTTGTTGGGCTGCCAGCGGAACTTCAGCTTCGCCGCGAGTACGTCCTTACCGCCAATGTCTTCGCCGCGACCCACATCGGGAAACTTGGACCGGGCGGCATTGTTACAGGCTTCTGCGGCGGGATCAGGCGGGAACGGACAGCCCAGACTCTGGAACTCGCCGCCCGCCGGTTTGTCATTAGTGTACCAACCGTCGCTGTTGTCCTGAATCACAGCGAGGCGCGCAGCGAGGGTGTCGCCGATGGGCACGTTAAGTCCCAGCTTGATCTTGTAGGCATCCGAGTCATTGGAGGCAAACTGGGAATAGTTACCTTCAATATCTCCAAAAAACTCGCCCAACACGGGCTTTTTGGTGGTAAAGGCAATCGCTCCACCGGTGGTGTTCTTGCCGAACAGGGTGCCCTGCGGGCCGCGGTAGATCTCGACCTGCTCCATATCAAACATTTCGATGAACTGGGACTGCACGTGGTTGAACGCGAACTCATCCACAGTGATACCTACCGAGGCATCCTTGGTCACCAGAATGGAGTTGAACCCGGTTCCCCGCATGCCGCCGGCAATGGCGTTAAAACCTGTTTGTGGTGTCAGATTCACATTGGGCGCCAGTTCGGACAGCGCGGTCACGTCGTTCTGGAAGGTATTTTCCAACTGTTTGGCGGTAACCGTGGTCACAGCGACCGAGAGATCCTGCTGGGCCACCGTGCGCTTGGTACCCGTGACCAGCACTTCCTCCAGTTGGAGCCTGTTCTCATCATTGTTCTGAGCCTGCGCGCCAACCGCACCGAACAGTTGCGACAAAGAAACACAGACAGCCACACTCAGGGCCTTCTTGCTATAACTCACCATTGTAGATTCCCACTTATAGTTATCGTTTGATCCCGCAATCTGTCTTGCAGATATCTACTTGCACACTAACAGACTGACGCGAACCCTCCACTAGTTTTTTGAATATAATTCAATATATGGCTCGTCGCAATACTTTTTTGACGCCCGGGCGCAAGCGTTCGAGCCCTGCCCCCAATCATTGCGCCTTAATTCAAATTATCCCGTGGTTTTGTTTTCATTGCCGATGTTCAATTCGACATCGCCCGCGGCAAGACCGAGCAACGACTCGGCATCAAAGACGTAATCCACGCTGCCGTCATCCTTGAAATAGACCACAGCGCCGGCACCCAGAAAAAGCATTTCCGTTTCTACTTCGCAGCGGGCCCTGGAATGCTCGGCAAATACCGGCTCAAATCCGTAGGTGCCCTCGGGGGCACTGCCAACCTCATACAGAAGCTCTCCCTTGGTGATAAAGAACTGCCCCGGTCCCTGATGACGATGGGGTTGGAACGCAGCCCCGGGTTCCATATTGACGAACAATGCCCAGTCCCCGGTTACCCGACAGGCCCGCAGCACCTTGAAGCGCGTTCCCCCGCCCACCTCGAGCCAGGGCATCGTATGGATGTTGGCGAGAATATCACCCTGCTCCGAGATATATGGGTTTGCTGCGCTGTTCATAGGGTTTCTCCAGCTTATGTCAGGAATGACGCGTCGGGCGAGTTGGCGTCCGCCGATTTGTTAAAGGTTTCGTCAATGTACAGGTGAATAACATCGATGCACCAGTACCAACCGGTTGTAGAGGAACGGGCCGTCCCTTCCATTTATTCGTCGTTCACTTACTGTAGCCAATTTATGCCGTTAGTCGCGTATCTTCGTGCTGCAGGCCACCCACTCTGCGAATCTTAGTCACGCGACCCAATTCCGGGAGCTTGCGCCAATGGAGCTCTCGAGCTGTTCGAGGACATCGGTGACAAGATCTGGACGCAGGCGGATATCGACCTCAATCTCCTGTCGTGGTGGGCAGCGGCCCGGCCACGGATGACCGGCAAGCCTTTTCTCCTTGTTAATTCCAATTCGTTCTAGGCAAAGCAGTGTTAATTAGTAGATCTCTACTAACCTACTGGTAAGCCCCCCTTTGACACAAGGATGTTACGCATGCCGATACCTCGCTCGCTGGTAACGCTGACCCTTCTGGTGATGACTGCCACGTGTCTGTTGATTAGCCTTGGCGCCGGTATCAGTACCCCTGCCGCCGCCCAGGGACCCCTTGAAAACGAAATGTGTGGTAATGGCACAACCTTTACCGTCGATCTGGGCTCCGACCAATTGGTCGTGCCGGATGGCTGCCGTATCTATGCGCTGATTGCCAGCGGCTACGAGCGCAATAACAACCTCGACGAACTGACGCTCTATAACTTTGCCAAGTTTGTCGCCGAAAACAACGGCTATGTACATTATGCCTGGTGGAACAACCTGCTCAGGGAGTATATGGCCGGGCCGTTGCATTCGGACGACGCCAACCCGGGTGGCCTAGCGGGCATTCACGCAGCCGGTTTCATTCCCCTGGACAGCAATTTCTTTAACAAAGCCATCCCCAATGAAGATTTCCAGTTTCAATCAGATGCCCGAAGACTGTTACAGGCGATTCGCAGTCATAACCCCAACGCCGTAATTATTGTGGCGGGCCACAGCATGGGCGGTGCCTCGGTGGCGAGATTGGGCGCTTCGACCCCGGTGGCCATAGATTTGCTTGCGCCCCTGGATCCGGTGGGAAACCGAAGTTTACCGGAGGGTCTGTTTTCCCCTCTACAGGCCCGGCCCGGGGCGGAAACCTATAACTGGACCCGCTGGCGCGCCACCCATGACTTTCGCGGCTACCGGGTGTGGGACTGTATTCGCAACGCCCTGGGGCTCTGCCGCGACTTTGACGATAGACTGTTATTCATAGAATACCGCTGTGGTCCGTCCGGCCCCTGGCTGAACCACCCACCGAGTGCTTTCAGTCAGGCGCCCCTCATTTGTCCACGCGGCAGCGATGTGTTCAGTGGCCCTGTCAGGGATACAGGTACGCTCATCAGCTTCGGGTCAAATGTGCGCCGACTTTACCACCGCTGGCAACGGGAAAACGTGTTTCCCTTCGATTTTAGCTCCGACTATTATTACGGCCATCCGTCACCACTTTCGAATAACATTCTGGAGCCAAACTACCAGCGTGGATTGGAGAAGAATGCCCTACTGGAATCAGATCCCGACAAAACCTGCGCCACGCCGTTGAAACTGGATCCGCGAGACCCAAACTTTTACTGTAACCCGGGGGATGGTCACGGTGAAATCGTCGGCTTCAGGGGAATCCCCACAGCGCCGGACTTTCCTGTGGCACTTAAAGCCTCTGACTGGCCCGGGCTGGCGCAGGACGGAACCCCGGAGCAGCGGAAACAGAAATTCATTGAAATGGTCAGCGCGCCATCGGCAACCCCTGGAAAGCTGAGCTCGCACCCGCCTGCCTGGGGCCACGAGCCGGCCAATCCGAACCTGGATATGGTGGCGTCAGATCTGATCACTATTACACAACAGATTTTGTTGGAAGCTGGCCCGGAACCGGATTCCACGCCACCAACCAGCACCGCGGTCACGGCCCCCGGCGCCAACAGTGAAGGCTGGCACAACGAAGACGTGCTAATCACGCTCAGTGCAACCGACAATGTGGGGGGATCGGGCGTCAAGGGATTGCATTATTCGCTTTCGGGAGCTCACATCGCCTCGGCCATGGTTTCAGGTGATCGGGCGCAACTGATCGTCACCGAGGAGGGAATCAGTGTTTTGTCATTCTATGCGCACGACAACAACGGCAACTATGAGGAAGCCGATACGCTGATCATTCGACTGGACAGGACACCCCCGCAGATCAGTGCCGTAATCGATCCGCCGGCCAATAGCGAGGGCTGGCACAACGGCGATTTGACAGTCGCCTTTATCGCGGGTGATGAGCTCTCGGGACTGGCCTCGGTGAGCCCGCCGGTTGCGGTTTCCGAGGAGGGTGAAAACCGGGAAATAATCGGCACTGCTGCCGATCTGGCCGGAAACCAGTCCAGTCTGGGGGTCGTGGTCAATGTGGATAAAACCGCCCCGACGATAACCGGTCTGCCCGATGAAGACTGCCTCCTGTGGCCTGCCAATCACAAACTGGTGCAAGTGTCCTCGCCGATGGCGGAGGATTCTCTTTCCGGCGTTGCCGAGCTGGTGGTGGAAGGCGTGAGTAACGACGCTGCCGCGGAAGACGCTGTAGTCATCGAGGATGGCAATGTTCTGGTACGTGCGGAACGCTCAGGCAAAGGAGATGGCCGCACATACACTATCACTGCCTTGGCTCGCGACCTGGCCGGAAACCAGACAGAGGCCAGTGGTACGTGTATCGTTCCCCATGATCGGAGAACTAGTGATCACCTACGATAGAACATCTGTAGCTGATCTCAACCGACAAAAACGCCACGGTAGACATTGAAGAAACCTAGATGCCGGCCCGGGAGCATTGTAAGCTTTGCCGGCTTTCGCGTCATTCTGCGACAGGACTGCCGGTTCTCTGTCACTACTGCAGACTGTATAGCGGTGGCTGCAGTCTCAGCAGAGGCTGTCTCCAGAAAACTTCTTGCCGTGACAGACCAACTGGCCCGGTTGTGGCGCCAGTTTGGCTCCGCGCCATGGCTAAGCCGGTGGAGATGCTATTCTCATAAGACCAATCCAGCAGGAGTCACGCCATGTCCATAGATTGTCGCACCCGTCGCCACTGTGAGCGGGTTCGCCTGGAGAGAGACGCAGTCTTTGATTACCTGATCCCCGAAGCGGTGTCGCAACACGCTGAACTCGCTGGTCGAGGCCTTCGCTACAAGGCTCTGCCCCAGCTTACGCTGGAGGTGAACGGCCGCTGCGTTACCCTGCGTGAGAAACATGGTGCGCTACAAGTCGAGGAGGGAGATGCATCGGATAGCGCTGCAGTGAGCCTAGACAGCGATGCGCTTTCGGATCTCGTGCAGGACTGGTCGAGCACCATGGGGCTCGCCATGAACTCCAGGGTGCAGATGACCCGTGGCAATTTTGATGACTGGATCGGGTGGGAGCCGGTGTTTCGCGCGCTTTTCGACGGTCGGCCGGTCCATGAAGCCGGTGCTGTCACTGTCGTCGACAGGGATGGCAGCGACCTCGACTTCAGTCGCAGCTTTGAACTCGATGACGATAGCGACGAAATCTCATACTTCCTGCACCAGGCAGGTTTTCTGCACCTGCGTGGCGTGTTTACCGAAGAGGAAATGGCGGCCGTATCCGCGGACCTCGACAAGGCACTGGCAAGGGCAGAGCCTGATGATGGAGCATCCTGGTGGGCGGGGGATTCACAGGGCGTGCAACACCCGGTGCGCGTCCTGTGCTTCCATGAGCGCTCAGCTACGCTGGCTGAACTGCTCAGGGACTCGCGACTGGGATGGCTGGCAAATATCACCGGGGACAATCTCGTCGGTAGTGTCGAGGATTCCGGCTGCATGGGCGCCGAGGGCCTGATCAAACCCCTGGACATCAAGACCGGCCTGTCAGACCTCCCATGGCACAAAGATTGTGGTCAGGGGCGCCACTCGTACTATTGCAACGGTCTTACCATTGGTATTTCGATCACCGGCGCAGACGAGCGCAGTGGCGCACTGGGGATCGTGCCGGGCTCACACCGGGCCAATGTACAAACCGCGCGCAGGGACCCAAGCCTGGACCTGCCGGCGATCAAGCTGGTCACAGAAACAGGTGACCTGACGGTCCACTGCAGCGATACGCTTCACCGCGCCTACCCACCCATAGAGCGCCCGCGGAAGGTTGTCTACACGGGTTTGCAGCAGCCACTTATGCAGGGTGACTTTATCGAAGAGGTGCCGGTGGAAAAGCAACGTGCGACGCGGGCCAAACTGACCAACGTGCGGGACCGGATTGCGGGCGCCGCGAGGCAGGACACCTGAGTTCACTCTCCCATCAGGGGGAACGCCAAGTTGACAGCCCTGAACCTGTGCCTGGAGAATTAGTAATTCTCTAATACTATCAGACACTTAGCGCCTGCTACCACAGACACCTGAATATCACCGTCGGTCGCTATGAACGGCGCGATCTTGCTACTTTTACATCGACCTTCCGCACTTGCCAAACTACTCCGGCCTGGTGGATACCGCACCGTCATTGCCGAGAATCTACTCTTGAAACAGCCACTCATCATTCACAGCCGAGCACGCCAGAGAGCGCCGAATTTGAATACTCAAGATCGCACGATATTGGGATTCTTATCAATATTCTTGAGCCCCGGACGGGTTCGACGAGTAGCCGTCATCATCCAGCCATCCACCTGACTCGCCTTTCACAAAGCCCTGAAGAAACGGAAGTATCACCTCCTTTACTCTCCCCGTGGAGGAAGGAAGCCAGGGCCGAAAGGACAGTCAGAGGAGGTCATCGCAGCAATCGTGGAAATGAAACAGCGAAATCCACGATATGGCTGTACTCGCATCGCACAGCAGAACAACTTGGCTCTTGGTTTAGACCTGGACAAGGACATAGTCCGGCGTGTGTTAGCGGTCCACTACAAACCAGATCCCGCAGATCGCGGCCCCTCCTGGCTGACTACCCTCGGTCATGCAAAGGACAGCCTATGGAATGTAGATCTATGCTGTGCCGATGTAATGACCCAGCTAAAACTGCACACTCACGCCGCTAATTTATAAATTTCCCGGGGCGTTTTCATGCCCAGGGCCTGATGGGGACGCTGCTCGTTGTAGTAACGGAACCATGCCCCCAGTGCCTGTCTGGCCTCGTCGAGCGAGGCGAAGTTATGGAGCCACAGGCACTGCTCCTTAACCGATCGGATCAACCGCTCCACCATGCCGTTTTGTTGCGGCGTGTGGGACCGGATGAACTCCTGTTTGATTCCATACCGATACACCGTACGAGTGTAGCGTCGGCTGGTGAACACCAAGCCGTTGTCGGACCGGATAGTCAGGGCGCACCAGCGGTGCTGTTCGCCACACCAGACCCGGGCCATCTCCGTGGCCCAACGCTCGTTCAGCCGGGTTGCTGCCGACAGCAATGACTGCACCCGCGGCCGGTGGCCGGACTTGCGCTTCCGGACCTGCCAACCTTTGATCTGGAAAATCCACTGCACGGTGTTCTTGTTCTCACCGAGGAGCCAGGCCACGGTGCGATAGCCCGCGTAGGGCAAGGCGTCAATCACCCGCTTGATGCGCTGGTCTAGAAACTCATTCACCTTCGGCCGGCGCCGCTTCGGTTTGTAGTAATACGTTCGGCGCGACATGCCAGCCAGTGCACAGGCTTTGCTGACTGCGATCTGGTGACCTTCCTCCGCCATCTCAGCAATGAACCGCTCTAAGAGTCCTCGGTCGATGCAAGATGGCGCTGCAACTTTTTTAGGAATTTGTTCTCGAGCATGGCCTCACCGTACGCTTCCTTCAGCTCACTGAGCTGCTTTTCGTACTGTTCGGCAATGTCTTTGGGATTGGCCTTCAGGGCGTTTTCCATGCCGGCCTCGGCATCACCCATCCAACTCTCGATCTCGGCCTGGGTGAGGTCGTATTCCCTGGCGGCCTCCGGGATTGTCTTCTGCCCCCGGTAGATCTGTTTGATCAGCTCAGCCTTGCGCTTCGCAGTCCATCGTTTGATTTCTGGTTCTTGCATCATGGTGATGCCCTCCGCAGTTGCGGCGACCATACCATGTGCAGTTATTCGTTGGGTCATTACAAGGTCACGATCAGCAAACCGTTTCACAGACGAACAGTGGATATTGGGGTCAGATGAACACGGATTAATGTTCACCTGACGCCGCTTACGCTATCATCAATACAACATCAGGAGATAAAAACCATGTCCGTTTATATAATTGCTAGATTTAAAATACATGATCGCAGTGAGTACGATAAATATGAAGCTGGCTTCTCAGAGGTCTTCAAAAAATTCGACGGCAAGCTATTGAGTGTTGATGAAGATCCGACGGTATTGATGGGCGACTGGGATGATACTCGGTCGGTGATTATTGAGTTCCCATCAAAAAAATCGGCCTTAGCTTGGATGACATCTGATGAGTATCAAGCTATATCGAAGCATCGTAATGCCGGAAGCACAGCGAACTCTATATTAGTGAAGGGATTAGAATAAAAAAGGAAAATGGGGTCAGATGAGCAAGACATGCTCACCCGTCGACAGTAGCTGAGAATTAATCTTCATCTGATCCCAATTACCCTGCAGGCATTAAATCTCACCCCACCTCATTGTTTTTATAGACAATTTTCCGAGCGCCGGCCATTAATCGGCCCACTTAACAGGGAAATATAAGGGAACGCGCAATAGCACTTCCATGTAACCCTAGCGCTGCGGACTGTTTTAGATGTTTTTTAATGCGCATTAAAATATGCATTTAAATTGACCATGGTGGTACAGTCCCCGCAAATGCCTCCGCATCGGGAATCTGCTATGGAAAACCTGCTGACCAACAAAACCGCATCACTCACGGAATTACGGGACCCTAAAAAAGTCATCGAGAAAGCGGGTGACAAACCCGTCGCAATCCTGAATCGCAACCAGCTTGAGGGGTACTTCGTACCCGCCTCCGCCGTTGCGAAAATCGTGTTTACCCCTGCTGATCCGAAAGAGGTTTCAGGCCTGCTGCGCAAACGTCGCTCCAGTCTCAAGCCGACGCTTGACTACCTGAAAGACAAATAACCGTGATCTTCCTCTCGCCGCTGGATGTCGTCGAGATTCATGAGTTCGTTATCGAGGGGCACGAACTCCAGGGCATCGCCAGGGATAAATCCATCGAGGCCATCATTGGCAGAATCGACAACCGGATCGCCTTCGGCATGATCCGTGACGTCTTTGAACTGGCCGCGTGCTACGCCTGCTACCTGTCCGTGGGGCACGCGTTTCGACGCCAACAAGCGCACAGCATTCGCGGCTATGGACGTGTGCCTCTCCTTGAATGG
This sequence comes from Seongchinamella unica, assembly GCF_004354085.1. GTDB lineage: Bacteria > Pseudomonadota > Gammaproteobacteria > Pseudomonadales > Halieaceae > Halioglobus > Halioglobus unicus. The sequence continues at coordinate 236 of NZ_SMSE01000002.1, read as the reverse complement.
CATATCGCTCGATTACGACGCGGCTGAAATAGGCGCTCTGATCGTGAAGGCGGCGCAAGGCATTGTCGACGAATCGGAGCTAGCAGATTGGTTGCGAAGCCGTGCAGTATAAAAGGTATCGGCAAGTTAACTTTTGGAGACAGCGTTAATCCGACCTTGATTCTCAAGCAACCACCCTGCTCCATTCAGCGAACGCACTAACCCTGAGCTCCCGATAATGCTGAGCCCTGACCAGA